>NZ_KB898661.1 GCF_000377665.1 Vreelandella zhanjiangensis DSM 21076 | reverse complement strand
ACGCATCGTTTAAGGAGGTGATCCAGCCGCAGGTTCCCCTACGGCTACCTTGTTACGACTTCACCCCAGTCATGAACCACACCGTGGTGATCGCTTTCCCGAAGGTTAAGCTAACCACTTCTGGTGCAGTCCACTCCCATGGTGTGACGGGCGGTGTGTACAAGGCCCGGGAACGTATTCACCGTGACATTCTGATTCACGATTACTAGCGATTCCGACTTCACGGAGTCGAGTTGCAGACTCCGATCCGGACTGAGACCGGCTTTCTGGGATTGGCTTACTTTCGCAAGTTCGCAACCCTTTGTACCGGCCATTGTAGCACGTGTGTAGCCCTACCCGTAAGGGCCATGATGACTTGACGTCGTCCCCACCTTCCTCCGGTTTGTCACCGGCAGTCTCCTTAGAGTTCCCACCATTACGTGCTGGCAAATAAGGACAAGGGTTGCGCTCGTTACGGGACTTAACCCAACATTTCACAACACGAGCTGACGACAGCCATGCAGCACCTGTCTTACAGTTCCCGAAGGCACCCCGGAATCTCTTCCGGGTTCTGTAGATGTCAAGGGTAGGTAAGGTTCTTCGCGTTGCATCGAATTAAACCACATGCTCCACCGCTTGTGCGGGCCCCCGTCAATTCATTTGAGTTTTAACCTTGCGGCCGTACTCCCCAGGCGGTCGACTTATCGCGTTAACTTCGCCACAAAGTGCGCTAGGCACCCAACGGCTGGTCGACATCGTTTACGGCGTGGACTACCAGGGTATCTAATCCTGTTTGCTACCCACGCTTTCGCACCTCAGTGTCAGTGTCAGTCCAGAAGGCCGCCTTCGCCACTGGTATTCCTCCCGATCTCTACGCATTTCACCGCTACACCGGGAATTCTACCTTCCTCTCCTGCACTCTAGCTTGACAGTTCCGGATGCCGTTCCCAGGTTGAGCCCGGGGCTTTCACAACCGGCTTATCAAGCCACCTACGCGCGCTTTACGCCCAGTAATTCCGATTAACGCTTGCACCCTCCGTATTACCGCGGCTGCTGGCACGGAGTTAGCCGGTGCTTCTTCTGCGAGTGATGTCTTTCCAGGGAGGTATTAA
>NZ_KB898660.1 GCF_000377665.1 Vreelandella zhanjiangensis DSM 21076 | reverse complement strand
CGCGGTACGCCCACGGTGGTCGATCTGCAGCCTTCAGGGCGCTTCTTGATGGAAGAGTTCTACTACGCCGGCGGTCTGCCCGCTGTGCTCAAACGCCTGGGTGAGGCGGATCGCTTGCCCTTTAAGGATGCATTAACCGTCAACGGCAAAACCCTGTGGGAAAACGTCAAAGACGCCCCGCTGTATAACGACGAGGTCATCCGCCCGCTGGATAACCCACTCACCGCAGATGGCGGCATTTGCGTACTGCGTGGCAACCTGGCACCGAATGGCGCGGTATTAAAGCCCTCGGCGGCAACGGCCGCGCTGATGCAGCATCGTGGACGTGCCGTCGTATTTGAAGACTTCGACGATTACAAGGCACGCATCAACGACCCGGACCTGGACGTTGAAGCCAACGATATTCTGGTTATGAAGCACTGCGGGCCACGCGGCTATCACGGCATGGCGGAAGTCGGCAATATGGGCCTGCCGCCCAAGATCCTTGCCCAGGGGGTGACCGATATGGTGCGTATCTCCGACGCCCGGATGAGCGGCACCGCCTACGGTACCGTGGTGCTGCATGTGGCCCCGGAAGCGGCAGCGGGTGGCCCGTTAGCCGCAGTACGCAACGGCGATATGATCGAACTCGACTGCGCCAGCGGGCGGCTGCACCTGGATATTAGCGACGCCGAACTTACCGCACGCCTGGCCGAAAGTGACCCGACAGAAGCCTCGACGCTAATCGCAAGCCAGGGCGGCTACCGCCAGCTCTATATCGAGCATGTGCTACAGGCGGATGAAGGCTGCGACTTTGACTTTCTGGTGGGCTGTCGGGGTTCGGAAGTGCCGCGTCACTCACACTAAGTCTAAGTGCTAAGGTCAAGCGCTAAGACCAAGCACTGATAGCTGGTTAGGTTTATCAATGGCTATTTTTCTGTTGAGCATTGTGGGCGATTATTTCGCGCAGGGTGCTCATCAGGACTGCAGCCCCCGGCGAGAGCCGCTGGTGGCGCAAGCTGACCAGGCCATAAGGCTGCACGCTGAGCGTTTCATTGAATGGGAGGAGATGAAAGCGCTGAGGGGCGCAAAGCAGGTCCGCCGTTTCGCGGGTGGTCACCGTAATGGTGTTGGATTTATCGACCAGCGCTAAAGACACAAATACATCCGCGGTGTCGACGACCTGACTTGGCGGTGCTACCTGATGATGTAAAAACAGGCTATCTACCCGTTGACGCATCAGCGCGCCGGGTGGCTGTAAAGACCACGGGTAGACGGCCATATCAGCGAGGCTCAGTGGGGTTTTGCCTGCTAGCGGATGCCCTTCTCGACACACAAAGCACAGCTCTTCTTCGCCAATTTCTTCAAATACGAAGCGCTCTACATCCACGCCTGATGGGATACGCGTAATGGCGAAATCCAGCTCACCTTCAAGCAGGCGGGGCACCAGCGCCTTGCTGACATCGACATCCACACTAATTTTAAGCCCCGGCCGGTCTCTATGTACCCGCTCGATAGCGCTGGTGAGTAGCGTAACGGCGGGTGCCATGACTGTTCCCACTGCCACGGTGCCCATATTTCCGTCGCGTAAGGCGGTTAATTCCTCACCGGTATGCCGCAATGCCGACAGCACGCTATGCGCGTGGCGAATCATGATTTCGCCATACCAGTTGGGTGTTAAACCACGTGGGTGGCGCTCGAAAAGGCGAATCCCCAGGTTGGTTTCCAGGTCACTGAGCAGTTTTGAGGCGGCAGGCTGGCTCATCTTGAGCTGGGCGGCAGCACGGTGCAGGTTGCGCTGCTCATCAAGGGCTAAAAATAGCTGAAAATGACGCAACTTTAGTCGTGCGTGAAGGAACCAGTTCTCGTCAAGGACGCCCATGAAATAAGCCTTCTAATGTTATTGATAGCAATAAAGGTATCGAAATTGACGCATTTGCATATTGGTTGGTTATGGTAGAGCTGTCTACTGTAAGGCGTGTATTAGCCATAAGCATGTCGCGTTAATAACAACAATAAACATAATAGGAGACAGGTAATGTCTATCATGCACCCCCCGATAAAAAGCCGCCTGGGTTCAATAGTGTTAAGTGCAGGCCTAGCTTCGCTATTGATTAACGTGGCCCAGGCGCAAAGTGATAAGGAACCCATGGCAAATAGTGAAGCAAAGCACGGCGTCACCAAATCCGTGTTTGGTCAACTTCCCGATGGTCGCCAAGTGGACGTTTATCAACTCACCAACGCTAACGGCATTGAACTGCGGGTGGCCAACTATGGCGGTACGATTCTTTCACTAAAGACGCCTGACCGGGAAGGCAATGTCGACGATATCGTGCTGGGATTCGATTCGTTGGACGAGTATTTATCTGATGAATATCGCGAGGCTAACCCTTACTTCGGCGCCATCATCGGGCGCTACGGCAACCGTATTGCTGAGGGGAAGTTCACGCTTGAAGGTGAAACTTACACGCTTGCCACCAACGATGGCGACAACCACCTGCATGGCGGCCAACAAGGGTTTGATAGGGTGATTTGGCAGGCCGAGCCGTTTGAAAGTGATGAAGGCAAGGGGCTTGTGCTGCGTTATACCAGCGACAATGGCGAGGAAGGTTACCCTGGTCGCCTGGAAACTGAAGTGACTTACACTCTGACCGATGACGATACCTTGATCGTCGATTACCGCGCTGAGACTGATAAAGCAACGCCAATCAACCTTACCCAACATAGCTACTTCAATCTCAAGGGTGAGGGAAACGACTCCATTCTCGATCATCAGCTTATGCTCAACGCCGACGCCTTTACACCGGTCAGTGAATCCTTGATTCCGACGGGAGAGCTGCAACCAGTTGAAGGTACGCCGTTCGATTTTACCCAGGCAACACCCATTGGCGAGCGGATTGAGCAGGACAACGAGCAGCTCTCTTTCGGTGGCGGCTACGACCATAATTTTGTGCTTAACCGAGATGACGCCGAACAAGGTGATCTGGTCATAGCGGCCAAAGTATGGGAGCCGCAAAGCGGGCGGATGCTGGAAATCGAAACTACCGAGCCAGGCATTCAGTTCTATTCGGGTAATTTCTTGGCCGGCGACCTGACCGGTAAAAGTGACCAATCCTATCCGCAACGCTCCGGGTTTGCGCTGGAAACCCAGCACTTCCCCGACTCGCCTAATCAGGACAACTTTCCCAGTACGATTTTAGAACCAGGAGAGACTTACCGTTCACGCACAGTCTTCCGCTTTACTGTCCAGGACGATATAGGCTCGACCTGATCAACAACTACCTGTGGCATCAATAACAACATCAACAACCGTTAAAACGTCAGGAGCACAATAATGGGCATCGTAACCACTTTCACGCGTTTGGCGCTGGGTAGCGCAATCATGTTGGCCTCGCTGGGTTCAGTACAGGCGCAAAGTGACGACGTGAAGATCGGCTTTATCGTCAAGAAGCCGGAGCAGGCATGGTTTATCAACGAGCAGCGCGCGGCCACTGAAGTAGGGGAAGAGCTCGGCTTTCAAGTGGTTCGTTTAGGCGGCGAAGACGGTCAGGAAGTGCTCAGCGCCATTGATAACCTCTACGCCCAGGGCGCTCAAGGGTTTGTCATTTGCCCGCCCGATGTGCGCCTGGGGCCAGCGATTATGAACCGTGCCGAGCAGTACGGCATGAAAGTGATCACCGTAGATGATCAGTTTGTGAACTCCAGCGGTGAGCCGATGGAAGGCGTACCGCATTTGGGTATGTCAGGAACCAAAATCGGTCAACAGGTAGGCGAGGCGATTGCCGCTGAAATGGAAGCGCGTGGCTGGGACCCTCAGGAAGTAGGCGCGCTGCGTATTACCAACAACGAGCTGCCGACGGCTGTAGAGCGTACTGACGGTGCCACCCAGGCGCTGCTCGCCTCAGGCTTCCCGGAAGAGAATATTTTCGACGCACCTCAGCAGAGTACCGACACCAACGGAGCCTTCTCGGCCGCATCGCCAGTGCTTTCCCAGCGTGGAGAGTACGAGCATTGGGTTATTTATGCCCTAAACGAAGAGAGTGTACTTGGCGGTGTCAGGGCAACTGAACAGTACGGCCTGGCGGCGGAAGATGTCATCGGCGTGGGGATCAACGGTTCGGGCGCGGCGTTTGCCGAGTTTTCCAGAAATAACCCGACCGGCTTTCATGGCACCGTCGCCGTCAGTTCCACCATGCACGGCCGCCAGACCGCAGAGGATCTTTATCGCTGGATAGCCGAGGATCAGGAACCGTCGGCCAATACTGAAACGACCGGTACGTTAATGACACGTGATAACTGGGAAGAAGTACGTGAAGAGCTAGGCCTTTAAGGCGATGTGTCACGGACTATCTACTGGGGTGCTTACGCATGTCTGATGCCTATCTACGTTTCGATGCGATTAGCGTCGTCTTCCCCGGCGTGCGTGCGCTGGATAAGGTAAGTTTCGCCGCCCATACCGGGCAGGTCCATGCGCTGATGGGGGAGAACGGCGCGGGTAAATCTACCCTGCTCAAGGTGCTTAGCGGTGTTAATCGGGTTGCTGAAGGGGCGCTGTGGATCAACGGGCAGCGCCATGTGTTCAGTAACGCCAGGGAAGCGCTGAGTGAAGGGATTGCCATTATCTACCAGGAGCTGACCCTCTCACCCAACATGTCGGTGGCCGAGAACCTGTTGTTAGGGCAACTGCCGACACGCAATGGGTTTATCGATCGCCGCCAGTTAAAACAGAAAGCGCTGGCAATACTTGCCGACCTGGGCGAGGGGGCTATTCATCCCTCAACGAAAGTGCGTGAACTCTCGATTGGCCAGCAGCAGATGATCGAAATTGGCCGGGCACTGCTTCGGGATGCCAAGGTAATCGCCTTTGATGAACCTACCAGCAGTCTCTCCATTCAGGAAATTCGCCAGCTTAAACGCATCGTCAAGCGGCTGCGCGATGAAGGGCGGGTAGTGCTCTATGTGACTCATCGCATGGAAGAAGTATTTGAGATGTGCGATGCGGTCACTATCTTCCGCGACGGCCAGCATATTCGCACCCACGAGGACATGTCAGCGCTGAATCACGATCTGCTAGTCAGTGAAATGGTGGGCCGCGATATCGATGATGTTTACGGTTACCGCACGCGTGAGCAAGGTGAGGTGGTCTTGAGCGTGGAGGGGATTCAGGGGCGTGGTCTCAAGGCGCCGGTGAGCTTCTCGGTCAAGCGCGGTGAGGTGTTTGGGCTGTTTGGGTTAGTGGGCGCGGGGCGTAGCGAGTTGCTACGGCTGGTGTGCGGGGTCGAGGCCCCCAAGGCTGGCAGCGTTCACTTTAAGGGGGAATCGCGCCGTTTTAAAAGCCCAGCCGAGGCAATCCGTGCGGGAATTGCCATGTGCCCTGAAGACCGTAAATCCCAAGGGATCTTTCCAGTGGCGAGCGTGGCTGACAACCTCAATATCAGCTGTCGGCGTTTTTTTAAACGCTGGGGCGCCTTCCGCCATCCAGGTCGCGAGCGGCGCAATGCAGAAGCCTATATTCAGCAACTCAGCGTTAAAACGCCCGGCCACCGCACGCCGATCGGCAAGCTTTCGGGTGGGAATCAACAGAAGGTGATTTTGGCCCGTTGGCTCGCAGAAGAGATCGACCTGTTCGTGATGGATGAACCAACGCGTGGGATTGATGTGGGCGCGCGAAGGGATATTTACGCGCTGCTCTACGACCTGGCCGAACAGGGGAAGAGTGTGGTGGTGATCTCCAGTGATCTGGCTGAGGTGAGTTCCATTTGTGATCGCATCGCCGTCATGCGTGATGGTGAACTGGTGGACATAGTGTCGCGTGAGTCTGCCACGCCGGAGCGATTGTTGGGGCTGGCGCTGCCAGCGTAAGCTGACTTTTCAGGATATCAATAATGACAACGAACAAATCAACCTCTTTTGATGGCGACGTACCAGCGCCTGCGCGTCCGGCAGGGCGCCGGGGGCTTATAAAACCGCTGCGCACGCTGTTGGACACCTCAGGTCTGATCGCCATTTTTTTGCTGCTGTTTGTAGCGCTAGCCGTGTTTATCCCCGGGTTTCTCACCGGCCGAAACATGGTCGGGCTGCTGCTCTCGATCACTCTGATCGGTAGCCTGGCGACCACCATGATGCTAGTGCTGGCATTGGGCGAAGTGGATCTCTCGGTGGCCTCTACGGTGGCCTTTGCAGGAGTAGTGGCAGCGATAGTGACGACCAGTACCGGCAGCGTGTTTATCGGCGTGATCGGTGGGATTGTTGCCGGGGGCGCGGTAGGCGTCTTTAACGGCTTGGTCATTGCCAAGTTCGGCATTAACTCACTCATTGCGACATTGGCCGCGATGGAGTTTGTGCGCGGGCTTGCCTATATCACATCCGGTGGCGATGCGGTGATGATCACCGTGCCGGGTTTCTTTGACCTGGGCAGCGCTTCATTTCTCGGTTTGACTCTGCCGGTGTGGACCATGTTGGTCTGCTTTGTGATCTTTGGTGTGGTGCTCAATATGACCGCCTTCGGGCGTAACGTATTAGCCACCGGCGGTAATTCAGAAGCCGCGTCGCTTGCGGGGGTTAATGTCCGTCGTCTCAAGATTATTGTCTTCGGTCTTCAGGGCGTAGTGGCTGGCGTTGTTGGGGTGCTGCTAGCCTCGCGCATGGGGCTAGGTGATCCCAATACCTCCATGGGGCTCGAGCTTGCGGTAATTTCTGCCTGTGTTCTGGGTGGGGTGGCGCTATCAGGCGGTGTTGCCACTATTACCGGCGTAGTGGTCGGCGTGCTGATCATGGGCTGTGTGCAGAACGCCATGGGACTACTTAACGTGCCGACTTTCTATCAATACCTGGTACGCGGGGCGATTCTGCTGCTGGCGGTGATGTTTGACCGCTGGAAACAGACCCGCCGTCAGCGAGCCTGATACTAAAAAATAGATTTTACCAACCAGATTCTACCTTTTGCTCCTATCTTCCAGGTTTGCACGGAGACTTTGCTATGTCTGATCGCCAGCGCCCATTACGCAGTGCCGAGTGGTTTGGCACCGCCGATAAAAACGGTTTTATGTACCGCAGTTGGATGAAAAACCAAGGCATCCCCGACCATGAGTTTCAGGGCAAGCCGATCATCGGCATCTGCAATACCTGGTCGGAGCTAACCCCCTGCAACGCCCACTTTCGCAAGCTGGCGGAGCATGTGAAGCAAGGGGTATTAGAGGCGGGCGGCTACCCGGTCGAATTTCCGGTGTTCTCCAACGGCGAATCGAACCTGCGCCCCACCGCCATGTTTACCCGCAATCTGGCGAGCATGGATGTGGAAGAGGCGATTCGCGGTAACCCGATTGATGCAGTGGTACTGCTGGTCGGCTGTGACAAAACGACTCCCGCACTATTAATGGGCGCGGCGAGCTGCGATATCCCCACGATTGTGGTTACCGGCGGGCCGATGCTCAACGGCAAGCACAAGGGTAAAGATATTGGCTCGGG
>NZ_KB898659.1 GCF_000377665.1 Vreelandella zhanjiangensis DSM 21076 | reverse complement strand
CTTGATATTTGGTGACTTGTCACCCTCATCGGCAAACGCCCACATGAATTACCTGATCAAATTGTTAAAGAGCTGTTTCGCTTGAGGTTAATGTTACCAACAATTGACTCGATGACCGGAGCCGCTTGCCTCAGCGAGGAAGGCGTATTCTACGCATTTCCTGGTGTTTGTCAACCGCTGTTTTCAGCGGATGAAGTGAGCGATGTAAATCTCGCTAACCTCCTGACAAACCGAAGATTTTCACCTTCATTCACCGCTGGTAACGCTTGGCGTCCCCGGCAGCGGATGCGTACTTTACGGATTCGCCAGGACTTTGGCAAGCACTATTTCGAAAAGTTCACTCAGCCCATAAAAAAAGCGGCAAGACTCGTTTTATGGAGATGCTCCACATAATGAGTCTGCCGCAAACCACCGAACAGAGTATTAGCTATCTATCAGATTTCAAAACCCAGCCCGAAATCTTCGCTGGAGATGGCCATCAAACTTGTAGCACCCGCCTGGATCATTTGCGCATGCGCTTTAGTGCGCGGCAATAACCGCTGATAGTAAAAACGTGCGGTATTGAGCTTGGCGGCATAAAACGCCTTGTCATCACCCTCAAGAGACATGGATGCCTGCTTTGCGGCACGGGCAAACAGGTAGGCAAGCGCTACGTAGCCGGAATACATGAGGTAATCGACACTTGCCGCCCCGACTTCTTCACGATCCTGCATCGCCTTCATACCGATCCCCATGGTCAGCTCGCCCCATTCGGCATTGAGCTTGGCCAGAGGCGTAATAAATTCCTTGAGGGCAGGATTATCGGCTTCGGCTTTACAGAACTTATGAATCTCTTTAGTAAAGACCTTAAGCGACTCGCCCTGACTCATAAGCACCTTGCGCCCCAGCAGGTCTAACGCCTGGATGCCGGTAGTGCCTTCATAGAGACGGGTAATACGCGCATCGCGCACTAGCTGCTCCATCCCCCACTCTTTAATGAAGCCGTGGCCGCCAAAAATCTGTACGCCTTCATTAGTGCTTTCAAAACCGACTTCGGTTAAAAAAGCTTTAACGATAGGCGTTAGTAGTCCGAGTAAAGTTTCAGCACGCTCTTTGTCTTCACCCGGCTTGCCATGCTCCACCGTATCCAACAGTTGGGCGGCATACAGCACCAGCATACGTCCGCCTTCGGCAAAGGCTTTTTGCGTTAGCAGCATACGGCGCACATCAGGATGGACGATAATCGGATCAGCGGGTTTCTCTGGCGCCTGCTTCCCCGAAAGGCTACGCATTTGCAGACGGTCGCGAGCGTAACTGAGCGAGTTCTGGAAACTGGCTTCAATCAAGCCAAGCCCTTGGATACCCACGCCCAGGCGCGCGGCGTTCATCATGGTAAACATACACGCCAGCCCTTTATTGGGCGGACCTACCAGATAGCCGGTCGCGCCATCAAAGTTCATCACGCACGTTGCGTTACCATGAATCCCCATCTTGTGCTCAAGGGAGCCACAGGTGACGCCATTGCGCTCTCCGGGGTTGCCGTCGGCGTCGGGTAAGAACTTGGGCACCACAAATAACGAAATACCTTTCGAGCCTTCTGGTGCATCAGGCAGTTTCGCCAACACCAAATGCACGATATTTTCTGCCAGGTCATGCTCACCGGCCGAAATAAATATCTTGGTACCGGTAAGCGTATAAGCGTCCCCATCAGCAGGCACCGCACGGGTCTTGATCAGACCTAGATCAGTACCACAGTGAGGCTCAGTCAAACACATGGTACCAGTCCACACCCCTTCAACCAGCTTGGTTAGATAGGTGCTTTGCTGCTCATCCGTACCATGGTGGCGCAGTGCGTCGGCCGCCCCATGCGAAAGCCCTGGGTACATACCCCAGGCCAGGTTAGTGGCACAGATCATTTCCGAAAGCATCATGGCCAATGACGGTGGAAGCCCCTGCCCCCCATGTTCCGGATCGGCCGCAAGACTTGGCCAACCACCTTCAACATACTGCTGGTACGCCTCTTTAAAACCTTTAGGTGCTTTGACCTCGCCCCCTTCTAGCCGGCAGCCTTCTTCATCACCACTTTGATTAATGGGCAGTAGTACATCCCGCGCAAAACGCGCGCCTTCTTCCAAGATGGCGCTTACTACATCGGACGACGCATCGTCACCGCTGGGCAATGCGGCGTAATGCGAGGGGTAATCGAGCATCTCGTCCATTACGAAACGCATATCACGTAGAGGGGCCTGATAACTGGGCATCGCACTTCTCCAAAGCTGGGGGGCTGAAAGCAGCACTAGGTTGACAAGCGGCTTTCAAACACATGTTTGAAAACTAGCGCTCCCTACGTTTCGAGTCAAGCGAGCGTTTGAATTTAACCGCCGCTTTGGCTCATTCTTTGGTCGAAGTACTGATAAGTAGCCACTTAGAAAGCAAAAAAACTCGCAAGCGTAATCGCTGGCGAGTTCTCGTTTAAACAGCCCCTGCATAATTACCAGATACGGATACCGCTACTGCATACGGATACCGCCATCCAGGCGAATTACTGCTCCGTTTAGCATCGGGTTTACAATAATCTGCTCGGCCAACTGAGCAAATTCAGCCGCCTTACCCAGACGCTTGGGAAACGGCACGGCGGCAGCGAGCGCCTGGGCGGCCTCATCGGGAATTTCACTCATCATCGGCGTTTCGAACACACCTGGTGCAATTGCCATGACACGGATTGCATGCCGGGAAAGCTCTCGAGCAGCGGGCAAGCTCATCCCCACTACGCCCGCTTTAGAAGCGCTATAAGCACACTGCCCCACTTGTCCATCAAAAGCGGCAATGGAGGCCGTATTAATAATCACCCCACGCTCACCGCTTTGCGTTGGTGTATTTTTCGCCATTGCCGCAGCCGCTAAACGCATAACGTTAAAGGTGCCTACCAGATTGATGTTAATGGTTTTCGCATAGGCTTCAAGATCAGCAGGATTGCCCTCGCGATCCACTAGCTTGGCGACACTGACCACACCAGCACAGTGAATAACCCCGGAAAGCCCGCTCGGCCCGCCGAACGCAACGGCGGTATCGAACGCCTGCTGCATTTGTTCTGAAGAGGTAATATCGACCATGCAAGCTCTGGCTCGCTCGCCGAGCTTGGCGGCATGGCTGGTGACACTGTCGTTTAAATCACAGAGCACCACCTTGGCGCCAGCGGCCGCCAACCGTTCAGCGGTTGCAGCGCCCAGCCCCGAGGCGGCACCAGTTATCAAAAACGTACCTTCCTTTACCTGCATAATGACTCTTCCTTAATTGATTATTTGTTATGGCTGGCTTGCTCAGCCGCTTGAGCACGCAGCTTGAAGCGCTGAATTTTACCGCTAGGCGTTTTAGGCAGCTCTTCCACAAACTCGATCACGCGGGGAAAGGCATGGGTCGATAGCCGTTCACGTACCTGCTGACGAATTTCCTCAGCCAGAGCATCACTGGCCTCATAGCCATCGCGCAGCACAATGTAGGATTTAATGACCTCACCACGAATATCATCCGGCTGACCAACGGCCGCCGACTCCGCCACGGCGGGGTGAGTCATTACGCTGTTCTCTACATCCGTAGGTCCTACCCGGTAGCCAGCGGTAGTAATAATGTCGTCATCACGGCCCGCAAATTGAAACGAGCCATCCTGATTACGAATCACCACATCACCGGTTAAGTAATAGCCCTTCACGAAGGGGTCTTTTTCCTGCCAGGTGTAGCCTTGGAAAAAATGCGCAGGAGACTTGGCAATATCAACAGCCAGGACACCCGGTTCCCCCGGAGGCAACTCGTTATACTCCGCATCCAGAATCGCCAAGCGATAGCCAGGTAAAGGCACCCCCATCCCGCCAACATGCTTAGGGTGCTCAAGAGTATGGTGATTGTTGCAGGTCATTCCCGTTTCGGTTTGGCCATAGTGGTCCATTACCAAGCAGCCCAGCGATCTTTCTACCCAGGTAACAACTTCTGTATTAAGAGGCTCACCGGCTGAACTCGCCGCGCGCAGTTCCAAGGTTTGATGGGCATCGTCGAAAAGGCCCGAAGCCTTCATTAAACGATAAGCGGTGGGCGCGGCGGCAAAGTTGGTAATCCGGTGGCGCTTCATAAAATCGAGCGCGCCTTCGGCACTAAAGCCTGCTTCACAAAAATGTGTGGTAACGCCAAGCAGCAGCGGCCCGGCAATCGCATAGTAGAGGCCATAGGCCCAGCCGGGATCTGCCATATTCCAGAAACGGTCGTCGCTACGCAGATCAATGGCAAGTTCCATGTAGAGCGCAAAGGCGGTCATTGCCGAAAGGGGCACGGCCACGCCTTTGGGCTTCCCTACGGTTCCGGAAGTGAACATCTGCAAAAAAGGCTGGCCTGGATCAAGCCTGGGGGGCTCACTCGTCATGGGCGCATGCGCCAGGGCAGCCTGCCAGTCCTGGTCATCTGCATGTTCAGGCGTTGCACCGCCTACCGCGAGCATCGGCGGGCATTGGCTTAAACCATCGAATTTAAATCGGTTAGCGTGATCGGTAATCACCAGCTTGGTGTCAGCTCGGCCGAGCCGATAGTCCACCGCGTCAGGGCCAAACGCCGTAAATAGCGGCTGATACACGGCACCAATGCGCCACGTTGCCAACACGGCCACTAGCAATGCCGCTGAGCGGGGCAACATGCAGGCGACGCGATCACCCTCTTTCAGGCCTTGGGCGAGCAGCCAGCCAGCCAGGTGGGAGCTTTGTTGATCCAACTCAGCATACGTCAACGTATGCGTTACCCCTTGGGTATCTTCATGTACCAGCGCCAGCACATCGCCACGCCCTTCCCGAATATGCCGGCCGCAGCACGCTTCAAAGGCATTGAGCTTGCCGTCCTGACGGTCATCTAACCTGGCAATCATTTGATCAATTGAGAAACGTTTAAGGTACTCCGAATACGCGGGAAGTGATGCCGATGTCTCTGTCATGATGGCTCTCTTATGTTGTTGGTAATGAGCAGTCTTGATACAGAAGGAAGGCAGCGTTTTACGTTATACTTTTTTATTTTCAGTTTACGTTAACGGAAGCCTTGAGATACTCACACGCTAAAAGCAATCCGCTGGAAGCGCAAGCTATCCACGGCGTTTTAAGACTTATACGTTGGTCGAGGGAAATAAAAAGCTAAGACTCGCTGGCAGCACATGATTAATGAAGAACGCTTTAGCGAGCCATGATCATGGCGACCAGTTCGTCGGCCAGATCATCCGGAGTGCGCGGCCCGTTAGGGTCATACCAGCGCACGGTCCAGTTCAAAGCCCCTAACACAAACCGCGAGACGAGAAAGCAGTCACCGTGAATAAGCCCCGCCTCCAGCGCATCGTCAATCACCTGTACCCAGAGCGCTTCATAAGCATCTCGAAGATGGCTTAAATGCGCGCTGGCCGCCGGGTCAAGCCGACGCCATTCAAACAGCGCCACGACATGCGCATTGCGATCCGCAAACAGCGTTTCCAGATGAGCACGCGCCATGACGCGTAAGCGGGTTTCGGGGTCAGCCGAGCAACGCTCTATCGATTGACGAGCAATCATCAGGGCATTCTGCGTACCCTCTTCAATGACGGCTGCCAGAATTTCCTGCTTGTCTTTAAAGTGGTGAAACAGGCTGCCCGATTTAATTCCCATTTCCTGCGCCAGCATGCGCACGGTAGTGCGATCAAAACCTTCTTGTACAAATAGCTGAGCAGCCAGCCGTGTTAGCTCCTTGCGGCGAGGTGATGCATTCATTACATTCATATAATTCACACTAGCGCTTGCTTGGTTACCCAGAGAAAACCACAGCCCCGCCAATGGGTCAACGCATCGCTTGCCACTCAGTCTGATAATCATAATAAATTGAAAGGAGTTAGATCATGAGTAACCCTACCGACATCGTGTTTCTTGCCGCCACACGGACTCCCATGGGAGGCATGATGGGCAGCTTATCCAGCATGAGCGCCCCTGAGCTAGGCGCGGTGGCAATCCGCGCCGCCATTGAACGTGCAGGCATTACGCCAGACGTTATCGATGAAGGCATCATGGGCTGCGTACTGCCCGCTGGCGTCAAACAGGGGCCCGGGCGTCAAGCCATGCGCCAGGCCGGTATTCCGGATGCCTGCGGCGCCACTACGATCAACAAGCTATGCGGCTCAGGCATGAAGGCCGCCATGCTCGCCCATGACCTGATTAAAGCGGGCAGCGGTGAAATTCTTCTGGCTGGGGGTATGGAGTCCATGTCCAACGCACCCCATGTGCTTACCAAGGCACGCGGCGGCTATCGGCTAGGCCATGGCGAACTCAAGGATCATATGTTTTTAGACGGCCTGGAAGACGCTGAAACGGGCAAGCTGATGGGCGTATTTGCCCAGGATATTGCGACCCAGCGCGACTATAGCCGCGAGCGCCTGGACGACTTCGCGATTGCCTCGCTTGAGCGCGCCATGGAAGCCACGAATGCCGGCCACCTGGCGGCTGAAATGGTGCCTGTCACGGTATCCACGCGCCAAGGCGAAACGCGAGTTGAGCACGACGAGCAGCCTTTTCAGGCCAAGCTGGATAAAATTCGCCAGCTGCGCCCGGCCTTCGCCAAAGATGGCACGATTACTGCCGCCAATGCCAGTTCGATCTCCGATGGCGCCTCAGCGCTTATCCTGGCAAGCCAGGCAGCGGCAGACCGGCATGGCGCAAAGCCGCTGGCCAGAATGCTGGGCCACGCCACTCACTCACGTCATCCCAGCGAATTTACCATTGCCCCGGTTGGCGCCATCGAAAAGCTGATGAAAAAGCTCGACTGGGACGTTAGCGATGTTGATCTATTTGAAATCAACGAAGCTTTTGCCATCGTCACGCTAATGGCAATGGATGATTTAGGCTTACCGCACGAAAAGGTAAACGTGTTTGGTGGTGCTTGTGCTCAGGGCCATCCGATTGGCTCAACCGGCTCACGTATTATTGCCACACTTATTCATGCCTTGCGCACAAAAGGCGGTAAACGCGGCATTGCGAGCTTATGTATTGGCGGAGGCGAAGCGACGGCAGTCGCGGTTGAACTAATAGACTGATACGCCAAGCGCTAGCCAACGCCTTTTTATCAGGAAGGCGTTGGCCCCAGCCAGACTGCCCTACCCTTCGAAGCTCAAGGGTAAGGAGCCGAACGACGTCTTACCCAAAGCGTCCGGTAATATAGTCGTGGGTACGCTGATCTTGAGGGTTGGTGAAGATCTGATCCGTGGTATCCACTTCCACTAGGTCGCCCATATGGAAGAAGGCGGTGCGGTCTGCAACACGGGCGGCCTGCTGCATATTGTGGGTAACCATCACGATGGTATAGCTCTCGCTTAGCTCATCAATCAGTTGCTCTACTTTCGCGGTCGCAATGGGGTCGAGTGCAGAGCAAGGCTCATCCATCAGAATAATATCCGGACTTACCGCCACGGTACGCGCAATACATAAACGCTGCTGCTGACCACCAGAAAGCCCTGTGCCGGGCTTATCCAGGCGATCTTTTACCTCTTCCCAAAGTCCTGCGCGGCGCAGGCTGCTCTCGACAATATCATCAAGCTCTGCCTTGCGGCGCGCCAAACCATGCAGGCGCGGTCCGTAGGCAATATTTTCATAAATTGATTTGGGGAACGGGTTAGGCTTCTGGAATACGATGCCTACCTGCGCGCGAAGCAGTACCACGTCGCGATCAGGTGCATAGATATCGTTGTGATCCAGGGTAATTTTGCCTTCAACCCGGCAGATATCAATCGTGTCATTCATACGGTTCAAACAGCGTAAAAATGTTGATTTACCGCAGCCCGAAGGGCCGATAAAGGCCAGCACTTCGTTTTCATAGATATCCAGATCGATACCGTTAATCGCCTGAGCGTCACCATAGAAAACTTTGACATTCTCGGCGTTCATTTTGACTTTATCTTTGGCTTTGCTGACGCGGCTTTCACCGCCGCCAACGCTTACTGAAGATGTTGCCATAGGCTGTGCAGGAATATTCACTTACCACCTCGTTTCGAATTTTTTACGCAACCAAATCGCCAACGCATTCAAGCTCAGCATTAACCCTAGCAGCACAATAATGGCTGCCGACGTGCGCGCTTCAAAGAAATTGCGTAGCTCATTGCCCTGCCATAGGTAAATCTGTACCGGCAAGGCGGTTGATTGATCTAACGGTGTGCCCGGTACGTTAGCTACAAACGCGTTCATACCAATCAGCAGTAGTGGTGCCGTTTCACCCAGCGCCTGAGCAACGCCTAAAATGGAGCCAGTTAAAATGCCCGGCAATGCCAGCGGCAGCACGTGATGAAATACCGTTTGCACCCGAGATGCCCCTATGCCCAACGCCGCTTGACGAATAGACGGAGGGATTGAGCGCAGCGAAGCACGTGTGGCAATGATAATGGTCGGCAAGGTCATCAGCGTCAGCACCAGGCCACCTACCAACGGCGCCGACAGGGGCAGGCGTAAATAGCCGATAAATATCGACGCGCCCAGCAAACCAAACACGATAGAAGGCACCGCCGCCAGGTTATTGATGTTGATTTCAATCAGGTCGGTCAGACGATTTTTAGGCGCAAACTCCTCCAGATAAATCGCGCTTGAGACACCTAACGGCACCGACAGCGTAATGACCACCATCATCATAAACAGCGAACCCATAAAGGCGCCGGCCAAGCCTGCCGAAGCCAGCGAGCTGCGGGAATCGGTGTTTAAAAACAGCGAGGTGCTAAACGCATTACGAATAACGCCCTGCTCATCAAGCTGGTCGGCCCAGGCACGAGTTTGAGCGCTTAGCTGCTGGCGGGCATCGGGCAGATCACGATCAATATTGCCTTTGATCCATACATCCACGTTTGCGCTTGCCAACATCTTAAGTTCAACGGTCTGGCCAAGCAGCGATGGATCTTCCACAAACCGGTCACGCAGCGCATAACGCTCGCCGGAGGTGACCAGGGCCCGCAAATCTCTTAGCTGACGAGGCTCAATCTCTTCACCCAGCGCGTCCTCAACGGCGCGATCAATAAGCGCTTGCCAGTTCACCAGCCCAGCTCTAGTCATCCACTGCGTATAACGCTCATTAAACGCAAACTGGCTTTCACCGCTTTCACGTTCAGGTTTTGGCTCAAGCTCAATCACTTCAGGGTCAAAATACACGTCTACGTAAAACGTTGCCTGCCAGAAGGCGGGCACACCGCGCATAAGAATGCTGGCAAACAGGATAGCCACCAGCGTCATGCCGGTAATTACCGCCATTAGCCCCAGTCGCCGGAAGACGTTTTCCTTGCGGTGACGCTTCGCCAGCGATTTTTCAATCGTCATAAGCCGGTGCTGACGACGCTGCTCAATCGATATGGACATAGTCACTTACTCGTATTGCTGGCGGTATTTACGCACGACAACCAGTGCGATGACGTTTAACCCCAGCGTGATAACGAAGAGGGTAAGACCCAAGGCGAACGCGACAAGCGACTGCGGACTTGCAAAGTCCATGTCCCCGGTCAACTGGTTGACGATCGTGACGGTAATGGTCGACACGGCCTCAAAGGGATTGGCATGCAGTACAGGGTTATTACCCGCAGCCAACACCACGATCATGGTTTCACCAATCGCCCGGCTCGCCGCCAGCAAGAATGCACCCACAATGCCAGGGAGTGCGGCAGGCAGTACCACCTGACGAATCGTTTCTGATTTGGTTGCCCCCAGGCCAAGCGCGCCATCGCGCAGTGACTTAGGTACCTGGGTAATAATGTCGTCAGAAAGCGAGGAAACGAACGGAATAATCATGATCCCCATTACCAGGCCCGCTGTCAGCGCGCTGGTTGTGCGAATATTGATACCGATCAGATCACCGACGCTGGACAGGAACGGCCCCACCACGATCAATGCAAAGAAGCCGTAAACAATGGTCGGAATACCCGCCAGAATTTCGATCACGGGTTTGGCCACGTTACGCAGCCAAGGGGGCGCGTACTCGGCCATGTAAATGGCGGTCATCAGACCCACAGGAATGGCAACCAGGAGCGCGATGGCACTAACCATCATCGTTCCCCATAAAAGCGGCAGCAAACCAAAATCACCCTGGCTTGAAGCACCCGCCGTACTGAACCGGGGGTTCCAGACCGTGCCAAAAAAGAACTCTGCGGGGCTGATGAAGCTAAAAAACCGCAGCGCTTCACCCAGCATGGAAAGCACGATGCCAATGGTGGTAAAGATGGCCACGGCAGAGCTTGCCGCCAAGGCAAACATGATAACGCGCTCTACCTGGTTACGGGCGCGCCAGCTAGGTGAGATGCGCCGCCGGGCAACAATCAGGCCGGCCACGACCAGCACGGCCATCAAGGCGACCAGGCTAAAATTCTCAATAGTTTGAAGTCTTGCCATATGCCCCGCGGCGGCTAACTCTTCAGGGCTTCCCCCGCCAGACACACCCTGCCCGTTGGCCAATGCGGCCACACGACGTAACAAGGTTTGTAACTCACGATCACTAAGCCCCGCCACCAGATCGGCTGGCAGCTGCTGAGTGACCAGCATATCGATTAACTGTGGCGCTAAAAAAGACCACAACAAGAAGATGGCCAGTGCGGGCAGTCCACACCACAGGGCTACCAGCACGCCATAATAACCGGGCCGAGAATGCATCCGTACATCGTGCTCTGCCGCAACCGCGCGACTGCGAGTCAAGCCCAAGTGGTATGCCAAGGCCATCATTACCAGCAGCGTGGCTATCAAGGCAAGGTTGCTCATTATTTCTCCGCCTTTGACTTCCTACGTTTAAACGCCAGCATCAACGATTCGATGCTGGCGCAAAACAGACTTAATTAACTTGAAAACCTGAACCGTTCAGCTTACTCGCCAGTGGCTACCGTGCGTGACTGAAACTGTTCCAGCGCTTCGGCGCGCTCTTCTTCATCCATGGGAATCAAGCCAGCATCTTCCAGCGGGCTGCCGTAGCCAGAAGTCATTTCATTCAGGAAGAATTCGGTGTATTCAGTCAGGCCAGGAATCACGTCCAGGTGCTCGCCCTTCACGTAGAAGAACAGCGGACGAGAAACCGGGTACTCGCCAGAACCGATGGTTTCCAGACTCGGCGTTACGCCGTCAACGGTTGCAACCTGTAGACGGTCACGGTTTTGGTCATAGAAGCTCAGACCGAAAACACCTACCGCGTCTTCCTGAGCGTCCAGGCGGGCCAGGGTTTCAGTGTAGTCGCCTGCGATCTCTACGATACGGCCATCGCCACGCAGGTTGTTACAGGCGTCGTCTTCCACTTCAGCCACGGTATCGCAGCCTGGGTGTACGACTTTCTCTTCGAATACTTCACGGGTGCCGTGGTTGGAGGCAGGAATTACCAGAACGATTTCCTGATCCGGTAGGCTTGAGTCAATTTCAGACCAGCGGGTGTAGGGGTTATCAACCAGTTCGCCATCTTGCGGCAACTGTGCAGCGGCTGCTTTGAATACGTGCTCAGGCGTCAGGGCAAACTCGGCGCGGTCAAGACGCGAGGCGAATACAATGCCGTCATAGCCAAATTTGATTTCAAGAATTTCGTTAACGCCGTTCTCGCCACAGCTTTCGATTTCGCCGCTGCGGATTGGACGTGAAGCATTAGCGATATCAATAGTGTTTTCGCCAACGCCTTGGCAGAACTGGCGCAGACCGCCGCTAGAACCACCAGAACCAACGACCGGCGTGTTGAACTCAGAGTAAGTATTACCGAACTCTTCCGCTACGATACTTGCAAACGGCAGCACGGTAGAAGAACCCGCAATCTGGATAGTGTCACGTGCCATGGCGGCGGTTGAGACACTGGCGGCTAGACCGGCTACTACTGCAACACTTAGCATCTGCTTTTTCACGTCGAGCTCCCCTTTGGTTTTAATATCCGGTCAGCCACTGCTTACCGAAAAATTGGCCTTCTGGCCTTTCACAAAGAGGAGTTTGCACACAAACGATTGCAGAAATATGACAGTCAAAAAAATCTTGGCAACAGGGCTGAACGATCTACAGCAACAGCCCGGTTGCTGCTGCTGTACATAGCGCAAAGGAAGCGCATTGAAGCAGGCGCCTCAAGGCGATGGGCAATCTTGTCGGCATCAGGTTGCCAAACAAAGCTAGACATAGCGGGCAGGTTTAACCGTTAGCAGTCGCACGCCCATATTCCCAAGCACGGAAGCGCCCAGCATGGTCAGCACCATGGGCCATAGGTGAGCCACTTCAAACGCCCCGACCAGAAAGCCTGCCAGCGCCCCACAGCTAAACTGAATACCTCCCAACAGAGCGGTGGCCGTCGCGCTGATATGCCCAAAGTGATCCAGCAGGGACGAAATCGCATTGGGGGTAATCAGGCCGATCATTCCCGTAAAGAGCATAATCAACGGCACGACAGTATAAAGTGATGCCATATTCAGCGCCGTCACTAACACAAGCGCCAGCGCCGCCACGAGCTGTACCTTTAATCCCAGGCGTAGATTCTGTTGCGGCGTACGCTTGCGCAATAAATGGATATTGACGCGGTTGGAGAGCGCAATGACCACGACATTCACCCCGAAGACCACCGGATAGATACCGGGCGATAGCTCGAAGTAATCAAGGTAGACAAACGGGGATGCGGTAACAAACGCGAAAAGCCCTGCAAACGAGGCAGCAACAGCGCAGATATATCCCATTCCTTCGCGGTGGCGCAATACGCTTGCGTAGTTTCTGATTACTTGACGAGGCGACGCCGCCGGCAGCGTCATATCCCGGGTTTCGGGGAGCCGGGTGCCTAACAGCCAGAGCAAAAAACCTGCATAAGCGGCCAGAAAAACAAAAATCAGCCACCAGCCCGCAATATGCAGTAGGAGGCTGCCCACTGCAGGAGCCGCCAAAGGTGCCAACATCATGATCATGGCCATGGTCGACATCACCTTCGCCGCTTCACGCCCGCTAAAGCAGTCGCGCACAATCGCGGCCGAGTTCACCACGCAGGCCCCGCCGCCCAGTGCTTGCACAAACCGCCAGACTAATAGCGTGGTTAAGCTATCGGCGGTGGTAATCATCAAACTTGCCAACATGAATACCGTTAAGCCACCTAGCAATACCGGCTTGCGCCCTACCCGGTCGGAAAGCGGACCAAAACACAGCTGGCCAATCGCAAAACCAAACAAGAACACACTAATGGACAGCTCTGTATGGTGAATGCTGGCACCGATTGAATCGGCCAATATGCCGATCGCAGGCAGATAGGCATCAATCGCAAACGGGGCTAACGCCGTATTGGCCGCCACCAATATGGCGACCCGGCGAGGATTCAGTTCCATGGGACTCCTTGAATTATTCGGAAATCATCAAGCAAAGTAGCCAAACGATAGGCCGCTAATAATACAGCGACAGTGCAGATTAAGCACCGCAGGCGCCTAAAACTGAAACATAAAACCCTTAGCCTCTGATTCATAAGTCTTTAACGATAGCTATCGAGGACAGTATGAGTCTTAAAGCGTTAAGCAATATTTCCCTTCGCTGGTTAAGCCTGGCAGGCCTATTTCTCGTTGCTTTGTGCGTGCTTATGTTTGCACTACTGACGTGGAAAGTGATGCAACAGAGCCAACATGATCTAGCGGTTCTTGAACAAGTCAATGTTCAACAGTCGTCATCGCTCAACCGGCTGCATATAGCCGGTCTTGAAGGTCTGCACCGCCTAGACCGAGCGCTGGAACGTCAGCTACGCCCCTCCTTGGGTGATCCGGTAGAGGCGCTTCAGGCGGTTGAAAATGAGCTTTCTGAAATGACCCTGGCCTTGGCAACATTTCTGGAAGCAAGCGCAGAAACGCCCAATCAGGCGCTGCGCAACGCTATTGAACAGCAGGCCACGGCGCTGATGAGCACTATGCAGGAGCAGCTAAGCGCCGTTCAAACCGGTGATCGTGCCAATTACCGCCAACTGACACTCATTGCCTTATCCAATAGCCAGGCGTTCACCCAGCAAGCCCGTGCCTTTTATCAACTTGCCGACCGCCAAGGCACCGATTTAATGACCACAGCCGAGCACCGCGCCCAGTTTATAGGGCAGTTGCTGCTAGGAGGCATGGGCATGGCTCTGGGGCTGCTGGGCTTAATGGCGTGGATTGGCCAACGCCACTTGTTATCGCCCATCAATCACCTGATCACCCATTTTCGGACCATGGCACAGGGCGATTTAAGCGTAGGGGTTCCTCAGCGAGGCAATAATGAGATTGGTCAGCTCTATCAGGCGCTCGATCATATGCAGGGCGCGTTGATCAATACCGTCTCCCAGCTGCATGACAATAGCCATCACATCTTCGATAGTGCACAACGTTTAGCGCTAGGCAATGAGGACCTGGCCATTCGAACCCGCCAGCAAAACTCGTTTCACGAGACCACGGCGGCCAATCTTGACGAGCTGACAGAGAACGTTGCCACCACCGCCGGTTACGCTGCTGATGCCACCCAGCTTACCGCAACGGCGGCGGCACAAACCCAGGATGGCAGCAAGATAATGGCTGAATTTCTTACCACCATGCAGGAAATCCATGCCCGCTCCAAGAAAGTGGATGAGATCGTCAACGTCATTGACTCCATCGCCTTTCAAACTAATATCCTGGCCTTGAACGCATCGGTAGAAGCTGCCCGCGCGGGCGAGCAAGGCAAAGGGTTTGCCGTCGTGGCCGACGAGGTGCGCCTGCTGGCCTCGCGAAGTGCAGAGGCCGCGCGCCAAATTCAAACCTTGCTGGCAGCGTCGGGCAGCAGTATTGCCCAAGGCCAAACCTTGTCCACCCAAGCAAGCCAAGGCATGCAAGCGATTGTCGAGTCTACCGAACAGGCCAATAGCATAATGCTCCAGATCGCTGAAGCCGCCAACGAACAGCACCGCCATATAGAGCACCTTAATTCGACCCTGCACGAACAGACCCAGGTGAATCGAGCCAATGCCCAACAGGTTGAAACCACAGCGCAGAATGCCATGTCGCTTGAAACCGCAGCGCAAAGTATGCGCGAACAGGCAGCGCGCTTTAAAGTCACCGACGAAATACCCAAAGATGGGTTTATTTGGCAGCCAGCGCAATCAACATCGGCTGAACCGTCATCGGACAATATTCAGCGAGCACAAGCCTTGCTACAGTAAGGGTCTTACTACGCAAGGAGCAACGCATGGCCACTAGCTTACTGACACAACTTAAAGAAATGACCTCGGTGGTTGCCGATACAGGCGATCTTGATGCTATTCGCCGTTTTGCGCCTCAGGATGCGACCACGAATCCTTCGCTGATACTTCAGGCCGCACAGCAGGAACAGCGTCGGGCACGCCTTGCGGTTATTGCCAAGGAAAGTACGGATATTGATGATGCGGTAGACCGCGTTGCCGTTGAAATCGGCAGTGAAATTAGCGAACTGGTGCCCGGCTATGTATCGACCGAAGTTAGCGCCAGGCTTTCGTTTGACCGCGATGCCACGATTGCGCGAGCGCATTCGCTTATTGAGCGCTATGCCCAAAAAGGCGTTGGTGCAGATCGCATACTGATTAAAATGGCGTCAACCTGGGAAGGTATTCAGGCCGCCCAGCAGCTTGAACGGGAAGGCATTCGCACCAACCTTACCCTGCTATTTGGTTTCGCTCAGGCCCAGGCGTGTGCGGATGCAGGGGTTACCCTGATATCGCCGTTTGTAGGGCGCATTCTTGACTGGCATAAAGCCCATCAGCCCGATGCCGATTTCAGCGGCCAGAATGACCCTGGCGTGCAGTCGGTTAAGCAGATTTACAATTACTTTAAAGGCCACGGCTACGCCACCATTGTAATGGGCGCAAGCTTTCGCAATATAGATGAAATTGTTTCATTGGCCGGTTGTGATCGACTGACGATCTCCCCCGCGCTGCTTAACGAGCTAGACGAGCAGCAAGGCGAACTAACACGTCAATTAACCCCGATGGGAGCAAGCAGCTCGGCAGATGAGGCGCTAACCCAGAGTGAATTCCGCTGGGCAATGAACGAAGACGAAATGGCCTCGGATAAGCTAGCCGAAGGTATCCGCAAATTTATGGCTGACCAGCGCAAACTGGAAACGCTATTAGGCGATCTGCGTAAAGCGTAACGTCCAGTTAATGAAAAGCCTCCGAGTGAACTGCACCCCAAAAGTTGGACACTCATCCAACGATTGGGGTGTTTTTCATGGCGAAATACAATGAAGCATTTAAGCTATTAGTAGTGCAAAGCTATGTAGAAGGACAACACGGTTATAAGAGGCTGGCTAAACAATACGGCCTTGACCATGCCATCGTTAGGCGTTGGGTCAAAAGCTATGAACAGCATGGTCTGAGCGGCCTGCAGAAAAAGTTCAGCCACTACAGCGCCGAGTTCAAATTAGCGGTGTTGCAACAGATGAGGCAAGAGGAGCTATCAGCTTTACAAG
>NZ_KB898658.1 GCF_000377665.1 Vreelandella zhanjiangensis DSM 21076 | reverse complement strand
CGAGAGGACCGGAGTGGACGACCCTCTGGTGTTCCGGTTGTCACGCCAGTGGCATTGCCGGGTAGCTATGGTCGGACGGGATAACCGCTGAAAGCATCTAAGCGGGAAGCCCCCTTCAAGATGAGACATCCCTGAGGCCTAGAGCCTCCTGAAGGGCCCAGCGAGACCAGCTGGTTGATAGGCACGGTGTGGACGCACTGCAAGGTGTTGAGCTAACGTGTACTAATGGCCCGTGAGGCTTGACCCTATAACACCCAAGGGGTCTGGTCGTAGTGTTAACGATGAATACCGGATACGCGCGCTGAGCGAGAAACCGCTTGGCACGAGAGACGCTCACAGAACACGTCAGCATGATAGACATTGACAGTTACGCCTGACGACCATAGCGAGCGTGAACCACCTGATCCCTTGCCGAACTCAGTAGTGAAACCGCTTAGCGCCGATGGTAGTGTGGGGTCTCCCCATGCGAGAGTAGGTCATCGTCAGGCACTTATTATGAAAAATCCCCCGGGGCTTGCGCCTTGGGGGATTTTTTTTGCCTGAAATATGAGACGTCCAGCGTAAAGAGTAAATAGAAAGCGCCTGGCGGCTGCCTTACACCTCACGACTTACCCTTCACTATCCACAACCTCACGTTAATTACCTAATCTGTGTCAAAATGCATGCCTTAAGGAGGATTGCCATGACACAAATGCGCTGGGACCAGCTACTTTCCCCTCGACGCCTGCACGATCAACGTCCGGATAACACGCGTGAAATTGGGCGTACCCCCTTTCATAAAGATCACGACCGAATTGTCTTTTCAGGTTCTTTTCGGCGCTTGGGGCGTAAAACCCAGGTGCACCCGCTAACCGAAAATGACCATATCCATACGCGGCTCACTCACTCACTGGAAGTCGGCTGCGTAGGCCGCTCTTTAGGCATGATTGTGGGCGAGCTGCTGCAGGATCGTCTGCCAGAATGGATTACGCCTGCAGATCTAGGGGTTATCGTACAAACGGCTTGCCTGGGTCACGATATTGGTAATCCTCCTTTCGGTCATGCCGGGGAGTATGCAATTCGCGACTGGTTTCGGCGTGGCCAGGGAAGCGGCTTGCTGGACGGTCTTTCTGAGGCTGAACGCGAAGATTTACTGACCTACGAAGGCAATGCGCAAGGTTTTCGGGTCATTACCCAAATTGAATATAACCAGTTCAATGGCGGTATGCGCTTATCGGCGGCAACCTTGGGTACGCTTCTGAAATATCCTTGGACCGTACGCTATGGCGGCCGGGCAGGTAAGTTTGGCTGTTATCAATCCGAGCAGGCGCTCCTGAAAGAAGTCGCTGAAGCGGTAGGCCTATTACCCCAGGGTGATCAGCGCTGGTGTCGTCACCCCTTGGCGTGGCTGGTCGAAGCCGCCGATGATATTTGTTACGCCTTGCTGGATCTGGAAGACGGTCTGGAAATGGGTATTTTACGTTACGAAGAAGTCGTGGAAATCCTGCGTCAAATTGCGGGTGAGTTTCCGCCTGAATATGAGGAAATGCAAAACCGTCAGGTGTCCCAGCGTCGACGCATTGCTTTACTGCGCGGTGCCGCCATGGAGCGTGCGGTAAACGAGGTGGGTGCGGTGTTTGTTCAGCATGAGCAAGCGCTATTGAGCGGTACGTTAAAAGATGACCTGCTTGAGCTGTGCCACCCTGATTTGGGATGGGGAGTACAGGCAGCCAAACAGCTGGCCCGCGAACGTATTTTCCAGAACGAGCGTAAGGCCAAACTTGAAATTGGGGCTTATACGACGTTGGGTATTCTCTTGGAAGCCTTTATTGGTGCGGCACATGAGCTGCACCATACAGGGCAGTCATCCTTCAAGCATCAACGTGTATTGGCATTGATTGGTGAGAATACGCCGCTACCGTCCTGGTCGCTTTACGATAGCTACCGGCGCATGCTGGACTTTATTGGCGGGATGACTGATCACTATGCGGTGGATCTTGCCCAGGAGATGGGCGGACGCCTACGCGGGGATTAAGCGATTAAGCATTAAACCGATGGCTGGCGGAGATGACTCAGCTCTACTAGCCTGGCCCGCTCCATTAACAGATAAATAATCTTGTCATGGATCGGGTCGCTCAGTGTGCCAGGTTTTAAGTCAGTAAGCTGCCTGGAAAGCTGCTCCCCACTGACCACCAGAACATCGCCAGTCGATTCGGTCGTGTCGATCTCCCAGCCCGGTAGCACAAGTACACCGCGTACAGGGACGGGTACACCGCAGCGCCGTTCAAGCCACTGGGTAAGCCAACTGACCGCTTGACGCGTTTTATGTAAAGGGCGGCGCTCATTCCAGTGCGGAAAGCGTAAGCGTTCACGCTCGACGACCACCTTGTTAAGCTCCCGCCCATCCGAGCCAATCGCCAATGCCCGTGCCCGGGTTTCCAAGACGAAAACACCGTGGGGTGTGACCACGACATGATCGATAGTAAAACTATCTGTGGGTACGTCATGGAATACGTAGTAGGGGTGGGCTTCGGGCCGGATAAGCCGCTCAAGCTCCTGGCCGACGGCCAGTTCGCAGGCAAGGCCGAGCTTCAACCGCCTGATGCGCTGGTAATCACGTACTAAAAGAAGCGAAAAAGCTAATACAAGCAGGGTGCTTAAAAGCCCATACAATGCCCACTCGACCCACTCCTGCCGACTTACAAACAGCATTCTGCCCATGCCGTATACCAGCGGGGCCAGACTAATAATTGGGCCTAAAGCACCGTTTAGAAAAAGGCTCGAAAAGGCTTGATCAAGGCGGTAGCGCAACGCTTGCCCAGGCTCACGCAGCGGCGCATTAAAAGGGGACTCAACGCGCGCGTCATGTAGACTGCGTAATGCGATGACGATGCCGCCCATCGCGGCCATTGGGAATAAAAAGATGAGCGGTAGCAGGTATTCCAGCCAAACCATTGCAGTGCCTTGCCCCTTTGCAGCCTACCTGATGGTAGGCCTGATAGTAGAGAGACCGGTTATCCGCCCGCAAGCTTAACCTGATAACCCTGTGCAGTTAACGCCTCGCGTAACGTATCGCGATGGTCGCCTTGAATCTCTATTATGCCATCTTTTACCGCGCCACCTGTGCCGCAGCGCTTTTTAAGCTTTTTAGCCAGGTCTTTTAGCTCGGCACCGGGCAAGGGGATCCCACTAATCGTGGTCACGCCTTTACCTTTACGGCCGCTGGTCTCACGGCGAATGCGCACAATACCATCTAGCCCGGCAATACGCGCCTGTTCGCTGCTCGCATCACAGCCGCAGGCATCTAGCGCTTCGCGACATTCCGGGCAGGTTTTGCCATGTTCGGTTGAATAAACAAGGCCGCCGAGCTGATCCCGTAAAGAAGCCATGACTATCCTCCGATAACACGTTGGCGGGCGGGCGAACGCCAGGCTTCGCGGTAGAGTCGTTCTATAACGGCGGGTAGCTGGTACATATTACTGATCATGATAGCGTTTTCAGGCGTCTCTTCGGCGTCGGGAAAGCGATTTAAATGAATGACTGTCATTCCGGCTTCAAGTGCTGCGCGAACGCCCACCAGAGCATCATCGATAGCGATGCAGTCATGTGCACTATAGCCCATGATACTGGCTGCGTGCAGATGTAAACAGGGCTCGGGTTTCCAGCAGTTGGCGGTATAGCCGCTAAACAGGCGATTGCCAAAATAATCGCTAAGGCCGGTGGCCTGAAGCGCCGTATAGATTTTGGTTTCAGGCCCGTTGGAGACAACCGCGCTTGGATAAGCGGCCAGCGCATCCAGCGCTTCGCCAGCACCGGCAATCAACGTTAGCTCTTCGGCAAGGCGGCTAGCCAGGTTTGCCCGCATCGTGTTTTCCATGCGGTTCAGCTGTTCCGGGTCTACATCGCCATAACGCTGCTGTAATTCGGCCACAATGCGTCGGAATCGGGCGCCGCGAAATTCGCCAAGATAATCGGTGGGGGCAAACGGTAATCCTACCGAGTTCAAGCCAATGGCCATCTCTTCGGCTAAAAGCGGTTCACTATCGACGAGGGTGCCATCACAGTCAAACAGCAAAAGTGGAAGCGGCATTGTGGTTCCTTGCAGCGACTCAAACGCTACCAGTGTTAGTTGAAGAGCCTGCCAAACGTCTATTGAACGAGATTTTTAGGCTTTTGTGAACACTGTTTCGTAATTTTTTGTAGCAAACACTGCATTAAGGCGTTGATGCAGGATTGGCGAAGAGTCGTACTCAAGGAGGGCAGTTAAGCAGGCCACTTAAGAAAAGCACGTAGGATAAGCACTTAAGCAATTTATTCAAGAGAGGCTTAAGTGAAACAGGCTTGAACGCGGAGGAGGGCATCGTCTTGAACAACACGATGCCCAGAAGCCATTAAATTTTAACGCGACAGGCGACGCGAATTGGCGCTACTACGACGATGATAGGGCTGCATGGCTTGGCGGCTGGTTACCCACCAAGGTGCGTGTTGGCCACTTAACATATTGAATAGTGCTTTTTGCATGGCAAGACCCGCTTCCATACTGGCATCGAGTTTCTCGGACACCATACGCTGGTTCTCTTTCATCATTTTGGGGCTGAAAAAAGGCTGCGTTTGCCATAACTGATTGCGCATGGTGATGGTCGACCAGGATGTAGTGCATAGCTCAAGTGCCATCAGGCCGACTTTCCAAGCATCAAACATTGCTGTAGGTGACATGAGAACTAAGGCAGGCTGGGTAGATTGTTTCATAAGCAGGCTCCGCAGGTGAACGTCTACTCAGTGTTGGCTTGTCGATGCTGCAATGCAATAACTATTTATGCTGGCCAGGCATTAGGCGCAAAAAAAGACGGCCAAAAGGCCGTCTTTTAATTTAGATTACGCGCGGGCTTACCTAACTTTAGGATCTAACTCGCCACGCTCGTAGCGGTTGAACATTTCTTCAAGGTTGATCGGCTTGATCTTGCTGGCGTTGCCTGCAGTGCCAAAAGCTTCGTAGCGAGCGATACACAGATCGCGCATGGCCGTCACGGTTTCCTTGAGGAATTTGCGCGGGTCAAACTCAGATGGGTTCTGAGCCATAAAGCGGCGCACGGCACCGGTAGATGCCAAGCGAAGATCGGTATCGATGTTGACCTTACGCACGCCGTGCTTGATGCCTTCAACGATCTCTGAAACCGGTACACCGTAGGTTTCTGGAATTTCACCACCGTACTGGTTGATCACCTCAAGCCACTCCTGCGGTACAGAAGAGGAGCCGTGCATGACCAGGTGGGTATCAGGAATACGCGCGTGGATCTCTTTGATGCGCTGGATAGACAGCGTATCGCCCGTCGGCGGCTTGGTGAACTTGTAAGCGCCGTGGCTGGTACCAATGGCGATCGCCAGTGCATCAACGTGGGTTGCTTTGACGAACTCGGCGGCTTCTTCCGGGTCGGTCAGAAGCTGTTCCATATCCAGCTTGCCTTCGGCGCCAATGCCGTCTTCTTCACCGGCCATGCCGGTTTCCAGGCTACCCAGGCAGCCAAGCTCACCTTCCACGGAAACGCCACAGGCGTGGGCCATTTCGACCGTACGACGCGTCACATCAACGTTGTAGGCGTAGTCGGTAGGCGTTTTGCCATCTGTACCCAGCGAGCCATCCATCATGACCGATGAAAAGCCCAGCTGGATAGAGCGCTGGCACACTGCCGGGCTGGTACCGTGATCCTGGTGCATAACCACCGGGATATGCGGGAACTCTTCAACTGCGGCCAAAATCAGGTGGCGCAGGAAAGGCGCACCCGCATATTTACGCGCGCCCGCCGAGGCTTGAACGATAACCGGCGAGTCGGTTGCGTCCGCCGCTTCCATGATGGCGCGCATCTGCTCAAGGTTATTAACGTTGAATGCCGGAATGCCGTAGCCATATTCGGCAGCGTGGTCGAGCATCTGACGCATGCTGATCAAAGCCATGGGATCACCTTCTTTAAGTTATCAGTGTGAACGAATGCGAAAATGTGCAGGTTCAATTCGTTTAATGTTAACCGCGTTTGGCGGCTGCTTCGAGCGCAACAACAGCAGGCAACTGCTTACCTTCAACGTACTCAAGAAATGCGCCGCCGCCGGTTGAGATATACGAAACGCGATCAGCAATAGCATATTTGTCGATGGCGGCTAACGTATCACCCCCGCCCGCAATAGAGAATGCTGAGCTGTCGGCAATCGCCTTGGAAATAACTTCAGTACCTTTACCAAACTGATCGATCTCAAACACGCCGACCGGGCCGTTCCACAAGATGGTGCCCGCATCTTTGAGCATACTGGCCAAATGCGCGGCAGTTTCAGGGCCAATATCCAGAATCATTTCGTTATCAGCCACCTGATCGACCGGTTTGACTACCGCCTCAGCGGACTCTGAAAACTCGGTCGCCACCACGACATCGGTAGGCAATGGAATCGATACTTTTTCCATGAGTGCTTTCGCCTGGGCAACCAGGTCGGCTTCATGGAGCGATTTGCCCACATTATAGCCCGCCGCGGCGATAAAGGTGTTGGCAATCCCGCCGCCGACGATCAGCTGGTCACACTTCACTGAAAGTGCATTGAGCACGTCGAGCTTGGTGGAGACTTTAGAGCCACCCACGATTGCCGCCATCGGGCGGGCCGGGTTAGCCAGGGCTTTTTCAAGCGCATCCAGCTCCTGGGCAAGCAGTGGGCCTGCGCAGGCACTGGGCGCAAAGCGGGCAACGCCATGGGTCGATGCCTGGGCACGGTGAGCCGTACCAAACGCGTCCATTACGAATACATCGCAGAGCGCTGCGTACTGTTTGGCGAGTTGCTCAGCGTCTTTCTTTTCGCCAACGTTGAAGCGCACGTTCTCCAGCAGTACGACATCGCCATTTTCAAGCGTTGGCGGTGTTTCAAGATAGTCGCTGACCAAGGTGACCTGCTGGCCTAGCAGGCCGCTTAAATGTTCTGCAACAGGCGCCAGGGAAAACTCATCGGCGGCCTCGCCTTCGGTTGGGCGACCAAGGTGGCTCATCAGCATCACCTTGGCGCCAGCATTCACGGCTGCCTGAATAGTGGGAAGCGCCGCTTTTAAACGCGCATCGCTAGACACTTTGCCGTGCTTGATCGGCACGTTAAGGTCTTCACGAATCAGCACGCGTTGCCCTTCCAAAGGCAGGTCAGTCATTTTTTGCACGTTCATGTGAGCGGTTTCCTCGTCTTCCAGGCGGTGAATCAGATAGGTGATATGGCAGCCAACGCTATGACAATCAAAGCCATGACAAACAATGCTAGGCAGCGTTTTCCTTGGAAATAACCGCAAGCCGTTGCGCAATATCGAGCATGCGGTTGGCAAATCCCCATTCGTTATCAAACCAACATAAGAGCTTGATCAAACGTTTGCCAGCCACGCGGGTCTGTGTTGCATCTAAAATGCCCGAGCGTGGGTCGTGATTAAAATCAATCGATGCCATGGGCTCTTCGGTATAGCCCAGCACGCCGGCCAGACGCTGCTGGCTTGCGCTATGTAACAGGTCGTTGACTTCCTGGGCGCTGGTATCGCGGCGCACTGTCAGCGCGGCATCCATGGCAGACACGTTGATAGTGGGTACACGTACGTGCAGACACTCAAAGCGTTCTGTCAGGTGAGGCATCAAACGGCTGATACCACGTGCCAGGCCAGTATCGATGGGCACGATGGACTGCATCGCGGAGCGGGCCAGGCGCAAATCGGTTTGGTGATAGGCATCAATCACCGGCTGATCATTCATGGCCGAGTGAATGGTGGTCGTGACCCCGTGTTCCAGCCCCAGCGCTTCGTCCAGCACGGTCAATAAAGGAACCAGACAGTTGGTGGTACATGACGCCGCCGATAAAATCCGCTGTGAGGGCGCAAGCTCATGCTGGTTAATGCCCCACACCACCGTTGCGTCGACATCGCTTTCCGCCGGCTGCGAAAACAGCAGACGTTTTGCACCTGCAGCCAGATGTTGCTCGGCCGTCGCGCGGTCTTTAAAGCTGCCCGAGCATTCCAATACCAGATCAATATCCAGCGCTTTCCAGGGGAGGTTGCGAGGATCTTGTTCACACACAACGTGAATACGCTGACCGTTGACGATCAGCGCTTCGCCATCATTCTCGACATCGCCAGGAAAACGACCGTGGGTGGTGTCATAACGGGTCAGGTAGGTAATCGTCGCTAAGTCTGACAACTCATTGATGGCGACGACCTCAAGCGTAGGGTCGTTGCGCTCAATCAGCGCACGCAATACGCACTGGCCAATGCGCCCATAACCATTAATGGCGATGCGATACGTTGGTGTGGCGTGCGTCGAGGCAGAATTAGCCATGTAGGAAAGTGGCTCTTATAAAAGTGGATCAATGACCGTGGGTAATGAAACGCACTGGCGATGATAACGTATTTCAACCACCTACGCCTATCAGGCGCCAAGCCAGCGGCAGTATGAGAGCCGTAAAAATACCCGTCAGACTCATTCCCAGCGAAGCAAACGCACCAGCGGCGGGGCTGATTTCAAACGCTCTCACCGTGCCGATGGCGTGGCCGTTAAGCCCCAAGGCAAAGCCAATGATGCGGTCATCATCGATCTTTAAAAGCCGTGCAGCAAGGCCCACAAATGCCGCCGTGGCAACGCCGGTAACCAGCAGCGCACCTAACAGTAACGCCACCGAGCCGCCAATTTGCTCGGTAATACCGATAGCAATAGGCGCGGTGACGGATTTGGCGGCAAGAGAAGCCAGAATTTGGGGAGAGCTGCCCATCAGCCAGGCAATGGCCAAGGCATAGCAGGCAGCAAGGCTTGCTGCGATAGGCAGGCAGATGGTCAGCGGTCGCCAAAGCGCACGGATATGCGGCATCTGCTGATAAAGCGGCATCCCCAGCGCAACGGTGGCGGGCCCGAGTAGAACCGTTAGCCAGGACGCATCCTGCCGATAAGCTGCATACGGCAGGCCAATAATCGCTAGGATCGCGGCCAGCAACAGCGCGGCAATTAAAATAGCCGGTAACCAGGTAGGCTGCTTGAGCTTTTTAAATACCAGGTTGCCAAGCAGGTACGCGGTAAAGGTCAGCCCAACCGCAAACAGCGGTGTTGCGGTTAAGGCGTCAGGCAAAGCGTTAGCGGGCATGCGTTTTTCCCATCAGGCGCTTGAGCAGCCACAGCGTGGTAATCACGCTGAGCAGCGTCCCAATAATAAGCGCACAGAGAATCGCCAGCCACTGGCCGGCGAGCTCATCAAGAATAAAAAAAACGCCCACGACGCCCGGCATGATCAGCATGGCAAGCAGGCCGATCAAGGGCTGCGCCGCGGCGGCGATCGTTGAGGGAACACGGCCCCAGACGGCAAGCGTAGCGGTTAGCAACAGCATGCCGATGACGCCGGATGAAACCGGAAGGCCGGTGAAGTGAACCATCACTTCACCGATCAGCCAGTAGCTAATTAGCCATAAAAAGCCATTAAGTGCGGGCACTGTTAGCCAAGCAGTTCGTCAGCGTGCTTAAGGATATTTTCAACCGTAAAGCCGAAGTGCTTGAACAGCTCACCCGCGGGCGCCGACTCACCGAACGTGGTCATGCCGATCACACGGCCGTCCAGACCTACATACTTGTACCAGTAGTCGGCATGGGAGGCTTCAATGGCAATACGCTTGGTGACCGCTTTGGGCAGCACGCTTTCACGGTATTCGGCATCCTGGCCGTTGAAGCGGTAAGTGGACGGCATGGAGACCACGCGTACCGCTTTACCCTGCTTTTCAAGCTCGGCCGCGGCGTCCATGGCTAGCGCCACTTCTGAGCCGGTAGCAATCAGGATCAGCTCCGGCGTGGCATCAGAGTCTTTAAGCACGTACCCGCCACGCTGGATAGAAGCCAGCTGCGCTTTGGTGCGTGACTGGTGCGGCAGGTTCTGACGCGACAGGATCAGCGCCGTGGGGCCAGAGTGACGCTTGATGGCCGCATCCCAGGAGGCGGCGGTTTCCACGGCGTCACACGGGCGCCAGGTATTCAGGTTTGGCGTAGTGCGCAGGCTGGTCAGCTGCTCGATGGGCTGGTGGGTCGGACCATCTTCACCCAGGCCGATCGAGTCATGCGTGAATACGTAGATCGCCTGCTGCCCCATCAGCGCCGCCATACGTACCGCGTTACGCATATATTCCATGAAGATCAGGAAGGTCGCGCCGTAAGGCACAAAGCCACCGTGCAGGGCGATACCGTTCATCACGGCACCCATGCCAAACTCACGTACGCCATAGTGCAGGTAGTTGCCGCTGGCATCTTCAGGCGTGATTGCCTTGGCATCCTTCCAGAACGTCAGGTTGGACGGGGCAAGGTCGGCACTGCCGCCGAGGAGTTCCGGCATCTGCGGGCCAATCACGTTAAGCGCTTCAAGCGACGCTTTACGGGTAGCGATGCTGTCGCCTTTTTCCTGGGCCTGCTGGATCAACGCTTCGGTAGCGAGCTCAGCCGGCAGCTGGCCTTTCATGCGACGCTTGAACTCACGCGCTTCGGTCGGGAAGGCATCGCTATAGCGGGCAAAGCGCTTTTCCCACTCCTGCTGACGGGTTTTACCCGCGTCACGTGCATCCCAGGCAGAGTAGATCGGCTCGGGAATATGGAACGGCGCGTGCGGCCAGTCGAGCTGCTTGCGCGCCAGGGCGACTTCTTCTTCACCCAGCGGCGAGCCGTGGGACTCCTCCTTGCCCTGCTTGTTGGGTGCACCAAAACCGATGATCGTTTTGCAGATAATCAGGCTGGGCTTGTCGTCATTCTGCTTGGCAAGCGCGATGGCTGCCTGGATCTCTTCAGGCTTGTGGCCATCGACGTTGGGCACCACGTGCCAGCCGTAGGCTTCAAAGCGCTTGGCGGTATCGTCGGTAAACCAGCCTTCGACTTCGCCATCGATTGAGATGCCGTTATCGTCGTAAAGCGCGATCAGCTTACCCAGCTGTTGGGTACCCGCCAGCGACGCCGCCTCGTGAGAGATACCTTCCATCAGGCAGCCATCACCCAAAAAGCACCAGGTGTTATGGTCCACAATGGTGTGGCCGGGGCGGTTGAACTGGGCCGCCAGGGTTTTTTCAGCAATCGCAAAGCCGACCGCGTTGGCAAAACCCTGACCCAAGGGGCCGGTCGTGGTTTCAATGCCTGGTGCGTAGCCAAATTCCGGGTGGCCAGCGGTGGGCGAGTGTAGCTGACGGAAATTCTGCAGTTGTTCCAGGCTTAACTCATAGCCGCTTAAATGCAGCAGTGAGTAGAGCAGCATTGAGCCGTGACCATTGGACAGCACGAACCGGTCACGATCGGCCCACTTGGGGTCTTCGGGGTTGTGCTTGAGGTGATCATTCCACAGCACCTCGGCAATATCAGCCATGCCCATGGGGGCGCCAGGATGGCCGGACTTGGCCTTCTGAACAGCATCCATGGAAAGGGCGCGAATGGCATTGGCCAGCTCAAAACGGGACGGCATGGGGGTGCTCCTCGCCTGAAAACGTAAATAATGAAGGCGCTATTGTCGCTGACTTCCCACGTTGCGGCAAATGCGGCGGCAAATGTAGCGGCAAATTATAGGGCACATTCTGGGAAGAACTCTCAACAGCGTGTAGACTCTGCCTCCCGAAGCGGTGGTCAACCTGGTTAATGCCGCTTCCTTTATGGGCAGGGAACCTCCTGCCGTGATTTCCTGCTGATGCTGCGAGTAGTGTGCAGCCGTCATACAGAGGGTCGAGAGCGCGATGAGCGAATATTCCCTGTTTACCTCGGAGTCTGTCTCCGAAGGTCATCCCGATAAAATTGCCGACCAGATTTCGGATGCGGTGCTGGATGCCATTATCGCCCGGGATAAACAGGCACGGGTTGCTTGTGAAACCATGGTGAAAACCGGTGTGGCGATTATTGCCGGTGAAATTACTACCTCGGCGTGGGTGGATCTGGAAACCCTCGTCCGCGATGTAATTACCGAGATAGGTTACACCTCCTCCCACGTGGGCTTTGATGGCGCAACCTGTGGCGTGATTAACCTGATCGGCAAGCAGAGCGTCGAGATTGCCCAGGGCGTTGACCGCACCAAGCCGGAAGACCAAGGCGCTGGTGACCAGGGCCTGATGTTTGGGTACGCGACCAACGAAACCGATTCGTTTATGCCAGCGCCGATTCATTACTCGCACCGTTTGGTGGAGCGTCAGGCTGAGCTGCGTAAAAACGGCCTGCTGCCGTGGCTGCGCCCGGATGCCAAAAGCCAGGTAACCTTCCGTTATAACGAACAGGGCCAGCCGTGTGGTGTTGATGCGGTGGTTCTGTCGACGCAGCACGATCCTGAAATTGATCAGGAAGACCTGCGCAAGATGGTCAAGCGCGAAATCATCGAACAGGTGATTCCGGCAGAATGGCTCAACGAGAACACCCAGTACCACATTAACCCGACCGGCAAGTTCGTGATTGGCGGCCCGGTAGGTGACTGTGGTTTGACTGGTCGTAAGATCATCGTGGATACCTACGGCGGCATGGCGCGCCACGGCGGCGGTGCGTTCTCGGGCAAAGATCCCTCAAAAGTAGACCGTAGTGCGGCCTATGCGGGTCGTTATGTGGCCAAGAACGTCGTGGCGGCAGGGCTTGCCGATAAGTGCGAGATCCAGGTCTCCTACGCGATCGGCGTGGCGGAGCCGACGTCGGTTTCAATCGATACCTTCGGCACCGGTAAAATTGACGATGCCCAGATTGTTAAGCTGGTGAGCGAGCACTTTGATCTGCGGCCTTACGCGATCACCAAAATGCTCGATCTGCTGCACCCGATGTATCAGCTGACCGCTGCCTACGGCCACTTTGGTCGGGCACCGTTTGAGCACAGTTACACCTGGAGCGACGATAAAGGCGAGCAGCATACTGAAACCTTTACCGCCTTCCCCTGGGAGAAGACCGATAAAGCCGACGCGTTGCGTCAGGCCGCCGGTTTGTAAGCGATTCGCTAGGCTGTTTGTAAGAGAACGTCCCTTTGGCTCTGCCAGGGGGCGTTTTTTTATGCCCCCTGTTTTAGGCTGAGTCATACAACAGGCTGAATCATACAATAACTAGGGGAGGGCGTTATGCCAGCAGTACGGTGGGGACGGCGCATTGGTGGGCTGGTGTTAATCACGGTGTGTGTCATGGCGGGCAGTAGCGTAATGGCGGCGTGCCCTACCTGGCCTAGTGAGCGCCTTGAGCATGAAACTCGTGCCCTCGCTGCGCAAATTGCCCAGTGGGACCATGCCTATCATGAAGAAGGCGTCTCGCTGATTGATGATGCGCTCTACGATCAAGCCGTTGATCGGCTCCAGGGCTGGCGCGCTTGCCTGAACGATTCCACCGCTCACCAACCGCTTACCCGAGTAACGTCCAGCCGCGGCACTCTCGAGCACGCGGCCGCTCAGCAAGGGCTTAGTAAAACCAACGAAGCCGGCGTGCGGCGTTTTACCAGCCGGCGGGAAAACCTCTGGATACAGCCTAAAGTGGATGGCGTTGCGGTGACGCTGCGTTATCAAGCAGGCGAGCTGGTGGAAGCGGTTAGTCGGGGCGATGGACAACACGGGCAGGATTGGACGGCCCGCGCCTTGCAATTGCCCAACGTGCCTAATGCTCTGCCCGACACTATCTCAGCCATTTTTCAGGGCGAGCTCTATTGGCAGCTTGAAGAGCATATTCAGTCTCGTGCGTCTGACTCTGGAGCACGAGGGGCCGTGGCGGGTGCTATGGCTCAGGTAAACTCCACTCCGGGCGTGCTGGCACGAATCGGGCTATTTGTTTGGGGCTGGCCGGACGGGCCGACCGCTATGACCGAGCGGCTGACCCAGCTTAGCGCGCTGGGTTTTGATACGGCCCGCTATACGCATCGGCTGGATGAAGAGCACGACGCAGCCTACTGGCGGAACACATGGTTTAACAACGCGTTGCCGTTTGCCACCGACGGCGTGGTCGTTAAGCAGGCTGTGCGCCCAGGAATCGTCAGTTGGTCGACCGCTTCGCCTGAATGGGCGATAGCCTGGAAATATCCGCTGCAGAAAGTGTTGGCAGAAGTGCGCGGCGTGGAGTTTCGCATCGGGCGCACCGGACGTATTACGCCGCTGCTCTGGCTCTATCCGGTTGAGTTGGAAGGACGACGCATCAGCCGGGTGTCGCTCGGCTCGCTTGATCGCTGGCAAAACCTGGATGTGCGCCCCGGCGATCAGGTCGCCATTACCTTGGCAGGGCTGACTATCCCACAGCTTGACGAAGTGGTATGGCAAATCCAGGAGCGTACGCCCGTCGCGGTACCCGCCAATGAAAACTACCATCTGTTGAGCTGTTTTCAGATAAGCCCCGGCTGCGATGCCCAGCTGTTGGCACGGCTAACCTATCTTGGCGAACAGCTTGAACTTCAGGGGGTGGGCGAAGGGACCTGGCAGGCGCTAATGGACGCCGGGTTAATCGAAGGTCTACTCAGCTGGCTGGCGCTTGATCAGAGTGAGCTTCGCCAGGCGCATGGTATTGGCGCTGCGCGTTCCAAGACGCTATATGAGCAGTTTCAGGCCGCGCGGGCCGCGCCCTATAGCGCATGGCTACAGGGCCTGGGCATGCCGCCTGCAGGTGATGCCGACCTAGAGCGCTGGCCTATTCTAATCGACTACCAGCATGCGGATTGGGAAGCGCTACCAGGCATCGGGCCGGGCAGGGCGCAGGCCCTCCAGGCGTTCTTTTCACATGCCCAGGTGCAGGCAATGGCCCGTACGCTTCAGGCATTTGATGTTGACGGCTTTGAATAGCCGCGACCGTTAACCAAGCCCGGTGGCGCGCAGCATAACGCCCAGATAGAACGGAATCAGCAGCGGAGCGAGTAGTGTGGTGACCAACACCGCGAGCGCTCCTTTTTGCGGCTGAATACCCAGTTCCATGGCGACGACCACTACATTGGATGCCATAGGTACAACACCTAGCAGCAGAATCGCCATGGCCAGCTCCGCGGGTACCGGCATGAACATTTGCAGCAGCACGACCGCTGTGAAGGTGGCGGCTGGCCAGATGATATAGCGCAGCCCCACGCAGGCCGCGATAAAGCGCGTATCCCATGCGGCGAGCGTCACCTGGCTAAGCGTCATGCCGATAATCATCATGCCCAGCAGCGTGTAGGTCGCGGGAAAAACATCCAGCGAGCTTGCCAAGGCCGTTGGCAGCGTGACATTTAATGAACTCAGCAACAGCGCGAGCAAAAACGCGTAGATCAGCGGCAGGCGGCTAATCTTTATCAGGCTTTGGCGAATCGAGAAGTGGCCGCGGGCACTCAGATAAAACCCCACGGTAAATTCATACAGATTAATCCCCAGCATGCAGAACAGATAAAGCGTTACCCCTTCTGGCGGCAGTAAAATCAGCGCGACCGGTAAACCGAAATAGCCGGTATTGCCCGTGCCTGATGAAAACGCCAGCAAAGCGCCTTCCTGCGGGCCAAAACGGTGTTGGGTAACGCGCCGCACCAGCAGCGCCAACAGGCTGACCAGGACAAACAACGCCAACGTTAAGATTAGATATTGAGGGGTCGGCCCGCCGTTCATCAGCGCACGAAAGATGGTTAAGGGAGCAATCAGATAAACCAGCAGCGTAGCAATGGGGCGTGGGTCGATTTTTAAGCGCTGTGCCGCGATCCAGCCCAGGCCCACAAAGCTCAACAACATGAGTAGCGGTCCCATTAAAGCGCTTGGGGATAGCTCCATATGCCCTCCTGGCGGCATCAAATAGTGATTAACATGAGCCGAATTAAAGGCCAAACGTGGAATCTTTCATTAGCCCCGGCGCAGTAGAACGGCGAGAATACACCAAAGTATCACTATTTATTATTGTTCTGTATGAGGAAATCCCATGAGCAGCCAAGAGCATCCGCTAGGTATCAGCTTTGAATTCTTTCCGCCCAATACCGATGCTGGGCGCGACAAGCTGATGCTGGTCCGTGATGAGCTGGCCGCCCGCAATCCGCGGTTTTTCTCAGTGACCTATGGCGCCGGAGGCTCCACTCAGGCGCGTACCCGGGACACTGTGCGTACGGTTAGTCAGAGCGGCGTGCAAACGGCCCCGCACCTTTCCTGCATTGGCAGCGAAAAGGCCCAGCTGCGTGATTTGCTGGCCCAGTACCGCGAAGAAGGAGTCAAAAGTCTCGTCGCGCTGCGTGGTGATATGCCATCGGGGATGGGTAGTATTGGCGAGCTGCGTTACGCCAACGAGCTGGTTGAATTTATTCGCGAAGAAACCGGCAGTCATTTTGATATTGCCGTGGGGGCCTACCCTGAGTCGCATCCCCAGGCGGCTAATCTTGATAAAGATATCGAAAACTTCGCGCGTAAAATGAAGGCGGGCGCCAACATGGCGATTACCCAGTACTTCTTTACTGCTGATGCTTACTTTAATTTTGTCGATAAAGCACGGGCGCTGGGCGTCGAACAGCCGATTATTCCCGGCATTATGCCAATCACTAATTACACCAAGCTGGCGCGGTTTTCTGACAGCTGCGGCGCAGAAATTCCTCGCTGGATGCGCAAACAGCTGGAAAGCTATGGCGATGACAGCGAGGCGATTGCCAAATTTGGCACCGAGACAGTGAGCCGTCTTTGCCAGCGTCTGTTGGATGGTGGCGCCCCAGGTTTGCACTTCTATACTCTTAACCAGGCGGCTCCCGTACTGAAAGTGGTCGACAATCTGGTTGGCTAATCGCGCATAGGCTTTCGATTGAAACCTGCGCTAAATAAAACGCCCCGCTCATTGAGCGGGGCGTTTTAGGTTATGACGTTTTGCTTTATAGCGGGTTACTAACTCGCTGGCGCTTGCATCTTGTCAGCCAGCTTGCCGCCGCCAAACTGCTTGCGCTGCATTATCACAAGACCGGCGCCAATCGCCAGACCCGCGATATCTGTGTAAATGCCGCCATAGATCATGCACATCGCACCTACCAGCATAATCACCCGTTTGAGTACGTTCACCGGGCCAAAGAACCAGGCCTGCACCATGCCTGAGAGCAGGATGATACCCAGCATGGCAGTGATGCCAACGCGCATAATCTGCAGCGCGGAGCCTTCCATCAGCATGGCCGGGCTGTAGAAGAACATGAACGGCACGATAAAGGCTGCCAGTCCAATCTTGAACGAGGCTACCGACGTACCCATTGGGTTGTCGCCGGAAATCCCCGCGGCTGCGTAAGATGCCAGCGCCACCGGCGGGGTAATCGCAGAGACCACGGCAAAGTAGAAAACAAAGAAGTGAGCAATCAGCGGCTCGATGCCGATATTGATCAGCCCGGGGGCTACCACCGAGGCAGCCACCGCATAAGCGGCCGTGGTGGGCATGCCCATCCCCAGCAGAATGCTGATCAGCATGGCAAAGATAAGTGCCAGCAGCTGGCTGACGCCCGCTAAACCCAACAGCAGCGAGGAAAAACGCGCGCCAACGCCGGTGAGCGAAATAACGCCCACGATCAAACCCGCACAAGCACATACGGCGATGATCTGGATGGCCATGGTGCCTGCCAGCTGAAGCGCCTTGAGAATCGCGGTCACACCCATCTTGTTCGGTGAAATCCAGCTAACGACCGCAGCCGACGCGGTGGCAAGCGTTCCCGCCCGAATCACCGAGTACCCCATAAACAGGGCGACAATCAGAATAATGATGGGCGCAAACAGATAGGCCTGCTTGATGAGTTTGGAAAAGAGCGGAATTTCATCCTTGCGCATGCCGCGCATGCCTTTACGGGCGGCTTCGAAATCCACCATAAAGTAGATAGATGCAAAGTAAAGAATGGCCGGAATTACGGCTGCAATAGCGATATCGGTGTAAGGAATGCCGGTGACTTCCGCCATGATAAAGGCGCCCGCGCCCATGATCGGCGGCATGATTTGCCCACCGGTAGAAGCCGCCGCTTCAATAGCGCCTGCACTGCGCGCGGGATAGCCTACTTTTTTCATCAGCGGAATGGTCAGTGAACCGGTGGATACCACGTTACCGGCTGACGTGCCGTTGATCATGCCCATCAGGCCTGAGGCAAAAATGGAAACCTTCGCCGGGCCGCCACGGGCGCGTCCGGCAGCCGCAAAGGCGAAGTTAACAAAGTAGTCGCCTACTTTTGAGGCTTGCAGGAACGCGGCAAAAATAATGAACAAAATAATGTAGGTCGATGAGACGGCGGTGGTCGGGCCCAGAATGCCCGCGTCGGTGTAAACCTGGCTGAAGAAGCGCTGCAGCGACAGGCCCGGGTAGCCCAAAAAGCCCGGCAAATAAGGTCCAATAAACACATAGGCCAGGAATACCGCCGAAATCACTACCAACGCCAAGCCCGCCACACGCCGGGTTAGCTCCAGAATAAGCAGCGAACCGGCAATGGCTGCCCAGGAAATGCCGGGAGGCGCAAACGAGGTGCCGGTCGACATCCGCATGCTGGTATTGAAGGCCATTAATAAATAGCCCGCACTGGCCAGGGCGCAGATCATGAGTACCAGATCCGCGGGGTTGAAGCGGTGGCGAGTCTGACGATAGAACCATGACAGCACGATGGCTGCGGCCGTTGTGGCCATCAGCGGATAGCCGTAGTGCAGCGTCTCGATCGCGGCGTCGATGCGCATGGCACCGCCGTTAATGGTCTGCTGCATCAAAAAGACTTGCGCAAGCGTATAGGCGGCGGGCGCCAGCAGGGCGTAGCTCGCCCATTTAAACCATGCCGGTGAGGCGGTTTGGTGATCCTCTGCAAAGCGGGCGCCAGCAAATAGCCCATAGCCTAGAATCAAGGCACCGGCGATGTGAACGATACGAAACGACCACGTTTCCATGGGGTACACGTTCAGTGAAATCAGGTGAAAGCTTGAGTAGGCAATGGCTAGCGCAGCAAATAGCAAAAACTGCCAACCGGTAAAGACGCGGCGGTTGGGCTCAACAACTTCTTCATCAACACCCTCCGCAAGAATGGGGTCAGGCGATGAAGCAAGCAGGGCATCATCCTTGAGGCCGTCAGGTTTTTGGGGGGTCGCGGGACTCATCAGAGTTCACCCTCACAGCAGGAGCAAAAAAAGGAGCAGTAGCCAAAACTGCCCCGCCTGGGAAACCAGTCACGGGGCAGCCAGATGGTGCGTAAGGTTTAGTTGATCAGATCTTCAGAAATTTCGTAGCCGTTCTCTTCGTACCAACGCGCTGCACCGGGGTGGAAGGGCAGAATGGTGTTATGCACGATGTTTTCCGGAATGCTGGTTTCAGCACTGCGGTGGATAGAACGCATGCGATCGTTGTTTTCCATGGTGGCCTTGGTTACTTCATAGATGAAGTCTTCCGGCAGGTCACAGCCGGCAATCGCAAAGTTCCACATGGAAACCGCGCGTGCATCATCTTCAAGCGTTGAGTACGTGCTGGCCGGAATGGTGAATTCAGCTACCGGGAAGGCGTCCAGTACGGTGGCAAGCTCATCTTCGGTAAATTCAATGATGTTCACATCTGTCTGTACTTCTAGCTGGCTAACGGCTGGGATTGGAATACCGGCGGCAAACGCCACTACGTCCAGCAGGCCATCCTGAAGCTGTCCGCCGAGATCAGACCAGCCGCCGTTGCGACGCTCAAAGTTTACTCCCAGGGTTTCCAGCATGGCGGGGAAGTAGGTGTCAGAGGTCGAGGCTGCTGGGCCGAAACCGATGCGCGCGCCATCCGGAATGTCTGAAATGGACTCAATGCCGGAGCTTGAAAGGGCGGCAATCGAGAACGGCGTTTCATACATCGGGAACAGTGCACAGACGTTATCCATCATCAGGCCCGGGGCCAACGGGCTTTCGCCTTTCACCGCGTCAGACGCAGGACCCATCGTGGTCAGACCGAAGGCCATATCGCCACTGTGCACCAGCGCCAGGTTCTGGGTCGGGCCACCGGTAACTTCGCCACCGCCAGAAACACCCAGCTCATCAGCGATAAAGTTGGCCCAGCCCGAACCGTACACGAAAAACGTGCCGCCCTGGCTTGCGGTACCCACGGTAAAGTTTTGTGGCCAGTCAGCGCGATCCGCGTTAGCGCTGGCGGCAACAAGCAGGGCTGCACCGCTAACCAGTAGGGTAAGAGTTTTCGGCATCATCGTGCGCATGGCATGTTTCCTAAGCTGTTATTGGGATTATGGCCCGGCAAGCGTAGGTTGCTTGCCGGTAGCAATAGTTATTGAGCACTTATTAAATAGCGATTGTTATGCCAGTTAGGGCGTAGCTAAATAAAAACATATGCTTATGAAATTTTTATTCAACTTTAGTGGAGATATAGTAAGCGTGAAGTGTCTGGTAATTCGCACGCAAGCAGGTAAATAGTGTGCGGTTTTCCGCTCACTATTGAATGGAAAGCAGACAAGTAGGCAGGAGCTAGACAGGAGGAAATAGTAAAACAGTGGCCAGGCTAGTTAACCGCCAGGCAAGTTAACTAGCTAAGAGAGCCAAAAACTCTCTTAGCTGTCGCTTAGGTATTGGGGTTGCGGGGATCGAGGATTTTCACCGGTTGAACGTCCTGACTTTTCTGCTCCTCGCGCACCTGATTAACCCGGGTGGTTAATTCAGAAGAGTTTTCATCTTCGATAGGCAGCTGCTCAAAAAAATCACAGTTCACGCACTCTCGGTAACGGATGCCGTTTTGTTCCCAGGCGCGAATACGGTCCATTGCGGCGCAGCGGGGGCAGGTGACACCCGCAATAAAGCGCTTAACGGTAGACATGGCGTTCTCCAAACGCGCGGCGCCGTCTTATGACTGGCGCCGCGCTTAGGTCAATAAAGAGTTAGGCGGCGCGAATGCCGCTATGGCGCAGCAGCGGCTCTACGCTGGGCTCGCGACCACGAAAGGCCACGAATAGCTCGGCCGCGTCGCGCGCCCCGCCCTGCTCTAAAATCTCACGGCGGAATCGCTGGCCGGTATCGGCATCAAATATACCCGCCTCCTCAAAGGCACTCCACGCATCGGCAGACAGCACCTCGGCCCATTTATAGCTGTAGTAACCCGCGGCGTAGCCTCCGGCAAAAATATGCGCAAAGCTATTTTGGAAACGATTGAAGGGCACCGCCGGCACGACAGAGACTTCGCTGCGTACTTCGTCTAACAGCGCCTGAACGTCGCGGGCTTCGGGAGCGCTTAATTCGTGGTGCAGGCGCAGGTCAAAGATCGAGAACTCGATTTGACGCACCATACCCATGGCAGACTGGAAGTTTTTAGCCGCCTGTAGGCGCTCAAGCAGCTCAGAAGGCAGGACTTCGCCGGTATCTACATGTTTGGCAAGCAGGTTAAGGCCTTCGCGCTCCCAGCAATAGTTCTCCATAAACTGGCTGGGTAGCTCGACGGCATCCCAGGCAACGCCGTTAATACCTGAAATATCGGCAATATGCTGTTTGGTCAGCATATGGTGCAGGCCATGGCCAAACTCGTGGAACAGTGTAGTGACTTCATCGTGAGTCAGCAGAGCAGGCTTGCCCCCAACCGGCGCGGTAAAGTTACAGGTTAAAAACGCCACCGGACGCTGGATGCCGTTATCGGTCTGGCGGCGTACCCGGCAGTCGGCCATCCAGGCGCCACCGCGCTTGCCTTCGCGGGCGTACAGGTCCAGATAGAATCCGGCAATCGGCTGGCCGTTTTCGGTAATCCGGAAATAGCGCACGTCAGCGTGGTAGCGCGAGGCGTCGATATCTTCTTCTACGCGTACCCCAAAGAGCCGCTCAACGACGTGAAAGAGACCATCAATCACGTGCGGTGCGGGGAAGTAGGGGCGCAGTTGCTCTTGGGAAATCGCATGGCGCGTCTCGCGAAGCTTTTCACTCGCGTAGGCGATATCCCAGGGTTCCAGCGTGTCGATGCCGAGCTCGTCGCGGGCATAGGCGCTTAATTCGGCAAACTCTTCTTTCGCCTGGGGCACCGCACGGCGCGCAAGATCGCTCAGAAAATCGAGCACCTGCTCGGGCGATTCAGCCATTTTGGTGGTCAGTGAGAAATCGGCATAGGTCTTAAACCCTAAGAGCTTCGCAAGCTCCTGACGCAGCGCTAAGATCTCTTCCATGATCGGGGCGTTATCAAATGTACCTTCACCCGGGCCCTGGTCTGATGCGCGAGTAACAAAGGCAGTGTATACCTCGCGGCGCAGTTCGCGGCTATCGGCATAGCTAACCACCGGGAAGAAGCTCGGGAAATCCAGGGTAATCCGATACCCAGCGACCCCTTTGGCTTCGGCAAGGGCTTTTAATGTATCCAGTGCGCTTGAGGGAACACCTGCCAGCTCCTCTTCGCTGTCGATATCCTTATGCCATGCCTGGGTGGCATCCAGCACGTTATTGGAGTACTGGTTCGAAAGCGTAGAAAGGCGTGACTGAATTTCGCCGTAACGGGCTTTTTTATCAGCAGGCAAATCAACCCCCGCGAGGCGGAAATCGCGTAGGGCGTTTTCCACCGTGCGCTGCTGGGCTGAATCTAGCGTGGCCCAGGCATCGCCTTCTTTGAGCGCCTGCCAGCCATAAAAAAGCCCTTCATGCTGGCCGACCCAGGTGCCAAAGGCGGAAAGTTTTTCCAGGCAGGCTTGGTAGGCTTCGCGAAGCTCCGGTGTATTCATGGTGCCGTTTAGGTGGGAAACCGGTGACCACGCTTGGGAGAGCCGGTCGCTTACTGCCTCAAGGGGTACAGCGAAGCTTTCCCAGGTGGGCGCGGTTTCCGAGGCCTGCTGTGCCAAACGGTCAATGGTTAGGCGGTTCTCATCAAGCAGTGCTTCCACCGCAGGCACCACATGCTCTGCACGTATTTCAGCGAAAGGGGGAAGCTCGTGCGTCTCAAGCAGGGGATTGCGGGACATAAGCACCTCGTGGGCAACATTAGGGGGCGCAAAAAAAGCGCGATGATAGTCACAAAATGTGGGCAGTCGGCCACTCTTTCAATGGCAAGGTTTGGTCTCTTGGCGGGCGCCTGCTAGTCTTGCCGCCTTTTAGTGCCCACAATGGCAGGAGTCAACAATGAGCGAAACGCTGGAGCGCTGGGGGTCGAAGCGGGCCTTTATCTTGGCGGTAACGGGTGCAGCGGTGGGGCTGGGCAACATCTGGCGCTTTCCTTATGTCGCGGGCGAAAACGGTGGCGCGGCCTTTTTACTGATTTACGTAGGCTTTGTTCTGCTGTTGGGCATTCCTGTCATGATGGCTGAAATTCTCATCGGCCGAGCCGGGCGCCGTGGGCCAATACAGGCACTTGGTGCACTGGCCATGGAGGCCGGGGCATCCGCTAACTGGCGTTGGCTGGGTATTTTCGGCGCATTCACCGTTTTTTGTATCTTATCTTTCTACTCCGTGGTCTCCGGCTGGTCGATCGAGTTCCTGGTCGCCTCAGTGAACGGGCAGTTCAGTGGTGCAACGGCTGCAGAGATCGGCGCAGGCTTTGATGCATTTTTAGCCAATCCCGGCTTGCTGATTTTCAATCATTCGCTGTTTTTGTTTATGACCATGACGGTAGTCGCCGCTGGCGTCTCAAAGGGCCTTGAGCGGCTTAATAATCTGTTGATGCCGCTGCTCTATGGTTTGCTACTCTTGCTGGCAGGCTACGCCGCCACAACCGATGGCTTTACCACGGCGTTGGCATGGTTATTTCTACCCTCGTTTGATGCGCTAACGCCCACCGTGGTGCTGCATGCGATGGGGCATGCCTTCTTTACGCTGGCGGTGGGTGCCTGTGCGCTAATGGCGTACGGCGCGTATATGCCCGAAGACCAGAGCTTGCCCAAAGCAGCCGTGGCCGTGGCGGCGCTTGACATCAGCGTAGCGCTACTGGCCGGTATTGCGATTTTCTCCGTGGTGTTTGCTCAGGGGATGGATCCGGCGGAGGGGCCGGGGCTGATGTTTGTGACGCTGCCTATCGCCTTTGCAGAGCTGCCTGGCGGGGCCATATGGCTAAGCGTGTTTTTCCTGCTACTGTTGCTGGCAACCTGGACATCGGCGATTAACCTGGCAGAGCCAATGGTTGTCACGCTGCAAGGCTTGGGGTGTCGGCGGAGCATCGCCACGGCCATCGTCGCGTTGAGCGTTTGGTTAATGGGGCTTTTATCGGCGTTCTCGTTCTCGACGCTTGCCGATTTTCGGCCGCTGTTTGGGCGCAATGTTTTCGAGCTGGTCAGCAGCATTCCGCCCGACGTGTTTTTACCGCTGGGAGGCCTGATGATTGCCATTTTTGCCGCCTGGGTAATGCCGCGGGCTACCGCTATGCAAGCACTGGGCGCCGGGGAAGGCGGCTATCTTTTATGGCGTAATGTGGTTCGTTGGGTGTCGATTCCGCTGACATTTATCGTATTGCTGGGCGGGCTGTTATAAACCGTGCCGCGCTAAGATGCGCCTTAACAGCCGCTATAAGATAGCCGGTAGGTTCTTTGACGATCAGGAGAGTGCCATGCAAGACACAAACAGTGCGCTAAGAGATTTTAAAGACCACTCACCACAGCTGGGCGAGCGTGTGTACATTGACCCGGCAAGCGTTGTGATTGGCGATGTTGTGTTGGGCGACGACTGCTCGGTATGGCCGATGACGGTGATCCGCGGTGATATGCACCGGATTCGCATTGGTGCGCGTACCAGCGTGCAGGATGGCAGCGTGCTGCACATTACTCACGCAAGCGACTTCAACCCGGAGGGCTTCCCGCTCACGATTGGTGAAGACGTAACCATTGGCCATAAGGCTATTTTGCACGGGTGTACGCTGGGCAGCCGAATTCTGGTGGGCATGGGGGCGATCATCATGGATGGCGCAGTGGTCGATGACGAGGTGATTATTGCCGCAGGCGCGGTCGTTACACCCGGCAAGCACCTGGAAAGCGGTTATGTATATGCGGGCAACCCCGCCAAAGCGCTACGCCCTTTGAAAGATAAAGAGCGTGCGTTCTTCCCGTATACGGCGGGCAACTATGTAAAACTGAAAGATCAGTTCCTGGCCGAAGCATGCTTATGATTAACTTTGGCTAAAGCGTTGGCCTACCAACCTTTTTTCTAAATCAGCCATGTTGCAATCTTAAAAAATCTGGTAATTTATCCAGTTTTCTAGGGTGCCGCGACATGGCGAACTTTCGCACGCATATTACGGTAGCGACCGCGGGCGGCATGCTAATGGCGTACGCGGGCTGGCAAGCACAGTGGTGGCCTTCTTCCCAGGCGATATTGATCGTGGCGCTGGTCGCGTTTGGCGGCATTCTGCCCGATATCGATGCGGATAGGTCGCGCTCTATCCGGTTGATTTTTAATATTCTTTCTGTGCCTTCACTGGTGCTGGGCGTGATGCTGCTGGAGTCATGGCTAACGCCGGGCATGCTGCTTCTTGCCTGTGGCGGCATTTACTTCTCGGTGCGCTATCTGGCGGGGATCCTGTTCTCAAAGTTGACGGTGCATCGGGGTATTTGGCATTCACTGCTGGCGGCGGGGCTATGCTCGCTGTTAACGGCGGCGCTGAGTTTTCATCTTTTGTTTCAGCCGCCATGGATGGCGTGGTCGCATGGTGCGGCCGTTTTACTAGGCTTTATCATTCATTTAGGGCTTGATGAGATCTATAGCGTCGATTTGGAAGGGGCCCGGCTGAAACGCTCATTTGGCACCGCGCTCAAGCTGGGTGACAGCCGACGGCCAATGTCTAATCTTTTAATGCTGATTGCGACCTTGACCCTGCTGCCCTGGGCGCCCCCCTGGTCGGTATTAGTCGAGCTTATGAATCAGGGGTCGCTGCTGTGGCGATAGTCATCAGCGTTTAAACCATGTTTTTTGAGCTTGTCGTAAAAGGTTTTACGCGGGATACCCAGGTGGCGGCAGACGTCCGTTACACGGCCATGGTGGCGGGAAAGTGACTGGCTGATCAGACTCTTTTCAAATAGCTCCACCTGGCGCGGCAGGGTGGGTTCCTGGGTATCGGCCGCGGCCCCTTCCAGCAACATGTCTAGGCGATAATCAAACGCCGCCCCCAACAGCACGTAGCGCTCTGCTAGGTTGCGCAATTCACGCACGTTGCCGGGCCAGTCGTGAGCCAGCAGGGCCGCGATGCCATGGCTGTCCAGACTGGGGGCTTCCAGGCCACTACGATTCGCAGCCACAACCGCAAAGTGTTGAAAGAGGAGAGGGATGTCTTCCCGACGTTCGCGCAACGCGGGTAAAGGCAAGGTGACGACGTTGAGTCGGTAATAGAGATCTTCGCGAAAGTGACCTTCTTCAGCGGCGACCTTTAGGTCCACTTTGGTGGCCGCAATCACGCGCAAGTTGAGCGGGATGACTTCATTGGCGCCCAGCCGCTCGATACTGCGCTCCTGAAGCACACGCAGCAGTTTGACCTGCAGGGCCTGTGGCATTGATTCGATTTCATCCAGAAACACGGTGCCGCCGTTGGCATGTTCAAACTTACCAATGCGCCGCTCCACCGCGCCGGTAAAGGCGCCTTTTTCATGCCCGAACAGCTCAGACTCAATGGTGTGTTCTGGTACGGCACCGCAGTTGATCGCCATAAAGGGATTATTGCGGCGCGCGCTGCGCTCATGGATCGCGCGGGCGACCAAATCCTTCCCCGTTCCCGTTTCACCAAACAGCAGCACATCAGCTTCCACCTGGCTGATGCGCTGAATCATGGCGGCCAGACGCGAAATTACTACTGTACGGCCAACCAAGCGAGGGCCAAGAGCGGCCTGCTGTACTTCCAGCTCGGCTTTGAGGCGATTGTTTTCCAGGCTGAGCTGGCGCTTTTCTATGCCGCGGCGTACTACGTCGAGTAGCTGATCGCCGGCGAACGGTTTCTCAAGAAAGTCCCAGGCGCCGGCGCGCATGGCTTCAACAGCGGTGGAAATATCACCATGACCGGTAATCAGGATAATCGGCAGGGTCGGATCGCGGTGGTGCAGCTCATGAAGTAATTCCATGCCGCCCATGCCGGGCATGCGGATATCACTGACGATCACCCCTGAGAAATTTTCCGGCAGCGCGGCCAGCGCCTGCTCGGCCGTTTCAAAGCAGTAAGGCGTGTAGCCGGCAAGTTCAAGCGTTTGGCTGGCGGTGATACGCAGATGGGGCTCGTCGTCGATCACCATGACCGGCAGTGTCGACGGCTCATGCATGTTTATTATTCTCTTTTAAAAGGTGTGGAGCGTGCGGGTGAGCGGGCGGCGAGTAAGGTAGCGAGATGGTAAAACATGCGCCACTTTGTTCACGGTTCACGACCTGAAGCTTGCCGCCAAGGTCGTCCATGATACGCGAAGAGATGGAAAGTCCCAGCCCTAGCCCGCTTCCCGGTGCTTTAGTGGTGAAAAAGGGTTCAAAAATCTGCGCCATGTGCTGCTCACCGATGCCGGGGCCGTTGTCTATCACGCTGATGGTTACCTGCTTTCCGGTAAGCGTGGCGCTCAGCGTGAGCGTCGGATTAGGGGTCTCTTTCATGGCATGGAGCGCATTACCGATCAGATTCACCAGCACCTGCTCAAGGCGTACTAAATCACCGGTGACCCATAGCGTGACGTCAGGCCACTGTTGTTCGACGTGAATACGTTCCTCACGCAGGCGGCTTTGAAACAAACGCAGCGCGTATTCAATGCATGCCTGGACTGAGATGGTCTCCTGGCGCTCGCTACTCTTGCGCGAAAACTGACGAAGCTGCGCGCTTATATCGGCCATGCGTTTGGTTAATTCAACAATTTGTTCCAAGTTGGTGTCGGCCTGATCAACCCGGGAAAGCGCCAGAAAGCGCCGGGCGTTTTCACCATACGCACGAATAGCGGCCAGCGGTTGATTGAGTTCATGGTTGATCCCGGCGGCCAATTGCCCAAGGACGGCAAGCTTGGCGGCTTGAATCAGCTCATCTTGGGTTTGGCGCAGGTTGGCTTCTGCGCGGCGGCGCTCTTCAATTTCATCCGAGAGGCGCTGGTTGCTGGCTACCAAGTCGCGCGTGCGCCGCTCGACACTCTCCTCCAGCTCATCGCGAACGAGGGCAAGCGTTTGCCGCTCACGTTCAGCAAACGCTTCGCGCTCACGGCGTAAGCGCAAACGCTGCCACCCAATCGCGCCACCCAGGGCAATGATTCCATAAAGCCCTCCCGCCATGAGTGCGGCGATCCATTGCGCGCTGATAACCGGCGTTAAGGGTTTAAAAATATGCATCTGCCAGCCGAACTCTGCCACCGGCCGGGTGAGGCTTAAATAGCGGCCGCCACTGAGCGGGCCTTGCGAGAAGCTCACCAACGCGCTGTCAGGTCCATATGTTGTCTCTATATTAATACCCGATGGCGATAATGGCTCCATGGCGTAGCGTCGCGTTGCAAGCAGTGCATCGCGCCGATCATCACTAAGCGGATAGAGCGCGTTCATGCGCAGTTCCGGGCGGCTGGCCATGAAGATTATATTGTCGCTATCAGTGACCAGCAGCTCGGCGTCTTGCTCCGCCCAGCCCTCTTCGACCTCATCCAGCAAGACCTTAATCACCATGACGCCGTCGGGCTGGGCATCGGGCGAAGTGTCATCAAGCCAGACGGGGGCCGAAAAGAAGTAGCCGCGCTCTAGCGATTGGGTACCTAAACCGTAAAACCGCCCTTGCCGACCGGCAATGGCTTCCGTGTAATAGCTTCTAAACGCGTAGTTATGACCAATAAAGGTATTCTGACGATGCCAGTTGCTGGCGGCTATGGTTGTCGCCGTGCGGTCGAGCAGGTAAACATCGGAGACCCCAGCGGTAAAACGAAAACGATCCAGCAGTAAATTGAGCGGCATTGGGTCCTGGCTTTCAGGCGAGGCTAAAAACCGCTGAACGCCTTCTCGAGTCGCCAACATTTGGGGCAGATAATCGTAACGTAACAGATAACCGTTGAGGTTGGCGGCTGAAAGGCGCAGCTCATCTTCGGCGTCATCCTGAAGGCTGGAAATGGCTTGTTCACGTGCCATGCGCGCGGATTGCCACATGGTGAGGATCAATCCTAGCGCAATAACCGCAAGCCATACCCCTTTCCAACGCCAGTTTTTCATAGCGCTGGGCTGCTTTGAGCGTGCAAGACGCATTGGCAAAGCGGTGGGTAGGTCATGCGCTCAACATCCTTTAAGGGGGTAAAACCCATAGTAAGGTAGGTTATCGCTAACCCTCAAGTTGATGAACTGCCCTGTCAGAGTAAGTAAGCGCTATATTAGAACGGAGTTTAGGGCCCTCAGGACTCGTAATTACTTTGCATCAGTACCTATCGGCCGCTTTTTCAGACTTATTTTGTAAAGCCCCTTGCCAAGACGGCCCTGAATCCGTAAAGTACGCATCCGCTGCCGGGGACGCCAAGCGTTACCAGCGGTGAATGAAGGTGAAAACCTTCGGTTTGTCAGGAGGTTAGCGAGATTTACATCGCTCACTTCACGCGCTGAAAACAGCGGTTGACAAACACCAGGAAATGCGTAGAATACGCCTTCCTCGCTGAGGCAAGCGGCTCCGGTCATCGAGTCAATTGTTGGCAACATTAACCTCAAGCGAAACAGCTCTTTAACAATTTGATCAGGTAATTCATGTGGGCGTTTGCCGATGAGGGTGACAAGTCACCAAATATCAAGGCAGGCGAACACAGTGATACTCTTCATATCGTTACTTTTTAAGTAACGT
>NZ_KB898657.1 GCF_000377665.1 Vreelandella zhanjiangensis DSM 21076 | reverse complement strand
CTGCTTACCGGCGCAAACTCGCGGAGTATGGTGTGATCCAGAGCATGTCACGCAAGGGAAATTGTCTCGATAATGCCGCCATAGAGAGCTTCTTTGGAACGCTGAAGTCTGAATATTTCTACCTGAACCGGTTCGACAATATTGAACAGTTACAGGCGGGCATCCGACGCTATATCCATTACTACAACTACGAGCGCATTAAGACCAAGCTAAAAGGCCTGAGTCCGGTACAGTACCGAAATCAGGCCTTGGCCGCTTAGTTTTTTTACTGTCCAAATTTATGGGGTCAGTTCAATTTGGGCGGCGTTTACGCGTGTAGCTTAAGCGGGCTGCAGGTCAATCAGTGTCTTGCCCTGGCTGGTAGCCTGCAACGCTGATGGTACCGGTTTGGCCGCTTTCAAGCGCCGCAAGCATTGGTTCAGCCTGGGCCTGGAAAGCAATCAGCGTATCGCCACTTAGCCCCATGTTTTCAGGCAACTCCACTGACATTGCATTCACCGGAGAGTTGTTAACGATGACTTCATAATGCAGGTGAGGGCCCGTGCTGCGGCCTGTGTTACCCGAAAGCGCGATACGCTCGCCCATGGTCACCCGATCGCCCTGGCTAACCAGCGGCTGGGAAAGGTGCAGGTAGCGCGTGCGGTAGCCGTTATCGTGGCGTACAACGATGTAGCGCCCGGCAGCCGGGTGATTGGCCACCCGCTCGACGCGGCCGTTGGCCGGAGCAATGACGGAGGTACCAATCGGCATGGCAAAATCGGTACCGTTATGTGGGCTGATGCGGCCGGTGACCGGATGCTTACGCTGAGGGTTGAAGCCCGAGCTCATACGGTAGCTGCCCTCAAACGGGTAGCGCGCAAACGAGGGGTCGAGGCTATTGCCATCAGGTGTATAGAAGTGGTTGTCGGTGGCATTGCGTACTACGGTCAGGTCCATGCGCTCGCCGTTGTATTTCACCGCCAGAACGCGTGAATCGAGAGCTTCGCCTTCAATCATGTCGGATTCGACCAGCACCTGGAATTGATCGCCCCGGCGGCTGTCACGACGGAAATCCAGTTTCTTCTCCAACAACTTGGTCAGCTCGGTGACTGAGCCGCTGCTTAAACCAGTGGCTTGAGCGGAGCGAGCAAAACTACCGCTAACGCTACCTGCATATAGGCGCTGAACCGGCTCGCCCTGGCGCTCGATGGCAGTCACGGCAAACTGGCTGTCTTCGCTTTCGACCAGCACCCCGTCGCGGGTGTTTTTCATCATGCGAAGCGATAACAGGCGACCGTTCTCGTCGAGCATATAGTCGAAACTATGGCCTGCCCGCCAATTAGTCAGCATTCGCGGTTCGGGCAAATCATCAAGCAGAGTTAATACTTCGCTATAACCTAAGCCCAGCTCATTTTGCGCCAGCACGGCAAAGGTTTCACCGGATTCAACAATATGTGTTTTCCATTCCGGTACAAACGGCTCTTCCGCAGCAAGTTCTAGCTCCAGGAACGAGACGTCGTCAAACAGATCGATTCCGTAATCTTCATACGAAGTGGCATCGGCGATTTCGACAGAAGAGCTGGGGTCGATATCGAGCATGCCGCTTGTCAGCGTACCCACAACAATGGCCATATGCAGTGCGCCGTTATCGATAGGGCTGTTGTGTAAGGCAGGGGGGCTGGACGAATGATGATCCGCTAAAGAGGCCTCTGCACTTGAAATAACGTCGAGATCAACAATCTCTTTAACGGCTAAATCGCTTAACGGAATATGTTCGCGGGTAGCATCAATCGCGCGGGTGGCCCGGTTGATGGCATCCGCGACAGGCGTTCGTTCTTGATGAAGGGAAGGAATGCCCGGCGCAGAATCGCTGGGAAGCGGCACTAAAACGCTTTCCAGTGGAGTATGAGGTTGGTTCAAATCTTGATACGTAGTGATTAACTTTTGTGCGCCCAGCACTGTGACCATCGTCGCCACAGGTAACAGTAATAATTTATGCGTGCGGGGCAGCGAATGGAGGATTCGCAACATGGGTAAATAGGCCGCCAAGTTCGTGATCAAAAAAGTAACATGAAAGTAGACGGAACCATACCCCATGAGTGAGGGGGTTCATAGACTGTATATCTATACATAAAAGATACTTCTGCTAAAAAGCAGAAATAGCTAACTAACCTTAAGATTTTTGAACACTGTTTGCTAACAAAGGTAAACGAGTAGCTGCCATATTCGTTTCGAAGCACTTACTCTGCTACCTTTGCCAAGCTTAAACAAGTGCTAATTAATGACTTAAGCATAGACAAGCACATCTCGATGTAAAGGTTGTATAACGTTTATTCATCATAGAAATATATGTGTTAGCTCAAATTTCAATTATTTTTTATTAAAAATCAATAAATTAAATAAGTTCTAAAAATAATTAACTGATTTCTTGACCCTTGGGAAAATTAGTCTGAAGCTAACCTGCATCATATCGGACGTAGAACGCACAGCTTAAAAGCATTTTTTTTGTAACAAAAAGTTAACCGAGAGGTTTTTGAGGCAGTTTACGCTCTGAAGCGTTCAGACTGATGGTTATTAATGGGGCCAATATGATGGCCTATCAAGCGCTCAGGGCGATTGAAGTGAGAGAGTGAACGCGCACAGTGGGCAATCAAGGCTTACTAAGGCTGCCTCATACCCCCGAAGACGCGAGGTTGCTTGTAACAATATGCTTAAGTCTTATTGAGCATTAATTTTGCTGAATAAATTCTAAATTAGCAGTGCTTATTTATGATTACTGGCATTCTAGGCATGGTTTTTCGAATATTAAGCGGATGGTTTCGCGATTTAGTATCGAGGGAGTCGAAATGTCCCGGGTGACACTTGCACAATGGAAAATGCTGGCAGCCGTCGTTGATCATGGTGGATTTGCGCGTGCGGCAGAGGTTGTACATAAAAGTCCCTCTACTCTGAATCATGCGGTTCATAAGCTTGAGGAGCAGTTAGGTGTTCAGGTGCTTGAGCCCATTGGGCGTCAGGTTCGTTTAACCGAAGCGGGGGAGTTGTTGCTTCGCCGTGCGCGTCAGCTCATCGAAAGTGCGGCTTCACTTGAAGATGTTGCCTCACGGCTGGCGGAAGGCTTGGAAGCTGAAATCGTGTTGGCGATTGACCAGGTTTTTCCCGCCGCCGCACAGGCCAAGGCCATGGAGCGCTTTTCCGAGATGTATCCCCAGGTACGCGTTCAGCTGCACGAGAGTGTACTCAACGGTGGTACGGAAATGCTTTACGATGGGCGCGCCGATTTAGTGATATCGGGTATGGAGGCGCAAGGCTTTTTAGGCGAACCGCTGGTCAGCGTACGCTTTATCGCGGTGGCGCATCCTGAGCATGCGCTACACCAGCTAGATAGAGCACTTGATTTACGTGATCTGGCTCAGTATCGCCAGCTTGTCGTGCGCGATTCAGCGCTACGCCAATCGACCGACGCTGGGTGGTTAAAAGCTGAGCAGCGCTGGACGGTAGGGCACTTGAACACGTCGCTTGATATGTTGAAACGCGGCCTGGGGTTTGCCTGGATGCCCGAAACGCGTATTGCAGATGATATTCGCCGTGGCGAGTTAAAGCCGCTGCCATTAACCGCGGGTAGTATCCGTGAAGTGCCTATTCAAATAATTTTTCGTGACCGTGATCGCGCGGGACCTGCGGCTCATGCGATGGCCACCGCGTTAAAGCAGGCCGTTGGCGAGCTATGCCCCGAAAGGTTCGATTCTCTCGAATGAAGCGCCTTAAAACATCCGCTTGAGCATCTGCTCGACAGGGTTATGCTTAATGAATACTAGGCCTATAGCTGGCTTTTAATCACCCTGTCAGGAGATTCTTTATGGGTCTGCTCGTTAATGGCGAATGGCAAGATCAATGGTATGACACTAAAAAGAGTGGCGGCGAGTTTGTTCGTGAGTCTGCTCAGTTGCGCGATTGGGTCGGCGTTGAGCCAGAAACCGACGGTGCTTGCTATCCTGCTGAAAAGGATCGTTATCATCTATACGTTTCGTTAGCCTGCCCCTGGGCACATCGCGTATTGATCATGCGCAAGTTGAAAGGGCTTGAGCCTCTGGTAGGTGTATCGCACGTAAGTCCTCTGATGCTTGATAAAGGCTGGACCTACCATCAGGATGAAGGCTCAAGTGGCGATGCGGTTAACGGCGTTGATTACCACTACCAGCTATATACCATGACTAATCCTACCTATACCGGCCGGGTCACGGTGCCGGTACTGTGGGATAAGCAGCGCAGTGCCATCATCAATAATGAGTCTGCGGATCTGTTACGTATTTTTAATCGCGCTTTTAATGAATTCACTGATAATCGTCTGGATTTCTACCCAGAGGATTTACGCGAAGCAATTGACGCGGTAAATGCCGATGTTTACGACCATATTAATAACGGCGTATATAAAACGGGCTTCGCCACGGAGCAGGACGTTTATGAAAAGCACGTAAACGCACTGTTTGAAGCGTTAGGTCGAATGGAAAAGCGTCTGGATACCCAGCGCTACCTGGCGGGTGAGTGGCTAACGGAAGCCGATATTCGTCTGTTCACTACGCTTATTCGTTTTGATGCGGTGTATTACGGCCACTTCAAATGCAATTTCAAACGTATCGAAGACTTCCCTAATTTGGCTAACTACGTGCGTGAGATTTATCAGTGGCCGGGCGTTGCCGAAACGGTCGATATGGATCATATAAAGCGTCACTACTATTACAGTCACGATACGATCAATCCAACACGTATCGTACCTGCAGGGCCGATGCTTGATTTTGAGCGCCCCCATGATCGTGAACGGCTGCCGGGGCAGGGCATATGGATTAGTCAATAGTGATAAAGCAAGCAGCAAATCTGCTGAATGATGCCATGAAAAAAGGGCTGCCGTTAGGCAGCCCTTTTTATTTTAAACTTCATCAACCAATAAACCGGTACTACTCGTTATTGGATACGGCGTCGCGTGTCGACTGCCAAGCACTTTGTGCACCATCCCGAGTAGTGTCCCAGGCATCGCGTGCATTAGCCTTGGTTTGTTCCCACCAGTCACGGTCGTAGGCTGGGAAGCCTTCGACTTCTTCGGCGGTCGCATCAAGAATAATACGATGCTCTGTGTCACCATCACTTTCGGTGTGCGTTTCAAGCGAGAAGTAATCGGTGCCTACTACAATTTCCCGGCCGCCAAGGCCCAGTACCGCGCCGCTTTCAATGACTAGCGCGTTAATACGCATCTCTTCATCAAACAAGATGTTTTCAACTTCGCCAATCTCATCGCCCGAACCGTTGGCAAAATACACCTCGGCATCAAGAATGTCTTCGGCGGAATACATGCCTTGCGGCTCTTGGGACGCTTGCGCACCAAACGCCAAGCTGCCTAATAGTGCAGTTCCGATAGCGGTTGTCAGCATTGATTTACGCATAGCATCTCTCCATGTCGCTAGTAATATCAGTAAGTACCGATGGGGATTCCTATTAATCACCAATACTTATAATCATCAGTACTTAGTAAATCGGTTAACCAAACATTAATGACGATATCAATGATTAGAGTTTTTTTGGTGATTACAGACCGTTGGCCCAGTCATCGGCACGCTTTTCAGCCTGCTCGCGCTCAAGACCGTACTTTTGCTGAAGCTTGCCAACCAGTTGATCCTTTTTACCACCAATCTGATCAAGGTCATCATCGGTAAATTCACCCCAGCTAGCGCGGGCTTTACCTTTCATTTCAGTCCATTTGCCTTCGATTTGATCCCAGTTCATATATCACTCCTTGAATTGCTGAACATGTTAAGGCACCTATTAAGTTAGACCATATTTAAACAAGTGCAAGTAATGTTGTTTAATTTGGGTAAAGTAAAAAGACTAGCCATTCGTCTATTGCGGTGTTAGGATGCGCGCTCCTCGCATGTGTTGACCCCTCCATCACGACGATAAGCGTTTGCCTACGTAGTTTTTACATCTGGGTAGTTTTTATATCTGGATACGTAGCAAGGCTTGCGGGAACATCTCGATAGCTGCAGATGTTCATTGCTGTGAAGATGGCGCGCCTCCAGCATTTCACCAAACGGGTGAAATCGGCGCAGAAGGTCGCCACAGCGGTTGGCCCGTAATGACGGTATTGCCAACCGGATGCTAGGTGCGACCGGCGTCTCCGACTCCACTGATGACATTATCCGTTTAACGGAACCTGTTTTTCGATGCTGCCTTTTTGTGGCGCGTCGATGTCAGAGTCAGAGACGCTTATGATGTTTTTTGCCGGTACGACCGGCCTACCAAGGTGTGATTAATGACCTCGACTTCTGTCGCCTCGCCGAGCTTCGGCGATCTGGCTCTATTGCCTGCCGTTCTGTCTGCTGTTGAAGCACAGGGCTACCTAATCCCTTCGCCAATCCAGGCGCAAACTATTCCTGCGCTGCTGGAAGGCCGCGATATGCTGGGCCAGGCACAAACGGGTACCGGTAAGACCGCTGCGTTTGCACTGCCATTATTGTCGCGTTTAGAACTTACACGTCGCGAACCACAAGTGTTAGTTATGGCTCCGACCCGCGAGCTTGCTCAGCAGGTTGCAGCCTCATTTAGTAAGTATGGTCAAAACCTGCAGGGTCTTGAAGTTGCGACACTGTGTGGTGGTCAAGAGTATCGTGAGCAGTTAGGCGCGCTGAAGCGCGGTGCCCAGGTCATCGTTGGCACCCCCGGCCGTATTATCGATCACCTGGACCGTGGCAGCTTGAAGCTGGATGGTTTGTCAGCCCTCGTATTAGACGAAGCTGATGAAATGCTGCGCATGGGCTTTATCGACGACGTTAAACGTGTGGTCGCCGATACCCCGAAAGATGCTCAGCGTGTGTTCTTCTCGGCAACCCTGCCGACTGAAATTGAACGTATTGTTAACCGCTATTTGGTTGACCCGGTAAAAGTGGCGATTGAGTCGCGCACGACGACTGGCGAAAACATTGAGCAGCGCATTGTACGTGTTGATGGCGGTGCCAAGCTTGAAGCGCTGTCTCGCATTCTTGAAGTCGAGGCGGTTGATGCGGCGATTGTGTTCGTTCGCACCCGTGCGGCGTGTACTACGCTGGTTGAGCAGTTAACCGCACGTGGCGTTAACGCTGCAGGCCTTTCTGGTGATCTTGACCAGAGCCTGCGTGAGCGCACCATTACACGCTTGAAGCGTGGCAAGGTTGACGTGCTGATTGCAACCGACGTTGCCGCTCGTGGTCTTGACGTGCCGCGCATTACGCACGTTATCAACTACGACCTGCCGCAAGACGCAGAAGCCTACACGCACCGTATCGGTCGTACCGGCCGTGCTGGCCGTAGCGGTATCGCGATTACGTTTGCCGGTTTCCGTGAAGGCCGTAAAGTAGGCTGGATGGAGCAGGCAACCGGTCAGAAAATGACCGAAATGCCGCTTCCTGACGAAGCCGCTATTCGCGCTCACCGTGACGAAGTCTTCCACCACCGTGTGGTTGCCGCATTGACCAAAGGTGCTGAAGAGCAGCTGGCACTGGTTGAGCGTCTGGTGGCAGAAGGCCATGACCCGATCGTGCTGGCCTGTGCATTTGGTGCAATGGCGCGTGCTGATGAAGCACCGATCGGTCGTCTGCAGGCGCCGCGTAAAGAGCGTGCACCGCGTGAAGGCGGTAGCAGTGCCAAACCGGGTGCTCGTCGTGAGCGTGGTGCAGAACGTGGTGGTGAGCGTGCTCGCACACCCAGCGAAGGCATGACCCGCTATCGTGTATCCGTTGGCCATAAAGATGGCGTCAAGCCAGGCCAGCTGGTAGGCGCGCTGGCCAATGAAGGCGGTATTGAAGGCGCACGTATCGGTCGTATTGATATTCGTAACGCTTTCTCTGTTGTTGAGTTACCTAGCGGTCTGCCCGCTACTATCCTGACCAAGATGGCCCGTGCGCGTGTCGCCGGTCGCCCGCTTGAAATCAGTGAAGACAGCGCGCCGGATCGCGCTCCGCGCCGTCGTCGTGACGATGGTGACGCGCCGGTCCGTCGTCGCGAAGCGTAATCGCTTAAGCGGTCGCTAGCGGTCAACGCCGCGTCTAAAATGCCCTCGCCCGGAAACGGTGCGGGGGCATTTTTTTGCTACGCTTAAAGAGGTTGAAGGTAGAAATACATCAAGGATACACGCGACAGGGAGTCGACAATGAACGCGCCGCTACATGAGTGGAATTTGTTACCTAAGGACGCCATCGCGCTGCAAAAGCAGCTTGCTAAACAGTTGGAGCTTGCCGATCGTATTGACCCGGTCACACATATTGCTGGAATGGATATTGGCTTTGAAGACGATGGAGCGACCACGCGGGCGGCCGTAGTGTTATTGAAATGGGATCCGGCAACAGCACCTGACTTAACCGTCGTTGAGCAGATCGTTCATCGCGAGCCAACGCGGATGCCCTATGTGCCTGGGTTGCTTTCCTTTCGGGAAATTCCGGCAGCGCTTGGGGCGTTTGAAAAACTCAGCATCATGCCTGAATTAATTATGGTGGACGGGCAGGGTATCGCCCATCCGCGTCGATTGGGTATTGCTGCGCATTTAGGCCTGTGGCTGGATTTGCCCACCATTGGAATCGCTAAATCACGCCTGTATGGAAAATACGCTGAGGTTGGGGAGGCGCGAGGGGACTGGGTGCCGCTGCGAGCAGGTAACGATACGATCGGCGCCGTGCTGCGCTCGCGGGCCAAGGTAAAGCCGGTGTTTGTTTCACCCGGGCACCGTATCAGCCTTGAAACATCACTTGACTGGGTAATGCGTTGTCTGGGGAACACCAAGCTGCCAGAGCCTACTCGCCTGGCAGATAGGCTCGCCTCGCGACGTGGTCAGCGTGCAAAACAGCTTCAGGATTCCCTGTTTTAAGCTGTCTAAATTTAAACCGGCTAAACGGTAAGACGTTATGACGCTAGAAGCGCTACAAAACGTTTTAACAGGCTCGTCGCGTCCGGCGTTTCGACCACCTGAGCGGCAATTGCCTCAGGGTCTTTTTCTTGATCAATTAATATTCCACGCTGGGCGTCTATATAAGCGCGCATCACGGGCATCGTGAACTCTGGGTGGAACTGAACGCTCCACTGGCGTGGGCCGTAGCGCAACGCCTGATGCGCGTCATGTGAATTGCAGGCTAACACTTCGGTACCTTCGGGCAGCGATAACACGGACTGAGCATGGGTCAGATGGGCCTTGAAGTGCTCGGGTAGCTGACCAAACAGCGGGTCGTTACGACCGGCATTCGTCAGAGCAACGCTATGGGTACCCAGCTCGCGCCCATTGGGGTGATAGTCGCTAGTACCCCCTAAGGCCGCCGCCATCAGCTGATGGCCATAACATACTCCCAGCATGGGTATATCTGCTTCAAGGGCATCCTGCAGCCAGGGTTTTAACCGTTCACTCCAAGGCTCTTTATCGCTAACCATACTGTGTGAGCCGGTAATCATGATGCCTGCCAGCTGTTCCAGCGGCACGGGCGTGGGGTCTCGCTTGGCATCCCACACGTGAAGTGTCAGCGGTTCAGGTAGCGTATCGTGTAGCTGTTTTTCAAAGAGCGTTTCAAAATCACCGTGCTGTTCGACGACATTAGGAAACGCATCGCCGGTTTTAACGATTACGACACAAGCCATGTTGATTCTCGGTTAGCCAGATAAATAGACGAAACAAACCCTTCCACGCATTATAAGGTCACATCATAAAATGCCCATTAGCCTACCACGAGCATGACACGTAACGGGTATTAATGGGGTGAAACATGGCATGATGCGATTGCCAACATGAGCAGGGAAACACTGCTCAAATCAGCCTGATAGAGGAAGTGCAATGCAACAGATTACGCGTGCCGGTGAGCCGATGGATGTGGCCGGAGTAATTCCAGCTGCCGAGCAAACCGCACCAGCCATGGTGCTCACCAACAGTGACCTTCAAGACGTAACGCTGGATACCTATGCGGGTAAGCGCAAGGTCCTCAATATTATTCCCAGCGTCGATACGCCGACGTGCGCCATGTCGACACGTCGCTTTAATGAGCTGGCCTCTAATCTTACCGATACCGTTGTGCTGGTCGTGTCGGCAGACTTGCCGTTTGCCGCCAAGCGGTTTTGCGGCGCGGAAGGGCTGGATAATGTCAAAACGCTCTCCACTTTCCGTCACCCGGAGTTTTTAGAAGCCTGGGGCGTTGCTCTGCGCAATAGTCCCATGGAAGGCCTGTGCGCGCGAGCCGTCGTGGTGTTGGATGCGGATAACCGCGTGCTGCATAGCGAGCTGGTCAGTGAAATTAAAAACGAGCCTGACTATGAGGCGGCATTAGCAGTACTTAAGGCGTAGCGCTTTTCTGACACTTTCTAGCAGCCTCCAGCAGCGCGCGAATCAGACGCTGCTGGGGGCGATTAAAAATCAGCCATTCCGGGTGCCACTGAACACCAATCAAAAAGTCATGCTCACGCGATTCGATCCCTTGAACCAGCCCATCCCGGTCGCGAGCGACAATCGCAATCCCTTGGCCTGCCTCGTTAACTGCCTGATGGTGTAGGCTATTTACACGGCACCAGGTCACGCCCAGCAGTTGGTAGAGCTGGCTTGCGCCCACAATATCGACCGTTTTACGGGGCAATACCGTGCGCCTGCGCTTTAAACCTTCGTGGGTCGTGTAAATGTCAGGATCCAGCGTGCCGCCTAAATGTACGTTGATTAACTGCGCGCCCCGGCAGATCCCCAGTACCGGCGTGTTCAACGGGATAAAGCGCTCAAGCAGGGCAAGCTCTAATTCATCACGGGCAGGGTCCAGGCGTACATCAAGCTGTAACTCGCCACCATACAGTGATGCCTGGATATCATCGCCACCCCCAATAATCAAACCATCCAGATATTCTGGCAGTGGGCGGGAAGGGGAGAGGCGTAAGGGTTTTCCACCATGGCGCCATACGGCGAACCAGTCAAAACACCAAGCAAGCTGGCTTTTATAATCCGAGGTGGTTATTCCAATAAGCGGCCGAGACATTCAGATAAATTCTCTTGTCGTCAAAAAATAGCGAGCTGTCCAAAACTGCCCTAGCGGCGGCGCACCAGCCTCATCAGTTTATCTTTCAAGCGCGTTAGCAGCGGCCGGTTGTGCTCAGCGATATATTCATCACAGCGCGCACGAAGCGCCACGCCGTCAGCGGCAAGCTTTTCCACTTCAGCCCAGCGGTTCCATTCAACCACCGCACCCCAACCCGGTTGCGAAAGCTGCGCATTGGGTAGTCGGTAATGAAAGGTAGGCCGTGGCTTTATAAGCTTGGTATGCAGCAACTCGTGAGGGTGGTCGGGGCGCAGGTAAGCAAATAAAGGGAGTAGATCGAGTTCGCGATTGCGTGTGGCGTTATGCACTAGATAATCATCAATAAAGGTATCCAGATCCGGCGCATAGTGGCTATCGAGTAGTTTTAAAGCGTACTCCTTGGGAAACGGATTCGCATGGGGCAGCATTTCCCGCGTGATATCCACTTTGATTTCATCCCGCAGCCAGTGGGCCAGTAGAAGATAGGCGCGCATCATCGCCAGCAGGTAACTAACGCTTGTGCACTCCACCTCGATATTAAGATGCAAGCCAAAACCATACAGCAGGCTGGCGTCGGTCCCTTTGGCGCCCTGGTCGCGCAACGCCTGGAAAATGGCATCCAGATCATCAAGCTCATTCCAGGGAATCGGCGGACAGACAAGTTCGGTAGGCACCAAGCCTGATACCATATCGCCAATCAGCTCGCGGGTTTTCTGATGAAATTCGACGCGGCGCTGCTGTTGGTGGCGCTGCCATTCGCTATCTGAGTCGCGATGTTCATCAAGCACTGCCTGGTCGGGGTGTGCATACTGAGTATCGAGCTCTATGCCGAATATGCCCCAGCGAGTTTTCTCAACCAGTAGCCGGTGAGGGCTGACCACGTTAAGCTCACCCCCAAATAGATCGCGAACGACAAGGGCCGTATCGCGCGGCGGAAGGCCGGCAAATTCAATTTCAACGCCTACGTGGCGTATCTTGCCGTCACTATTTAGCCGGTTCGGTGGAGCTTGTAGCGTCATCTCGGCATCCTGAGAGGTGAACGTTTAAACTACCAGCCTATCATAGTCGTTCATGAACACAGCCACTCATGAGCACAGCCGCGTATGAACATGGCCACGCAGCAAGGCTGAGCGTATTCCGTAAGGCAAGTATTAACAAACATGGTGTCATTTACTAATCCATTTCGGGAGCAATACGTGCGACAGCACTGGATAATCAATACTGTCATCAGCGTCGTTTTGACGGTACTGGTCAGCGTAATGGCGACCCAGGTTCAGGCGCAGAGCGTCTCACTACCCAGCTTGGCGGGAGAGCCCAGTGATGAAGTGAATGTCAGTAGCGAGGAGTTTCAAAGCTCACTCAATGACGTCATTTCAATGCTTGAGAATGAAGAGCGGCGCACGGAGCTGCTGGGTTCTCTGCGTGAGTTACAGGTAACGGCCGACGCCGCCGAAGAAGACACGGTGACGCGCCAGGGACTTTTAGGAGCGCTTGCCGATACGCTAACCGATATCGGGGAGCATGCGCAGGCGGGTGACTCGCCTATCGACGAATGGTCGCGGCAGCTGGTGCAAGGAGCGGCCGATTTACGCGCTCTTAACGACGGCGCAGGCCAGGGGGCGGCATTGCGTGCGGTGGCCGAAGGCACTGTCATGGCCGTCATCTGGATTACGTTGCTGGTCGTGATGATCGCTTTTGGGCGGCTGGTGGCAAGGCGCCGAAACTGGCCGCTGGATTTGCCCCGTGACCCCAAGGCATGGCTACTTGCGGCGCATTTTCTACGCCGTATGCTGCCTTGGGCGCTAGCCTTTGCGATCACACTCGGCATCGGCCAGCTATTGCCCTATAGTCCCGGCAGGACGCTGGTTTTAGTGGTTGCCTATATCTGCCTGTGTGGCCGCGCGCTCTCGGTAGTATTTGAAACCGTCATCGCCTTCTTTAGCCGGGGCCATCGTTTTATGGCTGTGCAGGTACTGCAGCAACGCGCCTTGCGCGGGCTGTTTGTGATCGGTGCGCTAATTGCACTCGGCGATGCGGTAAATTCAACCCGCTTAGTGGAGCTATTGGGCGGCGAACTTGCAGGTCTGGTATCGGTAATCGCCAACATGCTGGCCGCGCTGATGTCGGCGCGTTTTATCATCAAGTTTAAGCGTCCTGTACGTCACCTCATCTGTAACCGCCCTTATAAACAGCGTCGCGATGCCAATGGGGCAGTGGAAATGATCCGTGCCCTGGGTGGGCTTTGGCATATCCCGGCGTTGCTGTTAGTCGGTGGCTCGTTGCTGGCCATTTTTATAACTGTGGGTGATGTGGGTACAGCCCTTGCCCGTTCGATTATTTCCGCCAGCCTGCTGGTGCTGACCTTGGTGATAACGGGGCTTCTAAGGCGTCAGGCGGTGCGTATGGAAAAGCGTCGCCATCGTCACCGCTATAGCCAATACCGAAAGCGTCTGGAGCGCTTTGGTTTTGTGTTGGCGCATATCTGCTCATGGATGGTATTTGCCGAGCTTTCCATGCAGGTCTGGGGTGGCTCGCTGTTTGGCATTGGCCAACAGGCCGTTGCCAGCTCACGAATTGGCCAGGCACTGGTAAGCCTGGGCGCGACCGTTCTACTGGCGTGGCTGGTATGGATATTTGCCGATACGGCGATTCAGCGGGCACTTACCTCTTCCGTTCGCGCGCGCGGACGCCGGGTGAATCAGGCACGGGCCCAGACCATCACGCCGATGATTCGCAATGTGATCTTCGTGACCATATTGATCATCGCGTTCATTGCCGGGCTCGCCAATCTAGGGGTTAACGTAACGCCGCTGTTGGCGGGTGCCGGTGTGATCGGTCTGGCGATTGGTTTCGGCGCCCAGACGCTGGTTCAGGATTTAATTACCGGTATCTTTATCCTGATTGAGGACTCGCTGGCAGTAGATGATTTTGTGCGCATCAATAACCATATGGGCACGGTAGAAGGCCTTACACTGCGTACCGTGCGGCTACGTGACCTGGACGGCGTCGTGCATATCATTACCTTCAGCCGTATTGAATCCATCCACAACATGTCGCGTCAGTTCGGTATCGCGCTAATGCGGATTCGCATTCCGTATGATATGAAAATTGATGATGCGATTACACTGATGCAGGAAACCGCGCAGGAACTGCGTAAAGACCCGATGATGCGCCATTACATCTGGTCGCCGCTGGAAATGCAGGGTGTGCAGGGCTTTGAAGAAGGTTGCCCGGTATTGCGGATGCGTTTTCGCACCGCCCCAGAAATGCAGTGGGATGTTTCGCGGGCATTTAACTTGCTGCTTAAACAGCGCATGGAAGAACAGTCAATCGACCTAGGCGTGCCGCGTCTTAGTGTCAGTATGGAAGCGCGCTCAGAAGACCGTATGGAGCCGACCGAAGGCACTGACCTTTCGTTTGGCGATGCACAAACGTCAGATGGCGAGGATCAATCCAAGAAAAAGCCCGAGCCGCCTAAACCGGCTCCACGGCCTACCCAGGCAGAAGTGAAGCGTGATGAGCGTGAGCGTAATTTGCCTACCTCACGTACCGAGCATCTGACTCAGGGTGAACCCCGCAGCAATACCTACGCCCGCACCAATGCCGAAAGTGACGATGAGTAATCCAATGCCACGCAGGCCTCGCCAACGGTTGTGAAGCCCTACGGCGTGGCTGACACGGTCGACCAGCTCGTCGTGGCGGGAAGCCGTCTGATCCGGTGGGCGCGAAAAATCGTTGGCGACATCGCCTTGCCAGTGCGCGCCGTGAGTTAACCCCAGCCTGGCGCGCAGCTGGCCGATATCGTTAAGCGTCGCGTGGGCCTGATTGTAATCTGCACGCCGTTTGTCCACCGCGAAGACGGCCTCTGCATCCTGGCGTAAGGCACTGTTGGGGCAGCGGGCTACGGCTTGCTGAAGCTCTTCATCACTTGCCTGCGGCGAAACGCTAAGGCGTTGGTACAAGTCACGCATAGAGATCGGTTCTTATGGATAGTTTTTATAAATGGTTCTTATGAATAGTTCTGCATTAAGTAATCATAGGCGCTTTTGATTCTTTGAAAACGCGCCGAGGCGAGCGCAATTTGATGCTCGCTGCCGGTATAAAAACGGTCAGGGTGATTAAGCTGTGCCATGCGTCGGTAGGCGCGGCGTACCTCTGTTTGGCTAACTCCAGGCGTTAACCCCAAGACGGCCAGCGCACGAGTGGTACGATCCGGTGGCGGCGCTGTCCGTGGTTGGCCTTGCTGCGAGCTGCGTTGCTGTCTTGTCCGCTCATACTGCTTTTGGCGCTGCGCGGATTCTTGTTGCTGTCGGGATTTTTCGCGTTCGGCTTTTTCCTGAGCTTGCGCATGCGCCCGTTGGGCCTCTTCCTGCTGATGCTTTTTTTCCTGCTGTTCGGCTTTGGCCTGGGCGTCGCGGGCCTGCTGTCGTGCAGCTTCGGCTTCGCGGGCCTTCTGGGCATAATATTCGGCGTCGTGCACTCGCCAGTAGGCATCGCGACTGGGATCTTCTGGCGTTGCCAACGTCTGGCCCGTCAATTCCTGAAATAGCATGCTTAGCGTTGAGGGGGTAACGTTGAGTAAATCCGCCAGGAAACGCAAGATGTAATGGTTGGCCAGTGAAAGCTCGCCATTGTCTGTGGCGACTGTAATAGCCTGATGCATCACACTCAGGCTATGCTCTTGCGAGCACTCTTTACGAATGACTTCAGCAGCCAGTTGAATCGCTAGCAGGTCCTGCTGCTGAGCGATATGCATAACAGGCCCCAGCTCATGCCCATGGCGAAACTGTGCGGATACCTGGGCTAAGCGTCGGCGCCGCTGTCCCTCCGACACGTGTTGGCGGTGTACCAATACCCAAGCTAATACCAGTAGCTTTGCCGTATCCACTTGGCTGCGGCTTTTTAAAAGCAGCAGCTCAAAGGGAGAGAAACGGGCAATGGACATTCCCTGGCTCCAAAGGCGAAGAGGTGAATCATAACCGCATAGAGCGGATCACCGTGATGTTGCATGTCATGGTATATCATCGCGATAGGCAATGACGTAGGAGATTGTTCAGGTGATCAGCGTTGAGCGTAAAAACAGCTACCAGCTGCGCCTCACCCGGCGGCTCAAGGAAGAGACATCGCATAGGCTAGACGTCTATCTTTTTGTACCTGGTGAGCTGGGTCTAAACACGCATGTTATCTCTGAGGAGGCATTTTATCACGCTTCCATTAGCGTCTCGCGGACTTACTATAGTGATACCCACCATTTGCCGCTGGTGCAGAGCCGGCTTGTTAGCCGTAACCAATTGGGCAGTGAGCCCTATCGATTGAACTTGAGCCTGTACGCCTACCAGTATGTGGTGGCGATGGAGCGCACCACTCAGAAAATGCTGGTAAGTGAGCGCAAGCTGCGTGACGAAAGGCAAAAGGAGTCCAACGACGTTTCGGAGCTTAGCGACGAGCTATGCGCGCAGCTATACGAAATGCAGGATTTGAGTGAAGGCATTCTAAAACGGATGCGGCGTAATCAGCCCACTGATGAGAGCCTTTATAAGTATTTTGCCAATATCGACAATTATCTCTCCTGGTTTACCGAGCAACAGCTGCTCGCGCTGGTTGCGCATATGCCCCGTGGGGGCGAATTCAGTGAGATCAAGCGGCGCTATATCAGCGTATGCGAAGGCGAAAGCGAGTACCGGCGTGAACAGCAGTACAACGCCGAGCGTGTGATGGCGGACCCCACTCGCATGTCAAACAAGATGCGCCTGCTGCGCCGGTTGATTGAATACCCGATTACGCTGAAACAGACGTCTCTTGAGCTGGGCAGCGGTGAGCAAAAGGCGGTCAAAGCCATTGCTACCGCCGTCGTCATGGCCTGCGTAACGCTTGGTGTCTTGCGGGTGCGTGAAGTGGTGGGCGATATCACGGCGCTGTTCGTGCTGGCCATGGCGTTACTATATGCCATGCGCGAGGTATTTAAGGACGACTTGCGCAATACGCTCTGGCGCTTATTGCGGCGCGGTCGGCCAAAGTGGCGTCGCCAATACGAAGACCCTACGCGTAATTCGGTAGTCGGGCGTCAGCTTGAGTGGTTTGACTATAAGCGCTATGCCGCGCTGGATGAAGATATTCAGCAGATGCGTCGACGTACGGTCGCCCAGCGTGAAGAAGTCGTGATGCACTATCGCTCCAGCTCGCGGATGTCGCCCACTCGGTTTTTAAGCGGCTACGAGCATACCCGTGAAACGCTGCATATTGATCTCTTGATGCTGACTCGTCTGATGAGCAAAGAGAAGCACCATATCTACCGCTTGAAAGATGGTCAGTCGGTGCGTGAAAGCGTCGAGCGGCGCCATTTGTTCAACCTGGTGGTGCGCGAGACGGGAAGCGAAGACACGCCGTACTTAGCGCGTTGGAAAGTCGTCGTCGGCCGCTCGGGTATAGTCGATGTTGAAAAGGTGGCGGAGAGTAGCACCTCAATAGACCCCGCGCATTGATTGAGCGGGCCACCCTAAAACCGCCTGCAAGCGGCGGTTTTAGGGTGGCCCATAAAGCCCGATCAAGCGTATGACTAGCGTAGCGAATCGATCGCCTGTTCCAGGTTATCCACACTGCGTTGCGTGTGGTGCAGCTTATCCAGGCCGAAAAGGCCGATGCGGAAGGTCTGGAAGTTGTCGCCTTCATCCACCATAAGCGGCACGCCGCCCGCCACCTGAATGCCCGCCTGGGCAAACTTGCCCACAAGCCCGGCATCACTGGTGTAACTTACCACGACGCCTGGGGCCTCATAGCCTTCAGCGGCAACGCTGATAAACCCGTGGCGTGCGAGCATGTCCCGAACGCCCTGACCAATGGCCTGCTGCTCTTGCTTCACCTTGGCAAAGCCGTATTCACGAGTCTCCTGCATGATATCGCGCAGCTGGCGCAAGGCATCCGTTGGCATGGTGGCGTGATAGGCGTGGCCGCCGTTTTCGTAGGCCTGCATGATGGCGTGCCATTTGGCCAAGTCACACGCGAAACTATTGCTTTGCGTTTCGCTCAAGCGCTGTGTGGCGCGTTCGGAAAGCATGACCATGGCGCAGCACGGCGAGCCGCTCCAGCCTTTTTGCGGGGCGCTGACCACCACATCGATGCCCAAATCCTGCATATCCACCCATAGCGTGCCTGCGGCAATGGCGTCCAGCACAAACAGGCCGCCAACGTCGCGCGTCGCTTGCGCCACGGTGCGAATGTAATCATCGGGCAGCAGTAAACCCGCAGACGTTTCGACCTGCGGTGCAAACACCACGGCGGGTTTTTCCTGGCGGATACGCTCGGCGGCTTCTTCCGCGGGTACGGGCATAAACGGCGACTGCGGGTCATCGGCAGTCACGCGGCGCGCTTTGAGCACCGTGTGCTGGTCGGTTAAACGGCCCATTTCGATAATCTGCGTCCAGCGGTAGCTAAACCAGCCGTTACGGATCACCAGGGTTTTCTGATCCAGAGCAAACTGGCGCGCCACGGCCTCCATGCCAAAGGTGCCGCTGCCGGGAACAATCGCCGTCGAGTGTGCGTTATAGACTTCTTTCAGCGTGGCCGAAATATCACGCATGACGCCTTGGAACTGTTGCGACATATGGTTGAGCGAACGGTCGGTATAAACCACTGAGTATTCGAGCAGTCCAGCGGGGTCGACATTGGGCAGTAGGGCCGCCATGGCGTTCTCCTTGATCAATAGGCGCAGGAAAGGCGCAAGGTAAGCGCGCTTTTTAGTGCTACACAGAATACGAGGAATTGCGAGGAGAGGCTAGCCGCAGCCGGTGCAGGTAGCCTGCATGCAAAAGCCGCCGTTTATAAAAACGGCGGCTTGAGGTTACCGCTAATCTGCGTTTGCAACTAACCAGGCATTACCACCAAGCCGGTATAACAACACGCCTTAGCGCTGAGGCAGTTGCTCGGGGCCAAAGGCGTCTGGAAGCAAAGTTTCCATGGTGTAGGTCTTGAGCACCTCGCCCTGGCGGGAGATGACCATGATTTGCGTATCGGGCGTGGCGAACTCACGAATACGCTGACGGCAATCGCCACAGGGCGTGCACAGGTGCTCGCCCGGGCCCATCACATACACCTTGGCAAGCTCGCGCTGGCCAGCGGTTACCATCGCGCTAATGGCCGATGCTTCCGCACAAAGCCCTTTGTAGTGAGCGACTTCGACGTTAGCGCCTACGAACTGCTGGCCGTCCGGGCACTCCATGATGGATGCCACCGGGTGGTCGGAGTACGGAACGTAGGCATTATTCAATGCATCAAGCAGCGTGTTGACCAGAGCAGAGTCTGCTTGGCTCATAGATGATTCCTCGGTTTAACCCACTTAAGCATTGTTGACCCACTTAGGCGTTAGCGGCGTCATCACGCAGGACCGTATCCAGCGCGATGATCATCATATCGTTGAAGGTGGTTTGACGATCGGCGCTGGAGAGCGCTTCACCTTTCAAAATATGATCCGAGACGGTGCAGATGGTCAGCGCGCGGGCACCGAACTCGGCGGCAACGCCGTAAAGGCCGGCGGCTTCCATCTCGACACCTACAATGCCGTAGCGCTTCATCAGCTCGGCCATATCGGTCTGCGGGTTGTAGAACAGATCAGCGGAGAAGATGTTACCCACTTTCACCGGCACGTTTTGCGCCTTGGCGGCGGCCACGGCGTGGCTTGTCAGCTCAAAATCGGCAATCGCGGCAAAGTCGTGGTCGTTAAAGCGCATGCGATTCACCTTGGAATCGGTGCATGCGCCCATGCCGATCACCACGTCGCGAACGTTAACGTCGTCGCGTACCGCGCCGCAGGAGCCTACGCGAATAATCGACTTCACGCCGTAATCGGTAATCAGCTCTTTGGCATAGATGGACACTGACGGAATGCCCATGCCGTGGCCCATCACGGAAATTTTGCGGCCTTTATAGGTGCCGGTATAGCCCAGCATGCCGCGCACGTCGTTCACCTGACGCACGTCATCAAGGTAGGTCTCGGCAATGTACTTGGCGCGCAGTGGGTCGCCGGGCATCAATACCGTATCCGCGAAATCGCCCTGTTCAGCATTAATGTGCGGAGTAGCCATGTGGTTTCCTTATGTCTTGTTAAATGGCGCCATCAGGCAGCATAAGATAGAAAGCTTTTACCATCGTCCATTGCGGGGAGGGCGAAGTAATCCGCCAGCGTCTGGCCAATATCGGCAAACGTATCGCGTGCGCCCATCGGCCCTGGCGCGAACCCGGCACCGCTGACCATCACCGGGATGTATTCACGCGTGTGCTCGGTGCCTTCCCAGCTTGGGTCGCAGCCGTGATCCGCGGTAAGAATCAGCAGATCGTCGTTATTCAGCGCAGCCAGCAGCTCGGGCAGGCGAGCGTCAAAATGCTCGAGGGCGGCTGCGTAGCCCGGCACATCACGACGATGACCGTAGACCGAGTCGAAATCGACAAAGTTGGTCATGATCATGGTCGGGCGGTCGCTGGTTTCAACGGCGGTACGCGCCACTTCACCCAGCGTCGCGTCCATCAGTGCGTCGTGGCCGCTGGCTTTAACCTTGTGAGTAATGCCGCAGTGGGCATAGATATCGGCAATCTTGCCAATCGATACCATTTCACCACCGGCATCGGCGAGCTTTTGCAGTACGGTGGGCGAAGGCGGCTCAACGCTGTAGTCGCGACGGTTGCCGGTACGCGCAAAGCTTGCGCTGTCTTCACCCATGAACGGGCGGGCAATCACCCGGCCGATGTTGTAAGGCTCTAAAAGCTCACGCACGGTTTCGCACAGCGCGTAAAGGCGATCCAGGCCAAAGTGTTCTTCATGAGCGGCAATCTGGAAGACCGAATCCGCCGAGGTATACACAATCGGTTTGCCGGTCTGCACGTGCTCATCACCCAGGCGTGCGATGATCTCGGTGCCTGAGGCGTGGCAGTTGCCGATCACGCCGGGCAAGTTCGCTTCCTGAACAATCTTGTCCAGCAGCTCAGCGGGGAAGCTTTCAGTCTTGTCGCTGAAGTAGCCCCAGTCAAAACGTACCGGCACGCCGGCGATTTCCCAGTGGCCGGACGGGGTGTCCTTGCCGCTGGAAATTTCCTGGGCGTGGGCGTAGGCGCCTTCGAGCACCTTGGGCAGGGCAACGCCTTCGGCAACCGCGCCGGTGCTATCCCGGTGGGCGTGAAACAGACCCAATTTGGCCATGTTGGGCAGCTTCAAGGGGCCCGAGCGTTCAGCCGTATCGGCTTCGCCACGCGCGCAGGCAGCGGCGATATGGCCCAAGGTGTCCGAGCCTTCATCGCCAAAGGCGGCGGCATCGGCGGCGCTGCCAATGCCGAAGGAGTCTAGTACCAACACAATTGCACGTTTCATGGCGTTTTCCTCGTCAGACGGTGCTAATTAAAGCGCTTCACCGCGATAGGTTTCCTGGAGCAGTGAATCAATTGTCGCTTCACCTGTGCCAATAGTGATGGCAGTACGTAGCTGGGCAGCGGCGCGGTCGGCTTCTTCATCGCTACGCGCGTGAACGAAGGCTAGCGGCTGCTGGTTATCCACCTGGGTGCCCAGCTCGGCAATCGCACTGAAGCCCACGCTATGATCGATACTGGCATCGTTACGCAGGCGACCACCGCCCAGTTCCACCACGCTCATGCCCACTGCACGGGTATCGATGCGCAGCACATTGCCCGACTGCTCGGCGTACACGGGCTTGACCACGTTGGCCTTGGCAAGGTAGCTGTCAGAGCGCTCCATAAAATCACCCGGGCCGCCCAGTTCGCGTACCATGCGCGCGAATACTTCGGCTGCGGCACCCGAGGTCAGGGCTTTTTCAAGCTGGCTCAGGGCGTCTTCACGGCTCTTGGCCAGTTTGCCCGCCATGAGCATTTCTACCGCCAGCTCACGGGTAACCTGCATCACGCGGCTGTTGGGGCGCTCGCCGCGCAGCAGCTCCAGCGTCTCGACGATTTCAACCGCATTGCCCGCGCACGGTGCCAGCGGCTGGCTCATGTCGGTCAAGAGTGCGGTCGTCGGCGTACCGGCCTGGGTCGCCACCGAGGCGATGCTTTTGGCAAGCTCGTGGGATTTTTCGGTGGTAGGCATAAACGCGCCACTGCCGACTTTGACATCCATGACCAGCGCATCAAGGCCAGAGGCAAGCTTTTTACCCAGAATGGAGGCGGTAATCAGCGGAATGGATTCAACCGTTGCGGTGACGTCACGCACGCCGTAAATACGCTTATCCGCCGGTGCCAAGTTGCCGGTCTGGCCGATGATCGCCACGCCGGTGGATTTCACCACATCGCCAAAGCGCTCAGGAGCAGGGTAGGGGTCGTAGCCGGGGATCGACTCAAGCTTATCCAGCGTGCCGCCGGTATGGCCAAGGCCACGGCCTGAAATCATGGGTACAAAGGCGCCACATGCTGCGACCCACGGGCCGAGTACCAGAGACACCAGATCACCCACGCCGCCGGTGGAGTGCTTGTCGACCACAGGTCCAGGCAGGTTGAGCGAATCCCACTGCATCACGTGGCCCGAGTCACGCGTGGCGGTGGTCAGCGCCACGACTTCTTCACGGCTCATGCCGTTAAGAAATACCGCCATGGTGAACGCGCCAATCTGGGCGTCGCTGATGCGGTCATCGGCAATGCCTTGGATAAAAGTTTTGATATCCGCCGCTGCCAGTGGATTGCCATCACGCTTTAAACGAATCAGTTCCTGCGGGAGCATATTAATAGCCTCCTTGTGGTGCCGCGCTTTCCACGCCGCCCAGTGTGTTTAATAAATTGGCTAAAAGACTCGAGGCGCCAAAGCGAAAGTGCGCAGGTGTTACCCAGGCGCTACCCATGATCTTGCTCGCCAGGGCCAGATATTCAGCGGCTTCTTGTGTGGTGCGCACGCCGCCAGCAGCTTTAAAGCCCACGTCTTTGCCGCTTGCCTTAATGGCGTTCAGCATAATCTCGGCGGCTTCAAGTGTGGCGTTGGTAGCCACTTTGCCGGTGGAGGTTTTAATAAAGTCCGCGCCGCCTTCAATGGCAAGCTCGCTGGCGCGTTTGATAAGCGCTGGCTCCTTGAGCTCGCCTGACTCAATGATGACTTTCAGCAGGGCCTGGCCCGCGCAGGCGGCTTTGCACATTTCAACCAGCTCAAGGCCGGTTTCTTCGTCGCCCGCGATGAGTGCGCGGTAAGGGAAAACCACATCAACTTCATGAGCGCCCGAGGCAACCGCATCGCGGGTTTCACGGGCGGCAGCCATGATGTCCTCGTCGCCATTCGGGAAGTTGGTAACCGTCGCGATTTTCACCAGCTCGTTTAATTTGTGAGCAGTAAGCGCACGCTGGGCGGTAACGATGAATTGCGGATAGACGCATACGGCTGCCGGGTTGCCGTAAGGCGTTTTAAGCTGCTGACAAAGAGCTTCAATGGTCGCGTCGGTGTCGCTGTCGTTTAAGCTGGTTAAATCCATCAGGGCTAACGCGTGGCGGGCAGCCTGTTGGTCAGCATGGTTAGGGCCAGTCGAAGTGGAAGCGGTCATGAAGTTCTCTCAAATCAGGAAAAGATAAACGGGCACTGCAAGTATAAATCGCAGTGCCCGGTACGCTGGAGCTTAAGCGCTCAACTTCGCGCTTAAGCTCTTGACGGTTAGCTGGTTAGATTACTTAACGAGATAAAGAAACCAGCAATGGTGGCGGACATTAAATTGGATAAAGTACCGGCCAGCACGGCTTTTACTCCAAAGCGGGCAATCTCAGCACGGCGTGTCGGTGCAATGCTGCCCAGGCCGCCCAACAAAATAGCGATAGACGACAGGTTGGCAAAACCGCATAGGGCAAACGATAAAATTGCCATGGTGTGCGGCGTCATCAACTGACCCGTGGCAGCCACTACTTGTTCCCCATCGATGTAGGGTGCAAGGTTGATAAAGGCAACGAACTCGTTGACCACCAGCTTCTGGCCGATAAACGAACCAGCAAGCGTTGCTTCAGACCACGGTACGCCAAGCAGGAACGCCAGCGGGGCAAACAGCCAGCCCAGAATCATCTCAAGGCTCAGTGACTCAAACCCAAACCAGCCGCCAACGCCGCCTAAAATACCGTTGACCAGTGCGATCAATGCAATGAAGGCCAGCAGCATGGCGCCAACGTTGGCAGCCAACATCAGGCCGGAGGTGGCGCCCGATGCGGCAGCGTCCAGTACGTTAGCAGGTCTGTCGTCAAGCTCTTGAAGCTCTTCTTCAACCTTGGTGATGCTGTCGCTGTCGGTCGCATCCTGGGTTTCCGGCATGATCAGCTTGGCGAACAGCAAGCCGCCAGGGGCTGCCATAAAGGAAGCGGCTACCAGGTATTCCATGGGAATGCCCAGCGCGGCATAGCCTGCCAGTACGGAGCCTGCCACTGATGCCAGACCGCCACACATCACCGCAAACAGCTGCGAAGGCGTCATGCGGGCAATAAAGGGGCGAACCACTAACGGGGCTTCGGTCTGGCCCACAAAGATGTTGGCCGTAGCAGAAAGCGACTCGGTGCGTGAAGTACCCAGCGCTTTTTGCAGCGCGCCGCCCAAAATGCGGATGACCCACTGCATGATGCCCAGGTAATACAGCACGGCAATCAGTGAGGAGAAGAAGATGATGACCGGCAGCACTTTGATGGCAAACACAAAGCCGACGTTATCGACGTCAGCCAGGCCACCAAACAGAAAGCCGATCCCATCATTGGCGTAAACCAGTATCTGGCTTACCCCCGCAGAAATGGTTTGTAAGACGGCCTGACCAAAGGGCACGTACAGTACAAAAGCACCGATACCCGCCTGAATGGCAAAGGCGCCCAGCACGGTACGCAGGCGAATCGACTTGCGATCATAAGAGAAGATCAGGGCGATGATCACAAGAGTGACCATACCCACCAAGCTCATAAGGAGTGTCATATGGGGATCCTTTGAGTCCGCGAGGCGCGCCTCAGGTTAGAGTAAGTTGAGCTTGACGGAGTAGATCATCGCATTCTGATAATCGTTGGGCGTGCCCAGCTTGTTATCGGAGTAGCGGTACTGAACACCGGTAGTAATCAAGTCGCTGGGGTGCCACCAAAGGCTCAGCGCCCCGTTGGTGCCCACACTTCCGGCCTTGTCGCCGACATAGTTCTGCTCCAGGTAGTCGTCGTCACGGCCAAAAGTCTGTTCGTGCCAGTTGGTCACGCTGAAGTTCTGATCAAGCGCGGCGAAGTCATAGCCTGCCACCCAGCCAGCCATATAGCCGTTCATGCCCGTGTAGCCATCACTTTGTACTCGTGCCGCGCCGATGAATGGTTTGAACCATAGACCGTTTGCGAAGGTAGTGCGATAGCCAAGACCCAGAATTTGATCCTGCTCACGGCTGTTATAGCCGTAGTCACGAAAATCGTAGACGTGGGCATAAAGTGACAACGGGCTATCGCCCAGATAAATGTGCGACGTTACCTTGCCAGCAGTACGGAAGTTATCTTTACCGCCGCTTGATTCATCGAACTGGTCGTTGGTTGGGTTCTCGAAATCGAAGAAGCCGTAGAACTCACCCCAGCTAAAGCCAGCGCCGCCTTCAATTTCTACATAGGTGAAATCACTTTTAGCCGCGTTAGAGGCGGTGCGACGTTCGGTACCGTTGGACCAGTCCAGGTAGTTAACCGAGACGTTGGCAAATGACCATAGTGGCGACTGGGAGTCGTTTGCCAACGCCGGGGTGAACCCCGCCATTAATACGCCAGCGCTAAGAGTGGCGAGATAAGAAGTACGCATAAGAGTCGGAGCGATCATGTAAGCCTCAAGAAAATTGCCACGGTTTTAATCGGGTTTGGAATTATGTGGTCTGGCGTGAATGTTAGAATTATAACATTGCATGTTATTTTTTTAACGCCGAATTGCAATAAAGCCTGGCCAACGCTATTTAAATGTCATGGCCGTGGTGCAACATCTAAAGTGCCTAAGCGTCCAAAGTACTCAAGGCCTAACGTTTCTAAGCATCTAAAGTGTCCAAACACACTAAGGCGTGGCAGGGGAGAAAGGGTGGTAGGCATGGTTTTGAGGCTAAAGGGGAGTAGCCAGAGGATGGCCGCTCGCGCAGCATAAACATAACTGGCAATAAGAAATGACAAAGGAGATGCCTTGTATGAACGGTCGTAGTGCTCAGCGATTGACCATGCTTCAAGAAGCGTTGGCCAGTGGTGGCACATTGCATTTACGCGATGCCGCTATTTTATGCGGTGTTTCGGAAATGACCATACGCCGCGACCTTACAACGCAGCCTAGTGCCATGGCGCTTCTCGGTGGGCGGCTAGTGATGACCAGCTACCCTGGCGCAACGCAGGTATATGATTTAACCGAGCAGCAGGCCAATTACTATCCGGTAAAGCACGCGTTATGCCAGCAGGCCGCTGGTTTTATCGAAGAGGGTGATACGCTGTTTATCGACTGTGGCTCGACCTTGATACCGCTTTTAGGCCAGCTCAAGAGTTTTAACGAATTAACCGTGGTTACCTATGCGCTCAATGTGGCCACGGTGGTGTCATCCCTGTCCAATGTGCGTTTGGTGTTAGCAGGTGGGCTGTTCTATGCCGCGTCACAATCATTTGGTAGCGACGAGATGCGCGCGACGATTGAGCGCCTAGGAATTAATAAAGCGTTTATCTCGGCGGCAGGGGTTGATTGTGGTCGGGGCGTTAGCTGCTTCCACTTTCATGAGGTTGCGCCCAAGCAGGCGGCGATTGCCTCAGCATTACGGCGTTTTCTGGTGGTAGATGCGAGTAAGTTTGGTGTTATTCGTCCTGCTTACTTTGCCTCATTGAACGATTTTGACGTTATTGTGACTAACGACGAGTGCACGTCTGAGTTGCTTAACAATTTTCATGGGCGCACGATTTTTACCCGCCTACCTGCATTATCTACCCGCGAGCATGCGCATTAAACTGTCGCAGTTGGGTGCGTCAAATCGTCGCTTTGATTCGTTGTTTAGATCAAAGGAAAATACTCCTCGTTAGAGCTAGTCCTTATTTTGTATTAGGATTGGCTCAATCCGCTACCTGCTTCCTACCCTGGTAGCGCATATTTTTCCCGGAGCAAGAGCAGTAACTGCTGGCAGAGTGTTTTGGGAAAGGTATGGGGTGTTAGTTAGCTGGCATATGGCATATCGTTTGGCTTGCTGTGTGGCGGCTAGTTTTGTAACGCAACTCTGACGAGATCGCACCATGCAACAACCTTTCTACTGGCGCAGGGCAGGCACCTTGGTGCTCCTGGCGCTATGCTTGCTGCTTGCAGGCTGTAGCTCGGCCTTAATGGACCCGAAAGGCGTTATTGGTGAAACCCAGCGTTCACTGATTCTGAGTTCTTTTGGCCTGATGCTGATCGTGGTCATCCCCGTTATTGTCATGACGATAGTGTTTGGTTGGTACTATCGCCGTAGCAATACAATGGCCGAATACCTGCCTGACTGGGCACACTCCAACTGGATCGAAGCAATCGTTTGGCTGGTTCCGGTGGTTATCGTCGCTATTTTGGGCGTAATTACCTGGAAAAGTTCGCACGATCTTGATCCTCACCGCGCACTTGAAAGCGACGTGGCCGAGCTTGAAATTCAGGCTGTGGCGCTCGACTGGAAATGGCTGTTCATCTATCCCGAGCAAGGCATTGCAACGGTCAATGAAGTTGCCTTCCCGGTAGATACGCCCGTTCGGTTCCGCGTGAGCTCCGGTTCAGTGATGAACTCTTTCTTCATTCCTCAGTTGGGTAGCCAGATCTACGCCATGGCGGGAATGGATAACGACGTTTATCTGCAGGCCAACGAAATCGGTACCTACGGTGGTCGTTCGACCAACTATAGCGGTGCTGGCTTCTCTGGCATGATCTTCGACGCTCATGTTACGTCAGACGAAGACTTTGACGCCTGGGTTGCTGAAGTTGAGCAGTCGCCACAAACACTGAACTATCCGGAAGGATACTCCGAGCTTGCTGAGCGCTCTACGTTCCACCCCGTTGAGTACTTCTCAGACGTTACGCCTGAATTCTATGAGCGCTTAGTGTCCAGCTTCCATACCGGTAGCGACCCTGACACCGAGACTCAGGATGCGCCCCGCGCACCAGCAGTCGATAGCAATGAAGCCTATCAAACGACCGACAACCAAGCGGATGGCGAGGCTGAGGATGGCCAAACCATGAGCAATGAGGCGGGAGAGTAACCGTGTTCGGTAAATTAAGCTTAGAAGCAATTCCCTATCACGAACCCATTCTGGTAATAGCGGGTCTCGTGGGAATTCTAGGCGGCGCGGCATTGTTGGGCGCGTTGACCTATTTCCGTAAGTGGGGCTGGCTGTGGAACGAGTGGTTCACGTCAGTCGACCATAAAAAGCTCGGTATCATGTACTTCATCGTGGCGCTTATCATGCTGCTGCGTGGTTTTGCCGATGCCCTGATGATGCGTGTACAGCAGGCGATAGCTGCTGGTGGCTCGGCAGGCATTCTGCCGCCTGATCACTACGACCAGATCTTTACCGCCCACGGCGTTATCATGATCTTCTTCGTGGCGATGCCCATGGTTATCGGCCTGATGAACCTGGTTGTTCCGTTACAGATCGGTGCGCGCGATGTTGCGTTCCCGTTCCTTAACAACCTGAGTTTCTGGCTGTTCGCCGTTTCGGCTCTGCTGATCAACGTTTCTCTGTTCGTGGGTGAGTTCGCGACCACAGGGTGGTTGGCTTATGCGCCGTTATCGGGGATAGAGTACAGTCCCGGGGTCGGGGTCGATTACTGGATATGGGCGTTGCAGATATCCGGGATAGGTACCACGTTAACCGGTATCAACTTCTTCGTTACTATTCTGAAAATGCGTACCAAGGGCATGACCCTGTTCCGCATGCCGATCTTTACCTGGACGTCGCTGTGCGCCAACGTACTGATCATTGCCTCTTTCCCGATTTTGACCGCTACTATTGCGATGCTGACGCTGGATCGTTACCTGGGGATGAACTTCTTCACGAACGATATGGGCGGCAACGTAATGATGTACGTCAACCTTATCTGGGCGTGGGGTCACCCTGAGGTTTATATTCTGATTCTGCCGGCGTTCGGTGTGTTCTCAGAAGTTATTGCCACCTTTGCTCGCAAGCGTCTATTCGGTTACCACACCATGGTGTGGGCAACAATTGCCATTACCGTGCTGTCGTTCATCGTTTGGTTGCACCACTTCTTCACCATGGGTGCAGGCGCCAACGTCAATGCCTTCTTCGGCATCATGACGATGATCATTGCGATCCCGACCGGTGTGAAAGTCTTCAACTGGCTGTTCACTATCTTCCGTGGCCGCCTGGAACTGACTTCACCGGTACTCTGGACGCTGGGCTTCATCATCACCTTCACGATTGGTGGTATGACCGGCGTAATGCTGGCACTGCCGGCGGCTAACTTTGTACTGCACAACAGTCTGTTCGTTATTGCTCACTTCCATAACGTTATCGTTGGTGGCGTGGTCTTCGGCATGATGGCGGGTCTGACCTACTGGTTCCCGAAAGCCTTCGGCTTCACGCTTGACGAGAAGTGGGGCAAGCGTTCCTTCTGGTGCTGGATAATCGGTTTCTATGTCGCGTTCATGCCGCTGTACGTACTGAGCTTCTACGGTGCTGCGCGCCGCATGAACTCATACCCGAACGCTGAATGGCAGCCCTGGTTTATCGTTGCTTTGATCGGTGCACTGCTGATCGCTGCGGGTATCGCTTGTACGCTCATTCAGTTCTACGTAAGCGTACGTAACCGCGATAAGTATGCTGATGTGACCGGCGACCCATGGGATGGCCGTACGCTCGAATGGGCAGCTTCTTCCCCGCCCGCGTTCTACAACTTTGCGCGCCTGCCCGTCGTTGGTGATATCGACAGCTTCTGGTCGCAAAAGCAGCGTGGCAACGAGCAGTTGGAAGATGCGCCATACACGGATATCCATATGCCGAGAAATACGGTGGCCGGACCTATCATCAGTGTCTTTGCGATGATCTTTGGTTTCGCCATGGTATGGCACATCTGGTGGCTGGCTGGGTTCAGTGCAATCGGCATGCTGGTGAGCTTCCTGATGCGGGTATCTAACGACGATATCGATTACTACGTGCCTGCTGCAGAGGTCGAGCGAATCGAGCTTGCTCATCAACAACGTGTGGAGGCCCAGGCGTAATGGCTACTGAATCCTTACATCACGATGCCCATGCTGAAGAGCATGAGCACCACGATGCCGGTCCTACCAAGGTATTTGGTTTCTGGGTCTACCTAATGAGCGACTTAGTGATCTTCGGAACACTATTCGCCACCTACGCCGTGCTCATGAAGGGCACGGCCGGTGGGCCGACCGGCGCGGATATTTTTGAACTACCTTTGATTCTCTTCGGCACCTTTGCACTGCTGATCAGTAGTTTCACCTTCGGCATGGGCGTTCTGGCGATGAACGCCAACCGTGTCGGTCAGGTGAAGATGTGGCTGGGCATTACGTTCGTGCTGGGCCTGATGTTCCTGGGGATGGAAATCTATGAATTCCATCACCTGATCCATGAAGGTTTCGGCCCGGATCGTAGCGCCTTCCTGTCAGCGTTCTTTACCCTGGTAGGTACCCACGGCCTGCACGTGACCTTCGGTATGATCTGGATTCTGGTCATGCTGGTTCAGCTGTCGACCAAGGGTCTGAATGATAAAACGCGTCCGCGTATCCTGTGCTTGAGCCTGTTCTGGCACTTCCTGGATATCGTCTGGATCTGTGTATTCTCCTTCGTCTACTTGATGGGAGTGCTGGTATGAGTTCTTCTAGCCAACCGTCCGGTCACGGCACTGTAAAGTCCTATGTAACGGGTCTTGTGCTGTCGTTGGTCCTGACTGTCATTCCATTTGGCGCCGTTATGCTGGGTTCGTTCAGCTTGCCTGTGAACGTGGGAATCATCGTTGTAACTGCCGTCTTGCAGGTTCTGGTTCAGCTTGTGATGTTCATGCATTTGGACTTCAAGACTGAAGATGGCTGGAACATGCTTTCCTTCGTCTTCACGGTGCTGATTCTCGGCCTAGTGGTAGGAGGTTCGCTGTGGATCATGCAGCATCTACATCTCAACATGATGATCGGCTAACCAGCATGCCCAATCGGTGGCACGATCTGCTTGAGCTAACCAAGCCAGGAATCATCGGCGGCAATCTGATTGCCGCCCTTGGCGGCTACTTTCTAGCCGCGCACGGTGAATTCGATCTGGTGACGTTTGCTTCGGTCATGTTGGGGATCGCATTAGTGATCGCCTCAGGATGTGCGTGTAACAACGTGATTGATCGGGATATTGATGCTCTGATGGCGCGCACGCGCCATCGTCCTCTGGTTAGGGGAAGCGTCTCTATCACTCAAGCATTGGGTTTGTCGGCGCTGCTGGGTATCAGTGGTGTGGTCTGCCTGGCATTAGGCACCAATGGATTGACGGTGGCCTTGGCCGTGATTGGATGGGGCGTGTATGTAGGGGTGTATAGCCTTTATATGAAGCGTAACTCTGAATACGGCACCGTGGTAGGCAGCCTGTCAGGTGCTATGCCGCCAGTGGTAGGCTACTGCGCGGTGACGGGTACTTTTGACAGTGGGGCGATTGTTCTGCTGTTGATCTTCTGCCTCTGGCAGATGCCGCACTCCTACGCTATTGCGATTTTCCGCTATGCCGATTACCAGCGCGCTTCGATTCCCGTTCTGCCTGTTGTTCACGGTATCAAGCGCGCAAAGCATCATATCCTGGGCTACATCTTGGCGTTTATTCCCGCCTCGTTAGCCTTGGTACTGGCGAGCCAGGCAGGTACTGGCTACCTGTGTGTCGCGCTGACCATGGGGGGCTACTGGCTCTACCTGGCGATCTGTGGCTACCGGCTGGATGATGATGTACGTTGGGCCAAGCGCGTGTTTGGTGTCTCGATTCTCACCATCACCGCAATGAGCCTCGTTATCGTGCTGGAATCCATGGTGCCAATGTGGACGTAATCGATTCACACCGCTAGGCGGTTGAATTAAAAAAAGCCCCGTACAGCTTAGCTGCACGGGGCTTTTTCTTGCCTTGAGAAGCCTATTCTTGTCTCGAAATCTACTGCTCGGCCATCGCTTCGCGTTGGCTTGCCTGAATGGCGGTCAGGGCGATGGTATAGACGATATCGTCCACCAGCGCGCCGCGGGAAAGATCGTTTACCGGCTTGTTCAACCCCTGAAGCATGGGCCCCACGCTGACTACGCGAGCGCTACGCTGCACCGCCTTGTAAGTCGTATTACCCGTATTCAGGTCAGGGAAAACAAACACCGTGGCGCGGCCTGCAACGGCCGAGTCCGGCGCTTTTTGCTTACCCACGCTTTCAATGGCCGCTGCATCGTACTGCAGCGGGCCATCGATCAATAGGTGGGGGGCACGTTCCTTGGCGATGCGGGTGGCTTCACGCACTTTATCCACATCCGCACCCGTGCCTGAATCGCCGGTTGAGTAGCTGATCATGGCTACGCGCGGCTCGATACCAAACGCTTCTGCTGAGCGAGCGCTTTGCAGGGCGATTTCGGCAAGCGTTTCAGCATCCGGGTCCGGGTTGACTGCGCAATCGCCATACACCACGACCTGTTCGGGCAGCAGCATAAAGAATATCGACGACACCTGGTTATATTCAGGCGCGGTCTTGATCAACTGAAACGCCGGGCGTACGGTATTGGCGGTAGTATGTATGGCCCCTGAGACCAAGCCATCCACTTCATCCAGCTGCAGCATCATGGTGCCAAGCACTACGTTATCCTGCAGCTGGGCCTCAGCGGTCAGCTCGTTAAGCTTGCCGCGCCGACGCTCTACCATCGGCCCAATATAGTTTGCTCGAGTGCTTTCCGGGTCAATGATCGTAAGGTCATCAGGCAACGTTAGGCCGCGGTTGCGGGCGACGTTCTCAATATTCTCGCGGCTGCCTAACAGTACGCAGTTGGCAATGCCGCGCCGCTGGCAAATAATGGCAGCTTCCACCGTGCGCGGCTCGTCACCTTCGGGTAGGACAATACGCTTTTGAGCTTGCTGCGCCTGTTTGACCAGCTGATGGCGAAATGCTGAAGGCGACAAGCGCTGCACATAGCTATGGCTCAAGGTGGTCTTTAGCCACTCCAGGTCCATATGCGCTGCCACATAGCGCGCAACCTGCTCGGCACGCCCGAAGTCATCGATAGGAATCTCGCTGCTCAGCTGGCTCAGGTGTTGGGCGGTGGTCAGACTATCGGTTTCCACCGCAAGAACCGGAAGCCCGGTTCTTAGCGCGGGTCTGCACATCTCAATCATGTTGTCGTTGGGCAGAAAACCGTTGGTCAGTAAAACGCCCGCCAGCTGGGTGCCGTTCATGCTCGCCAGTGCTGAGGCCAGCACAACGTCATCACGGTCGCCTGAAGCTACCACCAGGCTGCCAGGCGTGAAGATATGCAGCGCATTGGCTGCGCTACGAGCGCACAGACTTGTCGACAGCACTCGACGACTGGCGGCTTCGCCTTCATTTAAAAGCGTGGCATTAAGCGCACGGGCCACATCCAGGGTACGTGGCGCAGTCAACGTTTTGCTTTGCGGCACAATGCCAATTAAATGGAAACTTTCAGTGGCAAGCGAGGGCGAGTAGCGACGCAGCTCTGCAAGCACCGGCTCTTCAAGCTGAGGTTTAATCGTGCCGGGAGCTGCTGAAAGATCGTCCTCCTGACCGTAGGGCAGATTTTTCATGCGCATCAGGATGCCGCCCAGCGTACGGTTGGAGCTGACTCCGCCAAAGCTTCGCGCATGCATGTCCAACTCTTCGGCAAGCTGTTGAGGTTCGTTCAGGTCACCGGTGCTGACTAAAATAATACGTGCGTTAAGGGCGTGGGCCAGTTGGGCATTGGTCTGAGTGGCATAGGTGGTGTGCTGGGTGGGCACCACGCCTTCTACCACGACCAAGTCCAGGGCGTTGTTATCGCGCTCGGCCTGCTGTACTACCTGATCATAAAGCTCCACCACGTTTTCCATCAGCTCGTCGATCTGGTCGTCGCGCAGCAGGCGCTCTAACCGGGCTTGAGAGATAGGCGAAGGCGGGCGCTGGTTTAGCGTGCGTGAAACCAGCGCGGTTGAGCGATCAAGGCCGGGCCCATTGAGCTCGTTTTGCATAAACGGTTTTAAAAAGCCAGCTTTCAGGCCGATGGTATCGAGTGCCTGGATGAGCCCCAAACAGGCCGAGGTTAACCCGGCACCTACGCTAGTGGGCACTAACAGTATGACTTGAGGTTGAGCAGGGGTAGTCATGCCTGGGCCTCCACACACTGGCGTGTTTCCATCGCGATACGGCCTTCTTCATCGGTAGGAATGACCCATACTTCAGGCCCGGTATGGTTCTCGATGTCCAGTTTGCCTTCTTTTCCACGTATCATCGCTGCGTTGCTCTCCTCATTTAGGGCAAAGCCAAAGTGGGGCAAGAGGCCGATTACCTTACGGCGCACAGTGGGGGAGTTCTCACCGATACCGCCGGTAAAAATGACCCCGTCCAGCCTAGGTAGCGCACAGGAAAGCGCGGCCAGCGATTTGGCAATGCGATAGCAGAAAACGTTCAGTGCCAGCAGGGCGCCTTCGTGGCCTTTTTCTGCTGCTTCCTCAACTTCGCGCATATCATTGGTCAGGCCAGAGAGACCCAGCAGCCCACTTTGCTTGTTCAGCACGTCATCGATGTGATCCAGCGACCAGCCCAGTTGGCGGTGCAAATGCGCGTGCAGGCCAGGGTCGACATCGCCGCTGCGGGTGCCCATCACCAAACCTTCCAGCGGTGTGAGCCCCATGCTGGTGTCTTTACTCTGATTGTTCCATATCGCGCAGGTCGAGCAGCCGTTGCCCAGATGAGCGGTTAGCCAGCCGCCGGCACCGCGTTCACTAAGTGTGGCCGCACGCTGGCTGACAAACGCGTGGCTGGTGCCATGAAAACCGTAGCGGCGAATACCGTGCTCGGCGTACAGACTTTCCGGCAGGGCGTAGCGGTAAGCCGTGGGCGGTAGGCTCTGATGGAACGCGGTGTCGAATACCGCCACCTGGGGCAGCTTGGGAAACACCTTTTGGGTAGCGGCGATCCCGGCCAGATTGGCAGGATTATGCAAGGGGGCCAGAGCCGCAGTACTTTGAATGGCGCTGACTACGTTCTCATCGATCAATGCGGCCTGAGTGAACTGTTCGCCACCATGAACAATGCGGTGGCCGATGGCCGCAGGAATACGTCCTTCCAGACGCTCTAAAATAGCGCTTAACGCTTGCGTATGGTCGGCATTGGGCAGTGGCTGGTCAAAGCGCTCACCGGCACTGTTCTTACCTTTTAAACAGGCATCGGCACCGCCCAGGCGCTCGGCCAGCCCGGCCAGACGCGGCGCATTCGGGTCTGAGTCGATCAGCGCATATTTAATAGAGGAAGAACCACAGTTAATGACCAGCACCGGTGCATTCATAAAAATTATCCGCCAAGAAGAAAGCTGAAGTTTGGACCTTAGTTTAATACGCGGCAAGCGGCATCACTAACAGTGGGTATTTGTTTAGCCTTCTATGTAAAATACAGGCATGTTTGGCTATTTAGCCCCACTTATTCTGAGCGTTTGGTACCTATGTCCGCATCGTCGCTACCCACCCCGTTGCCCCGCCATCTGGCCATCCTGTTAATGATTACGGTTGGCACCATGTTTGCTGCTAACCATGTATCTGCACGGCTAGCCTTCGATAATGGTACGGGGTTGCTACTGGCCGTGTTAACCCGTTCGGGCTTGGCCTGCTTGATTCTATTCACCCTAGTACTGGTTCAGAGAAAAAGCCTCTGGCTACCGGCGGGAACATGGCGCTGGCAGCTGGCGGTGGGCGTGCTTATTACCATTCAAAGCCTAAGCCTCTACTCTGCCGTGGCACGGTTGCCGGTGGTGATCGCCTTGCTGCTGGTAAATACCTTTCCTATTCAGTTAGCGCTGTTGAGTTGGGCGCTGGGTGGGCCCCGGCCTACGCTGCGCAGTTGCATCATCATGGGAACGATATTGATCGGACTTGTCGTGGTGTTGGATATCCCCACTTGGCTTTCCAGTGCTGATGCGATGGGCCCCGAATGGGTCGCCGGGATTGGTTTTGGCTTAGTGGCCGCTTTCGTGTTCGCCTGTGCGCTATGGATCACCGAGCATCGTTTAAGTCAGGTGGGCAGTACCCTGCGTAGCCTGTTAACCATGCAAACGGTATTTTTCGCCATGATCATTGGCGGAATTTTAGGCGCGGTGCCGGGCGGGATGAGCCTACCTGAAAATAGCCAGGGCTGGCTGGGTCTGGTGTTTCTGGCGCTGCTCTATGCAGGCGGGTTTTCAACGCTGTTTATTTTCGTGCCGCGCCTGGATATGGCACGTAATGCCCCGGTGATGAATATCGAACCCGTTGCATCGTTAGTGATCGGCTATTTTGTTCTCGGGCAGATGCTTAGCCCAAGCCAGCTGGTGGGTGGCGCGGTGGTGGTGGGTGGTATTGTTGTGCTTAGCCTTTCCAAACGGCGTTAAACAGGGATCTTTCCAAAACAGTGTTACATATTGCGTTATCTCCGAGCATCGGCCACAATAGGAAAGTGTAAGGAAACACTGTTTTTTAACTGAGGTTCAATGACTATGAAGATGACCGTATTATCACTCACCTCTGCAGCACTCCTGGTTGGCACGAGTGCATTCGCGGCATCGGCACAGGCACAGCAAGCGTTTGGTTACCCGGAAGGTTATATTGGCGGCGACGCCATGGCTTGGAGTCTGGATCCTGACCGCGGCTCCTCGCGAGATAGCGTAGGTCTACGCTTACGCGGTGGCGCTCAGTTTAACGATTATTTTGCCCTGGAAGGTCACTTGGGTACGGGCGGCTCCGATGGCGGCGCTGAACTCGATTACCTGGTAGGCGCCTACGCAAAAGGTATTGCCCCTATTGCGCCCACCGCACGCCTGTATGGCTTGGTGGGTATGACCGAAGTGGATTTTAACCTCGATCGTGAAAGCGGCTTCTCTTATGGTGCAGGCGGCGAGATTGATGTAGCCAACAACTTATCGATCAACGCTGATTACATGCGCTATCTGGATAAGTCCAACTACGATTTTGATGCTGCCAGCATTGGTTTACGCTACCGGTTCTAATAGCGCTTAACAGCGTTAATGTACTCAAGCCCCAAGACCGTTCAGTCTTGGGGCTTTTTTATATCTGTAGCGTTAAGCGGCTAGCCTCTTAAAAGCAAGACTGTCGCGTTATTGTTAGCTTGCTAATTGTTTGTTAGACTAAGGTATTCAACGATACCTGCGCGAGTAGAAGCGCAAGCGGCCTGTCAAAGGCGGCGAGAAATAGCGAGTGAATACCCCATGTCCCCTGATCAACGCTTTGCCCTCTGGGTAAAAGTGGCGCTGGCTGCTTTTGCCCTTTTATTTGCCTACTTTCTGGTGGCCGACAGTTTTATGCCCATGACGCCTGAAGCGCGGGTCATGCGCCCGGTCACGCGCATTGCCCCGGAGCTTAGCGCGCCAGTCAGCGAAGTGGTGGTCCGCGATCATCAACAGGTCGCTAAGGGTGATGTGCTGTTTCGCCTCAATCCTGAACCCTTTGAGATCGCGTTAGAGCAAGCAAGTCTTGAGCGAGAGCAGGCCCAGCGCGAAAACACTCAGCTTGAAGCGGAGCTTGCCGCTGCACGCGCCATGCTGGCATCTGCCCAGGCAACCGCGGAAGAGCGTGCAGGCGAGCGGCGCCGTGGTGAGGCGCTGATCGGGCGACAGAGTATTTCTCGCCAGCAGTACGATCAGCAGATAGCCGCCGAACATACCGCCCAGGCGGAAGTGGCGTCCGCCCAGGCCAAAATCGAAAGCCTGGAAGTACAGCTGGGCGAAGAGGGCGACACCAACCTGCGGCTGCGCCAGGCGGATATCGCGCTGGACAGAGCCCAGCTTGACGTTGCCCGCACCGAGGTACGCGCGGTAGAGGCAGGCCAAGTCACCAATCTGCAGCTCCAGGCGGGCGACTACGTGCAGGCGGGCCAGCCGGTCATCGCACTGGTCAGCCAGCGTGTGGATATCATCGCCGACTTCCGCGAGAAGAGCTTGCGCCATGTGCATCCTGGCGACGAGGCTGCCGTGGTATTTGATGCCTGGCCTGGGCATATCTTTGAAGGCCGGGTAAGCGCCTTTGATGCCGGAGTACGCGAAGGCCAGCTGGCCGCCGACGGGCAGCTGGCGGATATTCCGACGTCTGATCGCTGGGTGCGCGACGCTCAGCGTCTACGTATTCATATTGCCCTGAACGAGCCATTATTGGCGCCGCCGCCCAGCGGTGCCCGGGCCACAGTCCAACTGCTGCCCGGCGAGCATCTGCTGGCCCACCCGTTTGCTTGGCTACAGACGCATCTGATCAGCTGGCTACACTATGTCTATTAAGACTCGGTTTACTAAGATCAGGTTTACTAAAACCAAGCCTGCGCCGAAGGCTCACGCTCATCCTGGGCTAAATGAAAACGGCCTGCGCCAATGTCTGCGCGTAGCTGGCGGCGGCGCGCTTGGTTTTGTCGTAAGCCAGGTCATGGGCTGGAACTATGGGGTCTTCTTTACCGTATTTCCGATGTTTCTACTGGGCATGGTGCCCATCCTGAACGCCAGCATCATTCGCCAGTTTCTGGCCAACGTCTCACTCAATGCGTTGGAAGTCAGCGTGGTGGTGGGCTTGCTCAAGCACATGCCGGTGGTCATGACGCTGGTAGTGCTGTGCATGTTCCTGTTTCGCTTCAACCTGATGGCCAAGGGTCCGCTGTTTTTGTTTGGCGCCAACGGCGTGCTTACTCTGAGTATTCTGCTGCATTTCGCAAGCTACCCAAGCGTCGATTTAAGCGATCTGCTTGCCTCCAACGTTGTGGCAAGCGTGTTGGCCGTGTTTATCGCCATGCTGATGCATACAATTTTTCCAGATGTTGAGCCCCGCCAGCCACCGCCCAGGGCAAGCAAGACTCAGGCGCAGATACGTCACGAAACACTGATCGGCGGGATTACCGCGACCCTCTCGTTCATCGTGTTTCAGGTGTTTGACCTGCAGGGATCACTCTCGGCGCAGATGGCGACCATTTTAGTGCTGTTTGCCATGGGCTATGCGGGCGCCCGGGTATCAGCACGCAAACGTGCCATCGGCACGCTGCTGGGCTGTAATCTGGCGCTGGTCATGCAGCTTTTGCTGTATACCCAGAGCAATCACTTCCTGCTGGTCATCATGCTTTACTGGGTAGGGCTCTTGCTGTTCGGCCGCGAGCATATCAAGGAGGGCGGCGGCTCAGGCATCGGGTTTGGCGGGCTTACTACGCTTGGCATTCTGTTTGGGCAGTCGCTCGGGCCTAACCAGGATCTGGTGTATAGCGCGCTGTACCGCTTTTCTTCCATGAGTGTGGCGCTGGTAGCAACGCTTTTGGTCATGGCATGTTTACATGCTTTGCTTAATAGTTGGGCACCCACAAAAATATCTATAACAAATTGAGGCAACTTTTTTTAAAAAGACTACTCTGATAATGCAGCTGCGATGTTAAAGACATATGAATGTCTCGCCGCACGCAGCGTATTTCCCTACTAACGGATTAGAGGTTTATGTCATGAGTGGAAAAGACGATAAAGCAAAAGGCGCAGCTAACAAGGCCGCTGGTAAAGTTAAAGAAGCCGCTGGTAAAGTGACCGGCAGTGAAAAAACTGAAGCCAAGGGTAAAATGCAGCAGGCTAAAGGCGAAGCTCAAAAAGGTAAAGGTGAGGTGAAAGAGAGCCTCAAGAAAAAATAATCTTACCGTGTTAGCGTAATACGTCGACAACAGGGGCCTTTGGCCCCTGTTTGCGTTTTGAACTAGCTTTACGGAGCAATGAGTTCGACTGAGAAGCTCATCTCCACGCCTGCGTCATCCACTTCGACCCAGTACGCCATGTTGTTCAGAATATCGCCAAACTGTTTAAACGATTCAATATCCGATGACGACAACTCCGGTGAAGGCGACTGCTCCATTATATCGGCCAATGATTGATAGAACTCACCCGTGAGATGCCCATAAGCCAGCAGGTTGCGCTCGGAAGCTGGCGCCTCTAGCCCTGCCTGAAGTGCTGCTGGGTCGCTGATGTCAGCGCCCAATACAAGAGCATTGTCAGACATGACGGCATAAAGCGCCGGTGCTTCTGGCGGCAGCATCATGCTCTCTATTTTCTGGGGCTCTCCACCGGGTGCCAGTTCAAGGGCTCCAAGCTCAGGCATAAAGGCACTGAGGGTTGACAGCAGGGCCATCGGGTTTTGCGAAGCAAGGGTCAGTATGCCGGCAACGGAAGGCTCGCCATTCACCATTTTTAGATCATCAAGGCGCACATTGAAGCCCGAAAGCGCGGGCCCAATCATCATGGTGATCGGATTGTTGATCGCCATGTTGATATCTCTCCAGGAGTTGTTCAAGTCCTGTAGCCCATCACAGCTGAAGGGGTTTTCACGCAACTCCTGCGCATATTTCTGAATGGTCTGAACCAGCACCGGCAGGTTCATATTCAGCCCAACGCTGGCCATGCCTTCTGAGCTACCAAATCCTGGCACCTGAGTGGTCAGGCCACGCAGGTCGCTGACGATTCCCTCATCGGTTTTCAGAATGAAATTTAACTCCACGCGATCGGTACTGTACTCACGCATACCCATTGCGAGCCCGGGGAAACGGCCGGTGAGGCGGTCGATATCGGCTTGGCAGGTAGACAGATCCAGCGGCTCTTCATCAATCGCTTCCATCAGTGCCAGCGTACCGGGGTGCTCGGGGGTACTCAGCTCATCAAACAGGCGGGAAGAGGAGAGCAGCCCGGCACCGTAAGGTGTGAAATCGTGGCGCTGTTCAAGCTTAACCAATGCGTCGGTATCGCCAATGTTGCTGTCGGGTAGCGTTTTACCCAACACGTGAGCCAGTAGCTCATCGCTTGCATCTTGCGGCACCACCGATACGAGCAGCTGCTGGTCATCAATGACCATGATTACCTGGAGCGGGCCTTCTAGCGTTATCACCCAGTACTCAGTGTCATTGGTCGTTGCTTTGCCCAGAGTAATATCGGCTTTGGTCAGAACGCGCTGCAACGTCTTGCGGAAAGCTTCTTCATCCTGCAGTTCGAAACGCATGACCGGCAGGATGCCCAGGCCATAAAACGCGGCCTGAGGGCTCATCTTCATCCCCAGGGCGTGGATATCTTCAAGTGACTCTACACCCACCAGCTCTTCACCCAAGGCGATTAGTAACGTAGTGAGGGTATATAGGACTTCATCGTCCTGTATTTGGGGCAGCGTGTCGCGCATCTCATCCAGGTCGGAATCAAGAGAACCCGTGGGCTGGGTGCGCTGAAAAATGGCAAAGGCATCCTCTTCCGATAGCGTTTCACGCGATGCCATGAAGTAGGGCGAATCAGCCGGAATGTATTTCAGCATGGGGGCCGCATTGTTTTTCGATGCTTCCTGCTGTGAACCTGTTGCTGCTGGCTCGTTATTATCGCCGCAGCCGCTGATCAGGCCTGCACTGATCAAAGCAAGGGTAATCGCTATCGAAAGTTTGGTCTTCATCTGAAATCCGTCTTGTGTATGACAGGTTTTAATTTTAGGTTCGCCATTACGAACGAAACCCATAAAAATGAGAACCATACACGAGTGTTACTAAATTATCTTTAGGTGGAGTGTATAAAAATATTTCTTAATGGTAATTCTAATACTTACTTAACTAATTCCTTAAGCGCGGGATCAAATCATATTGATCGGCGTTAAGGTTTAAAAAGCGTGTCGTTATTACGCTCGTTATAAGTAAACATAAAAATGGCCCTTGAGGTTTTTGAACCCCAAGAGCCATATTCAACCGCTATGTTGTTAATAACACCGCTGTTTTACACTTCCTGATACAGCTTGCTGCCTTCCTGGCGGAACTTCTCCGCCTGCTCCTCCATGCCTCGCTTGACGGATTCCGCGTCGCTGGCGCTTTCTAGTGTGCGGTCGCGGTAGGTATCGCGTACCTCCTGGCTAATCTTCATTGAGCAGAACTTGGGCCCGCACATGGAGCAGAAGTGCGCGACCTTCGCCGAGTCCTTGGGCAGGGTTTCGTCGTGATAGCTACGTGCGGTATCCGGGTCCAGCCCGAGGTTGAACTGATCCTCCCAGCGGAATTCGAAGCGCGCTTTCGATAGCGCGTTATCGCGCCGCTGCGATGCCGGGTGCCCCTTGGCTAAATCCGCCGCGTGGGCGGCAATCTTGTAGGTGATGATGCCGGTCTTTACATCCTCCTTGTTGGGTAGGCCGAGGTGCTCCTTGGGCGTCACATAACAAAGCATGGCACAACCAAACCAGCCGATCATCGCAGCCCCAATGCCCGAGGTAATATGATCGTAGCCCGGTGCGATATCGGTCACCAGCGGGCCTAAGGTGTAGAAGGGCGCTTCATCGCAGTACTCAAGCTGCTTGTCCATGTTCTCTTTAACAAGGTGCATGGGCACGTGACCGGGGCCTTCAATCATCACCTGCACATCGTGCTTCCAGGCAATATGGGTCAGCTCGCCCAAGGTCTTGAGTTCGGCCATTTGCGCTTCGTCGTTGGCGTCCGCAATGGAGCCGGGGCGCAGGCCGTCACCCAGAGAAAACGCCACATCGTACTGCTTGCAGATCTCGCAGATCTCCTCGAAGTGGGTATACAGGAAGCTCTCTTGATGGTGGAACAGGCACCACTTGGCCATGATCGAACCGCCCCGAGAGACAATGCCGGTTACACGGTTGGCGGTGAGCGGTACATAGCGCAACAGCACGCCCGCGTGAATGGTGAAGTAATCCACACCCTGTTCGGCCTGCTCAATCAGCGTGTCGCGAAACACCTCCCAGGTGAGGTTTTCGGCCACGCCGTTGACCTTCTCCAGCGCTTGGTAGATCGGTACCGTGCCGATGGGCACCGGCGAGTTGCGGATGATCCACTCACGGGTTTCGTGGATGTTCTGCCCGGTGGAAAGATCCATGATGGTATCCGCGCCCCAGCGGATACCCCAGGTCATCTTGTCCACTTCCTCTTCAATAGAAGAAGTCACCGCTGAGTTACCCAGGTTGCCATTGATCTTGACCAGGAAGTTACGCCCAATAATCATCGGCTCACTTTCCGGATGGTTGATGTTATTGGGAATGATCGCCCGGCCGCGAGCGACTTCATCGCGCACAAACTCTGGCGTAATCTCCTCCGGAATGCTGGCGCCAAAGTTCTGGCCGGGGTGCTGGTGGCCCAGAATCCGCTCGACCTCGGCGGTGCCCAGCGCTTGGCGACGCTGGTTCTCGCGAATCGCAATAAACTCCATCTCCGGCGTCACGATGCCAAGGCGGGCGTAGTGCAGCTGGGTCACGTTGCCTGACCGGCCGTCTTTTGTAGGGAGTGCCCGGCGCGGAGTGCGTTTGAGGTCGAAGCGCAGCTGGGCAAGGGTCGGGTCGTTGGCGCGGCGCTTGCCGTACTCCGATGACAGCCCCTCCAAAAATTCGGTATCTCCGCGCTCATCGATCCACGCCCGACGCAGTTCTGGCAAGCCCTGGCGCAGGTCGATCTGTGCTGCGGGGTCGGTGTAGGGGCCGGAAGTGTCATACACCAGCAGCGGCGGGTTTTCCTCATCGATGCCGGTGGTCTTGGTGGGCGATAACGTGATTTCACGAAACGGCACGCGGATATCCGGGCGTGAGCCTTCAACGTAGCGCTTTTGCGAAGCGGGTAGCGGCGCGATGGCGGCGGCGTCTACCTGGGCGGTTTCGGCCAGAAAGTGAATTTTTGTAGCCATGTATATTCTCCCTATAGAGCAAGTAGGGAGGACAAGCGGAGAGAGACAGGGGCAGGGTGGTTCTAGCCTGTGGTATCTGCATGTCGCTTGATCCCTACGCTGGTCCTAACCAGATCAGGTTCAACGGGATCAGTGCTATTATTGAATCGGCACCATCTCAGCCAGCGTTACCGGCACCCCGTCAAGCGTTACGCGCGACAGCCTGCCGCGCTAAAAGCAGTTTGATGCAGCCAGGGAAATGAATCAAGCCATCCAGTGGCGGCTAATTTTATTATGTCCATGGTCGCATTTAGTGCTGAGGCCGGTTTAAAGTAGGCCAGCGAAGTGAATAGATGAGCATCCATGATCAGTAATTTTGCGCTTGCAGGCTGGGGCAGTTATCGGCCTCAAAGAAGGCTCTCCTCACTCGACCTGGATAAGGAGCAGGGCTTTACGCCCGGTTGGACAGAGCGCCAGTTCGGTATCGCCGTTCGCCACGTTGCCAACGGTGACGAAACCACCTCGGTCATGGCAGCTATCGCCGCTCGTGAAGCACTGTCTCAAGCGGGATGGGGCGAAAAACGGCCGGATGTGATCATCGGCGGCTGTGGGGTAATGGAGCAGCCCATCCCTTCTACTGCCGCGCTCGTGCAGCACCATCTTGGCCTGGGCAGTTCCGGCGTTCCCAGCTTCGATGTCAATCAGACCTGTCTCTCTTTTGTAACGGCGCTGGATATTGCCGCTATGGGCATTGCCTGTGGGCGCTGGAAGCGGGTACTGCTGTTTGCCAGCGATATCGCTTCGGCGGGGTTAAACCCCAATGATCCCAAAACGCGCGCTATTTTTGGCGATGGCGCAGCGGCGTTGGCGATCGAAGCAAGCGACGATCAGCAGCAGGGGTTATATGGAAGTGCATCGGCCACCTATGGTGCACACCATGGCCTTGCCCAGCTACGCGCGGGCGGCACCAGACTGCGCCTCGAAGAGGGCTTCGAGGCGTTGAAGGCAGGTGCTTATTTCAAGATGGATGCCTTCGGAATTTTCAAGGCATCTGCCAAGACGCTACCTGGCGTCATCGATAAAGCTCTGAAGCAGGCCAATATCACCCGCGACGAGCTGAACTGTGTGGTCTGCCATCAGGCTAGCGCGCCTGGCGTCGAGCATGTGCGGCGGCTATTTGCACCGCGCAGTGAGCGTGTGATCAATATCTTTGCCACCACCGGCAACCAGATTGCTGCCTCTATTCCCACTGTGCTTGCGCATGCGCTGACCACTGGTGCGGTCAAGCGGGGTGATTATCTTTTACTGCTGGGCACGGCGGCAGGCATAAGCGCCAGCGCCATGGTGCTGCGCGTATGAGTCGGCGTCTCTTGATTACTGGAGCCACTGGTGGGCTAGGCATGGCATTGGCCCGTGAGGCGCTATTGCGCGGGCACGAAGTTCGCGCGACCGGACGCTCACGCGCCGCAGGCGAGGTATTGACAGCACTTGGGGCTGAGTTTATCGCGGCGGATTTGACACACCCGCAAACCGATCTGGCGCAGCTTGTGGCAGGCATGGATAGCGTCGTTCATGCCGCTGCCTTGTCAGCCAGCTGGGGGCCGAAAAAAGCCTTTGAGCGTCACAACGTGACAATGACCGAACAGTTACTTAACGCTGCGGCGCAAAGCGGTGCGTCACGCTTTGTGCTAGTCTCTTCGCCGTCGATTTTTGCCGCCTACCGCGACCGCCTCCTAATTGACGAGCAGAGCCAGCCCGCGAAGACGCCACTCAATCACTACGCGCGCACCAAACTGGCCGCCGAAAGGCTCGTACTGGCGTCGCGGCGAGACGCTCTGCATTGTTGTACCATTCGCCCCCGCGCGTTGGTCGGTCCAGGGGATCGCGTGATTCTCCCCAAACTTGCCGAACTGGCCGGGCGCTCGCGAGTGCCGCTACCCAGAGGAGGGCGAGCACTGATCGAGCTGACCGACCTGCGCGATGCGGCATGGGCAGTTTGTGAAGCCGAAGCCCGCACGCCACAACTTGCCGGGCAGGCAATCAATATTTCCGGTGGCCAGCCCGTTACGGTGCACGAAGTGGCGTATCGATTGGCCAGGGTACTGGGTAAATCTCCGCGGTTCATTTCATTACCGGTAGGACTGGCCCGTGCGATTGCCGTGCTTCAGGAGCAGTGGGGAATGCTGACCCGCGCCGAACACGAACCGCTGTTGACTCGCTACAAGCTGGCCACGCTTGCTTACTCGCAAACCTTTGACCTGGCGCCCGCCCGACATCTGTTGGGCTATCGGCCCCGCTTTGATGCCATGGCCACCTTGCTGGCGCAAGCCCAGCAGCTAGCTTTGCAGGAGGCTTCATGATTCGCGTTGGCTTTCGGTGGCTGGCGCGCGGCCTTTGCCGCCACCCCGAAGCCGCAACGCTCTCCGGCGGGCGTTTCAACCCGGTGGATTTTCCCGCGCTAGTCGGCGTGATTGAACATCCCACCCGCGGGTTGTTGCTGTTCGATACCGGCTACGACCCTGCATTTGTGGAGGCGACGGCCCCTTTCCCGGAACGCTTCTACCGCTGGGCGACGCCAGTTGAGGTGGGTGCGGAACACGCCTGGCATACCTGGCTTGCCGCCCATGGCATCAACGATAGCGATATTACCGCGACCATTATTTCGCACTTTCACGGCGACCACGTTGCCGGCATGCGCCACTTGGCTGAGCGGCCTATCTACTGCGCCCGCGCTGGATTGACCGAGCTGCGCGCGCCCGGGCGTTTCAAACGAGTGCGCCAGGGGTTGCTTCCCGCGCTGGTGCCTCAGGCCGCTGATGCCAACGCCCGTTTTTTTGAAGAAGCCCCCGCGGTCGCGCTGCCCAGTGGCTTCGCACCCTTCAGTGAGGGGCGCGATATTCTTGGCGATGGAAGCCTGTTGGCCGTCGAGCTGCCTGGGCACTGTGTGGGGCACTGGGGGCTGGCGCTGCGCACCACGCAGGATCAGCTCATACTGCTAGCCGCCGATGCCGTTTGGCTCGGCAAGTCGATTCATGAGCGCCGCCCGCCGCCACGGCTGACCACCGCGCTGTTGGGGAACACTCGCTGCTATCGGGCTACCCTCGCTAAGCTATGCGCCGCCGCCGAGCACAACACTGAACTTACCATTCTGCCCTCGCATTGTGCCGAGAGTGCGCAACGCTTTCGAGAGCCCCATGCGCGTTGACCAACTGGCTGCCGCCTGGATGCGCACCCGGCGGGCACTGCATCTCTCGTCTAGCCAGCTGGCGGCGCGGCGCGCTCGCCAATGGAGGCAGCTACAGCCGGTGCTGGCGCGCACTCCTGCGCTGGCGGCGGTTGCCTGGGGGCCGTGGGAAGCGGTCCCGATTACCGAAATAGCCGCTCTGCGCGCTGACTACGGCGCCTGGAACAGTCTTGGCCTGAGCACGAAAATGCTGCATGCCATGGCGGATGCCGCCGAGCAGGGCCTGGCAACGGGGTCGCTGTCAGCCGGCTGGTCGACCGGCAGCAGCGGCGCTGCCCGCGGGCTCTTTTTGGCCACTCCTAAAGAGCGTGCCGATTACCTGGGCCAGAGCTTGGCGCGGCTGCTGCCCGCTCGCGCGCTGCTGGCCCGCCAGCGGTTGGCCCTGCATCTCCGCGCCAGCAACGCTCTCTACAGTGATGTACAGCGCAAGCGCTTCGTCTTTGGTCATTTCCCATTGGATGACTCAAACGAGCAGACGCGCAGCGCACTGGAGGCGTTTGCGCCCACGATTCTGATCGCGCCGCCTCACCGACTTGTCGCACTGGCAGAGGCGGGCATGAACCTGCCGACATTGCGCCATCTGTTTGTGGGCAGCGAGCCACTGGGGGAGGCCGAACGCAGCGCCATCACCACGCGGCTGGGGTGTGCACCGCGATCGATCTATCAAGCCACCGAAGGGTTTTTGGGTGCCGAGTGTGCCCATGGTCATCTGCATCTCAATGATCATTCGCTGATCATCGAGCTTGAACCGGTGCCCGGCACGCCGGGCTATCGGCCGATCATTACCGATCTGCGCCGGGTCAGCCAGCCCATTGTGCGTGTACGCGGCGATGACTATATAGAGCTAGGCGCGTCCTCCTGCCCCTGCGGATTTGCCGGGCGCATCATTTACCCGCCCCAAGGGCGAGTGAGCGACGTATGGCGCTTCGCCCAACGCACCGTAACGCCGCCTCAGGTAGTCGCCGCAATGGAGAGTGCACTGGGGGGTGATGCACTCTGGCAGGCAGAGGCCCGGTTTGAGCGTGTGGTGTTGCATCTCTCGCCCCACTGCCTGGCCCGCGACGCCGAGCGTGCCAGCGCCACGCTTATCAGCAAGTGCCAATTGCCGGTGCCGGTTGAAGTGGTGCGTGACCTGACGGGCTGGCAAGGCCCCAAACGTCGCCGCGTAGTTAGCCATCATGGCTAGGCGGGTATTGATTACCGGCGCGCGCTCGGTGGCGGCGCTTGAGCTTGCTCGTGATTTTTCCGCTGCTGGCTGGGAGGTGCACCTGGCGGACAGCGCCGCCGCGCGAATGGCACGCTGTTCGACGCTGCCCGTCCGGCTGCATCGTCATCCCGCGCCTCGGCAGCAGGGCGGTGCGTTTCGTCAGTGGGTGAGGGCGCTGGTCGAGGAGTACTGTATCGAGCTGGTGGTACCCACTTGCGAAGAGGTGTTCCATTTAGCGGCGCCCAGCCTGCATGCCTGGCTGGGCGGTAGGCTAATGGCGCCTTCGCTCGAGACATTACGCACGCTTCACGACAAGCTCTGCTTCGCACGCCATTGCCAGAAAGCGGGGTTGCCGGTGCCCGAAAGCCAGCCCATAGAGAGCGCCGACCAGCTCGCGACGTATCGCACGACCTGCCACGAATGGGTGTTTAAACCACGCTTTAGCCGCTTTGGTGATCGAGCGTTGATCGCCCCGAAGGCGGCTCGCTTTGCCCAGTTGCGCCTGGACCCCGCACAGCCCTGGATGGCTCAGGCGTATATCTATGGCGAAGAGGCCTGCTTTTACGCCGTTGCCCATCATGGCCAACTCACCGCGTTCAGTGCTTACTGCTCGCGCTGGCGAATGGCGGGCGGCGCCAGCTATGCGTTTGAGCCGCTAGACGCATCGCGCCATGCCAAGCTTCGCACGCTGGCCATCCAGTTGGCGGCCAGCGCCAGGCTGCATGGTCAGTTCGCCTGCGATGCCATCTTTGATGTCAATGAGACGCCTTTTCTACTTGAATGCAACCCGCGGGCAACCAGCGGTGTACACCTGCTTGGCGGCGCAGGGCACCTTGCCCGGGCGATGGGCGATGGTATACCGGCCCCCGATACGCCGCCCACCATACGCTACCTGGGCGCGGCCATGTGGCTGTTGGGCTTGCCTACGGCGCTCCGCCATGCCCGTTTGGCCCGTTGGTGGCGCTGCCTGCGGGCAGGCCGGGATGCGGTCTCTTCCCCAGGTGACCGCTGGGTACTGGTCGGTGCCCTGGCCGACGCGGCAGGCTTTGCGCTTAACGGCCTTCTTCACCAACACTCTACCAACGCCGCCACCACTCATGATCTGGAATGGAACGGCGAGGAGCTGCCCTGATGAGCTTTCCCCAAGCGGTGCTGGATGCGTGGCATCTGGTAGCCTTGTCTCGTGATATGCCGCGCGGAAAAGCGCGCAAGGTAATGTGTTGCGATACGCCCATCGCTCTTTTTCGGACTGACGAGGGCGTTGGGGCGTTAGTGGACCGCTGCCCTCATCGCAACTACCCGCTATCCGAAGGGCGTGTGATGAATGGCACACTGGAATGCCCTTATCACGGCTGGCGCTTTGCTCGCGATGGACGTTGCGCCGAGGTGCCGGGATGCCAGGTCGAAACCGCCTGCGATGTGCGCCTGGCGGCAACGCCACTGTGGGTACTGGAGCGTCATGGAGGGATTTTTGTCGCGCTCTCGGATGCCGCGCCCGCTGAACCAGCATTCCCACCGGATCTAGGCAATCCGGCGCTGGATCACTTCTGGTGGCAGCAGGGCACTTGGCGGGGGCGCGCCTTCGATGCCATCGAAAACGTGATGGACCCCTTCCATACCAATCACCTGCATCACGGCTTTATCCGTCGCCGTGATAAGCGTTTGCCCGTGGAACTCATTGTTACCAGCCATGGCAACGGAATAGATATGAAAATTGAGCAGACCCAGCCTGATACGGGCCTGATGTCACGGTTTCTCGAGCGCGACCGCTCGCACAGCGTCTCGCGCTACTACCCGCCCACCACGGTGCAGGCGCGCTGGGAAGGGGAGACGCAACTGACGCTCTGCGTCACGGCGATTTTTACGCCGGCAACCAAGGACACCTTTACGCCCTTTGCCTGTTTTTCAACGCCTAACGGAATGGCGCCTGGCTGGCTCAAACAGGCTGCCATTCGTCTGTTTCTGGCCCCAGTCGTTGCTCAGGACCGCAAAGCCCTGGAACGCCAGCACGAGGTGATGACCCACTTTGGCCAGCCAAAATTCATCTCAGGCCCTGGCGATATCCTGAAAACTCGCTTGCACCACCTCTGGATGGGCGAGACGCTGCCCAAAGGGGAAGACCCGGCCGTGAAGGTAATGCTTTAGAGATGGCACGCGTTGCGCCTATTCGGCCAGCGTCAGCCCCATCTGCCAGAAGTCGATCTCCAGGCGCGTGGCATCACGAAATATCTTGCTAAGCTCCGCGAAGCGGGCAGGTGTGACATCGGCCAGGCGCGTATCCAGCCACTCAAGCTCGGCGCGCATTGCGTCTTGAAACTCCTCGCCTTCGTACATTGCAATCCAGGCGTCATACGCGTTATCCCCACCGCGCACCGTAGTGCCCTGGGCGTTCAGCCAGTTGGCAATTTCACCGTAACCCACCAGGCAAGGCGCAAGCGCCACGTGTAGGTCGAGCAGATCACCACGATTGCCGGTATCCAGCACGTAGCGTGTATAGGCCAGCGTCGCCCGCGCTTCGGGCAGCTCGGCAAGCTCCTCTTCCGAAATACCCCATTCGCGGCAAAAGCCGATATGCAGCCCAAGCTCCACATCCACGATGGCTTTCATACCTTCATGAGCCTGGCGCAAGTCGGCAAGGGTGGGGCTTTTATAAGCGGCCAAGGCATAGGCACGGGCGAAATGAATCAAAAACAGGTAATCCTGCTTCAAGTAGTGGCGAAATGACGCTTCAGGCAGCGTAGCGTTGCCGAGCTTTCGCACGAAGTCGTGCTCGATATAAGCGCGCCAGTCGTCCTGGCAAGCGGTGGTGAGATCGGTAAAGCAGTAACCCATACATCCTCCAGAGTAGTGATCCAAAGGGCAGGCGAGAAGATCGAGGAAATGGCGCGGAGGGTGGCTTGCGATCATGAGAGAGATAGCCGGCGCCATCGCTTGATCCCTACGCCGGTACCCGCGCTGCGAACTTATGTAAGCAATAGCGCATTAGCCGGATCAGGTTCAGCGGGACCAGCGCTTGGCATCCTCAAAAGGACACGCCCTGCGCCATCTCAGCCGGATTCACCGGCACCCCGTCAAGCAGTATCCAGCGCAGTGTAGGAGGCGTGTGGGGGGAGATGCAAGAGAGCGGACGAGGGTGCTACGTGTTAATTTGAATTGATTATCAACACTCATCATTAAAGCATGATGCGATCAGGAAGTACCGCCATTGACTACTGATAACAAGACGGGTTGGGAAGCCTTCTATTGCGCCAATCAAACGCGAGCCACCTCACCGCTATTACGACGCGCTCTAGGCGATGAGTGCTTACCCAAAGGCAACGGCCATGCTATCGATTTAGGCTGCGGAGGCGGCATCGAAACCGCGCTACTGTTGAAGGCGGGTTGGAAGGTATTGGCTATCGACAAAGAGCCCAACGCCATTGCGCGAGTTGAAACACTGAAAGCTGAATTACCCAGCGCTGATCTGACCATTTTGACTTCGAGTTTCGAGGAATTGAAAGGTCTGCCATCGTCAGCCCTGATCCATGCGGGGTTAAGCCTGCCGTTCTGCGAGTCTACGCATTTTCCCGCGTTATGGAACATGATCCTTTCAGCGCTTGAGCCGGGAGGCTTATTTGTCGGGCACCTCTTCGGTAACCGGCACGATTGGGCCAAGCATTCAGCAATGAGCTTTCATTCGACACAAGGAGTAGAAGCCCTTTGCAACGGTTTGGAGGTCGAGCTTTTTCGCGAAAGTGAAGGTGAGGGCGGACTGGTAACGCACCACTGGCACCGGTTTGATCTTATCTTAAGAAAGCCAGCGGTTTGATTGAATCGCCTTATTTAATGTGGGAGGCACGTGCCTTAATCGCTTAATAACCCAAGCATTACCTCACTTCAGCGCCCGTCATCGAGGCATGGGCCCCTGTTCCCTGAAAGCGAATCCATTAGCAATATGTCTTCTTAGTACGAAGGCTATCGCGTTTCATCCGCAAGGTAGCCCGGACCCTATCCATTAGCTTGATGGGTATCCCTTTGTATTAATCTTTATATGTGTTTATGCACAGTGTTATTAAGAATGGCAAATCGTGCCAGCATGCGAATTTTGGATAGGCAGCCAAAATTTACTTTGCTAGCAATAGAATCAATGAGGTAGATTTGGTTTAGGCGGCTAGATAACCTCAATGAACGTGCTGGCGCGTTCATTGAGGTTATGCCGCTGGCTATATAATCACTGTTATGCAGTCAATGAATAAAGTAGTATTCAAATGGAAAAAATATACCACTACACAAGTTTTGAAACGTTCAAAAAGATAATTGAATTTGGGACGATCAGGTTAAACTCGCTAGCTAATGTTGACGATGCGGAAGAAGGTTTGTTGCTTGATATGCCTTCTCAGGCACCGTATACATTTGCAAGCTGTTGGACGAAAGATGCTAAAGAAAATGTGCCATTATGGAAAATGTATGTTGACTCCCCTTTCGCCGTAAGAATAGGAGTCTCACCGGATATCCTAGTTCCAAAATTTTCTGAAAAGCATTTTATATCCAACCAAAAAAATAAAGATTCTTATGTTTTTTTGATGCATCGTGGTGGTTTAAGAGGTATGGAGTTTTTATCAGATGTTATCTACACAGATAAGCCCAGACTTAAAATGCTTAAGAATCTACTCGGGATATTTGACACAGACTATCTCTCTCATTATGGCCTGACTAAAAGTTTGCACTGGGAATTTCAAAAAGAAATAAGATTCATTGTCCAAGCTGTACCTAAATCACAAGTCAGGAAGAGGCCTGATGCATTGCTCTATACTTGTTGCCAAGAAGTTATGGATAATGCCGACCCTACAGATATAGATTTTATTGATATGGAGTACGAAGTTAATAAAATGCTTACGGCTGAAATAATGTTAGGTCCATCCACACTTGAAGAAGATGAAAAAGAGCTTAAAAGCTTTCTAGCTGAAAAATTACCACGTTTTTCTGGAGAAATTTCAAGAAGCGAAGTTTATATCAGGCGCTAGTAGTGGAAGGCATAACAAAGCGCTGCTACGGAAAATTTACTCGCTGGCGCTCCCAATTTCCGCAGAGCGCGGCGTTAGAGCTTTAAGCAAATAATGGAGTGTTCCTTGAAAAAGTATGTAGCAAAATCATTATCGGAATATGTATCAATAGCCACCTCAGTTGCAAATAATTCTGATGATATATGGTTTAGAGGCCATGCTAGCGCTTCATACAGGTTGGTACCCTCTGCGTTGCGAAACACAACAGCTTTTACAGACGGTAGAGGAAATAAAGTTGAAGACGGTCAAATAGTAATATCAGAAGGGGGCGAAGTTACAGGCGTTAGTCCAGAGAATATGTTTTATGAGTTTAAATCTCGAGCCGTGCCCTTTTTAGAAAGAGAACCTGCAAACAATTTTGAGTGGATGTTCTTAATGCAACACTATGGAGTTCCAACTAGATTATTAGACTGGACTACAAACGCATTAGTTGCATTGTTTTTTGCTATAGAATCTAATCCAAGCTCTAACGAAGAAAGGTTATATGACTGTTCTCCGGAGGAGCAGTTTTTAGAAAATGATGAATTTTGCACCGAAGGTGCAGCCATTTTTGCTATGAGCCCGTCCGAATTTAATAATTGCTCTCTTTCAAGTCCATCGAAAATATACATCTGCGAAGATTATGACAGATGGAGCCATTATTTTGATCCAATGAATGAGAACAGTCGGGATAACTTCCTACCTATTGCTGTTCAGTCTAGCCATATAGATACCAGAATAAGGTCTCAATCGGGTCACTTTACTTTGCATGGAGCCAATATATGGGAGTTAGATTATTACAATGATATACGAGCAATATTAAATAAAATTTTTATTCCATACGAGGCGGTTCCTCAAATGTTGCGAGATTTACAAGGCTTAGGTATAACAGAATCATTTATATATCCAGGGTTAGAGTCGCTGTCACGTGATATTAAAAGAAATGAATCAATCAACTTTCACCGCGAAAAGCTCTAACAAATTGCTTAAATAGGACGCAAACAGCTTGGCTTGCGCTCCTACGTCGCTAATTTTAGCCAAGCGTTTTGCTCCTCTTAGCAAGGCGTTAGCAGTTCGAGTTGCCCATGAACTAAGAGTTGAGATATATAATGAGTATGGATTACTGGGAGTGTCAGCAAGAAGAAGCCATGAGCGAGTATTACGAAGGGCTTTATCTTTCTGAATTTAAAGAGCGTGCAATTGATGAATTTACAGCCGAACGACTAAGCTCTTATTATATTGATAATTCAAATCTCTTAGCTGACTCATTTCGTGCGCTTGATGAGGCGAAGAAGGTTTCTTCTCTTTCACCCACATCAGGTTTAATAATGGCTGCAATTTCTATTGAAATTGCATTTAAAATAGGCTTGCTAAAACCAATAGTTTTTGGTTTCGTCCACAGTGAGGCTGTCGCTGAGTCAATATCAGATACAGTAATTAAACAGACAGGAATTGACCGTTTCAAGGCTTTATTGGTTGCTTTGATAAAAGATATATCAAATATTGATATAGTTACATATAAAAGGTATGGTCAACAGCAGAGCTCTCTTTGGGATGAGCGAGGAAAGGTGCAAAACTTGAGAAATGCAATTTCTCACCGAGGCTCTCTTAGCTCCGTTGCAGAGTGTCAATTTGCAATTGATGTTGCAGACGCAGTCCTACACGAACTTTTGCCAGGTGTTTTAAGCTCATTAGGGTTAAGCTTGCAAAATAAAGTTATCGTCGAATGAAACTGCTAACAAGTTACTGCACCGGAAAAATAACTCGCTGGTGCTCGTCATTTTCCGGTGAGTAAAGCGTTAGAAATATGGAGGTGGCAAGTTGAGAGATAGGTTGTCTAAGTCAGCGGTCAGCGAGCTGGCCCCGCTGACATTTAGCGAAGACCTTTCTTTTTGGGAATGCGAAAACTTCGTATTGGAAACAGCTGTAACGAAACATGATTTTGCATATTGGGCAGCTCACGTCCTTTATCTGCAGCTCTATTTCGACAAGTCCGATGATCATTATTCAAGTAAAGAAGAATTCCCAAAGCTTAAGCAAATTATTCTAGATGGCCTAGAGCATCATGGATTTACACAGCAATATGCAGAGATTGACTTATGCTCAACAGAGGCAGAGTTAAATAAAACTGTTATACAACAATATACAGATGAAACTCCTTTGTATTCAAAAGTCAATAGTTTGTTACGTATGGGGAATCTTGGTAATGATGTTGGTGGAGACCCGTTAATACCTTGGGTTTTGCATTTGAATGCTATATTGCGTAAAGAGGAGGAGTATCTGGGCACCGTTTATAGGGGAGCTCAATTATCAAAAAACGATTTAGATAAGTATGTTATAGGGCATCAATTTGTCTGGTCATCTTTTACATCGGTTTCAAAGACTGAAGCTAATTGCTTAGGTGGCAATGTAATATTTAAAATAGTGCCAAAAAGCTCGTTATCCACCTATGGAAAAAGAGCTGCAAGAGTGATTAATCAATACTCCTTCTTCCCCGAAGAAGAGGAAGCTTTGCTACCGATCGGTTGTGCTTTTAGAGTGGAATCGAATAAAGAAACGAAATCCGGGAAGTACGAGATTGAACTGGCGCTATATGACCATTTATAGAAATTTCTAACAAGCGCATTTTATCGGACTGTTTTCCGCTGCGCTCCAAACCAGCCGCAAATGCGGGCGTTAAGCAATAGAAGGAGTACCACAATTGATTGACGAGAGTAATCCTGCGGGAAGATTGCACAAGATATTGTCGGATGCGAAAAGACGAAAGGACCAGGACAAAGTTCGGGAAGTTTGGGCATCTGTCCTAGGTATTGAGCAGGATGAGGTGGTAATTACTAAAGCGGTTGTGGAGCTATACTCCCTTTCAAATGAGATTCAATCTCTAATAAAGATGAACAACCAGTTGAATCACCAATTGTACTTGAAATCATTCAGTCAAATTAATCGAGCATTTTTCCCGCTTAACTTGGGCACTAATTGGAATTCAGTCAAACAACACCTCACTGATGAGGCACTTACAAGATTACAGTTTTGCGCTGAAGAATTATCCACATTTTATACGGAAGATACGTTATCGGATGAGGACCTAGCGGAAATAATCTCGAAAACGGAAGCTTTGTTTGAATCGGTATTCAATTCATCTCTTCCAGATGTACTGCGATTAGCGCTCCTTGAAGAAGTGGAGCGCTTAAGAAGCTCAATAAGCATGTATAGAATTAAAGGTGCTAAAGGGCTTAAGGAGTCGCTACAGGGAACTATCGGAGCTGTAGTAGCCAACCAAGAAGAATTAAAACAAGCAGCACCCCAAAATCCTGACGTGCTAAAGCGATTAGGCGAGCTCATTGATAAACTGGACTCATTCACTGCTAGAGCTCTCAAACTAAAAAAAATGGTAACCAAGCCCATCCGACATTTGCTAGAGAAAGTAACAGATGCGGATATAACGGATGGTGATTATGAAGTGGAATCCGACGCTTAACAAAGCACTGCAGCGGACGAGCCGCTGAATGCGGCGTTGAGGCTGTAGAAAAATCCCGCTGATGGCCAGGTTTTGGTAGGATCGAGGAAACAGACGAGGAGTGGTCAGCATGCCGCGCTTCAAGGCTTATAACTACGATCAGAACGCCATGGTGGTGATCAACTACCAGGATCAGCTCCAGCCAGGTACTTTTGAACACGCCGTGCACTACCTGATCGAGCACAAGCTCGACCTATCCGTTTTCCATCCCAAGTACCGCAACGATGCGACCGGTCGGCTGGCCTATGATCCGGCTATCCTGCTCAAGATTATCCTGTTTGCTTACTCAAAAGGCATCACCTCCAGTCGTGAAATGCAATGGTGCTGCGAGACCAACATCATTTTCAAAGCCCTTTCCTGCGATACCGTTCCCCACTTCACCACATTGGCCAGCTTCGTCAG
>NZ_KB898656.1 GCF_000377665.1 Vreelandella zhanjiangensis DSM 21076 | reverse complement strand
CGCGGTACGCCCACGGTGGTCGATCTGCAGCCTTCAGGGCGCTTCTTGATGGAAGAGTTCTACTACGCCGGCGGTCTGCCCGCTGTGCTCAAACGCCTGGGTGAGGCGGATCGCTTGCCCTTTAAGGATGCATTAACCGTCAACGGCAAAACCCTGTGGGAAAACGTCAAAGACGCCCCGCTGTATAACGACGAGGTCATCCGCCCGCTGGATAACCCACTCACCGCAGATGGCGGCATTTGCGTACTGCGTGGCAACCTGGCACCGAATGGCGCGGTATTAAAGCCCTCGGCGGCAACGGCCGCGCTGATGCAGCATCGTGGACGTGCCGTCGTATTTGAAGACTTCGACGATTACAAGGCACGCATCAACGACCCGGACCTGGACGTTGAAGCCAACGATATTCTGGTTATGAAGCACTGCGGGCCACGCGGCTATCACGGCATGGCGGAAGTCGGCAATATGGGCCTGCCGCCCAAGATCCTTGCCCAGGGGGTGACCGATATGGTGCGTATCTCCGACGCCCGGATGAGCGGCACCGCCTACGGTACCGTGGTGCTGCATGTGGCCCCGGAAGCGGCAGCGGGTGGCCCGTTAGCCGCGGTACGCAACGGCGATATGATCGAACTCGATTGTGCCAACGGTCGCCTGCACCTGGATATTAGCGACGCCGAACTTACCGCACGCCTGGCCGAAAGTGACCCGACAGAAGCCTCGACGCTAATCGCAAGCCAGGGCGGCTACCGCCAGCTCTATATCGAGCATGTGCTACAAGCGGATGAAGGCTGCGACTTTGACTTTCTGGTGGGCTGTCGGGGTTCGGAAGTGCCCCGGCACTCACACTAGTCACATTGCTCCACTAGCTTTTATCCAAGAGTGAGAGTGGGGGTGTTCGGTACGTATGTCAGGTGGGTGTTTAACACACTCACCTGACGCTAGGCATTACGCGCACGAGGCGGCGGGATGATATGCGCCTAGCTCAAGACACGTATCTCTATGGCTGAGAAAGGCAATTAATTGCAGATTAATCTCATTTGGCATGGACAACGGGGCCCATGTGTCAGAGATAACCAATTAATTCCTAAATATATTTTAAAAATCAATAAGTTGGTATGCTCTTTTTGTTTTTAAGCTTTTGACTTTAAAAGTGTTTCTTATTTTATTCGTAAACTTGGTATGGCGAGTGCAATACCGAATACAAGAACGCAACATCAGGAAGATGATTGGTTCTTGGCTAGATGTTTCTTATTTAAATTTACCAAGTAACAGAAAGCGTATTACTTAGGAGGCACGACATGAAAATGGAAGCTCTGAAAAAACTAGGTATTTTAGGCGTATCTTTTGGTCTGATGGCAAGTCCGCTGGCTTTCGCTGAAATGGAAAGCGGCACCGAGCAAGAACCTATGCCGCAAGAAGAGCCGATGCAGGATGAGCAAGGCAGCTTCAACTCCTACGATACTGAGAACGATCAGGACGTAACCACAGAGTATGAAGAGGAAGAGCAAGAATTCACTTACGAAGAAGAGGAAGAGGAGCAGGAAAACGAAACCACTGATTCAGACGATGACTCACAGTGGTAATACTCCCCTAAAGGATTGACTCTTGTTCTGGCTCACGGATGAGCCACAGGATGCCCCGCCAATTGCGGGGCATCTTTGCGTTTAAAGCATCGCTTAGAGGCAACCAATTTATAGGCTATTGTTGAACGAGATTAATTATCTAATCCCTAATCCGTAACGACAACAAGGACGCCTTTATCGTGGTGAACTGGAAGGAAACGCCGCAGCTACCCAAAGCCGAAGGACGTATCGAGGCTATTGATCTGGCGCGTGGTATCGCTATTGGCCTGATGATTGTGAGTCATGCGATAAGCGGGTTGGTGGGCATTCGCAACGTGCCCGACTGGGGCATGGTGCCGATCCATTTTTTAACTAAATTTTCCTCATCGCTGTTTATTTTAGTGTTCGGCATCGCGCTGGCGGTGGCTTTTCTTTCTCATACGCAAACGGAAGATTGGCCCAGGCGGCGCCTCAAGCTATGGCTTCGTGCGTTGGAAGTCTGGTTCTGGTACAAGGCGCTTGTCATTATCGAAATGCTGCCCTTTAGTGCCCCCGCCGATATTGTCGATACGCTGCTTTACGGCCGCTTTGCTATTTGGGTGGAAATTCTCGGGTTCTATGCCATCGCGCTACTTTGGGTACCGTTAATCCTGCCGCTCTGGGCGCGCGCGCCTCTCTGGAGTCGTATTGCCACTATTATCGGCTTGGCCGGGCTTTCCGCTTGGCTACAAGGGTTTACCTTTGGCGGGAATGACATTTTGAAGGCTTTCCTGGTGGATCATCAAGACCATTACGCCTGGGGGCAGATTAGTCGAGCGCCGCTAATTTTTATCGGATTATTGATCGGCGAAGCGTTACTGCGCTGTTACTTTACCGCCGAGCTGCGTCGCCGTCTGGTATTTACGTTGCTGGGTGTGGGTGCGTTAATGGTGGTGGCGTTTTACGGCTTCGCTTTTGCTGAAGGCGATGCTTATGCGGCGATGATGGCCGTTGCCAATAATGCTGGCAAACATCCGCCTGGCCTACAGTTCACGCTGTTTAGCTTAGGCGGTGCGCTTGTCTTACTCGCGTTGGCGCTGGCTGGCGGCGCGATCGCCGCTAAGGCACTTTTGCCTTTAACCGTGGTCGGTAGCGATGCGTTAAAAGCCTTCATTTTTCATATTGTGATGATTTTTCTGGTGCTGCGCTTTCTGCTACAAGGCGAGGGCATGTTTACCTATCCACAGGCACTGGGTATTGGTGGCGTGTTAATACTCGGCGCGGCCGCCTGGATTTGGCTAACCCGCTGGATGGCCACCCACCGCTAAAAGAGGTAATGATTTGCGACGGATTCAACGCTGGCTGCTAGGTATTGCATTTTTGATTGCGCTGCCCGTTTACGCCGATGGGTACGAAACTAACTGGTACTACGAGGTTGATAAACAGAGCACATGGCAGGGCGATTTAGATGCCCGAATAGCTGCCATTGAAGAGGTGTTTGGAGGGGCGCTCGGGGTTTATGTACAAAATCTGACGACCGGCGAGGCGTATTCATGGCAGGCCGACCGGCCCTGGTATCTGGCTTCGCTGGTCAAAGTACCTATTGCCGCGCAAGTGCTTGTCGAGCGCCAGGCGGGCACGTTGTCTCTTGATGAGCGCTTAACGCTTGCGCGCAGTGACTTTGTTGATGGCGCCGGCCCGGTAATTTGGCATGACCCGGGGACGCCGATTTCGGTTCGCTACCTGCTGGAGCAGATGATTACCGTCAGCGATAACACGGCGTCCGATATGTTGATTGAGCGTGTCGGGCTTGTTGAGGTTAATGCGCGTGCCAGGGCCATGATTGCCGCCAGTGGGGGAAATCCTGAGGACATTGGCCCTATTACCAAGCTAGTGGGTGTTCGTCAGGGCGTATACGGGCAGTTTCATCCAGACGCCAAAACCTTGGCCGGTATGGACTTTATCGCGCTGCGTCAGCACCGGTTAAGTCAGCGAGGTATCGCGCTGGCTCGGCTTTTAGGCGTTAATCAGGCGGCGTTACTGCAGCCTGATTATGACCATGCTTTTGATGCCTATGAAGCCACCGGTGAAAACGTAGGCACGCTGCGCGCTTACGGCGACCTGCTGGCCAGTTTATATAACGGGGCAGCGAGCGACTTGGACGCCGATCAGCGTCAGGCGTTGCTGGAGGTCATGCAGCGTACTCGCTCAGGTGACAAGCGCTTAACGGCAGGCATGGGCGATGCGATCAGCTTTGCGCATAAAACCGGCACCCAGCATCGGCGCAGTTGTGATGCAGGCGTTGCCACGCGAGTGGATGAAAGTACCCGTGTTGGCCCTTGGGCCATCGTTACCTGTAGCCGCGGCCCGCTTGCCCTGAGTGACCATGAGCATGCTCTGGCGCAGGTTGGTGATGCGCTACGCTACAGTGGTGCGCTGGGTGCGCCTTGATAGTTCAGGTACCCACAACCCATGCGTGGGCGTGATAAACTAGCCGCCCACTATATTGATTAAATGAAGGAGCTTGTTATGGCACGTGCCAGCGCCCGTCACATTTTGGTGAGCAGTGAAGAACAGTGTTTAGCGCTTAAGCAGGAAATTGAAAACGGCCGCGATTTTGCGGAAGTGGCCAAGCAGCATTCAAGCTGCCCTTCTGGTCGTCAAGGCGGCGATTTAGGTAGCTTTGGGCCCGGCCAAATGGTGCCTGAGTTCGACAAGGTCGTTTTCAGCGGTGAGCTGGGTCAGGTACACGGTCCGGTAAAAACGCAGTTTGGTTACCACCTGCTCGAAATCACTGACCGCAGCTAAGCCGCCAGTGTTTCTATAGCCGTGCAACGCCATCAGGCGTGCACGGCTTATTTTTCGCATTAACGTAATGCGTGATATTGCGTAAAAACTGCCTCAGACGTCGCGGCTTTTACGCTGTGGTGGGAGGAGCACGCCTTGAACGACCCGATTATTTCGATTAATGGCCTGAATAAAACCTACGAAGGCGGCTTTCAGGCACTTACGCGTGTGGATTTATCCATTCAACGCGGCGAGATTTTTGCTCTGCTTGGGCCCAACGGGGCAGGCAAAACCACGCTGATCAGCGTGGTGTGTGGGCTGGTGAATCCTACCGAAGGCCAAGTAGTGATTGATGGCTTTGATAGCGTGACTCACTACCGCCAGGCGCGCGAGCGTATTGGCCTGGTCCCTCAGGAACTAACCAACGAAGCCTTTGAAACGGTATGGAATACGGTCAGCTTTAGCCGCGGCCTGTTTGGCAAAGCGCCTGACCCTGCGCATATCGAAAAGGTGCTTAAATCACTGGCGCTATGGGATAAGCGCGATAACCGCTTAATGACGCTTTCCGGCGGCATGAAGCGCCGGGTGCTGATTGCCAAAGCGCTCTCTCATGAACCACGCATCCTGTTTCTGGATGAGCCCACGGCCGGTGTGGATGTCGAGTTGCGCCGGGATATGTGGGAAGTCGTGCGTGGGCTGCGTGAAAGTGGAGTGACGATTATTCTCACCACCCACTATATTGAAGAAGCCGAAGAGATGGCTGATCGCATCGGGGTGATTAATCGCGGAGAAATCGTACTGGTGGAAGAGAAAGCCGCCCTGATGCAGAAGCTGGGTCGCAAGCAGCTCACCCTGCACCTACAGACACCGCTTAATGAGCTGCCCACTACGCTGCAGCAGGAAGCGCTAAGCCTTACCGCCAATGGATACGAGCTGGTTTACACCTATGACGGCCATCAGGACGAAGAGGGGCACGGCATCTCGGCGCTGCTGGCAACGCTTGCCCGTGAAGGCATTACCTTTAAAGACCTGCATACGCGGCAGAGCTCGCTTGAAGATATTTTTGTCGATTTAGTTAAGGAGCGCGCATGAATCTTCACCCTGTTCGCGCCATTTATATGGCGGAAATGGCGCGCACGCGGCGCACTCTACTACAGAGTATCGTGTCGCCGGTCATCTCAACCTCGCTCTACTTTGTGGTGTTCGGCGCGGCCATCGGCTCGCGTATCAGTGAGATTGGCGGCGTCAGTTACGGCGCCTTTATCGTTCCGGGGCTGATCATGCTGATGCTGCTGACCCAAAGCGTTTCCAACGCCTCATTTGGGATTTTCTTTCCCAAGTTCTCAGGCAGCATCTACGAGATTTTATCGGCGCCGATTTCGTATCTGGAAATTGTGATTGGCTATGTGGGTGCTGCGGCGTCAAAGTCGATTCTGCTGGGGCTGATTATCCTGGGCACATCGAGCTTTTTTGTACCGCTGGAGATCGCACATCCTTTCTGGATGCTGACGTTTTTGGTGTTAACCGCCGTCACCTTTAGCCTGCTTGGGTTCATTATCGGTATCTGGGCGGATGGCTTTGACAAGCTGCAGCTTGTGCCGCTGCTGATTATTACGCCGCTGACCTTCCTGGGTGGCAGCTTCTACTCGATTGATATGCTGCCTCCCTTCTGGCAGACCGTGACGCTGGCTAATCCGGTGGTCTATCTGGTGAGCGGTTTTCGCTGGAGTTTCTACGGTATTAGCGATGTCAGCGTGGCGGCAAGCGTGGCCATGATTACGCTGTTTTTGGTCGCAAGCCTTGGCGCTATTGCCTGGATATTCCGCACCGGTTATCGCCTTAAGCCATAACCCACGCCGCCGTATTTCTGTTTATTGTCTGGAGCTGATGCCACCTTATGCCGCTGCTGCAAAGTATTGTTCACCGCTTGGATCCGTCGCTTGATGGCGAACGCTTAACCTTAACGGCGGCGCCAGCCCCCGCTGAAAGCGATGACCCGGTAATGGCAAGCCTGGTGAACGGGCTTAACGACACCTATAACACCAAAGCCAAAGGCTGGGGCCGTTTTGCTGAGCAAGGCGAACAGGCAGGGCCAATGGTTGCCTGGCTGCGCGACTACATGGCCGGCGAGCAGGACTTCACGCAGCTCTCAACAGCGATTGCCGAGCGCCTGGCGCGCGAGCTGCAGGAGCAGCTCTCGGTAAGTGGCTATTTACTGCTCGCGCATTTACGTCAGGGCGATACGGAAACCCTGTTTATAGCGTTAGTTCACCAGCGCGAAGGCATCGGCATTAACGAGGCACATCAAGCGGTACCCGCAGCGCAGCTAAATACCAGCCAACTAACCTTGGCCGCTCGGGTCAATTTAACCCAGTGGCAAAGCGATGCGCCCAATGCCCAGTACGTATCGTTTTTAAAAGACCGCGGCGGCAAAAAGCTCGCCGAAGGCATGGTGACTTTGCTGGGCATGGAGGAGGGCATCGATGCCCCGGCGGAAACCCGAACGCTGTTAAAAGCCTTCAGCGACTACGTTGAAAAAGAAGACTTCGACGAAGACGCCAGCCGCGACAAAACCGATACCCTGGTGGATTACGCCAATGAGCAGCTGCGCCGCGGCGAACCCATGACCCTGGAAGCGCTCTCTGAGCTCGTGGACGAGCAGCAGCCCAAAGCATTTTTTGAGCATATCCGTAATGCCGACTACGGGCTTGCCGCAGAGATTCCGCCGGATAAACGCACGATTAGCCAGTTTCGGCGTTTTACCGGGCGCGCAGGCGGGGTGTCCATCAGCTTTGACTCGCATCTACTGGGGTCTAGCATCGAGTATGACGAGGGCCAGGATCGGCTAATCATCAAGCAGGTGCCCAAGCAGCTCAAAGAGCAGCTTACCAAGCGGAAATCGTGAGTGGTGAGCTGTGAGTGGTGAGTGGTAAATCGTGGGAGTGGAGAGGGCGGTGGTTGGGCACTTTGCTTGTTGTTTGACGTCCAATGTTGAGATACACGTATTATCAGGAGAGTGCCCTATGCTGGATGCCATTACCCACTTCTTTCAACGTGCCCTGGCCGAACCCGAGCGGCGCGACAACCAGACCTTAACCCTTGAGCTCGCCACTGCGGCGTTGCTGTGTGAAGTAATGCGCGCTGACTATAATGCCAGCGATGCCGAACGTGCAGCGTTACAGCAAATGCTCACGACCCGTTACCGGCTAGGCGAGCACGAAGTCGCCGAGCTTATGGCGCTTGCCGAAGCCGAGGTAGAAGAGGCGGTCGATCATTACCAGTTCGTCAGCCTGGTAAGAGAGCACTATGGCTATGCGCAGCGCTGTGAACTGGTCGCATTGATGTGGCAGTTGGCGTGGGCTGATGGTCGCGTGGACCCCCTTGAGGAGCACCGTATCCGGCGCTTGGCGGATCTGCTTCATGTAAGCCACAGTGATTTTATTCGTACCAAACTACAGGTAAAGGAGCGCCACGACGCGCATGAGTGAATCACCTGAAGCGACCAATCTCACCGAGCTGATTCAGGCGATGGAGGAGAAGGCGGATGGTATGTCCCAGGTTAGCGTCAATGATATTGTCGATGCTGTCGGCCGCCGCTCCTTTGCGCCTCTTTTATTGATCGCCGGCCTCATTACGCTGGCACCGGTGATCAGCACGGTGCCCGGTATTCCCACCTTCATGGCCGTATTGGTCTTGCTGGTTTCCACTCAGCTGTTAATTGGCCGCAAAACATTCTGGCTACCCAAGTGGCTATTGAATCGTTCGGTATCGCGCAAGAACTTTGATAAAGCCATTCACCTGATGGAAAAGCCCGCCAAATGGGTCGATGGCCTGTTAGGCGTGCGCTTGCGGTGGATGACGGGCCGCATGGGCATCCGCGCCACGGCGGTGGCCTGCTTGTTGATAGCCCTTGCCATGCCGCCACTGGAGTTTATTCCGTTTTCCGTCAACGGGGCCGGTTTTGCGCTGCTGTTATTTGGCCTGGGGCTTGTCGCCCACGACGGGCTGGTTCTCTCGCTAGCCTTTCTGGTTACCGCCGCCACGTTTGTGGCCATGCTGATGTATTTTCTATAGCGCTTACTCATCATCGGACGCTGCAAGAAGCTCCTCTACCAACTGATTCAGCTGTTGCTGAAACTGCCCGCCAGGTGATGGCGGCGTGGGGTCTGAGGTGATTACTACCGTCATGGCCCGCTCGGGGATCACATAAAGCGCCTGGCCACCGTATCCGCGCCCGTAGTAGGTAGGCGTTTCTGCCAGTTGGGTAACAAACCAGCCAAACCCGTAGCCGTCGCCTGTCCATTGGGAGGTGCCGCGCGGTGTCCATGAATCATCCACCCAGCCTTCAGGCAATACACGCTTGCCTTCAATCATGCCGTCATTGCGATAAAGCTCGCCCACTTCAATCAACGCGCGTGGCGAAAGCTGCATGTCGTTGCCGCCAAAATAAATGTCCTGAGGGTCGCGCGGCCAGGGCGGGATTGAGATATTGAGTGGATCTCCCAGCAGCCGTTTTGCAAGCGCATGGGTGGTTTCACCGCTTGCATAGGTAAGCGCGGCCGAAAGCAGATGGCTGGTGCCGGTGGAATACAGCATCCGCCCGCCGGGCTCATCGACGAATGGGCGGCTCAGCGCGTCGTTAATCCAATTAGAGCTTGCCACCCAGGCACTGTAGTTGCCGCCTGAGGTGCGCTCTAACCCCGCCTGCTGGGCCAATAGGTGCTCAACCGTAATATCGCTAACACGTGGGTCTAACCCTGAAGGCAGGCGGTCGCCGAATAGCGCCACCATGGGCTGCTCGACGGATTCAATAATGCCTTCTTCAATGGCCGCGCCGGTAACGGCCGCCAGCACGGTTTTGGAAAGCGACTTGATATTGGCTGGCTGCGCAGTGCCGGGGCCACCTTGGTGAAACTCGTGAATAATCTCTCCATCGTAGGCCACTATCACGTTGTGTACGCGATTTAGCTGGCTGGTTTGCTGGTCTAGCGTCTGCAGTGCATTCGCTGAAGGTTCATCAGCGGCTGCATAGGCGGTGGGTAACAAAGAAATAACAGCTAACGGAACAAGCCAAGCAGACGCGCGCATCACAACACCTTCGATATAAGTGGCAAAGATTCGAGGTCTAGAAGTAAGAGAGGTTCCACCGCAGATAGCTACTAGACGAAATAGTACTTTCTGGAACTGAAATGGAGCGCTTCATTATTAAAGGCCATATTTGACATTCTATAGTCATTTTAAGTGTATAATGGTTTATAAATAGACCATTATTTATAGGTTTTCTATGGCGCTCACTCACTCCTTGCTTGCTCCTGGCGAGCTGTCTCAGCAGGTTGGTGCCAACGCACGAGAAGCACGACTGGCAAAAAACCTTTCTCGTAAAACCTTGGCGCAGATGACGGGTATTTCAGAGTCCACCATCAAACGATTCGAATCCAGTGGGCAAATAACCCTCGATAGCCTAGTCCTCATTGCCACGGCGCTGGGCACCACACGCCAAATTGCCGTGCTATTCAAGCATGAGCACCCCATATCACTTGACGAGATCAAGCAGGCAGGGCGTGCCCGGGGGCGAAAATGAAGCGTATCAACACCGTAGAGGTGCTGTTGGCAGGTAACCCTGTGGGGGAGCTCGTCGCTAGCCGACAGGGTATCTATTTTGCCTATCACCCGAAGTGGATGGCGGAAGGCTTCAATTTATCGCCTCTGAATATGGATTTTACTAGCCAACCACAGAAGGCACCCGACTCACTTCTTTTTACTGGTCTACCCGGCGCATTTGCTGACTCACTGCCAGACGGCTGGGGAATGTTGCTCATGGACCGCTACTTTCTTGCCGAGCATGGAAAAGACCGGAGAGATATTTCCCCTCTTGATAGGCTGGCCTATATGGCCGACAAGGGAATGGGGGCATTGGAATATCGCCCCATTATTGAGCGTACCCCTGACCAAGAGAATATTGACCTAATCCAACTCTATCAGGCAGCTAATGCGGTCTACGAAGGTGAAACCGCGGCCACTCTAGATGCTTTACGACTAGCCGGTGGCTCCCCAGCAGGAGCCCGGCCTAAGGTGATCGTTGCGTTATCTTCTGATGGAAAACAGTGTAGTACATCTTTTCAGGCGCTTCCTGAGGGCTATCAGCATTGGTTAGTGAAATTCCGTGCACCAGCCGAGCACAGGGATACGGGAGCCATTGAGTACGCCTACTCGATGTTGGCAGAGCATGCAGGTGTGAAAATGGCCGCGAGCAATCTCATTGAGGTCGTTTCCTCAATGGGAACCGAACGTTTCTTTTCTACACAGCGTTTTGATCGTAACGGTAATCGTAAAATTCACATGATGACTGCTAGCGGTATTCTTTATGCCGATTACAGCGCACCATCGTTGGACTATTCAGATCTACTCAAAGCTACCAGCGCGTTCACCCGCCACGCAGAAGACGTTGAGCGCATGGCGAGGTTGATGGTGTTCAACGCCCTGACCCACAATCACGATGACCACGCTAAGAACTTCGCCTTTTTGCATGATCAGGGGCGATGGACACTGGCGCCCGCTTATGACCTGACTTACGCCCCTGTTCGGGGCTACGCAGATGAGCATACAACGTCGTTCAGTGGGGCAGGCCTGGCTACCCGTAAAAAGCTTAAACAGGTTTGTGCTCCCTTCAGGTACTTAAAACCAGACCTCTATATTGAGCAAACCCTTGATGCCCTATCCGCGTGGCCGTCCCTTTGCCATGAACTAGAAATCGATACCCAGCAGCAGAAAATGATCCAGCGGGCATTCGACAAAAAACGCCAACGTCTTGAGTAACGCGAGCTATATTGCCACGCAAGCTCAGCCACTTTCTAATAGGGAAATGCAGGAATATTACGCAAAGATTTGAAAAGCCTGCTAGGCTGAAGGCGTTACTTCGAAGTAAGCAACCCTTTGATTTCACCCAAAACGCAAACTAGCAAGGAGCGCCGACATGCGTAATATCATTTATATCGTAGGTCTGATTGTTGTTGTACTGTTCATCCTTTCGATGCTCGGCCTGCGTTAATCGCGCCAATAAAAAGCCCACAGGTTTCACCTGTGGGCTTTTTTGTGCGTGTCTGTTTGTATTTTTTACGCGAGTACCTTGCGTCATCGCGCCTTAAGCGCAGTCAGCGGCCCCTTGGCCAAACATATCGAACATCAGCTCACGGCCCATCGGCGTCAAAACAAAGCGGCCATATCCATTGAAGGTAGCAGCCCCACTGATTTCCAAAATCTCTTGGCAGGCTGCCCACTCAGTTGCCTGCGCGCGCAAGGCGCTAAGTTCACGCTCGGTCAGGCCGCGTTGCGAGAGCGTAATGCTCTCAAGCACATACCCATGGTCATAAAGCATTTCTGCTACCGCTGAGAGGCAGTGACGTAGGCTACGCTGAGCATTGGTAGCAGGCGTGTGACTGGAATCGTAAACGTACTGTGCATGCATGATGCGGTGTCCTGCGAAAGGCACGAATGAATATGTTGCGGTGCATTGTAAAGCAGGGAGGGGGTTAGACCAAGGTCTATAGTGTTCTGATTGTGTTATGAGCGGCTGTTTAATCGTAAAAATGCGGGCATTTACATAGCAGGTATGGCCATAAAGCCATCTAAAGGCGGGAAAGTAATAAACAGTGTTATACCAGCCAATCTTATGCATTTCATACAAATTGTTACATTGAAACGGGCGGAAATACTTAATTTATAAATAGGTTATTAAGATGAGAGTGTTCTCATTTCTTAAAATAACATTTTGTAACCAACTAGGGTTAACAAATAGTTTTAGTAGAGGGTATTTTAATAGAATAAAAAATTGATATAAGACTTGTTTATACCTTCCTGCAAGCGAACATAGGCGATCTTTATACGTCTTAGATAGCAAGTTAACTAAATACGGTAACTCATCCTTATTTCAAAGCTCAGCATAGGATGTGGTTTTAATTAATTGGCTACTGAATGAGATGCAATAACAAACGAAACAAGCTTGAACCCAGCAGAGCTGTGGTGGAAGCTATATTTGAATGCAAGGGAAGCGCTTTGTTGGTAGACAAAAAATCTTAAAAACCTGGTGCTGAATTCAGCTAACAACACATCAATGGGCATAATGAAACACAGTGAATTAAAAGGGCTGTAGACTAAGGTCTAATATGTGGTATTTTATAAATATAAATTTATAAGTTCATGAAAATGAAAGATTTAAAACAGTATAATAATTGTTATGAAGAGTTGTAATCCTATGAATAAATGGTGAAAAGATAATTAAAAGCTTTGCATAGTGTAATCAAATAGTAATTTTATTTTTCTGAATTTGTTTTTTCATAAAGGTTTAGTCTTGGTATTCCTGATATTAAGTTATTTATTAGGAGTGCTTGCTGAAGCGTTTGTAAAACAGAAAAAGAATATTGAAGGCGACTAAATTTCCCATAACGATATAGCCAAAGAGTAAGTGGGCAGTCGAAGTCGAAAAACATCATCAGAAGAAAATGAAAGGGCCATGACATTTATAGACGCGCTAAGTAAAGAAAACGCTAAAGGGTCATTTTCAGCTAGTGCCATTTACGGGCATGCCGCTTTATTAGATTTAGCTAAATTTCCCTTTGAAAGCGAGGAAAGTATTATGAAAAAAATAAGCACAGCGGCCGGAGCAAGGGACGATTCAGCTCTACAGCATACAGAATTGTCACAGTTGAAAATCTTGGAGGAGCAAATGCGTGATGTGAGCCGTTACCTTCATCAGCAGTATCTTATATGTCAAAAATTTTAAAAAATACAAAAGCTTCTGCTTTTTTATATTTATGATTGCTACGTAGCTGAAAAGTAGCTACTACGTCATAGGTATACAGCGCTAAAGTTAAATGATTTTCAGCCGATAGTACAAATAATGAACATATTCAGCTTCTAAGGATTTCGTAATGGCAGGTATATCTTCTCCTGGTATTGGATCAGGGCTTAACGTAACACAACTGTTAACTGATTTGCGTGCGGCTGAAAATCAGAAGCTGGTACCTATTACGAAACAAAAAGCCGACCAGAATGCCAAAATTTCTGGATATGGCCAGCTTAAAAACGCGTTGGAGCAGTTTCAGACGTCGGTCAACAAACTTAATGATCCTAAGCTTTATCAAAGCCTTTCGACTGAGATTCGCGGGGGCAGTGCGGTCAAAGCAACCGCGAGTGGTGAAGCGACGGCAGGCCGCTATGACGTTGAAGTAACTCAGTTGGCACGTGCGGGTAGCTTGGCCGCCACCAGCATCCAAGGGGATGAAGCGCTTACTAAATCGCTTGCTGGAGCTGGGGCGAATCTCTCCCTTTCCTTCGGTAGAGACGCTGAAGGCAGCCCTACTGCTACTCAGAATATTCCACTAACCGAAGGGAGTTCTCTTGAATCAATCCGCGATCAGATTAACGCTTTTGATTTTGAAGATGGACCAGCGGTTAGCGCCTCTATCGTTAACGATGGAACAGGTTATAGGTTAGCGCTTAATTCTACGGCTAGCGGCAAAGATGCATCTATTAATGATATGTCTTTTTCAGGAGTTTCAACGGAGCTAGCCGCTGATAGTAGTACTGCCTATCAAGGCCGTGATGCTGAATTAAAAGTCAACGGCATTGGCATCACCAGTGCAACCAACCGTGTAGAAGGCGCGATAGCAGGCGTGACGCTTGAAGTTGAAAAAGTTACTGAAGAGGGTAGCCCCAACACTGTCATCGTTGCACGTAACACATTGGCGGTACGCGAAGCTGTTGAAGGTTTTGTAAAAGGTTATAATGACCTTAAAACGAAAATTGGCGAACTAACCGCGTTTAACGGCGGCGGCGATGCAGCTGGAGATTTGATTGGTGACCGTGCTGTGCGCACTATTGAATCCCAATTGCGCTCAGCGCTGGTAGGCAGTGTCCCCGGTGGTGACATTAACCGTCTTTCCGATATGGGCATTGAGCTGAATAAAGAGGGCAAGCTTGAGCTGGACTCAAGTAAAATGAGTAAAGCGGTAGCGGAAAACCAAGATGCCGTAGCCGCATTTTTCGCAAGTGATAGCGAAGAAGCAGGCATGGGCGGTCAGGTAAACGAAGTAGTGAATAGACTGCTAAGTGATAATGGCACCTTGGGCAGTGCCAACCGCAGTGCAAAAGCGAGTATCGCCGCTCTAGATGTCCGTTTTGAGCGAACCGAAGCCTCTATTGACCGTACTATTGAGCGCTACCGAAAGCAGTTTTCGCAGCTGGACGTGATGATGTCACAAATGAGTAGCATGAGTGATTATCTAACCCAGCAGTTCGACATGATCAATTCACAAATGTCCAGCCGTAAATAACATGGCTTAAAATAAGCGTAACCCCCTGCTGCTATGGCATGTCAGAGGGTTACGTTTGGTTAATTGCCGCTGTATAACAGCTACTTGCTAGAGCGATAGCAAATCAAGAACACTTTGAGAAGACTGATTCGCTTGCGCAAGCATGCTATCGCCTGCCTCTTGTAAAATTTTAACTTTTAACAAGCGGGCACTTTCCTCAGCATAGTCGGCATCCATAATACGTGATTGCGCCGCCTGCAAAGCAATGCTGCTCTGTTCGTACCCTGCAACAGCCCCTTCAAATCTATTCTGCATGGCACCATAATGGCTGCGATAAGTATCAATTTGGCTGAATGCATCATGTAAGTGCGCTAAAGCTTCACGCGCACGTTCTACAGGATCTAATTCAACTCCCTCAAGGCCTAGTGAACGATAGTCGGCAGGTGTGGGGGCAATCGTCAATTTACTGACTGCCTGACCAAAGGCAGCGCCCGTTACAATCTTGGTTGCTTGGCTGGTCGGCGTGCTGGAAGGCGCAGGCTCAATAAGCTCAATAGGCATTTCGTCCCAGGTTGCTTTAGCATAAAAAGCGCCCTGGCCTACAATAAGCAACATCAAGGGCTCTGTAGTTGCGTCAATGGTAATGACCTCTACCCATTCTGCAGAATCAACGGCGCCCAAATTACCATCATTAAAGCTGGTGTTTTCTTCATCTGAATTGAAAGCGCGGTCTCGGTCGCCGCTATAGGTGATCTGCATTCCTGCATATTCTTGATCAACGGGGGGCATCGCTACATCATATTTGCCTGTGGCATCCGCAAAGGACGAGGCATCATAGCTCGCACCCGGTTGAAAACCGTTCTCTTCGGTTAAAAATTTATTTGCCGTTTCTACATCGCTAATACCTCGCGATGCCCATACGTGATCCGTTGGACTATCATCGGTTTCAATAATAGGCGTACCTACCAGGTGCCTTCCATCCAGTGTGAAAAGCTGCATATCGTCGTCAGCACTTAACGAATCCATTTCGATACGCACATTGGTGGCACCGGCAGGAATATAGGCAACAGGTACGATTCCCGATGTAAAACTTTGTGACACGCCATCAAGTTTGACCGCAATATGCTCAGTATTACCAAGTTTTGCCGGACTAGGATCAGGCGTGACTGGGGCTAGCGGTGTTTTACCAAACGCTTCCGTACTTAACGCAATGCGATCAATTTCACTACGAAGCTCTAGATACTCACCGTTAATGGCTGCCCGGTCGTTGTCGGAGAGCGTTTCGCTTGCAGCCTGTACGGCTAAAGCATTAGCCCGGTGCAGCAGTGAATTTATGTTATCAAGGCCGCCTTCCGCCGTTTGCATCAGACTAATACCATTGTTCAAGCCCTTGATGGTTTGATGATTAGCGCGCACGTTACTTTCCATGCGATTAGCAATGGCTTGGCCAGCAGCGTCATCTTTTGCGCCGTTCACACGTAACCCAGAGGATAGACGTTGCATGGCAGCTTCAATGTTATTGATTGTTTTTAGGCGATTATTCTGGCCTGTAAGCGCCATTAGATTGGTGTTGATCACCGCCATGAAAAAGCCTTCTGAAAAGTAATTTGTCTAGGTTTAGTGAAGAAGGGGTCAATTTTATGACTTTACAAAATAAAAAGCGCGCAGTGTTTTAGGTTGATACGTTCAGTTACAAAAAAAGATCAGGTTTCTCCTAAAGAAAATTATCAGCGTGCCGTTAATTAATATAACGGCAGTGAGCCGTAAGGCAGGCCGACCAGGCCAGTAACTATACGTAGGAGATTTACATGTCTGTTATCAATAGCAACATCACAGCGCTGATCGGCCAAAACAACCTGAAAGGCGCGCAAAGCTCGCTGCAACAAGCACAAGAGCGTCTGTCTTCTGGTATGCGTATCAACAGCGCCAAAGATGACGCTGCTGGCCAGGCCATTGCTAACCGTATGACCAGCACCGTGACTGGCCTGAACCAGGCGGCACGTAACGCTAACGACGGTATTTCTCTGGCCCAGACTGCTGAAGGTGCACTGGACCAAATCAACGACAACTTGCAGCGCATTCGTGAGCTGACCGTTCAGGCGCAGAACGATACTAACACTGCTCAGGACATTGACTCCATTCAGGAAGAAGTCAACGAGCGTCTTGCTGAAATTGATCGTGTAACTGAGCAAACTCAGTTCAACGGACGTAGCCTATTTGCTGCCGACTCAAGCACTTCCTTCTCTATTCAGGTTGGTGCTAAAGATGGTGAAACCATTTCTATCTCAATTGGCGCAGCGACTGGCGAGGGTGCCGATACTTCTGCAGCTGGCTGGAATATGTATACCTCTACAGGCAGTAACACTGTAGATGCTGTTGACGGCGTTGATCGTAATGTAGAAGCGAATGGCTTCGATGTTTTAGAAACGGATAATGCATTGGCGATCTTGGATGCACGCCTGTCGACTGTTGATAAAGAGCGTAGTAACTTGGGTGCCATGCAAAACCGTTTTGAAACGGCGCTGGATAACATTTCAACTACTTCTACTAACTTGCAGGCAGCTCGATCGCGTATCGAAGATGCCGACTACGCTGTAGAGGTATCCAATATGACGCGTGCCAATATTCTCCAGCAGGCCGGTACTTCCATGCTGGCCCAGGCTAACCAGACTCCGCAGAGCGTTCTTTCTCTGCTTCAATAAGTCTGTTTTAAACCTAAAGAACCCGGGCCCTAGGCCCGGGTTTTTTATCGTTTGTAGAATGCGTTTAATCGGTATAGTAGCGAAAATTTTTTATAGACCCGCATAAAGTAGAGACCATGGCTAAGAAAAAAACACATAAGCAGAAAACATTGGTTGCCCAGAACAACATAGGCCATGGAGAAACTTTTGGGGTGCCTCGAGTTGATGCAGAGGCGTTCATGGCGCTCTATAACGCTAAAAAACTAACTAAGGCGCAACAGGCAGCACAGCTCATGGTAGACAATTACTCTGAGAGTGCCTTTGCATGGAAGGCTCTAGGCACCGCTTTTTTAGAGGCAGGTGATGCCGCCTCTGCATTAGAGCCCTTGACCAAGTCTTATGGTTTGAATACAGAGGACGTCCTCACACTTACGAGCTTGGCTGCGGCATATTATCGACAAGGCGATGAGCAGCAAGCTATTGAATACCAGGCACAGGCGGTTATTCTTCAGCCTAAATATGGACCTGCGCAGTATCGCCTGGCAGAAATGTTACAAAATGCTGGACAGCATTTTGTAGCTCTTGAGCATGCGCAGAAAGCCTTGGGACTTGGCTACGATGAGCTACGTTCGCGCTTAATGGTTGGGGCTCTACAATATCAAACTAAGTATTTCAGCGAGGCTTTAAAAAATTATCATCTTTTGGAACGAAAATTCCCAAATCATCCCACAGTATTTAATAATTTAGGTAACTTATACAAGGATATTGGTGAGTATGAAAAGGCCGAGCTTTATTATCAAAAGGCCTTGAAGAAAAGTCCTGAGTTTGTCATGGCATACTCGAATATTTTCTTTGCAAAGCACTATAATCCTGCAACCACCCAGGCTGAAATTATTAACTTTGCCAAGGGGTGGGAAAAACGCTTTGCATTGCCCTCAATGCAAAGCGTATCGGCTAAAAAAACTAAAGAAAAGACATTGCGCGTAGGTTTAATATCATCAGGATTTAGAATTCACCCTGTTGGACAAATGATAGCCACGGCGTTAGAGAATAGTAGGCCTGATATTCACTTTTACGCATATTCGACGAATGACGTTAATGATCATATTACAAAGCAAATTCGTAATGCTTGTAAACAGTGGCAGCAAGTACGTCATTTAAATCAAGAAGCGACAGCTGAGTTGATTCGACATGATCAAATAGATATTTTGATTGATCTTTCAGGCCATGGTGATGGTAGCTGCTTACAAGCAATCTCCATGCGTCCGGCGCCCTTATGTATTAAGTGGGTAGGTGGCTTGGTTAATACCATGGGGCTAGAGTCAATTGACTATTTATTATCCGATAGTATTGAAACTCCTAAAGGCGTTGATGATCAATATACCGAAAAGTTGATTCGCCTGCCGAATGACTATATTTGTTACGTACCCTGTTCCTATGCGCCGAAAACGACCTCGCTACCTGCCCTTAAGAACCGCTACATTACGCTTGGCTGCTTGAATAACGCTGCTAAAATTAGTTCTCAGCTTTTGGCTCAGTGGGCTTTATTAATGCATCAACTGCCGCAAAGCCGCTTACTTCTGCGGGGAGCTCAGTATGAAAGTCAGGATTTTTGTCAACGTATATGGGATGAAATGGTAGAGCATGGTATTGAGCAAGAACGTATTTTGCTCGAAGGCCCAGCGAAGCATCAAGAGTTTTTGGAAACCTATCAGCGTATCGATATCGCGTTAGATACTTGGCCCTATTCCGGTGGTTTAACCACTTGTGAGGCCATGTTAATGGGGGTGCCGGTAGTCACCTTGCCTGGCCCTACGTTCGCAGGCCGCCACAGTGCTACCCACTTGATTAATGCTGGGTTGCCAGAGCTTGTCACCAATAGCTGGGATGAATATCGCCAGCGTGTACTTGAACTGGCTAATGACCTGCCTAATCTGGCCGTTATTCGCGCAGGCCTACGTACAATTTTGCACTACTCCCCAGTATGCGATGCGCCGCGTTTTGCTAATCACTTCAATAATGCACTACGTGCCATTTGGGTGCGTTACTGTGAAGATAAAGCGCCAGAAGCCCTTACCTTCAACAAAGAAGGTGAAATGTGGTTTGCGGATGAGGATAAGCTGGTTGAGTTGCCCGAGGCGCTAAGTGAAGAAGTAAATGAAGAGGAAACGTTTGAATGGGAATTCGATGAGCCAATCATTATTGTAGATAATGCTGCCATAATGCCGGGACACCCCGACTACCACAAATGGATGGCAAGTGGTCACTTGGCAGTCATAAGCTTCGACCCGTCAAGCTTACTTAATAATAAAGTAGAAGAGCTCAAGGAGTTTGGTGAGCTACATTACTACCCCCATGCGCTTTTAGGTGATGGCCAGCCTACAACGCTCTACGCCACTTTGAATGCAGAGCAAGGCAGCACGCTAAAGCCTTTGGCAGAAGGCCAACTGCCTGAGTACCAGCGAGATAAGTTTAAAGTACTAGCGGAATTACCTATAAATACGGTTGCCTTGGATAGTATAGAGGGGCTATCAAGCGTCGATATGCTAGTGCTTGATGATCTACATGACGCTATGAAGGTGCTAGAGAATGGTAGCAAGTACCTAAAGGACACGCTTCTTATTCAGGTGAAAGTGGCTTTTCAGGCCACTCATGAGCGCCAGCCGAATTTGGCTGAGTTACAGCACTGGGCTAGCCGTAACGGGTTCAGATTTTATACGTTACAAAATTTACAATCTCATAGTCACTTTCCAAAAAATGTGCCTGATGAAAAGTATCAGGCCAACGAGTTAGTAAGTGCACATGTTTTATTTTTACCAAGCGATCAGCGTCTAGGTGAGTTAACTCGCCTAGACGCTATCAAGCTTGCGTTTCTTTTGGATTCTGTGTGCGAAATTCGAGATATGTCATATTTCATACTAAGTATGATCTCAAGTGATTATGCTGAGTTATACCTAAAGGGTAGTTCTATAGTAAATAAATTTCAGCAAGTTCAGCAAAACGCGAGACTCTCAAGCGTTCAAGATATCATTAGTTATTTAGAAAATGCTTCTCTAAAAGAGCAGGTTGCGAAACATCAGCTGCCAGCACATTTAGTAGTATCACTAACCTCTTATAAGCCTAGATTTGACTGTTTGCACCTCACGTTGCGTAGCCTATTGCTGCAGGAGTTCGCACCAGATATTCTGGTTCTATGGATTTCAGAAACAGAAAAAGAAGAGCTTCCAGGCGCAGTGTGGGAGTTAGTGCAATATGGTTTGAATATTCGCTTCTGTGAAGATATACGCTCTTACAAGAAAATTATTCCAACGTTAAAAGATTATCCAGAGAGTTTTATAGTTACGGCTGATGATGATCTCTATTATGAGCCAAATTGGTTAAAGGGCTTGGTGGAAAGTTGGGATGGTGACTATAAGACGGTTGTGGCACATCGAGCACATAAAATTATTTTAAACGTTGATGAAGAACCAATCCCATACAAAAAGTGGAAATGGCAGGTAGGCCCAAATGAGCCTGCTGATGAATTGATTTTTCCAACAAGTGGGGCAGGCGCCTTATGGCCTCCACATGTTTTTTATAATGATATAGCAAGCAAAAAGCACTTTATGAAATTTTGCCCAGACGCAGATGACATCTGGTTGTACTGGATGGCATCGTTAAATGGAGCAAAAATAAAACGGTCTGATCTAGATTTTCATTTAGTCGAGCTTTCCAATAATAATACTACTCCCTTGTGGCATAATAATATTCATCAAGGCGGCAACGATAGGTGTGTATCTCTACTTATGAGTAAATATGGTGCACCTTGGAAAGAGGGAAAAATAAAAAAAGAAGGTGCGGAGGTATTTTCAGTACCTCGTTACTGGGAAGCTCGCTATCAGCAGGGGGGCACCTCTGGCGCAGGTTCTTATGGAAGACTTGCGAAGTTTAAAGCTAAAGTGATAAATGGTTTTATTGAAGAAAAAGAGATTGTCAGCGCTTTAGAGTTTGGTTGTGGTGATGGAAATCAATTGTCACTAATGAAATCAATTGATTACGTGGGGGTGGATGTTTCTATATCCGCTATAGAATTGTGCAGCAAAAAATTTAGTGAGGACAAGTATAAGCGTTTTTTGACATTAGACGATTTTAAAAACAATCCTTTTAGTGCAGAGATAACACTTTCTTTAGATGTTATTTACCATCTTATTGATGACGATATTTATCATGGCTATATGTTGCGGCTGTTTATGAGTGCTAATAAATACTGTATTATTTATTCAGCGAACATCGATGAGAAAATGGTAGATTTACACGTCAGAAAAAGAAAATTCACTGACTGGGTTAGTCAGTATACCCCGCAGTGGAAGTTATTACGATTTATTCCCAATGATTATCCTATGAAAAGCGATAGCGATCCGACTAACACTTCATTCGCTGATTTTTATATCTTTGAAAAGCAGATGTAAGTATAAAAAAATAATCCTAAGAATAAGATGGTGCAATAAATGTTGTTATAAAATTATAAGATAAAAGATGTGGTTGAAGTTAATCTATGCTGTCGCTGTGCTTTGCCTATATAAGTAGAGCCAAGCATGGCGCTTTGTAAATTCTCTACACCCATGATAGTAATTTTAACTCCTTAGTGTGATAGCCCCCTCTGTCAGCCTAGTTGCCCGGTTGGCGATATCGCCTAAAACCCATCCAGAGAGCAAGACGGAGTCCTTATGCCGCGTTATTCCGCAGACCGTCAAACAGCAGCGTGAACACACATGGGCTATGTTGTCTGAGAGGGAGGACAAAGCTTCTCAATAACACTGCTGTAAAACCAGTTAGGTAGCTCCTCCACTTTTGTTTGAATTTCGCCGCCAGGAGTTACTTCCGCTAACCATATGTCTTTACTACCGGAGTTATCGAATATAAAAGCACGATCAGCAAGTTTGATGGCCTCCAAGAGTAAATCGATGGAGCGGTCATAGCGCTGGCGGATTTTTTCTTCGGGTACGGGGTGGCCACCCGTTTTGACCCGGTTGTGCACTCGCTGAACATTGATAGCGGGGTCATCGGTCGCAATATAGTAAAGATAGTTTTTAAAACCAGCGGCACGGGATGCCTTGAGCACTTCAATCTTGTCTTCTGATGACATCACTGTTTCAAAGGTGAAGCTAATTTTAGAAGCAGTGAGCTGCTCTCGAATAAGCGCAGAGGCAATAGATGCAATATAAGAATTAGGTGGTAACGAGAGAGGGAATTTAATGCAGTTGTCTTCAAAGGCTAACGCCTTAAGCTGTGGTGCTAATGATGCTTTTAAGGTTAACGGCGATTGGTAGAAGTAACGTTCGATATCTGTACCCGTTAAATAAACCGAGTAGTCTTCAAAATAGATGGCGCCTGCTTCTTTGGCATTACTTTCTATATCATCAGGGTTGATATAAACCCCTTTCTGATGCGTCGGGATGACATCCTTGATCGTACTTTTCCCTGAACCGTTCGGCCCAGCAAACATCCGCAGCCGTGGCGTCTCAATCATCAGGTCACCTTGAGGTGTGTGCCTATCGATACCTTGTGCTTAGGCGGTGCCTCTTTTAAAACACGAGCACTGCCATCAGGGAAGGTTTCAACAAGATTACCATCGACGATTTCCACCACGGTTTGGCCACTATTCAGTGCTGCCTGGTAAGCGCGTCGTGTATAAAGCGATGCCTGTGCTGCAAATCGCTGTTCTGCATCTTGCATGATGGTCATGAAGACTCCTTCATCTTGCGGGTTTTCTATAGAGCATAGTACAAGTGCCTAGGGGCAAGCGCTAGTCGTTCGGCTCAACCAAGATCCATTTGCAAAAAACGCCTATTTAACGTAAGGCGTTGGCATTAAAAAATATCATCTGCGAAACCCATGTTACGATTGACCAAGCGCAAGCACACGGGGTTGATCAATTGATGCCAGAAGATTACAGCCAGCTTAACAATATATTAGAAATAATTGGCTAATGGTTATCAACTAGCAAAGATACCAATTAGCATTGTAGTAATAAATCAGTAGGCTCATGCTGCGGTTAGCCGCCTTATTTACCACTTTTTTGATATAGGCTCTATCTTACTGACGCTCAGAAGTTAAGAGCGCACTATTAACGCCCACAAAGCGATAAAATGTAATGATCATCCGTATTTTGAATGAATCTTTTTCTGCGTTGCTTAACATCAAGCATTCTACGTTTATTGCTCTGGCCGCTGCCTTTTTACTCGCGCTTATCGCGGAGCTTGCTCTGCTTGGAGTAGGCGTTCTACAGCCTCGGCCGCTGATGCTTTATCTCACATTGGAGTGGTTGGCAGAGGGGGTGGCGATAGTTAGCTATACGATATTGGTCACTATTATTTGCCACACCGTATTACGGGAGCAGGCGATTCGTTTTGGCTGGGGGTTCTTTTGGGGGCGAAGAGAAACACGCTTTTTTCTTCATATACTGGGGCTTTATGCGCTGTTAATCCCGGTGTCGCTATTAGCCTTTGTGCCCGTTGGCGGGCCGTGGTTAATGATGCTGGCTGCTGGCTATTTTTATAGCCGCTTTGCGCTGGTATTGCCGGGCATCGCCCTTGATCAAAAAATAACCTTTAAACTTGCCTGGCAGCTCTCTAGGCAGCACCAAATAAGCGCTTTCGTACTGCTCGCACTGCTTCCCAGCATTGGCTGGAGTATTGTCGAGTTACTTCTGGGCGAGCTTTATCTTTTTCCTCTCAGAGTGGTTGTAAACTTTTTCATATCTATCTTTTCAGCAATTGCCATGGCCATTCTCTATCGTGAAATCGTATTTTCTGCCGCCGCCCTTAGTGACGATTCGCAAAGCCAGAGCGCCCATGGGGAGTGCTAATAATGCTGGACGATTTTTTGAAGGATTTTCCCGCAGTCTAGGGTGGTTTTTTGGCCATGTTGTTGGCCATCTTTTTATTTAAGGCTGGCTACTGGGTCGGCTGGCCTTTTGTAAAGTGCATAACGCTGGGTTACTACCCTGGTCGGCATCAACGCTGTTCAAGAAGGGAGCTTTTGCAAGAAAAAGTATGGTCTCTAATTCCGGATGCAATACCCGTTTAATGAATGCCTGATGGCGCATTTTCGCTTGGCCTAGCAACGCATGCGCGCTGAAATTTTTTTTCTTAGCACTTTTTGTTTTTCGAATAATTCGAATAATGCTAGGCTGTAGCAATGATGTACTCTATAAAATACCCAAGGAGTAAAGGCGATGTCCGCGCTTTCTAACCCATTGCCCACTCAAGAAGAAGCCATCCTTGCCAAGCTATCGAGTAGAGAGCTTGCAGCCTATGTTGAAACCCAGGCTTCTACCCAGAAAGTGTCGCTTACTGGTAAAGACGGGAAAGCACATCAGGTTGAAGTGCCTGTTAGTGCGCTCCGCCTGCTGGTCGATATATTGACCGAGTTAGGCGATGGCAATATGGTCAAACTAATTCCAGTACATGCCGAAATGACGACGCAAGAAGCGGCTGATGCCATGAATATGTCTCGTCCCTCTTTTATTAAACTGTTGGATGAAAACAAACTCCCGTTCCATCGTGTTGGAAACAGGCGCAAGGTAAAGTACTCAGATCTTATGGCGTATAAACAAGCGATCGACCAAAAACGGCTTCAGGCATTAGATGATCTGTCAGCGCTCGATCAATCATTAAATCTGGGTTACTGATGAGCTCTTATTATACCGTCGTGTACGATGCCTGCGTGCTTTATCCTGCACCACTAAGAAGCTTGCTTATTCATTTGGCGATGACTGATTTGTACCGTGCACGTTGGTCGCGTCAAATACATGATGAGTGGATGCGCAGCTTATTAGCTCAGCGTAATGACTTGACATGGGAGAAGCTTGAGCGTGTGCGTGAACTGATGGATATCCACACGCGTGATGCAGTGGTGGAAGGGTTTGAATCCTTAATTGATGGTTTAGCGTTACCTGATCCAGATGACCGGCATGTGCTTGCTTGTGCTATTCATACGGGTGCTGAAGCGATTATTACTTTTAATCTTAAAGATTTTCCAAACGATATGCTTGCCCAGCATGACATCAGAGCCATACATCCTGATGAGTTTTTAACAGATATGTTGGCTTTAAGCCCAGGGAGTGTTATTCAGGCCGTACAGCGGCACCGCAGGAGCTTGAAGAATCCGCCTTTTACCGCCGATGAGTATCTTGATTTGCTACTAAATCAAAGGCTCCCTGAGGCGGTGAGCCAACTCAGGTCTTTCCAGATTCTACTATAAGAGGGGAGAATTCTTATAGTGAGATCATTGCAACCACTAATTTTTAGTGATTACTCGCTAGCGGTTAGTAATATTTATGGCTGAGTACGTTTTATCCGCTTTTCGCTAGTGTATGCGGATGTTGCGTTTAAAGTCGTCTTCCCAAATAGGCAAGACCTTTTCTGGAAGCTAATAATGCTTGACGATTTTTTTGAAGGATTTTCCCGAAGCCTAGGTTGGTTTTTTGGCCATGTTGTCGGCCATCTTTTATTTAAGGCTGGCTACTGGGTCGGCTGGCCTTTTGTAAAATGCATAACGCTGGGTTATTACCCAAGTAAGCGCCAACGCTATTCAAGAAGGGACCCTTTTCAGGAAGAAATATGGACGAGTTGTATTGGCCTGCTTGTTTTGATTAGTTCAGCTGTTTATTTATTTACTCGGTAGCGCTCAGGCGGTTAGCCGAATAAAGAGTCCATCGCTTTTAGTTAAGCCCATCTTTTTGTAAGACATTCGCTATAGCGTTTGTAAGCAATATCTCAAATGCCTCCTGGTTTGTTGATTTTGAGAAGCATTCCTGTAGTTTCATCTGGTCGATTCTAGGGGCGCCTCGCGCTTGTTGCCTGGTTGATTACCTTGTTGAACAGTGCGATATCGTTCCCGTTTTGCACTGCCCCTACGGAGACGACAAAGGATTGATTCAAGCGGCATCGCTTAGTGGTGGCGCTTACGCCCTGTTTAAGGAATCTCAGGCACATGCCTTTATTTTTTTCTATTATCACCAGTTTTCCAACCGTCATTTTTACCGTGCTGTTAAGCGTTGCCGTTATTTATTGGCTTATTTCGCTATCCGGTATGGTCGATAGCGATGTGCCAGAGGGAGACCTAAGCGGTGATGGCGCCATGGGTGTTGGCGGTTTGCTGGCAACGCTTGGCCTTCAGGGTGTACCACTGCCGTTAGTGATTACGCTCGTCGCTTTAGGCGGCTGGTTATTTAGTTATTTTGGTGAGCTTCTGGTTGGCACGCGTCTTAACCCTGGCTTATTACTCTGGCTGTTTCACGCTGTCTTACTGTTAGTTAGTTTTGCCGTGGGTATTTTTGTTACCTCTTTTGTGATTCGCCCTTTACGCCCTCTATTTAAACCTGCCCTGCATCTGCCTACTGAAGAGCGTTTAACCGGTACGCTGTGTACGGTGCGTTCTGGCAGTGTTGATAGAGCGCGGGGCCGAGCCGATACCTATATCGAAGGCGACCATCTGATATTACAGATTCGTAGTGATAAGCCCTTAGCGCGTGGAGATCGCGCCATTCTGATTCACTATCTCGCCGATGAAGACGCTTACTGGGTGATGCCTGAGAATGACTTTAAAACCGGCTTAGCCGATTAACTGCCTGGGTATAGGAGAAGAAAATGGACTTATCGTGGGTTATGCCGCTGTTATTTGGCATTGGCGCTATTGTTATCCTCATCATAGCGGGCCTGTCGCTGATCAAGACGTTCTATCGCAAGATTGATCAGGGCGAGACGCTGATCGTCAACGATCTTTCGACGACACCTAAGGTGTATTTCACCGGTGCGATGGTGCTGCCGGTTATCCACCGCGCGGAGATCATGAAGATTTCCGTGATTACCCTTGAGCTAAATCGTACCGGTAAAGAGGGTTTGATTTGCCGCGATAACCTGCGCGCCGATATCAGCGTGGCGTTTTATCTGCGGGTGAACGCCACTGCCGAAGATGTGCTGCGTGTAGCCAAGTCGGTGGGCGTGAACCGGGCATCTGACCGCGATGCAGTGAATGAGCTGTTTAATGCCAAATTCAGCGAAGCGTTAAAGACCGTCGGCAAGAAGATGGACTTCATGCAGCTGTTTGATGAGCGCCAGCAGTTCCGTGATGCCATCGTCGAGACCATCGGTCAGGATCTGAACGGCTATGTGCTTGAAGATGTCGCGATCGACTATCTGGAACAAACGCCTAAAAGCTCGCTTGACCCGCATAATATTCTGGATTCTGAAGGTATCAAGTGCATCACCGAAATTACGGCGAAGCACAATGTTGAAACCAACCGGTTGGAGCGTGATCAGGAACTCGAAATTCAGCGCAAAAATGTCTCGGCCCGTGAGGCAGCGTTAGAGCTTGAACGTACCCAGGCCGATGCGGAAGCACGCCAGCGTCGTGAAATTGAAAGCCTGCGTTCGCGTGAGGAATCGGAAGCCGAGCAGGTACTTCACCAGGAGCGCTCCAAGAGTGAAGCGGCGCGTATCAAGACTGACGAAGAGCTGGCCATTGCCGAAGAGAACAAGCAGCGTCAGATTGAAATGGCGGCCAAGGCGCGCGAGCGTGCGGTGCAAATCGAGGAGGTGCGGATCCGTCAGGCCAGAGAGCTTGAAGACGTTAACCGCGAGCGCGCAGTAGAAATTGAGCGTATCGGCATGGAAAAAGCGCTGGAAGAAGAGCGCAAGGAAATTGCCGATATCACCAGCCAGCGTATCGCCGTTGAGCGCAACGTGGCTGAAGAAGAAGAGAACATCAGCGATGTGCGCAACCGCGCTGAAGCTGAGCGTAAGAAAGTCACCAGCTTGACGGCGGCGCAGGCGGTTGCCGAGGAGAGCAAGCTTAAGGAAGTACGTGCGGCTGAAGCGGCATTCGAGCGTTCCAAGCTTGAAGCCGAAGAGACCATCATCCGTGCCCAGGCGGAGCTGGATTCCGCCGAGAAACGTGCGGCAGCCGAAGAGAAGCAGGCGCGTGGTCAGCAGGCGTTACTGGCAGCTGAAGGCTTGGCCGAAGCGCAGGTGCTTGAAGCGCGGGCTCATGCCCAGCGTAGCGAAGGCCTGGCACTGGCCGAAGTGAAGACGGCGACAGCCAAGGCGGACGAAGATACCGGCATGGCGGAAGTGCGAGTGCTTGAGCAGCGCCTTGAAGCTGAGGCCATGGGCGAAGAGAAACTGGGTACCGCCAAGGCCCAGGCCCGCGAAGCGATGGCAAAGGCCGAAGCGAATGGCCTGGTCGAGAAACTGCGTGCTTACGACAACATGTCGGAAGAGGCGCGCCACTTTGAAGAATTCCGCATGAACCTCGAAGTGCACGAGAAAGAAGTGATGGCACAGATCGAGGCGCAGCGTACGGGCATGCTGGAGAACGGCAAAGTGATGTCAGCGGCTCTGCACAATGCCAAGTTCGAACTGATTGGTGGTGACGGCGATATCTTCGAGAAATTTGCCACCGGCCTTGGCTATGGCAAGACGGTGCAGGGGGTGCTCGACAAGTCCCCGGCGCTTCAAGCCACGCTGGCAGGCCTTGCCAGCCGTGCCATGGGGTCGAGCAAGTCCTCGGAATCGGCCTGATAAAAGAGGCGGCTCATCAAGAGCCGCCTTGCTTGGCATGATACAGCCGAATATTCCGTCGCCTTCCCAAGACCGCATGTGTCATCACGCTGCGGTCTTTGCTATTGCGCTTGAGCACTTTTTTCAGGATGAACACTATGTCGAAGGACGCTATGTCGAAGGAGCCGTCGTCGGTCGAGAATATTGTTAGAGAAAGCACAGCATTCGAGACCATTCAACGCCGCCTGCGAACTCAGGGCAGTGAGCTGAATACATCCGTCGGTCAGTTGAACGAAGCACGTGCAGGCGTTTTTGGAAGCAGCAGCATGGCGCTGTTAGGCCGTGCCCGGGTGCGTACTGAAAACAACGCTATCGCTCGCGACATGGTGCGCATTGGCGATCAAATTCTGTTTGGGTTCAATGTGCAGCTGGGCCTGCGTAAAGCCTTGGATGCTAAAGATATTTTCGCGCTTTACCATCTCAAGGACGATGAAGACGTATTAGAGCTGACAGAAGCGCCTCTCACGGACAGTTTCTTAACCGATGAGCAGTTCACTCGGGACTTCCGGGAACTGCAGCAGTACTACAGTCACGCCACGCTGGTGCAGCTGGTAACGTTAAATAACAAACTGCTGATTGCTTTTCAGATTGGCGAAAAGCTCAGTGACGTTCGGGTTTTTCGGTGGGAGCTGACGGCTCAGGGTGAGGTAAGCCGCTATATCGATAATCGCGGAGAGCGCGATCTGGTGTTTCCAGAGCGGTTCGCTTTTGCCTGGCAGGAGGCGGGGCGCGACTTGCAGGAGCAGGGGCGCGCGCCTCACCTGAATATTCTTGATACGGTATTTGTCGATAACCTGCGCGGCAATATTACCTTCAAGATCGAAAATAACACCAGCAGCGGCGAAGGTATCTTTACCGATCCGGTCGATTCCGACTCCCAGTCCCTGGACGATGCCACCTTTGAATACGCCGACCTGGGCGCGGTACTGCTTATCCGCATCCTGCCTTTTAACGAAAAGCAGTGGCGTTACTATCTTTTTAACCGCGCTGAGCAACACGTTAAGCGTGTCGATGCCATGGCAGGGTCGGTGATTGAGCTGCCGGAAAATCATGGCCTGATTTTCCCATCGGGGTTCTACCTGAATACGGGCGAATTAACCACCTATGAAGTGCCTGAAGATGATCTACGTTTCAAGCGCATGGTGCGCTCGCCTAATGGGGAAGATGTTCTTTACGTCTTCTATGCACCGCAAACCGGGCAGGTGGTGCTTTATCGCTATAACCTGATCCAGAAACAGGTAGACACACCCATGGTCGGGCACGGCGCGGCGCTGCTTGAAAATGGGCATCTGGCGATTTTTTATGCCGAAGATGAGCCGACGCTGGTGCATCCCATTCAGGTCTGGGCCACGCCGTTTATGTCGGAGCGATTCCATGCGCAAGACGCGGTGCGTAACGATACGCCGCTTGGGCGAATCGGTAATCCGGAACTGGTGCGCGGTATCGCTGAGCTCAATAGCATCGTTCAGTTATCCAGCGAACAGCAGGCGACCGAGCGGCACTTTAACGCCATTATTCGCCGCGTCGACCGAACGCTGAATCAGTTTTACTGGATTGGCGAACCTGACTTTAGCGCTATCCATAAAGCGCTCGAGCAACTCAAGCATACCGCTGAGTTGATGCTCGACGAATACGAAAAAGTACAGGCTATCCGCGCTCAGACCGCTCAAGCGCTTGATGAGGTAGGTAAACAGCAGGCCGACTTACTGCGTGAGCTGAAACCCAGCAGCTGGAAAGCGCCCGATGTTTTCGTGACCTACCTGAAGCGGTTGCGTGATCATCGGGGGCGGTTAATGGCGCTTCGCGAGCGCCGCTATCTCGATGAAGCGCGTCTCAAGACACTCGAGCAGGCGCTTGATACGGCGGAAGCGTCGCTGACGAAGCAGACCTTCTCCTTTCTGGCGCAACCTGAAGCGCTGGATGGCTATCGGGAAACCCTGGCGGAGCTTAAGGCGCAGGTGGGGGAGGCAGAAACCCGCCAGCAGCTGGCGGAATATGTCGCGCGTTATCGTGAGCTGACCGCCGGGCTGGATATGATTCAGGGGTTGCTGTCTTCCATGTCAGGCGGCGATGCCATTGAGCAGACGCGCATTACCGAAAATATTTCGAGCATTTATGCCTCCATCAATCAGCAGCGTTCCGAGGCGGAGATCCGCCTGCGCGAACAGGGCAGTGCCGAGGCCCAGGCGCAGTTTGCCGCACAGATTCGTCTGTTCGAACAGAGCCTTGCCAACGGCGTAGGCGCCCTGCGCGAGCCCGACGACTGTGATCAACTGATGACCCGCATGCTGGATCAGTTGCAGGAGCTGGAGAGCCAGTTTGGTGAGTTTGACGAGTTTTTAACCACCATTCTTGAGCAGCGCGAAAGCGCTCATGAAAGTATTGAAGGACGCCGTCAGCAGCTTCAAGACGAGCGTCAGCGTCGCGTTTCTACTCTGACCGATGCCAGCCAGCGGATTTTATCCAACGTTACGCGTCGCACCGAACGCTTCGAAACGCTGGAAGAATTGCACAGCTTCTTTGCCGCGGATGCCATGGTTGCCAAGGTGCGCAGCATGGTGGATGAGCTGCGCAGCTTCGGAGCCAACCTGGAAGCGGACGATATTTCAGGCCGCCTGCGTGCCTCTCAGGATGCGGCAATGCGCAGCGTGCGCGACCGCGCCGACATCTATGAGTCAGGTGGCAATGTGATCCGCCTGGGGCCTCGTCACCGTTTCAGCGTCAATCAGCAGAACCTTGACCTGACGCTGGTACCCCGTAACGAGAGCATCATGCTTCATCTGACGGGGACCCAATATTACGAACCGTTGGATGATTCGCGTCTGACCGAGCTGCAAGACTACTGGAGCATGTCGCTGCCTTCGGAAAGTCGTGCCGTCTACCGTGCCGAGTACCTCGCTTACCTGTTCATGCAGGAGATGTCATCGTCAGGTGGTGCGACAGTCAATGTAGAAGATATCACGGAGCTGCAGCGTCAAATTGCCAACTTCGCTTCTCCGCGCTATCGGGAAGGGTACGAGAAGGGGATTCACGATCATGATGCGGCGTTGATCGTGCGCACCCTGTGGCCGGCGCTCCAAAGCGCAGGACAGCTTGGGTTCGGGCCATTGCCCAGGGCGCTTGGCATGCTTTTCTGGGCCGATCGCTCAAGCGACGAGAACGCTACTCGCAATTTGCGTGCGCGCTGTCTGTCTGCGGGCATTCTCTGTCGGATCATGAATAACGAAGACCTGATCCGCGCCTTGATGCAGGAGGTCGAGCCGCAACTAGAAGCCTTCATGAAGACGCATCAGCTTGCTAGCTCGCCTAGCCAGCTTGCCAGCGCTACCGAGTTTCTGGTGCGCCAGTTAGCCGAAGAGAGCGATAGCTTTCCTGTGACCCAATACGCGGCCAATCTGGTGGAGAGCTTTATCACCACCATGCAGCGTCAAGGGCACTACGGGCACTTTCAAGAGGCATTGGCCGTTGTCATGGGGCAGCCCGGTGCGCGCTGGACCATCACGTCACACTGGCTGCAGGCGCATGCCAAACAGGCGGGGCAGGAGGGTTTGCTTCACTACCTGCCGGAAGCCATCGCCATGCTCAATACGGCCGAGCGGTTGAAAACCACGCCGCATAGTGTCGAACTGGCCTTTAGTGTCGAGGGGCTGTTGGGGCAGCACGAGCGCCTTGAACAGCAGCAGCTTACGCTGCAGCTGGACGATTTTCAGGAGCGTCTACGTCATCATCAACAGGTGGTCGTGCGTGACTGGTCGGCGCTTCAAGAGCGGCGTCAGCGTATCCTGCAGGAGCAGCGCGAGCGCTTGAGGCTGGAAGAGTACGCGCCCAAGCCGCTGAACTCATTCGTGCGCAACAAGCTGATTACCCAGAGCTACCTGCCGATCATTGGCGATAACCTTGCCAAGCAGATGGGCACGGTGGGTGACTCCCGGCGCACCGATAACAGCGGCCTGTTGATGATGATTTCGCCACCGGGCTACGGTAAAACCACCTTGATGGAGTATGTCGCCAACCGGCTGGGGCTGATCTTCATGAAGATCAACTGCCCAAGCCTTGGGCACGATGTGACGTCACTGGACCCGGAGTCCGCCACACACTCCACCGCCCGTGCCGAGCTCGTAAAGCTGAACCTGGCGTTTGAAATGGGCAATAACGTCATGCTCTACCTTGATGATATTCAGCATACGCACCCTGAATTTCTACAGAAATTTATCTCGTTGTGTGATGGCAGTCGGCGCATTGACGGAATTTGGAACGGCCGCACCAAAACCTACGACATGCGCGGCAAGCGGTTCTGTATTGCCATGGCGGGCAACCCGTATACGGAAAGCGGGGATGTCTTCAAGGTGCCTGACATGCTCTCCAACCGGGCGGATGTGTATAACCTGGGGGATGTACTGAGTGGCATGGAGGAAGTGTTCGCGCTCTCCTATATCGAGAACTCGATGAGTGCCAATACGGTGCTGGCGCCGTTGGCTACGCGGGGGCTTGACGACTTCTATCGCTTTGCCGATGTGGCCGCCGGGCGCAATGTTCCCAGCACCGATTTTGAACACGACTACAGTGGGGCAGAGCGCGAAGAGATCGTGGCCGTGCTGAAGAACATGTTCAAGGTGCGCGAAGTGGTCTTGCGCGTCAATCAACAGTACATCGCCTCCAGCGCTCAGGCGGACGAGTACCGTACGGAGCCGCCTTTCCGTCTTCAAGGCAGCTACCGGAACATGAATCGCCTGGCGGAAAAGATATCGCCTATTCTCAGCGATGAAGAGCTGGAAGATATCATCGACGACCATTACGTGGGTGAGGCACAGCTGCTCACTCAGGGGGCTGAAGAGAACCTTCTGAAGCTCAAGGAGCTGCGTAACACGTTAAACGATGATGAGCGAAAGCGTTGGGAAAATATCAAACGCGAGTTCAAGCGCCGCCAGCTCACCGGCGGCGATGAAGAGACCGGCGCGTTGGTGGTGCGTCAGTTAAGCCTGATTGCCGAAGGGGTTGGGCAATGGGGCAAGACACGCCAGAATGAAGACTGAGGCGGCCTTCGATGACGTACCGGTGTGAGAGCCGAAAATACGCTTTTTCAAGGAGTTTGACCATGAGTGGAAAGCCAGCAGCACGTGTGACCGACGACACCGCGTGCCCGATACCCGGGCACGGAACCAACCCGCTGGTCGAGGGCTCCCCCGACGTGTTTCACGACGGATTGTCCGCGTCACGACTCGGCGACAAGTCGGCCTGTGGCAGCCCCATTACCGGGACCGTTTCATCGACGGTATTCATCAATGGCAAGCCCGCCGCCGTTCTCAGTAGCGTCGGCGCCCACGGCAATACCGTGATCGAAGGCTCGGGCTCGGTCATTATCGGCGACGTTTGATGATAAGAAATATCTCCCCAGCCCGCCGTTGGGGGGACATTACTCAGCCGACCGAAATCCCCGGCAATTTTTGGATGAGAGACGGCCCCGAGGACTATATTGGGGCCATGCTGTGCTTACGGGGCACGCTCTATTTCAAAGGGGCGCATACGCCTGCGGTACGCGAGGCGCTATGCCAATGCTTTGATGCGTTCAAACGTCTGGCCGAGCCCCACCTTACCTGGCTCTGGCGCGAGGAGCCGCCAGAAGGCAGTCCGTTAACTCCCTATACGGAGGCCAGGTCGTTACGCGATATGCTCTCCCGCATGGATGAGAATTACCCGCTAAGCTTTTACTACACCAGCGGCGAGCAATCCAATGATGCGAGTGCTTGGTACTTCGATATTTTTGGTCGAGCGGCTTGGGAAGCAAAAATTGGGCGTGACCTTAGCGTATTGGAGTTCTCCATTCCGTTGCTCTATCAAGAGCAGCATCCGCTAAGCTTTCTGCGTTTGTTCTTGGATTTTGCGCGGTTGCTAAACCCAGAGCAGGGTTATGCGGGGCATGCCTTTAACCTTTCCGTGACAAATCGGAGCGAGAACGAGCCGACAGAGGCTTTTATGGCTGACCGCATGCCCGGCTTGGATGCGGGGACGGCGGGCTTACTGGCTAAACGACCCGAGTTCAAACAAGCCAAGATCAAAACCGTCAGTTGGCTGACGCTACTCAACCAGGAGCGTTTGCAACTGGTTGGGGGGCTGGATTCCCTGCAAGCGCAGCTGCCTAGCAGCCATTTTGCTTTGTATGATTTAGGCGCTAGTGTGGTTATTCAGTCGGGGGCTTACGCTTATATTGCTGGCGATGCTGAAGACCCTAAACCAACCCCCTACGTGTTGTTGAACCATCTACTCAAAGGTATCCGCTGCGAAACGGTCGGGGATTTACACGGTGGTTCGCGTCACGGTGAGCTGCGTTTGACCGGTTGGGCGGCCGACCAGTGGTTGAAGCGCCTGGATGTTGACGAGCAAGAGATTCCAGCGTGGCGCACTAAGCTACTGGATCAGGAGCCTCGCCTGGATGATACCAACAGCTTGCCGGGGCGTTTGTAGCTCTTGGCGCTCAGGCCGGTGAATATTGAACCATCATGAGAAGCGCATCTACTACAAGTCCGTGGTCATCGGTTCTGTGATGTAGTAGCCATTGGGCAGGAATACCTCAATAATACTAAGGTATTCCTCATCTTGTGATGGATATTGCTTATCTGAAAAATCTTAATTAATAGCGGAGTAGGGATTTTCGGCCATCAAAAAAGCGCGCAGATCGGCTCGTAGAGAATGATTGTGTAGCCACTCGCGAACTTCCTGAGCTTTTTGATATTCTGCATCGCCAAATTTACTGCGATATAAATTTTCAAATGTTTCGCTGGTTTTTTCCTGGCGAATACGCTGTTGCCACTGGTCGGTCAAGATGGCATTTAAATTGCCGGCAAGCCCTTCAGCTACCAGCATTTCCCACTCGCCCTGATTAAGCCAAACGCCGCCTACTCTTGCGCTGTAGTCAATTCGGTGGGCATGGTCTTTAGTGATTCGAAACTTGCTCATGATGCTACCCGTCATCGGGCAGAGCATCGCGCCGACCGTATCTTCAGCATCAATGTTTTCAATATGATCGTCATCAAACACGTGTTCAGGATGGCGCTCTTTCCAGCTAATGTAATCCTCTATCAATATCCAGTTACCACTGCAGCTGTCGCACGTGTGAGATCTAAAAAGTGCATCTATAAAACTGGGAACAAGATTACCTTGCTGGCATGCGGTGCATTTCATTCGTTTGCTCCTTCAACGTGATGATTTTCCTGTCAACGATGAAGTTGCCACGAACGTTAATGAAGGGCAAGGCGAGGAATAATTAATAACGCAAAATATTAATTTAATTATTGCTTATGCAAACGTGCGCGGGCTCGTTCTCAAAGAAGACCCCCACTAAAGGCGTAGCAAGCAGATGTTGATCTTATTGAAGACTAGTCAATAATAAACACCTCTTTAAATACTTTAAGCGGCCTCTTTTCGTAGCCGCCATTGGCGCATCTAGCAGGAATTAATATGGATCCACGTACGCTGGCGTTAACTCTGGCCATTGCGGCAGGTTGGTTAAGCTTTAATACGCTAGTGGTCGTCGGCTATTTCTTTTTCTGTAAGAAAGAGGCGCTGGGGCTGGTAGCCGGGCGGGATAGCTTTTGGCTAACCGTTGCGGGTAAACGTGCTAGACAGTCAGCAGTTTCGCCACGCGCTAAGCCAAGCTCTGTGCCAGTAAAAGAAAGCGCGGCAGTGGCTAAACCTACGCCCTCTACAGAGCTAGATAACGCTCCTCCCTCTCCTCCTTCCACACTGCCACCTAGTGCCTCGTATTCTCTGTTTGTCATTTTTGAGCAGCCTAACGTAACACTTAACCAAAAAATCCACGCTCTGTTGCAAACGTGGGAGGCGCGTTATGACGCTTCGCTTCAGTTATATATAGCCTCTGGTGTGACCCCGCAAAACCCGATACGCATAGCCAACGCCTACCCGCCGGGGGATATGCCCGCCGAAGAGGTGTTTTTAGAGGAAGCGAACGTAGTGGGCGGAGTAAGCCTGATTGTTGAAAAGCCCAAGCGCAAGCGCGGTTTCGATAAACTACAGCTGGGCAAGCTGGTTGAATTAAGTGAGGAATTTGCCGCTCTGGGTGGGTCGATACTTGATGAAGAACGTCAGCCAGCCTCACGTAAAACCTTCAAAAATATCACCGGCGGTTAAAAATCCGTTTATTACCTGCGCTAACGGCGTCCTTCATGTGTGTCTACAATTGGCTATCAAGGGCAGTATCCTGGTGTGTCAGCAATAGCGCGCATGCTCTTATGTAATTTCTAATAACCATGATGCATAAAAACTATTTTTAATATTCTTTTTTGTGTTTATGATGCATGCATAGCTGATCCGCTGCTTATCAAAGCCTGTCCAGCCTAACCCTATCACCAGGGCAAATGATCTTTGCCGATGAGGATGCCAACAGATGACTCGAACACGCCGTTTAAACGCATTAGTCGCGGTACTTTCATTAAGTCTGGCCAGCGGTTTTGCTGCTGTGCAAGCTCAGGCCGATACGCTGAAGGTGGGGATGTCCGGCGGCTATTTTCCGTTTACCTTTGTTGAGCGCGACGAGCTCAAAGGCTTTGAGGTTGATGTAATGAATGCGGTAGGCGAAATCACTGGAGACGACGTTGAGTTCGTGACGGCGAGCTTCTCCGGGTTAGCCGGCATGCTGGATTCCGGGCGCATCGATACGATTGCCAACCAGATTACGATTACCCCCGAGCGCGAAGCCAAATACGTATTTACCGAGCCCTATGTGTATGACGGCGCGCAGGTGGTGGTTCGGGCGGGTAACGAGTCCATTGAGGGCGTAGAAGATCTTTCCGGTAAAACGGTGGCGGTTAACCTCGGCTCTAACTACGAGCAGCTGCTGCGCGAGCTGCCCAATGCGGCCGAGATTGATATCCGCACCTACGAGTCAAACGTCGAACAGGATGTAGCGCTGGGGCGTATCAACGCGTTTATTATGGACCGCGTAAGCGCCACCCAGGTGATTAAAGAGCGCGGATTACCCCTGGCGCTTGCGGGCAAGCCCTTTACGATCATTGAGAATGCGCTGCCGTTTCGTAACAATGAACAAGGTAATGCTCAGCGTGATCGGGTAGATGCAGCGTTAACCGAGCTGCGTGATAACGGCACGTTACGCGAGCTATCGGAAAAGTGGTTTGATGCCGATATCACCCAGCAGTCGGAATAAACGCTACTTTGTCGTAACGTCGGCCGTGGGTAATCCACGGCCGTTTGCTTATAAGCGATGCTGACATGCTAAATCTGGAATATATGTGGGGGCTGTTACCGGTCCTTCTAAGCTACTTGCCGCTTACCCTTCAAATGGCGACTATCGCCATGCTGCTGGCGCTGGTACTCGCCTCTTTACTAGCCGTGATTCGCGTTACCCGCGTGCCGCTTTTAAACGGCTTTGCGCTGCTGTTTATCTCGTTTTTTCGGGGCACGCCGCTGTTGGTGCAGCTGTTCCTGTTTTATTACGGCTTGCCTCAGCTGGTTGAAGCGTTGGTATCGATCAACGGTGTAACGGCTGCCGTCATGGGGCTGACGCTGCACTTCTCTGCCTACATGGCCGAGTCGATTCGTGCCGCTATCGTGGGGATTGACCGTAGCCAAACCGAAGCGGCGCTATCGATTGGCATGACCCAGCCACAGCTGATGCGGCGTATTATTCTGCCTCAGGCTACCCGTGTGGCCACGCCAACATTGATGAACTACTTCATTGATATCATTAAGGCGACGTCGCTGGCCTTTACGCTGGGCGTCACAGAGCTAATGGGGGCAACCCAAAAAGAGGCCGCCAGCAGTTTCTTATACTTGGAAGCCTTTTTGCTCGTGGCGGTTATTTACTGGGTGGTGGTGGAAATACTCTCGTGGGGCCAGCGCCGCTTGGAAATTTATCTGAATAGGGCATATCAACGATGATTTCGCTTGAAGCCGTCACCAAGCGTTTTGGTAAGCAGAGCGTGTTTGCCGATATTGATTTAACCCTTGAACGGGGTGAGATCATTGTGATTATCGGCCCTTCAGGCACAGGCAAATCAACCCTTTTACGCTGCATCAATTTTTTGGAGCGTCCGGACTCGGGGCGCATCACCGTTGGTGATCTGCGGGTGGATGTGCAGAAGGCCAGCCGCGCCGATATTTTAAAGCTGCGTAGACGGACGGCGTTTGTGTTTCAGAACTATGGCCTGTTCGCCAATAAAACGGCGCTTCAGAACATCAGTGAGGGCATGATCGTCGTGGATAAAATGCCCAAGGAAAAAGCCCATGCGCGGGCAAGAGAGATTCTTAAGCGTATTGGCCTGGCCGATAAAGCCGATGCTTACCCGGCGGCACTTTCCGGCGGCCAGCAGCAGCGCGTTGGCATTGGCCGGGCGATGGCCGCCAACGCTGATGTGATTTTGTTTGATGAACCCACCTCTTCATTAGACCCGCAATGGGTGGATGAAGTGCTGAGTTTGATGAAGCAGCTTGCCACTGAACAGCAAACCATGATTATCGTGACCCACGAAATGCAGTTTGCCCGAGACGTGGCGGATAGGGTGATTTTTATGGATGAAGGGCAGATCATCGAGCAAGCCCCGCCCGAGGAGTTGTTCACCGCGCCTAAAGACCCGCGTACGCAGCACTTTTTGCGTAAAATACTTGCCCCGACGGGCCAGCCGCTGCCTTAAAAGGGCTTGAAGGGCGTTTTATAATGCGCTAGCAAGGGCGCTTTACGCGTGATAGACTACGCCATCCTCTCAGACAAGACCCGTGGGCGGGCAGCCTAATTGACTGCCGGTCACACACTTTGACTTAGCTTAATTGCTCGTCAAATCAATTGGTTGTTACGGAAGTCGTGTGGTGGGCACCTTTAAGAGTGAGCACATCAGCGGCGCATACATAGTTAATCCGTTGCCGAATTAGCGGCAACCTTTATTCTCCAAGGAGATACCTGTGGCGAACAGCAAGCAAGCACGCAAGCGCGCCCGCCAGGCCGAGACTCGTCGCGTCCTGAAAGCCAGCCAGCGCAGCATGGTCCGCACCTATATCAAGCGTGTGATCAAAGCGATTGGCACTGGCGACCACGCCAAGGCGATGGAAGAGTTCAAGGCAATGCAGCCGGTCGTTGACCGTATCGCTGATAAGGACGTGCTTTCCAAGAAGAAAGCAGCGCGCCTGAAAAGCCGTTTGAACAAGCGTATTAAGGCTCTGGCGGCGTAAGCCGGCAGGCGCCATAAAAAACCGGCTACGGCCGGTTTTTTTGTGTCTGATGGTTTTATCTAGCGCCCCTTGATGGGTATTGGTTGCCAGCGCCCATGGATCAAGAAATGACCCAAAGCACGCCCCCTAACGAAACCTCTACTACGCTTGATGTGCCGCCACGCCGTGGGCTAATGCGCTCAGGGCTGGTGGTGAGTGCCATGACCATGCTTTCGCGCGTATTGGGATTGGTGCGCGATGTGGTGGTCGCGACCCTGCTCGGGGCGGGCGATGGCGCGGACGCGTTTTTTGTAGCTTTCAAGATTCCTAACTTTCTGCGCCGCCTGTTTGCCGAAGGCGCCTTTAACCAGGCCTTTGTGCCGGTGCTTTCCGAATACTCGACCCAGCGCAGTAAGCAGGAAATCCGCGAGCTTTTAAACGCGGTGGCGGGTAGTTTAACGGCGTTGCTGGCCCTGATCACTGCCATTGCAATGCTGTGCGCGCCTTGGCTGATCTGGGTATTTGCCCCAGGTTTTGGTAGCGACCCTGACAAACACGCGCTGACGGCCGATATGCTGCGGCTGACGTTCCCGTATTTGCTGCTTATTTCGCTCACGGCATTTTCAGGTAGCGTACTCAATACCTGGAACCGCTTTGCGGTGCCTGCGTTTACCCCGGTTTTGCTCAATCTTTCACTGATTGGGGCGGCGCTGTTTTTAATGCCGCTAATGGAAGAACCCGCCATGGCACTAGCGTGGGGCGTGCTGATTGCCGGGGCTGCCCAGTTGGTTTTCCAGGTGCCGTTTTTAATGCGATTAGGACTCATGCCCACGCCCTGGCCAAATTTTGCCCACGACGGCGTTAAGCGTATTTTAAAGCTGATGGCCCCCGCGCTGTTCGGGGTATCGGTATCGCAAATCAATTTATTGCTGGATACGGTATTAGCCTCGCTGCTTACCGCGGGTAGCGTCTCCTGGCTTTATTACTCTGATCGTCTGGTCGAGCTGCCGTTGGGTGTGTTTGGCGTGGCGATTGGAACGGTCATTTTGCCTGCGCTTTCCAAGCGCCATGCCTCGCAGTCCAAGGAACATTTTGCCGCCATGCTCGACTGGGCGATTCGTGTGGTGCTGCTGTTAGGCCTGCCCGCTGCGCTGGCGCTGGCCGTATTGGCGGAACCTCTGTTGATTACGCTATTCCACTATGGCGCAATGACCGATAACGATATCCAAATGGCGGCGATGAGCCTGCGCGCCTATGCCTTTGGCCTGGTGGCCTTTATGTTGATCAAGGTATTGGCTCCCGGGTTTTTTGCCCGCCAGGACACCAGAACCCCGGTGAAGGTGGGTATCATCGCCATGGTTGCTAATATGGTGTTCAACCTTATCTTGATCTGGCCGCTGGCCCATGCTGGTCTGGCGTTAGCCACCGCGCTTTCGGCATTTTTGAATGCTGGCCTGCTGGGGTACTTGTTGCACAAGCAGGGTGTGTTGGTGTTTCAGCCGGGCTGGGGGCGTTATGCGGTGCAGCTATTAGGCGGCAGTGCATTAATGGCGGTCGCCCTCTATGGGGTGTCGCCTGGGTGGCAGGAGTGGCTTGGGTTTAGCCTGTGGCAGCGCGTTGCCTGGGTGAGTGGCCTGGTCGGGTTGGGCGGTTCGCTTTACTTTGTTTGGCTAGCGGCGTTTGGTTTGCGGCCCCGGCATTTTAAGATGCAAAGCTAAATCGATACGTTGAAACGTAGAGAGTTAGACATATATTAGCGTAGGTTCGCTATAATCAGAGGTTTTTATGCCTCGCCTAAGCCTGATAAGGCCTGGGAGCGGCAAATTATTAACGGCTGAGGTGCCATGCGCGTCATTCGAGGACTGCACAATCTGGCGGCGGCACAACGTGGCTGCGTCGCTACCATTGGTAATTTTGACGGCGTGCATCGTGGCCATCAGGCGATTTTGCAGCAGTGCCGCGAACATGCCGCACGCCTGAACGTGCCGTTAACGGTGGTCGTGTTTGAGCCCCAGCCGCGTGAGTATTTTGCCGGCGACCAGGCCCCGCCACGTTTGACGCGTCTGCGCGAAAAGGTGCGTCTATTAGGCCAGTACGGTGCTGAGCAGGTATTGTGCCTGCCTTTCAATAACGCGCTTAGAAGTCTGACCGGGCGCGAATTTATTGATCAGGTGTTGATCAAAGGGCTGAATGTTAAGCATCTGGTGGTCGGCGATGACTTTCGTTTTGGCTGCGACCGGCAGGGCGATTTTGCGCTGTTGGCGGCGGTGGGCGAAGAACGCGGCTTTGGAGTGGAGCATACCCGCACCTTTACGGTCGAGAATGAGCGTGTTTCAAGCTCCCGGGTGCGTACCTTGCTTGCCAGCGGTAACTTCGCCGTGGCGGCAAGCCTGCTGGGCCGGGCTTACTCGCTTGAAGGGCGTGTGGTGCGTGACCAGCAGCTGGGCCGCACTATCGGCGTACCCACGGCGAATCTGCCCTTGTTACCTCAGCCATTAACCCTGCGAGGTGTGTATGCCGTTGGGGTGACGCTTGAAAACGGCCAGCGCCATCACGGGGTCGCCAACGTAGGTTTTCGACCCACGGTGGGTTCCAAACGGCCCACCCTGGAAGTGCACCTATTTGATTTTGATGGTGATCTCTACGACAAGCGCATGACGGTATTTCCCTGTGCGCGGCTTCGTGGGGAAGTGAAATTCGACAACTTTGATGCGCTAAAAGCGCAAATTGAGCGCGATCAGGGTCAAGCGCATCGCTACTTTGCGACGGCAGTCACTGACCGTAATACCGCGCTACCGCTGGCCTCGGCCCCGCTTGGGCGTGAGGCCATGATTTCAAATACAGTGGTTTCCAAGACAACGGCTTCCAAGACAAATTCTTCTGATCCTTCTTCGGCGGATGACGCTGCCGATACTAACAACGGCTGACCGAACCATGGACTATAAGCACACGCTAAACTTGCCTGAAACCGACTTTCCCATGCGTGGCATGCTGCCCAAGCAGGAGCCGGGACGTGTTTCACGTTGGCAGGATATGAACCTGTACCAGCGCCTGCGCGAAGCGCGTGCAGGTGCACCGCTGTTTGTACTGCACGATGGCCCTCCCTACGCCAACGGCAGTATCCATATTGGTCATGCCGTTAATAAGATTTTAAAAGATATTATCGTTAAGTCGAAAAACCTGGCGGGCTTTGACGCCCCTTACGTGCCGGGCTGGGACTGCCATGGCCTGCCGATCGAGCACAAGGTGGAAACTACACACGGCAAGCACCTGGCGCCTGAAAAAGCCCGTGAGCTATGCCGTGAATACGCCGGTGCTCAGGTCGAAACACAGCTGGCTGATTTCGTGCGCCTGGGGATCATCGGCGACTGGAATCATCCTTACCGCACCATGGACTACGCCAATGAAGCGGGCGAGATTCGCGCGCTGGCCGACATGGTTGAAGCGGGCTACGTCTTCAAAGGCCTGAAGCCGGTCAACTGGTGCTTTGACTGCGGCTCGGCCCTGGCGGAGGCGGAAGTCGAGTATCAGGACAAGAAGTCCGATGCGATTGATGTGGCCTTCCCGGTAGAAGATGCCGACAAGCTTGCCGCCGCGTTTGGCCTGAGCGAGCTGCCCAAGCCGGCGGCAGTCGTGATCTGGACCACCACGCCCTGGACGATTCCTGCCAACCAGGCGCTCAACGTTCACCCCGAATTTACCTACGCGCTGGTCGATACCGGCGAGCGCCTGTTGCTGCTTGCCGAAGAGCTGGTGGAAAGCTGCCTTGAGCGCTTTGGTTTACAAGGCGAGGTCATTGCCACCACTCAAGGTGAGAAGCTTGATCTGATCAACTTCCGCCATCCGTTCTACGATCGCCTATCGCCGGTTTACCTGGCCGATTACGTCGAGTCGGAAGTGGGCAGTACCGGTATCGTGCACTCTGCGCCTTCTTACGGCCTGGATGACTTCAATACCTGCCGTGCCCACGGTATGAGCTTTGACGACATGCTGAACCCGGTACAGGGCAACGGCGTCTACGTTGATGATCTGCCGTTCTTTGGCGGCCAGATGATCTGGAAAGCCAACCCCAACATCGTCGCCAAGCTTGAAGAAGTGGGCGCGCTGATGGCCCACAAGCCCATCGTGCACAGCTACATGCACTGCTGGCGCCACAAGACGCCGGTCATCTACCGCGCGACGGCCCAGTGGTTCGTGGGCATGGATATCCAGGGTAAAGACGGTAAAACCCTGCGTGAGCGTGCGCTGGAAGGTATCGAAGCGACTCAGTTCACCCCCGCCTGGGGCCAGGCGCGTCTGCACAGCATGATCGCCAACCGCCCGGACTGGTGCATCTCGCGCCAGCGTAACTGGGGCGTGCCGATTCCGTTCTTCCTGCACAAGCAAACCGGCGAGCTGCATCCGCGCACCGTTGAGCTGATGGAAGAAGTCGCCAAACGCGTGCAGGAGCAGGGCATCGATGCCTGGTTCAGCCTGGATGCCGCCGAGCTGCTGGGTGCTGAAGCGGCCGAGTACGACAAGATTACCGATACGCTGGACGTCTGGTTTGACTCAGGCACTACGCACCGCCATGTGCTGCGCGGCTCACATCCGCATGGCCATGAAAGCGGCCCGCGGGCTGATTTGTATCTGGAAGGCTCTGATCAGCACCGCGGCTGGTTCCACTCGTCGCTACTGACCGGCTCGGCAATCGACGGCCATGCGCCATACCGTCAGCTGCTGACCCACGGCTTTACCGTTGATTCGCAAGGCCGTAAGCAGTCCAAGTCGCTGGGCAACGTCGTCGCGCCGCAGTCGGTGATGGACAAGCTGGGCGCGGATATTCTGCGCCTCTGGGTGGCCTCGACCGATTACTCCAATGAAATGGCCGTGTCGGATGAGATCCTCAAGCGTACAGCGGACGTATATCGGCGTATTCGCAACACGTCGCGCTTTCTGCTGGGTAACCTGACCGGCTTTGATCCGGCGCGCGATATGGTGGCTTTCGACGATATGATCGCTCTGGATCGTTGGGTAGTCGATCGTGCACTGCAGCTGCAGGAGCGCATTCAGAAAGCGTATGAAGAGTACCGCTTCCTGGACGTTTACCAGCAGGTTCACACTTTCTGTTCGCGCGATCTGGGCGGTTTCTACCTGGATATCATCAAGGATCGTCAGTACACCACTCAGCCCGATTCGCTGGCACGCCGCAGCTGCCAGAGTGCGCTCTATCACGTCATCGAGGCACTTTCGCGCTGGGTTGCACCGATCCTCTCCTTCACTGCAGAAGAGATCTACGAGCATATCCCAGGCAAGCGTGGCGATAGCGTGCTGCTGGAAACCTACTATACCGGCCTGAAACCCCTTGATACCGACGCCGAGATGGGCCGCGAGTACTGGGAAGCTGTGCTTGAGGTCAAGCAGGCGGTGAATAAGCGACTGGAAGAAGCGCGCAGCGAAGGTGCCATCAAAGGCTCGCTGGATAGCGAAGTTACCCTGTATGTCAGCGATGAACTCAATGCATTGCTGTCACGCCTGGGCGATGAGCTGCGCTTTGTGCTGATTACTTCGGAAGCGACCCTCAAGCCGCTTGCGGATGCCGAGGCATCCGCCTATAGCGAGCTTAATGGACTCAAGGTAGCAGTTGTGGCCAGCACGTTTGATAAGTGTGAACGCAGCTGGGAGCGTCGCCCGGACGTGGGTACGCATCCTGAACACCCAACGCTCTGTGAGCGCTCGATTCTTAACCTGCCGGATGGCCCGGGTGAGGTGCGTCGCTATGCCTAAGTCTGAACCCGTCGCCTCCACTAGCACTCGGCCGCCCATGCGGCAGCCGTTGCGCTGGCTGTGGCTGGCGGTGGCTGTGATTGTGCTGGACCTGGCCACCAAGGCGATTGCCAGCAGTCAGCTGGGGTATCTGCAGCCGGTGGAAGTGCTGCCGTTTTTCAATCTGACGTTAATGCACAATACCGGTGCCGCGTTTAGCTTTTTGGCGACTCACCCTGGTTGGCAGCGCTGGTTTTTTGCGCTGATCGCGATTGGCGCGAGCGTGGGCCTAACGATCTGGCTTTCTCGCGTCAGAGACGATGAAAAGCTGTTGGCCATTTCGCTGCCGCTGATTATCGGTGGGGCGCTGGGTAATCTGTATGACCGGTTAGTGCACGGTTATGTGGTCGACTTTCTATCGTTTCACGTCGCCGGTTGGTACTACCCCGCTTTTAACGTGGCGGATATCGGGATTACCCTAGGCGCCATCGGATTAATCTGGGAATCAGTCATGGGTGAGCGACGTCGTAAGAAAGCTCACCGGACTGTGACCTGATCGAAGAGTGGTTTAATCAACCCGCGGCCTCGCCCAAGAGGTTTACGGCTGCGGTGTCACCCAATAGCGAGCAGAGTAATGAGCGATTACCTAATTGACGACGGGATGGAAGTGACGCTGCACTTCACCTTGAAGCTTGAAGATGGCACGGTGGTGGATTCAACCAAAGAGAAGGCACCGGCTGTCTGCCAGTTCGGCGATGGCAATCTGCCGCCAGGCTTTGAGCATCCCATTAAAGGCATGGCCGCGGGCCAAAGCGGGACGTTTCAAATAACCCCTGAGCATGCGTTTGGTCAGCACAACCCGCAGAATATTCAGACGCTCAAACGGGCCGACTTCGGTGACGAAGAGCCTGAGCTGGGGATGGTCATGTCGTTTGCCGATAAAGCGGGAACGGAATTGCCTGGTGTGGTCAAAACCATTGAAGGTGATCGTGTAGAGGTGGACTTTAACCATCCGCTGGCAGGGCGTACATTAACGTTTGAAGTTGAGATTCTTGACGTTAAGCCCGTCACTACGCACTAGTTTATTATTCACTAGCGATGCGTTTACGCATCAAGGCGCTATTATGCAATCGACGCAAGCACAGCCCATACAGATCAAGTTGGCCAATCCGCGTGGTTTTTGTGCCGGCGTGGATCGCGCTATCGATATCGTCAATCGAGCCCTCGACGTGTTCGGCCCGCCCATTTATGTCCGTCATGAAGTGGTGCATAACCGCTTCGTGGTGGAAACGCTGCGCGAGCGTGGGGCTGTCTTCGTGGAAGAGCTCGACGAAGTGCCGGATGACGTGATCGTGATTTTCTCGGCTCACGGTGTTTCTCAGGCTGTTCAAGCCGATGCCGACCGGCGTGGGCTGAAAGTATTTGATGCGACCTGCCCGCTGGTCACAAAGGTGCATCTGGAAGTGCTGCGTTACGCCAAGCGCGGCCATGAATGCGTGCTGATCGGGCATGCTGGCCATCCCGAAGTAGAAGGCACCATGGGGCGTTACGATACGGCTCACGGCGGGCATATCTATCTGGTGGAAGATGAGCAGGACGTTGACAATCTGGTTGTCAACGACCCTTCCAAACTGGCCTTTGTGACGCAAACGACGCTTTCGATGGACGATACGGCCAAGGTAATCGACGCTTTGCGCGACAAGTTTCCAGAGATCAGCGGTCCGCGCAAGGACGATATTTGCTACGCCACGCAAAACCGCCAGGACGCAGTACGCGAGCTTGCCGCCGACAGTGACTTGGTGCTCGTTGTTGGGAGCCCCAATAGCTCAAACTCCAACCGCCTGCGTGAGCTTTCCGAGCGCATGGGCACGCCGGCTTACCTGATCGATAATGCCGATCAGATTGACGCTGCCTGGCTTGAGAACGTTGGCCGTATCGGTGTTACGGCTGGCGCAAGCGCTCCGGAAGTACTGGTTAAAGGGGTTATTGCCAAGCTGCAATCTTTCGGCGCTTCCATGCCTGAAGAGCTGCTCGGCCGGGAAGAGAACATTACGTTCTCCATGCCCAAAGAGCTTCGTGAGCAGGTAATCGTCAGCAGCTAATGCACTGCGCATCGGTTTCCGACATACTGAAAGTGTATGCGGTGACCTGAGCAGGAGCATTATTTGACGTTTTATCTCTACGCTTTATGCGCTGGTGGCAAGCCAAAGTGCCAGCGCGGTTTTACGCTTATTGAGCTTGTGGTGGTAATGGGCATTATCAGCCTCATTGCGGCCATGGCCTATCCTATCTATACCCGTCACCTTCAAGCCTCCCTGCGTACCGATGCGCATGCGGGGTTGATGCAGGCAGCTGCCGAGCTGGAGCGCTGCAACTCCCGCACGTATACCTATCATGAGTGTGACATTCCCTCTCAATCTCCCGGCAAGCGCTACACCCTTACGCTTTCAAAAGAGGCGGAGGATGGCTATCTACTAAGCGCTTCTACGCTTCAAGACGATGGTTGCGAAACGGCTATTACGCTTAATAGTCGAGGAGAACGCTTCCCCAAGGATTGCTGGTAAATGCAGCGCGAACGCGGGTTCACGCTGGTTGAGGCACTGATTGCCTTGGCGCTTTTAGCGTTTGGGCTTATGGGAGTTGCGGCAATGCAATTAACCTCGCTGCAAAGTGCCTCGACCGGCTATCAATACTCGGCCGCGAGCTTGGCGGCTGTCGATATGCAGGAGAGCGCCTGGGGGCAGCTTGCAACAACACAGAATTGCCGCCGCATTGATCTTGCTAGCCTGAGAAGCGCTTGGCGGGCTCAGTGGTTTGAAGGTCTTGATGCGCCGCTTGAAGGCTCCGCGGGTGAGGTTGAGCGCACCGTGGTTGATGGACGCTGTCACTTTACCGTCTCCATTACGGTTAACGCCTGGCCTTCACAAGAGGCGCATGAGCTCCTTGATTACGTATTTACACTGCCGTTAAGCGAGGGGGCGTAGTGGTCAATACACGCCAAGCGGGTTTTACGCTAGTTGAAGTCATGGTCGCCATGGTCATCGGGGCGGTTATTATTCTAGGCGCTGGGCAGCTTTTATTAACCACGGTGACCACCTTTACTCGTGTGGAGACGATCAGTCGTCAGCAGGAAGCCGTTATCTTTGCTGCCGAGGCATTAACGCGAGACGTTCGCCACGGTGCAGGAAGCCGCTATGAGATTAGCCAATCGTTAGTTAACGATAATACCTGCGCGCTACGCCGAAATGGCCAGCCATTGATTGAGGGGCTTTATAAAGGCAGCCGTGATTGCCATACCGTTAATCTTTTTGAACAAGATGTTCAGGGCGTAGCAGGGTTGTACCGTATAACCTTGCGTTTTGCAGATTCAGAACAAGCGCCCTTTATATGGCACGTGATGCAGCGAAGCCAAGTAGTTACTCCCACAGGCGTTAGCTTATGAAGCATCAGCAAGGAGCTGCATTAGTCGTTGTAATGGCGATGCTTGCCGCGGCGCTGTTACTCGGTGTCGCTGGCATGCAGTCAGCACTCGTTGATGAGCGTTTGGCAGGGAATTTCCGTTCCTCGGTGCAAGCGCAGATGATCGATGAAAGCCTGCTGGCTGCGTTGGCGGATAGCCATCGTTCAGCCCAGCGGGACGCTTTTTTAAACCAAGTAACTAAAGCGCCCCAGGCGCTGAGCACTGGGGATCATTACCGCCTTCAGCCAGAAGAACTCGATGCGTTATTGGATGTAGGCGCGTTTGAGTCATTTCTCAGCCGTTTAGCGGTGGGCCGTGATACCGCTCAACAGGATTCTCTAGCAGAAGGTATCGCCATCGATATCAAGAAACTCAGCAATGATCGAGTGGCGATTACCGCCAGCCGCCATGGGCAAGTTCCCGATGACGCATTGGTCACGCAGCTTGAATTTTTCAAGACTGACGCCGAGCCACAATGGCAGCTGGCAGGCTTACGCTAATGCTATTCGCCACGCGTAAATCAGCGCGTTATGATAGGCCTATTTGCCCAAGAGCCTAAACACAATGAGTCAAACTGCCAAAACCCGCGTCCTAACCGGTATTACAACCTCCGGTACACCGCACTTAGGCAACTACGTTGGTGCGATTAAACCGGCCATAGAAGCAAGCCAGGACCCCAACGTACAATCGTTCTATTTTCTGGCGGATTATCACGCCCTGATCAAATGCCAGGACCCGAAGCGCGTACAAGAGTCACGCCTGGAAATTGCCGCTACCTGGCTGGCGCTTGGGCTGGATACCGACAACGCAATCTTTTACCGCCAGTCTGACTTGATTGAAGTTCAAGAGCTCTCCTGGATGCTTTCCTGTGTGTGCGCCAAGGGGCTCATGAACCGTGCCCATGCCTATAAGGCAGCCGTGGCTGAGAACGAGGAGGCGGGCGACCAGGATGCTGATAAAGGCGTCACCATGGGCCTGTTTGGCTACCCGGTATTGATGGCTGCCGATATTTTGATGTTCAACGCCAACAAGGTGCCGGTAGGGCGCGACCAGATTCAGCATATCGAAATGGCGCGCGACATGGCTGGTCGATTCAACCACCTTTATAAAGGGCAGTACTTTACGCTACCCGAAGCCGTAGTAAGTGAAACGGGCGAGGTATTGAAAGGCCTGGATGGGCGCAAGATGTCCAAAAGCTATAACAATACGATCCCGCTGTTTTCGCCTGAAAAAAAGCTTCAAAAGCTGGTGCGTAAAATCAAAACCAACTCGCTTGAGCCCGGCGAACCTAAAGATCCGGATACCTGCACGCTGTTCCAGATTTATTCAGCGTTTGCCAATGAAAGCGAAACGGCCGCCATGCGCGAACAATATGCCGCGGGTATCGGCTGGGGAGATGCCAAAAACCAGGTGTTTGAGTATCTCAATGCGCATCTGAGCGAACCCCGAGAACGTTATTACAGGCTAATGGAAGATCCCGCCCATATTGAAGCCGTATTGCAAAAAGGTGCGCAGCGGGCGCGTGAAGAGGCAGCCAAAACTATGGATCAGCTTCGTTCAGCGGTTGGACTCGGCCGCTTTATTTAAATAGTAAAAGGCGCCACCTACTAAAAACCCCTTCCAGTTGGAAGGGGTTTTTTTAATGCAGGCATCGCGAACATGCTTAGCCTTCGATCGGTGCGCGCCAATCGTCAGAGCCAGAGGTGCCCGCGACGGTGTGTTCCCAATCAATCTTACGGTAGGCCAGAGAAACATCCATTAGCTGGGTGAACTCTGACTTGTTGATATCCTGGGCGTGTGGCATGCGCAAGTTGATATCCACAATCGTGGCATCCGTCAGTGTCGTGGTAAAGAAGTGCTCTTGTTTACCTTCGACAGAGGTGCGGTACCACTTCAATGCAACGTGCGGCAGCATTTCGCCTGACGCGAGTGCGTTGTACATCAGCGGAACGGATTTATTCAGTGCAACCGTAAACACAAATGGCTTGTGCGCACGTTGACCAGACGGCTGGCCGGACTGCGGATCAGTCGGTACGGTTACGACGTGTTTGAATTCCTGAACCAGCATCTCATCTTCATGACCTTCGACGTAAATATTGCCGACAGAATCAGGAGTGAAGGCACCTGAGGTGATGTTGCCCTGAGTTTGGCCTTCGATGCTGATATAACATGGTGTTGGCATGGTCTGCTCCTTGACGTTAATAGTGATAAATGTCGATAAGACGTCAAGTAAAGAGCAGCTAATATGCCACTTAATATTTTGTTTTTTAATTTCAGTCAGTTATAGAAATGCCGGGCATTTAATTGAATATAATTAGGCAATGATTTGCTAGATACTGGGCAAGTAATTGCTAGCTTGGCAATTACTTGCTAGCCCATACCGGTAAACGTTGATTTTTTTCTTTAATGTAATTTTTTGTGTTCAATGTTTTACGAAAGTAACTTAATTATGCGATTAATGGCTGATTAATAACTACCTAAAACTAAGTTACTCTCTTTTTAAAGCGAGTGAATCCTTTAATTTAGCGTTTAGCTTTGTGCGTGATTTCGGTCTTTTTTCTTAAGACATTGACTATAGTTTTTGTAAGAAATCTCTTACAAATTAAAATTAACATTTTTAATTTGCTAAGTATTCGTCGAATGTCGTTAAAAGTGCTTATAAATGTTCGCAAAATGAATAATTTTAACAAGGAGCCGCTGAGTAGCTTACTTTTTGCTCAGTTTATTTCAATTAGCCATGTCCCTTCCTCTCCATTAGTTTTCTTCCTTTCGATTTTGATAACCATTTCTAACTGAATTACTCCATTTATAAAAGGTGACACTATGGCAAAACAAGGGACAGTCGCGCCAAAAGAGCGCATTAATATTAAGTATGTGCCCGCTACAGGAGATCAACAGGCCGAAACAGAGCTTCCTCTTAAGCTATTAGTTGTGGGCGATTTTAAAGGCGGCGAAGAAGATGCGCCAATTGAGGAGCGCCAAGCGGTCTCGGTCGACAAGAACAATTTCCAATCGGTAATGCGTGAAGCGAATTTAGGGCTTCAGGCTTCTGTACCTAATCGCTTAGAAGAAAGCGATGAGCCAAATGATATGGCCGTTAATCTGGAATTTAAATCGCTTTCTGACTTCTCGCCAGATGCAATTGCAAAGCAGGTGCCTGAGTTGCGCCAGCTAGTGGAACTGCGCGAGGCACTGGTCGCGCTGAAAGGACCGTTAGGCAATGTCCCGGCGTTCCGTGACCGGCTACAGAAGCTTTTAGAAAGTGATGAAGCGCGCCAACAACTGCTCAATGAGTTGGAGCTGATTGAAGCTGATAATAAAAGTGACTGATATCACTGATTATTGAAGCGCTTTTTTCATGCCTGGATAACGAACGTGGGACAACGCAATGAGTAAAACGGCCAAGCAAACAGCAGCAGCAGTCGAAACAGAAGCGGAAGTATCACTACTTGATCAAGTGATGGCGCAAACACGTATGGCGCCCGCCGATGAAGGTTACGATGTGGCAAAGCAGGGGGTCGCTGCATTTATTGCTGAATTGTTAAACAGCAAAGATGCGACGCCTAACGTCAACAAGGGCTTGGTCGACAGCATGATTGTCGAGCTGGATCGTAAAATCAGCCACCAGGTTGACGAGATACTCCATGAAGACAGCTTTCAGAAAATGGAGTCTGCTTGGCGTGGTTTGAAATTGCTGGTTGATCGCACGGATTTTCGCGAAAACATCAAACTTGACCTTCTTCATGCAACCAAAGAAGAGCTGCTTGATGATTTTGAGTTCGCGCCTGAAATAACCCAAAGTGGCCTTTATCACCATGTATATAACTCGGGTTATGGGCAGTTTGGTGGAGAACCCGTGGCGGGTATTATTGGGCACTATGACTTTGCCCCTTCAACGCCAGACATGAAGCTGCTGCAATATACCGCAGCCGTTGGCGCCATGGCGCACGCACCGTTCCTCTCCTCGGTAGATCCCACCTTCTTTGGTATCGACAGCTTCGAAGAGCTGCCCAATATCAAAGACTTTAAAGCGATTTTCGAAGGGCCTAAATATGCTCGCTGGCGCAGCCTGCGTGAATCAGAAGACTCACGTTATCTTGGTTTAACCGCGCCACGCTTCTTGCTGCGGATGCCCTACGATCCCGTTGAAAATCCAATCAAGACATTCAATTATCGTGAAGATGTAAGCGCGGATCACAGCCATTACCTATGGGGTAATACAGCGTACTTGCTGGCTGAGCGTTTGACGGAAAGTTTCGCCAAGTACCGGTGGTGTCCTAATATCATTGGGCCGCAAAGCGGCGGGTCGGTTGAGAACTTACCGGTACATACTTACGAAGCGTTAGGCCAGTTACAGGCCAAGATTCCCACGGAAGTACTGATTACGGATCGTCGCGAGTTTGAAATGGCCGAAGAGGGCTTTATCTCGCTGACCATGCGTAAGGGAAGCGACAACGCTGCCTTCTTCTCCGCCAATTCCGTACAGAAACCAAAAGTCTTCCCCAACACGCCGGAAGGCAAAGAAGCCGAGACCAACTTCAAGCTCGGCACCCAGCTGCCTTATATGTTCATTATTAACCGCTTGGCACACTACATCAAAGTGCTTCAACGCGAGCAGATCGGTTCCTGGAAAGAGCGTCAGGATCTTGAGCGCGAGCTCAATACCTGGATTCGTCAGTACGTGGCTGATCAGGAAAACCCGCCGTCTGATGTGCGTAGCCGTCGTCCCCTGCGCGCTGCCTCCATTCAGGTTTCAGACGTAGAGGGTGATCCAGGCTGGTACCAAGTATCAATGGCGGTACGCCCGCACTTCAAATACATGGGCGCTAACTTTGAGCTATCGCTGGTTGGTCGTCTTGATAAGGAATAAACAGCGAGCAGCAACATGGCATTTGGCAGCAGTAGTTTGTTAAGTGGTCGGTTGTTTGAGCGTTTAGCCATGCCAGATAAGCCAACGCCACGTGAAGAAGGATGGCAGTTAGCTGAAGCTGTTGAGTCCATTAAACGACATCTTGTCGAGCTGCTTAACAGCCATCCTGGTAACTGTGCCTGTGCACCTGACTTGGGGCTTTTAGACTTTAACGATGCCACGATTGGCGTGCTTGATTTAGAACTGAATATCCAGCATGCCATTCGCCAGTGTATTGAACGCTATGAGCCGCGAGTTCAGCGGGTGGAAGTAGAGTCGCTTTCAAACGAGGGCGACCCTTTACAGTTACGCTTTCAAGTACATGTGACGATTGCTCTCGGTCGGGATAACGCTCAAACCACCATTGATCTATTGCTCAATAACAAGCGCTATCAATGCACCAATTGATAGGCTCGTGAGGCATCCATGCTTAACCGCTATTACCGGGACGAACTCAATTTCTTAAAGCGCCAGGGGCGTGAGTTTGCACAAGCAAATCCTGGCCTTAGCCGGTTTTTGTCTGAGCGCAGCACGGATCCTGACGTAGAGCGTCTGTTGGAAGGCTTTGCTTTTTTGACCGGACGTATGCGGGAAAAAGTGGAAGATGAGTTTCCTGAGCTTACCCACTCATTGATCAGCATGCTATGGCCCAACTACTTGCGCCCAGTGCCCAGCATGACGGTCATACAGTTTACGCCAACCTGGTATGCACTAAGCCAACACCAGCAAATCTCAAGAGGTGCGGAGCTTTCAAGCGAGCCGGTCGAGGGAACGGCATGTATTTTTCGTACCTGCCATGATGTCGATCTTTTCCCACTGGCCCATGTCGGTGTCGATGCCCGGCATATGCGGGAATCGTCCATTGTAGAGCTGCGTATGGAAGTACGTAGTGACCAGCCGCTAAGCCAGATTGGCCTGGAAACACTGCGTCTTCACCTGGGCGGTGATGGATATACGGCGCGAACACTCTATCTATGGATGAGCCACTATCTCACGCACATAGAGCTTGAAGTGGATGGGCAAAGTCATAAGCTGCCCGCGGGTTCGATTCAGTCGGTTGGCTTTGCGCGCGACCAGGCGCTGCTGCCTTATCCGCGAAACGTTCATCAAGGCTATCGTATCTTGCAGGAATACCTGTGTTTTCCTGAAGCATTCCATTTCTTTGATGTGCAGAATCTAAAGCGCTACCTACCGGATGAAACGGCCGAAAACGTTACGTTACGGTTTGTTTTTTCACGCGCGCTGCCTGCGGATGCACGCGTTCAAGATGAGCATCTTGCGCTCTATTGTACGCCGGCCATCAATTTATTTGAGCATGATGCTGAGCCGATTGACCTGAGCGGAGAGCGCAGCGAGTACCGCATCCGGCCCAGCAGCCGTCAGCCCTCCCATTACGAAGTCTTCAGTATTGATGATGTACAAGGCTGGCGTGAGGGAAGCCAGCCGGGCGGGCAGGGCAAACCCAGGCGCTTTGTCTCTTTTGAAAGTTTTGAGCATCAGCTTGAACGCGACCGGGGCCGAGATGCTTCTTATTATCGGGTTCGCGTTCGGGATAGTTTGCGCAGCGATGGCTTTGACCACGATATCGCGTTTATTCGTGATGATGAGCGCCAGCTGATCGGCCAGCGTGAGACCGTTTCACTGCGGTTGACGTGCTGCAACCGTGAGCTGCCTGAGCGGCTGACGGTAGGCGATATCTGCACAGAAACGCAGGATAGCCCTGCCCATGCCTCATTTCGGAATATTACGCGCCCTACACCAGTGTTACGTCCCGCGCTGGACGACCAATTATTATGGATGCTGATTTCAAATCTTTCTCTTAACTATCTTTCGTTGCTTGAGCGAGATGCGTTGTGCTCCGTTCTGCGTGCTTACGATTTCAGAGCCAAAGTGGACCGCCAAGCCGAGCGCGTCGCGCAGAAAAGATTGGCGGGCATCTTGGCAATTGAAACCCAGCATATTGATCGCTTGAGAAAAGGACTGCCTGTGCGGGGATTGCGCTCGGTGGTCACCCTGGACCAGGAAGCCTTTGGTGACGAGGGGAGCCTTTATCTTTTTGGTAGCGTGCTGGCACGTTTTTTCTCCCTATACGCCAGTATCAACTCGTTTCATGAGTTGCATGTTATCAACCGCCATAACCAAGAGCGCTATACATGGACGTATCAACCGGGGCAGCAGCCTCTGATGTAGCGCTGGCGCCTCTTTTTCAGGGGGCGCGCCGCTATGAGTTTTATCAACTACTTGAACTGCTGCATCGCCATCATGGTGATGACCTTGAGCGGCGGCATGGTGACAGCCTGCCGATGTTTCAACGCGTGCGTTACAAGGCCTCGGCATCGCTGGGTTTTCCAAGCAGTGATGTGCTGGCGCTAACGGCTAACGAGTCTGGCCAGTACGAAATGGAAGTCAGCTTTATGGGGCTACAAGGCGCGCAGTCTCCATTGCCAAGCTATTACCTGGAAGCGCTGGCCCACAATGCGGCGCATAAAGAAGGTTCGGCCGGTGATTTTCTGGATTTTTTCAATCACCGTCTGTTGAGCCTCCTACACCACAGCTGGCGCAAGTATCGTCACTACGTACGTTATCAGGACGATGCCAAGGATGGCTTTTCCGCCATCGTGTTTGCACTGGTGGGGTTGGCGGATAGTGACTTGCGGGGCGATACGCCCATCAACTGGAGCAAGATGCTCGCGTATGCGGGGCTGTTGGCTGGCCGTTCACGCTCTCCTGATGTGGTTTGCAATATCGTTGGGCACTGCTTTGACCTTGATGACGTGGAAATTGAAGAGTGGGTTTCGCGCTGGGTGGAAATACCGCTAGACCAGCGCAGCCAAAGCGGCACGCTCAACATGACGCTAGGGCAGGATGTCGTGGCCGGTGAGCGCGTTCGCGACGTTAACGGAAAGTTTGCGTTATGTCTGAAAGGGTTAAGCCTTGCGCGGTTTCGCGACTTTTTGCCGGATGGGCAGGATTTTCCTGCGCTGAAAACGCTGGTCAACTTCGTCTTGCGCTCGCCGCTCGCCTGCGATTTGGAACTTGAACTACTCGAAAGTGAAGTGAAGCCCATGCGGCTAGGCCAGGAGAGTTCTAGTCAGCTGGGCTGGACTACTTTTGTTGATCCCGATAACTCGAAGGCTCACCAGCGTCGTCGAGTGCGCATCCAGATGACGGAATGATGATATGAGCACTAATCAGCAGTCAGAACTAACGATGGTTATTACCAATAGCGAGTTGCTAGAAGGGCGTTCGACAAGCAGCCACGTTTTTCTACCGGAAGGGGGAACGTTAGGCAGCGCCAGCGACGACGACTGGTTGTTACAGGATCACGCTCGCCGGGTTCATCCCTGCCATGCCGAGGTCTTGAAGCGTGATGGTCAGTTTTGCCTGATTGATCGCAGCGGACACACCTTTATTAACCAGGCCACGTTACCGATTGGACGTAACCGTAAGGTGGCGCTGCGTAACGGTGACCAGATTCTGGTAGGTGAGTACAAGGTCAAGGTGCATCTAGACGGTGTCAATGCCTTTCAGGCCCGTGGAAAGTCGCTTTCGGATGTGGTCGATGAAGATAACGAAACCGTTGATGCGGGTGGGCGGCCTTTATCAGGCATGGAAGGAGATATATCTCCGCAGGAAAGCGTGAAGGATGACCCGTTGCAAGCACTGGGTGGAGACGAGTCGTCACTGGCTAGTCGTGATCCCGTCACCGCGCTTTCTCGACATTCGGGAGGTGCTGCCGAGCTTGAGTCTCTTGAGGACATGCCGACGTCACACCCCGCTCAGAAACACCACTATTCATCTGCCCCTCGCGAAGACCAATACTCGCGCGATAGCGCAACGCAGATGCCGGATATTAAAGCCCATATAGGTACAACGCAGTTAAGGAGCCATGTGATGGACGAGCAACAGCTAGACGATTTGGAACGTTCAGTTGGCGAGCAGTTGGAGGATCGCTGGACATCACCCACTGTAGGCTCTTTCGACCATCTCAGTGTGGATCCCTTGTTACGAGGAATGCGCTTAACGCTGAATTTCCGTAATACCGAGGAGCAGCATGCCTTTCTGGAAGAGGCCGGGCGCACACTGCGGGCCACTATCGAAGGGCTGTGTAAGCTTCAGGAAACGCAAAACGATAGTAAGTACCCGCTGCGTGATCGTCGATTGCAGCCTATTGAAGATAACCCGCTGCGCCTTGGTCAGAGCTACGACGATACAGCCGGCACCCTGTTTGCTGCCGAAAGAAGCCCTGTGCATCTTTCAGCCCCCGAAGCCGTGGCGGAAAGCTTGCGGCATCAAGGTCAGCACCAAGCGGCTGTCGAGGAGGCCATTGGTAGTGCGCTGGGCGCTATTCTGGATGCTTTCTCGCCTGACGCCTTGACTCGCCGTTTTCACGCTTACCGCGGTGCCTCCAGCCGCATCGATGATGAGGGAAGCTGGGCGTGGGAAATGTATCAGCACTATTACCGCGAACTTAACTCCGGGCGTCAGCAAGGCTTTCAGAAGCTGTTCTGGGAAGTATTCGAACAAGCCTATGACCAGTCTGTGCGGCGCCAGCAGCGGGAGGAGGCATGAACGCAGCCAACGCGCTTCGCATAGCGGCCCTGTTGGCCATATTGATGACGCTTGGCGGATGCGCCTCAACACGCGAGGCGGCGGGTAAGACCTGGGAGATAATAAAGGATCCCTCTACGCCTGTCGGCTACCCAGAAGAGCGCCCGACACTAGTCGATCTCAGTATGGTGGCTGAACCCAATGTCAATCCTAACGTGGAGGGCGAAGGGACACCGCTGCGCTTTCAAGTACTTCAATTAAAAGATGATTCAATGCTGATGGCCGCAGACTTGACCCAGCTCAGCGAAGACCTGGAAACAGCCTTAGGTACCAATTATCTGACCCATGACGACTTTACCCTGCTGCCTGGCCAGTGGAAGTTCTATGAGCCTTTCGAAGTTGACGAAGAGACACGCTATATCGGTTTGATCGCCTTTTATGCATCACCTAATGAAGCTGAATGGAAAAAGGTGGTCAAAATAACCAGCAGTGGCGAGCACTATCACTTGCTGGTGCATTTACGCGATAGCGAAGTGGAATTAAGGAAGGAGGAGTGATGGCCAGCCGTAACCGTGTGGTATGGAGCGAGGGGCTGTTTATCAAGCCTCAGCACTTCCAGCAGCAGCAGCGCAGTATGGAAGGATTGATTGATGCTCGGCTAAAAGGCGTCAGTAACTACCTCTATGGATTTTTATCGCTTGAGCTTAATCGTGAGTTTTTAAGTTTTGGCAGAGTCGCCATCGGCCGGGCCAGTGGCGTTACGCCGGATGGTGTGGCTTTCCGCTTTCCCGAGGACGACCTTGAGCCTACGCCTTTGGAAATCCACGAGGCGGGCCTTGCCAACCAAGTAGTCTACTTGGGCATTCCGCTGTCAACTGATGGGGTGGGCGAAGTTCGCTGGCCGGGCGATGAGCTGCCAGCTCGTTACCGGTTGGCGCCGCAAAGCGTTCGGGATCTGCATTCGCAGGAAGGTGTTATAGCCGATCTGGAGGTCGCCAAGGTGGCGCCTCGCCTGATGCTGGAGAACGATGATCGAAGTGGTTACGCCTGCCTGGCCGTTGCCCGCATTATCGAGCGCCGCCCTGATGGCAGTTTAGTACTGGATGAGCATTTTTTGCCCACACTAATGAGCGTTCAGTCGGCACCTGGGCTGCTGCGCTTTGTGGGCGAAATGGCCGGTTTGATGCGTGAGCGAGCGCGTAATATCGCGCAGCGCCTATCGACGCCGCAGCAGGCGGGCGTTGCCGATGTCTCCGACTTCATGCTGTTGCAGCTGCTGAATAGAGCCCAGCCCCGCTTCCAGCATCTTGCTCGCTTGGGGCATCTACATCCTGAGCGACTTTACGACACCATGCATGAGGTTGCCTGCGAATTGGTAACCTTTACTGACGAATCTCGCCTGCCGCCGGAGTGCCCCGCTTACGATCATGATCATCCAGATCGCGCATTTCGCCCCTTGATGACGATGCTACGACAGGCGCTGTCGACCGTGCTTGAGCCACGCGCAATTGCTATCCAGCTTCAGACGCGCCGGTTTGGCCTGTTGGTGGCATCACTTAACGATACCACGCTGATCGAAAGCGCTGAGTTCATTCTGGCGGTACGTGCCGATATGCCCAATGAGCGTCTGCGTAAGCTCTTCTTACAGCAGACCAAGATTGCCAGCGTCGAGCGCATCCGTGATCTGATCAGCCTGCAACTGCCGGGTGTTCCTCTTGAACCGCTGCCGGTGGCGCCACGCGAGCTGCCGTATCACGCCGGTTACACCTACTTCAAGTTGGACCGCCAAAGCGAAGCGTGGTCGATGCTGGTCGGTGCCAGTGGTTTTGCCTTCCATGTGGCAGGCGAATTTCCTGGCCTGGAAATGCAATTTTGGGCCATTAGGAGCTAATACATGCAGCACTTGACAACAGATTCGGCAGGTAATGGTGGTGCCGTGGGTGTTGCTGGTCGTAAAGAACCTGTGCGTCACGAGGATCTCATACAGGACAGCAGTCTGGATGTGTTGATACACAAGCACGCCGATCACTTGAATGCCGATGAGGATTACTGGTTCCGCCTGCGTGGCCACAATATCAACCCGATGATTGATGCCGCGAGCAGCCTACTGGGTATGGTGGTGCGGGTAAGACAGCTGGACAGCGCCGGTGACATAGACCGTCTGTATCGACAGGTGGTCGACGAAGTCACCTCCATTGAAATCGAGCTGACCGAGCAGGGGTATGACCGGCCCACCCTGCTGGCCTACCGCTATGTGCTCTGCTCGTTTGTTGATGAAGCCGTGATGGGAATGTCCTGGGGGCGGCAAAGCAAGTGGGCCGAGCATTCGTTGCTGACACGTTTTCACAACGAGACGTGGGGCGGTGAAAAAGTGTTCTCGATTCTTGCCCGCTTGCAGCAGGAACCCGAGCGCTATCTCGACATGTTGGCGTTTATCTATCTCTGCCTGTGCCTGGGGTTCGAGGGTCGCTACCGGGTCATGTCCGATGGCCGCGAGGAGTACGAAAGAATCGTCCGCGCGCTGGGTGACCAGCTTGCTGGCTTGAGCCCTCAGCCAGATGAAATGCTCACAGCACCGCTGAGCAATGTCGTCCATACGCACCGCCAGCGTGTTAGCCAAGGGATGCCCAACTGGACCATTTTTGCTGTTTTCATAGTAAGCATGGTGCTGATTTATCTAGGCTTTTCCTGGGCTCTCGATCAGCAGGCCGAGCACGTAACATCCCTACTTAATCAACTTCATCGTTAGGAGGCATTATGCTCAGGGTAGAGCTCTCGGCATTGATTGGTCGTCTCAGTGTTATCGCCCGTCAAGGATTAGAACAGGCGGCCGTTCTGTGTGCCCAGCAACAGGCGCCTGAAGTGACGGCAGCCCACCTGCTGCAGGCGTTAAGCGACCAGCCACTTTGCGATGTACGCAGCCTGTGTCATCACTTCGATATTGATGTTGCCAATCTGCGCGCCCAGCTTGGCGAAGAGACCCGGCCTCCGCGCGACTTCGATGTGGTAACGCCCAGTTTTTCACCGCTTTTGGTTGAGTTGCTGCAGGACGCTTGGCTTCTGGCTTCCACCGAATACCAGCACGCTGAGCTGCGCAGCGGAGTGATTTTTATCGCGCTCCTGCACAACGTGGAGCGCTATTTGAGCACCGCTACCCGCCGATTGCTGGCCGATATCAATCGCGAAGATTTACGCCGGCGTTTTGAAAGCCTGACGGCAGATTCCGCTGAAGCGGTGCATGAGCAAAGTGAAAAATCAGGAGCGACCCAGAACCTGTCGCGTGAAAGCGACAGCGCGCTGGCGCGCTTTGCTACCTCGCTGACGGAGCAGGCGCGTAGCGGCGAACTGGACCCGGTGCTAGGGCGTGATCCAGAAATTGACCAGATGCTTGATATTTTGGGCCGCCGGCGCAAGAACAACCCTATCGTGATTGGTGATGCCGGTGTGGGTAAAAGCGCAGTGGTTGAAGGGCTGGCATCCCGAATTGTGGCGGGCCAGGTGCCAGCCGCGCTCAAGGGTGTCGAACTTTTAACGCTGGACCTTGGCGCGCTGCAGGCGGGCGCTGCGGTGAAGGGCGAGTTTGAAAAGCGTCTTAAAGCGGTGATCGATGAAGTCAAGAACGCGTCTCGGCCCACGCTGCTGTTTATTGATGAAGCGCATACGCTAATTGGCGCGGGCAATCAGGAGGGCGGAGGCGACGCCGCCAATTTGCTGAAACCGGCGCTAGCGCGCGGCGAACTGCGCACCATTGCCGCGACTACCTGGCGCGAGTACAAGAAGTATTTTGAAAAGGATCCGGCGCTTTCGCGGCGCTTCCAGCCCGTGGCACTTTCTGAACCCAGCGTTGAGCAGGCCCTGGTAATCCTGCGTGGGCTGCGCGATGTCTATGAGCGCGCCCACGGCGTGTTAATTGGTGATAGCGGCCTGCGCGCCGCGGCGTCTCTTTCTGCCCGCTACCTGGCCGGGCGTCAACTGCCCGATAAAGCGATCGACGTGCTTGATACGGCGTGTACGCGGCTGGCGCAAGCGCTGGATACGCCGCCGCGCAAGCTAAGCCACCTGCAAAGCGAACACACCGCCGCCCTACGTGAACGCGACCAGCTTGCCCGCGAAAAGCTGCTTGGTCGGGAACCTGATGCCGCGATGGGCCATGCTCTCAGTGAGCGTCTGGCCACGCTTGAAGATGAACTCACAACGCTTGAGGCCGCCTGGCAGGAACAGCGTGAATGCGTTGACGCCATAGTCACGCTACACCGCCAGCTTTTGGATACCAATGGCGCTGGCGAAAGTACCCAGGGTGATGACCATGCCGCTGAACCGCGCTCGCCAGAACAGCTACACGCAGAGCTTGCCGAGCGTGAGCGGCAGTTGATGCATCTTCAACAGGCGCATTCACTGGTAAACCCGAGCGTTGAAGAGGCGCAAATTGCCCAGGTCATTGGTGATTGGACGGGCGTGCCGGTGGAGCGCATGACCAGTGACGAGCTGACCCGACTCACGGAGCTGCCGAGCCACTTGGGAGGACTGATCAAAGGTCAGGATATTGCGATCGAGCGGGTGCATCGCCATCTGCTGACAGCACGTGCGGATCTGCGCCGCCCGGGGCGCCCGTTAGGTGCTTTCCTGCTGGTTGGCCCAAGCGGCGTGGGCAAGACAGAAACCGTGGTGCAGATCGCCGAGCAGCTGTACGGTGGGCGCCAGTTCCTGACCACGATCAACATGTCCGAGTATCAGGAGAAGCACACGGTTTCCCGACTAATTGGTTCTCCACCAGGCTATGTCGGGTTTGGTGAGGGCGGCTTGCTGACCGAAGCCATGCGCCAGCGCCCTTACTCGGTGGTGCTGCTGGATGAAGTGGAAAAAGCCCACCCCGATGTCTTGAACCTCTTCTATCAGGCGTTTGATAAAGGCGAGCTGGCCGATGGAGAAGGGCGAATTATCGATTGCAAGAATGTGCTGTTTTTCCTTACCTCCAACCTTGGGTACGAGGCGATCGTGGCGCACGCCGATAACGCACCGGCACTGGACGACGCGCTTTATCCCGTTCTTGCTGATTTTTTCAAACCCGCGCTGTTGGCACGCATGGAAGTAGTGCCCTATTTACCCTTGGCAGAAGATACCTTGCGCGACATTGTGGGTGCCAAGCTGGCGACGCTGGTGAAGCGTATTGAAGTACAGCATCGTCAGGCGCACGTGGTGATGGATGACGCACTGACGGACGCCATATGCCGCCGAGCAACGCGCAGCGAAAATGGTGCACGGATGCTTGAATCGGTCATTGACGGTGAGTTGCTGCCACCACTTTCACGCGCGCTGCTGGAACGTATGGCACGTCGAGAAGCGGTAACGCGCGTCGAGCTGGGTGTAGACGGCGAGTACGGCACTTTTACAGCCAGCGTGGCATAAACCTATGACGGCCATTGCAACTGTTCCCAAGGCGCCCAGCGAACACCTGTGGCAGCGTGAGTTAGCGGCGATGCCACTGGCACTACGCTTGGCAGAAAGTCCTGCCCCCATTGTGCTGCGTGAGCGGGTTTCAGAATTATTGCGCCACGAGGTAGGCCTGGCATGGGCGGCATGTCTATATCTTGAGGGCAGCGGCCGCTGGCTAGGCCTGGATAACAGTGACGCCCAGTTCGATTGTAGTGATTTTCGGCATCCCTATGCGCACGTGGTGCGCAGTGGTAAGCCATTACTGCTTAGCGTACGGGATGCGCGGACGCGGTTAGACCATCCGGATTTTCAGGCACAGATCGCCCGACTGGACCCTAAACTTCACCTGCTGATAAGGCCGTTACGCGGAGAGGACGGACGCAAGACATGGTTAGGCGCATTAGTGATGGCAGGGGACTCCTGCATGCTTGAAGCGCTCGTGAATGATTCAGGAATGGGCGCGCTCGAAACACTGGTGTGCCAGCTATGGCAGCGATTATCTCAAGAGCAGGGTGAGCGGCAGCGCTCTCAAGTGCTTAAGGAGTCTCTCGCCAAGCTTAATGATGGCGCGCGCCGACAAACGCTTGCAGACCAGCTTGGTAAAGATCTATTGGGGCAGTCCTCCGCCATGCAGGCGCTGCGCCGGAAAGTGGTTCGCGCAGCAGAAACCAGCTTGGCGGTGTTGCTACAAGGCGAAACAGGCACTGGAAAAGACTGCGTGGCGCGGGCGCTGCATCAATTATCGGCGCGTTCCAAAGGCCCTTTTATGGCGATTAATTGTGCCGCCATTCCTGAGGCGCTGCTGGAATCTGAGCTGTTTGGCCATGAAAAAGGGGCATTTTCTGGCGCGGATCATGCTCGCGAAGGGCTTATCAGCCAGGCAGATGGTGGCACGCTGTTTCTGGATGAAATAGGCGATATGCCGTTAGCCCTGCAAGCCAAGCTGCTACGCGTGCTGGAAAGCGGGTGCTATCGCCCGCTAGGCGCGAGTGATGAGCGTTACGCTGATCTAAGGCTAGTGGCGGCCACCCACCAGCCACTACGTGAGCATATTAGTGAAAAGCGCTTTAGGGCGGATCTTTACTATCGCTTGGGGCAATTCCCTTTGACGTTGCCGCCACTTTCCGAAAGACAGGGCGATATTGTCATGCTTGTCGAGTGCTTTATCGCAGACTTTTGCGCAAGAGAGGGGCGCCATGAGATGGGGATCACCCCAAGCGCATTACGCGTACTCAACACCCGGGACTATCCAGGCAATGTGCGTGAACTCAAAAACCTGGTTGATTATGCCTGTGCAATGACGCCCGACGGCGCGGATATCGATGTTGATATGTTGCCTGCCATTCAAACCGAGGCCCCAGACCTATCGCCATCCATGCCTCTTGCACCCCAGGAAAAACTCTCCTTTCTAGACAATGTCGATGATTTAAAAGAAGCATTGCGTGATGTGGAAGCGGCCATTATTCGCCAACGATTGGCACATTTTGATGGTAATCGAACCCAGGTCGCCAAAAGTTTGGGGCTACCCAAACGGACGCTCGCGCATAAATGCCGGCTGCTGCAATTGGACACCAAATGAACATGATATTGCGAAAACATGGCTTGGCCATGCTGACAGCGCTGTGCGCAGGCTCTGTCGCCAGTATGTCAGTAATGGCTAATGACCAGACATTGATTGATGCCGCCCATAGCTGTGCACAGGAGAACTCACGGCTGGACCGGCTGAGTTGTTATGACCAGATTTTTCTTACCCCAGAGCAGCCTGATACCGATGGGACCGCTTTGCCTGCCTTATGGGATGCCATTGCACGTCAAGAGGCGCAGCGAACGGAGGAGAATACTGGCCTGCTGTTCAGTGAGCAGGGTGAAGATGTATTGATGAGTGCGCCAGCGCTCGGCACCACACCACCTCGGCCGACCTTGGTCATCGCCTGTGAAAAGTGGATTACGCGCTTTCAACTACATCTGCCTGAGCCTATCGATGGTACCCGTGTAGAGGTGCAGCTTTCCTCCAGCAACCGCTCTATCAACCAGCAATGGCGGGTAAGAAACGATGGCCATGTGATTAGCGGTGGGCGGGGTTTGCCCGCCATCGAAACGTTGAGGCAGCTTCTGAATGCAAGTGATCTGCGTTTGCAAAGCGAAGTCGCCGCGCTGGATGGACTGCGTTTTGATGTCACCGGGCTGAGCGACATGATCGATCCCTTACGTGAAAACTGCGGCTGGTGAGGTGACGATGCGTATTACCGATGCAGAACAGTTTGCGCCCTTATTGGCTCCTCTAGAAAAAAATGCCGAGGGCCATGCGGTAGGAGTGCCGGTTGAAGAGAGCAGCAGCTTTTTAAAGCTCGAAGCGGAGATGATGAAAATCGGCTCGCTTCAGCATGGTGAGGTTGATTGGATGGCTGCGGAAACGCTGGCTATCGATATGCTAAGCCAGCAAGGCAAGGACGCTAAGGTGTTAAGTCATCTATTGCACTGCTTGCAGCAGGATGGCAATGCCCGGCGGTTTACGCTATCGCTGCAATTGCTCAGCCAGTGCTTGACCGCATGGTGGGACGTTGCCTACCCATTTACAGGCCCGCGTGGCGCCAAGATGCGTCCCCGCCTATTTCAGCAAATTGCTCAGCGTACGGCCAAGCAGGCAAGCAGTGTGCGTATTGGTGATGAAGAAGCGTACCAGCACTGCATCAATGCGCTGACGGTGTTGCGCGCTACCGTGACGGAGAAAGCGTTACCCGATCAGGCGCTTGATGAGTTGCAACGACAAATTGAAAGCCTGCAACCGGCTAAAAACACGTCCGCCACGAATGTATCACCCAGTACCGGCGATACACCCGCGGTACTTGCAGCGGAGCAGGCATCGCAAGAAGCGTCTGCCCCCACAGCAAAACTACCCGAAGTGCGCATGGAGTCGGGTAATGAGCGCGCTAACCGGCAGGCGATTCTTAAAATGGCAGACTTTTTGGCCGAGCAGTCACCTGGCGAGCCTTTGGTTTACCGACTCCGTCGCTATGCCGTCTGGGGAATCATCCAGGCGCTGCCCATGTCGCGTAACGGTGGGCGTACGGAGCTTGCACCCGTATCGGCTGATCGTGTCGCGGAGTATCGCGATAGCTTGTCGCGGGGTGGGGATCTGGCTCTATGGCAAAGAATAGAGAACAGCCTGGCGGTGAGCCCTTACTGGCTTGAAGGGCATCGTTTGAGTGCTGAGCTTGCCCAGCATCTGGGGCATTCGCGCTGTGCGGATGCCATCTGTGAAGAGACACGCCGTTTTGTCTCCCGCTTACCCGGTATTGAAGCGCTGGCGTTTAACGACGGCACGCCGTTTGTGGAAGAAGAAACGCAGCGTTGGTTACACCAGTCAGCTACACCCGCAGCCGCCCACGCAGGTCAGGGCGACGTCTGGCAGGAGAGCTATCAGGCGGCGCTAGAGGCACTTGATAACGAAGGATTGGCTGCCGCGCTGAAGCAGCTGGACCAAGGGCTTGCTAGCGCCGGCTCACCCCGTGAAGCGGTGTATTGGCGGCTTGCCAGTGCGGATCTTTTACTAAAGGCCGGTTTGAATAGCTTGGCACACCAGCACTATCAAACGTTATACGACACTGTCACCACGCTGGCGCTTGAGCAATGGGAGCCAGGCTTGGTATCTCGGCTGCAATCATCGCTAAACGTATAACGTCAACCAATTTGACCACTAGGGACGAGGATTAAAGGCGCATGTGGACAACGATAAAATCCAGGTTAAGCCGCTGGGTGCCCGGTTTTTCGCGGGCGCAGAGTGCTCATAATCAAGCGAAGGCACGCGGTAACCGGGTAAAGGGGCTAACTAAAGCATCCTCAGTGATATGGCTGTTACTGGCAGCGTTACTGCTCATTGCCATCTGGTGGTTTGGTCCTGGGTGGTCGTTTCGTGAGCACTACCCGTTAGCCTCTTTGACCAATCGCTGGCTGGCAACCGTGGCGCTTGTGGCGGTCGTTGCCGTGATATGGGGTATTCGCCTTGCGCGCCGTCTGAAGGAAGTGGATGCGCAGCATCAAAACGAAGCGGCACGCAGCGAGGATCCTATTCTTGCCGAAGTAGAGCGTCAGGAAGCGTCCTTGAATCAGGTGCTAAGTGAGATCATTGATAGCCTCGGGGCTGGCTCACGAGGACGTTATCGGTTGCCCTGGTATTTGGTGATGGGGGTCGAGAATGCGGGCAAGACCAGCCTGATCAACCGTTCAGGGCAAAACTTCACGCTCACTCACGTGATGAAAGCTTCTGGTCGTCAGACGAAAAAGCAGCTCTTCGGGTTTGACTGGTGGATTGGCGATAAGGCCATCTTGATTGACCCCGATGGAGAGCTGTTGACCCAGGGCGCTCTGGAAGAAGGGGAGCCTCAGGCACTGCAGAGCCGGCTATGGGATCATTTCGTTGAATGGTTGGATCGTAATCGCACGCAGCGCCCCTTGGATGGTGTGGTACTGGTACTGGACTTGGCACGCTTGAGTCATGCCCAGGTCACTATCCGCAAGGCTTATGCTGCCTTGCTGCGTAGCCGTCTGCGTGAGCTGATGGAGCGCCATGGCTCGAGGCTACCGGTTTATGTCACCTTCAGCAAAATGGACCTGCTGCATGGCTTTGATGACTTTTTCCGCCGCTATTCGCGCGCAGAGCGTAAGGCGCCGCTCGGGTTTACCTTCTCCCCTGAATCGATAGATTCAGCCGGGCAGTGGGAAAAAGAGTTCTTGAGTGCTTATGACGGCATGCTCGAGCGCTTGAACAGCCTTATGCCCAACATGCTTTCCGAATGCCGGGACCGTGAGGAGCGTGAATCCATATTCCGCTTTGTGCGTCAGTTAGCTGGCCTGCGCGATGTGCTTTTTGGTTTTCTGAACGACATCCTTTCAAGTGACCAGTTCTCAACCGCCGCGATTGTGCGCGGTACGTACTTTACATCGGTGTACCAGCAGGGCGTACCTGAAGACCCCTTTGTTGACGCTGCAGCACGCCGATATGGCATGTCAGACAGCGTGCAGCCGGCCCACCGCGCGGCGCGCAATGCGCTTTACTTTACCGAAGAGCTGTTTGAAAAGGTCATTTATCCGGAGGCAGGGCTTGCCGGTGACAACGCCAAGGTGATGCGTCAACGCCAGAAAGTACGTCAGGCGTGCGTGTTTACCTGCATCGCCGGCAGCGTCTTGCTTATCGGCGGGTGGAGCTACTTCTACCAGAAGAACTCTGCTGCATTGGCAAGCGTTGAGCAGCGCATGGAATCCTTTATTGCCGCGCAGCCAGATACCTTCCAGAACGACGACCCGACGGGCTATGAAATGCTCGAGCCATTGAATCGTCTGCGCGATGCGCTGCAGACCTTTGGCGATTTTCGGACACATTCCCCCTTTCTGGCGGACATGGGGCTTTATCAGGGCCATTTTGTCGGTGGAGAAATCGAGAATGCCTATCTGGCCATGCTGGAATATCAATTCCTGCCCGCCATTATGCTGGGCATTGTTGACGATATGAACCGTGAGGCCGAAGGCAGCAACGGCAAATTGGCGCTCTTGAGGATTGTGCGCATGATGTCCGATGCCAGTGGCCGTCAACCTGAGCGCGTACACGACTTCATGGAGCGCCGCTGGCAGCTGCTGTTCCCACAGCAGGGTGCCGTTCAGGATGACTTGCTGGCGCACCTGGACTACGCGCTACGCTATGGTGATTTAGAAGGGCGAGTTGCACAGGGTGATCGACAGGCTGAAATTGCGATGACTCCGTTACGCGGCAGCTTGGACGCTGCGCAGGAAGAGCTGTCACGCCAGCCGATGGATGAACGTGTGTACGCCACGATGAAGACGACCAGTCAGCGTCAGAACGATGCATTGGATCTACGTCATGGTGTCGGCAGCATGTTCAACACGGTGTTCATGGCGCGAAACGATGAACCCGCCTATTTGCAGCTGCCTCATTTTGTCACCCAGAGCGGCTTTGAAAACGATTTCCTCAAGCAGTTGGACCAGGCCACAGAGCTTGCCTTGATAGATTTGTGGGTATTAGGCCAGCGTGACAATATCAATTTCAGCAGCGCTGACCAGCGTCAGCTGCAGGATGATTTACGCGAGCACTATACCAGCGATTACCACGTAAGCTGGCGTGATGCCCTTAGGAACACATTCCTGGTTCCGCTGCCCGATATTCGTCAGGCGATTGTGGTGGCCGATGCGTTGGCAGGCTCTCAGCGGCCGCTTGATCGTCTGTTGGCTGAGGTGGAAAGCAATACCAGCCTCTACCCTGAGCTTCCTGCGGATGACGAAGCGGCGCGTGAGGCGCTGGAAAGCTCACAACGCTACCAGATGGCACATGCTATCGAGCAGCCCTTCAAGGCGGTAAACCAGCTTGCCCAGGAGAACGGCAGCAGCGCAGTAGAACTCACCGAAATCAAGCAGGCGATTGCAGAACTGCGTGACTATCTGATGGATATTGAAGAGGCGGGGGACTCAGGCCAGGCTGCCTTCCTCCAGGCACGTGATCGGCTTTCCCTGCGCGGTGGTGACCCCATCCATAACTTGCAGCGTATCGCTGAAAATTCGCCAGAGCCAGTGGCCAGAATGCTGCAAAGCCTTGCTGACCAGAGCTGGCAGCTCATCATGGCACGTGCGATCAGCCACCTAGAAACCTTATGGCTGGACGCAGTGGTAGCACCTTACCAGAACCAACTGGCAGGCCGTTATCCCTTGGTGCCCAACGCATCCAGTGATGTGGCACTGAATGATTTCGAGGATTTTTTCGCACCCTCGGGCATTCTGGATACTTTCTATCAAGACAATCTCAAACCCTTCATTGAAGGCGCCCCCGAGTATCTGGTGGATGCTCAGGGAAACTCCTTGCTGCGTGAAAGCGTTCTAGTAGCGGTTGAGCGCGCTGAAAAAATTCAGCGCGCCTATTTTGACCGGGATGGCGCACTGGACGTTGAGTTTGCGCTAGAGCCTGTCAGCTTGAGCCCGGACAAGCGACGCAGCGTTATCAGCGTTGATGGGCAACTGATCGAATACACGCACAGCGCGGCGAGTCGTGTCTCGATGATCTGGCCCAATGCGCTGCGCGGCGGAACCGATAGCCGTATCACGTTGGTGCCTAGCCAAATCAATCGCTCGCCACGCAGCATATCTCGTGATGGCGCTTGGGCATGGTTCCGTTTGCTGGATGAAGCTGAACTAAGCCGTGAGGACGAACGCAACCTTGAGGTTCGCTTTACGGTGGACGGGGGCAGCATGCGTTACCGCCTAGGCACGAACGGCGCCCAAAATCCCTTCAGCCGTTCGTTGGTAGCGGGCTTCCAACTGCCATCGGCCCTCTATGCGGAGCAGGAAACGTATGCTAACGATACTTAAGCGCGGTTTTTCGCTTCCATCACGTACCGAGCGCTCCCATCGCTCGGTGCTGCAGTCCGCGGTTCAGCACTTGGTGGAAGCGCAGAGTGAAGACATAGACTGCTTTATTGAAGCCGTATACCAAGCCGATGCGCGTGGACATTCACCTTGGGTCATTCGTGACAAGGCATATCTGGATACGCTCAGGCGTGCACTGGAATTCACTGTTCATCGCCAGGTCTGGCTACAGCGTGAGCAGCAGCAGGTTGCCCATTGGCAAGGCAGGCTGCTGGCGCTACGCCATGGCGAAGGACCTCCGCTAGGCATGCTGCTGGCGTGCCGCCCGGATGACGAGGCCGCCTGGCAACTGCGTTTTTTCTTTATCGATAGTGATTGGAAGGGCAGTCGCCATGGCACGCGGTTACTCCAGGCGGCAAGACGCACACTGTATGGCGTACCCATACAGGTGCGTTTACCGCTTGAGTGCACATCAGCCGTCTCAAGCCTTGAAGCGGCAGGCTTTCAGCGCATGCACGTAGATGCCGATAACGTTGCAAGCTTTGAGGCGCCCGCCCAGTGGGATGAATAAAAGGGCGTTAACTACACACCCTGGCTTGAATAAGGAGTATTCAAAATGGGCAAGAAATTTGTATTGGTAGAGGACATTGGTACTGAGCACCATGGCTATGCTCCCTCACCTGCCATTGCAGGCAGCCCCAGCGTCATAATGGATAACAAGCCAGTGGCCCGTGTTGGAGGCCCCCTTTAGCCCCATATACGTCCCAGCAGTTCGCCTCATCCGCGCGCCATTGCTGAAGGTTCCTCCACAATTTTCGTGGACGGTAAGCCCGTTGCATTAACAGGGCATTCGGTGGACTGTGGAGGTGTCGTCATCGGCAGAGGTAGCGGCGAGGGTACTTAAGATAGTGAATCGGGCCGTTTTTTTTTACCCTTAGATTACCCGGCTCTAATGATGCAGCAGGTGCGTTTCTACCGTACCTGCTGATACACCGAATACCTAATGCCTAACGAAGCGCATCTTGCCTGAACTTAGTGGCCTATCAGCGCGGCGATACATTTATCGAAATGGACAACCTTGAAAAGCGCTTTGGTGTAACGGTGCTTCCTTCACTTGGCATTTACCCTCCATACCCCTTTAAAGCACGCCAAGCGCAGAACAGAATATAAATATCTAGAGCGTCTAATGATCTATAGTGCTTCTCACACCAGCTAGGCGCGTCATCAAGCGTGCCTAGGGCTTGGCGATGGCAACGCATCAACAAAGGGAATAGTGAATGCACACCACTGATCGACAACGGACGTTTACGGAATACGCGCTGATTGTATTAATGCTGGGGGTCGTGGCATTAGTACTTTGGAAGCTTGTTGGTTTGCTTATCTTGATTTTTGGCGCGGTGGTGGGGGCGTGTGTGCTGCAAACCTGCATGGCGCCGCTGCTGCGGTTGGGCGCCCCCCGCTGGCTTGCGCTGTTAACCGTTATTATTGGCTTGATAGTGGTCTTGGGGCTGATCAGTTGGGGGTTTGGGGCGCAGGTATCTTCCGAACTGGAAGCCTTGACCTCTTTGTTACCCGATGCTTGGGCGCAGCTGCAGGAGCGTATTGAGGGAACATCGCTGGCGCCGCTGTTGGATAACGCCGCTGAGCGAGCAGGCAGCATGTTTGGGAACGGCATTTCTCAAATTGGCATGGTCGTCGTCTCGATGGGAGGGAGTGTGGTCAACTTCTTCGCGCTTATCGTGGGGATGGTTTATTTTGCGGCGCAGCCGGACGTTTACCGCCGTGGTTTACTGTTGCTTGCCCCGATTAAAAGCCGTCCACGCTTGGGTGAGGCGCTTGACGATAGCGGTAAGGCGCTGCGTTTCTGGCTGGGCGGGCAGTTAGTGGCCATGGTGGTCACCGGGCTGCTGGTGGGCATCAGCATGTGGTTGCTAGATGTTCCGGCGCCGCTGGGGCTGGGGCTTATTGCTGGGCTTCTGGATTTTGTGCCGCTGGTAGGGCCGCTTGTCGCGGCGATTCCTGCGCTCTTGCTTGCCTATACGGTCAGCCCTCAAACGGCGCTGTTTGTATTGATTGCCTATACGATTATTCAGCAGATTGAAGGCAATATTTTACAGCCGCTGGTTCAGCAGCGCGCTGTGAACCTCCCCCCTGCAATGCTGCTGTTTTCGCTGTTTGCTGCCAGTACGCTGTTTGGCATCGCGGGCCTGTTATTGGCGGCTCCGCTAACCGTCGTGGTGTTTGTGATGGTTAACCGCCTTTACGTCACGCGAGAAGAAGAGGCGTCGTAGTCATGCATATCGATGTGTGCCGCACATTAACAAAGCGGGTGAAGGGAGACTCAGGTGTATACACAAGCATTGATCGATGGATTCAAGTCGGGAATTTACCAATCGCTCGATGTTTGGAAGATGCCTCATGACACCCAAATTGAATTGCTGACCACTTCGGAAAATGCCACTTTCGTTGCTCAGAATCCCCACACCGGTGACAAGAGGGTAATTCGCGTTCATCGCCCTGGGTATCATGAGCGACGGGAAATCGAGTCCGAAATTGCCTGGATTAATGCTCTGCGTGCCTCCAGTAATATTCACACGCCACGACCGATTAGCACCACTAGCGAAAACCCTGTCGTAAGCATCCATACGGGTAATCGCGAGTTTCACGCGGTAGCGTTTGAGTATGTGAGCGGCCATGAACCCCATGTTGGGCAAGAGCTGCCTAACTGGTTTGCAACGCTGGGCGCCGTCACGGCCTCGTTACATAAGCACAGTAAAGCGTGGCAGCCACCCAAAGGATTTACGCGTAAGCGCTGGCATCTCGACACCATGATTGCGCCTGATGGGTTGTGGGGGGATTGGCGAGAAGCGCCCGGTATTGGCCGCGTTGATAAAAGCGTAATCCACCAGGCCATTGAGCATATTTATAGCTTTATCGCAGAATATGGTGATCGTGGAGACCGTTATGGGCTGGTGCATGGGGATTTGCGGCTAGCGAATTTATTAGTCAGTGACGACCGGCTCACGGTGATCGACTTCGACGACAGTGGCTTTTGCTGGTACGCCTACGACTTTGCCGCCGCGATCAGTTTTCACGAGCTCAATCCCATGGTGCCCGAATTGCGCGATGCGTGGGTCCGGGGCTATCGAAGCGTGGCTACGTTCGAGGAGGAAGACGTAGCAGCGCTGGATACGTTTATTATGCTTCGCCGCATTATGCTCAGCGCCTGGTTGGCATCGCATTCAGAAAGCCCTACCGCCCAAGAGTTGGGCGAAGGGTATATTCAGGGTACTGCCCATTTAGCCCGCCAGTATCTACACGCTAGATCTTGCGTGATGTATTAGCTTCTATGTGAGTGCGGCGTTAAGCTTAGCGCCATTATCCACGTTGACCATAGCGCCTGCTTGATTGCAGGCGCTTTTGGCATTGAAAAGGTGAAGGTGACTGTATGTCAACGATAACGCCCGCGGCGACCACCAGCTATCGGGTGCCGCTGATTGCCACGGCAGCAATCGTACTCGGCGCATTAGTGATAGGCGTGGTGTTTGGCGCTAATACTGGCCTACTGATGATTGTGGGCGGTTTATTGGGCATGGTGCTGTATCACGCAGCCTTTGGGTTTACCGCTGCCTGGCGGGTATTTATTACCGAGCGGCGTGGGCGTGGCCTGCGCGCACAAATGGTCATGCTGGCGATTGCCGTTGTGTTGTTCTTTCCTGCGCTGGGCGCCGGTACCCTATTTGGCACTGAGGTACAGGGGTTTGTATCGCCTATTGGTATCTCCGTACTGTTTGGTGCCTTTCTGTTTGGCATAGGCATGCAGCTAGGGGGTGGGTGTGCCTCGGGCACGCTATTTACGGCGGGTGGCGGTAATGCGCGTATGTTGATTACGCTGGTGTTCTTTATCGTGGGCTCGGTCATTGGTACGGCGCACTTCGCGTGGTGGCAGAGCTTACCTGCTTTTCAGCCGGTCTCGTTGATTGATATTGCCGGTACGGGTGGTGGAATAGCGATCAGCCTGGTGCTGTTTGCCGCCATCGCTGCCTTTACACTGGTGATGGAAAAGCGTCGTCATGGTCAGTTGGAAAGTACACCGGTGGTTGAAAAACCGGGTGTTGAACGCTGGCTAATCGGGCCCTGGCCACTGTTAGCCGGGGCGGTTGCCTTGGCGCTTTTGAATTTTGCCACCTTGGCACTGGCTGGCCGCCCGTGGGGCATTACCTCGGCCTTTGCATTGTGGGGCGCCAAAGGGTTTGAACTGGTGGGAGGTGATGTTAGCCAATGGGGTTATTGGCAGTCCCAAGGTAACGCTGCAGCACTTGAAGCCAGCGTATGGAGCGATATCACCACGGTGATGAACGTTGGCATTATGCTGGGGGCGTTGGCCGCTGCGCATTTGGCCGGTCGTTTTGCGCCTAACTTTAAAATTCCGCTGCGTTCGTTATTGGCGGCAGTCATCGGTGGGCTAATGCTGGGCTATGGGGCGCGCCTGGCGTTTGGCTGCAATATTGGCGCTTACTTTGGCGGTATCGCCTCCGGTAGCCTGCACGGCTGGGTATGGCTGGTCGCGGCGTTTGCGGGCAATATGTTCGGCGTTAAGCTGCGCCCGTTCTTTTTCGACGGAGTGGAAGGCCGTAAGCCGGTTGCCAAGACGAGCTAACCGCTTTTTCAATTACTGTCTTAAGTTCTGTTTTAAGAACTGTTGTAAGAACGGTTTTAAAACCATTTAAAAGCTGCTTTAAGCCCTGCGCCCTGGTCCAAAACCGGGGCGTTTTTTATCGTAATCGGTGTGTCACTTCCACCTTTGTCGTACTAGCATGTTACATTATTGGCAAACGCCGCCAACGCCCAGCGTTGCTGCATTGCAATAGAATTTGACCCGAATGAGAGCGCCTATGTCCACGACGAGTAAACGCCCCTTATATATTCCTTACGCCGGTCCTTCTTTACTTGAAATGCCACTATTGAACAAAGGCAGCGCGTTTACTCAAGAGGAGCGATTGGCGTTTAACCTGATTGGCCTACTGCCGCAAAATGTCGAAACCATTGACGATCAGTTAGAGCGCGCTTATCGCCAGTACCAGCAGTGCAATAGCGATCTTGAACGCCACATTTATCTGCGTGCCATTCAGGACGACAACGAAACGCTCTACTTCCGATTGGTATCCGAGCATCTGGAAGAGATGCTGCCGATTATCTATACGCCGACCGTTGGTCAGGCGTGTCAGGAGTTCTCCAATATTTATCGCAATCACCGGGGCCTGTTTATCGGCTACCAGGATCGCGAGCATATGGATGACATGCTGCGCAGCGCCACTAAAGATAACGTTAAAGTGATCGTGGTAACCGACGGCGAGCGTATCCTGGGTCTGGGCGATCAGGGCATCGGCGGCATGGGTATCCCAATTGGTAAGCTGGCGCTTTATACCGCTTGTGGTGGCATCAGCCCCGCGCATACCCTGCCGATCATGATCGACGTGGGCACCAATAATCAGGCGCTGCTGGACGACCCCATGTACATGGGCTGGCGCCATAAGCGGGTAGGCCAGGAAGAGTACGATGCCTTTATGGCGGAGTTCATTTCAGCACTAAAACGCCGCTGGCCCAATGCGCTGCTGCAGTTTGAGGATTTTGCTCAGGCTAACGCGGTGCCGCTGCTTGAGCGCTATCGCAACGAGCTGTGCTGTTTTAACGATGATGTTCAGGGCACGGCATCCGTTGTCGTGGGAACGCTCATGGCGGCCTGTCAGGCGCGTGAAGAAAGCATCGCTCAGCAGCGTGTGGTATTCGTTGGCGGCGGCTCTGCCGGCTGTGGGATTGCCGAGCAGGTTGTGGTCGCAATGGAAGCTGAAGGCCTGACGGAAAGCGAAGCGCGGGCGCGAGTGTTCGTTGTCGACCGCGAAGGCTTGATGACTTCAGATCAGGAGTGGCAGCGTGATTTCCAGCGCCGTCTGGCGCATGACCCGTCGTTGGTCGCCGATTGGAATGGCCAGGGCCTGGAAGAAACCATCGCCCAGATGAAGCCGACGGTATTGATTGGTGTGTGTGGCCAGCGCGGTATCTTTACCGAGCAGGTAGTGAAAACCATGCACGCGGGCTGCGAGCACCCGGTCATCATGCCGCTTTCCAACCCGACCTCTCAGGCGGAAGCGGTGCCCGAAGACGTTATCCGCTGGACCGATGGTCAGGCGCTGGTCGCTACCGGCAGCCCCTTTGCGCCGGTGGTTTATAACGGCCGTACGTACCCGATTGCTCAGTGCAACAATGCGTATATCTTCCCGGGTATTGGGTTAGGCGTGATTGCCGCCAACGCGAACCGGATTACCGACGAGATGCTGATGAGCGCCTCGCGGGCGCTGGCGCGTGAAGCGCCGATCGTTAAAGAGGGGAAAGGCGCGCTGTTGCCGCCGCTTTCGCGTATTCGTGAAATCAGCCAATCGATTGCCTTCGAAGTCGCCGCCACCGCCCAGCATAACGGCGTTGCGTTGACGACCAGCGGCACCAAACTGCGCGAAGATATAGAGAAAGCGAGCTGGTCGCCTGAGTATCGTACTTATCGTCGCCGTGCCGTTTAAGGAATAGGCAAAAAAAAGCCCCCACCGAGGTGGGGGCATGCAAGCATTGGTAGGTATTACTTAGGCTGCGCCGATCATTTTGCGCAGCACGTAGTGAAGGATACCACCGTGGCGGTAGTAAGCCAGCTCATTGACCGTATCAATTCGGCACTTGGCATCAACGGTACGTTCGTTATCGGCGGTTTTGATCACGACCTGCACCGTTTTGCCGGGGCTTAAATCACTTAATCCCGCAATCGATACTTCCTCATCGCCGGTCAATCCCAGCGTTTCACGGGTCTCACCTTCCGGAAATTGCAGCGGTACCACGCCCATGCCGATGAGGTTGGAGCGGTGGATACGCTCGAACGACTCGGCAATGACGGCGCGCACGCCCAACAAGCGTGTTCCTTTGGCGGCCCAGTCACGCGAAGAGCCGGTGCCGTACTCTTTACCGGCAATCACGACAAGCGGCGTACCTGCTTCCTGGTATTTCATGGCAGCATCGTAAATCGACATCTGCTCGCCGCTAGGCACATAGCGGGTTTCACCCCCGACCACGCCATCCAGCATTTCGTTTTTGATACGCACGTTGGCGAAGGTACCGCGCATCATGACTTCATGGTTACCCCGGCGTGAGCCGTAGGAGTTGAAGTCGACCGGTTTAACGCCATGCTCTTGCAGGTAGCGGCCTGCAGGGCTATCCGGTTTGATAGCGCCGGCGGGTGAAATATGGTCGGTGGTTACCGAATCGCCCAGCATGGCGAGAACGCGGGCATTGCTCACATCTTCGATGGGGTCGGGTTCGCGGCCCATACCTTCAAAGAAGGGCGGGTGCTGAATGTAGGTGGATTCAGGCCACTGATAAACCTGGCTTTCAGAAACATTAATCGCCTGCCACGTTTCATCACCTTCAAATACCTCGCCGTACTCTTTACGGAACATCTCGGTATTTACTTTTTCAACGGCCTCGGCAATTTCGGCTTGAGATGGCCAGATATCTTTCAGATAAACCGGGTTGCCGTTGCTGTCCTCGCCTAGCGGTTCTTGCGTTAAATCGCGCTGAACGTTACCCGCTAGTGCATAGGCAACCACCAGGGGGGGCGAGGCGAGCCAGTTGGTTTTGACCAGCGGGTGAACACGGCCTTCAAAGTTACGGTTACCCGAAAGTACCGAGGCCACGGTTAAATCACCCTGGTTGACGGCTTTCTCAATCGCCTCAGGCAGTGGGCCTGAGTTACCGATACACGTTGTGCAACCATAACCGACCAGGTTAAAGCCTAAAGCGTCTAGATCGTCGTTCAAGTTGGCCGCCGCCAGATAATCGGTGACCACCTTGGAGCCTGGAGCCAGCGAGGTTTTCACCCAGGGCTTGGTAGCCAGGCCTTTCTCGCGCGCTTTGCGGGCCAGAAGGCCAGCGGCCATCATGACGCTAGGGTTAGACGTATTGGTGCACGAGGTGATGGCGGCAATGACCACAGCGCCTGGGTCAAGGCTAAAGGCCTGATCGCCAATCGTGACGTCCTGGCTACTGGCATGCTTGAACTCGCCTTCAAGGCTGCGCTCAATGCCTACGGCCGCTTGTCCACCTTCAGAGTCGAACTTGCCTTTTTCCGTAGTGGGCTGTGCCTTGGCATCTTCCTGCATGATTTTATCAAAAGCCGCGGCCATATCTTTTAGGGCAACGCGGTCCTGCGGACGCTTGGGCCCTGCAAGGCTTGCTTCAACTTCGGTCATATCCAGGTGCAGGGTATCGGTGAACACCGGCTCGTCGCCAGGCTCACGCCACAGCCCCTGGGTTTTGCTATAGGCTTCTACCAGCGCAACCTGCTCATCTTCGCGCCCGGTTAAGCGCATATAGTTCAGCGTTTCGTCATCGACCGGGAAGAAGCCACAGGTGGCGCCGTATTCGGGTGCCATGTTGGCAATCGTTGCGCGGTCGGCAAGGGGCAGGTCTTTCAGACCATCGCCGTAGAATTCGACAAACTTACCCACAACGCCTTTTTTGCGCAGCATTTCGGTAACGGTGAGGACTAAGTCCGTCGCGGTAATGCCTTCACGCAGCTTGCCGGTCAGTTTGAAGCCGATCACTTCCGGAATCAGCATGGATACCGGCTGACCAAGCATCGCCGCTTCGGCTTCGATACCGCCTACACCCCAGCCGAGTACGCCAAGGCCGTTGATCATGGTGGTATGAGAGTCGGTGCCTACCAGGGTATCCGGGTAGGCAAAGGTGGTGCCATCTTCTTCTTTGGTCCACACGCTGCGGCCAAGATACTCAAGGTTGACCTGGTGGCAGATACCGGTGCCGGGCGGCACTACGCTGAAGTTATTGAAGGCCTGCTGACCCCAGCGCAAAAACTCGTAGCGTTCACGGTTGCGCTGCATCTCAATTTCGACGTTCTCTTCAAACGCCGTGGCATTGCCAAACTTGTCGACCATGACAGAGTGGTCGATTACCAGATCAACCGGAGAAAGAGGATTGATGCGAGCGGGGTCTTCGCCGAGCTTTTCTACCGCTGCGCGCATGGAGGCTAAGTCGACCACGCCAGGTACGCCGGTAAAATCCTGCATTAATACGCGAGCCGGGCGGTAGCCGATTTCACGGCTGGATTTACCCTCTTTCTGCCAGTCGACCAGCGCCTGCATATCTTCCTGGTCAACGCTTTCATCATCGGCAAAACGCAGCTGGTTTTCGAGTAGAATTTTTAGTGTTTTGGGGAGCCGGTCAATGTTGCCAAGCGCGTCGGCGGCTTTGGGAAGGCTATAGTAGCGGTACTGCTGGCTACCCACATCCAGCGTTTGCAGTGTATCGGGTGTATTACTCATGCCTTTCTCCTCTTATTGCGTTGCGCGGCATTTCGCTTAGCGCGACGGTCACTGTCTTCCTTTTTAGTATGGCTTACATAGTAGTAGGACATGGGTGTTTATAAAGGCTGATTCAAGGTGTCTTCGCCTAATAGCCAACGCTTAACCTTGCAATCGCTTGTACTTGGCGCCATTTCAGGCAAACTCTCTGCGACTTTATCAGCTAGATTTTACAAGGTGGTGTCATGGAAACGCGTCATGAACGTTTGATTATTCTTGGTTCCGGCCCGGCGGGATACACAGCGGCCGTGTATGCAGCACGAGCTAATTTAAAGCCGCTGCTGATTACCGGAATGCAGGCGGGTGGCCAGTTAACCACCACGACAGACGTTGATAATTGGCCAGGCGATGACCAAGGGGTACAAGGCCCTGAGCTAATGGAGCGGATGAAAGCGCACGCCGAGCGCTTTAATACCGAAGTGCTGTTCGATCATATCAATGAAGTCAGCCTGGATGAGAAGCCGTTTACCCTCAAGGGCGACAGCGGCATCTACACCTGTGACGCGTTGATTGTGGCAACCGGCGCCAGCGCGCGTTATATCGGCCTGCCGTCTGAACAGCAGTTCATGGGCCAGGGCGTTTCGGCGTGTGCTACTTGCGACGGTTTTTTCTACCGTAACCAGGAAGTCATTGTGGTTGGCGGCGGCAATACGGCGGTGGAAGAGGCGCTGTATCTTTCCAATATCGCCTCGAAAGTTACTCTGGTACACCGTCGCGATTCGCTGCGTGCCGAAAAGATCCTGCAGGATAAGCTGTTCGAAAAAGTCGAAGCGGGCACCATTGCGCTTGAGTGGTTCCAGGAGATTGATGAGGTGCTGGGCGATAACACAGGCGTTACCGGCGTACGCCTGAAATCAACGCTGGACGGCACGCTCAAAGAAATTCAGGCCCCAGGGCTCTTTATCGCCATTGGTCACCATCCCAATACCGGTATTTTCGAAGGCCAGCTGGTAATGAACGGTGGCTATATCAAGGTGAATTCAGGGCTTGAAGGTAATGCCACTGCAACCAGCGTGCCCGGCGTGTTTGCCTGTGGCGATGTCATGGATCATATCTATCGCCAAGCGATTACCTCTGCGGGTAGCGGCTGTATGGCTGCGCTGGATGCCGAGCGTTATCTGGATGGCATTGCCTAGGCTGTCTTAGCAGTCGATAGGCGCTTCGACCACCCTGGCCCGGCCTAATACGCTGAGTACCAAATCTGCCCCTTGCGTGCGCCCGGCTGCGTGCCGGGGGCAGATCGAAAACGTACTGTTAAATCCCGTGGCATGCCCAAGCGACGTGTATTTAATCCGCGCATGGCCGTTTTTGCTCACATCCACACCGCTGGTGGGCGGAAACAGTCGCACGATCTCGTCCTGACTGATATCTCGCGTCTTATCGCCATTGACGATCATCAGCTCGCCGCTCCAGTCGCTTAGACAAGTGTTGTAATTGGTACTGGCCGGGCACAGCGTTATATCGCCTTGCTGAGTAATTGCCGTACTGCGGGCCAGTGAAAGCGCGCTTTGCAGCCGGTTTACTTCACTCGTGACCGCCGTGCGCTCGCCTAATGACTGAAAACGTGGCACACCCCAAACTGCCACTGCACCTACCAATACCAGCACAACCAGCAGCTCGATAAGGGTAAATCCGCTCGCTCTGAGTGAATATTGGGTATGGCGATGCGTCATGTACTCTCCCTGTCGCTTGACCTGTCCAATCTCCTCGCTATGCTCATCGTCCTATCCGGCCTGTGTGTCGGCCATTAAGCAAGCCAAAGCAGGCAACGTGAGTGAGCGATTTTCTAATTATTGGCGGCGGTGTTATCGGCATGCTGACCGCGCTGCAGTTAGCCGATGCCGGGCAGCACGTCACGATTATTGAGCGTGGCACCTGTGGCAAAGAAGCCTCCTGGGCGGGTGGCGGGATTGTATCACCGCTCTATCCGTGGCGTTATGCGCCGCCCATCTCGCAGCTTTCACGCTGGTCAGAAGGAGCCTACCCGACCCTGGCACTGCGTTTACTTGAAGAGACCGGCATTGACCCTGAGTACCGCCAAAAAGGTTTGCTCTATTTAAATGTCGATGATGAGGAGCGCGCGCTAGGCTGGGCGCGCCAGCTGGGTAAACCACTGGTGCAGGTAGATGCCGATTTTGTGCATCAAAAAGAGCCTGACGTTGCCATTACTCATGAAAATGCGCTGTGGATGCCCACCTTGGGCAGCGTGCGGAACCCAAGGCTTGGCCAGGCGCTACGCGCCAAATTACTCGGCATGCCGAGGGTAACGCTACAGGAACACTGCGAGATGCACGACTTTCTACGCCGTGATGGAGTAGTGGTCGGCGTTAACACCTCGCAAGGAGCCTTTGAAGCCGCGCGGCTGGTGGTATGCGGTGGCGCGTGGAGCGCGAAGCTACTGGCAACGCTTGACGTGCACCTGCCGGTACGCCCAGTGAAAGGTCAGATGATTGCCTACCAGGCGCCCCCAGGGCTTGTGCAGCGTGTGGTGCTGAAAGACGGCCGCTATGTGATCCCGCGTAACGATGGCCTGCTGTTGGTCGGCTCTACGCTGGAAGAGGCGGGGTTTGATAAAACTACCGACGCAGAGGCGCTGGCTTCATTAAAGCAAAGCGCCGAGCGTATCGTGCCGGCTCTGGCAAACTGCCCGGTTGCCTACCACTGGGCAGGCCTGCGCCCCGGCTCACCTGACGGCGTTCCATTTATCGGCGCAATCCCAGAGCAGCCCAATGTGTTTGTTAACGCCGGGCATTACCGTAATGGGCTAGTGCTGGCGCCAGCCTCTACCCATTTGCTGGCCGATCAACTGCTTGGCCGGGAGCCGTTAATTGACCCGACGCCTTTCCTACCGACCCGGGCGCACTTGGGAGGCTAAGCGCCGCCGTCTTTATCCTGCTGCTCCTGAAGGTAGCGGTCGCGATGGGCGCTTGAGCAGAACCACTGCTCGTGGTCGCGCAGCGCCTCGGTTTCCGGTACATGAACATCACACCAGCGGCAGCGCACCATCTGGCCGCCCTCGTGACGTTTTAAAGCGCCATGCTGCTCATCACGGGCAAGCTTATGCTGGCGATACATGCCGTAAAGCTTCAGGCCGACATAGAACAGTACGGCGAAAATAATTAAGCGAATGATCAAAAGGTTCATCCTTATAGGCCCTCCTAAGCGGAGATGAAGTGATCAATGCCGGTGCGGGCTTTGCCAGCAGGCGGTCCTTGCGGGACAATGCATTGACCTGACAATGTTTCAAAGATTCTCAAGAGATTTTAACGCCCATGCAAGACTTAACGCTGGTAATGGCCCAACTCGATCCGCTTGTCGGGGATATTCCCGGCAATGCGGCGCGTGCTATTGAAGCTGTGCGCGAAGCGCGCATTGAGCATGGGGCGGATATCGTTATCTTCCCTGAGCTTTTTTTATCTGGCTACCCGCCGGAAGATTTACTACTACGCCCCTCCATGGAGACCCGGCTGCGCGAAGCGCGGGCTAAAATGGCTGAAAAAGTCGCTCGCGACGTATTGGTCATCATTGGCTATCCCGGCGTGCGTGAAGGCAAACGCTATAACCTGGCGGGCGTGCTGTATAACGGCCAGTGGGAAGCCGAATATGCCAAGCAGGCGCTGCCCAACTATCAGGTATTCGATGAGCAGCGCTATTTTACGCCGGGCACTGAGCCGCTGGTGTATGAGCATAAAGGCGTCAAGCTCGGGCTGCTGATTTGCGAAGACCTGTGGGAAAGCGAGCCGGTACGCTCCGCAACGGCCGCGGGGGCGGAAGTACTTATCAGCCTGAACGCTTCCCCTTACCACCAGGACAAGCCGGGTGAGCGCCTACGCCTGCTGGAGCTGCGTGCCCAGGACGTCAACCGGCCAATTATTTATGTCAACACGATTGGCGGCCAGGATGAGCTGGTATTTGACGGCGGCTCCAAGTGCGTGGATGCCAATGGCGAGCTAAAGGTTCTCGCCCCGTATTGGCAGGCAGGCCTGATGCCGGTGCAACTGCTGCAGACCAGCGCGTCTACCTGGGAGCCACAGCCCGGTGAAATCGAGCCGGATGTAGAGCCGGAAGAGAGCCTTTACTGCGCGCTGGTAACCGGGCTTCGCGATTACGTCAATAAAAGTGGCTTTGAAGGCGTGGTGTTGGGACTTTCCGGTGGTATCGACTCAGCGCTGTCTTTGGCAATTGCTGTAGATGCTTTAGGGCCGCAGCGGGTGCAGGCGGTGATGATGCCGTATCACTACACCGCAGATATCTCGAAGCAGGACGCCGCCCAACAGGCGGAAATACTTGGCGTGCATTACGAGGTGATGCCCATCGAGCCCATGGTCGATGCCTTTATGGCGACGCTTTCGGAAAGCTTCGCCGGCACCGAGCGCGATACCACGGAAGAGAACCTTCAGTCGCGTTGCCGGGGTGTATTGCTGATGGCGCTGTCCAACAAGAAGGGCCTGATGGTACTGACCACCGGCAACAAGAGCGAAATGGCGGTGGGCTACGCTACGCTCTACGGCGATATGGTGGGTGGCTACAATGCGCTCAAGGATGTCTATAAAACCTGGGTCTACCGTTTGGCGAGCTGGCGTAACACCCAGTCTCCGGCGATCCCTGAGCGCGTTATTGAGCGGCCACCCAGCGCAGAATTGGCGCCCGGTCAGCAGGATAGCGACTCATTGCCTGATTACGACGTGCTCGACGCCATCCTGTTGAGCTATATCGAAGGCGATATGAGCGCTGAAGCGATTATTGCCGCCGGTTTTGACGCTGAAGACGTTTATCAGGTGGTCAAACTGGTAGACCGTTGCGAGTACAAGCGTCGGCAGGCCCCGGTTGGCGTGCGGGTAACATCGCGCGGCTTTGGACGCGACCGCCGCTACCCGATTGTTAACGGCTGGCAGCCGGGCGACTAAGCATAGCGCCAGACCCAACGCAAAAGGCTCCTGCGTAATGCTTTATAGCAGGGACCTTTTTTATTGTCGCGGTCACGGGTTAGAAGCTTTCCCACTCAGGTTCTGGCTGCCGCTGGGCAGGGCTCAGGGCCGGCTGGCGCACCACCGGTGAGGTAGCCGGCGCTAGATGTTGACCAGCCGGTTGAGTAGTTTTTGGGGCAGCTTGAGGAAGTTTGAAAGCTTCCATCATTTGCAGCAGCTGGCGGGCATTCTGGCGCAGGTTGGAGGCGGACTTGGCGCTTTGATCCACCAGTGCTGCGTTCTGCTGAGTCACTTGATCCATCTCGGTAACGGCCTGGCCGACTTCCTGTACGCCGGCGCTCTGTTCGGCGCTTGCGTTACTGATCTCCTGCATGATGGTGGTCACGCGATCAATCGCCGCCACGATCTCTTCTGTAGATTTGCTTGCTTCTTCGGCGCGCTGGTTGCCGTGCTTGACGCGGTCTAGATTGCTGGCGATCAGTTGATTGATTTCGCGAGCGGCTTCCGCGCTGCGCTGGGCAAGATTGCGCACCTCTTCAGCCACCACGGCGAAGCCTCGGCCATGCTCGCCGGCGCGGGCCGCCTCAACGGAGGCATTGAGCGCCAGTATGTTGGTCTGGAAGGCGATGGAATCAATGGTCGAGGTAATACCGGCGATTTCCTGAGAGCTCTGGTTCAGCTCGTTCATGGTATCCACTACCTGATGTACCGCATCACCGCCTTTGGTAGCGAGCTGTGAAGCGCTTTGCGCTTCCTGGCTTGCCTGTTCGGAATTTTCTGCGTTGAGTTTTACCGTGCTGTTGAGCTGCTCCATGGCGGAAGCCGTTTCGGCCAGGGCGCTAGCCTGCTGCTCGGTGCGTGATGACAGGTCGTTGTTGCCTTCCGCGATCTGTTCGCTGTTGGATGCCACTGCTTCCGCCGAGGCGCGCACCTGGGTAACAATGGTTTGTAGCTGCTGGGCCATGGCCACCTGAGAAGCCATGATACTGCGCGTGTCGCCTTTTTTGAGCTGCCCTTTGGTGGTTAGCTCACCCCGTCCGATAGCTTCGGCAAAGGCTTTGACTTCATGCGGCTCGGCGCCCAGCTCGCGCAGCAATTGACGGGAGAGAAACATTGCAATCAAGCCACCCACCAGCAGCGCAAACAGCGTCAAACCCAGCATCAGCATTTGAAAGCCCGACGCGGTTGCACGTGCCTCTGACGTGCTGACATCGTTGATCCGGGTCTGCATGTCGATAAACTGATTGATACGGTTTAACCACTCGCTATAGGCAGGTCCTGCCTGGTCAAGCATTAGCGTTCGTTCGGCCTCATCAGTGCCTGCATCGTGGACGTCAATGACCTGCTGGGTCAGGCCGCGGGTAATCACGGCCTGGCGTTCAATCATATCAAGCAGATTCACCTGCTCGGGCGTGGTCGAGTATTGGTTGATGATCTGCTGCATGCCAGCCGTGGCGGTTCGGTAATCATTTTGCAGGCTTTGAAGCTCGGCGCGTAGGGCGCTTTGGCGGCCATTGTCCGTCGTCATGACAATATCGCGCAGAGCAATGGCGCGATCATGCACGCTGCCGCGCATGTCCACGGCAAATCGCTGCTTGGTGCCATTGATATCGTTGATGGCGGTAAGCCCGTGATTGATCTGATTGACCTGATAGATACCGGTAGCCGTCAGTGCTATCAGCAGTGCCAGTATGGTGGAAAAGGCCAGTATTAGGCGCGTACTTATCTTAGCGCCTGCAAAACGGGCGTTTGACGTGAGCATGATCAGTTCCTTGAATGCTGGGAGGACGCTTTTTATTCGGGGCGCGATGATACTAGTACGCTATTTGTCTTTTGTACAACTATTGATTAATTATTGGTTCGGAACTGGCTATAAACAAAAAAACCACGCCGAAGCGTGGTTTTATTCAGAATGACAGGGCTATTGGACAGGGCTGAGCGTTGCTCTCAAGCCGCGCTGAAGGTGTCAGTCAAGATGTTTGGGTACAAAGCGGCCGCCCTGAAGCTGCTCGTGGTCTGGCGCGTTTTCGCGTAGTACGGCAAGTACTTCACCGGCTCGGTCGTTCATGCCGAGGCCTTGGTAGCCTTCAACCATGGTGGCCAGTGCATCGCGGGTGGCGTTGGACTCAGGGTAATGCTCGACCACCCAGCGGCCACGTTCAACCGCCGCCAGATAGGCGCCACGCCGCAGGTAGTAGTCAGCCACATGCAGCTCATGGTTGGCTAGTAGCTCGCGCAAATAGACGATGCGCTGCTGAGCATCCGGCGCGTATTCGCTTTGCGGGAAGCGCTGGATCAGCTCGCGGAAATCGTTGTACGCATCACGTGAGGCGCCCAGATCACGCTTGGAAATATCGATCAGGCGTAAGCGTTCCAGGCTGAAACGACCTGCCTGCCAGGCAGAAAGCCCGCGCAGGTAGTAGGCATAATCCGCTTGGGGGTGATCAGGATGCAGGCGAATGAAACGGCTTGCCGCCGCCCGGGCTTCTTCCCAGTCGCTGTTTTCATAGTAGGCGTAGACCAGCTCTAGCTGAGCCTGCTCGGCATGAGGGCCGAAAGGATAGCGGGTATCCAGTGCTTCCAGCCGCTCGATCGCAATTGGGTAACGGTTGCTATCCAGCGCCGTGCGCGCCAGCTCGTAAAGCTCGCGCTCTTGCACCCCGGCAAATTCATCTTGCTCTTCATCAGGTGTCGTATCGTTACTGGCGCAGCCTGCCAGAAGGGCAAGGCTTAAAGCTAGGGCACCAAAGCGGTTGGCAGCAGAAAAAACGCGCATCATCATCCTCGTTGCAAACAAGCCTCAATCACCGAAAAGCGACGATGGCCATGATAGAATAGGTCACAGTAAGCCCACTATAAATCACCTCGACGCAAAACGCAGGCTTAGCAGCGTATTGTCGGGTGTTGTTAAAGGAAGTAACGTCATGCCCCGGATAGTTGAAGCCATGCAACGTGTACCTGCGACGCTCGCAGGTACACGTTTTGACCAAGCGGCGTCGGAGTTGTTCAGTGATTACTCTCGCGAGCGATTAAAAGCATGGATCAACGCGGGTGAGCTGACCGTGGACGGCGTACAAACCAAACCGAAAGCGAAGCTGCACGGCCATGAAGTGCTGTTGTTGAAAGCGACCATCGAAGAAGATCGGCGCTTTGAAGCGCAGGATATCCCGCTGGATATCGTTTATGAAGATGATGCGGTGATGGTTATCAACAAGCCTGCCAATATGGTTGTGCATCCCGCGGCCGGTAACCCGGACGGCACCTTGCTCAACGCGCTGCTTTACCATCACTCTACGCTTGCCGAGGTGCCGCGCGCCGGGATTGTTCACCGTCTGGATAAAGACACCACTGGCTTGATGATGGTGGCTAAAACCATTCAGGCGCAAACCGTGCTGGTCGAACAGCTTCAGGCGCGCAGCGTATCGCGCCAGTACGACGCGGTGGTGATTGGTAAGCCCGTGGCGGGCAGCACCATCAATGCACCTATTGGTCGGCATCCGAAAGATCGCAAACGTCAGGCAGTCACCAAATCGGGCAAGCCCGCCATGACTCACTTTCGCGTGGTCGAGCGGTTTCGCGCCCATACTCATGTGCGCTGCCAGCTGGAAACCGGGCGTACGCACCAGATTCGCGTGCATATGGCCCACGCCCGTTACCCGTTGATTGGCGACCCGCTTTACAGTGGCCGCGCCAGACTGCCGCCAGGTGCGGCCGGGCCGCTCAAGGAAATCCTGCGGGAATTCCCTCGCCAGGCGCTGCATGCCCGCAAGTTAAGCTTTGTGCATCCGGTCAGTGGTGAAACGCTCACTTTTCATGCCGACCTGCCCGATGATCTACTAATGTTGTTGGACTACCTGCGCGAAGACAGTGAGACCATGCGATGAGTGATGCCATCGATTTACGACCCACATTGCTGATTCCTGACTGGCCTGCGCCCGCAAGCGTGCGGGCCTTTGTTACCACGCGGGAAACAGGCCCCAGCCAGAATGATTTTGCGGCGTTTAATCCGGCCGCCCACGTTGGCGATAATGCTGAGCATGTCACCCTTTGCCGACGGCTGATGCAAAAAGAGATTGGCGATGAGCGCCCGCTGTTATGGCTGAATCAAACCCACGGCGCACGTGTGCAGCAGGGTTATCAGGCCGATACGCCAGAGGCGGATGCGGCCGTTGCCACCTCCGATGAGTATGCTTGCGTGGTACTCACAGCAGACTGCCTGCCGGTCATGTTCTGCAATCGTGCTGGAACCCAGGTGGCGGTGGCCCACGCCGGTTGGCGGGGCTTGGCGGGAGGCGTTTTGGAAGCCACGGTCGCGGCCATGAACACCGAGCCCGACGATATCCTCGTCTGGCTGGGGCCGGCGATTTCCAATGCCCAGTTTGAAGTGGGGCCTGAAGTATACGGCGCGTTTGTGGCTGTTCACCCTGACACCGCCGAGGCGTTTGACCATAGTCCTTACCGGATGGGCCACTATATGGCCGATTTGTACCGGCTGGCGCGGTTTCGCCTGGAAGCGCTCGGGATCGAGCATATCAGCGGCGGGCACTTCTGCACGGCGTGCGAGTCGCGCTTTTACTCCTACCGGCGCGATGGCGGTACCACGGGGCGTATGGCGAGCGTGATCTGGATCAACAAATAAGCTTGCTGAGTATTATCTGCTCTTGAAAACGCCAGAAATGACGCCATTTAACTTGTCAAGCTAATCGTGATTAGCACGTTAACTGACACGTTATTGGGCCACGCCGTGCGTCCGAACGCAGGGCTACCCCAGGAGGCTCGCTATGCGTTTTGATAAGTTTACTGCCAAGCTTCAGGCTGCCATTGCCGAAGCGCAATCACTGGCCGTGGGTCGCGGTCATAATCAACTAGATCCCTCTCATCTTCTCCTCGCTCTGCTGGATACCAAAGACACGGGCATTAAAGCTCTGATCGAAAAGGCCGAGGGCTCAAGCTCCCGCCTGCGCGACGGGCTAGTGCAGCAGTTGGATAACTTGCCCAAGGTGGGTCAGTTCGATGGTGAAGTGCAGCCTTCGCGAGACTTTATCAAGCTATTCAATCTAACCGACCGTGAAGCGCAAAAGCGTGGCGATCAGTTCATTGCCAGTGAATTGGTGCTGCTGGCTGGGTTAGAAATGAACGGCCCGCTTACCAAGCTGATGAAAGACGCGGGGCTTAACCGTAAGTCACTTGAAGCGGCGATCAATAGCTTGCGCGGCGGTGCCAGTGTCGATGACCCCAATGCGGAAGATCAGCGTGAGGCGCTCAATAAGTACACCCTTGATCTTACCCAGCGCGCTTTGGACGGCAAACTCGATCCGGTGATTGGTCGTGACGAAGAGATTCGCCGCACTATCCAGGTGCTTCAGCGGCGCACCAAGAATAACCCTGTCTTGATTGGCGAACCTGGGGTGGGTAAAACCGCTATTGTTGAGGGTTTGGCGCAGCGTATCGTCAACGGCGAAGTGCCCGAAGGCTTAAAAGACAAGCGGGTGCTGTCGCTGGATATGGGTTCGCTATTGGCGGGCGCCAAGTTCCGCGGTGAGTTCGAGGAGCGCCTGAAAGCGGTGCTTAAAGAGCTTTCTCAGGAAGAAGGCCGGGTCATTCTGTTTATCGATGAGCTGCACACCATGGTGGGGGCCGGTAAGGCGGAAGGCGCCATGGACGCGGGCAATATGCTCAAACCTGCGCTTGCCCGCGGCGAGCTGCACTGCGTCGGCGCCACTACGCTGGATGAGTATCGCAAATATATCGAAAAAGATGCGGCTCTTGAGCGTCGCTTCCAGAAAGTGTTGGTCGATGAACCGACAGAAGAAGATACCGTGGCAATTCTGCGTGGCTTAAAAGAGCGCTATGAAGTGCATCACGGCGTGGATATCACTGACTCGGCGATTATTGCCGCGGCGAAGCTGTCTACCCGCTATATCACTGACCGGCAGTTGCCCGATAAGGCCATCGACCTGATCGATGAGGCCGCCTCGCGGATTCGTATGGAGCTTGATTCCAAGCCTGAAGCGATGGACCGCCTGGATCGGCGTTTAATCCAGCTCAAGATGGAGCGCGAGGCGCTTAAGAAGGAAACCGACGAAGCCACCAAGAAGCGTCTGGAAGCCCTCAACAACCAGATTCATGAGTTCGAGCGTGAATACGCTGACCTGGATGAAATTTGGAAGGCTGAAAAAGCCAGCATCCAAGGCTCGGCGCAGTTCAAAGCTGATTTGGAACAGGCGCGTCTTGACCTGGAGCAGGCCCGTCGGCAGGGCGATTTAGGGCGTATGTCGGAAATCCAGTACGGCAAGATTCCGGAACTGGAAAAGAAAATTGCCGAAAGTGGTGAAGGCGAAGCGGATACCGCAAGCCACCAGCTGCTGCGCTCCAACGTCACTGAAGAGGAAATCGCCGAGGTGGTTTCACGCTGGACCGGCATTCCGGTTTCCAAAATGCTGGAAGGCGAGCGCGATAAGCTACTGCGCATGGAAGACGCCCTGCATGAGCGGGTGATCGGCCAAAACGAAGCGGTTGAAGCGGTGGCTAACGCCGTGCGCCGTTCTCGGGCGGGCTTGTCGGATCCCAACCGGCCTAACGGGTCGTTCCTGTTCTTGGGGCCCACCGGGGTCGGTAAAACCGAGCTGTGTAAGTCATTGGCCAATTTCCTGTTCGACACCGAGGAGGCCATGGTGCGTATCGATATGTCGGAGTTCATGGAGAAGCACTCCGTGGCCCGTTTGATCGGTGCGCCTCCGGGCTATGTAGGTTACGAAGAGGGCGGTTACCTGACTGAAGCGGTGCGCCGTAAGCCTTACTCGGTGCTTTTGCTGGATGAGGTGGAAAAGGCTCATCCGGATGTGTTCAATATCCTGCTTCAGGTATTGGAAGATGGCCGGTTAACCGATGGCCAGGGGCGCACGGTGGATTTCCGCAACACCGTAATCGTGATGACCTCCAACATGGGCTCGGACATCATTCAGCGCATGGGTGGTGACGTCAGTGCTGATAAAGACCGTGACTATGAAAACATGAAAAACATGGTCATGGAGGTGGTGGGTAATCACTTCCGCCCGGAGCTGATCAACCGCATTGACGAAGTGGTGGTCTTCCATGCCTTGGGCCAAGAGCAAATCCAGGCAATTGCTGGTATTCAGCTGGAACGCTTGCGAGCCCGTTTGGCTGAGCACGATTTAGGCCTTGAGGTAAGCGATGACGCCATGGCACAGCTGGCCGTGGTGGGGTTTGACCCCGTTTATGGCGCGCGGCCACTTAAACGCGCCATTCAAAGCCGTCTTGAAAACCCGCTGGCGCAAGACCTGCTGGCCGGCAAGTTCTCACCGGGAGATACCATTCGGGTGAGTGCTGTCGAGGGTAAGCTTGCGTTCAATATCTAAACAGCCCTGGTTATAACCATATGCCCCGTTCGGCCTTGCCAGCGGGGCTTTTTTGTCTCAAATCGCCCCTTTGCACATTCATCGGGCATTGATGGTTGACATGCTAGGAGGCTAATGGAATCTTATCAGTTCCTGATTTGCGGGCGCGGACCTGACGGGTAACCCCTTTTTCCCGCGCGAAGGGTAGGCAAATGCCTTTACCCGCCGAAGGACTTCCGGGTTTGAGCCAACCGCTCGACCTGGCCAACGCCCCGACGCGGCAATCCGCCGTGATAAGGGAGTGGCTGATTTATATCGTCATAAATCGGTGCTCTCAGAGAGTGCAGGCCCTAACCGGGCCGTATGCCAGGGTTTGGCATCAGGTGCCGGCATGGGCCGGCAGCGGCATACCGCCGCACTCGACACCGCAGGATGTCCTGCGGATCGCACTCGAGACCTCTAGGGGAGAAATACAGTGGAACTGCTTTCCGGCGCAGATATGATCGCCCGCTTCTTGAAAGATGAGGGCGTTGAGTACATTTATGGTTATCCCGGCGGTGCGGCGCTGCATATTTATGATGCGCTGTTCCGCCAAGACAGCGTGAAGCACATTCTTGTGCGTCACGAGCAGGCTGCCACTCACGCAGCCGATGGTTACGCCCGTGCTTCGGGTAAGCCCGGCGTGGTGCTGGTTACCTCCGGACCCGGCGCTACGAATGCCGTTACCGGTATTGCCACCGCGTACATGGATTCGATTCCCATGGTGGTGTTGTGTGGCCAGGTAGCGAGCCATCTGATCGGTGAAGACGCCTTCCAGGAAACTGATATCGTGGGCGTTACTCGCCCGATCGTGAAGCATAGCTTCTCGATTCGCCACCCGTCTGAAATCCCGGAAGTGCTTAAAAAGGCGTTTTACCTTGCCTCGACGGGGCGCCCTGGTCCGGTGGTGGTGGATATTCCCAAGGATATGACCGCGCCCACTGAGCGCTACGAGTACGTCTATCCGAAAAAGGTCAAGCTTCGCTCGTATAACCCGGTGACACGTGGCCATACCGGGCAGATCAAAAAGGCTGTTGAGTTAATGCTCAAAGCCAAGCGCCCGGTATTTTATACCGGTGGTGGTGTGGTGACCGGCAAGGCCAGCGAAGGTTTAACGGATCTGGTTAAGCGGCTGGGCTTCCCGATTACCACCACGCTGATGGGCATTGGCGCGTATCCGCAAAGCGATCGTCAAAGCCTTGGCTGGCTAGGCATGCATGGCTCTTATGAGTCCAACATGGCCATGCACCACGCTGATTTGATTATTGCCATTGGCGCCCGCTTTGATGACCGGGTCACCAACAACACGTCTAAGTTTTGCCCCACGGCGAAAATTATTCATGTCGACGTTGATCCCAGCTCGATCTCCAAAACCGTGCGTGCCGATGTGCCGATCGTAGGGCCTGCCGACAGCGTTATCAGTGAGATGATTAGCCTGGTTCAGGGCCATCCTATTGCGCATCCCGAAGCGCTTGCGGAATGGTGGGAGAAGATTGATGGCTGGCGCGCTGATCGTCACGGCAAGCTTTATGAGCCGTCCAAGCCGGGCGAGATGTTGAAGTCTCAAGAAGTGGTTGAGGCCTTATGCCGCGTGACGCGTGGTGAGGCTTACGTGACGACCGATGTGGGCCAGCATCAGATGTTCGCAGCTCAGTATTACAAGTTTGAGAAGCCTAACCGGCTTATCACCTCGGGCGGGCTTGGCACCATGGGCTTTGGCTTCCCGGCGGCGATGGGTATCAAACAAAACTTCCCGGATGATGATGTAGTCTGCGTTACCGGTGAAGGCAGCTTCCAGATGATGATGCAGGAACTCTCCACCTGTAAGCAGTACGGCGTGGGCGTCAAAATCCTCAATTTGAACAATGCCTCGCTAGGCATGGTGCGCCAATGGCAGGACTTGAACTACAAGTCACGCCATGCGCACTCTTATATGGAGTCGCTGCCTGACTTTCATATGTTGATTGAGGCTTATGGGTTTACCGCGATTACCGTCACTACCCAAGACGAGCTTGAGCCGGCGCTTGAGCGTGCGTTTGCCAACAAGCACGAACTGGTATTTCTTGACGTGAAGGTGGACCCTTTTGAGCACGTCTATCCGATGCAGGTGCCGTTAGGCTCCATGCGCGACATGCTGCTGTCTAAAACGGAGCGTACCTGATGCGACATATCATCTCGATTCTGTTGGAAAACGAACCGGGTGCGCTGTCACGTGTGGTCGGCCTGTTTTCTCAGCGCAATTTCAACATTGAAACGCTTAACGTAGCGCCGACCGAAGACCCGTCTCTTTCGCGCTTGACGGTAACCACGGTAGGGGATGACCGAGTGATCGAACAGATCACCAAGCATCTTAATAAGCTGATCGATGTAGTGAAGCTTGTCGATCTGACTGAAGGCAACCACATCGAGCGTGAGCTGATGCTGGTAAAGGTCAAGGCACTGGGCGCTGCCCGCGATGAAGTAAAACGCACCGTGGATATCTTCCGCGCGCAGATCGTCGACGTGACGCCGAGCCTTTATACCGTTCAGATTACCGGCGACGCTGCCAAGCTGGATGCTTTCCTGCAGGCCATGGCGCCCGTGGGTATTCTTGAAGTCGCGCGTACCGGGGTTTCCGGTATTGCACGCGGCGACAAGGTGCTTTCGCTTTAAAGCATTGAGTAGCGTTACTGCTGGTTAGACCTTAAGGCACCGTCTTATTAAAGACGGTGCTTTTTTAGTTATCAACGCTCACTAATCGCGGCCCACAGCGCGTCGATAATCGGGTTTTTCAAACGCCGGTTGAGAACGCACAGACCGACATCGTAGTGAGGGAGTTCGGGCTTCACGCTCAATACTCTGACCCGATTGGCGAGCGGGCTGTTATCCAACACGATTTTGGGTACTACGCCCACGCCAAAGCTCAACCCCACCATGCTTACAATAGCCTCATGCCCTGCCACCTGGGCGTAGATGCGTGGGCTTACGCCCATCGCCTTGAACCAGGTGTTGGCATGTTCCCGCGATAGCCCTGCTTCAGAAAGAATCATGGGCACCTGTTGCCACTGTTCGGCGGTCGAGCTTTCGGGAGCGGCAGGTAGCCATTCGCAGGGCGCCGTGGGGGCGATGAACACCAGCGGCGAGCGGGTGAGCGATTTGAACGCCAGGGTGTTGGGAGGAATGCGTGGGCGCGGCGTGATGGCCATGTCATCGTCGCCCTCCATCACTCTTTGCATGGCGTCGGCTGGGTCGCCCGTATGCAGTTTCAGTTCGATACCGGGGTGGCGAGTACGCACATCGCTTAACAGCTCGTAAAGGAAGCTATAGCTTGCCGTTACCGAGCAGTAGATACTGATCTCGCCGCTAAGCTGCGCGGTATTAGCCAGGCGGCGTTTAGTCATCTCCCACTGTTCCAGCGTCTCACGGGCATAATGCTGAAAGTCCAGGCCATGTGCAGTCAGCGTGACGTGACGGTTGTCGCGTTCGAACAACAGCGTGGAAAGTTCACTTTCCAGTTGCTGAATCGAACGACTTAGGGTCGAAGGGCTGACGTGGCAAAGCTCGCTGGCGCGGCCAAAGTGCAGCGTGTCGGAAAGCACTACAAAATGTCTAAGTAGTCGGAAATCCATACAAGCGCCGTCGTTTCAAGTGATGAAATAGTGTATTGCAAATATGGCGTTTTACGCAAAGTGGCGACTGGCGTAAAGTGATTTTACGCCTTACCTAGCGCTGCACAAGACGGTGCAGGTGGCCATCAGCGCTGACACGCTTTGACAACGATTCAACTCGATAATGATAAAACCATCTTTGTAGCTTGACGGGGTGCGCTTTGGCGCGCCCCGTTTTGTTTGTGCGCTGTAAGCGTTATTCAATTTACGCTTCCTGATGCAATTGACTGGCTGAGCAATACTCACCGTGTAGAATGAAAGTGTTCACTATTTGTGACTCTATATTAAACGGATGACATCTATGACTCAGGACGCTCGCGATCAAGAGCAAGCTTCGACTTCCTTGCCGGAAACCCACGACGATCATCATACGGTCGGTAATGAGGATCTTGCTGCCGCTTTCTTACGTGATACAGAAGTCGTCGAAGAGGCCCTGGAAGATGGGAAGAAGATTCGGCGTAAAGGGATTTACCTGCTGCCTAATCTGTTTACCACCTCGGCGCTATTTTCAGGTTTTTTTGCCGTTGTGGCCGGGATTAACGGTGAATTTACGTCTGCCGCCGTCGCTATTTTTATCGCCATGGTGCTGGATGGGCTGGATGGGCGCGTTGCGCGCATGACCAACACCCAAAGTGCTTTTGGCGCCGAATACGACAGCCTTGCCGATATGATTTCGTTTGGTATGGCACCAGCATTAGTAGCCTTCACCTGGATTTTGCAGGATATCGGTAAAACTGGCTGGGTAGTCGCGTTTTTGTATGTGGCTTGTGCGGCACTTCGCTTGGCGCGCTTTAATGTGCAAATTGGCAGTGTCGATAAGAAGTGGTTCATCGGCCTGCCCAGTCCATCAGCGGCAGCGCTAGTAGCCGCGAGCGTTTGGACCTTCCATAGCTTTGACGCCGATGCGTTTGGTTTCAAACTGCTGATGTTGGTAGTAGTGGCCGCCGCTGGCATTCTGATGGTCAGCAATATTCGCTACTACAGCTTCAAGGATCTCGACTTTAAAAAGCCTGTGCCCTTCGTGGTACTGCTGGCCGTTGTGCTCGGGTTTGTCATGATCTCGGTTGAACCTTCTGTCATGTTGCTTCTACTGTTTGGTGCCTATGTGCTCTCAGGCCCGGTTTATGCGGTAATGCGCAAGGCCAAACCGAAAAGCTGAAAGTTTTTCACACTTCTTTAAAAAAGCCCTTGCCAATCCGGCAGTGAATCCGTAAAGTACGCATCCGCTGCCGGGGACGCCAAGCGTTACCAGCGGTGAATGAAGGTGAAAACCTTCGGTTTGTCAGGAGGTTAGCGAGATTTACATCGCTCACTTCACCCGCTGAAAACAGCGGTTGACAAACACCAGGAAATGCGTAGAATACGCCTTCCTCGCTGAGGCAAGCGACTCCGGTCATCGAGTCAATTGTTGGCAACATTAACCTCAAGCGAAACAGCTCTTTAACAATTTGATCAGGTAATTCATGTGGGCGTTTGCCGATGAGGGTG
>NZ_KB898655.1:714-143829 GCF_000377665.1 Vreelandella zhanjiangensis DSM 21076 | reverse complement strand
CCCTATAACACCCAAGGGGTCTGGTCGCAGTGATAACGATGAGTACCGGATACGCGCGCTGAGCGAGAAAACCGCTTGGCACGAGAGACGCCACAAAACACAGCATGATGTACATTGACAGTTACGCCTGACGACCATAGCGAGCGTGAACCACCTGATCCCTTGCCGAACTCAGTAGTGAAACCGCTTAGCGCCGATGGTAGTGTGGGGTCTCCCCATGCGAGAGTAGGTCATCGTCAGGCACTTATTATGAAAAATCCCCCCGGGCTTAGCCTGGGGGGATTTTTTTATGTCTGGAATATGTTCGTTTAACAATAAAAGCCCCCAAACATTTGCTTGGGGCTTTTTATTCCTGATATTACTAGATCTGGATTAGCCGCAGAGCACTTCCAGGGCCTCAATCAGGCTATCCATTTCATCATCGGTGCCAATAGTAATGCGCAAGAAGTTATTAAGCTCCTGCGTATTAAAGTGGCGCACCAGAATTCCACGTTCACGCAGTCCAGCGAACAGCTGTGCTCCGGCAATCGTTGCGTGTTGTGCAAGAATGAAGTTGGCACTCGACGGCAGTACTTCAAAGCCGAGCGTTTCAAGGCGTTGGCGGGTGCGCTCGCGCGTGGTAATCACTTTTTCGCGACATGCATCAAAGTGAGCCTGATCTTCAAGCGCGGCAATACCTACCAGGCTTGCCAAACTATCCACCGGGTAAGAGTTAAAAGAGTCCTTGACCCGCTGCAGGCCATCAATCAGCTCGGCTGAGCCTACGGCATAGCCCAAACGCAAACCGGCCAGACTACGCGATTTAGAGAAAGTACCGGTGACCAGCAAATTCGGGTAGCGGTCGATTAACGTAATGGCACTCTCTGCGCCAAAGTCGACATATGCTTCATCGACCAGCACAACGCGGTCCGTCACCCGCTTGAGCAATGCTTCTATGCTCTCCAGTGAGTGGGCATGCCCGGTAGGTGCATTGGGGTTGGCAAAGATCACGCCACTGCGCTCTGACGCTGCCCCTAACGCTTCTATATCCACTTCCCACTGTGTATTCAGAGGGTGGGTGCGCAGCGCCACGTTATAGAGGTTGGCGTACACCGGGTAAAAACTATAGGTAATAGAGGGGGTATCAAGCGGTGCGTCATGGCAAAAAAACGCTTGAAACGCTAGGGCCAGTACTTCATCTGAACCGTTGCCCACAAATACCTGCTCGCTTTCTACGCTAAACGTTTTGGCAAGCGAGGCGCGAAGCGCCGCCGATGTGGGGTCGGGATAGAGACGCAGATGGTCCGTTGCATAGTCGCGCAATGCCTGACCAACACCCGGTGCCGGGGGGTAAGGGTTTTCATTGGTATTGAGCTTGATAACGCGCTCACGCGGCTGCTCCCCGGGTATATAAGGGGTTAACGCCTTAACAGCGGGACTCCAGTATTGGCTCATGCGGGTAACCTGATTATCCTAGGTATAATAGGCCATGGTCGCTTGATGCTCGCTCAAGCGCAAGCATTCAACTATGTTATTCAGCTGCGTATTCAAATACGCATTCAGGTATGCATTCAACGATGACTAGGGGTGGGCGTCGCACCTTGTAACGGTTATGCTGTCATAATCGCGCGAAAGAAATGTATGACCAACACGATAAGGAGACACCCAATGCAATTCAGGAGTTTGCTAGCCGGTTCGGCTATGTTGGCATTGTTGGCAGGCTGTGCAACCGGCGGGCCTTCGGGCCAAGACGCTGATGCAGGCGTTAGCGCGTCCCAAGAGCAGTACAAGGGAACGCTGCCTTGCCGCAACTGCGATGGTATTGATCTAGACGTTACCATGGTAGGTCAAGAGATGAGCCCGGCTGAAGAGCGTACCTTTACACTGGACGCGACTTACCGTAACCATCCTCAAACACCGCCCCCGGAAAACTATGCCGGTAACTGGGAAGTATTAAACGGTACTCCGTCTGACCCGGACGCGACTGTTTACGAGCTTACGCCGAATGGTGATGGTCAGGTTTACTACTTCCAGCGTATCAATGAGCGTACGTTAGAGTTAATCGACCCAGAACGTCGTCGCTTTGAAAATGGCGAAATGTTGCAGCTACAGCGTCAATAAGCTAGCAGTAACATCCTAAGGCGGCCATTGGCCGCCTTTTGCATTTTATGGCCATATAGCAGTAATGATGATCTAACAGTAACGGGAGTATTAGCGCGGTGGCTAAAGCCAAAAGTGCCTTTGTATGTACCGAGTGCGGCGCGGAGTATCGCAAGTGGCAGGGCCAGTGCTCCAGTTGCAACGAATGGAATACGCTTAGTGAAATTCGTCTTGCCAGTGCCCGCCCCGGCAGCGGCAGTGCTGGATCTGGCCGAGCTGGCTATGCCGGTGATCTTTCTAAGGATGTGGTTGACCTAAGCAATGTCGATTTAAGTGAAGTACCCCGGTTAAGCTCAACCTTCAACGAGTTTGACCGTGTATTAGGCGGCGGCCTGGTACCCGGTTCAGCTGTGCTCTTGGGGGGCAACCCAGGGGCGGGTAAATCAACGTTATTGCTGCAAACCGCCTGTAAGCTTGCCCAAGAGCGACGCATTATCTACGTCACGGGGGAGGAGTCGCTGTCTCAGGTGGCCATGCGCGCTCATCGCTTGCAGCTGCCTACCAGTGGTTTGAAGATGCTCGCAGAAACCAGTGTAGAAACAATCCTTGCCGTGGCCGAGCGTGAGAAGCCCGAAATACTGGTCATTGATTCTATTCAGACCATGCACCTTGAAGATATCAGCTCAGCGCCGGGTGGAGTCGCCCAGGTGCGCGAGTCTGCCGCCGCCCTTACCCGCTTTGCCAAGCAAACCAATACGGTACTGCTATTGGTTGGACACGTAACCAAAGACGGCACGCTGGCAGGCCCCAAGGTGCTTGAGCACATGATCGATGCCTCGTTGTTATTGGAAGGCGGCGCAGATTCGCGATTCAGAACGCTGCGAGGCCAGAAAAACCGCTTTGGCGCGGTCAATGAATTGGGCGTTTTTGCGATGCTCGAACAAGGCCTGAAAGAGGTTAAAAACCCCAGCGCCATTTTCCTCTCGCGTCAGGAGGAGCAAGCGCCGGGTAGCTTGGTGATGGTGGTGTGGGAAGGTACCCGCCCCATTCTTGTGGAAGTGCAGGCCTTGGTGGATGAATCTGCCTTGGGCAACCCACGTCGTGTTGCGGTCGGGGTGGACCAAAACCGGCTTGCCATGCTGCTGGCCGTATTAAATCGCCATGGCGGCCTGTTTACTGGCGATCAGGATGTGTTTCTCAACGTAGTAGGCGGCGTGAAGGTTCTAGAAACCAGTGCGGATCTGGCGGTGCTGCTGGCCGTGGTCTCTAGCCTGCAAAACAAGGCATTGCCTAAGGAGCTGGTGGTATTTGGCGAAGTGGGGCTTTCCGGCGAGATACGCCCTGTACCCAGCGGGCAGGAGCGCATCGCTGAAGCGGCCAAACATGGCTTTCTGCGTGCTATCGTACCGCGGGCCAACGCGCCCAAGCAGTCACCTAAGGGGATGGAAGTCATTGCGGTGGATAAGCTTAGCGACGCGCTAGAGGCGCTTTAAGTAGGCTACGCTATAAAGATTGTTATAAAAACATCGAGTGCCAAGGAGAGACACTATGAGTTCGATTCGCTTAACCCAATACAGTCACGGTGCTGGCTGTGGCTGCAAAATAGCTCCCGATGTACTGGATAGCATTCTTGCCAAGGCGGGGCCTGCGGCAGGACATAAGCAGCTTATTGTGGGTAACCAGGGGCGCGAAGATGCCGCCGTTTACGACCTGGGCGATGGCCGGGGCATGATTGCCACTACGGATTTCTTCATGCCGATTGTCGATGACCCGTTCGATTTTGGGCGCATTGCCGCTACGAACGCCATCAGTGATATTTACGCCATGGGCGGCACTCCCGTAATGGCGCTCAGTATTCTCGGCTGGCCGTTGGATAAGCTAAGTGCCGAGATTGCCGGTGATGTGGTTGCCGGTGCCCAGGGCGTTTGCCGTGAACTGGGTGTGGCCTTGGCAGGCGGCCATTCGATCGATGCGCCAGAGCCTATTTTTGGCCTCGCGGTTAACGGATTGATCGACCTCGACAAACTCAAGCTTAATAGCCGCGCCAAGCCAGGGGACCTGCTGTTTTTGACCAAGCCACTAGGCGTGGGTCTGCTGACAACGGCTGAAAAGCAGGGACTGCTGGAAGCAGGGCATCACGGCTTAGCTCGGGAAACCATGCTCAAATCTAACCGTATCGGCGTCAAACTTGCCGGTGTGAAAGGCCTCAATGCCATGACGGATGTCACCGGGTTTGGTTTAGCAGGGCATTTGTCGGAAATATGCAGCGCCAGCAACGTTATGGCCCAGATCGATTTTCGCCGCTTGCCTCGCCTGGCTCAGGCAGAAGCCTATCGTCGTCAAGGTGCTGTTCCTGGCGGCACGCGGCGTAATCGTGATGCGTTGGGTAAAAGCTTACCGCATATGGATGAAGCCCACTGGCAGTGGCTATGCGACCCCCAGACCTCAGGCGGCCTACTACTGAGTGTCGACCCCGCCTGGCAGGATGATATCGAGCGGATTGGCCGCGAGTTCGGCCTATCGCTTCAGCCGTTTGGCGTTATGAAAGCCCGCGAGGGCGAGGCGCTGATTGAGGTCGTGGGATAGTGTCTGAAACAGGGCTTGAAATGGTACCCCCATCATTACATCTAATCAGCGAAGCGCGGCCTTTGATAGATGTACGCGCCCCGGTAGAGTTTGCTCAAGGCGCACTACCGGGCGCGGTAAATCTCCCTTTAATGATCGATGAAGAGCGCCGCCAGGTGGGTATCGTCTATAAGCAGCAGGGCCAGAGTGCAGCCCTTGCCTTGGGCGAGCAGCTGGTCAGTGGCGATACCAAACAGGCGCGTATCGCCGCCTGGCAGGCATATCTGGCAGAGCACCCAGACGCGGTCATTTATTGCTTTCGCGGCGGGTTACGCTCGCAAATTGCCCAACAGTGGTTGAGTGATGCGGGGATTACCAGGCCGCGAATTGCCGGCGGCTGGAAAGCCATGCGTCAGGCACTTTGCCAGCGCATTGATGCCGCCGCTGAGCAGCCCATGCTTGTGGTTGCAGGGTTAACCGGGTGTGCTAAAACCACGCTGATTAATCGCCTGGATAATGGCGTTGATCTTGAAGCCTATGCCAATCATAAAGGTTCTGCATTTGGTCGCCAGCCTGAAGCACCTGCCACGCAGATAGATTTTGAGCATGCGCTCGCCGCACGGCTGTTAGCTCTGCCGGGTAAGTTGGTAATGGAAGATGAATCCCGCCAAATCGGCAATGCCAACATACCGCTTACCTTTTGGCATGTCATGCAGACAGCGCCTCGTGTACGAATAGAAATGCCGCTTGATTGGCGCCTTGACCAGCTCCAGCACGACTATATTATTCAGCTGGAAAAGGACTACGTCGCGCACTTTGGCCCAGCGCAAGGCTGGGAACTGATGCAGCGCCAGTTGGGCAATGCGTTAATTCGTTTGGGGAAACGCCTAGGCAATGCACGCCTTCAGCGTTTACAACGCTTACAGGCCATGGCCTTTAAGGCCCATGAAGAAGGCAATCCGCAGGCTCACGAAGCGTGGCTTGCGCCACTGCTCACCGAATACTACGACCCGCTTTATCGCTATCATCTTGAAAAGCAGCGTGCGACAGCGGCACCGGATCTGCATATAGGGGATTGGGATAGCTGTTTGGAGGCCGCTAAGCAATGGAGCGCCTAGCGGCTACGTTAGGATGCCATTAGAAAGCTTTAAGCCATTGCGTCATGACGCGGTCAAGCAGCGGCGCTAACTGGTGAAAGCGGGCTGTATCCTCAAGAATTTGGCTGTCGTCCTGGATAAAACGCTGGGCGGCAGGCGTTGTGGTAGTGTTCGATGATTCGCTGTCATCCAGCAGCTGGGTCACGCTGGCAAGTGTGACTTCCAGGTGACACAGTAAACCAATAACGCGACCGCTATCCCAGCTGAAACCCTGAAGCGGCGCCGCCGGGCTACCGCCCAGCGGCAGGGCGCTTTCGGGTAGGCTAAACACATGGCGATGCCACATGAACGCCTCAAACTGCTCGGGTAAATCAAACGGACTTTCCGGGGCCAGTGATACAGTATGCCAGCCTCTTTCAGGATAGGTACCTGGGGCCACGACCGCATCAAGCGCCTGTGCCGTCCAAAGGGCGCCCAGGCCAATGCCAAGTAGCGGTTTCTGGCCATCCAGGTAGCGGTTAATCAGTTTATTTTCGGCTTTAAACCAGGCGGGCGGTTCGTTAAGAAACGCCTCCGGGCCATCTAATATAATCAGCGCATCGCTTTCTGCCGGACGTGGCGTCAGTTCGCCTGCGTAAAGATGAAAAACGCTGTAACTATGTCCCATACTGCTCAACCAGTCGGTTAAGCGGGCGGGGTCATGATCAGCGCTGTGCTGTAGCAGATGTATATGCATGGTAATCTCCTCGCCGACCGTCCACAGTAAAGGCTGTCCGTGTTTATAACAGCGCTGTTGCGACCATAACGTATTGCCCCCATTTCACCAATATCGCGCGTTAGGAAATCAGTATGGAGTCTAAACCCTTAGGTTTTTATCAGCAGTTACAGGTGCTTCCGCTAGCGGCCCAGCAAGCATTTATGGCCGCGCTATGCGAGCGCTTGCTGCCTAACTATGTTCTGTATGAACAGACGACCGGCCAAGGCGATAGCCACACGCTGCGTACCGTACTTAACCTTGTGTGGGAGCGGTTGAGCGTACCCAATGCGAGCATTGATTTTGCCCGCCAGGCTGAAAAACTGGCCGAGTGTGAGCCGCCCGCTGAGGATGAAAGTTTTGGCGCCCGCCGTGCGCTGGATGCAGTCGTTTCCATCTCGGCGCTGCTGGACACCTTGCAGGGAGACTCGCCAGAGGCAGTGCTGGATGTCAGCCGTACTTCACGCGCCGGGGTACGCGCTTTTATTGAGCTTACCGAAGGTGAAGAGGATGCCCATAAGCTTGCGCTGCTGATCCGTGATCATCCGTTAATGGAAGACGAAAACAATTTTCAAGACGCGGTATTGGAAGCGGTAAGTGAGCCGCTCAGCAAAGCCGCGCTTAAAGAGATTCGTCAGTTAGGGCGCAATAACGGCATCAGCAATCTGGGGCTAAGTCTGGACGAAGACGACGAGTAAAGCATGGCCTGCCTAAAAGCGCAGGCCTGCGGTTATCATCATGCCGGCAGTACCGAAGATGATTAAATCGGATTCAAACCGCTCCCACTGCACTCCAATACTCGGCAGCAGCACCGGGGCAGTTTCAAAGTGGTTGAGCGGGATTTTGTCCCGGTACTCGCCTTTGTAGCCATGCAGTAGTCCCCCGGTTAGCTTGGCCCTGATGTTAACCTCTTCCGAGAACTGCCACAGAGGAAATTCACGCCCTGCATAAACGTACCAGGTTGGCTGCTCATAGGAGTTCTTAAACCGTCCTATTCCCGTCAGCCAGCGATCGGGATTATGTAGCTCAACGCTGATTAAATTCTGGTGATTGTTATGTTCGGGGTCCGGATTAAAATGGCGGGTATAGAGGCTGGTTTGGACAAGCGTATGGTCAAGCTCAAGGGTAGGCGGCCAGTCGGGTAGGGAGAAGGCTGAGGCAGAAGCGCTCAGCCAAAAACCGATTAGCCCTCCCAGGCATGGGAAGCAACGAGACATTTATAACTCCTGAGAAGAGGGCTATGCAGTGAAAGCGGCCGCTATAGCCGCATTTCGATGCCGCGTTCCGCCATGTACCGCTTTGCTTCAGGAATCGTGTACTCACCGAAGTGAAAAATACTGGCCGCAAGAACCGCATCCGCGCCGCCTTTAAGCACGCCATCTACCAAGTGGTCCAGATTGCCCACGCCGCCGGAGGCAATGACCGGAACGCTTACCGCTTCTGAAATCGCGTGGGTCACGCCGAGATCGAAACCGATCTTGGTACCGTCGCGGTCCATGCTGGTTAACAGCAGTTCGCCAGCTCCCAGCTCGACCATTTTCTTGGCCCACTCCACCGCATCAAGCCCGGTTGCGCGACGGCCGCCATGGGTGAAAATCTCCCAGCGCGGCGGCTCGCCTTCACCGGATACCCGCTTGGCATCAATCGCCACCACAATACATTGGCTGCCAAAGCGCTCCGCTGCTTCACGCACAAACTCAGGGTTAGTAACCGCTGCCGTGTTGATCGAGACTTTATCGGCCCCGGCATTGAGCATGGTGCGAATATCGTCACAGGTACGAATACCGCCACCGACGGTCAACGGAATAAACACTTCGCCGGCAATGCGTTCGACCATTTCCACTGTCGTGTCACGGTCTTCATGGCTTGCGGTAATATCCAGGAAGGTAATCTCATCGGCACCCTGCTGGTTATAGCGCTGGGCAATCTCCACCGGGTCGCCTGCATCGCGAATGCCGACAAAGTTGACGCCTTTCACCACCCGCCCGGCGTCTACATCCAGGCAGGGGATAATACGCTTGGATAAACTCACGCGCCGCCTCCTGTTAGCTGATCGCTAAGGCGTTGTGCTTCAGCCACATCCAGGCTGCCTTCGTAAATCGCCCGACCGGTAATCGCGCCTAGGATGCCGCTATCCGCGACATCGCACAGCGCTTTAATATCGTCCAGGTTAGTGACGCCGCCAGAGGCAATCACCGGCAGGCCGCCTTCGCGCGCCAGTTGAGCCGTCGCTTCGACGTTAACCCCTTGCATCATGCCGTCGCGGGCGATATCGGTGTACACGATGCTGGAGACGCCATCATCGGCAAATCGCTTGGCCAGATCGACCGCTTTAACGCTTGAGACTTCTGCCCAGCCGTCGGTGGCCACAAAGCCGTCTTTAGCGTCCAGCCCGACAATCACATGACCGGGGAAGGCGCGGCACATTTCGCCCACAAACGCGGGCTCTTTAACCGCTTTGGTGCCAATGATCACGTAAGACACGCCTGCATTCAGGTAGTGCTCGATGGTCTCGGCCGTACGAATGCCGCCGCCAATTTGAATGGGCAGGTTGGGGTAGGCGCGTGCTATGGCCGTGACAGCATCGCCATTCACCGGCTTACCTTCAAAGGCGCCGTTCAAATCAACCAGGTGAAGGCGGCGTGCGCCGGCTTCTACCCAGCGGGCGGCCATTGCAACCGGGTCATCGCCGTAAGAGGTCGCATCGTCCATACGGCCTTGTTTCAACCGCACACACTGGCCGTCTTTGAGATCGATCGCAGGAATTACCAACATAAATAAACCTCTTAGGGCGTCCAGGTGACAAAGTTTTCGAGTAAGCGCAGGCCTGCTCGGGAGCTTTTTTCCGGGTGAAACTGTACGGCAAAGGTGGCATCACGGCCAATCGCCACGTGGGCGCCTACCTTGCCATAATGCGTGGTGCCAAATACCTGGGCATCGTCGGCAGCATTCACGTAGTAGCTGTGTACGAAGTAGAAGTGCTCGTTATTATCGATACCGGCCCACAGCGGGTGATCATGATGCTGCTCGACCAGGTTCCAGCCCATGTGGGGGACTTTCAGGCGCTGGTCGTGCTCGTCGCGCATGTCGGTGGGAAATTTATCGACGCTACCTTTAAAAAAGCCCAGACAGTCAACACCGCCATTCTCTTCGCTGCGCTCCAGGAGCATTTGCTGGCCTACGCAGATTCCGAGCAGGGGTTTGGCCTGACGAGTCAGCACGTCGTCGACCAGGCCACGCAGCTCAGTGCGTTCAAGCTCGCCCACACAGTCGCGGATGGCGCCCTGGCCGGGCAGCACCAGGCGCGTGGCGCCTAAAATGCGCCGCGGGTCGCGGGTAATGATGACGTTTTCATGAGTAACGTGTTCGAGCGCCTTCGCGACAGAATGTAGGTTTCCCATCCCGTAGTCGATCACAGCAATGGTCATGAAGCGCTCCTTAATCGAGTGAACGAACAGTTGCTTGCCCTGTTGCCTATACTACAGCGCGCCATTATAGGCTCCCTTTGGTGGAAGGCATCTGCCCCGCCATACGTGGGTCTTCGGCGACAGCCATGCGCAAGGCGCGTCCAAAGGCTTTAAAAATCGTTTCGGCCTGATGGTGAGCATTAAAGCCTTTAACGTTGTCGATATGCAGTGTTACGCGGGCATGGTTGACGAAGCCTTGGAAGAACTCCCAAAACAGCTGGGTATCCATGCGGCCTATCGTATCGCGAGTGAAGTCGACATTCATATAAAGACCGGGCCGACCTGAGAAATCAATCACCACGCGCGAGAGCGCTTCATCAAGCGGCACATACGCATGCCCATAACGATAAATGCCGCGCTTGTCGCCAATCGCTTCGTTAAATGCCTGGCCTAATGTAATACCCAGGTCTTCAACGGTATGGTGGTCATCAATATGCAAGTCGCCCGTCGCCTGGATATCAAGGTCGACCATCCCATGGCGCGCGACTTGATCAAGCATATGATCCAGAAAGGGAACACCAGTTTCGCAGCGAAGATGGCCTTCACCATCCAGATTGACGCTGACAGTAATCTGGGTTTCATTCGTATCACGGCTAACCGTGGCAATACGCGCTGCCATGTTGCATCTCCTGCGCTCTAGCGCATTCTTAGGGTAAGGCGATGGGCTGCATTGTCTCACCACCGTATAATCAGGCCATAAATCTGCGGCAAAGCGCCCATTATAGAGAATCGGCGCCCTCATCCGCTACAATGCGCGAAAGGTAGCCGCCGTTTAGGGCATTAAAAACTGCAGCCTGTCTGCTTTGGCGAAGAGGAATTCACCATGCCGGTGACACTAGAGCACGTCGACTTGGCTCGTTGGGACACCGATGAGCAAGTGCGCCTCGACCTGATACGCATTTATGAAGATGCGCCTAAAGAGCGGGTGCCTACCCAAGAAGTCCTGCCGTTTATTGAACAGCACCTGAATGCTAATCATTTTTTTGCCTGTGCCCACTTTAATGATCATTTATTAGGGGCGGCGGCTATTCAAGAGGCCGCCGACCGGGCCTGGTGGCTCTCTGAACTATGCGTTCGCAAAATCACCCGTCGCCGGGGCGTCGGCTCGCGGCTGATGGCGCTGCTTGGTGAGCAGGCCAAGCAGGAAGAGCGTAAGCTGCGCATTGAAACCACACACCTGCCGCTGGCCGATCAGGTTCTGCTTTCCAAGCTTGGCTACCGTCCCGGCACCAATGCCGAAGGACCAACATCAGGCAAGCCGCTAATCAGCAATTTTGTTGAGCTAGACCCACAAGGGAAAGGGTAATGATTACCGCTTGCTAAAGTGATACATACTGTTAGATTGGCAGGATGGATCTTCTTTTTAGCACTGACAAGTTCAAACTCAACGGCCTCAGCTACACTGGCTTTCCAATCCTTATTTCCAGTGAGGGGAAAGTTGTTGAGGAAGCGCTGAATTTTTCTATAGCGCATCTAATCAAGCGTGGAAGGGTACAATCCAAGAAGTCATGGATTACCTACGGAAAAGCGTTATACCAGTTCTTTGGCTGGTGTGAGGTGAATGGTATTGATTGGCGCGATGTAGGCAATGATCGAGAAGCTACAATTTTGGCCGAGTTTCGAGATTGGAACCTGAGTCCTGAGGGTGGAAGCTTGGCCGCAGCAACGGTGAACTCCCGGCTAAGACTGCTTTGCGCTTTCTATCGGTATGCCGCCAACACTGGCTGGGTGGAGACTGTTCCGTATGCCATGGAAACGGTAATGGTGAGGCAGCCTAAAGGTTTCCTCGCACACATAGATACGAGTGGTGGAAGGCGCACAACTCCAGACGTCATACTGCGAACGCCACGAACCGTAATACGGGTGCTGAGCAAACATCAATCGATAGATCTCTTGAATGCCGTCACCAATACCACACACAAACTAATATTACGGCTGGCTCTCACTACAGGAATGCGTCGTGAGGAGTTGGCGACGTTTCCACTTAAATATGTGATCGACCCGGCGACGTACACCAAGTACCGTTCATTCGTCCGGGTCAATCTTGATCCACGCGACATGGCCATCAAGCGCAATCAGCCTCGGGGGATCGATATACCTCGCACCGTAATGGAAGACCTCTGGCAATACGTCCTGAACCGTCGCCATCAGCATGAGAGTATATCGGGCCAGCGCCAATCCGCTTTGTTCCTGACTGAATCTGGCCAACCTTACGCGAACGATGGGGCAGCCTTTTTGGGCTTTGTTAAAAAGGCCGGGGCGACTGCAGGAATTCCTTACGTCAACGTCCACATTCTTCGCCATACCTACGCCACACACACTCTATACGCAATGATGCAATCCAAGGCACAGACGCATGCCTTGCTGTACGTGCGCGACCGATTGGGCCATGCCTCGGTTACAACCACTGAAAAATATGTGCACTGTCTTTCAGAGCTTGAAGATGCGCTGATGAACGACTATCAAAGTGAAATTGATCTCATCACCAGAGAAATTGGCAGTGCCTAAAAAGAAACTTCATTCAACTGCCCCTCGTCCTGGAAATGCCGCCAGTGATGAAGTATTGGATCTCATGATCCTGCCTCCATCTCAGATGGTAGTATCCTTACCCGAGAATGCTAGCTCCTTACGCAATTTGGACTTTTCCAAGCACTACGGAAATGGCTGCGATGTCGTGACCTATGCCGTTCAAATGACAATGGATCGTATGGCTAGATCTTGCACCGAAAGTGGCGGTACAACACTCAGTGCTGCAACAATCTCCAGTTATTACTCAATAGGTGCGGCTGCCTTCCTACCGTTTTGCGCCACGATGGCTTCCGCTCTGGGACGACAGCTGCGACTGGATGATATTGATCGGCAGTTTATCGACCACTTCCTTTCTTATTTGCGGCAGTTGAGTGGCAGCCTATCGTCTCAGAAATCTCGATTCACTAATGCCAAGTCTGTACTGGTTGCTATGGGGCAATCAAATTGGATTATCAAAGATATTTTTCCGCGTAACCCTTTTCCAAGCTCCAACCGATTCATGAAAGGCCAGACTGCTTTGAGTGAGGTAGAACGCCGCAGCGTCCTTCAGGCGTTGAAAACCGACATGCGGGCGATCATCAAGGGGAGTGGGCCGCTAACCTCTAATGAACTTGCCGTCTGCCTGCTGGCTATCGCAGCGCGAACGGGAATTAACCCGACCCCTGCCCTGGAACTTCTGGTCGACTGCCTTCAGCCACATCCTATCAAGACAGAAAGGTATATGTTGGTCAGTTTTAAGCGTCGCGGCAATGCTACACACATCCAGAGCCTTCGCCGTGCCGACGATATTGAATCGATGGTTTCAGCACTGCCTGACGTTGCCCGTATCATTGACCTCGTACGCGAACGCAATGCCACGCCACGACAATCGAGCAATTATCCAAATTGGTTGTTTGTATACGAGAGTCGAAGTGGAGCAAGCGCCGGAAAAAAATCTCGGCTGGCACAAGGAAGTCTAGCTATTGGCATAAAACTATTTATTAGCAGGCATCAGATAATTGATGCCGAAGGTAATCCGCTAAAGCTTAATATCATGCGGCTTCGCAAGACATTTGAGAACAGACTGTTCACTCTGTCCGGGCAAGACCCTTTCCTGACCGCAAAGCTCGGTGGTCACACCCCTAAGGTGTCCAATAATCATTATTTGGAGGCACCCGAAGGCGCTGAGAAAGACTGGCGGCTCATGGGCGAGATTCGAACTGAACAATTGCTGAACCATGGCAAGGTAGCGTCACTGACGACGCAGAACACCCCCATAGCCCGCTGTCGAGATACGTTGAACGGTGAGTATGCACCAGGTGATGGCAAGCACTGTCAAAAGTTTCTTGCTTGCTTTCGATGTCGGTCATTCGTTGTAACGGGTGATGATCTTTACCGTATATTCAGCCTCTACTGGATGCTGATCAGTATTCGCCAGAAAATGGGCGGCAGCGCCTGGAAGCGACTATACGGGCACATTATCCGGATCATTGACCAGGAGATCGCACCTCAATTTGCCTCAGAACTGATAAGCATTCAAAGGCAGCAGGCAAAGATAAATCCACACCCTTTTTGGCGTGATACAGCATGGCTGGATGGTACTGCATGAATGAAATTGAATTTAGATCTGAACAGTTCAAGTCTATTTGCGCCGTCCAGACAAAAAATTTAGATCCAGATGCTGTTATCACTGGAATGCGTCAAGAAGATGGCAATTACTATGTTTTGAGCCGCTATGGCGATAATGTTTGGACGTTGCCCGACAACCTTTTCTCTGCTGGAATTAGAGATAACCAAAAAAAGCTCAATTTTGCACTTGTTCCTCAGCCGTTCCGAGAAACTCTGAGGGCCTGTACTGGGCATTATATTTTGAGTGGTATTGAAGGTCGCAACAGCCCTAGAGGGGGGACAATACAGCAGTTTTTCGTAAAGGCAGCATCTTTCCTGACTTGGCTTAACGGTCATCGCATAGCTAATCTGAACAGCGTGACCCCGCTAATTGGGCAGCAATATGTGGAATTCTGTAAAGAGCTAAGCGGTCGAAAAGGAAAGCCACTTTCAAGTACAGCACTATGCAACCGTTTAGGTGCTGTCGAAACGCTCTATATTCTCAGTCAAAAAACGGGTGACCCCATGCGTCACCCTTGGCCGGAATCGTCAGCAAGCCATTTGGCAGGGTTAACTGGACCTGATAATAGCCACCTTCGTGAGGGCAAAACCGAAATCATTCCAGATCATATCCTTGGGCCGCTGTTCCAGTCGGCAGTTGATTGGCTAGACAGAGCCGATGAGATCATTAGTCTCAGTGCTCAGGTGGATAGATGGAAGTCAGAGGGAAAGCGTTACGAATTCATCAGCCTGAGCCTGAAAAAACTGGGCTGGGCATTAAATGAGATTCGCTCAGGGGAACAGCACCTGCAAGAAGCATGTATGTCCATCATCTTGATCACCAGCGGAATCCGAGTTTCTGAATTATGTTCACTGGAAAATCGGTGCGCCTATAAAACACTGGATGAACAGGGCGAGCCCTTTTATTGGATGCGCGGGGTTTCTTACAAAACGGGCACGGGTGTTTGTGAGTGGCTGGTGGCTGAAATTACTCATCGAGCTCTTGAAGTGGCTGAAAGTCTTGCGCGTCCACTACAAGCGCAACTGCAGCAACGTATATTCGATATGCGAGCCGAAAATGAGAATGACCCTGAAATTTCTCGGCTTGCAGGCCATACTCATCGCTTATTTCTTACAGTCTCAAAGAAGCAATTTAACCGTTTTGGAACGCTTTCGAATCATTCAATCATTGACCGTCTTAATATGTTCGCTGCCCAGTGTAAGCTAACTTGGCGCTTTGCACCGCACCAGTTTCGGCGCACCTTCGCTGTCTATGCAGCCCACAGTGCTTTTGGAGACCTTCGTTACCTTCGGGATCACTTTAAGCACTGGTCGATAGATATGACTGTTCTTTATGCCATGTCCCGAAAGCAAGATGCTGAGCTTTACGATAGTGTGGCGTTGGCCGCATTGAGCATCAAAACCGATCTTCTGGAGCACTGGCTGGAGCCCGATGCAATCTTGACGGGGGGAGCTGCTGATCCAATCCGTGCTTTCCGCACAAAGAACGAAGCCCTGGTCACTAAAGTGGATCGTGCTGAAATGGCTAAAACGATTAGCCCTTTGGTTCATCTACGTGCCACTGGAGTCGCATGGTGCACTGCCGATACTGGTGGGTGCAATGGCGGCCAGGGCGTCGAGAAAACACGTTGCGCTGACTGTGGCAATGCGGTTATCGACGAGTCACGCAAGTCTGTGTGGCAGGGTATTTATGCTCAACAGCTTGAGTTGCGCGATCTCGCTGACATCGGGCCTGGAGGAGCCGAACGGGTCGAGCGTGATATTAAGCGCTGTGAGGTGGTTCTGGATGAGCTTGGTGCGAATTGCAGCAATTAATATGGCATACAATTTATTGCTGTGGTGTATTTAGTTGCCAAACAGCAGGGGTTTCTAGCTGATGAACAGAAAACATTAACATTGATAGGTGCGTGTGGGCCGGATTGTGTACAAAAACCAATCCAGTAGGTATTTAAATAACCACTAAAACTAGCCATTTGAAAAAGCTTAAAGGCTCCATAAGAAAATACGATCAACCGTTTGAACTCGTTGGTGATAAGGATTGGGAAGCTCTGCTACTAGAAGGGTTCACGCCTGAAATGGCTAATGCGGATGAGCTTGTTATTTCTACTTTAAAAGAACGGGGGAAAGCCCAGGAGAAGAGAAGTAAAGAGCACTTTAGGGCTTGTTCCTTCTCTATAAAGCTTTTGGAAGCTCGTTTTATGATGACAGTTTTCACACGGCTAGGAACCAAAGAAGGCTTAGAGCCCGTTAGAGCACAATAAGTATTATATAAGGCTTAGCCCCGCGCACACGTCTCGACCTATCGTATGTGGCTGATCGTGTAGATAGGGGATTGGTTTATCATGATCGACCGTAGGTATTGAACGCGGTAGCAAACAACGAGGAAAACTTGCCAGAATGGTGTTTTTTAGCACATAATTTTATGTGTTATGCTCATTAAATCATGGGTTCTGAATTCAATGTCATACGACGATTTCATCACCGAGCTCAATACGGCAGGCCTCAGCGTCCGGCGTTTCGCGCATCTTATGGGAATGCAGCCAAACTCGATCTCAAATAACAAGAAAAAAGGTGAAATTCCCGATCATCTGGCTGTTATCGCTAGCCTACTGGCTGAAATGTCAAATCACGGTATCGATTTTAGCCCGATCTTCGTGCGCCTCGAACCCAGTCGGAAGATGCCGCGGGGAGGCTCTAAGCCAGGAAAATTTGCGGGAGACCCACAGAGACTCCTGGAGTTGGGGAAATGATAAGTCAGTCCATCCCCAGTCCGCACAACAGTTCTTATTTATTTATTTGTTTGTTTGGTATGTTTCCATGCCTCTTAAGCAGAGAGGGGGCAAAGCATGACTGAAGTATTTGCACCATATTGGCGAGAAGCTCTCGCTCTTGATCGTCGATCCGAGCCGGAGTTCTACACATCCGCTGCTGATGTAGCTCCTGGGCCACATGCGGAAGCTATCTGTTTTGCATTGGAAGATCTCGGTCTGGCTGCTGTCTTTTGCATTGAGGGGGTTCCGACTGTCGGGTTTCTCAACCAATCGGATGCTTCACTCGCAAGAATAGACGAATTGCACCGGATTCTTTGGAATCAGGGCTTGATGAGCCTGTTACTCGTTCTCAAAGAGGATGAGCTCGTGGCCTACTCACTAGTCCAGAGACCATTCCAGCGTGAAGAAAGCCAGAAAAACGACCCACGTCTGATCATTACCCTTTCACTACTGTCTGATGCGATAGCGCTTCGTGAGTTAATCGACTCTACGGAGTCGGGTCGGTTTTGGTTCGATAACGACGACTACTTTGATCCAGACAATCGTGTCGACAATGTTCTTCTCTCGAATTTGCTCGAAGCATTTCGCGACTTGCGCGATGACCTAGGTGGTGAAGCTGCCCAGGCACTTTTGATGCAAACGATGTTCATCGCATATCTTGAAGATCGGAAGATCATTAAAGAGGCGGTGTTCCAGAGCGCTTCCAAAGAGACATGTTCTAGCCTTGCAGAGATGTTCAAGGCGGATACCCCTGAATATTTCGAAGCCCTTTTCTTATGGCTGAAGGGTGCTTTCAACGGCAATCTGTTCAACGCTCCATGCGCTTTTGAAATGGACAATATTTCCACTCCCAAACTGGAAACTAGGCATTTGCGAACACTCGCTCGGTTTCGGCATGGCCGGGAAGAAATGTCTTCCAGACAGTTGCGCCTTTGGGGTTACGATTTCCGATATATGTCTATTGGGCTTATAAGTGCGGTCTACGACCGTTTCCTGAAAGAGGAAGCAGAGAAGAAGAATGCGGACGGAGCATTCTATACACCTATGTTCTTAGCTGATGTTGCCGTAAACCAGCTCTGGAATGAGTTATCCGAGACACAGCGAACCAATGGCATTTTCTGCGACCCTGCATGCGGATCCGGAATTTTTCTTGTAAGGCTGTTCCAACGCCTAGTGGCGCATCACTGCAGGATCAAAAATAAGCGCCACGCCACTTGGGGAGAGTTGAAAATCATCGCTGGTCGGCTCCACGGCGCAGATATAAACCCTTCTGCTATCCGGGTAGCCGCATTTTCACTGTATATAGCGCTACTTGAACAGTCCAATCCGCCTGATTTACCGGCCCTTATCAAAGCTGGCAAGCTTCTGCCGCCACTCTATGGAGATACCCTCCTACCTGCGTCCGACTTCTTTGCGACAGAGGACCAACCCAAATATGATGCCATCATAGGCAATCCGCCTTGGAAGGGGCGCAGTGGCCAGGTCACGACAGCCCAGACTTGGGCAAAGGCGCATCGTTACCCTGATCCTGCTAAGGATATCGCTTGGGGGTTCGTCTGGAAGGCTCTCAAGGTCGTCAAGCCGGACGGGCTTATTGCTTTCCTGCTGCCAGCGATGGGTGTCTTACATAATACGTCGCGCGAGGCCCAAGAAGCTCGACGGAGGCTCATCTTCGAATCCAAGGTTAAACGGATCATCAACCTGTCGGATCTTTGTTTTCAGTTGTTTGACGGAGCACAGAGGCCCACTGCATTTGTACTTTACGCACCCGCAGACGATAACCAGCCTCCCTATCGCTTCGAATATTGGGTGCCCAAGGCTGATATCAATTTGCGGCTTAAGCGCTTGATGACGCTTTCTCGCGCGGATCGCATAAGGTTTCGCTCCGACTTGGTTGGAAAGGACTCGACGTTGTTCAAACGTCGGCTATGGACCCGCGCGCCAGAAGAAAAGCTACTGCAATATCTTAGGACGATTCGCCCGCTCAACAGCTTCATTCGTGAGAGCACCCAAGTCAGGAAGGCTAAGCTCGCAGTAGATCGAAAGACAGATTGGGTCATCGGACAAGGCTTTCAACCAGTCTATCAAGACCGTTTAGATAGTGGAAAATACCAAATTAAGAAGTCTGACTTCGTTACAAAGTATCCGTTTCTCGAAGCGGGAGCCTTTCGAGAAATTGCGCTACCCACAATTGACCAAGCGCCGTGGCATACTGAAGAGGTGAGGCGAATTGGATTCGAAGGTGGATACATCGGCCCGCATATCCTTATTCCGCAGGGGGTTGAACGATCTATAGGCCGAGTACGTGCAGCATACTCCGAGCAGAGTCTTGTTTTTCGCGCCTCCATTCAGTCAATCGTGTTTCCAGAGACAGAGAAGCGCACGGCCAAAGTTCTGACAGCGGTTCTAAACAGTAGTTTGGCCGCATGGGTTTATTTTCATGATACTGCGAATTTGGGAGCAGACCGTGCCAAAGTCCATCAAGGAGAATTGTTAAAACTGCCCTTTGACGTCCCAGAGAATATGCCAGATCCCGGGCGAGCGACTGAAGCGGCCGAAAAGATTATTCAGTTAATTGATCGCAACATCGAGAATGCGAATGAGCTACTTACGATGCAAGAAAACCCTCTCGATGAGATCGATCAACTTATCTTCGAGTACTATGGGCTTGATACGAACGAAATAGCTCTTATCGAAGATACCTTCCGCTATATAATTCCGGCTATGCAGCCTCGGCGTAGAGCGGGACTGCAGAAGATCTGGGTCAACAGCCAAATTGAGCATCGATCCGAATACGCAGCCACGCTTTGCGATGCTCTTGCCCCCTACTTTCGCCAACGTGTTAGTGCTTCGCTTGCCGCGAAGTCCAGCGATATTGCCGTTCTTAAGCTTACGATAAATGCTGATGCCAGCGGATATTGTGAAGGTTCTTCACCCGAATTTGGGGAATTCCTCCACTGCATAGAGAAGGATTTGCCTGTGCCGCTCCCCGGAAACATACAGTTAGTGCCAGACTTCCGGTTTGTTATCGGTACTAACATGTATCTCGTGAAGCCAATGCAGTTACGGCATTGGCTGAGATCGACGGCGTTGGCTGACGCAGAGCAAATCACGGCCGAATTCAGCGCGGTAATTGCGCGCCACAGCCATGGTGGTGATGTGCATGCTGACTGGTGATTTGGACGAATGGCTTCCCCATTTTCGGGGGCTAGAAGAGCAGGTTGCTGAGGCCGTGGAGGCTGCATGGCCTGTCTGTATAGCACCGCTTCAAGCAAAAAAGAACGAGATGACTCATGAGGATCACATCACTGAGCATCTTGTTCAATCATTGATCCGAACAAAGTCGCTCCCCGGCCGAATTATTTATCAATACACACTCCTTGTTGAGGACGACGACGGAAATGTGTCGATGTCGAGTAATATCGATTTCGCACTGACGATAGGTGATGACGAAGACGTCTATCTTGCATGTGAGTGTAAGCGGCTGAACGTCCCCTATGAGAACGGGATGAGGGGGCTCGTCGGTGAGTACGTCGACGAGGGCCTTATGCGCTTTATCTCTGGACAGTATTCGAATGGCCTCCCTGCGGCCATGATGTTGGGATATGTTATGAACGCCCGAACTGAGCGGGCTCGCCGCGGGTTGAAGCGCGCTATGGCATCTCGCTCCGCTGCAATCCGACTTCAATCTGAACGAGAGGCTCCGATTAAAGATAGCCAGCCGCTGCGTTTCCACACTACGCACTTGTGCGTGCGGGGGCATACAATAGAAATTGCTCATACGCTTCTTGCATGGCCTTAGGCCAACCAAATCGGCCACAAATGGCAGTCTGTAACGAGTGTCGGCATCGGTGATGCATACTTTCTTTCGGTGAAAGCCGTTTTTTCCGTAAACTCATTTTATTCTGTTGCCGACGAGGAGTGACCAAATATCAATCGAACTAAGTCATCAGTGTCGCCTGTAAACGGATTAGGTATATCGCGTCCTTCCATTATGTAGTCGGGAACCGGCTTCGGCATTGGGACGGTTTCTTTGGAAAGATGGTTGAGTGTGTGCTCCACCTTAGCCTTCAACTTCTTTTGGCCGACGCTAATAGCGTAGTCGACCAGCTCAGTAAGCATGTGCTGGTGCATTGAGAAGACGAACTGACGCTTGTGCTTCTGGCGAATGAGATTAAAAAATTCCATGCTCCCTGCATTCCCATACTCGATGTCAGCTTTATACGCATCGGGATCTTCCATCACTATACGTTGTCGGTATAACACCAGCATTCTGCTGTAGTCTCTTGCTACTGTGACCAGGTCTTCTTCGGTCGGCAAAGACTTCCCTGTAAACCAGGAGGGCTCCAAGCGTGCAGGCATGAAGAACTGGAAGTCGGTGCCAGAAAGGAATGACATGGCATCGGTCACCATTGCTTGCTGTCCGGGTCGTGGGAAAAATTCTCGTGCGATAGCCAGTCGCTGATCTTTTGTTAATAGAACTAAGTAGTTTTCTCCAAGATTCAAGGCAATGAACTCATAGAGGTGTTCCGGCTTCAGTTCTATGTCTACCTTTGGAGAACCGATTACGCACCAACCCATCTCATCGTTTGTCTTGACGAACGGATTGAGATCAAACTCTGTGTATAGTGCTGCGCGGCATGGTGATACTGCCAGAGCGGCGAAAAATTCGCGAAGTGAACTCTCGTTGTGATGCCCGATAGCAGCTTCTACAAACTCACCAAGAACTCTCTTAAACATCAATGAGCAGAGCCCTCCAGTATGTACCACGGCCATTCCGAGGAATCGTATCATGGCGTCCATTCCTCGCCTGGTGCGATGCTGTAAGTCACTATGGGTCAGCACTTGTACACATTCAGCAATATTTTCAATCACTTGTGCTGCGTTGAAGATCTGGTCAGTACAGCGAATTTCGTCTGCGAAATGAAGGTAAAGGTTCTCCTGTACGCTGTATGGATCTTTACTACAAACATAGTTGCGTAAGTATGTTTCGATGCTTTGAAGTTCGTCAGACGTCATTGAGGGTGCCATTGCCATCAGTTCGGTCTCACGTGTTTCACGCCAGCTGTCTATACCTATTGCCGAATCGCGCCGAGGTCTGCATAAAATAAAGGCTGGTGTGAGCTTCAGCAGCTCAGGCATGCTAAAGTGATTTTCTGGAAATACAGATCCCCAGGGCTTTGTGTATTGTTCGTTATATACAGTTGATCCCGCTAAATTGAAATTGATCGAGTGCCAGTGCGAATAGGGCTTGCCATTGTTCCCTGTCGAAGGCTGTTCCCAAGCGGGGAAGGCCGATTGAATTTGATTCCCTCTCACCTGTATGCGTAGTTTTATGGTCTTAAGAGGATCACTCAATCGTGCGTAGCCGTAGAGTACACCCGCTGACCGTTCTGTCGTCGGATGTGTAGAGTCTTCTTGATCCAGGTTATCGAGCGCTTCATTGATGACATCAATGATGTCGCCTTCTGAGTATCCCAGTGGGTATAGCGTCTTCCATAGATACCCTGATCGGTAATGCGTATCGGGCTTCATAGTGATGCTCGCTGCATCGCCAGTAAACATCTTCCGGGGAATCTTCAGCGTGATAACCCCATTCTGAAGCTCTCGGGCGAAGAACCAGTCGTCGTGCCGATCTGTATCGTACTCCAGTAGATGTACCACCCCAGTATGCTGTTTTAAGAATTCTTCCCAACCTTCCCAAGTGTGGAGCCCACCAGAGAGAACCACTTCAACAGAGCGCACTCCGAGCGCATTGATTGGCCGAACAGCAGTTTCGCCAGCCAGGATATGTTTGAAGGCCAACTCGGTTAGTTCGTACGTTCCATGCTTTCCGAAGCGCATGGGATAATTATGGGGCATTGTGAGCCTATGCTTTGTAATGTGTGCTTTTGTCATATTCGTAAAGGAGAGCATTATTCCCACTGTACGACTTAGGGGAGCTGGTCTGTGTTCTGTTGGTAATCAAGGCTGCTGTGCGGTTGGGCAGGAACTGGTACAGGGAAGTGAAGGCTACAGCTGGCAAGTACTCGCTAAGATTGACCTTCCCGATGCCAAACGGATGTTTTTCCGTTTAAATAACAACGATGAGTTCTGAGCTACTCTAACTTCAAATATTGTCGTGAATCGTTCTGAGGCCTAACTGCTGAAAGATGCACATGAATTAAGCAACCAAGCATGTGTGAGGAATCGTAGCAATATATCAATCTTCGGTTGCGCTACAAATAGAGGAAAAGTTTTTATTGCGAAACAGTTTTCTTGCCAACCCTCGGTGGCAACCTCAAATGGCTACTTTTTTACTGAAGCTTAGTTTTGACTTTTCTGGGGGGAGATTGCAACCGGCCAGAACTGATTGAAGGAAGCAATTCTGCGGGTTCACACCCTAGTACGGCTGCAAGCCTGTAAAGCTTATCTAGCGTAATACTCACTTCACCACGCTCAATTCTTCCCATGTAACTACGATCTATGCCAGCAGCTAGCGCAAAGCCATCCTGCGAAAAGCCATTCGCTCGACGCATTTCCCTAATAGCCCTTCCCAAAGAGATTGCTAGCTCTTCCATATTTGCCTCATTGCTCATGAGGCAGGACTATCGAGCGTTGCGGCCTATCAAGCCACGGCTTATAATCCGTATTTTCAATCTTTTGATGCCCATACCCATGTCCCGTAACCTCCCGAGCATAGATAGGCGAATAATTGACCTCTTACTGAAGCCAGAAAATGCAACATTCTGCGTTCAAAGCCTTCGGGATCAGTACATTGAGCGATACGAAGTAAACCCAGTAAATAAAGCACCTCTGCGTCGCTTTATTTATGAGCGCGTTAGAAAGTTAATTAAGGCCCAATTTGTAGAGAAGGACAGTGAGATAAAGAGCCGCGGCCAGAAGTACCATGTGAGTTCTATGCTGAAAGAAACTGATATTGGTTCTGATGAAGATGACTTTGCCGCCTGGCTCCAACGTACTCACCCTCAAACACGTAAAGAACCGATCCTCAATGAGGAGAGCCAGTCAGCTAGCGCAGAGAACAGGCGAGAAGATAAGGCGACTGCCGGTAGCCAAACGGTATTGGAAAAAAAGTTAAACGAGGCGCAAAGCCGATTTTTGGAGTCTTTAGGGGAAGTAGAAGCATTTCAAGAGATTATGAGTGACCATCCAGAGCTTAAAAGTAGTCTTTCGATTGACTACCTGAATGCTCATGAGCGCAGCTCACGACTTTTAGGGCATGTGAGTGCTTTAGAAAAGGCTTTAAGCCGACTCAAAGCATCATGACAGGGCTGCGGAAGTGGCAAGCGGAGTGTTTAGAGCAGGCCAAGTCACACTATCTGAGTCGCCGTGATTTTTTCGTCCAGGCAACCCCTGCTAGTGGAAAAACACGTTTTGCTGCTGAATTAGCTAAGTGGCTACTCGACGAGCAGCTCATCGACTTCGTCATCTGTTTTGCTCCTACGCGTGAAGTGGTTGCAGGTATGCAGCGCACTTTTTCCGCTGTCTTGCAGCAACGGTTTGGAAACATCATTGCATCCGTGGGAGCTGCTTACACCTACCAGGCCATGGAGTACCAGCCGGATGATTTTTGGAATATTTTTAAAGAGTCTCGCACGTTAGCTATCTTCGACGAAATTCATCACTGCGCTGGCCACGATCCTCTCCTCAGTAATACGTGGGGCCAGCAGATCATTCGGAATATTCAGGATCAAGCGTCCTATACCCTCGGCCTGTCTGGAACCCCTTGGCGTTCTGATGATCTTCCCATCGCTTTAGCACGATATTCTGATCCAGAGGGGAGGCTGATCTGTGATTTTCGGTATGACCTTCAACGCGCTGTGAACGATGGCGTTTGTAAAGCCCCACGGATTACGCTAATTGATAACCCTTTAATCAGGCTCGTCGAAGAAAAAGAGAACAGTGAGTCTGTTCGAGGATTTTCATGCTTCTCCCAACTGTTGAGTGAGTCACCTGTTAGCTACGAAGATCTATTGCGCCATGACGGCATCCTCAATGCAGTTTTGGATATAGGTATTAACCAGCTCAAAGCAGTCAGACAAGCCACCCCTGAAGCGGGAGGGCTAGTGGTGGCAACTGATATTGAGCATGCTCACCAGATTGCTGAAATACTGCGTGCCAAACATCAAAGCTATGTCGTGGTCACCAGTAAAACGCCTAAAGCACAACAGTTAATCGACCGATTTCGACATGACAACACCAGCTGGATCGTCGCGGTGAGCATGATTTCTGAAGGTACTGATATCCAGCGCCTAAGTGTCTGCTGCTACCTCAGTCGCATTCGCACCGAACTCCACTATAGACAGGTTTTAGGCCGCATTCTGAGAAAGATGGGCACTGAAGACAAAGAGGCTTGGCTCTATGTGATCGCTGAGCCTACCCTGCGTAAATACTCGCAAAGAATCGCGAATGATCTTCCGGAAGATCAATCGACGCTGCAGGCAAAAAAACTTCATGACCGTCTGACCAAATCACATGCTGAGCACGCTAATGGCAATACCATAAGCGAAACAGAAAATAAAGATCATTCCCTGTCCACATCAGATCAGAACGGCAAGAGCGAGCTGCAAGTTAACGAGCCCTCATTGCTAACGCTGAGCTTTTCACAGTACTACCGGCAGTATCTCTTGTCGTTAATATAAACAAGACTTCCTTTCCTGATATCTAGTCAATCTTGAAGCTTCGAAAAGCTAACCTTTTGGCCTACTTCTATGATCTTTGAAGCGTAATGGGCCATGACTATTGATTAACATCCGAGAAAGTCAAAAGCAAAAGGTGGTCATCAGACATACGAAAGCCCATGATCGCCCCAGGAGAACTGACGACGCTAAGGTGAAGTGGTAGAGGGGGAAGCAAATAGAGCGCGCATCAGTAGAACTGAACAGCATTTCTATGAATCAGAATCGACTGCGAAACGAGCATTGAAAGGCGGAATCAATAAAATAAGCGTTTGTGCGGTCGGACAGTGTGTGATGTTTGGGTTCAGAAAAGGTAAATTACACGGTCGATACGGCAGATCGTTTGTGTACGTGTATTCTGCCAGAATTACTTTCAATCATTATGTCGCCTCAGTTGATAGGAAGTGACATTTGGGCAACTGGAGAGCATTTAGCGGATGTCGAAATCTCAAGACACCTCCCAGCCCACTACGCGGAGCGGATTAACCGCAAAGGCCATACGCCAAGCAATTGTGCGTATAGAGAAAGGTCGACCAAAAATTATCGAGCCGGGGCGTAAGCTCAGCATACAGTCCGTGGCTGAGGAAGCTGGGGTCAGCCGAGCAACCATTCACAACAATCATCCTGGCCTTGCAGAGCGTATTCGGGAGGCAGGAAACAAGGTTGTTCGGACACAACGGGACGAAAAGAATAACGAGCTTAAAGAGTTGAGGGCCAAGTATACCGAACTCAGAATAGAGTACCGTCAAGCCCGCGAACTTAATCGAGACATGGCTTCTGAAATGGCCTCACTGATAGCCGAAAACCAGCGTCTGAGAGCTATCGTAGAGAACGAAAAAGTAGTCGGTTTTCCCTCAAAAAAACCCTAAAACTGTTACTTATTAATTTATTAAAGGAATCAATGCCTTATGTTATATAACATGTTACAGGGTGAGGTAATCAAATGAAACAGTTATTACGTATTTTGCTGGCCGCTGTCGGTATTCTCGGCATTGTGGCAGTGGCAGCGGTGGTCTATGTCACCACCTTTCTGGATCCCGAAGACTTCAAGCCGCGTCTGACATCCGTGGTGGAAGAACACACCGGACTGCATCTGGCGCTTGAGGGGCCGATCACTTGGTCATTCTACCCGCGTATTGGGGTGAGCGTGGAGCAAGCTCGCGCTTGGCTTCCAAACCAGCCTGAAGAGGACACCTCATTTGCAGCCATCAACCGTGCTGAAGTAAGCGTTGCCTTTGCGCCGCTGCTGCGTGGGGAAATTGCCATTGATGGCCTGACGCTGGATGGCATGCGCTTGAACCTGGAGCGGGACGCCGAAGGGGAAGGGAACTGGGAGCCGCTGCTTGAGCGTCTGGCTGAAAGCGGCGACGAAACGGCAGAAACGATGCTGGCCCCGGCTAGCGCCGGGCCGCACGCCGATGCGGGCAGCCTGTCGGTGGTGCTGAATATTGCCAGTGTCGAAGTCAGAAACGCCGATATTCGCTTCCGCGATGTCCAAAGCCAAGCACTGTGGCGCCTTCAGTCGCTTAATGTTTCAGGTAGCAACGTCAATCCGGTAAGCCCTTTCCCGTTAAAGACCATGTTTACCCTGACCAAGCATAACCGCCTGGATGCCGAAGCGCTGGAGCGCCCGCCTGAACTCACCAGCGATATCGATCTTGAAACACGTATGCGCCTCCAGCTGGCTGAAGACCGTGTGGTGCTGGAAAATACTCGGTTAAATACCCAGACGCGTATGGGGGCAGAGGGTGAGCCGCAGCGGCTTAGCTTAAAAGCCGCTGAAATTATTTCCCGCATGGATGAGAAGCAGCTAAGCGTTAGCGAAGGCGTTTTAGAGGCAGGCCTGCAGAATGCAGAAAAATGGCAGGGTAGCCTGGCGCTGGCGCTAGCCTTTGGCCTGGAAAGCAACTGGCAGGCGCAAACGGCGCAGTTGAAAGATTTCCAGCTCACCGGGCCTGACGGGCTGCGCATGAGCGGCCATCTTAATATCGAGCAGATGTTCGATGCGCCCCAGTACCGTGGGCAGATTACGGCCGCGCCCTTTACACTGCGTCCCTGGCTGACCCGTACAGGCATTGAGCTTAATACCACCAGCGAAGCCGCCCTTAGCGATATTGCCATGACCAGCCCCATTGAGGGCAATGCAGAGCAAGTGTCGTTATCCAGCCTGTCTTTGGTTGTCGACGACAGTACCTTTACGGGGCAGGTATCGGCTGCTCTGGATGGCTCGCAGGTAGCGTTTGACCTAGAAGGCGATCAGCTAGACATCGACCGTTATCTTCCTGGCCCCACGACCGCCCAGCAGGCCAGTTCGGGCTTGCTGCGCAAAGCGTTTGCTCAAAACACGAACACCTTGCTGCCCCAAGCTTGGTTGAGTGAATTGTCACTTGATGGTGATCTAAGCGTTAAGACCCTTTTAATGGGCGGCCTGACCTTCAATAACACTCGCCTGCAGCTGAGTGGTGAAGACGGTCTTCAAGAGCTAACGTCTTTTGAGTCTCAGTTCTATGGTGGAGAGCTTAATGCCACGGGGCAGCTGAATGCCCGTGAGCGAGTGATGGAATGGGCGCTTTCTCCCACCGTTAACAACGTACAAATGGCGTCACTCATCGAAGCCATCAGCAACGATGAGGATCCTTCACCGCTAAGAGGGCGCCTGCATCTGGATGGTGAGCTGACCTCACGGGGTAACAGCCGTGAAGCGTTAACCAGCAACCTTAATGGGCAGCTCAATGCCCGTCTTAATGAAGGCGCTATTTTAGATATCAATATTTCTCAGCAGATGTGTGAACTGGTGGCCCAGCTGGAAGGCGAAGGCACGCTGCGTGATTGGCATACCGACACGCGTTTTGAGCGCTTCGACGCGACGTTCCTGGTACGCAATGGCGTGGTGACCAGTGATAATCTGCTGATCAAGCTTCCGGGAATTGATGTGAACGGAGAGGGCGAACTCGATTTTAACAGCCTGAACTTCGATACCCGTGCTAACGCGCGCTTGGTAGATACCGCTGACGCCGCATGCAAGGTGAATCCACGTTTGGAACAGTTGCCGCTACCGGTACGCTGCGAAGGCCATCTTGGCGGTGCCACCAATGAGTGGTGCCGCTTCGACCGCTCCGCCTTTCAAACCGCTGTGGTTGACCTGCTGCGTAATGAAGCCGGTAATCGCGTGGCAGACGAGCTGGAAGAGCGTGTAGAAGGCTCTTTGGACAAAATAGATGAGCGCCTTGGCGAAGGTGCCGGTCAGGAACTTCGTGAAGGCATCCGTCGTCTATTTAACTGAGCATTCATGCAAGACACTCTGCGCCGGCCTCGATGCCGGCGCTTTTTTATTGCCCCATGATTAATTGGCACGCTGCGCCAAGTATTTACGAACGCTCTATCGAAGGAAACCGCATGGCTGATATGCCCACTCCCAGGCTCACGGCAGAAGAGTTCTATCGTCGCCTGATCGCCTGGTTCGACGAGTATGGCCGTCATGATCTGCCCTGGCAGTCGCCCCGCAGCGCTTACCGCGTGTGGGTGTCAGAAATCATGCTCCAGCAAACCCAGGTAACGACGGTTATCCCTTATTTCGAACGCTTTATGGCGCGCTTCCCCACGCTTGAGTCACTAGCGCTGGCGCCTCAGGACGAAGTGCTGCACTTATGGACAGGGCTTGGCTATTACGCTCGAGCGCGCAATCTGCATAAGGCCGCTCAGCTGGCGCTTGCCGAGCACAGTGGCGAGCTGCCAACTACAAGTGTTGAAGCGCTCACCGCGTTGCCGGGCATTGGCCGCTCAACCGCGGGCGCGATCATTGCCCAAAGTACTGGCCAGCGAGCAGCGATTCTGGACGGCAACGTCAAACGCTCGCTAACGCGGCTGCACGCTATCCCCGGCTGGCCTGGTAAGCCAGAGGTAGAGCGTAAGCTATGGACGCTTGCCGAGCACTACACGCCGTCTACCCGCCTGGCGGACTTCACCCAGGCAATGATGGATTTTGGCGCCACGCTATGTAAACGTAGCAAGCCCGACTGCAAGGTCTGCCCGTTTAATGATGTTTGCCTGGCATATGCCCAGGGCGAACCTCAGCGCTACCCGGAGTCCAAACCTAAAAAAGCCCTGCCTACCCGCAGCACTATCATGCTGCTGCTACAGGATAGCCAAGGGCGGGTCTGGCTAGAGCAGCGCCCGCCTAGCGGATTATGGGGCGGCCTGTGGAGCCTGCCGCAATTTGAAAAACACAGCGAGCTCAATGACTGGCTGGAGATGCATGCCGTATCGCCCAAGCGCCAACCCACCATGCCCAGTTTTCACCATACCTTTAGCCATTTTCGCCTTGAAATTACCCCTCAGCCGGTTTCCTGCGATAGGCTGAGCGGGGTGCGTGAAAGCGGCGTATGGTATGACGTTGAAAATCCGCGTGAGCTTGGCCTGGCAGCCCCTGTAAAAGCGCTGCTTAGCCAACTAACGCCCTTTACGCTTAACTTAACGCCAGGGCGTGTATAGGCGCCTGGACCTATAGATCAGCACCAGATCAGTACCTAGCCAATAAGGAGCATCCATGAGCAACACGGTTTTTTGCCGCAAGTACCAAAAAGAGCTGCCGGCCCTCCCGTTTCCGCCGCTACCCGGTAAGCAGGGCCAGGAGATTCAAGCGACCGTTTCCAAGCAGGCCTGGGAAGAATGGCAGGCACTGCAGACCCGGCTCATCAATGAAAAGCATCTTAATATGCTCGACCCGGAAGCCCGTGCGTACCTGATGGATCAAATGCAGCGCTTTCTGGATAACGAAGCAACCGATCAAGCGGAAGGTTATGTGCCGCCGACGCAGGCGTAATCGACACTCAAACAAGCGGCAATCGCACGAATTACGGGCGTTTCAGCCCTACGCCGTTAGTCGTAGAGTTAGCCTAAACAACGGTTAGAAAAGAAAGTTTCACAAAGGTGTTGACGAAAAGCTGAGTTTTTAGTTTAATACGCACCGTTGGCAAGGGCCAGATAGCTCAGTTGGTAGAGCAGGGGATTGAAAATCCCCGTGTCGGCGGTTCGATTCCGTCTCTGGCCACCAAACGTTGGGGTATCGCCAAGTGGTAAGGCACCGGTTTTTGGTATCGGCATTCCCAGGTTCGAATCCTGGTACCCCAGCCATTGCCAACAAGATTTCTTGTTGACTGACTAGCTTAACTGCAAAGCAGTCATTTTCTCAAGAAAATATGAAGCGCCGACATAGCTCAGTTGGTAGAGCAACTGACTTGTAATCAGTAGGTCCCGGGTTCGACTCCTGGTGTCGGCACCATCAAAAAGATGGTTAAAAGCAACATATTAGAGAATTAGATCAAGCCGTCCGAAAGGGCGGCTTTTTCGTATGTGTCTACAAAGTGTCTACAGTGTAGACATTGCCAACGGATTGAGCTTGGCGGCTTCTTCCAGGTGGTCGGGTGCGAAGTGCGCATAGCGCATGGTCATCGTTATGGATTGGTGGCCAAGTATTTGTTGTAGCACCAGAATATTCCCTCCGTTCATCATAAAGTGGCTCGCGAAGGTGTGACGTAGTACGTGAGTTAACTGGCCTTCCGGTAGTTCGATTCTTAGCGTTTTTATAGCGCGTGCAAAGGCTTTATAGCGGTTGCCAAATAGACGCCCAATTTTTCTCCGTTGTCTTAGCTGCTTGGCCAGGCTGGGGGCGATGGGCACGGTGCGTGTTTTGCCTGACTTGGTGCCCACGAAAACAATGCGATCATTACGGACGTTTTCAGCCCTGAGTGATTGGGCTTCGCTCCATCGTGCGCCGGTTGATAGGCAGATAACCGTAATGAAATAGCAGTCTTCTGTTTCGTGAAGGCGGAGGTGGTCAAGCAGCAACGTTATTTGTTCTTGGTCAAGGTAGCCTTTTTCGGTTTCATCTGTGCGCACTTTGCGTATTTTCTGCATAGGGTTGCCGTGAGGCCAAAGTGATAGCCGCTCTAGCTCGGAGAAGACCGCTTTTAGATACGTGTGTTCATGGTTAATGGTGTTTGGCTTCACTTCTTTTAAGCGTTCACTACGGTACTCTACCCACTGTTGAGCAGTAAATTTTGTAGCTAATGGGTTGCCGAGTGCATCGGTAAGTTTACGCAATGAGCGAACCCGATCGGGTGCACTTTTTAGTGTATGACCGTGATGCTCATACCACTGTTCTACTAAATCGCGCAAACGACGTTTATCACGTCGAAGTTCCGGGATATCTTCACCAGAAGCACCCAGGCCCATAATCTTAGCTTCAAAGCGTTTTGCGGATGCTTGCTGTTTAAACGTCCGACGAACCCGGGGGCCATATCTACCCTTTGGCCAGCAGTCTACCTGCCACCCTGTTTTGACTCTCTTAATGCCCATTACGCTGCTTTCCCTACTAATCGTCGTTCTATCAATTTCTGCTCTACTATTTGCCTGAATTGGCCCGAGTCGACCCCTTTGCGCCGGTAGTATTCTGCTAAGTCTTCCCACATGCCGGAGCGTTGGAGGAAGCGAACCGCTTCATGGGTGCGGAAGCCTTGCCGGGCATAAATGCTGATGAGGTTGCCAAAGGCCAGGGTGACGTTTTTCTCATTACCTAAGCCAGGTGCCTTACGAGCGCGTTTGTACATGAAGCCGGGTTCATGACAGTAAAAGCGGGCGTCTTCCTGCATGACTTGCCATGCGGGATCAATAAGGTTCCGGCGGGTATCTAGGCGGTAGGATTGCATAGCGGTACGCCAGAGGCCGGAGAGGTGCGGTACTACATCGATAAAGCGGTTGAATCCGTGGGAGTCGTCCAATACTTCGCCGGTATCCACGTTGCAGGGTATGCCCTGGGCAAACTCACGCAGTACCGATTGATGAAAGCGCAGCTCAATACGCCAGACGGTTTCGTCAGGATCATAGGCGGGGCTGAGGTCGTCTTTTACAGCGTGTTGCCAGATGCCTTCCCATAGATGCATTTTATCGCGGTGCTTGGCTTCAAGGGTCTTGTTGTAGATGGCACATTGCAGGGCTCCAGCGGTACCAAACATGTAGGTTTCGCCGCGGCCGTAGGTGGTGGCAATGGTGCTGTGGGCAAACTCCAGTTCGTCAATGCCGTCGATCCGCATGATTTTCTTGGAGCGGGTCACGAAGCGCTGCATGAAGTCTTTTGGGGGTTCCCAGCCCTGGACGTCTAACGCCAGGTGAATGGCACAGCCGACCGGTTCCACATAGGCGAGCATATGAGCTGCGATGTTGTACATGAAGTCTTGGCACTGCTGGGGGCTTCGCTCCTGGATGAAGTGGGGAGAGAGTTCGATTTTTAGGTGGGTGCCGATGTTCTCCACCTTGGTATGCCGTGCCTGAAAGAACACGATGACGCCTAGCTCATTATTCTGGAGACGGTAGCGAAAGCCTGAACCGGCTGCGCCGGCTCCTACTGCCCAGGTAACGTCGAATAGCTCCATGGTGGCACCATGGCCTTCGTTATAAACGTTAATAATTTCGTCAAATTGGTACAGACAGGGTTTACCCTGGTAAAGCTGCCGTACCGTGTCCACACCTGCGTTTAGCAAGCGGATATCATCCAGCTCACGCTGACCTGCCGAGCTGATCAGCAATTTTCCAAACGGGTCCTGTTCGCCTTTCTCCAGTGAGGCAATCGAATAACGGTTCCAACGTTCCATGACCTTTCCCTTAATTTTTTGAAATGCTGTTATGTGTTGTAGCGAGCTGCTTTAACGGGTTTCGTTGTCACTCTGCGAGACGTGTTACAGGGATGGTCTCGACTGCTTGCCGCCAGTTCATCGCCACGAGATTGGCCGTAAGTGAGCCGCTTTGATCATGGATGTTGGCGAGCTGGGTAGCGTCGTAGCGAGGTAGCACGGTGGCTTGAAGCAGTACGTGGAGGTTAGTGCGTTGGGTGGAAGTGGATTCGTTCTGGAAGAGACGACCGGCAATGGGAACGCTGGAAAGACCTGGAACGCCAGAGACCTGGGAACGGTCATCTTGTGACGAGAGGCCGCCTAACAGCAGTGTTTGGCCGGAGCGTATTTGTACGGTGGTGTTTATTTGGCGTTGGTTGGTGATGATATCGGATGCCAGCAGAGAATCCGTGAGCGAGTCGGCGGAGGTGGTGATATCCATGATGACCAAGCCGGAGGCGGTGACTACGGGCAGCACGTTTAAGCGTATGCCTACATCGCGGCGCTCTATGGTCTGAAAGGGGCTGTTAACGTCCGCTGATTCGCCGGTCACGCGGCCTGTGACAAACGGCACGTTCTGGCCGATGGAAATAGTGCCGCGCTTACCGGAGAGGGTAAGAATTTGCGGCGTGGATAACACGTTAGAGCGTGAGTCACGCTGTAACGCATTGATGGCAAAGGCGAGTATATCCCCGTCGAATATCCCGAAAGTGCCGCCCGAAGAGGCTAGCGATGTGCCGAGGTTGGCCGTATTGAAACCACCGGCGACACCGCTACCGGTTGCCCGTCCGAGTGATACGCCTAGGTCGAAAGTGTCGCCGTCCGTGGTTTCAAAGATAACCGCCTGAATGAGCAGCTGCGGGTGGGCAACGTCTACCTGGGGGAGCAGCTCCTGGAGCTTGGAGAGCTGTTTTTCTGGGCCTTTGGCTAATAGGCCGTTAGAGGCATGGAGTACCTGGACACGTGCAAGGGGGGTACCGTCTTGGGCGTTCTGGGTCAGAAAGTTTGTCACCAGCGGGGCGACATCATCAGCGCGCACGTTATCGAACGAAAACAGGTGCGTTGCCTGGGGCTTTTCGGGTGGTGTCAGGGTCGGCACGTTGGCAAGGGCGTCGGCGGGATCGTGTAGGCCTCTTGGCTGAGGTGCTTGGCTTGCCGGGGCAACGGTCGGCGGGTTGCCGGGCAGAATAGTGTAACCATGCGAACTCAATACCCCTTGGAAGAATTCATCGAGCTGATGATCCGGCACATCGGGGGCGTACACCGTGAGTGTGCCGGTGGCCGTGGGGTGAATCGCCAGCGGAGTATCGGTTTGCTCAACGTACCAGCGCACAAAGTCCCGAATATCGGTGTCTTGCATCTGAATGGGGGCGGCATAGGCGCTGATGGCGATGCCGGTGGCCAGGGCGAACGTGGCAGCGGTTTTAGCAGCGAATTTCAGCATGGGTAACTCCATTTTCTACGCGAACATGGCAGGCGCTCACCGGGACGATGCCGAAGCCTTGGCGGGCGAGATCGTCGGTGGTAAGGGACTGTTGGTTGCTATCAATGAGGCGGTAAGCGGTGTGGTCGCCAAACTGGCTAAAGCTGGCGATACGGGTGGTGCTGAGGTCGGGCAGTGCTAACGGTGCAGCGGGAGGAGTGTCATCTGGTGAGCGAGCGTTGACACGATCCGCGACCAGGACAGAGAGGGTGATAAAGCAGCCCAGGGCAAACGAGGCCAGGGAAAGAAACGGACGGTTAAAGCGTTTCCAATAAATACGGGTCATTTTCATATAGAAACTCGCATCACGTAGTACCCGAAGCCTGCCGTGGGTGAGCCAGGGCGGCAGCACGGAGTAGGCGCCGTGGGGGTAATGGTCGGAGAAGGCTTGCTTGGTGTCATACGCGGGGTAAAGCGCGCGACCGGTATACGTCCAGCGTTCTACCGTGAGGCTTTGCGGTGAGTCGCCGTATTTGACGATACCCAGATGTACCTTGGGCAGGGGCATTTTTGAGCCCACAAACATCGAGTAGAGCGCGCCGATAAACGGCACGGAGACGCGATCCAGACGGCGGCAGTAAACAACGTGTTCAGCGAGGGCGACGCGGGCTTGCTTGTCCATGATCGACAAGTCTTGGATCAGAAAAATGATATCCCAGCCCAATTTGCGGGCATGGAGAAACCAGTTAATGACGTCCTGGCGGCTTTTATCGTTCCAGGAACGGGCGTTAAACCAGGTACCGCATTCATCGAGTACCAACAGGCCGTTCTTGTTTTCGTCGTAATCCTCGGTACCGGTGCCGATGGCTTCAAGGTCAGCAAGGACGGGTTTATCAGGGATGCGGTAGCATCGGGTAAGCTTGGCTTTTTCACCAATCAGCTTATCCAGGTTTAAATCCAGATTGGTGGCGACCTTGCAGCCCTGGTTAAGCTTGTCTTTGATCTTGCCCACGGCGACCAGGGTTTTTCCGGCACCCAGTTTGCCGGTGACGACATAGACGGCCATTAGAGAACGGGCCTCCCTTGCTCCCAGTCGATCAGCTGCTTTTTCTGCTGGAAGACCCACATGGCCACCTTGCTGCTATAGATAGCGGCAATGCAGCCTTCAAGGTTGTCAGGTTTGACCGCCGCCATACCGTTCGCCAGCTCGGAAGGAAGCGATGCGTTAATGCCATTAATGATCAGCGCGAAGGTAGTCGCAAGCGCTGCCAGAAGCGTTAGGTAAAGCGTTGTCCATACCAACATACCGGCCAAGCGGCTGGTAAAGCGTGATGCCACCCGCGACACCAGCCATTCCAGAATGCGCGTGAAAAAGCCGACAATCGCGCCCACGCCGAGCAGTGCAGGGAGTGCCATTTATGCCGTCCTCTGTTCAGAGCGAAAAAAGGTGTCGACGATGCTAACGACCGTCCAGAAATAGATAATCCAGGTCAGCCAGAGCTTGATGGTGTTAAACGCTTGGCAGGAGATTTCCATAGGGCCGAACTGGAGCGGTACGCAGCCACCGGACGGCAAGGAGGGAAGGCGGGAAGTAATCTGGTCGGCAATGCTGGAGGTAGCTCCATCACCGATTTCATCCATTAAGGTTTTAACGTCCTCGCCGTATTGGGTTTCCTGGTCGTTAAGGCGATCCAGCGCTGTATCCATACCGGTGGTATTAAGAAGGTCATCACCTTCACCAACCTGCTCAGTAAATCGCCCAGCGAGATTATCGACCAGGCTATCTAACAGCCCTGGAATAGCGTCAAGCAGCCCTTCGCCATCACCGTCACCGCCTGAGTTCTCTCCATCAGCCTCAAAGCGATCAATGGCATCCGTAACGGTATTGCCTAACGAATCGAACGCAGCAGAAAACCGCGTGTTTTGGTCATCTAATTGGCGGGATAGATTATCGGTTCGATTATCTAGTGTTTGATTAAGGGTATTGGTTTGTGAGTCTAAGGCGCTGTTAACGGTATCGGTCTGCGCGGCTAGGCTGCTGTTAAGTGCGTTAGTCTGAGCGGTGGTAGCGGCATTAAGCGTATCGGTCTGCTGGTCAATCTTGCCCATTGTGTCGTTCGACAGCGCACGAATAGCGTTTTGATTAGCTCTACCCGCAGATTCAATCGCAGCAATAATGGCTGACTCATCCAGGTCAAACTCAGGCACCGTAGAGCCACCGTCACCAGAGCCACCGCCACTAGAGCCACCACCGGTAGAGCCACCGCCACTAGAGCTACCACCGGTAGAACCACCACCAGTAGAGCCACCACCAGTAGAGCCACCACCAGTAGAGCCACCACCAGTAGAGCCACCGCCGTTAGAACCATCATCAGTAGAACCACCGCCCGTATCGCCATCGCCCGTATCACCATCGCCACCATCAAGGGTGACACCCTCTCGATTAATAACAATGTCGCCATTACTATCGACATGACCAAACCAGTGAGGAGCAATATCCCACTCAACCAAATAAAACCCACCATCGATAAATACGCAATTGGACCTGGACGCACAATAATCATCAGCACCCCTAATCGGGAGCTTACGTAAAAAGTCAGCAGACGCAGGGTTGCCGGGTGAAGGATAATCGGAGTTAGAAATTTGTCTTAAATCTATATCATTTTCATCATTTGCTAGCCGAAACTCCCCAACTTCCCCCGTCGAAGTGGACTTAAGCGTAACCGTGCAATTTTCATTATCACAAACAGCTCCAGCACCTGTAACAGAGCATGTGCCCCCTTCAATAGAAACAGAACCACCAGACGTTAAATAATCAGCAGAAGAGTGGGAAAGAGGAACCGAAGAGCCCGAATATTGTTCGCACTCTTCATCAGTTTTTGGAGGAATGCCAAGAGGGTTTTCATAGTAGAAATCAAAATCAACCGGTGCACTACGCCTAAGAGTGCACCACCCTTGCCCAAGGTCAGCTCTTTGGCCCCATTCGCCTGCTCTAGGATTATGACGTATACGAAAATACGTTATATAATCCGCCGTTACTTTTTCTGCGTAAAATTTGTCAAAAACACCATCAAAACAAGGATTATCAGTGGCAAATGAATAATTTGAAAACATCATTAAAAAAGGAATAGTTAATAGTAGTAAGATGGCTTTTTTAATCATGCTTTCCCCCCTTTATATAAAAAAAGGGGCGTTTTCCGCCCCCTGGTGATCCCTTTTAGCGTTTTATTAAGAGGCGCGGTTAGCAAACTTCTTAAACAACTTGATACCGATTAACGCAGCGGTAATAGACGCTACTACCGGCCAGGCATAGCCCACCATGTCAGAACCCGTTGACTGGATTTCACTAAAAGCAGCGGCAGCACCACTAGTAGCTTCCTGGGCGTGAGCGGCAGCCGACCCCATTAGAAGGGCAGCACCGCCAGCGGCTTTACCACGAGTACCGGTAGCGGCTTGTTTTACGTGTTGTGCGAGGGTGTTTAAGGTCATGTGACAGACTCCATAAATTTCTTAGTGATGACGATGATGTGTCCGAATGCCCAACCGAGGGCGTAGGACGTGAAAAGGGAACCAACTACAAACGTTAGGCTTGGATCGTTCATCGTTGGCCCCCACTTATGGCACCGATCCCAAACGCGAGAATGAGACCGACGCAATAAACCAGGAGCCACAGACCCGAGAGTTCGCTAGTGTCCATGGCTCACAAATCCTATTTCTTATCGCTGGTAGCGGTCGGGGGCTGATGGCTACCGGTGGCGTTGGGTTTGCGGGCCGCCAGTACGTGCATGGTGGCTTTACCTCCTGATGAGCGAAATTCGATATCCAGTTCTAGCGGGCACGGCATATGGGGGGCGTAGGCGTGAAGCTGATCGAGAATTTCATAAGGTGCTGACATCGTGCTGACTTGGTTGCCCAGCTGATTTTCGTTGTCGGACGCTGAGGGTTGCATGATGGTGACTTTGGCGCCTTTAACGCCGTTGTCCATGCTGTAGCGAGAGGCGCCGATTACGTGGGCTTGAATAGTGTTGATCATGGTCATGGTTCCTTATCGTTAGCGTTGGGTTCTGGCGGCCTGGGTTAAGCAGTAGTCCGCGAGAATGGCTAGCTCAGTGGTTTCAGGTGTAATGCCGTCGAGGACTAATACGCGGTGTTCTGCTTGCGCGTAGTAGGTCGCGGCTCGTGCAAAATCCCTGCCGTGGAGGCACCGCTGGCCCCGCTCCCTCAAAGCTCGGGAATCGAGGCAGGGGGTGTCCCCTACCCGCCCTCCGTGGCCCTTCTGTCTTGTCGCACGGCAGCCCACCCCGGCACGGCTGTCAACCGCTCGTGCCTCGGGTGTGACAGCCGCGCCGGGGCGGGCTAAGGTCGCCGCACGACCGAAGGGCGACGGATGACGGGCAGGGGACATTGATCAGGCCTGTGTGGTGGTGGGAGCGGGAGGCACATCACCACCTGGGGCTTCCAGCGGTGCTTTATCGCCGCCTTCTAGCTGGGTAATGCCGTGCTGAATTAAGCGTTCTCCCAGGGCCGAGGGGGTAAGGCCGTGGGTGCCTGCCTGGATCAGATACCGGCTATGAATTTCCTGATCGAGGAAGACCCGGATGGGCTGTTTTTTACTCATGTGTATAACTCCGTAAGGGCTAAAGGCCGTTGTGGATAACGGTCGGCGCGTTAGCCGTGGGGGTGTGGATAGAGGCGCCGGTAGCACAATCCCTAATAAGCGAGGGGAGACATCGGTAGATAAAGGGGCGCGGTCGGTGGCCTGGGCAAGGCCGTAGTGCTTGGTGAGGTAGTCAAGAGCGTGCTGGTAGTGCTTAAAGACGAGGCCACACGTAGTGCCTTCATAGACGTTGGAGACACGGGTAATGGTGGTGTCGTCCAGGTCGAGCGCTGGCAGGTGTTCAATAGGCACCGCAATAAAGCAGAAGCCACCTGCTGGAACGATGTGTTGATGCAGCAATATATTGGCGGGGGTGGTTTTACCGTCCAACAGAAGGCGCTGAGTGCAGATAGTCAGGCCTTCGATAGCCAGCAGCGTGCAGGGCGCTTCAAGGGTGGCAACGGGGGCTAGAGTGGTCATTAAGTCCAGTCCTCCGATTGCAGGCACTCAGCAGTAAAGAGCGCGACATTAACGAGACGACGACGGCCCACTTTTATAATGGGGAGGTTTCCCTGGTTAAGCTGGCCCCGGATGGTGTCTGGGGTGAGGCCAGTGAGTTCAGAGAAACGCTCTATCGTCATGACGGGCACTTGAGGTGCGGGGACGTGGGGCGTGTTGCTCGTTTCCATGCTGTACCTGCTCGCTGTGGCATGTTGTGTTAGTCTTCTTTGAGTCAACATATAGACATGCGAATTTTGACTATATGTTGCTAGCGTGTACTTAAAATAAAGTACACTCATATCTAAGGTTACTCAGAGTTGAGTATATGTCAAGCGAGCTTGCACATAAAATCCGTGAAATTCGTGAGGTGGAAACTTCAGGAAGAGGGGAGTTTTCGCAACTTATTGGAATTGCTAAGAAAACTTTAGAAGGTATAGAGCAAACAGGAAGAGTGCCAAAAGGCGATCTTTTGGAAGCTGTTTGCCAGCAATGGCCGAAGTACACGCTTTGGTTAATGACTGGACAGACAAATGAACCGTGCGGACAAGTAAGCCCCGAGATAGAGAGGGCGCGCCGTATGTTGAAGCAAACAGGGACGGGTACCAACTAGCACAAAGGGTTGTGGATAGATGATTTTAGGGAGGGTAGAAGAATGAATAAATTAAAAACTATAAAGAGATGAAATGAATACTATAAATTTATGGCAATTATTAGAATCGAAGGTGTTAATCACCACACTTTTATTGATAAGTGTTGCCATAATTAAATTATAATTAACAACTCTTTTATAAAAATATTGATTTAGTAAAAAAAGAACTTCTAAATTGGAAAGATTAATTGAAAACGGTAATGCATATAAGAAAAACCGTTTTTAATTCGTCTACTGAAAGAGAGGTTTACAAAGTTTTAGAAAGAACATACGTGTCTAATAATTATATTTTTGCACAGGTGCTAATAGTAGGTGTAATAGTGCCTAATAACAGAAATATTATTTCAAAAGTAGAAAGTATATTTCTTTGTTTAGGCAAGTCTCACAGTGGCACTTTGATTACGTGATCTGTAGCAAAGAAGATTTTAGTATTAAATTTGTAATGGAGTTGGGCGATTCAAGTCTTGATCGACCTGATCGAAAAAAAAGGGACAGTATCTTAAATTCAATATGCATTGATGCTTACGTTGTGATAAAAAGAATGTAGTTGTATTGTATTGTTAATAAAATAAAGGTTGTTGATAATGATTAATCAATTTGCTGTGCCAGGCTTTTTATCATTCGGACTTGGTGCATTGTTAACATTTCTAATAAATATCGATAGTGATAATGTCGCTATTATGACAGCGGCATTAATAGCAGCATTGTTAACATACTATAATTCTTTGGTTACTGTTCATAATAAGAAAAAAGACTATAGGGAAAGAGTCACTGAGAACATAGTCATGAAAGGCAGAGAGTTCATTGAAAGAACTGTTGAACTTAGGGTTAAAGCTATATCCTATATGCCTTTAAAAAAAGAGTATGAGGATGAAGTGCAATTCTATAAAGAAGAACTTAATAAGCTTAAGTTTAAGGTGAGCGATATTGAAACCAATAAAGTTAAAATTGATAAAAGCAGTAATGATCTTGATGAGGCCTATAAAAAATTAAATTTTTTTAGGGATAAGTATTTTTCTGACTATGATAAGTCAAGGTCAAAGCTAAATGAAAATTTAGTTTTTTTTGGAAGTCTCAAGCTGGATTGTGAGAATAAAGCTGAAGTTTTATTAGATGAAATTGAGTTGTTGGATAATTTCTATTTAAGTGAAAAGAAAAGCAAGCAATCTTTAGCTGAAGATATAGTTATAAATATTGCTGATACAATGAAATCTTTAAAAGATGAAGCTACAGCTCCCAGTCTATATAAAATCGACAGTTCTTTGATAAATGACTTTTCTGCCTATGAAGTTGAGCTAAGAGATTTTTTAAATTTAATAAGAATGGAAGTTTTAAATGGAGTAACAGTTGTGGACAAAGCAGAGGAGAAAGAAAGAAATGATATTTTTAAATTAACTGTTGTAGTTTTTCTCATAGGTATAGGATTTATGGTATCGAATGGTTTTAAAGTTCTAGGTGGATAAAAGTGTCCACACAAACATGCTAGAGGGTGCTGAAATGAATTTCACTGGTTCTGTAACCCTCTGATATGCTGGTTTGTGCTGCTCGGTCAGGTTCTTGTAATCAGTAGGTCCCGGGTTCGACTCCTGGTGTCGGCACCATCAAAAAGATGGTTAAAAGCAACATATTAGAGAATCCGAAAAAGCCATCCGAAAGGGTGGCTTTTTTGTGCGTGTTTGAAAAGTGCCTGTAGCCAATTAAGCGGCCGACTTTTTCTATCAGAAACCGATATGGGATACATCCTGGGCAATCGCCGTATCTTCTATACGTACAAGAAGACAACGCTCAACCAACGAGGTGGTTGCCAAGTAGTATTTCAGGGAAGTGGCTATCGTCGTGTGCTGCTGACGTAGATACAACTCTACAAGTGATAGTCCGAAAAAATGAGCTGATAGAGAGGGGGCTGTTATTAGCCTGGGTAGAAGTGGAGGGGCCTTCCTTGGCCTATCGCGCTTCCTTGATCCTTTCGCATACTGCCTTCCATTGCCCTTCCCTGGGCTAGCGCGACTCAAGTGGGCTACTGCGATTAGTAGCACTTAAAAGTGTAGCTACTTCTATAGAAAATAATGTAGTCAATCGACGACAATATTTGTAAGTATTTTCTTACATGGAAACAATAATTTTATAAATTTCAAAGCTCTTTGCTATGCCACATTAAATCTTCTTATGATTGCCATCGTGGCGATGCCTCACGTTGGGGAATCGCGATACAGCTGGAATGTTACGAACCTTTAGAAGATCAGCATGTGGGGGTAAGGGCGAAGCTGTAAAAGATAAGTAATGCGGAATATAAAAACAGCAACGCCCCAATAAAGGGGCGTTTGATGTACTCATGCCTTCCTGGCGTGTGGTCACTCGTCCTGAGTGGAAATTCCTTTTCGTTGGTGGCTTCCTGCCGCCGACAACTTCATACTAGACCATGTATAATATGTGCACAAGGGTTGGGGAGGAAAAAATATACCGAAACTTATATTTTTCTTTTCCAAGCTTGATTTCTTCTTCTCTATACATCATTCGTACCTCTCTATACATATTAGTACCTCCCTCTTCGACAGTACGATTACTTTGAATATTGGCCCGGTACGGCTAAGCCTAGGTAATCGATCCGCATGGCTGATGTAGGCGCTTGTATAGTCGGCCTTGTCTGACGCCTCAAGCATAGGCTGCCACTATGCCTGAGCATCGGCGTTTGCCTAGGGCCCCGAGTGAAGCCAGTACGGCTAGCTACTTGAATGCTGGCGATGCCGTTCTTGATTGTTAAAGAACAAGCAATCAATTTTTTATACGTTTAATAATAAAAGTTATATAAGCGTAGTTTCTGGTTTATAGAAAGGAATTATCAACAACCTACTGAGTTTGTTTATCTAGGTTAATGAATGTCGATAGTGATAAAGCCTTGTTAATTACAAATATTAAATATACCCCTGATCAGCTATATAACTTGAAACAGCTTTAGGGTTAGCTACTCTCAAATTACTCGATTGATTAATCGAGGCCGAAGGAATGATTGATTTTGCTGAACGCATTAAGGAGATTAATCATGGCTAATAATCGTAATGATAACGGCAATGGTATGAGCCGCGAAGAAGCTGGCAAGAAAGGCGGTCAGAAGAGTGGTGGTAACTTTGCCGATGATCCCAAACGTGCTTCTGAAGCAGGCAAGAAAGGTGGTGAAAATAGCCACGGCGGTCGTAATTCCTGATTAGAAACAACAGGTTGAGGATTGGGTGGTATACCTATACCGCAACACCGTCTTTTCATAGAAATTAAGTCATGACGTGGTTATGTCAGGCTTTATTAAAGGCGTTTGTGTGCATTCACTAACGTCAGTCTTAACTAAGATAGAACTAGTTTAGTTAAGCAACAAGGAAGTTTGTTGTCAGCTATAGGAGCTGGCGCTAATAGGCATAAATATTGCGATTACTGCCAGGAAGCACTCTTCCTGGCAGTTTATCCAGGAGGCTACACTATGTTCCATCACTCATCTAAACTGCAATACCCAGTAAAAGTTGATAAGCCCAATCCTGAATTTGCCATGCTGCTCCAGCAAGCTATTGGTGGTATTGAAGGTGAAATTCGGGTAGCGATGCAATATTTTTTTCAGGCAATGGGAGCGCGTGGTGATGACCGCATTCGCGACCTGTTGATGTCGACGGCGACTGAAGAACTTTCCCATATTGAAATGCTTGGCCATGCGGTTGCGCTTAACTTGGAAGGGGCGCCGGTCTCTTATCAGGAGGCTACCGCGAAAGATCCGGTCATGAATGCCATTCTTGGCGGTGCAAATCCTCGCCATCTGCTGTCATCAGGGCTTTCTGCGATGCCGGTCAATGCTAACGGCGTACCGTTTGATATGAGCCATATCTACGCGACAGGCAACGTGGCCGCCGATATGTTGGCAAACGTGACGGCTGAAGCAAGTGGTCGGGTGTTGGCATCGCGTCTGTATAACTGGACTGACGATCACGGCATGAAGGATTTTCTTTCTTTCCTGATTGCTCGGGATACCTACCATCAGCAGCAATGGCTGGCTGTGATTGAAGAGCTAGGTGGGCTGGGCGCAAATCTTCCCATTCCCAACTCAACGCCTGAAGACCACGAAGCCATGCAACACTCGTATTACTACCTCAATACCTTGCTGGATAAAGAAGCACCTAAAGGCCGCTGGGGTGAAGGCCCATCCTTTGATGGCCGTAGCCAGTTCTCGGTTCGTAACCAGCCAGCACCTGAAGGTCAGGAAGCGACGCTTGGTATGGCGAAGGAAAAATCAGGCGCTCAGAAAGACCAAATTGATCCGTCTAAGTAAAAGCGATGAATTACTCAGTTTCTTAAAGGAGAAAGCACGATGGAAACCAAGTATTTAGAAAACTGGTTGCGCGATGCACATGCTATGGAACAGCAAGCTGAGAAAATGCTGAAATCCCAAGCAGAGCGCTTGGTCGATTATCCAGAGCTTCAAGCACGAATCGAGCAGCATTTGACTGAAACCCGTCACCAGTCAGAGCGCTTGGAACAAGCCATGGCCGGAATAAATATTGATACTTCCGCGCTAAAAGATTTGGGCGGTAAGTTAACGGCTTTCGGTCAGGCGTTAGGCGGCATGATGGCAGGCGATGAAGTTATGAAAGGTAGTATCGCAAGCTACGCCTTTGAGCATTTTGAAATTGCTAACTACAAGGCATTAATCCAAGCGGCTGAAAGCGCAGGCCAAACAGGTGTTGCCCAGGTATGCAGAGAGATCCTCAAAGAAGAAGAGGATATGGCTGCTTGGCTTGCCGATCACATCGAATCTACCACTACCCAGTTTTTGCATCGTGCGGATGATGACAATCTACGCGCCAAGCGGTAAGTGCCTGAACCGCATCCCTTACTAATTAGGCCCTTTCCTCGGTAATTATTTGCCGAGGTTTTTTCTAGCGAATTCTGGCTCACACGTTACAGACTATTGCTTCACAAAAAAGCCGCCCACTTTCGTTGGGCGGCTTTACTGGGTTTAAGGCAAGCTAATCTGTATAGAAAGCGCTTTATAGAAGATCCCGTGAGATAACTGACTCCCAGTTTTTCGAGAATACCCGGTACTGCCCTTCATAAGCATCCATCTCGGCATGAATGATAAAGTCAGTCTCGGTGCAAGTAAGCACGGTGCGCGTGTAAACTTCGGTATGCCAGTCATCGCGCTTAAACGAGCTCTCCGTTATAGTTTCCCCTCGCGCAGAGGTAAAGTCATTACCTACCGTTGTGTAATACTCACGGGCACACCGGTGAATTTCGGTGCCTATATCGTTAATTCGAAAGCATCCCTGATCATTAACGACTTCCAGCGTAGAACCCTTGGTTGCCAAATCTTGATGCAATAACCAATTATGCTTGCTGGGTGCAAGGTTAGCGATCTCTAGAGGAGGGGCTGACTGCGGGGCTTCAAAGTGCGTTAAGCCATCCTCTTCATGACTTGCGCTACGCACGGGTAGCTTGAGCACGCAATGATTAAAGGAAATATCTACCTGGGCAGGTTTTGGGGGCAACCAGGCAAGCGGCCAGTACGAGGTTGATACAGAAATTCGTAATTGATGCCCTGCCGGAAATTTTTGCGCAATACCGTTCATATCAATGGTTACCCGATAAGTCCGGTGCGGCTCAAGCGGCGTTGGTTCTGCATTGCTATCGCGATGGGTAAGGTTGAGCAAACCGTAAGTTACCCGAGTAGCTTTACCATCTGGCGCTACATCAGAAAGACGCACTGCCAGCATTGCCTGCGGCTGGTTGCTTGAAACTTCCAGCTCTAATGAAGGCGTACCAAAAATATGCAACGGCTCAGTTAAAGCGTCGGTACTAAAAATAAGCGAGCCGCCGTCTTCTTCGCGCTGATCGCCGGGTAGATCCGGCGTGGCCGCATAAGAGCACCATTTGCCAGCAGCCAGCCCTACGCTTAACGGCGACTGTAGCCCCATGGTGATAGGCTCAGCGCTGTGTTCAGGTTCGCTAGCTAAAGATAGAGGCGTCAACCGATAAGGTGACAATAAATAGCGTTGCTCTTGAATATTGCTGGATGGCCATAAAGGCTCTGCGATCCAGCGGCCAGGTCTATCTTCGTAGGAGTTATCCGGAGGAACGCTGTCTTGCTCCCAGGCGCGCAGCATGGGTTCATCCATAATTCCGTTGTCTTTGCCTTTCAACCAGTAGTCCCACCAGCGCAGCGCTTCCTGAAGAAAGCCAATGGCAGGTCCCGGAATACCTTGGTGGGGGTATTTATGCCCCCACGGGCCAATAAGCCCTTTGCGCGGAACCTGTAGGTGCTCCATTAATCTGAAAACGGTATTGGTAAAGCCATCCGCCCAGCCTCCAACGGCATACACCGGGCAGCGTATGGCGTCGTAGTATTCGCAAACGGAGCTTGCCGACCAGTATTCATTGCGCCGCTGATGGCGCAGCCACTTATCAATCCAAAGGCCGCTTTCTTCCATGCGTTCGTGCCACATATCCCGCCAGCGGTCGCCAACAATCAGCGGGTCGGGCGGTAAGGCGTTAAAGGCGAGCATGACGGTTGCTTCGGATAAATTATCCCCGAGAAGGCAGCCACCCATATAGTGCATGTTGTCGGCATAAAGGTCATCGCTTGAACATAAGCTGATAATCGCTTTTAGCGCTGGCGGCTGCTTGGCCGCAACTTGCAGGCTGTTAAAACCACCCCACGAAATACCCATCATGCCGACGCTACCGTCACACCAAGACTGGTTGGCAATCCACTCAATGGCATCCACCGCATCTAATTGCTCTTGCTGGGTATATTCGTCAGTAAGCACCCCATCGGAGTCGCCGCTACCGCGCATATCCACTCGGACACATACGTAGCCATGGCCGGCCAGATAAGGATGGTTGGTAGCATCGCGGCCACGCGTAATATCGCGCTTGCGATAAGGGATATACTCCATAATGGCGGGCAGGGGCATATCCTGGGTAGCTTCAGGCAACCAAATGCGCGCCGCTAATTGTTTGCCATCGCGCATAGGGATAAAGACGTTTTCTATCTCGCGGACGTTATAAGGAAAGTCGTTGATAACTTCCATTCTACCTCCTTCAAAGATCCACTTTTTCGATTTCAAAATCTAGAAAGTCTAAACAGAATTTATAGCGTTCCTCGATCTCCTCATGGTTGTTACCGGTGATATACAGCGTACCTAACCGATAGCAAAAACTATCCTGATGAAGCAAATCGCTAAGGCGCTGACCTGGGGAAACGTCCAGGCATACGTCGGTATGAGGTAGTTGCTGTTGCAGTGCCTGGATGTTTTCTTGGCTAGGCACCCGCGTGACGATGCCATCTTCATGGGCGTAGGGGATAAAGCATTTTGCTGCCACAGGTGCCACGCCCTGGCGGCTTAATAAAGAGGGGCGCTGACCCAGGGCGATGTCGATCGCCACCTCATGGTTGGACATGCCATCCACCAGAACGAATATCTCGCTATGTGACTGTGAAATACGCGTATTGACTTCTATCAGCCAAAGTTTGTCAGTTTCTTCGTCCCACATGAATTCAGCATTAAAGCAGCCATTATCGTAGCCAATATGGGTAAGAAACGTTTTAGCGGCTTCCACCATTTTATGGTGTACATGCTCGGGTAGATTGCTGGGGTATTCCAGGCGATCATAAAGGGTTAATGAGTCATCAGCCCTGGGCTGTGAAATAATTCCATGTACATTGAATTCGCCCTGAAAAACCGTGCCTTCAGGAGCCGCCTGTACGCCTTTTATGATCTCTTCAACAATGCAGGAATTACCATCCAGTTCTTTAATCTCTTCTGGTAGGTCGGCATACTCAAGCGCTTCATTGAACGGGTCGCCAAGCTGGCGAATACCCTTACGAATTTCCTCAATAGCATGATCAAATTGCGTCTGGTTCTCTACCTTGAAGCCTAAATGAGACGAGAATGCTTTTACTGGTTTTATCCAGAAAGGAAAATCGAGAGTCACCTGATCAATCGGGTTCTCTTTGAAGGGATCTACGCCGCAGAAGTCAGGCACGACGTCAGGAATAACCTTCTGCTGCTCAATACGACTCCAGAGTTTATGTTCACAGGTTAAAACGCTGGTAATAGACGGCGAAGGGATATCATATTGCTGACAAAGCAAGGGGACTAATACACTGGTTGGAAAGTCCCACTGAGCAATAATGCCATCGACGGTACCTGAGAAATCATCAAGCTGAGCTTTCGTCTGTTCTAAAAGGCCATTAAACGATATTGACTTAGCCTCAACGGCTGTATTAACACTAAGCAACCCATGAATATCTAATGCTTTAGCATCACGGAGTGTTTCCATTGCATGACGCTGCTTATCTTCTAAAGCAATAACAAAGATATTACGTTTCATCATTATCTCCTTGAATTTAGACTCGGCATTTCCTGATGCTTCAAATGAAGTGTACGATAGCTGGGCAATAACATCCTTGATATATGTGGTTTTTAAAAGTTCCCTAACGTTATAATAAAATCCAAACTTCAAGGGGTATTGTAAATACGCGTTATTCTATTGTTAAGAAGGTGATTGAGGTTTCATTGTGTTTGTGAATGTAACGCTCATTATCAGTGCTAATGGCTTGTCAGAAAACGCATCTGATGAGTAAAGGTGAGAATAGAGAAGGAATAAGTAGTTAATTTTAATAATTGTTAATAATTTATTTTTTGACACATTAGAGTGGCTCTCTTGCCCATATTGATGAAGCAAATAGTCCTTGTTTATATTTTCAGTGTTGACTATATTTTTCTCGCCCCTTGCCTCTTTTGGTTGTATTAAGACTTTACCTTTAACCAACTGTGTATAGCTTGCGTCTAACTACAAAGGAGTGTAGAAATGGAACAGCTAGTCGCTGGAAACTATGAGCTGATGGATAAAAAAAGCTTTAGTGATTATTTTAATAATTTCGAAACTAAAAGTTTCGATATAACTTTGGAAAATGTGCTGGGCTTATATGGAGAATTAGGTGAAGAGTCATTAAATAGTTTGTATGAAATACCTAAAAAGATAGTTGAACTAAAAAGAAATCAGAAGATGTTCTCTTTATGTGACGGTCGCGCAGACGTATTCGTCGTCAAGGAAGGATGGGCTAGCCTATGTCATTCCAATGATAAACGAGGCCAGGATATATGTAACGTGTTTATGCCGGGTGATATTATTGGTGTTAGAGAAAGTTTCTTTAAAAGCCATGATATCATTATTTTAGCGCTTACTAATTGCAAGCTGGAGAGGGTTCCGGTTGACAGTATCCATGAACTTTTTAAAACAGATATGGATATTAGAAAGGCCGTCATGTCCTATATTATGGTCAATGACAATATTACCATTGAGCGCCTGAGAAGCTGTACGCATCACCGTTCTGAGGAACGTGTTGCTCATTTCTTATTGGAGATTTATACGCGCTTTTGTTTTAAAGGATTATTGCAGACCAATATTTATTCATTCCCCGTTACTCAAGATGTTGTGGGTGAACTGCTGGGAATAACCAGTGTTCATGTCAGTCGATGCATGACTGCTTTAGAACAGAAAAAGTTTATTCGTAAGACGCGAAGCAGTATCAAACTTTTAAAGCCTGAAGAGATGGCTAAGTCGACAGGGTTTGATAGCGATTTTATTTATGGGCATATTCGTTTTGATTAATAGATTGAGATTTTTTGGTTTTTAAATTGTAATTAGTAAGTCAGTTATTTATTTAAGTATTAAGTTAAACCGGCTTCTTAAATGTGGGTGTTTTAATAGGTTGATATAGAAAATGTAATTGCTCAAAATAATGAATGCTTGTTTTGCTAATGTAAATGCGAAACAGGTCGGCTGGATAATACATGTTGTATTGTAGGTGCCTCTGCCTGATGGGAGAGGTTTTTGCGTGGCCGTGTTTGTACAATTTTTTTGGTGTCGATGTGTATTTCTCGCTTTAGTGTTCGCGTTAAAAGTTAACCTATGTTTATTAATTGTTGATTCTGAGAGGTTGGCAATATTAAAGCCAGATTTTTCAATGCAGCAGAGCTTTCTAAAGCATCGAGCCTGCAATGACATAAGGTTATTACTCATAGCTCGAAAATCATCTGGTTACTACGACTGATTTGACGTAAATGCTTGATGTGGGCGCTAAATAAAGCGGGGATCTTATAAGATTATTGCTCTGTTAGAAAATGCTTAAAACGAATCTCATAACTCACGTTATAAAAGTCGAATAAAAGGTTGCACTCATATATAGGTTGGCTACCTTGTTATGGCATGACATTGATCTGAAATTTAATCATACAAGGAGTGGATTAGATGACAGTCAGCAATCTATCTTTCCATAATGTAATGGCACAAAAGCAATATAGTGAGTTAGCGGATGTGCCCTCTTCGGCCCATGCAAAAGCGCAGGATGTTTATCCTTCGAGGCTGGCCGAGCCACCGAAGGAACTCTGGCAGCCTCGTCAGGATGCAGTAATAAAAGGTCAGCATTTATCCGGCCCATTAAGTAAAGCGCAACTGGAAGAATTCGAGCGTAAAGGATTTCTTTTTATCCCTAATCTTATTAGTGGCGATGAACTTGATGAGTTGCGCGATGAGATGCAGGCGTTAATGAGCACGGACGAATACCGTCATCAGGATTTCAGTATTACCGAGCCTGAAAGTAATGAAATCCGCTCGCTGTTTGCGGTGCATAAGTTATCAGCGCGCTTGGGTGCCTTGGCAAGCGATGAGCGTGTAGCGGGCGCGGCGCGGCAGATCATCGGTGATGATCCATACGTGCACCAGTCACGCATAAACTATAAGCCAGGGTTTGCCGGTAAAGGGTTCAACTGGCATTCAGACTTTGAAACTTGGCATGCGGAAGACGGTATGCCGGGTATGCACGCCGTGAGCGCCTCGTTAATTTTGACCGACAATCATGAGTTCAATGGTCCGCTGATGCTGATTCCCGGCTCGCACAAGAAGTTTGTGCCGTGCCTGGGAGAAACGCCTGAGGATAACCATAAGAGTTCGTTAAAAGCGCAGGAGGTGGGTGTGCCAAGCCCTGAGGCGCTGACTGAGCTGGTGGCCGAACACGGCATTGAAGCGCCCAAGGGAAAAGCGGGCGGACTGCTGCTGTTTGACTGCAATACTCTGCATGCTTCGAATGCCAACCTGTCGCCAGACCCGCGCAGCAACGTATTCTTTGTATTTAATCGCCCGGATAATCGTTGCCGTGAGCCGTATGCGGCTCCCAAGCATCGCCCGGATTTTCTTGCTCATGCGCCTGATGACAGTCAGTCATTAGCTAAGTGATTTTCCGACTAGCGACAATCGCGTATTAGGTTGTGGAACATGCACATAGGTAGGGTAGACTGTTGCGTCTGTCGTTAAGAACGCGGCACGTATAATGAGAAGGAGAATACCCCCCATGCGTCTTGTTCCACAATTTACTGATGGTCAGGCATTTTCCCATGCGTTGGGCAAAGTCGTGTGTGTTGGCCGCAACTACGCTGACCATGCCAAAGAACTCAACAACCCGGTGCCTAGCGAGCCGCTGATATTTATCAAGCCAGCCACCAGCGTTGTCGATATTACGCAGCCGCTTAACCCGCCTTTTTCGCGTGGTGATGTGCACTACGAAGCTGAGCTTGCGCTGCTAGTGGGTGAAACAATTACCCATGCAACGCCTGATGAAGCAGAACGTGCGATTGTGGGGATCGGGCTTGCTCTGGATTTAACCCTGCGTGATGTACAAGCGCAGCTGAAAGAGAAAGGTCACCCATGGGAAATCGCCAAAGGTTTCGATGGCGCATGTCCGCTATCTCAATTTTTACCGCTTAGCCGCGTACCCAACTGGAACGCGCTCACCTTTACGCTTGAAATCGATGGCGAAGAGCGCCAGCACGGCGAAGGTTCGGATATGATTTTTGCGATCCCGTCACTGGTCGCAGAAATGAGTCGTCACTTCACCCTGGAGCCTGGCGATGTGATTTTAACCGGTACCCCAGCAGGCGTTGGTGAGCTATCTCGCGGTATATCATTACGCTTGACCCTGACCGGTGGCTTGGAAATTAATACGTCGGTAGTTGAGTAAACCAACTGGTTGAGTAAGCTAACGTTTTGCTATTAAAAAACGCCCCAAGGTTGATCCCAAGGGGCGTTTTTTTATGCCGCAGGTATTACTTCAAGGCGTTACTCTAAAGGCGCTACTCTAAATAGGTATAGCCTTCCAGCCCTTCGCTCAGGCTGGCCGCAAAGCTTTCACGCTCCTGATCGGAAAAACCGCTCTGCGCTATTTGCTCGGTCAGCTTACGTTTCAACACCTCTGCATCAAAGTTGACGTAAGCCAGTACGTCCGCCACGGTATCACCAGCAAGCGGGTTGGAAAGCACCCATTCACCGTGTTCGTTTAAGGCGGCATCTACCGAGTCGGTATCGCCGAAAAGGTTATGTAAGTCGCCAAGAATTTCCTGATAAGCGCCTACCAGGAAAAAGCCTAGCCAGCGCTCATCTTCTGAAGGCCACTCAGGCAACGGCAGCGTGCTTTCCACGCCCTGGCCATCTACGTAGCTGTCAATCCGCCCGTCAGAGTCGCAGGTAATATCCTGAATAACCGCTCGGCGAGTCGGCGGCTGGTTTAATCCGCTCAAGGGGAGCACGGGAAAAATCTGCTCAATGCCCCATACGTCGGGCACCGACTGAAAAAGTGAGAAATTAACGAACAGCTTGTCAGCCAGCTTCTCCGCCAGTTCGTCCATGATTTCACGATGGGCACGGTTGCGAGTATCAAGCAGGCTGCGCAGGCGGGCACAAGCCGCTAGATAAACCCGCTCGCCTTCAGCACGGGCGTTGATATCGCTTAACCCTAGGACAAAACGGTCTTGAAGTTCACTAACTGCTTGTAGCAAATCGTGCCACGCTTCCACCAGCATGCGCGGTTCCTGAGGCGTGGCAAGCTGGTCAAATACGCGCCATAGGGCATCGACCTGTATATCGTCTTGCGGTGATTTTTCAGGGGGCGTATCGTCGATACGCTCCTCGCCAATCACGTTGGTAATCAGCACCGCGTGGTGCGCAGTTAAGGCCCGCCCTGACTCGCTAATTAAGTGCGGTTGAGGCAGGTCGGCTTCTTCGCACAGCTGGGCGAAGGCGCTGACTACATTGCGCGCGTACTCGCGCATCGAGTAGTTGGCCGAACAGTAGCTACGCGAGCGAGTGCCTTCGTAGTCGATGCCCAGGCCGCCGCCGACGTCTACCGTATCAATCGGCGCACCCAGGGTGATGAGGTTCTGATAAAACCGCGCGCACTCACGTAAGCCGCGCTGAATGTCGCGAATATTGGCGATCTGCGAGCCCAGGTGAAAGTGCACCAGCTGAAGGCTCGCCAGCGCATCTTGGGCACGCAGCGTTTCGACCACCTCAAGAATCTGGCTGGCGGTCAGGCCGAACTTGGATTTCTCCCCACCGGTATTCTGCCACTTGCCCTTGCCTACAGAGGCAAGCCGGGCGCGCAGGCCAATGCGGGGCGTAACATCAAGCTCCCGAGCCTCATCCATTATCAGCTCAAGCTCGGAAAGTTTTTCCACCACCAGATAAACGCGATGGCCGAGTTTTTCGCCCAGCAGGGCAAGGCGTACGTACTCGCGATCTTTATAGCCGTTACACACAATCAGCGATGAGCCGCCGTCTGACAGGGCAAGAACGGCCAAAAGCTCGGGCTTGCTGCCTGCTTCAAGGCCCACTCGGCCATTGCCACGCTCGGAGGTTGCCAGAATCTCTTCCACCACGCGGCGCTGCTGGTTAACCTTGATCGGATAAACCGCGGTATAGCCGCCCTGGTAGTCAATATCGCTCATGGCCGCGTCAAAGGCGCCGCACAGCTGTTCTACCCGGTCATGAAGAATGTCGCTAAAACGCACGAGTACCGGCAAACGCAGACCTGCATCCTGCAATTGGCACACCAGCTCACGCAAGGGTAGAGCAGGGCCTTCAGCATCGGTGCCTAAGGGACGTACCAGCGCTTGTCCGTGGTCGTCGACATCAAAGTAGCCGCTGCCCCACTGATCGATATTCCATGTGCGGCGGGCACTTAGTGCCGATCCGTTCGTCTGCGTTGCACTCATAAATCAGCCTCAGGCAGTGGTAAGGCGCCATACGCAATGCGCGCGTTTAAAATGGTATGAAAACGCTCAGGGTCGTGGGGCGTCAAGTCATGAGCGGGTGGGTCGACATAAACCACCAACAAGCGCGACAGCCAATAGCGTAGCGCGGTCATGCGCAGCATTATCGGCCATACGTCGCGCTCATCCGGTGTTAGCGGGCGACGTGCCTGATAGGCGCTCAACACGGCGTTATAGCGCTTGGCATTGAGCGTGCCGTCCTCGTTGGAGGCCCAGTCGTTGATCACAATGGCCAGGTCAAATAGGAGATCCCCGGTGCAGCCGTTGTAAAAATCGATAATGCCGCCCAGGCGATCACCGTCGAACAGGGTGTTGTCGCGGAACAGGTCGCCGTGGATCGCGCCTTGGGGCAACTTGTCGTACTGGCTAAAAGCGCTTTCGAAGTCCTCGACCTCGTTTTTCATCAAGGTCTGGTCATCCGGGCTTAAGTAGGCCAGCACCTTATGGTGCATGGCCTGTAGCCAGTGCAAATCGCGTGGGTTCGGTCGGTGGCCGGTAAAGTGCTGCGACACCACGTGCAAACGCCCCAGCGTATCGCCCAATGCTGCGCACTGGGTCAGATTGGGGGCATCGGGATGCCGGCCCGGCATACGCGGAAACAGCAGGGCAGGCTTATTGGCCAAACTGTGCAGTGCGATGCCGTCGCGGTCATGAACCGGGCCGGGAACCGGAAGGCGGTGCTCGTCCAGATAATCAAGTAGCTCCACAAAGAACGGAAGCTCCTCGTGTTCACCTTGTTCAAACAGGGTTAGCACCAGTTCGCGGCGTTCAGTAGTAACAAAAAAGGTCGAATTTTCCGTGCCGCCCGCTACTCCTTGCAGAGAAACAAAGCTGCCAACATCGAATTTGTCTAAAAACGCAGCGACCTGTGCGTCGCTAAGCGGAGTAAATACAGCCATTAAGGTCTCGCCCAGGTTGCTAAGCCCATTATTGTAGCGGCTTGCTGGCTGAGTTGGCAGCGTTGTTAAACGCTTAAGCTGATTTGTCTGGACGGTTTGTTTCAGCCCGCAGCGCTTAGCGCGTATCATGAAGCTATACTTTTTTTGCAATGGATATTGGTTATGGCCCGTGCTCCGATCGTGCTCGTCGATGGTTCCTCGTACTTGTATCGTGCCTTCCACGCGTTGCCGCCGTTAACAAACACCAAAGGGCAGCCGACGGGGGCTGTGAAGGGCGTGCTCAACATGCTCAAGCGGTTGATCAAGGATTATCCGCAAAGCCCCATGGCCGTGGTGTTTGACGCCCCAGGCAAAACCTTTCGCGATGAGCTCTTTGAAGACTACAAGGCGCATCGCCCGCCGATGCCTGACGATTTACGCAGCCAGGTAAGCGCGCTGCATGCCTGCGTAAAAGCCCTAGGCTTGCCGCTTTTATGCATCGAGGGCGTTGAAGCGGATGATGTGATTGGCACGCTGGCCCACCACGCGACGCAAGCCGGGCGTGATGCAGTGATCTCAACCGGCGATAAAGATATGGCGCAGCTGGTTAACGCGCATATTACGCTGGTCAATACCATGAAGGATGAAACACTGGATGAAGCCGGCGTGGAAGGCAAGTTCGGTTTGCCGCCTTCAATGATTATCGATTTCCTCGCTCTGATGGGCGATAAGGTGGATAACATTCCCGGCGTGCCGGGCGTGGGTGAAAAAACCGCGCTTGGCCTGCTGCAAGGCATGGGCGGCGGGCTGGACGCCATTTATAGCGATCTCGACCGGGTTAAAACGCTCTCGTTTCGCGGTGCCAAGACGCTGTCCAAAAAGCTTGAAGAGCATCGCGAGCAGGCCTACCTCTCCTATCAGCTAGCCACGATCAAAGTCGACTGTGATTTGCCGGTTGGCCTGGATGATCTGGACATCGCCCATCCGGATCGTGAAAAGCTGGTGGAGCTTTATCAAGAGTTGGAATTTAAGCAGTGGTTGGCCGAACTGCTAGAAGGCAAAGATGAAGGCGTTGATGACGTAAAAGGCGGCGAACCGGTGCCCGCCAAAGCCGAGGAAACCAGCGATGCGGTGCCCACCAGCAGCCAGAACCGTCAAGACCATGTCATCGTTGATCAGAGCGAGCTCGACGCCTGGCTCAAGCGGCTCAAAAGCGCCACGCGGTTCTGCTTTGACCTGGAAACTACCAGCCTGAATTATATGGAAGCCGAAATCGTGGGTATTGGCCTGGCGCTGGAAGCCGGTGAGGCGGCCTACATTCCGCTGGCCCACGACTACCTGGATGCTCCCGCTCAGCTGGATAGAGCCAAGGTTCTAGCCGCACTTAAGCCGCTGCTTAAAGATCCAAAGATCATCAAGATCGGCCAGAATCTCAAATACGATATTTCCGTGCTGGCCAACTACGACATCGAGGTAGCCGGTCCGCTTGCCGATACCATGCTGGCCTCTTACGTGTTGAACTCCACGGCGACACGTCATGATATGGATTCGCTGGCGCTTAAATACCTGGGCGAGAAAACCATCTCGTTTGAAGAGATCGCCGGTAAAGGCGCCAAGCAGCTGACCTTTAACCAGATCGCGCTGGAGCAGGCGGTACCTTACGCCTGTGAAGATGTGGATATCACCCTGCGCCTGTACGATGCGCTGCGCCCGCAGGTAGAAAGCGAAGGGCGCCTGGCTGAGGTGCTGGATCATCTGGAGCTGCCGTTGATCAAGGTGATTTCCCGCATTGAGCGTAACGGCGTGGCGATTGATGCCGAACGCCTGCACGAGCAGAGCCAGCAGTTGGATAAGCGTATTCGTGAGCTGGAGATTGAGGCGTTTGACTTGGCAGGGCGCGAGTTTAATCTGGGTTCACCCAAGCAGCTCGGGGAAATTCTGTTCAATGAGCAGAAGATTCCAGTAATCAAGAAAACCCCGAAAGGCGCTCCGTCAACTGCCGAAGGGGTGCTTGAGGAGCTGGCACTGGATTACCCGTTGCCTAAGGTCATCATGCAGCACCGTGGGCTTGCCAAGCTGAAGTCCACTTATACCGATAAACTCCCGCGCCTGATTAACAAGGCAAGTGGGCGAGTGCATACTAGCTATCACCAGGCGGTCACGGCTACCGGACGCCTCTCTTCCTCTGATCCGAACCTGCAGAATATTCCCATCCGTACCGAAGAAGGGCGCAAGATTCGTCAGGCGTTTATTGCCCGGCCTGGCTATAAGATCGTGGCCGCCGACTACTCGCAGATCGAGCTGCGTATCATGGCGCATCTTTCCGAGGATAAAGGGCTTTTGGAAGCGTTTGCCGAGGGGCGAGATATTCACACGGCGACCGCCGCAGAGGTGTTTGGCACCGCGCTTGATAAAGTTTCCAATGATCAGCGGCGCAGTGCCAAGGCGATCAACTTCGGGCTGATTTACGGCATGAGCGCCTGGGGGCTGGCGCGCCAGCTGCGTATCGATCGCAATCAGGCGCAAACCTATATCGACCGCTACTTTGATCGTTATCCGGGCGTGGCCCGTTATATGGAGCGGATTCGCACCCAGGCGGCGGAAGATGGCTTCGTTGAAACCGTGCTGGGGCGGCGCTTATACCTGCCGGAGATTCACTCGCAGAACCGCAACCGCCGCCAAGGCGCCGAGCGTACCGCGATCAACGCGCCCATGCAGGGCACGGCTGCGGATATCATCAAACAGGCCATGATTGATGTGGATGCCTGGCTTGCCGGCGGCAAGCTTGACGCGCTGATGGTCATGCAGGTACACGATGAACTGGTGTTCGAGGTTAAAGAGGATCAGGTAGAGGAGTTTATGCGCGAAGTGCAGACGCGCATGCAGGCGGCTGCCGAGCTTAAAGTGCCGCTGATTGTCGAGGCCGAAAGCGGCGCTAATTGGGATGAAGCGCACTAAAGCATCCAGCAAAACGGCCCGCCATTTGGCGGGCCGTCAGGTTACCAATACAACTGGGGCGATAAACTCTGATGCGGTCTCGGGTAACTCGTAGCGGGGGTCTTTCGCCATGGATGGCGAAAGTAGCGTCCAAGGATGGATTCACAGCGCCCCCGCGTAGAGTTACCCGGGACCGCTACCCACCAGGCTTTATCAGCCTCTACGCCCGCCAAATGGCGGGCCGTTTAGTTTGCATGGGGAGGGCTTAGCGCCAGCCCACGCGGTCAAAAATACGGATGGCTTCGGGATTATTCTCACCCAGCACATTGATATTCAGCTCATCCTTTTTGAAATCACCCCACGACTCCAGAACCGGGTCTTTCTTGATGCCGGCGACGGCCGGGAATTCATAGTTGCGCTCGGCGAGTATTTCCTGGGCACCGTCAGAGGATAAAAACTCCAGGAATTTAATGCCGTTTTCAGGATTTTGCGCATTGGCGACCAGGCCCGCACCGCCAACGTTAACGTGGGTGCCACGATCATTTTGATTAGGGAAAATTACCCCCACCTTGCGGGCTGCTTCACGGTCAGATTCGGTGTCTGAATGGAGCATACGAACATAGTAGTAATGGTTGGCAACGGCCAGGTCACACTCGCCGCTGGCAACGCCGAGGATCTGGTCGGTATCGCCACCTTCGGGATTACGCGCCAGGTTGTTGACTACGCCCTGGGCCCACTCCTGCGCACCTTCTTCACCGTGGTGCTCAATCATTGATGCAAGCAGCGACTGGTTATAGATGTTGTTGGAGGAGCGAATGCAAAGCTTGCCTTCAAACTGCGAATCCGCTAAATCTTCGTAGCTTTCGATCTGGCTGGGGTCGAAGTTTTCGCGGTTATAAAAAATCACTCGGGCGCGCTGGCTAAAGCCAAACCACAAGCCGTCTGGCTGGCGCATCGACTCAGGCAGACGCTCGTTGAGCACCTCAGAATCCACACTTTGGAACAGGCCATCCTGCTCTGCCCGCCAGAGCCTGCCCGCATCGACGGTCAGCATTACATCCGCGGGGCTGGCAATGCCCTCACGCTGCATGCGTTCCATCAATTGATCGGAGTCGCCTTCCAGAACGTTCACTTCAATGCCTGTCTCGTCGGTGAACGCTTTATACAGGATTTCATCCGAGTCGTAGTGGCGGGCAGAGTAAATGTTGACCGCATCGGCAAGTGCTGTGCTTGATACAGCAGCGCCCGCAAAAATAGCGGCAATGGAAACTGAAAGGCGTCTTGTTTTCATATAGTTAGCGTCCTAAATGATTATGATAATAAGTTGCATTAAGTTTTGTCATTGAATACTTTCACAGTACCCGCGTCAAGAAAAAACAACAAGGTGTTCGTGGTTATGCAACCCTGCGTGCATATCAAGCGAATGAAAAATACAATGGCATTGATATTCAATGCAGCCTGCCGAGCAGCACGCCAAAAGTGCTGGCTAAGTGAGACGCTGGTTAAATGAGGTAATAGTGACATTATGGCAGTAACCGTATCAGCTCCCGAGAACGCCACGCTACAGGCCCTTTCGCTACACAATGTCCACCATACTTATGCGGGAAACCAGGTGGTGAAAGGTGTCTCGTTAGAGATTGCCCCAGGAGAAGTCGTTTGCCTGCTGGGGCCATCGGGGTGCGGTAAAACTACACTGTTACGTATTGCCGCGGGGCTGGAAATCCTTCAGCAAGGAAGCGTCAGCCTGGAAGGGCAGGCCATTGCAGCGCCCGGTCAGCGCCATTTGCCGCCGGAGAAGCGTAACGTCGGGCTGGCGTTTCAGGACTCGGCGCTTTTCCCCCACTTGAGCGTGCTGGAAAATGTCACCTTTGGTCTCAAGCAGTTGCCCTCGCGTCAGCGCCGTGAGCGCGCGGTCGAGCTGTTGGCTCAGTTGGGAATGGCGGACTACATCGATACCTATCCGCATATGCTGTCTGGCGGTCAACAACAGCGCGTTGCCTTGGCCCGGGCGCTGGCGCCAACACCCAAGCTGATGCTGCTCGACGAACCCTTTTCAAGCCTGGATGCGCGCCTGCGTGACCGCATTCGCGACGATACGCTGCACGTGCTGAAGAAGCTTGGGTCAGCCACGTTACTGGTGACCCACGACCCGGAAGAAGCCATGTTCATGGCCGACCGAATTGCTCTTATGCGTGACGGACGGATTATTCAAACGGGCACGCCGCGTGAGCTTTACTGCACGCCGGTCGACCCGTTTGTAGTGACCTTTTTTGGTGAGGTAAATGAGCTCAGCGGCACGGTGAATAATGGCCGTGTGCAGACCCCGGTAGGCGAGATAGATGCCAGCTGGCTGCCCGAAGGCCATAAGGCGCGGATCATGATTCGACCGGAAGCGCTGCGGCTTCAGGAGCGCGACTTGCCAGCGGACGCTCACCGGCATAGCCATGTCGTCATGGCGAAGCTACTGGGCCGTTCCAGCCTCATTCACCTGTGCGCCCACGGGGCTGATGGCCAGGAGGCGCATCTACATGCCCGCGTGCCCGGTGTCTTTCTACCCCAGGAGGGCCAGCCGATTGATATCGACCTGGACCACTCTCAGGTGTTTGTTTTTCAGGATGAAGCTTAGGTAGAACTGCCCAGTAGATTTACTGAGCATGGCTGCCGGGCCGAGCCCGGCGCATGGCCAGGCTAAGCAGAATCACCGGCAAGATACCCACCACCACAATGGCCAGCGACGCGGTGGAGGCCTCAGCCAAGCGCTCATCTGATGCCAGGCTATACGCGCGTACCGCCAAGGTATCGAAGTTAAACGGCCGCAAGATAATCGTCGCGGGCAGCTCCTTCATCACATCCACAAACACAAGAATTCCGGCGGCCAACAGGCTGCTGCGCATCAGCGGCGTATGAATACGGCGTAGCGTGCCGCCCGCCGTTTGGCCCAGAGTGCGCGAGGCGGCGTCCATATTGGGGGTGACTTTGCCAAGGCTTGCTTCAACCGCATTAAACGACACGGCTAAAAAGCGCACCACGTAGGCGTAGATTAAAATAAACGCCGAGCCGCTAAACACCAGGCCGATAATTTTTCCGTAGTGGGCGTGTAGCCACGTATTCAGCGTGCTATCCAGCCACGCGAAGGGAATCAAGATACCCACCGCCACCACCGAACCGGGAATGGCGTAGCCCATGGCGGCGACCCGGGTAAATAGCCGGGCACCGGGTGAGTTATGTAGCCTGACGCCATAGCTCAACAGCACGGCAAGGCCCACGGCAATCAACGCCGCGACCGTGGCAAGGCTTAAGCTGTTGGTAGCAAAACGGATAAAGCGCGTTCCCAGCAGGGCGTCGCCCTGCTGAATGGCAAGGTTCAGCAAGATACCGCTCGGTAATAAAAAGCCGATGATGATAGGCAGCAAGCAGGCAAGCGTTGCGCCGAGGGCACGCCAGCCGTGCAGGCGGTACTCAGGCAACTGTTGGTAGCGGTTGGTGGTATGAAAATAGCGCCGCTTCCCACGCGAGAAGCGCTCCAGTAACACCAGCACAATCACGAATGTCAGCAAACAGGCTGCCAACTGAGCGGCTGCCACGGGCTCGCCCAGTCCAAACCAGGTGCGGTAGATGCCGGTGGTAAAAGTATCCACGCCAAAAAACTGCACCGCGCCAAACTCGTTGAGGGTTTCCATCAGTACCAGTGAAACGCCGCCCACCAGGGCGGGGCGTGCCAGCGGTAGGGCAACGCTTGCAAACAGGTGCCAAGGGCCACGACCCAGCGTGCGCCCTACATCAAGCACGCACACCGATTGCTCCAGAAAAGACGCCCGGGCAAGCAGATAAACGTAGGGATACAGCACAAACGTGATCAGCGTCGCGGCGCCGCCTAGCGAGCGCACGTTGGGGAAGTAGTAGTCGCCGTACTGCCAGTCAAACCACCCACGTAGCGCACTCTGTAGCGGTCCTGCCACCTGCAAAAAATCCGTGTAAGCGTAGGCGATGACATAGGTCGGTACCGCCAGCGGTAATAAAAGCGCCCACTCGAAGATTCGTTTGCCCGGGAAGCGACACATCACCACCAGCCAAGCGCTACCGGCGCCAATGATTAACGTACCCAGCCCTACCCAGAGCACGAGCCAAAAGGTATTCGACAGATAGCGGCTCAACACGGTGCTCGCCAAATGCTGCCAGACGCCTTCGGTGGGCACGAATATATAACTCAAGACGACCAGAATCGGCAGGGCTACCGTCAGCGCAATCAAGAACAGCGCACATGACCAGGGTGTGAGCGACAGCGTAAAGCGGGATATAGCGTCTGGAAGTAGTGCCAATCTTGAACGGCGAGCGGGAATCGGCACGTCGTTGTCTCCTGGGACGAGGCTGTCAGCGCTGACTCGTCAATGCGAAAAAGTAACGGCTGCAAATAGTATCACTTGGACACTGCGGCTGCAGCTAACCCACTATCTATATAAAAAACCCATATAAACCCACCATATAAAAACCCCCGCCTAAGAGCGGGGGAGTAGCGGTAGAAGGGGAGTGCTGAACGTGTTGGCCGGTTAGTAGCCGATCATCAGGCTGGGCAAGCCCGTAACCAGCCAGGGGAAGAAGGCCATTAATACACAGGCCAGCAGTATAAGTGCCACAAACGGTACCACGGCTTTATACAGATCGACGATCTCGACTCCAGGCGGAGCCACGCCTTTCAGGTAGAACAGCGCGTAGCCAAACGGCGGGGTGAGAAACGAGGTCTGCAGCACCACGGCCACCATGACCACAAACCACAGCGGGTCAACGCCCATCTGCTGAATGATGGGCAGCATGATGGGAAAGCTCAGCAGCACGATACCGGTCCAGTCGAGGAACATGCCCAGCACAAACACCAACAGCAGCATCATGATCAGCGCACCGGTATTGCCGCCGGGCATGGCCAGCAGCAGGTCTTGAATTACCTGCATACCACCGCCGCGGGAGAACACGCCGGTAAATGCCGTAGCACCGACCAGTACCAGCATCACCATGGTGGTGGTCTTGCCGGCCTCGATCAGCGTTCTAAAACAGGTGGAAAGCCTTCGGTCACCAAAGATCAGAAACAGAATAAACGCGATGAAAACGCCGATGGCAGAGGCCTCTGTCGCGGTGGCAATCCCGGTAAACAGTGCGCCAAGTACCCCAAGGATCAACGACATGGGCGGCACCACATACTTGCCCAGCATGATTAAAAGCTGCTTGGTGCTAACTTCCGCGCGCTCCTCTTTAGGCACTGGCGGACCGTAAGACGGTTTAAAGTGACAGATCAGCAGGACGTAAAGTGCATACATCACGCCCAGCATTAGCCCAGGCACCATGGCACCCGCAAACAGTGCACCCACCGAAACCGGTGAGTAGCTCGCCATCAGGATCAGCATGATGCTGGGGGGAATCAGAATGCCCAGGCAGCCGCTGGCCATGATCACCCCGGCACTGAGCTCCTTGTTATAGCCATACTTGAGCATGGGTACTAGAGCAATCATGCCCATCACTGCAATGGAGGCGCCGACAATACCGGTCGTCGCGGCCAGGAGTACCGATACAATGACCACAGTCAGGGCTAATCCGCCGCGCAGGTTGGCCAGCAGCAGGCGCATGGCGTCAAACATTCGCTCGGTAACCCCGGAGTCATTCAGAAAGCGCGCCATGAGTACAAAAAGGGGTATTGCCACGAGTACGTAGTTATCCATGGCATTGCCGTAGATATTGTTAATCAGCGTGCCGAGTACTCGCTCCCCAGGGCCAAGAAACGCGCCGATAACCGCTACCCCGCCCAGCACGAACGCAAGCGGGTGGCCCATGAAAAGCCCAACCAGCAGGCCGCCAAACATGACTAATGCGAGCAATTCGGGACTTAAGTTCATGCCGGTGTCTCCTCGCGCAGCTGCATAATGGCCCGCAGAACAATGGCAATGGCCTGGAGCAACAGCAGGACCGCCGCCAGCACAATCACGCCCTTGATGGGGTAGACCGGAATCGACATCATGCCGTAGGTGGTTTCGCCACGGCTAAACGCGCGATCGAAAAACAGCCACCCGTACTTGAGCAGCATCCAGATAAACGGCACGAAGAAAACCACATAGCCCATCAGCTCAAGCAGCGCCTGTTTTTTGCGCGATAGCAGGCGTTTTAGAACATCCACTTCTACATGAACATGGTGACGTAGCCCGTAGGCGGCCATCAGCATGAAGTGCGCGCCAAACAGCATCTTGGTGATATCAAATGCCCAGTCGCTGGGACGGCCGAACACAAAACGGGAAACAATATCGAACAGTACAATTAGAGTAATGATGGCAATCAGCGGCGCAATCAGGCGTCCAAACGCTTCATTGAGCGCATCAATGGCTTGGGCAACTGCATTCATGGGAGATCTCCGGTCAGCACAACAACCGCCCCGGCTGTGCCGGGGCGAAACATGAGCGCCTTACAGGCAAGCTTCGATCTCTTCCAGAGAAGGCAGATTGTTCATGGTGCGGCTCATATTGAAAGGCACTGAAACGTCACGCCACGTTGCGTACTCCTGCAGGTACGTAATCATGGAGTGATAAACCTTGGCGTGATCGGGGTTTTCACAGGCGCCCTGTACGATGACCTGGTTAGTGACGTCTTGAATGCGCGCCAAATCCTCTTCGGAGAACTGGTTGATCGTCACTCCCGCATCGATAAATTGCTGGGTGGCGGCGTTGGATTCGTACTCAGACCAAGCCAGCGACCAAGCCATGGTGGCATCAGCGGCGATACGCAGCTTCTCCTGGGTCTCTTCGGAAAGCGCGTTCCAGGCATCCATGTTGATCATGACACCAAACACGCTGGCGGACTGATGCCAGCCTGGCGTTGCCCAGTTGTCAGCAACTTCGGCAAAGCCTGCCTTGAAATCCACGCCTGGAGTCGAGAATTCGCCGGCATCAATCACGCCACGCTCAATCGCCTGATATACCTCACCCCCGGCAAGCGTTACCTGTGAGCCGCCTAACTGTTCCAGAACACGGCCCTGGTCACGTCCTGAGAGACGCAGGCGCTTGCCTTCAAGGTCGGCGATGCTCGCGATCGGCGTGCGACCCATAAAGCCAGACTCGTTATTGGTAATGCCGTAGGGCAGGTACATCATGTTGTACTGGCCATAAATCTCTTCGTAGAGTTCACGGCCACCCCACTGCTGAATCCAGTTAAGATAGTCGACGCCGTTAAACAGGCTGGTGGTGGTTGCCAGTGGAGAGAACGCGGGGTTTAAGCCTGCCCAGTAGCCGGGCCAGTCACCGGCGGCTTCGATACTGCCGGTTTCCGTGGCATCAAACACTTCTGTGCCAGGCATTAGCGTACCGCCGGACCGAAAGTTGATCTGTACTTCGTCGCCGGCAAGTTTATTAACCAGTTCTACCCAGTGTTGATCAATCTGAACCAGATCAAGGTTATCCGGCCAGGTAGAGGTCATCGTCCACTGTTCTTGGGCTTGTGCAGTAGTGGTGAGCGCGGCGAACGTGATGCTAGCCGCAAGCGTAGTGAGGCTGAATCGAGCAATCGTTTTCATGTTATTTTTCCTGGTTGGCTTAAGGCATTATTAGTGTTTGTTACCGCAATGCAGGAAAGTGCAATAAAGGAGCTAACGTTTACGTAAAGTAGAGAAAGCACCGGCTGCACCGCTAAATTAGCACACTCTTACTGCTGCGGTGCAACCTGAGCAGGATAAGCAAAAACCGCTACTTAAAGTTTTATGAAAGTTTTATATTCATTTTAATCAGTAGGTTACATTTTTATTGTGAGCTTTTTACATGCTTGGCCAGAGCCAGTAACGTTGAAAAACGCCTTTTTGTTCAACCAAAGTTCTAAAAAAAGTTTTCGAGAAATAGTGGGTCTTAGGAGTCTTGATGCCAACGTGGTCACACGAAAGGTTGACGAAAACGTTAAGTATGCCAGGTAAGTCGCCCCTGCCAGCGTTAATGGCCCATGCCAAACGCTTACACAGGCGTGGGTGGCGGCAGTTGGTATGGCTTACGGGAGAGCCCGGTGAGTGCCGTGATCAAGCTCTCAAACTATGGCAGGGCGCTTGTTGGCAAGCGCCTTTATGGGTTGCCCATCAGGCAGATAATACGCCGGTTGAGCCTTGGATCACGCCGCGCAAAGCGCGCACGCGTTTGGGGGCCGAGCACCAGCTTGTCGTAATGGATGCCAGTGGCAGCGCAGGCTTTGACCCTGAAGCATTGGGGGCGCTGGCGGGTACGCTGACGGCGGGCGGCTTGCTGGTGCTGATAACGCCTTACCCTTGGGGTGAGCGCCCAGACCCTGATTATGCCCGGTTTGCCGATCACCCCTGGCAGTGGGAGCAGTTAACCGCCCACTATTTAGCGCGCTTGGCTCGCCTGCTTGACGAGCGCACGGATATCGTCACTTGGCACGCGCCCTGGCGGCCGCAGCTACCCCGCTTGAGCGCACGCTTAGCGCACCAAGAGAGCGTTAACGACAGCGCATGCGCTACGCCCGATCAGGCAACTACCGTTACCCAACTGGTGAACTTAAAGCGCCGCCGCCCGCTGGTCATTACCGCTGACCGTGGGCGGGGCAAAAGCGCCGCCCTGGGAATTGCCTGTGCGCGGCTTCTAGAAAACGGCACGTCATCTATCGTCGTGACTGCTCCGCGCTTGAGCGCGGTGGAAAGCCTGTTTGCACGTCTGGAAGCTCTCTGCCCAGAGGGGGCACGTATCACGCCCAGCCGCTTTCAGCTCGCGAATAAAAGCGAGCTGTGCTTTTTGCCTCCTGATGTGCTCACCGAGCAGGTGGCGGCCAAGAAACTGGGGGGCGATGGCAGTTATTTAATGGTTGATGAAGCGGCGGCGATTCCGGCTTCCCTGTTGGCTCAGTGGCTTACGGCATTTCCGCGGATTGCGTTTGCGACCACTATTGATGGCTATGAAGGTTCTGGGCGCGGGTTTGCGCTGCGCTTTCGCGATGTGTTGGCGCGGCTTACTCCGCAATGGAAGGCCCTAACACTGACTACCCCTATTCGCTGGGCTGGGGGGGACCCGCTTGAGGCAACGGTCAACCGGCTGCTGTTGTTAAAAGCGCCTCTACCGGTCTCTGATCAGTGCGATCAAGCGTCAGCCTCTTATACGCTCGAGCGCGCCGAGCTTGCTCAAGACGAAACTGCTCTTGAGGCTATGTTTGGCCTTCTGGTGCAGTCTCATTACCGTACGTCGCCCAGCGATTTGCGTCAGCTTTTGGACGGGCCGGGCACTTCGCTGCGGCTGATAGGGCAGAGCAGCGCACCGCAGGCCGTATTGGTGGCCCGTGAGGAGGGCGGCTTTACGCCTGAGCTTGCCGAGCAGGTGGCGTTGGGGGTGCGACGCCCTCAGGGCCACCTGATGGCCCAGTCTCTTGCCGCGCATATGGGCAGCCGCGCTGCGCTTACCGCTCGTTGGCGGCGTGTGGTACGGATTGCCACGCATCCTGAACGCCGCCGGGAAGGATTGGGCCAACAGCTGATTGCCGAAGATAGTCGCGAGGCCGCAGACCAAGGTGTGGCGCTATATGGCGCCACGTTCGGCGCGGAAGCATCTCTGCTACGCTTCTGGCTGGCTCAAGGGTTTCAGCCCGTGCGCTTGGGCATTACGCGTGAAGCGGCCACCGGGGAATTTGCGGTAATGGTGGCCAGGGCGCTGAACGCTGAGGGCGAGAGCGTATTAAGTAGCTTAACGTCAAGCTTTAGCGCGTCACTACCGGGGCTGCTGGCGTTCGAATTAACAACGTTACCGCCTGACGTGGTGGCGGTATTGCTGAGAGCGCTGCCTTCAATGCCGCTCACTGCTGAAGAGTGCCAAACCATCAACGATGTAGCGCATGGGCACCGTGACCCGGTATTAGCGCGGGCGGCGCTTCAAGCGCTGGCGCGTGAAACCAGTCGCCTGCAGGATATAAGCGCTGCCACTGCACACCAACAGTTAGCGGCGTGGGCGTTTCAAAATCGCCCTTTAGCGGCAGCACACGGTGATAGCGTGCGTGCGCTGCGCCAAGTTGTTGAACTATTAGCCTCACAATACATACTTTTCCCGCATCGTTCGGAGGAGTAAAGTGGGGCGATTACTGATAATGAAGAGTTTTTATGAACGCACATTTAGACGCGTTGACGCCGTCCATCGTTTGGCGCCACTTTCGTACGCTGTGTAACACCCCGCGCCCGTCTGGGCAGGAAGCCGCGCTGGTCGCGATACTCGAAGCCTGGGCCGATGCTCAAGGGCTTGCCCACGACCGTGATAGCTTTGGCAATTTACGTATTTGTAAACCGGCCTCGCCCGGCTGTGAGCAGGCACCGGGGGTTATTCTGCAGGGTCATTTGGATATGGTGGCCCAAGCCAATTCCGACAGTACCCATGATTTCACGCGTGACCCCATCAGTACCTATGTAGCCGATGGTTGGCTGCACGCCGAGGGCACAACCCTTGGGGCCGATAACGGAATGGGCGTAGCGGCTATTCTTGCCGTGCTTGAAGATGCAGAGCTTACCCATGGCCCGCTTGAAGCGCTGTTTACCCTTGAAGAAGAAACCTCCATGGGTGGCGCGCTCAACTTGGCCGAAAACTGGCTGAAAGGCTCATTGCTGCTCAATTTGGATAGTGAAGACCGCGGCGAAGTGTATATCGGCTGTGCGGGTGGTGCCGACGTGGTGGTTGATGCGCTCCTGCCGGGGACCGCGCTGCGTGACGATGAACAGCTGATTGAAATTTCCCTAACGGGTTTAAAAGGCGGTCATTCCGGGATCGATATTCATAAGCCGCTAGGCAATGCCAACCGCCTGTTAGTGCGGGCACTGCGCACCCTGGAAGCGTTTGATGCACGCCTGGTGAGCTACCAGGGTGGCACGCTACGTAATGCCATCCCCCGCGAAGCGTTTGCTCAGCTTGCCCTGCCCGCTAACGACGTGGATGCCGCTTTTGACGCGCTGAAGACGCTGGAAAATACCCTGCGTGCCGAGCTAAGTACGGGCGATAGTGGTTTGGTGTTGAGCGCCACGCGAAGCGTAAATCATGAGGCCTTCGAGCCGCTAACTCTGGATGCCAGCACTATGCTGGTAGCGGCGCTACATGCCGCGCCGTGCGGAGTTGAGCGTATGAGTGCCGATGTGCCGGGCGTTGTGGAAACCTCCAACAATCTAGGCGTATTAAGCCTTAAAGCGGGGCGTCTGCACCTGTGCGCGCTAGTACGCTCCCTGCACGATACGGCAACCGCTGCCTTAGCTGACCGCTTTCAGGCGCTGTTTGGGTTAATTGGCGCGCGCGTGCGTGTGGAGAACAGCTACCCCGGTTGGGTGCCTCACCCAGGCAGTGCGTTACTTGCCATCTTTAATAAGCGCCATGCCGCTCTGTTTGAGCAGGAACCTGCGGTTAAGGTCATTCATGCGGGGCTTGAGTGCGGCATTATAGGCAGCAAATACCCGCACCTGGATATGATCTCGTTTGGCCCGCTGATTCGCGGCGCCCACTCACCGGACGAGCGCGTAGAGCTTGCCTCGGTCGATGAGTTCTGGCGCATGCTGCGTGCGTTGATGGAAGATTTGGCTAAGAAAGGCTAGCTAATATCAGGCACATAAAAAACGGCACCGCTTTGAACTGACCCCATAAATTTGGACAGTAAAAAACTAAGCGGCCAAGGCCTGATTTCGGTACTGTACCGGACTCAGGCCTTTTAGCTTGATCTTAATGCGCTCGTAGTTGTAGTAATGGATATAGCGTCGGATGCCCGCCTGTAACTGTTCAATATTGTCGAACCGGTTCAGGTAGAAATATTCAGACTTCAGCGTTCCAAAGAAGCTCTCTATGGCGGCATTATCGAGACAATTTTCCTTGCGTGACATGCTCTGGATCACACCATACTCCGCGAGTTTGCGCCGGTAAGCAGGCATCTGATATTGCCAACCTTGGTCGGAATGCAGTAACGGCGCCTCTTGGTTGGCCAGCTTGGCCAAGGCTTTCTTGAGCATCCCCCCTACCAGCGAGAACTGCGGCCGCTTCTGTATTGAATAGGACACGATTTCCCCATTGTAGAGATCCATTACAGGCGATAAGTACAGCTTTTCACCTCGGACATTGAACTCCGTAACGTCGGTGACCCACTTTTGGTTGGGGCGTTCAGCCTGAAACTGACGGGCAAGAAGATTGGGAACACTGGCCGGTTGTCCACGATAGGAACGGTATTTCTTCGGGCGCACCAATGACTTCAATCCCAGATGCTGCATCAGACGTTGAACTGTTTTGTGGTTGACCTGCTCTCCCGCTTGGCGCAACGCTGCTGTAATTCGTCGATAGCCGTAGCGTCCTTTGTGTCGCTCGTAGAGAGCGTGAATTCGACGCTTCAGACCAGCATGTCGATCATCCAGCTGCTGAACCCTTACCTGATAATAGAAGGTGCTACGCGACAGTTCGGCTACTTTTAGCGGCATCGGCAAAGGGTGGCCTTGCTTCAGTTCAAGGACTACCCGCGCTTTTTCTGCGCGGCTTGCTCTTTGGCCTGACGCAAGGCCCTCAACTTTTTTAGGTAGGCCACCTCAGCACGCAAGTACTCATTCTCTTGGAGCAGCTGCTCCAGAGAACTCTTTTCAGGCAATGGCAGTGGGGGCTTCGGTGGCTCTGTCGTAGGCATCTTCGTTGGTCGTCCTCGGGCTTTAGGCTCCAAGGCTTGGAAGCCTCCTTCATGATACTGACTTTTCCACCGCCGTACGACGCCCGTTCCACCTCGGATATCGAACAGCGTCGTCGCTTGTAAAGCTGATAGCTCCTCTTGCCTCATCTGTTGCAACACCGCTAATTTGAACTCGGCGCTGTAATGGCTGAACTTTTTCTGCAAGCCACTGAGACCATGCTGTTCATAGTGTTTAACCCAACGCCTGACGGTTGTAGGGCCAAGACCGTACTGCCTGGCCAGACTCTTGTAACCTTGTGGTCCTTCTGCGTAGCTTTGCACTACTAATAGTTTGAACGCTTCATTGTGTTTCGCCATGAAAAACACCCCAATCGTTGGATAAGTGTCCAACTTTTGGGGTGCAGTTCACTTAGGTGCCGTTTGTGTATCTATATCTGCGACGAGCGCTTATTACTTACCGAGGTAAGCGTTCAGCATCCAGATGGTTTTTTCCTGCTCACGAATATAGTCACTGGCGAGTGATGCAGTACCTTCGTCATCGGCATCCGAGGCGAATGACAGTACTTCACGCTGCAGCTCGATCAATGTCTGGTAGCCTTTTAACACGCCATTCACGCACGCCTTACCATCGTGAACGTCTTTATCTTCCTGAATGTGAGAAAGCGTGGCGTAGTCGCTATACGCATGTACCGGCTTATGGCCCAGGGTGAGAATACGCTCGGCGACTTCGTCTACCTTGGTCAACAGGTCGGTATAGAACTCTTCAAATTTGACGTGCAGCTCGAAGAAATCGCTACCCTTGACGTTCCAGTGGTAGCCGCGCACGTTCATGTAAAAGATCTGATAGTTGGCCAGCAGGTGATTAAGCTTTTCAGCCAGCTGGCTGGCGCTGCTTTCATGTAAGCCAATGCTATTGGTATCGGTCATGTCGTACCTCCATGTTGGAGCCGGGTGAAACGGCTATCAAATCGTTTGATTAGCATAAAACGTTGCTAGGGCGCTGCAAACCAGGTTTTGTGTATCGCGCCCATAGCCTTATAACATTGCGTTTACCGCTATAACGTTTGCGCTCTCACTGAGTAATGCTGGCGCGGGCAGGGTTTTTCAAGGGGCGATGTTTTCAAGGGCGATGTTTTCAAGGGCAGTGTTTTCAAAGGGCAGGGTTTTCAAAGGGCGAGGGGGTTATCCACACCCGGATAATACTTTCACAGCGCGCCGCCAGCAGTTCAGCGGTTCTGGGCAGCGCCTGTTCCAGGGTCATGGGGCCATCGGCCAAGGCAAACGCCGCTGTTACGCCTTCATCAAGACATGCCTGCCAGCCGTCGCCCAGGCTGCCAGCGAGAATGATGACGGGCTTGCCAAGACGCTGGGCCGCGCGGGCAACGCCGATAGGCGTCTTGCCCGACATGCTCTGCCCATCCAGTCGGCCTTCTCCGGTAATCACAAGGTCGGCGTTATTGAGCAGGGCGGGCATATCGGCCTGCTGCATAATCATTTCAATGCCGGGCATCAGCGTGGCATCAAGAAAGGCGCGCGCGGCAAACCCCATGCCACCGGCGGCACCGGCACCCGGTAAGTCGCGATAATCCTTGCCCAATACGCGGGCGCTGATATCGGCAAAGCGGCCCAGGGCGTGGTCAAGCTGAGCCACTTGATCAGGCGAGGCGCCTTTTTGCGGGCCGAATACCGCACTTGCCCCGCGCTCACCTAGCAGTGGGTTATCCACATCCACTGCGGCTTCCACGTTAAGTGACGTTAAGCGCGGGTCAAGCCCCGAAATATCCAGCGTTTCAAGCGCCGCCAACGCCGCACCGCCAGGGGCAAGTGGTGCGCCACTGGTCGCGGTTAGTTTTGCGCCCAGCGCTTGCAGCATACCCGCGCCACCATCGTTGGTGGCGCTACCCCCTAGCAGCAGCAAGGCTTTTTCTGCGCCTTGATCCAACGCGGCCAGGAGCATCTGGCCCACGCCAAAGGTGGAGGTATGCAGCGCGTCACGCTCTTCGGGAGTTAAGTGTTGCAGGCCGCTGGCTTCTGCCAGCTCGATAAACGCGGTACGCTGTTCACCCAGCCACCCCCAAGCGGCTTTGCGGGGGCGGCCAAGCGCATCCTGAACATCGACAACGCAGCGCTTGGCGCCGGTCGCGGCAATCAGTGCATCAAGGCTGCCTTCGCCGCCGTCAGCCATCGGGCAGCAGTGCGTTTGCGCTTGGGGCGCGGCATTAAGGACGCCTTCAGCCATTGCCTTGGCCGCTTGTTCCGCGCTTAAAGCGTCTTTAAAACTATCAGGGCAAAGCAGGATATTCATTGCACGACCTCCGCAAATTATTGTCTTTCATCTATCGTGATATCTTTCATCTATTGTGATAGTAGGCGAGCTTAACGCGCCGCTTGGTGACAGACCAGCCGTGATGAACGTTCGAGGATCTAACATGAAGCCGATACCAATTACGCTAACCTGCCTGTTGGCACTGGCAGGCTGCCAAGTGACGCCAGACCGCTTGCCCCAGGCTGAGCCTGCGCCTTCTGCGGCGTGTTATTTCCCGAACCACGTGGCTGGTGGTGAGCTCGGCGCGCTGCGCCAAAGTGTCGAAGTGCTGACCGAGTGGGGCTTTGAGCTTGATTCCACCGATACAGCATTAGGCCTGGTCAGCGCAAGCCGACAAAAAGCCCTGCATGGTTACTACGATCCGTACGATCGCGCCTATGGATATGGCAGCGGAATGCGCCTTTTCGGTGGGTTGGGTATCGGGCGCGGTAGCGGTGTTGGCGTGGGGCTGGGCTTTGGCGGCGGGCTTCATCAACAGCCCCTGGAGGTCGAGCGGGTGTCGCTGTTAATCAGTGATGAGTCCGTGCGTATCTCTCGTGATATTCGCCGCTTCGACCACCTGGGCGATATACGTGAATCCTACAGCGCGAGTAACCAGGATTTCTGCCAGCGCTTTGAAAGTGCACTCGGACAAAGCAGCCGGCCGATGAGGAGCGTGCAATGAGGCAACGTTGGCGGGTAATCATGAAATGGGCGAGTGTGAGTGCTTTGCTGGCACTACTAGCAGGCTGTGCCACTACATCACCTTCTGCCCCGCGCGAGCTGGTGTATGCCTCCCCGGTAGACACCACGTTTCGAAGCGCGGTCGAGCTGATGATGGAACAGGGTTACGTGATACGCCATGCCGATTTGGCGCTAGGCCGGGCGGAGGGGGCGCTCGCTCGCTGGCCGGAGTATCGTCTGCAGGTTCAGGTGAGCGATGCCGGTCGCGGTAGTCAGGTGAGTGTTGCGGCCTGGCGAGGTAATCAGCCGCTGCCGCCGTATTTGCTGGATCCTTGGCTGGTCAGCTTACAAGCAAAATTGGGATTAGCACCGTGAAGCAAAGCAGTCATCAGGTAATTGAAAGCTCCCGTTTTGCCGCAAAGCGCTGGGCGCTGGCGGCAGGTGTCATCAGCCTTATGTTGAGCCCGCTTGCCGCCGCGCACCCCCATGGCTGGATTGATTTCAGTATCCGGGTCATGACCAATGATGAAGGGGTCGTGCGTGGCTTGCATCAAACCTGGCGGATGGACCCCTTTTACAGTTTGGTAGTATTTGAAGAACTCACCCAGGTAGATGGCGTGAGTCTGGACGAAGGGCTTGATCAGCTGGGCCTGGAAATACGCAATAACCTTGCCTCGCAGCACTACTTTACGGAAATCCGCCGAGATGGTGAGCCGCTGGCGCTGGGCGAGGTCAGCGAATATACCGCCATGGAAAAAGGCGGGCGGCTAATCTTTACATTTATCCTACCCCTGGAAACACCCCAGCCGTTAGCTGGGCACTCCCTCGATTATCAGATATTTGACCCGACGTATTACATTGAAATGGTTCACGAAGCAGAGAACAACCAGCCAACTGACAATGCGCTGGTGCTGCACGGTGAGCCGGCCTGTACGCTAAGCATTCTAGGCGCTGACCCTGATCCTGAATTAGTCATGCAGGCGGCGCTACTGGATGTCGACGAAGACGGCGAGCCGGGGCTGGGGCGCCACTTTGCCGAAACCGGCCATATCGACTGCCGCTAATCGGATGCGACTTTCATAAAGCGGTGAAGCTTTCATTGATCAAAATAGGGTGTGTTATGCAGTCGCTTGTAATGCGTAGGCCTTGGGCTTTGATCGCTCTTTTAGTGATTTGTGCGGTGGTGTTGGTATGGGGGTTACAAGGTGGTCTACAGGGGATGAGCTATCAGCTACTCGCCTGGCAGCGGGAACTTCACCGCGCGCTTACCCTGGCGATTACCGAACTTGCCCGTGAGCCCTCGCATGCCACCTGGTGGGTGTTATTAAGCGTAAGCTTTGGCTATGGCGTTTTTCATGCCGCAGGGCCAGGCCATGGCAAAGCGGTACTGGCAACGTATTTAGCCTCCCATGGTGGTGCCACCCGGCGGGCGCTGGGGCTTTCGTTTGCCGCTTCAATACTGCAAGGCGTTACCGCGATTGCCATGGTCGCCATTCTGGTGCATGGACTAGGGTGGCTGACGCGCCAGGCCATGGGGAGCGTTGTGTGGGTCGAGCAGGCAAGCTTTTTACTGGTAACGCTGCTGGGTGTCTGGCTATGCGTTCGGGCTTACAAGCAGCTGCGCAACGCCTATCGTCCGGTGAGTTCGATGAAGTTTCAGCCTTTAACCCAGGATCACGACCACAGTCGTCCTCATAACCACAATCACAGCCATCACCATAGCCACGACCACGGGCATCATCACTGCTGCGGTGGCGCGCATCATATTGAGCCGCAGCAGGCACTGGACTGGCGCACTGCCGTGATGACCGTTTTCGCGATTGGTATGCGCCCCTGCAGCGGCGCGGTGTTGCTACTCGGTGCGGCCAGCCTGCTGGGCCAGTTTTATGTTGGCGTGCTATCCGTATTGGCCATGTCGCTGGGTACCGGGATTACCGTATCAGCACTTGCGCTGGCCAGCGTCTTTGCGCGCCGGTGGGCCACGCGGCGTTTAGCCAAGCAGCAGCGCGTATCCCAACACCTTCACAAGGCGGTCGGTTGGGCGGCGCTTGCTGGGGGCTTAGTGATTATCCTGCTCGGCGTGACGCTTTCGATTGCCAGCGTTTCCCAGCCCGCCAGTACGCCGCTGTTTGGTGAGCCGCCGGCCAGGCAGGGTAACCCGTTGATGCGTTGAGCGCAGGTCAATCAACCGCCAGACGATCAATATGAGCGATCAACTGATCACGCAGGCTGGCAAGCTGATCTAGCGCATAAGGCTCCGCGCTGCCGTTACCCCATACCGGCGCGGGCCAGGTCGCATCAGCGTGCTTTCGCACCACGACATGAATATGTAGCTGCTGCACCACATTGCCCAGCGTTGCAATATTGAGCTTGTCGCCGTCAAAGAGCGTTTTCATCACGCTACCCAGCTGGGTGGCTTCTCGCCATAGCTGGGCCTGATCTGCGTCGGATAGCTCGAATACTTCGCTTACGTTATCCAGACGGGGCACTAAGATCACCCACGGATAGCGCGCATCGTTCATCAACAGCGCCCGGCAAAGCGGCAGGTCGGCAATCGGAAACGTATCGGCTTCCAGGCGTTGATCAAGGGCAAAAGTGTTCAATGGGCGCGCTCCGTAGGCGTGTTGAGGTTTGGCGTAGATAAGAGTGGAAATATGTAGGTGAGCACGCAGAATATAGTAAGTGAGACAAGAAAATGAAGGTAGTCGTAGAAACTAAGTCACGGAATACAGGCGAAATTGCCAAAACGCTGTTACGCTGAAAGTACTCCTCAGAAGGGCAGACAATGCCAGAGGAGATTTCTGTTGGCTGACACGTTAAGGAGAACATCCATGAAAAAGCTTTTAGCGACGAGTCTTATCCTTTTGATGACGGCTGGCGCCTTAGCCGGTTGCAACACCATTTCTGGCGCTGGCAAAGATGTACAGGAAGGCGGTCAAGCTGTACAGGACGCCGCTAGCTGAGGTTAGTGAAACCTTGACGATGTCGAGCGGGCTAGGCGGATGCCTAGCCCGCTTTGTATCTGGGCAGTCTATTCACGCAATCCATTAACTACAAATTGGGGCAAGCCTATGAAAGCGTGGCTATATACGGATGCGGTATGCTACTCGAAAATTTTATTAAGCGGTGGACTGCTGGTATTGCTCTCAGCGTGCGCCACCGGCTCAGATGCCGCCAAAACGTCGGCTGCCAATGAAGCCCAGGACGCACCGCCTACATCCATGGATAGCTGCGATACCGAGGCGGTGAGCTATGCCATTGGTGAGACATTTGATGAAGCAAACGTGCCCCAGCTACAAAGCGAGAGCCAGTCACGCCAGGTGCGGGTACTGCGACCAGGGGACGCGGCCACGATGGACCATCGCCCCGATCGGTTGAATGTACATCTGGATAGTAACGATGATATCGAGGAGCTGCGCTGCGGTTAACGTAAAATCAGAATGACACACGCGGCGGTAAGTAAGCCCATGGTAACGTTAAATGCCCGCCAGGCACCGTCACTTTTGATCCAGTGACCGATCGCCATGCCAAAACCTGCCCACAATGCCAGGCAGGGCATGGCTACCAGTTCCGCAAATCCGGCCAGTATAAGGGCGTTGATTACCGCCGAACCGTTTTCAGGGAGAAACCCTGCCATCAAAGCAAGCCCCATGATCCAGGCCTTGGGGTTGGCAAACTGAAACGCCGCTGCCTGCCAGAAGGTAAGCGGTATGCTATGTGAGCTGTCCTTCAGGTTAGGCGGCGGAGCGCTGGCGATTTTCCAGGCAAGATAGAGCAGGTAGGCGCTACCCAGCCAACGAAGCCCCAGCTGTATGGCAGGAAATCGCTCAAACAGCACCCCGAGGCCCAGCGCTATACTCGAAAATAGAATAAAGCAGCCACCTACAATACCCGCCATATGCGGCAGGGTACGCCTAAAACCAAAGTTGGCGCCTGACGCGGTGAGCATCACGTTGTTGGGCCCAGGGGTTAGGGTCATCGACATGATATAAAGGGCTACTGGCCCAAGTACTAACCACTGGCTACTCATAACGATCCTTCCAACGTTGTCGATTAACCTGCTCTTTGAGCATTTCCAGAATATCGTACAGCACCAATTCTGTGATCCGATTGCTTTTTTCATCGACCGTCAGCCAGCTGTCGAAGCCGCTGTCAGCGGTGCGCTCGATCAACTGCCTGAATTCCGGCGAATGAATACCCAACGCCAGTTCATCTACCAGCCGCTGGGCAACACCGCTGATGGATGCCTGCATGGCGTTGGCCGCCGTTTGTCCCATGGGCAGGCGGTGTAGGCGCTGGATCTCGGGGCTTTCGCGCAGCGTACGGCTCACCAAGTCATCGATGGCCGTCATCGCAGAGGCGCGATTAAGCTGATACGCCTCGCCAACGGTGCTTTCCAGACGCTGGACGATTTCACTGATCAGCTGCGTTTTGCGCGGCATAATGACCCGGTCAATCACCCGCTCGGTGAGCGAGTCGCTGGACAGAATCTGCTGCTGCACATTGCCCAAAAGCCGTAGAGCAATGCGGTCAGAAAGTTCTTCGAGCAGGATATCGTAGTACTTGAAGAAAAACTGATAAATGGACCAGTGCTTAACGTTAATGATGCGTAAACGGTGCAAGCGGTGGAGTAGCGACACCACGCGCAATACACGCAGTAAGCGAAAGCCGCTTAGCGGAATGCAGCCCAGTACGTCATACCAATGTACAAAGGGGTAAAAAAACCAACGATGATAGCGGCGCTCGACAATCGCCACGGTCCAGCCCAGCAGTATGTCGGCAACAAAAAAGCCCACAAAAAATAGATCGATATGGAAAAAACGACTGTGAACCTCACGCTCGTAAAACGCGTGAAAAGCAGGCGTTAGATCAGCGATGGCCTGATTGATCGGCGTGATCAGATACAGAGAATCAAATAGCAAAAGTCCCAGGTTGAGCACTACCGCGATAAGAATCAGTAAATCCCAACCAATATGAGCGTACTCAACAGGCCTGGGGAGTTGTGGGTAGCGCCGCCTAATAGGCATGCAACCTCCTTGTTGATGGCGTGAAAACAGTACAGCGTACTAGCGCTACACAGCGCCTGCATCTAATCGATTAAGCCTGCGCCTGACAGTTTAAGCCTGCGCTTGACAGTTTAAGCCTGCGCTTGATAGTGCTGCTGGGTTAATTTTTCTTCCTGTTCGGCCTGCTTGCGGTGTTTTTTGCGCAGGGCCGCCTTTTCAAAGCGCAGCTTTTGAATCGGGGTCGTCAGTACCAGCGGCGGTACGCCGGCAGGCTTGCCGTCAGCATCCACAGCCACCATGGTTAGATAACAGCTATTGGTATGGCGAATCAGCTTGTTACGGATATCCTCGGCGACCACTTTAATACCGATCTCCATAGAGGAGCGGCCCACATGATTAACGCAGGCTAAAAAGGTGACTAATTCGCCCACGTGGATAGGCTGCTTAAACAGCACCTGGTCCACTGATAGAGTCACCACATAATGCCCGGAATAACGGCTGGCGCAGGCGTAGGCGACTTCATCCAGCTTTTTAAGAATGGCTCCCCCGTGCACTTTACCGCTGAAGTTGGCCATATCGGGTGTCATGAGCACGGTCATCGACAGTTCGTGCTGCCCGGGTAAATCCGTTGGCGCTGCATCTGACATAACGTGTCCTTGGTTTGACTCCGCCCGCCTGTGGGCGGGCAGAGGGTTCAAGGGCTTAGAACCAGACTAAGCCCACAGAGATAATAATCCCGGTAATTAACAGCTGAATAAGGCAGAAACCCATAATATCTTTGGCTTTCAAGCCCGCAATGGCCAGTACCGGCAATGCCCAGAAGGGCTGCAGCAGGTTGGTCCAGGCATCACCCCAGGCAACGGCCATCGCCACGCGCGAAATATCTGCCCCCAGAGCTTGCGCTGCGGGCAGCATAACCGGCGCCTGTACTGCCCACTGGCCGCCGCCGGAAGGTACAAACAGGTTAACAATCCCGGCGCTAATAAACGACCAGAACGGCAGCGAGGTTGCCGTGGCAAACGAAATCAACCATTCCGACATGCTTTGGGCCAGGCCGGACTGCACCATGATCGCCATAATGCCCGCATAAAACGGGAACTGGATCACAATTCCGGCGCCGCCCTTAACCGCCTCATTAAGGCTGATCAGCAGGTTACGCGGGGTGCGGTGAAGTACGATGGCTAAAAACAGGAACAGGAAGTTAACGATATTAAGGTTTAAACCACCGTTTCTGAGGATGAAGTGGTCAAGCAAAAACAGCAGCCCAGGCACGCCAACCAGCAAGGAAAGCGCCATGCTATTTTCGAGCCTTTCGGCGGGGCGGGTAATCCGGCCCTGCGGTATCGGTTCGTCTTCCAGCAGCTGGCTATCGATATAAACACTGTCTTTTTCGTCGGGCAGCATTAAGCGGTTAACCAGCGGCACCGCGATAAACAGACACACGACAATCGCTAGGTTAAACAAGGCGAAAATAGTGGAACTGGTGCTGATAACGCCAATTTGATCAGCGGTGAAGTGGCCTTCGGTAGCGATCGTCAGGGGTATCGAGCCGGCTAAACCGCCGTGCCATACGATAAAACCAGAATAAGCGCTGGCAACCAGCAGGCGATAATCCACCCGCACCAGGCGGGCAAGCTCTTTAGCAAAGAGTGCCCCGACCACCAAACCAAATCCCCAGTTGATCCAGCTAGCGGCAAGCGACACCAGGGTGACCAGAATAATCGCCCCGCCTGCGCTTTTCGCAGTACCCGCAAGCTTTTGTAGCATGCGCTTTACCGGCGGTGAGCTTGCCAACATAAAGCCCGTCACCAGTACCAGCAGCATCTGCATGGAGAAAGTTAATAATCCCCAGAAGCCGTCCCCCCACATACGCATCACCGCAAGCGGCGTTTGGCGTTCCACGGCAATGGCGGCAGCCGCTGCAACGATGGTCAGCAGTAGCACAAAAATATACGGGTCGGGCAGATAGCGCTCGACCAGCTTGACGGCCGGTTTCGATATCATTTTTAGCATGAGTGGCTCTCTTATTTTTTATAGGAAGTGCATTGCTAATATACGGCGGTGCGGTACGGCTTTCACGTTTAAAAAAGTCCGCTTTTAGAACGATAAGCCAATGGATAGCACGGCGGCGGGTTTATTTAAACGCTTAACACCAACGGGTATGCCGGTAGCGTTGATAGTACCCAATAAGCACCCCGGAACGAACCGTAATAAACAGCGTAAAGGCGAGCCAAAGGCCATGGTTGCCAAGGCCTTGGGTAAGCCACCAGGCGGGCAGGTAGAAAAGAGTGCCGATAAAGATGCTGTTGCGCATTTCACGTACCGCGCTGGTGCCGATAAAAATACCGTCCAGCAGATAGCTCCACACGGCAATCAGCGGCATTGCCACCATCCAGGGAAGGTACACAGCAGCGGTTGCCCGCACTTCCTCAAGACCTGTCAGCAGGGCAACCAAGTGATTACCGCCAAATGCAAAGAGCAGCGAGGCACCGCCTGCCGTCCAGAAAGAAAACAGCGCCACACGGCGGACGATAGATGCCAGCTCCTGCCAGTCGCGGCGGCCATAGGCGCGGCCAACCAGTGATTCCGCCGCGTGGGCGAAGCCATCGAGTGCATAGCTTGTCAGCATAATAAACTGCAGCAGTACGGCGTTGGCGGCCAGAACTGTGTCGCCCTGACGCGCACCCTGAGCGGTAAAAAAAGCCATGACGAATAAGAGCCCGAGCGTGCGGACAAACAGATTGGCGTTGATATTGAAAAGGGCCGTATAGGCGGAAAGCGCCAGCAGCCGAGCGCGCAAAAAATGTCCTTCGAGTGTTTTAAGCTGGCGCAGCACCAGATAGCCGCCAAATGCCAGCGCGCTGTAGTCGGCAATGACGCTTGCCCAGGCAACGCCATTGCTGGTCATGCCCAGCCCCACCACAAACCAGATATCCAGCACGATATTGATGCTGTTGGTAAGCAGCAGGATCATCAAGGTCACGCGAGAGTTCTGCTGACCTAAAAACCAACCTAAAATCGCATAGTTGGCGAGAACAGCGGGGGCCGACCACAGTCTTATCTGAGCATATTCACGCGCCAGGGGCGTCGCTGCGTCGCTGCCGTCCAATAAATGCAGCCCCAGGGAGACAAGCGGGGTGGAGAACAGGATTAAGAGCACGCCGATCACCCCGGCGATAATCAGCGATTGGCCCAGCAGATGGCGCACATCGCTATCGCTTTCCCGGCCCATTGCCTGAGCCACTAGGCCGGTAGTGCCCATGCGTAAAAAGCCAAAGCCCCAATACAGGAAGCTGAATAGGGTAGCACCTAGCGTCACGGCGGCCAGATAGCGTGAGTCGGGCAGGTGCCCGACCACAGCAGTATCGACCAGTCCGAGAAGCGGAACGGTAATATTGGAAAGGATAATTGGCCAGGCGATGGCCCATATGCGCACGCGAGACGACAAACGTTAAGCAGCAGTAATAATGCGGTACTTTTCCAAAAGCTGCTGCTGCGTTTCAGAGCGCGCGGGGTCAAGCGGAATACAGTCTACCGGGCAAACCTGCTGGCACTGGGGTTCGTCAAAGTGGCCAACGCACTCGGTGCACAGGTTCGGGTCGATGACGTAAATCTCCTCGCCGGGAGAGATCGCATCGTTCGGGCACTCGGGCTCGCAGACGTCGCAATTAATGCATTCATCGGTGATCATCAGGGCCATGGGCATACCTCGCGAATGGCTGGCACACCCAGGCGTCGCTAAACGCTATACCCGAGTGTTTTACTCAACAATGTTGGTGGTTACGTATTGTAGTGCTTACGCAATGCTTCTGCGACCTGGGAAGGGACTAACGGTGAAATATCGCCGCCCAGCTTGGCGATTTCACGCACGATAGTGGAAGAGATATACGAGTTTTCCACCGCCGGAGTGAGAAATACGCTTTCAAGCTCGGGGTTTTGCGCCCGGTTCATATTGGCAAGCTGTAGCTCATACTCAAAATCGGACACCGCGCGCAGGCCACGCAACATGATCGTTGCGCCCTGTTCATGCATAAAGCGGGTCAGCAGGTTGGAAAAACCCACGACTTCAACATTGCCAAGCTCAGCGCAGGTAGCTTTGATCAGAGCAATGCGGGTATCTAGATCGAGGCTGGGCCGCTTGCCGGGACTTGCCGCTACGGCAATGACCACCTTGTCGAACATCCTGGCGCCACGTTCGATAAGGTCAAAATGACCGTTGGTGATCGGGTCGAAGGTGCCTGGATAAACGGCAATGTTAAAGCGCTGCTCGCTCATTCCGAATCCTCTTCGTCAATTCGGCCAAAAGGATTATCGCTTGCCAGCGATACCGCTTGAGCATAGCCCGGGATATGAATACGGTCCGCGTGAATATCCAGTTCGGGGCCTTCAAGCACCGCTTCGCCAAACTGGTAACGCGGCGCGTAATGGCCGGCATCCGCCTGGGCAAGATACGCGGCCGCTTGGGCGCGCACGGTCTCGCGGCGCTCTTTCCAGGTGCTAATCGCGGCGGCACCATGACGCTGAAGCAGCAAGCGTTCGGTGACCCCGGGGGAAAGCACAACGCCGGTTGCGTTATTACCGCCAAAGCCTTTGGCGTTAATAAAGGCTGCATCCGCTTTAAAAGCCATGGGCGTTTGGGAGAAGCGTAGCCGCTCGGCATATACGTCGTCGGCCACCGCATCCAAAGTGGGAATGCCGGGCAGTATGCCGTGGGCGAAACTGCCCAGCGCGCTTACCAGCTGATCACCCGCCGCAGAGCCCTGGGAATGCCCGATAAACGACTTGATAGCCACTATCGGCCAATCGCTAATACCGTTGGCGCGGGCGATTTCATGCAGCACATGGGATTCAGTCGTACGGTTTTTAGGGGTGCTCGTGCCATGTGCGTGCATGAAGCTGCGCTCTTGCAGCGCTTTTTCGCCCAGCATATCGCGCACCAGTGCTGCGGCCTTGCCCAGCGTGATGTAGTTGCCGATGCCCGGCGCTGAAATAGAGCGTTTGAAGCCATCGGCATTCACGAACACTTCCGGCACCGCTCCGAGAATGTCTGCGCCTACTTCAAGCGCCAGCGCATCGTCCATCAACAGAACAAACTGGCTGGCCTCACCCATGGTAAAGCCGCAGTTGCGCGCAAAGGGTCGACTGGCGCGCTGATAGTCAGCGTCGGTCAGCAGTTCAAGCGCATCCAGCGCTTTTAAACTCGCATCGTCAGCCAAGGCGCCCATGGCGCGGAAGCCTTCAATGATTTCAGGCGTAATCGGAGCGTCGGCAGTGCCCACCATCACCACTTTACGCCGTCCTGCACGAATATCTTCGATACCCAAACGCAGGTTGTATAGAAAGCTTGCGCAGGCACCTAGTACGGCGCCGGTGCCGCCAACGCTACCCAATACATAGGCATTCAGGAAGTCGGCGGGCATCTGCCCGTAACCTAGCGGCATTTGCTTGGAGGTGGCACGCTGACCGCTCACCAGGCTCTTCATCAAACCGCCCCAGCCAGCATCGTCCAATTGACCGATGGAGTTGCCTGCATAAACGGCAATATGGTCTGGATTCAGCGTCTGGCGCAGCGTTTCCCAGGAGAAACCGCTGGCCCCCAGGCAGTCGCTGGCGCCAAAAATGGCCATCGACAGCCCGCGTGGGTGGTGCACGCTACGGTAAAGACTGGCGGGGTCAAAGCCGCTAGGCAGCTGAGCTGCAGCGTGCACTTTGGGCGTCTGGGCGTCAGGTAGTAGCGTTTCAAGCACGCCTGCTGGCACGGTGACTTCTACTTCACGCGCATCCAGATCACGGACCTGCCAGTTTTCCGGCAGGTTTTCCGGCAGCTGGCGTCGGCGCAGCGTAAAGCGCAACGGCTCGGCTAGCTGAAGACTGGCTTGACGATTCGCGGGCAGCCCTGGCGCGAGGAATTTGGGGTCCTCGTTACGGCGAATCAACGTGTGGTTCAACACCTGTTCGCGCAGCGACTGGGCAGGCGAGTCTACGGGCTTTCCTGCACGGTCGAGCCACCCTTTTTCAGAGTGCTCGACAAGCTGCATAAGGGCCGCCAGGCTATCCAACGTCTGGCGCTGCTGGTCAGCGGGAAGGGCATCAAGCACGGTGCGGCGGAAGGCCTGATGGCCCGAGGTTCTGCCGGCGGGATTGATGCCGCCCATGCCGACAATCACCGGTAAGTGTGACAAGCCGGGTTCCTCGTGGTGCGGTGGTTTTAAATAACAATTATTGCCAATAACAGGGTAGATCGCCCGCTGTCACTGAGCTTAATAAATATCTCGGGCGTGATCATAGCACCGGGTGACTAACGCCGTCATGCTGCAAGCGCCGGAGACTGATAGAATCGCCTCTTTTCAAGCCGAGGATGGCATGCAGTACACTTCTCGACCCGTTACTTCCAATCAGCCAGGCCCTCATCATGATTTAGCACGCCAGGTAAGCCGGGCGTTGGCTCATCCGCTACGCAAGCCTATTGCTGACCATACTCAGCAGGCGTTCGAGCAGGCTAATCACTGGTACCAGGCTTTTAATGCTCCGCTCATCCTGGATTCAGGCTGTGGCGTTGGGATTTCGACAAGAAAGCTTGCCTTGCAGTTCCCCGACCGGGCAGTGATAGGGATCGATCGCAGTGAAGATCGTCTGGGGCGCGACCACGGCGCGCTGCCGGAAAATGCACTGTTGGTACGCGCGGATCTGGTTGATTTCTGGAGACTGGCGAAGCAGGCGCACTGGGCGCCTGAACGCCACTATTTGCTGTATCCCAACCCGTACCCTAAAGCGGCACACCTAAAGATGCGCTGGCATGGGCATCCGGTTTTACCCACACTGTTGGCGCTGGGCGGCCACCTTGAGCTGCGCTCTAACTGGCAGCTTTATGTCGAGGAGTTCGCTTTGGCGGTCTCGCAAGTTACCGGACGACAGGCCGAAGTGGGCGTATGGGCGCCTGACGGTAAGTACTTAACCCCTTTTGAAGCCAAGTACGATCAAAGCGGGCAAACGCTCTGGCGGTTGCAGGTCGAGCTGGAGCGGAAGTAATCATGCTGCACGTGTTTTCCAAAATGAATGTACATTGAGGCAGGTAAAAGTGACGTACTTCTTTAAAGCAGCAGCGCGCCAATGGCGCTGTTCATTAATCGCCAGCGTGGCCGCCGCCACTTTCGCTGCCAGCGCTTCGGCATTGGCCGATTTTAGCCGGTTGAGCCAGTTGCAGGAAAAAGGCTTTTCAATTAGCGCCGAGGCGCGTCTGCTGGATACCAATATGCCCGCACTGTTGGGCAGCATTAATCCTGAGCGCCAAATGTCCCCGGCATCGGTCACTAAAGCTTATATGGCCGCGGCATTGTTAAACCGTTTTGGCCCGCAGCACCGCTTTACCAGCCAACTGGTCAGCAGTGGCACCATCGATAACGGCATTCTGCGTGGGGATCTGGTATTTGACGGCGGCGGTGACCCGGGGCTAACCACGGAAAACCTCTGGCGCCTGGTACAGCGCTTACAGATGGCGGGGGTTAATGAAGTCGACGGTGCGTTAGTGGTCAGCCAGTGGCGTTTTGGCCCGGTTAACTGCATCACCAATGACCGCTGCAATGCGCTTTCCCGGGTAACCAATGCTTATAGCGCACCGCTGACCTCGGCAGGGGTTAATTTTGGTAGCTGGTGCGTCAACGTAGCGCCTTCTGCTATTCCAGGGGAGCCAGCACGCACGGCGCTTTGCGATAGCCAACTGCCGCTTATTGATATCGATAATCAGGTGATTACCCGCCCAGCCAATAGCGGGACTGAAATCAGCGCCGAGCGCGTGACCGATGAGCGTGGCGATGTAATGCGCTTGACCGGGCAGATTTCGACCAATGCGATGGCCCAGGATGTTTACCGGGGTGCGGGCGACGCCGCCGAAGAGACCGCGCAGATACTCTTGGGCATGCTCAATCAGGCGGGTATCCACGTAAGAGACCCATGGCGTGTTACGTCAACACAGCCTTTGAGCAGTGCGGCACGCCTAGCCGCCGTGGATAGCCAGCCGTTACAAGAGCTTCTGCTACGCACCATGAACTATTCCAATAACTACATGGCCGATGTGCTGGCTTTAAACCTGGTGGAAACCCCGCAGGCCCAGCTGCGTCAGGCAGGTTCAGCCATTGAGGCCTATGCCCAGCAATTGCCGGGGCACGGGCCATTAACGCTGTATAGCGGCAGCGGGCTGACCACCGAAAACCGTACCTCGGCTCACGGGGTTAACGTCATGCTGGAGGATATGTATCGGCAAAGTTCGCTATTTCCAAGCTTTGTGGCTGCGTTTCAATCGCCCGCGAACGGCGTAATGCGGTTTATTCGCCGTGGCTCCTCCACGTTTCAAAATAACGTGATGCTGAAGACCGGTACGTTGAACCAGCCCTTTGCGGTACGCGCCGCGGCAGGCTACTTTCGTACGGCATCGGGGCGGTGGGGCGTGTTTAGCGTATTCGTGAACGGTAACAGTAATACACCTTATATAAGCTGGTCTGAAGTGCTTGATCCTTTATCAGTCGATTTAGACACGATGATTTTGGCTAATTAATTTCCGCTACGCTTAAAAGGTGAGGCAACCTGCATGAAACCAGGGCATACCGGTTTAACCCATTTGGTGCACTCAACGCGTTACTCGTGGAAAGGTTTAAAAGCCGCGTTTCGAAATGAAGCCGCCTTTCGCCAGGAGGTCGGTATTGCCGCGGTGATGCTACCGTTTGCTTGGTGGATCAGTAATGATTCGATCAGCTGGCTTTTGCTGGTAGGCAGCCTGTTTTTCGTACTGATTGTCGAGCTTTTGAATAGTGCAATCGAAAACGTCGTCGATCGCATCGGTACGGAGCATCATGAGCTTTCCGGGCGCGCAAAGGATATCGGCTCGGCAGCCGTGATGCTGTCGCTGATTATCGCCGGGTTTACCTGGGGGCTCCTGGGCTGGCAAAAATTCTTCGGCTAGCGTTTCAGCGTTTGGCAGTGAGGTGATTATGCAACTCAACGATAGGTTTTTACCCTTGGAAAACCTGCCTGAAACGCTTCAGTACGTGGCGCAAAAGGCGGGCCAGCGGCTTAACGACGCGCTTAGTCAAGCTGACAACGTTGCCTCCATGACCAAGCAGCCACTGCCCTCAGCGAGTTGGGAGGAGCTATCTCCGTCACGTCGTGAGGCGTTGGCAAAAGTGCTGAGCGTATCCACTTTTGCGCTGGATACGCTTACGCGCTATCCCCAATGGTTAGAAGAGCTCGACGCGACCGGTGAACTTGAGGCCGCCCCTGCACGCAATGACCAGCAGCAGTGGCTGCAAAACACCCTGGAAAGCGCTGAAGATGAAGCGGCGCTGCAGCGCGCATTACGCCGTTTTAGGCGCGCCCGCATGTTGGGAATTGTGTGGCGGGACTTGAACCGTCCTGATGATTACACCATGTGGGACACCGCGCAGGCGGTTTCCCAGCTCGCCGAAATTTGTCTGGAGGCGGCACTAGGCTGGCTTGAAACGTTTTATGCACCTCGCTGGGGATTGCCCGCTGCGCGTGCCGATGGCGCGCCCCAACGCTTAGTCGTGCTGGGCATGGGCAAGCTGGGTGCGGGCGAGCTGAACCTATCGTCTGACATCGACCTGATTTTTGCGTTTCCGGAAAAGGGCGACACTCAGGGCGGACGTAAGCCGCTAGAGCATCAGGAGTATTTCACCAAGCTGGGGCAAAAGCTGATTGCCGCCCTGGACGCGATGACGGCCGATGGCTTTGTGTTTCGGGTGGATATGCGCTTACGCCCGCTCGGCGATGGCGGCCCGCTGGTGGGCAGCTTTGCCATGCTTTCAAGCTATTACCAGGATCAGGGGCGCGAGTGGGAACGCTACGCCATGCTCAAGGCCCGCCCGGTAGCCGGCGATATAGACGCAGGCTTTGAGCTATTGACAAGCCTACGTCCGTTTGTGTATCGGCGTTACCTTGATTTTGGTGCTATTGAGTCGCTGCGCGAGTTAAAAGCCATGATTAACCGCGAAGTGAAGCGCAAGGGCATGCAGAGCAATATCAAGCTCGGCCCTGGCGGTATTCGCGAAGTGGAGTTCGTGGTTCAGGCATTCCAACTGATTCGTGGCGGCCGTGACACCGAACTGCAGGTGACCTCATTACAGACGGCCTTAACACGCCTGCCGGAACTGGGCCTGCTGCCTCAGGCGGTAGTCGATGAGCTGCTACCTGACTACGCTTTTCTGCGTGATATCGAGCATGTGATCCAGGCCCTTGAAGATCGCCAGACGCAAATGCTGCCTACCGATGAGTCTGATCAGGCCCGCGTCGCCTTTGCCATGGGCTATGCAAGCTGGGCGCATTTTGTCGAGCAGCTTGATAAGGTGCGCGAACGTGTGCGCCAGCATTTTGATGCGGTGATCGCCGACCCGGAAGAGGAAGCACAGGACGCCAACGATGATAGCCGCTTGGCACCTGCTCAATGGCGGTTAATCTGGCGCAATGAGCTGGAACAGGATGAGGCCATTGCCTACTTGAGCGACTCGGGATTCGCCGAACCGGAAAAAGTCCTTAAACGCCTGCAGAGTCTGTATCAATCGCGCCAGGTACAAAGCATGCAGAGGATCGGTTTTGAGCGCCTTGACGCACTTATGCCGCTTTTACTGGCCGCCGTGGCTGAAAACGATACGCCGGATACCGCGCTTTCGCGTGTGCAGCCACTGATTGAGTCGGTACTGCGACGTACCGCTTACCTGGCGCTGCTGCGTGAAAACCCCCAGGCCCTTGAGCACCTGATGCACCTATGCGCGGCAAGCCCCTGGATTGCCACACAGCTGGCTCGCTATCCCATTCTGCTTGATGAGCTATTAACCCCTGAAACCCTGTATACCCCCGCTGATAAAACACGCCTGGCCGATGAGCTGCGCCAAACCCTCAACCGGATTCCAGAAGATGACGAAGAAGCGCAGTTAGAGGCACTACGTGTGTTTAAACATGCCCAAATGCTCCATGTGGCCGCCTCAGATGTTGCGGGCACGCGTCATCTAATGAAAGTAAGCGATTACTTAACCTATATCGCAGAAGTAATCCTGGACGCCGTTCTGGTGATGGCTTGGAAGCACGTGACCCGTAAACACGGTGTGCCGGAGGGATTAGATGCTGGCGAGCCGGCCTTTCTGATTATCGGCTACGGCAAGTTGGGGGGAATCGAGCTTGGATATGGCTCTGATCTGGATCTGGTTTTTCTACATGATAGCGATGGTAAAGGCACCACCGACGGCCCGCGGCCGATTGAAACGCCGCTGTTTTTCACCCGGTTGGGCCAGCGGATTATTCATCTGCTAACCGCCGTGACACCGGCGGGCAGTCTGTATGAGGTGGATATGCGCTTACGTCCTTCAGGCAATGCAGGGTTATTGGTTACCTCGCTTGATGCCTTCGCCGATTACCAGCAGCAGAATGCCTGGACCTGGGAGCATCAGGCGCTGGTCCGCGCTCGGGTAGTGGCCGGTAGCCGCGCGCTTGCCAAACGGTTTGATCAGGTGCGGGGCGATATATTAAGCCGCAAGCGAGAGATTCCCGCCTTACGCGATGATGTTGTCAAGATGCGCCATAAGATGCGCGACCACCTTGGCAGTAAATCTCAGGAGAGCGGTTTTAATCTCAAGCACGACGCGGGCGGCATGGTCGATATTGAGTTTCTCTGCCAGTACGCGGTGTTAGCACTTACTAATCAGACGCCGGCATTGCAGACCTACAGCGATAATATCCGTATTTTAGAAACGTTGGCTGACAGTGGGCACTTACCCTCACAGGAAGCCGAGCAGCTAAAAGACGCCTATCTGGCCTACCGTAGCCGTACCCACCGCGCAGCACTTACCGGTGAAAAAGCGATTGGCAAGGCCGACGATTTTAAAGAGCATCGCACGGCAGTCAACGCGTTATGGCAGCGCTTTCTGGAACCTTAGCGTTACGCATAGCCAGTAACGAGATCCATAACGGCGCAATCAAAAACAGGGTAAGTAATAACAGCATGGTCAATAAAAACAATGAGGCAGGGCAATGCACAGGCGTTGGTTGAGGTGGGGCGCATGACTGCGCATATTCTGGCAACACTGCTACCGGTGTTTTTGATTTCAGGCTGTGGAGCGGCTTACAGGCGCTTTCGGACGCCCGATATTCGCAGCCTGAATACTCTGAATATGGAACTGTTCGTTCCACTATTAGTATTCGCGGTATTAGCGGACCGCCAGGCGCCGCTTGCCGATTACGCATGGCTTGCCTTCGCCGCTGCCGCCGTTGTATTGGGGTCGGGGCTGATACTTTGGCCGTTGGCGACTTGGCTAAAGTTGGATATAAAAACCTTCTTGCCACCCATGATGTTCAATAACACGGGCAATATGGGGGTGCCGTTACTGGTACTGGCCTTTGGTGAGGCAGCTTTACCCGCGGCGGTGGTGATCTTTATCGTAGAAATGGTGCTGCATTTTTCGGTAGGCCTTTACATGATAAATCCGCGCACCTCGATGTGGCATATCCTGCGTATGCCGATTGTAGCGGCTAGTCTGGCTGGGCTTTTAATCAATATGAGCGGTGTGCTGCTGCCGGGGTGGCTGCTGGAAGCCATGCATATGCTGGGCGGAGTAAGCATTCCGTTAATGCTGTTTGCCCTGGGTGTTCGGCTACTTGAGGTGGATTTCAGCGACTGGCGAACGGGGCTGCTGGGGGCGATACTGTGCCCGCTTTCAGGGTTGATCATTGCCCTGCCATTAATGTGGTTACTGCCACTGAATCCTCTACAAACCGCGGTGCTGCTGATTTTTTCCGCGCTACCGCCTGCGGTATTAAATTATCTGGTCGCCGAGCAGTTTAAGCTCGCACCGCAGAAAGTCGCCTCGCTGGTGCTGATCGGTAACTTGGGTAGTCTAATCGTGATGCCGCTCATTTTAGCGGCTGCTTTTACATGGGTGTATGCGCCGCTTTAAAGGCGGCGTATCAGTAATGTAAGCCATTGATAGGTAATATAGAAAAGGCAGGTAAAAACACTAAAAGTAAATGGCCTTAATCGCGAGATGTTTGCTCTTTTACTTCAAAGCTACCTTCTAAGGCATCCTGCGGGGGTTGGCGTGATTGAGGTTCGGCATAACCTCCGCCAATATCTTGAGCTTGATCTGCACGCATCTGCTCCATGCGCTTTTTCATCTTATGGCGTACAAACGGCATCATGGCCCAGCCAATCAAAAGAAAAAACAGGCCGAACACTACGCCAACCACCATCAATACACCAAATGCCAGCCACGTTAAAAGTAGCTTCAAGCTGCCCATCAACCCGGTAGGTTGTGACTGTGCAGCGCGGGCGCGCCACTGATTAGCAGCTTGCCAGGCGGCATTGCGTTGGTTGCGATTCATCTGTGGCATAAGAGCCTCCATCGTCGTTTGTCCCTATTGGAACACAGTTATTGGAACGTCGTTAACCAGGCAAGTTCACTGAGAGCTGGCGCATATCTTGCTTTGTAACTACTAGGGGAAGGTGGGTTGCCTTGAACCGCCTAACAAAAGGAACGCTCATGCAAGATAACAACGTCTTAAAAATTGCTTACGATATCGCCACCATTACTCGGGAAAAAATCGGCATGATCGAAAAAATCATGCAGCAAACCGAGATATTAACCTTGAATGCGCGGATTGAGGCGGCTCGCGCGGGAAGCAGTGGGGCCGCATTTTCAGTGGTGGCGCAGGAAATGGGTCGCGTATCCGGCGGAATCAGTGAAATTGCCCGTGATTTTCGTCATCAGGTGGAGCAGCACACTGAAAGCATCGAAACTGCAGGCACCAGTATGGTGAACGACTTTCGCGGGCAGCGCTTCACCGATATCGCCCTAAATGCCGTCGAGATTATTGACCGTAATTTATTTGAGCGTTCGTGTGACGTGCGCTGGTGGGCGACAGACAGTGCGATGGTTGATGCCGTTGCAGAGCCCAGTACAGCGCGCTGTGACTACGCAAGCCTGCGCCTGGCGACCATTCTGCGCTCGTATACGGTCTATCTTGATCTGTGGGTCGTGGATACAAAGGGCAACATCATCACCAGTGGTCGGCCTGACCGTTACCCAGGGGTCAAAGGCAAAAATGTGGCGGATACTGCTTGGTTCAAGCGGGCCATGAAAACCACTGATGGTGACGCTTTTGTCGTGAGCGATGTGGAACAAAACTCTCTATTGGATGATGCATCAGTTGCCACATACGCCACGGCGATTCGGGCGGGCGGTAAAAGTAACGGCGCCGTGACCGGCGTTTTGGGGATTTTCTTTGACTGGACGCCTCAGGCAAAAGCAGTGGTCGAAGGCGTGGGCTTGACGCAAGAAGAGCGTGCATTGAGCCGTATCATGCTTTTGGATTCAGATTATCGGATTATCGCGGATACGCAGCAACAGGCAGTTGGCAGCCGCTATCCGTTACAGCGCAAAAATGAAGTACGTGGTTACTATCAAGATGAAGGCCGTTTGGTAAGCTTTGCTGAAACGCCGGGATATGAAACCTATCGTGGTTTAGGCTGGCTGGGAGTCGTGGAATACTGCCTTGACGATGCTTCAATGAAACGCAGCGTTTAGCACCAAAGGGGTGCTTTTACGCCTCTGAACAAGCCAGGTCTCCCTGTTTTGGTGCAGTGAACGTGGAGAGTCGCCTTCCAATATACCTACCAGATATGTTTTGAATCATATTGGTAGACATGCTTAATTTGCATTTGCTTCTTAAATGAGACGAAGACTGTACATAAACGCCGTTAAGCCGCTAGGGTTATACAAGTTTGTGCTCAGTTTCAGATCGAATGCTTATTTAAGGGAGGGGGTATGGCAAATCATGGAGGAAAGTCGGTATTTATTGCATCGACCGTCATTATTTTCAGCTTGGTAGTGGTGGGGGCGGCCTTTCCAGAAGGTTTCGCGAGCGCCGCTGAAACGGCATTAGGCACTGTTACTCGACTATTCGGCTGGTTTTATCTGTTTTCGGTGTTTGGCTTTGTAGTGTTTCTATTCGGCTTGGCGTTCAGCAAATATGGAAAGGTACGCTTAGGGCCACAGGACAGCACGCCCAACTACAGCTTCTTTTCATGGATCAGTATGCTGCTGGCCGCCGGATTTGGCGTGGGGCTAGTATTTTATGGCATGGCTGAGCCCATGACGCACTATATTGAGCCGCCTTACGGTGACGTGACCGCAGAGACACAGGCCGCAGCACGCTATGCGATTCAATACAGCTATTTTAACTGGGGCATCCACCAGTGGGCCGCGTTCTCCGTGGTTGGCTTAATCATCGCCTATTTCCAGTTTCGTAAAGGCCAGGCGGGGCTTGTATCGTCGGTGCTTTCATCAGTAACGGCAAAAAAACCTCGTCTACGCCCTTATGCTGCGTGGCTGGATGTCTTCGCGGTGGTTGCCACTGTGATGGGGGTGGCTACCTCGCTAGGCCTTGGGGTATTACAAATGAATGGCGGCTTGAATGCCGTCTTTGGCCTGCCTGAAAATGGGTTTTGGCAATTCGTTATTTTATTTGTGATGTTCTGCGCGTATATGGCATCGACCTGGTCAGGACTTGATAAAGGCATTAAGCGCCTTTCAAACCTTAATATGGCGCTGTGTATTGGTTTAATGGTCTATGTACTGGTAACCGGGCCTACGATTGCCATTCTGGAAACCATTACGCTGGGGATTGGCGATTACCTGCAAAACTTCATCGGTATGAGCCTGCGTATTTCGCCGTATAGCGACAATGAATGGGCGAGCAGCTGGACGATTTTCTATTGGGCCTGGGTAATTGCCTGGTCACCGTTTGTCGGCACATTCATTGCTCGTGTATCACGTGGACGTACCATCAAAGAGTATGTGTTTGGCGTATTGTTAGTGCCGCCGCTGCTGGCCTGCCTGTGGATCGGGGTGTTCGGTGGCGCGGCGCTTAACATGGAGCTTAATGGAGATAATATTGGGCTGGCGGCCGCTACTCAGGACAATATTACGGTAGCGTTATTTGCGATGTTTGACCTGATGCCGTTCTCCGGCGTGCTTTCGGTGGTTGCCATGATGCTCATCTTTATTTTCCTGGTGACATCGGCGGACTCGGCCTCGTATATCGTGGCACAAATGACCGATAATGGTTCGATTAACCCACCGCTTTATAAGCGCGTTATCTGGGGGGTATTGATCGCCGCCATCTGCTTGACACTGATTGTGGCTGGCGGTCTTTCAGGGCTTCAATCGGCGGCGGTGCTTTCGGCACTACCGTTTACCTTTATTCTGTATATGATGGTTATCGTGCTGGTGCGTGAGCTACGCGCTGATCGTAAGGCCATGCTGACGCAGCTTTATCGTCGTCACGGTGAAACGCCCGTGGGTGCTGACGCCTTTGAAGCTGAGCAGATGGGCGAAGAGGAGCGACTACGTCGTGCGCCCAACGTTATTAATCGACGCATTAATCGCTAGATGAACTTAATCAGGCCTTCAGGAGCAGACACATGGAGCGAGGATGCTGATGGCGCGGCAAGGGCGGCACGGTGCTACGCGGCGCCAGCCCAAGAAGGCATCGGTTGACCGGTGGTTAGACCGCTGGCTGGATCGGGTGGTAACGGTCGCTGTGGTAACGGCGCTGGTGGTCGGTTTATCTGCCGTGTTGGCACATTGGCTTTTGTAGGCCAACCTGTTGTAACGCTAGAGCAAGCGCCCGGCTATATACGCCGGGCGTTTGCTTTCGTCGTCTCTTTTCGACCTCTTAAGAGAGATCCTCATGGTGCTAAATAAGCCTGTTAAGGCCGATGCTTCTTATGCCTCACGCCGCGAAATTTTCGGTTGGGCAATGTTTGATTTCGCGAACCAGGCGTACACCCTGCTGATTATCACGGTCGTGTTTGGCGAGCTGTTTACCACCGTGATCGTCGGTGACCGAGGCGATGGGTTTCGGCTGGCCAACTTTCTATGGAGTCTGGCGCTTGCGATCAGCTATCTAATGGTAGTGGTAACAGCTCCGCTGAGTGGGGCGGTGATGGATTACCGGGCTGAAAAAAAGCGCTTTCTACTGTTTAGCTATTTGGCAACGGTAGCCACTACCGCAATGCTTTACTTTGTGGAGCCGGGCTATGTGGTGATGGGACTTATCCTGATAGTGCTATCCAACTACGCCTACTCCATGGGCGAATCCTTTATTGCCGCTTTTTTACCCGAGCTTGGCCCACCTGAAAAGCTGGGTAAGATTTCAGGATTTGGCTGGTCGCTTGGATATATAGGTGGGCTCTTTGCGGCGGGATTTACCCTGGTGGTGCTGGGGGAAGCAACGGCGGAAAACTTTGAGCGCATACGTTGGGTCGGGCCCTTTGCCGCGGGCTTTTTTCTAATTACTGCCATCCCCACGTTTTTATGGCTGAAAGAGCGCGGTACGCCGCAACCCTCTGGCGTTGCGTACTGGCGCATTGCTCACCAGCGCGTTCGGTCGACCATGCGGGAACTGCGCTATTTTAAAGACTTAACGGTATTTTTGGTCTCGCTGCTGTTCTCCATGGCGGGGGTATACATCATTATTGCGTTTGCGTTTATTTACGGTGCCCAGGTGATTGGGTGGGACGAAAGCGTGCGTAATATCATGTTTATCATCGTCCAGATAACGGCCGCGGCAGGGGCATTGGGATTTGGGTGGCTTCAGGATCGGTTAGGCGCCAAGCATACCTATCAGATGACGCTGGGGCTGTGGGTAGTGGCGATTATTGCCATTTGGGCAACACCTGAAATTACCGCCTGGGCAAATGCGCGGTTTGACTGGCAGTGGCAAGCCCAGCACGTGTTCTTGGCAGTAGGCTGTTTGGCGGGGCTCAGTCTGGGTTCCAGCCAATCGGCGAGCCGGGCCTTGGTAGGCGTATTTTCACCGCTTGCAAAATCGGCCGAGTTTTTTGGCTTCTGGGGGCTGGCCAATAAATTGGCGGGCGTGCTGGGGATCGTGATGCTGGGGGTGTTGCAAACCATTATTGGTCTACAGGCGTCTATTCTCTTATGTGTAGGGCTTTTTGTTATAGCGATGCTGATTTGTGCGAACGTTAACGAGCGCCGAGGGCGTGACGCCGCTATCGCTTGGGAAAACGCGTAAACGCTGAAAGCGAGGGGCAACTCATGCAAACAAGACAGCGTGGTGGCATCGTAATGATGCTGCTTTTTTGGGTACTGTTAATCGGCTTGGGAACGTGGTGGCTTGATGGGGGGATGGAGCAGATACTCAACCCTAATGCGCATATTGCGCAGACCTCGTCTGAGGGCGGCCCCGTTACGTTAAAGCGTAACCGCTCCGGGCACTTTGAAGCGCCTGGCGAGATTAACGGTGAGCCGGTGACCTTTTTACTTGATACCGGCGCAACCTATGTGGCCGTTTCAGATGAACTGGCGGCGCAATTAGGGCTTAATCGGGGGCGCACGGCCTGGTTTAATACCGCCAATGGCCGAGTACAAGGAAGCCTTACACAGTTGGATGAAGTCATGCTGGGCGGGATCAAGATCAGCAATGTGCCGGGTTCTATCAGCCCTGGGATGGAGCACGATACGGTGCTGTTGGGGATGAGTTTTCTGCACCTTCTGAATATTGAAATACGTAGCGGGGAGATGGTCTTGAGCCTGCCCGATTCGTAACCGGTGCTTGTGCATATCGCGTTGATGTGCTTAGCTAAAAGCACATGGATGCCAACAGGCTAAGGAGTTGCTATGGGTATTGAAGTCGGTGGATTGTTAGGATTAATTTGGCTCATTATTTTGGTTTGGGCCATTGTGAAAGTAGCAAAGAGCTCAGCAGGTGGTCTGGCAAAACTGCTGTGGATCCTGGGGTTGCTGATCTTCCCCTTGGTAGGCTTAATTGTATGGCTACTGTTCGGGCCCAAGGGTTAGCAACAGTAAGTAACGTGACACGATAATTTGTATTAAAAAAAAGGCAGGCTTGGCGCCTGCCTTTTTTATTAGAATGTACTTTTACACGCTATTTTTCGCGACTTGGGGGTGCTTTATAGTGACCGGGAATTTTTAATTTTTCCCCGTTGGGCAAGTCACGCACCTGGGTCGGAACATAAACACGCTTAATAACGCTTTTAGCTTTGTCGTCAGTCATTGCTCACTCCTCCTGTCAGGTTGTCGACAGTTTGTTTTGTTACATTAGTCCTCTGTGTTGGAAGAATCAAGCGAGGCAAAGAGCGACTGAACATAAGTAATAGCGTACAACGTTAAGAGCGAGTGTCCCTTGGGTTTTAAGGTATTGTGTAAGTAAATGACAGTCGCCAGTTTGATAGTGGGTAAGTGGATAAATTATAAACTGCCTAAGCGGAGTGATGGATAAGATGGTAAACCACTTAGAAGAGCAATTTCAGGCGCTTGGGTCACAGGAAACGGTCATGCCTGAATATTCTGATCAGGATCATATTCTGATCATTGAAGATGACAAGCGTTTGGCAGAACTCACTCGGGATTATCTGGAAGCTAACGGTTTTCAGGTCACGCTAGAGGCCGATGGGGCTAAAGGCATGGACCGCATTCTTACCCTTCAGCCAGATTTGGTTATTTTGGATCTGATGCTGCCGGGTGAGGATGGCCTGTCAATCTGTCGTCGGGTACGGCCTAATTTTGCAGGCCCCATCATGATGCTGACGGCGCGCACCGATGATCTTGACCAGATACTTGGTTTAGAAATGGGGGCTGATGACTATGTGCCCAAGCCCGTTCAGCCTCGTGTACTGCTTGCCCGCATGCGCGCGTTGCTGCGCCGCGCCGATGGCCCCGCGCCCAACGGTGAAATGCGCCTACGCTTTGATAACCTGGAGATTGACAATGCGACGCGTGAAGCGTGGCTGGGCGGTGAGCGTATTGACCTGACCAGCGCTGAATTTGATCTTCTATGGCTATTAGCGCGCAATGCTGGCCGGGTATTGACCCGCGAAGAGATCTTCAACGATCTGCGCGGTATTAAATACGATGGGCAGGACCGTTCCATCGACGTACGTGTATCGCGTATTCGGCCCAAAGTGGGAGATGATCCCAACCAGCCACACCGCATAAAGACGGTACGCAGCAAAGGCTATCTATTCGTGAAAGATAGTTGATATTAAGGGTACGTTCGATGCGGCAGCTGCTTAGCCATAGCTCATTTTTTAAATTCTATTTACTGCTGGGCCTGGCGCTGTGTGCCGTGTTGTTAATCGCACTAGGCGGTCGCTCATTTATTGAACAAGTGCGCCGGGAAGATTACCGCGAGCAGCTTGTAGCCTTGCCCATGTCGCTGATGACCCATCAGCTTGGCGAAGTTAGCGAAGACGAGCGCGGCTTGCTGATAGGCCGTTTTACCGAGCGCCTCGGCATGCAGCTTACCCTGCGACGTATCAGCGAGGTAAAGCTGGGTTACTTTGCCAGCAAGCGCATTGAGCGCGGCAGCGTATTAGTGACCGATGACCCGTGGCGCTTGCGCCAGCGAGTGCCTGGTGATGAGTGGCTGCTGGAAGCGTCCTTGCCCGCCTGGAGCGAGCGCCAGTGGCAAGGCAGCATGCTGCTGCTTGGTGAATGGTTGACAACACTGCCGACGGAGGAGCACGAGGCCGCTCTGGCGACGCTACGCTCCGGCAGCTGGCCGCTGTCTCTGCTGCATACCCTGCCAGATCATTTAACCTCCAAGCAGCAAGGCCAGCTGGCGATGGGCAACGTAATAACCCTGCTGTCATCTGAAAAGCTCTCCATTAGCCTGCTTTACCAATTGCCTAATTCAAGCACGTGGCTGTTGGCTGGGCCTATTACACGTGGCGATACGCTACCGATGAATTTACAGCTACCGCTGTTACTCGGAGCCATGGCAGTGCTGTGTTTAATCATCTATCTGATTATGCGCCGCATAGAGACAAGAATGGCGCGTCTGGAGCTTGCTGCTACCCGCATTGCCAGCGGCAGGCTTGAGACTCGTGTGAAAGTCGAGAGTGACGACTCACTAGGTCGTTTGGGCATGGCCTTTAACGGTATGGCAAGTCAGGTGCAAACTCTGCTACGTGGTCAGCAAGAGATGATTCGCGCCGTTTCCCATGAACTGCGCACGCCGGTCGCCCGTATTCGTTTTGCTGTACAAATGGTCGAGGACATGACCGATCAGCCAGCGATTCGGCGCCAGTTACAGGGTATTGACGCCGATATTGCAGAGCTTGATGAACTCGTTGATGAAATTCTTACCTATGCCCGTTTAGGTGGTGAAACGGTAAATGGCGCCGAGCTTGAAATGGCGCTGGTGGACTGCCGCGCCATGGCCGAACGGGTGATCGATACGTTGGCGCCGCTACATGAAGGTCTGACCATCGAGCTGACTGACGGCCCTGATATCGAACTTTTGGCCGAGCCGCGTTATTTACAGCGGGCACTGCAGAACCTGGTAAGCAATGCCTGCCGTTACGGGAAAAAACACATCACCATTCGGCTCTGGAGCGAAGCACAGCTGGTACGCATTGATGTCGAGGATGATGGCCCCGGTATACCCGCAGACGCGCGTGTAGAGGTCTTTAAACCGTTTACCCGCCTGGACGACAGCCGAGCGAGGAGCCTCGGAGGCTACGGTTTAGGACTTTCCATCGTGCAGAAAATCATGGCAGGACATGGGGGCAGCGTTACCGTCGATACCAGCCCTACGCTAGGCGGCGCCCGTTTTACGCTGCTGGTTCCTCGTCGTGAGCCGCTGGCTTGATCCCGGCTAGCACGGCAAACGATGTTTCCCGGGCGGTACGCAGAAAATCCTGCATCCAGGGAGCCTCAAGCGTCTCTTCGCGAACGGCGGCGTACAACGTACTCCAGATACCTTGCTCCCCCAGCTTGACGGCCTTGACGTAATCCCGCTCCAGATATTCTGTCAGTGCCCAGTTCGGCAGGGAGCATACGCCACGCCCGCTGGCCACCAGCTGCATCATCATGATGGTTAGCTCGGCCGTGCGGATCTCTTGAGGGCGCACATTGGCCGGATCCAAAAATTGGGTAAACACATCCAGGCGGGCCTGCTCAACGGGATAGGTAATCAGCGTTTGGTTGGCCAGCGCCTGGGGCTCAATAAAGACCCGGTCGGCATAGTCGTGCTGACGCGCTACCGCGAGTAACCCTTCGTACCGAAACAACGGCGCATAGTGCACGCCATCTAGCGGCTGCGGATCGGCGGTGATCACTAGATCCAGCTGCTCGCGGGCCAGAGCCGGCAGTGGGTCAAAGTGGTGGCCGCTGGGAATATCAATTTCCACTTCCGGCCAGTGGTCGCGAAAGTAGTCCACTGTCGGCATCAGCCATTGAAAGCAGCTATGGCATTCGATTGCCATATGCAGCCGGCCCTGCTCTGTTCCCGCCAGTCGCGCCACGTCACGCTCGGCTTTACGCACCTCGGGAAGAATCTGGTCGGCTAACGTTAGCAGCCGTAAGCCCGCACGGGTGAACTCGACAGGGCGCGTTTTGCGTACAAATAACGGGCTGTTAACCCGGCCTTCCAGATCTTTTAACTGGTGAGAAAGGGCCGACTGAGTAAGATGAACGCGTTCAGCCGCCTCGACCAGTGAGCCTGTTTCACGTAGGGCGAGCAGTGTGCGTAAATGGCGCAGCTCAATCATGGTGGTCAACTTTCACGTGGTTTATTAAAACGGTGGTTGGGTTCATCGTTGGGCCTTGTTCAGGCTGCGTGAAATTATTCACGTTAAAGGGTTTCATCATGACAGTTTCTCATATTCTCGGCTATGTGCGTATCGGTGACCCGCCGAACGGTAAAATGCTGAAAACTTACTGGAGGGATGTCTGAAGGAGAGGATATAGGCACGCACGGGTTAATATCAGGAATTCATCACGATAACTGAGAGAAAAAGTAACTGAGAGAAAAAGCCCCGCTACTGGATCAGCAGTGGAGCCTAAAAAGGTTAACGACGAGTTTTAACGGCTAGCTTTTTGATGCATAGGCGTAAAGTAGCGTTTCCTGGGCGCTGATGGCGTCGCCATTACCTGGGTCTTGTAAACAGTAGCTGCCATCGCTTTGCAGCAGCCAGCTCTGGCAGTTATCCACTAAATAGGTTTCCAGGTCTTTGCGTACCCGGGTAGCGAGCTTTTTATCCAGCAGCGGGAAGCAGGTTTCAACCCGGTGAAACATATTACGCGACATAAAATCAGCGCTTGAACACCAGGTTTCCGATTTGCCGTCATTATGGAAGTGGAATACTCGAGTGTGCTCCAAAAAGCGGCCAATAATCGACCGAACACGAATATTTTCAGAAATGCCCGGCAGATTGGGCTTTAAGCAGCACATGCCGCGAATGATTAAATCGCATTCAACGCCTGCCTGGGAGGCACGATAAAGCGCCTTGATCAGCTTGGGCTCGGTCAGCGAGTTGCACTTGATAATGATATGTCCGCGTTTACCCTTGAGCGCCAGCTGGGCTTCGCGGTCAATCATTTCGACTAGACGCTCATGCAGGGTAAAGGGAGCATGCAAGAGCGTATCAATCTTGCGCGCCCGGCCCATTCCCGAGAGCTGTTGGAAGACTTTATGCACGTCTGCACACAGCGCCTTGTTGGCGGTCAGCAGGCTGTAATCAGTGTAGAGCTTGGCGGTTTTAGAGTGATAGTTGCCCGTGCCCAGGTGCGCGTAGTGGCGCAGCTCACCCTTTTCGCGACGCACGATATGCAGCATCTTGGCGTGGGTTTTATACGCCATGATGCCATAAATCACGATCGCCCCGGCTTCTTGCAGACGTGATGCCAGCTGCAGGTTGTCGGCCTCGTCAAAGCGCGCACGCAGCTCGATAACTACGGTAACTTCCTTGCCTTGACTGGCCGCATCGACCAGCGCACTAACAATAGACGATTCAGCACCGGTGCGATAAAGCGTCTGTTTGATGGCCAGAACATCGGGGTCGCGGGCCGCCTCACGCAGCAGCTCCTCTATCGGGGAGAACGACTGGAACGGATGATGCAGCAGAACATCGTTTTTAGCGATTGCCTCAAACAGGCTGCCCGCTTTCAGCGTCTTGGGAACACTTGCCGTATAGGGGCGATAAACAAGCTCAGGACGATCGACATCCCCAAGCACCGACATCATGCGGGTGAGGTTCACCGGCCCCTGAACGCGGTACAAATCGTCTGGTTCCAGCTCGAACTGGCGCAGCAAAAAGTTGATTAGGTCATCCGGACAGTTATCGGCGACTTCCAGGCGGACGCCTCGCCCATAACGGCGTGCCAATAGCTCACCGCGCAGCGCAGATGCCAGATCAGAGACTTCTTCCGGGTCAACGGTCATGTCCGCGTTGCGGGTCAGCCGAAACTGATAGCAGCCACGTACCCTCATGCCGGGGAACAGCTCTTCGGCGTGGGCGTGAATCATGGATGACAGGAATATATATTCAGAGAAGCCTTCAGCACATAGCTCCTTGGGCAATGGCATCAGCCTGGGGAGCGAGCGCGGTGCCGGGAGAATGGCCATACCGCCTGCCCGGCCAAAGGCATCCTTGCCTTCCAGCTCAACAATAAAATTAAGGCTTTTGTTGACCAGCCGGGGGAAGGGGTGAGAAGGGTCAAGGCCAATTGGGCTGATGACCGGCATGATCTCGTTGTTAAACATCTCATGCACCCAGTGCTTTTGCTCGTCTGTCCAATGGTCACGGCGACGAAAGCGCAGGCCCTGGTTTTCAAGTGCAGGTAGCAGGGTGTCGTTAAGAATCTGATACTGACGGGCGATCTGCTTATGGGCAATTTCTGAAATTTCCGCAAGCACCGCTTTGGGCAAACGGCCATCGGCTGCCGTTGTATCGTCGCCCAGCGCCATTTGATGTTTTAAACCGGCTACACGAATTTCAAAAAATTCATCCATGTTGGATGAGAAAATAAGCAGGAACATCAGTCGATTAAGCAGCGGGTGCGCATCGTCTAACGCCTGCTCCAAGACACGAATATTAAACTGCAGGTGGGACAATTCACGGTTGAAATAGAGCTGGGGATCGTCTAAATCAGTTTCAATCACCGATTCTCTGGCATGCACGCCGTTAGGAGTGCGATTAATGCGTAGCGGTGAGCCATCAATTTCGATATTCGGTGACTCGCTGAGTAATAGCGCCGTAGATGGTGAAACATGATCGTCCATAATGGCTCCCCTGCATTAATGGCTTCAAACTAGCATAGCGTGATACCTATCACTCAAAGCAGTATGCGGGAGAAAGATGACAGATAGATGTCATATATCTGTCATCTTAAGCATGGAACTCTAACGCTGATTCTGCAATAAGCGAGCTGCTTCCAGCGCAAAGTAGGTCAAAATACCGTCTGCGCCAGCACGCTTAAAGCACATGAGCGATTCCAGAATGACCGGCTCAGCTTCCAGCCAGCCGTTATCGAACGCGGCGCGGTGCATGGCGTACTCACCGCTTACCTGATAGGCAAAGGTGGGCACTTTAAGCTCGGTTTTAACCCGGCGAACCACATCCAGGTAAGGCATGCCGGGTTTGACCATCACCATATCGGCGCCTTCGCTGATATCCATGGCCACTTCATGTAGCGCCTCATCACTATTGGCCGGGTCCATCTGATAGGTGCGTTTGTCAGCCTTACCCAGATTGGCAGCGGAGCCGACCGCATCGCGGAAGGGGCCGTAGTACTTGGACGCGTACTTGGCGCTGTAAGCCATAATGCGAACATTATGCAAAAGCTCCTGCTCCAGCACCTGGCGAATAGCGCCGATGCGGCCATCCATCATGTCCGAAGGCGCCACCACGTCGGCCCCGGCTTCAGCGTGGGAAAGTGCCTGCTTGAGCAGCGTCTCTACCGTACGATCATTCAGGACATAGCCTTGCTCGTCTAAAATGCCGTCCTGACCATGAATGGTGTAAGGATCAAGGGCGACATCGGTAATGATCCCCAGCTCAGGCAGCGCCTCTTTGAGTGCACGTACGCTGCGTTGAACCAAGCCGTTGGCATTATAGGCTTCTTCGGCAAACTCACTTTTCTGCTCGGGTCCCACCACGGGAAATAGTGCCAGCGCGGGTATACCCAAAGCGAATGCTTCCTTGGCTTGCTCAATCAATAAATCAATCGATAAGCGCTCAACACCGGGCATCGAGGCTACTGCTTCGCGCTGATTTTCACCCTCTAAAACAAACACCGGTAAAATTAAATCAGCAGCCGTTAATGTGGATTCCTGCATCAAGCGGCGGGAAAAATCATCGCGGCGCATGCGGCGCAGGCGGGTGCCTGGAAATTGACGGGGGCTTAGTGTGCTCAAAGGTTGTCTCCGTGAAGGATCGTAAATCAATGCCCGTGGGCTTGGATTGAGTATATCAGGCATGTCTTACGGCGAAAGCCGCCTTGTGGCTCTGGTTAAGACTGACTAAAGTTAGCGATTGCTTGCCGGTTGGCGATAGGCAAGTCTGCGATAAGGAGATAGGCATGACCAAACAGGTAGCGGTGGTATTGGCGGGCTGCGGTGTTTTTGATGGTTCTGAAATTTATGAAACCACCTTGACGCTGCTGCGCTTGGATCAATTGGGTATTGGTTATCGCTGTTTTGCGCCCGATATAGAGCAGCATCATGTGGTGAACCATCTTACCCGGGAAGAAGTGGAAGGTGAGGTGCGCAACGTACTTCAGGAGTCTGCGCGCCTGACGCGTGGTGATATTCAGCCGCTTACCGAATTAAAAGCCGATGAGTTTGGCGCGGTCATCGTGCCGGGTGGTTTTGGTGTCGCAAAAAATTTATCTGACTTTGCCAGTGAAGGCGACAACATGCAGGTGCTGGAAGCCTTTAAAGAGGCGCTGGCAGGTTTTCGGGAAGACGCCAAGCCGATTGGCCTGATGTGTATTGCTCCCGCGCTGGTGCCACGGCTGTTGGGCGACGGTATCGCGGTAACCGTGGGCCATGACCCGAGCGTATCGGGGGCGATCAGCGCCATGGGCGGCCTGCACCGCAGCTGCGCAGTGGACGATATCGTCGTGGACCTTGAACACCGCGTGGTTACTACACCTGCCTATATGCTCGCTACCCGCATCAGCGAAGCAGCAACGGGTATTTTTAAGCTGGTGGATCGTATTGATGAAATGATGGATTAACGCAGCTGTTGTAGATATCTAAGCAAAAGCCTCTGCCATCATCGATGGCAGAGGCTTTTTACATGGTCATTTGCTCGTCTCTGAAACGTAAAATTTATGGCTCTTGCTCTTCTGCCGCCTGTTGCTCGTCGCGCCGTTTGCGCACCAGGCGACCAAACAGTAGGCCAACTTCATAAAGCAGATACATAGGCAGGGCGAGCAGACTTTGCGATACCACATCCGGTGGGGTCAGCAGCATGCCAATAACAAAACAGCCTAGAAAGATATACGGCCGTTTTTGAGAAAGGCTTTGCACGCTTGCCGCGCCGGATAAAATTAACAAAAACGTCGCAATGGGAATTTCAAACGCCACGCCAAAGGCAAAAAAGAGTTTCAGTACAAAGTTAAGGTACTGATTAATATCGGTCATTACCGTGACATTTTCTGGCCCTGTCTGGGTAAAAAACGCAAACAGCAGTGGAAACACCACGTAGTAGGCAAATGCCGCGCCCGCATAAAAAAGCCCGATACTGGACACCAGAATCGGTATGGCCAGGGCCTTTTCATTATCATAAAGCCCAGGGGCGATAAATGCCCAAGCCTGGTGAAGCACAAACGGAATGGCGATAAAGACCGCGACCACCAGGGTCAGCTTGAAGGGCGCCAGGAATGGAGAAGCCACTTCGGTCGCAATCATCTGTGAGCCCGGCGGCAGTAACGCCATTAGCGGCTCGGCCACAAAGCTATAAATATCGTTAGCAAAAGCGTAGAGGCCTAAAAAGACCACCAGAATAACCACCACCGCGCGCACCAGACGCATGCGAAGCTCGATTAAATGCTCAATCAAAGGGGCTTGGTGCTGATCGTTTTGGGGCTCCCGAGCGTCGCCAGGGGTACTCATGGGTGATTGCTGTCCTTTTGAGTGGTCGCCTTCGCCTTTGAGGGCTCTGAAGAAGCATCTGACGCAGAGGCGTCCGGCGCTGTTTCATTGACTTCCTGCAGAGCGTCATCCAAATGAGAGCTTGCTTGTGCGACGCGCCGCTCGGTTTCACGCTGGGATGGCGTCACAGGCTTTGAGGCGTCAGAAGAGGGCTTATCGACAATACTCTCGACGTCTTTTTTGGCTTTCTTCAAACTATCGTTAATAGTCTTTTGCTGTTCATTAAGCGTTTGGCGAAGCTCTTCCGCTTCAAGCTGCGCGCTGATTTCGCGCTGCATACCGGATACCGTGCGCTTAATTTTGCCGATCCACAGGCCGGTCGTGCGCGCCGCCCGAGGGAGGCGCTCAGGGCCAAGCACTAACAGGGCAACGACGCCGACAAGCATCAGTTCAAGAAAACCGATATCCAGCATGGTTTATTTGCGCTCTTCGTTACGTGCCGCGCGTTCTTCTTCGGCCTTAACGTCATAGGTATTGCCCGGCTCTTCGTGAGCCACCTTGGCGTGCGAAGGCTCGGCATCTTTCTTCTCGTCGTCTTTATCTTCTTCGTGCACCGCTTTTTTAAAGCCTTTGATGGCGCCGCCCAGGTCGGTACCCACGTTACGCAATTTCTTGGTGCCGAAGATTAAGATGATGATGCCTAAAACTATAAGCAGCTGCCAAATACTGATGCCACCTAACATATGCGTATCCTCACTGATTCAAATGCGTGTTGTTTATGATGGTGTGCGGGCGGCTTTTTCGTCGTGACCGGAAATGTCAAAGCGCCTTGCCAACTCGTTTAAAACATCCTGATGGTCAAGCTCCAGGTGAGACAGCATGACCAGGCTATGAAACCAAAGATCCGCGGTTTCGGCGATTAGCGCCTGACGCTGCGCTTCACCGCCGTGCTCGGCGTCTTTCGCTGCCAGCAGCGTTTCGGTAGCTTCTTCACCCACTTTTTCGAGTATCTTGTTCAAACCCTTGTGATGCAAGGACGCAACGTAAGAATTCTCGGGTGAAGCGCTGCGCCGTTGCTTCAACACCTCGGCAAGGGCATCGAGCACGGGGGCGTGATTAGGCGTTGAGGGGATGTTCATGAGTCTCCTTAAAACAGTGAGCAGCGTCATTACTGGCTGGATGCCTGGCCGTCCTTAACCTTGCTAATGGCATAACGGGCTATTGCCATAATAGTAGTAGCAAGCCAAGCGCGGCCGCACCAAGTATCGGCCAATCCTGGGTGGCTGCCCAGCCACTAAGCGGCTGCCAGGCCAGCGCAACGGCTACCAGTAAAAGTCCGATACGCAAGCGGTGATGGCGTTTTCCCTGGCGCGCCATGTGGCTCTGCATATGATGAATCGCGTCAACTTGCTGATGGCGCTGACGGTGCTCGATTTCCATTCGCGTAAGCGCCTGATGTGCCAGCACGGGCAGTTCAGGCAACTGGTGAGAAAGCTCTGGTGCCTGGCGCTTGAGCGACTCCCAAAGCCCGCTGATCCCGGCGCGCTCTTTCATCCACTGTTCAAGATACGGCTTGGCGGTACTCCACAGATCAAGCTCAGGGTAGAGCTGGCGGCCAAGGCCTTCAATATTGAGCAGTGTCTTTTGCAGCAGGACAAGCTGTGGCTGGACTTCCATATTAAAGCGTCGTGCGGTCTGGAAAAGCCCCAACAGCACTTGACCAAACGAGATATCTTTTAATGGCTTTTCAAGAATCGGCTCGCAAACGGTACGGATAGCCGCGGCAAACTCATTCGCCCGGGTGTTTTCACCTACCCAGCCAGACTCGATATGCAGCGCCGCCACTTCATAATAGTCTTGGTGGAAAAACGCCAGCAGGTTGCGCGCCAGATAATCCTGATCTTCGCGAGTTAGGCTGCCCACGATGCCGCAATCGATCGCAATATACTGCGGATCTTCGGGATTATCGCAATTTACAAAAATATTACCCGGGTGCATATCGGCATGAAAGAAGTTGTCGCGAAACACCTGGGTGAAAAAGAGCTCAACACCGCGTTCGGCAAGCTTTTTCAGATTCACGCCCCGTTTGATCAGGGTATCCAGGTCAGCGACGGGAACGCCGCGGATGCGCTCTTGCACCATCACATGACGGCGCGTGAAGGGCCAATAGATAGTCGGCACAAACAAAAGCGGTGAATCTTTAAAGTTACGCTTGAGCTGCGAGGTATTGGCTGCTTCCTTATAAAGGTCCAGCTCGTCGAACAGCGTCGCTTCATAGTCGCGGATAACTTCGACCGGGCGTAGCCGACGTGCTTCAGGCACCTTGGCAAAGAGCTTGGCAACTTGATACATCAGCGCCATATCCTGGCGCATGATGCGATCGATACCGGGGCGAATGATCTTCACCACGACCTCTTCGCCGCTATGCAGCTTGGCAGCGTGCACCTGCGCAATCGATGCCGAAGCGAGAGGGGCCTGCTCGAACTCGGCAAAGGCCTCTATCAGCGACATCTCTAGTTCTTTTTCAACCCGGGCGGCGGCAAGTTCGCCTGGGAAGGGAGGGACCTGGTCCTGCAGACGCCGGAGTTCGTCAGCAATGTCCTCGGGCAGCAGATCGCGGCGCGTGGAGAGCATCTGGCCAAATTTAATAAAAATGGGCCCCAGTGCTTCCAGCGCTAAACGCAAACGCTCACCGCGCGTACGTTTGCCAACCGGGAACAGCCGCAGCGGAGAGAACCACATTAGCGTGCGTAGCCAAAGCGGCAGCCGTTCCATGGGAATCATTGTGTCGAGGCGCTGGCGCGCAACGACCCTGAGAATTTTGAACAGGCGCAGACTCATAAGCGCGGCTCCTGCGAGGCGTGCGATGCGTCAAGCGTAAGGCGCCGGTGTAGCCGATTAAAGCGGGCTTCGAGACGATCAGTGGCCACTTCAAGCTCAGTAAGATGGTCGCGTAACAGGTCGCGCTGTTGGCGTCCGGGTAGCAGGCGGGCCTCTTCAAACACGTACTCCGACACATCCTGAAGCAGCTCATCCTTAGCGCGCAGGCCCCAGCGCGACAGGCGGCGTACACCCTCTGCCAGAGAGTGGGCAGGCATGTCGCCCAGCCAGCGGGCAAGCTCGCCTTCCCAATCAATATCCAGGTCAAACAGCAGCTCGCGGGTGGCTTCCAGCAGATGAATGCGGCCACGCACGGCAAGTTTGCCGTCAAACATAAGCCGTTCGATAGACGCGCCGCTGATCCATTCCGAGAATGTTTCCGGGGTCAGCTCTACAACGGCATCCACCTCGGTTTCCTCGACATCGTCGCCACGCAGCAGGTCGATACCTGCTGAGTGGTAATGCAGCACCAGTTGAAGATGGGGTTTTTCCAGGCGCACTAACAGACGGCTGCCCGCTAGCGCCGCCAAGCGGGAAGGCGCCGCCGGGTCGCGGGCGAGCAGGGCGTTCAGCGTGCGTTCACATCCGGCCAGCACCAAGGTCGGGGTTACCAGCATGCGGACCTCATAATCGGTGACACCATTGCGTTGGGTAATGTCATAGCTTGATGCCGCGGTGCAACGCGACAATCCCACCCGTCAGGTTGGTGTATTCCACCCGCTCAAGGCCAGCTGCTTCCATCATGGCTTTCAAGGTTTCCTGGCCCGGGTGCATACGAATCGACTCGGCCAGATAACGGTAGCTTTCACCGTCACCTGCGACAAGCTCACCCATTTTGGGCAGCAGGCGGAAGGAGTATTCATCATAGGCTTTGGAGAGCAGCGGGTTGTTGGGCTTGGAGAACTCCAGCACCAGCAGGCGTCCGCCCGGTTTTAGTACCCGAGCCATGGAGCGCAGCGCCGCGTCTTTATCCGTGACGTTACGCAAACCAAACGCGATGGTAATGCAGTCAAAACTGTTGTCAGGGAACGGCAGGCACTCGGCATTTGCCTGAACATACTCGACATTGCCGCCCACGCCGTTATCCATCAGCTTGTCGCGACCAACCTTCAACATGGAGGCATTGATATCCGCAAGCACCACTTTGCCGCGCGGGCCCACAATGCGGGAGAACTTGAGGGTTAAATCGCCGGTACCGCCAGCAATATCCAGTACGTGATGACCCGGGCGCACGCCTGCGCGCTCAATGGTGAAGCGTTTCCAGACGCGGTGAATGCCCATCGACATTAAATCGTTCATCACATCGTAACGGGCGGCGACAGAGTGGAAGACATCTGCCACACGCGATGCTTTCTCGTCGACGGGGACTTCTTGATAACCAAAATCGGTGGTGCGCTTTTCCGTGGGGCTCATGGGGCTGTAGCTCCCGAGTTCGAGGCGGTAACAATCGACCAAGCTGGTCGCCGTGTTAAAAGGATGACGATATTGTAGCCTTGTCTACCCCAATTTGTCTGCGCCTGACCGGGCGCCACGCGTTATAGTTGCTTGAAATGAATACCCGCAGGCTCGCGTGACGCACCGGCTTCTTCCAGACGCTGTACATAGTTATCCCAGTACGCCTGCTGGTGAGTAGCAAGCTCAAGCAGATAGTCCCAACTGAACAGGCCAGTGTCGTGGCCATCATCGAAAGATAGCTTTAGCGCATAGTTGCCCGCCTGGGTAATATTCTGTAGCCCGACGTGCTTTTTGCCTACCTGGAGTACCGCTGTATCGCCGCCGTGGCCGCGCACTTCAGCCGAGGGTGAATAGACCCTTAAAAGCTCTACCGGCAGCCGGTAGTTCTCACCGCTGGCGTAGCCAAGTTCAAGCTCTCGTGCGCTTTTATGGTAGTGAACCTTGCTGGGGACAGGAGCGCTCATCGGTTGACCTCTTCACGTATTAATAAAGCCGCCTACCCTGGATTAGCGCCGTATTTAGCGTAAAACAAAGTGGCGGCCTCAGCTGCACTTAGATTCTCTATAATTGAAAAAAACTAATTTTACAGAATATAGCGCGACAGATCTTCGTCAACGGCGAGTTCGCCTAACTGGGCATTAACGTAGTCGGCATCAATCACCAGCGGGCTATCCATATCGCCACCTTTGAACGATGCTTCTTCAAGCAGGCGCTCCATCACGGTATGCAGGCGGCGTGCGCCGATATTTTCGGTGCCTTCGTTAACCTGCCAGGAAATCTCAGCAATACGCGCAATACCGTCGGCGGTGAACTCAACGTCCAGCCCTTCAGTCGCGAGCAGTGCCTGGTACTGACGGGTGAGCGATGCAGAAGGCTCGGTAAGGATGCGCTTGAAGTCGCCAGGCGTCAGCGCGTCAAGTTCAACGCGGATCGGCAGGCGGCCCTGAAGCTCCGGGATCAAATCGGAGGGGCGCGACAGGTGGAAGGCGCCCGAGGCAATAAACAGAATATGATCGGTTTTCACCATGCCGTACTTGGTCGACACGGTGGAGCCTTCGATCAGTGGCAGCAGGTCGCGCTGCACGCCTTCACGGGAGACTTCGCCACCGCTTGACTGCCCGCTGCCCTTGGCAACCTTGTCGATCTCATCCAGGAACACGATGCCGTGCTGTTCGACGGATTCAACGGCGCGCGCCTTGATCTCATCTTCATTGACCAGCTTGCCCGCCTCTTCATCGCGCAGCAGTACCAGGGCTTCTTTGACCGTTACCCGACGCTGTTCGCGCTTTTGCTGGCCCATGCTGGAGAACAGGCTCTGCAGCTGGTTGGTCATCTCTTCCATGCCCGGCGGGGTCATGATGTCGACGCCCTGGCCCTGAGACGACACTTCGATATCGATCTCTTTGTCGTTCAGCTGGCCTTCGCGCAGCTTTTTACGGAACGACTGGCGCGTGCTGCTATCTTCGCGGGGCTTGTCTTCCTGGCCACGCGGTGGCGGCAGCAGCGCATCCAGTACGCGGTCTTCGGCGGCGTCTTCCGCGCGGTGGCCAACTTCTTCTTTAGCGTGTTCACGAACCATTTTAATGGCCGCTTCCATCAGATCACGAATGATCGATTCCACATCGCGGCCAACATAGCCCACTTCGGTGAACTTGGTGGCTTCGACTTTAATAAACGGTGCGCGGGCAAGCTTGGCCAGGCGGCGGGCAATTTCAGTTTTACCCACGCCTGTAGGGCCGATCATCAAAATGTTTTTCGGGGTAACTTCGGGGCGCAAGTCGTCGTCAAGCTGCATGCGGCGCCAGCGGTTGCGCAGCGCAATGGCCACGGCACGCTTAGCGTCCTGCTGGCCGATAATGTATTGATCAAGCGCGTGGACGATTTCGCGGGGTGTCATCTGAGTCATTAAGGCAGCCTCAACGTTCGTTGATATTTAGCTCTTCGAGCGTCACGTGATGGTTGGTGAATACACAGATGTCACCAGCAATTTGCAGCGATTTCTCGGTGATTTCCCGCGCTGAAAGCTCGGTGTTTTCGAGAAGTGCACGGGCACTTGCCTGGGCAAAGTTACCGCCCGAACCAATCGCAATAATGCCACGCTCAGGCTCAACGACATCGCCATTACCGGTGATAATCAGCGAGGCGCTATGGTCGGCAACGGCAAGCAGGGCTTCCAGCCGACGCAGTGCGCGGTCGGTACGCCAGTCTTTTGCCAGCTCGACGGCTGCCTTGGTCAAATGACCCTGATACTTCTCAAGCTGGGCTTCAAAACGCTCAAACAGTGTGAACGCATCGGCCGTGCCGCCTGCAAAACCAGCGAGCACCTTGCCACGATAGAGGCGACGCACCTTGCTGGCGTTGCCTTTCATCACGGTATTGCCAAGCGATACCTGGCCGTCGCCTGCTAGGGCAACCTGATTACCGCGACGTACGGATACGATAGTGGTCATGGAGATAACTCCTTGGGGGAGACGAGCTCCCGATAACTGACCGGCCGCTTAACTGATGATAGAGCGACCGCTAACAAAGACGATGAACAATAAAATGCGGGCGGCTGATAAAAAATCAACCGCCCGCGGAATAACACCTATGGGTTTCGTTAGTTTTGCAGCTGAATCAGCAGAGGCTCAATGCCTTGGGTGGTCATTAAATCCTGGGCGCGGTTCAATTCGCGCGTGTCATCATACGGCCCTACTTGTACGCGGTGCCACGTATTGCCATCAGCCTGCACTTCGCTGATTTGGGCAAGCAGACTCAGGTTACGCAACCGGCCACGCAGCTGCTCGGCATCGCTTAAATCACGAAACGAGGCGGCTTGCAGCACGTAGCGTTTCGCCGCACTGGTATTGGTCGGCGCAGGCTGCTGCTGTACGGTACTTGCCTGCTCCTCCGGCCGCGTATTGGCGGCAATGACCTGAGCTATAGGATCGTCGCCCGCGGCTGACGTGTCGCTCGTGGTGCTTTCTGCGGGCTGTTCGGCGACTTCAGGCCGGGTCACGTTGGAGGGCAGCGTAACGCCTGGGGCAATAACCTCGGTTTCCGGCAGCAGCGTATAAAACTCAAACGTCGGCATCGACGGCTGATTTTCCGTCTCGCGCGCAGCGGCCCGCTCTGGGCTTTCTGGTTTGGAGAGCACTGTTGCCTGGGGCTGGTCGCTGGGCTGGTCCTGCCAGGGCGCCGTGCCGTGCTGGTGTTGAGCTAGAAAGAAGCCTGCCGCCATGCCGACAAGGCCCCACAGCCAGCCGGGTAGACGAAAACCACCGCCCGAACTGCCTGAGGTGCGGGCGGCCTTGCGCTGTGACGTAGCGCCACGGCGAGAGGGCTTTTTGCGCGGGCTGGCCATGGTTTACATCTCCTCTGGGGCGCTGACGCCCATCAGATCCAGACCATTGCGCAGCACCTGACGGGTTGCCAGGCCCAGCGCCAGGCGAACGTTGCGTAACGTATCGTCCTCGACCATGACTTTAACCGCGTTGTAGCAGGTGTGGAAATCGCCCGCTAGATCCAGCAGGTACTGAGCCACTTGCTGCGGTTCGCGGTTTCTGGCGGCGGTTTGAACAACCTCTGGGTAGCGGGCCAAGCGGTTAAGCACGGCCTTTTCCTGGTCGCTATCCAGCAGGGCCAGGTTGGCCATGGCCTGCGCGTGATCAAAAGGTTGATCTGCCGCTTCGGCTTTGCGCAGCATGCTGCATACCCGGGCATGGGCGTATTGGATGTAGTACACCGGGTTATCGTTGGACTGCGAACGCGCCAAGTCAATGTCAAAAGTTAGCTGCGAGTCGGCGCGGCGTGCGGCCAGAAAAAAGCGCGTGGCATCGCGGCCGACTTCGTCGATCAAATCACGTACCGTGACGTAGCTGCCGGCCCGTTTGGAGAGTTTTACCTCAACGCCTGAGCGCGTCACCATGACCATCTGGTGCAGCACGTAATCGGGCCAGCCCTTGGGAATGCCTACTTCCAACGCCTGCAGGCCGGCACGCACCCGGGTAACGGTCGAGTGGTGATCGGCCCCCTGTTCGTTAATCACGGTAGTGAAACCGCGCTGCCATTTATCCAGGTGGTAGGCCACGTCAGGCAGGAAGTAGGTATAGCCGCCTTCGCGCTTGCGCATCACGCGGTCTTTGTCATCCCCAAAGTCGGTGGTGCGCAGCCACATGGCACCATCTTCTTCGTAGGTGTGGCCGTTGGCGACAAGCTTTTCAACCGCTTCGTTCACCTTGCCATCCTGATAGAGCGAGGATTCCAGGAAGTAGACGTCAAACTCAACGCCAAAGGCCTTGAGATCCAGATCCTGCTCACGGCGTAGCCAGGCAACGGCAAATTCCTGAATAGCGTCCAGGTCATCAGCATCCGCCTTGGCGGTGACTTCGCGATCATCAGCGGTGACGGTTTTACCCGCCAGGTAGTCGTTGGCGACATCGCTAATGTATTCGCCGCGATAGCCGTCTTCCGGCCAGCTTTCATCATCAGGACCCAGCCCTTTGGCGCGCGCCTGTACCGAGCGGGCCAGGTTGGCAATCTGCGCGCCTGCATCGTTGTAATAAAACTCGCGCGTAACGTCATAGCCCGTGGCTTCCAGCAGGCGGCACAGGCAGTCGCCAATGGCGGCACCGCGGCCATGGCCCACGTGCAAAGGGCCCGTCGGGTTGGCCGATACAAACTCGACCTGCACTTTTTCCGCCTGGCCAACCATGCTGCGGCCAAATGCGTCGCCACTATCCAGCACCTGAGCAACAATCTGCGCGGCGGCGTCGGCGGCGGCAAAAAAGTTGATGAATCCAGGCCCGGCGATCTCGGTTTTTTGGATAGCGTCGCTTTCGGGCAGCGCGGCAATCAGTGTCTCGGCCAGCTCTCGGGGATTTTTGCCTGCCGGTTTGGCCAGCATCAGCGCCAGGTTGGTGGCGTAGTCGCCGTGGGCCTTATCTTTGGTCGGGTCGACTTTGATGGTGGGCTGAAGATCATCAGGCAGCACGCCTTGGAGCTTAAGCGCGTCTACGGCGCCGTTGAGCAGGGAAATAATCGTGTCTTTCATTTGGGTATCCGGATAACGTCGGTGGCGGCGTGTGCAGGCGCGCACTTAACTAGGTGCATCAACATAAGTGCATCAACGTAGATGTATCAACCAGGCCTAGGTGCAGCAGCAAAGCGGTCATTATCAGCATTTGGCGCGCAGTTTCAAAGGTGTTGATGCGATCCATGCTTAAGTGCCCGCGACTGCGGGCGGCTTTTTTGCAGCGAAAAGCTTAAGTTAAGCCAGCGTTTGCGGGTCAATATCAATCGACCAGCGGACCTTGCGTGCCTCGCGATTGGCTTCCATCCATTGCACCAGCCAACTGGCCGCGGTATGCAGTTGGCTACGCTTGTTAGCTGCCAGCATAAGGTGAATGTGGTAACGGTTTTGGCGACGCTCCATGGGCGCAGGCACCGGGCCCAGGCAGTTAGTGGCAAGGCCTGAGGTCTTAAGCCATTCACGTAGCGCCTGGCCCGCCTGCTGGGCAAGCGTGAGAGCCGCTTCCTCCTGAGGGCTTTCCACCCTTAACAACGCCATAAAGGTGAAGGGCGGCAGCTGCGCCAGGCGTCGTTCTTCCAGAAGGTTTCTGGCCAGTGCGCCGTAGCCGTGTTCGGCCAGCTGGCCTAGATGCGGATCATCGGGATGTAAGGTCTGCACCAGCACACGGCCTGGGTCGGCTGCCCGGCCGGCACGGCCGGCCACCTGCTCAAGTAGCTGCGCGCTATGCTCAAGCGCTCGAAAATCAGCGGCATAAAGACCGCCATCGGCATTCACTACCACCACTAAGGTGACGTGAGGCAGATGGTGCCCTTTGGCGAGCATTTGGGTGCCCACCAGCAGGCAGGGTTCGCCGCGATGAATCTCTTTGAGTATCTGCTCGAAGCTGTCTTTTTTGCGCGTGCTGTCGCGATCAATGCGGTGAACGGCCACCTTGGGAAAAAGCCCTTGGAGCGTCTCTTCAGTGCGCTCGGTGCCGCTTCCCAGGGCGCGCAGGTCGCCGCTGCCGCACTCGGGGCAGGCGTCTGGCAAGGCACGGCGGCTATCGCAATGATGGCAGGCGAGTAGCGGCGGTTGGCGGTGCAGCGTCATGCGCGAATCGCACTGGCCACACTCCGCCATCCAGCCGCAGGCGTGACAGGCAAGCGTGGGCGCAAAGCCGCGCCGATTGATAAAAATCAGCACCTGCTTGCCCGCGCTCAGCGTGCTTTTAATCGCTTTGATCGCATTGGGTAATAGCCCGCCCTGGCGCCGCTGATGGCGTAAATCAATCAGCTCCAGCTTGGCGGGCTGGTGGCGGCTGGGGCGTTGAGTAAGGCGCAGGTGGCGATAACTGCCGGAAAGCGCCTGCTGCAAGCTTTCAAGCGATGGTGTGGCGCTGCCCAGGAGCAGCGGGATGCCGTGATAGTGTGCGCGTGCCACGGCAAGATCCCGAGCATGGTAGCGAAGCCCGTCGTGCTGCTTATAAGAGCCGTCGTGCTCTTCATCGACAATAATTGCCCCCGGGTTGGCAAGCGGGGTGAAGATCGCCGAACGCGTGCCGATAATAACCAAGGCACGGCCGCTTGCTGCGGCCTCCCAAACGTCTAAACGTTCAGGGTCGGTTAACCCCGAATGCAGGGCAACTACCGGTACCCGAAAGCGGCTTCTAAAGCGTGCCAGGGTTTGCGGCGTCAGGCCGATTTCGGGTACGAGTACCAGCGACTGCTTACCTTTAGCCGCCACCGACTCAATGAGCTGTAGATAAATTTCGGTCTTACCGCTGCCGGTTACCCCTTCAAGCAGGCACGGGTGATAGCCATCCAGCTTTTCATGCAGAGCAGCCAGCGCCGTCGCCTGTTCGCGATTGAGCGGTAGGGCGGGTGTCGCAAGCAGATTGCCGCTAGGCGGCTCGGGGGCGGTCAGAACAATTTCCTGCTGGGTGGCCAGGCCTTTTTTGGTCAGTGCTAGCAATTGATCGCGAGTAAAACCATGTGCGCTGACGGCGCGGGTGGGCAAACCGTGGGGATGCTGGCTGAGAAGGGCGTAAAGCTCGGCCTGTTTGGGGGCACGACTTAACGCCGGTTGCGTTTGCATATTGGCAAGCCAAAGCGTTTGCGTGCGCCCGGCCATCGGGTGGCCCTGGCGCAGCCTGGCGGGCATTGCGTGTTGCAGCGTATCGCCCAAACTGTGTTGGTAATAGCGTGCAGCAAACCGGCATAGCCACAGCCAGTCATCGGGAAGCGGCGCGTCATCCAGCGCTTCGCTCACCGCTCGCAGCTGGCTGCGCGGTAGCTCACTGGTATCGGCTAGCTCGACAATCACGCCTACCACTTCGCGCCGGCCAAACGGCACGCGCACACGAAGCCCCAACTGCCAGCCACAGGGAGGAGGGTGGCTCGCCGGTAAGTAATCAAACAGGCGACGCAGTGGAGAAGGCAGGGCAACTTTCAGCACCTGCAAAGAAACAGTGTCAGGCAATTGGCCTCCGGCGATAAGTTTTGCTAAAATATGCGGCCGCTCTGAATCTAAACGATCAAGCGGGTAACCGGTTAGCAGTTTATTCCAAACCCGTATGCGGTGCCTGGCAACGGATCAGGTGGCGGCATACAGCTTATGAGGTCATCACGATGAGACAAGGTATCCACCCGAATTACAACACGGTCACCGCTAACTGCTCTTGCGGTGCCAGCTTCCAGGTTGGTACTACTTCTGGCCAGGATTTCTCGCTGGACGTATGCTCCAACTGCCACCCGTTCTACACTGGTAAGCAGAAGCAAGCGACCACTGGTGGCCGTGTAGAGCGCTTCAACAAGCGTTTTGGCGCTGCTGTCAAGCGCGGTTAATCCTAACGGATCAACCACCCTGCACGTACACATTGTACGCTGCACAAAACCCACGCCTCGGCGTGGGTTTTTTGTTGGTTCTTAAAATGGAATAAGTTTTCAAAAATGCTGCAATACAGCAATAAGTAAACCGTTATGGCTAACGTGGTGTTGTATAAGATTCAGCAAATAGCTGAGAAAAGTATTTAACGTGAAGGAATATTCGCTAAAACTGGCGTTTTCTTTTTGAGTTGACCGCTAGCTTGAGGCGACTTGAATTTTTCTATATTCTGAATGCACTTATATCTACTTTAGGCTAATTGGACCCTGACTATGACGGATGCAAATAAGCAGGCAGCGCTGGATTATCACGCAAAACCGATTCCCGGTAAGCTTTCAGTAGAATTAACCAAACCCACCGCAACGGCTCGTGACTTGGCAATGGCCTATAGCCCAGGCGTTGCCGAGCCGGTTCGCGAAATCGCCCGCGACCCAGAAAATGCCTACCGTTATACGGGTAAGGGAAATTTGGTCGCGGTTATTACCGATGGAAGCGCTATCTTGGGCCTGGGGAATCTTGGTCCGCTGGCAAGTAAACCCGTCATGGAAGGCAAGGGCGTACTGTTCAAGTGCTTTGCGGGCATCAACTCGGTGGATATCGAGGTGGACGCCGAAAGCCCACAGGCATTTATCGATACCGTTGCCCGCATTGCCGACACCTGGGGTGGCATTAATCTTGAAGATATCAAGGCGCCCGAGTGTTTTGAAATTGAAAAGGCGTTGTCTGAACGCTGCAGCATTCCTGTATTTCACGATGACCAGCACGGTACCGCTATCGTCACGGCCGCTGGCATGCTGAATGCGCTGGACATTGCCGGTAAGACCATCGAGAACGTTAAGATCGTTTGCATGGGCGCCGGTGCCGCTGCCATTGCCTGTATGCGTTTGCTGGTTTCCTGTGGTGCCAAAAAAGAAAATCTGGTCATGCTGGATCGCCGTGGCGTTATTCATGCCGGGCGTGATGGAATCAATGAGTACAAGGCCGAATTTGCCCTGGATACCGAGATGCGTACGCTAAATGACGCTATCGATGGCGCCGATGTGTTTATCGGTCTTTCCGGCCCGGGCCTGCTGTCGGCTGAGCAGGTTAAAAAGATGGCCGCAGATCCGGTTATTTTTGCCTGCACCAACCCAGATCCTGAAATTCACCCGGATGTTGCCCGTGAAGCGCGCCCGGACGTCATTATGGCCACCGGTCGCTCAGACTTCCCCAATCAGGTGAACAACGTACTGGGTTTCCCGTTTATTTTCCGGGGTGCACTGGACGTCCGTGCCACGCGTATTAACGAAGCCATGAAGCTTGCCGCTGTGCACGCCCTGAAAGATCTGGCCCGTGAGCCGGTGCCGGAGGAAGTGCTTAGCGCTTATGAGCGCACGGAAATGAGCTTTGGCCGCGAGTACATTATCCCTACGCCGGTCGATGTTCGTCTGCTTGAGCGCGTCTCATCAGCGGTTGCCCAGGCGGCGGTAGACTCAGGCGTTGCGCGCAAGCCTTACCCGGCGCACTACCCGCTGAAAACGATTAATGACGTTTACGGCGGCTAAAATCTGCTGATGGCTCTTACAACGCCCGCACAAGCTGCGGGCGTTGTCGTTTATACATTTTTTTATTAAGTGCTTATTATCTACCGAAGGCCCAGTTTTATCGGGTTAACGAATCGGCTCATCATGCATGCGCGTTAGCCCTTCCTGGGCCGTAGAGGCAATCAGGCGGCCATCGCGGCTATAGATATGCCCGCGAGCCAAGCCTCTTGAACCGCCCGCCCAGGGCGAATCAATCACGTACAGCAACCACTCATCCAGTCGCGTGTCTTCGTGCAGCCACAGAGTATGGTCAAGGCTTGCGATACGTAATTTAGGGTCAGTGAACTGAATGCCGTGGGGCAGCAGGCTCGTGGTCAGCAGGTTGAAGTCCGAAGCATAAGACAGCAGATTTCGGTGCAGTGCCGGGTCGTCCGGCAGCGTGCCTGAAAAACGAAACCACAAGCACTGCCCGGCCGGAGCGCCATTATCCGGGTTGCCTTCAATATGCAGAAACTCAATTGGGTGGCCAGGAAAGCGAGCATGCTTGGCGGCGCCGCTCTCAATCAGGGCTTCTGGCGACTCGACCTGAGGCATTGCGCGCTGATGATGAAATCCGTCTTCAGCACTGTGAAAAGAAGCGCTACAGAAGAAAATCGGCCGGCCTTTTTGAATCGCCGTTACGCGACGGGTAGTAAAGCTTCCGCCATCGCGCACGTTATCGACCTGATACACGACCGGGCGGTGCGGGTCGCCGGGGCGCAGAAAATAACCGTGCTGGGAGTGGGGGCGACGCTCCTCTGGCACTGTACGCGAAGCCGCCGCGAGCGCTTGACCCAATACCTGCCCGCCATACAGCTGAGGAAAGCCTAAATCCTGGCTTTGTCCACGAAATAGCGTCTCTTCGAGGGCTTCAAGCTCAAGTAAATTTACTAGCGTATTCAGCGCGTCGGTCATTCTAGGTATCCTTGGTGCTATCTGGTGTGATCCATAGTGGCGGATATCACATACGGCGGCTCAGCCGTTGCTACAATCGTTTTGCTACCTTAGCGGAGTTTGCCTTGATACGCAGCGATGAATTTTACATGCACCGTGCCCTTGAACAGGCGCATCTGGCCGCTGAGGCAGGCGAAGTACCGGTGGGGGCCGTGGTGGTCGATGCGCAAGGAGAAGTGCTTGCCGCGGCACACAACGCGCCGGTCGCCAGCTGTGACCCGAGTGGCCATGCGGAAATCCGTGCTCTGCGTGAGGCCGGAAAGCAGAGCGGCAACTACCGCTTGGACGGCTGTACGCTGTATGTCACTCTGGAACCCTGCATGATGTGTGCTGGTGCCATTGTGCATGCCCGGCTAAGGCGCTTGGTATATGGTGCCGCCGAGCCGCGTACCGGTATGGTGGAATCCAAGGCCAATCTGCTGGCCCAGCCGTGGTTTAATCATCATGTTGAAGTGACGGCGGGGGTTTTGGCGCCGTCGGCCAAGAAGTTATTGAAAGCGTTTTTTGCAGCCAGGCGCTAGATTGTCTTATGTTTGACGCTTGCGCGCTAAAGTCGCGGTGGCGGGAGTCGGGCGTTGTTCAATGCAGTGGGCAACGTGACCGGTAGCTATAGAGGCAGTGTCAGGGAGAAGCGGTGCTTATGGCGTGGAATGTGTTAATTGTTTTGGTCACGGTGGCAAGCATGGAGCTTATCGCCACGCTGGCGCATAAGTACATCATGCACGGCTGGGGATGGGGCTGGCATCGCTCGCACCATCGGCCGCGCACGGGGTGGTTTGAGCTCAACGATTTATACGCCGTGGTGTTTGCCGTGCTGGCCATTGTTCTCATTGCGCTGGGCACGGCAGGCCTCTGGCCCCTGCAGTGGATTGGCGCGGGCATGACGGCTTATGGCGCGATCTACTTCATCGTGCACGATGGGTTAGTACATAAGCGTTGGCCGTTTCGTTATATCCCTCGGCGCGGCTATCTAAAGCGCCTGTACACAGCGCACCGCCTGCATCATGTCGTTAAAAGCCGGGAAGAGTGCGTATCGTTTGGTTTTTTATACTCGCCGCCGGTGGAAAAGCTCCAGACGGTGTTAAGAAACCGTCAGGCCAAATCGGCTAGTCCGGACGCTGCCAAAGACCCGAAGGGCGCGGCGCCGGTGTCACCACGCGAGAACTAAGTGCCTGTGTAGCGCCCTTGATCAGCAGGGCCACTTTTTCATAGGTACTTGTGCCCTGACGCTTGTCCCAGGCGTTTTCTCCGGCGCGCTGCACTTTCAAGCCAATTTTACGATATACCCCGTGGGCGGTGGCAATTGCCCAGGCCGAGCGCAGCGGTAGCCCGGCAAGCCCGGCGGTTGCAGAGGTGTAGTAGGGCTCGGCTTCTTCGACCAGTCGATTGGCAAGCCGCGCCACCTGAGGGCGGTAGGCAGGGTCGGCAAGCGCCGTCGGTGAAAGCCCCTCTTCTATAAGCCAGCTCTCCGGCAGATAGCAGCGCCCCACGCGGGCATCTTCCACAATATCCCGGGCAATATTGGTTAACTGAAAGGCCAGCCCCAGGTCGCAGGCGCGATCCAGAACGGCGTCATCGCGTACACCCATTACCTGCGCCATCATCAACCCCACTACACCCGCAACGTGATAACAGTAGCGCAGCGTATCGTCGAAAGTAATGTAGCGCTCCTCACGCACGTCCATGGCGAACCCTTCAAGATGCTCGAACGCGCGTTTGGGCGGAATCGAGTGCTCAAGAGCAACCTCCTGAAACGCCGCAAAGGCAGGCGTTTGCATGGGTTCGCCAGCGTAAGCCTGCTGGGTCTGCTCTTGCAGGGTAGCCAGGCGCTGCTGGGCGCTGGTCGGGCTATCGACCATGGCGTTAAAGCCCAGCGTCTGATCATCAATGACGTCATCGCAGTGCCTGCACCAGGCGTAGAGCATCAACGCACTGCGCCGTGTACGGGCATCGAACAGCTTGGCTGCGGTATCGAAGCTTTTCGAGCCGACGGCCATGGTCTGGGTGGCGTGGTCAAGCAGTGGCTGATTCATGGGGCCAGTTGCTCCAGCATTAACCCGGCCGTTGCTTTGGCCGAGCCGATCACCCCAGGTACGCCAGCACCGGGATGCGTGCCGGCTCCTACCAGGTAAAGGTTAGCAATCCGGCTATCCCGGTTATGCGGGCGGAACCAGGCGCTTTGAGTAAGAATCGGCTCGACGGAAAACGCCGAGCCCTGATAGGCGCCCAACTGATCGCGAAAATCAAACGGCGTGAACATGCGGTGGGTCACCAGCTGCTCGCGCAGCCCCGGCATATAGTGCTGTTCAAGGTAGTCGAAAATGCGCTCGCGCAAGCGGGGTCCTTCTACTTCCCAATCCAGATTAGCGGTGCCCAAATGCGGTACTGGGGCCAGCACGTAGTAGCTTCCGCAGTCAGGCGGCGCCAGCGAGGGATCGGTAACGCACGGCGCGTGAAGGTAGAGCGAAAAATCCTCGGCCAGTGCGTCGCTGTTGAAGATATCGTCAATCAGCTCCTTGTAGCGCGGCCCAAAGCAGACGGTGTGATGAGCTAGCTGATCGTGATGATGGTTAAGCCCGAAGTAGAGCACGAACAGCGAGTTGCTCATGCGCTTGCGCTTGAGCGAGGTGCTGCGCTTGGCACCTACCGGATGGTGGCCTAAAAGCTTTTCATAGGTGTGCACCACATCGGCATTCGATGCCACAGCACTCGCCTCGATACGCCGCCCATCGGCAAGCTGTACCGCCTGTAGAGTATTGCCCTCGGCCTCAAGCTGAGTGACTTTGGCGTTAAACTCGATTTCGCCGCCGAGGTCTTTAAACAGCTGAACCATGCCTTGAACCAGCGCGCCCGTGCCGCCGCGCGGAAACCACACACCCCATTCGCGCTCAAGGGCGTGAATCAGTGTGTATATGGAGGAGGTGGCAAACGGGTTGCCGCCGACCAGCAGCGAATGAAACGAGAACGCCTGGCGCAAGTGATCGTCTTCAATAAACTTGGCAACCATGCTGTAAACGCTGCGCCAGGCCTGCAGACGCGCCAGCTGTGGGCCAGCCTTCACCATATCGCGAAACGACAGAAAAGGAACCGTACCAAGCTTTAGATACCCTTCTTTAAACACTGCCTGGGAGTAGTCTAAAAAGCGCCGGTAGCCTTCTACGTCCTGAGGATTAAAGCGGGCTATCTGCGTCTCAAGGTTTGCCTGATCGTTATCGTAATTGAATACCTTTCCTGATTCCCAGCACAGGCGATAAAAGGGCGTGACCGGCATTAGTTCGACGTAGTCTTCCAGGCGTTTGCCCGCCAGGGTAAAGAGTTCTTCAATAGCGCTTGGATCGGTGATAACCGTGGGACCTGCGTCAAAGGTAAAGCCCTGGTCCTTATAGACATAGGCGCGCCCGCCGGGCTTATCGCGCTGCTCCAGAATCAGCGTGGATACGCCCGCCGCCTGCAGTCGAATGGCCAGGGCCAAGCCGCCGAAGCCTGACCCTATTACGATTGTTTTACTCATCATTAAAGGCTCGCAGCCGAGGGGTTTGTTTAAGCACGGCCTGAAGGGCTTCGCCCACCGGGACTGGCGGCTTGCCTGACAGGATTCGGGCCTTATCGGCCAGGGTCGGATGGCCTGCGTAAAAGCGCGCGATAAGCGCGTCGTTCAAGCCATAAAAGCGCTGCATGACTCGCCAGCGATTCTCCGCAGGCCCGGCCAGAAACAGCATGCGGTTGAGCATGCGGAAAAAGCGCTGCTGCCGCCAGCGCCGCGCGGCAAAGCGTTTTATCAGCTCAAACAGCGTGTTGACGTTAAGGGTTTGCTGTGCAGCGATCAGATCGGCCAGCTCGACCGCGTGGGGCAATGAATACCCGGTCGTTGAGTGAAAAAGTCCGGCGCGTAGCCCGCTCATGGGTTGCTGCTGCGCCGCCTGCCAGAACGCCTCGAAATCGCCCGCAAGGGTGATCGGCAGGTTGCCGCGCTCCTCGCGCTTAAGCGTTTTTAGCTGCCAGCCTTGGGCCGCCGCGTAATGTTTGATATTGGCACGTGCCTGCTGTTCATCAAGCGTGGCCTGATCGATGTAGTGCGTATCTTCGATTAGAAGCTCATCGACGGAAAGTGGCAGCGTATAGACGAAGCGGTAGCCTGTAGCCTGGTCGACAGTGGCATCCATCAGGAGCGGCTGGGTTAATTCATGGGGCTTGCTCAGCTGCCACTGCTGGCCGATAAACGCCTGAGCGCCAATGGTCAAATGCGGGCTTGGTTGATAACCCCTGCCATCGATCACCGCCGCTGCGCTAAGCGTGGTGCCGTCAGGAAGCTCGACGCTGGTGGGCGTGACGTTAGCCACTTGGGTATTGGTTATTAAATGCTCACCCAGGGCTTCTTCCATGACGCTCGCAAAGCGCTCAGAGGTCACGCTTAAATAGGCATTGGGCAGCTTGCGGGTAAATTCAGGGAAGCGCACCTCATAGCCCTGCCAGCAATGGGCTACCAAGGGGGCGAGCCAAGCGTGTTGCGCTGCGCTCAAGTCGCCTTCATGAAACGACCAGGTATGGTTGCCGCCCGGGCGCTCTCCGGCTTCCAGTACCAGCACCTTTAATGCAGGCTGGCGCTGCTTCAGCCTCCAGGCAATCAACCCGTTGGCCAAGCCTGCGCCTACTAAGATCACATCCCACTGGGTATTCATCATGCCGCCCTCGCCAACACCGGACGCTGTTCGCGTAAAGCCTGCTCGGTAATATCCGCGGCCTGTTTCGCACCGCCTGCCTGGGCGAGCGGTGAGCGCATGGCGTGCAGGCGCTGCTGATAAGCATCGTTGTTGAGTAGACGGCCCAACCGTTTGGCCACCGTCGATGCGCTTGAAAAACGAGAAACGCGTTGGCCGATCCCGTGATGGGCGATGCGCGCGGCAACGCCTGGCTGGTCGAAGGCGATAGGAATGGCAAGCATCGGAGTAGCGCTTTCGACTGCATCAATTACCGTATTCAAGCCGCCATGGGTAATAACGGCGCGTGCCTGCTCTAAAACAGCCCGCTGGTCGGCAAAATCGGTAACGAAAGTGGCCGGGTAGGTTTTAAGCTGGTTAACTTGGGCAGCATTTAGCCCGCCGCAGTGGGCAATCAAAAGCGGCATGTTGAGCTGCTGACAGGCCTGGGCTATTTTGCAAAATAGCCGGTAGCGATGGCCCTGGAGCGTACCTAGCGAGGCAAACACAAACGGCTGCCTGGGCATATCGGCGTGTGCGCTCAATTTAGCCGTATCCGGCTTGGGTTCACGCAAGGGCCCTACCGCATGAAAGCAGGCGGGTAGAACGGTGCGGGGGAAGTCGAGCGCTAAGGGCGTTTGGCTGATCTGGGCCAGCGGTGATAAACATTCGTGCAGCGAGTGTCGGGGCGTTAACCCAAGGCGCTGGGCATGTCGGGCAATAACGCGCGCCTGGGGGCGCATCAGCCAGTCATAAATGGTTTCGCTGACCTCATAACGATGCCTGGCCTGGGCGCTGTTTGAATAGGCAAACGGCATTACGGGTAGCGGCAACCCCGGCTCGCGGTTGACCGGCAGGGCACATGCCACCGATACATAAGGCAGGCCCAGAGCGTCGGAGACCAACCCGCCGGCCGCTTCCATTTGATCCACAATCAGTCCATCCACGCCAAGCGCTTCAAGAGCCGCAGGCAATTCGCTGCACAGCATATCGGTGGTGCGGGCCAAATCGCTGATTAACCAAAAAAGCCCTAGGCCCGATGGACGTGCTGCCCGCGTTAAGGTCTTGGCCAAGCTACCCGCAGGAAGGCGCTGCTCGCCCAGCGGGTAAAATCCGATGCGTGAGTCGCTAAGCAGGCCAAGCGCTTCAAACTGTTGCACAAACGTTACCTGATGGCCGCGTTCAATCAACTGTAAAGCAAGCGCCTGCAGGGCTTTGACGTGGCTATATAGCGGTGGCGCAACAACCGCATAGTGGCTCATGCGTCGTTCTCTATACGCAGCAGCGTGGCGTGCTTTAACGCGACTAAATCCGCGCTACCCGTACAAAAACAGGCAACCCGCAGCTGCTCGATCAGGATTTGAAAGTGTTCGATGACCGCCTCGGCTGAGGTATTGGCGCTGTTTAAGCTCGCTGCCGCCTGGCCTACCAGTTGGGCTCCCAGGCAGAGCGCTTTTGCGGCGTCAATGCCGTCGTGAATACCTCCTGACGCGATTAAGGGCATATCGGGTAGCGTTTTACGTAAATCGCACAGCGCTTGGGCCGTTGGAATGCCCCAGTCGGCAAAGGCCATGGCCACGGCGCGTTTTTGCGGCGTGCTGGCGCGCTCGCCTTCTACGGCGGCCCAGCTGGTGCCACCGGCACCGGCAACATCCAGCATGGCAACACCCGCGCCCGCTAGCTGGCGGCCAACCGATGCTGAGAGCCCCGCACCGACTTCTTTCACCAACACCGGTACCGCCAGGGCGTTCGACACCTGTTCTATCGCCAGCAGAATGCCGCGCCAGTCACGGTCCCCGCCGGTTTGCAGGGCTTCCTGTAACGGGTTGATGTGCACAATCAGTGCATCGGCCTCGATCATGTCGACTGCCTGGCGGGCATAGTCAACGCCGTGCTTGCCAAGTAGTTGCGCCGCCCCGAGGTTGGCGAGCAGAGGAATATCGGGGGCAATCTGGCGCAGTTCGCTGGTTAACCCCCAGTTGGCTTCGCTCTCAAGCGCCACGCGCTGGGAGCCAACGCCCATGGCAAGGCCCAGGGTTTGGGCCGCTTGGGCCAAATAGCGATTGATGCTGGTGGCCCGGCTGGCGCCGCCGGTCATTGAGCTAATCAGCAGGGGCGCCTGCAGGGTGCGCCCAAACAGCACGGTGCGTAGGTCAATGCTGTCCAGGTCGAGCTCGGGTAGTGCGCAGTGCTCAAAGCGCCAACGCTCAAACCCCGTGCGGATGGTTTTTCTAGCCAGCGCTGGGTTGAGCACAATATCCAGATGGTCGTTTTTACGCTGTGTCAGCTCGGTGTCCTTCATTGCCGCTCCCTTGAATCTGAATCCTGCACGATAAAACATGCTGCGTCAGCTAAACGTGGCCAACTGCTTATCGAACCAGGTGTGCATGAAGCGCCGGGTCGCCGCCCCCTGCGCGCAAGCAGATGACAAGTGCTCGTCGGCGCTATGCAGGTGCTCCTGAAGGCGCTGGTGTACGGCTTGAGTGCCCAGCATGGCCACCAGAGTTGATTTGCCGCTGTCTTTGTTGATGTCCTTACCGGTACCGCTCAGGCCATCGGAAAGGTCATCCAGTAGCTGAAAAGCCTGCCCCAGATCCTGGGCAAAGCAGCGCAGCGAGTGACGTATCTCGGGCGAGGTGCCTGCGGCAATAGCAGCCATTTGCAGCGTGGCATCAAACAGCACGCCGGTTTTAAGTGTGTTGGTAGTGATGATGGCCTCGGCGCTGCGGGCGCTACTGCCTTCGCTTAAGTCGCGAAACTGGCCCTGAACCAGCCCTTGTAAACCGGCAGCTGTGGAAAGCTCTGCCACCGCCTGTGTCTTGCAGGTATCCGATAAGCCGTCGGCTGTTGCCACCACGCCAAAGGCCCGGCTGAGAAGCGCTACGGCAGCAAGGATCGCGACATTTTCGCCGAACTGGCGGTGAATAGTGGGTCTACCGCGACGTAAAAGGGCGTTATCCATGCAGGGAGTGTCGTCAAGGATTAGCGAGGCGGCGTGGATCATTTCCACGGCACATGCCAGATCCAGAAGGCCGGGCTTATCTGGCTCGCAGCCTAAATCCTGTGCCGCAAGCATGAGTAGAAGAGGGCGAATACGTTTGCCGGGTGCCAGGGTGCCTTCGCGCATTGCCTCACACACCAGGTCGTGTTCATGACCTTCAGGCAGCAGTTGCGCCAGGCGATTTTGAAGCGCTTCGCGCAGTGCCTGCACTTCGTTTTCATGGCTTGAAAATGTATCGACGTTGGCGTTCATCAAAGCGATCCCTGGTTTCCCATCATGACAATGTATGGCAGCTATTGAGCGCACATTGCGGTAGTGCAAGCCAACCTGTTCTGTTGACGGCGCGACCGCCTGGGGCGGCAAACGTTTTTACTTGTATGTCTGCAAAGCGTAATTCAAACGGCGTAAATTTCCTTTTTTATGCCATTTAAACGCACATTTTTTATCTGAAAACAGCGATATGAATACCGTTCACCGAGCATGCTTATAGTGTTGTAAATTATACAACAATGGTTATTTGCATAACCATTGTCAATGGCTGGGCTTTAATCATCGACAGCGTTAGGCGTGGAGCGTTTTAAAAAAGGGCTAGGGGGTGAGCGGGGGAATCAGTTCGAAAGGCAACTGGGCAGCATCTTCAATGCCTGCCTGTTCTAATTGGAAAAACTGCTGACGGCTGCGCTCCACATACTCGATCATTTCGTAATAGCGGCGAATGTTGCGCACATAAATGACCGGTTCGCCGCCGCGTGCGTAACCATGGCGCGTTTGGCTATACCACTCCTGATGCTGTAAGAGCGGCAGCGTCTCACGCACATCGTTCCACAGGTTGGGATTCTTACCGCCTGCTTCTGCCAGTTTGCGCGCATCGTAAAGGTGGCCGAGGCCAATATTGTAGGCCGCCATGGCCATGTACAAGCGGTCATTACCGGTAATGCTTTCAGGCAGCCGGTCTTTAAGACTGCGCAGATAGCGTGCGCCGCCATCAATGCTTTGCGCCGCGTCACGCCGGTTAGCCACACCCATTTCGCTCGCGGTCGGGTGGGTCAGCATCATCAGTCCGCGTACACCGGTGGGGGAAACCGCATCGGCGTCCCAATGAGACTCCTGATAGCCCACCGCGGCCAGCAGTTTCCAGTCAAATCCGGTTGCGGCGGCGGCCTGCTTAAACAGGTCGGCAAACTGGGGCAGACGTGCATCAAGGTGGCCCAGGAAGGTACGCGTGCCGACATACTCCAGGTAGTCGTCATGGCCAAAGTAGCGGTTCACCAGATGGTTGAGCGTGCCGTTTTCCTGCAGGTTTTGCAGAAAGTCATTGGCAGCCTCCAGCAGCCCTAAACCACGCCCCCTGGGCACGGCCCATACCATGGAAAGCGGGTCGCCGAGTAAAAAGCCCCGCTCAACATTAGGGAAGAACAGCCGGTTAAGTCGAAACTGATGATCAAAAATAACCGCTGCATCCAGCGTGCCGCTTTCTACCTGAGCGAGCAGTTCGGCTACTTCCAGCTCGTGGGACTCCCTCCAGCTTAAATTAGCGTAGTCACGCTGAAGTTCACGCAGGGCTTCGCTGGTACCCGCTTGGCTCAGCGTACCCAGCTCAAGGCCCACCAGATCACCGGGTTCCTGTATGCCGTGTAAACCCCGCCGGTAGACGACCAGCGGCTGCATTTGAATAATCGGACGTGTGTAATACACCTCTGTTGTATCGGGGAGAAGAGGCAGCGCCGCCGCGCCAAGGTCGCCCTGCTCACGTACCGCCGACAAAACGCTCTCGGCATGATGCTTGGCGTTGAGGTTGAGGCTCACGCCTAAATATTCGGCGAACTGGTGCATCAGCTCGTACTCAAAGCCGGTCGGTCCCTGGCGGCCTTCATAATAGGTCGTGGGAGTGTTGCGCGTATGAGCAGTAATAAAATCTTTGGCTTGAATCTGCGTTAAATGTTCGCCTTTGGGTACCTTGGGAAAGGTGGGTGTCAATATCAGTAAAGCAATGATAATTAGGGTAAAATAGAGACGAAAACGCGCTATGAAATGTTGATAGATCAATGTCGGCATGGGGTCTTGTCGGCATGAAACAAGCTGCCACGATACCCAGCCAGGATCATGCTGTCACCTTGTTGATTTCGTGTGGCCGCCGCTTTCCAGTATCATAGTGGCTAATTAGTGTCATTTAAGGGGGCCGCGTTGCGGCCTGCTATTTCCCTGCACGAATTTTCTCTGCTCTAGAGGCTTCAGGATATGCTCGAACTGCGAGGCGCGCCCGCCCTTTCTGCCTTCCGTCATACACGGCTGTTAACGGTGCTGCGTGAACGTGTTCCCGAGGTGGAGGCACTGTCTGCCCACTATGTTCATTTTATTGATCACCATGAAGAACTCAGTGACGCCTCCCAAGAGCGTCTGACACAGCTGTTGGATTACGGTACGCATACCAGCACTGAGATACCTGCCCAGAGCGAGCGTTTTCTGGTGGTGCCACGTCTAGGCACTCAGTCACCCTGGTCATCGAAAGCGACCGATATCGCGCATAACTGCGGGCTGTCAGAAATTCGGCGTATAGAGCGTGGAATTGATTACCGGGTAGGGTTTAGCGCCGTTCCCAGCGAAGAGAGTCTAGTGGCCCTGGCGGCGTTATTGCACGACCGCATGACGGAGGCCGTGCTTGATGACGCGTCTGATGCGGCAAGATTGTTTGCCCATCACGCGCCGGCGCCGCTGGGCAGTGTGGATATACTGAACAGCGGCCGTGATGCGCTGGTGACCGCTAACCGCGAGCTGGGTCTGGCGCTGGCCGACGATGAAGTTGATTATTTGGTAGATGCCTTCAACGAGCTTCAGCGTAACCCCACTGACGTTGAGCTGATGATGTTTGCGCAGGCGAACTCAGAGCATTGCCGACATAAAATTTTCAACGCCGACTGGGTGATTGACGGCGAGCCGCAGTCCCACTCGCTGTTTAAAATGATCAAGAACACCTTTGCGACCTCCCCTGACAACGTCTTATCGGCGTATAGCGATAATGCGGCGGTTATCAAAGGCAGCCAGGCAGGGCGCTTTTATGCGACGCCGCTGACCGGTGCTGAGGGTGAGCGCGCGCTATATGGCACCCATCAAGAGCCGATCCATATTCTGATGAAGGTGGAAACGCATAACCATCCCACCGCGATTGCGCCGTTCCCGGGTGCCGCAACTGGTTCTGGTGGTGAAATTCGTGATGAGGGTGCAACCGGTATCGGCGGCAAACCGAAAGCAGGCCTTTCCGGCTTTACCGTTTCCAACCTGCGAATCCCTGAATTCGTGCAGCCGTGGGAAGCGTTTGATTACGGTAAGCCCGAGCGCATGCAGTCAGCCCTTGCCATCATGCTTGAAGGGCCGATTGGTGGCGCCGCGTTTAACAATGAATTTGGTCGCCCTAATCTCAATGGCTACTTCCGCACCTACGAGCAGGATACGCTTAACGAAGGCGGTATTGAGCGGCGCGGTTTCCATAAGCCGATCATGCTGGCCGGTGGTTACGGCAACATTCGCGCTCAGCACGTTCAAAAGGGCGATATCCCGGTGGGCGGCAAGCTGATTGTGATGGGCGGCCCGGCGATGTTGATCGGCTTGGGCGGTGGGGCGGCTTCCAGCATGTCTTCCGGCACTTCAAGCGCTGATCTGGATTTTGCCTCGGTGCAGCGTGAAAACCCCGAAATCGAGCGGCGTGCCCAGGAAGTCATCGACCGCTGCTGGTCGCTGGGCGATAAAAATCCGATTCGCTTTATTCACGACGTCGGTGCAGGCGGGCTTTCCAACGCGCTGCCTGAACTGGTTAAAGACGGCAACCGCGGTGGACTTTTCGATTTACGCGCCGTGCCCAACGCCGAGCCGGGCATGAGCCCGCTGGAAATCTGGTGTAACGAAGCCCAGGAGCGTTACGTACTGGCCGTTGCGCCGGAAGACCTGGATACGTTTGATGCGCTGTGTAAGCGCGAGCGCTGCCCCTATGCCGTCGTGGGAGAAGCCCAGGCCGATCACCATTTGGAAGTGCGCGATGGCCATTTCCAAAGCAAGCCGATTGATCTGCCGATGAGCGTGCTGTTCGGTAAAGCGCCGAAAATGCAGCGCAGCTTTGAGCGTCACTCGCCCGAGCTTTCCGGCGTCATGCTGGATAACCTGGATCTTCGCGAAGCGTTGGACCGCGTTTTGCGTCTGCCCGCCGTGGCATCCAAAAGCTTCTTGATTACCATTGGCGACCGCTCGATTACAGGCCAGGTGGCCCGTGACCAGATGGTGGGCCCTTGGCAGGTGCCGGTTGCCGATGTAGCGGTGACCACTGCAAGTTATGACACGCATGCCGGTGAAGCGATGGCCATGGGTGAGCGCCCGCCGGTTGCCTTGATTAACCCCGCGGCCAGCGCACGCCTGGCAGTGGCCGAGGCGATTACCAACCTTGCGGCCGCGCCGATTGCCAAGCTGGGAGATATCAAGCTTTCCGCCAACTGGATGAGCGCTGCCGATCACCCCGGTGAGAACCAAGCGCTTTATGACGCGGTTCACGCCGTAGGGATGGAGCTTTGCCCGGCGCTGGGCATTGCGGTGCCGGTGGGCAAAGACTCCATGTCGATGCGTACCTCCTGGCAGGATGAGAATGATCAGGGAGAGCGCGAAGACAAGAGCATCACGTCGCCGCTGTCGGTGGTGATTACCGGGTTTGCCCCGGTCACCGACGCGCTGGGTACGCTGACGCCGCAGATCAACCTTGATCAGGATGAATCAGACCTGATCCTGATCGACCTGGGCAACGGCCAGAACCGCTTGGGTGGTTCTGCGCTGGCGCAGGTATACGGCCAGGTGGGCAATACCTGCCCTGATGTGGACGATCCAGAAGATATCAAAGCCTTCTTTGAGGTTATCCAAGGGCTTAACCGTGACGGCAAGCTGCTGGCGTATCACGACCGTAGCGATGGCGGTCTGATTGTCACGCTGCTGGAGATGGCTTTTGCCGCGCACGCTGGCCTTGAGATTAAGCTCGACTGGATGATTGATGAGCCGGTTGAGGCGCTTAACGCGCTGTTCTCTGAAGAGCTTGGTGCGGTGATTCAGGTTAACCGCAAGCACACCGAAGAAGTGTTGACTCAGTTTGCCGTGGCCGGCATTGAAACGTGCGGTGTCATTGCTCGTCCGCGTTACGACGATCAGGTACGGGTAACGCTGTTTGAAGAGCCGCTGTTAGAAACGACGCGGCAACTGACTCAGCGCACCTGGTCGGAAACCAGCTACCGTCTGCAGGCGCTGCGCGATAACCCTGAGTGCGCTAAAAACGAGTTCGATAATCTGCTCGATACGCGTGACCCTGGCCTTTTCGCTACGCCGACGTTCGATATCAATGAAGATATCAGCGCGCCGTTTATCAACATGGCTAAACCCGCTGTGGCGGTACTGCGCGAGCAGGGGGTTAACGGCCAGGTCGAGATGGGCTGGGCGTTTGATAAAGCAGGCTTTGACGCAGTGGATGTCCACATGAGTGATATCCTGGAAGGCCGCGTGGCCCTGGATGAATTTAAAGGGCTCGTGGCGTGTGGCGGCTTCTCTTACGGCGATGTGTTAGGTGCTGGCGGCGGCTGGGCTAAATCGGTGCTGTTCAACGAACGCGCACGCGATCAGTTTGAGGCTTTCTTTACACGCGATGACAGCTTCTCGCTGGGCGTGTGTAATGGTTGCCAGATGCTGTCGCAGCTGAAGACGCTGATCCCCGGTGCCGAAAACTGGCCAAGCTTCATGCGTAACGAGTCAGAGCAGTTTGAAGCCCGAGTAGCTATGCTGCGCGTTGAGAAAACGCCGTCGATCCTGCTGGCCGGTATGGAAGGCTCTCAACTGCCTATTGCCGTTGCCCACGGTGAAGGCCGCGCTGAGTTCCGCGATACGGCGCACCTGCGCAGCATGCAGTCCAGCAGTCAGATTGCCCTGCGCTATATCGATAACTATGGCCAGGTGACCACGCGTTACCCGGCTAACCCCAACGGCTCGCCTTCGGGCATCACCGGGCTAACCACACCGGATGGTCGCGTCACTATCATGATGCCCCATCCGGAGCGGGTTACCCGCGCGGTAACCAACTCCTGGCGCCCGGCAGAGTGGACTGAAGATGGTGCGTGGCTTCGTATGTTCCGTAATGCGCGTGTCTGGGTCGGTTAATCCTCGACAACGTGTAAGCCATTAACAACGCATAACGGCGGCCCTTGGGCCGCCGTTATGGCTAACGCTACTCTTAAACTGTTCTCAACTGCTCTTCATTTCCTGAAATGTATAGTGGCAGTGTCTGGCGTACTATTGGCCAGATGCCGTTTGAGTATTTAGGGGCGTGTTAAGGCGTAGCTCAAGCGTTTCAAGCTCATGGCGATAACGCTCAATCAAGAACGCATAGCGACCAAAGTCATGTCCACAGTCCATGCAGTACACATGACTTTTATCGCGACGTGTAGCGGGAAGGCGTTTTAAGCGGCTGTTGCATTCTGGGCATTCAGAACGGAAATGATCGTTCGCTTTCATAAGGATTCCTCCGTTAGGGGATACGCCATCGTCGTGACAATAAAAGATGGCTATTAATAAGCGTGTTAATAGCTTTGATAGGTAATAAGCCAAATAGTTCTATAGCCTGCTAATTAAATTTCTGGCCATTGGAGTCGCATGCCGCCACCTGCTTTACGCCCATACCAAACAGATGCGGTTAAACGTGTCGTTACGCATTTTCGCGCGTCTAGCGAACCCGCGGTGGTGGTGTTGCCCACGGGAAGCGGAAAATCACTGGTCATTGCTGAGCTTGCCCGGTTGGCGAGAGGCCGCGTATTGGTACTGGCTCATGTACGCGAACTGGTGGAGCAGAATCACGCCAAGTATCAGGCCTATGGTCTAAAGGCCGATATCTTCAGCGCGGGGTTGAAGCGCAAGGAAGCGTCGCGTCAGGTGGTTTTTGGCTCGGTGCAATCGGTCGTGCGTAACCTTGAGTCGTTCAATGACGAAGGCTTCACTCTGCTAGTCATTGATGAATGCCACCGCGTATCGCTTGATAAAGATGCCAGCTACCGTCAGGTGATCGATCACCTACGGGCACAAAACGTTAATCTGAAAGTGCTAGGGCTGACCGCGACGCCTTACCGGCTGGGCCAGGGATTTATCTACCACCGTCATTACCACGGCATGGTACGCGGCAGTGACGCGAGCTTTTTTCGTGACTGCGTGTTTGAACAGCCGCTGCGCTTGATGGTAAAGCAAGGCTATCTTGCCGAACCCAAACGTCTGGATATGGCGATCGAAGGATATGATTTTTCCATGCTGGCGCCTGCTGAAAATGGCTATTATCGCGAAGCAGAGCTAAATCGAGTCGTGGCAGGCAATCGCGCCACGCCCATGATTATCAGCCAGATTGTTGAGCGTGCCGCTGAGCGGCATGGGGTGATGATATTTGCAGCAACCATCGCTCATGCCGAAGAAATTATGGGGTATTTACCTGCCGACCAGGCGGCGCTGATTACCGGGGCTACGCCGTCGGCAGAGCGTACTCAGCTGATTAATGCCTTTAAGGCGTGCGTGCTTAAATACTTAGTCAATGTCTCGGTGCTGACCACCGGCTTTGATGCGCCGCATGTGGATTTGATTGCAATGCTCCGGCCGACGGAATCAGTAAGCCTGTATCAACAGATTGCCGGCCGAGGGCTTCGGCTTTCACCGGGGAAACAGGACTGTCTGATTTTGGATTACGCGGGTAACCCCTGGGATCTTTACGCGCCGGAAGTAGGCGAGCCGAAACCGGCGGGGGATAATGAGCCGGTGCAGGTGGAATGCCCGGCCTGCGGCCACGCTAATCTGTTTTGGGGCAAGCGCGACGGTGAACTGGTTATCGAGCATTTTGGTCGCCGCTGCCAGGGGCTGCTGGAAGATGAGAAAGGCAAGCAGCACCAGTGTGACTTTCGCTTTCGCTTCAAGGTTTGCGATAACTGTGGCGCTGAGAATGATATTGCGGCACGCCGCTGCCACGGCTGCGAACAGCTATTGGTGGATGCCGATGACAAGCTTAAAGACGCACTCAGATTAAAAGATGCCCGGGTATTACGGGTAAGCGGAATGCAGCTGGAGTCAACCATCAATGGGCGGGGGTTACCACGCCTGAAAGTGACTTATCACGATGAGGATGGCACAACGCTTTCCGAGTGGTTTGCCCTGGAAACCCCCGCCCAGCGGCGTGCCTTTTATGCTGCCTTTTTGCGTCGGCATTTGCGCGCTCCGGGTACGCCCTGGCAACCCATCAAGCCAGAAGACGTTATTAGCGAGCAGCGCCGCTTGCGCCCTCCAGATTTTGTAGTCGGACGTAAGGTAGGCCGACATTTTCAGATTCGCGACAAGCTCTTCGACTATGAGGGACGCTATCGTAAAGCCACCGAAGCAGGCTAACGCAACGCGCATCATGCGCAACGTCAAGTGCCGACTTTGTTACACTGCCTGCCAACGCCCACTGACCAAGAGATGTCTACTGCGTGAGTGAGATACACAACACTATCGCTGACCCTGAGTATACGGCTACCCTCGAGGCAGAACCCGTAGTGGAAGCGCTTGGGCGGTTATTTGACGAGCCTATTACCCAGCTGCCGGAAGACTTATACATTCCCCCCGAGGCCTTGCGCGTTTTCCTGGAGACATTCGAAGGGCCTTTGGATCTCTTGCTTTACCTTATTCGTCGGCAAAATTTAGATATCTTAACCATCAACGTGGCCGCTATTACGCACCAGTACATTGAGTACGTAGAGCTGATGAAAGCCATGGAGATCGAACTTGCCGGTGAATACCTGCTGATGGCCGCTATGCTGGCGGAAATTAAATCCCGCACGTTGCTTCCCCGCCCTCCTAAAGCTGAGGGTGACGACGAAGAAGATCCGCGCGCAGAGCTGATTCGACGGCTGCAGGAGTATGAGCGTTTAAAGACGGCGGCGGAAACACTGGATACGCTGCCCCGTATGGGGCGCGACTGGTTTAGCGTGCAGGCAGGCCTGCCGCCGCTTGAGACCCGAATGATTCATCCCGATGTTGAGCTGGATGAACTCTTGGGCGCTCTGTCCGATATCCTCAAGCGCGCTGAGCTGGTTAAGGCCCACCAAATCAGCCGTGAAGTGCTGTCTACCCGTGAGCGCATGCTTAAAATTATGGAGCAGCTGACAGAAGAGCATTACACCCCTTTTGAAGCGCTGTTTGCCTTGGAAGAAGGGCGGGCTGGGGTGGTGGTTACCTTTATGGCGATTCTAGAACTGGCAAAAGAAGCAATGATTGAAATTGTTCAAAACGCGCCCTTATCACCGATTCATGTTCGTGCACGCAGCGGCACGCAGGCGGATGAAGAGTCTGCTTTCGACGAAGCCGTAAATGATAGTCATGAGTCTGGAGAGATCGGCAGCGATTCCTTTGAAGAGCCCGCTTTTGAGCCTGATGAGGAGTCACCATGAGGGATACCACCTTAGACGATATTATTGAAGCCGCGCTGCTCGCGGCTGGCGAGCCTTTGCCAGTAGAGCGGCTTGAAACACTGTTCCTTGATGACGAATGCCCGGCAAGGCGAGAGTTGCGTGACGCACTAGCACGTCTTGGTGATCGACACAAAGAAGGCGCGTTGGAGCTGGTCGAAACGGCGTCGGGGTTCCAACTGCGTATCCGGCCGCGCCTGTCTCACTGGGTTTCGCGGTTATGGGATGAGCGTCCCCAGCGCTATTCGCGTGCGCTGCTTGAAACGCTGGCATTGATTGCCTACCGGCAGCCCGTGACTCGTGGTGATATAGAAGAAGTACGCGGGGTGAGTGTGAGTAGCTCAATCATGCGTACCTTGATGGAGCGCGGCTGGATTCGGGTTGTCGGCCATCGGGATGTGCCGGGGCGGCCTGCCGTCTATGCCACCACGCGAAGCTTTCTGGACGATTTCGGCCTAAAAACCCTTGATGCGCTGCCTCCCATGCATGAATTAGCCAACTGGGAGGACAATGACGAGTCTGATTCACCTACACTGCAAGATGCGCTAGCTGACATTGATGCTGATGAGACAGCTGAGCCTGAAGAAACACTGGACGAGGCGCCAGAAAGCGTGCAGGATGCGCCACCCAAGACGGCTGAGAGAGCCGACGACCACGCCGAGACGGCGTTAAACCAGCCGCTAAGTTTTGCTGATTTAGAAGCACGGCTTGCGGCACGTGCGCAGCGCTCCAATGATGACAGTGCGCGCACGCAGACCAATGATATGAGGTCAGACGATGACTCAGAGTAATAACACTCCCCCCGTTAGCGAAAAGCTCCAGAAAGTGCTTGCTCGAGCAGGCTTAGGCTCACGGCGTGAAATGGAAACCGCGATTTCTGATGGCCGAGTAAAGGTCAACAGTCAGGTAGCCAAGCTGGGTGACCGCGTTGAAAACCGCGATAAGGTAAGTTTTGATGATCGCCCTGTCACGCTGAGACCCGAGAACGAAGCACCGCGTCGCGTCATTATGTACAACAAGCCAGAAGGTGAGCTGTGCACCCGCAAAGACCCAGAAGGCCGCCGTACGGTATTTGAGCGGTTGCCCCGCTTGAAGGGTGAGCGCTGGATAGCGATCGGCCGGCTTGATATCAACACCAGTGGCTTGCTGCTTTTCACAACTGATGGGGAGCTTGCCAATCGGTTAATGCATCCCTCTACCCAGGTTGAACGCGAATATGCGGTTCGCGTAATGGGCGAGGTGAAGCGCGAGCACATCGTGGCGATGGTCGATGGCGTTATGCTGGAAGATGGCCCCGCGCGCTTTACCGATGTGCAGGAATTTGGCGGTGAAGGCATCAACACTTGGTTCCACGTTGTCATTCTTGAGGGTCGTAACCGGGAAGTACGCCGCTTATGGGAATCTCAAGAGCTTACCGTGAGCCGCTTGAAGCGTGTTCGCTACGGTAATATCTTTATCGATAAGCGCGCTAAAGCAGGCGAGTGGGTCGAGCTTTCTCAAGACGAAGTCGATGATCTCGCCACGCTCGCCAACCTTGAAACACGCAAGGTGCCTGAGCTTACGCCGGATGAAAAGAACCGCTGGAGCCGCGATAAGAACAAGCGCCGCCCGGTACAGACGATGCGTAAACCCAAGCGTCGTTAATCGCCTGTCAATTTAGGAGCTAACGTTGTTAGCACCGCCAGGGTGGTCAGTGCTCGCTATCAATCTATCAGGTTGATAGCGAGTAACGGGCTACCCTGAATAATTTTCTTACCCGCCATCATCTTTTCTAGCTTTTTCTCCTGCGTTACGTTCCCTGTCAACGTACGTCTATTTGTACCTTCCTTGTTCCTCCGACTGGTTCATCAGAACACTATGCTGTTCTGGGATGCTAGGTTTTTAACCATTTTTCAACAGGTAGAGGTCTGTTGAGAGCTAGCTGTCAGGCATCATCTTCTCGCTGTTTGAGGCCTAATTACTAATCCTAGCCCACTAGATAAAGCCTCGAAATCTTATTCACTTCCCAATAAGCAATTTATAAAAGCTATGCTCTTTCTTATAACTATTTGTGCTTTTAAATTAGTTAATAAGCTATCAAATTAAGTAATGTTAATCATAGGTTGTTGGTTTAAAAAGCTTAATTGGCAATGATCAAAGCCATTGCTGTGTATTTTTTCCTTTCTGTGTCTAATTGTAATTAAGTGTTTTTTTTTAGCCTGTTAATAAATATTTTTTTTGTCCTATGAATCGATTAATTAGAAGTTACCATAAGATTTTTTTCATGCATTTCGGCTTAAAAGTTTGAAAGATACTTTTTGTTACTTTTGGTTTTTATAAAAATAAAGCCACAAGTACTTAATCTAATTAATTTTTTAGCTAAAAATTATTAAGGTTTTAATAAAGGTGAGATACAGGATTCATTTTTTTGAACTTATTAACAATAAATTTGGATTAATTCTTTTTCTTGAATGCTACTTTTTTTGTATTAAATTAATATTGTTGATGTTGATCTATGTCAAAAAAATAGAAAGTAAGGGTGATAAGAAATCTAATAAGAGGTTTTTGGGCATTTTTGGCTTAAGCCTTTATTTTATTACGTTATTCTTTGAGAGAAAGGGGACGTTATGATCAAGTGGGCAAAGCCAATTATATTGGCAGCAGCGTTTGTCGGAATAGTAGCCGATGTGCATGCTCAAAACTTTACTGATGTAAGTCTGGAAGTTGCTGATATAAGGCCAGGTTATATTCGCAACGGGTTGTTTCTGCCTGTTCCTAATATTGCCCAAGTGCAAAATGGGGTAGGCCGACTCTCTAAAGAACAGACTGTTAATTTACTCGGCAATCCTAACGATTCTACTTCCAGTATTCAGGACAATAATTGGTTTTACAATATCAATTTACCCTTGGAAGATAACGACTATTTAGTATGTCAGTATAAGATTTCTTTTTCAAATCAGGTGCTTAGTAGCTTCGAGTGGCGCAGGTCCCAGTGTGGTGCCAGGTATGCAGCGCTCGTAAAACCTGACGTACTTTCTCTATCGGCAGATCTGCTGTTTGCCTTTGATAGTGCAGATATTTCTCCCGGGGGTATAAACGCTATACGTCAACTCTCTGCTGAAGTTCTGCAAAATTTCAATAATCCTTCCATTGAAGTAATCGGCTATACCGATCGGCTTGGTGATGCTGGTTATAACTTGAATCTTTCTGAACAAAGAGCTCGGGCTGTTTCTATTGCTTTAATAGAAGGGGGTGTTTCACAGCAGTGGATTACTTATGAAGGGCGAGGCGAAAACGAGCCAATCGTATCCTGTGCTGACAATATGCCAAGACCGCAGCTCATTTCATGTTTAGCGGAAAATCGTCGAGTCAACATTGTCTTGAAAGAAAGATCTTAGCGTTACAAGAATTAAAGCCATTGAGCTGGAATGATTTCTTTCTATTGGCTGATAACCCGCTATGAATATCAAGATGAATAGCATGAGCTTTGATGATTTTAAAGCGTAAGCGTTTGATGAAAAGAATAATTTTAAAAGATCGAATTCATGTCGCTAATGCTTGTAAAAGAGCATTAGCGATGTGGTGTCGCTAGTTAAAACTGTCCAGGCTCGCAGGCTCTTGTGGCTCCAGGGACCGTACATAGAAACGAGAAGGTGAAACATGGCTAACCAAGCGATAGTTATTACAGAAAAAGCTAATGGCAACGTCACGCAACAACAAGCAAATGACGTTATAGCGCTGCAATCTCCCAGCGCTGTAAAAATATCGGTTGGTCCTGAAGAAATTGCGTCATTTAACCAGTCGGGTATGGATCTGGTTATTGTACTCAAATCAGGTGAGCAGATTGTTATTGCTGATTTCTTTGTTGTCACCGATGGCGTACGTAGCGAGCTGATACTAGAGGATTCCAACGGAGTACTCTGGTTAGGACAGTATCAATCACCTTGGTCGCATTTCGCCTTCGCTGAAATTAATGAAGAAGGGTTAGTGGCTGCTGGCGATGTCTCTCCGTGGGTATTTGCCCTCGGTGGCTTAGGCGTATTGGGCGCAGCCATTGCAGCCAGCAATTCTTCTGGTTCTAGTTCCGATTCTAATCCTCCTGATAACGAAGAGCCTGGAGCCGGTGGTGGCATCGACGATGGTGATGAACCAGACGCCGGCGAACCAATGGATCCAGACGATGGTGACGCAGACGCAGATGCTGATGGTGATGCAGACGCCGATGCAGATGCAGATGGTGATGCAGACGCCGATGGCGATGCAGACGCCGATGCAGATGCGGATGGTGATGCAGACGCCGATGGCGATGCAGATG
>NZ_KB898655.1:0-299 GCF_000377665.1 Vreelandella zhanjiangensis DSM 21076 | reverse complement strand
GATGCAGACGCCGATGCAGATGCAGACGCCGATGCAGACGCCGATGCAGATGCTGATGGTGACGCCGATGCAGATGCAGACGCCGATGCAGATGCAGATGCAGATGCTGATGGTGATGCAGACGCCGATGCAGATGCGGATGCTGATGGAGATGTTACTGCTCCGATAGCTCCTGCGCTCGCATTAGCAAATGACACTGGCGCGGATGACAGCGACGGTATTACCAGCGATGGCACGGTTAATGTGGGTAACCTCGAGCCTGGCGCCACGTGGGAGTACTCCCTCGATGGTGGCGATAC
>NZ_KB898654.1 GCF_000377665.1 Vreelandella zhanjiangensis DSM 21076 | reverse complement strand
ATCCTGCTCAAGATTATCCTGTTTGCTTACTCAAAAGGCATCACCTCCAGTCGTGAAATGCAATGGTGCTGCGAGACCAACATCATTTTCAAAGCCCTTTCCTGCGATACCGTTCCCCACTTCACCACATTGGCCAGCTTCGTCAGCCGCCATGCTGATGAGATTGAAGCGCTGTTCGAACAAGTGCTGCTGGTGTGCCACGAACAAGGCTTGTTGGGTAACGAACTCTTTGCCATTGATGGCTGCAAGATGTCCTCCGACGCTTCCAAAGAGTGGTCTGGCACATTCAAAGAGTTGGGCGAGAAGCGTGAGAAACTGAGAGGCCTGATTCGGCATCACCTACTGGAGCACTACGCGCGCGATGAGGCCGAGACGGAAGCCGATCTGGACCGGGATATCCGACGGGCCAGGACGATTCTCTCGCTAGATGCCGCCATGAACAAAGTGGATCGTTTCCTAAAGACGAGCAGCCCAAGGATGGGCCGGGGGAAGCGAATCAAGGAAGTGAAGAGCAATCTGACCGATAACGAAAGTGCCAAAATGACCACCAGCAAGGGCACGATTCAGGGCTATAACGGCGTCGCCACGGTGGATAAAAAGCACCAGATCGTCATTGACGCTCAGGCCTTTGGCGAAGGCCAGGAACATCACACCTTGCAGCCCGTACTGGAAACGGTCGCAGCCCGTTTTAAGAAGCTCGGGATTGCGGACAACATCTACCAGAAAGGCACCGTCGTCACCGCGGATACAGGCTTTGCCAACGACAAATTTGTCGGGAATAAATTTGAACAGCCGCAGGCTGGCCCGGAGGGCGAGTCTCATGGATGAGACGAGTAAACCCAATATGAAGTATCTGCACGAACAGCAGATCAACGGCTACATCCCCGATAACCAGTTCCGCAGCCGAGATCCGAAGTTCGCCGACCAGAAAGACAAATACGGCAAGCGCCACCAGAACCTGCCGGACAAAGGCTGGCGAGAGACGACGCCCGCCAGCGCGTTTCAGTTTGATCCAGTAGCGCTAACGTGTATCTGCCCAACCGGCGAAAAGCTGTCCTATCGCGGGCAACGAGAAACGGACACTGGGAAGATCCGGGTACACTTTGAAGGGCGTTTGTTGCAATGTCGGCACTGCCCCAAGAAAGTCCGATGCATGCAGACCCCGAGCTTTGCCGACCATCGCAACGGCGCAGGGCGACAAGTGTCTTTTATTGTCGAGAACAACCGCTTACCCAATTACACTGACTGGATGAAGCACCGAGTTGATAGCCCGAAGGGCAAAGAGATTTACAGCCATCGCATGTAAGTTGTAGAGCCGGTGTTCGGAAATATTGGCACAACGAAGGGGCTGAACCGCTTTAGCCTGCGGGGCAAGAAGAAAGTACAGGGCCAGTGGCAGCTCTACTGTCTGGTGCACAATATTGAGAAGTTGGCGAATTATGGGCACTTGGCCGCGTCATGAAGGGCTTGGAGCGGGGTATGTTGCTTTGTGAGCTCAAAAGAACATCTTCAACTGGCTTAAGCTGGGCGCTCAAGCGGCTAAATGCCGATATTAAGCTTACTCAGCCAGATGACCGGCTGGGTAAATGAATAAGGACAACAGGCGGTGGAGATAGCTCGAAATCGGGTTTTTCTACAGCCTCGTTATATCCCTAGGAGGTCTTCATGCAACGTACTTTTTCACAGCGAATAGCATCTTACGTCGAAGCAGAGCTGGCGAATGCAAAGCTGGCGAGGTCAGCCGGTGATATCCAGCAAGAGTTTGCTCATCTAGAACGGGCGCATGTGCTTGGGCAGGAATCAACTTATTGGCATGTTAAGGTGCATGTATTGATGCTGATGTGGGCGACTCGTAATCACTCAGTCCGAGAAATGTTGGGTCAGGTTTTCAGAATTGTTGGGGCTGCGACTAAAACCGTATTTGGGTTAGTACCTCAAGGCAATACAGGGGGCGCAAATGTCAGCCCATTCAAGAAAATACCAATTGCGCCTGAGTTGGCTATTTTGATTCAAAAGGCCAAGTCTGGTGTATAAGGCATACGCATCGCACGGATATCTTTTACGTCGTTCCGCTCTGTAAAAGGCACCGATGCGCTCTGCGTTATTTACTTGGAGGAAAATAACAGTGGAAGTAACTATCGGTAATGATTCTGAGTTGATCAAGCTGGCTCGAGGTATCCGTTATCAGGTGTTTACACGCGAACAGCAGATCCCTGCAGAGTTGGACCTTGATGGATTTGATGAGGAGTCATTCCATGCGTTGGTAACTGAAAACGGTGAACCAATGGCTACTGCTCGCTTAACAGTAAAAGAAGATGGTTCTTCTATTATGGCCAGGGTAGCGGTCAGTGAGGTATACCGAGGAATGGGAGTCGCTTCGAAAGTTGTCCAAGCAATAATTCAATATGCGCAAAATATAGGTGTCAATTTCATTGAAATCCACGCTCACAGTTACCTTAGAAGTTACTACGAAAGGTTTGGATTTGAGTTCATCAAAGAAGTAGAAGTTGTGGGCGAACATCAGTTAATTGAAATGCGGCACCAAATAGTGCGCCCGTAATGCGGCGTTATCAGTGTAATCCCCCGACAATCCGAAGCATCTGTAAGTAGATAATTCCGCTAAATCGAACTCGGTAACTAATTCCCGAATTTCGATCAGTGACTGTGCCTGCCTATGCAGTAATTTCTTCGTCGCCGAAGGTTACCAGTTAGCAATCGCGTCACGAGTGGTAGACCTGGCTGCGGCCGCCATCGATCAGAATATCGGTGGCATTGATAAAACGCGCTTCATCGCTGGCTAGAAAAAGCGCCGTGTTGGCGACCTCATCGGCCTCACCGATGCGTCGGCATGGCAGCAGATCCACTTGGTGTTGGCGTTCGGCTTCGCTTAGTCCGTCCAGCCAGGCTTGTGCGGGAGGCGTACGAATCAAGCCAGGTGAGATAGAGTTAACACGGATACCGCGCGCCGCATATTCGATTCCCAGTGAGCGGGTCAGGCCGATCAGGCCGTGCTTGGCGACCGGGTACGGAAAGGCGCCGGGGATAATCTTGTGCCCGTGGACGGAGGCGATATTGACGATATGGCCGTACTCGCGGGCCAACATGCCAGGTAGTGAGGCCTGAATGACCCGCCATGCGCCTTCCAGATTGATCGATAGGCAGCGCCGCCAGGTTGCTTCATCGGTTTCAAGCGGGTCCGAGAAAACATTGACGCCAGCGGCATTGATCACAATATCGATTCGCCCCAAGGCATCGCCGACCTCTGCGACCGCGCGATTTACCGCTGTCGTCTCGGCCACATCGGCTTCTACGCCCACGACAGGGTGGCCGCTTTCGCGCTCGAGTCGAGCACATTCCCTGGTCAGCGCCAAGCTATCCCGGTCTAGCAGTGCCACGCTCGCGCCTTCGGAAAGAAAACGCTCAGCCGTTGCCAGACCGATGCCGCTGGCCCCGCCGGTAATGAGTGCCGTACGTTGCTTGAGTCTCATGCGTGGTAATCCCGCTATTTATAATTGAGCTGATAGGTAGAGTGCGTCAGGAAGTCATGTTTTCCTGTTCTTTAATAGTTATTCTCTCCAATGCCATGTTCGGTCGTTCATTACCCCAACACCTGCGGATTAAGCTGCCATACACTCCAGGTCAGCGCACAGGCCAGGCTCACCCAAGCGAGGTAAGGCACCAGCAGTACACCCGCCAACGGCTTGAGCCGCCAGAACATCACCAGCGTAATCAAAATCAACACCCAAAGCGCGACCACGCCGATAAAGGCGATAGCGCCCAGCTGCCAGGCGAAGAAGAGCCAGCTCCATAAGGCGTTGAGCGCTAGCTGTATTGCGAACACCACAAGCGCGGGCCGGGCGCCGGGTTCGCGCCAGGCAAGCCAGGCGGCAATGCCCATCAGGCCGTAAAGCGTTGTCCACATCGGCCCGAATAACCAAGCGGGCGGTGCCCATGGCGGTTGCATAAGCTCTGCATAGAAAGAGGCTGCATTGACGGAGGCCACCGCTCCAATGGCAGCGGCTATATAGGCCAGTATTAGCCAGCCAATCAGGCCCAGAATCTGCTTTTTACGGGAAAGTGCACGCACGTGAGCCTCTGCTGTAAAGTATAAAAATCGTTTCAAGCGTAGTGTAAGGCAATGGGATCGGCCACGACGGCGGTTGCGAAAGCTTGCGGCTAAAAACTTCGAGCGTTCCGGCTTAACGCCGTTCATCACTCAGGTTCACGGTGAGGCAGGCGCGGTACTTGGTGGCAATTCCCCATCAAGCATCAATCTTCTCTTTCTCGATTCTGAGCGTTCTGAATATCTAATTAGCGACAAGGAGCCGATAACATGAAAGATTTACCCGTAAATGTTTCTCCCTATAAAAGAACGCCAGAATTTACCGAAGAGAGCGTTCCCACGGGATTGTTGAAGGACCACACGACCAAAGACGGTGTATGGGGCAAGATTGTGGTGCTTGAAGGCTTGCTGGAGTACACGATTAAAGAGCCTGCACTGGATATCATCGAGCTAAGCCCAGAGCGGTATGGTGTTGTAGAGCCAACGATAAAACATCATATCAAGCCATTGGGTCCGGTAAGATTTTTTGTTGAATTTTATCGCTAATTTGAAAGCTGTTGAGAACCGGCCGCTTGAATATCGTTCGCCATAAGCGTTACGGATTTTACAGGTTTAATCCTGAAGTCGGGATAGAAAAGCCAAATCGTCAAAAACCTCATGTCCCATAGACTGTACAGGTTGAGCATTCGAGCGCATACTTGTACCTTAAAATGTACATGTGGAGGTTCCATGCGAATCGTGTCCTTTACAGAAGCCAGAAATGGTTTAAAAGCCGTGTTGGATAGTGTCGTTAACGATGCAGATACCACTGTCATTACCCGGCGTGATGCTGAGGATGCGGTGGTCATGTCATTGGACTACTACAACAGCCTGATGGAAACGGTGCACCTGTTACGTTCACCAGCCAACGCTGAGCATCTAAATCGTTCCATTACGCAGTTCAAAGCAGGAAAAACAACCCAAAGAGAGTTGGTTGATGAAGAGTTAGTTGATGAGTAGTCGCTTGCTCTCATGGACCGATGAGTCATGGAACGATTACCTGTACTGGCAAACACAAGACAAAAAGACGCTTAAGCGAATCAATAAGTTAATAAATGATGTTAAGCGTTCGCCCTTTGAGGGCATCGGTAAGCCAGAGCCATTAAAGGAAAACCTGGCTGGCTTCTGGTCCCGCCGTATTGATGATACCAACCGCTTGGTTTACGCCGTGGACGACCAAGCTATTACGATAATTTCGTGTCGCTATCACTACTAACACCATCATTACCGCTTTCAGCGCACAAGATACTTCAGCAGACGAAAAAGCTTAAAGGCGGCATGTCTGACAATTGCTGCCATACTCTTCATGTCACTAAATCCATGGAAGAGAGGAGCGACACAATGGCACGTCCGGTTTTTGCACGTACGTTACTGGTGAACTGTATGGGCGCCGCACTCGCGGCTGGCTACATCGGCAGCGCCTCGGCTGAAGACGCACCTGAATACGACGGTGAACTGTCCGGTTTTGAATACGCCTACCCGGTCGAGCGGTTCGATTTCAGTTCTCAAGGCCAGAACATGCAGATGGCCTACCTGGATGTTCAGCCGGAAGAGGGCAGCGCCAACGGTCGCACGGTGGTGCTGATGCACGGCAAGAATTTCTGCGCGGGTACCTGGGAAGATACTATCGAAGCGCTGACTGATGCGGGCTATCGCGTCATCGCGCCGGATCAGGTGGGGTTCTGTAAATCGACCAAGCCTGAGCATTATCAGTTTAGCTTCCACCAATTGGCGACCAATACCCAGGCGCTGCTGGAAGATCTTGATATAGATGATGTGACCGTGATGGGCCATTCCATGGGCGGTATGCTGGCTACACGTTTTGCGCTGATGTACCCGGAGCAGACCGAGCAGTTGGTAATGGTTAACCCAATTGGGCTTGAGGACTGGAAAGCCCTAGGCGTGCCTTACCAGAGCATTGATGAAGGCTATCAATCCGAGCTTGAAAAAACTGCTGAGGGCATCCGCGCCTATCAGGAAAGTACCTACTACGTGGATACCTGGGAGCCTGAGTACGACCGTTGGGTAGAAATGCTGGCGGGTATGTATGCTGGCGAAGACGGGGAACTCGTTGCCTGGAATCAGGCGCTGACGTCAGACATGGTCTTCACTCAGCCGGTGGTTCATGAATTTGATCAATTGCAGATGCCTACGCTGTTACTGATTGGCGAGAAGGACAACACCGCCATCGGCAAGGCGCAAGCGCCGGAAGATGTTCAGGAAACCCTGGGCCGGTACGATGTGCTGGGTGAACAGGCCGCTAACGCCATTCCGCAGGCAACGCTGGTCGAATTTCCAAAGCTTGGCCATTCGCCGCAAATTCAGGAACCCGAGCGTTTCCACGAAGAGCTGCTTAAAGGTCTGGAAAGGCTTTAACGCTGAGATGCATGTTTGAAAACAGCGTCAGCGCCTGAGTGACCTGAAGTAGGCAGGCGCGGGGAGAGCTTTAAGCGCCTTGCGCCTGCCAGCCTTAATCAAGCGGTCGCTGAGGCCATCGCGGTGCCTTTTAACTGGCTAACATCGGCACGGGGCGGGGCGCCGAACATACGACTGTACTCGCGGCTGAAGTGAGAAGGGCTTTCATAACCCACCCGGTAACTGGCGGTAGCCGCTTCCAACCCCTCGGCCAGCATTAGTCGCCGGGCTTCGAGTAGGCGCAATTTCTTCTGGTACTGCAGGGGTGACATTCGTGTGACTTGTCGGAAACTGTGATAAAGCGTCGATTCGCTCATATTAGCGGCCGCGGCCAGCTCACCGATCTTGAGTGGCTGGGCATAGCGCTCTTTAAGAGCATAAATAACCCGCGCAATACGATTAGCTTGAGAATCCGATGCAGCAAACCGGCGCATGTGAGGTCCCATCTCGCCCATCAGGGCTCGGTAAATTAGCTCCCGCCGGGCCAAGGGGGCAAGCACCTTAATATCGTCCGGTGAATCAAGCAGGCTTAATAGCCGATAGAGCGCGCCCTGCATACGGGCATCCATGGGAGCCGATTTTAAACCGCAATCCATCTCGGGGCAGATAGCATCACCCCCCGCGGGCGGTGCCTTGTCACCCAGTTCCAGTATCACTCCAGCTACTTCCTGAGGCTCTACCGAGACCTTAACCGCCAGATAGGGTTTCTCTGGAGAGGCATGGTCAACTCTGCCTACCACAGGCAGGTGAACGGCGCTCGCGATGTAACTTAGGCCGCTGTGAACGATCTCCTTATCACCCAATAGCACGGTCTTGCTGCCTTGAATAATAAAGCACAGGGATGGTTCATAGACGGCGCAGTGAAAACTGGCAGGGGCGTCAGCGCGCACCAGTTGGACCTCGGCAATCGCCGTATCCTGTAATTCTTCCAGGGGAGACCAGCGGCGGACGACTTGGATCAATTGCTGCGGCAGGCTGTCGCTGAAATGGGCGAGCTGCTCAGGAACGATAACGGTCAATGGCTTTCCTCCTTAACAGATTGCAGTATATGCCTACGTTTTTATAAATCTGATGCTTTTTCATCTGGTATTGCAGAATTAGGCAAGTACCTCGTAGAAATTGGCAACCCACACTGTGTGTCATCAGACAGACACAATGCATAGACGCGAAAACTCTTTGCTATCTTGCCCCGCCAGTCTTGTTCAGCTGCTTACGACCCACGACAGAATTAGGCAATCATGCCGCAGGAACACGCTACCTTGAATGCGCTTGCCTCGCCTATGGTGAGTCACGTTTGTGGGCGCTGGATATTGGAGCAAGTAATTATGGGAAGTCTGTTTCAACGAGTCCGTTTTACAAGCAGCGGCACAGTGATCCTGTTCCTGCTGATAACGGCCTTGCTTACCGGGTGCGAAGCCCAGAGCGAGGAGTCAGTAGCATCTTCACCACCACCGCCGGAAGTCGACGTGGCGGAAGTCGTGGTTCAGCGGGTGGTGTTAAGTGAGGCATTCACTGGACGCGTGGAAGCCGCCGAAACGGTCGAGTTAAGAGCTCGGGTAAGCGGCTATATCCAGGAAGTGGCATTTGAAGAAGGCGAGCTGGTAGAGCAAGGGGCGCTATTGTTCCTGATCGATCAACGTCCTTATCTGGCACGTGTTGGCGCCGCCCAGGCGGATCTTGCTCAGGCCAGGAGCCAACTGGCCCAGGCTGGAAGCGAGGCCGAACGGGCTCGGGTGTTAGTGGGGCGCCAAGCCATTTCTCAGGAAGTTCATGACCAACGCCAAGCGGCCCTGAATAATAACCGAGCCATGGTGGATGCCGCGCAAGCAGCCTTAGAGTCCGCCGAGCTTGACCTTGAGTACACCCGTATTACCGCGCCGATCAGTGGTCGCGTCGGTCGGGCAATGGTGACCCGGGGCAATCTGGCCAATGCCGATCAGAGTCTGCTGACCACGCTGGTGAGTATTGATCCGGTTCACGTCTACTTTGAAGCGGACGAACAGGCCGCGTTTGCCAGTCAGACACTTTTGGCCGGTGAGGCGCCAAACATCCTGATGATTGAATTGGGCGGCGACTCGCAGCGGCAGTACAAGGGCACCCTGGACTTTATCGACAACCGTTTAAACCCTAACACGGGAACCCTGCAGTTCCGGGCGGTGTTAGCCAATCCGGATGGCCATATTCGTCCTGGGGAATTTGCGCGGGTCGAAATGCCGGTCGCTCGTTTAGAACAGGCGTTACTGGTGGATCGTAAGGCAGTGCTGACCAACCAGGATCGCCGCTACGTCTATGTCATTGATGAAAACAACCTGGCAGAGCGGCGCCCGGTAACCACCGGGCGACAAGTCGACGAAATGACGGTGATCACCGAAGGACTCACCGCCGGTGACCGAGTGATAGTCAACGGCGTGCAAAAAGTCTTCATGCCGGGCATGGAAGTCTCCCCTCAACAGGTGGCGAATGTTCCGCCGATTAACGCGCAACCCACCATTGCTGCCAGGGAAGAATAAACCGCCATGAACTTCTCCCGTTTCTTCGTGGACCGACCGATTTTTGCAGCGGTACTGTCGATCATTATTCTGGCGGTAGGGCTGATCTCCATTCCCAACCTGCCGATTAGCGAATACCCGGACGTGGTGCCACCCTCCGTGGTTGTCCGCACAGTTTACCCGGGAGCGAACCCAAAGGAGATCGCCGAGACGGTCGCCACGCCGCTGGAAGAAGCGATCAACGGCGTTGAGGACATGATGTATCTCAAGTCCGTCGCGGGCTCTGATGGCGTGCTGCAAATGACCATCACCTTCCGCCCAGGTACTGATGCCGAGGAGGCCGCCGTTCGGGTACAGAACCGCGTCAGCCAGGCTGAAGCCCGGCTGCCTGAGGCAGTACGTCGTCAAGGAGTCACCACCCAAAAGCAGTCGCCAACATTTCTGATGGTCGTTCACCTGACCTCTCCCGGTGGCGAATACGACACCCTTTACCTACGCAACTACGTACGGCTGAATGTGCGTGACCGTCTGGCTCGGCTCGAAGGGATAGGGGATGCGCAAATTTTCGGCGGTGGTGACTACGCCATGCGGGCTTGGCTGGACCCAGATCGAATCGCCGCCCGCGACCTAACGGCCAGTGATGTGGTGGGCGCCATGCGCGAGCAGAATGTGCAGGTCTCCGCCGGGCAGTTGGGAGCCGAACCTATAGAACAGAGTGATTTCCTGACGCTGATCAACGCGCGTGGGCGGCTGGAAACAGAGGAGGAGTTTGGCGACATCGTGCTCAAGCGTGGCCAAAGCGGCGAGATACTCAGGCTTTCAGATGTAGCGCGGCTGGAAATGGGGGCCGGGAACTATACCCTTCGCTCGCAGTTAGACGGCCAGAATGCGGTGGCAATCGGTATCTTTCAGGCACCGGGAGCCAATGCGTTGGCGATCCGCGAGCAGGTGGTGGCCACCATGGAGGAGTTGTCCGAACAGTTCCCTGAAGGCGTTGAATATGAGGCAGTCTACGACACCACCATTTTTGTGAACGACTCTATCAAGTCGGTGATAGCGACCCTGCTGGAAGCCGTGCTGCTGGTGGTATTAGTGGTCACGCTTTTCCTACAGACCTGGCGTGCCTCTATTATCCCTTTGCTTGCTGTACCGGTGTCGGTCATCGGTACTTTTGGGGCGCTCTACCTACTGGGTTACTCCATCAATACGCTAACCTTGTTTGGGCTGGTGCTGGCCATCGGTATCGTGGTGGACGATGCCATCGTGGTGGTGGAAAACGTAGAACGGAACATTGAGGAAGGCCTAAAGCCGCAGGCAGCCGCTCATCAAGCCATGCGGGAAGTATCCGGGCCTATCATCGCCGTCGGCCTGGTACTGTGCGCGGTGTTTATCCCCATGGCTTTTCTCTCTGGCGTGACCGGGCAATTCTATCGGCAATTCGCGGTGACGATTGCTATCTCCACGGTGATCTCCACCATTAACTCCCTTACCCTGTCACCCGCCTTGGCGGCGATGTTACTCAAGCCCCATCATGCGCCTAAAGATCGCCTTACCCGAGTGATTGATAAGCTGTTCGGCTGGATTTTCCGTCCCTTCAATCGCTTTTTCAATGCCAGCTCAAACAAGTACCAAGGCGGGGTCGCTAGATCTCTGAAGCATCGTGGCGCGGTGTTTGTGGTCTATGCGTTGTTGCTGATGGGTACCGGGGTGATGTTCAAAACGGTGCCGCCTGGCTTTATTCCGGTGCAGGATAAACTCTACCTGATTGCGGGTGTCATTCTGCCGGAAGGGGCGTCCCTGGAGCGAACCGACCAGATGCTCCAGGAGGTGGTCGATATTGCCTTGAAAACCGAGGGTGTGGAACACGCCATTGCCTTTCCCGGCCTGAACGCACTGCAGTTCACCAATACTTCTAACACCGGCGTGGCTTTTCTGACTCTCAGCGCCTTTGGCGAGCGCAGCCTTAGTGCCGCAGAGATAAACGCCCGAATCAATCAGGGTATTGGTAGCTTAAAAGAGGGGTTTGCGTTTTCATTTATGCCGCCGCCGATTTTGGGGCTGGGTAATGGCTCAGGCTTTCAGCTGTTTATTGAGGATCGCGGGAATCTTGGCTATGGAGCATTACAGGAGGCGGTTAATCAACTCCAAGGTGCGATTGCGCAAACACCGGGCATGAGTTTCCCTATCAGCAGTTATCAGTCCAACGTGCCGCAGCTGGATGCAGAGGTGGATCGGTTGAGGGCCAAAGCCCAGGGCGTGCCGTTGACTGAACTGTTCGACACCCTGCAGACTTATCTGGGCTCGACCTATGTGAATGACTTCAATCGCTTTGGCCGCACCTGGCAAGTCATCGCCCAGGCGGACGCCCCTTATAGGGCCAGCGTGGAAGACATCGCTCGGCTACGGACTCGCAATGATCAGGGAGAAATGGTGCCGGTCGGCACGATGGTGGATATCAGGCAAACCTTTGGCCCAGACCCGGTACTGCGTTACAACGGTTACCCAGCGGCAGATCTAGCCGGGGAGATTGACCCTCGGGTGCTCTCTTCTGCGCAGGCCATGGACGTTATCGACGCGTTGGCAGAAGACGTGTTACCTCCGGGTATGGCATTGGAATGGACCGATCTGAGCTACCAGCAATCCACACAAGGCAATGCGGCACTGGTGGTCTTCCCGCTATCGATTCTGCTGGTATTTTTGGTATTGGCGGCACTCTATGAAAGCTGGACGTTACCATTGGCGGTGATTCTGATCGTACCGATGTCGATGCTGGCCGCCCTGATAGGCGTTTGGTTTGGCGGTGGTGACAACAATATCTTCGTACAGGTGGGGCTGGTAGTGCTGATTGGCCTGGCGTGTAAAAACGCCATCCTGATCGTGGAATTCGCCCGGGAGTTGGAGCTGCAGGGCAAGGGTGTAGTGGAAGCGGCCTTGGAAGCCTGCCAGTTACGTCTGCGGCCCATCATCATGACGTCGATCGCCTTCACGGCTGCCGTATTGCCTTCGGTAATTGCCACTGGCGCGGGTGCCGAGGTGCGGGCGGCGCTGGGTACCGCTGTATTTGCTGGCATGATCGGCGTCACCCTGTTTGGCTTGTTCCTGACGCCGGTGTTCTACGTGGCGCTGCGTAAGCTGTCCGGCCCTTTGGTCAGTCATCACAGCCCCACGCTAGATACCCCATCCTACCCAGCCAGCCATCCTTGAATGGCAGGAAGAACAATGACCGGGTAGTACTTGGAGTGGGCTTGCATATAGAAAAGAGTTAGAGACCGGGCTAGAGAGAAAGAGAGATAGAAAAAGAGAAAGGCTCGCTCGGTAACTGAACAGACAAGCACAACGGGCTATTCCCGCTGTGCTTGTCTGTTTTCATCAGGCTAAAAAGAAAGCTGCTGCCGGGCGTTTTCAATCGTCGGTCGCAGATTATAAAGGCAGCTACCGCTTCGGTAGACATCGGCGGGCCCAGTAATACGTTCCAGATCATCCGTAGTCGGAATCGTTTGGCACGTCTGATCATCTTGCGCCTGAGTGGCGCCGAGTAGCATCAAATGGCCGAACAACAGCCAGTTGCCATCCCGTTCGCCATACGCATTGCCCACCGCGCTATAGGGTTCAAAAATGAGCCACTGGAAGGGTGTGTCGCTGCTTACTTGCAGGGTCTGGCAGGGTTCCGTCTGGCTCAAGCAGGTGGAGTTCTGTTCAACCAGCAGGTTCAGCAAGGGCTCGGGAAGTGAGGCGCCGTTAGGGCTTGCCTTGAACTGCTGGGCGACGTCATTCAGCTCTTGGGTATCCACCAGCGGTTCCTGGCTCCAACGCTCGGTTTGCTTGAGCGAAAGCTCAATACGTCGGGCCAACTCAGGCTGCGACTGGGCAAGTTCGCTCTCTGCCAGGGTTTGTAAGGCCAGGGCGCCTGGCTGGCCGAGCTGGAAGCGCAAATAGTCGACATCAAAGGCCTCTGCCGTTGTGCGGCCATCCAGCAGTCGCTTGACCTGATGCTCGGCAACCCACTGGCGCATATCCGCAAGCGGCGTGTTAACCACGATCAACACAATGGCCACCAGCAGGGCCAGGCCGACGTTGGCGCGCTGCAGAGTGGGAAGCGCTGCTCGGCGCCGCCAGAGCAGAAGCACGCTGTAGCTTAGAGTAAACGCCGCGGTTAGCGCTTGCAGCAGGGCGGCCCACAGCCGGTCCAAGCTAAGGCCGTATTGGTCAACTCGCAGCCAGAGCGCCCAGGCGGCCAGCACGCTACCCACCGGCAGCAATACAACGGCCAGTAAGATGACGCGGCGTAGCCAGGTTGGATAGGGGGATGGGCCATGTGTTTGATGAAAGACAACGTTGAAGAACAGCAGCAGGGTCAGCATCAGCGCCATTAATATGGAGGAAGCTCTGCCCGTATCCCACACGGGCTGCACGCCGGTGAAGGGAAGTACGGCAAAGAACAGCAGAATGATAAGCGCCACCAGCGGCAGTAATGCCTTGATAAGCGCCTCACCCATCTGCCGCACGCTTTGAATCAGGCGAAAGCGGTTGCGAATCATCACTAGCGTCAAACCCATCACCAGCCAGGTAGCGGGATAAATAAACATGGGCTCGCTGAAAAGCGTTTCGAAAAAGCCTAGGCCAATAGCGGCAAAGAGCGCCGCCCCCAGCCATAAAAGGCCCCAGAACACGCCAATAAATAGCGCCAACTGGGCAAGCGTCAGAACGAATTCCCAGGAGTAATTCAACAGCGGTGAATAGGCAGTAGGCCAGGTTCTGCTAGCGGCGCTGCTACGAAAAAATAGTGCCAGAATGAATAACGCCACGCCAACCGCCACGCAAAAGGCAAAAGTGAACTGATGCCGCGCCCACGGCTGCTCGGGCGTCTGTTCGGCCCAGCCAAGGTGCCAGCCCAGCCAAAACAGCAGCGGGGCCAGCAGTAACGGTAGAAAATTGAGGCGATCATGCAGCCGTTCCATGCTGATCAGATAAAACGCGGGCAGAGCGAGCGTTACCGTATAAAGCGCTTTGAGCCAGCGCAGATCAGCGGTCACCCAGTGCTCGTGGTCGATCGCCAGATGAAGCGCCAACAGCGCAACGCCCTGCATGACGGCAAGTACGATCAAGCCAGCACTAGTAGCCTTGTCCAGCGTATTCGGTCGATTGTCATCCATGGCAGCTCTTCGCAAGTTGAGTCAGCGTGAGGCCATGTGGTCAGGCCGTGAGTCACCATCATAGTCTGCAAAGAAGGCATTGATAACACTCATTTTGAATAGAGCTGACAATGGTGAGCCTAACAGCGACGTTGAAAATGAAATTCTTTTGGCCTTGCAACGATCACCCCATCCTGCCCATAAACAACCCCTTAGCTGTTTACTTAACATTCTTCGCCTTGACGACCTCACTATTGAATCCTTCACTGTATCTTGATGGTTTCGAAGTTGAATCCTTCATTAACGTGACGGCTTATGGAATCACTCAGAGCTTTCTATCGCAGGTCGGGCGGTGTGGTTAGCGCTTGGCGTGATCAGAAATATCACTTGAATGCCCAATAAGCCCAGCATTTAGTCGAGGAGAATAACGTGTCTGATCAAAAGCCTAAACGCCGTGAATGGGGTGCACGTACCACGCCGAGCCTGCAAGGGAATGAGCACTGGTGGCCTGACCAGCTCAACCTCAATGTGCTGCACCAGAAACACCCGGATGCCAATCCCTTCAGCGAGAGCTTTCGCTACGGTAAGGCATTTGCGCAGCTCAATGTCGATGAGCTGAGTGCCGATGTTGATGCGCTGATGACCGATTCTCAGGATTGGTGGCCTGCCGATTGGGGGCATTACGGCCCATTCTTTATTCGCATGTCATGGCACGCGGCAGGCACCTATCGGGCGCTTGATGGACGCGGTGGTGGCGGCACCGGTGCGCAGCGCTTCGCTCCGCTCAACAGCTGGCCCGATAACGGCAACCTGGACAAGGCACGCCGCCTGCTATGGCCCATCAAAAAGAAATATGGCGAGAAGCTCTCCTGGGCTGATCTGCTGGTATTCGCAGGCAACCGAGCGCTTGAAACCATGGGCTTTAAGACCTTCGGTTTCGGCTTTGGCCGTGCAGATATCTGGGCGCCAGAGGACGATATCTATTGGGGCCCAGAAAATGAGTGGTTGGGTACCAAAGACGAACGCTATACCGGTAGCTTCGAAGACGGCAGCCGGGTGCTCGATAACCCGCTTGCCGCGGTGCAGATGGGGCTGATCTACGTTAACCCCGAAGGCCCCAACGGCGTGCCGGACGCGGCAAAATCCGCAATGGACGTGCGTGAAACCTTCGCTCGGATGGGAATGAACGACCGCGAAACCGTGGCGCTCACCGTGGGTGGCCACACCTTCGGCAAGATGCACGGCAACGGGCCAGCAGATGCCGTGGGTGGAGCGCCTGAAGAGGCCAAGCTTCACGAGATGGGCGTTGGCTGGGCCAACAAGCATGAGACGGGCCTGGGCGAGTACACCATTACCTCTGGCCTTGAAGGTGCCTGGACGCCTACACCGACCAAGTGGGACAACACGTATCTTGAAACGATTTTTTCCCACGAGTGGCAGGTCAAAAAGTCCCCGGCTGGCGCCAACCAGTGGGAGCCGGTGGAGGTTAAAGATGGGTTCTGGGTGCCCGACGCGCATGTTGAAGGCAGGAAAAATCCTCCGGTAATGAACGCGGCCGACATGGCCATGATTGTTGATCCAGATTATCTGAAGATATCCAAGGAGTACCGCGAGAATCCGGATGTGCTGGCCGACGAGTTTGCCCGCGCCTGGTACAAACTGCTGCATCGCGATATGGGACCAAGTGCTCGCTATCTTGGCCCGCAGGTGCCTGAGGAAGTTCTCGTCTGGCAGGACCCGGTGCCTAAGCATGAAGGGCCACTGGTTTCTGACGAACAGATCGCCACGCTCAAGCAGGCAATTACCGATACTGGGCTGACTGCCAAGCAGTTGATAGAAACCGCCTGGGCCTCGGCCTGTACCTATCGCCAGACGGACCACCGCGGTGGCGCCAACGGTGCCCGCATCCGCCTTGAACCGCAAACCGGCTGGGATATCAACGTACGCGGCGGCGTGGCGGAGGTGATCGACCAGCTAGACAAGATCAAGGGCGCTTCCAATACCAATATTTCGCTAGCGGACATGATCGTTCTGGGAGGAAGTCTCGGGGTCGAAATGGCCGCGAAGGCGGCTGGTCACGACATCACCGTGCCGTTCACGCCGGGGCGCACCGACGCGACCCAGGAGATGACCGAAGTGGATGCCCATGCCTATCTCGAACCGAGGCACGATGCGTTCCGCAATTATATGCAGGAACAATCGACGCCTATTCCAGCCGAGCACTTGATGATCGACCGGGCATTCATGCTGAACCTTAGCGCGCCCCAGATGGCCGCACTCTTGGGCGGCATGCGGGCTATCGGCATTAATGCCGGTGATAACAACACCGATGGTATCTTCACTCAGCGCCCGGGCCAGTTGACCAATGATTTCTTCGTCAACCTCATCGATATGGGCACCGTCTGGGAGCCGGTTGATGAGGACGAAGGGCGCTTTATAGGCCGGGACCGCAAGAGCGGTGAAACCAAATGGACTGCCACACGGGTTGATCTGGTCTACGGCTCGAACTCGCAGCTGCGCGCCATTGCCGAGGAGTACGCCGCGGATGGCGGCGAGCGCCATATGCTTCACAAGTTTATCTCTGGCTGGGTCAAGGTGATGGAGAACGACCGGTTCGACCTGCACCGCTAAGGTTCAGCCCTTTGATGAGCGAAAAGATTTTCGCTCCCTAACCTAAATAAGCGCGGCGGAAGGCTACTTCCGCCGCGCTTTTCAATGTCCTCTGTTAACATTCGTGGTTTGTCGCCTGTCGCTCGTTGGATAGGGCTTTGAATATGCCATAGGGAATCACTCAATGAACCATCCACAACCTAATAACCCGTTACATGGCTTAAGCCTTGAAAAGATTTTAACCCGCCTGGTCGAGCGTTATGGCTGGGATGGTTTGTACGCTGAAATCAACGTTAACTGTTTTCACAACGACCCTTCCATCAAATCCTCGTTGAAATTCTTACGCAAAACGCAGTGGGCTCGCGATAAAGTGGAAGCGCTGTATATTAATACGTTTACCTAAAGGTTCGAAATTGGGCCCAATGAGTTATTGAAAGGCCGATATTTAGTCGCATCGGCTAGAAACAGTGGAAACTATCAATTTACTTAAGTTAGCTTTGGTTTCATCCCCACTCCTTTAAGGAAGCGCTGATGATCACTCCCTTGTTTCTGGATACCGATGATGGGCGGCATTTCTCGCCCGATGCCCGTCAAACGATCAAGGAGGCTTGCGCCGTCGCTGAGCCAGAAGTACGCCAGCATCTTCCCATATTGCCAGACGAAATCGAACTTGCCTGCCAAACCGGGACACTCGTTATCCCGGAAACCGGCGAAATGGGCCTGTCCGTTTCAGCGTCTCGTGTGGGCTGGACGGTAGATGCCAGCCGTAAAGGCGGTGTCGCGGCGACCGCTCGTACTCAGTTACGTTTTACGCTGTTTCATGAGCTGCATCATCTGGCCAGAGGCTGGGTAATCTACCGCGATGAACCGCGCACGACCTTTATGGAGGGGGTTGTCAGCGAAGGGCTTGCGGTTGTATTCGAGCGCGACGTGGGCGGGCGCTCAACACCGTGGGGAGAGTATCCAGATAATGTCCGCGAGTGGGTCGATGAGCTGTTAGCACTTCCCGTTACGGCGCCTTACTACTCGTGGATGATCCAGCATGCTGATGGGCGGCGTTGGATCGGCTACCGCGCGGGTACCTATATTGCCGAGCAGGCGATTCGTGCATCGGGCATGTCGGCGGCAGCGCTGGTTCAGGTGCCGACCGATGAGATTTTGAAAATGGCCGGTATTCATTCGATCAAGTAGTCGTGCTAGGCCAAGCGCTACCTCGAGGTTGTTCTATCATCATCCATAAAGAGTTAGAAACCGTGCTGAATCCCGTCATACAGGAAGAAACCACCGGCTGCGGTATTGCCTCGGTCGCCAACATTCTGGGTCACACCTATCCTGAAATGAAAGCCACCGCTAACGCCATGGGCATTTATGCAGAAGATGAATCGCTTTGGTCCGATACTCAGTACGTAAGAAAAATGCTGGCACACAAGGGCGTGGTAACGTCACCCGATGAGGCGCCCTTTACCTCATGGCAATCACTGCCAGATCTGGCACTGCTGGCGATTAAGCCACATCAACGTGATGGCAAGCATTTTTGGCACTGGGTGGTGTTCAAGCGTGAAAATGGCGAGGCGATGGTACTGGATTCCGCAAGCTACCTGCCCGCCAATATCCGTACGGATTTCCATGTAATGCAGCCAGCGTGGTTTATCGAGGTTAGCCAACCAGCGGCTGAATGAGCAATAAAGGACCGAGACAGTAATGCAAATAAAGCAAGCCACAAAAGCCGATTACCCCGTGTTAATCGAAGTATGGGAAGCCTCCGTCCGTGCGACCCATGATTTTCTGGCTGAAAGCGACTTATTGGCGCTCAAGCCGCTCATTCTTGAGCAGTATTTTGACGCAGTCGATTTGGTGGTAGCCAGAAACGATACTGGTGATATCGTCGGCTTTTGCGGGGTTTACGACGACAATATCGAAATGCTGTTTATTGCCCCACAAGCGCGCGGGCAAGGTGTGGGGGCGCTACTGGTATCTCATGCTATCAATACCCAGGCGGCTACCAAGGTAGATGTAAATGAGCAGAACGAGCAGGCAGTGGGTTTCTATCAGCACATCGGTTTTTCGGTTATAGGGCGCTCGCCGCTGGATGGGCAGGGAAAACCTTATCCGCTGCTGCATATGGCACTAGCGAAGCGTTAGCTGCTTATTTGTGTTTGCATAGGGATATGCCGCTTAATTGTGCTCTATCTATCTCAAGGGGATAAGCATGAGATTGTTAAGTAGTTTTAGAAAGAAAAGAGCAATTAAGTCTTATATTGAGCATTTACCTAAGATTTTAGCCAAAGACTATGGGCGAGCTGATTATTACAGCCAGCTACAAGTTAGGTGCAGTATTGAGCGATCACGACTCAACCCTCGATACGAACACTATGCTTTGGCAATGTATGCCCGCCCGTCGGAATTTATGGTTTATCAACAGGAAGCAAATGATGATTTCAGTTATGAAGCGCTTCGGACTGAAATTGGCGAAGCCTTTTTTAATGGTAATAATGAGTTCAATTGTTCAAGCGTAATGGCCCTATCTTCAAGCGCTAGCGGTGTGGCAAGTTCTGAATGTTCGGCGGATGGTGGGGGCGATAACAGCAGTAATTAATAGGCATTTTGTATACGATATTTTGAAGCTTTTTATGGTGCTAATAAGTATGAGAATTCTTCGTGTAAGAACCAGTTTTCTCCAGCAACTGAAGGGGTATATAAAGAAATATTGGGTGGTTTTACTGTCGACGCTAGCATTCTATTTATTGACCTTTATTTTTTGGAAAAGCTTTCTTGAGCATGGTGCGATTCATGATGGAAAACATGGTCTCACTTTCATTGGTGAAGCGGCCTATGGCCATCTAGTAGGCAGCGCTTTAGGGGCTATTGTGTTCACTTGTTATTTTTTAAAAACATTAAAGGGCTACTGTCGAAAGCCTTAAATCAATGATTATAGATTGTGAAGGCTAGGTACTCAGCCCACTGTTCTTTGTTAAGCTGACTTTTAACGATTGCCTCGTTACGCTCATGCTTGAGATGAGCAAGCCAGCGGCTGCGTCGCCGCATGGATCATTCATTACACTTATTGCGAACATATTTTGCCCGTTATTTTATAACGCAAAATCATCTTTCAAGGAAGCTACAGAGTCATGTCCATCCAACATATTCAGTCCAGCTTACGCGAAGCGCATACTGCTCTAGAAAATCTTTTATCGGATCAAAATGCATTAGAAAATATTGAGCAGGCCGCCGGGATTTTGATTGATACCTTTGAGCAAAAAGGGCGTGTTTACTCGTGTGGTAATGGCGGCTCGATGTGTGATGCCATGCACTTTGCTGAAGAGCTGACGGGGCGGTATCGGCAGGACCGCGCGGCACTTGGGGCGACGGCCATTAGCGACCCGGGACATATGAGCTGTGTGGGTAACGACTTGGGCTATGAATATGTATTTTCGCGCTACGTTGAGGCACATGGCCGTACGGGGGACTGCTTATTGGCGCTCAGCACAAGCGGAACGAGCAAAAATGTGGTGGTTGCTGCACGTACCGCTAAAGCTCAGGGTCTCAGAGTGATTATTTTATCGGGCAATCGGAGCCCTGAACTCGAAGCACTTAGTGATACTTATATTTGTACGCCCGCAGGCGCTTTTGCAGATCGTATTCAAGAACTACATATCAAAATTTTGCATATTCTAATTGAACTCGTTGAACGGCATTTCTTTCCAGCTAACTATTTATCAGATGTTTGATAAGGCTATGCTCTTATCCCATAGAACCTAACCCCCTGAGTTTTAATAAAATGCAATATTCTAGCGAGCTAGCTAAACGTAGATGGCGGCGACAGCAGAGCTTAAAGAATTGCCGCCACTATACGCGGGGTGAAGGAGAGGGCTGCGAATCGCAATACGCAGGATGATCAAGATGGCCAGGGTAGCCATCAGCGCTTCTGAAAAATGATGGTTTCATAATGTTTTGTCTATAGTAAGAGAGCACGTGTAAGAGAACACGTTTAAAAAAAGAGTACCTGAGAAATTACCCGACCATGCGGCTTCTCAAATACCGGTAGTTGGGATCCGCTGCAAAGGAGATAACTATGCTGCTCAAAGGGTCATGCCATTGCCAGGCAGTAACGTTCAGCGTGAAGTCACACCATCCCTATCCATTTAATCTCTGTTACTGTTCTGTGTGCCGCAAAACGGCGGGCGGAGGCGGTTACGCAATCAATCTCAGTGGGCAAAGTAAAACGCTCAATGTGAAGGGTGATGAGCACATTTCGATTTATCGAGGGGTTATCAATGGCGAGCAAAGCACTGGGGAGCGACATTTCTGCAAGCATTGTGCGACAGCGCTATGGGTTTACGATCCCGATTGGCCTGAGCTTGTGCATCCCTTTGCCTCGGCAATTGATACGGATTTGCCGATACCGCCTGAGCGGACGCATATCATGTTGGGAAGCCGGGCCGATTGGGTTGAGGTAAGCGCACAGCCACAAGATAAATGTTTCGACGAGTACCCAGATGAAAGCCTTGCCGTGTGGCATCAACGGCTAGGATTGGAGAGTTAACGCTATTGCCGACCTGGGGTAAGACTTCCCTCGTTTTTATAATATCCCGGTATGCTGAATAAGGACCATAACGCCAATGCCGATCAGCACAACACCGCCGATTAATTCGGCCCAGTGGCCGACGAACTGGCCAAATTTGTGACCAAGCACGGTGCCAATGGAGGCCATTACAGTGGTCGCCAGGCCGATAGCTAAGCTGGTGACAATGATATCGGCATCGATAAAGGCAAGGCTTGCGCCAACGGCCATGGCATCAATGCTGGTGGCAATCGCGGTTAAAATGAGTAGCCACAGGGTTTGCTTGCGGTGCTCTATCTTGCCCTCTTTTTTAAGCCCGGCGTAAATCATATGCAGGCCGATGGCGGAAAGCAGCGTAAACGCGACCCAGTGATCCCAGGCCTCAACATACTGTTGTGATGCCTTTCCGGCCACCCAGCCAAGTACGGGGGTAATCGCTTCGATAACGCCAAATACCAGGCCAATGCCGATCGCATGATGAAATTTTGGTTTGTTTAATTCAGCGCCTTTGCTGATAGAGGCGGCAAAGGCATCGGCCGACATGGAAATAGCCAGAAATATCAGAGTGACGGGTGTCATGATAAGTAAATTCTCTCGCTAAAAAAGTACTGTGCATAGCGTTCCATTAGCATGGGTCAATACACATACATACAAAGAAAAACGGGTACTCAATGGCGATGAATCCTAGCATGATTAATAAAGGATAAAAGCTAAGTGTTTAAAATATAAAGTTTATTATTGCCAACTAACATAGCATTGGCTAACTATCTCAGCGTTGGGTTATTTATAAAAGCAGCGCTTATAAATCAACGTTAAAAAGCCAAACCCTAAGTAACGCTAGTTTAAAAAAGTCAGGCCATTGAATGGCGATTAAGGGTTAAAGCGCATTAAAAGATACGCTGCGAATTAACGCGGTTACCTGCATGCCTTGTTTTAGGCCCATCTCATCCCAGGATTTGCGCGTCAGCCGTGCGCGTAAGGTAAACGTGCCGATACTTAAACGTAGCTCGACGGTGTAAGGCGCCTCGGGGAGTATGGTGAAATCGCTGATAGTGGCGTTGAGTTGGTTACGGTAACTGGTGTGGGCGGGCGGGGTGAGCGCCAGGGCAATATCCCGGGCCAGAATACGCACACGTAAGCGGCGGCCTAATGGCGCTGATGTACCGGGCAGCACTAACTGGTGGTCGCAATCTAGCGCTAAGTGGGTAAGGCCGTAGGCTTCTTCGTGGGCGACTACTTCGCCTTCCAGTAACGAGGCGGCATCGAAGCCTCCCAACTGATGCGTCAAATCAAAGCGCTGAAGTAGCGTGCCCAGGCTGCCGCTGGCTTGAACCTGCCCTTTATTCATGAGCACCAGATGGTCCGCAATGGCGGAAATTTCTTCCGGGTCGTGGCTTACATAAACGACGGGAATATCCACCTGTTGGGTGAGACGCGTGATGTAGCGAAGTAATTCCTCTTTACGCGCGCCGTCCAGCCCCGTTAAGGGTTCATCCATGAGCAGCAGTTGTGGATCGCTGAGCAGTGCGCGGCCAATAGCTACACGGCGGGCTTCGCCACCGGATAGCGTGCCGGGCATTCGCTCTAAAAGCGCTTCAATACCCAGCAGCTCGATGATTTCATCAAAACGACTTTCAGCGTGGCGCGGCATTCCATAGGTCAGGTTGCCGCGCACACGATAATGGGGGAACAGGCGTGCTTCCTGAAAAACCACCCCAATACGCCGACGATGAGGTGGAATGAAAACACCTCGTCGAGTATCGAGGAGCGCACGGTCGCCAAGATGAATACTGCCTTCAGCAGACTTATCCAGGCCCGCAATGAGTCTTAGTAAGCTGGTTTTTCCGCTGCCCGATGCACCAAATAGACCTGTTACACCGCGACCAGGGAGATCCAGGGTGGCTGCCAGCTGAAACTCGCCTAACTGCTGTTTCACTGACAACATTAGTGAGGCTTGTGTTGGGTGTGCGGGGTTGCTGGGTAGGTTAGCCATCGCGTTCCTGTAAGCGTTGTCGGGTGCGCCTTGCCAGCCATTCAGAGGCGATCAATGAAAGTAGTGCAATCACAATGGCGATAATGCACAGGCGGGCGGCCGTCGCTTCCTGGCCTGGGGTTTGAATCAGCGTGTAAAGGGCCAGTGGCAGGGTGCGGGTCTCACCCGGGATATTGGAGGCAAACGTGATGGTCGCGCCAAACTCGGAAAGTGCCCGTGCAAAGGCGAGCACGGTTCCGGTGAGCAGGCCAGGCACGGCAAGCGGCAGAGTGATGGTGGTAAATATCCGCCACCGGCTGGCGCCTAACGTGCTGGCGGCGGCTTCAAGCTTAGGATCCACTGCTTCAAGGGAAAGCCTGAGGGCGCGTACCAGCAGGGGAAAGGCCATCACACCGCTGGCAACCGCAGCGCCTTGCCAGGTAAAGGGAAGCGATATGCCCAGCGTGCTATATAGCCACTGGCCAATAACGCCTTGCCTGCCAAGCGCCACCAGCAATAAATACCCTACCACCACGGGTGGCAATACCAGGGGCAGGTGGATCAGGCCATCCACTATTGCCTTGCCACGAAATTCGTGTCGAGCCAGCCACCAGGCGACGGCAATACCTGGCGGTAGAATCCAGGCCACCGCAGCTAAACCAATCAACAGGCTTAGCCTTATGGCTTCCCACTCGGCCGGTGAGAGTGTCACGGCGCTGCGATATCCGTATCGAAACCATACGCTGCAAAAATACTCAGCGCTTCATCACTGGCAAGCCATTCACTTAGCGCCATAGCAGCCTCATTATCTTGTGCATCAACCAGCGCGATAGGGTAAGTAATAGGATCGTGGCTATCGATCGGGAAGAGCCCCAGCGTTCTTACCCGCTCGCTGGCGAAGGCGTCGGTTTGATATACAACGCCAATCGGCGTTTCCTGTCGCTCAACCAGGGTGAGCGCTGCACGCACATCGTTACCTCGCGCAAGCCTTGGTTCCAGCACGTCCCATTCTCCCAGCGCTTCCAGCGCCTGGTGTGTATACATACCTGCTGGCACATGATCCGGATCGCCAACGGAAAGACGCTCCTCGTCACTCAGAAGCGTGGCAATAGCGCTGCCTTCACCTGGCGTAAAGTGTTCTGGAAGATTAGTGCTAGCCGTGATGAGCGCTAAGCGGTTTTGCAGAAGGTCGCGGCGGTCACGCACATTAATCCCTTGCTCTTCCAGCCAGTCCATCCACTGTACGTTGGCGGATAAGAACATATCGGTTGGGCTGCCGCTGGCGATTTGCCGCGCCAGGGTGGAAGACGAGGCATAAATAGGTGTCACCACAACATCATGTTGAGACTCGTATACCGCGATGGCTTCATTGAGTGCATCGGTAAGTGAGGCGGCGGCCGCTACTTGTACTTTACCCGCCGCAGAGGCCGACACGGGCATTGCCAGCAGTAGTGAAACGGCTAATAGGCGGCGATTAAATGTAGCGTTACTCATCGAATGGCTTCCGTTATTTCCATTTGGATATAGCGGAGATTATACATAACTGCCGAACAGCTCAAGATATTAATCAGCACGCTCAGGCTTGATCTTCGTGATGACCGATAGGCGAAAGCAGTGACAGCAAGGCCTGAGCATCATCGGACTGCTCAATTGTTAACTGGCTTTCCAAGGCACGGTAGTGGGTAAGCACTTGCTTGCCAAGCTCCGTGAGTTGGGCACCGCCTCGCTGATTGCCGCCTGAGTGGGTGGCAACCAGCGGAGAGGGGAAGTAGCTGTTCATGGTTTCAATCAACTGCCAGGCTTTTTTATAGCTCATCTTAAGCGCCCGGCCGGCAGCTGAGATTGAGCCTGTCTGGTCGATCATCTCCAACAGGTCTGCTTTACCCGGCCCAATGACCACATCATTATGCAGCGCCAAGCGTAACTGAAACGTTGGTTTAAGATGATGGGTCCGAGTCATATCGCGTGTCCTGCACCAGGGTATTAGTCCTCTAGTTTAGCAGTGACTGATTATCCAGGGCGTATCAATCCCATAAGAGTATCGCAAGGGCGCTTCTCTACAGGGCGTTTAGCCGTTTGCTACCCGTTCATCGGGCAGGAAGATACGGCTGTGGGTCGGCCGAATCCAGGCGTCGCTGCCTTGTTTGAGGCCTAGCGAATGAAAGTGGTGCTTGGAAAGCTCGGCATGCACCAGCGTTTCGGTGTTGTTGGTTCTTAACTCCAGGCGCACTGTCGGGCCGATAACCGAAACGAGCTCGATTTGACTGTGCAGGGCATCGTCATGCTGCCGTGTAGCCAGTACTTCGATTTCATGGGGGCGCACGTAAGCTTCACCGCGCTCGTTATGGTAGCCATGAAATTCTGGCGCAGGCAGCTGGATATCACCGATCCGCGCCACGCCATCATGAAGCCGCGCGTGAAAAAGATTAACGTTGCCGAGAAAACGGTAAACAAAGGGATTGGCCGGCGTGTCGTAAACCTGCTCGGGCGAGCCATCCTGCTCTACGCGGCCCTTGTTCATGACCACCACGCGATCGGAAACCTCCAGCGCTTCTTCCTGATCATGGGTAACAAAGACGCTGGTGACATGAATGTCATCGTGAAGGCGTCGTAGCCAGCGGCGCAGCTCAGCACGTACCTTGGCGTCTAGCGCACCAAAGGGTTCGTCCAACAGCAGAACCTTGGGTTCAACCGCCAATGCGCGGGCCAGGGCAATACGCTGGCGCTGGCCGCCGGAAAGCTGATGCGGGTAACGGTGTGCAGTCCAGTCCAGTTGAACCAGCTCGAGAAGATGCATGACCTTGGCGTTGATATCAGCCTTGCTGGGGCGGCTCTGGCGGGGGCGCACCGTTAGGCCATAGGCCACGTTCTGAAAAACCGTCATATGCTTGAACAGGGCGTAGTGCTGAAATACAAAGCCGACACCACGTTGGCTGACATGCTTGTCCGTGGTGTCTTCGCCATGAAAACGAATGCGCCCGGTATCCGGCTGCTCAAGGCCTGCAATAATGCGCAACAGCGTGGTCTTGCCCGACCCTGACGGGCCAAGCAGTGCGGTTAGCTCACCTTCGTTGAATGTAAGGCTGACGTTATCGACGGCCACAAAATCGCGAAAGTGTTTGTTGACGTGATCGATCTCGATACTCATGAAAGCTCTCTTGTGTTTGCGTAAGGCTGGCGTTAGGTGGCGGCAATGCGTTGACGGCGCTCTTCCTGCCACTCAACCATGCTTTTGATGATGATCGTGACCAGCGCAAGACCGGTCAGCAGCGATGACACAGCAAAGGCGGCGGTAAACATGTACTCGTTGTAGAGCACTTCGATATGCAGCGGCATGGTGTTGGTTTCCCCACGGATTCGCCCCGAGACCACGGCAACTGCACCAAACTCGCCCATGGCTCTGGCATTACACAAAATCACGCCATAGATTAGGCCCCATTTGATATTGGGAAGCGTCACGTACCAGAAGGTTTTCCAGCCGTTGGCGCCCAGCGTTAACGAGGCTTCCTCCTCCTCTTTACCCTGCTGCTGCATGAGCGGGATCAGCTCGCGGGCAATAAACGGCAGCGTGCCGAACGCAATCACGATAACGATGCCGGGAACGGCGAAGATGATGCGTAGATCATGTGCGGCGAGCCAAGGCCCTAGCCAGCCCTGCGAGCCAAACAGAATGACAAAGATCAAACCCACCACCACGGGTGATATCGCGAAGGGCATATCGATCAATGAGATAAGTACGGGTTTGCCGCGAAATTCGAATTTGGCAATGGCCCAGGCCGCAGCGATACCAAACACGGTGTTGAGAGGGACGACGATAGCGACGATCAGCAGCGTTAAGCGAATGGCCGACAAGGCGTCGGGGTCTTGTACGGCCGCCCACCATACGCCAATCCCGCGCTCAAACGCGCCATACAGCACCACGGTTAGCGGTAGCACCAGAAACAGCGTTACAAACGTCAAAGCGAGCGTGATGAGCGTTAGCCTTATCCACGCAGGCTCTTCGGTGGCGCGTCGCCAGCGTGTGGAGGAAATATCCTGCGGGGGAGTAGCGGTTAGGGAAGTACTCACAGTGAACTCCTTTTAGGCATGCCGCCGACCGGCCCACCACTGCAGGCCATTGATGACCAGCAGCATGGAAAACGCCGCCAGTAGCATGACAGTGCCAATAGCGGCGGCGCCGTGATAGTCGTACTGCTCAGCCTTGGAGACGATGAGCAGTGGGGTGATTTCAGTACGAAACGGCAGATTTCCCGAGATGAAAACCACTGAGCCGTATTCTCCCAGCGCTCTGGCAAAGGCCAGGGCATAGCCGGTCAACAGGGCCGGGAGCAGCGCTGGAAATATCACGCGCCGCAGGGTTGTCAGGCGGCCAGCGCCCAAACTTGCCGAGGCTTCTTCCCATTCGGCTTCCAGGTCTTCAAGAACAGGTTGCACCGTGCGAACCACAAAAGGCAGCCCGATATAGGTCAGCGCCACAACGACGCCCAGCTGGGTATAGGCGACGCGAATGCCAAAGATCTCCAGGTACTGCCCCACCCAGCCGGTGCTGGCGTAGAGTGTTACCAACGCGATACCGGCCACGGCGGTGGGGAGCGCAAACGGCAGGTCAACCAGTGCATCGACCACGCGCCTGCCCGGAAAGCGGTAACGCACCAGCACCCAGGCTACCAGTGCGCCAAATACCAGATTGATCGTAGCCGCAATCAATGACCCGCCAAAAGAGAGCTTGTAGGACGCTACGACCTGACGCTGGGTAATCGCGCTCCAGAACGTCTCCCAGCTCATGGTGGTGGTATAGAGCAAAAAGGCGCCCACCGGGATAAGAAACACAAGGCCCATATACAGCAGGGTGAAGCCCATGGTCAGACCAAAACCTGGTATGACCCGGCGTTTGGCAAGCGTTATCGACATACCGTTTTCCAGAAGCAAAGGCCGGGGCGCAGGCACTCCCGGCGAGGTAAATAAGTAGAGCTACTGAGCGTTGATCGCTTCAAGAATCTCGTCGAAAACGCCGCCATCATTGAAGAAGCGCGCCTGGGCGCTTTGCCAGCCCCCAAAAACGTCATCAATCGTGAACAGCTCAAGCGAGGGAAACGCATCAATGTGCTCTGCCAACACGTCTTCACTACGCGGGCGGTAATAGTGTTTAGCGGCTAGCTGCTGGGCTTCTTCGGAGTAGAGGTATTCCAGGTACGCTTCGGCGGCTTCGCGGGTTCCCTTGCGATCAACATTGGCATCCACGACCGCAACGGGCGGCTCTGCCAGAATGCTCTGCTCTGGCACCACGATTTCAAAATCGCCTTTACCCAGCTGCTCTACTGAAAGAATGGCTTCGTTTTCCCAGGCGAGCAGCACATCGCCTAACCGACGCTGTACGAAAGTGTTGGTAGCGCCTCGCGCGCCGGAATCGAGTACCGGTACGTTCTCAAACACTTGCTGAACAAAGTCGAACGTCTGCTGCTCATCGCCATCGAACTGCTCAAGCCCATAGCCCCACAGCGCCAGGAAATTCCAGCGTGCACCGCCTGACGTTTTAGGATTCGGTGTTATGACGTCCACATCGTCACGCGCCAGATCTTCCCAGCCCTGAATGTTCTTGGGGTTACCATCGCGGACCAGTAACACGATAGTGGAGGTGTAGGGCGAGCTGTTGTAGGGCAGACGCGACTGCCAATCGGCAGGAATCAGTTCGGCGCGGTCGTGCAGGGCGTCAATGTCGTAGGCAAGAGCCAACGTGACCACATCGGCATCAATACCATCGACCACCGCGCGACCCTGGGACCCGGAGCCGCCATGGGATTGACGGACAGAAACCGTTTGGCCTCGTGCTTGCTGCCAATGATCGGCAAACAGCTCGTTGTATTCCCGATAGAACTCGCGCGTCGGGTCGTAGGAGACATTGAGGAGTTCGACGTGCTCGCTTTCTGCGTGAGCGATAGCTGGCAAGCCAAGCGTGGTGGTGAATACGGCGCCACCCAATAAGGCGACTGCCACTAGCTTGGAAAGGGGCCATTGGGTGGAAGGGTGAAAGGCGTTCATTGGCTGCTCCGATGCTTTTATGTAAGTAGGAAGACAGCCTAAGCAAATTCATTGATTCTAATAACGAATATAAAATGGATTGCTTATTACTTTTTAAGCTTAACGAGTGGAGTGCGAGATTGCGGTTAATCCTGGCGGCCTGCCAGAACGCGCTGAACGGTGTCTTCATTCAGGTTATCGCGGCACAGCTTGAGAAATTGATAAACGTACCCGCGTAGAAAATGACCGCGCCGTAGCGCCAGGTAGGTAGTGTTGCGTGGGAACAGCGCGCTGGCATCCAGTAGTTTGAGCCCTTGATCGCGCGCTTCGTGATAGGCCATGGAGGCAATCAACCCCACGCCCATGCCCAGCTCAACGTAGGTTTTGATAACGTCTGCATCCAGGGCAGTCAGCACGATATCGGAATACACGCCAACCGAGGTAAACGCCGTGTCAATGCGTGCTCGGCCCGTAAAACCGTCATGGTAGGTAACAATAGGGTGCTCGGCGATTCGCTCAAGCGTTAACGGTAAGCCGTCGTTCAAAGGGTGATGTTCGGGCACGATGACCCCGTGATACCAGTGATAAAAAGGAAAGCAGGCAAAAAGCTGGCTCTCTTCGTGCAGCGCTTCGGTGGCGATGCCTATATCTACCTTGCCCGCCTTGAGTAGTGAAACGATCTCCTCTGGCCCGCACTGGTGGAGCTCCAGATGTACCTTGGGAAAGGCCTTCTTGAACTGGGCAATAATCGGGGGAAGTGCATAGCGTGCCTGAGTATGCGTTGTCGCAATGGCAAGACTTCCCTGGTCTTCATGGGTTAGCTGGTGAGCCGAACGCTTGAGATTTTCGACATCCAGCAAGATGCGCTCAATGCAGTCGATCAACGTGCTGCCTGCAACGGTTAACCCAAGAATACGCTTGCCGCGGCGCTCGAATAACTCAACGCCCAGCTCGTCTTCCAAGTCGCGAATATGCTTACTGGCACCTGACTGAGAGGTATAAAGCGCGTTAGAGGCTTCAGTCAGATTGAAATGCTGCCGTACAGTTTCCCGAACGATACGCAGTTGCTGAATATTCATGACAGGTATCCAGTGAAAGCAGATTTAATATTCTAAAAAAGAATATTAAAAATTATTCTTATACAATAAATTGTATTTTCTGCTATCTATATCGTTTTTTACACCTAAAGCAAAAATAAGTCAGAACCGTTATCCCATTTAGCTATCTAACGCCCGACAGTGTGGTAACACCACGTTAAGCAATAAGTCGTTAAAAAGGGATAAAATCAATGAAAAACCGTGTAGTTAACGTAGCTTTTGTAGCCTTACTGGCAGGACTGGCACTGCCATCTATGGCAAGCGCTGCAGAAGCCTTATGCGAAAGCAAGGCGAGCGATATTCGCCAGCAATTGGAGCATGCCCAGTCACAAGGCAATCAGCAGCGGGTAGAGGGTTTGCAGCGAGCCTTGGACGCGATTGAAAACAACTGCACCAATGAAAGTGTCCTCAATGACGCGACCGACGAAGTGAAAGCAAGCCTTGCCGAAGTGCAGGAGCGCCAGGCGGATTTTGAAGAAGCGCTAAGCGATGGCGATGAAGACGATATTCAGAAAAGACGCGTTAAGCTCGAAGAAGCAACCCAGGAATTAGAAACGCATACCCAAGAGCTTAATGCGCTACAAAGCCAGCTTAGTGACTAGGCAAGCGGGGCGCTGGCTCATAGGTGCCCCAGATTTAGCCCGATCACGTTTGGGTCTATTTATGTCGAGACTGATTGTAGAGCCACCTAATATCCATCCCAAATGAATAGGCCAGCGAGATTAGTGCGCTAAACGCTAACAGGCTTGCCAAAAACGGGTGGGTAAGCGGCGTTAATGCCAGCAATAGCGCGGACACCTGCCAAACGCACACCAGTTTGCGCCGAAAGCTGGCAAACAAAGGCTCAGATAGCCAGGTGAAATGCCAGCTGGCGGCCACGAAAAAATAGCGCATTAAGCCAATCAGCAGCACCCACAGACCCAGCGATTCAAGTTGAATCAGCCCGATACACAGCAGAAGAATCAGTAGGGCATCCAGCTCCATATCAAAACGTGCGCCAAACGCGCTATAGCTTTTGGTTCGCCTGGCAATCCAGCCATCCACACCGTCAAGCATAAGCGCCACGGTCGCGATCACTAGCCATAGCCAAATGGCCTGGGTGAAGACGTTATTGGCAAGCGCCCCGGCTGCCAAGGCAACCAGTATTGCGCGTAGTAACGTAATGCGGTTCGCCCATCCCAATGCCCCGCCAGACCAAAAAACCATCATCAATAGGCTAATTAGTGCATATACCCCAAATGCCAGCCCCCAGTTCAAGGTATTGGCCATTAGCGTCGGTAAAAAAATGCCTAGTACCAGGAGTGCCAAGCTGCCCACAATCAGTTCGCCAGCGGTATATAGCCTGCTGGATAACAGCGGAGTCGAGGTGGGGGGAAAGAATCGAAGCATGGCGTCTCGCAGAGCGAACCGTCTGTCCGCAGCTAATTAATTGATGCAAATATTTTTATATGTACCATTCTTGTACATAGGTACAGAGTTGTCTATCTCATTCATCATAGCGTATTGATGTTCCTAAAAACTGCTTACTTTTTTTTAAACGCTATTAAACGAAATTGGCTTCCTGCATTCATCGACCAATGGCTTTTCTACGCTAAGCTTTAAGAAACGCCACAATAAGTTCATGAATTGGTAACGTTGAGTTACCCATCGGGGGCACCCGATTCATTGGATGAAAATGCTAATAATAGGGAACCGTCATGTCGGCGACAGAAACATCCACGGCCTTTTGGGTCACTCACCCAGGGACGGGCAAGCTTAAAAGCGAACCGCTAGCCCACGTTGGAAGTAGTGACGTTCTAGTGCGCGCCTTGTATAGCGGCGTTAGTCGGGGCACCGAGTCATTGGTGTTTAATGGCCGTGTTCCAGAAAGTGAAGTGGATCGCATGCAGGCGCCTTTCCAGGTGGGACGTTTTCCGGGCCCCGTCAAGTATGGCTACTGCAACGTTGGCGTAGTCGAGCAGGGGCCAGAGCATCTGCTTAGTAAAACGGTATTTTGCCTCTACCCCCATCAAGACCGCTATGTTGTGCCCGCCACGATGGTACTGCCGATCCCTGAAAACATACCGGCTGCGCGAGCCGTGCTCGCCGCCAATATGGAAACCGCCATCAATGGCGTGTGGGACGCTGAGCCTATGCTGGGCGAACAGATCAGCATTATTGGTGCTGGCGTTGTCGGCACACTGGTAGCTTACTTATGCGCGCAGATACCCGGCGTAACGGCGACGCTGATCGATATTAACCCTGATCGCCAAGTGCTTGCCGAGCGCTTGGGCCTTACCTTCTGTACGCCTGAGCGGGGCCCCAGTGATCAGGATTGCGTTATTCACGCCAGCGGCCACCCTGAAGGCTTACGCCAAGCGCTCGCTCAGGTGGGCAATGAAGGTCGTATTATTGAAATGAGTTGGTTTGGCGAGGGCGATGTGAGCATTCCTCTGGGTGGGGCTTTTCATTCTCAGCGCCTTAGCCTGCGCGCCAGCCAAGTGGGCCAACTGCCTGCCAAGTTACGCCCGCGCTGGGATTACCAGCGCCGCTTGACCCTTGCCTTGAGCCTCTTGACCGATAACCGATTGGATGCCCTGATCAGCGGCGAGAGTGACTTTGAAACGCTGCCTCAGCTTGCCCCTAAGCTCTTTGCGACAGGCAGCGATGTGTTATGCCACCGCCTTCGTTATCCCACTTGAAATTAATCAAATCCAGGAGCGTTTATGTACCGTCTATGTGTTCGTGATCACTTTATGATTGCGCATAGTTTTAAAGGTGAAATTTTTGGCCCCGCTCAGCGTACCCATGGGGCTACCTATGTCGTTGATGTGATATTTCAACGTCCTGAATTGGATGAAGATGGCCTGGTGATTGATATTGGCCTTGCGAGCGAAACGGTTAAAGAAGTGTTGTCGCACCTGAATTACCGCAACCTGGATGACGAAGAGGCGTTTGCGGGCAAAAACACCTCTACCGAATTTATGGCCAGCGTTATTTTTAGCCGGCTGGCCGATGCCATCGGCGAAGGCAAAATGGGTAAGACCGCGCAGGGTATCACCCGTATGGAAGTCAAATTGCATGAATCCCATATTGCCTGGGCAAGCTATGAAGGGGATCTATGAGCCAATCACTAACCCTTATCGTCGCCGGTGACCTTAATCAGCGCACCGGTGGATATATTTACGATACTCGCATCGTCGAAGCGCTGCGTGGCGCAGGGCATTCTGTTGATGTGGTTAGCCTGGCGGGGCGTTTTCCTGATGCCGACCAGCAGGCCAGTGACCAGCTATCGGCTGCGCTAGGTGACTTACCCGACGCAGCGACCGTCGTGATTGATGGCCTGGCCATGGGGGCGCTCCCGACAGTGATTGCCCAGCACGCCGAGCGCTTGGCGATAACGGCGCTGGTGCATCATCCGTTAGGCGATGAACAAGGGTTAAGCGATACACAGCAACAGGAGTTTCATCAGCGTGAGCTGCAGGCCCTGGCCGCCGTCTCGCAAATTATTGTCACCAGCCGGTTTACCCAGCGCCGTTTACAGGTATTGGCGGACCACTACTCACTGCCGATTACCGCCAAGATTAACGTAGTAGAGCCCGGGGTGGATGCGGCTCTTATCAATGGTGAAATCTCGGCAAGTATAGGTGCAGAACCGGGTAAACCGCTGGGCCTTCTATGTGTGGCAACGCTGGTGCCGCGTAAAGGGCAGGATCTGCTGGTTCGCGCCTTGGCAGGCGTTACGTCGACCAATTGGCAGTGCGACTGTTATGGCGCCGCACGTGACGCGGCGTTTGCCGAGCGCGTGCAGCAGCTTATTGAAGACAACGGGCTTAGCGCGAATATTCGACTGCACGGCGAGTGCGATGAAGCCACGCTGATACAGGCCTACCAGGAGGCCGATGCGCTGGTGCTGCCTTCCTGGTATGAAGGCTATGGCATGGTGGTAACCGAAGCGCTGGCGCATGGCCTGCCGGTCATTACCACAACGGGCGGCGCCCTGGATGAAACCTTACCGGAAGGCGCGGGGCTTAAAGTCGCACCGGGTGATGTCGAGGCCCTCAAGCATGCCCTAAGCCGTTTTTGTGATGACGCGGCGCTGCGTGATTCTTTGAAAGCTGGGGCATTAGCCGCGCGTGAGCAGCTCAATGATTGGCAGGCCGCGGGCATAGCATTTGCAAAAGCGTTAAGCGATGCGCCCGCGTTGAGTGCGGGTAGCCAGTTTACACCCGACTGGTTGACGCTGCGTGAAGAGGTGGATTTTACGTTTAGAAGTCAGCAGCTTCCGGGCAAAGCCGCACAGTGGTTAAGCGCGCGTACCCAAGCGCCGCGTCTGGTTGATTTGGGGGCAGGTCGCGGCAGCAATATGCGCTTTCTCGCCTCTTTCATGCCCTTGCCGCAGCACTGGACGCTGATTGATCATGATGCGGCCTTGCTTGAAGAGGCCACGACAAGTGCTAATAGGCTTGCTGATCAAAGCGCGATAACACTGGAAACGCTGTGCGTATCGCTCGATTCTCTGGATCATCCGCCGTTGCAATCGGCCCATTTGGTGAGCGCGTCAGCGTTGCTTGATCTCGTCTCCCAGACCTGGATTGAAACGCTCGTCGCACACTGTGCTACGCACCAGCAGGCGCTTTTGATGGCGCTTAGCGTTACTGGCGAGTGGGGCTTTACCGACGCTAATGGCGAACCGCAAGCCGATGATGAAGATCATTGGCTGCAGGCGCTGTTTATCGCCCATCAACAGCGTGATAAGGGCTTGGGTGAGGCGCTCGGCGGTCAGGCCCATGGCGCGCTGGTTAGCGCGCTTGAGCAGGCAAGCTATCAGGTTGAGCAGGTAGAAACGCCGTGGCTACTGGGGGCAGGTAATCGTTCACATCAGCCTCTAATGACGGCCTTGATCAACGTCTGGAGCGAAGCCGCGACAGAGCAGGCACCCGAAGCCGCAACCCGAATTGCCGAGTGGCGTGAGCGGCGTACGCAGGCCGTTGCCAGTGGTGAAGTGGGCATTTGGGTTGGCCATTGTGACCTGCTCGCAACGCCTTTGAGGGCGGAGTAAGCCTATGGGCATAAAGCGCATCGTGCGTTCTCCCTGGGTTCAGCGTGGGGTCATTAGCGTAGCGCTTTTGGGCGCGGTGGCACTCTTTGTGAACCCGCGCGAGATCATGGCTCAGGTGGAGCGGTTATCGCCTGGCTGGGTAGCGTTAGCGCTATTTATCAGCGTGCTGCAAATCATGCTGAGTGCCTGGCGGTGGCAGTTTACCGCTGGGCGGGTAGGGGCGCCGCTGCGCTTTAGCTATGCTTGGCGTGAATACTACCTGGCGCTACTCATGAATCAGCTGTTACCCGGCGGAGTGTTGGGCGACGCCGGCCGTGCCCATCGGCATGCTAGCCAGTCGGTATCGCGCGGCAGCGCTTGGCGGGCGGTCATCATCGAGCGCACCTCGGGTCAGGTCGCCGTGGTGATTTTAACCTTGATGGCGCTTCTGTTATCGCCGCTCTGGCATGCCGTGCTGGGGTGGCCGGTGAGCCTTGTGATTGTCGGTGGACTTTGTGTGGTGACGGTGGCGGTGTGGCAAGGGCTAATCCGCCTGTCTTCCTCAAGGCTGCCTGCGTGGTGGCACTCCATGCGATTGGATATCAAACGTGGATTGTTAAGTCGGGGGGTGTGGAATTTGCAGCTGGCCTCTTCGCTGACCATCGTGGTGAGCTATGGGCTCGTAATGGTGTGCGCCGCGCGTGCCATTGGTGTGGAGCTTGAAGCACTGCAGATTCTGGCGCTTGCCCCCGTGCTTCTTTTGGCCATGCTGGTGCCGCTCTCTGTTGCTGGCTGGGGAGTGCGCGAAGGTGCCGCGGTTGCTACCTGGGCGCTGGTCGGGTTGCCCACGGCTCAGGGCGTGGCGGTCTCCCTGGCCTATGGGGTACTGGTGCTGCTTTCCAGCCTACCGGGCATCTGGGTGGCGCTATCGCGCCATCACCGCGCTCAACCATCAGGTGAAGGTGGCGGCACGCAGCAGCACGTCAAACAGAGTGTCGTCACCGCAGCGGAACCGGCGCATCGTCGGGCGCAGCGCACTTTCAAGCGTTTCGATGGGGGTCATTTGCAGTCCGGGTCTGCCCGAGCCGATCAGCAGCGGGGCGACCAGAAGATGCAGGCGATCGATCACACCGGCCTCGATAAACTGGGAAACCGTAACGCCGCCGCCTTCCACCAGGATGCGCTGCAGCCCGCGTTGGTTAAGCAGGTTAATAACATCGCTGGGGGCGAACTGCCCCTGGGCATTGAGTGGCAGCCTGCAGCGTTGAACGGTGGCACTCGACGGCGCAAACGCTGTATCCGGCCCCACCACGTGCAGCGTGGGCGCCGAATCGGTGTGGAACAGCTTGATATCCAGAGGCACGCGGCCACGTGGGTCGAGCACCACCCGCGTGGGATGAGTGCCGGTGGCGTGGCGTACCGTCAATTGGGGGTTGTCGGCGCTTGCCGTGCCCGCACCAATCACCACGGCATCCACCAGGGCACGCAGCCGGTGCAGGTGCACCAGGCTTTCTTGACCGTTGATGTAATGCGAGTGGCCGCTTTGGGTCGCAATCCGCCCATCCAGGCTCTGCCCCAGTTGGGCGATTACCCAGGAGGCGCGGCTTACGAGCGGTGTCAGGCAGTCCAGCAACTCAGTGGCTGCTGGCGTAACGGCCGTATGGGTATGCCATTGCCCCTCGGGGCTGAGCTCAAGCGGCGTGCTGGAGGGCTTACGATGGCGCATAGCCAAAAGCCAATCCCAGGCCGCCTCAATATCCAGCAATGTTTCGTGACGAGTGCAGCCACTTTGACGATCGGTGTCGGGCATAACGCCTCCGCGCTGAGAAAACCGTCTTATCTTGCGGGGCCACATGGCCCAGCGCAAGCGTACGCTATTCGCTGCAACAGGCAATTAGGAGGCCTATATGTATCACATTGAACGCGCTATCTTCGATATTCGCCGTGGGTTGCCGGTCGTTATCAACACGGGCGAAAAGCGTCTGCTGGTACAGGCATTGGAAGGCATAGAGTCGGTCGATATGCTGGCCAAGCTCGCAGGGACGCGCCCATCACTGGTGTTAACACGCCACCGCCTTGAGGCGATGGGGATGTCGCTTACCGCTGAGGCTGCGTGTTTGCCGTTGGTTGAAAACATTGGCGAAAATGATCTGAACGCGTTAGCCGTTACGCAAAGCGCGCATCGTCCTTCGCACTCGTTATTAAGTGGCTTAAAGCCGGCAGGGCCCGGCGAGCGCGGGGCAGTTGCCATCATGCGCCGTGCGTTACTTATCCCGGCAGCCCTGTGTGCCGAGGTCAGTGAGCAGGCAGCGAGCGCCGTCGCCCAGGATATTGCCCAGGGAAAACTGTTGGAAATCGAGGCGAAGGACGCCGAAAAATGTCTGGCGGGGGCGCCGGGCATGCTCAAACGGGTGAGCGAAGCGAGTATTCCGCTTGAAGACGCGCCTGAGAGCCGATTTGTACTCTTCCGCGAGCCAGATGGTTTGCGCGAGCATGTGGCGGTGGTCATTGGTCAGCCGGAAACGCTAGAAGGCGCAGTACCGCTACGCATGCACTCCGCTTGCCTGACCGGGGACTTATTTGGCAGCCTGCGTTGCGATTGCGGTGAGCAACTGCGCAACGCCGTCGCGGATATTCAGGCAATGGGCGGTGGTGTACTGCTGTATTTGGCTCAGGAGGGCCGCGGCATTGGGCTTGCTAATAAGCTACGTGCCTATACTCTGCAAGATGGCGGTCTGGACACTGTGGACGCCGACCAGGTGCTGGGTTTTGGCGACGATGAGCGCCAGTACGCGGTCGCGGTGGATATGCTCAACGCCTTGGATATTTCCCAGGTTCAGCTACTGACCAACAACCCTTTGAAAATTGCGGCTCTGCGTGAAGGCGGTATTGAAGTGGTATCGCGTCAGGCGCTTTATGGCAGCGTCACCGACCAAAACCACCGTTACCTAAGCGCCAAGGCCAACCGGGCAGGCCATCTTTTCGGCGATGTGCTAGGCAGCAATAGCCGCTAGCGGCCACACTGCTCTAACACTAGGATTTTTGAGATAACGTGGGCAGGCGGGCGGTTTCAGCCACTACGATTGCCAGTTGGTTAGCGTAATGTTGTACCAAGCGCTCACCCAATGCGGCGTTTGCCTGGCGGGCATCGCCTGCCACACCGTGTTGGCTGAGGTCTTCGGCAAGCCAGGCAAACCCGGCCGCGCCTTCCGGCCCTAGCAGCTGATTATTCTGCAGGGTGCCAAGCGGGGCGGTTTGATAGCCCTCCAGCTTCACCGAGGCTGGCGCGAGGTATTGCATCATGGCGGTTTCCAGCAGTCCGCCATGTAAGCCATAGCGCAGCTCGTCGGCATTGATAGCCCCTTCAAGCGGCGGCAGGCGGGTATAGGTTGCTTTAACGACGCGCATGGCAAAACGCTTACGCAAGGTGAGCGACGCCAAATCCATGATGGCCTTGTTACCGCCATGGCTATTGATTAACACCAAACGCTGAATGCCAGCCCGCGAAACGCTTTCGCCATATGCTTCAAGCGTCGCTATGGCGAGCGGTGCCGGAAGGCTTAACGTGCCTGCAAAGTTGGCGTGCTCGTCGCTTGCGCCCACCGCAATAGGTGGTAGGCAAACAACATCCAGTGCGGGGTCGAGAAAGCCAAGCATAGCGGCCTGCAGCCCTTCGCCGATGATAAGGTCTGTGCCCAGAGGCAGGTGAGTGCCGTGCTGCTCTATGGCCCCCAACACCAAAACGGCGACCGGGTCGCGCTCCGCTAGAGCGGCCAATTCAGGGGTGGTCAGCGTCTGCCAATGGTAAATCATAAATTTTAAATCCTGCGCCTGTAAGCTTGAATGTATTAGCACCAAAGCGGGTTGCCTCGCTTTGGTGCTTACCAACCCAGTCAATGGCTAAGCATTAATTAGGCTCTTTTGCTTGAGGCTCGGGGGACGCTACTGTTTGCGCATTAAACTGATAAAGCGACTGACACGGCATATCGCCCGATAGCTCACAGGGCAGTGCGTTCAGGCTTAGCGTAGCGCCGTCTTCGGCTGGCGGCAGCGTTGAGCTATCGCGCGCCATCAGAGCATTAAACTCGTCCAGCAGTGGTGGGCTTAAACTGACACTAGGCGTTTGCAAAAGCCCTAAGCGCTGACTAAGCACCCCGCCCCATGTGCTGCTGCTCGAATATTTGATAATCGGCACTGCCGCGACCAAACCCAGCCAGGCCGGCGTTAACCAACCGAAGGCGGTGGGCGAAAACAGCATGACGCCGCCTGACCAGGCAAGGCCACACAGCGTCATCCAGCCCGCATGCTGCCATACCTCTCGCCAGCGTAACGAACGTTCGCCCCGCGGCTGGGTTTGCCACTCGATAGAGCCACCTACTAAGACGTTAATAATAAAAAGGCTGTGGCAGGCCATCATCAACGGGGCGATTAGCGCGGCAAAAAGTATCTCCAGCACCGCGCTTGTCAGCAGCCGGATCCGGCCACCAAACGCATGTGGGCACTGAATAAACGCCAGTAGCAAACCCAGAAATTTGGGCGCCAGCAACATACCTAAGGTAATGAACAGTAGCCCGACGGAAAGCGACTGGGGGAGTATCTGCTCGGGTGTGTCATCGATAGCCTGGTAGCCCACCAACAGGCTTGTACAGACCAGCAAGCCAAGCCAAACCAAAGACGATAGGTAGGCAAACGCGCCGAACAAGAAGTGCAGCCGGCTGAGAGTATGAAACCCGGCACCTGTCAGTAGACGTAAATGTTGCAAGTTGCCCTGTAGCCAGCGACGGTCACGCTTGGCAAAGTCGAGCATGTTGCTGGGCATTGCCTCAAAACTATTGTGGGAGGCGCTGGCGTAAGGGTTATGGCTTGAAACAGCGGTAGTCGCCGACGTATCCAGCAAAACCTGCCAGCCGCTTCTTTTGAGTAGCGCAGCTTCTACAAAGTCGTGGCTCAGAATTTCGCCTCCCAGCGGCGGTTTGCCAGACAGCATGGGTAACCCTGCGCTTGCCATAAACGCCCGGGTACGGACAATAGCATTATGTCCCCAGTAGTTAGCAGCATCGCCCTGCCAAAAGCTTTGCCCTGCTGCCAGCATCGGGCTGTACAGTGCTGAGGCAAACTGGGTAAACAGACCAAACAGCGTACGTTGGCCAACCGGAATCGGCACGGTTTGAATCAAGCCAACGCTTGGCTGACGCTGCATGCGGTGGACAAGCTTCAATAGCGTTGCACCGCTCATGAGACTATCGGCGTCGAGTACCACCATGTAGTCATAACGGCGCCCCCAGCGGCAGCAAAATTCAGCAATATTGCCCGCTTTACGGCCCAGGTTGTTCTCCCGGCGCCGGTAATGAACCGATAGCTGGCCAGCCAGGCGCTGCTGCAAGGCAACCACATGGGCGGCTTCCACTTTGGCCTTCTCGGCATCCTGGGTGTCGCTCAGAATAAATACTTCAAAGTGCTCGCTGAGCGGCGTTTCAATATGGTTATCCGGCGTTTTTGCCTGCTCAATCAACGAGCGACAGGTAGCTTCAAGCCCCGCGATAGTGGGAATAGGGGGCTCTGCATAAATTGGCATCACAAGCGCTGTGCGGCTAACCAATAAACTGCCGTTAGGCTCAAGCGGTACCTGCCGACGTAGGCTCAAGGGGTCGCGCCGCAACAGGCAAACCAAAAACCCGAAGACGGCTCCCCAGAAGGCTAGGGCGATCCAGGTGAAGGTAAGAGCAAACAGCACCAGCATGGTGATCTGCCAGCCTATCCCCAGGTTGGAAATGACATGATACATCGACACGCAGCCAGCAATGCTGGAGCTTAATACCAGCACGGCTAGAAGGATGCGGCGAAACCCGAGCCATGGGATCGAGGGCGCTAGTTCAGATGCAAGTTCTTGGGACTGTTCTTGTGATCGTTTTTGTAATGGTGCTGGTCGGCGTTCGTTTTTTTTATGCATCGGGATACCACACATAGTTCCAGGTTTCGCTAATCGGCTGGCCGTTAAGCATTAAACGCAGGCGAATATCGCTAGGTTCATTATGAGACTCTATGCGAAAGCTGGCGCGCCAAGCATTGTCGGGTAGCGGCATCACGTGCGATGCACTCACTTCTCCTGCCTGCGTGCTAATTTCAAGCTCGACAGGTTGATCCGCGGCGATATCGTTAAGCTGCCCACCTTGGAAGTCGACAATAAATTGGCGCTTTAGTGCATTATCTACACCGGTTCCTGGGATGTTGGCAGTGCCATGGCGAGTGCGAATGACCTGGCCAAGCGTATGCGCTTCAGGGACACCATTGAGCGTGTAGGTATGGTAATGAAGCTTACGTGATTCGCCGGCTTTGAGCGGTTCATCGGCAACCCAGTAAGCCACAATATTATCGAAGGTTTCATCTGGCGTAGGGATCTCCACCAGCTCAACATGCCCTGCACCCCATGGTTCGATAGGGGCTACCCATTGGCTGGGCCGCAGATGGTACTGGGCCTCCATATCCAGGTAGCGATCAAAGTTGCGCTGGCGTTGCATTAACCCAAAACCGTTCGGAGCGTCGTCCACAAAGCTTGAAGTGTGTACATTTTTTGGGTTGCTCAGCGGGCGCCAAATCCACTCATTCGCGCCGGTATGGATCAACAGGCCGTCAGAGTCATGTACCTGAGGGCGAAAGTCATCAGGGCGCTCGTCGCTGGCTTCCCCAAAAGCATACATGCTGGTCAGCGGAGCAATACCTAACTTGGCAATATCGCTACGCGCAAAGAGCCGAGCATCAATTTCCGCATCTGTTTGCTCACCCGGGTGTAGCGTAATCCGATAGGCGCCGCTTAAAGACGGGCTATCCAGCAGAGCGAGAAGGGTTATTTCATCGTCATCCGCACCGGGCTTATAAAGCCAGAATTCTCGAAATGCCGGAAACTCTTCGCCCTCGGGGGATGCCGTATCAATGGCGAGCCCACGCGTGGAGAGCCCATATGTTTGACCTTGACCCGTCAAGCGAAAATAGCTGGCACCTAAAAAGACCGCGAATTCATCGGCGTAGTCTTCGTTGTTAAGCGGATAATGCAACCGAAATCCGGCGTGGCCACTGCCGGTCAGATCCTGTTCCAGAAGAGCCTGGGCATCGTCATCGTACTGGAAATCATCGCTTGAAAAAGGCAGGGGGGTTACCGTGTCGTTCTCGATGATATTAAGGGTGATGGGCGTTTGAAATATGAAACCGCTGTGAAATAGCTGTAGATTGAAGAGGCTTTCATCACGCCAATACGCTTTTTCAGGCGCAAAGCGTATTTGTCGGTAGGTATCGTAATTAACGTCTTGTAAGGCTGGGGGAAGCGACTCTTCCGGCGCTTGGTAAGTATGTTCGGCAAGCTCCTGGGCTCGCTCAATGACCCGATTAAAGTGTTCATCTTCATTAGCGTTGACAGGCAGAGGTAGCGCTGTAAAGCAGCCGAGCAACAACATCCATTTTCCAGTATTTGTACTTTTCATGTTCGTACAGCGCATAAACGATTTCCTTTCGAATGCTGCCTTGAAGAAAGCTATATAAAGCTAATTAAAATGTTTTTTTAATACAAATATTATACGTTTAGTGCTTTATGCACACAGTTTATTTAACGTAAGGTCGTTCATTCGACGTTTTTTGATACGGCTAAGTAAGGTCGCCCGTCCTGTTGATTGCCCGCCTCTTGAGAGGGTCTCGAACCTATTATGTTGCGATTATTGGTTGGTGCACTAGCACTCAATTTACTGCTTGTGGCCCCCTTGTGGTGGCGCTTTGGCACCATTGGGCAGCCTCTTGTCGCCTGGGAAGCATGGGTCATCGTGCCGCTTATGCTGATACTTCCCGTCGGTTATGGTCGGCGCGTACTGGGAGTAGCCCTGATCAGCTGGGTTGCCTTGGTAACCGTTGCTAATCTAGGCAATGCAGCCACTTACGCGGCATTTGGGCGGCCCCTTAACCTGTATTTAGATCTCCCTTTGGTGCGCTCAATTTTTAATTTACTGGTAGGTAATGTAGGCCAAATATGGGCAGTTTGCGCAATGCTTGTCGGCGCCGTCTTGCTGGTGGGGATATTGGGGGGGCTGCTTTGCTTACTGCTTCCAGCACGTCCTCTGTGGGGGCATCGTGTAAAAGGAGCGGTAGCCCTTTGCATGTTAGTGGTTGCTCTGGGCCTGGGCATAGCCGATAGCACAGGGAAACCGTTAGGGCACTATTCGTCACTGCCCATGGCTGAGGCAACACGCTTTCAGTGGCATCAGGTAAGCGTGACTCATCAGGCGCGGCTGACGTTTTCCGAGCAACTTGACTCAGCACCTCTTGAAGCGCAGCCGCTTCTGGGGCTTGAGGGTCACAACGTGTTGCTCACCTTTGTTGAATCTTATGGGATATCGGCACTTAACGATACGCGCTATAGCGACTTGCTGCTTCCTACGCTTGCATCCATGGAGCAGAGGTTAGCCAAGCGCAATCTTCATGTTGTCTCGGGATTGCTGCAAGCGCCTATTCAGGGTGGGCAGTCGTGGCTGGCGCATGCCACGCTACTCAGCGGGCGTTGGATCGATAACCAGCTGTGGTACCGGTTAATGCTCAATAGCGAAACCTCAACCCTGATCGATGATTTTAAAGCAACCGGCCAGCGCACGCTGAGTATTATGCCCGCGATTACGCTTGCCTGGCCGGAGGGTGAAATGTATGGCTTTGACGATATTTTTGCAGCAAAGGATATCGACTATGCAGGCCCTGCCTTGAACTGGGTCACCATGCCGGATCAATTCACACTCGACTATACGCAGCGATATCTGCTGGGCGATATGCCCGTGTTTGCTCAGATGGCGTTGATCTCCAGCCATGCCCCCTGGACGCCCATTTTGCCGGTTATTGAAGACTGGTCGACGATAGGCGATGGCGCTATTTTTGCGCCCTGGGAGCATGCAGGTGACCCGCCAGAGGTACTTTGGCAGGATGTTGAGCGGGTTCGCGAGCACTATGGCCGCTCTGTCGACTACGCTGTAGATGTCACCGGACGCTGGGCGGAAAGAGTAGTGGATGACAATACGCTGCTTATCGTACTTGGCGATCATCAGCCCGCGCCGCTCATCACCGGCGACAACGCCAGCAATGCGGTACCGGTACATATTATTAGCGGAGATGTCAGGCTGTTAGCACCATTTCGCGCGCATGGATTTATCGACGGCACGTTGCCGCCTTTGGACAACCCCCAAGACGCCGCCAAAATGAGCCAGCTACGTCACTGGCTGCGTGAAGGGTTTGGTGAAGAAGCTTCTCTGGAAACGGGGCAGTTGTCTCAGTAAAGCCGAAAGTCATTGGCTTGCGGGTGCTGTTGCTGTTCTTCGACGACTTTCCGGTAGCGCTTGTACTCCCACTGGTACTGGGCAGGATCGAGCGCAATCGATGCTTCAACACTTGCATTGACGCCAACGGCTGATTCCGCTTCTTCAGCGCTATACACACGCTCGTCGGCATCCAGAAAGTGGATCGCAAAGCCGCGGCCTGGAAGACGCAGGGCAACGCCGGTGACCACGCGTGCTTGGGTGCGGGCGACCAGCTTGGGTAAAAGCGTGGCGGTGTAAGCATTACGCCCATAAAAAGGCGCAAACACACCGCTGCCCCAGTCGGGCTCCTGGTCGGGCAGAATGCCGATGGCTTCGCTGCGTTTAAGCGCCTTGAGAAGTGCCGCTACCCCCCGTGAATTGGTGGGAACCAGCTGTGCCCCCATACGTTCACGGCCATGGCGGATAATCGGCTCAAGGTCCGCTATTTTGGGTGGCTCGTACATGGCGGTGAACGGGAAGTGACTGGACAGCCAGAAGTTGAGTACTTCCCAGTTACCAAAGTGCGGTGCCAAGACGATCACACCACGGCCTTCCGCCCGGGCTGTATCCAGCTTGTCGCGCCCATGCACCTCTACAATGCCCGCCTCAATGCGTGCGGGTTCTGCCATCCAGGCATAGCCCAGCTCCATCATGGTAGCGGTCGAGTGGCGCAGGCTCTGCTTGGCGAGCGCCATACGCTGATGATCACTGAGCTCTGGATACACCACTTTAAGGTTGATATCCGTTACCTTTCGCTCGCGCTTGCTAAACCGGTGAACAAGAGGGCCAAGCGTTGAGGCGAAGCGCCACAGGCGCGGTAGGGGCCAGCGTGAAAGCTTTCGCCAAAGCCACGCAATTGCCGTGGCTTGGGAGAAGCGCTTACGGGATGTCGTTGCGTGTTCCGTCATGCGTTACAGTAACCAGCTGCCTACGTTAGTCGGGGCACGTTTTTCCTGCAGGCCTTTGAACCCTTTGACGCAGCGAACGATAAACCAGACTGCGAGCGCCAGTAACAGCGGAAAGCCGATCAGCACAAAGGTGAGCAGGAAAGCCACACTTGCGTACAGCAAACCGATCCAGAACGTGCGGACCTGATAGCGGTAATGCTCGTCTAGCCAGGCTGGGCCTTTGCCTTGATACATATAGGCAATGATGACACCTATTACCGAGGTGAAACCTACGACAAAGCTTGCCAGGTAAAGCGCGTAAACCACCAAAGCCATAGTGGTATCAGGCTGTTTGGCTGGCTCGTTAGCTGTGTGTTCTGAAATTATTTCGCCTTCAATTGGCGAATCGTTACGATTGTCATGCATAGCTTTTCCTACCCTTGACGCGGTTTAGGCAATAAAACGGACGCCCTTAAAGCGCACTATGATACCTTGCGTGGCGCGGCTAAGCATTAGTAGCTGGCCCACAAGGTATCAAGGAAGTTGTTAACGGGCTGGGCGGCAGATCTCTAAAAGATTGCCATCAGGGTCACGCAGGTAAACAGACTCAATGGCGCCGTTGGCACCCTGGCGGGCGACAGGGCCAAGTTCAACCTCGATATCCAGTGCTTCCAGGTGCTGTTGAAATTCATCCAGGGGCAGCTGGCAACGCAGGCACAGGTCTAAGCTGCCTGGGGTTGGCGTGGCAGAAATCGGCTCGATATCGGTATCGGTTTGATGAAGCCGTAAGGCCGTGTCGCCCAGCATTAAATCTACCCGTTGTGCATCGCGATAACGTACATCCAGCCCCAAAACGCGTGAATAAAAATCAACCGCGCGACCCATATCGGTCACAGTCACTACAAGATGGTCCAGTCCTGAGAGCATGCCACTTTCCTTAAATGCAAAACCGAAAACCAGAGGATACGACGATGCGATGCTGTCCGCTATGTGGCGAAACGAAAGTCAGCTTATATCACCAGGATCACCGTCGTGATTATTACCAGTGTGCCACGTGTTCGCTGGTGTTTGTGCCGTCAGACCAGCATTTAAGCGCAGCGGATGAAAAAGCGGAATACGATAAGCATCAAAATTCACCCGAGGATACGGAATATCGAGCGTTTCTCGGCCGATTGTTTACCCCGCTCCGCGCCAAATTGCCTCAAGGGGCTAAGGGGTTGGATTTTGGTGCGGGGCCGGGGCCAACGCTTTCGGTAATGTTCGAAGAAGTCGGCCATCCAATGGCCATCTTCGATATTTTCTATGCACCCGATACATCAGTGTTGCAGCATGTCTATGACTTTATTACCGCCACAGAAGTGTTGGAGCATCTGGCACTGCCCGGCCAAGTATTGGCGCAATTGGTTGGCCAGCTTACCCCCGGCGGTTATTTGGGGCTGATGACCAAGCGCGTTACCACACAAGCAGCCTTTTCACGCTGGCACTATATTAATGATCCTACCCATGTGTGCTTTTTTAGTGAAGCGACCTTTCAATGGTGGGCTGCAAAGCATCAGTTAACAGTCGAATTTCCTGCTAAGGATACGGTTATTCTGAGAAAACACTGATTACGGCAGTTAAGGTGTGAAAAAGCGTTGACTTTGTGCTATCCAAAGCAATAATTGCGCGCCCGTTTCTTGCCTGTCGTTGTGTGGGAGGCGATAACGGTCCTTTAGCAGCGTCTTTAGCAACTTGTTTGGCAAGGTGAGGTTTTCATGTCGCGGCAACTACTGGCCATGGCGCTAGCGCCCCTGTTAGGCCTGTTTATTCTGGGTATCGGCAATGGTTTTTTAGCGACCTTAATCACCGTACGCCTGGATGCCGCCGGGGAGTCCGCAACGGTTATCGGGATTGTCTCTTCGGCCTATTTTATTGGCTTGGCGCTGGGTGCCATGGTTAATGACCGTTTGCTGCTGCGCATTGGCCATATCCGCGCTTACGGTAGTTTTGCATCGCTAGTTGCCGTTACGGTGCTGCTGCAAGGTTTGTTCTTTGACCCGTGGGCATGGTTTGCGCTGCGGTTGGTGGGCGGCTGGGCCACGGTAGGCGTTTATTTAGTTATTGAGAGTTGGTTGCTGACGGCGGGGGAGCAGAAAGTTCGCGGTCGTTTGCTTGCGCTGTATATGATTTCGCTGTATGCCGCCGGTGTGGTGGGCCAGCTGTTACTGGGCGTGACCAATGCCATGGGGGTAACTGCACCCTTTATGGTGATTGGCCTGTTGGCTTCGCTCTCTGTACTACCCATGGCCATGATTCCCCGCGTATCACCGATTATGGAGCATGCGGAGCCATTGCCTCCACATCGCCTGATTACGCTCACACCCACGGGTGTGATGGGCAGCTTAGGCTCAGGCATGGTGGTTGCCGCTGCGTATACGTTGCTGCCGCTATATTTGCAGCGCATCGGCATGAGCGTAAGCCAGGTGGGGCAGATGATGGCCGTGGTGATCATGGGCGCGATGCTGCTTCAATACCCCATTGGCCGCTGGTCGGATCGGCATGACCGACAGATGGTGCTGATTGGTATCAGCGGTTTCTGCGTGCTGATCTCGGCGGCAATGCTCTGGCTGCCGCTCTCCACGTTAGTGCTGGGGGCGCTATTGTTCCTGCTCGGCGGTGGCGTATTTGCGCTTTATCCGGTTGCGGTGAGCCACGCCGCTGACCGTGCTCCGGCGGGCGCGCTGGTACGGATGAGTCAGGGCCTGCTGTTGATAAACTCGATAGGGGCCACCATCAGCCCGCTGTTGATCTCACCGGTGATGACCGCCATGGGCGATGCAGGTCTGTTCTGGGCCTTCGGCTCGCTAAGCCTGTTCCTGGTTATATTCTTCTCCTGGCGTCGGCACAAACGCCCAGCGCCGGTACCTGTTGCACCGTTTACACCTACTACTCCCATGACGGCTGCGGGGGCCGAGCTGGTGGTAACCGAAGAATTGATGCAAGGGGCGCTTGAGCATGAGTATCTGGAAGATTTATCCGATGCTGTCTGGGATGTGGATGCCGTTGAGCCGGTGGTTGGGCCACCTGCAGAAGATGAGAGCCATATTACCTTCTACGACGATGTTGAACAGTCGGCAGTGCGTAAATAATCAGGCATAAGAACGAGGTGGGAGGCGGCTGATACCTTGGGCTAATGGTATCTGGGCGAGTATTACTACTATCCTAGGCATACTTTCAAACAATTGTTTAAGAAAACTCTGTTTAATTTTCAGCCCGAGGTTTGCCATGAATGTCTATGCCGCGCCGATACGCGATTTGCGCTTTGTGCTCGAAGAGCTCTTGGCGCACCGTTCACTTAGCTTACCGGGCTTTGAAGATGCCTCGCCTGACCTGGTCGAGGCAGTGCTTGAGGAAGCGGCAAAACTGGCGGGTGACGTTTGGGGGCCGCTAAATACCATTGGCGACCGCCAAGGCGCTAAACGCCAAAGCGATGGCAGCGTAACAACGCCAGAGGGCTTTGCAGCTGCCTACCAGGCCTATGTGGAAGGTGGCTGGAACGGCATCGGCGTATCCGAGGCGTTAGGTGGCCAAAATCTGCCTGAAGTGGTGGCCAGCGCCGTGCAGGAAATGCTGCATGGCGCGAATATGGCGCTAGGCCTTTGCCCCATGCTGACCGCGGGTGCGATTGAAGCGCTGGCACATCACGGCAGTGATGCATTAAAGGCGGCCTACCTCCCTAAGCTTGTTGAAGGTACCTGGACCGGTACCATGAACTTGACCGAGCCCCAGGCGGGGTCGGATCTTTCCAAAGTACGTACCAAAGCGGTTCCCGAAGGCGATCACTATCGATTAAGCGGCCAGAAAATTTACATCACCTGGGGTGAGCACGACGCCGCTGAAAATATCATCCACTTCGTGCTGGCGCGCAAACCCGATGCCCCTGAAGGTAATAAAGGCATTTCGCTGTTTCTGGTGCCCAAATTCCTGGTCAATGACGACGGTTCCCTGGGTGAGCGTAACGATGTGATATGTACCGCTATTGAGCACAAGCTGGGTATCCACGGCTCGCCCACCTGCTCCTTAAGTTTTGGCGAACAGGGCGGCGCGATAGGGTATCTGGTGGGTGAAGAAGGGCGCGGCCTGAACCACATGTTCACGATGATGAATGAGGCGCGCCACAAAGTCGGTATTCAGGGGATTGGTGTGGCTGAGCGTGCCTGCCAGCACGCGTTTGCCTATGCCCGCGAGCGCCAGCAGGGCCGCCTGCCCGCCGCGCGTGGCGGCCAGGAATGTACCATCAGCGAGCATCTGGATGTGCGGCGTATGCTGCTTGCCATGCGCGCCCGCACCGATGCTCTGCGTGCCTTGGCACTTTACTGCGCCGCTCAACTGGATATCGCCCGCCATGCGCGCAATCCAGCAGAGCGTCAAACGGCCCAGGCGCGTGTCGACATACTCATCCCGGTAGTGAAAAGCTTTTCGACCGATCAGGCGGTAGAGATCGCTTCCTTAGGTGTGCAGGTGCATGGCGGCATGGGGTATATCGAAGAAACGGGCGCCGCGCAGCTGCTGCGTGATGCCCGCATCGCACCGATTTATGAAGGCACCAATGGTATCCAGGCGCTGGATCTAGCCGGGCGCAAGTTACAGCGTGACAACGGCGAAGCGTTTGCCAGCCTGTTAAAAGATGCGGCTGCAACCGTCGAGAAGCTTAACGCCGAACCGGCGCTTGGCCACTTGGGGCAGGCGTTAGCCGCCGGGCTTGAGGATTTAAGCGCCGCCCAGCTACAGGTACTTGAACAGGGTAAAGATCCTGACCGTGGGCCGGATGCTGTGCAAGGCTATGCAACGCCGTTTTTAAATCTGGCGGGTCACGTGCTGTGCGCCTGGCAGATGGGGCAGGCGGCACTTAGCGCGCAGGCTGCGCTTAACAACGGCAGCGATGACCCTTTCTATGCCGCCAAAATGCGCAGCGCCGAGTTTGCGATTATGCAATGGCTTCCAGTTGGGCGTGCCCAGCGGGCCGTGATCGAAGCGGGCATCCAGTGCTTGAGCGACTTTGAAGTAGATTGATATAGAGCCGCCGCCCTTGGGCGGCGGCTCTGTTTCTGGCGATGAAAACAAGCTATAAAACGGTTTAATACAACAAACGCTATTCAGGCGAACACGCTGGCGCAACGGGCAGACTTCGCCAATCAAGGAGCGCTGTATGTCTTCTATTTTCGAGCAGGATCTTCCCCAAACCGTCGCCAACCATGTACCGCTCTCGCCGCTGACGTTTATGGAGCGTACGGCGTCTATTTACCCCGACTATCCCGCTATCGTACATGGCCAGATCCGTCGCAACTGGGCTGAAACCTGGGCACGCTGTCGTCAGCTTGCATCAGCGCTTGAACAGCGCGGACTTCAGCCAGGTCAGACGGTGGCCGCCATGCTGCCCAATATTCCTGCGATGTTTGAAGCGCACTTTGGCGTGCCCCTGGCGGGCTGTGTGCTGAATACCTTAAATATTCGTCTCGACGCTGAAGCAATCAGCTATATGCTGGCCCACGGCGAGGCCAAAGCCATTCTTGTGGACCCTGAATTTTCCGAGGTGGTTCAGGCAGCGGTCGCCATGCTTGAACACAAACCATTGATCATCGATGTCGCGGACGTGGAGTTTCTGGGCGATGCCCAAGGCATTGGCGGCGTTGAGTATGAAGCTCTGCTCGCCGAAGGCGACCCCGACTACGCTTATCGGCTGCCGGACAATGAGTGGCAGGCTATCTCGCTTAACTACACCTCCGGCACTACCGGTAAGCCTAAAGGTGTGGTTTATCACCACCGCGGCGCCTATCTGAACGCTGTCAGTAACGTGATGGAGTGGGCGATGCCGCATCATCCCATCTACCTGTGGACGCTGCCGATGTTTCACTGCAACGGCTGGTGCTTTCCCTGGACGATTGCCGCCAACGCCGGGGTCAATGTTTGCCTGCGTAAAGTAGAGCCTAAAAAGGTGATGCAGCTGATTGCCGATGAGCGCGTCAGCCACTTTAGCGGCGCACCGATTATTCTTAACGGCTTGGTTAACCTGCCCGCTGAAGATAAGCGCGAATTCGACCACCCGGTAAAAGTGACCACGGCGGGAGCCGCACCGCCAGCCTCGGTGATTGCGGGTATCGAGACATTGGGAATCGAAGTGACCCACGTGTATGGGTTAACCGAAGTGTATGGGCCGGTAACGGTATGCGCCTGGCGTGAGGCCTGGAATGAGCTACCCCTGGCTGAGCGCGCCACGATCAAATCGCGGCAGGGCGTGCGCTACCATATGCTGGAAGCGCTGTGTGTTGCCGATCCGGTCAGTCTGGAGCCCGTGCCCAAAGATGGTGAAACCATCGGCGAAATCATGATGCGCGGCAACAACGTGATGAAAGGCTATCTAAAAAATCCAAAGGCCACGCAGCAGGCGTTAGAGGGCGGCTGGTACCACACAGGTGATTTGGCCGTATGGCATGCAGATGGCTATATCGAAATTAAAGACCGCTCCAAGGACATCATTATTTCGGGTGGTGAAAACATTTCCACTATCGAGGTGGAAAACGCTATTTACAGCCACCCGGCGGTAGAAGAAGCCGCCGTCGTCGCCAAGCCGGATGACAAGTGGGGAGAGACGCCCTGCGCGTTTGTAAAACTAAAAATCGGCTATGGCGAGATTAGCGAAGCGGACATTATTGCGCATTGCCGTGAGCGGTTAGCCGGCTTCAAGGTGCCCAAAACGGTAGTTTTCAGCGAGTTGCCCAAAACCTCGACGGGCAAGATACAAAAGTTTGTTCTGCGCGAAGAGGCAAAACAGCATTAAAGACACGGCGATAGAAGAAGTGATTGCCTCCCAACCAAGCGTTAGCTAGGGTTGGAAGGCAGGCCAGTTAGCGCCGCAATAACAATGAAGGAGCCAATATGAGCGAAGCAGTGATTGAGAAGGTCGACAACGACGGCGTGGTACGTCTCACCATTAACCGCCCGAAGGCACTGAACGCCCTGAATAGCGATGTGCTTGCCGCGTTGGAGTCCCATCTGGTTGAGCTTGAAGCCCAGCCCAATCTGCGCGCGGTGCTGATTACCGGCGCGGGCGAGAAGTCCTTTGTCGCTGGTGCTGATATCACCGAAATGCGCGATAAAACGCCCGAAGAGGCCCGCGCGTTTGCAAGCCAGGCGCTGCGCACCATCAAACGTTTGGAAACCTTGCCAGTGCCGGTGGTCGCGCTGGTGAACGGGTTTTGCCTTGGCGGCGGCTGCGAACTGGCATTGGCCTGCGACTGGGCGGTAGCGAGCGATAACGCCGTATTTGGCCAGCCGGAAGTATTGCTGGGCGTGATCCCTGGTTTTGGCGGCACACAGCGCTTGCCGCGCCGTGTTGGCCCGGCCATGGCCATTGATCTGGTCACCACCGGACGCAAGATCGACGCGCAGGAAGCGCTGCGTATCGGCCTGGTGAACCGGGTAATGCCCCAGGCTGAGCTTGAAAGCTACGTCGAAGAACTCACCAAGCAGCTTAAAGGCAACGGCCCGCAGTCGGTACGCGGCGCCAAGCAGGCCGTACACGACGGCATGGATCAGGATCTCGACAGCGCACTGGCGCTCGAAACCAGCCTGTTTGCGTTCTGCTTCGCCGGTGAAGAGCAGAAAGAGGGCATGGCAGCCTTTGTCGAGAAGCGCAAACCCAACTTTTAAGTGCAGTATTAACCAAAAGAAGCGGGCCATGGCCCGCTTCTTCTATTATGTGCTCTGGAACGTTACGGCCAGAGTTCGATCAGCACCTTGCCGGAGATTTCAGAATCCTTGGCGATGGCAAAGGCGTTCTGGGCATCAGCGGCGGGCAGCACGTGAGTGATGACATCATCAAAGCGTGCATCGGCGGCCAGCAGCGCAATCGCGTCATCGATTTCATCATGAAAGCGGAAGCAGCCGCGTAGCTGAACTTCCTTGGCAATCAGCGGTGCCAGAGCAAGCGGCTGCGGGGTAGCGGGCATCATGCCAATCTGGGCAATAACGCCGGCACGGCGAACCGCCAGGATCGCGCCGTTGATGGAGGCCGGTACGCCGGTACACTCCAGCACCACGTCGAATGCTTCTTGGGGAACCTCATCTTCGCCGATACGGTAAGTGCGCTGCACGCCAAGCGCGCGCGCCCGAGAAAGCGGGCCTTCCAGCACATCGGTAATGCTCACCTCTAAAGCGCCCTTGGCTAGCGCCGCTGCCGCTGCCAGCAGCCCGATGGGGCCTGCGCCGCAAACCAGCACCCGCTGCTTCTCGACACCGCCAGCCACTTCAATGCCGTGCAGGCCAACCGCCAGCGGTTCGGCCAGGGCGGCGCGCTTGAGCGGAAGAGAGGAAGGCAGAACCCGTACCATACCGGGATCCACATCCAGATACTCACTCATGCCGCCTTGGGTATGCGGCCAGGTAGAGGCAGAGCCCAGGTAGGCGCCTTCCGGCCACAAGTGCGGCTTGCCCTCAATGCCTGGCTGGCTTTTTCCAAAGGTGGCGGGGTGCAGGGTCACCGGTGTTCCTGGGGCCAGTTTGCCGCTCGGGTCTTCCTCGACTAAGCCTGCCATCTCGTGGCCAGGGATCAGCGGTTCGCGCACGATAAAAGCGCCGTTGGCCCCTTCATGATAATAGTGCAGGTCCGAGCCGCAAATGCCGCCAAAGGCCATGCGCAGCCGAACTTTTCCCGCTGCTAGCTCGGGAAGGGAGAGACTCTCTTCGCGCAGATCCTGCTTGCCGTGAATAACTAATGCTTGCATGGCGTTTCATCCCAAAGGGCGGTTCTCGGAGGTTAAACCACCGAGGTCATGCCGCCATCAACAAAAATATTTTGTCCGGACACGAAGCTCGAAGCATCCGAGCACAGATAGACCAGCGTGCCCACCAGCTCATCGAAATGCCCCCAGCGTTGTGCAGGAGTGCGTTTTTCCACCCACTGATTGAAGCTTGGGTCTTGCCATAACGCGGTGTTCATTTCGGTTTTGAAGTAACCGGGCGAAATGCAGTTGACTTGAATGTTGAAGCGCGCCAAATCGGCAGCCATACCCTGTGTGAGTAGCACAACGCCGCCTTTGGTTGCTGAATAAGGGGCAATGGTTTCGCGGGCAAGCTTGGACTGTACCGAGCCGATGTTGATGACTTTACCTGAGCCACGTTTACTCATGGCGGGAGTCAAGGCACGGGATACGTAAAACAGGCTCGACAGATTAGTGGCGATGAGTGCATCCCAATCGTGTATCGCGTATTCGTTGAACGGCGCTCGGCGTTGAAGCCCTGCATTATTGACCAAGATATCCGGAACGCCGAATTGATCGATAAGGGCTTCCACGGCTTGCTGGGTCGCCTGGGCATCAGTGACATCGAAGCTGACGGCTTCAACGCTGGCGCCTGTCTCCTTAGCGATGTTGTGGGCTTCCTCCTTCACGCGGTCTAGATCTCGGCCGTGCAAAATGACGCGAGTTCCTTGTGAAGCAAGCCCCCTGGCAAGCGCATTGCCCAGGCCCCTTGAGGACCCGGTTATTAGTGCTAAACGGTTGCTAATATCGAAAAGTGCTTTGGTCATCGTGTTCACCTAAAACAGCATGAAAATAATGTATGCGAATATAAAGCCGACAACGGATTCAAGCGCTTGCTGAACTGTCCAGGTCTTGAGTGTCGTCTTGACGTCCATACCCAGGAGGCGGCCAACCAGCCAGAACCCAGAGTCGTTGACATGCCCCGCAAAGACAGAGCCCGCTGCCGTTGCCAGGGTAATCGCCACTACCTGCATGGAGGTAAAATCACCGCCAATCACGGCGGGCGCCATGAGTCCGGCAGCGGTTACCAACGCCACGGTAGCCGAACCCTGAGCCAGGCGCATAATCACGGCAATCACGTAAGCTGCCAGAATGATCGGAAGACCAATATCGCTGAGGGAGTTAGATAAGGCGTCGCCAATGCCTGACGCTCGAAGCACGCCACCGAACATGCCGCCGGCGCCGGTAATCAGTACTACCGAGCAAATCGGGCCTAAGGAAGAGTCCAGCACTTTTTCCAACGCGCTGCCCCCGATACCCTGACGACGACCTAGTACTAGCATGGCCACTAGCGTTGAAATAAGCAGCGCCACCGGTGTGTTACCGACCGCTGAGAGCAACTGGAACCATAGCGCGTCGCTATCGACAACACCCATTGAGCGTAGGAAGTCTAAGCCGGTATTCATGAAAATCAGCACAAGCGGCAGCAACAGCATGCTGATAACCACGCTGACCGAAGGCGGGTTGGTAACGCTGTCATCGCTTACTTCACCGAACAGCGAGCCAGCGAGAGGGAAGGGGTAGCGCTTAGCGACGATTTTCCCCCACATATAGCCTGATATCCACCAGAGTGGAAACGCAATCACCACACCGGCAAGCAGTAGCAATCCCAGGTTCGCATTATAAAGTTCTGATGCGGTAACAGGGCCTGGGTGAGGCGGCAGAAATACGTGCATAACCGAGAACGCCGCAGCGGCGGGCATGGCGTAAAGCAGGACAGGGCCACCCAGACGGCGTGACACGGCAAAGATGATGGGGAGCATAACGATCAAGCCCGCATCAAAAAAGATCGGAAAACCCATCAACAGTGAGGTAATGCCCAAGGCAAAAGGCGCGCGTTTCTCACCGAACAGGTCGATCATTTTATCGGCGAGGGCTTTGGCGCCCCCCGATTGCTCCACCAGCTTGCCCAGCATGGCGCCTAGTCCAACCAATAGAGCAACCGCGCCTAGCGTTCCTCCAAAGCTATTCACCATCGTCGGAACAATGGCGTTGACCGGAATCTGGGTGGCTAGCGCCGTCAATAAACTCACTAGCATCAGGGCCAGAAAAGCATGCATCTTAAATCTGATGATCAATATCAAAAGGGCCAACACTGCTACGGCTGCAATGCCTAGCAGCGGTCCTGCGGACATCGTTTGAGTCCAACCATCCATGCGAGCGCTCCAATAAGGGAAGGTTTGTTACCGGTAATGTTATCGGTAACATCGTATAGATTGGCAGCTCCTTGGATACACGACCTTGGTTTAAGTTAGCCATAAAAAAATGCCAAAATCGTCAAAAGCGCTCTACAGAACTTTGGCTGGGGAGGGATATACTGTTTATCTCTAATTTCATTGAGTATTTGTTTTTACCAGTGGCGCACTTCTCGCTTGGTCTCTTTAAAATGAGGTATTCATGTTTGATCTTTATATCGCCAATAAAAACTACTCTTCATGGTCGCTACGCCCCTGGGTGCTGATGAAGGCGCTCAATATCCCCTTTAACGAGCACGTTATGCCATTTGAAGGCGGGACCGGCGTAAGCTACGCCACCTTTAAACGCTTTTCGCCCTCAGCGTTAGTACCGTGCTTGGTCGATAAAGATATCGCCGTGTGGGACTCGCTTGCCATTATTGAGTATGTGGCCGAGCAGCACTCTAAGGTGTGGCCACAGGATGTCGCAGCACGCGCCTGGGCACGCTCGGCCAGCGCCGAAATGCATAGCGGCTTCGCGACCTTGCGAAATGAATGCCCCATGAACTGCGGGGCGCGCGTTGCGCTTGATGATTTATCGAGTGCTCTCAAGGCCGATATGGCGCGGCTGGATGAACAGTGGCAGCAGGGGCTTTCACGCTTTGGCGGGCCTTTTCTAGCCGGTAAAGACTTTACCGCGGTGGACGCCTTTTACGCGCCTGTCGTATTTCGTGTGCAAACATTTGGTTTGCCGCTGAGCGAAGCATCCCAAGCATACGTAAAACACATGCTGGCACAGCCAGCCATGCAGGTGTGGTACCAGGACGCACTTGAAGAGCGCTGGCGTGAGCCCAGCCATGAAGCAGATACGCTAAAGCAGGGTACGCTAACCGCCGATTATCGTAAGGCCTGCCCATAACCGGCGATGCATCAGGTAAACTAGGCTTTGTACGAAAACTGCTTGCGCTCGACCATACGGCGTTAAAAACCAGATCAAAATACTCATTTACACAAGTAAACTCCGTTTTTTCACTGATTTTTTCCTTGTCTGGTCTTCGCTCAGCTACTTTTCGCGCAAACCCTAGCGAATATTTACCGATGGAAAAACCCATGGCCCTTAGCGCAACGCCTTATAAAGTCGATATCAACCTCACCGATTTGGATCGTGGGGTATATGAAACGTTACGGTTTACCGTGGCTCGTCACCCTTCTGAAACAGAAGAACGGATGAGCGCGCGGTTAATTGCCTATGTACTTTGGTACAGCGAAGCGATCGCGTTTGGGCGCGGGCTTTCCGATGTGGATGAACCCGCTCTGTGGGAAAAAAGCCTGGATGGCCGAGTACTCCACTGGATTGAAGTAGGTTTGCCGGATGCCGAGCGCCTGACGTGGTGCTCGCGGCGTGCCGAGCGGGTATCGCTGCTTGCCTACGGGCGTATTGATGTGTGGGAAAACAAAGTGTTACCCAGTGTGACCAACCTTAAAAATGTTCACGTGGCGGCCTTGCCTCAAGAAGCGCTGGCAACCATTGCTCAAAACCTGCCTCGGGCGATCAACTGGGCCATCATGGTTAGTGAAGGGTCGCTGTTTATCACTGATGAAACTGGCCAGCATGAAATTACTCCCCAGTGGCTTTTAGGCGATCGTTAAGCTTCCTTGGGCAAGTTCTACTACGCTCTTACTTAGCCCAGCTGCTTAAAGGTCCTACTACGCTATAAAAAAGCCAGGATTAGGTTTTTTTAAGAAAAGAGCTTTAAATGGCGTTTGTTTAAGATAATTAGCCTCGTTTGCTTGCTATCTTTTTGCACATTTACATACAATCAGCAATGTTTGTTGGCGTCTGGTTAGGCGTCAACACGGTTTGCCCTTCACTCAAGGAACGAGCAATGCACAAATCCTGCCTGCCTGCCTGGCGTCTGCTTCCCCTTGTAGCAGCGATGAGCCTATTGCCTGCTTTCGCTCATGCAGATAACAACGTTATCTCCGTCAAGCATGAGAACGATGGTCTGGCGAGTAACGATGATGGCCACTTTACCAGCGGTTTCGAGCTTAACTGGGCCTTCAAGCCCAGCCCTGAAACCTGGACCCAGCGTTTAGCCACCTCGCTGCCTGATGGCCTGATCAGACAGGCAGATACCGTGGCCTTTCGGCTGGTGCATCAAATTTATACGCCAGATGATATTAGGCGTTCCGAGCTGATTGAAGATGATCGCCCTTATGCTGGCCTGGTGTATGGCGGCCTATCGCTTTATGAAGATATACCCATGGGGCGCTGGCAGCAGGCAACGGATCTGCATTTAGATATCGGTCTGGTCGGGCCCTCATCACTTGCCGATAGCGTGCAGCGTGAAGTGCACCGTTTTACCAATAGTGATCGACCCAGCGGTTGGGACAACCAGCTAGGCGATGAGCCGCTGCTTAACGTGACCATGCGCCGCCAGTGGTGGCATAACGTTCCGCTGGCAGGTAAGCGCTTTGCTCATGGTCCTAGCCTCAGCGTGGCGCTGGGTAACCTTAATACCTACGCAAGCGCCGGCTATAGCGTACGTTGGGGCGATGATGCCAGTGGTATCCCGACGCTAACGCCCAACCCTGGAAATCGTGGCCGGATGACAAGCACCACCGGCTGGCAGTGGTACTTATTTGCTAACGTCGAAGGCTACTATGTGGCACATAACCTAACGTTGGATGGCAATGTGTTCTCCAGCAGCCACTCGGTTGATAGTAAGGAGTGGGTGGGCGAAGCCTCGGCAGGTCTGGCACTTGCCTGGGATCAGTGGCAGGTTACCTACGCGGCCGTAGAGCGCACGCGAGAGTTTGATGGCCAGGAACAGCAGGATAAATACGGCGCCGTTACGCTATCCCGCAGCTTCTAACGGATAAAGCTTTAATCATTAGGCGAGTCCAGGCGCAATGGAGGCAGAGCAAGATGCCTCCATGCGACTTTTCGTACAAACCCTAAGGGCATTCGTTATGGCAGCTGACGAGAAACCCCATGGCTAATACTTACCTACATACCCCAGATGGGCGCTATTTTGTCGCCAAAAACCGCTTGTGGCGCTGTACTAATCCACACTTGGATGAAGATGAAAGACAAGCCCACGTCAATGAGCTCATGAAGGCTCGCCGCGCGGTAAAAACCGCCAAGCAGCAAGAAGATGATGAGGCGTTACGCCAGGCGCGCAATAACGTACAAGCCGCCAAAGAAGCATTAGGCGAACGTGGGCCTGTCTGGTGGGACGATAATGCGCCCGACGAAACCGGCGTTGCTCCGCATAACAGCTCATATGCCGATTGGTGGCAACGTCAGTCCGACTGAGTTCTTAATATCTTAGGTTTCCAACCTGGCAGATGCCGCCAATTGACGCTAGCTTATCAGAGGCAAAAGACACTCAATATTCGGCACTTAATGTGCCCGCTAACAAGGATGTTATTAAGCCTATGTTTTTTAATGGTTGGGAAAACCTCTTTCGTACGCTGATTGTCGGTTTACTGGCTTACGTCGTATTGGTCATTTTTCTACGCCTTTCAGGCAATCGCACGCTTTCGAAAATGAATGCATTTGACCTGATCGTGACCGTTGCATTGGGCTCGACGCTTGCGACCATTCTGCTTTCCAAACAGGTGGCGCTGGCGGAAGGGGCGCTAGCTCTGGGGCTACTGATTTTTCTTCAGTTCGCGATTACCTGGTTGAGTGTACGTAAGCGGTGGGTAAAAAAGCTGGTGACCGGTGAGCCTTTAATGCTGCTTTACCGCGGTGAGTTTCTTACCCAGGCACTGCACAAGGCGCGAGTTACCCAGGATGAAGTGCGAGCGGCCATACGCAGCAACGGGCTAAGCAGTGTTTCAGCCGCCCATGCGGTTATATTGGAAACCGACGGCTCATTAAGCGTGGTAAAGGAAAGCGACGAACACGATCACTCAAGCCTTAAAGATGTGCGCCACTCCTCACAGTAATCCATAAACCCTTAAGCGTTTACTTATAAACATTCCCGAGGCCTGCCAGCGGTGGTAATCTGCGCCGCTTAACTATTCCTAAGAACATCCGCTAAGGGCTTAACGTGACTATTAAAGCAAACTTGTCGATTTTCGACATCATTGGGCATCTGCTGCTGTGGCTGGTGCTGAGTATTCTTACCCTTGGGATCGCGCTGTTTTTCTTTCCTTACTCGTTTGCCCGTTTTGTGATTAACCGCACGTCCGTCATTGATCAAACCACGGGTGCCGAGCGAAAAATGGTGTGTGATATCAATATTTTCAGCAATATTGGCCACATCATCTTGTGGATACTGATTTCGCTGGTGACCTTTGGGATTGGCTATATTTTTTATGTTTACCGGGTATGGAACTACGCGTTAAATAATTCCCGGGTGCAGTAGTATCTTCCATGTAAAAAAACGGCCTCCAGGGGCCGTTTTTTTATTGCTGCGCTATCTGATTGAGTTTTGGGCTGTGAAGCGGTGCCTTATCGTTTAGAGCTTATCTTGGGTTTTAAGCTCAAAGTCACTGGCATCGTGGCGTTCATGTAGCTGCTCGCTGGGCTCTCCAAACGTGCGGTTCACCATGCGGCCACGCTGAACGGCAGGGCGTGCATCAAGCTCATCAGCCCAGCGCATGACATTCTTGTAGGTATGGGCTTCAAGAAATTCAGCCGCTTCGTATACGCGATTTTTTACCAAGGCGCCATACCAGGGGTGAATCGCCATATCGGCGATAGTGTACTCATCTCCCGCCATATAACGGTTATCGGCCAAGTGGCGGTCCAGCACGTCTAGTTGGCGTTTTACTTCCATGGTGTAACGATCAATGGGGTACTGGTATTTTTCCGGGGCGTAAGCGTAAAAGTGGCCGAATCCGCCGCCTAGGATGGGGGCGCTACCCATTTGCCAGAATAACCAGGAAAGGCACTCGGTACGTTTGGCCGGGTCGCTGGGCAAAAACGCTGAAAACTTCTCAGCCAGGTAAAGCAGAATGGCGCCTGACTCGAAAACACGCTGGGGCGGGTTGGTGCTATGGTCCATCAGCGCAGGAATTTTTGAGTTGGGATTCACCTCGACAAACCCGCTGCCGAACTGGTCGCCGTCACCGATCTTGATCAAGTGAGCATCATACTCGGCGGCTTCAATGCCTTTCTCTAAAAGCTCCTCAAGCATGACGGTCACTTTAACGCCATTAGGGGTGGCCAGTGAGTAGAGCTGAAGCGGATGTTTTCCCACGGGCAAGGGCTTATCGTGAGTCGGACCTGCAATGGGGCGGTTAATGTTGGCAAACTTGCCGCCATTGCCGGGTTCCCATTTCCAAACGCGCGGTGGGGTGTAAGAAGTATCGCTCATCATAGCCTCGCTGTGTTGTTTCATGGGCAGTGCCAACATGGCAAAAAAACGGTTACTTAAGCTGCTTTAGGTTCTTTCGATGTTCTAGATACTTTAAATGTTCTAAGTACTTTAGATACGGTAGGTACTTTATGAGGGTAGTAAAAAGCTGGTACAAGGGGGGAGGGTTATTAGCCGGTTAATAAAATAATTCATGGTGATTCAAAAAGGAGACGAAAATGCAGGTTATTGGTGTGCTGGGCGGCATGAGCTGGGAATCAACGCAAAGTTATTATCGCGCTCTGAATGAGGGCGTAAAGCAGGCGCTAGGCGGCTTTCACTCCGCCAAAATTGTGCTGATCAGCGTCGATTTTGCCGAAATCGAAACCCTGCAGCAGCAAGGCGATTGGGATAAAGCAGGCGAGCTCCTGGCTAGTGCTGCGCAAAACATCGAACGGGCTGGCGCGGATTTTCTGCTCTTGGCAACCAATACCATGCACAAGGTGGCGCCGGCTATCGAACAGGCTATCGGTATTTCGCTGCTGCATATCGCTGATGCGACTGCTGAACAGTTAATGCAAGATGGTATTACCCGCGTGGGGCTGTTGGGTACGCGCTTTACCATGGAGCAGGATTTTTACAAGGCTCGCTTGCAGGACGCATTCGGTATCGAGGTGGTTGTGCCTGATAGTGCCGAGCGCGAAGCGGTGCATCGGATTATTTTCGACGAACTGTGCCAGGGGAAAATCAATAGTGACTCGCGCGAGCGCTATCTCGAAATTATCGATAGCCTGCATCAGCAGGGCGCTCAGGCAGTCATTCTGGGGTGTACTGAAATCGCGCTACTAGTAGAGCAGGCGCATACTCATGTGCCGCTTTACGATACCACTGCGCTGCATGCAAGCAGGGCAGTGGCACGTGCGCTTAAAGGTTAGCCCTATCAGAAGCTAACGTTGGAAAACTTAGGCAAGCGTCAGAGTTACGTCGATGTTGCCACGCGTTGCGTTGGAGTAAGGGCAAACGACATGGGCTTTGTCAACCAAATCCTGGGCTACGCTCTTTTCAAGGCCGGGGAGGCTGATAGTAAGCTCGACTTCAATGCCAAAACCTGTGGGAATAGCGCCGATACCCACGCTGCCTTCAATGGCAGTGTCTTGCGGAAGCTTTACTTTTTCCTGGCTGGCGACATGCTTCAATGCACCTAAAAAGCAGGCGGAGTAGCCCGCAGCAAACAGCTGTTCCGGGTTAGTGCCTTCACCGCCTGCGCCGCCTAGCTCTTTAGGCGTGCTGAGTTTGACATCCAATGCGCCGTCAGACGACTTGGCTTGGCCTTCACGGCCACCGGTGGCTTTGGCATGGGCACGGTAGGCGACGGTTTCGATAGACATAGCAAGCTTCCTTTTATGTTGTTGATCAGAGTAACTGGGTTTAATTTAGTGCAGCTTTATTTTGCGCGCAAGATAAATTTCAATAAACCTTCTTAAAGTGCGAGAAGGGCTAGTCGATTTTTTGTAGGTTATCGCGTAGCTGTACCAAGTCTTCTTTTAGCTGTGTCAGGGTTTCTATCGATTTTTCACTGGCATTGACTATGCAGCTAGGAATATGACGCGCCTGTTCACGCAATTCACGCCCTTTATCGGTTAAAAATAGCTCCACGATGCGCTCATCCTGACGATTGCGTTGACGAATCAACAGCTGATCGCCTTCAAGACGCTTAAGCAGCGGCGTTAGCGAGCCTGGGTCGGTCAGCAGGCGCTTGCTCAATGTACCTACCGTTATGCCGTCTTGCTGCCATAACACCAGCATTGCCAAATATTGCGGATAAGTAAGCCCTAGCTCCTTTAGAAGCGGTTTATAAATTTTTGTCATCGTTAATGAGGTGGAGTACAGCGCAAAACATAGCTGATGGTCTAACTCCAACTCACTGCAAGGTTCTAATCGACAGGGTTCTAACGCGGGCATATCGGCTCCTGGACGGGATGCGTTGGATTAATGTAGCGCGGCCAGCCTTCGCTGACCAGACCTAGACGTTGGTCTTGAGTTGGTGGTTTTGTTTTGACATGGATAATTTGGCTCGCTAACCTGCATTTATTATGTTACCGGTAACACGAAAATCATCTGCGTATTATCCAACTATTCACGCGGCTATCTATAGGGGAGCATATACCTATAGGACACCATATAGATTATGGTTTTGTATATTTGCTGCACAGCGTTTAAACCCGGAGAGATAAACCAATGGACGCCGTTTCTCATCGTATTTTGGTCATGGGGGTCTCTGGCTGTGGAAAGTCACATATTGGCCAGCAGTTGGCGGCGGCTCTGAACGCCAAGTTCATTGATGGTGATGACTACCATCCGCCAGCAAATGTCGCCAAAATGGCCAGTGGAACGCCACTTGACGATGACGACCGCCAAGGCTGGCTTGAGACGCTGGCTGAGCTTTTTGCCGACCATCGCCAGCAAAATGTTAGCGTGGTGATTGCTTGCTCTGGCTTGAAGCATCGCTACCGTGATTGCTTGCGCCAAGGAGATTCAGCGCTGCGCATTCTGTACTTGGAAGGCGACCAGACCCTGTTGCGTGAACGCCTGGAAACACGTGAGGGGCACTTCTTTAAAGGTGAGAATATGCTTGCCAGCCAGCTCGCCGATCTGGAACCACCGGGAGAAAGTGAAGCCGTCACTGTATCCATTGCGCTTTCACCGCCCGAGATCGTGAGTCGCTTTACCAGCGCGCTTAGTGCGACACTTAATCATTCATCCCGCACACCGTCACTTTAGAGGCTGGCATCCGTTTGAAGAAAAAGCGTCCCACATTACAGGATATTGCTGACAAGGTCGGGGCAACGAAAATGACGGTTAGCCGTTGCCTGCGCGCCCCTGATACGGTTTCGGAAGGCTTGCGTGAGCGTATCTTTAAGGCCGCCGAACAGGTGGGATATATCCCCAATCGGGCACCGGATCTTCTTTCGCGTGCCACCAGCCATTCGATAGGTGTGCTGGTGCCTTCGCTGACCAATCAGGTATTTGCCGATGTCATTGTAGGGATCGAGGCATACACCGAACCGGCGGGCTATTACCTAATGCTCTCACACTATGGGTATAGCCCTGCCCTTGAAGAGCGCAGTCTTGCCTCGTTGCTTTCCTATAACGTGGATGGCGTGATTCTTTCTGATCATAACCACACGCCGCGTAGCCTGCGTATGCTCGAAACGGCAGGCATCCCGGTTGTCGAAATCATGGATACACATCGCCAGCCGCTACAGCAGTCGGTGGGCTACGACAACGTCAAAGCCGCTTTTGATATGGTAAGCGCAATGATTCGCCGAGGGCGCCGCCAGGTGGTTTATCTGGCGGTACGGCTGGATGAGCGAACTCAGCAGCGCGAACAGGGCTATCGCCAAGCGATGGAAGCACACGGCCTGATACCGACTACGCTACATAGTACTCAGCGCTCTTCCTATAGCGTCGGGGCGGCGCTTTTAGAACAAGTGGTGATTAACCATCCTGATACGGATGGTATCTTCTGTACCAACGATGATGTGGCGGTGGGGGCGTACTTTGAATGTCAGCGCCGCGGCATCGATGTCCCGGGGCAAATGGCCATTGCCGGTTTTCATGGTCACGATATAGGGCAGGCAATGACCCCTCGCCTGGCAAGCGTTATCACCCCCCGCCAAGCAATTGGTAAAGCCGCCGCCAAGGCGCTGCTCGCCAGAATTCAGGGCGAACCACCGGCTGCCGATATCATCGATATGGGGTACACCATTGAAACCGGCGGTACGCTGTAGGTTCCTAGCGCAAGGCTAGCGGTCTGCGAGCTAAATGGCTAAAGTACGACGTTTCGCTTGCATCGAGGCTATCGTGAAAGTTACCCAGCTCAATATCTATCCGGTCAAGTCCTTAAAGGGCATCAGCGTTAACCAATGCGAGCTACTTTCAAGTGGGCTTGCCTGGGATCGTCGCTGGATGCTGGTCGATGCTCAGCAGCGTTTTGTGACTCAGCGCCAGCTGCCTCTTTTGGCCACGGTAGAAGTAGCATTAAACGCCGATGCTCTGGTGCTTTCACATCCCAATGTTGACCCGCTTTCAATTTCGCTTGAAGAGCCGAGCGGCAACCTGCGCATCGTCAAGGTGTGGGACGACCACTGTAAAGCCTGGCCAGAAAGCGAAGAGGTCTCCCGCTGGTTGGAAGTCGCTCTGGGTGAGTCGGGGAAAGGTCTGAGCTTGGTCCGATTTGCCACCCAGTTTAAGCGTTTGGTAGAAGCGGATTTTCTAGACGGTGGCGAAGCCGACACGCATTTTGCCGATGGCTACCCGTTCCTGGTTACGTCAACGGGCTCTTTGAGCGCGCTCAATAGTGCCCTGGAAAAGAACGGCAGCCAGCCAGTTCCCATGAATCGCTTTCGTCCCAATATCGTAGTGGAAACCGATGAGGCGTGGGCGGAAGACCGCTGGCAATCGCTACAGGAATCCACCGGCGCATTCACGTTAACCCTGCGCAAGCCATGTAAGCGTTGCAAGATCACCACGGTGGATCAGCAAACCGCCCACATCCCCGATCCCGCCGAGCCCCTTAAAACGTTAATAACGCTCAAGACCCAGCCAACGTTAAAAGGCGGGTATTTCGGTCAAAACGCGACGTTGAGTGCTGGCGACGGGCAGCTTATTCGTGTGGGGGACGAGGTGACGGCGACACACCGCGCGGTTTAAAGCGTAGCAGTTGGGTGGCGACCGCCGTGCCCAGCAGGGTAATGATCATTCCCGCCATAACCTGCAGGCTAAGCGTCTCATCAAGCAGCCAGTAGCCCCATAGCAGTGCGCTTATCGGTACTAAAAACGTAACGGTTGACGTAGCCGTTGCGCCTGCGCTGGCTAACAGGCCGAAATAAAGCAGGAAGGCCAGCGCTGTACTGAGTACGGCAAGTGCCAGCGCATTGCTCCAGGCAAGCGTGCTGATCGGCTGGTCAGGCCAAAGCAGAATGCCGGGAATCAAAAGTACCAATGCCGACATGGCGCTGCTGCCCGCGGCCAGAACCCGGGGCGGCAAATGACTCAAGCGCGTTTTTGAGTAGTTGCCCGCAATGCCGTAGCAAAACGTTGCACCAATTACCGCCAGAATAAACCAGCCGTCACCGCCTATTCCGAAATCCAGACGGTTGGCGGAAAGAACATAGACTCCAATCAACGCAAGCGCCAGCCCTAGATACTGTTGGCGTTGAACCGGCGTTGCAAAAAACAGCGCGCCTAGCAGAGCGGTAAAAATGGGCGTGGTGGCATTCAGTAATGAAGTGAACCCTGCTTCCAGACGCATGGTCGCCAAAGCTAAAAGTGAGAAGGGTAGAACATGATTTACTATACCCAGCAATAACAAAGGCCCCTTGTGCTGCCAGATTAACCGCAGGTAGTGAAGGCTTAGCAGTAAGGGAATCAGCAATAGCGCGCCAACGCCCATGCGGACCAGTATCAAAGGAATAGCGCCAAACTCCGGCGATGCGACGCGCATGAAAATAAATGACAGGCCCCAAAGCGACGAGAGCACTGCCAGGCGTAGCGCATCAGCTGATGACATGGCGAATCCTTATAATGAGTAAAGGCTTGGGGGCGTTCCCTTGCGGCGGTCATGAGTCGTTAACAAGCCGTGCGGGCATGTATAACCTATTTGGCCCTGAGGTTATGGCAACGTTAGCCTAGCCGTTCAGCATAAGGGGGTTCACGCGGTGGGGGAAGTGGCTTAAGGGATTGGGTTCGGCAGTGCGCCAAAAATCAGCTACGCTAAACAGGGGTGTCAGTTCGCTTCAGGCGAATGGCGCTTTTACCCGGCTTATAGGTAGTGATTAGCCGGGTCTATCGTTATTTATGCACAAGGAGTTTTTCATGGATCGTAAAGCTAGCGCACGTTGGGAAGGTGGACTGAAGGATGGCAAAGGCACCGTTTCAACCGAAAGTGGCGTTCTCAATGCTAACTACTCCTTCAAAAAGCGTTTTGAAGATGAAAAAGGCACCAACCCGGAAGAGCTGATTGGGGCCGCTCATGCCAGCTGTTTTTCAATGGCGCTTTCCATGATTCTTGGCGATCAGGGATATACAGCGAATGCAATTGAAACCAGCGCGAGCGTTACCCTAAAGCAAGATTCTGAGGGCTTTAGCATTTCTAAAATTCATTTGGATGTCGTTGCTGATATCGACGGTGCTGATGAGGCAAGCTTTAAAGAAGCGGCAGAGAAAGCGAAAGCAAACTGCCCCGTGTCAAAAGTATTAAATGCTGACATTAGCATGACGGCCAAATTAAAAGGCTAACGTGTTTTGATATCAAAACGCCCTTCTTTAAAGAGGGGCGTTTTTTATGTGCCCTATTATTTATACGCTTTATGAATGGGTAGCTTTATTAATAGGTAAAAAACATAAGCGATAGATATAAAAAACAATAGACATAAAAAAGCCCCGGCATATGCCAGGGCTTTTATGAACTAACAATAACGGATTAGTTATTGTTGGCTTCGAGGTTGTCGCCTGCATCGCGATCAAACTCTTCAGCCTCTTCAAGAGCTTCTTGTGATGCATTTACGCGAATTTCATATTCGTCGTTATCAGCATTTTGTGTCAGTTCGAGTGAATCCCACTCAATGGCCACATCTTTTTCACCCATACCAAGGAAGCCGCCAACGCCAACAATTACAGCTTCAATCTGGCCGTCTTCATTGATAATGAGATCGTTGATGGTGCCGATGTTTTCATCGTCTTCAACGCTGCTTTGAACATTGTTACCCGTGAGGGAGTCAGCGTAGAACGTGCCTGCTGGCGCGCTGGTCATGTAAGTCGCTTCAGCAGTTGAAGTAGTAGTAGCGGTGTTTTCTTCAGCGCTCGCGGTACCAGCTGCCAGCATGAAGGCCGGAACCATTAGGGTACCAATAAAAGCAGATTTGATCATTTTCATTACTCTTGCTCCTTGCACTTGTATGAAGGCGTAACGTTTCTACGTTGGTGCCTCAATCAATTAATAGCGGCTGATAGTTCATGAATGACATTGGCCTAAACCAATGTGATGCCTCTTTGTGACTGATCATTTGGTGACTAGTCATCGCTCCCTGAAGCTTGCATTCCTACGTAACATCCTTATTACGTTTTTAGCCAACTATTACTCCTAAAATAAAATTGCGAATCGCTACGGGGATAGTTATCGCTGCCAAGCGCCTCACTGCGCTAAGACACTTATTACTGTAGACGCTATGGCCAGCATTTCAATGATTTTGTTAAAAACTTTTGTTAAGGCTTCTATAAATATCAAACGGTAAACGCTTAAGAATAATGATTAAACAGGGGTTAAAGCAGCAATGAGCCCACGCTTAGAACAGTGCCTGACGAGGGGGCGCCGGGCACTGCAACCGGCGATTAGCGGGCAGGATCCAGCACTCCTCCGAGCGAAGCATTGCGCCTGAACCAGCCGGCAATGCTCGACCTCGGGTGATGGGTTGGCAGCACTTCATGAGGGGTCGTCTCTGATAAGAAGCATGCGAAGGTTCCCGCTTCAGGAATCACGCGAGCCACTTCCTGGCTTGGGTCGTCGGGGTGGTAAATGACCATTTCACCACCGCCATCACTTGGCCAGTGAGGGTTTAGATAACCTACGGTTGAAATGACGCGATTAGCGCGGCCGCGAAAGCTATCCAGATGACGCTGATAAAAAGCGCCCGGCGGGTAGTGAGCGAAATGGGCTTCATACTCAAATAGCCCCAGAAACAGCGCCTGATTGAGTAACTGCTGGAGTTCACCCATGGCGTTCAGGTAGTGGCGCTGGGCTTCACTTTCACGATCAAGCCAGTGAATGGCATCGCCACGAATATCCTTGCGCAGGTGGTGTTGTCGGCCACGCCCGACCCCTGCTTCCTCAAGCGCATCATGCTCCGCCATATGCGAAAGCTCACGGTGCAGAGCCTGGCAAAGCTCCAGATTGATAACGTCCTGGCCCACGTACCAGCCTTGTTCTACCAGGGCATCCACGATTGCCCCTTGGGCGGCGGGGGTAAACACAGGCGACGTGGTCGAGTTAAAAGACATCATTTGCGCATACTCTTGGGCGTATCTGAATGAAGGCCCGTTGATTGAGGAAGCCGGCTTTTACGTTCCGGGTAATGCCGCAGCGCCCCTGGGGGCTGCTGATATAAATCGATGGACATACCAAACCCTTCCGCCAGTAACTCCACCAGCATCATCGCGGAAAGCCCCCAGATGATATAGCCATCGACATGGTAACAGGGCACATAATGCGGCACGCCATCGACGGGGATAACATCGGTATGGGTGCGCCGGTCTTCTAGAAAATGGCTAAGCGGCACCTCAAAAATAGCGTCTAGTTCGCCTGGGTCGGCTACCAGCGGTAAATCGGGAGGGATAATGCCCACCCAGGGGGTTACCCGCAGGCCGTGTAGTGAAATAACATCCGATAAGCGTCCTAGTGGCTCGACCAAGGCAGGATCGAGTGCGATCTCTTCTTGCGCTTCGCGCAGCGCCGTGGCGTAAAGATCTTTATCTTCCGGCTCACGCTTGCCGCCTGGAAATGCGACTTGGCCACTGTGAGTGGTTAAGTGGCTCGCCCGGCGGGTAAAGAGTAGCGTGGGCGATGGGCGATCAACCACGGGTAGCAATACCGCCGCTTCCTGCATCGTAAATTGATCCAGCCGTTGCGGGGTGAGCTGTTGCAGGTTTTTGCGCAGATTCTCTAACATGAGGTATCCAATCACTTTGTCTCTTTTTACCCAGCAGTGGTCATACGCGTCAAGCACGCGGTAATCTTTGCTATTTAGCCGTAGGAACACACCATGAATTTTTGCAGCCAGTGCGGTGAGAAAGTACGTTTTGCCGTTCCCGAAGGCGATGACAGGTCACGCTATCTATGTGATGCCTGCGGTACTATCCATTATCAGAATCCGCGTATTGTGGCGGGTACATTACCGGTTAGTGGCTCCAAAGTTCTGCTCTGTAAGCGTGCTATTGCACCGCGTAAAGGCTACTGGACACTGCCCGCTGGCTATATGGAAAATGCCGAAACCACCCAGCAGGCAGCTACTCGGGAAACCCGTGAAGAAGCTAATGCTGAGGTGACACTGGCAGACCTCTATACGCTGATTGATCTGCCGCACATTAATCAGGTGTACATGATTTTTCGCGCCGAACTGGTGGGTGGCTTTAGCGCAGGCGTTGAAAGCCTGGACGTCGCCCTGTTTGATGAGCACGAAATTCCTTGGGAGGAACTTGCCTTCCCCACCATTGAACGTACGCTGCGCCACTTTTATCACGACCGGCCTTTGGGGCACTTTCCGCTTCACAGCAGCACTATCACCCCAGAAGACCGTGAACGCTACTTTGGCAGTGCCTGAGTGCTAACGACGAAGATTCGCTAAAGAGCGCGGCTAAAGATCGTCGAGCTGCCAAACATCGTAAGCGACTTCTTCATATGGGTGGGCGAGCTTCAGAGCAGCAATGGCGGCGTGGATGCACGAATCTTTACACACCAGCTCTACTTTAAGCTCTTCAACGTATTCAAGCTTACCCACCTCGCCAATATGCGGGTGGGCGCCTTCAATCGGACGAAATTGGCCGCGGCCCTGAGTTTGAAAACAGCAGGCCTCATAATGACCTATGCGCCCGGCACCGGTTTCAAAAACCGCTTCCTTAACGCTTTCTGCATCGTCGACAGGGACAAAAAACGCTAGCTTGTACATGCCGTCACTCCTGTTAACAATGGGCTAAATATAACCATGAACTAGATAGCATCATAGCGGATAGACAGCTTCTGGTCGTGCCGGTGGCGTTGAGGGGAGAGCGCTACTTGTTGTGTAGGGTTGGTCAATAGAGTAATCGGTAGGTTCATCAATGGAGTTGTAAACACGAGCGGGAAACCAATCAATGGATAAATTTGAGGTTAAGCTGGATCAGGCGGCAAGAGCGGCCTGGATGTCATACGTTGGCGGGCTAACCCAGGACGAGATTGCAAGCCAGTTAGGCGTCTCACGGCCTGGCGTGCAGCGTCTTTTAGCGCTGGCGCGCCAGGAAGGCATGGTCAAGGTACATATTGATCATCCCATTTCGACGTGCATGGCGTTGGGCCGTGCGCTACGTGACCACTTTGGGCTGACGTTTTGTGATGTAGTGCCCGCTGAAAAGAATACCCCAGACAGCGCCACGTATTACCTGGGTGTTGCTGGAGCCGAGCGCATCGGCAAGCTGGTTGAGCGCAGCCAACCGCTTACCCTTTCGCTTGGCAGCGGGCGCTCTGTGCGTGCGGCGGTCGAGGCGCTTGACCGTATGGAGCGGCCCCAGCACCGCTTTGTGTCGCTGGTGGGTAATGTAGCTCGTGACGGCTCGGCTAACCGTTACGACGCGGTGATGCTATTGGCGGATAAAACCGGCGGTGAGCGGTTTTTACTGCCGGCGCCGGTGGTGGCGGAATCGCTTGAGGAAAAAAATGCGATGTTGTCGCAGCGCCTGTTTCAAGCCATTGCCACGGTAACGAAAGAGGCCGAAGCGGCGTTTATTGGCGTCGGGCGCATCGATCGCCGGGCCACACTTTTTCAGGACCACTTTATCAGTGAGCGCGAGCTTGATGAGCTGTTGGAGCTGGAAGCAGTGGGGGAACTGCTTGGTTGGCCGTTAAATAGCCGGGGCGAGGTGATTGATTGCTCGATTACTCGGCGTGTTACCAGCCTGCCGCTAGCGCAATTCGGCAAGCAGACGATAGTGGCGATTGCGGGAGGATACGCTAAGGCCCCCGGTATTCACGCAGCCCTTCAGGGCGGTTGGTTAAAAGGGCTGATTACGGACGAAGTAGCCGCCCAAAACATTGTCGAGCGACTCTAACCCACTTCAAAAGCGGGTCTTTAGCAAGTCGCGTAAGCGTAAAGTCTAAGCCATTGAGCTTTGATTTTTTTTGGTTTAAGTACGATCATTTGTTCGGAACATGATCAAAATGATCAGGCGATAATAATGCCAATACCTGCCAAAGGAGAGCTTTATGCGACTCGCGCGTCACTTGCCTGTGACCACCTTAGCGGCAGCCATTGCGATGGCTGGCCATGCTCAGGCCCAAACAGAAATCACCGTTGCCACCGTTAATAACAACGATATGGTGATCATGCAGAGCTTGACCGATGCGTTTGAAGAGGCGCATCCGGATATCACGCTGGACTGGGTGGTACTGGAAGAAAATGTTCTTCGCCAGCGCATGACCACCGATATTGCCACCGGGGGCGGTCAGTTTGATGTGATGACCATCGGCGCTTATGAAGCACCGATCTGGGCAGAGCGCGAGTGGCTTGAGCCCCTGGATGACCTACCTGACGAGTACGCCGTAGACGACTTGTTGACGTCCGTACGCGATGGCCTAAGCCTTGATGGCACGCCCTACGCACTGCCGTTTTATGCGGAAAGCTCGATGATGTACTACCGCAAAGACCTCTTCGAGGAAGCCGGTATTGAAATGCCCGAACAGCCGAGCTGGAGCGAGGTGCGCGACTGGGCCGAGCAGCTCCACGGTGCGCAGGAAGGAGTGGCGGGTATCTGCCTGCGTGGTAAGCCCGGCTGGGGTGAAAACATGGCCTTCGTCACCACGCTGGTAAACACTTACGGTGGCCGCTGGTTTGATGAAGAGTGGAACCCCGAGCTCAATTCTGAACCCTGGATGAATGCCATCGAATTCTATGTGGACCTGCTGGGTAACTATGGCCCGCCCGGCGCCAGCTCCAACGGTTTTAATGAAAACCTGGCGCTATTCTCACGCGGAAACTGTGCGATGTGGGTAGACGCTACTTCCGCGGCGGGAACGCTTTATGATGGTGACGAATCCAGCGTTGCCGACAACCTTGGTTTTGCCCCAGCACCGGTGGCACAAACACCCAAAGGCTCGCACTGGCTATGGACCTGGGCGCTGGCGATTCCTGCCTCTTCCGAACACAAAGACGCCGCTAAGCAGTTCATAACCTGGGCGACATCGCAGGAATACATTGAGCTGGTCGGTGAAACCCATGGCTGGACCAATGTACCGCCGGGTACTCGCGAATCCACCTACGCCAATGAGCAGTACACGCAAGCCGCGCCTTTCGCTGATTTTGTGCTGAGCGCGATTCAAAATGCTGACCCAACCGATTCCACGCTAGAGCCGAACCCTTATACCGGCGTGCAAATTGTCAATATCCCCGAGTTCCAGGCGATTGGCACCCAGGTAGGGCAGAGCATTGCCGCTGCGTTAACCGGCGACACCACGGTAGAGCAAGCGCTAAACAGTGCCCAGCGCGCCACTGAGCGCACTATGCAGCGAGCGGGTTACAACGACTGATATAAAAAAGCGCCTACCCGCTACGCGGGTAGGCGTGTTGTGACGGTTTCTCGTTGGTTTTTTCGCGCAGGTATTCCCATGACTAAAACACGTGCTTCTGGCCGCACGGTCGGCGGACTTAGAACGTTATCGCTTCAAGCCCCCGCTGTGACGCTGCTGTTGCTATGGATGATCATACCGTTAGGCATGACGATATGGTTCTCCTTTCAGTACTACAACCTGCTGATGCCGGGCATGAGCGGCTTTGCAGGTGTTGAAAACTACGAGTATCTGCTGACCGACCCCGCACTTTGGAAGGCAATGGGCAATACCTTGCTGCTGGTAGGCTGGGTATTGGCGATTACCGTAGTGGGCGGCACGCTGTTGGCCGTCCTGTTTCAGCAGGACTTTGCCGGGCGCGGGATTGCCCGAGTGTTGGCGATTTCACCCTTTTTTGTGATGCCCACCGTGAGCGCACTGGTGTGGAAAAACATGATGATGCACCCCTCTAACGGGGTGTTGGCGTGGTTGGCAAACTCACTTGGTTTGCCTGCCGTTGATTGGTTTTCAGCGCTGCCGTTAACCTCCATCGTGATCATTGTGGCATGGCAGTGGTTGCCCTTTGCGCTGTTGATTCTGCTCACCGCGATGCAGTCCCTGGATGAAGACCAGGTCGAGGCCGCGCGGATGGATGGTGCCGGGCCTATCGCTATTTTCTTCTTTATCACGCTGCCCCATCTAAAGCGGGCGATCAGCGTGGTGATCATGATTGAAATGATCTTCCTGCTGACCATTTTTGCCGAAATTTTTGTGACCACTTCGGGCGGACCTGGGCTTGCCACAACTAACCTGGCCTATCTGATCTATATGCGGGCACTGCTTGATTTTGATGTGGGTGTCGCCTCAGCCGGTGGGGTGATCGCGATTATCCTGGCCAATATCGTGGCGATTTTTCTGGTGCGAATGGTTGCCAAAAACCTGGAAGACTAGCGAGCGCCCTGGGCACTTGGAGAATACAAATGACACTACTACGTTCCAATACCCCAGCGCAGGCCATGCCCAGTGCTAATGCCAGTGCCGGCGCGGGCCGTGGGGCTGCCAGCATGAAAATGCTGTTGATCACCGTGCTGGGCTGGACGGTCGCCCTGGTGATTTTCTTTCCGATTCTCTGGATGATACTCACCGGCTTTAAAACCGAAGCGGCCGCGATTGCCGACCCAAGCTTTATTTTTTCGCCCACGCTTGAAAGCTATGAAGCCGTTCAGGCGCGTTCAGGCTATGCGCGCTTTGCGCTCAATAGTGTCGCCGTCGCGTTTGGCTCGACTTTTCTGGCGCTATTGATTGCCATTCCTTCTGCCTACTCCATGGCGTTTTTACCCACCAGACGCACCAAGGGTACGTTGCTGTGGATGCTCTCCACCAAGATGTTGCCCCCCGTGGGTGTGCTGGTGCCGATTTACCTGATTTTCCGTGATGTCGGGTTACTCGATACGCGCACCGGGCTGATCATTATTTACACCTTAATGAACCTGCCTATCGTGGTGTGGATGCTTTACACCTTTTTTAAGGATATGCCCAAGGACATCCTGGAAGCCGGGCGAATGGACGGTGCGTCGACCCTGCAGGAAGTGTTCTTTCTGCTCTTGCCACTCACTCTGCCCGGCATCGCATCTACCGGGCTGCTGTCGGTGATTTTGAGTTGGAACGAAGCGTTTTGGAGTCTTAATCTCACGTCTTCCAAGGCCGCTCCGCTAACCGCGTACATCGCCTCATTTTCAAGTCCTGAAGGGCTTTTCTGGGCCAAGCTCTCGGCGGCTTCCACCATGGCCATTGCCCCCATCCTTATTCTTGGCTGGATGACCCAAAAACAAATGGTACGTGGCCTGACCTTTGGCGCCGTCAAGTAAAGGAGTTTTGCATGGCAACCTTACAACTTAACAATATTACCAAGCGCTTTGGCGACACCTCGGTACTCAAGGGCATCGATCTTGACGTGAACGATCAGGAGTTTGTGGTCTTTGTCGGGCCTTCGGGGTGCGGTAAATCAACGCTAATGCGCATTATCGCAGGGCTGGAAAGCGCCACCGACGGTGACATTGTGATCGACGCCCAACGCATGAACGAGGTCGGCCCGGCCGACCGCGGCCTGGCCATGGTGTTTCAAAGCTACGCCCTGTATCCGCACATGACCGTGGAAGGCAACATGGGTTTTAGTATGCGCCTGGCCGGCGTGCCTAAAGAGGAGCGCCGCGCCAAGGTGCTGGAAGCGGCCAAGGTACTCCAGCTTGAGCCGCTGCTGGATCGTAAGCCCAAAGCGCTCTCCGGTGGTCAGCGTCAGCGGGTGGCCATTGGCCGGGCGATAGTGCGCAATCCGAGTATTTTCCTGTTTGATGAGCCGCTCTCCAACCTGGATGCCGCGCTGCGCGTGCAGATGCGCATCGAGCTTGCCCGCCTGCACGATAAGCTCAACGCCACCATGATTTACGTCACCCACGACCAGATCGAAGCCATGACTATGGCCGACAAGATTGTCGTGTTGCATGACGGTGTGGTCGAGCAGGTGGGCTCACCCATGGCGCTCTATCATCACCCGGCTAACCGCTTTGTAGCGGGCTTTATCGGCTCGCCCAAGATGAATTTCTTTAATGTCGACTTGTTAAGCGTATCGCCTGAGGGTGTCTATATACGTTTGCCCGGTGGGGGGGAGTGCACGGTGCCCGCCGATGGCCATACCCTTGAGCAGGACGCAACGCTTGAACTGGGTGTCCGGCCAGAACACCTGGTGCTGGATGAGGCGGGCGCGTTAAGCGGTCAAATTGAAGTGCTTGAGCGTTTAGGCGGGCAAACATCGCTTTATGTGCGCATGGGAGAACTGCTGGTAACCCTGATGGCCGATGGCGATGTGGGCTACCGGGTACACGAAACCGTGCGCTTTAGCTTCGCCCCTGAGCGTGCGCATCTGTTTGATAGCGACGGCCGTGCGCTGGCAAGCCTTACCCAGCATCCGCTGGCCGGGCTGACCCGACAGGATAACCGTACCCCAGGTGCTGCCGAGGCCCCGGTATGAAGGTTGTGATATTCGATTGCGATGGCGTGCTGGTCGATAGCGAAGCACTGGCGGAAGGCGTGCTGGAAGAGTATCTCGGCCAGTGGCTTCCGGATATAAACGTGGCCGAGCGGTTAAGCCAGGCGCTGGGGATGACCACGGGCGATATCCTTAAATATCTTGAGCAGCACAGCGCGTATACGTTACCTGATAACGCCACCGAACTGATGGATACGGCTATCGAGGAGCGCTTGGCGCACGAGCTTAATCCCATGGCGGGCGCCTATGACGCGGTGCTTGCGATTCCCCTGGCCAAGGCGGTGGTGTCCAACAGCCGCCGCAAACGGGTAGTGGCATCGCTTTCCAGCACCCGGTTGGCCGATGCGTTTGGCAAGGGCACGTCCATTTTTACCGCCGACCAGGTCGCTAACCCAAAGCCTGATCCAGCGCTTTATCTGCTCGCCGCCGCTGAGCTGGGTTGCCTACCCAGTGATTGCCTGGTGATAGAAGACAGCGTGGCCGGTGTTACCGCTGCCCGCGCCGCCGGTATGTGCGTGATTGGTTTTGTCGGCGCAAGCCATGTGGATGCCGAACAGCCCGGGCGACTTCAACAAGCGGGTGCCTGGCGCATTTTGGAACATATGCAAGGGCTTGGCGCGCTGGTGAATGAATGGCAGGTACGTGCCGCCAGCTAATCCGGTGGCTATCAGCATTCGATAATAGCGGGGCGGCAATGAAGCTAACCCATAAAGTGGCGATGATTTCCGGCGGCGGCGCCTTTTTAGCCAGTTCCTTACCAGGAGAGCGATGATGACCCAGCTTAATAATCACAATGTGGGCAAACTAGGCTCCCCCATTGGCACTCCTCTTTATGACCGGAGCACGGTAACGCCGGGCATCGTGCATATTGGCGTGGGCGGTTTCCACCGTGCCCATCAGGCGATGTATCTTGATGCGTTGATGAATCAGGGGCTGGCACTTGATTGGGGAATCGTCGGGGTTGGCGTCATGCCGGGTGATAGACGCATGCAGCAGGTGCTCGCCGCGCAGGATCATCTGTATACCCTGGTGGTCAAGCACCCTGGCGGCGAGTACGCGCCGCGGGTCATCGGCAGTATGGTGGATTACCTGTTTGCCCCGGAAGACCCCGAGGCGGTCATTGAGCAGATGGCCGACCCGGCGATTCGGATTGTGTCGCTCACCGTGACCGAAGGGGGCTACAACTTTCACCCGGTGACCGGCGAGTTCAATCTTGAAACTCCCCAGGTGCGCGATGACCTGGCCCACCCTGAAAAGCCCTCGACCAGTTTTGGCTTGGTCGTTGAGGCGCTGGTACGCCGCCGCGAGCGTGGTATCGCGCCGTTTACCGTGATGTCGTGTGACAACATTCAAGGCAATGGCGACGTAGCCAAGCGCATGTTCACAGCCTACGCCCGCGCCCGTGATAGCCAGCTGGGCGAGTGGCTTGCTGCAGAAGTCGCGTTTCCCAACGCCATGGTGGACCGCATCACGCCCGTTACCGCACAGGCGGATATCGACGAGCTGGCGCATCGCTTTGGTATTGATGATGCCTGGCCCGTGGTGTGTGAGCCGTTTACCCAATGGGTGCTGGAAGACCATTTCCCGCTGGGCCGCCCGCCGGTTGAGCAGGTAGGCGTGCAGGTGGTTGAGGATGTCGAGCCTTATGAATTGATGAAGCTGCGGCTTTTAAATGCCAGCCATCAGGCGCTCACCTATTTTGGTTATTTAGCGGGCTATCGCTATGCCCACGAGGTTTGCCAGGACCCGCTATTCGTGGGCTTTTTGCTGGGCTATATGCGCGAAGAGGGCTCGCCCACGCTAGCCCCGGTACCGGGCGTGGACCTGGAGACTTACCGCTTAACCCTGATTGAGCGTTTCGCCAATCCTGAAATCAAGGACACGCTGGCGCGGCTGTGTGCGGAAAGCTCTGATCGTATCCCCAAGTGGCTGGTGCCGGTGATTCATCATCAACTGGCCCACGGTGGTGAGATCAAGCGCAGTGCTGCGGTAGTGGCCAGCTGGGCACGCTACGCTGAAGGTATCGATGAGCAGGGCGAGCCTATCGAAATAGTGGACCGCTTAAAAGACACGCTCACCGCGATTGCTGCTGAAAACCGTACACGGCCGAGTGCATTTATCGACAACCGTGAACTGTTTGGCGACTTATCCGACCACCCGCGCTTTCATGAGGCCTATGTGCAAACGCTTAACTCGCTGCATAAGCACGGCGCACGGGTTACGCTGCAAGCACTTGTGGTCTCCAAAGGAACGCTGTGATGTATATCGGAGTGGATTGCGGTACGCAAAGTACCAAGGTCGTGGTGGTTGATATCGAACGGGGCGCTATTCTTGGCGAGGCTAGTCGGCCACACCGGCTGGATGAGGGCGAAAACGGGCGGCGCGAACAGGCGCCGTCTGAATGGCTTGCTGCTTTAAAAGGGGCTTTTTTTAGCGCCCTGGAGCGCGCAGGGATAAGCGCCGAGCAGGTGCGGGGTATCGGCGTTTCCGGCCAGCAGCACGGCATGGTGGCACTCGATGCTGACGGCGCGCCGGTCTATCCCGCCAAGCTTTGGTGCGATACCGAAACCAGTGTGCAGAACAGTGAGCTTGTTGCCCGCTTGGGCGGCGAGGCTGGCTGCCTGGAAAAGCTCGGCCTTGTACTGCAAACCGGCTATACCGCCTCCAAAATCGTCTGGCTGCGAGAACATCAGCCGGATGCCTATCGGCGCATCGATAGTCTGTTGTTGCCCCACGACTACCTGAATTTTTGGCTGACTGGCGAGCGGGTGACCGAAGCGGGCGACGCTTCAGGTACCGGCTATTTTGATACCCGAACGCGGCGCTGGCAGTTAGATGTATTCGCGGAGATAGCCCCGGAACTTGATCCGCAGCGCGTACTGCCGCGGTTGTTGGAAGCCCATGAGCCTGCCGGGGTTGTACGCCTGCTTGCCGCCCGCGAGCTAGGGCTTGGCGATGACGTGGTAGTGTCCTCCGGAGGTGGCGATAATATGCTGGGCGCCATAGGCACCGGCAATATCACCCCAGGGCTAATAACGCTAAGCCTGGGGACGTCCGGTACTGTATGCGCCTACTCGCCTGAGCCGGTTATCTGCGATAACGCTATGGTGGCGAACTTTTGCTCAAGCACCGGCGGCTGGCTGCCGCTTATTTGCACCATGAACGTCACCTCGGCGACTACCCGGATACGCGAGCTGTTTGGCTTGGATCTGGCCACGTTTAGCGAGCAGGTAGCCAGCGCCCCGGTGGGCGCTGATGGGGTTACCGTGCTGCCATTTTTCAACGGCGAACGCGTGCCAATGCTGCCGGAAGCCTCGGCGGATTTTCTGGGCTTGACCAGTTTAAATACCACTCAGGCAAACCTTTGCCGCGCGGTGGTGGAAGGGGCAACCTTTGGGCTGCGCTATGGGCTTGAACTGCTAGGTGATTTAACGGCGGGCGCGAGCCAGATTCGTCTGATCGGCGGTGGTGCCAATAGCCCAATATGGCGACAAATGGTGGCTGATATTACCGGCACCGAAGTGATTTGCCCCGAGATTACCGATGCCGCTGCGTTAGGCGCGGCGATTCAGGCGGCCTGGTGTGATCAGCGTTCTCAGGGCGTTACCCTGGAGGCATTGTGCCAGCGTATGGTTCATCTTGATGCCCAGTCGCTTGCCGAGCCCAACCTGGCCCGCGTTGAAGCCTACCAGGACGTTTATACGCGCTACACCCAGGCGCTGAAGCAGCGCCACCAGGGCGTATAGCACGTCAATCTTTCAGACGCTCAGGCTTTCAGAGCATCAACGCACGCAGGGGGTAGCTGGCACACCAGGAAGTACACCTACCCCTCGCATTGGCCAAGGCGAGAAGCGCTTTTTCAGCTCTACCCACTGATTAATCATTTACTACTCTTTGGTGCTACTTGCAGCGGTGGCGTTGAGTGCTGCGTGACAGTGCGAGAGTCTTACTCTGGGTAACCAGCGACTTAACAATAAAGCGTAAGATAGCGGTAGAAAATCTTAAGACTAAATAGCGCTAAAAAGGTGCCCTCATACGATGCTTTGGTCTAGGGTAAAGGGGCACCCCTTGACAATGCTGTGTACATACAATTAGGCAGACTTCAAGTCTAGCATACATACATGAATGTAACTATAATGCCATCCTTTGCAAATGGCTTACTTGCAGCACCACCCTTCGTTGACACCTAGAGGCACTTCCATGCGACTGGCACACTGGGCAGTCAATGCCCCTTTACGACCCTTATTATTGGCTGTTCTTACCGCGTCTGTTGTGTTGCCCGCACAGGCGGCTGACCTTGTCACCATTACCCGTGATGCATTGAGCAACAATGCTTCGTTGAACTCGGCGCGCGCCCAGTATTCTGGTGTGGAAGCCGCGCGGGATGTCGCGCGTGGCGGGTTGCTGCCCCAGGTAAATGCGTCAGGCAACGTGGTACATCACGAACAGTTTGAAAGCCAGTCGTCCGCCAGAGCCCCAGGAGCCGGAACCGACGCGGGAACCGGTGCAGGCGTGGGTGTCGGTGGTGGTGAAGACCGCTACAACAGCCTGTCGCTTACTTTGGAAGCCACCCAGATACTGTTTAACGAAGTCACGCGCCAGCAGGTAACCCAAGCCGAGCGCCAGATTGACCAGCAGGTGTATTTGCTGGCCGCGACCGAGCAGCAGTTACTGATTGATGTGGCGAGCGCTTATTTCGATATTCTGCGGGCCAATGAGGTACTGGAAGCCAGGCAGGCTCAAGAGCGTGCTATTGGGCGCCAGTTAGAGCAGGCCAGCGAACAGTTTGAAGTAGGCTTGATTGCGATTACCGAAGTGGAAGAGGCGCGGGCAAGCTTTGACCAGTCGCGCGCCGACCGTATCGCGGCCGAAAGTAATCTTCAGGTGGCTTTTGAAGTGCTTGAGCAGTTAACCGGTCAGCGTTATGCCGATATCGATTCCCTGGGCGATATGCCGGTTGCCGTACCCACTAACGATCGTGATTACTGGGTCGAGCAAGCTATCGAACGTAACCCGCAAGTACTTGCCCAGCAGGCGGGTATCGAAATTTCCCGTGTGGGTGTCGATATTGCCCGTGCTGGCCGTCTTCCAACCTTTCAGGCATTTGCTAATTACCAGCATGCCGCCAATGACCTTGATGCTGTCAGCGGCTATGACGCCTCAAGCCAGATTGGCGTATCTGCCAACCTGCCTATCTACACCGGCGGTAGCACCAGCGCGAGCATTCGCCAGGGGACTTACCAGCTAGAGAGCACCCAGTACGAGTTCGAGTCGCAGCGTCGTACCACGATCCAGCAGGTACGTTCGCTCTATACCCAGGTGAGCAACAACGTCGAAACGGTTGAAGCGCGCCAACAGGCCATTGTGTCGACAGAAAGTGCACTGGAAGCCACGCGGGCAGGCTATGAAGTCGGTACCCGGAACATTGTTGATGTACTAAATGCTGAGCAGAACTATTACAACGCTATCGCCAACTATGCAGAAGCCCGTTACGACTATGTGGTGAACCTTCTCTCGTTGCGCCAGCAGTCAGGCCTGCTTGACGTGCCGGCAATCGAAGAAGTCAACGCCTGGCTAACCGGCGAGCAGGTGAGCTTTACACTGCCTGATGGCGGTGAAGACAATTATCAGCGTGCCATGGATATCGGGGCTCCGCCCACTCCCGGCATGTAACAACGTTTAATAGACATGGCTTCAGACTAGCGACCGTGCTTTATAAGTTTAGCGTCGCTTAAAAGGCATTGTGGCGTCGTTAGTCAACGTTTCGAAAGATCAAGGGATATCAACGTATGAGAAAGGTGATTCACTCAGGCCGAGCGAGTCTAGTAACGCTGATTGCTGTGCTAGCGCTGACGGCCTGCGGCCAGGAACAGCCTCAAGAGGAACAGGGCGCTCAGCAAGAAGCGCCGCCTCACAAGGTAGAAGTGGCCGAAATGGCGCGCCAGGATATTCCGCTTAACAAGTCCTATCCATCGCTGTTACGTAGTGATCGCGAAGTGACACTGGTCGCTCGCGTGAGTGGCTATCTGGAGGAGCGTCATTTCGAGCCGGGCCAGATGGTGGAAGAGGGCGACTCGCTTTATACCATCGAGCCAGACCTTTACCAGGCAACGGTCAACCAGCGTGAAGCCGACCTGCAAAGTGCGCGTGCCGAATATTCCCGCGCCCAGCGTGATGCCCAGCGTTTTGAGCAGTTGTTAGGTCAGAACTCGGTAAGCCGTCAGCAGTATGATCAGGCGCAGGCAGAGCAGCGCGTGGCGCAAGCCAATGTTGCCCAGGCAGAAGCTGCCTTAACCAGCGCCAATCTAGACCTTGGCTATGCCAACGTATCGGCGCCTGTCTCCGGCATGATCAGCTTGAGCCAGATCAACGTGGGTAACTTCGTTAATTCGGGAACCGAGCTTGCCACTATCACGCCACTTGATCCGTTGGAAGTACGCTTTCAGATGCCACAGCGCGATGCATTTGAGCTGCGTCGTCAGTTAAACGAAGCCGGTGATGCTTCCAATATAACTGCGCGCCTGCGTGTGCCAGGCTTAAGCGGTTCAGACGACTCTGAACTGGAAGGGCGTTTAGAGTTTCTGGGCTCGCGGGTGGATAGTGGAACCAGTACGGTTCAGGCGTCTGCCACGTTTGATAACCCTGACGGCGCTATCCTGCCCGGTCAGTTCGTACGCGTGAGCCTTGACGGTTTAAGGCGCTTTAACGTGTTTGCCGTGCCGGAAATTGCGGTCACCCAAGGCTTGATGGGGCCGCGGGTATTTGTGCTGGATGAAGAAGACCAAGCACGCGAGCGCACCATTCAGCTAGGCGAAGTGGCTGGCCCCTGGCAGCTGATTGCCGGTGGTCTGGAAGAGGGCGACCGTGTAGTAGTGGGTGACCCAGCGGGTCTGGAACCCGGCATGGCGATTGATCCACAGCCCTTTAACGGCAATGCCGATGAGCTGGTGGAAAGCGTTGAAGAAGCCGAAGCGCAAGAACAGCAGCAACAGGCTGAGGCCGCGTCAGAAATGACCGACGGCGCTGGCGCAGCGCCGGCAGGTGAAGGGGAAGAGGGTGCTCAATAATGAATCTCTCTAACTTCTTTATCAGTCGTCCGATTTTCGCCACGGTACTGGCGATTATCCTGACACTGGTAGGCACTATGACCATGCGGATACTGCCGATCGAGCAGTATCCGAGCGTGGTGCCGCCCACCGTATCGGTGCAGGCTCAGTTCCCCGGTGCGGATGCTGAAACCGTTGCGCAAACGGTGGCGGCGCCGCTTGCCGAGGCGATCAATGGTGTAGAGGACATGCTGTACATGACCTCTAACAGCGCTGATAACGGCATCATGAGCCTGAGCGTGGCGTTCAATATCGGCACCGATGGTGATATCAATACCATCAACGTCAATAACCGCGTACAGGGAGCGCTTTCGCAGCTACCTGAGCAGGTGCAGTCTCAGGGTGTAACCGTTGAGCTGCGCTCTGACTCCATCTTGATGTTGATCGCCCTGACGTCACCCAGCGGCGACTACAACAACGTTTATATGCAGAACTACGCCACCCTTAACGTTCTCGATGAACTGCGCCAGGTGCCTGGCGTAGGTAACGCCGAGGTGTTGGGTGGCGGCGAGTTCGCCATGCGTATCTGGATGGATCCCGACAAGCTGGCCCAGTACGACTTGACCCCGAGTGAAGTCGCCAGCGCCATTCGCTCGCAGAACACTGAAATTCCGGCAGGTAACCTGGCGGCAACCCCGCAGGGTGAGCCGCGTGCCTATACCTACACGATCACCGCTGGCGGTCGTCTTTCCAATACGGATGACTTCCGCAATATCTATCTGCGCACTAACCCTGATGGCTCATCACTGCGTCTTCAGGACGTAGCGCGTATCGAACTGGGCGCCTCGTTTTACGGTATTGATGCACGGCTGAATGGCTCCACCATGACGCCCATCATCATTAACCAGCAGCCAGGCGCCAATGCCTTGGCAACCGCTGATGCGGTGCGTGCGACAATGGATGATCTGGCCGGGCGTTTCCCGCCTGGGCTTGAGTATGTAACGCCCTATGACACTACTCAGTTTATCGATGCATCGGTAGAAACGGTATTTCATACCTTTATCGAAGCCTTCCTGATCGTTATCGTGATTCTGTTTATCTTTCTGCAGAACTGGCGTTTCACCGTTATTGCCATGTCGGTGGTTCCTGTCTCGGTCATCGGTACCTTTGCAGGTTTTTACCTGTTCGACTTCTCGATCAACCTGCTCACGCTGTTTGCCCTGGTACTTTCGATAGGGATCGTGGTGGATGACGCGATACTTGTCGTGGAAAACGTCGAGCGTGTGCTGAGTGAAGAAGATGATATCTCGGTTCACGACGCCACGATTCGCGCCATGAAAGAGGTTGGCGGGCCGGTTATTGCTACCTCCCTGATTATGGCTGCGGTCTTCGTACCGGTTGCCTTCCTGGGAGGCTTTACCGGGCAGATTTATCAGCAGTTCGCGATTACCGTGGCGATTTCGGTAGCCTTGTCAGCCTTGATGGCGTTGACGTTTACGCCTGCGCTTTCAGCCATCTTTATCAAGCACAACCTGCACCAAACGCGTCAATCGGCCTTCAAGCGGGCAATTACTACGCCGCTACGCCTGTTTGACCGTCTGTTTGCCGGCATTACCGCGGTTTACATGTGGTTTGTGGTAAGGCTGGTGCGCTTTTGGGTGCTGGCGTTGGCATTGACGATTGCGGTAGGAGCGGGTTCTTACTGGCTGTTTGTTAATACGCCTTCAACGCTTGTACCGGAAACCGACCAGGGTATTGTACTGGTCAGCGTATCGCTACCCGATGCGGCTTCGCTTGATCGTACCCAGACGTATATGGCGAAGCTTAGCTCCGCTATTGAAGATATTCCTGGCGTGCAGTATTCCTCGGCGATAGCGGGCTATGACATTTTGGCAAGTGCGGTGAATACGGCGCGTGGGATTATCTTCGTTAACATGGTGCCTTGGGGCGATCGTGACCTGACGGCTGGCTCTTTGGTCGGTCAGATCATGCAGCTCGGGTCGAGTATTGACGGTGGTACGGCCATGGCCTTTAACGTTCCGCCGATCATGGGGCTTTCAACGACGGGCGGCTTCACCGGCTACCTGCAGTCGTTTGACGGTGCTTCGCCTCGCGAGCTTTACGAAGCCTCGCTGCAGATCATGGGCGCAGCTAACCAGCACCCGGCGTTAAATCAGGTGTTCTCCACGTTTAACGTTAACGTGCCTTCGTACCGGGCTGAAATTGATCAGCAAAAAGCCTTGAGCTATGGCGTGGCGCTGGAAAATATCAACTCGGCGCTTGCCAATACCTTCGGTAATGGATTTGTTAACTTCTTCAGTTATCAGAACCGTAACTTCCAGGTGTACCTGCAAAACGAGGATACCTTCCGTAAAACGCCGGATGACGTGAGTAGCGTTTACGTGCGTGGCGGCAATGGCGAGCGTATTCCGCTGTCTGAATTTGTCACGCTGGAGCGTCAGGTAGGTCCCTCGGTAGTTTCACGCTTTGGGGTATATACCGGTGCGCAGTTCCAGGGTGGAGCCGCTCCCGGCTATAGTTCGGCTCAGGCGATTGAAGCCATGGACCAGGTGGTAATGGACACACTAGGCCCGAACTGGGGCATGGGGTGGACGGGTACGGCCTACCAGGAAGCCAACTTGGGTAATACGGCGATGCTCGCCATCGTGTTTGGTATCATGATGGTCTTCCTGATCCTGGCTGCTCAGTACGAAAGCTGGTCGCTGCCGCTGGCGGTACTGACCGCCACACCGTTTGCCTTCCTGGGCGGCATCGGAGGGATTGCGTTACGCGGGCTCGATACCAGCGTGTATGTTCAGATCGGTATGCTGGTGGTCGTGGGGCTAGCAGCGAAGAACGCCATATTGATTGTGGAGTTTGCCGAGCTGCAGCGTAAAGAGCAGGGCAAGTCGATCCGCGAGGCGGCGATTACCGCAGCTGAGCTACGCTTCCGGCCTATCGTCATGACATCACTTGCGTTTATCTTCGGTACCTTGCCGCTGGCACTAGCTACCGGCGCAAGTGACGTCAGCAGCCACCATATCGGCACCACGGTTGCGGTGGGCATGGCATCGGTTGCGGTTCTGGGCAGTCTGTTTATCCCCAGTTTCTACGCCATGATTGCCACTGTATCTGATTGGCTGTATCGCAAGCGCCACCCTAATCGTGATAATCAAAAGCCGGCACTGGAGCATGACCAGCAGTGATGCTTGATTAAAACGCTAAGTGGTTAATGAGCGGGTGTTGCCTTCGGGCAGCGCCCGCTTTTTTTATGTGGGGATGACACGCGTCAAGACACTCAAAGGCAAAAAAGAATAGTTTGGACTACGCTAAAAAAGGAAAATCGTTTTCAGCTTGAACTAATAAAATCATCGCAAGCGAAAACAACACCGGGCGATATGCCTGGAGGAGGACACGCCATGCAACCGTTTGTTTCTGCTGCCCTGCAGTTTCCCACTATCGTGTTTACTTTCCTGCTCGCTTTACTAGCGCTGTATTGGTTATTAGTGCTGGTGCGTATAGCCCCGCTTGAGCTATTTGAGCGTGACAGCCTGCGTGATGACCATATGGCCAGCACATTGGTATCGTTAGGGTTTGCGGGTGTGCCAGCCACACTGGCCCTAACGTTTCTAATCGTCGTGGCGGGAGCGCTTTCATTAGTCATTGAGCTTTTAGCATTACGCTGGCTGTCGTTGGGTATGCTGCGAGTGCCGGTGGGTGTACTTGTCTTATGGATAGTGTTTGCGATTGCCTCACCCATCGCCGCCATGATGTGCCATATGCTGCAGCGTAATTTGCATCGCTATAAGCCGTTCACACGGCGCTGCCTGTTAGGTGCCACGGTGGTGGTATCTGAACGTGAAGGCAATGAATTTGCTACCGCGGTCATTGAAAATGAACCGAATAGCCGCGTAAGGCTGCATTGCAAGCAGGGCGACTGCCCTCAAGAGGGCGAGCGCCGTGTGCTGGTGAAATACCTGGCCGATGAAAGCGCTTATCGCAGCGTTACTGAGCAAACATATCTGGATACCCGGGTACGGTTGAATAAACTGCGCCTTAACCATAAAGGTCATGACGCAGGATATTCGACCTAACGCTACACATTACTTGAACCAGCGCCGCCACTGCCTTGTTAGCCATCGTCCTATGGGTAGCGCGTCATTGGCGGCAGGGCTGGATGGCCGGGAGGACGTTGAATGAGCGGGTAGCGGCTGTTGAAGGAACTGACGAATGGGGGCCACCTGTTCTAAGCGGTCCAGCATGGGGGCATGACCGCAGCCGGGCGCGGTAAGCATTACCAGCTCAGGCTGATCTTTTGACATGCGTGGCAGGGTTGCTGCATCCAGCAGTGTCGAGTGCTCGCCACGAATGACCATGACCGGGCAGCGAATAGCCGCCCAATCCTTCCACATATCCCGCGGAGTATCGTGAATAAACTGCTTGTTGATGCGCGGATCGAAATGGTGGGTCCAACTGCCATCAGGCAGGCGGCGAGCACTGCTTAGCAATAGCTCCCGCCAGGTCGCTTCCTCCTGAATGCCAAAGCTTGCGTAATGCTCTCTTAGCTCAGCATACAATTCGCTCAAGGTAGTGAAGCGGTGATGAGTACTGAAGTAGCTTGCCAGCTCAATCAGCCCATTATTATTTAACTCAGGCCCAACATCGTTAAGTATGAGGCGCGAGATGCGCTTGCTGTGCTCAGCGTGGGCGGCCAATTGTATGCCTAGCAAGCCGCCCATGGAGGTGCCCAGCCAGTCGGTTTGCTCAAGCTTGAAGTGATCCAATACCGCAATGGCAACATTAACGTAGTGGCTATAAAGATAATCGTGGGAGGGAAAAAGTGACCAGCTGGAAAGCCCTCTGCCCGGCGTATCGGGAGCAATAACCCGCCATTCATTACCCAGTGCGCGGGCGAAGGCGTTAAAGTCGCCACCGTGGCGGGCTAAACCGTGCCAAGCTACCAGCGTGCGCGGTGCGTTAGGGTTCCAAATACGTATGGCAACTTCTAGTTCGCGTACGCGGATAAATTCCAGGGCGTCCATGGGATGCTCCAAAGCCTGCAGTCATCCCAGTATAGGTAGATTGCTGCATTGCAGCGAATATCATGGGCTAGCGATGCATGATGCGTATCAAGGTATCAATCAGTTCGCCGCCACGCTGGCGTATGGAAAACGCATGCGGGGTGCGCAGCCAGTCGTGGAAAAGGCCACCAAGTACCGACTGCATCATGCGGGTCGCGACCTCAGGAGTTAAATCTTCACGCAGCAGCTGCTGGTGTTCGGCTTCCTTGAATACGATCAGCATTTCGGAAAAACACTCTTCACCGATCTCATCCTGCATGGCGAGGGGATTGATATCGCTAAAAAATTCGCAGCGATGCAGCAAAATCGACAGGATACGCTGATGAGAAGGTTGCTCAAGGCGTGCCAGGCCTGCATGGCAGGCAAGCCGAATGGCCTCCATCGGGGAAAGCTTTTCGTCGGCTTTACTGACGGCGTCCATCAACGACTGGAACGGCATGCGTACGCGTTCCACCAGTGCCATGAACAGGTCGCCCTTGTTTTTAAAATGCCAGTAGACCGCGCCACGGGTTAACCCTGCATGCCGAGCAATCTGCTCAAGAGACGTGCGTGCGACACCCTTTGCAAAAAATACCTCCTCGGCAGCATCCAGCAGCGCTTCACGAGTAGCAGCCGCTTCCGCTTTGGTCTTTCTTGCCATGGAAACGCAACCTCAGTAATGACACAAGATGATCTTATTTTATCTGATACGCCACGATTTTTACATTCAAAACTGTATGGATAGATGATTAAACGCATTACATGTGTTATCAACTTTGTATGCTTTCCATAATGCACAGGCGCTAACCCTGCGAATGGGCGTTTAGGCTTATAGCATCACTTGGTTAATGCCATCGTGCATGCGTGGGAATACCGCTGGTAATAGGAATTTCAAGATGGCGCGAGCAGCTTTTCAACTCGCTGGGCATACCGTAGAGCCTGGCCAACGTTCACAAATCGACGTGCCGGTTGCGCGTCTTTACACCCATACACCCCTACATATTACGGTTGAAGTCGTACACGGGCGCAAAGAGGGGCCCGTTATGCTGGTGTGCGGCGGGATTCATGGTGATGAAATCAATGGCGTGGAAATCGTCCGCCGCCTGCTGCGCTCAAAAGCTATTAAAAGCCTGCGCGGCACGCTGATTGCCGTGCCCGTGGTGAACGTGTTTGGCTTTTTGCAGCAGACCCGCTATCTGCCAGACCGGCGTGACCTTAACCGCTGTTTCCCCGGCAGTGAAACCGGCTCCCTGGGTGGACGAATTGCCGCGCTGTTTCGTGAGCAGATCGTGGATAAAGCCACGCATATTATCGACCTGCACACAGGCGCTATCCACCGCACCAACTTGCCGCAAATTCGCGCGCAGCTAAGCCCTGGCAGTGAAACCGAGCGTATGGCGGATGCCTTTGGCGCGCCGGTGATACTCAACGCAGAGCTGCGTGAGGGCAGCCTTCGCCACTACGCCCAAAACCGAGGCATTCCTGTGCTTACCTATGAAGCGGGCGAAGCGCTACGGTTTGACGAGTGGGCCATCGCTCCGGGCGTGCGGGGCATACTACGTGTGATGCGCCGTTTAGATATGCTGACCGGCGAACAGCGTCGGCGCTCGACTGCGCCAGCAGAGCTTGCCAATGGGTCTAGCTGGGCGCGGGCGCCTATCGACGGTATCTTGAGACCTCAGGTGCGTTTGGGCGCCCGGGTTGCTAAAGGCGAAGTGCTGGGAAAAGTCGCCGATCCGTTTGGCAATCAGGAAGATGAAGTTAAATCGATGGCTGATGGCATTGTGATCGGCATGAGTCGTTTACCACTTGCCAATGAAGGCGAAGCGCTTTATCACATTGCCCGGTTTGATGAGATTGAGGAGGCAGAAACCGCGATTGAAAGCTTTCACTCAAGTCTGACGCCTTTGCCCGACGCGCTGTATTAATCGCGTCATATAAAAAGCCTATCGGCCCAATAAATAAGCAATTCAGTCAGATAAATGGCGTAATGCTCCGCGCTTGACTATACCTTTGGGGGCGTCTTATTAGCTTAAATTAAAAATAACAACGACTGCTCAGTACATAAAATTTATTAAAAACATAGATTTTATAAAAACACGGCGCCCAGGCGCCGTGCCAGCCGTGACATGGAGGAAAGGTAATGACGAGCGGTAATTCCAAATATACGACGACAGGTGCCGGTATTCCGGTTTCAAGCGATGAGCATTCACTTTCGGTAGGGCCCGATGGCCCCATCGTTCTACACGATCATTTCCTGATGGAGCAGATGGCGGCGTTCAACCGGGAGATGATTCCCGACCGTCAGCCTCACGCCAAGGGTAGCGGCGCCTTCGGCCATTTTGAAGTCACTCATGATGTCAGTAAGTACACCAAAGCCAAGTTTCTGAAAAAAGGCACTAAAACCGATGTGCTGATTCGCTTCTCAACTGTTGCGGGGGAAAGCGGCAGCCCGGATACCTGGCGCGATCCGCGCGGCTTTGCGATAAAGTTCTATACCGAAGAGGGCAACTTCGACCTGGTGGGTAACAACACCCCCGTGTTCTTTGTCCGTGACCCGATGAAGTTCCAGCACTTTATCCATTCGCAAAAGCGCCGGGCGGATAACGGCCTGCGTGATCACGATATGCAGTGGGATTTCTGGACGCTTGTGCCTGAGTCCGCCCATCAGGTGGCGTGGCTAATGGGCGATCGTGGCGTACCCGCTACCTGGCGGCACATGAATGGTTACTCCAGCCATACCTATATGTGGGTGAATGACGAGGGTGAGCGGTTCTGGGTGAAGTACCACTTCAAAACCGACCAGGGCATCAAGTGCATGACCCAGGAACAGGCCGACCAGATGGCGGGTAACGATGCGGATTACCACCGCCGTGATCTGTTTGAAGCCATCAAGCGCGGCGAGTATCCCACCTGGACACTGCAGATGCAGATCATGCCCTTCGAGGATGCTAAAACGTATCGCTATAATCCTTTTGATCTGACCAAAGTGTGGCCCCACGATGACTATCCGCTGATGGAAGTGGGTAAGCTGACCCTTAATGAAAACCCCACCGACTTCCATAGCCAAATCAATCAGGCTGCCTTCGAGCCTAACAATATGGTGCCTGGCACCGGGCTTTCACCCGACAAGATGTTGCTGGCGCGTTCAATCTCCTATGCCGATGCCCACCGGGCTCGCCTGGGGGTGAACTACAAGCATATTCCGGTCAATACGCCCAAGTGCCCGGTCAATAGCTATACCCAGGGCGGGGCGATGCGGATGCATAACGCAACGGACCCTGTGTATGCGCCGAACAGTAAAGGCGGCCCCAAAGCCGATGGCGAGCGCTTCCCGGAAGATGCCGTATGGGCGACCAGCGGTGAGCTTGTGCGTACCGCCTATACCTTGCGTAAAGACGATGATGACTGGAGCCAGCCACATACGTTGGTGCGTGAAGTAATGGACGACGCTGCGCGTGATCGCTTGGTATCCAACGTAGTTGGCCACCTTTCGGATGGCGTTACTGAGCCGGTTCTAGAGCGCGCTTTTGAATATTGGCGCAATATCGATCAGGAAGTCGGTGAGCGTATCGAGAAAGGCGTGCGCGGCAACTAAACCACGCTAACGTGAATTAATTGCCGCCCACCGCAGCCCGCTACGTTAAGTCGTAGCGGGCTGTTCGCGTTCTTGTGCCTGCTCTTGAAACTGTTCTTGAGAAAGCTCGCTAACCAGCCCAACAGCATCATCAAACAAACGTAACCCGGCGCCTTCTTTATGCGCGTGTTCCGATAGCAGACGCCGAAAACGCCGACCGCCGTGGCAGCCCTGAAAAAGCCCCAACAGATGACGGGTAATATGGTTAAGCTTTGCGCCTTCATCCAACCGCTGCTGAATATACGGGCGAAACGCCTGGGCCGCCTCAACACGGCTAGCGACAGCCCTCGGCTCACCGTAAAGCAGCGCATCGACCTCAGCGAGTAGCCAAGGGTTTTGGTACGCTTCACGACCAATCATCACGCTATCTACGTGTTTAAGCTGCGCCTGACACTCTTCAAGCGTTTTAATCCCACCGTTGATGCCAATATGCAGCTCAGGGCGGTCCTGCTTTAAACGATGCACGCGCGGGTAGTTGAGCGGCGGCACATCGCGGTTCTCTTTAGGTGATAAACCTTTCAACCACGCTTTGCGCGCATGCACGGTAAATGTCTCGCAACCGGCATCCGCGACTATATCGATAAAGCGCGCTAGGTCGGCGTCCTCATCCTGGTCATCAATCCCGATACGACACTTCACCGTCACCGGAATTGACACCGCAGCCTGCATGGCGCGCACAGCATCGGCGACTTTTTCTGGATAGCCCATCAGGCAGGCGCCAATCATGTTGTTCTGTACCCGATCACTTGGGCAGCCCACGTTCAGATTGACCTCGTCATAACCCCATTCCTCGGCAATCGCCGCGCACTCGGCAAGCTCCCCGGTATCGCTACCGCCCAGCTGCAGGGCGATCGGATGCTCCACGTCGCTGTAACCCAAAAAACGCTCACGCGGCGAGCCGTGCAAAACGGCCCCGGTAGTCACCATCTCGGTATACAGCAGCGCCCGCTTGGTTAACGTACGCGCAAACGCCCGGTAGTCTCGGGTAGTCCAGTCCATCATCGGGGCCACAGAAAAACGGCGGGCCGCATCTGCTGGGCTTAACTTTTTCATATCAATCACTTGCATCTTTCTGATGCTGTATAAATACGCATGTTCAATACCCTTTGATACGGTATAGCCATACTCGATGTACCAGATTTGTACTAAGAGCACGAAATCAGACAATTATCTAAAAAGGTGGTACACCATGGCGACGTATCAAAAGCGGGGAATTCTTTGGCGGGCAATTGTACGCAAGAAAGGGTAGCCAGTACAAAGTAAGACGCTTTCTATGCAGGCGAGTGCGCAGACGCTATTGATACCGAGTTCAACATCCAGATGCCGATGCTATTTCCAAGCACTTAAAATCAAAGCGTTAGAGAATTTAAAAAGGCCGCCTGTAAAGACGGCCTTTAATTTTTTCTATGCTGGTTATAGAAAAGCGTCAGGGTTGGCGAGCCTAAACTACTCGCTCCCTTTAGGGTCGGCTTCATCAGATTTCTGATCAATATTGTCTTTATGAGCGCGCTTTTCCTTGACTACCTGAGCGCCTGGAATGGGCGCTGCTTTGCCAGACGTATTGTGGCCTGGCTCTGAACGAGATTCTTCGTTTTTCTGGTTATCAACGTTGGCGTCTGGTCGATAAGGGCGTGGCTCTTCATGCTGTGACGCTTTTTGCTGAGCATCGGCATCATGAGGCGTGTCTTTATCAATCGTCTGTTTAGCTTTTTGAGCTTCTTCGCCCTTGTTACGCTGTTCATCCGATCCATGGTTCATCGCTTTACTCCTATGCTTGCCTGGTGTTCGCTTTGAAAAAGCCAAATTGGCTCTTTCTATTTATAGGGTAGAACAGCCCTTTGAAAACTGCAGGCACAAAAAAGTACCGTAAGGTAGTGGGTCGAAGAGCAGGTATAAGTATCGGTTTACATCCCTATTAAAGGCACCCAAACATGCTCATAACCAATAGACAAAGCAACGCCCGCCAGCAGCAACGCCATCAACTGATTAAAGCGCCTGAAAAAGGCAGGGTTCCTTATCCGGCCACCCACTAAGCTGCCAACCCAGATGTAGCTTCCGGGGGCGCCTGCGGCAAGTAATGCTAATCCCAGCGACCAAAATACTAAGCTAGCCCCTTGGATACCGGCGGCGGGGAACTGCAGTGTGGCAATGGGTAGGGTTGCCACAATGCCTTTAGGATTAAGCAGCTGTAGCACCAATCCATCGCGATAGCGTAACGTCAGCGGTGGCTGGGTGATTGAATCGAGATCCACGCGCGCTTTAGCGATGTGTATCGCCAAGTAAATAATATAGGCACAGCCGATAACGCTCACCGCTATCAGTAGCTGGCCGTTGATCCAGGCGGCACCGGCCCAGCCGAAGAGTAAAAACAGTAGCAGCATCGCTGTGCCTACGCCCATACAGTAGCCTAGCGAGGTTTTTGTCTGCCCGTTCATACCGGCATTCAGGCCTAGAAAATTCACCGGCCCAGGCGAATACATTACGCCTAAGGCGTAAGCAATAATGGCTAGCATAAAGGTCTCTGTTCAGCTGATAAGATGGCGCTGATATTGGTAGGGCGTTACGCCGTATATGCGCTTAAAGCGTCGGTTGAAATGGCTAAGGTCGGTAAAGCCGTAGCGAAACGTTACCTCGCTAAGCGAAGCGCCTTGCTCAAGTGCACTACACGCCGCATTAACCCGGCAGTTGATTACGTACTGGTAGGGCGTGATGCCTAGCTGCTGACGGAAAAGCCGCAGGAAATGAAACTTGGAAAGATGCGCGGCCTGGCTAATCGCTTCAAGCGATAGGTCGGTATCCAAGTGCGCGTGAATATACTCCTTGGCCAAGCCGAGTAGCGCATCAGGCCGGGTAGCGGTATGCCCTGGCTGGTAGGCGCCGCCTAGCTGGGTGATCCGCTCAACGACTTGGTAGAGGGAATTTTCCTGATCAATCTGACTGCCGGTTGTCGTGGTAATAAGCTGAGCCGCGCTTGTTATCCGCTCGCGTAGCGTGGTGTCCTGCACTAATGTGCTGTCGAATCGAAAGTGGGACGCTGTTTCCTGACCCAAGGCGCCTTCAAATAGGGCTTTCACCTGGTCGGGATGAACATACAGCATGACGTAATCAAGCGTACGGTCGCCGCCTGGTTGGCCGTCATGAACGTCGTCCGGGTTAAAGATGATCACGTTGCCTGGAGGGCTGCGGTGATATTGCCCACCGCTGAAAAAGTCCTGACGCCCAGAAAGCGTCACCCCAAAGGCGTACTCTTCATGTGCATGAGGGTCATAGCGAAAATCGAACATCGCTGCCTGTAGCACTTTCAGTGTGGGTATGTGCTGACTTTTAGTGAACTGAAAGCGGCTTGACGATTGCCCCATTGCTAAGCCCCCTTATCAAAATGATATGGCGCTAGTTTAACGCTTGCGACTTGCCTCAGCTTGTACAAAATTGCGCTTTATGGGCGCTGACTGCCCATTTTGAACGGTCGGTAATCTTCTTAATGAATCATAAAGTCAGGTGAGCTTTGATTTAGTTCTGGGTACTGGCTGCTACGCTAGATCGGTAAACGTTGAATCCCAGTACGGCTAATGACAAGGAGGTTACGGTGAAACCGATCAACTCGTTCGATCCTTCACGCCGCCAGGTAGTCGGTGGTCTAGCGACCGGTATGGCCGCCGCTATTGCCGCACCCGCTTTCGCTCAATCATCCACTTCACAGCCCACCGCCAGCACTGGCGCAGCGGGCGCAAGCTCTACAGGAGGCTCTATGCCACAAAAGCAGGACCCGACTAGTCAATATCCCGCACCGCCGTTTTCTGAACAGCCGCAGGAGTGGCCGGGGCTTGCCAGTGAAATGGACCCACGGCCTGACCACGGTGAAGAGAGCTACCGTGGTAGCGGGCGTCTGGAAGGCCGCAAGGCCCTAATCACTGGTGGGGATTCCGGTATCGGCCGGGCAGCCGCCATTGCTTATGCACGCGAGGGTGCTGATGTAGCAATCAACTACCTGCCTGAAGAGGAATCTGATGCCCGGGAGGTGATTGAGTTAATTGAGGCCGAAGGGCGCACTGCGGTTGCCATCCCCGGTGATATCCGTGATGAAGCATTTTGCAGTGAACTGGTCGAGACGGCAGTACAGCAACTGGGTGGATTAGATATCCTGGTTAATAACGCCGCCCGTCAGCAGTGGAAGCCCTCGATCACAGAGCTTAGCCATGATGACTTCGATGCCACAATGAAAACCAATCTTTACGCCATGTACTGGATAACCCAGGCGGCGATGCCTCACCTGGAAGCTGGCGCGGCCATTATCAACACTACCTCGGTGGTGGCCTACGATCCGCCTAAAATCCTGCTGGATTACTCAATGACCAAAGCAGCGATCATCGCGTTTACCAAGGCGCTGGCCAAGCAGCTTGCCGAGCAGGGCATTCGCGTTAATGGCGTGGCCCCCGGCCCGTTCTGGACCCCGCTTCAGCCCAGCGGTGGCCAGCCGCAAGAAGCCGTACAAAGCTTCGGTGAAGACGGCCCACTGGGGCGCCCAGGCCAGCCGGCAGAGCTCGCCAGTGCCTACGTGCTCTTGGCTTCGCAAGAGTCCAGCTTTACCACGGGTAACATTTATGGCGCTGGCGGTGGCAATGGTCATCCTTGAACGTTTCTAAGTAGTTCTGGCCCAGCGGGCATTCAAAACGCTGGGCCAAGCCTTCTTTTACATCTCTCCTGATGATTCTCTTCCCGCTATCCTCATGCTGTATTGTCTGGTAATTTCAAGCTTAACTACTGAGCCTTTTTTCAAAGGATAGCTATCCATGTTTACCGGCCTAAGCGCATTTCCATTAACGCCCATGAACGAGCAGGGGATTCGTGAGGACGAGTTTTCCAATTTAGTGGAACGCTTGGCCAAGGCGCAGGTGGACTCTATCGGCGTGCTGGGCTCAACCGGTAGCTATGCTTATCTCTCCCGAGAGGAGCGGACTCGCGTTACCCAGTTGGCGGTAAGCAGCGCAGGTAACGTGCCGGTGATTATTGGCATTGGCGCATTGCGCACGCGAGACGTACTGGCGCTGGCCGAAGACGCTCAGAAAGCGGGTGCTAGCGGCATATTGCTGGCGCCGGTTTCGTATCAGAAGCTGACCGATGACGAAGTGTTTAGCCACTATGAAACGGTTTGCCGTTCATTAAGCGTACCGCTGTGTGTTTACGATAATCCGGGCACGACCCACTTTACGTTCAGCGACGAGCTACATGGCCGTATTGCCCATTTGCCTCAAGTACGCTCAATCAAGATCCCCCCGGTCAGTACGGATATCAATGCTGCCCGCGAGCGGATTGCACGTTTGCGTGCCTTGATTCCAGAGGATGTTACCTTGGGAATAAGCGGTGACGCCGTCGCATCCACCGGCCTAATCGCGGGGTGTGACAGCTGGTATTCCGTATTGGGGGGGTTATTTCCTGAAACGGCGCTGGCGATAACGCGAGCAGCCCAGGCGGGCGATGCTCAAATGGCCCAGCGTCTATCTGATCAGCTTGAACCCTTCTGGGCTTTATACCGTGAATACGGGGGAAGCTTGCGGGTTATCGCCACCGCCGCGGAGATACTGGGCAAGGTCAGCACGCCCTGTTTGCCGCTGCCGCTCAACACTTTGCAGGACAACCAGCGAAGCAGGGTAGAGCAGGTCGTTGAGCAGCTTGATCTACGGTAGGCGGAAGTGAGCGTGAAGTGGCGTTATTCGGTTAGCTTGATCAGCCGATCCGGATAGTCGGTAAACAAACCGCTCACGCCCCAATCCAATAAACGCTGCATCTCATCGGTTTCGTTAATAGTGTAGATATGTACCGGCAGGCCGTTTTCCTGAGCCTTTTGAATAAACGCAGCATCGATGACTTCTTCACCTTCATAGATAAAATTGGTGCCCATGCCTACCGCATATTCAGCGACTGTCTGAAAATCCTCATTGGTGATTTCCTGCGGCCCCGGTGTCACGCCTGTCCACTCAACCAGGCGTTCGTCGTCTTCTTCGCTTGGGTAATACCACACCAGCTGAATCAGCGGAATCTTGTCGTTGAGCTCATGAATTGTCAGTAGGCTCTCCTGCGCAAACGACTGAATCAGCACGCGTCCAGTGTCAATCATGTCAAACGCTTCCAAGCGCTTAACAAGCGCCGCTTCAACACCCGGGTTCAACTGGGGGGACTTGGTTTCCAGATAGTAGCGGGCATCCTGACCGAAGCGGTTGAAGACCTCTTCAAGCGTTAATATCTCGGCGCCAATAAAAGCGTCATCTGCCAGATCAGGGTAGGCGTCGTTAAACCATGATCCCGTATCCAGGTCTTTAAGTTCGGCAAGCGTATAGTCGTTAATATGGCCTTCGCCGTTACTGGTGCGCTCGAGGGTATCATCGTGAAAGGCGACCAGCTCACCGTCAGAGGTCATCTGGATATCCAGTTCCAGGTAGTCTGCTCCCCATTCATGGGCCAGCTCGAGTGCGGCCATGCTGCTTTCCGGAGCGTGGCCGCTGGCGCCGCGATGGGCAATCACCTGAAACGAATCTAGATCCTTTAGCTGTTGCTCCAGCGGGGACGTTTCTGCTAATGCAGTAGAGGCGGTAACACCAGCGAAAAGACCTAATGACACGGCAGTAAATAACGAAGAATGGCTCATAAACGTTCCTTTTAGTGAATGCTTAGCCAATCACCCTACTTCGTTTACTACCTCATTCCAAATGACGCTGTGTGTAAACTTGCGCACTGCATCAAGCTTCATGTACCGGGTGTGCTAACGGCCAGTGCGGCTTTGTGCCAAGTGTTTAACAAGCGCCTCGGCCTCGCGAGGGTGGGTAAGGCGCACGATACGAATATGGCGATAACGGGTGTCAATCAAATCGGCAAGATAGCGCCGCTGGTTGGAGCGCCAACTGGTCAGCATCCACCAGAGAATCGAGTCTCGGCTCATAAAGGTCTTGCGAAACGATTCGCGGTTGCCCGTATCGGGCCAAAGTTCTTTGCGGCTAATGATGCGGCCAATTGCGCGGCAGAGGGATTGGCGTAAGACGCGCCAGAACCCGTAATCCAGCCAGATGATCATATCGACCTCGCGCCACTTGAGATCACGGGTGCGGTTAAAATTGCCGTCCAGTACCCAGCCGCCCGGGGCTGCGCTTAAAGCGGCTTCCAGCGCGACGAAAAATTCATCGTCCGGCGTGCCTTGCCAGTTAGCACGCCAGAAAAGCTGGTCAAGCTGAATATAGGGAACGCCCAGGGCGTGGGATAGTTGCTTAGAGAGCGTGCTTTTACCGCTGCCGCTGCTGCCGACGACATTGATTTTCATGATGCAGCCCTGTTCAAGCGGCGCGCTAGTTTACGTAGGTGACAACCTTTGGGCAAATAGACACGACGCCTAGGGCATAAAAACGTAAAGTAGTTGCTGCTTGCTATTTTTACTTAAAAGGAACTCAGTGTGGATGCGTTAACTTGGCTAACTTATGTGGGTGTCATCTTTGCCTTGATCATTTTTCCAGGGCCGGTGGCGCTGCTTTGTACAAGCCACGGGTTAAAGTTTGGCCGAAAGCACACGACCGCCACCGTTCTGGGCGGCGCCTTGTCTTCGCTGGTCTTAATGATGGTTTCCTCGCTGGGATTGGGCGCTATCCTGGCCGCTTCGGAAAGTGCCTTTTATATTCTGAAACTGGTTGGCGGTGCCTACCTGATTTATTTGGGCATCGCGGCCTGGCGGGATTCATCTAGCATTGATATTCACAGCCCTTCAGCCGCCAGCAATCAGCGTGTACCGATGAAAACGCTCTTCCGGCGTGGTTTTATGGTGGGCATCAGCAATCCCAAGGATCTGCTGTTCTTCGCCGCGCTGTTTCCCAACTTTATCGATGTGAGCCAGCCTCAACTGATTCAGTTCGTGATTCTGGCAGTGACGTGGCTGGTGATCGATTTCACCCTGATGTCGACTTACGCAGGGCTTGGCTCCAGCATAAGCCGCTGGTTTCAAAGTCCGCGCCGCTATAAGCGTTTCAAGCGTGCCACCGGCAGCTTGTTTATTGCCGCTGGCGGGACGTTAATGGCGTCCAATCATTAGGTTGGATATTTGTAAATCCAGCTAATATCGGCAATGCCTACAGCTTATTTAAAATAAGAATATAAAATAGTTTTTTTATGCTTTTTTGTAAATTTTGAATGCTCTAATATAGCCACCCTTTTAAGCCAGCCACAGGCAGGGCCTGCGTGGGCCCGTTAGCGATTGATAGGGAAGCCACCATGGGTGAGCAAATGAGCGAGCAACAGGGCGCACACTTCAAGCGCAGCATGCAGACGCGCCACTTAGTGATGCTCTCGTTAGGGGGCGTGATTGGGACCGGGTTATTTTTAAGTTCCGGCTATACCGTGCAGCAGGCCGGGCCAACGGGTGCCGTATTGGCCTATCTGGTCGGCGGTATCGTTGCCTGGCTGGTGATGATGTGCCTGGGGGAACTGGCGGTACATATGCCGGATTCAGGCGCGTTTAGCGCCCATGCCAGCCGCTATATCGGCCCCGGCACTGGCTATATGGTGGCCTGGATGTATTGGCTTACCTGGACGGTGGCGCTGGGCTCGGAATTTACCGCAGCGGCGGTGTTTATGGGGCGCTGGTTTCCTGATATCCCCGGCTGGTACTGGAGCGGGCTGTTCGCGGCCATCGTGTTCGGTGTAAACGCCTTTACCTCACGCTTCTTTGCCGAGTCCGAGTTCTGGCTGTCGCTGATCAAGGTGATCGCGGTGGTAGTGTTCGTGATCGTCGGCGCGGGCGCGATCATTGGCTGGGTGCCGCTGCAGGATACAAGCGGCGCCGCGTTGGCATCGCCCGGGCTTTCGGCCTTTTGGGGCGAGGGCGCCATGTCGCCTAGCCTCCTTGCTATCGGTACTACCTTGCTGGCTGTAATGTTTGCGTTTTCCGGCACGGAGCTTATTGGCATTGCCGCCGGGGAAACCGTGGACCCGGCGCGCAATGTGCCCAAGGCGATCCGTGCCACGCTGTGGCGGCTGATTCTATTTTTTGTGGGTACCATTATCGTGATTGCGGCATTGCTGCCCCAGAGCCAGGCCGGGCTTAGCCAAAGCCCATTCGTCGCGGTATTCCAGCGTCTGGGCGTACCGGGCGCGGCGGATATCATGAACTTCGTGATTATCACCGCGCTGCTGTCGGCGGCTAATTCCGGGCTTTACGCCTCATCGCGCATGCTGTGGACGCTTTCAGATCAAGGCACTTTGCCTAAGTCGCTGGGTCGGCTTAATAAGCGCGGTATCCCGATGAATGCGCTGCTGCTCAGCATGATCGGCGGCTTCGGTGCGCTGTTTTCCAGCGTGTATGCGCCGGAAACCGTCTACCTGGTGCTGGTATCGATCTCTGGTTTGGCCGTGGTGGTGGTGTGGATGGCGATTACGCTCAGCCAACTCAACTTCCGACGCCAGTACCTGCGTGAAGGCGGGCGGCTGAAAGATCTGGTATATCGCACTCCGTGCTACCCGTGGGTGCCTCTGATCGCGTTTGCGGCCTGTCTGGCTGCATGCATTGGCATCGCTTTTGACCCGCAGCAGCGCGTGGCGCTCTATTTCGGAGTGCCGTTCATGGCGCTCTGTTACCTAGTGCATTTTGTGCGCCATCGCGCGGTCACTCAACGTTCCGACCACCCAAACATTGCCGCTGAGGAGAAGACCGTATGAGTGAGTTGAACCCGATCAAGGCCCTGCTGGCGGAAGCGCCTTTTATGGTCATCGACGGGGCGTTGGCCACCGAGCTTGAAACGCTCGGCTGTGATCTCAACGATGCCCTGTGGTCGGCGCGTCTGCTGGCTCAGGCGCCGGAGAAGATTCGCCAGGTGCATCAGGCGTATTTTGAAGCCGGAGCCGACTGCGCGATTACCGCAAGCTACCAGGCCACGGTGCCCGGTTTTATGCAGGCGGGAATGACGGCCCAGCAGGCCCGTGAGCTAATTCAGCTATCGGTCACGTTGGCGCAGCAGGCTCGCGATACGGTGTGGCAGCCAGGGCAAACCGACCGGCCCAAGCCGCTGGTTGCCGCGTCCGTTGGCCCGTATGGCGCTTATCTAGCGGATGGCAGTGAGTACCGCGGCGGCTATGATCTGGATCGTGCCGGGCTGGTTGAGTTTCATCGCGAGCGGTTTGAGCTTCTGCTGGACGCGGGCGCTGATCTGCTGGCGGTAGAAACCCTGCCCTCACTTGAAGAGGCGCTGGCGATCACCGATCTTTTGGCTGAACATCCGGGCGCCCAGGGCTGGATTACCTTCTCGGCCAGGGATGGCGAACACATCAGCGATGGAACGCCGATTGAGGAGTGTGCCGCAGCGCTGGCTAACTGCCCTGGCGTGGCGGCTATTGGCGTAAACTGCACCGCACTTGCGCATATCGAATCATTGATTGCGGCGATCAAACGCCGGTGCGACCTACCCGTATTGGTGTATCCCAACTCGGGGGAGCTATATGACCCGGTGACCAAAACCTGGCGCTCGGCCCCGTGTGATCACACCGTCACTGGCCCTTCAGGCTTGGTTCAAGGGGCTGAGCATTGGTTGGCGGCAGGGGCGTCGGGTATCGGTGGCTGCTGCCGAACAACACCTGCGGATATTCAGGCACTGGCCCAGTGGCGGCAGTCGCGCTAGCTCGTCTGGGTACTCATTCATTTCTCCTTTTCGCGCTTTATGAATCTAAAGCGCCCAACTCTCGCTTAAGCCACGCGGCCAACTGCTCACTGCGCTGGCTGTTGTGGTGGCGGGGTAGCCACAGGCAGAGCTTGGCGGGGGTTTCGATAAACCCCCAGGGCGCGGTGAGCCGTCCGCTTTTCAGATCATCTTCCACCAGCAGTTTTGGCGCAATCGCCACGCCTAAGCCCGCCACGGCAGCTTCCATTAAATAGTAGAGATGATCAAACCCCTGGCCCTGGCGTAAGGCCTGTTCAAGGTGCACAAGCTCAAGCCCTTGCGCGGTGGCCCACTGCGGCCAGGCCTGGGGGCGCGAGGCGGTGTGTAAAAGCTTGCCGGAAAAAAGTGTATCCGGCTGCGCTGGGTCGAGGTGTGCTTCCAGGCGAGGGCTGACCACCGCGCAAATCTGCTCGGGCATTAGTTCTACGACGTCTACCTCAGCGGGCCAGGGCGGCTCGGAAAAGGCCAGAGTAGCGCTGATATTGTCCTGCTTGGCGGGCAGTTCACTTTCGCTGACCACGACCTGCAGTTTGAGCTGGGGCAGGTCGCGTTGAAGGCGGTCTAGCCGCGGAATCAACCAGCGCGCCAGCAGGCTACCGGGGCAGGCCAGCGTAAACGGCGCTTCTTCTACATCACGCTTGAGATCCGCGCAACTATCGCGCAGGCGGCTAAATGCCTCGCCAATGCCGTGATAAAGCCGATCGCCGTGGTGAGTCAGTTCAATGCCACGGCCCGCTTTAGCAAACAGCGCCACACCAAAATGTTCATCCAGGCTGCGCAGCTGGCGGCTAACCGCGCCGTGGGTCACGCTAAGCTCATCGGCAGCGGCTGTCACGCTGCCTAGCCGGGCGGTGGCTTCAAAGGCGCGCAGGGCGCTTAAGGGTGGCATGCTCTGTTGCATTGACTGTTGACTCCAGCTCACATATTGATGACATCTTATCGATTTTTATCTCCGTCTGCTTGCGCTACTTTCAATGCAACTGTTTACCCCGCTTTGAGAGGCCATCATGAACCAACCTGCGATCCAGCCTGATATCAACGGCCTGTTTGGCCAATTCGGTGGCCGCTTTGTGGCCGAAACGCTGATGCCGCTGATTCTTGAGCTGCAAGCCGAATACGACACTGCCAAGGATGACCCCGAATTCCAGCGCCAGCTCGCCTACTTTCAAAGCGACTACGTAGGGCGCCCCAATCCGCTCTACTTTGCCGAGCGGCTTACCGAGCATTTTGGCGGCGCGAAGATTTTTCTCAAGCGTGAAGAGCTTAACCATACCGGCGCACACAAAATTAATAACTGCATTGGCCAAGTGCTGCTGGCCAAGCGCATGGGCAAAAAGCGCATCATCGCTGAAACCGGCGCCGGTATGCACGGCGTGGCCACCGCCACCGTGGCGGCACGGTTTGGTTTGCCTTGCGTGATTTACATGGGCTCTACGGATATCGAACGCCAGCAGCCCAACGTGTTTCGCATGAAGCTGCTGGGCGCTGAAGTGATCCCGGTTACTTCCGGCACCGGCACGTTGAAAGACGCCATGAACGAAGCTCTGCGTGACTGGGTCACCAATGTGGATGACACTTTCTATATCATCGGCACCGTGGCCGGGCCACACCCGTATCCTGCCATGGTGCGCGACTTCCAGGCGGTGATTGGCCACGAAACCCGTGCGCAAATGCAGGAAAAAGAGGGCCGCCTGCCCGATTCGTTGGTGGCCTGTATTGGCGGCGGCTCCAACGCCATGGGGCTGTTCCACCCCTTTCTGAACGATGCCTCGGTCGAGATGATTGGCGTTGAAGCTGGCGGCAAGGGCGTTGAGAGCGGCCAGCACGCGGCAAGCCTGAACGGCGGTGCGCCGGGCGTGCTTCACGGCAACCGCACCTATCTGCTGCAGGATGAGGACGGCCAGATTATCGACGCCCACTCTATTTCGGCAGGCCTGGATTATCCCGGCATTGGCCCAGAACACGCCTGGTTGCACGAGCAGGGGCGCGTTGAATATGTATCGGCTACCGACGACGAAGCGCTTGAAGCGTTTCAAACCTGCTGCCGCTTGGAAGGGATTATCCCCGCCCTTGAAACCGCCCACGCGCTGGCCGAAGTCGCCAAGCGGGCGCCGAAGCTACCCAGCGATCACCTGATGGTGGTCAACCTGAGCGGGCGCGGCGACAAAGACATGATGAGCGTGGCCCACTACCTGGGAGAAAAATTCAAATGAGCGCAGCTATTCAAACGAGCGTATCTAAGGAGAACGTTATGAACCCCAATGCGCGTCTTGCAGCACGCTTTGCTGCGCTCAAAACCGAAAACCGTCCGGCGCTGGTGAGCTACGTCACGGCGGGCGACCCGGATATGGCCACGTCACAACGCATTCTGGATGGTCTGCCTGCTGCCGGTGTGGATGTGATTGAGCTGGGCATGCCGTTCAGCGACCCCATGGCTGATGGCCCCGCGATTCAAAAAGCCGCACTGCGCGCCCTCAAAGAAGGCCAGACCCAGGCCAAAACGATTGAGATGGTGCGTACCTTTCGCGAAAAAGATACCACCACCCCCATCGTGCTGATGGGTTACTACAACCCCATTTACCGCTATGGTGTCGAGCGCTTCTTGACCGATGCCGTCAGCGCCGGCGTAGATGGCCTGATTGTGGTCGACCTGCCCCCCGAGCATGACGACGAGCTTTGCCAGCCCGCCGCCCAGCACGGTATCGATTTTATCCGTCTGGCCACGCCCACCACGGACACCAAGCGCCTGCCCAAGGTGCTGGGTAACGCCTCCGGGTTTGTCTACTACGTCTCGGTGGCAGGCGTTACCGGCGGCAGCGCCCCCACGCCCGAAAAACTCGAGCGCTCGGTGAGCCAGCTACGCGAACATACCCAGCTTCCCATCGCTGTTGGCTTTGGTATTCGCACGCCCGAACAGGCCGCCATCATTGGCCGGTTCAGCGATGCGGTCGTCGTTGGCTCCGCGCTGGTCGACTGCATCGAGAACGCAACAACCCCCGACGAAGCTGTCAACGGCGTGCATAACCTTGCACGTGCACTGGCTGAAAGCGTTAAAGAGTGCCGCGAGGTGCACGAGCCGCAAGTTAGCTAACTGATGTAGTAACGCAGTAAACGCATGCATAAAGGGCAGGCCGTTGGGCCTGCCCTTATAATGTGCCGACGTGCTATCTTTCTGATGAACGGTTGGATAAGTAAAATTAGCAAAATGGGCTGTGCCAGGTTAATAAAAAATCTTGTTTAGGTTGCCTACTGAATATTTGCTTGCTGAAGTGAACAAAATATTTTGGTTTGAGGCGCTTTGAGATGAAACCTGTAGGCTATGCGTACCTTCATGAGCACTTAGTTAGCCTTAGGGGTATGCCCACCCGTGTGTCCTGCGCGCATACGCCCCGTCACGCGCATTATGTTTATGGAGCAGGAAATAGCGGTACCTTCAGGTGCCGCGCTACCATGCAGAAGATGACCTGCGAGCCGTCCGACTGATCGAAGTTCTGCCTGCCAATCCGCCTACAGGCTCACCCGTTTCCATTCTGTATCCCAAACCGCCAGTTATCTCCTCGTGTGAGGGTATTCATTGACTGGGTGGTCGGGATGTTTGATGAGGATGGGGGTATATTCGCTAAGTAATATTTGTGAGACGCTATGATCAAGTCGCTTTAGCACTTTACTTCTTAAAAATGATTTGAGAATACTAAAGGGATCAATGATGACTCTCACTACGCTTCTGCTGTTTATACCCGCTTGCTTTGCCTTGAATATGGCACCAGGCCCCAACAATTTGCTCTCGCTTACCAATGCTAAGCGTTATGACATTAAAACGGCTTGCTTGGCGGGTATTGGTAGGTTGATCGCTTTTGTGGGGATGATTACGTTAGCCGCAACGGGGTTGGCAACCGTTCTGTATACCTCCGAGACGATATTTTTGGTAATCAAAACCCTTGGCGGTCTCTACCTGCTCTGGCTGGCGTATCAGTTATGGAGCGCAAGAACGGAAGCGCAGAGCGCTGATGAAGCTTCACAAAAAAGCCTATTTGGCTTGGCCTGGCAAGAGTTCTGGCTTGCGGCGGGCAATCCCAAGGCCATCCTGATTTTTACTGCTTTTCTACCCCAGTTTGTTGAGCCTGATGGTAATGTCGTACAGCAGTTTATGGTGTTAGGAGCACTATTTCTGTTACTGGAATGGGTGGCAATTGCCGGTTACGCCTACGCAGGCAGTTTTCTGGGCAACTGGTTTTCACAACCCAAGCGGCGTCAATTATTCAACCGCCTATGCGCGGGCTTGTTAGCCAGTGCAGGCATAGGGTTATTGCTCGCTAAAAAAGAGTAGAGGTTCTTTGAGTAATCCATCTGGAATAAAGCTTAAATGCAGACAAGTGATATCACGATCGGCCTGTCCCAGCTGCCCATTGTAAAAGCTGCTGTCGCAGAGAATTTAGCAACCCATCTTAAATACATTAAGCGCGCCGCCGCGATGGGGGCGGATGTGGTGATATTTCCAGAGCTTTCACTAACCGGTTACGAGCTTGAACTGCTAGAGCCACTCGCGATGTCGAAAATCGCGGATATATTCAGCACGCTTTCTGCCGCCGCCACTGCCAATAACATTGTAATAATCGCTGGCTGCCCGTTAGTAGGCGAAGGCAATAAACCGCAGATAGGTGCCGTGATTTGTTCCCCAAGTGGCCAGTGTGAATTTTACGCAAAACAATATCTGCACGAAGGTGAAAACGTTTACTGCTCATCAGGCAACGACAGCTACCTATTAACAGTAAACGGCACACGAATTGCCCTGGCTATTTGCGCAGACTTCGCCAACCCCGCCCACGCAGAAGCGGCAGCCGCCCAGCAGGCGGACGTATATATCGCCAGCGCGCTGATTTCAGAAACAGGCTATGAAGCAGATGCTGAATTGCTTGCGGGTATCGCCAAACGCCATCAATTTCCCGTACTGCTTTCCAACCATATTTCTCTAACGGGCGGCTGGCAAACCTGCGGTAAAAGCGGTGGCTGGAATGCGTTAGGGGAGTTAGCAATTGCCGCTGAGGGCACAGAATCTAGCATCGTGCTGTGTCACGTTAGTCAGCGTGAACTAAGCGGTAAGGTAAAGGAAATCCAAACACTGCCAATGTAAAAGCGTTAACCGCTTGGTATATGAAATTCTAACGATTAGCTGCTTAAACGTGTTATCCATGGGAAGACATAATAAAAGTAAGGCATGCCTCACTTAAAATGCTGTATGTCACTCTGTGGGGTATTTGCTTTGGTAGGCGCCATTCGGCCATAACATGTTTTTCTTAATAACGCTTAAGCCATTTATAGTTTTGAAAGGAAGTCACACATGTTTGAAGTAACGGCCACGCAGCATGTTTTAGCAGTCAATGATCTGAAAAAGGCTGAGAGCTACTTTCTCGATAAACTGGGCTTTTCCGTTCGATTTCGCACCGATGGTTGGTCGTTTCTGAGCTTTGGTCAATTCCACATTATGCTGGGCCATTGTCCTGGTGAGATTCCTGCTCGCGATATACATGAGCATGCGTACTTCGCATACGTAAACTGTGTAGGCATTGATGAACTTTACCGTGATTATCAGCAGCGCGGTGTCGATATTTTCCAGCCAATATCCGATAAGCCTTGGGGGTTACGTGAGTTTGGTGTGGCGACTCCGGAAGGGCACCGGATCATGTTCGGTGAAGATATTAAACTGCCAGACATTATCTGAATATCCTGGTGACCTCCGATAGAGCCCTAACGATCGGCGGTGCTCCCAAGCAACGACCAAGTAAGTGCAAGCCCAGTCTGCGTTTGACGTTTGCGGGGGTTAGCAAAGAGATCAATAACGACTATAAGGAAGCAGGATCGTGCATCAGCTAGCAGCGCAATGGATAGTGACGTTATTGAGAGAGCGAAATATCCCGTTTGTTATCTGCGGAGGGCTTGCGGCACAAGGCTATGGCGCTAAGCGAGAGCTGAACGATATCGACCTGTTTGTGCCCGGCGAGCACTTCTCATCAGTGGTTCAGGCGGGGCAGGCGTATATATCTAAAGCCGCGACGCACTACTGTGAAGAGGGCTGGGATCTCACCTACGTTCAATTCAAGTATGAAGGCGTAAAAGTAGAAGTAGGTAACGCTGAATACGCGCAAATTTATAACGCTGCCAATCATGCATGGGTTTTGCTACCTATCGATTTTTCCCGCATCCATACCATCAAATTGCTCGGGCTAGAGCTTCCTCTTATGTTGAGAGAAGATTTGATTGAGTATAAATCGATACTTTCACGGCCCGTGGATATCGAGGATATTCAAGCCATGCGAGAACAAGCATAGCCCAAGCTGCGTACCAACCGACTAAGCACGCCCAGGCTAATAAGAAGCCCAATGTCAGGCTTGTGTGCTCTTATTACCGCAGGCATTATCAGCGCTCTAAACCACCCACTAATGTGGTAACCCAAAGGTTTTGTAATCTAGAGGACGTAATGGGAAAGCTTATTTCACTGATTGTGCTGGTCGCGCTGGGCTATACCGGGGTGTACTTCTATTACGGCCATGCCGTTAAACAGGAGGTTCAGCAACAGCTGGATAACCGCGGCCTTTCTGCGGTCAGCGTCGATAACGTTGAGTACGGCGTGCTGGCGCCTATTAGCACCTCCGCGAACCTCACGGTAAGCGTTACCTATCGCGGAACGCAGGCTGACCTGGATTTAACCGTGGAAGGCCACCCCGTGTTTTCGGATGAGGTAAGCGTCAGGCTCGATGGCCTGCAAGCGCTGCGTTTGGGCATCGGCTTCTAAAAGCAAAAAACCAACACGCATACAAAAGAGTAGGGCGCTAAGAGCGAGCTGAACGGCATTCCTTCCTTTTCACGGCTAATTTCACGCCACGGGAATGGTGCCGCCATCAATCACGTACTCCGTTCCCGTGATGGTGGCGGCCAATGGTGACGCTAGAAACGCAATCAGATTGGCCACCTCGGCAGGTTTTGAGGGGCGGCCAATCGGGATGCCGCCCAGCGATTCCATGATGATCTGCTTGCCGCCTTCGTAATCGGTACCTGCCTGCTGGGCAAGCCGTTCAGCCAGGGCAACGGATGCTTCTGTCTCAATCCAGCCCGGTGCCACTCGCACCACGCGTACCCCTTTGGGCGACACCTCTTTCGACAGGCTCTTGCTGTAGGTGGATAGCGCCGCCTTGGCAGCCGCGTAAGCCGTCGTTGATTCAGGCAGGGGAAGCTCACGCTGGATAGACGTCACGTGAATGATTACCCCTTCGCCCTGGGCCAGCATGCCGGGTAACAAGGCACGGTCCAGCCGCACGGCTGGAAACAGATTGAGATCAAGCTCCCGCTGCCACTCCGTTTCCCCCAATGCTGCGAACCCGCCGCCCGGCGCTGATGAGCCGCCTACTACATGCACAATAATATCCACGCCGCCCAACCGCGCGTTGACCGCATCGGCCACCGTGGCGCAACCCTCGGCAGTTGTGAGGTCAGCAGTAATAAACAGCTCCTCAGACAGTGCGGCGGGGCGAGCGCGTGCGGTTGTCAGCACCTTAGCTCCTGCCTCGCGAAAAAGCGCCACCACGGCTGCGCCCACACCTTTGCTCCCGCCGGTTATCAATACGCGGCGTCCATCCAGGTTCAAATTCATTAGTGGATCTCCAATGACTGGATTTGCTCACCGGCTAGCTGAAAGGTTTGATCAAGCTGAACCGGGCTGCCAGGGAAGTTGCCGGTCACGGTCGTGGCTACCATAACGGTATTGCCTTGTTGATCAATACTGATTGGCGTAACCCGATACTCAAACTTACGACGAGCGGCGCGTAACCAGGATTGAATAGCCGTGTGGCCTTGGTGTGTTTCTTTCTCATCAAACACACGGGCATCTTGCGTAAAGCAATCGGTAAGGTGAGTATCATCACCTCCGTTGCTGATTTCGAAATAGGTGGCGATGGATTCAGGCAGCGACAGACTCATGATGGGCATCTCTTTCAAGCGTTGATGAGTCCCCATCTTCTGCTTAGGCTTACTTGTTAACAAGAACGCACAAAAAGGTAAGTGACTCCCCAATGAGAAAGATTTATACGCCCACTAGCGCCGCGAGCGATGTAGAAAATATATTAAAAATGCTTGAAGGGCGCTGGAAACTCGTCATTCTCTTTCACCTCTTTGATGGCAACGTCCAGCGCTACTCAGATTTTGAAAAGCTCATCCCAGGTATCTCCCAGAAAATGCTGGCCCAACAGCTACGCCAGCTGGAAGCGGATGGAATTGTGGCCCGCAAAGTCTATCCACAGGTGCCGCCGAAAGTGGAGTATCGCCTCACCGAATGGGGGCAAACCCTCTGCCCAGCGCTTGATGCCTTGCTGAAGTGGGCAGAGCAGAAGGATGACTTTGCCAACCCTGCCTAACAGAACGGTCTGGGTGATGTTGCTACTTATTGAAAGCCTAATGAGCTAACGCAACGTGACGGTTAAAGATGACGACCGTGTGTTCCGTTGTGCACTATTAGCGACGATGCACCACAAGTGAAGTCACTGGTGTTTATCGTGTAATGTAGGCCGACCTGGATTAGAACGTAGAAAGCCATACCTTATTTTCTGATGAGGTAAGTGTCAGGCTTAATGGCCTGCAAGCGCTTTGGTTGGGTCTTGCCTTGGATCAGTGGTTCAGTATTGCGGCTACTAATAATTAGTGCTGGGAGCCTCAAGCGAGAGTATTAATGTTGAAGATAAAAAAAGATGCAAGTGTTTGAAAATGCTCAAGTGTCAGGCAGATGTCGTGTTTGTGACGTTACCTTAAGTACGTGTTTAGTCTTAGGGTGAGTTTCTGAACAGCAGAAAGGATTCAACAATGATCATTAGAAAACTCAGATTACAGCGGGGCTGGTCCCAGGACCAATTATCCCAGCTCAGCGGCTTAAGTGTTAGAACCATCCAGCGGATAGAGGGTGGACAAAAGCCCGGTCTTGAGTCTCTTAAATCATTGGCTGCTGTGTTTGAAATTAACGTTGCAGACCTTGAAAGAGAGCCTGACATGAATGACGAAATAAACGTGACCGACAATGAAAAAGCCGTTATAGAAAAAGTACGAGCGATTAAAGACTTCTATGCGCATCTTATTTCCTATGTATTGGTGACGACGTTGTTATTTGCGATTAATTTCATGACAGGCACGGGCTATATGTGGGCGTGGTGGCCAGCCATGGGATGGGGCATAGGGATCATTAGCCATGGCCTGAGTGCCTTTGAGGTTCTGAACTTTTTTGGTCCCGATTGGGAGAAAAAAACAGATTGAAAAAAGACTAGGTAGAAAGCTCTAGCTGCACCATCACTAAAGGTAAATTGGCTCAAGCTATATCGCCCTGAGGGTTTACATTCGCCGTTGTGTCTACGAAAACTGTCAGTGCTGCTAGCAATGTCCTGCTGTAAGCGCCCGCCTTTCAGCTTACCGCTATCATGTATAAGGCTAGCGGAAGAGCAGTTTAATGCAGCGACTATCGACGTCTAACTTTCGGCCACGCACTGATAAGGGAAACCATGTATCCGGTATCTATAAAAGGGGTATTACTTCTGCCTGCCAACAAGGTCGTACTGGCGCTTAACGACCGGGATGAGTGGGAACTGCCCGGCGGGCGTATCGAGATAGGTGAAGGCTCGTTAGAGTGCCTGAAGCGGGAGTTCGAGGAAGAACTAGCGGTGAAGGTCGCTGGTCAATCAATTATCGACAGCTACTTGTTTGAGGTCATTTCCCAAAAGCATGTATTCATCGTCACCTATGGCTGCCGTCTTGTGGGTGACTTCAACCCCACGGTAAGCCACGAACATTCCCGAATTGATACATTTTCGGTTGATAACTTGCCCCACAACCTGCCTGCCGGGTATGTGCAGTCGATTCATGCATGGTGTGCTACCCATGCTGCGCTGCCTGCTGCACTTTAATCGTTACGTTGAGTCGATAACTTTACCGCTGAATTGCAACTGAATACCTTTACGCCGTACTGAGAGATAAACATGCACTACCGCCCCATGACAATTGAAGATTACGACGCCGCCGTGGCGCTATGGCTGAGTACCGAAGGCGTGCGGCTGCGCGATGCGGATTCTCGCGAGGGCATCGATAAGTATCTGCAACGCAACCCAGGGCTGAGCTTTGTAGCCGAGCAGGATGGCAATTTAGTGGGCACGATAATGGCGGGACATGACGGCCATCGCGGTTTTGTGCAGCATCTAGCGGTCGCGGCGGTTTGCCGAAAGCAGGGTATTGGCACCGAGCTGGTCCGCCGCTGCATGAACGCGCTAAAGCATGAAGGCATTCAGAAATCGCACCTGATGTTGCTGGTGGATAACGATGCTGGCAAGCGCTTCTGGAAGCGCCTGGGCTGGGAGTTTCGCACCGATATCGAACTTCACTCGTTTATCTTGAGCGGCGGCCCCAACGCTTGAGGCCCCGCTTTATACGTGATGGTGCTCGGCTGAATACCGTCAATAGCCACCCTGGCCGTTAAGCAAACTCAAAATGACCGGAAGCGTCATTAACGACACCAGCAAGGATGCAATGATCGCCAGCGAAATAGTCTCCTGGCGGTATTCATACTTCTTGGCGAATACGTAAACCCCCGCGCCGATAGGCTGTGCCGCCATAACAACGGCAGCCGCCAGCCACAGCGCATCCTCTTCCCCCATGCCGAAAAGATACACGCCCGCTAGCTGCGTGATGGCAGGCTGCACGACAATCTTGAGCAACAGCATGGGCGCGACGATGCCTAACGCATCGCCGGTTATCTGCTCTTTGACGTTGAGCCGGGACAAGCCAAGCCCCAGTGCAAATAGCGCGGTCGGGCCTGCGGCGCTGCCCAAAAAACCGGCAAACGCTTCCAGAAATGTCGGCAGACGAATACCGAACAACACGAAGAAAAGCCCCGCCAGTACGGAAACGGTAAGGGGGTTGGTAAAGGTCGTCTTGAAGGCTTTCCAAAGGCTGGTAGCGGCTGGGGTATTGTCTGCACGGTTGCTAGCAAACAGATCCCAGCTGACGATGACGGCCATGATGGCGGGTATGTTGTGCAGTATGGTAGCAATGGCCGCCGGTAGCGCCGCCTCCTGCCCGAACACGGAAATAAGAATGGGCACGCCCATATAGCCGGTCGTGCCATAACAGGCGCCCATGCTAAGAATGGATGACTGAGGCAGCGCAATGCCCTTGTATCGGGAAATCAACCCGGCCAGCAGGTACACGCAGACGATGCCTATCAGTGACGAGGCGATAAAGCCCCACTGCTTGAGTTCGTTGATATCGGCCCTGGCAATGGCTAAAAACAGTAGGGCTGGCAGCGCGACATACAGCACGTAGTCGTTGATCAGCTTATCGGAACTGCCGCTATCGGGTTTTACTTTGCCAAACAGGTAGCCAAGAAGAATGACCATGAAAATCGGGATGACGACCAGGAACATAGCGCTTTCTCATGTTGAAGAAGTGTCGGCGTGGGAAACGCACTCGATGGCGGTAATCATCAAAGCTGGCCGCTGTTTTGTTAAATGAATTGTGCCAAGGTTATAATCGTTTTTATCGATAGCGGTGCACATGCGCGGGGCATCTATGCAGTCTGAACACCAAGACGCTTTTTCCTTGAAAGGGCGGGGTATTACGCTTGAATAGCTGCGCGCTTTCGTGACTGTGGCGCAGTACGGCGGGTTTGGTCGCGCGAGTGACGTGCTGGCGCGTACCCAGTCGACGCTAAGCGTTGGCCTTAAACGTCTTGAAGAAGATATTGGCTGTCGCCTCATTGAAAGGCGCCAAGGGCATGTGATCGGGCTGACCGAAGAGGGCCGGCGGCTGTTACCGGCCGCCCGCGATATTCTTCAACGTACCAGCAGGGCGATCAACTCGCTGAAGGCCTCAAGCCTTGAGGGAAAAGTAGCGCTAGGGGTGCCGGATGACTTTGCGGTCGGTAACCTTCACCGTGTGATTTCGCTCTGCCTTGAGGACAACCCGGGGCTACGCGTGGAAGTCACGGCGGCCTCATCCACGGTGCTTTCGCGAATGGCTGAGCAGCAGCTATTGGACGTGGTGATTCTCAAGGGCCTCGCGGGCCAGCCGGTGGTGTCGAATGCCGAGCAGGTCATTCAGGTCGAGCCGCTTTACTGGGTAAGCTCCGGAGCGCTGCATTTCGATGACCTGCGCGATATTCCACTGGTCACGTTTCTGGAAGGGTGCGTTATCCGCAACAGCGCCGTCACGGCGCTGAACGGTGTCGGGCGCTCGCACTACTTCGCTTATGTCAGCGGGTCGTTCGATAACATTAAAAAGGCGGTTATCAGCGGGTTGGGAGTGGGCATCTTACCCAAAAGCGCGTTATCGGAGGAGCTGTGCGTACTTTCTGAGGCGAACGGCGTCCCGAATTTGCCCTCCATTCAGTTAGTGCTCAGCGCTTCGCAATCAAGCGAGCTGTACGAGCAGTTTGCCCGCTACCTGAGCCGTTCGCTGATCGAATAACTCGCGCTTAAAGCCCCAGCGCCCCCCGGCGCAGCCAGCCGTGTACGAAGTCCAGTTTTTGTAGCGTCACTTCTGTCAGCACGAACGGGTACACATCCGAAAGCCCCATGGAGCGGTTGACGTTGTTTACCCCGGCCACCACTGCCGTGGCGATATGAATCAGGTGCTCGGCCTCCGGCTCGGCGTAGGCATCCCACTTTTGATCGCGGGGCAGCTCGGGCAAATCCATGCCCGATGCCACAAAGCTGTCAGTGATATCGGTCAGGTGCAGCAGATGCGAAACGGTTTCCGCCCAGTCTTCATGCGGATGGGCCGAGGCGTAAGTCGAGACATAATGTGCGCGCCAGTCCTCCGGCGGGCCTTCATGGTAGTGATGCTTAAGCGCCTCGGTGTAATCGGCTCGCTCATCGCCAAACGCCTCGCGAAAGGCATCCAGAAAATCTTCCCGCAAGCTTAATCGCCACCACAGCATATGGGCGATTTCATGGCGCATATGGCCAATCATGGTGCGGTAAGGCTCCTCCAGCGCTTCGCGGCGCGTGGTACTTAGTACCGGGTCCGCCTCGGCCACGCTAATCGTGACCACGCCACCCACATGGCCCATGGGCACCGGCGTGGCGCCTTCGGCCAGCATATGAAAAGTGGGTGGCGCGCCGGGATCTTCCGGCCGAAACCAGTGCCAGCGGCCCAAGTTATCGATCACCCAGCGCTTGGCGGCCTCGGTCAGCGCCCAGTTGGGAATGGCGTTGGGAATCTCCGGGTCCGGCGCCAGAGCGGTCATCGCACAGGCGCGACAGAACTCACCCTCGTTAGGCGCAATCCAATTGCAGCCAATCACGTCACGGTTGGCGCAGAAGGGCGGCATGGGAATAAACGCCCGCGCCTGGGGGTCGTAAGCCACCGGGACGCCATCGGCGGTTACCAAGTTATCAAACCACAACGAACCGGCACCGACCGGGTTGGAAAAAACGCGCATGGGCCGGGTACTCTTTGGAAGGAGCCTTGAGTCTAGGCAGTAATACCCTAATGCGTCCAATGCCGACTACATATGAAGGTAACGCCCGGCATGCATGACCCAAATACGCTGTAGGAGAAGGCTTCAGCCCGCGACGATTCCAGCACATGCTATAAATAACCGCAGACGAATGAGAAACGCGCTAAATTTTCCTGCAAAGGTATCCTATGGCGACAAGCAAACACCCCTGGGCAGAAGAGCTGCCGCTACTCTATGACCACCTTTGGAAGTGCCTGACCCGGGGCATCAGCGACCGCGATGCTGCGGCGCGTCATCCTACCCTGGCCACGGTCAATAAAAGCGGTATGCCCCAAGCCCGCACGGTAGTGCTGCGCGAAGCCGACCAGCAGGCCGCCACGCTTGCCACCTACACGGATATTCACTCCGACAAGATAGCTTCCCTACGCGTTAACCCCGCGGCCGCCCTGCATATATGGGACGCTGAGCAAAAACTACAGCTACGGGTTGAGGCCAATGTCACCATCCTGAACGGCGACGAGGTCAGCGAGCGCTGGCAGCGAATACCTGAACACGCCCGCACCGCCTACAGCCGCGGCCCCGCGCCGGGCGAGCCGATTGCGAACTCGCTGGACTACACCAAGACCCCGGCCGAAAACGCTTTCGCAGTGCTTTGGCTGGACATTCAAGCAATAGAAGCGCTGCACCTGGGCCAGCATCACCGTCGCGCGATATTCAAGCGGGCGAATAATTGGGCAGGGCAGTGGCTGGTGCCATAGCGGGCGCGCTGACTCCCACTTTTGGTAGGAGCCGACTTCAGCCCGCGATGATAGAGGCTACTCAGTAGCGATAACTTTCAAACCTCAAGGAACCACATGCCCCTCGCCGAGCCTATTGCACAAGACGCCCCGCGTTTCACCACCCCCGCAGGCGACATCATCGGCTGGCGTGATCGCGGCGTGATTCGCGCCACGGGCATTCGCTACGCCCGCACTCAACGCTTCTGCCCGCCGGTGGATGAACCGCCCGCCACCGCACCTATTCATGCCACCGAATGGTCGCCAGCCTTGCCGCAAAACATCATTCCTGAGCTGAACGAAGCGCTCGGCGTCACCGCCAAGGAGTTCCACGCCGTTGAAGGAGAGCTGCACCTTTCGGTCACTGTGCCGGAGCGCCCGGCTGCGGCGCCGCGGCCAGTAATGGTGTGGATTCATGGTGGCTCTTACGTGTTCGGTGCGGCGGATCTTTCGGTATTTGATGTGCGCCCGCTGGCGCTTGAGCAAGACGTGATTGTGGTCGCTGTAAATTACCGGCTCGGCCTGCTGGGCTTTCTAGGCGGCTACGCCAACCGGCCTGCCAACTTGGGGCTGCTGGATATTATTTCCGCCCTGCGCTGGATCAACACCAACATTGCGGCCATGGGCGGGGACCCCAGCAATGTCACTCTGTTTGGACATTCGTCTGGCGGGGACGCGGCGGCCCATTTGATGATTGCTGAAGGCACTGAAGGGCTTTTTCAGCGCGTTATTATTCAAAGCGCACCGCTGGGTATTAGTCGCGGTCGGGCGAAAATGAACGCCAAGATGAGCCAGAAAGCCGCCACCGTAAAAGATGACGCCCCCTTGGATGAGGTATTGCGCGCGCAGCCTCACGTGGCGAAAGCCGCTCGGGGTTTTGGGCTGAAATCGTCCATGCCGTTTGGCAATCAGTACGGCCACTATCCGCTGCCTGCTGAATCCCAGGCTGACGCTGCCTGGCGCCGCGTCGCGCCGAAGTTCGATGTTTTCATTGGCCATACCTTCGAGGAGACCGCCATGTTTCTGGTGATGTCGCCGGGCCTGATGCGGCTACGCCAGCTTCCGTTAGTGGGTGAAACAATCACCAAAGCGATGGTGGCCGCCACCACGCGCAAGGTGTACAAGCGCGATGCGCTCAAATTTGCCCGCCGACACGCAAAGGCGGGTGGCAATGCCTACATTTACCGGTTGGACTGGGGTAAAGGCCGCTACCCATTTGGCGCCGCGCACACGTTGGAGCTTCCGCTGCTGCTGGGTGACCCCGCCAGTTGGCAGTATGCCGATATCGTTAAAGACGTGGATGAAGCCACCTTGCTTGAGCACGGTAAGCGCCTACGCGCCCTATGGGCCGACTTTGCACGTAACGGGCATTTGCCGGCCTCTGGGCAACTTGAGCCACAGATAGCGGAATGGTGGGCAGCTACCTAATATAGCCACTTTCCAAACGGGACTTAGCCCTTAGCATTGATGTAAAGTAATACAGATACAGCTAATGCAAATAGGGAAACGCATGCAAGAGAATAACGATACTTCCAATGTCTACAAGCTTTCGTGGTTGGCTTACTTCAAGCCATTTTTAATAGGCATTGTGGTCGGGGTAGCCGGGCTTGTCGTCTCCGGAATGGTAAATCAGCCCTGGCTCAGTTGGGTCGCTTTAGTTGCCGCGATTGTGAGCATCATCTACAACATCGTGTATGTGCGCAGCATGACGCTATTTGTGAATGACGCAGGTGTGTGGCTCGAGCAAGGTGTTTTCCCCTGGCAAAAGGGCGTGCGGGGAGTGAAATGGCGTGACCTGGATAGCGCGCTTTTCTTTACTGGCTTTATCAGTTGGGCCTTCAAATCCTATACGATCAACATCGGCCACCGTTACACCAAGGGTAGTGAGATTCATATTCGCCATGTGAAAAACGGCAAGCAGTTTGTCGAGCTGGTCAATGCCGAACATTATCATCAAGTAGGTGGTGAGGCGCCAAGCATCAATGTAATGGGTTAAAACAGCGTACATTAATGTGAGAAGGGCATAGTGCTTTAACAAGCGCTATGCCCTTTTTAATGCCAGCACGAATTAAAAAAGCTATTCGACACGCTTGCCCACGTCCGCCTGCGAGGCATCGTAATCCTGAGTATCGTCTGGGTCGGACCCTGGTTCGTTTGAGGGTTCGGACTCGTAGAGCCGCGCCGCTTCGATCGCCTCGGGTTCAAGGTCGTGCCGGGAGATTTCCAGCGGGGCGTCGGGGTCGGTCACGTCTATGACACGCCACGCTAAAACAAGAAAGGTATCCTCTTTATCTTCGCTGACGGGCTCTACGCGTGTTGTACGGGTCATGTTCTCTTCCCCTTAAGTACGGCGGCTGGGTAATCTTTCACTATGGCAGAGCATGGCGAAACCTGCCGGGCTTGCGGATAAATTTAACCAAGCGCGGGGTATCCCATGACGATGCGTTCCTGGAAAACCTAGCCCTAACAGACCGCCTGCTGGCAACCGAATAAGGCTGGCACCTGGAGCCTCAATCCAACTGAGCTTCTATCGCGGTCTTATCGATCACCGACCAGACTTCCTGAATCTTATTATCGTGGAAGCGGTAGAACGCGTTCTCGCAAAACGTCACTTTTTTGCCATCCACCGCAAGGCCGAGGAAGCTACCTTTGGGGGTTACATCGAATCGCAACCTGCATGCGATATGGGGTGAGTCAACGGCCAAAAGCTCAATGTTGAAGTAAAGATCCGGTATCTGCTCATAATCGGCTTCTAGCATGGCGCGATAGCCATCAAGCCCTAGGCGCCTGCCGTTGTGGTGGACATCGTCATGCACGAACTGGTCAAGGTTCATCCAGTCCTGATTATTGAGGCAGGTGATGTAATCACGGTATGTGGCTTCCAGATCACGTTTGTTCATCCTGGTTCTCCTTTCCTGGGCAGACGTGAAGGCATTCGCCAAGGGTACACAGGCTCAGTATCATAAGCAGCCTAAACCAAGCCACAGAAGTCATCATTCATGTCATGCCCACCTTGCCCCCATTGCCAATCCGAATTAGTCTATCAGGATCAAAGTCTGTTCATCTGCCCCGAGTGCGCCCACGAATGGAACCCTTCTGAAACAGAGTCGGAAGACGCTGTGACGGTCAACGATGCCAACGGCACGCTGTTAGCGGAAGGCGATAAGGTAACGATGATCAAAGATCTCAAAGTCAAAGGCAGCTCGCTGGTACTCAAGGTAGGCACCAAAGCCGTTATCAAACGGCTCAAAGACAGCAAGGATCATCAACTGGACTGCAAGGTCGATGGCGTTGGCGACATGATGGTGACCGCCCACTTTGTGAAAAAGGCCTGAACCACGCTTGGAAGTTGTTGATCAACTTCACTGATCAGACAGCTACCCACTTTATGAAGCAGTAAGCTGAGGCTCATCCAATATCACCGCGTTGCGCAGCGTGTCGGCAAAGCTTGCCAGGGCCGGTGTCCAGGTTTCCGGTTCGGCGGCGACAAAATAGGTATCGATGTGGGCAATAGACGCGGGCAGAGCCAGCGTGTGAATCCCGAACCGGTGCTGATGAGCGTCAACCGTGCCACGCGGTAGCACCGTGTAGCCCATCCCGGCAGCGACACATCCAAGCATCGCATCCAGCGAGCCGAACTCGAATATCCGGCCCGCATTGACGCCATAGGACGCCAGCAATAGCTCGATACGCTGGCGGTAGCTACACCCTTGGCGAAACGCCATGAAGGCAGACGCCAGCAGCTCTTGTGAAGAGGGCATCGTCGTCATGGGCATCGAATCCACTAATACAAGTTCCTCGCTAAACGCTTTAAGCACATGGTAGCGGCTATGCTCCAATCGCCCAGCCACGAAGACACAGTCCACCTGCCCGTTTAGCAACAGCTCGACCAACTCAGCCGTTGGCCCGGTCTTGAGCTGGATATCAACGTCAGGCTGCGCTGCGTGATACGCCGCTAGTATCGGCGGAAGGCGCAATGCTGTTGTGGTCTCCATGGCGCCTATCCGTAGCCGCCCACACGCCTTCTCCTGGCCCTTGAACAGCGATACCGCTTCATCATGGGCAGTCAACATGCGCTCAGCGTACTCCACCAGCGCCAAACCAGCGCTTGTAGGGCGAACACGCCCCGCACGATGAAACAGCTGTACGCCTAACTCCTCCTCCAGTTTCTTGATGTGAGTCGTCACGTTGGACTGCACCGTGTGCAAGCGTTTTGCCGCTGCCACGAAACTGCCTGTCTCGGCCACCGCCATGAATAAGCGTAGTGATTTAAGCTGCATAGTTGCCTCCTCTCACACCAGCGTTATTTCAATATGCGCTATCTCAAAAGGAGATAGTAGCGATCAAAACTAATCGTTTCTATAAAACAATCGCCAGCGACTAGGCTGTCTATTAACACGAGCCGCCCAAACCGCCCAATAGGTGGCACGCTAAGGACGCAACCTCATGAATCGCCAACGCACTTCCCAGGATCTACCCGCGCTAATGACCGGTATCACGGCGACGCTGGCGGGTATTGGCATCGCACGCTTTGCTTACACGCCGCTATTGCCTGCGATTATTGAGCAGGGGTGGTTCACTGCAAGCCAAGGCGCCTACCTGGGGGCCGCCAATCTGCTGGGCTACTTTATCGGTGCGCTTATCGCCCACGCCCTGAGCGAGCGCTTTTCCTCTCGCCAGGTAATGGGGGCAAGCTTTGCGTGTATTGTGCTTAGTTTTACGCTTTGTGCATGGGGCGGCCATTTTGCGTGGTTTTTCATCTGGCGACTCGCTTCAGGTATGGCTGGCGCCATATTGATGGTGGTTGGGCCATCAGTCGCGTTAGCGACCACACCGCCTGAAAGGCGTGCCCAGGTGGGCGCTATGGTATTTACCGGTATCGGTATAGGGGCGCTGCTTTCAGCATTGGCAGTACCTCTACTGCTTGAATTCAATATGGCGATGACCTGGAGCGCGCTTGGGCTACTTTGTGTTGCTGCCGGTATTGTATGTGATCGTGGCCTGGAATCTTTGGCGTCACCTGCAACGGCTAGCCCAAGCAACAAGAGCGGTAGACCTATGCCGGGTGTAAAGCTGGCCGTGCTGCTAGTTATCGGTGCATATGCCCTGGATGCGGTCGGATTTGTACCGCATACGGTGTTCTGGGTGGATTATCTTGCTAGGGAAAATGCCTTGGGCAACCACGCGGCTTCATTTCAGTGGGGCATCTTTGGCTTAGGGGCGGTGTGCGGGCCGCTAATGGTTGGCATATTGGCGAAGCGAGTCGGCTGGCATTACGGCTTAACGCTGGCGTTTGTCGTGAAGGCCGCCGCTGTTTTGTTACCAGTGTTCTCGCTAGCGCTGATTAGCCAATCCGTTTCCTCTTTTATGGTAGGGGCGATGATCCCCGGTATTGTTGCGCTTACGTCGGGGCGTCTTGCTGAATTAGTAGGACCAACGGCGCACAAGAAAATCTGGGGGCAAGCCACCGCTGCCTTTGCCGCCGCCCAGGCGGCGGCGGGTTACGCTATGTCAGCGCTTTATGGCGCCTTCGGCACTTACACACCGCTGTTTGCCATCAGCGGCTTTATGCTCGTGGCAGGCTTTGTGCTGGTGCTGCTTAGCCGTGGCGCGCAATTACGTAACCTTCCTCTCGCGGCACAACACAGGAGATAACCATGCAACTCTACCTAAACGCCACTTCACCCTATGCGCGTCTGGTGCGCATCGTGTTGATCGAAAAAGGGCTAATAGACGCCGTCACGCTGAAGTGGTGCGACCCCTGGGCCGATGACTCCGCGCTATTAAAGGCCAACCCCGCCGGGCGTATTCCTGCGCTAGTCACTGAGGAAGGCACCACGCTCAGCGAATCAATGCTGATCGCTATTTATCTGGATAGCGCTTATCCGGAGAAGCCCGTATTGCCACCGTCTCACTTAGGGGAGGTGCTGCACTTAGCGGGGTTGGGTCAAAACCTGATGGATGCCGCGTTCACGACCGTGATTGCCAGAAAGCATTATGGCAACGCAATTGACGAGAGCGAGCTGGGCCAACGGCGCTCGCGGGCCATTCAACGGCTGCTCGAACAATTGAACCGCGAGCTTGGCGAAGCGCCAACGGCCTCGACCCTTAGCCTCGGTGATATTGCTGCCGCTGTCGCGTTGGATTACCTCGCTTTCAGATTACCGGAGGTGGCGTGGCAGGAGACCTATCGACCGCTTGCTTCGTGGCATCAAGGTGTGATCACACGTTCGAGCTTTCAAGCGACTGCGTTTACCACATCTTAACGATGATCCAGCGACGAGGGGAAAAGGCCACTGCAACGCCAGCGCTACCGACTAAAAGCTAATCCGCTGCGATGGGATTAATCTAAGTTAACTGCTAGTCTCGGAATATTAGAGCGAAAAACGCCGCAGGGAACACACGATGCAGAATGCTTGCCAACGGTTCACCCTACCAAGCAGCTCATACAAGGGCAGGCCAGCAGTATTCTGCAGGCTGGCTCTACGGACGGTTGCCCCCCGCGAACGCGGCTATCTGCCACGCCACTATTTTTCATGTAAAGACGTGCCGGTCGACGACTTACTCAGCGATTCAGAAACCATGACTTATCGCCCTTTTAAAGGGCATACAGTATGTTTTTCGCTGGGTAAGATTCAGGGTGTTACATGGAGTTATGAGCAGCTGATTGAGTCTATGGCGAGCGGGATAGGATCTTATGAGTCAATTTATAGATGACATCTTTCGGTTCAGAGCGGACGTGCGCGAAAAGGCAGCGAGCGTGCAGACACATATACATCCATAGCAGTTATATATCTGCTGAACGCTTTTAGATGATGAGGCTGAGGACGAGGATTGAATGGATATAGAAGCTAAGCTAGTGGATATTTTCAGAAGCCGTTCAGCTGGGCCTTTTCTCTTCTTGGGCTCTGGTTTCTCAAGAAGATATTTGGGGCTGGAGGACTGGAAGGGGTTGCTTAGCAAATTCTGTGTGGCTGGAAAACCATTCGAGTACTACTTATCTTCTGCGAACGGTAACTATCCAAAAGTAGCAGCCTTACTGGCTAAAGATTTTAATGAATATTGGTGGTCTGCGCCAGAATATGTGCAGAATGTCCAGCGCTACAAATCAAAAATTCAGGATGAGACCTCCGCCCTAAGGATTGAGGTTTGTAATTATTTGTCAACTCTAGATCAATCTAAAGCAAAGGAGTCAGTGCATTCAGAAGAAGTTAAGTTGTTGGCAAACTTGAACGTAGATGGCGTTATTACAACGAATTGGGATATGTTTATTGAGCAGCTTTTTCCAGACTATAAAACATATATAGGCCAGGAGGAATTGCTATTTTCAAACCCACAAGAAATAGGTGAAATTTATAAAATTCACGGGTGTTCAACTAGCTCCAGTTCATTAGTTTTAACAGATTATGACTATGACTCTTTCAATAATAAGAATACGTATTTAGCAGCTAAACTGATAACTTTATTTGTTGAGCATCCCGTGGTATTTATTGGATATTCTATTTCGGATGAAAATATCAGCAGCTTGCTTAAGGCTATATCTGGTTGTATTGGGCAGGATAATATCGAGCAGTTGAGAAGGAATTTGATATTTGTACAAAGGCTCTCTGATAGAGAGGAACCTAATATATCAGATACTTATTTAACTATTGATGGAATGCAAATACCTTTGGTATTAGTTAAAACAAATGATTTTTTGCCAGTTTATAAAGCTATACACTCTACCAAAAGAAAAATTCCTGCTAGGGTTCTGAGATACTGTAAAGAGCAGTTGTACGAGTTGGTTCAATCAGCTGAGCCAGAGAAGAAGATTTGTGTCGTTGATATTGATGAGATAGAAACAAAAGACGATGTTGAATTTTTAGTAGGTGTTGGGGTTGCTCAACAAGAAATGGTGGGGCCTTCACCAATTGGCTATGCCAGCATAAACACTAATGATTTATTTGAAGATTTGCTACATGAGAACAAGGCTTACGATTGTGAACAGATTCTTAATACTGTAGCCCCTAAGGTCTGCAAGTCAACACCAAATGTGCCTGTATTCATGTATTTGAGAAAAGCGGGGATTAATAACGATAAAGATTATAGAGAAAGTGGTTGCAGTTTGGATAAGGTTGTCTACCGCGACTTAAAAAAATTGAGGGTTGTTTCATATAAAAAACCTTTCTTTAGAAACTATCGTCACATGGATATGGGGCAAATTATTGAGGCTTGCACTCCTGAAAACGCTGCGGCCTATATTCCTTTTCTTAGCTCAGAAAAAATAAATGTAGAAATTCTTCATCAGTTTTTAGTCGAGAATGAAGAGAAGTTTTATTACGAGATATCAAGCTATGCAAGTAGCTTTAGAAAGCTCGCTGCCCTTTATGACAGGTTGAAATGGGGGTGGGACGTTCCGTGAGTCAATACAGTTGGCCATTAAAAGGTGGCACGCGATTCCTTCGTGTTAGCGGATCACGATAGAGGACATTTCTGTGTTAGAACTGCTCAAGTTTTTATTAGAGAAACTCGACTTTTTATCCATTGCTGAAGCGGTCAGGAAGCGAGGAAATCGCCGCGCTGCGGCACGGCTACACCTGATCTTAGTACAGTCCTACGAGATATTAGAGCTGTACAGCATCCTTTTGGAGGAGTTGCAAGCTGCTCTTGAATCGCATGAGGTTGTTTGTGAGCGCCATCGTTTCCACCTAAATCCAAGGCATGTTTCCTCCTTGCTCGCTCGGCAGTCATCGAACCTTGCCGTAATGGAAACACTGACACATGATCTGTTAGACGAGCTTCGTATGATCGACAACGAATTTGCTGAGGCTTATCGGCGCCTCATGCCAGGAAAGTTTGGAATTTTGTTCGATGCTGAGTGGCTGCTCGCTAGCGGACGCCTACCGTTAGCAGAAACCGAACCGAGTGCTTTTCCGGCTTCGGCCGACGGGGCTTACCGTACACTTTGGTTCACCCCAGACCCACCCAAAGAAGATCGCCGAGAGTTGGAGAAGTATTTATACGGATGGAACGGTCGGGAAAAGACTGTATTGGATGTGAATATTCATGACGGGGATGCGTTCTTCGAGGCTGTAAGGGAATACTTTCGTACAGAGGACCCAGAGGGACGGCTAAAAGATCTAAAAAAAGTTACGGAGGATTATCGTGAGGTGCTTCTTAGCACCTTTACTACTCAAGATCTTCTGGCCGACATATCCAAGGTTCGAAGACATTACGGCATGCTGCCATAACGCTTCTGATAAGGCTGGGAGGAGCTCCGCTAACACCGTGCTGGGGCCGATACATATAAGGCAACGCGGTTCAGCCCTAGCTTAATCACAATGGCCTGAACGTCAGCTCTTGGCCGAAATAGTAGGTTCGTGCATAGGCGCTATCGATCTAAAGCGGCCATTCTTGGAAATGCAGCAGGAGCGCGAATTTTGGTTATACGGCCTTATGGGATTTTATAGTCCAAAGATTTATAGGTTTAGGGGAATCTGGCAGGCTGCATTTGCCTGAAAAAAAACTGCCAGCACGTTCATTCAAGCATAGAACGCGCTGTCTAAACGCCGTTATAAATCATATCAATTTGAGGTAATAATTTGAAACCTAAAGTATTTGTTGCATCTTCGGTAGAGGGCTTAGATGTCGCCTATCCAATGCAAGTTAATTTACAGCATGATGCAGATATTACGGTTTGGAGTCAGGGGGTGTTTTCCTTATCCCTAACTCCTCTAGATTCAATAACAGAAGCTTTAAACTCTTCAGACTTTGGCATTTTTGTTTTTAGTCCAGATGATGAAACCAAAATGCGTGGTACCGTTAGTGATACTGTAAGGGATAATGTTCTCTTTGAATTAGGTTTGTTCATCGGAAAACTCGGCAAAAGACGTTGTTTTATAATAATGCCAGACAATGTGGATCTTCAAATACCGACCGATTTAGTAGGTGTAACACCTGCAAAATATTCCGGAGCTAGAGATAAATCAGAGATAGCTGCTGCTCTAGGACCTGCATGCCATGAAATGCGCCAAGCTATGAAATTACAAGGCTTGTTTAAGCAACAGGAAGCTCAGTCTCAAAAGATTCCTGCAAACGATCATGACAATTATGATGAGAACGATAAAATAGCGCTCTTAGAAGCATGGTTAACTACAGAGGCTGAAGAAAACAAAGCAATAAACTATGTTGATATAGACAATCATCTAAAAATTGAATTGGGTTCTACTAAGAGACTGCTTTCTACTATTTTTGGTCGAAATACTTCATTTAAGATCGATATCGCAGGAAGCAATGTATTTAAGTTTCATTATGAGCAACCGTATGCTTGGTAATGATTTATAATAAAGTATTTATGAGTGATTACCAACGTTTGGAATTTTCGGCTTCGGATTGGGTTTTGTGTTTACGGTGCAATGGTTTAGGCTAGGTGGCAGCGTTGCTCACACCTTAATGCGGCGTTATATAAAAATATCTTAACGACCGCTTCTGGCCGACAACTGACAATGCTAGAACCGGCGATGTAAATTTTAATTAATCCCCGTCCCGCTAACCCGCATAACCTCCCTAACCACCGCATCATTCAATATCCCCCGTTTGGCTTCAATCAGTGTGAGCCATTCGCGGGCGCGGGTGATGCCGGTATAGACCAGCTCGCGTGTGAGGATGGGGTTGGGCGTTTGGGGTAGCAACAGCGCCGTGTGCAAAAACTCCGAGCCTTGGGATTTGTGTACCGTCATCGCAAATACGGTTTCTACCGCGTGTAGGCGGGAAGGTAGCACCCAGCGGATGGGGTTCTCTGAGTCGCTCGTCGGGAAGGCGACTCGATGTAATGAGCGCCCCGGCGTGCGCGGGTCGGGCACGGCGAGCGTAATGCCGATATCCCCATTCATTAGCCCCAGGCTGTAGTCGTTTTGCGTGACCAGCACCGGACGGCCTTCATACCAGCCTTTCTCCAGCTCGATATCGCTTGCGCTTAGAAGCTTCTCGCGGCGCAGTACTTTGGCGATGCGCAAGTTCAAACCTTCTACACCCCACGGGCCTTTGCGCAATGCGCAGAGTAGTTGGAAGTGGCCGTAGGCTTTTAGCACGTTGCTGGCCCAGGCGTTATAGGCGGCGCGGTTATCTTCAAACGTTAGCGTTGCCTCCGGGCGCTGTTTTTTTAACATCGTCAGGTAATGTCGATAACCCGTGGGGGGGGCTAGCTCTTGGTTGCTTCTTTTATCCAGTCGGCCTTTACCCGCATTGGGAAAGCGCTCGGGGGAGCCTGTTACCACCAAGCGCTCCAGGGCGTTGTCATCTTCACCGCCCAGCACTAAATGATGCAGGTCGGCGTAGACTTGGCGCAGGGCGCTGTGGACGGCGTTCTGTTTATCGCGCTCGTTGAGCGCAGCGCTTAGCGGCTGGTTGATCGCCTCGGCCAACTGGCCAATGCCGCTGGCGGCGTCAAAGCGGTGGCTTACTCGCAGCATGGTAATCGCCTGATCAAGCGCCTGGCCGTTGGGGCAGGTTAGCGCTTCGGGCAGCGGCTGGCTGGTGAGTTCGGCAAGCCACTGGGCGGTTTCCGGCGTGTAGTGCGCGGCCTCGGCACGGCGGCATAAATCACCCAGTACTGCACCGGCTTCCACGGATGCCAGCTGATCCTTATCGCCCAACAGCACCAGCTTAGCGTGGGCGGGCAGCGCGCTTAATACGGCGGTCATCATTTCGATATCCACCATGGAGGCCTCATCGATCACCAGCACGTCCAACGCCAACGGGTTATTGGGGTTGTGGCGGAAGTGGCGGGTATCCGGCCTTGCACCCAGCAGCCTGTGCAGGGTGGTGACTTCCGTAGGTATCACCAAGGTACTGGATTCGGCACCGGCACGCTCGCTTAGCAGCGATTCCAGCGCGCTCATGGGCAGGTTGCTCACCTGCCCGGCGATGGATTCATTGAGCCGGGCGGCGGCTTTGCCGGTGGGCGCGGCCAGGCGAATGCGCAGCGCCTGCTCGGGCGAGTGGGCCAGCTGTAGGGTTTGCAGCAGGGCGAGCAGGCGTACCACGGTGGTGGTTTTGCCGGTGCCGGGGCCGCCGGTAATAATCGCAAAGTGGCTGCGGGCCGCCAGCGCACAGGCTACCTTCTGCCAGTCCAGCGTGTCGGTGGCGGGGAACAGCGTATCCAGGGCGTCTTTAAGTAGTAAAGAGCGACCAACGCTGGGCCTTGCCTTATGAATGGGCCCTGCGCCAGCGACGCTTAACCGTGCGGTAATTTCCTGATGCAGGGTCTGTTCGTACTGCCAATAGCGGCGCAGGTAAAGCCGCGTTGTGTGCGGGGCGTCTGAGCGTACCAGCGGCGTGTTGCCGTGGCCGTTGCTGATCAGCGCGGGGTGCTCAAGCGCCGCCTGCCACTCGGCAAGCGTTAGCGTGGCCAGCACTTCGCTGGGCAGCGGCGGCGGGTCGCTTAAGTCATCACCTTCAGGCGGAAGTGAAAGGGCGAAATCCGGCGCGCTTAGCGTGGCGCTTAAATCCAGGCATACGTGGCCCCGGCCCAATTGGTGGCTGGCAAGGGCGGTGGCGAGCAGAAGCAGCGGCGGCACCTGGCCCGCCTCGCGGGCGAAGAAGCTTACCAGCGCGCGGTCCAGGTCGCGCAGCCAGCCTCTGGCTACCCAGCGCTCACAAAGCGTGAGCAGGGCGCCCATATCGCTAAGCGCGGGGTGCGGCTGTAGGGCGCGGGGTTCCACGGCATGGCTATTGGCATGGGCGTCTACCGCGCGGTTAGCCGGTTTGGGAGAGACGGCCTTGGTCGCTGGCGGCTCGCTGTCGCCGAACAGGTCAAGGGTGTATACATCTTTCATGCCGTTTCCTTAAGGTCCACGTTAGCCGTACCTGCAAATAATGCATCCAGTGCTTCTATTAACTCAACCGGCGCGGGCTCTGGGTGTACTCCGCGCGCGATAGTACGGCTGCCGCGCAAAAATACCGTTAATGAGCCGCCTAGGTGCTTGCGCGGGTCGTAGTCCGGCAGGCGGGCTTTTAACAGCCGGTGTAGCGCCAACAGGTAAAGCGCGGCCTGCAGATCGTAGCGCTTTTCCAGCAGCGCGGCACTCAGTGCCTCAACGGTATAGGCGCTGTCATCTGCGCCCAGGTAGTTGGATTTCCAGTCCAGCACGTAAAAGCGCCCGTTGTGCTCAAACGCCAAATCAATAAAGCCTTTCAGCATACCGTTGAGCGTATCGGCATCCAGCGCGGGCCGGGCGATGCCGGGAAGTAAGTGCTGGCTAACCAGCGCATCCAGCGCTTGGGTATCCACCTGATGGGCGGCAAACCAGAACTCAAGCTCCACCTGATAGCCGCTCAGCTGGTTAAGCGCCACGGCGCCCTGCTGGTTGGGAAGCGGCAGCGCGGTGGTGAGCAGATCTTCAAACCAGCCTGCCAGCGGCTCATACCAGGCCTGCCAGCCGCGCAGCTGTAGGCGACGGTGCAGGGTGTCTTCACGGGCGGCGGCGTCTTCAAGCGCCTTGGCAAAGCCCAGCTGGCCTGCCCACTCCAACAGGCCGTGCAGAAAGGTGCCGGGGCCAGGGCCGCGCGGGAAGCGGTGCAAGTGGCTGGTGGCTGAGCTTGGCTGATCGCTGTCGACCTGCAAGGATGAGTAAAGAGGGGAGTGAGTGGTTACACTCGGTGCGCTACCGACTAGCGGGGAGCCTTTAAGCAGATCCTGCGGCTCATCCAGCATTTCAAACGTGGTGGCTTCCTGGGGCGTGGTGGGCTCCGGCGTGGGCAAGGCAGTAGCGCTGGATGACAACCCTGAAACAGCGGCGGTGGTGCGCAGCGCCGAGTAGCTGGCAATCCACCACTGCTCGCGGGCGGAACGTGTGGGCGTGCGCGCTTGCCCCAGGGCCTCTTGCTGCTGAGCGGGCGTAAAGCGCAGCGCCGTGGCTTCCGGTGCGGCGCTCAAGGCTATTTCGCTTTTGTTCACCAGCGCGCTAAGCGCCTCGCCAAACTGGCTGGGGGCAATGGTGCTTCCGCCATTGAGCAAATGGCCCAAAGCGCTGCCTTCGCCATCTTTCAACGGCGCGAGCCCCAGCCAGGTGGCGTGGCGGGCGCGGGTCAGGGCGACGTAAAGCTTGCGTAAATCTTCGCCTAAACGCTCGCGGTCAGCGGTGGCCAGCGTTTGCTCATCGGCGCTCAGGCTTAGCTGTAAATTACCGTCGCCATCGTGCCAGCGCAATGGCACATCGCCCTGTTTAGTGGGGCGGTGGTTGGCAATAAAGGGTAAAAATACCAGCGGGTATTCAAGGCCCTTGGATTTGTGAATGGTCACTACCTTGACCAGATCCGCGTCGCTTTCCAGGCGCAGCTTGTGGCTGTCGCCGTGGCTTTCCGGGTCGGCAATTGCCTCGGCTAAAAAACGGATCAGAGCGTGCTCGCCATCCAGCTCCTGGCTTGCCTGCTGGAGCAGTTCGCCCAGGTGCAGCAAGTCGGTTAGCAAGCGCTCACCGTCAGTAAACTCAAGCAGCCGGGCGGGGATGTTAAAATCCACCATCAGCTTGCGTACCAGCGGCAGCACGCCCTGGCGCTGCCACAGGCGGTGGTAGCGGCTGAACTGCTCCACCCGCGCTTCCCAGGCAAGCTCGCTCTGGTTGAGATGGTCAAGCTCGCCCAGGCTAAGCCCGAGCAGCGAGGTGGCAAGTGCTGCGCGCAGCTTAGCCTCCGCTTGGCGCGAGTTGGCCTGGGGCTCGGCGCAGGCGCGCAGGCAGGTTTCCAGCTGCTGGGCAATCGGCGAGCTAAACACCTTATCGTTATCTGATAGGTAAACGCTCTTAACCCCACGGCTGGCAAGGGCCAGACGAATGGCGCGGGCTTCCTGCAGGCCGTTGACCAGCACCGCCATATCGGAAGGCTTTAGCGGGGCTAGCTTACCCGCGGCTTCAAAACCGGCTTTTTGGTTGCGGCCCGCTTCCAGCAGCATGGTCATGTGCGAAGCGCAGCGCTCGGCCATTTCGAGTTGGTAAGCGGTTTTGGAAAGCGGCTCGTCAGCGTCCAGCTGCCACAGCGTCATGGCGGGCAGCGGCTCGCCGTTCAGCACCAGTTGGTCGTCGCGGCCTTTGGCGGCCACGGGTAAAAACGGCAGCGGGTTATCGCCGCTCTCGTCACGGAATAAAAACGCGCCCGTGTCGTGCTGGTCGGCGTAGTGGAAGCAGTGGTTCACCGCATCGACCATCGATGAACTTGAGCGAAAGTTGGTGCCCAGCGTGACGTGGCGGCCTGCGGTGTCCTGGCGGGCTTTCAGATAGGTGAAAATATCCGCACCGCGGAAGGCGTAAATAGCCTGCTTGGGGTCACCAATCAGCATGACGGCAGTATCGCGACGCGGTTCGGCCACCTTATACACCGCGTTAAAAATGCGGTACTGAATCGGGTCGGTATCCTGGAACTCATCAATCAGCGCGACCGGAAACTGGCGCTGAATCTGGGTGGCCAGCGCGTCACGGTTGGGGCCTTGAAGAGCGCGGTCCAGGTGGGTGAGCAAGTCATTGGGACCCATCTCGGCACGGCGTTCCTGCTCGCGCTCAAGGCGCTTGCGGCACCACTGCACGGCGTGAATCAGCAGGTCGTTGCGCGGCTCGGGCAGGGCATTAAGCTCGCCGGGCAGTTGTGCAAGCGCTTCCCATACTTCCGGGTAGGGCGGTGCGCCTACTTTCCAGATATCGGCCATGCCGTCAGGCGTCATACGCTTCCAAGCGGCATCGGTAAGCTGGGGGCGGGCAGCGTCGCCTGTGCACCATTCGCGCAGCGCCCCCAGCCAGTTGGCGCGGCTTTTGGCGTTAAAACTTTGCCCTTTGAAGGCCTTCTGCTTGGCGGCCTCTTCCAGCGCAGGCACCAGCCCATCCAGCCAGGCAGCCCAGGGGGCTTTTAACTCGCTGAGCTTGGCGGCGCGGGCGGCCTGGCAGGTAGTAAGCGTTTGCTCCGGCTCCGGGCGTTGCGCGCCTAAGGCATCGCATTCGGGCAGCAGGCGCTGCAGGCTGGCGTGCAGGTCATCGGGGGACTGCCAGTAGCTGACAATGCTTTCAAGTGCATCACCTTCAAGGGCGTAATAAAAGCTGCGCCAGTAGTCGCGCACTACGTCCTGCTCCAGCTCGCGCTGGTCGTTTTCCAGGTTCAGCGAAAACAGGCTGCCGCTATCGAAAGCGTGCTCGCGCAGCATGCGGTAGCACCAGCTGTGAATGGTCGACACCGCGGCTTCGTCCATCCACTCGGCGGCAAGTGCTAAACGCCGCGCACAGGCGGGCCAGGCTGAGGGTGGGTACTCACTGCGCAGCGTAAGCAATAGCTTGTCGCCGGCAGGTTGGTCAGCGCTTGCCTCATTACGAAAGACCTCGGCGGCTTCCACCAGCCGGTTACGAATCCGCTCGCGCAGCTCCTGGGTTGCGGCGTTGGTAAACGTGACTACGAGAATTTCCGGCGGCGTGAGCGGGCGGATAAAGGCGTCATCGTCCTCTTTACTGCGCCCACCCAGCACTAAGCGCACGTATAAAAGCGCGATGGTGAAGGTTTTACCGGTGCCGGCGCTGGCTTCAATCAGGCGGCTGCCGTGCAGGGGCAAGCTCAAGGGGTTGAGTGGGGCGGGGTAGCTCATCACTGATCTCCAGGAGCAGGCGCAAAAAACAACGCGCCCCGGCGGGTAAAAAGGGGCGGTTGGGGCACTATATCGCGATGCCCGTTAGGGAGCAAAAGGCGTAAGCGAACGCTGTGGGCTGGGAGCCGGCGCCGTCACCTGCTAATCTTGTCGGCTAGCCACTCTTGGGGCGATCTTGTTTACGCTACCGCGGCTTCTGTTCACGCTGACGATGAGACTCCATGCTGACCTCGCTTCTGGATAACGACTTTTACAAAATCACGATGCAGAATGCCGTGATTAAACGCTTTCCGTATGCCCATGCGCGTTACGCTTTTATCAATCGTGGCGAGCATGCCTTTCCGGAAGGGTTTGGCGCTGCGTTACGCCGCGAAGTCGATAGTATGGCGGTGCTTCACTTAAACGAGGCAGAAAAGCGCTACCTCGAAACGACGTGCCCCTATCTGGACCCCACCTATCTCGATTTTCTTGCCGGGTTTCGCTACGACCCCAGCGAGGTGATTATCGAGCAGCAGGGGGCGGATCTTTCCGTAGTGATCGAAGGCCCTTGGTATCGCACTATTCTCTGGGAAGTGCCGCTGATGGCGCTGATCAGCGAGCTTTGGTATCGGCTGCGGGGGATTACGGTCACGCCTGAAGTCGATGCGATGATCGAGCAAAGCGCTCAGGAGAAAATCGAGCTTTATCGTCGCATGGGGCTCAAAATCGCTGAGTTTGGCACTCGGCGACGCTTCTCCTTTGACGTTCACGACCGCGTGGTGGGTGCGCTTCACCACCACGGCGGCGAATCGTTTACCGGCACCAGCAATGTGCTGCTGGCCATGCGCCACGGTGTCAAGCCGATCGGTACCCACGCCCACGAGTGGTTCATGTTCCACGGTGCCCGCTTTGGTTTCAAAATGGCCAACAGCCTGGCTCTAGAGCACTGGGTGGATGTGTACCGAGGCGACCTGGGCATTGCGTTAACCGATACGTTTACTTCGCAGGCCTTTTTCGATAGCTTCGATAAGAAGTTTGCCAAGCTGTTTGATGGCGTGCGCCACGATAGCGGCGACCCTATCGACTTTGCCTCACAAACCATCGCTCACTACGAGCGCTTGGGCGTTGACCCGCTGAGCAAGACGATCATCTTTTCCGATGCGCTCACCCCGGAAAAGATCGAGCGCATTCATGCCTTCTGTAAAGACCGCATCGGCATGGCGTTTGGTATCGGCACCAACTTCACCAACGACGTGGGCGAGGAGCCCATGAACATGGTGATCAAGATGGTCGAGGCGCGCCCCGAAGGCCAGGGCTGGCTGCCGGTCATCAAGCTTTCCGATGTGCCCGAAAAGAACACCGGCGACCCGGAAATGATCTCGTTGGCAAAGCGGATATTTCTGGTCAATCAGCAAGGCAATTAGGCCTCTAGCCAGCCACTGCTCCTTTACCGCGCGAGGCTACTCTTTCACCGCGCGGTACTGTTCTTTGACTTATTCTTTCACTGCACGATATAGGGGGGCGTAAAGCGCTTCTGCCAGTAAGGCGAAGGTATGGCCCTGGTCGGTAGATTCGCCGGTACGTGTATTAAACAACGCTTCAAAACTGGTCCATTGGCGGGCGAGGTAGGCGCTTTGCGCCACTTCGCCGGTCTGAAAACGGCCACCCTCATAAGCGCTTGCCGCTGCGTTAAACGCGTCGCTCTCGGGCGTGCTTTCCGGGTTACCCTCTTTGCCTAGCCAGGCAAATGCCGCCTGGGGTGCCAGCGGTAGCGGGGTTGCCATGCCATCCTGCCAGCACTGCAAAATAGTCGTTAGATGATCCCGCGCGATATCTGCGTTTAACGGTGCAAAACGCACATGGCCTGCTTTGGAAAGCAGCTGCGTGGTCATGGGCGATGCCGCATTGGCGGCCAGGTGGGCCACCCAGGGACGCAATAGGTGCTGCCAGCGGTACTGCCCACGGCCGCGCCCCTGGCTGATCAAGCTGTTGCTGACCAGCAGCAGGCGGCAGCGGTTGCCGTCCTCATCCAGGCGAAGTTCGTTAATCCAGTCGTTAATCGAAAGCGCATGGGCCCTAAACGCGACCGCCTGGGGGGCTTCCTCCGAGTAGGGCCATTCAGCAAGCGCATCCTGGTAATCATCGAACAGCGCCTGCATGGGTTCTGCCAATGATTCACGCATGCGCTCGCCAAAGGCGCCCACGGCCAGCACGCCCTGGCCCTTGATGCGTTCAAGCGCGGCAAACATGGCCTCTTCACGGGGCTCGCCGTTATCCACCGCGCGGCGTTGGGCGGCAATCAGTTGATCCTGCAACTGCCAGTGCTGCAGACCGTTAAGCACAAACGGCTCCACGTCCAGCTGGGCCAGGGCTTCCTGCTCAAAATAAACCCCCAGGCGGGTGTTGAAGAACGCTTTGGCCGGTTCGCGCAGAAAGCTGCCAAGCTGAGCGAGGGTCAGCGGAATTTCCTGCTCGAAGGCGGGCAGGGTGCTTGGCTTTTCAGTGCTGCTATCCTGAGGGGCGTGTAGCGCGTGCCACTCATGAGCATAGGTAAACAGTCGCGCCTGCGATGACGAGCTGGCGCCCGCGGCAAAATAGCGTTGGCTAAACGGTTGCAGCGGGTGCTCGGTGGTGAGCGCGTCAATGAGCGGCTCTTGATCCTGATGTTGGCTTAGCCAGCCTGCGGCCAGGTGGTCGCGCAGTTGGCCGACCAACACCGACGGCGGCATGGGGTTGTTGTCGATCTGGCTGCGGCCCACCCAGCTAATATAGAGCTGGTGGCGCGCGGACAGCAGCGCTTCCAGAAACAGGTAGCGGTCGTCTTCTCTACGCGAGCGGTCGCCGGGGCGGTAGTCGCTGCCCATCAGGTCGAAATCCAGCGGCGGCTGGGAGCGTGGATATTCACCGTCGTTCATGCCCAGCAGGCACACCCGCTTGAACGGAATTGCACGCATCGGCATTAACGTGGCGAAGTTGACCGCCCCGGCTAAAAAGCGCTGGGAGAGGCTGTGCTCATCAATTTGCGCGAGCCAGTGTTCGCGCACCATGGAAAGCGGCAAATTATCATCCAATTTGGCCTCTTCGGTGCTGTCGAACAGCTGCTGAAGCGCGCTTTCCAGCTTGGTCAGCATCACGCTTTCTTCAGCGTCATCGGTAAGAAAGAAGGTTTCCAGCAGTTCGCGCAGCCGGATGACCCAGTTGGCGGCGGTGGTGGGCTTGCAGAAAATCTCCCAGGTGGTTTCGAGCTTCTCAAGCAGCGTTGCCAGCGGCCCGGCAAGTGAGGCTTCAAGTCCGCCGATGTCATCAAACGGCTCGATCCCCTGCCACGCATCCGCCACACCCACGGTGTAACCCAACAGCAAACGGCGCAGGCCAAACGCCCAGGTGTTCTGGCTCAAGCCTTGGGGCAAATCAAGCTGCATGCGCTGCTGGGCGTTTAGCCCCCAGCGGATACCCGCACCTTCAATCCAGCGGTTCAGGGTGGGTAAATCGCGCTCTTCAATGCCGAAGCGGGCGCGCAGGGCGGGGACATCCAATAGATCAAGCAAGTCGCTTACCGACAGGCGCAGCTCCGGCAGGCGCAGCAACTTTTCCAGGGCAATCATCAGCGGCAGGCGGTGGCGGCTGGCCTGGTCTGAAAGCGTGTAGGGGATATAGCGCGGGTCATCGCGGCCAAGCGTACGGTAGCTTGAGCGGTACTGACCAAACACCGCTTCGATATGCGGCGCGTAGCGGTCGATGTCCGGCACCATGACGATGATATCCCGCGGGCGTAGTTCAGGGTCGGCGCTGAACGCGGCCAACAGCTGGTCGTGAAGAATCTCCACTTCGCGCTGGGGCCCGTGGGCGATATGAAACACGATCGAGTCGTCTTGGCTTACATCAACCGCAGGCCAGGTGGTCTGAGTTTCAGCTACCGGGCGCAGCTCGCGGATATCATCCTGCAGTTGGCTGAGCAGGCAACTGTGCTCCGGCGTGCTGAACGGCTCGAACATATCGATACGCAGCGCCTGCTGCTCGAACAGGGTTTGATAGTTGCCCGCATCGTCGTGCTCATCCAGCAGGCGCAGGTAATCGCGCCCCTGTTTGCCCCATGCCGCCAGCAGCGGTTGGGCGTGCAGGTGCAGGGCGCTGTCTACATCGCCATCGCCGAGTACGTCCAGCGCTTCGGGCATGCCCGTTTTACGCTGCTGGCGGTAGCGGCTGGCGCGCAGCAAATCTTTGTGTTCGATGATATCCGCCCAGTAAAACTGGCAGGGGTTATGCACGCACAGCACGATCTGGCAGCAGCGCGAAAGCGCGGCCAGGGCTTCCAGCGTTTGCTGGGGCAGTGAGGAAATACCAAAAATAATCAGCCTCCGGGGCAAGCCCGGTGGGCAATCCTGGCCTTCCAGTTGTTGAGCGAGTTCTAAAAAGCGGCTATGCACCTGGGCGCGGCTGCTGTTAAGCCCGGCCTCGCCCTGGGTGGCGGCAACGTCATCGCGCAGGGCGCGCCACAGCTCCGGCTGCCAGCGCTGATGTTCATCTAACGGGCGCCTTTCGCCGCGAGCGGTAATGAGTACGTCTTCGCCCCGTGCCCAGGCCTCAAGCCAGTCGGCGCGGTATACCTGGTACTGATCGAACAAGTCCGCCAAGCGCTCGGCCAACTGATAGTGCTTGCGCTGGTCCCGGTCAGTTTCCAGAAAGCGCGCTAGCGGAGCAAACGCAGGCTTCTCAGCGAGGCTTGGCAGTAAGCGCAACAGGCGCCATACCAGGCGCGACTTATCGAAAGGCGAGGTTTCAGGTACCGCCTGGGCGTCGCCGGTGATATGCGTTAACACCGTGCGGTAGGCCTGCCATAAAAAGCGTGCCGGCAGGGTAACGTTCAGCGCCGCCGCAATGCCCGCGCCGCCCTGGGCCGGGTCTTCCGCCAGGGCAAGCTTTAGCCACTGGCCGATACCGTTGCTCTGCACCAGAATCGTCTCGTTCTCAAGCGGCCCTAACGGGTGAAGGCGCATCCACTCCACTGCCAGCCCACGCAGGTCTTCCAGGCGGTTGGCATGCACCACCATAAAACCCGGCGTAAGAGACGATGTATTAGCAAGCAGCGAGTGTGACGACATGCAGCGGTATTTCCTTCACGGCAGTAACGATAAGGCACAGTACTTAAGACGAGTACTATGGTGCCATAAGTTAAACGTATTGCGAGATGCTGCATAACCCCTCAAGCTGTGTTTATTAAACCGTGAATAACGCAAGAGAGTGCCCCATGACCGATACACCGAACCATACTCGCCGCCATTCCGCCCCTGTGGTTGATGGCGTGGGTAAAGCTGCCAGCCGTGCCATGCTACGCGCGGTAGGCTTTAACGATGCTGATTTCAAAAAGCCCCAGGTAGGCGTGGCCTCTACCTGGAGCATGGTGACACCCTGCAACAGCCATATCGGTGAGCTTGCCGAACAGGCCCGCGATGGTGCCGACGCCGCGGGCGGTAAAGGGGTTATTTTCAATACCATCACCATTTCTGATGGCATTGCCAATGGCACCGAAGGCATGAAGTACTCGCTGGTCTCGCGGGAAGTAATCGCGGATTCTATCGAGACCGTGGCGGGCTGCGAGGGCTTTGATGGTCTGGTCGCAATTGGCGGCTGCGACAAGAATATGCCGGGCTGCGTGATGGGGCTGGCGCGCTTGAATCGCCCCAGCGTATTTGTATACGGCGGCACGATCATGCCGGGCAAAGGGCATACCGATATCGTCTCGGTGTTCGAGGCCATGGGCGCTCACTCGCGGGGCGATATAGACCTGATCGAGCTCAAGAATATCGAGGAGACCGCGATTCCTGGCCCCGGTTCGTGTGGCGGTATGTACACCGCTAACACCATGGCGTCGGCCATTGAGGCCTTGGGCATGAGCCTACCGGGCAGCTCAGCGCAAAACGCGATTTCCCAAGAAAAGCGTGACGACTGTAAAGCGGCAGGCGAGGCGGTGCTTGAGCTGCTGGCACGCGACATCAAACCTTCGGACATCATGACCCGCAAGGCGTTTGAAAACGCAATTACCGTGGTGATTGCTCTGGGCGGCTCTACCAATGCGGTGCTGCACCTTATCGGCATGGCGCGCACCATCGGCGTTGAGCTGACGCTTGAAGACTTTACTGAAATCGGCAAGCGAGTGCCGGTAGTCGCGGATCTTCGCCCCAGCGGCCACTACATGATGAGTGAGCTTGTGGCGCTGGGCGGCATTCAGCCGCTGATGAAAAACCTGCTAGCCGCAGGCCTGTTGCATGGCGACTGCTTGACGGTGACCGGCAATACGCTGGCGGAAAACCTGGCCGACGTTGCGCCTTACCCTGACGACCAGCAGATTATCGCGCCGCTGGATAAGCCGATTAAAGCCGAAAGCCATCTGCGGATTCTGTACGGCAACCTGGCGCCGGAAGGTGCAGTCGCTAAAATCTCCGGTAAAGAAGGCGTACGCTTTTCGGGCACGGCGCGGGTGTTCGGCTCTGAAGAAGAAGCCCAGGCGCGGATTAACGACGGCACCGTGGTGGCAGGCGATGTCGTGGTCATCCGCTACGAAGGCCCCAAAGGCGGCCCCGGCATGCGTGAAATGCTCACACCTACTTCCGCGATCATGGGCCGCGGCCTGGGCAATGACGTTGCACTGATCACCGATGGACGCTTCTCCGGCGGCAGCCACGGCTTTGTGGTCGGTCATGTATCGCCCGAGGCGTTTGAGGGCGGCCCGCTGGCGCTGGTGGAAAATGGCGACCGCATTACCATCGATGCCGAGGCGGATACCATCGAGATGCACGTGGCTGATGACGAATTGATGCGCCGCCAAGCCGCTTGGCAACGCCCAGAGCCGCGCTATACCCGCGGTGTGCTGGCCAAGTACGCGCGATTGGTAAGCTCGGCTAGCACCGGTGCGGTAACTGATCAGAGCGAATAAGGGCCGCTACCCGTTCACAAGGCTGGAGCAATCGCCATATCCGTAGCGCTGCCGGGGTTGGGTGATGTGGTGCAAGTGCATGATATAGGTGACACGGCCGGGCGGCTTAATAGCCGCCTCCCGCGGGTGCCTTATTTGCTCGTGCCTCGCAAAACGTTACCACACGTTACGGGATGTGCATTGATCCGATTTTGTAGCGCGTGGTAAGCGCCAGCGCACCCGCAGCGGCGGCCCGGCGCGGGAGCAGCGCGAAGCGGTGCCGGGGTTGGGTGATGTGGTGCAAGTGCATGATATAGGTGACACGGCCGGGCGGCTTAATAGCCGCCTCCCGGGGGTGCCTTATTTGCTCGTGCCTCGCAAAACGTTACCACGCGCTACGGGATGTGCATCGATCCGATTTTGTAGCGCGTGGTAAGCGCCAGCGCACCCGCGGGAGCAGCGCGTCCAGCGCTGCCGGGGTGATGTGGTGCAAGTGCATGATATAGGTGGCACGGCAGGGCGGCTTAACAGCCGCCTCCCGCGGGTGCCTTATTTGCTCATGCCTCGCAAAACGTTACCACGCGCTACGGGATGTGCATTGATCCGAGTTTGTAGCGCGGTGTAAGCGTTAGCGCACCCGCAGCGGCGGCCCGGCGCGGGAGCAGCGCGAAGCGGTGCCGGGGTTGGGTGATGTGGTGCAAGTGCATGATATAGGTGGCACGGCAGGGCGGCTTAACAGCTGCCTCCCGCGGGTGCCTTATTTGCTAGTGCCTCGCAAAACGTTACCACGCGCTACGGGTTGTGCATTGCTCAACTTGAGCGTTGTTTCTTTTATTCATTCATTGTCATCCCCGTGTCAAACGTGACGTTTATGCTCGGCATTTTCTTTCAAGGAACCGGTGCTGTGACGCAACAATTGGCCGCCCGTGCCCACATCAGCGAAGTCTTCAGGGTTTTTCTATGGCTTGGCCTGACCTCCTTTGGCGGGCCGGTGGCGCATCTGGGCTACTTTCGTACCGAGTTTGTGGAGCGCCGTCGATGGCTTTCTGAAGCGGCCTATGCGGATCTGGTCGCGCTCTGTCAGTTCTTGCCGGGCCCGGCTAGCAGCCAGGTAGGTTTTGCCCTGGGGTTAATGCGCGCGGGGCCTTGCGGGGCGGCGGCTGCGTGGCTTGCCTTTACACTGCCTTCGGCCGTTGTGCTGGTGCTGTTTGCGTTGGGCGCAGCGGTGTTGGATGGCCCTATTGCCAGCGGCCTTATTCACGGCTTGAAGATCGTCGCGGTGGCGATTGTGGCCCACGCTGTGTGGGGCATGGCACGTAACCTGTGCCCGGATAAAACGCGTACAGGCATTGCGCTACTGGCGGTGTTTACCGTGGTCTTCTTAAGCGGGCCGATGGGACAGGTTAGTGCCATCGTGGCAGGCGGATTAACGGGTTTAATACTCTGCCGTGAAGTGTCGATGCCGACACAGGAACGGCTCCACTTTTCCGTCTCGCGCCAAGCAGGCGTTGTCGCACTGATATTATTTGCTGGGCTTTTGATTGTGCTGCCGCTATTTGCGGGAAGTGGCGTATGGCTGGATATTCTCGATGCGTTCTACCGTTCGGGCGCGCTGGTATTTGGCGGTGGGCATGTGGTACTGCCGCTTCTGGAAGCTGAGGTGGTGCAGTCGGGCTGGGTAACGCCGGATGCGTTTTTAACCGGTTACGGGGCAGCGCAGGCCGTTCCTGGGCCGCTATTTACCTTTGCGGCTTATTTAGGTGCGCTGCTGCCAGGGGTTAACGGGCTGGCGGGGGCGCTATTGGCCCTGCTGGCAATTTTTGTGCCGGGCTTTTTATTGCTGGTCGGCGTACTGCCGTTTTGGAATCGCTTTCGCCAGTGGGGCAGTGCTCAGGCACTAATGCGCGGCGCCAATGCCGCGGTGGTCGGGATTCTGGCGGCGGCGCTCTATCAGCCGGTATGGACCAGCGCGATTATCGGGCCGTATGAATTTGCCTTGGCACTGACAGGCTTTTTGCTGCTGACGGTGTGGAAACTTCCCGCCTGGGCGGTGGTTATAGTGATTGCGTTGGGCGGTCTCTTGATATCGACGTTATAGGTAGGCCTGGTTTTGCCATTAATCAAAAGCGGCCCCACGTCTTTTCCCTCGACGGTTTTGTCTTCTACGCTGGTAATACGTCAATTGTCGTAAATCCAAGGAGAGTAGAATGTCTACCCGACAAGCCCGTATCGACCCGGTGTTTGATGTCTCTGATCTGAAAGAAACCATTACTGGCTGGCAAGTTGTGGACGTATCCCAGCCGGAAAATGAGGTGGTGGTTTCTGAACATACCTCTGAGAAAGAAGCGATTCAGGCCGCCGAAGCGTTTGAGCAGCGCGAAGACTAGCTGGTTAGCTGTTAATTGATGCCATAAAAAACGCCTCGCATTTGCGAGGCGTTTGTCGATTTGGTGATGGGAGGGCTGCTGCTATGGCGCCTCCAGTTCTAGTGTGCGGCGCAGAACATTGAGTTCGTCAATGTTCAGGTGCTCAAGCCTGCCGGCGAGCAAATCGCTAATCTTCTGTACGGGAAGGCCTGCCTGGCGGGCAATCTCCCGACTTCCTAGATCTGATACTGCAATCAAACGCGTGATAATGCGCATAAGGCGCGTGCGTTTTTCTAATTCCCTGACATCGAGGTCAGGGCTGCTTCGCGGAGGATCCAGCGTTTCTGCGTGAGCAGTCGAGTATGCCGTACTCATGTGACTCCATAAGTCTGAAATGACGAATACACAATGCCGCCAACGCAGGTGCTTTTCAATATTTAATTTGATGAAAATTTCGCGACATTTGTGAACACCCGCTTGCGCCCCAGCTCTGGTAAACTATGCGCCTCATTTTAGCGTGCGCTGCAGCTTCCGGCGTGCGGCACTTTTATCATTTTTTATAAGGCCACTGGCCGGGGAGAAATGGCATGTCGTCGAATAGCGCACCCAAAGTGGGCGTCATCATGGGGTCCAAATCCGATTGGCCGGTGATGGAGCATGCGGTCACGATGTTGGAGCGCTTAGGCGTTGCCTATGAAACGCGCGTGGTATCCGCCCACCGAACGCCCGACCTGCTGTTTGACTATGCTAAAAGCGCCGCTGAGCGTGGCCTACAGGTGATTGTGGCTGGTGCCGGGGGCGCTGCCCACCTGCCGGGTATGGTCGCCTCACAAACGCCGCTGCCGGTGCTGGGCGTGCCGGTTGAGTCTAAAGCGTTAAAGGGGCTTGATTCACTGCTATCGATTGCCCAGATGCCGGGTGGCATTGCGGTAGGTACGCTGGCGATCGGTAAAGCGGGCGCGACCAATGCGGGCCTGCTGGCCGCTCAGATTGTGGGCCTGCAGGACAGTGCGGTACGTGATGCCGTCGATGCCTTCCGCGCCGAGCAGACCCAGCTGGTGCTGGATAATCCGGACCCGCGCCCTGCGCCGGATGCAGAATAAGGAGACACCCGATGAACATTGGCGTTTTAGGCGCAGGCCAGCTAGGCCGCATGCTGGCGCTCGCCGGTTATCCGCTGGGCAACCGGTTTACCTTCTTGGATACCACGGGTAATCCCAGCGCTGGCATTGGCGAGGTTATCGTTGATCCGGATAACCAGCATTTGGCGGAGTTTCTCGCCAAGGTGGATGTGGTCACCTATGAATTCGAGCACCTGCCGGTGTCGCTTGTGCAGGAGATCGAAAAACATAAGCCGGTTTACCCCAGCAGCCGGGCGATCGAGGTTTGTCAGAACCGGGTGGAAGAGAAGGCCCTGTTTGATCGGTTGAATATTCCGACGCCCGCTTATCGCGTCGTTGAAAGTGCCGAGCAGCTTGAAGCGGCCGCCCGGGAGCTTGGCTGCCCGGTGGTAGCAAAATCCGTCACTGAAGGCTACGACGGTAAAGGCCAGGCGGTGTTAAAAAACCCTGAAGAGGCGGCTGAGGCGTGGCAGAGCATCGGCCATGCGCAGCTGATCGTTGAAGCATTTGTCGATTTTGTTCGTGAAGTGTCGATGATTGCCGTGCGCGGCCGCGATGGCGAAGTGGTGTTCTACCCCATGGCAGAGAACCAGCATGTGGGCGGCATTCTGCGTTACTCGGTGGCGCCGCTGCCGGACCTGGACGTTCAGGTTCAGCAAACCGCGGATACGTATATTCGCACCTTGCTGGACGAGCTGGATTACGTGGGCGTGCTGGCGCTTGAGCTGTTTCAGACCCGCGATGGCAGCCTGCTGGCCAACGAGATGGCGCCGCGGGTGCATAACTCCGGCCACTGGACGATGGATGGCGCGGTCACTAGCCAGTTTGAGAACCACCTTCGTGCGATTCAGGGATTGCCGCTGGGCAGCACCGCGGCCATTGCGCCTACCTGCATGGTCAATGTGATCGGCCAGGAAGGCGACAACGTGGCCATGCTCAAACTTGCCAATACCCACCTGCACCGTTACGACAAAGCCGAGCGCGCAGGACGCAAGCTGGCCCACGTTAACGTAGTTGCTGCCACCCATACGGAGCTTTTGGAAAAAGTCCGCGCCTGCCAGGCATTACTGCCAGATGCTCCGCCGGTTGAGTGGAGTTTTGAATCGTCGCTGTAATGCCAGCACCGCATGAGAATTTTTTCTTGTTGCTGCACGCCAGGAGCTAGCGCAGAGGGTTCGTGTCCTTAGTATTCTAACTATTAATTTAATAAATATGCATATCTGCCGATTATAGAAGATAAGACTAACAATCAGGATGTCAGTTATGCCGCCTCTTGCAAGGGTGAGCACCAAGCTATTCAGGCTTGGTGGTCATCCGTACGCTCATCAAAAAGCGGCTTGCCGTTTACAGGTAGAAAAAGTCTGCCTGCTCTATGAAAAGCTATGGCAGCCAGTGCTGACCAGCGTATTTGCAGGTGGCCTGTTGGTAGCGGCACTGTGGACATTTGTCAGTGCGCTATTATTGATGGGCTGGTTGGCTGCCTTAACACTGGTTTCGATGTTACGTTTGAGGTTGGCTTATCGTTATCATCATGCGTCGGCCAGTGATCAAAAGCATCCCCATTGGTTGCTGCGGTTTTCCCAAGGCGCATTTCTAGCTGGCTGTGTGTGGGGGGCTGCCGCGATTCTGTTTTTTAGCCCAGAATATTCCAAACAAACAACTATGCTCACTATTGTGATGGGGGGGATTGCCGCTGGCGGTGTGACAACACTGTCATCGGTATGGTGGGTGGCTATCCTTTTTGTGTTGCCTGTCTTGTTGCCATTACCCATTCAGTTCTTGCTTTATGGCGGGCAGCTGTCGTCACAAATGTGCTTGCTGTTGCTGCTTTTCATGGGCCTGATGCTGGTCACCAGCCGTAGGCTTAGCCACATTATCCACGATAACATTGCACTACGTTTGGAGATGGCCTCTAGAGAAGCCCTGCTTCAAGAGAGCGAAGATCGTTATCAATCTATTTATTTACATTCCCCGCTGGGAGTTCTGCACTTTGATTCGCAAGGTGTGATTACCAACTGTAATGACAAGTTGCTGGAAATATTGGGTGGTACACGCGATCAATTGATTGGGTACTGCATGCTGGATCACCGTGCAGACCAGAAGGTAGCACAAGCGGTGGCTGACGCCCTGGAAAAAGGCATGGGGTATTACGAGGGTACCTTTTACCTACCTCGCCATGACCAGGGAACGCCGCTGCGATCGTTTTTCAACGCGGTGCGTACGGCAAGTGATCATAAGATCGGCGGTATTGCGATTATTGAAGATTTCACCGAGCAAAAGCGCTCTGAAGCGATAATTTATCGGCAGGCTTATTACGATGCGCTGACGGATCTTCCTAATCGCCGACTGTTTATTGATTGCTTGAACCGTTTGAGCGATGAAAAATTGCCGAAGACCGGGCTTATTGTGTTTTTGGATATGGATCGCTTCAAACTGATTAATGATAGCTTGGGGCATGCTGCGGGAGATGACTTGTTAATACAGGTGGCTCGCCGGTTGGAGCATTGCAAAGGTGAAACGGGTATGGCCGCGCGTTTGAGTGGTGATGAATTTGTACTGCTAGCACTGTTCGAGACAGCCAATAGCTCAATAGCCGAACAGCAGGTTCAGGATTTTATGCAGCGGTTAGAACAGGTCCTTGCAGGCGCCTATCGCTTGGAAAACCATTGGCTGAAAGTAACACCTAGCATAGGCTACACCTACTTTGAAACAGAGCATTGCGATGCTTCTGAAATGTTAAAGCAGGCTGATATTGCCATGTATCAGGCAAAAGCCGAAGGACGCAATCAGGTGAAACGCTACCAGCCGTGGATGCGTAAAGCCGTTAAACAAAACTTTACGCAGCCCGGCCCTGCTCAGCAAGACGTTTAAATGGCGAGTTGACCACTGAGCAGCAGCCACAGCGCAATTAGCATGAAATGCCCAGGGTACCAGGCAAGCCAAAGCCTACGCGGCATGGCAAGCTGTACGGGCGCAATTCGCCGGGCAGCGCCTGCGGCGAGTATCAGCACAACCAAGCAGGTAGCCACCGTGAAGGATTTAGCCATGTCCGAGGCGTTCATCTGCCCGGCAATCCAGAGTACCGGAAAGGCCGCCAGGCCCGCCCACAGGCGTGACTGAAAATGAGGCCCTGCCTGACTTAGCGCGTGCATGGCAAACATGAGCAGAGGAATCAGCAGCAGACCGTTGTGACCATACTCCACCCAGAAGCCGAGCAGATACCAAAGCGTAACGCCTACCGCCGCGCCTAACAGAAGCCAGCCAAACCCCAGGGTTTGCTGCTGGTAATGCTGCCAGCCCTGGCGTACCAGTGTGCCCAGAGCCAGGCCGCTTGCCAGAGTAAAGCAGACATTAAGAATCAGCGCATCAGAGGCACGTGGCATCAGCATGTAAGGCACTTGCGCCACCAGGCCGATAATAAGAATACGCCGCGAGTAGCGTAATGGATTACGCGTATTGAAAAGCCCATGCCAGGCCACCATAGCGGCAAATAGCGGAAAAGCGATTCGACCAATGGAAGAACCTGCCCAGCTTAAATCCCAAGGAAGTACGTAGCGGGTAAGATGATCCACCGTCATGGTGATCAACGCGAGCCACTGGCCCCAACCCGTCCAATGGGAAGAGGGTCGTAACGGTGACGATGCATTAGCCATAAAACCTCCCTGTCGGTCACTAGCTTGCTTTGAGAGACTGATAGTAGCACGGCTAGTTCACTGAATTTGCTCATCTTGGCAGCAATTCGAGGCAGCGCCGGGGGCGGGGAAAGGCTTAAAGGTCAGAAAATACCCAGGAATGGCATCTAGAGAAAGCAGTGAATACGTAACGAAAAAGTAATGGGGAGTGAGCGAGAAAGTAGTGCAGAAGGGGTAGCGCGAGAACTCCTCCCCGGCATAAACCGGGGAGGAGAGACGATTACTCTTCGCCGAAGTAGCGGGCGTGGATTTCGTCGTAGGTACCATCTTCTTTCAGAGTAGCGAGCGCTTCGTTGAATTTCTCGGCAAGCGCTTCATCACGCTGGCGAAAGGCGATACCAAAGCCGTCGCCAAAGTACTCTTTAGGCTCGGAGATTTGTTCGCCCACGATGGTGTAGTCGCCGTCTTCATTTTCAACCAGGGTGGACTGGCCGATCGGGAAGTCGAGGAACACGATATCCAGGCGCTGGGCGTCTAGATCGAGCACCATATCATCGGCAGTGGAGTAACGGCTGATATCGGCGACGCTGCTGTAGTTATCGGTGACGTAGTTGTCCTGAAGCGTACCGCGCTGAACACCAATGGTTAGCCCTTCAAGGGTTTCTTCGTTGGCTTCTGAGATATCCAGATTGCTTGGCGCAAACCAGGCAGACGGCATGGTGATGTAGGGGTCGGAGAACAGCACCTGCTGACGACGCTCATCGTTGATCGTCATGGACGACATGACGGCATCATAGTTGCGTGACAGAAGGCCCGGAATAATACCGTCCCACTCCTGCTCGATCCATTCACAGGTAACGCCGATTTCTTCACACATGGCGTTGCCCAGGTCAATATCGAAACCGGTCAGGTCGCCTTCAGGGGTGCGGTATTCCATCGGAACGTAGGGAACATCAACGCCGATGCGTACGTGATCGTAATCGCGTGCCTGTGCAGAGGAGGCCGCAGCCACAGCCAAACCGATCAAGGAAACCGATAGCAGTTTTTTCATTATTAAACTCCGTTGTAAAACAGGTTCACACAAGGTGATCCTCTTTAACGTAACCCAGGTTGAGGTTGGCGAAAAGAGAAAAGCGCTATGTGAACCAACGTTTGTTTGACGCTTGCCATTAAGCCTAATCGTTCAAGGGGTTTGTGGCTTGAGATGAGCCAGCAATTTCTTTTCCAGAAAGCGAAAGAAGAACAGGATGGCAAACGTAAGACAAAGATAAATCAATGCCACGAACAGGAATGGCTCAAACGGCGTATAAAACCGTGAATAGACGTAGCGGGCCGCACCGGTTAGGTCCATCAGGGTGACTACGCTGGCAATGGCGCTTGCGTGCAGCATGAAAATTACTTCATTGCCGTAAGCGGGCAGGGCACGGCGAAAGGCGCTGGGGATAATAATACGCCGCATCATTAGCCCCTGAGACATACCGTAAGCGCGCGCTGCTTCGATTTCGCCCTTGGACGTTGCCTTGATGGCGCCCCGGAAAATCTCGGTCGTGTAGGCGGCGGTATTGAGCGTAAAGGCGATAAGTGCGGGGTAGAACGCTTCGCGAAAAATCGGCCAGAAAAAGCTTTCCTGAATACCGTCAAAAAACACCACGCCATAGTAAATAATATATAGCTGGATCAGCAGCGGCGTGCCGCGAAACACGTAGGTGTACACATACACCGGCAGGCTGATCCATTTACGCCGCGAGCTGCGCATGATGGCAAGCGGTACCGCCATTACAAGCCCTATTACCAACGACAGGAACACCAGCTGTGAGGTAGTCACAAGCCCTGTCCAGTAATAGCCCAGCGTGGTCGGCGTAAAAATCAGATTGCCGGACAAAAGATCGTTGAACCAAGCGGAAATATCTGGCATTTCAATGCTCCCCGAAGCCGATGTCGTAGCGCTTTTGTAGCCGGGCAAAAATCCACTCGGAGACGCTGGCAATCAACAGGTAGGCAACCGCTACAGGAATTAAAAACACAAACGGCTCGTGGGTGGCGCGAGAGGCTTCTGCTGCCACGCGAACCATATCGGTCAGGCCGATCACCGACACAAGCGCGGTGGTTTTCAGCAGGACCATCCAGTTGTTGGAAAGCCCAGGCAGGGCATGGCGCATCATCTGCGGAAACCGAATGCGTCGGAAAACCAGGCCGCTGCTCATGCCGTAGGCTTTGCCTGCTTCTATCTGTCCGTTATCCACTGCCATGAAGGCGCCGCGGAAGGTTTCTCCCATATAGGCACCGAAAATAAACCCGATGGTCAGCACGCCTGCGGCGAAGGCGTTGAAATTGATATAAAGATCAATCTCAAAATCGTAATAAAGAATGTCGCTAATGGCGTTAACGCCTATCTGGCCGCCGTAAAACAGCAGCATCATCAGCACAAGGTCAGGCACACCACGAATGAGCGTGGTGTAGAGCGTGGCCGTGCGATGTAAAAACCAGTTACGCGACATCTTGGCCGTGGCGGTCAACAGGCCTAGCGCAACGGCTAACAGGAGCGATAAAACGGCTAGTTGAACGGTAACCCCAGCGCCTTCGATCAAACGCGGGCCGTACCCTTGCAAATCCAGCATGGTAGCCTCGCAGATCAGTAGTGGGGGGTAAGAAACTGTTTAAGCCGAGACGACTGCGGGTTGCCCAATACCTCGTCAGGCGTACCGGCCTCTTCCACCAGCCCTTGATGAAGGTATATCACTTGGCTTGAAACATCCCGGGCAAAGCTCATCTCGTGCGTGACCACCACCATGGTGCGCCCTTCATTGGCCAGATCGCGCATGACTTTCAGCACGTCACCGACCAATTCAGGGTCAAGCGCAGAGGTCGGTTCATCAAACAGCATGACTTCCGGGTTCATGGCCAGCGCCCGGGCAATAGCGCCGCGCTGCTGTTGGCCGCCCGACATTTGTGCCGGGTAGGCATTGGCGCGAGCGGTTAATCCCACGCGTTCAAGCAGGGCGTTGGCTTGCTCGATGGCGTCTTTTTTGGAGATACCTAACACATGAATCGGCGCTTCGATGATGTTTTCAAGCAGCGTCATATGCGCCCAAAGATTGAAGTTTTGAAACACCATCGAAAGCTTGGCGCGCATTTGCACGACCTGTTTCCAATCGGCAGGTTCACGCCCATGCCGGGTTTGCTTAAAGCGGATTGGGTCGCCGTGAAGGATAATCTCGCCTTCATCGGGCTGCTCTAACAGATTCATGCAACGCAAAAAGGTACTCTTGCCTGACCCTGAAGCGCCAATCAGCGTGATCACGTCACCTTTTTGAGCTTCAAGGGAGAGGCCTTTTAAAACTTCTGTATCGCCGAAGCGCTTTTTAATATTACGCACTTCCAGGGGAGTAGCGGCCATAAACATAGGCTCCAGTACAAAGTTGCCGCGGTAGCAACGCGTTTATTTTGCGTATGCTGTCGAATGCGGCTGGCGCGAAAAAAGTGGCGATTCTATCAGGCCCAGCGGAAATTGCGTGCTTTCCTTATACGATAAATGTAGGGAGTCTGCCGCAAGTAATCCGCGCTATGGCTTTTATTCGCCTCTATGTAGTTGTTATTAAATATTTATTTATGTTTTTTTCAATTAATTTACCGCTTGGGACGGTGATACTAAAAGCGCCGCCCGAGCGCCGATAGCGACATTAGCATTAGGGAAAACAACGTAAAGCGGTGTGTCACCCACGATGAAGTCGCCCGCTACGCTATCCCACGCCAGACGGGTACCCGGCTCGAAGCAGCTGAAGTTGGGCGTGTCGCTTGCAAAGTAAAGAGTAAAATCTTCTGCCTGACGCATAAGTTCATGCTGGACCTGGAAAAACGTCATCTTGTCCGGGGCTTGCCGGGCGGGCGCCTGACCTTGGCTCAGTGCGGTTAACAGTGCCTGCATGGGCGCAAGCGGTGCCATATCATTTTGCCCGAAAGGAGCGACCCGGCCCAGCTCAAAGGTAAACGCCTGGGCTTGATGATAGTGCTTGCTATAGTGAGAAAAGGTCCAGCTTGTCTGATGTTGATGAAGTACCGCCTGCATGCCCGCCGCGGCAAGCCAATGCCACTGATCTGACGTAGTGGCCGTTTGTGAAAACGGTTCCACTACAAAGCGCGGAAAGAGGCTATCGCGAATCGCGGTATGCAAATCGTAGTGCAGTTTGGGGCGTTCGGCGTGGGCTGCATAAAACCTATCCACGGCGGCCATCAGTTCGCGGGCACGGTCAGGTTCTGCACCGCTGTCGCTTAAATCGCGGTTAAAGAGCCGGTTAAGGTTGGTGTCGATAAAGCGCTGCTGGACGCGCAGGGCGGGGATATTGCCCAGAATCACCAGTACCGGCGCTCCCAGCGTGATAACTCCGGCTTCCAGAGCGCTCAACCAAGCACCGATCAGCTCGACCGGGGCCGTTTCATTGCCGTGAATGGCGGCTGAAAAAATACAGCAGTGGGCATCGGGTTGAGGCGTCTTCGGGGTAAGCTCCATCACCCCAAGGGCGTGAAACGTATAAGAGCCACTGGCAAATCGGCCGCTTCGCTGTGTGGGCAGACGGTCATCCAGGGTCCAGTCAAGCCAGTGATCCAGCATTATCAGCCTCTTGTTATTAGTTAAAAGTTCACCTGTCATGTTTAACATGCCCAAGAGTGGGAGCAAGTATTGGCGTCGTGGTTATGAAAATGGCGGGTGCCCTCGTGTAAGACGATAACCTAAAACGCTCGCCAAAAGGCGAGCGTTTAACAAGGGCAGTAGGCTAACGTCTCGGTTCAGCTTACGCCTCGCGCAGACGCTGCATTTCTTCTTCGTACTCACCGGCAAGCGAGGTTTTTTGGGGCGCTTTCAGGCCACGACCTGCCAGCTGGAAAACTTCCTGCTCTTCTTCATCCAGGTGATGAGTTACCAGATGCTGTAGCTGCTTGGCATAGGTCAGCCAGCTTGACGCGCTATAGTCGGTGCTATCCAGTTGCTCAAGAAGCTCGTCGATTTCATGGTGCTCGGCGACGCTGTGGCGGGCTTTTTCCTGGGTTAAGTCCAATTCCATCAGCGGAATGTAAAAGGCGCGCTCTTCAGCGATAGCGTGATGCTGTAGTTCATGCTTAACCTGCTGATAAAGCGTATCGCGCTCTTCACTGTCGCCGTGGGTATTGACCAGACGTTCCATCAGATCACGTTGCAGGTCATGGTCTTTACGTAGCGCTTCAAAAATAGTCATTGGACGAATTCCTTGTCGTTTGCGGCTTAATCAATTGTTAAAACTGAGTTGTTCAAAACTAGTCACCGCTTTGTATCTGCGCAAGGTAAAAGCCATGGAGAAAACCGAAAGGAGCCGATCAAAACATTCGCTTTTGCTTATAGCGCGCTAGGCTATGGTGTAGTCATTCCCCTCTGGGATGCCATTAACGCAGCTAAAACCTGGTTGTTAAAAACACAGTCCAAAGGAGTAAACCATGACAAAGGTATTGGTACTTTACTATTCCATGTATGGCCATGTTGATACCTTGGCCAAAGCCGTTGCTGAAGGGGCAAAGAAGGTAAGTGGGGTGGAGGTAAGCGTCAAACGCGTACCTGAAACCATGCCGGAAGAGGCCTTCAAAAACGCAGGGGGCAAGCAGGATTACGACACACCGGAAGCGACTCCTCAGGAGCTTGCCGATTATGACGCAATAATTTTTGGCACCCCCACTCGTTTTGGCAATATGACAGGCCAAATGCGAACCTTCCTTGATCAAACGGGTGGCTTATGGGCGAGCGGCGCGCTGCGTGGCAAAGTGGCTAGCGTGTTTACCTCCACCGGAACCGGCGGTGGCGAAGAGATGACGGTCACGTCTACTTGGACGACTTTAGCCCATCACGGCATGGTGATCGTGCCGATCGGCTACGGCATTGAAGAGCAGTTCGATATTTCAGAAGTAAGTGGCGGCAACCCCTACGGCGCGGCAACGCTTGCCGGTAGCGACGGCTCGCGCCAGCCCAGCGAGCGAGAACTGAAACTCGCCCGTTTTCAGGGCGAGCACGTTGCAAAAATTGCCGCGAAGTTGGCGGGGTAATCGCTAATTTAGCGTAGCGTTAAAAACGCAAGCCTCACTGATGGAAATCAGTGAGGCTTTATCAATTTTTAGGCTCCGAGAGTCGCTGTGTAAATGGTATAAACGGATTGGCTGGCCGTCATAAACAGGCGGTTACGTCCCTGGCCAGCAAAGCACACGTTGGAACACACCTCGGGTAATAGTACGCGGCCCAAAAGTTCGCCTGTCGGCGAGAATACCACTACGCCATCAATGCCCTCGCCACCGTTGGCACTCGACCAGATATTGCCGTCTATATCGCAGGCCATGCCGTCGAAAATCGTATCTTCACTGGTGACGATTACCTGCCGGTCGCTAACGCTTCGCCCATCCTCGCTAAGCGACCAGCGAATGATCCTGGCGGGCTCTTCAAAATGGGTCGGGGCGCTATCGCTGGCGTAGAAACTGCGACCATCCGGCGTCAGCACGATCCCGTTGGGTTTGTGGATATCCTCGGTGAGCTTGATGGGCTCATCAAGGCTATCGTCGACGTAATAGATGGCTGTTTCGAGCTCCAGGGCGCGCTTTTTACCTTCGTAGTCAAAATGAGCGCCATATCCCGGGTCGGTGAAGATTACGCCTCCCGAAGGCAGAGCCACTAAATCGTTAGGGGCGTTCAGTGGTTTACCCTGATAGCGCTCGGCCAGTACCGTAGTGGAGCCATCCCATTCATAGCGCAATACGCGCGATGGATAGTGCTCGCAGGAGATTAAGCGCCCTTGATGATCGAAGGTGTTGCCGTTGGAGTACCCGACATTGTGTCTTAACACGCTGACCTGGTCAGTTGCTTCGCCCCAGCGCATTTGCAGAGCGCGTGGAATATCGCTGAAGACAACGTAGCGTCCCACGGCATTCCATGCCGGCCCTTCAGTCCATAGCCCTCCGCTCCAGTGGCGCTCCAGAGGGCTATTGAAAATCATGTAATCATTAAATCGGGGATCTTCGACTTTCCAGGCATCGATGGGGTAGCGATCAGGAACGTCACCCTGCGAGGTTTGGAGAGCAAAGAGCGGTGATGATGTACCGACAGCGGCTAAAGCAGCCGTTGCCGAGAGGAACTGACGACGTCCAAGTTTCATGGGATTGTCCTAGCTTTTGTTATTAGCGCTATTGGCGAAGCGAATCCGAAACTGTCTGAAATGCTGTCTCAAGTACGATCTTAAATACGATCTAAATAAGGCCTCAAACAAAAGGTAGAACATAAGCCGCTATAAGTCATGCATACGGCTGCCCGACATATTTCATCCGGGCAGCTGGCTTTAAGCTGAATAAACGTTACTTGGCAATGGTGTCAGCAATGGCGCGGCCCAAACTTTCAGTAGTGCCCTGGCCGCCAACATCGCGGGTGACCACTTGGCTGTCGCCTTCGCTAAGCACGTTTTCAATAGCTGTAACCATCGCATCAGCGGCTTCTTTATAGCCCAGATGCTCAAGCATCATGGCGCCAGACCAGATCTGGCCAATCGGGTTGGCGATGCCTTTACCTGCAATATCCGGCGCGCTGCCGTGTACCGGCTCGAACAGGCTGGGGAATTTGCCTTCCGGATTGATATTGGCCGAAGGCGCAATGCCGATGGTGCCGGTACACGCCGGGCCCAGGTCGGACAGAATATCGCCAAACAGGTTGCTGCCGACGACCACGTCGAACCAGTCTGGATGCAGCACGAAATTGGCGGTCAGGATATCGATATGGAATTTATCTACGTTGATATCCGGGTACTGCTTGGCCATTTCCAGCACCCGCTCATCCCAGTAGGGCATGGTGATAGAGATGCCGTTGGACTTGGTGGCCGAGGTGAGCTTTTTACGCGGGCGGGTTTGGGCCAGGTCAAACGCGTATTTCAGTACCCGGTCAACGCCAGTACGGCTCATCACGGTTTCCTGGATGACGATTTCGCGCTCGGTGCCTTCAAACATCTTGCCGCCAATGCTTGAGTACTCGCCTTCGGTATTCTCGCGTACCACGTAGAAGTCGATATCGCCCGGTTTACGACCGGTCAAGGGGCTTTTGATGCCGGGCATCAGTTTGCAGGGGCGCAAGTTAATGTATTGATCGAACCGGCGGCGGAACTGGAGTAGCGACCCCCATAAGGAAATGTGGTCAGGGACTTTTTCAGGCCAGCCTACGGCACCATAAAACAGCGCATCAAAACCTTTGAGCTGTTCAAACCAGTCGTCCGGCATCATCTGGCCGTGCTCAAGGTAGTAGTCGCAGCTGCCAAACTCAAAAGTTGTGAACTCAAGGTCAATATTAAAGCGTTTGGCGGTGGCCTCTAAGGCACGAATACCTTCGGGCATGACTTCGGTGCCAATGCCGTCGCCAGCGATAACTGCAATGCGGTGGGCCATATGGACTCCTGGTTTGTTGTTAAGACGCGTTATTAAGACTCGTATTAAAAAAAGTGCTTATGAATACTAGCTAGAAAAGTGTAGCGGCTTTGGAGAAGATAATAATCAGGCTACTATGCAAGCTATTGTTGCTTAAAAGTAGAGAATCCATGTCGGCACTAGACGATCTTGCGTTTTTCCAGACGTTGGCCCGTGCGGGAAGCTTAACGACTACGGCACGCGAGCTGGGGCTTTCACTGTCGGCGGTAAGCAAACGCTTAAAACAGTTGGAAGCAAGGTTAGGCGTGGAGCTTGCCGCACGCACCACCCGGCGACTAACGCTAACGGCAGAGGGCGAGCGCTATTTATCCCGCGGGGCGCTGATTCTGGATGAGCTGGGGGAGCTTGAGAATTCACTCACCGATACGCATCTCCATGGGCTTAGCGGGCGGCTGCGGGTCAACGCGACCTTCGGCTTTGGGAGGCGGCATATCGCGCCGCTGCTATCCAGCTTTTGCGAAGCCCACGCCGATGTAGAAGGGTGGTTAGAGCTCACCAATTTTCCTATGAACCTAAGTGATCACGGCTTTGATGTGGGCATCCGGGTTGGCGAGCCGCCTGATTCGCGTTTAATCGCCAAGCCCATTTTGCCCAATCGCCGAGTGCTGTGTGCTGCCCCTGCCTATATTGCCCAAATGCCGGCATTGACAACACCTGCGGATCTTACACGCCAGGCCTGCCTGCTGATTCGTGAAAACGATACGGATTTTCCGCTGTGGCGTTTTGAGCGCTGCGATGACCCGGAGCACGTTCAGTCGGTGAAAGTCAGCGGGCGGCTTGCCAGTAATGATGGTGAGGTAGTTACCCGCCTGGCGTTGGATGGTCATGGGGTTATGCTGCGTTCCTGGTGGGATGTGAACGAGCACCTTGCCAGTGGAGCACTTCAGCCGTTATTGACGCAGTGGCAGGGCGTGCGAGCAGATTTCTACGCGGTGTTTGAACAGCGCCGCCATGTGCCCACCCGGTTACGCACGTTTATCGACTATGTGCAGCGTGAGATAACCGGGCGGGTACCACCGCTACCCTCAGTAAACAGCCTTCAATAGTGGCGAGGGCACTCTTCACCATGCTTCAGAATATAGATTATCCTCTACTGGCGGGGCGCTACAGGTATTATTGGGCGCTGCCGCGTTAGCATACGGTTTCAACGTTTTGTCGGAAACCAACCGGTAAGTTTAGTATCTTACCCTTGTCGCCAGCAGGACATCGGCACAGGTTGATAGTGGGATAATAGTAACGATACAAGAAGGGTACGCCGAGACGTGCTCCCCAAGCGGTAATAAACAAAGGAGTGTTGTATGTGGCATCAGCAGGAAATTCACTTAACCGAGCTGGCGCGGGGATTTCATTTAATTACCGATGAGGTGGCTCGGGCACTGCCGTGCTTGTCGGAATGCAGTGTCGGACTTTTGCACCTGCAGCTAATGCATACTTCCGCGTCGCTTACGCTCAATGAAAATACCGACCCGGATGTACGGCACGATTTAAATGCCTTTATGCGCAACCTGATACCCGAAGGGCTGAGCTACTTTCGGCACACGCTGGAAGGCCCCGATGATATGCCAGCGCATGTGGCTGCCAGTTTGCTGGGAACCCAGGTAACGCTTGCCGTGCGCGATGGACGATTAGCGCTGGGCACATGGCAGGGCCTTTGGTTAGGAGAGCATCGCGACCACGGCGGGCCTCGCCGACTGCTCGCGACATTAAATGGCTGCGAGACACGCTAAATTTTTATACCGTTATCTTGTTTCTGGTCTCATGAATAAGTCGTTCTAAATGCCCTCGCAAACTCGGTGAAGATGCCCAGCGTGGCGTAAGCCAATCCCCAGTCAAGCTCAAAGTAAGCCGGTAGCGACTGCTACAGGCTACCAAGGCGATAAGGTGCGCCTGAGTAAGTAAACCGATTTGCTGCATGCAGGGGCAACCGCCAAGTGGATGAACTGGCAGTGGCTAATCAGCCAAATTTAAGTTTATGGGCGCAACATCGGAATAAATACGTCAATTTTCTTGCCATTTTGGTGCAGGCGTGAAGAATGAAGCGCCTTCGATAAGTTAAAAAAGGGCATGGGTATGGATTTTACGATTCCAGAGCTGTTGACTGCGGCCGTTGACCGCAGCAACGGACTACTGTGGGGCAGCGTGCTGATTTACCTGCTGATTGGCGCGGGGCTTTATTTCACGATAAGGACCGGTGGCATTCAGGTGCGTTATTTCGGCCATATGTTCAAGCTGCTGCGCACCTCGCGCGATGCCGGCGAGGGCATTTCCTCGTTTCAGGCGCTTTCAACAAGCTTGGCCGCCCGTGTAGGTACCGGCAACCTGGCAGGCGTAGCGGTAGCCATCTACTTCGGTGGCCCGGGGGCGATCTTCTGGATGTGGATGACCGCGATGGTGGGTATGGCCACCAGTTTCATCGAGTCCACCCTGGCCCAGGCGTACAAGACCGACCACGGCGACAATACCTTCCGCGGCGGTCCGGCACGCTATATTGAGCGCGGGCTCGGGCTACGCTGGCTAGCGGTGCTGTTCTCTATCTGTTTGATCATTGCATTTGGATTGGCGTTTAACAGCGTGCAGGCCAACTCCATCGCCCAGGCCATGGAGCAGGCATTTGCCGTTCCCACCTGGGCCATGGGGTTAGTCTTGGTGGTCGTTGTTACGCCGATTATCTTCGGTGGCTTGAAATCTATCGCCAAGGTCGCGGAGCTGGTTGTGCCGTTGATGGCGCTGCTGTATCTGGTGCTTGCACTGGTAGTGGTGGCGCTTAATATCGGTGATTTCCCTGCCGCGATCATGACGATTATCCGCAGCGCCTTCGGTATTGAGCAGGCCGCTGGCGGTGCCGTCGGCTATGCCATTTCGCAAGCGATCATGAACGGTATCCAGCGCGGGCTGTTCTCTAACGAAGCGGGTATGGGCTCGGCGCCTAACGCGGCGGCCACGGCCAGCACGCGGCCCAATCATCCGGCGGCGCAGGGCTTTATCCAGATGCTGGGCGTATTTCTGGATACGCTGGTGATCTGTACCGCGACAGCGGCGATTATCATTATGGCAGGCCCCGAGCTTCTGGCGGGCGAAGAGAATAACGGCATTCAATTGACTCAGATGGCGCTTTCAAGCCACGTGGGCGACTGGGGCGCGATGTTCGTTGCGGTCGCGATTTTACTGTTCGCCTTCACATCGGTGATCGCCAACTACTCCTACGGCGAATCCAACATTGAGTATCTGGCCGGTCGGCGTGCGCCGGTTGCCGTGTTTATTTACCGCTTGGCGGTGCTGGCGATGATCATGGTGGGTTCGGTGGCAAGCCTGGGCGCAATCTGGAACTTTGCCGACCTTTCCATGGGCATGATGGCGATTATTAACCTGGTGGCTATCTTGATGCTGTCCCCCGTTGCCTTTGCGCTGTTCCGTGATTATGAGCAGCAGTTAAAAGCGGGCAAAGAGCCCACCTTCGACCCCAGCAAGTTCCCTAAGCTTGCTAATAAGGTTGACCCCAATGCATGGCCCAAAAAGCCGTAATAGCCAGCCAGTTAAAGACCCCGCCTCGAGCGGGGTTTTTTATGAATGGCTTAATGATTCGATTTTATCGAATATAACGCGCAGATCATTGCGCTTTTGATTAATCAGAATCATCGTAAAATAGCTCCAATCCTCTTATTTACTATGTTTCTGGAGCACTTACATGACGACTCGCGCCCTGCTGATAACCTCCTCCGTACTTGGTGAAAATGGTCAGTCCAACGCCTTGGCAAGCCATTTTGAAACGCGTGCCGCTGCTCGCGATGGGGTAGAGGTAACCGCACGCAATGTGGTTGCCAACGCGCTGCCCCACTTGGATATCGCCGAACTGGGCGCATGGCAAACCCCGGCGGATGAGCGCAGTGAAGAGCAAAAAGCGCTGGCGATGCGTTCTGATGAGCTAATTGCTGAACTGCGTGCGAGTGACGTGCTGGTGATTGCCGTGCCGATGTATAACCTGGGCATTCCTTCGCAGTTAAAAGCCTGGTTTGACCGCGTGCTGCGCGCTGGCGAAACCTTCCGCTACACGGAAACTGGTCCTCAGGGCTTGGTAGAGGGTAAACGTGCGATCATTCTGGCGGCTCGTGGTGGCATGTATGCCGGTACAGAGCTTGATAGCCAAACGCCCCATCTGAAAAGCATGTTGGGCCTGATGGGCATCAAAGATGTCGATGTGGTCTACGCTGAAGGTTTAAACATGGGTGACGCAACGCGCGGCGCTGCCCTTAAAGAAGCGTTCCAAGCGATTGATCAGCAGGTGGACGCGTTATAAGGTCGAGACTTAAGGCCTGAGGTTGAAACGGAGATACCCGCGATGGCACGCCCTGAACTGCTTGAACAGATTTACACGATTGTCGATCAGATTCCGGCAGGCAGGGTGACAACCTATGGGCGGATTGCCGCCATGACCGAAGGCGCTACGCCGCGCATGGTAGGCTCAGCCATGCGCCATTTACCGGATGGTCATCAGTTGCCTTGGCATCGGGTGATTGCGGCGTCGTTAAAACTTGCCGATCACGGTGGTGCTGCTCGTCAGCACCAAAAACTGCGTGACGAAGGCGTGGCCTTTGATGCAAAAGGGCGTGTACCCGCTCATCTGGTTTGGCCTGATTAACGCTAACACTGCACTATATAAACATGACCTGCCTACAAGAACGCCGCCCAGTGACTTCATAAAGCTGGGCGGCGTTTTGCGTTACCAAGGCGGGTTACTGTTTACCCTTCAGTAGAATTATCCTTCAGTAGAGCCGCCGGACTTGAGTGACCAGTCGCGCCAGCGCAGATCAAACAGATCCTTGCGGCGGTCTTTGAGGTTGGTCACCGAGCCCTCGGCACGTACCACGGTCAGGCGGGTCAGATCCAAATCCGAGAAGAAGATCATCTCGGTATTGGGCGTGGTTTCTGCGAGCACCGCGTCGTGAGGGAAGGCAAAGTCGGACGGCGTAAATACCGCTGACTGGGCGTACTGGATATCCAGATTTTCGATCGAGGGCAGGTTGCCGACGCTGCCGCATAGCACCACGTAGCACTCATTCTCGATAGCCCGAGCCTGAGCGCAGTGACGCACTCGCAGGTAACCGTTCTTGGTATCGGTCCAGAAGGGCACGAACAGAATATCCATATCCTGGTCGGCCAGCAGGCGCCCAAGCTCCGGAAACTCCACGTCGTAACAGATCAGAATACCTACCCGGCCTGCATCGGTATCGAATACCTGCAGATTGTCGCCGCCCTCGATTACCCAGTCACGGCGCTCTTGTGGAGTGATATGCAGTTTGGCCTGCTTATCAATGTCGCCGTCGCGGTGGAAAAGATAGGCCACGTTGTAAAGCCGGTCGTCCTCGCCCACCTCGATCATCGAGCCGCCCACGATGTTGATGTTGTAGGACACCGCCATGCGTGAAAGCTCGGCCTTGAAGCGCTCGGTAAAGCTTGCCAGAAAGCGGATGGCGCCCATCTGGTCCTGCTGGGCGGCGCGGTCCTGCAAGCCCATCAACGGCGTGGTGAACAGCTCCGGGAAAACGGCAAAGTCGCTCTGATAATCCGACAGCGCATCCACGAAGTATTCGATCTGCTGGAGGGCAGCTTCCACCGAGGCGAATTCACGCATCTGCCACTGAACGGCGCCTACCCGCACCTGGGTCGGGCGTGTGTCCAGCACATTCTCGGCGGGCTCGAAGAGGATGTTGTTCCACTCAAGCAGTGTCGCGTAGCCCCGGGACTGTTCGTCTTCTGGCAGGTACTTGCGCAGCAGGCGCTTGACCTGGAAATCGTTGGCCAGCTGGAAAGACAGAATCGGGTCGTAGATCTCCTTGCGGGAGACCTTGTCGATGTACTGAGCCGGGGACAGTTCATCGGCGTGCTGGTAGTACTCAGGGATTCGCCCGCCGGCAAGGATGGCACGCAGGTTGTGCGAGCGGCACAGCTCCTTGCGCGCTTCGTAAAGTCGACGGCCCAGGCGGTAGCCGCGGTAGTCCGGGTGGATCAACACATCCAGCCCGTACATCGCATCGCCTTCCTGATTGTTGAGAATGATCTCACGGTGGCCGATCAGGTCGTCATACTTGTGCGGGTTAGAAAACTCGTCGTAATCCACCTGCACCGTCAGCGCTACACCTACCAGGTTGCCGTCGTCTTCAATGGCGATCTGGCCGTCAGGAAACTCCTGAATTAATTTATCGATGGTGTGCCGAGGCCAAGCACCGCCGATATCGTGATAGACAGCGTCCATCAATGTCTTGAGCTGATCGTAATCATCGCTCGTCAGGTTGCGCAGATTTAGATGCAGTTCTTCTAAGGACATATCAGGGGGTTCCAAAATATAAAGAAAACAGCTTAGTACAAGATGACTAGGCGTTGCCCGGCTTATTTGCCGCCACGCTTCGCACTAGCGGGCGCGTTAGAGTCTGCGCCATGATCACGCCTGCCAGAATCAGAAGGCCACCGGTAAAGTGAAAGCCTGCTACCTGCTCGCCCAGCATTGCCATGGCGATCAGCGCACTGAACAGCGGCATCAGGTTGATGAAGATGCTCGCCTGGTTGGCGCCGATCTGGCGTACGGCGCGCATCCACAGATAGGTAGTAATTACCGAGGCGGGAATACCCGCATACACGATCAGCCCGATGTTCTGGGTATCTACCGGGGTCATGGGGCCCATCAGGTAGGGTGGGAGCAGAAACAGCACCGCAAAACATACCTGAGCATAGAGCATCACCCAGGGCGGTAAGTTCATTTTCCAGCGCTTGAGCATGACACCGTAAAGCGCGTAGCAGCTGGCGGCGACCACCATCAGGGCATCGCCCCGCGCCACCTCAAGATTAAGAAGCGAAAGGGGGTTGCCGCGGCCCAGCAGTACGGTCACACCGATAAACGCCAGCACACCGCCCATGACGCCGCCAAGCGTGGGCGGCTCGCGCAGAATCAGCGCACTCAGCAGAACGGTCAGAAGCGGTACCATGGCGGCCAGGATGCCCATGTTGGTCGCCGTGGTGGTTTCGGCCGCCACATAGGCAAGCCCTTGCCATAGCCCCATGCCCAAAAGCCCCAAGGAAGCCAGCTTGTACCAGTTCCGGGCGATTTCCGGGCGATGGCGAATCACCGCGGGCAGCACGAAAGGCGTCATAACCAGAAGCGCCAGCAGCCAGCGCAGAAAGGCGATACTGCTGGGCGCAATGGCGCCCACGGTCAACTGGTTGATGGTCATATTGCCCGACCAGATCAGGACGGTGGCAAGTGGCGGTAGAAAGTAGATCAGCGGCATCACAGTTTCCTTGTCGTTAGCCGGATAATGTTACGTGCTTTAGCGTTGGGAGCAAGCGCTAAGACTGTACGTGATGGCTAGGATGTCATACGCTTGTTTGAATAATGCCAAGGAGAACCGTGATGACCCGTGCGCCTGCTTACCCGCATCTTTTTCAGCCGATTACGATTGGCCATTTAACGCTGCCCAATCGCATTCTGATGGGTTCCATGCATACCAATCTGGAAGAGGCGCCCAATGGCTTTGACCGTCTGGCGGCGTTTTACGCGGAACGGGCGCGGGCAGGGGTAAGTTTGATTGTCACCGGGGGGATTGCACCCAATGCCGAAGGGGCGGTTTTTCAAGGCGCCCATGCGCTGACCGATGAATCGCATCTGGCGGAGCACCGTCAGGTGGTAGAGGCGGTACACGCCGAAGGTGGGCATCTGTGCATGCAGATTCTCCATGCGGGTCGCTACGCTTATTCACCTGAGCTGGTGGCGCCCTCGGCCATTCAAGCGCCGATTAACCCGTTTACGCCGCGTGAGCTAAGCCATGCAGACGTCGAGCAGCAAATTGCTGACTACGTGCGCTGTGCATGCCTGGCTCAGCAGGCGGGCTATGACGGTGTCGAGATCATGGGCTCGGAAGGCTATCTGATTAACCAGTTTATCTGCCAGCGCACCAATCAACGTGACGATGACTGGGGCGGCCCGTTTGAGAACCGCATCCGCTTTCCGCTGGAGATTGTCAGGCGTATTCGGGCGGCGGTGGGGGAGCGTTTTGTGGTGATCTTTCGCCTGTCGATGATTGATCTGGTGGAAGAGGGCAGCACGTGGCAAGAGATTGTCACGCTTGGCCAAGCGGTTGAGGCGGCGGGCGCCGACATCATCAATACCGGGATTGGCTGGCATGAAGCGCGGGTACCCACCATTGTCACCAGCGTACCCCGTGCGGCATTTACGGAAGTGACCCGACGCATTAAAGCGGCGCTTTCGATTCCGCTGATCACCACCAACCGTATCAATATGCCGGAGATTGCCGAGCAGGTGCTGGCTGAAGGCCATGCCGACATGGTATCCATGGCGCGCCCGTTTCTGGCTGACCCTGAGTGGGTGCGCAAAGCCGGAGCGGGGCAGGCGGATGAAATCAATACCTGTATTGCCTGTAACCAGGCCTGCCTGGATCACACCTTTGCGGGCAAGTTAACCTCCTGTTTGGTTAATCCACGCGCTTGCCATGAAACTGAGCTTGTGATTGAGGCTGCCGCAACACCTCAAAAAGTCGCGGTGGTCGGCGGTGGGCCAGCAGGGCTTGCCACGGCGGTTACCGCCGCCAGCCGTGGCCATCACGTTGTGCTGTTTGAGCAGCGTGACGCGTTGGGTGGGCAGTTTAACTATGCCCGCAAGATTCCTGGCAAGGAGGAGTTTAACGAAACCCTGCGCTATTACCGCGTGATGTTGGAAAAGTACGCGGTGGAGGTACGTTTAAATACTCGCGCAACGCCAGACGCCTTGGCCGAATTTGATCATATCGTCATGGCCAGCGGGGTGCGCCCAAGAACCCTGACGCTGCCAGGTGCCGAGCACCAAAGAGTGATGGGCTATGCCGAGGCGATTGAATCTCCTCAGCGGGTAGGCCGCCGGGTAGCGGTGATTGGCGCGGGTGGGATCGGTTTTGATGTTTCTGAGCTTTTAGCTCACGAGGAGCACCCGGCGTTGGATATTGATACCTGGTGCGACGAGTGGGGCGTTGATTTGGCCGTTAGCGAGCGCGGTGGTTTAAAAAATCCTATAGCGCCGCGCGTATCGCGTGAGCTTGTCATGTTACAGCGCAAAACCTCCAAACCCGGCAAGTACCTGGGCAAAACGACCGGCTGGGTACACAGGGCTTCGCTCAAGGCACGGGGCGTGACCACCTTAACCGGCTGCGAGTACGTCAAAATTGATGATGCCGGACTGCATATTCGCCACAACGGTGAAGACCGCGTGCTGAATGTGGACAGCATTGTGGTATGTGCCGGTCAGGAGTCGGTGCGCGACTTGATCGAGCCGTTAGAAGCGTCGGGTAAGCGAGTGCATGTCATTGGCGGTGCCGATGAGGCGGCTGAACTGGATGCCAAGCGCGCCATTGACCAAGGGATGCGCCTGGCCGCAAAGCTATAAGCGCGTTGATAATGGCGGGTGACGCTTATCCATAAATGACGATAGACTGGCTGGTCCATCACCTTATTAAGCATAACGTGATGTTAAAGGCGCTAGTGGCACCCAGCTGGCGCCGTAACTGTGTCTGTACAAGACAATGCCAGTGAAAAAGGATCAGCGTCATGACGTCGGAGTGTACCCCCCGTTTTTTAGCCAGCGATAACACCTCCGGTATTTGCCCGGAAGCCATGGAGTATTTGCTGGAAGCAAATCAGGTCGATGATTTGGCATATGGCAATGACCGTTGGACCGAGCGTGCCGCGAACCGCTTTCGCGAAATGTTCGACTACGACTGCGATGTGTTTTTTGTATTCAACGGTACCGCCGCCAATTCGTTGGCACTGTCGGCGATGGGGCGTAGCTACCACAGCGTGATCTGCCATGAGCTGGCGCATATAGAAACGGACGAGTGTGGTGGCCCCGAATTCTTCTCCAACGGTGCCAAACTGCTGACCTCGCCGGGGGCGAATGGCAAGCTGACGCCTGAAGGTATTGAGGCGTTAGTGACACGGCGTAGCGATATTCACTACCCCAAGCCTAAAGTGGTTTCGCTGACCCAGGCGACGGAAGTCGGAACGGTATATACCCGTGAAGAACTGCTGGCCATCCGCGCGATTGCCGATAAGCATGATTTACGCCTGCACATGGATGGCGCACGCTTTGCCAATACCTGTGCCGGCCTGAATGCTACGCCTGCCGAGCTAACCTGGCAGGTGGGCGTCGATGCGCTATGTTTTTCGGGTACTAAAAATGGCTTGGCGATGGGTGAGGCTATTTTATTTTTTAACCGCGAGCTGGCGGAAGATTTTTCGTATCGCTGCAAGCAGGCCGGTCAGCTGGCGTCCAAGATGCGCTATATCTCGGCTCCCTGGCTTGGGTTGCTGGAAAGCGGGGCTTGGCTCACCAACGCTCAGCATGCCAACGCCATGGCGCAGTATTTAGCGGAAGGCTTGCAGGCGCTGCCGGGGGTATCGCTCATGTTTCCCACCCAGGCAAACAGCGTATTTGTCGAATTGCCTGCCCATGCGATTGGCGCGTTGAAGGCTAAAGGGTGGACCTTTTATACCTTTATCGGCGCGGGCGGCGCGCGTTTTGTGTGTGCCTGGAACACGACCGTTGAATTACTCGATTTGCTGATCGCTGACGTCAAAGTAGCGCTGGAAGACAGCCCTTCATAAGCGCTGCACTCCTAAGTGCTTATCCTTTAGCGTCTTTACGCTTATCGTGATTACGCCGCTACGCGTGTAGCGGCTTTTTTGTAGGTGTTTTTCACTCAGACAATGCCTTATCAGAATTTAAGCGTTAAACGCTGTTGGCTGTGTGCTTGGGTCTTAAACTGCTTTTTCATCAATAGCCTATCGTTAGATGGCTATGCTGTGGGGGGGTGTTTGCACGAACGTTGTGGCGTTGCGTTGAAGTTTTAGTCATCACATTTTGCTAATGCTGGCTACGCTAATAGAGCGACACCTCGTTCGGCACACCACAACAAAAATACTCGTCTGGGTGGTGATTGTCTGGGGATGGCCATAGGAGAGTTCCATGAGCATCTTTGATCACGTTCAAGACCGTTTTGCCCGCGTTCAGCAAGAAGACATGAGCCTGGAAGAGTACCTGGCGCTTTGTCGTCGTGACCCAAAGGCTTATGCCAGTGCTTCCGAGCGTATGCTGGAAGCCATTGGTGAACCTAGCGTTATCGATACCGCTAAAGACCCTCGCCTATCACGTATCTTTTCCAATAAAGTGATACGCCGCTATCCGGTATTTGCGGAATTTCACGGCATGGAGGAAGCCATTGAGCAGATCGTGGCCTACTTCCGTCATGCGGCCCAGGGGCTTGAAGAGCGCAAGCAGATTCTCTATCTGCTTGGGCCTGTGGGGGGCGGTAAGTCGTCACTTGCTGAACGATTGAAGCTGCTCATGGAGCGCATCCCTTTTTATGCTATCAAGGGTTCGCCGGTTTATGAGTCACCGCTTGGGCTGTTTTCGCCTGAAGAGGACGGCGAGCTGCTGGAGAAAGAGTATGGGATTGCACCGCGCTATCTTAAAAGCGTGATGTCGCCTTGGGCGGCCAAGCGTTTAAAAGAGTACGGCGGGGATATTTCCCAGTTCCGTGTGGTACGCCTTTACCCCTCTCGGTTGCATCAAATTGCCATTTCTAAAACGGAGCCAGGGGATGAAAACAACCAGGATATCTCCTCGTTGGTAGGTAAGGTCGATATCCGTCAGCTTGAGCTTTACTCCCAGGATGATCCAGACGCCTACAGCTTCTCAGGCGGGCTTTGCCGCGCCAACCAGGGGCTGATGGAGTTCGTTGAAATGTTTAAAGCGCCGATCAAGGTGCTTCATCCGCTCTTAACGGCGACTCAGGAAGGCAACTACAACCCGACCGAAGGCATGGGCGCTATCCCGTTTGACGGCGTGATTCTGGCCCACTCCAACGAATCCGAATGGCAGGCGTTTCGCAATAACCGCAACAACGAGGCGTTTTTAGACCGGGTATATATCGTCAAGGTGCCTTACTGCTTGCGCGTATCCGAAGAGATCAAGATCTACCAGAAACTCCTCGAAGACTCTTCACTCAATGCCGCCCCGTGTGCGCCGGATACCTTGCGCATGCTAGCTCAGTTCTCGGTACTTTCGCGCCTGAAAGTGCCGGAGAACTCGAGTATTTACTCTAAAATGCGTGTCTATGACGGTGAAAACCTCAAGGATACCGACCCGCGTGCCAAATCGATTCAGGAGTACCGTGACGCCGCCGGTGTAGATGAAGGCATGCAGGGGCTTTCCACCCGGTTTGCCTTCAAGATTCTCTCAAAAGTCTTCAACTTTGACGGTACCGAAGTTTCAGCTAACCCGGTACATCTGCTCTACGTGCTTGAGCAGGCGCTTGAGCGCGAACAGCTGCCTTCGGAAGTGTTCGAGCGCTACCTGGGCTTTATTAAAGAGTTTCTGGCGCCGCGCTACGTGGAGTTTATCGGCAAAGAGATTCAAACGGCTTACCTTGAATCCTACAGTGAATACGGTCAGAACATTTTTGACCGCTACGTCACCTATGCCGATTTCTGGATTCAGGATCAGGAGTACCGCGACCCTGAAACCGGTGAGCTGCTAAATCGTCAGTCGCTCAATGAAGAGCTTGAAAAAATCGAGAAGCCCGCGGGTATCTCCAACCCTAAAGATTTCCGTCATGAGGTGGTCAACTTTGTACTGCGTGCGCGTGCCCAGAATAACGGCATGAATCCTAGCTGGCAGTCGTATGAGAAGCTCAAAGGTGTGATTGAGCACAAGATGTTTGCCAATACCGAAGAGCTTCTACCGGTTATCTCGTTTAACGCTAAAGCGTCGAAATCGGATCAGAATAAGCATGAAGACTTTGTAGAGCGTATGGTTGAGCGGGGCTATACCGAGAAACAGGTACGCTTGCTTTCCGAATGGTATCTGCGCGTGCGCAAGTCTCAGTAGCGGCAAAGACTCTTGGCGGTTAGGGAGGTCGTATGACCTACTTTATTGATCGAAGGCCAAATGCAAAGCATAAAAGCGCGGTTAACCGGCAGCGCTTTTTGGAGCGCTATCGTAAGCATATCAAGCGCTCAGTCGAGGAAGCGGTTAACCGGCGCTCGATTACCGATATGGAGCGTGGTGAAAAAATCTCTATTCCGACCAAGGATATCTCTGAGCCGGTGTTCCAGCATGGCCCTGGCGGGGCGCGCAATATTGTCGCGCCGGGTAATAAAGAGTTTTTGCCGGGAGATAAAATTCGTCGCCCTGGCGGGCAGGGTGGCGGGGGCGGCGCTGGTGAAGGTAGTGCTTCCAATCAGGGTGAAGGGGATGACGAATTTGCGTTTACGCTTAGCCGGGAGGAGTTTTTAGAGTTTGTCTTTGATGGTCTGGAGCTTCCTCATCTGCAGCGCAAGCCGCTTAAGTCGTTGGAAGAAATCAAAATGGTGCGTGCAGGGCTTTCCAGAGATGGCGTACCTGCGCGTATCAGCATTACCCGCTCCATGCGGGAAGCCTACGCAAGGCGTATTGCCATGCGGGCACCCATCAAACGGGCATTAAAAGAGGCTCAGCAAGCCTTGGAGGACGAAGAGCGTAAAGACACCGTACTGCGTAATCCAGCGCGTATTGTCGAGCTTAAAGCCGAGATCGAACGCCTGGAAAAGCGCATTGAGGCCGTGCCGTTTATTGATACCTACGATTTACGTTATCACCAGTTAAGCGCTCAGCCGCAACCTTCAAGCCAGGCAGTGATGTTCTGCGTCATGGACGTTTCCGGCTCAATGACGCAAAACCACAAAGATATCGCCAAGCGTTTTTTCCTGTTGCTGTATCTGTTTCTGGAAAAGCATTACGAAAAAGTGGAGCTGGTGTTTGTGCGCCACCATACCGCCGCAAGGGAGGTCAGCGAGGAGGAGTTTTTCTATTCACGAGAAACGGGAGGCACGATTGTTTCAAGCGCGCTGACGCTGGTGAATAAAATTATTCAGGCGCGTTACCCAGCCGAGAAGTGGAATCTTTACGTGGCGCAGGCCTCTGATGGAGATAATTGGGATGATGACTCCAATACCTGCCGCGATTTGCTGATTAAACAATTGATGCCACAGCTGCAGTACTACGCCTATGTGGAGATTACCCCCCATGACCATCAATCTCTTTGGCATGAATATCAGAGCGTAGCGGAACACTTTCCAGAACGCTTTGCGATGCAGCAAATTGTCGGAGCCGGCGATATTTATCCCGTGTTTCGTGAGCTGTTTAAACGCCGCTTAAATCAAGCGCGTTAACCGCGTATTGAGGAGTGCGCCATGAGTGCGTCCCAAAAGCCCATAGCGACGGGTTCTGACTGGAACTTCAATGATCTGGAGCGCTTTAACGATAAGCTCGCCGCGCTTGCCGATGAGTACCGTCTGAACACCTACCCCAATCAAATTGAAGTGATCACCACCGAGCAAATGATGGATGCCTACGCCAGTGTGGGGATGCCGGTGGGCTATCACCATTGGTCGTTTGGTAAACAGTTCCTGGCCGTCGAGCAGGCCTACAAGCGTGGCCAGATGGGCCTCGCCTATGAGCTTGTAATTAATTCCAACCCCTGCATCGCCTACTTGATGGAAGAAAATACCTTAATGATGCAGGTGTTGGTAATGGCCCATGCGTGTTACGGGCATAACTCCTTCTTCAAGGGTAATTACCTGTTTCGCACCTGGACCGATGCCGAATCGATCGTCGACTATCTAGTATTTGCACGCCAATACATCGCTCAGTGCGAAGAGCGCCATGGCGTACATGCCGTTGAGCAACTGTTGGATGCATGCCACGCATTGCAAAACTACGGCGTTGATCGCTATAAGCGCCCTTCGCCTATCTCCGCAGAAGAGGAGGCCAAGCGTCAGGATGAGCGCGAGGCCTACCTGCAAACGCAGGTAAATATGCTGTGGCGCACGATTCCTGAGCTGCCCGGCAACGCAACGCCGCTACCTGGCAGCCTACACAGTGATGATGATCCTCTGGGGTTGCACAGCGGTGGCAATTATCCGCCGGAACCTCAGGAAAACCTGCTGTATTTTATTGAAAAAAACGCGCCACTACTGGCCCCATGGCAGCGTGAGATGGTGCGCATTGTGCGCAAGCTGGCGCAATATTTTTATCCCCAACGCCAAACCCAGGTAATGAATGAGGGCTGGGCGTGCTTCTGGCATTACACGCTAATGAATCGCCTCTATGACGAGGGCGATGTTGATGAAGGCTTAATGCTGGAGTTCTTGCAGTCTCATGCGGCGGTGATCAACCAGCCCGATTTTGATAGCCCTTATTACAACGGGATTAACCCCTATGCGTTGGGGTTTGCCATTTTTATGGATATCAAACGGATCTGCGAAGCGCCGACGGAGGAAGATCAGCAGTGGTTTCCGGATATTGCGGGCACACCCTGGCGAAGCACGCTTGAATTTGCCATGTGCAACTTCAAAGATGAATCGTTTATCCAGCAGTATTTATCGCCCAAAGTGATGCGCGATCTTAAGCTGTTTTTAATTGTGGATGATGACCAAGTCGAGACGCTTGTCGTGGGGGCTATTCACAACGAGCAGGGCTATCGCCGGGTACGCGACGCGCTTTCCACTCAGTATGCGCTTTCAGTTAAAGAGCCAAATATTCAAGTAGTTGAAGCGGCTATTCGGGGTGACCGCTCCTTAACGCTGCACCATATACAGGATAGCCGACGCCCGCTCGGCCGCAGCGTTTACCCGGTAATCCGCCATTTGCATGAGCTTTGGGGGTTTCCAGTGCGGTTGGTTTCCATGGATGAAGGGCGCGTAACGCATCGCTATCGCTGGCCGGTAGAAGAGGAGAGCAAAGACAAGTCTTAAGTGATACTAAGCCCTGCATTGGGCAGGGCTTTTTTAAGCTAACCATGTTCTTAAGTGGGCTCTGGTTACATTAGCCCTGCGCGACCCAGGATTGACACCAGCCAGCTGGGGCGACGCTATGTTCAGGGAAAAGTTGACAGCCCTGGGTATCGGCGGTGTAGAACATGCAGTTATCACAGCGCTCACCGGCTTCGTAAGCGGGATGGTCGCTGGCATTGCTGGCATCTTCGACATAACTCAGCGCTTGGGCACTGGGCGCGGAAGGGTCAAGACGCGGCAATGACTGAGCAAATGCCGTTTTTGATAGAATACCGATACCCAAGGGTAGACTTACCAAACCCAATACACTGCTACGTATAAAATGACGACGGCTCTGGTTAGCCATGATTTCTCCTGTAGATCACACTTACAAATAGGTCACGGGGAACGGGTGATTAAGCCACCTCTTGTTAGCTCTTTTTAGTTTAGCCACTCTATGACAGCTATTACCGTGAGATTATCCCTGCCATGCTCGCCAATGGTAACGTCATACGCGACTTGCCGAATAGCCCGCCCGAGCTGCGGATTGCATTAGGCCTGTTATACTCCACTCTCTTTTCGTATCACTTACATTCTTAGTGAGGACGCCATGCAAAACGCAGTTATTTTAATTAATACCGAAAAAGGCCAGGTCAAAGCAGTGGCTGAGCGTTTAGCGGACGTGGAAGGCATCAGTGAAGTGTACTCGACCTGCGGGCGTTACGATCTTGTGGCGATTGCCCGCACCCGGGATTTTGAAAGCCTCGCTGAACTGGTTACCGAGCGCCTTAATGAAGTTGAGGGCATTAGCGATACAGAAACGCTCAACGCCATGCAGGTGCACTCACGTCATGACCTGGAAACCATGTTTTCACTGGGCTGGTAACCAGAGACTAAGCACTTTATGACATATAGGATGTGTTGACGCTTTACTTACAGGGAGCTTAAGCGTCGACACTGCTGGTGGCGCATTCCCTTTTGCATAGCACCGACGCCAAAAGAATGAGGCCCTTGAGTGCTGGCTTTGGCTATCGACGTGCTAAATGGCGAAGCGAATAGAAAAATTAAAGAGAGTAGGGAGTAGGGGAGCTTGGGAAGATCACTTCTACGCTTGCGTCGCCAAGGCCGGCGTTTGGGCGTTGCCGTGCTGTTTGTTGTCGCCGGGGCTGGCTTATGGGAGTTTCAGGAACGCCAGTATCAGGATGAGTATACCTGGATGGGGGTGCCGACCTGGGATGGTTTTCAATTTACAACGTTTCACCGCGTACTGCGTAATAACGGCTATCTGGTAGGGTGGTCCGATGTGCGTGTCAACCCGCTATGGGTAAGCTATCAACTGACGGCGATTGCTGACGATACGAGCATTGGGCCTCGGCCGAATTTTCGGGCTGATTGGCGAACGCTTTGGCCAGTTAAAACGGACAGTTATTCAGGCAGTGGCTATGACCGTGGGCATATGGCGCCCAACTATGCGATTGCGGCGGTGCATGGGCGTGAGGCTCAAACAGATACGTTTTTAATGAGCAACATGACGCCGCAGCGGCCTAATCTTAATCGTCAGCTCTGGCAGCGTCTGGAAGAGTCAGTCATGGATCACTTCGCACCGCGCTTTGACCGTTTGCAGGTCATTACCGGCCCCATCTTTCCTGAACACTTTATGGATAATGTGTTTAACCGGGTAGGCTTTGTCGAAGTGCCTGAGGCGTTCTATAAAATTATCGTTGCCCCGCATAACGAAGCCCCGCTGGCGCTGGCGTTTATTATGCCGCAAGACGTGCGTGGCAATGAGCCGCTGGATGATTATCTCGTGACGATTGATGAAATAGAGGCGCGCACGGGACTTAACTTTTTCCCCGACCTATCACCGGAAATAGAAGCCGTACTAGAAGGTGAGTTGCATACCCAGGGGTGGGCATTAGAACAGATAGCCCGGCGGCCAGGGCGGTTTCAGTAAGCTTGGATAAAAAAGCAATAGCGGATGTTCGGGAGCAAGATCTTAAGTTTTAGATCTCTCTCTCGCTACAGCTGTAAAGCGCCATTAATAATCAGACGATAAGCCGAGCATGGTCAGTGCCAATACGTTAAGTATGCACGTAAATAGAAAAACATAAGGGGGGGAACAAATAGGGGAAAATCTAGAGATAATGATGCGGACGGGAACCATTGAATGGTGCCCAGGAGAGGACTTGAACCTCCACGTCCATACGGACACTAGCACCTGAAGCTAGCGCGTCTACCAATTCCGCCACCTGGGCGCATCATTTATTACTTATAGCACATCTATTTGTGTTCGTATGGTGCCCAGGAGAGGACTTGAACCTCCACGTCCATACAGACACTAGCACCTGAAGCTAGCGCGTCTACCAATTCCGCCACCTGGGCGAACACAAATGTCTTACTCAACTACCTACTCGGTTAAGTCGGCTATAAAAACACTGACATAACAAAGTATGGTGCCCAGAAGAGGACTTGAACCTCCACGTCCATACGGACACTAGCACCTGAAGCTAGCGCGTCTACCAATTCCGCCATCTGGGCAAGTGGCGCGTATAATACGCGGGTCGCGATTAAATGCAAGACCAGTAAGCTAATTTTATAGTGTAAATCGCAGAATTGCTGCTTAAGGTGGTTGGGTCATGGATCATGCAGCGCTATACTGCGGGTATGACCAAACATAACGTTAATTTTTTCAGCCTGATAATTGCTGAAACCCATCAAACGCAGCTGATGTCTGCTGCTTTTTTTGTCCGCCTCCCGCAAACGCCATTAAGGATGTCGATCGCATGAAGTATTGGACGTTGAGTGATGATCCGCACGCTGAGCGCGAGGCGCAAAAATATGATAATCCGGCACCTAGCCGTGAATATTTGTTAGCTGCGCTTGAAACCTACGGCAAACCGATTACTCATGAAAACATGAGCCGTATGCTGGGCATCGAGGATGAAGATCATCTTGAAGCCGTTCGTCGCCGTATGGCAGCCATGGAGCGTGACGGGCAGGTGCTGCGCGACCGTCGCGGTGCGTATGCGCTGATCGATAAGCTTGATCTCATCAAGGGCAATGTCCTGGGGCATCGGGACGGCTTCGGGTTCTTGATCCGTGACGATGGCAAAAAGCCTGACCTGCTATTGCCGCCACGCCAAATGCGTCGCGTGTTCCACGGCGACCACGTTCTGGCGCGCGTTAGCGGCACCGACCGGCGTGGACGCGATGAAGCGACGATTGCCGAGGTGATTGCCCGCAATACGCAAACTATCGTCGGGGTATACCGGAGCAATACGCCTGAATTCGGCATATTGATTCCTGAGAATCCGCGTATTACCCAGGAAATCATCATTCCGCACAGCGCCAGTGCTGGAGCAAAGGATGGCCAGGTGATTTCGGCCAGAGTTGTTCAGCAGCCTGCCACACGCGTACAGCCTGTGGGTGAGGTAATTGAGGTGCTGGGCGAGCGTATGGACCCGGGTATGGAAATCGATATTGCGATTCGCAGTTACGATATCCCGGCTGAGTTTCCGCCTGAAGTATTGGATCAAACCAGCGGTATTTCCGCCGAAGTGCTGGAAGACGATAAACAGCACCGCGTTGACCTGCGGGATATTCCGCTGGTGACGATCGATGATGAATCCGCCAAGGATTTCGATGACGCCGTGTGCGCGTGGAAAACGAAATCGGGTAGCTGGAAACTGTTGGTCGCAATCGCTGACGTCTCACATTACGTGCGTCCGGGTACGGCGTTGGACAATGAAGCGCGCATACGAGGCAACTCGGTGTATTTCCCGGGGCAGGTTGTGCCGATGCTGCCGGAGCTTTTATCCAACGGCCTCTGCTCACTGAATCCGCACGTAGATCGCTTGGTCATGGTTTGTGAGATGAATATCTCCAAGACCGGCGCGATCAGCCGCTACTCTTTTTATGAAGCGGTTATGAATTCTCACGCGCGCCTCACCTATAACAAGGTGGCGGCGATGCTTGATAACGAAAGCGAAGACGGCGCTGCTCTGCGTGAAGAGCACAAAGCGCTGGTCAAGCCGTTGAATGACCTTCACGAGCTTTACCACTTATTGCGTGAGGCGCGTAACGAGCGTGGGGCGATTGATTTCGATACCACCGAAACGGCGATTATCTTTAACGAAGAGCGCAAAATCGACAAGATCGTGCCGCGTAGCCGTAACGATGCGCACAAGGTCATTGAAGAGTGCATGCTGGCGGCTAACGTGGCGACCGCACGTTTCTTGGACAAGCACGACCTTCCTGCACTGTACCGGATACACGAGCGGCCAACGCCTGAGCGACTGGACAAGCTGCGCCTGTTCTTGAACGAACTGGGGCTTTCTGTGGGTGGCGGAGATCTGCCTACGCCGCAGGATTATCAGGCGCTACGCGAGGCGATCAAGGATCGCCCCGACGCCGATATTATCCAGACGGTCATGCTGCGCTCCATGAACCAGGCCGTTTACTCGCCGCAGAATGAAGGCCACTTCGGGCTGGCGTATCAGGCCTATGCCCACTTTACCTCGCCGATTCGTCGTTATCCTGACCTGCTGGTTCACCGCGCGATACGTTCGGTGATCCGTGGTCCGCGTCAGACCAATACGGTAATACGCGTTGAAGGTGCCCCGGTCGATCCACCGAGCAAATGGTGCCCTTATACGTTTGAGCAGATGCTCGAACTTGGCGAGCACTGCTCGATGACCGAGCGTCGTGCCGATGAGGCCACGCGCGATGTCGAGAGCTGGCTCAAGTGTGAGTTTATGTCTGACAAGCTGGGCGAAACCTTTGAAGGAACGATCGCATCGGTTACCCAGTTTGGTCTGTTTGTGCGTCTGGATGCGTTTTATGTCGAAGGCCTGGTTCACGTGACCTCGCTGCCGTCAGACTACTACCACTACGAGGCGGAGAAGCATCGCCTTAAAGGTGAGCGGACGGGCACCACGTATCGACTGGGCGACGGCTTAACCGTGCAGGTTGCCCGCGTTGATATGGATGATCGCAAGATTGATTTCAGCTTGACCGACGATAAGCCGCGCCCACGTCGTCAGCCGCGTAAGCGCCGCAGTGGCGATACTAATGAAGCGGCTGCGCCCAAGAGCGATGCGGCACCTAAGAAAGATAAACCGAAAGATAAGCCATCCACGCGTCGCGGCCCACGGCGCACGCGTCAGTCATCACCGAAGAGAGGTTGAGCATGAAGTCAGCGTCGTCTCGACGTGGCCCGCGCACTATGGTTCGCACGCCTGATGGGCTGGACCAGGTGTATGGCGTGCATGCTCTGCAAAGCTTGTTGGAGCGCGGTGAAACGCCGCGTGAGCTTTGGGTGCAGCAGGGGGCAGGCAGCCGTTTGGCCGAAGTTGTAGAGCAGGCGCAAGCGCGCGGCGCACGTATTAAAGAACAGCCTCGCGACTTGCTGGACCAGCTAACTCAAGGGGCCGCTCACCAGGGGGTGGTGGCATTTTGTCCGCCGCTAACGCCTGAAGGTGAAGAGTCTTTGTGGTTGAAGCTGCGCGCCTGGAAGGCCGAAACGCCTCCGCTACTGCTTGTACTTGATGGCGTGACCGATGTTCACAACTTTGGTGCCTGTTTGCGCAGTGCCGATGCGGCGGGTGCGCACGGTGTAATTGTGGCTAAAGATAAAGCGGCGCCGCTCAATGCCACGGTGCGTAAAGTAGCCTGTGGCGCGGCTGAGGTCGTGCCGGTTTATCAGGTAACCAATCTTTCGCGCACGCTCGCCAAATTAAAAGACGCTGGCGTATGGATTACCGGTACAGCCGGAGAGGCCGATGCCAGCATCTATGCTATCGATATGACCGGACCTACTGCGCTCGTGATGGGAGCAGAAGGGAAGGGAATGCGACGCTTAACCCGTGAAGCGTGCGATAACCTGGCCAAGCTGCCCATGGCAGGTCAGGTTTCAAGCCTGAATGTCTCGGTGGCTACGGGTATTTGCTTGTTTGAAGCGGTACGCCAACGTCAGCTTGCAAGTTAGCCGCTTGCCCACTAGAATACCTGCGCCCGTTTGTCTACAGGCGGGCACAGGTTTTCAAACAGTAGTTCTGCTTAATGCCTTAGCTGCCGCCTAGCGGTAAGTTGGGTGCATTTCAGTTAACTCCTTGCTTCCCTGTCGTCGTTCTTCGCTTACTGCGGGTACACACACCGGAAGCTGTCAAACCGCAAGGAGATCCTATGCGTCATTATGAAATCGTATTTATGGTCCACCCGGATCAGAGCGAGCAGGTGCCGGCCATGGTCGAGCGCTACACCAGCATCGTTACTGAAAACGCTGGTACCGTGCATCGCTTGGAAGATTGGGGCCGTCGTCACCTGGCTTACCCGATCAACAAGATTCACAAAGCCCACTACGTGCTGATGAACGTTGAATGTACTGGCGAGACGCTCGAAGAAATCGAGAACATCTTCCGCTTCAACGATGCCATCATCCGCAGCCTGGTTGTACGCTGCAAGGAAGCGGTTACCGAAGCTTCCCCGATGATGAAACCGGCAGAAGAGAAGCGTCCGCGTCGCGAAGACAAGCCGCGCGCTGATGCTGACTCTGATTCAGAAATCGAAACTGCCTGATTCTATCCACTGCACGTTTTAAGGAGCTAATCCATGGCACGTTTTTTCCGTCGCCGTAAGTTTTGCCGCTTCACTGCTGAAGGCGTCAAGCAGATCGATTACAAAGATCTCGACACCCTGAAGGCTTACATCACCGAAACTGGCAAGATTGTTCCGAGCCGTATCACCGGCACTAAAGCACGCTACCAGCGTCAGCTGGCGACTGCTATCAAGCGTTCGCGCTACCTGGCGCTGCTGCCCTACTCCGATAGCCACCAGTAAGCGTTTAACGTGATGCTGGCACTGGCAAGATGGCTAATGCGAGGGCTGCCTTACGCCGTAGGCGGGGCAGCGCTGGCAACGCTAGTGCCTTGGTTGTTCTGGTTAGGTGCAGCTATTGCGGCGTTAGTGACCCTGCGTAAAGGCTTCGCGCCTGCACTACCGGTCATCATCGCCGCTGCGCTACCGGCAGGTTTTTGGTGGGCGCAGGGCGACGTTATTCCGCTTACCAGCGTATTGCTGGTAACGCTGATGGCGACGGTTCTGCGTGAAAGGATGCGTTGGAGTGAAGCATTGCTTGCGGGCACATTAGTGGCGGCGGCAATGGTACAGTTCGGCATCTTTAGCCCGCCTGGCGGTATGGAGCTAATGCTTGAGCAACTGCGACAAGGTTCTTCGGACGTTGATCGCATGCTCACGGAGCTGGCTAGCCAAGGGTACGATACTCAAATGCTTGCCTCCATTGTGGTGGGTGGTGTTACGGGTCTTGTGGTTTTGGTCGTAGCTATCGCATGTTTGGCCCTGGCACGAAGCTGGCAGGCGGGGTTGTATAACCCGCACGGTTTTCGTGAAGAGTTTCATGCCTTTAGACTCACACCTAAAGAGCTTGCCGTACTAGCGGTACTCGGTGTGGTTGGCATGATGCTGGGGGCGCATTCGGTGGCGGTGCTTGGCTGGATTCCGCTATTGGTTGCTGGCATCGCGTTAGTGCATGGTTATATTGGATTAAAGGGGATGAACGGGCTGTGGCTGGTGGCATTTTATGTGCTGCTGATCACGACCTGGCCCACGATTCTCATTGTGCTGCTGTTGGGGCTGATTGATACATTCGCGAAAATTCGCGCACGCCTTGCCCGCGGCAACTGACAAGAGGTTTACGAGATGGAAGTCATTCTGCTCGACAACATTGGTAAGCTGGGCGGCCTGGGTGACAAGGTCACTGTTAAGCCTGGTTATGGTCGTAACTACTTGGTGCCTTACGGTTTAGCCGTACCGGCCACCAAGGAAAACGTTGAAGCATTTGAAGTACAGCGTGCTGAGCTTGAAGCTCAAGCCGCTGAGCGCAAGGCAGAAGCCCAGGCGCGCGCTGAACAGCTGAACGACATCGAGCTTTCTCTGGTGTCTAAAGCTGGCGACGAAGGCAAGCTGTTTGGTTCTATCGGTCCGCGTGACCTGGCTGACGCTATTTCCTCTGCTGGCATCGATGTTGCCAAGAGCGAAGTACGTATGCCGCAAGGCCCGATTCGCCAAACTGGCGAATACGACATCGCCCTCCACCTGCATGCAGAAGTGGACGCCGTTGTTCGCGTGGTAGTTGTCGCAGAGTAATTCCTGCTACTGCTATTAACGCCACAAAGGGCGCGGGATTTCCCGCGCCCTTTGTTATTTATGCGAGGGTTATTTATGCGCGGGTTACTTATATGCAGGTTATTTGTATGCAGGCATATTTGTATGCGGTTATTTGTTAGAAGTTATTGCTAAGCAGCCAGGTGATTTCAAGTAACGTTGGCTGCTTAGCAATAACGCTTAACGCAACGACCTGAAGGTGGTTGTAAACGGTTTGTCCGATTAAAATAGTGGCCTTTATTGGCTATGCTGCACTGTTGAAAGGAGCTCGCGATGGACCAGCCTTCTGCTGATCAGGAAACGGCAGCCCTAAAGCTGCCGCCGCATTCGCTGGAGGCGGAGCAGTCGGTGTTGGGCGGGCTAATGCTGGATAACCAGGCCTGGGACAATGTTTCGGAGCGCCTGGTAACTGATGATTTCTATCGCTATGAGCACCGGCTGGTGTTTAACGTGATGATTCATCTGGCTGAATCCGGACAGCCGCTTGATGTCATTACGCTGTCAGAAGCGTTGGAAGCGCGTGATCACTTAGATACCGTTGGCGGCCTGGCGTTTCTGGCAGAGCTTGCCCGCAATACGCCTTCGGCCAGTAATATTCGCGCCTATGCCGATATCGTACGAGAGCGGGCGACGCTAAGAAAATTGATTCGTGCGGCGAACCAGATCGCCGAAAGTGCTTTTTCGCCACAAGGGCGGCCTGCTGATGAGCTACTTAACGAAGCGGAACGGTTAGTCTTTCAGATTGCCGAGGAGCGCCCTAAAACGGGCGGGCCTATCGGCATGAGTGAGCTTTTGACCAAAGCGGTTGACCGTATCGATGAGCTGTTCAATCTTAAAGGCGAAATGACCGGGCTTTCGACTGGTTTCCGCGACTTGGATGAAATGACCTCGGGGTTACAGCCGTCAGACTTGGTGATTATTGCCGGGCGTCCGTCAATGGGTAAAACCACGTTCGCGATGAACCTGGTGGAGCACGCCGTGATTGCCAGCGACAAGCCGGTTATGGTGTTTTCCATGGAGATGCCCGCGGAATCGCTGATGCTTAGGATGTTGTCCTCGCTTGGGCGTATTAACCAGACGCGTGTACGCTCCGGCCAGCTGGAGGATGAGGATTGGCCACGCCTGACATCGGCGGTCAACTTGCTTAAAGACAAGCAGTTATTTATTGATGATACAGCCGCGCTCTCGCCCAACGAAATGCGCTCGCGGTTGCGCCGTGTCGTGCGCGAGCATGGCAATATGGCCTTGGTCATGATTGATTACCTTCAGCTGATGCAGATCCCCGGGTTTTCTGAAAACCGTACCGGTGAAATCTCGGAAATATCGCGCTCGCTCAAGGGGTTGGCAAAAGAGTTTAACTGTCCGGTGGTGGCACTTTCTCAGCTTAACCGCTCGTTGGAGCAGCGTCCCAACAAGCGCCCGGTAATGTCGGATCTGCGGGAATCAGGCGCCATCGAGCAGGATGCGGACGTTATCGCCTTCGTTTATCGTGATGAAGTCTATAATCCGGATAACCCGGACAACCAGGGTATTGCTGAGCTGATCATCGGTAAACAGCGTAACGGTCCTATCGGCGCGGTACATATGGCATTTATTGGTAAATATACCCGCTTTGAAGATTTGGCCCCCGATAGCTATGGTGAGGCTTTCGGCGATTAGTGTGGGGCAGGGCGGAAGCCAGCTCTTATTGAACACAGAACACGGCAACACAGAGAACGGGAGTAACACATGGCAGGTGGTTTTCGGCGTGGTAATCGTCAGCGTCTTCCTAAACTTGAAGGACGTGGCGAGCTTCAGGAGTTGGAGAAAGAGGGCCCCTTTAAAGAGTGGCTGGGAATGCCTGACCTTTATCGCTATTACCTGGTGGTAGAGGGGCAAAAGTATAGTTACCAAACAGAAGATGCCGATTTGCCAGTAGCAGTAGGCGATAAAGTGGTGTTTCGTTATAAAGAAACCAAAGCGGGTAACTGGATTGACCGCAATTCGCTAGGCAAGGCGATTGATCCCTCAGAGTACCAGTAACTCAAGTATCTAATTACGCGAATAGTCTGAAACTCTCCTGAAAAGTTGCCGTCTTAGCCAATAAGTGCCAAGGTAAAGGTAACAGGAATGTAATAGGGCACAGTCATGCTGTGCCCTATTGTTGTATCCAATAATAGGAGGGAACCATGGAACTGATCGCGCTTAAACAGTTCGTCGAAAGCCACGATAACTTTGAAATTCGCGTCATTACGCATTCAGGTAGTCGTTTTTATCAACTTGAACTTGAAGATGTAGAAGGTGAACGGCATATGCTCACCCAGCGTGGTAAGCCAATGTTGTTTCGCTCGTTAGACGATGTATATCTGGAGCTGAAACGCGCCGGCATTCATCGTGCGTATCTGGTTCAACATGTGCCGCAGGACGAAATGATCGGCCGGGACGCGCATTACAGTGAGCCATTGACGTCACGTATGCCGCTGGTTTTCTAAAAAAATCGCTAAGTCGCAGAGATTGTCTGTCGAATTAGCATTCATTAACTGTAGTTGTAACACTAGTTGTAACATTAGTTGTCACGTTTGCTGTAACGTTTTTCCCACCACTGCCCAAGCCTGATTCGGCGACGGGCAAAGTAACGGTAGCCTGCATTCATTACGCCTCGCAGGCCCGGTAAGCAAGAAAGCTTTACCAGCCGCCGGTAGCCTAGCGTTGCATACAGGGCCCGGCTGGCATCCATGCCCACATACCAGTTTCCCTCATTGTCTCGCACATGTAGCTGCCCCATCAGGGTGTCGAACGAATAGCCCGTTTCAGCGGCACCAACGTCCGCCTGTCGAATATCTATCAACCGGATGTATTTGCGATTCGGATGCTTATTTAGCCACTCAACCTCTGCTCGGCAAAACGGGCATTGGCCATCGTAATAGAGCGTGACAGGCGGCGCAGCGCTAAACAGTTGAACATCGCTCATTAAAATCTCTTTTAGGTAACGTTGCGCTAAACGATAGGTAGAAGCACCTTTGGTGTGTTCATGGCCTGAGCATTAGCTGCGAGTGTAAAGCGATGGACACGAATTAGTCGGAGATTATACAAATAGCGCTAATAGTATAACTTTATGCCGCAACTTTACCGAAAAATGGTAAGATTTTGGTTATTCAACCGTAGTTTTCCGGGAGTAAGCGTAATGACCGAGAGCGTTGTAATCGACCAGCCTGGAGAAGGGCGCTTGGCGCATGCCTCAAGTGATCATCCTGGCGTACCGCGCGCAAAAGTGGGCGTAGTGGTGGCTAACCTGGGAACGCCCGATGCCACCGATTATTGGTCAATACGGCGTTATCTGAGTGAGTTCCTCTCGGATAAGCGGGTGGTGGATTATCCTGATTGGAAATGGCAGCCACTGCTGCAACTGATCATTTTAACCAGACGCCCCTTTTCTTCGGGGAAAGCGTATAAAAGTATTTGGAACAATGAGCAAAACGAAAGCCCATTGCTCACCATTACCCGAGCTCAAACGGTGAAGCTGACCGAGCGTTTAAAAACGCTTTATGGCGACAGTGTCGAAGTCGATTTCTGTATGCGCTACGGCAATCCTTCCACTAAAAGCGTGTTGAACCGCATGAAAGAGAAGGGGTGCGAGCGTATCGTTTTCTTCCCGCTCTACCCTCAGTATGGCTCGCCGACGACGGCTACCGCCAACGATCAGGCGTTTCGCACTTTGATGAAGATGAAATGGCAGCCGGCTATTCGCACCGTGCCTGCCTATTTTGATCGCCCTGTCTATATACAGGCTCTGGCCAATTCCGTCACCGATATGTATGCCCAGCTGGAAACGCGGCCTACCAAGTTGGTGGCGAGTTACCATGGGGTTCCCAAGCGTTATTTGATGGAAGGGGACCCTTACCACTGCCACTGCCAGAAAACCACGCGGCTACTGCGCGAAGCGCTAGGCTTCAGCAAAGAGGAAGTGGATACCGCGTTTCAGTCGCAGTTTGGGGTGGAAAAGTGGGTAGGTCCGCCGACCGTTGAACATGTCGCTACGCTGGCTAAACAGGGCCACAAGCATATCGCTATTTTATCGCCCGCCTTCTCTGCTGATTGCGTTGAAACGCTTGAAGAAATTCAGGAAGAAATCCGTGACAGTTTTATTGCCGCCGGTGGAGAAACGTTTAGCTATATCCCTTGTTTAAATGACCGGGATGATCATATCGATGCTTTACTTAGCGTAATTAATAGCGAGCTTTTGGGCTGGCTTCCGTTGACGGAGTAAGTGATTGAGCAGGGCGGAAAAACATAAAAATAAGCACGCTATCTATTTGATTTCGTTTAAAGGTTGTCTGGCAACTCGCTGCTGTCTGTTATAGAGTCTACGACTTTATGATCACTTGTATTTGACGTTTAACGCGATCAAAAAAGTACTTATGGCGAGTAAAAAGTCAGGGGCCTTTACGTTTTAAATGCTTCAGAAGTGGTTACGAGTAGAAGACAGGGATAACGTCATCTGCTCGCCGTGAGAGGACTCGTACGCCCATAGTACCCGCCTCGTGCGGGGCTGTTACCCAGGAGATATCGCTAGATGCAATTCGCCGTTTTAATGGGGTTTGTATTGGCCGCGCTGGCACCGCTAATGCAGCGCTGGTTTGCAGACCGTACGAGTCTGGTATTAGCCATTTTTCCTGCTCTGATCGCCGCGTGGTTATTTGCTCAGGCGCCCACGGTAATCAATGAAGGCCCGATGCTAATGGAGTGGCAGTGGGTGCCTTCACTGGGTATCAGTCTCACCTTTATGCTGGATGGGCTGTCACTACTCTTCGGCCTATTAATCTCTGTTATTGGCACATTTGTGCTTATTTACGCAGGGAGCTATTTAAAAGGCCACCGGGATATTGCGCGCTTCCATATAGCCTTACTGGCTTTTATGGTTTCCATGCTGGGGCTGGTATTGGCCGATGGACTGGTTACCCTGTTTATTTTTTGGGAGCTGACCAGTGTTACGTCCTATCTGTTGATCGGTTTTAACCACACCGATATGCAGGCACGAAAATCAGCGCGCCAAGGGCTTTTTGTCACGTTTGCAGGCGGGCTTGCCCTAATGGCCGGGCTCGTATTGCTGGGCGTCTCCAGCGGTGAATGGTCATTGACCGATATCCGCGGGATGGAAGCCGATTTACGCGAGCATGCCCTTTATACGCCGATGCTCATTTGCCTGCTGTTGGGTGCCTTTACCAAATCCGCCCAGTTTCCGTTTCATTTCTGGCTGCCTAACGCGATGGCAGCGCCGACACCAGTATCGGCCTATCTGCACTCCGCTACCATGGTAAAAGCAGGGATTTACCTGATGGCCAGGCTTCAGCCTGAGCTGGGGGGAACGCCACTTTGGATAGGCGTTCTCTCTGTAGTTGGCGCTATCACGCTGCTGGTAGGCGCATTCCTGGCTATCAATCACACGAATATTAAAAAACTGCTGGCGTACTCAACCATTATGGCGCTCGGCACATTGACCATGCTGCTGGGCATAGGTACTGAGTACGCCATGACGGCGTTTGTAACCTTTCTGCTTGCCCACTCCTTGTACAAGGGTGCGCTGTTTATGGTGGCGGGGATTCTCGATCATGAAACCGGTACCAAAGATGTTACCGCCATGGGTGGGTTAAGACCTTTGATGCCGGTGACGGCCACCATTGCCCTGGTAGCGGCATTATCGCTTGCCGGTGTGCCGCCTTTACTTGGCTTTATTGGTAAAGAGCTCAAGTTTGAAGCGGTGCTTGGCGCAGGGGATTTTCAGGGCTTATTGGTCGTCTTCGCATTTGTTAGCGCTATTTTGACCATCGCTGTGGCGGCGATTGTTGCACTACGCCCTTTTTATGGTAAACGTCATGAAACGCCAAAAGTACCGCATGAAGCGCCATTGGGTATGTTAATGGGACCTGCGCTGTTAAGCGTAGGCTCGCTGGTCTTTAGCCTGGCGCCCGCGACGTTTGGTGTTGATTCCCTTTTATCGTCCGCCGCAAGCGCGGTGGCAGGAGAGCCGAGAGACGTTGCGCTGTCACTTTGGTACGGCGTTAATTGGGCACTGATAATGTCAGTTATTAGCCTGGGGCTGGGGTTACTGCTCTTCAAATACTGGGACAACGTAAGAGGCAAGCTTATGTTGTTGGCCCCTGTCATGCGCTATGGCCCTGAAGCCGGCTATGAAGGCTTATTAAATGGCGTGGTGCAATTCTCTGAATGGCAAACGCGCGTGCTGCAAAACGGCTATATGCGTAACTATATCTTGGTCATGCTGGTGGTTCTGATCATCCTGATTGGTAACTCCATTCTGTTGCGCCACTCTCCGTTGCTGGCTTTTGATCTTGATGTGCGGTTTCACGAAGTCATTGTGGTGGGCACCATGGTGATGGGGGCTCTATTTGCCACGGTTACCCGCTCGCGCCTGGGTGCTGTGGTGTCTGTGGGTATTATGGGGTTCTCGATTGCCCTCATCTTTATTCTTTTCAGCGCGCCTGACCTGGGTATTACGCAGCTTCTGGTGGAAACGCTCACAGTTATTTTGCTGGTCCTGGTGCTGTTTAGGCTGCCGCGCTTTTCTCACCTTTCCACTCCGCTTGAGCGCATCCGTGACGGTTCGGTGGCCGCAATAATGGGTATTCTGATCTTCTTGTTGATCATGACCGCCTGGAGCATTGATCAGTTTGAGTCCATTTCTACCTACATGGTCGAAAATAGCGCGCCGCTCGCCTATGGCCGCAATATCGTCAACGTGATTCTGGTCGACTACCGTGCCTTGGATACCTTGGGCGAAATGTTTGTACTGGCCCTGGCGGCTATCGGGGTGATCGCCATGCTTAAGCTGCGCCACGAGCCGGAAAGCCCCAAAACAGCCGTCGAAGGCAGCAAGTCAGATATCAAGGAGCCGTACGATGGTTAAGTCAGGGACGATCATTCTTAATACGGCGGCGCGGTTTTTAATGCCCTTGCAGCTGATGTTCTCGGTCTTTTTGCTGTTCCGAGGGCACGATGAGCCGGGCGGTGGATTTATCGCCGGGCTAGTGGCAGCGGGGGCGTTCACGCTGTACCTGCTGGCTTTTGGGGTTAGTGCCACCAAGGAAGTGCTGCGCATGGTTGACCCGCGCGATCTGATTGGCGTGGGTCTATTGCTGGGCATCGTTTCAGTGGTTCCTGCCTGGTTCATGGGTCAGCCGTTCTTGACGGCCCAGTGGTGGACAATCCCTGTTATTGATTTCAAGGCTTCGACGCCGCTAATTTTCGATATCGGTGTTTATCTGTCGGTATTGGGGTCGGTAATCGGCATGGTCATGGCGCTGATGGAGGTGGACAAGGATGAGCCATAAGTTAACAGGAGGATGCGCATGGAACCGTTAATGGCTCTAGCGATTGGCGTGATGTATGCAACCGCCATCTTTATGATGCTGCGACGCTCAATCGTAAAGCTGGTGATTGGGCTGCTGCTGCTTTCCAATGCTGCCAACCTGCTGATCTTTACCACGGCAGGTATGACGCGGGGCGCGCCTCCGTTGATTCCGGAAGGCATGCTACAGCCTGTTGGCGAGGTGGCCGATCCGCTGCCCCAGGCGGTTGTGCTGACCGCCATCGTGATCGCATTTGGGGTACTGGCGTTTGCAGTCGTATTGATTCGCCGTGCCTATGAAGTGGTTAAGGCCGATGATCTGGACAAGATGAAGGATACCGATACGTGAGGCCTGAAGTTGCTCTTCCCATTCTTTTGCCCCTACTTTCGGGGGCCGTTTCCCTGCTTTTCTGGCGCTCGCGTCCCATGCAGCGGTTTCTTGCCGTTGCCGGTAATCTTGCCCTTTTGGTCGCCAGTGTGTGGTTATTTGCAGCCACGCTTTCTGAAGGCTACATCACCATGCAGATGGGGAGCTGGCCTGCGCCGTTCGGGATCACGCTGATCGCTGATGTACTGAGCGCCGTCATGATTCTGATGACCGGTATCATAGGTCTGGCCATGGGCATCTACTCGCTGGCAACCACCGGCCACGGGCATGAAAAGTTTGGCTATTACCCGCTGATGCACCTGTTGCTCGCCGGGGTGGCGGGCGCCTTTCTGACCGGTGACCTCTTCAACCTTTACGTATGGTTCGAGGTTATGCTGGTGGCGTCTTTTGCGCTGCTGATTTTAGGTGGCGAAAGGGCGCAGATGGAAGGCGCGATCAAGTACGTTACCCTGAATTTGCTGGCCTCGGTTATCTTCCTCTCGGCGGTTGGTCTGCTATATGGCACCGTGGGTACGCTGAACATGGCGGATATCGCTTTGCGAATCGATATGGTCGAGCACGCCGGCATGGTTGAAGTACTGGCAGTAATGTTCATGGTGGCCTTTGGAATCAAGGCGGCCGCGTTTCCGCTGTTTTTCTGGCTGCCGGCTTCCTACCATACGCCGCCCGTAGCGGTTTCCGCGCTGTTTGCCGGTCTTCTTACCAAGGTGGGGGTCTATGCACTGTTTCGTGTATTCACCCTGATTTTTGATCAGTCCATGGGCTACCTGCAGGACATCATGCTCTGGGGCGCAGTGCTGACCATGGTAACCGGCGTGTTGGGGGCTGCGGCGCAGTACGAGTTCCGGCGTATTCTCTCTTTCCATATCGTCAGCCAGATTGGCTACATGATTCTGGGGCTCGCGCTTTATACACCTTTGGCCATTGCCGGTGGCGTGTTCGCTATCATGCATAACATAGTGGTCAAGACGAACCTGTTCTTGATCAGCGGGATTACCCACCGCCTGCAGGGCACCTATCAGTTGAAGAAGATGGGGGGACTTTACAAAGAGCGCCCCTGGCTTGCGGTCGCCTTCTTTATCTCAGCCTTTTCGCTTGCCGGGGTACCGCCGCTTTCGGGCTTTTTTGCCAAGTTCGTGATCGTACGTGCGGGCATTGAAGCCGAAGCGTATGTGGTGACCGGCATTGCGTTGGCGGTGGGTCTGATGACGCTATATTCCATGGTCAAGATCTGGAATGAGGTATTCTGGAAAGGCCTGCCGGAAGAGAATCTTGTGCCGGTATCCGCCGCGCCAAGCGGCGACGACGGCCGCTTGATCAAGCCAAGCCTGTGGATGATGTACCTTCCGGTGGTTGTGCTGGCGTTGTTTTCACTTTTAATTGGTATTTTTGCCGAGCCGATCATGCTGGTGATGAATACCATCGGTGATCAGCTGTTTGAGCCGGACGGCTACATTGAGGCGGTGCTGGGCGTTGCAGCCAATGCCCAAGAGGCGCTGCTGAATGCAGATGATCCTCAACCCGAAATGAACACGAGTGGCGGGGAGGGTACTCCATGACCGGTGCTATCTGGAACCTGCTGCTGGGGTTGGCGTGGGTGCTGCTGAGCGGCGATTTTACCGGCTTGAATCTGCTGGTTGGTATGGTGTTTGGCTATATCGCCCTGGTGCTTATTGAGCCGCAGGTAAGCGCGCTCAAAGGATATCCGGCACGCATACCGTTGATTATCCGCTTTCTGGGTTTTTTCATGAAAGAGCTTGTGCAGGCTAACCTGCGCGTTGCGTTTGATATTGTAACGCCGCCCTGGCACATGCAGCCGGGGGTGATCGCCATGCCCCTCTCAGCACGCACGGAAATGGAAATCACCATGGTCGCCAACTTGATTTCATTAACCCCTGGAACGCTGAGTTTGGATGTCTCCGATGATCGTAAGGTGCTCTATATACATGCCATGTTCCTGGATGACGAAGAAGAACTGCGGCGCAACTTGAAAGAAATGGAGCATCGAGCCCTGGAGTTATTTCGCTAATGGATACGGTTCTGTTAATTAGTCAGGTCATTATGGGGCTGGCGCTTATATTGACCTTTGTGCGCGTAGTGCGAGGCCCAAGCCTGCCTGATCGTGTAGTAGCGCTTGAGCTGTTTTCCACCACGGTAGTCGGGCTGGTGGGCGTTTATGCAATTCAGTCAGGCGTTGCCAGTTTTCTGGATGCCGCCATTGTGATCGCTCTAATGGGTTTTTTAGCCGCCATCGGTTTTGCACGCTTTTTGGAACGCGGAGGGCCACGCGATGATTGAGGCAATTAAAGGCGCACTTCTGCTGACGGGCTCTTTGTTTATGCTATTGGCAGCGGTTGGCTTATTACGTTTACCGGATCTTTTAACGCGTATGCATGCAACCACCAAGGCGGCGGCATTAGGCGTTATTTTAATTATGCTGGCGGCGGCCATGCATTTTTCAGAGGTTGGCGTAGTGGCCCGCTCGTTCGCGGTGATTGTCTTTATCCTGATGACCGCACCGGTAGCAGCACATGTTATTGGTCGGGCGGGCTATTTTGTCGGCTCACGGCTTTGGAGCGGTACGGTAAAAGATGAGCTGCGCCCTAACTATGACCCGCTGACCCATGAATTGAAAAGCGGCCTGGAAACCTATGAGAATGCCAAGCGCCAACCACGCGCAACTGATCCGGACTAATGGCTTCAAACGCTAATGATTTTTTAAGTATGAGCCTTAACAAGCCACCGCCAAGGTGGCTTTTTTTACGCAGTATTTCGGTGGGATGACATTGAATTTAAAAAATATCCTTATGTACAATAATTGTACTGTATAAGTTATGATGTCTACGTTTTTGGTTCGTCAAGCACATTTAAAACCTATTAAGTGCAGGCGTTACCCGTAATATTTAACGCATTAAATAGGCGTTTAAAGTAATACCCACGCTTAGCTTCAATAGAAGATAAGTGTGCTGTTGGAATCTGTGCGCTATTGCAGTAAGCGCTGCGGCTATGAAACCAGCAGCAAAGCATGCCGAGGAGGCAAGAGCATGAACAGCACGATCGATATTGTCTGGCTGCAAGACGATTTGCGTGTCGCAGATAACCCCCTGCTCGAATTCACCTCAAAACCTGATCAGCTTCTGTGTCTATATGTACTCAATGAAAAGTGGCTGAAACCTGTGATAGAAGAGGAGGCCACGCCCCGGATAGGCCCCGCCCGATTGCGGTTTCTATGGCAAAGCTTGATGGAGTTACGCGGCGAGCTTTTACAGCGGGGAAGTGACCTGCTGGTGCGTATTGGTAACCCTGCTGACGTTGTCGTGCAAATGGCCTCTTCGCTTCAGGCCCGGGAAGTCCGAGTAGCACAACACGCAGGATTTGAAGAAGCCCAGCATATTCAAAAGGTAGCCAAAACGCTGCCTAAGACATCAAACCTTTATTGCGTTGAAAGTGGACGTCTGTTCGATAGCGCCGCGCTTCCATTTGAGCCTGATGAACTGCCGGAAAGTTTTTCTGCTTTTCGGCGCTGCGTGGAAAAGTATTGCACTATCCCCAAAGCGCTTGCCGCGCCTGTGACGCTGCCTGGCTGGCCAGATGCTTCGCGTGGTTTTCCACCGTTAAAATCAGTCTGTGAGTACTCGGCCAACTGGCAACCCGATGAGCGCCAGGGCTTTGTGTATGTTGGCGGTGAGAATGCTGCCCATGAGCGTCTGCACCAGTATATCTGGCGCCAGAATGGTCCTGCGAAATATAAGAAAACCCGTAACGGTTTATTGGGTGCTGACTTTTCGACGCGGTTTTCTCCCTGGCTGGCTCGCGGCTGCCTATCGGCGCGCCAGGCAAATGATGCGGTTAACGATTGGGAGTCACTGCACGGTAGCGACGAATCGAGTAACTGGATCTCATTTGAGCTTTTATGGCGCGAGTACTTTCATCTGGTAGCCCAATTGGAAGGCGCCAAGCTCTTTGGGGAGCATGATCTTCCCACACCCAATAAGGCATTTAACGCATGGCGTAAGGCGATAACCGGCATGCCTTTTGTCGATGCGGCGATGCTAGAGCTGCGCCAGACGGGGTGGATTTCCAACCGCGCGCGTCAAAACGCAGCAAGCTTCCTGGTTAAGGATTTAAACGTTGATTGGCGCTTGGGCGCTTGGTGGTTTGAGCACTGTCTGATTGATTATGACGTGGCCAACAACTGGAGCAACTGGCGCTATATTGCGGGCATCGGGCGTGACCCACGCCAGAACCGTTATTTTAACGTGTTGAAACAAGCCAGTCATTATGACCCGAAAGGGCTTTATGTGGCTCACTGGCTACCCAGCCTGGATTCGCTTCCCTATGGGGTTGAGCGCCATCAGCCTTGGTGTAGTGCGCCAGCCCAATTTGCCAAGCCTTGCGTAATGCCCGAGGAGTGGCAGCGCTGGCTCATCGAACGTACCGAACTGGAAGAAGCCGACGAGTAAAGCATGGCAATAAGGGCCTGTGGGAATTATAGAGAAAGGCTAGTATCTGCCTATTTTCTAGGCCATCATCAGGCATGCTAAGGACTGCTCAAGGATAGATGCTATGTCGTTGAAGATCGATTTACCGCTGCGCCGTGTGGTTAACCATACGTCGCTTACGCTTTCCACAGGACTGCTGTCCATGCTGCTGAGCGGTAGCCTGCAAGCCAATCCTCAGTTAATGACGGAAGTGGATGCACGCGGAGCCCAAGAGCTGCGCTATGCCAATTTTGAGCAATGGTTAAATGAGTTCCGCCGTTTTGCGGCCACTCAAGGGATTAGCGAGGCAACACTGGCAACGGCACTGAATGGCGTGCGTTATCGTGATCGCGTCATTGAACTAGATCGCTATCAGCCTGAATTTGTGCGCCCTATTTGGGAGTATCTTGATTCAGCCGCCTCCGATACGCGCGTCAATACCGGTCGTGAGCGGTTTGAAGAGAACCGCCAAACGGCCTTGGAGATGCAGCAACGTTTTGGTGTGCCTGCAGAAATTGTCGTCGCCATTTGGGGTATCGAAAGTAATTACGGCAGTAACTTTGGCGACTTTTCGACTATTGAAGCGCTGGCTACCCTGGCCTACGATGGGCGCCGACGAGATTTTGCCCGCGGCGAGCTACTGGCCGCCCTGCGCATTATTGAGCAGGGCGATATTTCTGCCGAACGCATGAAAGGCTCCTGGGCAGGCGCCATGGGGCATACTCAATTTATTCCCAGCAGTTTTGAAGCCTATGCCGTAGATGGCGATGGCGACGGGCACCGCGATATCTGGGGCAGTATTCCAGACGTGATGGCCTCGACCGCTAATTACCTGGCTCGGGCGGGTTGGCAAACTGGTCAGCCGTGGGGTGTTGAGGTCGTACTGCCAACGTCGTTTGATTATTCCCAAACTGAACGGCTCAGCAGTGCTGAGTGGAGCCGGCAGGGCGTTCGTGCCCTGGAGGGCGAGCTGCCTGATTTTGAGAGTGCAGCGCTTGTTATTCCCGCTGGCGCGCAGGGACCTGCGTTTCTCACAGGGCCTAACTTCCGGGCGATCTTACGTTACAACAACGCCACCAGCTATGCCTTGGCGGTAGCCACGCTGGCCGATAAAATTGCTGGGCGGGACGGCATCCAGCAGTCGTGGCCAAGAGGGGAGGCAGCCTTAACCCGCGATGATGTTAAAGAGCTTCAGCAACGCTTGAATGACGCAGGCTACGGGGTAGGCGGGGCGGATGGCGTCATGGGTCCCAATACCCGTGAAGGGCTGCGCGCCTTCCAGCGTCAGCAAGGGCTAACGCCGGATGCATTTGCTACCCAGTCGCTTCTTGAACGACTGCGGCAGGTGCGCTGAAAACGATTAATCTCTTATTTCACCAAGGACGATGCTATGAGGTTTGTGGAAAAAATGCTGGCAGGTGGTTTGCTGGCGAGTGCTTTAACGGCTAGTGCCGTTGCCAGTGATGAGCAAGTATTTGGCTGGGTTGAAAATGCCACCATAGAGCCGTGGGGCATCATGGTGAAAGCCAAGCTGGATAGCGGTGCTCTTACCTCATCGCTTGACGCACGTGATATCGAAATGTTCGAGAAAGACGGCGAGGATTGGGTGCGCTTTCGCTTGAAGCTTGAGGATCAGGGCAGCGGAGAAGAATTTAGCGACCGTCTTGAACGGCCGCTCTACCGCGAGCTGTCGGTACGCGGCGCAGGCGGCCGCGATGAGCGGCCGGTAGTTCTGATGAACGTTTGTATGGGCGATACGATTTACGAGGAGCAGTTCAGCCTTCGGGATCGCGAGGAAATGCTCTACCCGCTGTTGCTGGGTCGGCGCACTATCAGCCATTTAGGCCTTCTGGATGTGCGTAGCACGTTCCAGCAAGAGCCCTCATGTGGTGAGGATGCAACCGTAGTGTCGCATGATCCAGAAGATAAACAATCCTAGCAGATTAGCTAAAAGCGTCTAAAACAGCCGGGCGAGCAACGCCGTCACGGCTGTTTCTACGCGCAGAATGCGGGGGCCCAAGTGCATACCTTCGCAGCCTGCCTCTAACAGCTTTTCAACTTCCCATGGAATAAACCCACCCTCAGGGCCCACTAACAGCAAGGTCTTTTCGCTAATACCTCGCGGGCAGGCCATGGGCATGCCCGGATGAGCTACCAGACCACGATGCTCACGAAGAAGGTCAGGCAGCTGCTCTTCAATAAACGGTCGAAATCCTTTGCTTAAGATCACGTTGGGCAGCTGGGTATCGCGCGCCTGCTCTAATCCTAATATCAGATGTTGATGAATTTTTTCAGGCAGGAGCTCAGGCGATTGCCAGTAGCTTTTCTCTACCCGTTTGGTATGCAGTAGCGTAATCTCTTTTACCCCGAGCGCCGTCACATGCTCAAGCGTACGCGCCAGCATGCGGGGACGAGGCAGGGCGAGCACCAGATGAACGGGCAATGCGGGTGGGGCGACATCAGTTAAAGAATCTAATGCAAACACCGCCTGCTCGCGGGTGAGTTCAATAAGCTGTGCCTTGCCCATCAAGCCACCTTGAACCCCCACCGTTAACCGGCTGCCGGGTGTTGCACGATGGATATCACGCAAATGCGCTAGCCTGCGCGGATCGCTGATGCGTGCGTAGCCTTGCTGGTCGAGGTCACTGGGATGAAGCAAAATCAAATTCATAATCGGCATCTATTGGTCAAAGGATTGGCACGCTGTTCCGCACTAATCTACTCACATGGTTTGCATGGGTGCGTGGTGCAGGCACAATAATACCATTGGGGGCACCCCCTATTGCGTTTAAGGAGATGCGCTGTGCGCGTAATTCGTAAGTATGCCAATCGCCGGTTGTACGATACTCAGCAAAGCCGTTATGTAACGCTTGAGGACCTGCGCTGTTTAATCATTGAAGAAGAGCCGTTTCGGGTTGAAGATGCGAAAAGCGGTGAAGACCTGACGCGTACCATTTTACTTTCGATCATTATTGAGCAGGAACAGTCGGATAATAACGCCGAAGTGTTTTCTAACGATCTGCTCGCGCAGCTGATTCGGGTTTACGATATGTCGTCTCCGCTGCCACTGGCGCGCTATCTTGAGCAGGGCACGCAGCTTATGCTTGAGCAGCAAAAGCGCCTGCAGAGTCAATGGAAGCAAGCCATGCGCCATACGCCGATGGAGTTTATGCGTGAGCTTGCCGAAGAAAATATGCGCTTTTGGCAGAATACGATGAACCAGTCTCCGCCGCCCAGCGATAGCAATGAAGAGGATAAAACCTCCTGACGCCAAGAGAGGCCTCGTTGTGGCATAATGCGGCGCATAATCGCTCTCCCGTTCGAGAAGGAAGAACATGAAGGTTTTGATGATAGGTGGCGGTGGCCGTGAGCACGCGCTGGCGTGGAAATTGGCGCAATCCCAGAATGTTGAGCATGTGTTTGTGGCGCCGGGCAATGCTGGTACCGCCACGGAAGACAAGCTGACCAACGTTGATATAGCAGCCACTGATTTAGCCGGGTTGGAAGCCTTTGCGCTTAACGAGCGTATTGGTTTGACTGTGGTAGGTCCCGAGGCGCCTTTGGTTGAGGGCGTGGTTGACCGCTTTCAGGCTGCAGGCTTGACTATCTTTGGCCCTACTCAGGCGGCGGCGCAGCTTGAAGGCTCCAAGTCGTTTACCAAGGACTTTCTGGCGCGCCACGCTATTCCCACCGCTGATTATCAAACGTTTACGGCGGTAGAGCCTGCACTGGCCTATTTGCAAAAGGTCGGCGCGCCTATCGTCATCAAGGCCGACGGGCTGGCTGCCGGTAAAGGCGTTATTGTTGCCATGAGCGAAGTGGAAGCCGAAGCGGCTATTCGCGACATGCTCGAAGCCAATGCGTTTGGCGATGCAGGCGCCCGTGTGGTGATTGAAGAATTTCTGGAAGGTGAAGAGGCAAGCTTCATTGTCATGGTCGATGGTGAAAACATTGTGCCAATGGCCACCAGCCAGGACCATAAGCGTGCCTACGACGGCGATACTGGCCCCAACACGGGTGGCATGGGCGCTTATTCCCCAGCCCCTGTTGTTACGCCCGAAATTGATGCCCGCATTATGGAGCAGGTAATTGTTCCCACCGTTAAAGGGATGGCGGCTGAAGGCAACGCCTATACGGGCTTTCTATATGCTGGGTTAATGATTGATAAGGCGGGCCAGCCTAAAGTGATCGAGTACAACTGCCGCTTTGGTGACCCAGAAACTCAGCCGATCATGATGCGCTTAACGTCTGATCTCGCAGAGCTTTGCCTAACTGGTGCGAAGGGGCAGCTGGCGGGTAAAGTGTGTCATTGGGATTCGCGCGCCGCCGTGGGCGTTGTGATGGCCGCCGGTGGATATCCAGGCAGCTATCGCAAAGGCGACGTGATCCATGGCTTCGAAAAAGCCGAGCAGCATAGCAAGGTTTTCCATGCGGGCACGACTCAAAACGCTCAGGGCGAGATTACTACCTCAGGCGGTCGCGTGCTGTGTGTAACGGCACTGGGCGATAGTGTCTCAGAGGCGCAGCAACAGGCTTACCAGGGCGTCAAAGAGATTCACTGGGAAGGGGCTGAGTATCGCCGTGATATCGCTTATCGTGCTATTGCGCGCGAAGTGTCGAAGTAATTACTAAGCAGCAAACATAACAACTGATAACTATCATCACCGGAAGGAAGCAGGCATGGAACGTGTAAAGCTGGATTTTCCCGCTGAAGCGATCATTCATCGTCACCCCCTAACGGTGCGGATAACCGACATGAACTACGGGCGGCACCTGGGCCACGATGCCTTGGTGTCACTGTTACACGAGGCCCGGGTTCAGGCGTTTGCTGCACTTGATTTACCAGAGTGGGATTTGCACGGCTATCCTAGCATAGTGGCTGATTTAGCCGTGCAGTATCAAAGCGAAGCACGTTGGCCTGAAGCGTTGGTTATTGAAACCGCAGTACCCGAGCCACAGGGCAAGGCATTAACCGTTTATCAGCGCGTTTTAACCAGCGACGAAAAGCGCATTGTGGCGACGGCCCGCGTTAACCAACTGCTTATCGACATGAAGGCTGGTCAGCCTGTCGAGGTGCCTGCGCCAGTTAAACAGGCTTTGGCCCAGGCGAGGGGGACTTAATGTCACGCGAATATCCGATTATCGCCGTGACGGGCTCGTCAGGGGCAGGCACCACGACCGTCAGGCGAAGCTTTGAGCGCATGTTTTTACGCGAAGACGTGCACGCCGCCGTGGTGGATGGCGACGCCTTTCACCGCTACACGCGTGATGACCTTCATCGCATGTTTCGTGAAGAGCCCGAGCGTAAGGATGAGCTTTCCCACTTCGCCGTAGAAGCCAATCTGCTGGATCGCCTTGAAGGTCTTTTTATTGAGTATGGCGAACATGGTTCGGGTACCTTCCGACACTATATTCATGCAGAAGATAAGCAGAAAATTGAGGCGGGTTACCGGGTCGGCACGTTTACCGAATGGCAGTCGCTGCCGTGTGGTACAGACCTGTTGTTCTATGAAGGCTTGCACGGCGGCCTGGTAACGGAAGATTACGATATTGCCCGTCATGTGGATCTGCTGGTTGGGGTCGCGCCGACCATGAACCTTGAGTGGATTCAGAAAATCGACCGTGATACCAAGCTGCGTGGTTATTCCCAGGAAGCGGTTATCGATACCATTCTGGGGCGAATGAATGACTACGTGCGCTATATCCAGCCGCAGTTTTCACGTACGCATATCAACTTTCAGCGTGTGCCTACCGTGGACACCTCAAACCCCTTTGAAGTACAGGATATTCCGACTGATGCTGAATCCTTCGTGGTGATTCGGTTTCGTGATCCTTCAACGGTGGATTTTCCCTGGTTGCTGGCAATGATCAAGGACGCCTTCATGACTCGGCCTCATACGCTAGTGGTGCCTGGAGCGCGAATGTCATTGGCCATGGAGCTGATTTTAGCACCGCTGGTACGCCATCTATTGTCACAGCGCCGCTTTCGCTAACCGTTTTGGCAAAATGCCGAGCGACAGACGTAACGATAACAAGGAGTGGGTATGGATTGTCTATTCTGTAAAATTATCAATCGTGAGATTCCATCTGATATCGTATATGAAGATGATCACGTTCTCGCCTTTAACGACATTAGCCCCATGGCGCCCACTCATCAGCTGATTATTCCCAAAAAGCACATTGCCACCCTAAATGATATTCAGGAAGACGATCTGGCGCTAATCGGACGTTTGCAGTTCACTGCCGCCCAGCTTGCCAAGCAGCAGGGCTTTGCCGATGACGGCTACCGTGTGGTGATGAATTGCAACGAAAAGGGCGGGCAGACGGTCTACCATATCCATATGCACCTGCTCGGTGGCCGTCAATTCACCTGGCCTGCAGGCTAAGCCGCCATTGTTTATTTGACTTCCCCTTTTGTCGATAAGCGGAGTAAGCCATGAAGCGTCAACTTAGTCGGTCTGATTACGTTATTCATCAGTTCGATACTGCGCTACGCTCGCTGATCCCTAACGCCGCCAAGTCGCAGCGTAATCACCCGGTTAGCAAGGTAGAGGACATCGCGTTTGACACGCATGAGCGCCGCCATACCGCTGGGTTAATGCGCACCAACCACTTGATCAGCGTGTTTAATCAAGGCCTCTACCAAGGGCAGAGCGCCACTGCGGCGCTTCCTCACTCTCGTCTGCAAATGGAGCAGTCCGCGGCTGAAGCGTTTGATCATTTGGCGTGGTGTGAAGAGCGGCTGATGCAGCTAAACAGCCGGACAAGCCACTTCACTCCGCTTTTCTATGCATCAGCCTACGCAGCAGGCGCTCTATCTGGGGTGACCAGCGACCGCCTTAGCTTGGGAATGGTGGCGGCGACCCAAGAGGTGGCTGGTAAGCACTTTGAGCTGCAGCAAGCCCGGTTGATCGAGGGCGATCAGCGCTCCCAGGCATTACTTCGCCAGATGGCCACCGATGAGGCACACCATGCCCATCAGGCCATTGAGGCGGGCGGTTTACGTTTTCCCGCGCCGATTAAATGGGGTATGCGCCTTGTGGCTCAAGGCTTGACCAAAGGCGCTTACTATTTTTAAAAACATAGTTTTAAAAATATAGTTTTAAAAGCGTAATGTTTTGAGGTGGGCTTAAGTACTAAAAACGTACGTAAGCACAACGATAAACTTATTGTTAATTTCTTGACGAATAGCGGATTATCGCCAAAGCTTAATTTTGTCAAAGCAGATCGTACGTAAGGTAACGTACGCTTTTAAGTGGAAAAGCGTCACCAAGGAAAAGGAGAAAGACGATGCTAGGCAATGCGATGCTTTTTTTGATTATTGCGATTATCGCGGGTGTGCTCGGCTTTTCGGGTATTGCAGGTGTTGCGTCAACCATTGCACAAATTTTATTTGTTCTGTTTTTAATTCTGTTCGTCGTATCGTTATTTACCGGACGCCGTCGCTAGCGTATTTATTCAGCCAAAACCAGGTAAACAAAAAGCCCCACTATGGGGCTTTTTGCATACTGGCTAGCGCTAAAGCATATTAGGCATCGATACGCTTATACTTCATGCGCTTGGGCGTGTCGTTACCTACCCGCTTTTTATGGTCTTCTTCATAATCGGTGTAATTACCGTCGAAGAAGACGACTTCTGAGTCACCTTCAAAAGCCAGAATATGCGTAGCAATACGATCCAGGAACCAGCGATCGTGAGAAATCACCATGGCACAGCCTGGGAACGCCAGCAGGGCTTCTTCCAGTGCGCGTAGCGTTTCGATATCCAGGTCGTTCGAAGGCTCATCCAGCAGCAGTACGTTGGCGCCCTGTTTGAGGGTTTGGGCAAGCTGCAAACGTCCACGTTCACCGCCTGAAAGTTCATCCAGGCGCTTTTGCTGGTCGTTACCCTTAAAGTTGAAACGGCCAACATAGGCGCGCGAAGAGACTTCGTAGCCATTGATATTGAGGATATCCTGCTCGCCAGATACCGCCTGCCAAACAGTCTGCTTATCATCCAGCGCATCACGAAGCTGCTCGACATAAGCGATATCAACGGTTTCCCCGATGACCACTTCACCCGCGTCCGGCTGCTCTTGGCCCGTTACCAGCTTGAAAAGGGTTGATTTACCCGCACCGTTCCCCCCGACAATGCCCACGATCGCGCCCTGGGGAATGGTGAACGAGAGATCCTGGTAAAGCAGCTTGTCATCGAAGCGCTTGGTAACGTTATGAAATTCGATGACCTTGTCACCCAGGCGTGGGCCAGGCGGAATATAAATCTCATTGGTTTCATTACGTTTCTGGAAGTCGCCCGACTGCATTTCTTCAAAGCGGTTAAGACGCGCTTTGCTTTTTGCCTGGCGACCTTTCGCATTGCTGCGAACCCATTCAAGCTCTTGCTTGATGGCTTTTTGACGCGAGGCTTCCTGCTTGGCTTCCTGAGTCAGGCGGTGCTCTTTCTGCTCCAGCCACTGAGAGTAGTTACCCTCAAAAGGAATGCCTTGACCACGGTCAAGTTCCAGAATCCAGCCGGCAACGTTATCCAGGAAATAACGGTCGTGGGTGATCGCCACTACGGTACCGTTATAGTCGTGGAGGAAGCGCTCCAACCAGGCAACCGATTCGGCGTCCAGGTGGTTGGTTGGCTCATCGAGTAACAGCATGTCGGGGCTTGAAAGCAGCAGGCGGCACAGGGCAACGCGGCGGCGCTCACCACCTGAAAGGTTGCCGACTTTAGCGTCCCAGGGCGGTAAGCGCAGTGCTTCTGCGGCAACGTCAAGCTTACGCTCAAGGTTGTGCGCGTCGGCTGCTTCGATCATGTTTTCAAGGCGTGCCTGTTCGCTTGCCAGGGCATCGAAGTCGGCATCAGGTTCAGCGTAGGCTGCGTACACGGCATCTAGCTTCTCTTGGGCCTCTTTAATGGCACCGAGCGCTTCCTCAACCGTATCGCGTACGTTCTTCTCATCGTCGAGCTGCGGCTCCTGAGGAAGGTAACCTACATTGATACCCGGCATCGGACGAGCTTCACCTTCAAACTCTTTATCGACACCGGCCATAATGCGCAGCAGTGTGGATTTACCCGAGCCGTTCAGGCCCAGCACGCCAATTTTGGCGCCCGGGAAAAACGACAGCGATATATCCTTGAGAATTTGTTTCTTGGGCGGCACGACTTTGCCAACCCGATTCATGGTGAATACGTATTGCGCCATGGAAATCCATTAGGTTGATGAAAACGACAGCAAAGTGCTGAGTAGGGCTCAAATGATAGTGCCCTACGCTTGGAAAGGCCAGAACGCGCCGGGAATGACATCGCGCTGCGCTGTTAAAAACGGTATTGCGAATCTGGTGCTTGGGAAAGCAAGGCGCTGATAGCTTTTAAAACAGGCTCTCCAAGCATTAAGCGCTGCCTTGGCTTAAGCGTCCCAGTCATCTTCTATGGCACGCTGCAGGCGACGTTCTTCAAGCCAGGCTTCTACCTGACGGCGAGCGCGTAGCGAATCAGCCTTGCTAGGCTTGTGCTTGCCGTAGTGTTCGTCATTCACAGCATCAAGATTATCGAACTCTTCAGCTTCATGACCTTCCGCTGAAAAATTTTCACGATTTAAGGGGTCACGGCTCATGGTATGCCCTCCAACCCAAGCCGGCGCACCGGCATCACAACGGCTTCTTTTAAGAGAAGCGCCAAACGCTAAAATAGCGCCTAGCCGCTATATAACGCCACTTGGGGTGAAGGTCAAGTATTAGTCCGGATTTTATTATGCGTGTGCTTTGCTAGAGGTGTTTTGATTGTCTTGTAATTTCGCTAACGCAAGCTGGGCTTCAACGCGTTCAGTGACATCTTTTTGTACGCCAATAAAATACATGAGGTGATCGGCCTCATCGAATACGGGCGTCATGGAGAGTTCATTCCAGAACATCGAGCCATCTTTGCGGTAGTTACGCAGAACTTCACGACAAGGCTGCAGATTCTTTAACGCATCACGAATAACGTTAAGCGCCTCTTGGTCACGGTCATCGTTTTGTAGAAAACGACAGTCGCGGTAAAGAATTTCGTCGGCGCTATAACCCGTCAAGCGCTCAAACCCTTTGTTGACATAAATGAGGATATTTTCATCGCCTTCCTGCTCGGCAACGACAATGCCGTCCTGGGAAGCATCAACAATACGTTCAAGTAATTCGGGGCTGATCAGGGGAGATCGTTTCATCAAGGGATTCCTGTTGCTGCTTCGGTTCTTCCGTAGCCATGGCGCTGTGTATCAGCGCAGGAGCTAAGCGGCATTTCAAATCACTTATCTACTCTAGAATAGCAAACTATCCGCATATCGCTGCCATACGCTTGCCATGATGGCGAGCGTTGCGGTTCATTGCAATCATGATTGTTGTTCGACCTCGGGTAATTTCTGTGCGCTGAGTATCGCGCCAACTGCGGTTAAGGCTAGCAGCAAAAGTAATGCTGCGCTGCCCAGCCACTGCGCCAAGCCGCCGATAACGCCACCTACCAGTAGCATTAATACGCCTGTCAGCGTGTTGGAAAGCGCAACGTAAAGTGCACGATCATCTTGGCTCGCCATATCCACAATATACGTTTTACGTCCCAAACGGACGCCATGGTGAACGATGACCAGCAGTGCATAAACCACGGCATACGGCCAAACGCTTTGGGTCCAGGTGCCGGGTAGCCAAGCAAAGCTTGCACCGAGCAAGCAGCAGGCAACCGTGCCAATAGCGGCGTTGCGCATAACGCGACGACTGGATTGATCGGCCAGTTTTCCCCAGATGGGGCTTGCGACCATCCCTGCAAGCCCTGAAACTACTACCAGAAGGCCTAGCCCGCCGAGTTCCGAGCCGCTTTGCTGCTGGCCAAGCAACGCAATATAGGGCAGGGCTAATGCACTGGAAAGCAGGAGAGCCCTGGCAACGTTGAAGTGTAGAAACGTGCGGTCTTCTTTTAACAACGATAAGCCAAGCTTGACGCTATCCCAGGCGTTTTCTCCGCCATCAACCGCGCCAGGTACTTCTCTAATTCGCGCTGCACAAAAAGCATTCAATAACCAGCTAAGTGCCGCCACACTTAACAAAACCGCCAGGGCAGTATTGCCGGGACGATCGCCCAGCAGCATGAGTACGCCGCCCGCTGCCAGAGTGGCACCGCCCGCTACGCTTCCGCTCCATCCCATCAGCGTACCGCGACGGCGTTTGGCGATGGTTTTGCCCATAACGTCTTTACTGGCGATAGATGAAAGACCGCGCGCCAGCGACAACAGTATTAAAACGATTAAAACGCCGGCGCCGCCTACGCTGCCGCTACCTTTAAGGGCGAGTACGGCAAGTATTAACGCCGCCAATGCCTGGAGTGCCGCGCCCATCACCCATACGCCTTTTCGCTTAGGCTTTAAGCGAATAAAGCCTGCCACAAATACCTGAGGCAGAAGGGCACCTGATTCACGAATTGGGACCAGCAAGCCTACCATCCATACCGGGGCGCCAATAATTCCCATGAGCCAGGGGAGAACTAAACGTGCACTTGAAAGCTCATCAGCAAGCTTGTTACCCAGAGATGCCCATAGATGTAGAAAAAAATTGTGGGGCTGTTCGGAGCAGGCTTTCTCCGGAATGTCGTCACACAGGCGACTATCCTCATCGCCTGTCAGCCATTCAAAAAGACGCGTTTGAGAAATATTGCGTTCAGCCATTAGAGCTCCTTGGCGCTTACCATCCCAGGGTGACAAAATGTAGTAAGAAACCACCACATTATACTGAGAAGGAGCTTAAGAGTGTCACGAATTCAGATTCGCTATTGCACGCAGTGCCAATGGCTTTTACGCAGCGCCTGGTATGCCCAGGAATTACTTTCCACCTTTGGCGAAAGCTTAAAGGAAGTAGCGCTTGCGCCTTCGCACGGCGGCACCTTTGAAATTTGGTGCGATGATACGTTGCTATGGGAGCGCAAGCGCGATGGTGGTTTTCCTGATAGTAAAGTGCTCAAACAGCGTGTTCGTGATCAGATAGAGCCGAACCGTGACTTAGGGCATATCGACCGATGAATCAGGATCGCCAGGCTATCCTCTATGGGTTAGGCGCAGTGGGGCTTTGGTCGACGGTAGCGACAGCGTTTAAAGTCGGCCTTGGCTGGATGAGTCCGCTTGAGCTGATGTGGCTTGCCGCGCTGGTTTCCTGGCTATTAATGGGAGGCTTGGTACTCAAACAGGGCACCATGAGGCAGGCGCTAAACAGCGGATGGAAAACGGCCTTATGGGCAGGCGTTATGAATCCCGTCGCTTACTATCTGGTACTGTTTGCCGCTTACGACCGTCTGCCTGGGCAAGAGGCCATGGCACTTAACTATACGTGGGCGCTAGCGATGGCCTTTTTAGCGGTTCCTATTCTAGGGCAACGGCTAACGCGCATGGATATTGTCGCAGGCTTAGTGGCCTATGCGGGCGTCTGGGTGATTGCAACACGCGGCGCGGTATTCAATATGTCATTTGAAGATCCGCTTGGCGTGTTACTGGCATTAAGCTCCACGCTTCTGTGGGCGCTATATTGGCTGCTCAACGCACGCGACGAGCGCTCGCCATTAGTGGGGCAGTGGCAGAACTTTACCGTCGGGTTGCCGATCTTGACTGTGTTATTGCTCATTGGGCCGGGCTTTCAATGGCATAGCTGGAAAGCAGTCGGGGCGGGTGTGTATGTTGGGCTGTTTGAAATGGGTATCGCGTTTGTTTTATGGCAAATGGCGGTTCATAAAGTCTCGCGCACATCGAAAGTCTCAATGCTCATTTTCCTTTCCCCGCCTATTTCGTTGTTTCTGCTTTATTTAGTGGTTGATGAACCACTTCTGCCTTCTACCTTTGTGGGTTTGCTTTTCATTTTATCTGGGTTGGCACTGCAGCAATTACAGAGAAAGCCAGTAACGGCTGAACCGTGAAAATGTTTATTTTTGTTTGCATCTTGTAAATTTGCCGTAACTTTTGTCTGATACGCTTTCTTGCTAGGTAATTTTCATTAGTCCCAGTAACACAATCTCTACTAAAGTGTTGAAGTAAGTAAAAATATTAGTTTTGTAATTAATGAGATTACTAAGCGCATAGCATCATGAAAGCGCAACGGGGTGGTGAAAGTAGCGACTCCATTGCTTGATAAGCGTTTAACGCAATAGGGATCACTCTTGATGAAAGGTAATATGAAAGTAAAACTAAAACAGATTTTCTTACATAGTGCTATTCAACCACTAACGGTTGCTACCCTGGCCTGTATGCCGCTTTCGGCTTTGGCGCAATCATTGCCGGCAAGCCTTTATGCGCCGGGTTCCACAGACCTGCCGAGTACTATTCAGCAAACCATCGTGTCCAATCCTGAAGTTAACGCTGCCTGGGCCAACTTTAATGCATCGGGTAGTGATGTTCGGGCTGCTCAAGGTAACTATCTGCCAACCATTGATGTAAGAGCAGGCGTAGGCCTCCAGGACCAACAAAATGATGGTCAGGGCAGCTATAACAGTGATTTTGCCGAATTAACCCTAACGCAAATGGTATTTGATGGTTTTGCGACACGTAGTGAAGTTGAGCGTTTAGGGCGTACTCGTCTTATTGCTTATTTCGAGCTACTGGGCACAAGCGAGAATATAGCGTTAGAGGCATTTCGCACGTACTTGGATGTACTGCGTTACCGTGAACTCGTTCGCTTAGCACAAGATAACTACCGTCAGCACCAACGGGTTTTCTCTCAAATTGAAGAGCGTGCCCTTTCCGGTGCAGGCCGTGGTGTGGATCTAGAGCAAATTAGCGGCCGTTTGGCGCTGGCTGAATCCAACCTGATGTCAGAAGCCTCTAACCTTCACGATGTCACCGCACGCTATCAGCGGATTGTGGGTGTGCTTCCTGCCCAGAACATGCTGCCTGCGCCGTCACTCACCGATCAGTTGCCTGCCAGTGTCAACGCAGCTGTTGAAATGGCTTTCCAAGGTAACCCTGATTTTTATGCCGCGATGGAAAATATCGAGGTGCAACGCGCTGAGCAAAATAGTGCTCGGTCAGCGCTTATGCCACGCCTGGATATTCAAGGACGTACCGGTACCAACAATCAGGATAACTCACTGACTGGCCGTAGCGACGAGCATAGCATTCAGCTGGTGGCCAGCATGAATATCTACCGTGGCGGCAGTGACCGAGCAGCATTTGATGCGGCAGCAACGCGTATCGAAGAGGCTATTAATCAGCGTGAAACAGCGTGTACAAATGTGCGCCAAACCACTCAGATTGCCTATAACGATACTCAGCGTCTGACCGAGCAGCTCAATTACTTAAACGATCACCGTCAATCCATCGACCGGGTACGTGGTGCTTATCAACAGCAGTTTGATATTGGCCAGCGTACGCTTTTAGACGTCCTGGATAGCGAAAATGAATATTTTGAAGCTAGCCGGGCCTACGCCAATGCTGAGTTTGATCGCACGCTAGCCGAAGCGCGAACACTCGCCGCAATGGGACAATTGATGCAAACCTTGGAAGTAGTGCGTGATGATATTCCAAGCTTAGCTGACTTAGGCTATGAAGATCCTTCATTAAGCCCAGGCCAGGTATGTACCACCGATGGCCCTCAGGGCTTTACGTTGCAGGACTTTACCGCAGGTTAAGCGGTTGACTCTTCCTTTGGGTACGTATGACTGAACCGACCTTCTATTTAAAAAGAGGGTTGGATCAGGTCACCCCTGAACGATAGGATTCATACGAAAAGCTTATATATCCTGGGTGACATTTCTTCACGTACGCGACTGCTTAAAGTAACGAGGTCTTTGTGACACAAGGCAAGCTGGAAACTTCCGCACCCCTGCAACGTGGTAGACAAAAAGTTAATGATGAGCTTTTAGAATGCCTTAAAGCCATTGCTACGTTTCATCAGCATGAAGTTTCTTCAGAAGCTTTGATCGCAGGCTTGCCCCTGGAAGAAGGTAAGCTAATTCCTTCTGTGTTTGGGCGAGCGGCTTCACGCGCGGGCCTGACGGCCCGTATTGTAAAAAGCAAACTTTCAGCGCTTAACCCTGCGTTATTGCCCGCCGTTTTGTTGTTGGAACCTGGACGTGCCTGCGTGCTGCTGGCGCTGGATCTGAAAGGTCAAAAAGCCCAGGTTATTTTTCCTGAGCTTTCAGAAGCGGCTATTGAGATACCCCTTGATGAGCTGTACGCCGGTTATAGTGGTGAAGCCATTTACGTGCGCCCTAAGTTCAGAGCAGACAACGTCTCAGAACCCGGCGTAAAAAAACAGCGTGACCAACACTGGTTTTGGGGTGTTATTCGCGAGAATCGGCGTCTCTACCGGGATATCGTGCTCGGTTCGGTAGCGGTCAACCTGTTTGCTCTGGCGATGCCGCTATTTGTGCTCAATGTTTATGACCGGGTAGTTCCCAACCAGGCTACTGAAACGCTTTGGGTTCTGGCGATCGGCGTTTTTATCGTTTTATGCTTTGATCTGGCACTACGTCTTATGCGCTCCGGATTTGTTGATTTGGCGGCTAGCCGGGCTGATGTGAATCTGTCGTCCGCTATTATGGCCAAGTCGCTGGGCATGCGCCTGGAAGAGCGGCCCGCATCCACCGGCTCGTTTACCTCTACCTTGCAATCGTTTGAATCGGTGCGTGCGTTTATCGGCTCGGCAACGGTTTTAGGGATTGTCGATTTGCCCTTTGTATTGCTATTTGCCGCTATTATTGCCTTGATCAATCCCTGGCTGGTGCTTCCTGTACTGGCCGGAATCGTATTTGTGCTGCTCTATGCGCTTGCTGCCCAAGGCAAGTTGCATGAGCTGTCTCAGACGACGTGGGAAGTAGGGGCCAGGCGCAATGCACTGTTGGTCGAATCAATTTCTCAGTTAGAGACGGTAAAAGCGTTGCGCGCCGAAAGCCGTATTCAGCGTCATTGGGAAAAAGCGTCGGCCTTTTTATCGCGCACCGGGGCGCAGTTAAAGCACGTGAGCACCTCTGTTTCCAGCGTGGCGCAGTGGGCGCAGAACAGTGTGGCCGTATGTGTGATTATTGTCGGGGTTTATCAAATTATTGAAGGTAATTTGACCCAAGGCGGATTGATTGCAGCCTACATGCTCTCGTCACGCGCCATGGCGCCCATCAGTCAGGCTGCCGCTCTGCTTGCCCAGTACCATCAATCGTCCACAGCGCTTGAGTCATTGAACAAGGTGATGGATAAGCGTGTGGAGCGCCATGAGGGTAAAGCTTACGTTGAAAAACCAAGCGTGGCCGGCAGCATTCGTCTGGATAAAGTCACCCTGCGGTATCCAGATGAAGAGCGTGATGCGCTACGTGATGTCTCCATTTCAATCAAGGCCGGTGAAAAAATTGCTTTGCTCGGACGCATTGGCTGCGGTAAGTCATCACTCAACAAGCTGATACTCGGTTTTTATCAACCTACCTCTGGGTCCATTTTGCTGGATGGCGTCGATATCCGGCAGCTGGATCCTCTACAGCTGCGCAGTCATATCGGCTATGTGCCTCAGGATGTCAGTCTTTTTGCCGGCTCGCTGCGCGACAATATTGTGGCTGGCGGGGGAAGTGATCGTATTGATGATGACGAGCTGTTGCGTGCGCTACAGATAGCCGGGCTTGAATCACTAGTGAATGGGCATCCGAGCGGAATCGATTTGCAGGTGGGGGAGCGTGGTCAAGCGCTTTCCGGTGGTCAGAAACAGTCGGTAGCCATTGCCCGTGCCCTGGTCCAAGACCCTTCCATATTGCTGCTGGATGAGCCCACCAGTTCAATGGATAACGCTAGTGAAGAGGCGTTTAAAGCCAACCTTACCAAAGTGGCTGAAGGTAAAACGGTATTGGTGGTTACTCACCGTACGTCGCTGCTTTCGCTAGTGGATCGCATCATCGTTATGGATGCCGGCAAAGTCGTTGCCGACGGTCCTCGCGATACCGTGGTTGAGGCGCTGCGAAATGGCCAGATCGGGAGGGCATCGTAATGGCTAAAAAATCCTCTTCAACGGCAGAGCAAAAGGGCTTCGATGCGATTGGCCGGTTTTCTGAAAAAGGCCAAAAACCGTTTCGTCCTTTTATGGACCGGCTATTTGCCAAGCGGGTTACCTCAGCGCATTTGAATCGCGACTGGGCAAGCGACACGGATTGGGCGCGCATGCAGCAAGAGCCCATTCGTGCGCGGCTTTTTCTTTACACCGTCTTGCTCACCCTTATCGCGCTATTGGTATGGGCCTACTTCGCCTCGATAGATGAAGTAACGCGTGGTGCAGGTCGCGTTATACCGGCTAGTCAATTACAGCGTGTTCAATCGTTCGATGGCGGGGTCGTTGAACGGGTTATGGTGAGAGAAGGGCAAATGGTAAGCGCGGGCGAAGTGCTGATGCAAATCGACCCGACCCGGTTTGTATCTGATTTTCGTGAGAACCGTGCACAGCGTTTTGCCCTTCAGGCAAGAGCCGAGCGGCTACGCGCGTTGGCTACTGACACACCGTTCGAGCCTTCAGAAGAGCTGCGCCAGGAAGTGCCGGATATTGTGATGCAGGAGCGCGAGGCCTACGAAAGCCGACGCGAAGAGCTGCGTGAGCAGGGTAATGTGTTGGGCGATCGTATTCGCCAGCGCCAGGAAGAGTTGCGCGAAGCCGTGGCGCGTCGCGATACCGCGCAGCGTGAAGTCAATATGGCAAGCCAGGAGTTAAACCTGACACGGCCTTTGCTAGCTTCTGGCGCTGTTTCTGAAGTCGAAATTCTTCGCCTGCAACGTCAAGTGTCTGCTGCGACCGGCGAGCGTAGCCAATCTGATGCAGCGGTCGCTCGTTTAACCGCCGCCGTAGAGGAAGCCGAGACACAGCTGCGCGAGCTAAGCGCAGAGCGCAGAAGCGAGTGGCGTAACGATCTTGCTCAGGCGATAGGTGATTTAAATGCATTGCAGCAATCAGGCACAGGACTGCAGGACCGGGTAAGGCTAACCGAAATACGCTCACCGGTTGACGGCGTGGTACAGCGCATTCATATCAACACCATTGGGGGGGTGGCACAGCCTGGGCAAGAGGTCGTTGAGATTGTGCCAAGCGATGATCAGCTATTGGTAGAAGCTAGAATCGCGCCTCAGGATATTGCGTTTCTGCATCCTGGACAGCCAGCCACTATCAAGCTGACGGCTTACGATTACGCCATTTATGGCGGCTTGCAGGCTGAACTGGAGCTTATAAGCGCAGATACCATCACCGATGATGATAACAACACCTTTTATCTTGTTCGGGTACGCAGCTTAGAAAATGAAAGCATTGCGGATCGGCTCCAGGTCATTCCTGGTATGACAGCACAAGTCGATATCGTGACCGGAAAAAGAACGGTGATGCAGTTTATGCTTAAGCCTGTATTAAGGGCATGGCGTGATTCAATGGGGGAACGCTAATGACAAATTGGTTTGTGACAAAAAATGGCGACCTAAAATCGCGTTGGGTGGCAGCCTTTCCGGATGCGCAGGCAGCGCTAGACCTTAATATCGAGAGCCGGATAAAAGCCGACGATATTATTTGGCTGGCAACCTCGGTGCAGGTTTGGCCGGAGCTAACGCAGCGTTTAGTGGCTAAAGGCGTAACCGTCGTTATTTTGAGCTATGCGCCCAATGACCGGGAAGCGCTAAAAGCACTGGATCAAGGGGCAAGAGGCTATGTGCATACGCTTGCGGCAGTCGACGTATTAAAGCAAGTGGCTCTGGTGGTGGCGAACCAAGGCGTATGGGTAGGGCAGGAACTGCTTTCTAAAGTATTAGGTGGGTCTTTTAAAGCGCTACAGCAGCGAACGGAGCAAGGTGCGCGGCCTACCGCCGAGTGCCTCAGCCTTCTCACTGAGCGTGAGCAGAGTGTTGCGATTGCCGTAACGTCTGGCGCTGCCAATAAGGAAGTCGCTCGGCAACTGGACATTACTGAACGGACGGTCAAAGCTCACCTGAGTGCCATCTTTAAAAAGCTCGGCGTGCGTGATCGCTTGCAACTCATCCTGAAACTTGCGAACAACGATTACCGCCTCAACCCTTAAGAAAAAAAGCTGTGCTTTATGGTGTCTTGTACATACTTCTGTACGGCTTCAAGTACTAATTAAAGTACTAAGCACAGCCCGCCCACCTGCTGCTAATCAATGACCTGGCTAGTACGATTTAATTTATATTCTGTCCAACGGTACAGTATTTTTTACTAGTCCTTCTCCCCTATTATGCGCTCATATGCCGTCCCTCTATCTAACACGCCTTTATGCAGTGCTAGCCAAGACGGCCTCTCTGTTTATCTAGGAGTAACATATGGCCGCGGCAACTATTATCTCGATTACCGGACAAGCTTGGGCACGTGATGAGGCGGGCAATCTTCGCGAATTGAGCATTGGCGATGTATTGCAGGAAGGTGAAACGCTTATCACCTCAAGCGATGGCCGGGTCGAGCTAGATTTTGCCGACAGCACGGGTATCAATTTGGTAGAGGGCGGACAAGAAGTTGTCGTGACGCCAGAGCTTGATAACGAACAGATCGTTGCTACCGATGAAGCCAGTGTACTAGATGAAGACCTTGAGGCTCTCTTGGCCGCTCTTGATGAAGACGGCGACCTGCTTGAACTACTTGACGCGACAGCCGCTGGTGGCGCTGGCGGAGGCGGTGGTGGAAGCCACGACTTCGTTCGCGTTGCGCGCGTTGCCGAAGAAACCGACCCCTTAAGTTTTGAAACATCAGGTAGCCTAGGCGCCGCTGAATTCTTTGAATTCGATGGCGTAACTTTAGCCGCCGACGCCAACATTGACGACGCAGACGCAGACGCAGACGCAGACGCAGACGCAGACGCAGACGCAGACGCAGACGCAGACGCAGACGCAGACGCAGACGCAGACGCAGACGC
>NZ_KB898653.1 GCF_000377665.1 Vreelandella zhanjiangensis DSM 21076 | reverse complement strand
GTCGCTTGTAAAGCTGATAGCTCCTCTTGCCTCATCTGTTGCAACACCGCTAATTTGAACTCGGCGCTGTAGTGGCTGAACTTTTTCTGCAGGCCGCTCAGACCATGCTGTTCATAGCTTTTGACCCAACGCCTAACGATGGCATGGTCAAGGCCGTATTGTTTAGCCAGCCTCTTATAACCGTGTTGTCCTTCTACATAGCTTTGCACTACTAATAGCTTAAATGCTTCATTGTATTTCGCCATGAAAAACACCCCAATCGTTGGATGAGTGTCCAACTTTTGGGGTGCAGTTCAGTCTGGCGGCTTTTAAGCGTTGGCTGGTCGCTACATCACACGCCATTACGCCGACACCTCTGCGAGCAATAGACGACATTCTCCCAGTCCCGAGCCCACTTCTTGCGCCAAGTGAAGAGGCGCTCGCAGACCGGGCATATTTTCGTTGGGAGGTGGGGTTTCTGGTGGGCCATGTAATTACCGGCGGTTGAGGCGTGAAAACGAATGACTGCATCAGTGTAGAGACTTACCAAGGCGGCGCCTCAAGCACTGCGTCATTTTACGGTTCAGGTTGCCCCAAAAAAAAGAAAGCCACTCCAAGGGAGTGGCAAAAGACCGTGACTAGCAATGAGAGGGAGAAACCATGACAAAAAACTGGCGGTAATCTGTCGTGGTCTGTAGCGACTCATTAAACGCTACACAGACAATATAATCATTCGTATTTATCTCGTCAATACAAATGCGAATACTTTTTATTTATTTTTGCATCTTAGCCGGCTAACTGAAGCCATAGCGGTAGTGAGAGCATGGCGAGCAGCGTCTGACCGGTGATAATGGCCGCCATTAGCTCGGCATCGCCGCCCAGCTGGCGGGCCAGAATATAGGCTGAAGTGGCAGTAGGCAGGGCGGCGAACAATAGCGCAACGTCTCGGCTGATCGTGTCCAGCCCTAATGCCCACGCCAGTGCCAATACCAATGCAGGCATCAGCATTAGCTTGATACTGTTGGTGGCGAGCAGGCCGCGGTCGATCCGTAATAGCGCTGCCGGGCGCAGGGCTACCCCCACGGCAATCAACCCCAGCGGCAAGGCGGCTCGTCCCAGAAGGCCCACGGTATCCTGGCTCCACCCTGGCAGACCAATACCGGTCAGGTTTAACGCAATGCCCGCTAAGCAAGCGAGTATCAGCGGGTTTTTCACCAGCGCCATCACGCTTTTCCCCATACTGGCACTGCCTAACGTGCCCGCAGCAACAAAGCTTGCCACACACATCACGTTAACCACAGGTACCATTAACGCCACGGCCACAGCAGCGGTCGTTGCTCCTAACTCGCCATGCAATGCTGCCGCCCCTGCCACGCCAACATAGGTGTTAAAGCGCACCGCTCCTTGAAACACGGAGGTAAACGCCGCGGGTGTTAGCTGTAGCCAATGGCGCAGCCACCAGATCAGCAACCCAAAAAATGCTATTGCGCCTAACAATACTAGTGCTAGGCGCCCCACTGGTACCTGGCTGACATCGGCGGTCGCGAGCGTCCCTACCAGCATGGCTGGGAAAAGCACAAAGTAGATTAACCGCTCCATAGCGGGCCAAAAATCCGGGCTCGGCCAGCGCCAGTAACCCAGCGCTGCGCCAAAAAGTATTAAAAGAAACAAAGGCCCTAACGCAGCGGTAATACTCTCCATGGAATTTCCTTATGGCCTGCGACATCACAGCACAACGACATCGACACATTTACTGTTACCATGAAACGAATCCCCGCCTCACGGCTTGCGTAGCGACATTCTGCCATGAAGATACTACCTCAACCTGCTTACTTTGCGGGTTTAAAGGGACTCAAAGTACTGATTTTGGTCACCGGCCTAGCGCTGGCGGTGTGTACTTGGTATGTGTTTTTTCACCACCTTCACGATAGCCACCCAACGGCCGGGCATCCCACAATGGCCATCTGTGATCTCAAGGGTCAGGCCTGCTCAGCTATTTTGGGCGATGAGGGGAAGTTAACGCTGCATATTAATGTCGACAGATCGGCAAAAGCCGCCTCTCAAGCCATTATGCCTATGGCAGGCACGCGTCATCCTTGATACCCCGAAAGGGAGATCAAAGTCGGTTTGACGTTAATGTGCCAGAAAAAAGCTTAGTCGGCGTCGTTAGAGGCCGTTTGCAATCGGTCGAGCATGGCTATCAGCGCGCTCACCTGGCTGCCTTCACGGGTATCGTGGAGCGGATTTTGCTGCCAAAGGCTTTCGGCATATCCCCACCAATCCCAACACCCCTGCGGGTTGGATAAGCTGCTGTCGATTTGCGGGTAAAGCACTATCTGACGATGCCTTGCGGCCCAGTGATTTAATCCACTGTGACTGACGAAGGTGTCATTGATGGCATTAGTGCTCATCTGGCAGCCGTGCAGGGCAATCGTGACCGGGCAGGCTTCATCTTCACAGGAAGCGGGGATAAATAGATAGCCGGTATCCGCAAGCCCCTTGACGGCAAACTCTGACTGATCGAACGCGACCAGTTCACCTGACTCTGGACTCACCGTTTCGCGCTCTGGGTATAGCCAGTCAAGCATCTCGCGGGCGACGTCTTCATCGCAGGCGAGCACATGGCTTCCCCCGCCCTGACGGCAGTTCCCCAGCTCATGGGGGCCAACTGTTTCCTCTTCGTGCAGGCGTACCGGCCAGCCGTGGCCCGCTGTCGGATTGCGCACGACTCTTAATTGGTCAGGCGCTGCTAGCCACTGCCGCCACTGCCCGGCTAAAAGCTCAACCAGCTCAGGATCAACAACGTTATCCGCCCCGCCATGCCAGATAAAGGCTCTTAGCTTGCCAAGAGCTGCCTGATCGCCCGCCTGCTCGTTTTGCGTATAACGCTCACGGCGGTCTTCAAGATCCTCAAGATCAGGCAGACCACCACGCGTCATCATGCATTGATTAAGCGCCATGCTCAGCGAGCCCTGAGAACATCCCCAAGGCCCCGCTGCCAGTACCCCAACGCCGCTAAAGCGCTCAGGCCAGGCAACCGCTAGCTGTGTGGCCATATAACCACCCGAGGATACGCCTACCACGCTTGCCTGTTCCGTCAGCGCATTTAGCGCAGGCAAGCGATCAGGCGTTTCAGCAGCACTGGCCACCAGAGGCCCGCCTACCAAGAGTATGAAACTGGTGTAACGGGCAACAACAGGGGCCAGGAACATAGGTTATTCGACGCCTAGCAGTTCAACGCGGAAGGTAAGCATTTCGTTGGGGCCAATCGGACCCTGGCCGTGTTCACCGTAGGCAAGATCAGCAGGAATGTATAGCATCCAGCTGTCGCCAACGCTCATCAGCTGCAGCGCTTCCTGCCAGCCTTCAATTACCTGGTTAACCTGGAAGCTTACCGGTTCGCCGCGCTCAAACGAGCTGTCAAATACGGTGCCGTCCAGGAGCATGCCTTCGTAATTCACTTCCACGGTATCTTCAGGCCCAGGTGTTTCACCATCGCCCGACTCCAGCACTTCGTACTGTAGGCCCGACTCGGTTACTTCAACACCTTCACGCTCGGCGTTTTCCGCCAGGAAGTCATCGCCTTCTTCCTGATTTAGCTGGGCCATCTCGGCAGCTTCTTTTTCACGCGCCTCTTGAGAGCGTGCCTGGAAGGCCATGATCGACTCAACCATCTCGTCTTCGCTGAGCGCCAGATCGTTGTCTTCGAACACATCGCGCATGCCGTCGTTAAACGCATCCAGGTCCAGATCTTCGATATCGGCCTTCATGCTTTCGCCCAGAGTAACCCCAAGGCTGTAGGCAAGACGCTGCTCGTCTGTATCAGGGGCGGCGGCAACAAAAGGTGCCACCAAAAGCAGACTGGTCAAGGCCGTTGTAGAGAGCAGTGTTTTCATTAAAAAATAACCTTATTCGTTGGCGTGATACGCCATATTTAGGATGCTTCAAAAATATTTAGAGTACTTTAGAAATTTAGAGTACTTCAAAAATTTAGAGTACTTCAAAAAATAGGACAGCGCGTTTACCCAGAGGTTTACGCCACCCTATACAACTAGCGTCGGACAGTGGGCTGCACCGGCAACCCGCTGGGAAACGCTGCCCAGTAGCATACTTTTTTCGCCGTTGGTGCCCTGGGCACCAATGACAATTAGATCGCACTCCCGCTTCCAGGCAAAGCGTACGATGGTGCGTGATGGGCGCCCACCTTTCACAAAAGCGCGGACGCGGCTACTTTCAGCGCCCATATCGATCGCGTGGGATTTCGCATGCACGGCAATCTCGGTGGCGTACTCTTTCAAAGCATCATCGGGTATATCCAGTTGGCTTGGACGCACCATGGAAAGCGACGCCTCAAGCAGGCTGTGATGCTTGAATACACACAGAAAATACAGTTCGGCGCCCGTTAGCATATGCAGCCCAACCGCCTTATCAAGTGCTTTGATAGCCCCTTTCGAACCGTCCACCGGGACTAAAATGCGATTAAACATGCAATTCTCCTTGTGGAAAGTTAGCGGAAGGCCACATCACGCAGGAACAGCGCAATCTGCGGAAACATAATCAGCAGCGCCGCCGCCAGGATCAGCATAAAGATAAACGGAGGCGTGCCTTTAATGACTTCCCAGTAGGGCCGTTTAAAGATCGCAATGGCGGTAAAGATATCGCACCCAAACGGCGGTGTCGCCGACCCGATCGCCACCTGCAGGGTAATCAGGATACCCACCAATACGGGATCCAGGCCTGTGGCCGCAATAGCAGGGGCAAAAATAGGCGTTAAAACCAGAATGACCACGATAGGATCAACGAACATACACGCGATAAAGAAAGAGATACAAATCGCGATTAGAACGCCGGTCGGCCCTGCGTCATTCACCCCGACCGATTCCAGAATCGCCTGGGGGATCTGGGCAAAGGAAATGATCCACGAAAAGCTGTTACCTACCGCCACCAGGATAAACACTACGGCCGTAATCAAACCAGTAGACTTGGCGATAGTGTAGATATCACCCATTTTGAGCGAGCGAAACACCACGAACTCCAGCAGTATGGCGTAAAGCACACAGGCAGCCGCGGCCTCGGTGGGGCTGAAGATGCCCCCATAAATGCCACCTACGATAATGACCGGGAAACCCAGCGGCCAGAGCGCCTTTTGAACTGCAGTGCCGCGCTCTTTCCAGCTGGCTCGCGCCTCAGTTGGTACATCCTTAATGATTGCGTAAGCAATACAGTAGGCCGAAAACATAACCAGAATCAGCAGACCCGGCCCGATACCGGCAATAAACAGCTCGCCAATTGAAGTACCCGAAATAACCCCGTAGATGATCATGCCGATACTCGGCGGGATCAAGAAGGCAATATCACTGGCGTTAATAATCAGCGCCAGGGTAAACGAGTCCGAATAACCGGCCTTGAGCATTTTGGGTCGCAGCGGTGAACCGACTGCCACCACGGTTGCCTGAGTAGAGCCTGAAACAGCACCGAACAGTGTGCACGACGCCGCCGTACTGACCGCAAGCCCGCCTTTGATATGGCCGATAAACGCCATCACCATATCGATCAGCCGGTTGGCCGACTGGCCGCGCGTCATGATATCGGCAGCGAGAATAAACATGGGCACGGCAATCAGCGATGCCGGACGAATACCCGCCATCATCTGCTGGATCAGCGTATCCATCTGGCCGAAGCCATTAAACATCATGTAAAAGCCGATGATCGCCGCCGCAATCAGCGGAACCATCATTGGAAAGCCCAGCAGCAGCAGGGCAATCATGGTGACTACCATTATTGTCGTCATAACTATTCCCCTAGAGTGCGATGCCCTACGTCAAACTTCGGTTTCAGTATCTTTGTAACCGTCCACAACGCCGGTTGAGAGATACACATCATGGGAAGTGAAATTTTTGACCGCGGTCAGCAGGTATTGAAGACCAGTGATCAAAAAGCCCATTGGCACCCACAGGTAAATAATCCAGACCGGAAGGCTTAGCGAGGGCAGTACCCGCCCCTTGCTATACAGATCCAGGATATAAACGACAGAGTAATAAAGTAGAAAGAACATGATCATTGAGGTAAATAGCGCAATACAGATCATGAGTGCTTTGCGCCCTCCAACCGGCAACGCATCATAGATCGCCGACATGCGAATGTGGCGCCCATGGCGCGCCGCATAGCCAATACCGGCAAATGTAATCATGATGATCAAGATGCGGTTTAGCTCGCCGGAAAACATGATGCTGTTACCAAACACAAAACGAGCCACAACGTTGGTAACCGTATTCAGCGCCATTAGCAAAACCCCTAGCGCCAGAATCACTGACTCGATTTTGCTAATTGCAGTGTCGATTATCCCTAATACGCCGGGCAAACCTGAGTGGTAGTTCTTTTCGGATTCTTCATCGGTCATGGCCGGATTCCCCTTTTAGCAGCATGACTGTGGCTTACAACCGCCCACAGCACGCTCAATATCGTGAGCATTCCACACTCACGATGGCATTAATGAAATAGCGGCAGTGAAAAAGCAGTGCAGTGATGAAATCGTATCGCCACTTTCTTAGCGTAACGGGTGCTTGGCGTTTTTGCGTTAACCTTGGAAAACTATTCTCCAACGCTCTCTACACCTTTCAAGCCCGCTCTCATCGCCCTTAGGACCAATAAAAAAGGGGCAGCGTGGCTGCCCCTTGATGAGTCACCCTATCCGCCGAGGCGGAAACGTTACGGTTACTCGTTGCTGACGGCTTCCAGGTCGGCTTTGAACTGCTCAAGCAGCTCAGCACCGCCTTCACCGGTCATTCTGAGGAAAGCTTCTTCCACTTGCGGCGCGCGATCACGGAACGCCTGGATCTGTTCTTCATCCAGGCGGGTAACGGTCACGTCATCAGAAGCGGCCTGAATTTTCTCCAGCGCTTCATCGGCCAACCCTTTGATGTGCTCAATGGTCTGGTCATAAGCGGCATTGGATGCGTCTTGAATCAGTTGCTGATCTTCTTCAGAAAGACCTTCATAGAAGTCCTGGTTCGCCATCATCGCGGTCGTGAACCAGCCATGGCCGGTAAACGTCAGATGCGGAGAGACTTCGTACAGGCCCCCTGACTCGATCCAGAAAATCGGGTTTTCCTGACCATCCAGAATGCCGGTTTGCAGACCGCCATACACTTCACCCCACGGCAGCGGCGTCGGTGTTGCGCCAAATGCATCGTAGGTTTCGGAAAGCAGCGGGTTGGTCATGGTGCGGATTTTCTTATTGTTCATATCCTCTGGCGAGCTGATCGGCTCGTTAGTGGTGATGACCATTTCACCTTCAGGATACATTTTCAAAAGCTCAAGGCCTTGCTCGGCGTAAAGCTCAGGGAACATTTCGTTAATGGCTTTGCTTTCGTCGAAGAACGTGAGAACCGTGTCTTCATCCGTAGGCAGCAGGTAGGGAATAAAGAAAATCTGCGCTTCAGGAATCAGCGCACCGGTAAAGCCAGGCGACTGGTTAACGAACTGCAGAATGCCGTTTTGAGTCTGCTCCATAATGTCGTCAGACTCGCCAAGCTCGCCAAAGCGGTAAACCTGCAGCGTGTGATCGGAATTCTCTTCGATATATTCTTTGAACGCGTAGGCGAACACATCCTGTACATCGCCTTCGTACTCTTCATGCGCGAAGCGCCAGTTATCCGCCTGTGCAGCTGCTGTCATGCCAAACAGCAATGCGCCGACGCTAGCCGTCGTTATTAACTTGCTTGCCTTCATGCGATGTTCCCCTTGCAGTGGTAAGCGCGATACGAGTGCGCAAAATTCTGCTTTTGTTTTTCAGCGTTGAGAAACGCACTTTAACGATTTGTTTTACCTTCGCTGACATGCATAAACGTTATTCATTGCTGTCAGTCAGCGGACGTATAACGAATGGTTAATCAAAAGCAGCTTGATTTTAGGCTAGCGCGCTCATTCAAAGCGGTCAAGCCGAGCGGCCAGGGTTTGCCAGGCCTGCATCACGCTTTCGCGCGCGCTTGACCCAGGCAAGCAATGCTTGTCAAGTTCGCCGAAAAGCAGCTTATCCTGCAGCCATTGTGCAACATTTTGTATATTTTCAGCACGTTTGGTTAAGTGAGGATTATTTTCTGGCATCTGCATTGCCCACGATTGCCAGCGTTGAAGGTTCTCACGCTCAGCCTGGAGTTCGGCCTGCTGAATCGTTTTGCGAAGAGCGCTAATAGAAGAACTTTGCAATGCCTGAGGCTTTAACGTGCGCCGTAAATGACGCAATACTTGGGTGATATCACGCTGCCAGAGATTGCGCTCTTCACGCTGCACTGCAAGCGCTCGGGGCAGCGCTTCAAGCCCATGCACAAATAGCCAGCTGTGCATTAAAAGCTCACATACATCCACATCAAGCGTGTCCTGCAGTGTCAGGCAGGCGCTCTCTATACCGGGCTCGGCATAAAACGCCAGGGCAAAATCCCATAGCGGCGCCTGCTCCAGGCGGCACAATCGGTTAGAATCAAGCATTGGTTTACCCACTTTTTCGGGAGAGAGCATGATCGCACTGCGCCAAGTCGCCCTGCAACGCGGCAAGCAAACGCTACTCGATAACGCTGACCTAACGCTACATGATGGCATCAAGGCAGGCATTATCGGGGCAAATGGCGCTGGTAAATCGAGCTTATTCAAGCTGTTGTTGAATGAGCTGGGCCCTGACCAAGGCGACGTTGAAATGAGTGGCGGCCAGCGCATTGCGCACATGGCGCAGGAAGTAGAGGCCCTCGACCGTCCGATTATTGAATATGTTCTCGACGGTGACCATGCCCTGCGCCAGGCTGAAGCCGCGCTGCTGGCCGCTCAACAAGCAGGCGAAGCGCACCGGGAAGCCGAGCTGCATGGGCTGATCGAAACCCTGGATGGCTATCGTGCCGAATCCCGCGCCGCGCAGCTTTTGGTGGGGCTTGGCTTTATGCAGGCTGACCTGGCGCGCCCGCTATCCGATTTTTCCGGCGGCTGGCGGATGCGCGTTAATCTGGCGCGCACGTTGTTTATGCCCTCGGATTTACTGCTGCTCGATGAGCCGACCAACCACCTGGATCTCGACGCGCTGCTCTGGCTTGAACAGTGGCTGACCCGCTACCCCGGCATGCTGCTGCTGATTTCTCACGACCGCGATTTTCTGGATGCAGTGTGTGACCACATCGTGCATATGCATCACCAAACGCTGGAACTTTACCGGGGCAACTACTCCCGCTTTGAACGCACCCGTGCCGAGAAGCTAGCGTTGCAGCAGGCGGAAGCAGCGAAGCAGCAGGCGCGTCGGGAAGAGATCGAGCGGTTTATTACCCGTTTCAAAGCGCAGGCAACCAAAGCGAAGCAGGCGCAAAGCCGGGTAAAAATGCTGGAGCGCATGGAAGACATTGCCGTCGCCCATGTCGATTCGCCCTTTCACTTCACGCTGCCAGCCGCCGATAAAACCTCGCACCCGCTGCTGGTGCTCGACCAGGCCCAGCTGGGCTACCGGGGCAAAGAGCGCGACACCGTTCAGCTCGATAAGGTCAATATCACCCTGCTGCCAGGCAGCCGCATTGGCCTGCTGGGGCCTAACGGGGCGGGTAAATCGACGCTAATCAAATCCCTGACCGGTGAGCTTGAACTGCTGAACGGCAAGCGCATTCCCGGCGAGCACTTGGCGATTGGCTACTTTGCCCAGCACCAGCTGGAAGGGCTGGACGTCACCTCGACCCCGTTTGTGCATGTCCAGCGCCTTTCCCCTAGAGCCAGCGACCAGGAGATTCGCAACTTCCTGGGCGGCTTTGGCTTCAAGGGCGATGATGCCTTTGGCGAAGTGGCCACGTTCTCAGGCGGTGAAAAGGCGCGCCTGGCACTGGCGCTGGTCGCTTGGCAAAAACCCAACTTGCTGCTGCTGGATGAGCCTACCAACCACCTGGACCTGGAAATGCGCGAAGCGCTGACCGAAGCGCTGGCCGGTTTTGAAGGTACGGTCATTCTGGTATCTCACGACCGCCACCTGCTGCGTGCCACGGTCGATGAGTTCTGGTGTGTGGCGGACAATCGGGTTGAGCCGTTTGATGGTGACCTTGAGGATTATCGCGCCTGGTTAAAAGCGCGGCTTGAAGAGAGCCGCCGCGATTCGCGCAGCGAAAAAGCCGAACGCCAGAACCAGCAGCCCAGTGGCGATAGCCGCGAGGCGCGCAAAGCTTCGCGCAAGGCGGCCGCCGAACTGCGTGAAAAGCTGCGTCCGCTGAAAAAGGAGCGCGACCAGGCTGAGAAAACCATGGAAAAGGCCCAGGCAGCGCTGGAAGAGATAGAGGCGATTCTGGCCGACCCCGAGCTATATACCGACAGCAGCCGCAAAGCCCAACTCACGGAAGTACTCGCCAAACAGGCTGATATCAAGGCTGGGCTAGACCGTGCCGAGCAGCAGTGGTTAGCAGCTGAGGAGTCATTGGAAGCCATGGAGGCGGAGCTTCTCGCCAGTGAAAACGTTTAGCTTTCCAATAGAAAGGTAACCGGCCCATCGTTGACCAGCGCCACCTGCATATCGGCACCGAACTGGCCGGTGGCGACGTTCGGCCAGGCCGATTGGGCCTTGGTGACCAGCTGATTAAATAGCCGTTCTCCCTCAGCCGGGGCAGCGGCGCTTGAAAAGCCGGGGCGCAGGCCCTTTCGCGTCTCGGCGGCCAGGGTAAACTGCGAGACCAGCAGCAATCCGCCGTTTACCTGCTGAAGATTCAGGTTCATCTTGCCTTCGGCATCGCTGAACACGCGGTAGTGCAAAAGCTTGTGGAGCATTTTTTCAACCGCGGCGTCGCTGTCGTCTCGCTCAACGCCGACCAGCGCTAAAAGCCCCTGATCAATGGCGCCGATGGTCTGCCCTTCCACCACTACGCTCGCCTGCTTAACTCGCTGTATGAGTACTTTCAACGCCGCCTCTCCTGACAAGGTAAAAGGCCTAGTGTACCCATTGGCTTCTTACCAGGCACGACACAGCATCAAGTCACAGTGCGGTTCACTCAGCAGCGCCTGGGTTAGCTGGCTGGTGTGATAAGGCTGGCCTCGGCTGCCCATTATCACCAGATCAGGCGAATGGCACTTGATATAGTCTTTGACGACCTCACACGGCGTACCAGGTTCGAGCACCAGCTCGATATCGGGGGCGCCGTCTCTATCTTGCACCAGGCACTTTATTTCGCTGTTGAGCATCTCACGCAAGCGCGCCACTTCCTGCTCGCGCCACTGGGCGTAATAGATCTCTGAGCCAAGCTCGCCTTCACCCGGCAGCGTCCAGGCGTGGAGCAACGTCAGCTTGGCTTCGGGGAAGCGGTTTAATGCCTCGATCAGGGTCTGGCGTGCGGCCAGGTAGGAATCAACCGGAATCAGGATATGCTGCCAGGCTTGGGTAGGTACGTGGCGGACAACCACCACCGGGCATGGCGCGCTGCGCAATACGCGCATCAGCGTAGTGCCTGCCAAGAGTTCCGGCTGTCCCCGCTTACGATGCATGCCCAGCACAATGAGCTCTGCCCGCTCCTCATGGGCCTTACGCACGATTTCCACATGGGGCTCGCCAATCACGGTTTGCACCACCGCTTTGGGTGCTTCGAGCGCATAGTCTTCGCGAATATCGGTCAGTGTGGCGCCAATATGCTCATTCACCGCCTGCTCCAGCTCATGAAGTAGATGGGCCGGCAAATGGGGGTCGAGTACGTGCAGTACGTCTAACTGGGCGTGCTGGGCATACGCAAGGCGCAATGCGCGAGCAAAGCCAGCGCGATTATCAGCGGAGAGGTCGGTGGCAAACACAAACGTGCGGGTCATGGCATAACGCTCCTCGAACAAGCATCCAAACCGTTGGGCAGTTGTCGTCACACAGACACCCCTCAGCATGGTGGGCGAAGCCATATCCCGCAAGCTAACTAAGCCTCAAGGTACGTTTTAAAGTGCATCTAAGCTTTAAAACGCACTTGAAGCGCATTACCACCAGGCATGGAAGTGATGCACCGGCCCACGGCCTTTACCCACACTAAGACGCACGCTCGCTTCAAGCGCTGCATGCAGCCACCGTTTGGCATCGCCAATGGCGGCGACGGTCGCCTGATCAGGGGCGTCAGCCGGCAGCTTTGCCAAACAGGCGGCGATGGCAGACGATAGCGCGCAGCCGGTGCCATGCAGGTTATCGGTCTGAATGCGTGAAGCGGGTAGCCATTCATGGCTAGTGGGTGTTGCCAGCAGGTCGGGGCAAGTCTCGCCGCGTAAATGACCGCCTTTGAGCACTACGTAAGGCGCCCCCAGCTGGGTTAACCCCGGCAGCATCGCCTCCATGGCATCCAGACTCTCTGGCAAGGGCGACGCAAGCAGCACCGCGGCTTCGGGAAGGTTGGGCGTGATGATATCGGCAAGCGGCACCAGAATATCGCGCACCGCGCGAATCCCCGCATCATCGACCAGAATATCGCCGCTTTTGGCAACCATCACCGGGTCGAGCACGATCCAGCGTGGGCGGCGCCTGCGCAGCACGTCGGCAATTACCTCAGCCACTTCGCGGCTCGCCACCATACCGATTTTGACCGCATCGAGTTCAACGTCATCCAGCAGGGTTTCGAGCTGCGCGCGGATAAACTCGGCCGGAATAGGATAAACGCTCTGCACGCCCTGGGTATTTTGCGCCGTCAAAGCGGTAATCACGCTGGTGCCATAGGCCCCCAGCGCTGAAAAGGTCTTCAAATCGGCCTGAATACCGGCTCCACCAGAAGGGTCGGAGCCGGCAATCGTCAGTACATTGACGTTGGATGTCATGGCGCCTCCTACATGATCGACGGTAGCCAGGTGGCAAGACCTGGGAACAGCGCCAGCGCCAGCAGCATTGCCAGCTGCATGACGATAAACGGAATAACCCCGCGGTAGATAGCAGACGTGGGTACGCTTTGCGGAGTAACGCCGCGCAGATAGAAAAGCGCGAACCCGAACGGCGGCGTCAGAAACGATGTCTGCAGATTGACGGCGATCATGATGCCAAGCCAGATGGGATCAAGCCCCATGGCGAGCAGCACCGGGCCGACAATCGGCACCACCACAAAGGTGATCTCGATAAAGTCGAGAATGAACCCGAGCAGGAAGATTACCAGCATCACCACAATGGTCGCGCCTACAACGCCACCCGGCATGGCCTCAAACATATGGTTGACTAGCTCTTCGCCGCCAAACGCCCGGAACACCAGCGAAAATAGCGCCGCGCCAATCAGGATCAAAAACACCATGCTGGTCACCTGGGCGGTGGAGCGCACCACCTCGCCCAGCATTGAAAAGCTTAACCGCCGGTTAGCCGCGGCCAGCAGCAGCGCACCGAATGCGCCCACCGCCGAGGCTTCTGTGGGCGTGGCAAAGCCGCCCAGGATCGAGCCCAGCACGGCCACAATCAACAGCACGGGCGGTAAAAGCCCCTTCAACATAAGCGGCCAGATGCTGCCGGTATGCCCAAGCTCTTCCATCAACGCTTCACGATCCGCCGCCGGGGCCGTGCTGGGTTTTAGCCACGCCACCACAAGCAGATAGATAATATAGGCCACCACTAGCAGCAGGCCGGGCACCAGCGCGCCGATAAACAGATCGCCCACAGAGAGCGTCTTGGGGCTCCAGGTCCCCATCGAGAGCTGAGCCTGCTGGTAGGCATTGTTAAGTACATCCCCCAGCAGCACCAGGGCGATGGAGGGCGGGATGATCTGGCCAAGCGTTCCCGTAGCGCAAATGGTGCCGGTTGCCAGCTCCGGTGAGTAGCCGCGCTTGAGCATGGTGGGTAGCGAAAGCAGGCCCATGGTAACCACCGTTGCCCCCACGATGCCGGTAGACGCTGCCAGCAGCATGCCCACCAATACCACGGCAATACCCAAGCCGCCGCGCAGCGCACCAAATGCCATGGTCATGGCATCCAGCAGGGTTTCCGCGACCCGTGACTTCTCAAGCAGCACGCCCATCAGCACGAATAAAGGCACCGCCAGCAGGGTGTTATTTGTCATGATGCCGTAAATTCGGTTAGGCATGGAGCCCATCCAGCGTGCTTCAAAGTGTACCGGCACACCCATCGACTGGAGCAGAAAACCTAACCCGGCAAAGGCCAGCGCCGTTCCCGCCAACGAAAGCGCCACCGGATACCCCAGCATCAAGACGCCGCATACCGTGGCAAACAGTACTAGCGGCATGCCTTCCAATAGAGTCGCCAGCACTAGACCATCTCCTCATGCACGGGGGCAGAACCGGATAGCTTGCCGCGGATAATCAGTACCTGACGAATCAGCTGCGCGACCGCCTGTAAAAGCAGCAGTGCCACCATGACCAGAATCAGCGTTTTAAGCAGGAACACAGCAGGAATGCCGCCATCCCCCGAGCGCTCCATAATGGCCCAGCTGGTAATCACATAGCGGAAGCTTGAAATAGCGATAAACGACATGACCGGAATCAGCAAGAACAGCGTGCCGAGCAGGTCGACCCATGCGCGACCCCGGTCAGACATCTTGCGGTAAAAGATATCGACTCGTACATGACCATCGTGGCGTAGCGTCCATCCGGCGCCGAGCATGAACACGGCGGCGTGCATGTACATCACGGATTCTTGCATCACGATGCTGTTAATACCGAAGATGTAGCGCAGCACAACGATAGCGAACTGCACAAGCATCATGATCACAACCAGCCAGGCAATGGCCCGGCCCACTCCCTCAGTCACGCAGTCGAGCCAGCGTAGCAGGCGCGGCTCATGGGCATTGACGAGCATGTTAAATGTCCTGGAAAAGAAAACGGCCCAGAATCATCGCTGATTCTGGGCCGAACGTCATCCCCCAAGCGCGCTTGTGCGACCTTTTATTACCGCTAAGCGACTTATGAAACGGAAGGCGCGGCTTGCTCAATAGCCAGCAGACAGGCCGCTGGAAGCGGTAGATCCACGGCGATAGGCAAGTGGTCGGAAAACAGATGATCCATCACCCGCACTTCCGCCGCTTCCAGAGTTTGCGAGAGCAGAATATGGTCAAGCGCACGGCGGGGCTGCCAGGATGGGTAGCTGAGTAGTGGCTTGACCGGATGCAACGGCAACGAGGTGCTGAAGCGCTCGTGGGCATGCAACTGATCTGGAGTGCAGTTGAGATCCCCCATGACGACCACATGGCGAAGTGGCTCAATTATCTCGCTTAAGTAGTTAAGCTGGAGTACCCGCCCCCGATGGCTAAGAGCCAGATGCGCAATAAAGATATGCAGCGCATCCGGGCCGTTGCCAAACCGCACATGTATCGCCCCGCGGCCAGGCAGCATGCCGGGCAAGCGATGCTCTTCAATTTTGGAAGGCACCAGGCGCGAAAGCAGCCCGTTACTGTGCTGGGCAATACGCCCCAAATTGCGGTTCAACTGCTGAAAGTGGTGGGGAAATCCGGCTTTGGCTGCCAGATACTCTACCTGGTTGATACGGCTGGAGCGGAAGCTGCCACCATCGGCTTCCTGAAGGCCCACCACATCAAACTGACCCAGCACATCCCCCATGATATCCAAGCGCTTTACCCGCTGAGGATTAGGCAAAAAGTGCTGCCAGCTACGAGTGAAATAGTGATGATAAGCGGACGTCTGAATGCCGACCTGCAAATTGAAGGTCAGCAGGCGAAGATGCCCCCGCTCTCGCAGAGGCAATGGCCCGGATCCCTGGTTCATCGCTGTCATATCGACCATCGGCTTATCACCTGGCTCCCTGGTTTAAAAAAACCTTACTGCTCGCGTTCCGTGCGTACACGCTCGATAAGCGCTTCAGCGACTTGCGGCATATTCTCAAGACTGCCGGCTGAGCTTGGCGTCACTACGAAACGGCCGTCGATCACCAGCGCAGGCACTCCCATCAAGCGCATTTCGCGCATGCGGCTATTGGCCTTGTTGACGTCGCTACGTACATTGAAAGACGTTAACGCCTTTTTAGCGTCCTCTTCACTTACCCCATAGTCGGAAAAGAACTCGGCAATCTCGTCGGAATCGGTCAGTTTGCGGCCATCCTGGTGGATCGCATCAAAAAAATCAGCATGCAGGTCTTCTTCAATGCCTAACGACTCCGCCGCGTAAAAAGCCGTGGCGTGGGTATTCCAGTTGCCGCCCATGGTCGCTGGCATATGTACTACGCTGATATCGTCTTCCAACGTGTCATACCACTCGTTGACAGGTGTTTGCAGGCGGTAGCAGTGCGGGCAGCCAAACCAGAAAACTTCGGTGACTTCGATTTGATCTTCATCGACCTGGGTCGCTACCGGTGATTCCAGCAGCGTGTAGTCTTTACCTTCTACCAATTCCTGAGCACTGACGGCCGCCGAAAGACTTAAGCCCGTCAGGGCAACCAATAACGTTTTGAACATAGCGACAATTCTCCAAGAGTAAGCCAAGCTGGGACTACTAATAACGCTATCAGGTTCCCCTACTGATAGGAAACCGGATTAATTAAGCCAACAGACCTTAATGCAGGCCAAAGAGATAGTTAGCCACGGCCTGCATGTCATCATCGCTTAGTTTTGTGGCAATATCGTGCATGCTGTCATTAGGATCGTTAGTCCTATCGCCTGAGGCAAAAGCGCGTAACGTGGCAATGGTATAGGCCGGGTACTGCCCGGCAATGGCCGGATAAACAGCACTGCCTATGCCTGCCCCGGTAGGCGTATGGCACGCGCTACAGGCAGGTACACCGAGGCGGCTGTCGCCTGCGCGGTAAAGCTCTTCTCCGCGCGCCAACAGAGCCACATCATCGGCTTTGGCATGGCCCAGATTGGCTTGCTGCTCGGCGTAATAAGCCGCCACATCCCAGGCATCCTGGTCGGAAAAACCGTCGACCATGCCCATCATCTGCGGCACGATGCGCTCACCATCACGAATATCTTTAATCTGCTTGGCCAAGTAGGACATTTGCTGCCCCGCCAAGTGGGGAAAGGCTTCAACAGGGCTGATACCGGCTGGACCATGGCAAGCCGCACACGTCTGGGCCTTTTGCTGGCCAGCAACTGGGTCGGCCTCGGGCTGGGCATAAGCGCTTCCCGCGCTACTCAAGATAACCGCTAAACCCGCCGACAATACTTTCATAAATACTTTCATAAATACTTTCATAAAAACGTTCATCACAACCCTTATCACAACTCGCATGAAAACCAGCATACGAACTCACTAGTCTGTTGAATGATGGAGGGTTCTCGCGCCGCCTGGATAGGCACCGTTTACCCATCCCAATTCAAGCCAAACCAACAGCATGCTGATTAGTCGCGGTTGGCTTAAGCGCGGTGGTACACTAGCGCCCCAGGCCACAGGTATCACCGCTTTGGCAGAACGCTTGACCTGCCTGACGGGGTCATTCGTCGCAGCGCAGCGTGCCATGCCATTATACGCGTGGTTAACGCAGACTGTTTTATAGGTTCGATTTCAGGATTCATTTCATGTCCACCCCCCAAGATAGCCCCGTCGTTCGGCTGAACTACCACACCGCCAGCTTTGTCATCAGCGCACCTACTCTGGCAACCTGTCCGGACGACACGGGTGCTGAAGTAGCGTTTGCGGGACGTTCGAACGCAGGTAAATCCAGCGCGATCAATGCGCTAACCCAGCAAAACGGCCTGGCCCGTACCTCGCGCACACCGGGTCGTACACAGTTGATCAACTTTTTCAGCGTAATGAATAATGAAGCGCTGCGTTTAGTCGATTTACCTGGCTATGGCTACGCGAAAGTGCCAGAGGCCGTCAAAATCGAATGGCAAAAGCACCTGTCTGACTATCTTCGCGGGCGTTTCAGCCTGCGCGGCCTGGTGCTGTTAATGGATGTTCGCCATCCACTGACCGAATTTGACCAGATGATGCTCAGCTATGCCGACCAGCGCAATATGCCGGTGCACATTCTGCTGACCAAATCTGACAAGCTGAAAAAAGGCCCCGCCAGCGCCGCGCTACAAAAGGTCCGTTCGCGGCTCAAAGAGTGGGAAGATCTGGTGTCAGTACAGCTTTTCTCATCGCTCAAGCGTGATGGGGTCGATACGCTGTCCCAGAAACTCGACCAGTGGCTGTACACGCCCGAGGAAGACACCTAGGCCAGTGAGCTTTCCACCCGGTCAAGCACGCCAGGCAGTTCCTTGATATGCGCAATGCGGTGCACTCTGGGCGGCAATGCCTGGTCGGTATCGTTTGAAACCCACACCGCATGCATACCCAGCTGCTGGGCAGGCAGAATGTCTTCCGCCCAGGAGTCACCCACATGCATGGCGTATTTTGGCGAGACGTTAAGCTTTGAGAGTGCGGTCAGAAAAGGCGTGTGATCAGGCTTGGGGGCCAAGAGCTCGCCGGCGGCAATGGCTACCGGAAAGTAGGCCGCCAACGGCTGGCGCTTGAGGTGAATATTGCCATTGGTGATAGCGGCAAGCTGGTAGCGCTCGCTTAACGCCGACAGCAACCCCGCCGCTTCTGGGTGGGGTGATACCTGCACACGCAGGCGATGAAACTCATTCATCGCGGCCGCCGCCCATAAAATCGCTGCACTGCGCGGCAGTCCTTCGGCTTCCAACTGGGCTTCCAACGCGCGCAGGCGCAGCCAGGTAAAGTCGCCACGTCGCTCGGGCACATCCTTGGCGAACTGCTGACGGCGCTGTAAATAATCCGCTATGCCTTCTTCATAACCCAGCGGTAACGGCGCCTCATGACGCGTGGCGCGCCATATGCTCAGCGCCTCAAGTAGCCAGGCGTAGTGCCCCTCCTCCGTACGCAGCATCACCCCGTGGTTATCCCAAAGCGTATCGTCTAAATCAAATGTGATGGCTTGCAGTGCGGTCATGGTTTACTTCCAGAAGGGCGACGCTTGGCGCGTGGATGGGCGGAATCGTAACTGGTCGCCAGATGCTGCCAGTCGAGTCGGGTATATACCTGGGTGGTGGAGAGATTAGCGTGGCCTAAAAGTTCCTGAACCGCGCGCAAATCCTGACTTGATTCGAGCAGATGGCTGGCAAACGAGTGACGCAGCCGGTGAGGATGCAGATGCTCAGGCAAGCCGCGGCTGACAGAGAGCTGGGCCAAGCGTTTCTGAATCGCCCTATGTCCCAACCGCGCACCCTGCTTGCCAACAAACAGCGCCGTCTCACCTTCTGGCGCCATCGCTGCCCGGCAGCTCAGCCAGTCAGCCAAGGCATGCTGGGCACGCTGTCCCACGGGCACCTGGCGCGGCTTGCTTCCCTTACCGATTACCCGGACACGGCTGGCCTGCAGGTCATGAAGATCAAGCGCCGCAAGCTCTGCCAGGCGCAAGCCGCTGGAGTAGAAAAGCTCCAGCATCGCCTGATCACGCACCGCCAAAGGCGAGCCATCGTGGGGGCTATCCAGAAAATGCGCGAGGGCATCGACATCGACCGGGCGCGGCAGATGGCTAGGCTGTTTGGGAGTACGCAGCAGGCCGACCGGGTTGTCGGCCAGAATGCCCTGCTTAACCAGATAATCGGCAAAGCGCGACAGTGCTGCACGGCGCCGGGCAAGGCTGCGGGCGCCCAGCCCACGGCTACGCTCGGTGCCTAGAAAAGCGCGCAGTAGCGCAGTGTCCAATGTGGCTGGGTCATCAATCTCGCGCTGCTCGGCAAACCGGCACAGGGCGCGCAAATCCTGCTGGTAGGCCGCCACCGTAGCGGGGCTTGCGTGACGGGCCAACCCTTGCAGGTAGCGCGTTACGGCAACCGCAAGAGGCGACTCAGCCATGCTGACCCAGGCGGATCAACAAGCGCGCCACGATATCGCCCAGATACTCGGTAAACAGGGTATCCATGCTGGCGCGATAACACTCGGGATTAGGGCTTGCCAGCAGCAGATAGCCTAACGGCTCCCCCGCCGAAAGGCGTGAAACAGCGCAGGAGCCCGCCTTACGCGGCGCTTTGGTGTGCGGCAACAAGCACTTCCAGTCGCTGACACTCAGCTTGGCGCAGCGGCTGGTTTTACCGTCGAGCAACGCGGCTAACCGCGCGCTGGCATGCTGGTCCAGCACATGCCGCGGCGGCTGGGGCATCGACGGCTCATTATCGCTTAGCGTGGCCGGGCACCACAGCGCCATCGCCGGAGTATCAAAGCGCTCGCTTAGCTGCGTGGCCAGGGCCTGGGCCAACGCGTCGCGGTCGTCAGCCTCTACCAGTACCATCAGGGTTTCCCGCAGGCGCCGATACTGCGCCTCGTTGTGCCTCGCCGTTTCCAGCAAGTGCTCAAGGCGGCCTTCTGCGGTTTCCGCGCGTTTGCGTAAATCCAGCACCAGCCGTTCAAGCAGCGATACTGCGCCATCGATATGCGGATGGGGGACTTTAAGCTGCTGAAGCAGCCCTTCACGGCCTACAAAAAAATCGGGATGACGAGCAAGCCAAAATGCTACTTGATCTGGATCGAGCGTCTTGCGCGGTTCAGGGGCTTGAGACATCACCGTTCTCCTTGAATCAGTTAAACGCGACCATCATTGATTAGCGCGACGCGGCCATCAAAGACACGCGTGGCAGGCCCGACCATGACCAGAGATGCTTCCGGGTCAGGCCACTCGATGGTCAATTCGCCACCGGGCAGATGGACGCTCACCGGACTTTTTAATAAGCCCTGGCGAATACCGCTGGCAACGGCGGCACACGCGCCAGTGCCGCAAGCCAGGGTTTCGCCGCTGCCACGTTCAAATACCCGCAGACGAATCTGGTTGGGCGAAAGGATTTGCATAAAGCCCACGTTAACACGCTTGGGAAAACGGGGGTGGGCTTCTACCAATGGTCCAAGACGCTCAACCGGGGCCTGTTCAACGCTTTCAACCTGCAGTACGGCATGGGGGTTGCCCATGGAGACCACACCCACCTGAAGTATTTCACCGTCCACTTCAAGCGCGTGCAGCGGCTGGTCGCCTTCGGCTTCAAACGGCAGCGCCGCCGGGCTGAAGCGGGGGCGCCCCATATCCACGCGTACCATGCCATCGTGCTGCACTTTCAATACCAGCGGGCCACCGGCGGTTTCCACATGGATTTCATGTTTATGGGTCAGGCGTTGGTCGCGCACAAAACGCGCAAAACAGCGCGCGCCATTGCCACAGTTTTCCACTTCGCTGCCGTCCGCATTGAAAATCCGGTAGCGAAAATCCATTTCCGGGTCGCGCGGCGGCTCAACGATCAAAAGCTGATCAAAGCCAATCCCGAAGCGGCGGTCAGCCAGCTGGCGAATCTGATCTTCACGCAGCCGGGCACGCTGGGTCACCAGATCCACGACCATAAAGTCGTTCCCCAGGCCGTGCATTTTGGTGAAGTGTAAAAGCATCAGCGCGCTCCTTCGGGCAGCAGCGCTTCGCCCGCCCAAAGGTTTTCCACGGTTTCCCGGCGCCGTACCACGTGACAGGTATCGCCATCGACCATCAGCTCCGCCGGGCGTGGGCGGCTGTTGTAATTCGAGGCCATCACAAAGCCGTAAGCGCCCGCCGAGCGCACGGCCAGAAGATCGCCTTCGGCAATCGCCAGTTCACGCTCTTTACCCAAGAAATCGCCGGTTTCGCACACCGGGCCAACCACATCGTAAGTGGCCGTTTGCCGGGTGTTACGCGTATCCACTGCAACAATGGCCTGCCACGCCTGATAAAGCGCTGGGCGAATCAGGTCATTCATGGCTGCGTCGACAATCGCGAAGTTTTTGGTTTCACCGGGCTTCAAGAACTCCACGCGAGTCAGCATGACCCCTGCATTGGCGGCAATCGAGCGGCCCGGTTCAAACAGCAGCATCAGATTCTCGCCGCCTTGCCAGCGCGACAGGCGAGCTAGAAGCTGGCTTGCGTAATCAAACGGCTGCGGGGGCTTTTCATCCCGGTAAGGCACGCCCAAACCACCGCCTAAATCGAGATGATCAAGCTCGATGCCTTGCTCGCGCAGACGCTCCATAAGTACCAGCAGGCGCTCCAGGGCATCCAGGAACGGCGCGGTTTCGGTTAGCTGCGAGCCGATATGGCAATCAAGCCCCTTGACCTGAAGATTCGGCAGGCTGGCCGCCAGCTCGTAGACCTCAAGCGCGTCGTCCACCGCGATGCCGAACTTGTTGTCCTTAAGCCCGGTGGAAATATACGGGTGAGTGCCTGCATCTACATCCGGGTTCACGCGCAGTGACACCGGAGCGACTTTACCCAGCTCACCCGCCACGGCGTTCAAGCGCTCAAGCTCGGGGCGTGATTCAACGTTAAAGCACTTGATGCCCACCTCAAGCGCGCGGGCCATCTCATGGGGCTGCTTGGCAACGCCTGAGAACACCACTTTTGCAGGGTCGCCGCCAGCGGTTAATACGCGCTCAAGCTCACCGACCGAAACAATATCAAACCCGGCGCCCAGCTTGGCTAATACACCCAATACGGCCAGGTTGGAGTTGGCTTTAACCGCGTAGCAAATCAGGTGCGGATGGCTGCCCAAGGCCTCGGTGTAAGCGCGAAAATGGCGCTCAAACGTGGCCTTGGAGTATACGTAACAAGGCGTACCATGCTCTTGGGCAATCTGCGAGAGCGGTACGTCTTCGGCGTAGAGCACGCCGTCGCGATAGTTAAAGTGATCCATGAACTCGTTTCTCCTGCAGCCGCTTACCCAGCCTGCTCGGCAGCACCGTTATCGGGCGAAGTATCCTCGGGCAGGTAAAGCGGTCCTTTCTGACCGCAGCCTGCGACTAATAGCGCGATGATCGCGATACACGCCAGCGTTTTCATGCCTGCCCCTGCAGTAAAGAGAGCGCCTCGCGGGCCCGCTGCGCCGCGGCACGCACCTGATCCGGCGCAGTCCCGCCGATATGATTACGCGCGGCAACCGAGCCTTCAAGCGTCAACACGTCAAAGACATCCTGCTCGATGATAGTGGAGAACTGCTGCAGCTCTTCCAGGCTCATTTCTGACAGATCCTTTTGGGTTTTCAAGCCGTAGGCAACCGACTGGCCGACGATTTCATGGGCATCGCGGAAGGCAACGCCACGACGGACCAGGTAGTCGGCAAGGTCGGTGGCGGTCGAGAAACCGCGCCGCGCGGCTTCATACATGCTGTCTTTTTTCGGCTCGATGGCAGGGATCATATCCGCGAACGCTTTCAGGCAGTCACGCACCGTGTCGACCGCATCAAACAGCGGCTCTTTGTCTTCCTGGTTATCCTTGTTGTAGGCCAGCGGCTGCGACTTCATCAGCGTCAAAAGGCCCATCAGATGACCATATACCCGGCCCGTTTTACCGCGCACCAGCTCCGGCACATCAGGGTTTTTCTTCTGCGGCATGATCGAGGAGCCGGTGCAGAAGCGGTCAGGCAGGTCGATAAAGTTGAACTGGGCGCTGGTCCACAGCACAAGCTCTTCGCTCATGCGCGACAGGTGCATCATGAGGATGCTGGCGAAGCTTGTGAATTCAATCGCAAAGTCACGATCCGACACGGCGTCCAGCGAGTTTTCCGCCGGGCGGTCAAAGCCTAAAAGCTCAGCGGTTACGTGGCGATCAATCGGGTACGTAGTGCCAGCAAGGGCTGCAGCGCCCAGCGGCAGTACGTTGACGCGCTTACGGCAGTCAAGCAAACGCTCATGGTCGCGGGCAAGCATTTCCTGCCAGGCCAGCAGATGATGGCCAAAGGTCACCGGCTGAGCCGTTTGCAGATGGGTAAAGCCCGGCATGATAGTGTCGGCTTCGCGGTCGGCAAGCTCGATCATGCCTTCGCGCAGACGCTTCAATTCCACTTCAATGACGTCGATCTCGTCACGCATGAACAGGCGAATGTCGGTGGCGACCTGATCATTACGCGAACGCCCGGTGTGCAGCTTCTTGCCGGTGATGCCGATCTTGTCGGTCAGGCGTGCTTCGATATTCATGTGCACGTCTTCAAGCGGCACCGACCAGTTAAACTCGCCGCGCTCGATTTCACCCTGAATCTCGGTCAAACCGTTAATGATCGCATCGCGCTCTTCGTCGGTAAGTACGCCGACGCGGGCAAGCATGGTGGCATGGGCAATGGAGCCCTGAATATCCTGGCGCGCCAGGCGCTGGTCAAACGTCACAGACGCTGTAAAGCGCGCAACAAAGGCATCGGTGGGCTCGCTGAAGCGACCGCCCCAGGACTGATTCGTAGTTTGGCTCATCGGAGGCATATCCTGCTGACAAAACAAAAGAGTCGATTGCGGAAAGTGTAACAGAGTCATTGCCCTGAATGCTTGAGTTCAAAGGCACGGCATATTTAGCTCAATGGCGTTTCAACCATCTGGCGCTTATCTTAAATAAAGCGGCTGATTTTTACTGTGTGGCCGGGTGCTTTATGATGAGACACATCATAGCTTGACGCGCCGCGTCAGCGGCAAAGGGAGAATAACGTGTCATCCATCACCAAACTGCGTATCGCCACGCGCAAAAGCCAGCTGGCCATGTGGCAAGCCGAACACGTTCGCGACCGCCTGATGGCGGCACATGAGGGCTTGGAAGTCGAGCTGGTGGCGCTTTCCACCAAAGGCGACAAGATCCTCGACACGCCCCTCTCCAAAATTGGCGGCAAGGGCCTGTTTGTTAAAGAGCTGGAAGACGCCATGCTGGATGGCCGCGCGGATATCGCCGTGCACTCCATGAAAGATGTGCCGATGCTGTTTCCTGAGGGTTTAGGGCTCTCGGTGATTCTGGAAGGCGCTGACCCCACCGATGCTTTTGTATCCAACCACTACAAAAGCGTCGATGAGTTGCCCGAGGGCGCCAAGATTGGTACTGCCAGCCTGCGCCGTGGTTTACAGTTGCGTGAAGTACGCCCCGACCTGGAAATTCTTAACCTACGCGGCAACGTGCAAACTCGCTTGGCGAAACTTGATGATGGCGAATTCGATGCCATTATTCTGGCGACCTCCGGCTTGAAGCGCTTAGGACTTGATGCGCGCATCGCCCAGGCGCTGCCGCCGGAAGTGTGCCTGCCTGCGTGCGGCCAAGGGGCGCTGGGCATCGAGTGCCGCCTGCATGACCCAGAGCTGATCGGCCTGCTGGCGCCACTGGATGACCCGGACACGGCTACCCGCGTACGCGCTGAACGCGCCATGAATACGCGGCTGGAAGGCGGCTGCCAGGTGCCTATCGCGGGCTTTGCGGTGCTCGACAAAACCAACGAGACGATCTGGCTACGTGGGCTTGTCGGTAATCCCGAAGGCACCGAAGTGCTGCGCGCTGAAGGCAGCGGTTCGATTCATGAACCCGAGGCGCTGGGGATTCGCATTGCCGAAGACCTGCTTGACCAGGGTGCGGGCGAAATTTTAGCCGAGGTGTACGGCAACAACGTATGACACTGCCGGTTTTAATCTGCCGCCCGGGTAAACGAGGCGAAGCGCTAACCGATACGCTGCGCGCTGCGGGCGCCTGTGTCGAATCCCTCGACGTGCTGACACTTGAAGCCTTGCCGGAAGACCCTGTCATGCGCAGTATCTGGTTGGATATCGATCAGTATGACAAAGTGGTAGTGATCAGCCCCTTCGCGGCCGAGTGTTTAAGTGACGCCCTGGACCGCTACTGGCCACAGCTGCCGGTCGGCATTGATTACTACAGCGTGGGCCACGCCACAGCTGACATACTGTTTAACCAGCTCGGGGTCAGAGTACGAATACCTCCAGCGGGGTTTGATAATCAGCATTCTGACAATACGCATGCTGAAAGAAGTAGCGGCGACAACACCAGCGAGGCGCTTTTATCACTTGCCTCGCTCAAGGATGTCGCGAACCAGCGGGTGTTGCTGGTGGCGGGTGAAAGCGGCCGCACGCTGTTGGCCGATACCCTGGCCGAGCGCGGAGCCACGGTTACCCGGGTTGCCGTGTATCGGCGGGTTTTTCGAGCGCCTTCAAAAGCCATGCAGGCGCGCCTGGCAGCCGGTGATTATCGAGCGTTAATCGTCACTAGCGGCGAACTGCTTGAACATCTGGCAAAATGGTGTGATCAGACAGCGTTGAACCAACCGCTAATCGTTTCCAGTCGCCGTTTAGCTACACTGGCCGGTACACTGGGTTTTTGTGACCTCAAGGTGGCGTCGGGAGCAACGCCGGCTGCCCTGGCAGCTGCGTTAAACAGGTCCTGTCACCCTTAGGGTGCCGATGTCGATCAAGGAACTTAATTAAGGGCTAGCGACAGATGAGCAAACAACCAAACGAGCAGGAAGACGTACAAAAAACGTCCGCTGATGCGTCCAAGGACAGCGTCAAATCGGATGCTACTGCCGCGTCAGCCACTACTCCTCCGCCCGCCAGCGAGGCAGAAAATCGCCCGCCCGCTGGCGCGACCACGTCGCCACCGCCCAACGATTCGTCCAGAAACGGCCGTTCGCGCCGACGTGGCAAAGGCGGCGGCACCTCTAACGCAACGCCTGCGGCGGCTTCATCGTCAGCCACGCCAATGCCAAGCGCGGGATCTTCGAGTACATCATCTTCAAGTACTTCATCTTCAAGTACTTCACCGTCAAGTGCGCCGTCTTCAAGTGCATCGCCTTCGACTAGCGTGTCGTCGAGCACACCGTCCACAACGGACAAGCCGGCATCGACACTTGCCAACGAGCCTACCGCTACCAGCGGGCCTGCGGCCGCTAAAAAAGATACCCTGGGCAGCACACCCCCGCCGCACACGCCATCAGGCAATGGCGGTAAAGGCACACCGCCGCCCGCTTCCAACAGCGGTGGCGGTAAGCGCGGCGGCAGTAAAGGCGGGCTGTTAGCCCTGATTTTAGTACTGATATTGGCTGTAGCGCTTATCGTCGTGGCCTGGCAGGGCTGGCAACGCCTGGATAGCCAGCAGCAGCATATCAATGAGCTAAGCCAGCAGGCTGAAAACAGCGCCACTCAGCAAACCGTGAGCGATCTTGAGTCACGCTTTGAAAGCAGTGAAAGCGAGCGCACACAAGCGCTTGAAGGCACGCTGGAAGAGCTGCGTGGCGAACTGGACAGCTATCGCAGCGATGTTAACAGCACCCTTGACGACGTACTGAGCCAGCTTTCTCAAGCCCAGGACACCGACGACCGCGACTGGCTGCACGCCGAAGCCGCCTACCTGCTACGCCTGGCTAACCAGCGCTTACAGCTTGAAGGTGATGTAGATGGCGCCGCTGCCCTGCTACGCACCGCCGATGCCCGCCTGGCGGATGCCGATAACCCGGCGCTAACCGCCGTGCGTCGTGAAATCGCCAACGAACTTGCCGAGCTGGATGGTGTGCCGCGTGTGGATCGCACCGGTCTCTACCTGGCACTTAATGCTCAGCAAGAGCGGGTTGCCGGCCTGCGCCTGTCGCAAGAAGTGGAAGAGCGTGCCGTGACTTCCGGTATTGAACAGCCGCCTACCGGCACCTTCCAGCGTCAGCTGGCCCGCTTTGGCGAAGAGCTTAAAGATCTGGTGATGATTCGCCATCACGATGAGGCAATGGAAACCCTGGTCACGCCAGAGCAGGAGTCTTATCTGCGCCAAAGCCTGCGCCTGATTATCGAGCAGGCACAGCTTGCGCTTCTTAAAGAAGAGCAGCCGCTGTATGAAGCGAGTATCGACAAGGCGCTGGAGTTACTCAACGGCTACTACGATGTCGAGCGTGAAGCGACCCAGAGCGTTATTGCCCGCCTTCAGGAGCTGAAGCAGGCTGAGATTGAGCCGGAACTGCCGGACATCAGCGCCTCTCAGCAAGCAATGGCCAACTTTATTGAAAACCGCTTTAGATCACGCCAGCAAAACGGTGAAGAGGGAGGTGATGCATGAGAAAACTCGTCCTCCTTCTGGTCGCAGGTCTGGCAGTGGGTGCCCTACTCGGGCACCTGATGATGTCAGTCCCCGGCTACTGGCTAATCCGGGTAGGTGACACGTCGGTACAGACCTCCTTCTGGTTTGGCCTGATCATTCTGCTCGCAGCCTTTATCGTGGTGCACTTTGCGCTGCGCCTGCTGACCGGCATTATTCGCCCGGTGGGCCGCTTTCGTACCTGGAATGGCCGCGCCCGCAATCGCCGTGCCATGAAGCGTACCGTGCGTGGCTTAGTTGCTCTGACCGAGGGCCGCTGGAAAAAAGCTGAAAAAACCCTGGTTCACGCCGCCGACGACTCCAGCACGCCGCTGGTTAACTATCTTTCGGCCGCGTTGGCTGCCCACTATCAGGGCAATCACGAAAAATCCCAGGAGCACTTGAACCAGGCCCAACTCTCCACCGAAGGCGCCGACACCGCGATTGGTTTGATGCAGGCGCAACTGATGATTGATCGCCAGCAGCCTGAAGAGGCGCTGGCGATCCTCAACCGTCTGGATAAAAAGCTCAACGATCACCCGCAAGTGCTGAAACTGCTCAAGCAGGTGCATCTAAGCGTCAACGACTGGGAAGGCTTGCGCTGGCTGCTGCCACGTTTAGCGGCCCAAAAGCTGATTGCGCCGCAAGAGCGTGAGCAGCTTGAGTTCAAGGCGTACCGCGAGCTGATTGTTTTTGAAGCCAAAAACCCCAGCAATATCGAGCGGGTTCGCGGGTTGTGGGCGGATATGCCCGAATACCTGCGCGGTAACACCGAGCTGATCGTGCTGTATACCGATGCGCTGGTTCAGGCCAATGAAGAAACCATTGCCGAGCGTCTGCTTAATCATTCGCTGGATCATCATTGGGATGCGCGCCTTGTCAAACGCTATGGCCTACTTAACGTGCATGCCGCACGCCAGCTGGCAAAAGCCGAGAAGTGGCTGCAGGAGCGTCCTAACGACCCTGAACTGCTGCTGACCTGTGGCCGCCTTTCCCTGCGTACCGGCAAGTGGGAGAAAGCCCTGGAGTACTTCGAAGCCAGCCAGCGCCAGCGGCCCAATGGCGAAGTATGCGCCGAGCTTGCCCGCCTTTACGCAAGCCTTGGCGAGCACAACAAGAGCCAGCTCTACTACCGCCACAGCGTGGAAATGCTCGCCAAGTCGCTGCCCTCGCTACCTCAACCCAGCGATGCCGGTGACAGCCAGAAACCAGACACGAAAGCGGCTAAAAAACGCGCTTAGCACTTAACGTAAGCTACAAAAAAGGGTGCCTCCTCTCGGGGCACCTTTTTTTATGAATCACAGTACGGGTTATGAATAACAGTTACGAGGATGGCGATGATGCCGCCTTGAGAGATTGCTGTTCAGCCTCCGTGGGCACAGGCAACTCAGACGTACAGTGCCCGCAGCGAGTAGCCTTGATAGGCACGGCCATAAAGCAGTACGGGCAGGGTTTTTCGACCGGGCTTTTGGGGGCTTCCACCTCTTCACGCTTTAAGCGGTTGATCGTTCTGACCAGCATGAAGACCACAAAGGCAACAATCGTAAAGCTGACGACCGCATTGATAAAAAGGCCAAGATTCAGCGTCACCGCGCCGTTTGCCTGCGCCGCGGCAAGCGTAGGATAAGGTCCTGACGTGGCCCCTTCTCGCAACACGACAAACAGATTGGAGAAATCAATACCGCCCACTAACAGGCCGATAATCGGGTTCATTACATCCTTGACGAGACTTTGTACGATCAGCGTAAAAGCGCCGCCTATAATAATCCCCACCGCCATATCCACTACGTTGCCTTTCACGGCAAACTCGCGGAACTCTTTGAAAAACTTGGCCATTGATGCCTCCTTACGTTATTTAGCTTATTAGCTTATAGCGTTTTTTAAATTTAAAACCTTTAGGTTCAATGACTTATTAAAACGATGTTTAACATTGAAACAAACGTTTCATTAATCACTGATGCCCGCCCTACATCGCCTTTAATCGCTTCAGCGACGACCCTTAGTGTTCTATTTGCGACAACTATTGGATTGCTTTTCAGATTGCTTTGTCAGTATAAGTGTCATTCGTGCCAATATGCAGATAGGCAGTAAGTATCTAGCGCAGGGACTCAGAACAAAACGCCAACGACATAGAAAGATAATAAAAAGAAAACCAATGACGTTTAGGTGATAGAGGTAAAGACCATGACAATCGATCAAGTAAAAAAACCAACCACAGTAGGTCACCCGAACGTACCGCAAACCCTCGGTTTTCTGCTGTTGGACAACTTCACTCTCATCTCTCTGGCGTCAGCGATTGAGCCCCTACGCATGGCCAACCAGTTGGCGGGGCGCGAGCTTTACCGCTGGTACACACTGACTCAGGATGGCTCACCGGTTCGTGCAAGCGACGGCCTGCATGTAACGCCTGACGCCTCAATGCACGCACCACTCACACTTGACTGGGTCGTGGTATGTGGCGGCGTTGCCCCTCAGCATAGTGTCAGCCGTGATCACCTGCATTGGCTACAGGCGCAGTCGCGCCAGCTCCGACGCTTGGGCGCTATCTGTACGGGTAGCTGGGCGCTGGGACAAGCGGGTCTGCTGGATCATTACGAAACCAGCATTCACTGGGAGTGTTTGGCGTCTATCCAGGAAGCGTTTCCGAAGATTGTGCTGACCACGCGGCTTTTTTCTATCGACCGCGATCGGTTTACCGCCTCAGGCGGCACGGCGCCGCTGGATATGATGCTCAACCTGATCGCTCACGATCATGGCAAAGAGCTTTCGGCAGGCATTTCCGAGATGTTCATCTACGAGCGTATGCGTAACGAGCAGGATCAGCAGCGCGTGCCGTTAAAGCACGTGCTGGGCACCACCCAGCCCAAGCTGCTGGAAATCGTCGCGCTGATGGAATCCAATCTTGAAGAGCCGCTTGAGCTCGACGAGCTGGCAAGTTACGTCGACGTTTCCCGTCGCCAGCTGGAGCGCCTGTTTCAGCGCTATCTGCACTGTTCGCCCTCCAGGTACTATTTGAAGCTACGCTTGGTGCGTGCGCGTCAGTTACTTAAACAGACGCCACTATCCATCATCGAGATTGCCTCGGTGTGCGGCTTTGTTTCCACCCCGCACTTCTCGAAGTGCTACCGCGAATGCTTTGGTATTCCGCCGCGCGATGAACGCCTGGGCATCCATACCCGCCAGAAATATGAAAAATCGCCCCCTTTGCTTAAACGCTGGGGAGTAGAACCGGCGACGAGCAGCGAACCGGCATCAAGTGCCTTACTGGCGCTTGCCTATGCGCAGGGTGAACCAACCTTTGCCAGCGTGCCATTAGTTACCTGACAGAGCACTAAGTGAAAAGAGTACTAAGTGAAAAAGGTACTACTGACACAGTATTAATCGTTGCTATAAGAGCTGCCCAAAAGGCGGCTCTTTTTCGTTAAGCCTTTTGCTATATCGCGCGCCCCCTCACTCACCCTAATGCTTTTGTACCGCTTAACCCGGCTGCTTGCCAGGTTTCCAGCAGGTGCTTTTCACACGATGACGCTTTTGGAATTTCCGTCGTCGTTTCCAAGCGCAGATCGACACCACCTCAACGCTATGCTCCCTACATAAACAATTCTGGAGCTACGTTATGACCCCTGCTGAATTGCACCAAGACGCCATCGTCATTGACGGCCTGATCATTGCCAAATGGAACCGTGAGCTTCTGGAAGATATGCGCCGTGGCGGCCTGACCGCGGCCAACTGCACCGTCTCGGTCTGGGAGGGGTTCAAAGCCACGGTAGATAACATCGTCGCCTCCAACAAGCTAATGGAAGAGTGCAGCGACCTGGTACGCCCGGTGCGCACTACGCGTGACATCATCCGGGCCAAGGAAGAAGGCAAGACCGGCATTATTTTCGGCTTCCAGAACGCCCACGCCTTTGAAGACCAGATCGGCTACGTCGAGATCTTCAAGCAGCTCGGCGTAGGCATCGTGCAGATGTGCTACAACACCCAGAACCTGGTGGGTACCGGCTGCTACGAGCGCGACGGCGGGCTATCAGGCTTCGGCCGCGAGATTGTCGCCGAGATGAACCGCGTGGGCATGCTGTGCGATCTTTCTCACGTGGGCGCCAAAACCTCTGAAGAAGTCATCCTCGAATCCAAAAAGCCGGTGTGCTACTCACACTGCCTGCCCTCCGGGCTAAAAGAACACCCGCGCAACAAGTCTGACGCAGAGCTCAAGTTCATCGCCGACCACGGCGGCTTTGTCGGCGTCACCATGTTCACCCCGTTCCTTAAGAAAGGCGTTGATTCAACCATCGACGACTACGTCGAGGCGATCGAGTACATCATGAACATCGTCGGTGAAGACGCCATCGGTATCGGCACCGATTTCACCCAGGGCCATGACCAGAACTTCTTCGAATGGCTGACCCATGACAAGGGCTACGCCCGCCGCCTGACCAGTTTCGGCAAAATCATCAACCCTGAGGGCATCCGTACCATCGGCGAATTCCCCAACCTGACCGAAGCGCTCTTGAAGCGCGGCATGAGTGAATCTCAGGTGAGAAAGATCATGGGCGAGAACTGGGTGCGCACTCTGAAGGACGTGTGGGGCGAATAAGCTCAATAACCCGATGCTTTTTGAACACCTGTTTTGAATAACAGTTTCGAACAACAGTTTTGAACAACTATAAGTGCAAGGAATACAACCGTGACCACGACTGCCCCCGAACTCCCGATTGAAGTCGACAGCGAAACTGGTATCTGGACGACCGATGCCCTGCCGATGCTGTACGTTCCGCGCCACTTTTTCGTCAACAACCATATGGCAGTTGAGGAAGCGTTGGGCGCCGAAAAATACGCCGAGATTCTCTACCACGCCGGCTACAAGAGTGCCTGGCACTGGTGCGAGAAAGAGGCCGAGCTCCATGGGCTTGAAGGTGTTGACGTGTTCGAGCACTACATGAAGCGCCTCTCCCAGCGCGGCTGGGGCCTGTTCATCACTGAAGAGATCGATCTGGATGCCGGTACCGCCCGCGTCCGTCTCGAGCACAGCGCGTTCGTGTATCAGATGGGCAAGGTGAACCGCAAGATCGAGTACATGTTCACTGGCTGGTTCGCCGGGGCCATGGATCAGATTCTGGCGGCGCGGGGAAGCGAAATGCGCACGGTGGCCGAGCAGACCCAAAGCGGCGCCGAAGAGGGCTGTGAGCACGGCCTGTTTGTTGTCACGCCCAAGCACTGAGGAGCGTCGTCATGGCATTCGAAGCACTTTTCAAGCCGATCCAGATCGGCAGCCAGACTATCCGTAACCGCGTGGTCAGCACAGCGCACGCCGAGGTGCACGCCACCGACGGCGGCATGACCACCGAACGTTACGTCAAATATTACGAAGAGAAGGCTAAGGGTGGCTGTGGCCTGTGCATCTGCGGCGGCTCGTCGGTTGTCTCTATCGACAGCCCCCAGGGCTGGTGGAGTTCGGTCAACCTCTCCACCGACCGCATCATCCCGCACTTTCAGAATCTGGCGGATGCCGTGCACAAGCACGGCGGCAAGATCATGATCCAGATTACCCACATGGGCCGTCGCTCACGTTGGGATGGCTACGATTGGTCAACGCTGGTGTCACCGTCGGGTATCCGCGAGCCGGTTCACCGTTCGACCTGCAAGACCATTGAGGTCGAAGAGATTCATCGCATCATCTACGACTTCACCCAGGCCGCACGCCGGGCGAAGGAAGGTGGCCTGGATGGCGTAGAGCTTTCCGCCGTGCACCAGCATTTGATCGACCAGTTCTGGAGTCCGCGGGTCAACAAGCGTACCGACGAATGGGGCGGCAGCTTTGAAAACCGCATGCGCTTTGGCATGGAAGTGCTCAAGGCCGTGCGCGCCGAAGTCGGTGACGACTTTGTGGTGGGCATGCGCATCACCGGTGATGAGTTCCATCCGGATGGCCTGACCCACGAGGACATGAAAAAGATCGCCGCGTATTACGATGCTACCGGCATGGTCGATTACTTCGGCGTGGTAGGCTCAGGCTGCGATACCCACAATACGCTCGCCAACGTCATTCCTAACATGTCGTTTCCGCCAGAGCCCTTCCTGCACCTGGCCGCTGGCATCAAGGAAGTGGTCAATGTTCCGGTCATCCATGCCCAGAACATCAAAGACCCCAACCAGGCCCAACGGATTCTGGAAGGTGGCTATGTGGATCTGGTGGGGATGACCCGCGCTCAAATTGCCGACCCACATCTGATCGCCAAGATAAAGATGGGTCAGATCGATCAGATCAAGCAGTGCGTGGGCGCCAACTACTGCATCGATCGCCAGTACCAGGGCCTCGACGTGCTGTGCATCCAGAACGCCGCAACCTCACGCGAGTACATGGGCCTGCCGCACATCATCGAGAAGAGCGAAGGTCCCAAACGCAAGGTGGTGGTTGTGGGCGGTGGCCCAGCGGGCATGGAAGCCGCCCGCGTGTGCGCCGAGCGCGGCCACGATGTCACGCTGTTTGAAGCCAATGACCAGATCGGCGGCCAGATAACTATTGCCTCGAAAGCACCCCAGCGTGATCAGATTGCAGGCATCACGCGCTGGTATCAGCTGGAGCTCAACCGTCTGGAAGTGGATCAGCGCCTGGGTACCAAGGCCGATGAGGCAACTATCCAGGACCTGCGCCCGGATGTGGTGATTCTAGCCACCGGCGGCCAGCCGTTTCTCACCCAGGTACCGGAGTGGGGCTACGACGCGGATACCGACAAGAGCCTGGTGGTCAGCACCTGGGACATTCTCAACGGCACCGTGGCACCGGGCAAGAACGTGCTGATCTTCGACACCATCTGCGAGTTTTCCGGCGTCTCGGCGGCGGACTACCTGGCCGACAAGGGATCAAAAGTCGAGATCGTTACCGACGATATCAAGCCAGGCGCGGCGGTGGGCGGCACCACCTTCCCGACCTACTACCGCAGCCTGTACGAGAAAGAAGTGATCATGACCTCGGATCTCGCGCTGCATAAGGTCTACCGCGAGGGCGACTCACTGGTCGCAGTGCTTGAGAACGAGTACACCGGTGCGCTCGAAGAGCGGGTGGTGGATCAGGTGGTGGTCGAAAACGGCGTGCGTCCGGACGAAGCGCTCTACTACAGCCTCAAGGAGCAGTCACGTAACAAGGGCCAGATGGATATCGAAGCGCTCTATGCGATCAAGCCTCAGCCCTGCCTGACGGACGGCGGTGAGGGGTTTGCCCTGTTCCGCCTGGGCGACTGCACCGCACCACGCAATACGCACGCCGCCATCTATGACGCGCTGCGGCTTTGCAAGGACTTCTGACAATAACGCTGTAAGCTGAACGTCATGGGCCGTCAGGCTCATGACGTTTTGTACTTACGGTGTCTCTGAGAGGAGAGACGCCATGCTCGATACCCTTCTGCCGATATTGCTGTTTTCTGCGCTCGCTCTGGCCGCCATCGGGGCCGTGCGCCGGGTGCGCCTGTGGCGTCAGGGGCGCCCCTCTTCCGTTCCCGTAATCAAAGGGTTGATGCAGGTTCCCCGGCGCTATCTGGTCGACCTGCACCACGTCGTCGAGCGGGACAAGTACATTTCACACACCCACGTGGCCACTGCCGGCGGCTTTGTGCTGGCCGCATTACTGGCTATCGTGGTCCACGGCTTTGGCCTGGACAGCGCCATTCTTGCCTGGGTGCTGCTGGCCGCTACCACCAGCATGTTCATCGGCAGCCTGCTGGTCGCCAAGCGGCGCAGCCCGCCGCCCTCACGGCTCTCCAAGGGCCCGTGGATGCGCCTGCCCAAGAGCCTGATGGCGTTCTCGATCGGTATGTTCATAGTCACCCTGCCCACCGCGGGTATTCTGCCGGAAGGCGTTTTCCAGGAAGGCTTAGGCTGGATCGCTGCCTTAGTGCTGGCGGCGGTCATCGTCTGGGGCCTGGGCGAGATGTTCTTCGGCATGACCTGGGGCGGGCCCATGAAGCACGCCTTTGCTGGCGCCCTGCATCTGGCCTTCCATCGTCGCCCGGAGCGTTTTTCCAACCGCGCCGGCGGGGAACATCGCTCAACCGGCCTCAAACCGCTGGCGCTTGATGACGACCGGACAAAGTTGGGCGTCGAAGTGCCGGCCGACTTCACCTGGAATCAGCTGCTGGGTTTTGATGCCTGCGTCCAGTGCGGGCGCTGTGAAGCCGTTTGTCCGGCCTTTGCCGCCGGCCAGCCGCTTAACCCCAAGAAGCTGATTCAGGATATGGTGGTCGGCATGGCTGGCGGCACCGACGCCCACTATGCAGGCTCCCCCTATCCCGGCAAGCCGGTGGGTGAGCATGCTGGTACGCCTCACGGGCCGATTGTGAACCGTGCGGGCGGCGCGCTGGTAGATGCCGAAACGCTGTGGTCGTGCACCACCTGCCGCGCCTGCGTGGAAGAGTGTCCGATGATGATCGAGCATGTTGATGCCATCGTCGACATGCGCCGCTTTCTGACCCTGGAGCACGGCAACACGCCCAACAAGGGCGCCGAAGTACTGGATAACCTGATTGCCACGGATAACCCGGGCGGCTTTGATCCTGACTCGCGCCTGCATTGGGCCGCGGATTTGAACCTGCCGCTGATGGCCGACAAGCGCGAAGCTGAAGTATTGCTGTGGCTGGGCGACGGCGTGTTTGATATGCGCAACCAGCGCACCCTACGCGCCTTTATCAGCGTGCTGCGTGCTGCGAACGTCGACTTTGCCGTGCTAGGCACAGAGGAGCGCGACAGCGGCGACGTGGCAAGGCGCCTGGGCGATGAAGCCACCTTCCAGAGCCTGGCCAAGCGCAACATCAAAACGCTTGCCCAGTATCGCTTTTCGCGCATCGTCACCTGCGACCCGCACAGCTTCCACGTGCTGAAAAACGAGTATGGGGATCTGGGAACGCCGGAGACACCCGCTAATTATCATGTGCAGCACCACAGCACCTATATCAACGAGCTGGTGGTTGCGGGCAAGCTCACCTTCAAGGCCTGGAAAGGCGGCAGCGTAACCTACCATGACCCGTGTTATCTCGGCCGCTACAACGGCGAGTACGAGGCACCGAGGGACGTACTCCGTGCGCTAGGCATTGAAGTGAAAGAGATGGCCCGCTCCGGCTACCGCTCGCGCTGCTGCGGCGGCGGTGGCGGCGCACCGATCACTGATATCCCCGGCAAACAGCGTATCCCCGATATGCGTATGGAAGATGTTCGCGAAACAGGTGCTGACCTGGTTGCGGTGGGCTGCCCGCAGTGCACTGCCATGCTTGAAGGCGTTGTTGAGCCCCGCGCTGACATCAAGGATATCGCCGAGCTGGTCGCCGATGCGTTGATCATCAAAACGCCTGACGACAAGGCGACCCAAAGTAAGCCCGCGCCAGCAGCACCGCGCACCGTCCTGGAGGCAACGCCATGAGCGAGCTTGTTCGTCGCGACCCTCGCAAAGCGTGGATCGCCCGTAACCGTCTGCACCCGCAGCACCTTGAGGTGCTGGCCGAGCTGGGTGGCGGCGCAGTGGCCAGTGAATGGATGGGCCCCAACGGAGTGATGCGACGCAACCCCCACGCGGTCGGTTTTATAGGCCCCAACGGCATTCGGCGTATTGATCGTAGCGGTGCCCAGCAGGCAGCCCAGGCTCCGGGCCGCAGCGTTGAAGCCAAGGATGCACGACGCCACGTGGCGATCGATGCGCCAGCGTTTATGGTCGCGGTGGTGCCCGATATGGCCGGCGGGCGTCTCTCCTCCCATGACCGCGATTTACTTGGACTTGCTCGCCAGCTGGCCGACGCTGACCCGGCCCAGCCCGGCGCCGTGGTGGCGATTGTCTTTGGCGAACATAAAGAAACCGCCTTTGGCGAGGCAGGTATTGACCGGCTAATCCATCTGGAAGGCGAGCGCTTCTCGGGCTATCTGCCGGAGCTTAGCGTCGCCACCCTGCAGGGCGTGGATCGTGAAATGGCGCCCCGCTACTGGCTGCTGCCCGACTCAAGCGTCGGCGGCGAGCTAGGCCGACGCCTCGCTGCACGGCTTGGCGAGCGCCCGGCCGCTCAGGTCTGGCAGGTCGAGGCAGATGCTGAAAGTGCCACCGGCTGGCGGTGTACTGCACGTGGCGCAGCGGGTAGAAACGATATTACCCGCAGCCTGCCGCGTATCGTGCTGGCCCTGGCCGAGTGCGCCGACCCGATCAGCGAAACCCGGCACGCGGCTGAGCCGATCAATCTTTCGCACGGCCTTCCCGATGTACTCGGACGTATCGAGGATATGGGCGAAGTGGCGGTTGACCCGGCCAGCGTGTCGCTCGCTGAAGCTGAATTCATTCTGTCCGCCGGTAACGGCGTCAAGGATTGGGACAGCTATCACCACGCTGCCGAAGTACTCGGCGCCACCAAGGGCGCGTCACGCGTGGCGGTGGACGACGGTTTTATGCCGCGAGATCGCCAGGTAGGCGCCACCGGCACCTGGGTATCTGCACGTGTTTACGTGGCGGTAGGAATTTCCGGCGCCATCCAGCACCTGCAGGGTATTCAGAGCTGCGATAAAGTAGTAGCAGTCAACCTTGATGAAGGCTGCGACATGGTCAAGCGCGCTGATCTGGCTGTGATCGGCGATGCCAGCGCCGTGCTCGCCGCACTAGTGAAACGCGTCGAGCAGTATCGCGCTGAACAGCAGGAGAACCGTGATGCCGCATGATGTCAGTAACACAAGTGCCAAGGCAACAACGCCTGGCGGACTGAACGTGGCCGTACTGGTTTCCATCGGCCGCCATCCGCTGACCGCACGCACGCGCCGCGCCGACCAGGACGCCCGGGCGGTGGAAATGGCCCTGACCCTGCAAAGCGCTTCGGTCAGCCTGCTGCATGCAGGCCAGCAAGATAGTGAAAACGAAGAGGCCATCCGCGGCTATCTCGGCATGGGTATCGACTCTGTCAATTTGATCGAACAAAAACCCCAGGCCGATGTAATACCTGCGCTGGCCAAAGCGCTGCGCGCAAGCGCTGCGCAACTGGTGCTGACCGGTACCCGCGCTGAAACCGGCGAGGCCTCGGGCATAACGCCTTACCTGCTGGCAGAGGCGCTGGGCTGGCCGATCATTACCGGCCTGGCCGCAGTCGAGAAAATCGAGCAGGGCACGGCGGTGGTGCTTCAGGCCCTACCCCGCGGCAAGCGTCGGCGTCTGCGCATTCGCCTACCCGCCATTGCCACCGTGGACAGCAGCGCGCCCCCCGCGCGTCAGAGCGCCTTCGGCCCGGCCAAACGTGGCGAGCTAGCTATTCACCTAGAACCCAGCGCGATCGACGAAGCGCTGGGAGCATGGCACATTCAGCCAGCGCGCAAACGTCCCAAGCGGCTCAAGATCGTCAAGGCCTCCTCGGCGCGCGACCGCTTCAAAGCCGCGGCGGCCAAGGCCGATGGCGGCGGCGGGCAAACGCTGACTGACGTCACACCGGAACAGGGCGCCGAGGCGATCTTCAAACTGCTCAAGGAGGAAGGAGTGTTGCGTTAGCCCCCTCATCGGATTGCCTTGAAACCACGTCGGCTCATCTTTTAGGTGGGCCGACGTGCGTCACCAGGCAGCGCGGGGCCGGCGCCGGGCGCGGGCAACCCTACGCGGGGGCGCCATGAATACCTCCCTGTAGGCTACTTTCGCCATCCCTGGCGAAAGACCCCCGCTACGGGTTACCCGCGCCCTCCAGCGGCGTATACTTTTGAGCGCACAACCGCTATTTCGAACAGGCTTTATGGCATTGCTTGTTGGCTTTAATGCTACTTCCCAACAAACCCCGGATACAGCCGCAAACGCTGCCTTTCCCGGTGCAGGCCAATCCCCGCATGCGCCACCAGCACAGTAATCACCACTGCCCCACCCGCCAGCGTCGAGGCCGTAGGCTCCTCGCCCAGCCACCACCACACCCACAGCGTGCCCAACGCCGTTTCCACCAGGTAGAAAAGTGCCACTTCGGTCGACGGTAGATAGCGCGTGGCGCTGTTGATCAGCACGGTAGCCAGCGGCATCTGGATAAGCCCCATCACGGCGAGTACGCCGTAGCGCGGAGCATCCAACGAAAACGGCGCGGCCAAAGGCAGCGCGATGGCCGCCGAAAGCAAGCCCCCGCCGGCAATCACCACGATACGGTCAATATCGGGATAGCGGCGCAGCACCGTTAAATTGCCCCCGATTGCCAGCGCCGCGGCCAGAGCATACAAGTTGCCCACCAGCATCCCTGTGGCGCCCTCGCCCATAAAGACCAGGCTCATGCCCAGCATGCAGATGACAATCGCCACCAGCGTGCGTAAGGCAACACGCTCTTTGAGAAAAATCCGCGAAAACAGCGCGGCGAAAAGAGGCGCGGTGCTAAGAATCACCACCACGTTAGCCACGTTGGCGTTCATCACCGCGAGCACGAAAAGCGCTGAAATGAGCCCCAGCAGTATTGCCGAGACCAGCGAGGAGAATGGATTGGCGCGTAGCCTGACCAGCCGATTGCCTACCAGGCACAACAGCCCCAGCACGCTGAACATCAGAAAGCCGCGCCAGAACACGATGGTCCATCCATCGGTATCCGCCAGGCGGATCAGCAGGCCATCAAAGCTGAGAAACACCACGCCCAGTATCACCATAAGCAGACCGCGTTGGTAAGGACCGCGTTGGTTAGGACTTAGCTGCATTACATTGTCTCCCGGTTGGCAAAAAAGATAACCGCCCGCCCAATGGGCGAGCGGTTAAGTCTGACAGCCGATGAATGGCTTCCCCGACTAGCTGGTCATGCGCGCGGCTAATGCCTTCTGCTGGCGAGGGCGAACCACCCAGAAGCCCACCGCCCCAGCCATCAATAACATGCTGCCACAGCCAATCGCCAAGGCGTAGCCGCCCTGCACGGCACTGGCATCCACATTAAACTGCGCGGCAAACCCGGCCAGCGTCACCGCATACTGCTGCCACAGGAATATTCCGATGGCCACACCAGACAACATGGTGCAGAGCGCAATCAAACGGGTACCCGTCATCCAGCCGCTGACGGCCTCGGCATCAAACTCATGCAGAAACGCCTGGTAGGCTTTTTCGGCCTGGGTAACGCGGGTTACACGAGAGGCCAGCACAATCGCCACAAGCGCCATCAGCGTGCTCAGCAGCACCGGGTGCAGATACACCGGTAGGCTAAGCCATTCGGCCTGAATCATCATCGATAGAGCCACATTGCCAACGAATCCTACCGCCAAGCCCCAACTGGCACCCGCAGCGGTGATCCGCTTGCTCCAGATACTCATCAGCGCCACCGGCCCCCAGGAGGAAGCAAACAGCGTAGCGGCAAACCACACCACCGACATCACCGCCGGCGGCTGGAATAGCGCCAGCAGCAGCGCAATCAAGCCCGCCGCCAGCACTGCGATACGGCTCTTGCGCATTGCCGATTTCTCATCCAGCGAAGCGGGCAAGATATCGTTGGAAAGGCTAAAGCCGATAATCGACAGGAACGTCGAGCAGGACGACAGCCCCGCGGCGAACACGCCGGTCAAAATGACCACGCCAAGCCAGGTCGGCAGTATGTTGAGTGCCACCCAGATCATGGAGCGTTCAGGATCAAGCTGAGGGTCATACAGGTTGATCGCCGCGCCGGTCATCATCATCAACGCGTAGAAAATGGCCAATGCCACCGCCGTCAACATAGCCGAGCGCATCACCACGTGCTCGTTGCGCGCCATCAGATAACGGCTGGACTGCCAGGGGCTGGCCGCCAGCACCGCCGCCCATACAAGCCCCAGCGTCAGCCCCCAGGTCAGCGCCTCACCCGGCGAGGAGAAGCTCGCGTTCGGGCCTTCCAGCACACCGTGCCACAGCGCGATGCCGGGCTTGTCGGTCTGGGTCAGAAGCCCTTCGACCACCCCGCTCCACCCGCCCAGATCCTGGATCACATAGATTGAGCCACCCAGCGCTGCCAGCGAGAAGATCACGAACATGATCGTGTCGGTGAGCATGACTCCGGGCGAGCCCGAATAGAGAATAAAGCCGGTGTAGGTCGCCCACACCAGTACCAGACCCACCCAGTACGGCATACCGGTCAGTTCGGAGAACATGATGCCCGCGCCCTGCATTACACCCAGAAGATACGCGCCCAAGCCGATGATGGTGGTCAACCCGGCGATCACCTGAACGCGGCGCGAGGCGAAGCGCTTGCCAAAGAATTCCGGCACGGTGCGCGCTCCGCTGCGGCGCAGATAACGGCCAAACACCAGTGCGCCTAACAAGCACCCCGAGGTACTGATTGCGGCAAAGATGAGCATGACAAACGGATAGCCCTGATAGGCAAAGCCCGTTTCACCCAGAAAGGCGCTGGTGCTCAGGTAACTCGCCACCAGCGTCCCCAGAATAAAGAAGGTGGGCGCATTGCGGCCGGCCACCAGATAGTCGTCCAGGCCCTTGACGCGGCGCCCGGCCAGATGCCCGATAACAAAGTAGCCAACCAGGCTGAGCAGTATTGCGATGGTGTAGATCATAAGAATAGCCGTGGAGTTGTTAATATTGTGTTAGTCATGGTGCAACGCTTCGCCAGCACGCTCATTGTTACCAGCGGCGCTCAATGCAGCATTTACGACGCCCGGCAGGTTAACCAAACGGGGCGCCCTTAAATGGGCGCCCCGAATGCAGCAGGCACTTTATTTATCTAACAGCCTTGGGTATCGCGTTGAGCTGGCGCCACTCTTTGTGAAGCCCTACGTAAAGGCTGAAACACATTAACAAGAGAACCAGCGTAAAGGGTAGCCCGGTGGCCACTGCGCCCGCCTGAAGCGCGCTAAGCGCGGTGCTTCCCCCGCCATACAGCAGCACTCCAGCAATCACACCTTCAAGTGCCGCCCAGAACACACGCTGGCCCTTGGGCGCATCGGTTTTGCCGCCGGCGGTGATGCTGTCGATCACCAGCGAACCGGAGTCCGAAGAGGTAATAAAGAACACCAGCACCAAAACAATCGCAAGCGTTGAAGTAATACCGGTCAACGGCAGTTGTTCAAGCATATGGAACATGGCAAGGGAAACGTCGCTAATGCCGTTTGCAAGCTCACCCACGCCGTTTTCAGCCTGGAACAGCGCCGTGCCGCCAAACGCGCTCATCCATACCAGCGTGACCAGCGTCGGCACCAGCAGCACCGCAATCAGGAATTCGCGTACCGTACGCCCCCGCGAGACGCGAGCGATAAACATGCCCACAAAAGGAGACCAGGAGATCCACCATGCCCAGTAGAAGATGGTCCAGCCGTGATACCAGACGTCATCGTCGCGGCCAATCCAGTTCGAAAGTGGCAGGATATGGCTTACATAGTCCACCGCGGTGGTGCCAATACCGGTCAGAATCATGAGGGTCGGCCCGGCGATAATCACAAACAGCAGCAGGATCGCGGCGATCACCATATTGATGTTTGAGAACAGTTTGACGCCGCCGTCAAGCCCCCGCCATACCGAGATCAGCGCAATCACCGTGACCACTAAGATAATCGCCAGCTGCGTACCGATGGTGTTGGGAATATCGAACAGGTAGGCAAGTCCGCTGGACGCCTGGGTCGCGCCAAAACCCAACGAGGTCGCCAGGCCAAAAATAGTCGCGAGTACGGCAAGAATATCGATGATATGGCCTGCCCATCCGCGGGTACGCTCGCCCAGAATCGGATAAAAGGCGGAACGCAGCGTCAGCGGCAGCCCTTTGTTATAGGAAAAGAAGGCCAGCGAAAGTGCCACTACGCCATAAATCGCCCACGGGTGCAGGCCCCAATGGAACATGGTAGCGCCCATCGCGGCGCTGGCGCCTTCTGGTGTATTTGCAGGAGTATTCAGGGGCGTGCCGTACCAGTCGGTGTAATAGGCCACCGGCTCCGCAACGCTCCAGAACATCAGGCCGATACCCATGCCCGCCGCAAACAGCATGGCGAACCAGGAGGTGCGCGAGTATTCCGGCTTCGCGTCAACGCCGCCCAAACGTATCCGTCCGAGTGGCAAACAGATCAACAAAAGACAGAACACCACAAAAATATTGCCCGCAATCATGAACAGCCAGTCGAAGTTCTCGATCGACCAGTTCTTGGCAACCCCCAGCTGGGTATTAGCGGCATCTGGATAGACCAGCGCGTACAGAATGAACAGCAGAATGGCGAGAGCGGAAAGTGGAAAGACGGGGTTATGAAAATCCAGCCCCATGACCTGCTTGTTATCCTGACCGGGAGTCAGGACGGGATCATCATGGTCCATAGGTTATCCTCGTTGTTATTTTTCGAGACGAGCAATACGCCGAATACGGCCATTTGAATTCTTAGGCGATACGCCCACGTGCAGTTGTTTAAAACCGACACTGACATAGCTATTGCCGCGTCGCTCACGCTATTGGCAGCAGGTTATGGGTACACTGACAGGCTAAACGGCCAACATATGAGAGGATGCCGTCATGATGATTGTCGACCTGATTGATGGTGATGATTTTCGAGCGCGATTAACCGCGCTGGGTATCGATATTCCAGCGGATGCCGACCCCGAGACGTGTGCACGTATCGCGGCACAGGCGCATCAGCAAAAAGCGATTCCTGAACTCCCGGCATTGGTGCATGAGCTTATGGAACAGCAAGCCATCATGCTGCCGTCGGTACGCCATGCCATCGAGCATTTCCTGCCCGTTGAGTGATGGTCATTAAGTAATGACTAGAGGATGACGACTAGAGGGTGGTTGCCAAGTAGCAGCTAAGAGCTGGCCCGCCAAGGCGGGCCAGCTCTTAATGCGTTTTAGCCCTGGGCCAGCTGCAGCTCGATGCTATCGCTTCCCAGATTGCTGAGCATGCGCTCGGAGTACCAGTCAATAAAGTCGATGACCCCAAACTCGTAGGTTTGTGAATAGGGGCCGGGCTGGTAAGCCTTTGAGTTGATGCCGCGCTGATTCTCTTCGGCTAGCTGGCGATCCTGATCATTGGTGGCATCCCACACGCGACGCATGTTTTCCGGGTCGTAATCCACGCCTTCCACCGCATCCTTATGCACCAGCCATTTGGTAGTCACCACGGTCTGCTGCGGGCCAAGCGGCAGTACGCGGAACACAACCGCGTGATCGCCCATGAAGTGGTTCCAGGAGTTGGGCAAGTGCAGAATGCGCAGCGAACCCATGTCCGGGCTGGTCAGGCGACCCATCAGCTTGTTGCAGGCCGGCTTGCCGTCCATGGTCATGGAGACCACGCCATCGAGTAGCGGCGTGCGGGTCAGGCGGTTGCGCTTGCCAAAGCGCTTGAGCTGCCAGGGCACCTGCTCGCCGTTCCAGTCGGCCTGCTTGCGGGTCACCAGATCTTTGTACTTATCCGTCGCCCGCGGGTCTTCGGTATCATCAAACTCAATCAGCGAGTTCAAAAGCTCTGGGTGCGAGCCATTGCAGTGGTAGCACTCACGGTTGTTCTCAATAACCAGCTTCCAGTTGCACTGCTCGACAATGCTCGACTCTACGGCAACCTTGACGTTATCCATCTGGTAAGGCTCAAGGTAATGCTCAAGCGTCACCAGGAAATCGTCGATGGCGGGCGGGTTATCGCTCAGGTTGATAAACATAAAGCCACCGGCGGTGCGCACGCTAACCGGCTTCAGGCCGAACTGATTAAGGTCGAAGTCAGTGCCCATGTCGCTTCCGGCGAACAGCAGGCGGCCGTCAAGTTCGTAAGTCCACTGGTGGTAAGGACATACCAGCTTGGCGACTTTACCTTTTTCCTTGGTACAAAGCCGTGAGCCACGGTGACGGCATACATTATAAAAAGCATGAATCTGGCCTTCGCCACCGCGCACGATCACGATCGGGTTGTCGCCGATCTCCAGCGTCATGAAATTGCCTTTGGCCGGAATCTCGCAGGCCATACCCGCGAATAGCCACTCCTTCTCAAAGATTTCCTGCATATCCAGCGCAAACAAGCGGGCATCGTTATAGAACGGCTGGGGCAGAGAAAAGGCGTGCGCCCGGGACTGTAACATCTCAACCGTCGCTTCACGCATGGAGGCCAGTAGGTCGTTGTGTGTGTAATCCATTGTCTTGTTCATACCAGATATCCTTTTAAACACCGCCCCCCTTACTCAGGGCGGCGACAGGGTCGTTAACCAAACATGATTGTGTTGTTGTTAAGTTGCGTAACCTGGCGATTGTGTGAAGCGCACAGCGCTTGCTACTTGTGGATGGATTGTGGTCCAGGGCTAGTGCCATCAATTGTCTACCCACGACACTATGTGGCGTAGTGGCGACGCGAGCGGAGATTTTTGGTCAACAGAAGGTGCCGTAAGGTAAGTGCGTGTCGCTAACAGGCAAGCTGGTCACAAAGCGCGTACCCAGAATGCAGGTTAATGGTGCTGGACCGTGCAGAAAGGACGGGCCGGTGAAGGCAACGCGATAGCACGGCCATATTGAGACGACGATGACAATGAACTTCTTTAATCCCGTCACGACCCAGACCTGGACCAACGGCCGCCACCATGTGCGGTGCGTCAAGATCATTCAGGAAACCTGGGACGTTCGCACTTTCTGCTTTATGGCTGAACAGCCGGTAATGTTCTTCTTCAAGCCGGGCCAGTTTGTGACGTTAGAGCTTGAAATCGATAACCAGCCGGTCATGCGCTCTTATACGATTTCAAGCTCTCCCTCCGTGCCCTACAGCTTTTCAATCACGGTCAAGCAGGTGCCGGGCGGCCATGTCTCCAACTGGCTGCACGCCAATCTCAAGGTAGGCGACGAGCTGGTGGTACACGGGCCGGTCGGTAACTTCAACTCTATCGACTTCCCAGCCGAAAAGGTGCTGCTCCTCTCCGGCGGCGTGGGCATTACCCCGCTGATGTCGATGACGCGCTGGTTCTTTGATACCAACGCCAACGTGGACGTCGAGTTTATTCACAGCGCACGTGCACCACGTGATGTTATCTATCACCGCGAGCTTGTGCACATGTTCTCGCGTATCCCTGAGTTCAAGCTGCATATCGTGTGTGAAAAGAAAGACGATATCGGTGAGGCGTGGGCCGGTTACCGCGGTTACCTGACCCAGCCCATGCTTGAGCTGATGGCACCGGATTTCCTTGAGCGTGAAATATTCTGCTGTGGCCCGACGCCCTACATGAACGCTATCAAGGCAATCTTGCGTGCCAACAACTACGACATGGCTCACTACCATGAGGAGTCGTTTGGCGCGACGCCAATGGATGTCCAGGAAGACGTTCTGGAGCTTGCCGAGCAGGCTGAAGTTGAAGCCGAACAGGCCGAGCCCGAAGAACTGATCAACATTGAATTCGCCCAGTCAAATAAAAGCGTGCGTATTCAGCCAGGCGAGACAGTACACGCGGCAGCGGCCAAACTTGGCCTGCATATCCCCAAGGCCTGTGGTATGGGCATCTGCGGTACCTGCCGGGTGGAGCTGAAGTCCGGCGAGGTGGAAATGGAGCACAACGGCGGGATTACCGAAGAAGATATTGAAGAGGGTTACATCCTGTCCTGCTGCAGCAAACCGAAAGGCGATCTGGTGGTCGATTTCTAACGCGGCAAACCAAAGGGCAAAGCCTGCCAAGAGACGGATACCGCCTAGCTCGGTATCCGTTTTTTTATGTCTTAAATTCACAATAAACGGACACAAAAAACGCTCATGGCCCGAAGCCATGAGCGTTATCAGCGGCGGTTACCCGCGCGTTTTAGTGCCTAATCAGGCAGCGCCCAGCAATCCATGAGGATCAAGGACAAACTTGCTGGCCACGCCCGCATCGAACTGCTCGTAGCCCGTTGGCGCATCTTCCAGCGAAATAACCTGGGCGTTGACGATCTCGGCGATATTCAGGCGCCCGTGCAGAATGGCCTGCATCAGTTGGCGGTTGTACTGCACCACCGGTGTCTGGCCAGTATGGAACGAGAGCCCCTTGGCCCAGCCCTGACCAAAGCGCAGGCTCAGGCTACCGGTTTGTGCGGCCTTCTCTGTCGCGCCCGGGTCTTCGGTCACATAAAGCCCTGGAATGCCGATGGAACCGCCTTCGCGGGTCACTTCCATCATCTGGTTAAGTACTACCGCGGGCTGCTCTTTACCGCCATGTCCAATGGCTTCAAAGCCTACCGCATCAATGGCGCTGTCTACGCTGGGTTCGCCGACCACTGCGGCAATCATCTCACCCAGACGGTCATGCTTACTCAGATCAATCGGCACGAAGCCCATTTTGCGAGCGTGCTCCAGACGATCCTTGTTGAAATCGCCGATCATGACAACGGCCGCACCCAGAAGGCGTGCCGAAGCAGCTGCCGCCAGGCCTACCGGGCCAGCGCCTGCTACGTACACGGTGGAGCCTGCGCCAACGCCAGCTTTCAGCGCGCCGTGGAAACCGGTCGGAAGAATATCGCTCAGCATGGTCAGGTCGCGAATCTGGGTCATCGCCTGGTCGCGGTCCGGGAACTTCAAAAGGTTGAAGTCGGCGTAGGGCACCATCACGTAGTGCGCCTGGCCACCTACCCAGCCGCCCATATCGACATAACCGTAGGCACCGCCCGCGCGGTCATCGTTAACATGCAGGCAAAGGCCGGTGTGACCTTCTTTACAGGTGCGGCAGCGGCCGCAGGCCACGTTGAACGGCACCGAGACGATATCGCCGATCTGGAGAAACTCAACGCCTTTACCCTTCTCGATCACCTCACCGGTAATCTCGTGGCCCAGCACCATGCCGGTGGGTGCCGTAGTCCGTCCGCGCACCATGTGCTGGTCGGAGCCGCATATATTCGTGGAAACCACTTTCAAGATAACGCCGTGATCAATGGGCTTGCCATGGGGCGTTTCCATTTTCGGGTAGGCGATATCCTGGACTTCGACCTTACCGTCGCCGATATAAACAACACCACGATTGTTGGACATGCGGAATCCTCTCTTCTGGGCGCTGACGCAGTCTCAAGGGACCTTCAAGAGCTTTCTCAAGGACGATCTCAAGAGTGGCCTCAATAACTGCGCTGGCATCATTATTTTTGAATCAAGCTGACGTATTTGAAGCGCCTGCGAGAAGCGCTTCCCGACAAGCAGGCCAACTAAAAACATCAACCTGTTGCCGCAGCATGACGCACTCACCCCACCCTCAATTACTCATAAGCGACGTCGAACAATAAATGGACGACGCCTTATAAAGCCCTCTAAAAAATTAACGCCGATGTCGCAAATACGCCGAGTGGTGACGTCGGCAAGCATCTTGGGGAGCAAGGCCAACGATACTATCGCGGCAGGATAGCGTTCATGGTGACGTGATTACCGGCGCTAACAGACTCCCAGACCGAACAAAGCGACTAGCCTGGAGACCCAGATGGCTCATAACAATTTTTCTCCCAAAGCCCGCCTGGCCGACTACGACACAGCCCTTGCCTCGGCAATTGCTGAAGAGACAGCGCGTCAAGAAGCCCATATCGAACTGATTGCCTCTGAAAACTACACCAGCAAGCTGGTCATGGAAGCTCAGGGCACCCAGCTGACCAACAAGTATGCCGAAGGCTACCCCGGCAAGCGCTATTACGGCGGCTGTGAGTTCGTCGATAAGGTGGAAGCGCTGGCTATCGAGCGGGCTTGCAGCCTGTTTGGCGCCAACTATGCCAACGTACAGCCTCACTCTGGCGCCCAGGCCAATGCCGCGGTGTTCATGGCGCTGGTAAGCCCTGGCGACACTATTCTGGGCATGAGTCTGGCTCACGGCGGCCACCTGACCCATGGCGCCGCGCCGAACTTCTCGGGCAAGCACTACAACGCTATCCAGTATGGGCTGGTCGAAGGCACCGGCGAGATCGATTACGACGAAGTCGAGCGGCTGGCGCGCGAGCATCAACCGAAAATGATCATTGCCGGTTTCTCGGCCTATTCACGCGTGGTCGATTGGCGCCGTTTCCGCACCATCGCCGACGAAGTGGGCGCTTACTTGATGGTCGATATGGCCCACGTGGCCGGTTTGGTCGCCGCAGGCCTGTATCCGAGCCCGCTGCCTCACGCCCACGTCGTGACCACCACGACTCATAAGACGCTACGCGGTCCGCGCGGCGGTCTGATTCTCTCCGCCGATGGCGACGAGTCGCTCTACAAGAAGCTCAACGGTGCGGTATTCCCCGGTCAGCAGGGCGGCCCGCTGATGCATGTGATCGCGGCCAAAGCGGTAGCGTTCAAAGAGGCCATGAACCAGGAGTTCGTCAACTATCAACGCCAGGTGATCGCCAACGCCCAGACCATGGCCCGCGTCTTTGTTGAGCGTGGTTTTGATGTGGTGTCCGGCGGTACCGATGATCACCTGTTCCTGGTGTCGCTGATCAAGCAGGGCGTTACCGGTAAAGACGCCGATGCAGCTCTTGGACGTGCGCATATCACGGTCAACAAGAACAGCGTGCCCAACGATCCGCAAAGCCCGTTCGTTACATCGGGCTTGCGCATCGGTACTCCAGCGGTAACCACCCGTGGGATGGTCGAAGCGGACTGCGAACACCTGGCGGGCTGGATTTGCGACATTCTCGACGCGCTGGCCGAACAGCAGGACACCACGGATGTAGAAAATCAGGTGCGCGAAAACGTCGCCGATCTGTGTGCCCACTACCCGGTATATGGCCAAGCCACCAATGAGCACGTAGTCGATAGCGCAGCCTCAGTCGCCTGACGATAGCCGCCAGCCGGCTCCACGGAGCCGATCAAGGAGAAACTTTATGCAACGTTATTCCGGCTTCGGACTGGTCAAACATGCGCTCGGTCATCACGAGAACTGGGAGCGCCAGTGGCGCAACCCTGAACCCAAGAAGCGCTACGACGTCATCATTGTGGGTGGTGGCGGTCACGGGCTAGCCACTGCCTACTACCTGGCGAAAGAGTTCGGCGTCAAGAATGTCGCCGTGGTCGAAAAAGGCTGGCTGGGCGGCGGCAACACCGCACGTAATACCACTATTGTACGTTCCAACTATCTGTGGGACGAAGCGGGACGGCTTTACAACCATTCGCTGGATCTGTGGAAAGGCCTTTCCCAGGACTTGAACTACAACGTGATGTTTTCTCAGCGCGGCGTGTTGAACCTGGGTCACACCCTGCAGGATATGCGCGACATTCAGCGCCGCGTTCATGCTAACCGCCTGAACGGTATCGACAGTGAAGTGGTCACCCCAGGCCAGATCAAGGAGATCGAGCCTCAACTGGATATTTCCAGCCGTGCTCGCTACCCGATCATGGGGGCGTCCTGGCAGAAAAGTGCCGGCGTGGCGCGCCACGATGCAGTCGCCTGGGGTTATGCGCGCGGCGCGGACGCGCTGGGTGTCGACCTTTTGCAGAACACCGAAGTCACCGGCTTCAAAATCCGCGACGGCAAGATACTGGGTGTGCACACCAACCGCGGTGATATTGAAGCCAATACCGTGGGCTGCGTGGCGGCGGGCAATTCAGGCGTACTCGCCAATATGGCAGGCATAAAACTGCCGCTAGAGTCGCATCCGCTGCAAGCATTAGTGTCCGAGCCGCTCAAGCCGATCCTTAATACGGTCACCATGTCCAACCATGTTCACGGCTATATCAGCCAGTCCGACAAGGGCGATCTGGTTATCGGCGCGGGTATCGATGGCTACGTCGGTTACGGCCAGCGCGGCAGCTACCCGACCATCGAGCACACCCTTCAGGCTATCGTCGAGATGTTCCCGATGTTCTCTCGTGTGCGCATGAACCGCCAGTGGGGCGGCATCGTGGATACCTGCCCGGATGCCTGCCCGATCCTGTCCAAGACGAAGGTCAAAGGTCTTTATTTCAACTGTGGCTGGGGCACTGGGGGCTTCAAGGCGACCCCCGGTTCCGGACATGTTTTTGCCGCGAGCCTGGCCAAGGGTGAAATGCACCCCATCGCTGCGCCTTTTTCCATCGACCGTTTCCATACCGGTGCGCTGATCGATGAACACGGCGCCGCTGGCGTGGCGCACTGAGGAGAGCCCATCATGTTTTATATCTTCTGCCCCTACTGCAAGGAGCACCGCGAGGAAGAGGAGTTCCACGCTCGCGGCCAGGCCCACCTGATGCGCCCTTCCGACCCGGATAACACCAGCGACGAGGAGTGGGGCGACTACCTGTTCTTCCGCAACAACCCGCGCGGCATTCACCATGAGATGTGGGTGCACTCGGTGGGCTGTCGCAAGTTTTTCAATATCACCCGTAACACGGCGACCTACGAAATTCTCGAGACCTATCCGATGGGCGAGCAGCCGACCATTACGGCCGCAACGCCCGACGTTCGTCACGAACAAGGTGTCCAGGTGGCCGATGGCGGCTGGCAGACCGTGGGCGCCCGGTCTGAAAACAAAGCACTGAACGAGGAGGCCTCGTCATGACCCAGTCCAATCGTATCGCGGCAGGCGGGCGTATCGATCGCTCGCAGGTGCTGGAGTTCACCTTCAACGGTCAACGCTATCAAGGCTTCAAGGGCGACACGCTGGCCTCGGCGCTGCTCGCCAACGGCGTCAATATCGTCAACCGCAGCTTCAAGTATTCGCGCGCTCGCGGCATTGTTGCTGCCGGTGCCGAAGAGCCCAATGCCGTGGTTCAGCTAGGCGCGCGGGATGACACTCAGGTGCCCAACGTACGCGCCACACAACAAGGCCTGTATAACGGCCTGGTCGCGCGCAGCACCAACGGTTGGCCCAACGTTCAGCGCGACGTAATGAGCTGGGTAGGCAAACTGGGCGGTGGTTTCATGCCGCCAGGGTTCTACTACAAGACGTTCATGGCCCCTGCCTCAATGTGGATGACCTATGAGAAGTATATCCGCATGGGCGCGGGCCTGGGTCGTGCGCCTACTGAGTCCGATCCGGATATCTACGATCACATGCATCATCACTGCGATGTGATGGTGATTGGCGCAGGTCCGGCGGGGCTTGCCGCCGCGCTTAGCGCTGCGCGTGCCGGTGCCCGCGTGATCCTGTGCGACGAGCAGGAAGAGATGGGCGGCTCGCTGCTGGATAGCCGCGAGACGCTGGATGGTGTTTCCGCCGTACGCTGGGTTGAACAGACGCTCAATGAGCTTGCCAGCATGGAAACCGTGACGCTGCTGCCTCGCACCACCGCCAACGGCTATCACGACCACAACTTCGTCACCCTGCACGAGCGGCGTACCGAACACTTGGCCGATACTGCCCGTGAAGCAGGCTTCCCCGGCGAATCACGGGCACGCCTGCACCGCGTGCGCGCCGTCCAGGTAGTTCTGGCCAGCGGCACTCATGAGCGTCCGCTGGTATATGCCAACAATGACCTGCCCGGCAACATGCTCGCAGGCGCCGTTTCCAACTACATTCGTCGTTATGCGGTAGTGCCTGGCAACAGTCTGGTGCTTTCTACGAGCAACGACCACGCTTACCGCGCCGCGCTTGACTGGAAAGAAGCCGGACGCAAGGTAGTGGCCATTGTCGATGCGCGTGCCAACCCAGACGGCGACTTAGTCCGTCAGGCCCGCGACAGCGGTATTCGCGTGATCACCGGCAGTGCCGTGATCGAAGCGCGGGGCAATCAGCGCGTTACCGGGGCGCGTATCTCGGCCATCGATCTTGAGCGTTTCGTGGTGACCGGGAAAGCCGAAGAGCTTGAGTGCGATACTATCGCTACCTCCGGCGGCTATAGCCCAGTGGTTCACTTGTCATCGCACACCGGTACGCGGCCGCTATGGAATGACGAGCTGCTGGGCTTTGTACCCGGCAAGGTCAAAGGCATGCAGTCGGTAGGCGGCGTGGCCGGTTATTACGCCCTTGGCGAGACGCTGGCCGATGGTGCTCGCGCTGGCCGCCAGGCAGCGCTGGAAAGCGGCTTCAACAATGCTCAGGATATCGCTTTACCCGCCACGCGGGCGCGCCGCGATGCCCCGGCCTGTGCGCTTTATCAGGTACCCCATGAAAAGAGCGCCTTGCGCGCGCCTAAGCAGTTTGTTGACCTGCAAAACGATGTCACCGCGGCGGGTATTGAAGTCGCCACCCGCGAAGGCTTTGAATCCATTGAACACGTCAAGCGCTACACCGCATTGGGCTTTGGTACCGATCAGGGCAAGCTTGGCAACATCAACGGTATGGCGATTGCTGCACGCTGCCTGAAGCGTTCGATTCCCGAAGTGGGCACCACTGTATTCCGACCCAACTATACGCCGGTGACGTTTGGCGCCATCGTTGGCCGTCACTGCGGCGAGCTGTTTGATCCTGAGCGCTACACCGCGCTGCATCAGTGGCACGTGGAAAACGGTGCCGAGTTCGAGGACGTGGGCCAGTGGAAACGCCCGTGGTACTTCCCCCGCACTGTGAATGGCAAGAAAGAAACCATGCACGATGCGGTCAACCGCGAGTGTCTGGCGGTGCGCGAAGGCGTGGGCATTCTTGATGCCTCGACGCTTGGCAAGATCGATATTCAAGGCCCGGATGCCCGCGAGTTCCTGGGTCGCGTTTACACCAACAAGTGGGCCCAGCTCGCCCCTGGCCGCGTGCGTTACGGCCTGATGTGTAAAGACGACGGCATGCTGATGGATGATGGAACCACCAGTTGCCTGGGTGATAACCACTTCCTGATGACCACCACCACCGGCGGCGCGGCAGGCGTGCTTGAGTGGCTGGAATTGTGGCACCAGACCGAATGGCCAGAGCTTCAGGTCTACTTCAATTCGGTGACCGATCACTGGGCGACCATGACCGTGACCGGACCAGACGCGCGCAAGCTGCTCTCCGAACTAACGGACATGGATCTCGATAAAGAGAACTTCAAGTTCATGGATTGGCGCGATGCCACGGTCGCCGAAGTACCCGCACGAATTTTCCGCATCTCGTTTACCGGTGAACTGGCATTTGAGATCAACGTGCAGGCCAACTACGCCATGCACGTCTGGAAAAAACTCTTCGAGCACGGCGAGAAGTACAACCTGACGCCCTACGGCACTGAAACCATGCACGTTCTGCGTGCTGAAAAAGGCCTGATTATTGTCGGCCAGGATACCGACGGTTCGGTGACTCCGGAAGATCTCGGCATGCAGTGGGCGATCGGCTACGACAAGCCTTTCCCCTGGGTCGGCAAGCGGGCCCTGTCGCGTCCCGATACTCGGCGCAAGGACCGCAAGCAGTTTGTCGGCTTGAAACCGAAAGACCCAAGCGTAGTGCTGGAGGAAGGCGCGCAGATCGTCTTCGACGGCAAGCAGTCGATTCCCATGGACATGAAGGGCCACGTCACGTCGAGCTACTACAGCGCCTCGCTCAAACACGGCTTCGCCCTGGCCGTGGTGATGGGTGGCCACGAGAGAATGGGCCAGACCGTCTATATCCCCATGACCGATGGCACGGTGCATGAAGCTGAAATCGTAAGCCCTGTGTTTATCGACCCGAAAGGAGAGCGCCAGCATGTCTAATGTATGCGAGTTTAATACCGTGCCAGACGGCAACCCGCAGGTCGAATCTCCAATGGCATGGAGCTACCAGCAGCACCCGGCGCCCCGCGCTAACGGCCAGGCAGGTGTTGTCCTGCGTGAAAAAGCGCTGATGGGCCACCTGGTACTACGTGGCGGAGCCATCGTGCTGGATGAAGCAGTTCGCGCAACGCTGGGTATGAACCTACCGGCCAAGCCCAATGCACTGGAGCATGATGACAGTGGCGAGCGCTCCATCCAGTGGCTCTCACCTGACGAGTGGCTGGTGATAGTGCCGGGTGGCGAGGAGTTCAAACTCGAACGTGCACTGCGCGAGGCGCTGGGAGACGCTCACTTCAGCATCGTCAACGCCAGCGGTGGCCAGACGGTATTGACGCTTAGCGGCGCTAACGCCCGCGATGTGCTGATGAAGTCGACGTCCTACGATGTACATCCTAATGCCTTCCCGGTCGGCAAGGGCGTGACCACGGTGTTTGCCAAGGCTACCGTTGTCCTACGCCGCCCTTCCGAGGCGCACTGGGAGCTAGTCGTGCGGCGCAGCTTTGCCGACTACTGCTACCGCTGGCTGCTCGACGCCTCAGCGGAATACGGTATCGACACACAATAATAAGCTGGTAGGCCGGTAACGCCGGCCTGCCCCGACTGCTGATTAAGCTGATGAAAGAGAAGCGCCATGAGCCGAATGACGGATACCTGGATACTTGCCGCCCAATGCCCCAGTATTTTGGGCACGGTCGATGTGGTTACCCGCTTTTTAAAGGAGCAGCACTGCTATATCACCGAACTTAACTCGTTTGATGATCGGCTGGGCGAGCGTTTCTTTATTCGGGCGGAGTTTCGTCCCGAGCTTGAGGCGTTCGACGAGCAGGCATTTGAGGAAAACTTCCTGCCGCGCGCCGCGGATTTCGACATGACGTTTGAGCTGACTGCGCCGGCCAAGCGCACGGGGGCGGTGATTCTCGTATCCAAGGCGGACCACTGCCTGAACGACCTACTTTACCGCTACCGGACCGGTCAGCTGGCGCTGGATATCAAGGCGATCATTTCCAACCACCCGGACCTTGAATCCTTGGCGAGCTGGCACGATCTGCCTTACCATCATCTGCCTATCACCCCCGATACCAAAGCCGAGCAAGAGGCCCAAGTGCTCGATATTATCGAGCAGACCGGGGCGGAGCTGGTAATCCTGGCGCGCTACATGCAGGTGCTCTCGCCGCGCATGTGCGAGCTTCTGGACGGACGGGCGATCAATATCCACCACTCGCTGCTGCCCGGCTTCAAGGGCGCGAAACCCTATCATCAGGCCTACGACAAGGGCGTCAAACTGGTGGGCGCCACCGCGCACTACATCAATAACGACCTGGACGAAGGGCCGATCATTGCTCAGGGCGTCGAGCCGGTTGACCACGCCCACTACCCCGAGGATCTGGTAGCCAAAGGACGCGATATCGAGTGCCTGACGCTGGCTCGGGCGATTGGCTATCATCTTGAACGACGAGTATTCCTGCACAACGGGCGCACGGTGGTGTTCGGCAACTAGCCTTTCGAGTTAACGTTTACATTACATCAGCGGAACAAACATCAAGTCTGCTCACTGTTTGACGCGACGGGTATATCACGGGGCATCAATCCGCGTTTGTCCTGTCCAACGTCCAGTGAGCCGGCTTTTTATTTCCAATTCAGAGGTCCTCCATGCCTATCAGTGTCTTCGACCTTTTCAAGATTGGCGTCGGTCCATCCAGTTCGCATACGGTTGGCCCCATGATGGCAGCCTTCAAGTTTGTGACGGTTCTGCGCGATAGCCAAACGCTCGACCAGGTGAACCGCCTGGAAGTGCACCTCTATGGCTCGCTTTCCGCCACGGGCATTGGCCATGGAACCGACCACGCCATTGTCATGGGCTTGCTGGGCGAACGCCCCGACACCATCGACCCTTCGATTATCAACCCCTCGATTGCGGCGTTGAAAGACAACTGCTGCCTGTCGCTGGGTCGCCAGAAAGACGTCCCGTTTGAATGGGACCGGGACATTATCTTTCACGAAGAGAGCCTGCCCCACCACCCCAATGCCATGAAGCTTTGCGCCTTTGCCGAGGATGGCAGCCTGCTGACTGCCAACACCTATTACTCGGTCGGCGGTGGCTTTGTGGTCGATCAAAACCAGGTGGATGCCAAGCTTGAAGACATGGACACGGCGGAGATCCCTTTCGATTTCAACAGTGCCGAAGAACTTCTGGCCATCTGCAAGCGCGAAAACATGAGCATCAGCCGCCTGATGATGGAAAACGAGAAAACATGGCGCCCGGAAGAAGAGGTCAGAAGCGAGCTTTGGCGCATCTGGCAGGTCATGTGTGAGTGCATCAATAACGGGCTGACCCATGAAGGCGTTCTACCCGGCGGGCTTAACGTCAAACGTCGCGCTAGGCAGCTCCATCAGCGTCTGCAAGCAGCTGAGCAGAACGACTGCCTGATTGCCACGACCTTCTCTGCCATGGAGTGGGTCAATATCTTTGCGCTCGCCGTGAACGAGGAGAACGCTGCGGGCGGACGCATGGTAACAGCCCCAACCAATGGAGCCGCGGGTATTATTCCCGCCGTTCTGCACTACTACATGAAGTTTCAGGCGGGCGCCAGCGAGCGTAACGTAGTGGATTTCCTGCTTGCCGCCAGCGCGATCGGCATTCTGTGCAAGAAAAACGCCTCCATCTCCGGCGCCGAAGTAGGCTGCCAGGGCGAGGTGGGTTCGGCGTGTGCCATGGCCGCCGCCGGCTTGGCTGAAGTGATGGGCGCCACGCCCGAGCAGGTCGAAAACGCCGCCGAAATCGGCCTGGAGCATAACCTGGGCCTGACTTGCGACCCGGTAGGCGGCCTGGTTCAGGTACCCTGCATCGAGCGCAACGCGATTGCCACCGTCAAGGCGATCAACGCCGCCCAAATGGCGCTGCGCGGCGACGGCACCCACTTTATCTCTTTAGACAAAGTTATCCGCACCATGCGCGATACCGGCAAAGACATGCTGGACAAGTATAAGGAGACGTCCAAGGGCGGGCTGGCAGTTAACGCGATCGAGTGCTAGCGCAGCGCTTTATTTAGCCCCGCTGCTTCCCACGCAAAGCCCAAGCCTCGCTTGGGCTTTGCGCTGCTGCGGCATGGAAAGGCACTATTATTACTCAAGCGGCTCATAGGGCAAACCCACATAGTTTTCGGCAATGGTGGCAAGCCCTGCTTTTGAGCTTGTCACGTAGTCCAATTCAGCCAGCTGCAGGCGGCTATTGAAATCCTCCTGTTCTGAAAACGTGTGCAGCATGGACGTCATCCACCACGAAAAGCGTTCGGCCTTCCAGATGCGCTTCAGGCAGGTTGGCGAATAGCGCTCGATTAGATCCGTGCGGCCTTCCTGGTAGACCTTGACCATCAATCGATAGAGCGTATTCACGTCGCTGGCCGCCAGGTTGAGGCCTTTGGCCCCTGTTGGCGGTACGATATGCGCTGCATCGCCGACCAGAAATAGCCGACCATACTGCATTGGCTCGGCGACAAAGCTACGCAGCGGCGCAATGCTCTTCTCGATTGACGGCCCGGTCACCAGCTTGTGGGCGACGTCTTCCGGCAGGCGACGCTTTAACTCCTCCCAAAAGCGCTCGTCTGACCAATCTTCGACCTTCTCATCCAGCGCAACCTGCAGGTAGTAACGGCTGCGGGTAGCGGAGCGCATGCTGCACAGGCTGAAGCCGCGTTCGTGACGAGCGTAAATCAATTCATCGGAGACTGGCGGCGTATCTGAAAGCACACCCAGCCAGCCAAACGGATACACCTTCTCGAACTCTTTGATACGATCGTTAGGTATCGATTGACGCGATACGCCATGGTAGCCATCGCAGCCGGCAATGTAGTCACAGTTCAGGCGCACGGTTTCGCCGTCTTTTTCAAACGTAATATATGGGCGGTCACTTTCCAGCGCATGAGGCTGAACGTTGCCAGCTGCGTAGATGGTCGTAGCACCGGCAGCTTCACGTGCGGTCATTAGATCGCGGGTGACTTCCGTTTGGCCGTACACCATGACCCTGCTGCCGCCGGTCAGCTCATCCAACGCAACACGTACGCGGCGGTTATCAAACGCCAGCTCAAAACCGTCGTGGGGCAGGCCTTCCTTCTCCATACGCTGGTGAACACCGGCTTCATGCAGCAGGTCTACCATGCCCTGCTCAAGCACCCCGGCACGGATACGGCTCAGCACATACTCACCCGATTGACGCTCGACAATCACGTTATCAATGCCCTGATGGTGTAGTAGCTGGCCTAGCAGCAGTCCAGAGGGGCCTGCGCCGATTATTGCGACCTGAGTGTTCATGGGGCACCTTGTGATTATCATTGACGATATTTTATTCTTGTATTTTTCAATGAAAAACTAGGCATAATAAGGCAGTATACGAGCCATTATTTGGACTTTTAGCGCATCACACCTCAACCTTAGTCGCATGCTGAAAGCGGAGATAGCCATGTCATCCAATAGCGTTGTTCCGGTATTTAAGCTCTACGGTGAGACGCAGCATTGGCCCACCCCGGACCTTCTGCACTGCGAGTCGATCCCGGAGCGCAGCCGCCTGCATGACTGGCGCATTCGCCCCCACCGCCATGCCGACCTTGTGCATATTCTATTTATCAGTCAGGGAAGCGTTGAGCTGGAGCTGGAAGGCACCAGCCATCAGCTAGAGGGGATGGCAACCATCGTTGTGCCCGCCATGACGATTCATGGTTTTCTCTTCTCATCGGATATACAGGGCCACATTATTACCCTGGCAAAACCACTGGCGGATCATCTGCATAGCGCATTAAATGACGGCAGAGTGTTAAAGAAGGCCGGTTTTTATCGCCTGGCGCCACCCCAAAGCACAACGCGCATTGCCCGGCTGGTCGCTCAGATCGATCAGGAGTATCGCCAGCCTGCATTGGGTCGAAATCAGTTGCTTGAAGCATTGACCCAGGCGCTGACGATTGAGCTTGAGCGTTTGGTCATGCCTGCCAAAGCCAGCGCCAAGCGCCTAAGCCCCCAGCGGCGTGAGAAAGGCCGCCAGCATCTTGAGCAGTTTCAAACGCTGGTCGAGCAGCGCTATCGAGAGCAGCCCAGCATTGAAACCTTCGCTGAACAGCTTGATATCAGCAGCGCCCACCTCAATTTATTGTGTCGAAAACTGGTGGACCGTAGCGCGCTTCAAGTGCTTCATGAACGCATCCTTCTGGAAGCCAAGCGCCAGCTTACTTACACCAATATGACCATTGCCCAGATTGCCGACAGTCTGGGGTTTTCTGAACCGGCCTACTTCACACGCTTTTTCAAGCGCAATACCGCCATGGCGCCGCGCGAGTTTCGTCAACGCCAAACAGAGCATATAAATGTAACCCAAGCTGTTGCTTTGAAACACATTCATGACTAACGGCGCTTATTGTGTACACCGTTAGCCGTGATGACGCCTTATGACGTGCTCCTTTAGAGTAAGAAGTAAGTGGAGAGCACAGGAAACATGATTAACAGAGCAAGGCGCAAAAAGTCCGAAACAATAAACGGAGCGACACCTTTAAATATCTCGCCCAGCCCCACATGCGGTGCCATCGCCTTGATAACAAAAACGTTCATGCCTACCGGTGGGGTAATCAATCCAAGTTCGACCGTTAACACGGTAATAATCCCGAACCAAACCGGGTCGATGCCCAGCGCCTGAATAATCGGAAAGACCACGGGCACGGTAATCACCAGCATGGCGATCGAGTCCATGAACATGCCCAGCACGAAATAGAGCAGCAGAATGCACAGCACAACCACGATGGGGGCGACATCCAGCCCATAAAGAAAATCGCTGATCGAGAATGAAATTCGCGATACGGAAATGAAGTAACCCAGCGTTTCAGCACCCACCAGCATAAAAAACACCACCGCCGAAAGCGCTAAAGTTTCCTGCACGCTGCGCCAAAGTCCGCTGAAACGCATCCCCTTGACCACGGCATACAGCAACGTCGCAAAAGCGCCGACGCTGGCGCCTTCGGTGGGCGTAAACACACCGAAGTAAATGCCCAGGATCATTATCAGGAAAACACCCAAAAAAGGCACCAGCCCCGAGATAGAAGCCAGCTTCTCCTTCCACGATGTCGGCTCGCCGGCAATCGCTAACGTGGGGCGTAAATGCATCACTACCGTTACGGTTAGGGAATACATCACCAAGCCCAGCAAGCCGGGAATCAGGCCTGCCATAAACATATCGCCTACCGACTGCTCGGTAAGAATGGCGTAAATGAGCAGCGCGATACTCGGGGGAATCATAATGCCTAACGTGCCGCCCGCCGCCAGCGCTCCTGTCGCCAAGCCCCGGTTATAGCCGTAGCGCTCCATTTCGGGCAGCGCAACCCGCGTCATGGTGCTGGCGGTGGCAAGAGACGAGCCGGAAATCGCCGAGAAGATACCGCATGACCCTACTGCGGCAATAGCCAGACCGCCTTTCCAGCCCCCGCAAATAACCCGGGTGGAATCGAAAAGCTTACCGGCCATACCCGAATGGGCAGCCAATACGCCCATTAAGATAAACATGGGGACAGCACTAAAGCTGTAGTTGGAGAGCACCTCGACCGGTACTGTTTTTAACTGGGCGATTGCGGCGTCCCAGCTGATAATCTGGGCAAATCCCACCACACCAACAATCAGCATGGTAAGTGCCACCGGTACGCGCAGAATCATGAGTACCAGTAGCAGGCCGAGCCCAATAGCTCCGATGACTTCACTCCCCATGAGCCGCTTCCTCTCCCTTGGCATAGATAACGCCGAGAAGCGCATGAATAAAGCTACGCAACCCAAGCAGCAAACTTAGAATGGCCGCCAAATGATAGATGGGGCTCATGGGTAATCGAAGATCCTGGGTCGTTGACCCATGACGCGTAGCAGCAGCAGCCGAGTCCAGCAGGCCGACAAATAGAACCAGCCCCAGCACTACGAAACCGAGCAGAAAAACGCCCTGCAGGCGATTTTTAATCGCCTGGGGCAGCCGGTGCGAAAAGGCTTCTACCACCACTTGGCTTTTCTCTACGTTGGCCGCCATGGCCGCGAGTAATGCAAACAGCATCAAATAGCTGACCAGCTCGACACTCCCGTAAACACGCAGGGATATAGCGCCTTCCGTCAGCTTGGAAAGATAGCGCGTGCTCACATCGGCAATTGTGACCATTAGCAAGCCAATGAGCGCAACACCTGCAACGAAACGGCAAATGAGGGCCAGCCAATGGCTGGCCCTGTAGAGAGACGACTGCATTCACGCTACCTTTTTTATTGAGCGCTACAAGACTCGCTGGCGGCTTGCGCTGCCGCATACACGTCTCGTGCTTGGCTTAAGCCGCGCGCTTCTAGCTCGGTTAAGTAGTTTTCGATACCTGTTTCAAGCGGTGCCTGCCAATCAGGATGCTGTAACGGGTTTTCGATTTCACGAATGGTATGTCCAGCGTCGACAGCCTCCTGCTTACCTTCTACATCCAGGCGATCAAAGACTTCCCCCGCTTTTGCAGCCCATTTCATACCAGAGTTATTGTCGATAACCGTTTGCTGCTCAGGCGTCAGATTTTCATAAGCGCGCTGGTTCATCGTCGCCACGAAGATCAGGGTGTAGAACGGCACTTCGGTGTGGTATTTCACCAGCTCGTTGATGCGAAAGCCCTTCAAGCCTTCCCACGGAAAGCTCAGGCCATCGATCACGCCACGCTGCATGGCGGTATAGATATCCGGTGCTGGCATACCCACCGGGGTGGCGCCCATATTTTCAAGCATCTCACCCGCCACCGCGGTTGGCCGACGAATGCGCAGCCCCTCCAGGTCAGCAGGCATTTGCACATCCGTATCTATGGTGTGTATACCGCCCGGCCCGGTGGTAAACATAAACAGCGGACGCGTATCTTCGTATTCGCTGTCCAGATGGCCTTCTTCATAAAGCGTTTGCAGTACACAGGCGCCTTGGGTTGCCGTGGTTGCGATGCCCGGTAGCTCTACAATCTGTGAAAGAGGAAAACGCCCAGCGGTGTAGCCCTGTGCCGTGGCACCAATATCAGCAATACCGTTGGCGGCCGCCTCATAGATGGAGTCCGGCTTGGCTAACGTACCTGAGGGGAACATCTGAACGTTGAGATCGCCATTCGACTCCTGGGCAACGGTATCTGCCCAAGCCTGTAAAATATCTTCATTGACGCCGGAAGCGCCGGGCCAGAAGTGGGCCATGCGTAATGTGGTTGCTGCCTGGGCTGACGCCATTCCAACGGCAGCAATAGAAGCAGCCAAGACACAACAAGCAAACTTGGTTTTCATGGGGAGGCTCCTGACACTTATTGGATTTTTATTAGTTTTTATAGCGAACACTAGTTCGGCATATAGGCTACGTTAATCTACTCAGGCAAAGAGAGCTAATCGACATTGGTCGATGTTTAAGGCTAATAGCGAGCAGTGTTTACTGAGTAAATTAATATTTACTAATATTAATATTGTCATTACTTATCAATAAGCCATACGAACGGCCTACAATTAGACTTTTACAACATTAAAAAGCATTTAATACCTAAAAACCGCCTGACGAATGCCAAGCGGTTTCAATGAAAAAATGACGATTAGAAATCAAAAAAGATCGTTTCCCCAGGCCCTTGCAAGCGAATATCAAAACGGTAGCGGGTAATACCGTCGGCCTCTTCACGTTTGGCGATCAGCGTCTGGCGACGATTGTCGGATTCAACCCGCGAAAGCACCGGGCACTCGCGGTTAGCCTCAACCTCATCATCAAAATAGAGACGCGTTTGCAGGTGGATATTCACGCCACGAGCAAAGATCGCCAGGTTAATGTGCGGCGCCATCAGCTTGCCGTTAGGGTGTGCGACGGCGCCCGGCTTGATGGTCTTTAACGACCACTCGCTGCCCTGCTCGGCTATCGTGGCGGTTCTTCCGAAGCTGTTGAACGGCTTGCGCAGATCATAATCTGCCTGATAGTGCCCCTCGGCATCGGCCTGCCACGCTTCCAGGAAGGCATCACGCACCAGATCACCGTTACCATCAATCACGGTGCCCACAATCTCGATATGCTCGCCCGTGGCATCGGGCTTGGCCATTTCGCTCCAGATCTCTTCGTCGCGCTCGGGGTTACCGGCCGCGGCCAGCGCCAAACCAATATGCACGTAAGGTCCGGCGGTTTGCGAGGCGGTTTCACGCAGCATCATTTCGCTCACCGGCTGGGTGTTAGGCTGTTTCATCATCAATCCCCCTGCCTTATTGATTTTCAAAGAAGGTTTGCAGCTCGCCACGCACCACAATGTTAAAACGGTAAGCCAGGCAATCCATCGGCCTGCTGTTAGCCATATCCAGGCGGCCAACCATCGTTTCCACGGCTTCGGGGTCTTTCAGTGTTTGCACGATGGGGCATAGCGGAATCAAAGGGTCTCCCTCAAAGTACATCTGCGTGATCAGCCGAGAAGAGATAGACGGCCCCATGACCGAGACATGAATATGCGCCGGCCGCCAGCTATTCACATCATTCGGCCAAGGATAGGGGCCTGGCTTGATGGTCCGAAAACGGTAAAAGCCCTGATCGTCAGTCAAGCAGCGGCCCACACCACCAAAATGAGGGTCCAGCGGTGCCAGGTAAGCATCTTTCTTGTGGCGATAGCGCCCGCCCGCATTGGCCTGCCACATTTCTACCAGCGTATGGGGTACCGGCTTGCCAAACTGGTCTACCACGCGGCCAAACAAGATGATCCGTTCACCCTGAGGCAGCCCTTCGCCTTGCGTAAAGTTCATCAACAGGTCGTTATCATAGGGCCCCACCCGCAGATGGCTGAAATCAGGCCCTGTCAGCTCAGAAGCAGTGGGCTGCTGCATGCTCATCAACGCCTGCTGGGGCGAGCGCGCAACGGAGGTTTTATAGCCTGGGGCATAGGCGGGCGGATGCCAGTTACGGTCACGGGTTACAAAGCGATTATATTTAGGCTGCATGGCGAATGCTCTTTATGGCGAGGTAAGCATCGGGCGGCGCTAGCCCCCTTTGCACTGTCACTCGTCAAGTGTGACGCGTTGCCTTATGCATGCCAATTGAAGAGTCATTTCCAGTCATAACCTATAGGTTATGATGTTTACGGCTTTGGTATAATGCGCTCCGCCGCCACTTGGCGTAGCGTTTCGCAAAATGCGTCGCGGGTCAGCGACTTCGTCATGCTCACATTCGTGCAGATGCCCACAGACCCACCCTGCGCTTCAAACGGCAGTGCAAGCTCTTTGAGCAGGCCGCTCTCCAACTCCTCGATCACCGCTTCCCGCGGGGCTATCCAGAGTGCGTCGCTCTCCAGCGTGTAGCGGTAGCTGACCGGCAGCGAGAGGGTCTCCAACAACAGCGGTGGCAGCGTGATGGCATGGCGTACACAAAAGCTGTCCACCTGTTGGCGCAGCGTGGTTTGCGGGGGCGGCAGTGCCCAGGGGTAGGCAATGAGCTGGCTCGCGGCTACCGGCGTTACCTGGGCAAGCGGATGACCGCTGCGTGCCACTATAACCAGCGGCTCATAATAAAGATGTTCAAAATAGAGATCGCCAATTTCCCGCGCCTCGGTCATCCGCCCGACCACCATATCAAGCTCACCCAGGCGCAAGCGCGAAAGTAGATAAGCACTGGCGCCGGTTACTACCGAGACGCTGGTATCGTGCTGGCCCGTTGAAGCGCTGTGCCAGCGCTGTATCGCCACAGGCAGCAGGCGGCTCTCGACGGTGGACAGTGCCCCTATGCGCAGCCAGCGTCCACCATGATGCGCATCACCGACGGCACTGACGCCTTCGTCCAGCGCCCGCATGGCAGGCCCCGCATGGCGCAGCAGCGTCAAGCCCGCCTGGGTGAGCGACACCCCTTGCGAGGTGCGCTCAAAAAGCGGCGTGTGCAGGATCTCCTCAAGCTCACGTATTGCCTTGGAGATCCCCGGTTGGGTAATCGCCAGCGCCTCAGCAGCGCGGGCAAAGCTGCGCCGCTTGGCAACCTCGAGAAACGCCATCAGGTGGCGTAATTTGATCCGGGCGTTGAGCATGGCTTTCTATTATCAGCGAAAAAGAAGACGCTACCTTCGCTGATTAGCGCATACAAGGAAATCGTTAAATTTACTCTGCGCACTTATCCGGCAGGTTTAGGGATTGTTTGGCCTCGGCACGGCCCTGTTGTCAGAACGGCGCCCTGGAGTGCCATTCTGAACCCGCTATACGCACTAGATAGGATAGTGACGCGGGCCGGTTTGCAGCGTCATCCAGCGCAGGTCCGTGAACTCCTCGATGACCGCCTTGCCACCGAAGCGTCCGTAACCGCTACTTTTTACACCGCCAAACGGCATTTGCGGCTCGTCATGTACCGTTGGCGCATTGATATGGCAAATGCCAGTTTCAATGCGCCCGGCAACCCGCAGCCCGCGTGCGCAATCGCGGGTAAACACGGCGCCAGAAAGGCCGTACTCGCTATCATTGGCAACGCGAATGGCCTCCTCTTCACCCTTGACGCGAATCATGGCGACCACAGGGCCAAAGGACTCTTCCGAATAAAGCCGCATTGCCTTTGTGACGTTATCCACCAGCGTTGGCTGCATCACGACACCTTCGGCCTTTCCTCCCGAGCCTAAGCGGGCGCCATTGCTGAGGGCATCATCGATCAGCTCGTTGAGCTTATGACCAGACTCCTGGTTGATGAGCGTTCCCAGCGCATTGCCTTCTGCACGAGGATCTCCCGCGGTCAGTGTCTTCGCTTTGGCCGCCAACTTCTCGGCAAACTCATCGGCAACGGCTTCATCTACGATCAAGCGCTCGGTCGACATGCAGATTTGCCCCTGATTGAAGAAGGCGCCGAAAGCGGCCGCTTCAACCGCTGCGTCAATATCGGCATCGTCAAGCACCAGAAAAGGCGCCTTGCCGCCCAGCTCTAACAGTACGGGCTTAAGGTGCTTGGCGGCTTTCTCTGCAATGATGCGTCCAACCGTTGTAGAGCCGGTGAAGTTGATACGCCGAACCGCCGGATGCTTAATCAATGCGCCCACCACGCTTGCGGCTTGCTCAGGCTGGTTATGGATAACGTTAACCACGCCGTTACCCAGGCCCGCATCGTGCAGCACCTGCCCAATCAGCGCGTGCGTATTCGGGCACATTTCAGAAGCTTTAAGAATAACGCTGTTACCACACGCCAAGGGGGCGGCAATGGCCCGTGTGCCCAGAATGATAGGCGCGTTCCACGGGGCGATACCCACCACCACGCCGCAAGGTACGCGAATGCCCATGGCTAGGCTATCAGGTACATTGGAGGGGATAATATCGCCCTGTATCTGTGTGGTTAAGGCGGCCGACTCACGCAGTACGTTGGCAGCCACCATGACATTAAAGCCTGCCCATCCTGGGGTAGCACCGGTTTCATCGACCATGGCATCAATAAACTCTTGCTGGCGGGCCTCCATTAAATCGGCGGCTTTAGTCAGCTTCGCCCGGCGCTCGCCGGGGCCTGTCTGGGACCAGGACTTGAAAGCGCCGTGAGCCGCTTCGATAGCCCGGTTGACATCGTCAAGCGAGGCTGCTGCCACTTGTGAGACTGTTTCGCCGCTCAGCGGATTGCAGCGTTTGAAGGTGGCGCTATCTGAAGCAGGACACTGCTGGCCGTCGATTAATAGTTGAACTGACGTCATGGCATGGCTCCATTTAATACAGGAAGCATTATGAATGTTCAGTCGATAACTGATCGATTATTCACCCCAGCCCAGCTCTTTGGCCAAGGCAAAGGCATGGTTGGCTGCCGGTACACCGCCGTAAATCGCCACATGCATGATTACCTGACGAAGTTCGGCTTCCGTCAGGCCAATACGCTTGGCGGTTTTCAGGTGTAACGTCAGCTCTTCACGGCCGAGAGCTGCCAGAATACCGGTGGTAATCATGCTGCGCTCGCGGCGGGTGAGATCCTCGTTACTCCAAAGCTCGCCCCAGGCCAGACGGGTAATCATCTGTTGGAAGGGGGTATCCAGGCTGTTGGCGTTAGCGGTTGAACGTGCCACATGCTCTTCGCCCAGCACTTGCTTGCGAGTTTCCAGGCCGGTCGCGTAGGCCACGCCGTGGTTCGCCACGTCGCCCAAATCTGTTGCCAGCACGCCAAGCAGCTTCTCGGCGATTAGCTGAGGCGCTTCTACTGAAGGCACATGACCTACGCCGTCAAAAACCTCAAGCGGTGCGCCGTCAAGCTCGGCAGACAAGGCTTCCAGTGTCGTCGGCGGCGTGGCCAGGTCTTCACTGCCGCCAAGTAGCTGCACCTTGACGTTCTTGTTGGAGAGCTTGCCGGTAAACGTCTCGCGGCCGAGCATTTCACACAGCTGAGCGTAGGATTCATCGTCGCCGCGGCCCATCTGAATGCACCAGCCCGCTTTCAGTGCGGGGCTTGCCTCAAAGGCCGTGGGCGCAAACCAGCGCGGCACGATCTCTGGTGACATAGCCGCAAGTCCTTCCTGACGCACGCGACCTGCGCGGGTGTTCCAGAGTTCCGGGGTGCCGATGACCGCGCCGGTATTGGTAAGCGTGGCGGAGAGCAAACGCTCGCTATGCTCAGCAATCAGCTGCTGACCTACCACGCCACCTACCGAAGTGCCGGCGAAATGAAAGCGCGCAGCGCCCGCAAGCTCGGCAAGCGCCAAGGCCTCGGCGGCTAGATTGGCGGGCGTAAGCTGCTCGCCGGTGACTGCCTGGCTGGCGCCATGACCGGGTAAATCCCAGGTGAGTACGCGATAGCGCGGCAGCAGCACGGGAATAACGTCGTCCCATACGGCCTGGCTCATGCCTAGCGGATGAGCCAATACGATAAGCGGATTCGCCGCAGCACCCAGCAGCCGGTAGGCCACACTGCGGCCGTTGATGGTATGAAATGCCATGGATATCTCCGTTAAGCGCGTTCGATCAGCGTCGCAATACCCTGGCCCACGCCCACACACATGGTGCACAGGGCGTAGCGTTTACCGCTGTTTTGCAGCTCATGGGCAGCGGTTAGCAGTAGCCGCGCGCCGGACATGCCCAGCGGATGGCCCAGCGCAATCGCGCCGCCGTTAGGGTTAACACGTGGGTCGTCGTCTTCAAGGCCTAAATCGCGCATACAGGCCAGCGCCTGGGCGGCAAACGCCTCGTTAAACTCGAACACATCGATCTCATCCAGCGAAATACCGGTGCGCTTGAGCAGTTTCTGCACGGCGGGAACCGGGCCGTAACCCATGATGCGTGGCTCGACCCCGGCCGTTGCCATGCCGATAATCTTGGCCATGGGCGTCAGGCCATGCTGCTGAACGGCCGCTTCGCTTGCTACCAGCATCGCGGCTGCGCCGTCGTTAACGCCGGAGGCGTTGCCTGCCGTGATGCTGCCGCCATCGCGGAAGGGTGTCGGCAAAGCGGCGAGTTTCTCCAGCGTGGTTTCCCGCGGGTGCTCATCGGTATCAAAGATCAGCGGCTCTTGCTTACGGCGCGGAATCTCAATGGCGGTGATTTCCTGGGTAAACCGGCCGGCCTGTTGGGCGGCAGCGGCTTTCTGCTGAGAGCGCAATGCAAAAGCGTCCTGATCTTCCCGGGAAATATTGAACTGCTCGGCGACGTTCTCCGCCGTCTCGGGCATGGAGTCCACCCCATAGGCTTTCTTCATCAGCGGATTGATAAACCGCCAGCCAATGGTGGTGTCTTCGATTTTCTGCCCGCGGGCGAAGGCGCTGTCGGCTTTGCCCATCACATAAGGCGCGCGTGACATGGATTCCACGCCGCCGGCCAGCGCCAGCTCCATTTCACCGGCTTTAATTGCCCGAAATGCCGTACCTACCGCGTCCATACCCGAGCCGCACAGGCGGTTCATGGTGGTGCCAGGAACCGAGGTGGGGATGCCTGCCAGAAGTGACGACATCCGCGCGACGTTGCGATTATCTTCACCGGCCTGGTTGGCACAGCCCATAAACACTTCTTCAATTGCAGCAGGATCGAGATCCGGCGCATCCGCCAGCACAGCTTTAAATATCGTGGCGGCGAAATCGTCCGGGCGCACGCTTGCCAGCGTGCCACCAAACCGGCCTACGGCAGTGCGTCGCGGGTGACATAAATAAACGTTTGTCATGACCGACTCCTTATTCGCCCGTGTGGGCACGTTCGGTGCGGGCTTTCAGCTCGCGCAGGATCCCAAGCTCTTTTTCGCTGGGCTCAGGGGTGCTCTCAAGCTGGTCGGCAAAGCGCACTTCCCAACCGGTCGCGTCCATTACCTCTTCGCGAGTCACGCCAGGATGAAGCGATACCACCACGAGCTCTTTGGTCTCAGGGTCGGGCTTCATCACGCATAAATCGGTGATGACCCGGGTGGGGCCTTTACCGATATTGGGTACGTTATCGCGCCCTTTGCCGTCACGGCCAAAGCCTAGCGTAGTGACAAAATCGACGTCTTTGACGAAGGCCCGTCGAGAATGTTTCAGGGTAATAAACACTTCGCCAGCGTTGGTAGCAATCTCCGGTGCACCGCCACCGCCCGGCAGGCGTACCTTGGGCTCACGGTAATCGCCGATCAGCGTGGTATTCAGGTTTGCGAAACGGTCGATCTGCGCTGTGCCCAAAAAGCCCACGTTCACTTTGCCGCCCTGCAGCCAGTAGCGGAACATTTCCGGCACTGCCACGGTGGTCAACGCCGACTCGCACAGCTCGCCGTCACCAATGGAAAGCGGAAGAATATCGGGCTTGGTTTGCAGTGTGCCGGATTCGTAAATCAAGACTACGTCCGGCGCATGGGTAAGGCGCGCGAGGTTGGCAGCTTCGGAGGGCAAGCCGATACCCACAAAGCAGGTGGTACCGTTTTCCAACGCGCGTGCCGCGGTGACGGTCATCATTTCAGAAGAGGTGTATTCCAGACTCATCAGACGTTCTCCCCTGCATGATTTTGAACACCCTTAAAGACGTTCTCATCGAGCCACTGAGTAAAGGTGTCGCGGTTGCGGGCGATGGCATCCCACTCTTTATAAAAACGGTTACTGCGACCGTAATAGCCGTGGGTGTAAGAAGGCAGCGCGCCTTTTTCTGCCACCGCAATGGCGCTGATCGCCCAGCCTGGAATGACGCAGGCGTTGGGGTGCGCTTTCAGATCATCGACGATCTCTTCGACCGTGACGATGCTATGTTTGGCGGCGAGTATGGCTTCTTTCTGTACGCCGACAATTCCTTCCACCAGCACGTTGCCCTGGCGATCCGCACGCTGAGCGTGAACGATGGAAACATCCGGGCGCACAGAAGGTACGGCGGCTAAGCGCTCACCGGTAAACGGGCACTCAATGAACTTGATTTGATCGTTCACGCTGGGCAATTCACTGCCGATGTAGCCGCGGAAAACAGCCAGCGGCAGGCCAGCCGCGCCCGCTTCAAAGGCGCACGCCATGGCCGCGTGGCTGTGCTCAAGAATCTCGATCTTGTGCGGCCAGCCTTTCTCCACGGCATCACGCAGGCGATGCAACGACCCGACACCTGGGTTACCTCCCCAGGAGAAGATCACTTTCTTGGCGCAGCCGGCGCCAATCAGCTGATCGTAGATGATGTCGGGGGTCATGCGGATCAGCGTCAGGTCGCGCCTTTTCTGACGGATCACTTCGTGACCAGCGGCAAATGGAATCAGGTGGGTAAAGCCTTCCATAGCGACGGTGGCGCCGTCTTGTACATAGCGCGCCACCGCGTCATGCAAGCTGAGAAACTCGGCCATTAGGTTGCCTCTTAGCTGAACGTTGCAGAACGTGTATGCTTATTGTTCGTTAAACGAACATTGATTTGCAATACGAACAAATTACTGCCGAATGCTAAGTGGGTCAAATGGCTAAAGACGATGAAATTTTCCAGCCAATCGTCGCCATACTTGACGATAAAATAAAAAAATTATTTTATTTCAAATACTTAATATTTAACCAGCCAGCGTTTTGCGCGCAACACCTGCTGCTGGCTGCTACCAAGGTATAAAGCAGGGTCACACGTTTTTCTTAACGTAACCGGGTCAATCTGGTCTTTTACCTTGGCATGGTCGGCAAGCACATCGGCGTAAGACCGCTTATCTCGGCGTGATATCTCGGCAGCTTCTGCACTTAGCGCTTTGGCAGCGTCAGCGCCCAGATAGGGCGTTAACAGACGCGCCACTGGTTCGGCCATGATGCCGCCGCCGGTGGCCGTCAGGTTGCGCGCCATGTTATCGGGATATACCTCAAGCCCTTCCAGAAGCACTGCCATTTGCTCCAGCGCACCTTCCACCAACAAAGCGCTTTCCATTAACGGCGCCCATTCGGCATGCCACTCGCCCAAGCCCCGCTCAAGTGGCTGTGCGGCGGCGTTCAATAACACGCTAGTGTGACCATGCACTTGTCTGGCCGCCCCGCGAATAAGCGCACTACGCACCGGGTTACGCTTATGGGGCATGGAGGATGACTCCCCCATCCCGGGTGCCGAAGGCTCGGCCACTTCGCCTACTTCGGTTTGCGTGAGCAGGGCAACGTCCTGGACTATTTTCTCGGCGGCCCCGGCAACGGCGTCTAACGCTGTGCCCAGGCTATGAATCGGGTAGCGGTCGGTATGCCAGGGTAAAACCGATGCGGCCAAGCCCAGCCGTTCAGCTAACGCATCCATCCACTCAAGCCCTTGGGCGTCCCATCCAGAGTGGACCCCCACCGCACCGCCAAACTGAACGGGCAACTCGATGTCGGCCAACCGGCAGCGACTTTGCTCAAGCCCTATCGCCCAGTGGGCAACTTTGACACCAAACGTGATGGGTAGCGCCTGCTGCATTAACGTGCGCCCTACCATGGGGGTGGCAATGTGGGCATCCATTAGCGCAAGCGATGCCGTGCGGCAGCGCACTAACAAATCATCCAACGCACGCAAACGCGGGGTTAACAGCAGCATTAGCGCAGAATCGATGACGTCCTGGCTGGTCGCCCCCAGATGCCAGTAGCGCTTAAGCTCATCAGGCAGCAGCGACCGTCCCTGCTTAACAAACGGAATGGCGGCATTGCCGCCGCTGGCAATTCCTTCCGCGATCGCCGCGGTATCAAATGTCGCGTTCTCAAGCTGGGCACGCATTTGTTGACTTGCGCCTTGTGGCACGGCGCCACTGGCTTCCTGGACTTCTGCCAGAGCCAATTCAAACGCCAACATGGCGCGTATCATGGCCTCGTCATTGCACTCACTGAGTGCTTGCTGACTCATAAATGGGTGTTTTAAGAACGCGCTAGGCATGAGCTACAGGCCTCCAAATAACAGGTTCAGAAAAATCGATTCTCATGTACGCTCAAGACCAGTAAATGGCACTTCGCCAAGATCCAGAATGAAGCCATTGATAATTATTAGACCGTCGCGATAGGTGTTACGGGCGAGCCAATTGCGCCGGGTAAGCGCAGGGGTGGTGCGGTCAGCAAAAAGCGTGAGCGGTGATTAGCATGTAACCAGTCTGCTAGAGGCTTTAAATACCAAAGCTCTGCAAGAGGTAGCCCAAGCTTAAACAGGCAATGATGATGCAGGGGTAATTTACAGCAGTCAGTAGGCGCTAATGCCCGGTCAGTATTTTCGACCGCATAGTTATCGGCGCAAATGGCCGAAATACCGCTATCGCTAATCCATTGCAGCAGCATTTCATCCGTCCCATCGAGCACGGCCCCGGTTTGCTTTAACTGCTCAATATCAGGGGAGCCATCCATTTGCAGGATGGCTTCTGCAAATCCGGTGCGCAGAACGAGCATATCGCCAACCTCGATACTTACGTCCAGCTCGCTTAATGCATGCATTAACTCTGTATACCCAACAATGGTCCGCTTATGACCAAATACTCGCGTCAAATCAACTAACACCCCTCGCCCCTGCATACCGTGTACTGCCATATTTTCAATACCTAAACGAGCAGCATGAGAGGCACAGGCGTGAGCATCAGGGCTATCCAAACGCTGTATATCACGCTCTGCCTGATAGCCATTGTAGTAACACCGCTCGGCATGGCCGTCATTATCAGCATCAAATAAGGCGCCAACATGCGCCAGCGAATCCCATTGAGAGGAGTACTGAAGCGATAAAACCACCTCATCGTCACTTATGACGTCAAGCAAGCCTGGATGATGCGTTGCTAAGGGAAAATTAATGTAGCGGTCTTTTTTAAGCTGCGTTGGCGCTAGCCGGGGTGGGTAGCGACGCGGGTTAAGCGCATTACCGCCGGGCAGATCAAGTGGAAGCGAAAGGCAAAAGGTTCGCCCGGCTGTTACTTCCTTAACCCCTTTTAGCACTTGCTCAGCTTGCAGCAGATTAACCCTTCCCAATTGATCATCAGGCCCAAACTCACCCCAATTTGAGCCCTGGGGGCGTTTTTCCCAACGGGGGTGATTATTCTTCGTGGTCATTCGTCGGCCTCCTTGTCATTAGCGAGCGCTATATCGATAATCTGGCTTAATCGTTTCCCCTCGTTTGCTGATCGCTGCGCGACTTTCTCGTCACTCCAGGCGTAAAAACCTTTGCCTGCCTTAGCCCCTAGCCAGCCTTTTTCCACATAGCTTTCCAGCAACGCAGAGGGAGAGTGCGTATCTTCCAAATCACTATATAAATAACGCGCAATATTAAGATGGGTATCCAAGCCGTTAAGATCACGCTGCAGTAAAGGACCATTAAGCGCTAAACGAACGCCGATGGAAAACTGCACGATATCATCCAGCGCCTCTATATTGACGACACCTTTTTCTAACAACGAAAGACACTCGCGCATAATGGCGTGCTGGATCCGGTTAGCGACAAACCCCGGCACGGCCTTGTGAATAACGGCAGGACGCTTGCCAAGCTGCGTTAAAAATTGGCATGTTCGCTCCACTGTACTCTCTAACGTAGCGGTACCCGACACCACCTCAACTGTAGGAATCAGGTCCGCTGGATTGAAGAAATGCGCGCCAGCTAACCGTTCGGGATACTGCATTTTCTGACCAATCTCATCAATTGAAAGACCCGAGGTATTGGTCACGATTAATGTGTCTTTGCCGCAGTGCGCTTCAGCTTGAGCAAGCACCAGCTGCTTGATTTCAAGATTCTCAGTCACACTCTCAATGACGATCGTAACGCTTTCATCCGCTACCCACTGAGATTGAAAATCGACATGATGGTCAGCAATAACCTGCGGGCTTAAAGCCGCAGTTAACTGCGTACGACAACGTTCCAAAACCGCTTGATTGGTATCGATAACGCGTACTGGCCACTGCTTACTGGATACGAGCTTGGCGAGTGTTGTGCCCATGGTGCCAGCGCCGACAATAACCACCCTCCCAACGTTATGAGCCATATCTTTGACCTCTTGTTAATTGTTTCTGAGCTATGCGCTGCTTCATAGGGGCAGCCTATTTGCACGGCTATCGGCACATCAGCTTGAGTAAGCTGTTGCTTTTGGCCGTGCGACCATCGTCGAATTGTGGTGCTTGGGGATAAGGATAATGATCAACCACCAAAATCGAACATAAGTACGCAATGCGTACACTTTTTAAAAAATACCTTAACTCCTGGAGAACTGCCATGCATGGTATGGCTAATTTTTTCACTCGGCTTATCAGTCGCTACATGCCGGACCCCTTGGTTATTGCCATCCTGCTGACAGGATTAACCGTTGTATTGGCTATTACTGTGGAAGGTACGTCTCCGTTTGAGGCGACGCGTTATTGGGGTGACGGTTTCTGGAGTTTGCTCGCTTTCAGTATGCAAATGACCGTCATTCTATTGGCAGGTTATATTCTGGCTAAAACCCCTTTAGTCGATAGCTCGCTTGATCGCATTGCCAGCCGGGTCAAAACACCGTTTATGGCGATTGTGGTAGCGACTCTGGTCGGTGCAATTGGTAGCTGGCTTAACTGGGGGTTTGGGTTAGTTATTGGCGGCATCGTCGCTCAGAAGCTGGCCGTCAATGTTAAGGGCCTGCACTACCCATTGGTGATTGCCGCCGCTTATTCAGGTTTTGCTCTTTATGGAATCGGACTTTCAGGCAGCGTTCCCCTTTTAATCGCAACAGAAGGTCACTTTCTACAGGATGAAATGGGGCTGATTCCATTATCAGAAACTATTTTCTCACCAGTTCTCCTGATTACCAGCGCGATTATCATCTGTACTCTGCCTCTTTTTAATGCTTGGCTACACCCCAAAAACCCTAATGAGATTATTGAGATAAACCCTGAATCGGTTATTAAATCAAGCTTACCCAGCAAACCTGCTAATGAAGAAATGACCATTGCGGATAAGCTTAATCACAGCCGTATTGTGGGTATCGGGATTGGCTTACTGGGCATGCTTTATATAGCCCTTTATGTGATTGGTGGCGGATCACTCAACCTTAACACTGTGAATTTTGCTTTTTTATTCTTGGGTATCTTGCTGTTTGCCTCCCCGGCCAATTATTTAGCAGCGCTTAATGACGGCATTCGTATCGTCTCAGGCATTATTGTTCAATATCCCTTCTATGCTGGCATCATGGGCATCCTGGTAGGCTCTGGTCTTATGGTGAGCTTTGCCAATATTTTCGTGGATATCTCGAGTGCGAATACATTACCCATTTGGTCTTTCCTGAGTGGAGCGGTGATCAATCTGCTAGCTCCTTCAGGCGGTGGGCAGTGGGCAGTACAAGGCCCCGTCATGATAGAAGCAGCCACAGCACTAGGCGCTTCACATGCAGCAACCGCACTGGCAGTGCAGGTTGGCGACCAGTGGACCAATATGGTTCAACCGTTCTGGATTCTGCCCGTACTGGCGATTTCAGGTCTGAAACTACGCGATGTCATGGGTTATATGGTGCTGATACTGGGTTATCTGGGCGTTATATACGGCTCTGCCATTTGGATTTGGGGCTATATCTCGGCATAAACCAGCCCATATCGACTGCTAAGGAGAGTTTGCCATGCCATTCATGATTGAAACGTTTGATAAGCCAGAACATCATGAATTACGCCTTGAAATACGTGAGGAACATCTCGCCTATTTGGAAGCTCACAGTGCTCTACTACTTGCCTGTGGGGCCAAGCTTTCTGACGATGCGAGTACCGCTTCGGGAGGGCTCTACCTGGTCGATCTTGAAACAAGAGAAGAGGCTCAGGACTTTATTCATCAAGACCCGTTCTATATAGCAGGCCTGTTTGAAGACATTAAAATTGTTCGCTGGCGAAAAGCTTATTTAAATAAGCAATGTTTTCTTTAAAAGCGGTTTATTTTTAAATTTAGCAATCACTGGTTAAAAGAAGAGATAAAAATGCTTTTTCACGTTGAGATGACCGTTAAGCTGCCAATCGATATGCCAGACGAAGTGGCAGCAGAAATTAAAGCGAAAGAGAAGGCCTACTCACAAGCCTTGCAGCAGCAAGGAAAGTGGCGCCATTTATGGCGTATAGCAGGTAGCTACGCCAATATCAGTATTTTTGATGTTGATGATAATGCTGAGCTGCAAGATATTATTGCGAATCTCCCTCTCTTTCCTTATATGGAAATAAGTGTAAAGCCTCTTTGCCGCCACCCGTCTTCTATTCGTGATGACGATAGTTAATTAAGCGAATATTTTTGATTAGCACTACAGATTTTAACGTTCACTTTAAAGGGAGACCATATGTCAACGCCGTATGCGGTAGTAACCGGAGGCGCTCGCAATATTGGGCAGGCCATTTCTGAGCGCCTTCAACAAGACGGCTATCGCGTGATCGTCCTTGATATCGTGGAGCCTACGATAGCTTCGCTTAAAGAAGATGCATACCAAGTTGATCTATCAGATATAGACGCACTAAAAGCGGTATTGGACTCAATAAATGAGAAATATACCATCAGCTGTCTGGTAAACAATGTGGGTATTGTGGCGCCTGCCCTACTCGATGACACCCGCCTTGAAGATTTTGACCGCTTGATGCATCTCAACGTGCGTCCGGCATTGATATGCACCCAGGCACTATTGCCAAGCCTGCGGGCCAGCAAGAATGGGCGTATCGTATTTAACGCAAGCCGAGTGGTCTTGGGTAAGGAAGCACGAACGCTCTATAGTGCGACTAAGGGAGCGGTACAATCAATGGCCAGAACCTGGGCGCTTGAACTTGCCCAGGATAGTATTACGGTCAACTGCGTTGCGCCTGGGCCTATTGCTACTTCGGCCTTTTGGGATAACAATCCGCCAGACTCTGAACGGGCCAAACGTATTATCGATAATATTCCGTTACAGCGCATGGGCGAGCCAGAAGACGTAGCTAACGCAGTGAGCTTCTTTTGCGACCCACGCAGCAGTTTTGTCACCGGGCAAACGCTCTTTGTATGTGGCGGCGTTACGGTAGGCTAACACCGCCCTATCATCCTTAATTAAATCGCTTGATGAAGGCGTAACGTTTCTATTTCTTCAGGCGTTTTATTTAATACGTTAGTTAATACATCAACGGTATCTTCACCTAACGACGGCGGCGCTTTTTGGTACTCAAGCTTTGTTTTTGAGTATTTGATGGGGTTAGCGACGCCTGGTACCTTGCCATAGGAAGACACCTGTTCGATTTGCATGCCTCGTGCCTGAACTTGAGGATCTTCAAAAACCTGGTCGATACTCTGGATCGGACCACAGGGAACCGCAATATCAGCCAGTAACATGATCCATTCCTGGCTGGTGCGTTGGCGAGTGATATCCACCAGCAGGGGAATAAGCTCTAGGCGATGCTTTACCCGCATCGGATTGGTGCTAAAGCGCACATCGGTCGCTAATTCAGGCTGGCCCACTGCTTGGCAAAAGCGTTGAAACTGACCGTCGTTACCGATAGCGATAATGACTTTCTCACCTTCTGCGGTCGGAAAAGGCTGGTAGGGCACCAGATTAGGGTGGTATTCACCGGTACGTTTAGGAATGTTACCGCTGCAGAAGTAATTAAGCGCCTGGTTGGCAAGCCAACTGACCTGTACATCCAATAGCGCCATGTCAATGTACTGCCCTTCACCGGTTTGATGGCGATGATGCAAAGCGCCCAAAATAGCAATGACCGCGTTCATCCCCGTCGTCAAATCAGAAACTGCCATACCTACCCGCTGCGGGCCTGCGCCCGGCGCCCCATCAGGCACGCCGGTGATACTCATTAACCCGGCCTGGGCCTGAATGAGATAATCGTAGCCCGCCATATGCGCCATCGGTCCTGTCTGGCCGAAACCAGTGATGGAGCAGTAAATCAGCGCAGGGTTAATAGCTTCCAGGCTTGGATAATCCAATCCCTTATTAGCCAGCCCGCCGCTTTTGAAATTTTCGACCAATATATCACTGTCAGCTGCCAGCTCCCGAATGAGCGCCTGCCCTTCCGGTAAACTGATATCCACCGTGATGGAGTGTTTGCCACGATTCGCCGACAGATAATAAGCCGACTGACCTGAGGATTGCCCCGCGCTGTCGCATAGCCAAGGGGGCCCCCAGTGCCGCGTATCGTCACCTAATACCGGGCGCTCGACCTTGATAACCTCAGCGCCCATATCGGCTAATATTTGTGTACACCAGGGTCCAGCCATTACCCGGCTTAAGTCGAGTACACGCAATCCCGTTAACGGCCCTGGCATAACACACTCCTACTTATTATTAATCCACACTATCAGCGAAGCTAATCTACGTTATGAGAAAGCGCAGGCGTCATTAGTTACTTATAAGCTTTGCGTTCCGGTCCTTGAAAAAGCGGAATATCGCAAAGGCAATGGACCCAAATGTAATGGCAATAAAGAACCAGGTAATTGGGCCACGAACAAAAATCGACATATCGCCGTTACTGATTAAAAGCGAGCGTCTCAAGTTGTCTTCAAACATGGGTCCTAGAATAAAGCCGATCAGAAATGGAGCGGCCGGAATGCCCGTGCGGTTAAACAGATAGCCCACCACGCCAAATGCCAGCATGAGCCATATATCAAACGTCATATTATTGACTGCGTAAGCACCGTAGACGCAGAACATCAGGACGATAGGGAAAAGGATCGACTTTGGAATATCTGCGATTAGCGAGAAATACTTGATGGCCGCGTTGCCGACCACCAGCAGTATTAACGAGCTGAACATGATGCCTAGAAACAGCGCATAGATGAGCGACAGATTCTCCTGGAACATGATTGGGCCAGGCGTAAGGCCATGTACCATAAAGGCGCCCAAAATAATCGCCGTAATCACGTCCCCGGGGATACCCAGTGAAAGCAGCGGAATCAAGGTTGCCCCTGCCACGCCGTTGTTACCAGCTTCAGCGGCAGCCACACCTTCAACTTCCCCTTTACCAAAATTAGCTTTATTGGGGGAACGGCGACGGGCATCACTATAGGAAATGAACGCCGCAGCGGTGGCTCCGGTACCCGGAATAGCACCGATAATCACACCGATTAAACTTCCTCGGACAATACTTTTCATGCACCGCTTGAGTTCGGCCAGGGTCATGCCCACGCCGCTGGCTTTAGCTTTAATATGCGGTATTGCCTTTTTCCTATAGAACTCGATGATTTCAGGTATGGCAAACAGACCAATCAATAATGGAATAAATGAAATTGAATCCATTAAATTATAATTACCAAACGTTAAGCGCTGTGAACCAAATACCGAGTCAAGACCTACCAGAGACAGCAAAATACCCAGCAAAGCTGCTAAAAGCCCTTTAACCATAGAACCACTGGCTAAAGAAATAATAATGGTCAGTGAGAAACAGATTAACCAAAAGAACTCTGGTGCGCCGAAGTTAAGGGCTATTTTCGCCAAGTAAGCAGCGAAAAATATCAGTGCAATATTGGAAATAAAATCGGCAATAACGGATGAGAAAAGCGCTGCTTTTAAAGCTTTTTTAGCATTCCCTTGCTGGGCCATGGGGTAGCCATCCAGCAACGTGCATGCCGATGCAGGAGAGCCTGGGGTGCGTATCAGGATTGCCGTGATTGAACCACCATACATTCCCCCTTTATAGATACCTACCAACAGGAGAATAGCGGCCACAGGCTGCATTGAGAACGTAAACGGCAGTGCAAGCGCCACCGCCATTGTAGCTGTAAGGCCGGGTATTGAGCCTACCGTAACACCAATAACGACGCCTAATGCGATCGCTATAAAATTATCAATACTTAAAAATAACTGTAAAACTTCAGTAAGGTTTTCCATATGTCACCAAGGCTGCACGCTGACGAGAAATAGTTAATAAGGCATCAAAGGAAGAGGTACATTCATCACATTGACAAATAACAGCGTTACGCCAACCGGAAATGCCAGCGCAAAACCATAAGCCCACCATACGCGCACGGGATGAGCCAGGAATAAAAGAACCGTTGCCAATATACCGGTTAAAATAGCGCCTAATGTCTCAAATAAGAGTACGTAAACCAAAAACGCTATAAGCATGATAATAAAACGCCGGTAAGGGCCTTTAACTATTTTTCGCTCGTCATTTTCAGTATCGCTTGAGACTAAAATGCCTTGAAGAATCAATAGAACCGAAAAGGCTAATATAAGCCAGCTAACGATATTGGGAAGCCATCTAGGCGACATCATGGGGTTTTGTAATATAGATGGCTCCCCAATATAGTTAGGCACCAAATAGAAAGCCAATACTAAAGAGATCAGTAGCAATACGACCCCGGTAATAACGTCTAAGGTATCTTTAATTTGTTTCACGTTGCTTAAACCGGAAGATGACATGGCAGCCTCCCCAAGAGGACAAGCTAAAGAAAGCAAAGAAGGCGAAGGTTAGTTTCAACCTTCGCCTTCTTATTTCATGGTGTCGTTATTGACTAATACCCGCCTGCTGAGCGACTTCTTCCCAACGTGCAAGGTCATCAATCACAAACTGTTTAAACTCTTCACCTTCTACCTGACCTGGTTGAGCACCCAGCTGCTCTGCGAAGTCGAGGAACTCCTGGCGCTCCATAACTTCGTCCAGTGCTGCCTGCATGGCTTCATAGCCTTCCTCGGGAAAGGAATTGTGCGCAATCAAGCCAAACCAAGCGGTGGTAACAAACTGGTCAAGGTTGTGCTCGCCGATTTCAGACAGCGTGGGGACTTCTGGCAGATAAGGCGAGCGCTCTGCCGACGTAACGGCCAGGGCGCGCAAGTCACCAGACTTAATATGTGAATACACGGTTGGCATATTTTCAAAGGAAACGTCGACATCACCGCCCAGCAGGGCTGGTAAAGCCGCACCGCTACCCGCAAAAGGAACCGCGGTCATCTGTGAGCCGGTAAGCGTTTTAAACAGCTCACCCGACATGTGAATCGAGCTGCCTACACCGCTATGGCTGAACGCCATGTTCTTGTCCTGTGCGGCTTCAATGAACTCCACAACCGATTGGTAAGGGCTGCTTGCAGGCACTACCATCACGTTGGGAATATCGATGACATTTTGGATGAAGACAAAATCTTCGACCGGGTCGTAAGCAAGATCAGGGTAAATTGCAGCACCAATGGTATGGCCCGGTGATGCCATTAAAAGCGTATGATCAGCATCACGCCCGCCGCGGGCTAGGCGGCCAGTGCCGATGGTAGAGCCTGCACCAGGACGGTTCTCGACAATGACGTTGGTGTCCAAAGCGTCCTTGAGCAAATCAGCGACACGACGTGACAGCACGTCTGTGGTGCCACCCGGCGCGTAAGGCACGACCAGACGGACATCACCCGTAGGCCACTCAGCGGCGCTGGCAGTTGAAATCGAAGCAGCAAGTAGCAACGCACCGCTGCAGGCAGCTATACATGTGGCGCTAAAAATTTTTTTCATTGTATTAAATTCCTATGATTACTTAATTTTTGTTCGCGATACGTACATGTATTCGCACCACATACAAAGAGACTACTTCGTTCTGACCTATACACAAAACACAACTTTAGTAGTACCCAACCAAAAGTAGTGCGCAAAGTGGTACCGATAGCCCTGCGTAAAAACGAAAACGCCCGCCCCTTGTTCGCATAACGAACATTATTACGATAAAGTATCGCTACTGATTAATACAAAGCATTGGCAGAATGGATAGGAAAAACTATGCATGAAGATATTCTGGGTCCCGAGAGTCGGGATTTTGTCACAGCGCTTGCCAGCGGGTTAGAGGTAATCCGTGCCTTTGACTCTGAGCATCCTCGCATGACCCTGAGCGAAGTAGCGACACGAACAGGAATGAATCGAGCAAAAGCAAGGCGCTTTCTGCTGACACTTCATTCACTAGGATATGTACGTAAACAGCATCGTTATTTTGAGTTAGCACCACGCGTGCTGCACCTTGGCTATGCTTTTCTATCTGCCAATAATTATCGCGGTGTCATACAACAGTACTTGGAAGATATTACAAATGAAATTGGCGAGTCTTCTTCCTTGGGTGTGTTAGATGGCGAGGATGTTATTTACGTGGCGCGTTCAGCTGCAAAGCATCGCTTGATGGCGATTACGCTTTCGGTGGGTACCCGACTGCCAGCAGCGCATACTTCGTTGGGTCGTATACTGCTCGCTCAACTCGACAATGAGGAGCTGGAAAGCTACTTATCCAAGGTTGATTTAACAAGATATACCGATAAAACAATTACTGATATCGATGAGTTAAGAAACCAGATAATAGTGGCTAGGCAGCAGGGTTATGCCGTCGCAGACCAGGAGCTTGATCCAGGTTTACGCTCTTTAGCGGTGCCCGCATACGACGCCAAGCATCACTTGATAGGTGCGATTAACGTCAGTACCAATGCCGCTAGAGTGGATATGGATACGCTATTAGGTGTTTATCTGCCCATCATGCAAAAGAAAGCTGCTCAAATACGCTTAAACGTTAATTAATAGTTATTTATTTGATGGCTCCACGCCGGTTTATCCGTTATGGAGCCAGCGGCTTAATCAATTTTTAGAGTAGCCACGATAGCGTTTAAAGCAGCCTGATAGCCCAAGCTTCCTAAACCGGCAATAACGCCGTCAGCACGCTGAGATATATAGGAGTGGTGACGGAACGCCTCGCGTTTATGAATATTGGAAAGGTGGACCTCAATTACTTTCCCATCAAATGTATTCAAAGCATCCAATAGCGCTACTGACGTATGCGAGTAGGCCGCAGGGTTAATAATAATCGCCAGCGTACCGTCTAATCGAGCGGCGTGGATGGCATCAATGAGCTCCCCTACATGGTTACTCTGCAATGCCGCAAGCTCCCACTGAGCCATTAACGCCTGGGTGCGTAAACGGTTGATGATGTCATCAAGCGTTTCCTTACCGTAGATTTCCGGCTGACGAGTGCCAAGCAAATTAAGATTAGGCCCATTGAGTACTAATACACGCGGTGTAGTCGTCATGCAGTTTCCTTGTCTACCGGTTAGTTATTCGTCACGTCAAAGCATTTAACCCATGCTACATTAGTACGCTTTATAAATGCATCAAGGTTAGTGGCCCCATGACCCTTCCTCTCTACCTTGGCCTGCCGATGTGGGCGAATCAGGACTGGCAAGGCAGCCTTTATGCTCGCCACGCCAAGAGTGATCTGCTGAGCGACTATGCCAGCGTGTTCTCAAGCGTAGAGGGCAATACGACGTTTTATAGCGGCGCGCCGAAAGCGGAGACGATTGCCGCCTGGGCTCGCCAGGCACCTGCTCACTTTCGTTTCTGCTTTAAACTGCCGGCAAGCGTTACTCACGATCAGCGGTTGACCAATCTCGACGATGTGTGGGGTTTTCTAACCGCGTTGACGCCGCTTCATGACCGGTTGGGTCCTACCATGGTTCAATTACCGCGTGACTTTGGCCCTAACGAACTTCCTCAACTAGAAGCGTTATTAAAGGGCTGGCCCGGGCATTTACCATGTGCCGTCGAGGTCCGTCACCCCGACTTTTTCCACAAAGGCGCGGCTGAAAAAGCCCTTAACCAATTGTTGATAACTTATTGTGCCAATCGGGTGATGCTGGACGTGCGGCCGGTCTTTTCTACACCGGCTAATGGCCACTTGGGCCTTGCTCATGCCCAACAGGAAAAGCCGAAACTCCCGCTACACGTGCTTTCCACAGGTAATTTTCCGGTCATTCGCTTTATTGGCCATATTGACAAAACGATTAATACGGGCTACTTCGCGCCTTGGAAAGCCCAGCTAAAGCTGTGGATAAGTCAGGGGAAAACCCCTTTCTTATTTGTGCATACTGCCGACAACCTCGAGTCCCCTGACATGGCCCGAACGCTCTACAATGCGCTGGGCGAACTCACCTGCCTGCCACCGCTTAATGCCTTTCCCGGCGAGACGCAAAACCAACTGTTTTAACCTAATGTTAATTTAACCTAACTGGCACGGGCCCTCCTGATCGGATAAATTGCGCATACTTTCGATAAGCGAGAGGGTTGGGCTTATCGAACATGCGTAAATGGGGCGCATAGCGGCTTATTACAATTTAACTAACTAGTAGGTGATGTATGGCAAAGCTTGCACATGCACAATGGTCATCTCGTATGGGCTTTGTGCTGGCTGCCGCAGGATCGGCAGTAGGCTTGGGGAACATCTGGCGCTTCTCTTATATGACAGGCGAAAGTGGCGGTGCCGCCTTCGTGCTTGTCTATCTGGCGTGTGTCACGCTGGTAGGTCTGCCGATTTTGGTAGCGGAATGGATGATTGGCCGTCGCGGCCAGAAGAATCCAATCAACACCATGGCCGACCTGGCAAACAGCCACGGGCGCTCTCGGGCTTGGGCAACCATTGGTATCAGCGGCGTTCTGGCCGCGTTTCTGATTCTGTCCTTCTACAGCGTCATCGGCGGTTGGTCGCTGAACTATACGCTAGGTTCGGTGATCGGTACGTTTAACGGCCAGGACGCCGATGCGGTTGGCGCTATCTTTACTAATTTGCTGGGCAGTCCTACAACGCTACTGCTCTGGCATAGCGCGTTCATGGTGCTGGTAGTGGGTATCGTGGCACGCGGTGTGACCAAGGGGCTTGAGGCAGCGTCACGTATTCTGATGCCTGCGCTGGTGGTGCTGCTGTTAGTTCTGGTCGGCTACGGCATGGCCAGTGGCTACTTCGGTGAAGCGCTGAGCTTTATGTTCAGCCCTGACTGGGAAGCGCTAGACGGTGGTGTTGTACTGGCGGCGATGGGCCAGGCTTTCTTCACGCTCTCGCTGGGTATGGGCATCATGATGGCGTATGGCTCTTACCTTGGTGAAGACGTCAACCTGATCAGCACTGCCCGTACCGTTATTATCCTCGATACGGCCATCGCCCTGCTCGCGGGTCTGGCAATCTTCCCGATCGTATTCGCCAATGGCTTAAGCGCCAGTGAAGGTCCAGGACTGATTTTCGTAACGCTGCCCCTTGCCTTCGGCAATATGTCGGGCGGCACGATTTTAGGCTTGATGTTCTTCCTGCTGCTGACATTTGCCGCGCTGACGTCGGCTATTTCGCTGCTTGAGCCAGTAGTTGAAACGCTGGAAGAGCGCACCCCGTTAAGCCGCACAGGATCAACGCTGGTAAGCGGTATTGCGGTGTGGGTATTGGGCGTGGCGGCGCTGCTGTCGTTTAACGTATGGTCCGATGTACTGCTCTTCGGCCTCAATATCTTCGACTTCCTCGACACCTTCACCAGCAAAATCTTGCTGCCGTTGACGGGTCTGGGCGCGATCATCTTCTTCTCGATCTGCCTGGATAAAGAAGAAGCGCGCAAGGAGCTGCGTTTGGATATCTACGATTTCACGCTGTGGAATCTACTCGCCAAATACGTGGCGCCACTCGGCGTGATCGTCGTCTTCCTGACGGGTCTCATTTAAGTAAACTAAAATGGCGTGCCCCGCCAAACGGTGGGGCCGCACGCTAGTCAATAGCTAACGATCTATCAAGCTAGTGCAATTCGCCTTCTTGCCGCTCATCTTCTTCCGGCAGGGGGGCGATATCCCGATACAGTTTCTGAAATTCCCGATGTAGCTCAATCCCTCGACGCGCTCGTAAGTTGCGTTGAGCGGCACTCCGTTGACGCTGAGCATGTTCATCCACCTCCATGCTCATAAAAATATCCAGCAGTTCGCTCTTAACCGAGGTGATTCGTTCGACGTTTCTCATAATCGACGTGCCTCCAGGTGAATATGCCTTCGTCCACCTGCATCCGTGACGACTGTTAAATGATGCAGTGCGGCACTTCACTTCTTACTATACCTTACTTGACAAAATGATGACGAAAGTTGACGAATTTGCTTAACGCCATTTAAACGCACGGCTAAGTCGGCGTTTCATTGCCCATTTATGCCGTCACTCAGGCATACTGTCGAAAATGCTGTTTAATACAGCAAAGCGCATGTAGTGAGATCAGCGCACTGGATAACCGAGGAGCTAAATGTGAGTCGCGCCCTGTTCGATGAGATGAGACGCCGCATGGAGCACTTTCGTCGCTCCGAACAAAAGGTAGCGCGGTTTGTTCTGCGTAATCCTGATGAGGTCATCCATATGCGGATTGTGGACCTCGCGACGGAAGCAGGCGTCAGCGAACCCACCGTGGTGCGCTTCTGCCGCGCCCTGGGCTGTAACGGCTTTCAGGATTTCAAGCTGCAGTTAGCGCAAATGCTGGCCTCCGGCAGCCAGTTTGCTCAGTTCTCGATGAACGATAGCGACTCCGTCGCTGAATTTTCCCACAGCATTTTCGACTCCACCGTCGGCACGCTGCTTTCTGTGCGTGACCGGCTGGATAACGACGCCTTGGGCCGCGCGGTGAATGCGCTGGCCATGGCCAATCGGGTCGAGTTTTACGGTTTTGGCGCCTCAGGCGCAGTCGCTTTTGATGCCCAGCACAAGTTTTTCCGTTTGCAGATATCCACCTCCGCCTACGCTGACCCGCATATGCAGAATATGTCGGCCGTGACCCTTAAAGAGGGCGACGTGGTGGTGGCCATTTCACAAACGGGGCGCACCAAAGCGCTGGTGGCCAGCGTGCGTCTGGCCCGCGAAGCGGGTGCCACGGTGATTGGGCTATGCCCCAGCGGTTCGCCCTTGGCGGAAGAAGTTAGTCTGCCTCTGTATATCGACGTTCATGAAGATACCGAAATCTACACGCCGCTGAGTTCGCGGATTGCCCACCTGGTGTTGATCGATGTACTAGCCGTGGGGGTTGCCAAAACCCGTGGGCCCAAACTGGCTGAACAGCTTAAAGCCGTGAAGAAAAGCCTGAATACGCTGCGCTACCCCGAAGACAACTAATTTTTGTCGCCGACGCCTGTATACACAGCCAGTGTGTTTGCTGTGCTAAACTAGGCGCCCATTTTCGATCCGGCAGCGGCTTTTATGGACGACGTCACGGCGATACTCGATCAGCTCAACACCGCTCAGCGTGAGGCAGTCAGTGCCCCGCAGGGTAACCTTCTCGTGCTGGCCGGTGCCGGTTCCGGTAAAACCCGCGTACTGGTGCACCGGATCGCCTGGCTGATGCATGCAGAAGGCTTATCGCCCTACGCGCTGCTGGCGGTCACCTTTACCAACAAAGCCGCCCGCGAAATGCGCACGCGCCTTGAAGCGCTGCAGGGCATTTCGTTACGCCATGTCTGGGTGGGCACGTTCCACTCGATTGCCCACCGCCTGCTGCGGACTCACTGGCAGGATGCGCGGCTTCCGCAAAACTTCCAGATTATCGATTCCGATGACCAGCTTCGCCTGGTCAAGCGCCTGCTTAAAGATTACTCCATCGACGATGAGCGCTTCCCGCCGCGTCAGGTGCAGGGGTTTATCAGCGGCTGCAAGGAAGAAGGCCTGCGCCCACATCAGGTCAATGTGGATGGCGATGCCTATCTGGCCCAGATGGTCGAGCTTTACGAGCGCTACCAGCTGACCTGCGAGCGCGGCGGCCTGGTGGATTTCGGCGAGCTGCTGCTAAGAAGCCTGGAGCTTCTGCGCGATAATCCAGCGCTTTTAAACCACTACCGTGAGCGCTTTGGCCACGTGCTGGTGGATGAGTTTCAGGATACCAATACGCTGCAGTACGCCTGGCTCAAACTGCTCACCGGCATGCAGACCCCCATGACCGCCGTCGGCGACGATGATCAGTCCATCTACGGCTGGCGCGGGGCCAAGGTCGAAAATATTCGCCGCTTTGAAGAAGAGTTTCCGGAAACCCATACGGTACGCCTTGAGCAGAACTACCGCTCGACCAGCGCCATTCTGGATGCCGCCAATGCGCTGATCAGTCATAACAGCGAGCGGCTGGGTAAAAACCTATGGACCGACGGCGTCGAAGGCGAGCCCATTTCGGTATACGCCGGATTTAACGATCTGGAAGAAGCGCGCTATATCGTCGATACCATCAAGGAAAAGGTCGACGAAGGCTTCAACCGGCGCGATATCGCGATTCTTTACCGCTCCAACGCCCAGTCGCGGCTATTGGAAGAAACCCTGATCCGCCAGGGGATGCCCTACCGTATTTACGGCGGACACCGCTTCTATGAGCGCCTGGAAATCAAGAACGCCCTGGCCTACCTACGCCTGCTGCTCAACCGCGATGACGACGCTTCACTGGAGCGTGTTATCAACGTACCCACGCGCGGTATTGGCACCCGCACCGTCGAAATCCTGCGCCACCGCGCCCGGCTCGGGAGCGTCTCGCTGTGGCAGGCGCTGCACGACGCGTTAGGCGATGGCACGCTGAAAGGCCGCGCGGGCAACGCCGTGCAGAACTTCGCCAACCTGATAGAACAGCTCGACAACGATGCCGCGGGCCTTACGCTTTACGAGATTATCGACCACGTCAACGAGCACACCGGGCTGATTGAGCACCATAAAAGCGAGCGCGGCGAAAAAGGCCAAGCACGGGTCGAAAACCTTGAAGAACTGGTGACCGCCGCCCGCGCCTTTACCCAGGGCGATGCGTTTGAAATGCCGGAGGCGGGTGAAGGCATGGCCGCGCTTGAAGCCTTTCTTTCCGAAGCGGCGCTTAATGCGGGCGACCATGAGGCCGAGGAGTTCGAAGATAGTGTGCAGCTGATGACGCTTCACTCAGCCAAGGGTCTGGAGTTTCCGGTAGTATTTATTGCCGGCGTCGAAGAGGGGCTGTTCCCACATAAAATGTCGATTGAAGAGCCAGGGCGGCTCGAAGAGGAGCGCAGGCTTTGCTACGTGGGCGTTACCCGCGCCATGCAAAAGCTTTACCTGACCCATGCGGAAACCCGTCGCATGCACGGCAAAGAAGTCTTCCCCCGCCCCTCACGCTTTTTGCGCGAACTACCCCCGCATCTGCTGGAAGAGGTCCGCTTACGCGGACATATTTCGCGCCCGGTGACGGCGGCGCGCACAAGCTTTGCTCAGCAGCGTGTTGAAGGCGATGGCGACCTGCCGACCCTGCATGTGGGTCAGCGCGTAGGCCACCCGGTATTTGGCGAAGGGGTGATTCTTAACGCCGAGGGCGAAGGCGCCCGCGCACGCGTACAGGTCAGCTTTGAGGGTGTTGGCGTTAAATGGCTAGTGCTGGGGTTTGCCAAACTAATCCCGCTATAGCGCGCGCATTAAGGGAAATGAATCGGCAGGTTGCCCAATAAAACCGGATTAGCGCATACTGACGAGCGGAAACTTGCGCTCACGTGCAATTACACAAAAATCATACTTTCTCGGAGTTAAGCCCGCCATGCAACGCCGCCAATTCCTGAAAACCGCCGGCCTGGGTGCCGCCGGTGTCGCCGCCGCACCTTTCGTAACCAGCGCCCACGCGCAAGAGACCTATACCTGGGACATGGTTACGTCCTGGCCGAAAAACTTCCCAGCGCTGGGTACCGGTGCTAACGATTTTGCCAAGCGCGTCGAGCAGCTTTCCAACGGCCGTATGCAGATTCGCGTTCACGGTGCAGGCGAGCTGGTGCCCGCCCTGGAAGTGTTTGATGCGGTTGCCGCCGGAACGGCTGAAATCGGCCACTCCACGCCTTATTACTGGCGCGGCAAGCTAGCCGCTTCACAGTTCTTTACGGCCGTGCCTTTCGGCATGACCACCACCGAGATGAATGCGTGGCTGTATCACGGTGGTGGCCAGGAGCTGTGGGATGAGATTTATGCCAAGCATAATCTCAAACCGTTTGCCGTGGGCAACACAGGCCCCCAGATGGCGGGCTGGTTCAAAAAAGAGATCAACTCGCTAGCCGATATGCAGGGGCTTAAACTACGCCTGCCAGGCCTTGCCGGTGAAGCCATGAACGGCATTGGTGTCAGCACCGTTAACATGCCGGGGTCTGAGATTTTCACTTCGCTGCAAACCGGCGTGCTGGATGCTGCCGACTGGGTAGGGCCTTACAACGATATGGCGTTTGGTCTGCATCAGGTCGCCGACTACTACTACACCACGGTGTGGAACGAGCCAACGGCTACCGTCGAGACCATGATCAACCTGGATGCCTGGAACGCCCTGCCGGAAGATCTCCAGGACGTTATCCGCGAAGCAGCACGCGCCTCCAACCTGGCCATGTACACCGAGTTCGCCTTCCGCAACGCCCAAGCACTTGAAACACTGGTGGATGAGCACGGTGTTGAGCTGCGCGAGTTCCCTGAAGATGTGATCCAGGCCCTTTATGAGTCATCGCAGCAAGTGATTCAGAATCAGGTCGAAAACGACGAAGACTCACGTCGCGTTTATGAGTCCTACTCTGCCTTCCAGAAGGTTATTCGTCCGTTCAGTGATATCGGCGAATATGCCTACCTGAAAGGCCGCGATGAAGTGGGCGGCTAAGCGTTATCGACTGATGACGTTTGGATAAAAACCTTTGCATGAACCAGGGGCGCTTCGGCGCCCCTGATCGTTAGGACGGCTGATGGTTAAAACGGATAATAGCTAGACAGAATATCAGCTGTGAACGGCGCGAATACGCCCATTGTCGTCCAGTGCCACCATCACGAATCGCGCTTCGGTCACCTTTTGGCGCTCTTCAAGACGTCGTCCCAGAGGCGGGCGCACCCAGACTTCCACATCAATTTTAAGCGAGCTGTGGCCAATCTCTTTTACCTGGGTATAAATACTCACCATCGAGCCAACGCGTACCGGGCTTAAAAAATCCATCGACTCAATCGCCACTGTCGATGTTCGCCCGCCAGCTTCACGCCCTGCCGCCAGTTCTGCCGCCTGATCCATATGATTGACCAGCCACCCGCCCGAAATATCGCCGTAAAGGTTGGTATCCTGTCGAGAAGCCAGTAATTTTAGGGTGAGCTGTCCTTGAGGCGCGGGGACATCGTCCAGGTCGGTTTCTAAAAGTGTCATTAGTTGGTCGCTTAATAAGGTTATTGTTGTGCTATTGCTGCATTGCAATATAAAAACGCTAGTTAATCATAAGAGGAAACACGTTTGAAGCGTATCGGTTTATCGTCGGGCAAGAAGCCGCGTCTGCGTTTAACGCTCGCCATGGCGCTAATGCTATGCGCATCAGCGGTCTGGGGGCAACCTCAACCGATTAGCGGCACGCTGGGCGTTATTGGCTCTGACACCATGGCCGGGCTAATGTTGCGCTGGGGCGAGTCACTCACCGCCCGCTACCCTGAGGTTAACTTGCAGTTTCAAGCCACGGGGTCGGCCAGCGTACCGCCCGCATTAACGGCAGGTACTACCCGACTGGGGCTTATGTCACGCCCAATGTATGCTGGCGAACGTCAGGCGTTTATCGACCGCTATGGCTATCCGCCGCTGGAACTCAGAGTGGCGAAAGACGCACTGATTCTGGTCGTGCACCGGCATAACCCGTTAGGAGCCATCACGCGTAAGCAGGCCGACGCTATTTTCTCTACGGACCAGGCGTGTGGCGCCGAAGCTCCAATAAGACGCTGGGACGAATTGGCCACCACACGTGACTGGCCGTATGGAAGCATCGCCCTGCATGGACGTAATTTAGCCTCGGGCACCCACGGGTTATTTCAGGCCGAAGTGCTTTGCGGCGGCAATTTCAGGCCCGATATCAGCGAGCATCCTGGCTCCTCAGCGGTGGTTGCCTCGGTGGGAGAATCCCCCAACGCCATGGGCTATGCAGGCTATAACCACCTGACGCCCATGGTTCATGCGCTAAGCCTGATTACTCAGGAAGGCGCTGAAATTGCGCCTAGCGAGCAGGCCATTCAGCGCAGCGAGTACCCGCTATCGCGCGACCTGTACCTGTACGTTAATTTACCGCCCGGCGATTCGCTACCTCCGGCTGATCAAGCACTACTAGCACTTATTTTATCCGAGGAAGGCCAGCGCATTGCCCGCGCAGCGGGGTTTGTGCCGCTTCCCGATGACGATATAGATGCTCAGCGTACCTGGTAGGTAACTATCATCTAATTGTCATAAAAATGACTTAGAGTAAGGAGAATTCACCATGCAAACCCTCTTCATGACGGCCCCGGCTCTCTTATGATGTTGATATGACCCCACCTCGCGCTGCTGTTTCTCGCCAGCCGCTACGCCAGTTAAAAAACCGTATAGCCACCGGTCTGATTACTGCCGGCGGCATTGGTGTATTGCTGGCGATTTTGGCGATCGGCGTGTTTCTCATTTGGGAAACGTTGCCTCTGCTGGCATGGGATCAAACGTTTGCCTTCAGCAAACTCTCGCCGCTGGCCTGGGGAACGTTAAAAGCCGCTCTGGCTGCCATGCTATTTGCCCTGCCGATAGCCCTGGGAGCCGCGATGTATTCGGCTCTATTTATGTCGGCTCGCCTACGCAGCCGCGTTAAGCCAGCGCTTGAAATGATGGAAGCGATACCCGGCGTGGTGGTGGGGTTTATTGCCGGTTTAGTGCTTGCCCCCTGGGTAGAGCGTCATCTGGCCAGCACCCTGGCGCTGTTAATCTGGTTACCTATCAGCGCGGGCTTGGCAGGTGTTCTCTGGCACATGGCCGCATCGCGCTGGCGTAAGTGGCTGCCCCTTTCATGGGCTGGCCTGTGGCTTTTGCCCTGGCTCGTGTGCATGGTGCTTTTGGCGCTGTGGTTTGCGCCCCTGCTCGAGCAGTTTTTGTTAGGCGGTGACTTGCGCCGCCTGCTTGAGCAGCATTGGGGAATGGATTATGCCACCCGCAACGCGCTGATTGTGGGCATCGCCATGGGATTTGCCGTCATACCCAGCATCTACGCCCTGGCGGAGGATGCTTTAGCCGATGTGCCGACCAGTTTAATGGAGGGTGCCCAAGCACTGGGCGCCAGCCGCTGGCAGGCGCTCTGGAAAGTTGCCTTACCGGCCGCAGGCCCCGGCATTTTCTCAGCGGTAATGATTGGGGCGGGGCGTGCTGTCGGGGAAACCATGATTGTGCTGATGGCCAGCGGCAACATGGCGTTGTTGAGTGTCAGCCCTTTTGAAGGCATGCGCTCCATGGCGGCTGCCATTGCCATTGAGCTTCCCGAAGCCTCGCCCGGCGGGCTTACCTACCACCATTTGATACTTGCTGCTCTGGTGCTGTTTATCTTTACGTTTTTGGTTAATACCCTGGCTGAGGTAGTCCGTTCACGCATGCGACGCCGTTATCATAAAGCGGGGCGCCATTAATGAGCCGCTTCTCAGATACGCCTCGCCGACGCCTGATGGACGCACTCTGGCCATGGTTATGTGCCGCTAGCGTCGCTTTATCACTTTTAATGTTAGCGGCCTTGTTAGCGCTTTTGGTGGTACGCGGATTAGGTCATTTTTGGCCCGCCACGCTTGAAGAAATTACCCTGCGCTCAGGCGATAGCGTCGCAGGGCAGCCGACCCGCGAGGCCCCGCTTCCCCAGGCAGACGGCTTTGAGCGGCTTTATTTTACGGCTAACCGCGATATCGACGGGGCCAGCTGGCGCTGGGTAAATCTGGACGACATCGCCTCACGCAGCACACCAAGCGACCTGATTCGCCTGGAGCGTAACCCGTGGGGTGATTTTATCGGCCGCTTAGCCGGTGTGGAAACGGGCGGGCAGTTGCTCCGTGAAGACCAGGCATGGCGTTATCTAACTCAGGCGCTCGCCCTGCCCCAGGCGGAACGGCCTGATGCCGAGCTTCTGCTGGTAACCTCCGATGGTCAGACGCTGCGTCAACCGCTGAGCAATTTCAGCCAGGCGCTGGCGCCTAACGCCATGTCCTGGTGGCAGAAAATACATACCTGGAGCCGTAACGTCTGGCAGTTCTTGAGCCAGGGTCCGCGTGCCGCCAATACGGGCGGTGGTGTCTGGCCAGCTATTTTTGGCACCGTACTGATGGTCATTTTAATGTCAGTGATCGTGACCCCTTTTGGGGTGCTGGCGGCCATCTATCTCAATGAAATCGCTCATCAGAACCGTTTAACCCGCCTGGTGCGTATTGGGGTACGCAACCTGGCCGGCGTACCGTCGATTGTGTACGGCGTTTTTGGCCTGGGCGTTTTCGTATACGGTATTGGCGGCACGCTCGATAGCTGGTTTTTCAGCGATACGTTGCCCTCTCCTACCTTTGGCACCGGCGGCCTGTTGTGGGCATCTTTAACCCTGGCATTGTTAACGCTACCGGTCGTGATTGTGGCGACCGAAGAGGGGCTGGCACGTATTCCTGATGCCCAGCGAGAAGGGGCGGTGGCGCTAGGCGCCACGCGCCTGGAAATGCTGGTGCGCATTGTGCTGCCCATGGCCATACCCGCCATGCTGACCGGGGTTATCCTCGCGGTTGCCCGTGCGGCCGGCGAAGTGGCGCCGCTGATGCTTGTGGGCGTCGCCAAACTGGCCCCACAAATGCCCGTGGACGGTGAATTCCCTTATTTACATCTAGAGCGCAAGTTCATGCATCTTGGCTATCATCTATTTGATACCGCCTTTCATGGCGAGGATGTGCAGGCCGCGATACCACTGGTGTACGCCACGGCACTTCTTTTAGTGCTCATTGTGCTGGTGCTTAATCTAACTGCCATATTTCTGCGTCATTATTTCAGGCGCCAACGAGGAAGCGAATGCTAGCGTCATTAGATTCAGCCACTGCCTCTCAGGCGCCGGTGACGCACTTTTCGTCCGAACACTGCGCCCTGAGCATCGACCAGTTTAACCTCACTTATGCGGGGAAATCGGCCCTGCGTGACTTAACGCTGAGCGTACCGCGCCACCGGGTAACGGCATTTATTGGTCCGTCAGGCTGTGGTAAGTCCACCCTGCTGCGCGCCATTAACCGGCTGCACGATCTTAATGAGAGCGTAGCGCATAGTGGGCATATTCAGCTTGAAGGGCAGGATATCTACGCCCCGCAGATGAACGTGACCGAGCTGCGCCGCCGGGTGGGGATGGTGTTTCAAACCCCTAACCCGTTTCCCATGTCGATTTATGAAAACGTGGCCTTTGGCTTGCGTTTACAACACCGCCTGCCCAAACGGCAGCGTGATGACATCATCGAGTGGGCACTTACCTCAGCGGCGCTGTGGGACGAGGTAAAAGATCGTCTGCACCGTTCAGCGTGGCAGCTTTCAGGCGGCCAGCAGCAGCGTTTGGTGATCGCCCGGACGCTAGCCGTCCAGCCCGATGTGCTGCTACTCGATGAGCCAGCATCAGCGCTTGATCCGATTTCAACGCTAAAGATCGAGGAATTGATCCGTAATCTTAAATCGCAGCTTACGCTTGTTCTTGTAACCCACAATATGCAGCAGGCCGCCCGGGTATCCGACTACACCGCTTTTTTACACAATGGCGAACTTGTTGAGTATGGCCCTACCGATCAAGTCTTCACTAACCCGCGCTTACAACGCACCGAAAACTACATCACTGGCCGCATGACTTGAAAACAATAGTCCAGGCCTAACCGACCCTATCGCAGGAGTGCTCAATGGATATTACGAGCGATACCCACAGCCAGCATATCTCACGCCAGTTCAACCAAGAGCTGGAAGAGTTGAAAACCCACCTGATGACCATGGGCGGGCTGGTGGAAAAGCAGGTGCAAGACGCCGTCCACGCGTTGCTTGAAGGTGACACCCGCTTAGCTGAAAAAGTGCGTGACAACGATCGCCAGGTTAACGATCTGCAGTTGCAAATCGATGAAGAGTGCACCCGCGTATTGGCACGCCGTCAGCCGGCAGCGTCGGATTTACGCTTGGTGCTCGCCGTGATCCGCGCGACCTCGGACCTTGAGCGTATCGGCGATGAGGCGAGTAAAATTGCCCGCAATGCGCTACTGCTCAGCGAAAACAGCAGCCCGGTTCGTGGGTTGATCGAGGTTCGTCATATCAGCGAGCACGTACGCAAAATGCTGCGCGATGCACTGACAGCCTTTGCCCGTTTCGATACCGACCTGGCCATGCAGGTTGTGCGCGAAGACGAGTCGGTCGATGATGAGTACGGCAGTGCTATGCGCTCGCTAATGACCTTCATGATGGAAGATTCACGCTCGATTAGCTCAATACTCAGCATTATGTGGGTACTGCGCGCACTGGAGCGCGTTGGTGACCATGCCGACAACCTGGCGGAGTACGTGGTGTATCTCGTCAAAGGGCTCGATATTCGCCATAGCGACCTGGGCACCGTCGATCAGAAGGTAACGAAAAAGCCTTGACCCCCGAGGCATTTCCTCTTGCAATACGTCTGGGCTGACACCAGCCTGGACGTCTGCGTTTATGAGGAATGAGTGACATGTTGGATGCGATAACAGCGCTTAAGCAGGGCACGCGCCTGGTCTATCAAAAGGGTCTGCGGCGATATATTTTCCTGCCTATCCTCGTCAATATCCTTGTTTATGGCGCCATGTTAGGCGTTGTGGTCAATCGCTTTTCCGGCTGGCTGGATCACTGGATGAGCTTGGTACCTACCTGGCTTGACTGGCTCTCCTGGCTGATCTGGCCGCTTTTCATGATTAGCTTGCTCGCCGTGGTGTTCTTTACCTTTACCTTGATCACTCACCTTATCGCGGCGCCTTTTTACGGCTTTCTAGCGGCGAAAGTGGAAATTCAGGCCACTGGAAGAGTACCGCTGGATGATCGTGGCCTGGCAAAAACGGCTATTGATGCCATAGGCCGCGAATTGATTAAGCTGGGCTATATCGCTCCGCGCGCCATTGCACTGTTTATTGTCAGCTGGATTCCGGGACTGAATCTTTTTGCGCCTCTGCTATGGGGGCTATTTTCAGCATGGGTAATGGCCATTACCTATTTAGACTATCCCATGGATAATAATAAGGTCGCCTTCAAGGATATGCGTCAACGTCTTTCCAAGCGCTGGTGGCAAAGCCTTAGTTATGGCGGCTTGATAACCCTGATCACCTGGATACCGCTGGCCAATCTCTTTTTGATTCCAGGCGCAGTGGCAGGCGCCGTATTGATGTGGGACCAACACTACCGCACGGCTCGCGAACTGACGTACCAAGGCCCTGCATAGCCAAGTGGTTAGTTCTGAAACGCAAAAACCCCGCGTGAGCGGGGTTTTTTATGCTTACTAATTTTTTCTTACTACCTTTATTGCTTACTACCCTAGGCTTTTATTAACTTAGGGTAGAAAAGGCTTACCAATCAGTGCTGTCGCCTTCGTCGCGCGTCAAATCAGACGCTTTGTACGAGTTAGTGTTTTGACGATCACTCTCTTGATGGCTAGTCGGCGTGTAGTTAGTGTTCATACGATCGCGGTCACCGTGGTTCAGCTCGTTCGCAGAGTAAGTGGCTGACTCAGACGTACGGGTGGACTCCGACTGGTGAGAGATCTCACCGACAGCGCGATCTTTGTTTAACTCGATAGAGCTATGCGCAAATGCCAACGGGCTTGCGATAAGGCCCAAAGAAACACTGAAGATACCTACTTTTTTTACCATTGCTTTAAATAACATGACTTACTCCTGATAACATGAATACCGCTTATAGGGTTGATAGCTAATGCCTAGCTAATCATCTAACGGCTATCGCTCTCATCTATTTTATTGCATCAAAGATGCCAACAATGTCATATACAAATATTAGTTTTAAATATCAGTCATATGCTCAACAAACATTGCACACCAAACACCGCTGCACAAATAGATAGCACGCTAATATGTTGCGCAATACTGACACATGCGTCTTTGTTATTCAACCAAAGTGGCACACTGTGTAGTCGCATGGCATTTGGTTCTAAAAAAACTAAGTGATTAGCCCATCACAACCAGACTGGCAGTTATCTAAAACGTCAAAACAGAGCAACAAATTTCATTTTCAACACAATATTTTTTCCCACAAAAGATTAGACCCCGCCGTGGCAGGGTCTTGATCTTGTACCTATGGACAATATCTAACGCTAGCTTCCTATCCTTTTGCGGGACTCCAACCTTGGAATTTACCCTGACTAACGTTCTGATTGTCGCTTGATTCATTCCTTGAATCAGTGGTCATCCATGCAGTGGGAAATCCTTATCCCGTGCTAGCTCATCCTGAGCGCCTATAAAATCATTACAACTCTTACTGTTCAGTGGTGACTGAACTGTTCTCTTTAGGTAAATCGTCAGACTCAAAAGAGGTATCGCCACCCGAGGTTTCGCCAGTCGGGCCAGAGCCCATTGCGTCATTCTCGGTATGAGTGCCAGAGTGCGTGGAACCCATTGCGCCATCGTTATGCGCTGCGTTATCGCCTTCTTCGTGAATCAGATCGTTTTGATCGTAGTCAGACGAGCCTGCTTGTGAAGAACCGTGTGATTGAGATTCAACCGGCTGCTCATCTGGAGAAATATTACCGCTTGGGTTAGCTGGCTCTTGAGCAAACGCAAAAGGGCTTGCCATCAGACCGAACGTTACACCTAAAATACCAGCTTTCTTGAGTAGTTCCTTGGACATCATATTCCGTCTCCTAGATCGCTGTTTGATACCGCATAATTTCAAGGAAGCGCCATCCTGGCTTACCATTTCCTGCGGTAGTCTTCCTTGCCCAGTATATTGCAGAACTGATGCCAAAAATGCCAATAAAAAAAATATTTGTTAAAAAACAATTATTTATTTAAAAAATGATGTGCCAGAATAGCTTTTGCTTCACCGACTTAACCGGTCATATACTGGCTAAAAATGGCACATGAGTAACCTTTGACCATAGTTATCTGACAGCGTGACACATTTGTACAAGTATTGTTAAAAGGCAGGGAAACTGGCTTTAAAGTGCGGCTAATCGAACGGCGGGGAAAACACAGCGGAATAGAGAACCTTCTCCAGGATGTGACTCGACTTGAAGCTGGGCATCGTGGCGCAGCAATACGTGCTTGACGATGGCAAGTCCTAGCCCCGTGCCGCCCGTGGTGGTACTACGGCCTTTATCAACGCGATAAAAACGCTCGGTTAGCCGGGGGATATGCACGGGATCGATTCCCTGGCCATTATCCTCGACTTCTATGCAGGCATCGCCGTTCGACAGCGCCATCCAGCGCAGGGTAATCTGGCTGCCTGGCGGCGTATAGCGCACGCCATTAAAGGCCAGGTTAGAAATGGCGCTACGGATTTCCTGTTCGCTACCTATCAGCCCCGCATCGTTTTCAATCTCGACACGCACGCTATGCTGGTGGTGCGATAGAGCGAGTGCATCCTGACAAACGCTATTCAGAAGGCGCTCAATAGATAGCGGCTGATGATCTTCGCCACCCTGATCAATCTCCAAGCGCGATAACAGCAGCAGGTCATTTACCAGATTCTGCATACGCTGGGCCTGTTCCTGCATCTTCTCAATGCCCCGGCCTAAGCGGGGCGGAAGCTGGTCGGCCAGGTCGCCATAGGTTTCCAGATAGCCCAAAAGAACGGTCAACGGGGTGCGCAGTTCGTGGGAAACATTAGCGACGAAATCGCGGCGCATTTGCTCAAGACGATGTAAGCGGGTGATATCCCGCGCCATGACCAAGCGCTCATCGTCACCGTAGAGAGTAATCTGGTATTGCAGGACGCTACGCTCATCAATCGGCGAGGTCAGGGTTAACGGCTCGCTATAGTTGCGTGCATTGAAGTAGCTGATAAAGTCCGGATCACGCAGTAGATTGGTAATGTGCTGACCACGATCATGCGCCGTCTGCAGGCCCAGCATCTTCGTTGCGGCGCTGTTCCACCACTCAAGATCGCCGTGCCGGTCAAGCATGACTACGCTGTCACGCATGGCCTCAGAGGATTCCTGAATACGTGCCAGCGTCGCCCGTAATCGTCCCTGGGTGATACGCTGGCTTTTTTGATAGCGATAAAGACGATCAAGCAGATCCCCCCACATGCCACTGGCTGCGGGCGGTTCATTATGCGGATTGAGGGTGAGCCACTGAAACAGCACGCGTAGCTGACGTAGATGGTAGAACAGGCAGACGGCCAATCCGGCCGATAACCCCAGCCCTGCCGAACCCAATAGCCATCCCAGGCAAACCCCAATGGTCGCTAACCAGGCAATGCGCCACAGTTCACGGCTCCACAGGCGCACGATTAGACCCGGGCAGAGAAGCGATAACCGGTACCCCGTACCGTCTGGATCAGGTTCTGATGCACTTCGCCCAATGCTTTACGCAAGCGCCGTATATGGACATCCACGGTGCGCTCCTCAACGTAGACATTGCCGCCCCACACCTGATCCAGCAGCTGGCTGCGTGTGTAAGCCCGCTCCTGATGGGTCATAAAGAACTGCAGCAGGCGGTATTCGGTAGGCCCCATTTCAAGCGCCTTACCGTGAGCGCTAACGCGGTGGCTAACCGGATCCAGCAGCAGTCCGTTAATTTCGATCGGGTCTTCCACGCCGCGTGGCGTGGCGCGACGCAGTACGGCTTTCAGGCGTGCTACCAGCTCGCGCGGTGAAAAAGGTTTGGTAATGTAATCATCCGCACCCGATTCAAGCCCCTGAATCTTATTATCCTCTTCGCCTTTGGCGGTGAGCATAATAATGGGCAGTTCAGCCGTCGCTTCTTCACGCTTCAAGCGCCTTGCCAGCTCAATACCGCTGGTGCCCGGCATCATCCAATCAAGCAGTAGCAAATCGGGCTGATGATCAACCACCAGCGCGTGGGCATCCTGGGCGTTATCCGCTTCAAGCACGCGATAGTCCGCCATTTCCAGCGCTACGGCGATCATCTCGCGAATAGACGCTTCATCATCGACAATCAAAACGGTCTTGGCGGTCATCCCAGGGCCTCACGGTGTTCAAAGAAGGAAATTCAATGACATCTCAGTGACAATAACACCATGACTTGATGACACTTCTATGACAAGCATTAATCGCGCTGGGCAGGCTTACCCCACAACCGGCCATTCGCTAAGCGCAATGCCTGCAAAAATGAGCAGCCCAGCCCAGTGGTTATTCAAAAATGCCTGGAAGCACGGGTCACGCTCACGATGGCGAATCAGGCGCTGCTGATGGACAAATGTCGCTGCCATACCGGCAAGTCCCAGCCAGAAAAAGCCGCCTAACCCGACGCGCACGCCGACCCAGGCCAAAAGCGCGAGCGTGGCGATCTGCAACAAGCCAATGATCAGACGATCTGCGTCACCAAAAAGCACTGCCGTTGATTTAATGCCGATTTTCAAATCATCATCACGATCAACCATGGCGTACTGGGTATCGTAGGCCACCGTCCAGAGCACGTTGGCAAAAAACAGCAGCCAGGCATCCAGCGGCACATGTCCTAATACGGCGCCAAACGCCATGGGGATCGCCCAGGAAAAAGCCGCCCCAAGCACCACCTGAGGAAAATGGGTATAGCGCTTCATAAACGGATAGATAAACGCCAATACGACCCCACCCAGCGATAAGAGCACCGTAAACCAGTTGGTGAGCAACACTAAAATAAACGCGACCGCCACTAGGCCGATAAACAGCAGCTGGGCTTCGGTTTCGCTGATACGTCCGGTTGCCAGCGGGCGATTTTTGGTGCGCTTTACGTGGCCATCAAAATGCCGGTCGGCATAATCGTTCACCACACAGCCAGCGGCGCGCATTACATACACACCGGCCACAAAAATAAGCAGTACGTTACGGCCCGGCACACCTTCCGCCGCCACCCAGAGCGCCCATAGAGTCGGCCACATCAATAGCCAGGTACCAATGGGGCGGTCCAGGCGCATCAAGTGTAAAAAATCTGCCAATCGCGCCCACCCGGTTGGCCGCAACAAAGAACGATCCATGCTTACCTCACGAAAAGAAGAGATGCCGAGCAAGCCTACCGCGAAGGCAGGCGAAGATCATCAGCCATAGAGGATAAAAAGTACTCCTGCACGAGCAGTGAAAGCCCGGCATGCTGAAATACGGAACGCCGCCCCCAAAGGCTCTCGGCATCCGTTGGGTAAGCAAAGCGTGGAGCACAGGCGGTGGCCTCAAGCGGGCCGCGGATCAAATCAGGCTGACGAAAGAGCCAGCTACCCAGCGAGCGCTCGCCCAACTGCTCCAGATGCTGCCCCTGTAACTGTGTCAGAGGCGCCACCGAGCGAGCCACTACCCAGGGCGTATCGCTCACGCAAAGTGCCACCTCACGTAGCCAGGCATAATGACGTAACGCGAGCCCCAAGGCCTGTGCCTCGTCTGGCTGGGGCATGGCGACGCCTTGGCGTAAAAGCCGCACACGAAACGGCTTTTCACCCCCTGCTGCCATCAGGCGGGCGGTTAACGAATCGGTAGAAGCCACCCACTGCCACCAAGAAGCACTCATGGCAGGGCGCAGCGCGGCCATGGGCTGCCAAACAGGGAAAGCGTGTGCTTGCCGAAAAGAGGAAGTCGCCACCGAGTGCTCCTTGGCAAAAAAACAGAGTGGGTAGTGTAACATGGTGGTCTTATTAGCTTTTGTTGCACTGACTATTTGGGGATGGCATGCCTGCATCACATACGGTTGACTCCACCACCACCCACGCCGAGCTGATCATTATTGGCACGGGAATGGCAGGCATTGGGCTTGCCCGAGCGTTACGCCGTCTGGGCGATCAGCGCAGCATCACGCTGGTCAGTGCCGACAGCGGCGATGATTACAGCAAACCGCTTCTCTCGACCGGCTTTGCGAAAGGGCTGAAGCCCGACCAGCTGGCTAGGCAGTCAGCCACCGGCCTTGCTGAAGAGCTTAATATCCAGGTCATGGCCTATACCCCGGTAGAGCAGGTATCTGCAGACACCCAAACGCTTAGACTTAGCAATGGACAAACGCTGACCTACGATATCCTGGTGCTTGCCACCGGAGCCGAGCCCCGGGCACCGTTTGCCATTCCAGCAAGCGTGTCCCAGCACTTTTTTGTTATTAACGATCTGGATGACTACCGGCGATTCTACACTGCTCTGCATGAGCGTCCTGCGCGCATTGCCATTATCGGCGCGGGTCTGGTGGGCTGCGAATTCGCCAATGACCTGCACGCAGGCGGCCATCAGATAAGCCTGATTGCGCCGGAAGCCACGCCGCTGCCCAGACTCCTGCCTGAGCCGCTTGGTGTTGCACTGGGCGAAGCCTTTGGCGAAGCAGGTATCCAGTTGGCGCTTGGCCGCACGCTTAAGGATATCGACGTGGGCGAGGGCAGCAGCGTCAGGCTGACACTGGATAATAACGCGGTCATCAACGCTGACATTGTTTTACTGGCCACCGGCCTTGCCCCAAGAACGGGGTTAGCCAAAACGGCAGGGCTTGCCGTCTCTGACCAGGGTATTCAGGTAGACCGCTACCTGCGCACCTCAAATCCGTATATCTATGCCTTGGGAGACGTTGCCTGTATCGACAGCATCAACGCCATGTATGTCCAGCCGCTACAAGCCTGTGCCAAGGCGCTGGCGGCAACGCTTTCCGGCACGCCAACCCCGGTAAGCTTCGGCGCCTGGCCCGTTATCGTTAAAACACCGCTATTGCCGGTGGTGGCCTACCCACCGCTTACCCCACCCGAACGCTGGCGAATTGAGGGCGAAGGGGGCGACATGAGCGCGCTTGGTGAAGATAAAGACGGGAATTTAGTCGGTTTTGCGTTGACAGGGGGCTGCGTGAGACGGAAAGTGGAGCTTTCCAGAGCCGCACCTGCGCTACTGGGCTGATTTTCACCGCGTTCACGACTAGGCTAGATAAGCTAACCCAGCCTGGGTGGCGTTTTTAATAACACCGCTACACTTTATACTTAATTTTAATGAGGGGAATTCCTTATGCGCAAACCTGAACTCGCTGCCGCCATCGCTGAAAGTGCCGATCTCTCCAAAGACAAAGCAGGCCAGGTCCTGAACGTCATTCTGGATGAAATCACCAACAGCGTCGCGAAAGGCGAAGATGTGGCTTTGATTGGTTTTGGTACCTTTACCGTTCGTGAGCGTGCAGCGCGCACCGGTAAAAACCCACAAACGGGCGCTCCTCTACAAATTCCGGCGAGCAAAAACGTGGCATTCAAGCCGGGTAAAGCGCTTAAGGACGCCGTTTCCTAATGAAGCTCAAGCTGACGCTGTGGCTGCTGAGCTTTATGCTCAAACGCGCCCTGCGCCGCAAGCCGCGCTTTCGTGAACAGCTTGAACGAATGCGCGGCCTAGACTGGGGTATTGCCACGGAAGACTTAACCGTCGCCCGTTACTACCGAATGACACCGAAAGGCATCACTTCAGGTAAAGGCTTGCCGGTCGATTTGGATCTTGAGTTACGCTTTCGCGATCAAGACGCCGCGTTACGTATCCTCAGGAAACCAACGCAGCAGGCCTTCCTCGACGGAATGCTCAACGGCGAGGTACGCCTTGTCGGTGACTCCGCCGATATGAACAGGCTGCAAAAGCTGCTGAAGTACTTGTAACGCTACTTCTAGCGGTTACCCGCCACCCTTGGGTGGCGGGCACCTGCTCTCTTTGCCTATCATCTCCCCGTCATAATGTTATGAACACGACTTTTTAAACACGCCTTAAATACGCCTTGGGCTTTTATTCGCGGTAACGTTAACGCTATTAATTTAATGAACGGATAGCCATGACCGCATCTACAAAAACCACCATAGGCTTAAGGCTTGCACTCTTACCTGCGGGAGAGTTGCGCCCTGAGCATATCCAAAAGACATTGATTAGCCTGCCCGACACGCCACAGTTACTGTTAAAACCCCGCTATATCAGCGTTGATCCGTATATGCGTACACGTATGCAGCCAGCCGGGTACGACTATATAGAGCGCTGGGCCGCCGGTAGCCCGTTGTCCGGCTGGACGTTGGCCGAAGTGATTGCCAGCAACGGGCCTTCTTTCAAGCGCGGCGATTTCGTCGTAGGTCACCTTCCCATGCAGGAGATCGTTGCTTCTGACGGGCAGCAGCTGATCCCTGTTCCGGAGGGTAGCGATCCAGAAGCCTACCTGCATCCATTGGGAATGACAGGGTTTACCGCCTGGGTAGGTATGCAACGCTTGGGGCAGCCTACTGCTCAAGATACCGTGCTGGTCAGCGCCGCCGCGGGCGCGGTGGGTTCTATCGCGGCGCAGCTTGCGCAGCGCCAGGGGGCAAACGTCATCGTCACGGCCGGGCGGGCCGACAAGCGCGCCTGGCTGCATGACAGAGGCTTTCAGAGCGTACTCAACCACCGCAGCCCGGATTATATCGAGCAGCTACATGACGCCGCGCCTTTTGGAATTACGCTTAACTTTGAAAATGTCGGGGGGAGCGCCTTCACGGCAGCGATTGACTCAATGGCCACTAACGGACGCATTGTGCTGTGTGGGTTAGTAAGCCAGTATCAGACCCTTAATCCGCGTAAAAGCCCTGATAACTTTGCACAGCTAAGGCAAAAAAACGTCGCGGGTCACCCTTTTGTCGTGCCCGACTACTTGCGTTACTGGGATGCCTTTCAACAATTTATGCGGCCGCTTATCGTTCAAAAACGCCTCGCGTGGAAGCTTGATAAAATTTCCGGCGGACTGGATAGCGTTGCGCCAGCGCTGATTGGTTTACTTAATGGGGATAATTTAGGTAAACGGGTCGTCGAAATGCCTTAGGCGCACGCCAAGATAAGCCACAAGTCATAGCAACGAACCAAGCTTAGCGTTTATACTAAAGTCTAACAGTGACCCACAACAAGAGCATCTATGCCTATTTCACTGCCGCTTCGGCGTCTTTGGACCCTCGATAAGTTTGCTTATAGTCTGCGCGTTTTTATCGCGTTCAGCGCAGCGCTACTGTTTAGCGGCATAATGGGCGATGTAGCGCTGGTTATCCCGCTTTTTTTAGGGATTATCGCCTGCGCCCTTTCCGAAACCGATGACAGCTGGCAGGGCCGCTTACAGGCGCTGCTAGTCACGCTGATATGTTTTACCTCGGCCTCATTTATCGTGCAGTGGCTTTTCCCTTGGCCATGGCTATTTGCGCTAGGGCTGGGAACCTCCACCTTCACTCTGATCATGCTGGGCGCTATCGGGCAGCGGTACGCCACGATTGCCTCCGGCACGCTGATTTTGTCGATCTACTCAATGATCAATATTGAGCAGCACGGCGGCGTGGATGCCGACGTGGCGTCTCGCCAGCTGCTGCTGTTAGCGGGCGCCGCCTGGTACGGGGTTATTTCGGTTATCTGGTGCGCGCTTTTTTCCCGCCAGCCCGTCAAGCAGAGCATGGCCCGAGTCTATAAAGCACTAGGCGAGTTTTTGATACTCAAATCGGCCCTGTTTGAGCCAGTACGCGGCGCCGATGTCGAGGCTCGCCGAGTGGCGTTGGCGCGCCAGAACGGTAAAGTGGTAGATGCACTCAATCAGGCCAAAGAGATGATTTTTCGTCGCCTGGAAGGCCAGCGCGGCAGTCAAAAACTTAACCGCTATCTGCGCATCTACTTTATCGCTCAGGACATTCACGAGCGGGCAAGCTCAACCCACTACCCCTATAGCGCCCTCACCGAAGCGTTTTTCCATCACGATGTGCTGTTTCGCTGTCAGCGGCTTTTGGATCAGCAGGGCCGCGCCTGCCGTCAGTTGGCCAAATCGCTACTGCTTAACCGGCCCTTTGATCACCAGCAGAGCGAACAGGCATTGGCTGACCTGAGAGCTTCCATCGATAATTTGAGTGAACGCGGCAAGCCCGAGTGGCGCGCTCTGCTGCATCCGCTTAACGCACTCGCCAGCAACCTCGCAACGCTTGAAGCGCAGATTGCCAGTGCGCATAACCCGGATACTACCGACGACCGTCGCGATATCGCGCTTTATGACCGCTCGCCTTCCAGCCTGCTGGAAGCGTGGCGGCGAGTACGGATTAATATCACCCTGGGCTCGCCGACCTTTCGTCACGCGGTACGTCTCACGACAGCGCTGATGGTAGGTTACGGCCTGCTGCAATGGCTGGACCCGGAACAGGGCTTCTGGATTCTGCTGACCACTTTGTTTGTTTGTCGGCCTAACTTTGCCACCACGCGGCGCTTTCTTTCTCAGCGCATTCTGGGCACGGTGCTTGGCCTAACGGCGGGTTGGGTATCGATTAGCCTGTTTCCCCAACCCAGTATTCAGAGCATCATCGCGGTGGCGGCGGGCGTTTCTTTCTTTGCCAACCGTGAACGACATTATGTGATCGCCACCGCCTCAATTACATTGCTGGTGCTATGCAGTTTTAACCAGGTAGGCGATGGCTTTAACCTGATCTGGCCACGCCTGTTCGATACCTTGATTGGTTCGCTGATTGCGGGCTTAGCGGTGTTTTTCATCCTGCCCGACTGGCAGGGCCGTCGGCTTTACCGTGAAGCCGCAAAGGCGATTACCAGCCACCGGCTCTACCTGGATGAAATTGTTCATCAGTATGAAGAGGGCAAGCAGGATGATTTGGCTTACCGCCTGGCTCGGCGTAACGCCCATAACGCCGATGCCGCGCTCTCCACGCTGCTGACCAATATGCTCCATGAGCCGGGGCACTACCGTAAACAGGATGCGGATAATGGCCTGCGCTTTCTGGTGCTTTCCAATACGCTGTTGAGCCATCTCTCAGCGCTGGGCGCCCACCGCCATCGTCTGGCGGAAGATGAAGAAGACGCGGCGTCGATGCCTTCTGCCAAGCGTATCAGCGAACTGCTGGGGCAACTGTCCGAGCAGTTGGATAAACGCCAGTTCATCGCCCCGCTGGATGATCAGGCAAGCGAACTACTCGCGCAGCTAAACGAGCAGAGCGTTCACCGTGAAGATGGAGAAGAGAACGCGCTGACACTGTATCGGCCCATTCAAAGCCAGCTACGCCTGATTGCCGAACAGCTGGCGCCTCTGGGCGAAGCGGCCAACCGCTTGACCAGCACGCCAGCCGCTATCGAAGATGCCACCAGCGCTAGTGCCAAGGTGTAAAACTTCACCGCAGGCCGCTACACCTGCCCGTAGCGCCCTGCGGCCTCGCCTAGCCAACGCCGCACCAGTACTGCGGTAATCTGCGGCTCGCTTTGCAGCTCGGAGGCAAGCGCGGTCACGCGCTCCAATAGGTCGGCATCGCGTTCCAGGTCGGCAATCTTCATTTGCGCAAGGCCGGTCTGCCGGGTGCCCAGCACCTCGCCCGGGCCGCGAATCTCCAGATCCTTTTCCGCAATACGAAAACCATCGGTGGTTTCACGCATTACGCTCAGGCGCTCGCGGGAGCTTTTGGAAAGCGGCGGATGATAAAGCAGTACGCAGAAGCTTTCCGTACTTCCCCGGCCGACACGTCCGCGCAGCTGATGCAGTTGGGAAAGTCCCAGACGCTCGGGGTTTTCAATAATCATCAGGCTGGCATTGGGAACATCCACCCCCACTTCAATCACCGTGGTGGCGACCAGCAGATCCAGCTCGCCCTCTTTAAAGGCGGTCATCACTTCAGCTTTTTCACTGGCCTTCATGCGCCCATGAATCAGGCCGATGGCAAGCTCGGGCAGCGCTTGCGTCAATTCCTGGCTGGTGACTTCCGCGGCCTGACACTGCAGCGCTTCGGACTCTTCAATCAGCGTACATACCCAATAAGCCTGGCGGCCATCGCTGCAGGCATTGCGAATCCGCTCGACGACTTCGGGGCGACGCTCATCCGCTACCACCACGGTTTTAACCGGGGTACGCCCTGGCGGAAGCTCATCGATGACCGAAACATCCAGGTCCGCATAGGCGCTCATGGCAAGCGTACGCGGGATGGGTGTAGCGGTCATGATCAGCTGGTGCGGGGTTAGCCCGCCCGCTTCGCCTTTTTCGCGCAGCGCCAAGCGCTGGTGGACACCAAAGCGGTGCTGTTCATCGATAATCGCCAGCCCCAGGCACTGAAAATGCACGTCATCCTGGAACAGCGCGTGGGTGCCGACCACCATGCGCGCACGGCCATCGGCAATCGCGGCCTTGGCGTCCAGGCGGGTTTTGCCCTTCAGTTTGCCTGCAAGCCAAGCGACTTCGATGCCCAGTGGTTCAAACCAGGCTTTAAACGCCCGGTAGTGCTGCTCTGCGAGGATTTCGGTAGGCGCCATGATGGCAGCCTGGCAATTGCCGGAAAGCGCGGCTAGCGCGGCCATAGCGGCCACCACGGTTTTTCCCGACCCCACATCGCCCTGTACCAGGCGCAGCATGGGCGCCGGACGGCTTAAATCCAGGGTAATTTCCTCAAGCACGCGCTGCTGGGCACCCGTTAGGGCAAACGGCAGCTGGGCTAAAAAACGCGCCTGCAGGCCGCGCCCGGAAGGCAGCTCCGGCGCGCCGTCGGCCTGGATACGCAGGCGAACTTCTCGCAGGCTAAGCTGATGCGCTAAAAGCTCTTCCAGCGCTAGGCGGCGCGTGGCGGAATGCTGGCCGCTGGAAAGCTTGTCAATATCCACATCAGGCGGGGGTTGATGCAGTAAATGCAGGCAGGCGTGGAGCCCAGGCAGGTGAAAGCGCTGGCGCAGCGCGTCAGGGATAACATCGGGCAGCGCTTCAGGCGCGCTATCCAGTAAGCCAAGCGCCTGCTGCGTCAATGCCCGCAAGCGGGCTTGGTTCAAGCCTTCAGTGGTGGGGTAGATCGGGGTAAAATACTCATCGACCGGCGTTTCACCTGCCGTATTCAAGCGATACTCGGGGTGATAAATTTCAAGCCCGGTGGCCCCGGCCCGCGCTTCACCAAACGCACGTACCGAAACGCCTGGGCGTAGCTGCTGCTGTTGAGCAGGCGAAAAGTGAAAAAAACGCAGGCTTAAAATACCGCTGCCGTCGCGCAGGCGTATCAACAAACTTCTACGCCGCCCCTTGACGACATCCGAGGCGGTCACCTCACCTTCGATCACGGCTTCCTGGCCGGCGCGTAGCAGGCCGATCGGCGTTAGCCGGGTACGGTCCTGGTAGCGCAGCGGCAGGTGGAAAAGCAGATCACTAACGTGTTCAATGCCCAGCCGCGAAAGCTTGAGCGCTAACGCTTCACCGACGCCTTTGAGCGCAGTAACGGGCCCGTTAAGATCGCTCATGAGTGCGCTTTACCCTTTTGGGCAGGCTGTTGGCACTGGCTGATGGCATCCACTAGGGCGTCGATCGCTTTAGGGCGCGGGAAGCTGGCCCGCCAGGCGATCGCCACCGTCCGTGAAGGGGCTGGGTCGACGAAGGGCCGGCTCTCAAGCATGGCATTTTCATATTGATCGGTTCCTAATGCTGACTGCGGCAATACGGTAATCCCTAGCCGTGACGCCACCATATGGCGAATGGTTTCCAGCGACCCGCCCTCGGCAATCAAGGTGTTATTCGGGTTATTAAGCTTTTGGGTAATCGCCGGACACGCTTCAAGAATCTGGTCCCTAAAGCAGTGGCCTTCACCTAACAGCAGCAGGCGCTCTTCCAGCAACTCCTCTTTACGAATAGCCTCGCGCTCAACCCAGCGATGGTTTGCCGGTATCAATACTTCAAATTGCTCTTCGTAAATAGGCTTGGTCACAATATCGGTTTCAGTAAACGGTAGCGCCACAATAATGACATCCAACTCACCGTTTTTTAGCTTAGCACGTAACGTTCCGGTCATACCTTCTTCAATATACAGCGGCATTTGCGGCGCAATATTGGCAAGTGCGGGAATCAGGTGCGGAAATAAATACGGGCCGATGGTGTAAATAGCCCCGATGCGTAGCGGATTCGAGAGCTGATCTTTACCGGCACTGGCCATTTCATAAATCAACCGGCTTTGCTCCAGCACACGCTGGGCCTGAGCGATGATCTTCTCGCCAAGTGGGGTTACCTGAATCGTGGACTTGGAGCGCTCAAACAGCGGTATATCCAGTTCCTCTTCAAGTTTTTTCACCGCCACAGAAAGCGTTGGCTGCGATACATGGCAGCGTTCAGCCGCACGACCGAAGTGGCGCTCTTGGGCAAGGGTTACGATGTAGCGAAGTTCTGTTAAAGTCATAACGGCGCCAGTGGGCATCCTCTCGTAGCAGCTCGTGACTAACATCATGGCAGTCAGCGGGACGGAAAAGGATAAGCAAACCCTGCTGACGATGTCATATCTCGCAGGGACTTTGTATCCAATAGGGAATTTTTATCAAAAGGAGTGGATAAGGTGAAGCTAACTGTACTGATTATCGGTTGTGGGGATCTTGGCATTACCTTAGGGCGCGAGTTAATTGATGAGGGACATCGCGTCATTGGCGTACGTCGTAAAACAGCGGCATTAAAAGGCACAGGCATTGAGCCCCTGGCGCTTGACCTTAACGAACTTGATGAAACCAACGCATCTGCACTTCCCCAGGCAGACTACGTAATTTATAGCGTAAGCGCTGACCGCTTTGAAGAAAGCGCTTATCAAAGTGCCTACCCAGAAGGCCTGAAGCGGGTGCTGAGCGTGATGGAGCAGCACGAAAAGCCGCCGCGCCGCGTCTTCTTCGTATCGTCGACCAGCGTGTATGGCCAGCAGGAAGGCGAAGAGGTCAACGAAGAGAGCCCCACTGGCCCCACCAGCTTCTCCGGCATGTTGATGTGTGAAGCCGAACAGATGCTGTTTGATCACCCGCTACCCGGCACCGTTGTGCGCTTTTCAGGGATTTATGGCCCAGGCCGCGACCGCTTGATTCATCAGGTAGCGGAAGGCCGTATCGCCGCCGTTACGCCGGTTATCTACTCCAACCGCATTCACCGGGACGACTGTACCGGTATTCTGGCCCACTTGATCCGCATTCAGGAAAGCGGCCAGCCGCTTGCGAATCTGTACCTGGGTAGCGACTGCGAGCCGGTCACCATGCATAACGTGATGGCCTGGATTGGTAAGCAGCTCAAGGTGGAATCTACCGATACCATGCAGTCGCCGCTGCGCCGTCGGGCCAGCAAGCGCTGTGACAACCAGCGTATTCTCGAAACTGGCTACCAGTTTAGCTACCCAAGCTACCGTGAAGGATATGCACAAATACTCAAAGAGGGCGGCTTTTTAAAGCCTCAGAAAGCCTGAACACTACAAGCGCACAGCAGCGTGAAAGATACATAAACGCTGGATAAGTAAACGTTAGATACACACCGGCCAGACGCTAACCATTGCGTCTGGCCGGTTTTTTTACGGCGTATTAATCACCGATAACCATAACGGCTTCGGCTTCTACCTGGCTGCCTTTGGGAAGCGCCTTCACACCCACCGCGGCGCGGGCCGGGAACGGTGTGGAGAAGAACTCTTCCATCACTTTATTGACGATGGCGAAGTTATCCAGATCGACCAGATACAAATTCAGTTTAACCACATCGCTAAGCGATCCCATCGCCTCTTCGCATACCGCTTTCAGGTTGGTAAACACCTGACGCGCCTGCGCTTCAAAATCTTCGGACACCAACTCCATGGTGGTTGGGTCCAGCGGAATCTGACCAGAAAGATAGACCGTATTACCGGCTTTAATGGCCTGCGAGTATGGGCCAATCGCGGCGGGGGCTTTATCGGTATTAATAACGGCTTTGTTGCTCATACGATGTTTTGCTCCTGAGTTCTTAGCATTAGTTTTAACATTAATAGTTATTTAGCGTTAATTATCTAACTAGCTTATTTATATAATATTTTTATTAGAATGTAATGACTTGCCGCCATAGCACGGCATGGCTGATGCGCGATAGCGATTCAGCCAGACAGGATAGCGGCTTTAATTGGTCATACGCGTAATTTTGCTTACATTAGGCAAGTTACGGATACGCTTTATAATGCGCGCCAGATGAACGCGGCCTTTTACAGACAGGGTTAGATTGACCGTAGAGAGACGCGCATCGCGCTCTTCGATACCGATACGCTCAATATTGGCGTCGGCATCGGTGACAAGGCCAGCAAGCTCGGCCACAAGGCCACGGCGGCTTTCAATTTCAATTCGCAGCGCCACCGGGAAGTCTTCATCAATGGTTTCAGACCACTCCAGGGTGAACAGCTTGTCCGGGTCGTTTTTATGCTCAATAAGATTGCGGCACTCGGCGCGGTGAACGACAAGCCCCTTGCCCATGGAGAGATGCCCAAGCACCGGGTCGCCGGGTAGAGGATGGCAACAGCGCGCAAAGTTGATCACCATGCCTTCACCGCCGCTGATCAGCACGGCTTTGCCGCTATCAACCGCGGCAAAGTTAGCATCGTGACGCCCGCCGTGAGCGATATCGACTAATCGTCTGGCCACTACGTGCGCCATACGGTTGCCTAATCCCAGCGACTCTAGAAGCGCATCCTGGGAGGCCACATCCAATTCTTTAAACGCCAGCTTGAGCAGATTCTCATCAAGCTCTTCCAAGCTGGTTTCAAAAGGTGTGAGCGCCTTATTAAGCAATCGACGGCCCAGGGTAATCGCTTCAGTCTGCTGCTGATGCTTCAGGGCATGACGAATGGCCGAGCGCGCCTTGGCGGTGGATACAAAACTCAGCCAGGCAAGGTTAGGGCGTGCGCCGGGCGCGGTAATGATCTCAAGCGTCTGACCGCTTTCCAGGCGCGTTGAAAGCGGCGCCAAGTGACGGTCGATACGACAGGCAATACAGTTATTGCCGATATCGGTATGTACGCTGTAGGCAAAGTCGATCACCGTCGCGCCCTGAGGCAGCTCCATGATGTCGCCCTTGGGGGTAAACACGTAGATATCGTCGGGGAACAGGTCGTTTTTGACGTGTTCGATAAATTCCAACGAGTTACCCGCATGGCGCTGCATTTCCAGAAGCCCTTTTACCCAGGCGCGAGCCCGAGCGTGGCTGCCTTCGGCAATCGGATGGGTCGTTTGTCCTGCTTTATAAAGCCAATGGGCAGCGATGCCGTTATTGGCCATGGCTTCCATTTCGCGGGTGCGGATCTGGACTTCGATCGGCATGCCGCGCGGCCCAAACAGCGTGGTGTGAAGGCTTTGGTAGCCGTTGGCCTTGGGGATGGCAATATAGTCTTTAAAACGTCCCGGTACCGGCTTATACAGGTTATGCACCACGCCCAGGATGCGATAGCAGCTGGCCACGTCCTCGGTAATGATACGAAACCCGAACACGTCCATGATTTCTGCAAACGGCTTACGCTGGTCGCGCATTTTCTTATAGATCGACAGCAGATGCTTTTGCCGTCCCACCACCGTGCCTTGAAGCACTTCGTCATCCAGGCTTTGCTGTAGCGATGCCTGAATTTCACGCATGGCGCTGCGCCGATGGCCACGCGCGTTGGCTACGGCCCGCTTGATGCGCTCTGAGCGCATGGGGTGGATCGCCTGAAAGGAGAGATCTTCAAGCTCGATGCGGATCGTATTAATACCCAGCCGGCCAGCAATACGCGCGTATATCTCCAGCGTTTCACGGGCAATACGGCGTTTTTTATCCGGCCTGAGCGCGCCGAGGGTGCGCATGTTATGCAGCCGGTCGGCAAGCTTGACGATAATGACGCGAATATCCCGCGACATTGCCAACACCATCTTCTGAAAATTTTCCGCTTGAGCCACGGCTTTATCTTCAAAAGTGATTTGAGTCAGCTTGGAAACGCCATCGACAAGCTCCGCCACGGGCTTGCCAAACTGGGCCGCCAGGGCTTTCTTGGAAACGCCGGTATCTTCGATGACATCATGCAGCATGGCCGCCATCAGGCTTTGATGGTCCATGTGCATATTGGCCAGAATATTGGCGACCGCCAGCGGGTGGGTAACGTAGGGCTCGCCTGAACGCCGACGCTGGCCGTCATGGGCCTGCTCGGCGTAGTAAAAGGCGCGTTTGACCTGCTGGATCTCGTCCGAGGGTAAGTAGCCGCCGAGTCGATCGGCCAGGTCATCAATGGTGAACATTTACCGCGCCCCTATCCGTTCAGCCTTAGTCGTCGATCTGAGCGCTGGGCGCCATAGCAGGGCGCGCGCGAACAGGTGCTTCAACCGGCTCGTCGAGTACGGTGTGATCGACAAGACCTGCAGCAATTTCACGCAGCGCCATTACGGTGGGCTTGTCATTTTCCCAGGCCAGTTGGGCATCGCGCGAACCGCGGGCCAGCTGACGAGCACGCTGGGTGGAAATCATCACCAGCTTGAAGCGGTTTTCGACATTTTCCAGACAATCTTCAACAGTTACGCGAGCCATGGGGGCCTTCCTGTAATGACAACGCCGGGCCGACGTTGTTGGATAACGTCACCGACCCAGCGAAAAGTGTGATGATAGGACCTTATAGATTACTCGACGCTAGGCGCTTATGACAAGAGCGCATCGAGTAGCGGGGCGTGCCGCTCGCTGACAGTGGCGAGCGTTAAACGACGGCTGATCACCAATGACTGCAGTTCTTGAAGCGCCGTGGTGAAGTCATCGTTAATCACCAGATAATCATACTCGTTAAAGTGTGACATCTCGCTAACCGCATCGCGCATACGCCGCGCGATTACCGCATGCTCGTCGGTACCGCGACTCGCCAAGCGGCGCTCAAGTTCATCGCGCGACGGAGGCAGAATAAAAATGGATACTGCGTTCGGCATTTGCTCGCGTACCTGCTGCGCGCCCTGCCAGTCGATTTCCAGGATCACATCCTGCCCCGCCTCCAGCAGCGTTTGCGCTGCCTTGCGTGACGTGCCGTAGTAATTATCGAAGACTTTGGCATACTCAAAGAAATCGCCACGCTTAATCATCGCCTCAAAATCCGGCACGTCGATGAAATGGTAATTCACACCATCCACCTCACCCTCACGCTTGGCACGCGTGGTGTGCGATACCGAGACCTGAATGCCATCAAGACTTTCAATCAGCTCACGAACCAAGCTGGTTTTGCCCGCACCTGACGGCGCCGAAACAATAAAAAGCGTACCTTGGGACATTAAGCGCTTCCCTAGTTAGCGAAAAAGAAAACATGGTTTAAAAAAACTTAGTTTAAAAAACACGGCTTAAAAAACATAGTGGGCGAAACAAGTAGCCCAGCAACAAGTTTATAAAGGTGCGCAGTATCGCACACCCACCGCGTGGACTGTAGCGTTTGCGTGAATACACAAGGAGGTTAGATGCGCAGCACGCTGTTTATATTATTGCTGATTGCCGTTGGGGTAGCCGTACAGAAAGGCATTATCGAAATCCCTCGCCACTGGGCGCCGTGGGCTCCTCTCTATGTCGATGACCCAATCACTCCCATTACTCAGCTGAAAATCAAACGTTTAAGCGGTGACAGAGAGGCCTGCCTGGCCGCGCTGGATACCGTGCCCGATGGCGAACTTAGCTATACACCCCTTGCCGATTACGCGCCCACGGCAAGCTGCCCGCTCACCAATGTTGTGCGTATGCAGTCCAGCAGCGTACGGTTTAACCAAAGCTTTGTTGCCACCTGCCCGCTGGCCCTTGCCTGGGTGATGTATGAACGCCATGAGTTACAGCCTGCGGCCCAGGAAATAATGGGCAGCCCTGTTCGCCAGGTTGATCACGTGGGCAGCTTCGCCTGCCGTAATATCTATCACCGAGAAAACGCCCGGCGCAGCGAACACGCGACCGCTGAAGCGCTGGATGTCATCGGCTTTCGATTCGAGAATGGACAGCGCATTACGCTGATCAATAACTGGGATGAGGAAGGAAGCGTTGGAGAATTTTTACGGGCAGCGCGGGATGGGGCTTGCGGCACGTTTGGTAACGTATTGGGGCCTGATTATAACGCCGCGCACGCCGATCATTTTCATATGGGCATGCGCGGCTTCAGGCTATGTCGTTAACATCTATCTCGTTAACATCTATTTCGCTAACGCGGTTGCATACCGGTTGCATCATAGCCGGTGCTGGATATAACGCTTAATCCAGGCTGATATCTTCTCGGTCGGTCGCGGCACCGGTAGCTGCGCCAACGCCGCCGCCGATCACCGCACCCTGACCAATGCTGCCGCCGGTTACCGCCGCAGCCCCGGCGCCTACCGCCGCGCCAACACCTGCGCCGCTGGCCGCACGCTCACCGGTGGTTGTACCGCAGCCTGCTAAGCCTAGCGTTAATGCGGCAATAGCACTGAGGGTCAAAATACGCGATTTTTTCGTCATTTGAGTATGCATGGGGTCACCTCCTTATGGGTTGCACCCTATACACAGTAGAGACGATTAGGCTATTTTGCCACTTTCGCGCTACCGGGCGTGGGCGGCTACCGGCTCAGGGCTACGTTTTTCAAGCCATTTTCCGAAGAAGAAAATAGCCAGTCCACACAGCGCCAGACCAGTGCCAACCGGCCCCGTGCTCGACCAGTCAAAGCCTGCGCTGATCACCAGCCCGGCAAGCCAGGCACCCAAGGCATTAGCACCGTTGAACGCCGCATGGTTAAGCGAAGCCGCCATGGTCTGAGCATTGCCCGCCACATCCATTAACCGGGTTTGCAGTGACGGGGCAAGCGCCATACAGGTGCCCACCAGGCCGACAAACAAGAGCCCTGACCAGACGTAATCGGCGGCAAAGTAGTACCCGCCCTGAATAACGGCGCACCAGATCAGGATGCGCGGAATAGCACGCATCAGGTTCTTGTCAGCCATGCGCCCGCCGACCAGATTACCGATAATCGATCCAATGCCGAAAATCACCAGCACCAGCGGGCCCAGTGCCTCGCTCATGCCCGCCTGTTGCGTCAATGTCGGCATCACGTAGCTGAAAATCGAGAACATGCCGCCACATCCTACGCAGGCAATCGCAACCGTCACCAGCACGCGCTGTTTCACCAGCGCCGACAGCTCACGCAACGGGCTTGCCAGTGCATCGAAGGGTTGTACAGGTACCCATAGCCGAATCAACATAGCTGTCAGCAAGGCAATGACGCCTACACCGACAAAGGCGATCTGCCAGCCAAACTGATTTCCCGCCCAGGTGCCTAGCGGCGCGCCAATCAAGATGGCCGTCGTCAAGCCCAGCATGACCCGTGAAATGGCCCGGGCGCGCTGATCAACCGGCACGGCTCCCGCAGCAACCAGCGCGGCCACACCAAAGTAAGCGCCATGCGGCAGGCCCGCGATAAAGCGCAGCCCCACAAACGACCAGAACCCCGGCGCCATGGCACTGGCAATATTGCCCACGGCAAATACCAGCATCAAAACAATCAGTAACGCCCGCTTGGGCACGCGCGCGGCCAGGGCGGAAATCAGCGGCGCCCCTACCACAACGCCCAGCGCATAGCTGCTGATTGCGTAGCCGACCTGCGGCACACTGACCGCCAGATCACCCGCGACGCGGTTCATCAGCCCCATGATCACAAACTCACTGGTGCCGATACCAAACCCACCTAGCGCCAAGGCGAATTCGGCCAGACGCGGATTGCGCGCCAGCCCCTGGGTCGACTCTTGCATTTTTTCTCCCAACGCACGCCTAGCGTGCTGCTCTTGCTAATGGCTAACAGATAATGATCGCAAGACTAGACGAAAGTATAAATATGTTCAGCAAAATATTAGCAGGCGAATATTTCACTTTAACGAGCTACCCATTGAAGCACGCCCAGGTTTGCAGGCTTAATAAACACCAACGCCTATCGATGTTCTACATAAGGAAGGCCGTTTATGACCCCTGAAACAATCGAACACGCCATGCAGGCGTTAGCCAAGGTTGACCCGGATATCGCCCGCGCCCTTCCGCTGGTGGGTGCGCCTTCACCACGCGTGCGTGACAAAGGCTTTGCGACATTTTTCTCCACCATCGTTAGTCAGCAGCTTTCCACCGAAGCAGCCCGCGCGATTATGGGCCGGGTGAACACCCTGCTGCCCGAGCTGCACGCCAAGGCGGTCATCGACACAGAAGGTCAGGCACTACGCGATGCGGGTCTCTCGTGGCGCAAAATCGAGTACGCCAAGGGGCTTGCAGAAGCAGAACTTGCAGGCACCTTCAGTGCCGACGGGCTTGAGCATCTAAGCGATGAAGAAGTGATTATCACGATTACCCAACTGCGCGGCTTTGGGCGCTGGAGTGCGGAAATCTACCTGATGTTCTCACTCAAACGCCCGGACATCTTCCCCGCCGACGACCTTGCCCTGCGCGTAGCATTAGGCCGCCTAAAGGGCCTTGACGACAAACCCACACCCCAGCAGGCGCGAAAGCTTGTGGAACACTGGGCGCCCTGGCGCAGCGTGGGCTCGCTGTTTTTGTGGCACTACTATCGCGGCGAACCGGTTTAAGGCGAAAGCCACTAAGCGCTCAGCCCACCAAATTTTCCGGCCTGATAGTCCTCGACGGCCTGAACGATCTCATCCCGGGTATTCATCACAAACGGCCCGTGGGAGTAGACCGGCTCGTCGATGACATCACCATGACCAAACAGCAGCTGGGCGTCGCTTGCGGCTTCAATCACAATGCTCTCGCCATCCCGGTCCAGCTCGACCAGTTGGTGAGGCTTGGCAGGCTCACCACTCACCGTAACGTCGCCATTCACGATATACAGAAACACCTGCCGCCCTGAGGCAACGGGCAACTGCTCGCGCGACCCGGCAGGCAGCTTAAGTGTCGACATAAACACGTTGGTTAACGACTCGATAGGGCCGCGCGTATCGCCCCACTCCCCGGCGATCAGGTTTAGCTCAGCGCCGCTCGGCAGCGTAATCGCCGGGATTGAATCCTGCTGTAAGCCCACATAGCGCGGCTCGCTCATTTTCAGGCGCGCGGGCAGATTGATCCACAGCTGCAGAATTTCCAGCGGGCCACCGTCACGTAAAAACTCAGGCGGCGAAATTTCCGCATGCACGATACCGCTGCCCGCGGTCATCCACTGCACGCCGCCTTTATGAATCACGCTCTGGTGCTTAGCGCTATCAGCATGAGCAAGCGAGCCTTCCAGAATAAACGTCACCGTCTCGAAGCCGCGGTGTGGGTGCGGACCAAACGGCAAGCCTTGATTGTTGGCCGGGTAAACCTGCGGGCCGTGATGATTCAGAAACAGAAAAGGATCAAGCTGCTCAAGCTGACGCGCAGGCAGGGGCCGCCGAGTGGTTAAATCACCGATATCATCACGGTGGGCCGGGTGCAGCGCTATAACGCGGCGAACTGAGCTTACGGATAAGTCCGACATAAAATACTCCTTAACGATTACCTTTAGCTTAAAACCTAAGCCAAAGGATGAGGAGCGAATAGTTTTCTTTGGATCGTTCTAGGAAATTGATGGGTGCGTATCTACGTATCGGCTAATGCTTAACGGCTGATGTCTTCTTCAAGCGGTCAGTTTAGCGGCGGCTTACGCTTATATTTTCACAGGTAAAATTTGCTATTGTTGAGGCCGACCTAGTTGCCATCTTTTATTACGCCTGAGGTTAAGCCTATGACTGAGCAGAACCCAGCGGCCTTTAGCGACCTTGTTAGCGCAATTACCCAGCAGATAGAACAAGCACGCGGACAGGTGCGCCAAGCCGTCAACACAGCCATGGTGCAAAGCTACTGGGAAATAGGCCGCTTGATTATCGAGCATGAGCAACAAGGCAATAGCCGTGCGGAATACGGCAAGCAGCAGCTACAGCAGCTTTCGAAACAGCTAACCGAACGGCTGGGTAAGGGCTTTGATGTGCGCAACCTACGTAATATGCGCCAGTTTTATCAAAACTATTCAAAACGGAACGCAGTGCGTACCGAATTGAGCTGGACCCACTACCGCACCCTGTTGCGGGTGGAAAATGCCCAAGCCCGCGACTGGTATTTGCAAGAGACCATCAACCAAAGCTGGAGCGCGAGAGCTTTAGAGCGCCAGATTAGCGCCCTCTACTACGAGCGCCTGCTAGCCAGTCAGGATAAGGCGCTGGTAGAACAGGAAGCAAAGGCAAACACCCAGCCGCTGGCGGAAACCGCCAAGGACTACCTGCGCGACCCTTACATCCTGGATTTCCTCAACCTGCAGGATAAAACCTACCAGGAAAGCCAGCTAGAGCAAGCGATTATCAGCAACCTGCAGCAGTTTTTACTGGAGCTGGGCAAAGGCTTTGCCTTTGTGGAGCGCCAGCAGCGCCTCCGTTTTGATGATGAGGACTTCTACATCGACTTGGTGTTCTACAACTTCAAACTGAAGTGCTTTTTGCTGGTGGATTTAAAGCTCGGTAAGCTCAAGCATCAGGATATCGGCCAGATGGATACCTACGTGCGCCTATACGATGAACAGCGCAAAGGCAGCGATGACAACCCCACCATCGGCTTGGTGCTATGCAGTGAGAAAAGCGAAGCCGTGGTGAAGTACTCAGTACTTGCTGATCAGAAGCAGCTGTTTGCGGCGAAGTATCTGCCGTATTTGCCTTCCGAGGAAGAGCTCAAACGTGAGTTGGAGCGTGAGCGGGCGAAGGCTGTTGAGCAGCTTCAACAGCAGGCACCGGAATAAAGCAACACTCACAATACCTACATATTGTCTGATTCACAGTGATAAGTACCGTAAATAGCCGACTTCATGAACCGCTTCACTATCAACCGAAGCCACCTTGAAAGATGACGTTAATATAAAAGCATCAATCAAAGCTTTTTAAGCCTTATCAAGAAAACAATCAGTCCCAACACAAAAACGCCTGCCGCAATTAATCAGGGTATGGGGTTCACCAGCAATGGCATGAGACCGCAAGCTTGCACCCGGTTTTCAAGATGTCCGGTGCGCAGATATAAACCTATCTCACCCTCACTTCAATTGCCAACCCCTCTGGCATTAGAGGTGATATGAAGCCCACATCGCGTACCAGCCGCCTACGCTGGTACCTGATAATGACGATAGCGCCCCTAAGCAGCTTTATATTATTGTCATCACCTAAGATGACACATCCAAGCACAAGGCTGGCTTTTGCTTGTAACTTTTAAAGAAGCTCGTCAGCTCTTCACCCGTTAACGCTTTACTACACAGATACCCCTGGTACTCATGACTCTTCAGTTGGCGGATTAAATCCAGCTGTTCTTCGTTCTCAATTCCTTCAGCCACGACCTGTAAATCGAGACTATGCGCCAGCGCTACCACGGCTTTGACGATGGCAGCATCCTGTAGGTTAGTGACGGCATCGGACATGAAGGTACGGTCAATTTTCAAACGCTTGATAGGAAAGCGCCTTAGCTGGGCCAAATTCGAGTAGCCCGTACCAAAATCATCGATGGAGAGTGCAACCCCCAGATCACTAAGCTCATTGAGTGTATCTAGCGCGCTATCCGGATTTAACACCAGAGCGCTCTCGGTTAACTCAAGCTCAAGGCGGTTGGGTGGCAAGCTGGTCTCGTTGAGCACTCGTTTGACCATATCAACAAAGTGGCGATTATCGAGCTGCATCGCCGAGATATTGACGGCCATGGGAAGGGCCTGGCCGGTAGAATCTTCCCACGCTTTAGCGTAACGGCAGGCGGTGTTAAGCACCCACTCGCCGATAGGCCAGATAAGCCCAGTGTCTTCTGCCAGGGGAATAATCTCATCCGGCGTTACGTTACCGAGCTCCTCATCGTACCAACGCAGCAGCGCCTCTACACCGGTGATGCGTCCCGTTTTGACATCCACCTTGGGCTGATAGGCAAGGCTCAAGCTCTCAGTGCCAATGGCGAGGCGCAAGCGCCTTTCAACCTGCAAGCTTCGCTCTTCCTGAGACGCCATATCCGGCTCATAGAACTGAAACGTATTGCGCCCCATCCGTTTGGCGCTATACATGGCGGCATCAGCGTGAATCATCAGTTCATGTTTATCCTGGCCATGCTCGGGATAAAGGCTGATACCTACACTAGACGATACCTTCACGACACTGCTGGCAATCAAGAAAGACTTATCCAGCGTACTGACGATACGCTTCGCCAGTGCTGCGGCCTCCTCTCTGCTGGTGTTATCTCCCGACAACACCATGAACTCGTCGCCGCCAACGCGCGCGACCGTATCAATTTCGCGAACCGCTGCTTGCAGCCGGGCGGCGGCCTGTTGAATCAGCTTATCGCCAATATGATGTCCCAGTGAATCATTGACATGCTTAAAGCGATCTAAATCGACAAAGAAAAGCGCAAACACCGGTAGACGAGCCGCAAGCTGTGTATCAAGTTTTTCCTCAAGTAACAGTCGATTAGGCAACTGCGTCAGCGCATCGCGATAAACCATGTGCTTGAGCTCTAGATTGGCCTCACGCAGTGAAGTCGCTAACTGCGCATTGCGCGACGACATATGCGCATCGAAGAGCGAAATCATCAGAGCAGCAAGCATGATGCAGGTCGACACCAACGCTACCGTAATGGCGAGCGGATAAGTAGACAGACCACCGTTCGCCGGCAACATGCCGTTTTCAGGGTAGATAGCCGCCACCATACCGGTGTAGTGCATACCCGAGATGCCTACGGCCATCACCAGAGCCGCTAGGCCGCGTTGCCATAATGGTGGTCGACGAATGCTGGTCGGATTGAGCTGGAAAGCGAGCCATAGCGCTAACGCTGAGGCTGAAATGGCAATTACCACCGACACCAGAAAAAGGCTCGGCTGATAGCGCAGCGAGCCCTGAGTTTGCATGGCGGTCATCCCTACATAGTGCATCAGACATATCCCGCTCCCCATGACCAGAGAGCCAAGCGCCAACCGGAGACTGGAAAGCCGCCCTGTCTGAACAATGGCCAATGCCAGCGCTGAGGAGAGAATCGCCGCGATCAGCGATAAAAGCGTCAAAGTAATGTCGTAGGCTATGCTAGCCGCCATTTCCATGGCGAGCATGCCGATAAAATGCATCGCCCAAATGCCCGTTCCCATGGCAAAAGCACCGCCCAAGAGCCAGAGGTGGCGCGCCACGCCTTTACTTGCCCGCACACGACCCGCCAGATCCAGTGCCGTGAATGACGCAATAGTGGCAATACCCAACGATAGCGCCACCAACGTAAAACTGTAGGAGGCATGATGCTCATGCATGGCGTGCAGATCTCAAGCGTTATTTAAAGCAACATGGGTGAATAAAAAGCGCAACAAACAGTAGTGTGCCTTAAATTCACGGTGATCTATGAGCGCTATTAGCGGTAAGCCCCCTAGAACAGTTACTTTAACAAACATTGCGCAAACATTCGTTACTCAATATTCTGAATCTGCTCGCGCATCTGCTCAATCAACACCTTCAGCTCCACCGCGCAGCGGGTCGTTTCAGCCACTACGGACTTGGACGAGAGCGTGTTGGCTTCGCGGTTAAGTTCCTGCATCAGGAAATCCAGGCGGCGGCCTTTGGGGCCTTTTTCAGCGAGCTGACGGCTGACTTCACCTACGTGGGTGGTTAAACGATCGAGCTCTTCATCTACATCGGCCTTTTGCGCGACCAGCACTAGCTCGGCTTCCAGGCGTTGGGGGTCGAGTTCGGTTTTGGCGATTTCCAGGCGTTCCAGCAGCTGGGCGCGCTGGCGTTCCAGAATCTGCGGCAGCAGGCTTTTAACCGTAGCGACCTGCTCATTTACCGCCGTTAGCCGAGTGGCGATCATCTCGGCGAGCTTTTCGCCTTCCCGGGCGCGGGCGTCGATCAACTCATTAAGCGCTTGGTCAAACAGCGCCTTGGCGGCCGTTTTGATAGCATCCTGGTCCAGGTGCTGAGTTTCCATTACGCCCGGCTGATTTAGCAGCTCAAGCGCCGTAGGTGCCAGCGCGCTGGGCACCTGCTGCTGCACGGCATTGAGTGCCTCAACGATAGCGGCTAAGCGAGTGGTATTAACCGCCGGGGCCTGCACGGTTTCAGCGCTTTCAAAGCGCACGCTGCACTCTACTTTGCCTCGTGCCAGGCGGGTACGCAGGGTTTCACGCAGAACAGGTTCAAGATCACGCAGGCTTTCGTGGAGGCGAAAATGGGGCTCCAGGTAGCGCTGGTTAACAGAGCGAATTTCGACTTGCAGCGTGCCCCAAGGGGCGGCCTCCTCGGTGCGGGCAAATGCGGTCATGCTGTGTACGCGACTTGAAGTGGCCATGGGTTCATCCTGTTAAAAACGCATTTATCTCAGTCTACCCGATAAGCGCAGGTTTGAACGTTAAGACGTGTACAATGGCGGCCTTTTCTTAATAACGCGCTTATTGTGAGGTGCTATGCGTCCTGATGTTGTTCGCCCCAGTGGCCGCGAAGCCAACCAGCTCCGTGAAATTCGCTTGACCCGCGATTACACCCGCCATGCCGAGGGTTCCGTGCTGGTAGAGTTTGGCGATACCAAGGTGCTGTGCAATGCCAGCGTCGAAGCGGGCGTGCCGCGTTGGCTGCGGGGCAAGAATCAGGGCTGGATAACAGCCGAGTACGGCATGCTGCCGCGCGCCACCCATTCGCGCAGCGGGCGTGAGGCGACACGTGGAAAGCAAGGTGGTCGCACCCTGGAGATTCAGCGTCTGATTGGGCGTAGCCTGCGCGCGGCGGTCGACCTGAAAAAGATGGGCGAATTCACGATTACCGTGGATTGCGACGTGATCCAGGCCGATGGCGGCACCCGTACCGCCTCGATTACCGGTGGCTGCGTAGCATTGGTGGACGCGATTCGTTACCTGCAGCGCGAGAAGAAAATCAAAAGCGACCCCTTCAAGCAGCTGGTGAGCGCGATTTCAGTAGGTATTTATAAAGGCGCGCCAGTGCTGGATCTCGACTATCCCGAGGACAGCAAGGCGGATACTGACCTGAACGTGGTCATGACCGAAGGCGGTGAGCTGATTGAAGTACAGGGCACTGCAGAGGCGGGTGCATTTAACCGTGCCGAGCTTAATGCCATGCTGGATCTAGCTGAAAAAGCGGGCAGCGAGCTGCGTGAACACCAGCGTGAAGCGCTGGGTATTCGCGGGTAAGCGTTTTAATCGCCAACGCAATGAGCCGACCTCTGGGTCGGCTCATTGGTAACGACGACGCGGGAAAGATGCTTAAAGGGCGAGATCGTACTCGACAATTAGCGGGGCGTACTCGGAGAAAGTCGCCTCTTTATCGATCCATGCGTCGACCACGTGACGACGGAAGTTGGGGCCGACTAACTGATAGTCGATCCGCCAGCCTTCCTGACGGCTACGCGGTACATCTTGGTCAAGCTTCGGCCACCAGGTGTACTCACCTGCATCGCGATTGATTTCGCGGAAGGTGTCGATAAACCCTGTTGGGCCGAGCACCTGATCCATCCAGGCGCGTTCTTCCGGGCGAAAACCAGACGTCAGCTGGTTATCAGACCAGTTGGCCAGATCAACCGTTTTATGGGCAATATTCCAGGTACCGCAGATGATGTACTCGCGCCGTTTGCGCGACATCTTCGTCAGGTATTCCTGGTACTGATCCATAAACGCCTGTTTGGCTTTCTGATCGCTTCCGTCAGGCATCAGAAAGGTAGCGATACTGAAGCGGTCATAATCCGCCTGTAGAAAGCGCCCTTCGTGATCACACTGTGGAAAGCCCAGACCATACATGATCGCCTTGGGAATTTTACGGCAGTAAAGCCCAACACCGGAAAAACCATCCTCTTCCGCATCCAGGAAATAGCCTTCATAGCCTTCCGGATAAAGAATATGATCATCCAATTCAAAACTTTTTGCCTTGATGTTCTGCACGCAAACCACATCGGCGTCCTGCTGAGCCAGCCAGTCCAGGAAGCCACGGTCGACGGCATCACGTATACCATTAACATTGATGCTGGCAATTTTCATAAATCGTCCCTTTTGCGTCGCTGCTGTATGATACCCGACGTTTAGACGTTTGGGTAAATAGACAAACCAATTCTTGCTATTTACCTGTGTTTTATTGTTGCCTTCGTGCCGACTTACCCCTACTGCCTTATGAGGAACGCCGTGGCTACCACTTTACAAACCTACCAGCGCGAATTCATTGCTTTTGCCATTGAGCAGGGCGTTCTTAAGTTTGGTGAATTTACGCTGAAATCAGGACGAGTGAGTCCTTACTTTTTCAACGCAGGCTTGTTCCAGACGGGCCGTGCACTTGCCAAGCTAGGGCGTTTTTATGCCCAGGCTATTGTGGACAGCGGTTTGAAAGCCGACGTGCTGTTTGGTCCTGCCTACAAAGGTATTCCGTTGGCGGCGGTCACCGCGGCAGCGCTTGCCGACCACCATGATCTGGATATGCCCTACGCTTTTAATCGCAAGGAAGCCAAAACCCACGGCGAAGGCGGCAATATTGTGGGTGCGCCGCTTGCCGGCGATATTTTGATCATTGACGATGTAATTACCGCGGGCACTGCGATCCGTGAGGTCATGGGTCTGATTGAGCAAAGCGGCGCCCGCGCCGGCGGTGTAATGATTGCCCTTGATCGCCAGGAACGTGGTCAGGGCGAACAAAGTGCCATCCAGGAAGTTCAGTCTGAGTACGGCATGCCGGTCGTAAGTATCGTCACCCTTGAGCAAGTGCTCACTTACCTTGAAGAGCATGCCGGTGGTGAAATGCTCGCCTACGCGGAAGCCGTGCGCGCCTATCGCGACCGCTACGGCATTGCCGCCTAGTCAGGTGGCAAGTGCGCCAGCAAAACCTTGCTGGCGCCACGCCTCATAGCTCACAATAGCCACCGCGTTGGAAAGGTTAAGGCTGCGGTTATTGGGCTGCATGGGAATACGCAGCTTTTGAGCGTCTGGCAGCGCTTGATGCACCTCAGCAGAAAGCCCGGCGGTTTCAGAGCCAAACAGCAGCACATCTCCCGGTGCAAAATCAGCCTCGCTGTGGGGCCGCGTGCCTTTGGTGGTAATTGCCCAGATTCGCCGCCCCGGCATGGCTTTTTGAAACGCGGCAAAATCAGCATGACGAGTCACATTGGCCAGGTCACGATAGTCGAGCCCGGCGCGGCGCAGCTTTTTTTCTTCAAGATCAAAGCCGAGCGGCTCAATCAAGTGCAAACGACAGCCATTATTGGCGACCAAGCGCATGATGTTACCCGTATTGGGCGCCATGCGTGGTTCAAACAGCGCTACTTCAAACATCACCACCTGCCTATCCATGTTGTGCGCGTAGAAACGGCTGATTGTAGATGAAAAACCGCAAAGGATAACGTGCCTAATGACGCCATCGACCCCACAAAGCATCTTAACCCGCATCAAGGGCCTTAATCCGCGCCAGCAGGAAGCCGTGCGCTACATTGATGGCCCGTGCTTGGTGCTGGCAGGGGCCGGGTCCGGTAAAACCAGCGTTATCACGACTAAAATTGCCTATCTGGTCCAAGAATGTGGGATGAGCGCGCGCCGAATCGCCGCGGTCACGTTCACCAATAAAGCCGCTCGCGAAATGAAAGAGCGTGTCGGGCAGATGCTCAAGGGCAAAGAGGGCCATGGCCTGACGGTGTCGACCTTTCATACCTTGGGGCTCAATATTATCCGCGGCGAGCTAAAGACCCTGGGCTATAAGCCGGGATTTTCGCTGTTTGACCCAGAAGATGCCAAGGCGCTGCTACGCGATCTGATGAACAAGGATGCCCAGGTCGATGCCGAGCAGATCAACACCGTGCAGAGCAAGATTTCCACTTGGAAAAACGATCTGGTGCTGCCGGGTGACGCGCTCTCTTTTGCAGCGGATGACGACGAACACTTCGCCGCGCGGGTGTATGAAGCCTATAACCGCCACCTGAAAGCCTACAACGCGGTGGATTTCGATGATCTGATCCTGCTGCCCGTGGTACTCCTCAAAAACGATGCCGAGGCATTGGAGCGCTGGCGGCGCAAGATCCACTACATGCTGGTGGATGAGTATCAGGACACCAACGTCTCCCAGTATCTGCTGGTAAAGCTTCTGATGGCCGAGCGCTCGACCTTTACCGTGGTGGGCGACGACGATCAGTCAATCTATGCCTGGCGCGGCGCGCGTCCCGAGAACCTGGTGACGCTGGGCGAGGATTTTCCGCGGCTCAAGGTGATCAAGCTGGAGCAGAACTACCGCTCGACCGCCACCATTCTGCGCGCCGCCAATACCCTGATAGCCAACAACCCCCACGTCTACGATAAGACACTCTGGTCGGAGATGGGCGACGGCGCGCCGATCCGGGTGATTGTCAATCGCCACGAAGAGGCGGAGTCCGAGCGGGTGGCCAGCGAAATGCTCACCCGGCGCATCAAAGAGAAGGCCGAGTGGCGGGATTTCGCGGTACTTTATCGGGGTAACTTTCAGGCCAGGCTCCTAGAGCTCAAGCTGCAGCACTACCAGATTCCCTACAAGCTCTCCGGCGGCACGTCGTTTTTCTCGCGTAACGAGATCAAGGACGCCATGGCCTACCTGCGTCTGCTGATCAATCCGGCGGATGACAACGCCTTCCTACGTATCGTCAATGTGCCGCGCCGTGAAGTCGGGCCCGGCACGGTTGAGAAGCTTGCCAACTACGCCACCGAGCGCTCGATTTCGCTGTTCGCCGCTTGTCATGAGCTGGGCCTGGAGCAAGTACTGCCCAACCGCGCGGTGGAGCGGCTGTCGCGCTTTACCCATTTTATCGATGGTGTGCGCAAGCGCATGGACCAGGGCGATGCGATCGCGGCCATTCGTGACATGCTGCGCGATATGGATTACGAGGCGTGGCTTTATCAGAACGCCAGTGCGCCGACGATCGCCGAGCGCCGTATGGCCAACGTATGGATATTGATTGATCAGCTCGAAAAATCGCTTAACCGTAATTCAGAAGAAAATCCGGAAGAGGATACTGCCTCCGAAGCTACCGAAACCGATAGCGTAGAGGCCGCTATTTCCCGGCTGGTACTGCGCGATATTCTGGAGCAGCAGGCCGAAGAGGATGATTCTGACCGTGTGCAGCTCCTTACCATGCACGCATCAAAGGGGCTTGAGTTTCCTCACGTGTATCTGATGGGCTGGGAAGAGGACTTGCTGCCCCACCGCAACGCGATCGAAATGGGCACGGTAGAAGAAGAGCGCCGCCTGGCCTATGTGGGCATTACCCGCGCGCGGCGCACGTTAACGCTTACGCTTGCCCGCCAGCGCAAAGCCTATGGCGAGCTGATGGACTGTCAGCCCAGCCGCTTTTTAGAGGAACTCCCCCCGGAAGATCTGGAATGGGAAGGCCGCGCTGACAAGGAAGATCCGGATAAAAAACAAGAGCGCGGCAAAGATGCAATTGCCGGGCTGCGCTCTTTATTGGGCTGAGGGTGATTAAGCTTAACGTTATTAGGCTGAAGACGCGCACTAGGTAGGAGTCTTTCTAACCACCTATAAATTATCCACAGGCAGACTTATTAAACTGTCTGTGGGTAACTTATTCGACCTCGCTGATCATATAGTCGACGATTGCTTTAATTTCGTCGTCACTAAAGTTAAACCGGCCCCCTTTGGGCGGCATGGCACCAAGGCCGTTAATCGCACTGGCGTAAAGCTCGTCCGTTCCTTTGGCGAGCCGCGCAGGCCAGGCGGCTTTGTCGCCCGTGGCCGGGGCGCCCGCAATGCCCGCCGCATGACAGGCACCGCAGCTCGCCTGGGCATAAAGTGCTTCCCCGTCGTACTCGGGCACCTCGGCGACACTGGGCTCTTCGATAGCCGTTGGGGAATCATCCACCGCGGCCAAGGGTTCCTCAGCAGACGTGCACGTCTGCCCTTCCAGGCATAGCTGCCCCACGGGTGCCAGCCGTTTAGCCAACGCTTGGCGTTCGGCTGCCGCCTCGTCATCAGCCATCGTGCTGGCTGGCAACAACGCCAAAGCCGTAATAACGCATGTAATGTATTTAAAATTCACCTAGCCCCCTTTAGTCTACCCACGGCTTGCCTTGTGAGTCGCCATACCCGTAACGTTTTCAATCACGACTAATAACCGCCCATCCAATAGAAAATAGTATGCCTCGTTTCTAGTGAATATGGCGCCAGTTGTTAACGTCAGGTGACTAAGCGAGCGGTAGGAACAGGATTTACAATTACACAAGCTAAAAAGCTCATGTGAAACATGAGCTTTGCCAAGACTTAATTAGAAAATAAGCTTAAAAACGCCCGTTAAGGTCAGCAGGCCGACCGCAAAAATAAAGATAATAATCCACAGTAGAATTTTCATTTTTTTCCTCCATGAGTGAAAAGTATTCCTGAGTGTAGCCCCCAGTATAGAAGAAAAATCAAAACGTTGGCTAATATTGCTAATGGCTTACTTAAATTTATTAGCTTCATCAACTATTTAAGGTATCCCGCTTTTGCTTTTACTAATATAGAGGACATCGATTCTTAAGAGCTCGTTCTTAAGGGCTTGTTCTTAAGAACTTGTTTTTAAGGACTAAGCGGCGCTTTCCAGGCAAGCAGCCGCTGTTCAGCATAGCGGGCAAGTCCTGCCCGCTGGTAAAGGCGCAGGGCGGGCGTATTGAGGGCATCAACTGTTAGCATCATCTCGGTCGCGCCTTGTTGTGCTGCCAAGCGAAAGGCCGCCTGTAACACTTCTCGTCCGATGCCCTTGCCCCGCCACTCACGCACCACGCCCATTAATAAAAGCTCCCAGCAGCGGTCAAGGGGTGAGAGCAGTAGTACGCCCACCGATTGACCTGCCACGTGAACGCTATACCAGTGATGGGGTGCTTGAGGCGCCTTTTGATAAAAACCGGCCAGCAAGGCTTCAGAAGACAACGCTTCGCGTAAGCCTGGGCAATCTAGAGACTCCTGGCTAACGTCATCGATTAACGCCTTTTGCGCCGATTCGTCCAGTTCTGTAAAAGCCTTTAGCTGAATGGAAACTGGCTTATCGGAGAGTGCGATTAGCGGGCCGGAAATGATACTACCTGACAGGTAATGCAGCTCAGCCAAGCGCGTCATGTTGAGAGCGAGAAGCGTTGCTTCCCAGGCATAATGGCTAGGCGGTAACACCGTATGGCAAAACGTTATCCCCTGCTCGGCTATCCAGCGATAAGCAACACGTAACAGCGCCTGCGCAACGGGGCCTTGCTGGCGGGGAAGCCATAGCTGCGCCGTGGTATTGCCAAGTAGCTGTACCCAGATAGCGCCATCAATACGGCCCTGTTGCTGAGAGACCCATAGCCCCTCCCAGGCAGCGGCTTGCTTGGCCGACTGTAAGGCGGTTTGCAGCATCGGCTGTAGTGCCGGTTCATGGACGGCCGCCAAGTGCAGCAACGCTTCACGCCGATGCGTTGAAGGACAGACAGCCACAGAAGTGCTGCAGGCAGTCAGTGTTATCATTAATTAAAGCGCCATTGGATTGCTTGCGTTGACGTTAATCCTGACTGACTCCCCCTAACGATGCTACCTTTTGTTATTTCTTAACCAGGGCCGTTACAGGAGTAGCTGACACCATGCGCATATTGCTGGTTGAAGATGATGCCAGCTTGTCTTCGGGCATTCGCTTGGCGCTCAAGCCGGAGCACTATACGGTTGATCAATTAGATAATGGCAACAGTGCTCTTATAGCACTTAAAGAGTCCGAGCCGTTTGATGCCGTGATACTCGATTTAGGCTTGCCGGGCCTGGATGGCTTGCAAATTATCAAGGCCGTGCGCCGCCACGGAAGCCAGATCCCTATTTTGGTGCTGACCGCTCGCGACGGTATTAACGACCGTATTGCCGGGCTTGATGCCGGGGCCGACGACTATCTGGTCAAGCCCTTTGAAGTGGAGGAGCTAAAGGCGCGCCTTCGCGCCCTGCTACGCCGCAGCCAGGGGCAGTTGGATAGCCATCTGGAGTGTAGGGGCATTCGGTTGGATCCTTTAACACTGAGCGTCAGCTATCAGGGCAAAACAATTGTCCTTTCGCGGCGTGAATTTACCCTGCTGCAAGAATTCATGGGCCACCCTGACCGGGTGTTTACCCGAGATACGCTGACCAGCCTGATTTATGGCTGGGATGAGGATGTGGAAAGCAACGCCATTGAGGTTCATATCCATCATTTGCGGCGCAAGCTATTTCCCGAAGTGATCCGCACGCTACGCGGGATTGGTTATGTGATGGATAAAACGCCGCACGGAGGCGATCGGTGAACTCTATTCGTCGGCGCACGCTAGGCCTTACGCTGCTGCTGTTTCTGCTCAGTATCATGGTGATCAGCGTGGTCAGCTATCGCTATGCAACCCATGAAATCCAGCAGCTACACGATGCTAGCCTCGCCCGGCACGCCAACCTTTTAGGTGAGCTTATGCAGGCGCCGATTCCACCCGCCTATCAGCAGGCGCTGCTGCAAAGTGTGGAAAATACCTTACAGACCGAGCCGCGCACCCCCGATGCACTAGTGTTTCAGCTTTGGGAGGGAGACACGCTGCTGCTTCGCTCAGCCGATGCGCCGCTAGTGCCTCTTGCCGCCGCCCAGAAAGGCTATTCCAGGCAGCAATACCATGAACAAACCTGGCAAACCTATACGCTACCGCTTGATGAGAGCACGCGGCGGGTGATCGTTGCCGAACGAGATGACGTACGTTTGAGCTTGGTCAGGCGGGTGGCGCTGCGCACGCTGCTGCCTGAATTTATCGGTTTGATCGTTCTAGCCACGCTGCTGTGGTGGAGTATCGGTTGGGGGCTTTCACCGCTGTCGCGTATGGCGGAACAGATTCGCAATCGGGATCCGCATAACCTTCAGCCGCTTAAACTCTCGCCACTACCTTATGAGCTGGCCACTATTTCCGGCGCGCTTAACCGGTTATTGATGCGGATTCAGCGCCTGCGTGAACGTGAAAAGCGCTTTATTGCCGATGCCGCGCATGAGCTGCGCACCCCGCTTGCCGTGCTTGATCTACATGCTCAAAACGCGTTAACCGCTGAAAGCCCGCTGGACCGTGAGGAATCGCTGGTTTACTTGCGCCAGGGGGTCGCCCGGGCGACGCACTTGGTCAGCCAGCTCCTCACCTTGGCACGCCTTGACCCCGATGAGGAAAGCCCACCTCTACGCTCGGTGGACGCATTATTTGAGGTTCGCGATGCGCTTGCCAAACTGCTTCCCCTGGCTCGGCAACAGCAACAGACGCTGCAGCTAGAAGCCGATGAAACGGCTCAATGGACATTGGACGAGGTGCCTGGCGCGCTGGGTACGTTAATCCAGAATCTGGTAGGTAATGCCATACAGCACTCCCCGCCCCAGGGTGCCATACAGGTATATCTTAACGCTGCCGAGGAGAGCATCACGTTGATCGTCGATGACCAGGGGCCAGGAATTCCACTAAGCGAGCGTAAGGCGGTAACAGAGCGCTTTCATCGCGCAGGCCCTGGTGCAGGCTCAGGGCTGGGCCTATCCATCGTTGAACGGGTCGTCGCCCAACATGACGGTACGCTGGCATTCGATGACGCGCCAGGCGGCGGGTTGCGCGTTAACGTAACGCTTAAACGCCACGGGCCCTCAGAATAGTTTTCACGCCTTAAGGTTCTGATAAGAATTAGCTGTGACTCTGAAGGTACTAGGCCAATGGTTAGAAAGCCGTTGGCCACTTAAAACGGGAGTACCCTGATGAACCAAGTGGCTTTTTCACCTAAATCATTAATTCAATTCAGCTCAACACCGCGCCTGACATCTCCTAGCGCCAAGCGTTTAACGACTGAAAGCTCAGCGATAGAAGTACTTACCGATTTTCAAAGCTTGAAGCCCCAATCGGTAGCGGCAGATACCCCAATTGATGAAGCGCATCTTAAAATGCGCTACAGCGGTGTGCGTCTTTTATTCGTCACCGATAAACAAGACCACTGCATCGGTATTCTGACGTCTAAAGAAGTGATCGGCACACGGCGCATTAACCTGGCCATGCAGCAGCGTAATCTTGATCGTAACGAGATTACCGCTGACATGATCATGACGCCCTGGAACAAACTTAGCGCCATGACGTATGAGCAGCTTTCCGCCCTGACAATTGAAGATCTCGTGCTCATCATGGAAGACGCGACCGAACAGCACCTACTGATTACCCAGTACGATGCCCAGCATGAGCTGACCATCCGTGGCTTAATCTCAGCAACCGATATTCAAAACGCAGTCGGCAAGGAAGTGAACACCGTGGTACCCATGGCACGCAGCTTTGCGGATATCTGTCAGGTTATTACCGGCCACGACCTGTAAGACTGAACTTGTCGTTTAGTGAAACGCTTTTAAGGTTGGTCTGACAGTTAGCTTTATTACTAAAACGCCCCTTACCGTTACCGGTAAGGGGCGTTTTTAATGCCGTACTAATTGATTACTTAGAAAAGCGACGCGTTGATCCACAGGTGTGTCACGATACTTGCCGCATAGCCCAGCAAAATAGCCGGCACCCAGCGCAGGTGAACCGCAAACGTATAGATACCGCGCGCCTGGCCCATCAAGGCCACGCCTGCCGCTGATCCCATTGAGAGCAGACTGCCCCCTACGCCAGCGGTTAAGGTAATCAGCAGCCAGTTGCCTTCCGACATATCCGGCGCCATGGAGAGCACCGCAAACATGACCGGGATGTTATCGACTACCGCGGAGATAAGCCCTAGCACCACGTTAGCCCATACCGGGTTCCAGCCGCCGTAAAGGGTTTCAGACAGCAGAGCTAAGTAACCCATAAAGCCAAGACCGCCCACGCTAAGCACAACCCCGTAGAAAAACAGCAGGGTGTCCCACTCTGAACGGGCAATACGGCTAAAGATATCAAACGGTACCACGCTACCTAGCTGCTCAAGTTTCTTCCAGTCGCCACGGCGCGAATAGCGCTCCCGCTTGCGCTCCAGCGAACGTGGCAGGCTGCGGCGCAGATAGTAGCCAAAGAACTGAAGTAATCCCAAGCCAAACATCATGCCCATGGCCGGCGGCAGATGCAGAACTGAGTGGCAGAGTACCGAAATGGCAACGGTAATTAAAAACAGCACGATAATCCGCCGTGCGCCCCGCTTGAGCCAAACGGTTTCAGTAAGTGCTGCAGGCTGGCGATTAACGATGAAGAAATTCATGATCACCGCGGGCACTATGAAGTTAACGATCGCGGGCAGCAGCAGTACAAAAAAACCGCCAAACGGCACTTGGCCGGCCTGCCAAACCATCAGCGTAGTGATATCCCCAAATGGGCTAAACGCACCGCCTGCGTTGGAGGCCACCACCACGTTAACGCAGCATAAGCCGATAAACTTTTTATCGCCTTCCGCTACCTTGAGCACCACCGCACACATCAACATGGCCGTGGTCATGTTGTTGGCAATGGCCGAAATACCAAACGCAAGAAAACCGGTGATCCAGAAAAGGCTGCGGTAGCTGAACCCCTTGCGCACAAGCCAGGCACGCAGTGCATCAAAGGTACGTCGCTCCTCCATCGCGTTGATGTAGGTCATGGCGACCAGCAAGAACAGCAGCAGCTCAGTATATTCCAGCAGCGTCTCACGAAACGCGGTTTCGGCCGCTTCCGGCATGCCCGCTTGCACATACACCCAAGCAACAATAGCCCAGATAAGGCCAGCAGCCACCAGCACAGGCTTTGATTTGCGCATATGCAGGATTTCTTCAGACATTACCAAGGCGTAGGCAAGTATGAAGATAGCAACACAGGTAATACCGGCAAAGGAGAGGGTTAAATCAAGTGGACCAGCATCAGCGTAAGACAGGGAAGGAAAGACAACAGCGCAGAGAGCAATCAACAACCAAGCGGCCCGACGAGCTGAGAGCCGGGCAGCAAGGGCGTTTGGTGGTTTCATGACAGCGTGATCCTGGCAGATTGAGGAAAGAGAACGCTACGATGATAAGCACACTAACTAAGTGCTGCAACGCAGCTAACGCATACAGGGTGCGGCTTATTGCCACACCCTGTACAACGCAATCTTAACATACCGCCTTAACTTTTATTACTCAGCGTTTACTCGACCGTGACACTTTTTGCCAGGTTGCGCGGTTGGTCCACATCGGTGCCTTTGAGTACCGCTACGTGGTAACTCAAAAGCTGCAGGGGAAGGGTATACAGCAGTGGCGCTAAAGCTTCGTGGATATGCGGCAATTCAATCACTTGAATATTGTCTTGCGGTTTAATACCGACGTTTTCATCCGCAAATACAAACAGCTGACCGCCGCGGGCACGGACTTCCTGCAGGTTGGATTTTAGCTTCTCCAGCAGGTCGTCGTTGGGTGCAACCGAAATCACCGGCATCTCGCTATCCACCAGCGCCAGCGGCCCATGCTTTAACTCGCCTGCCGGGTAGGCTTCAGCATGGATATAAGAAATTTCCTTCAGCTTGAGAGCACCTTCCAGCGCAATCGGGTAGTGAGCACCGCGGCCCAAAAACAGCGCATGGTGCTTTTCAGCGAAGGCTTGGGAAAGCTTTTCTATCTGGCCATCTAGCGCCAGTACCTGCTCACAGACGCTGGAAAGCGTGTGTAGCGCTTCCACAATACCCACGTGCTCTTCCTGGCCTTTGGCCTTGCTGACCGATAGGGTCAGCAGCATGAGCGCGACCAGCTGGGTAGTGAAGGCCTTAGTCGAAGCAACACCGATTTCGGGGCCTGCACGGGTCATCAACGTCATGTCGGACTCGCGCACCAAAGAGCTTCCCGGCACGTTGCAGATTGCCAGTGTGCCTACGTAGCCCAAGGTTTTGGCAAACCGAAGAGCCGCCAGCGTATCGGCCGTTTCACCAGACTGGGAAAGCGTCACAAACAGGCTGCCTTCCGCTACGACCGGATGGCGATAACGGTATTCTGATGCCACTTCAACCTGTACCGGTACGCAGGCATAACGTTCAAGCCAGTAGCGCGCCACCATGGCCGCATGATAGCTGGTGCCACAGGCGATGATATGTATTTGGCGCGTTTTCTGGAACAGCACCTGGGCATCAGGGCCAAAGCTCTCGATCAGTACGCTGTTGCCGCTCAGCCGACCTTCCAGAACGGCTTGAATGACCGTGGGCTGCTCATAGATTTCTTTGAGCATATAGTGGCGATAGTCGCCTTTACTGGCAGCCCCATCGCCATGCTCGAAGATGTGTACGGGCCGGGTTACCGAATGGCCGTCACGATCCACGATGCGAATAACGCCTTTCTCGCGCAGTTCGACCAGGTCGCCCTCTTCCAGGTAAATAAACCGATCGGTCACCTGCAACAAAGCGAGCGGGTCTGAGGCTAAAAATGCCTCATCGATTCCCACACCCACCACCAGAGGACTGCCCTGACGAGCACCCACCACTACGCCCGGTTCCTTGTTGCTCATGACCCCCAAGGCATAGGCGCCGCCCAGACCATTGACAATTTCCTGGGTGGCGTCAAACAGGCTGAAACCACTTTGCAGCTTATCGGAAAGCAAGTGAGCGATTACTTCAGTATCGGTTTCTGAGCTAAACGTGTAGCCGCTGGCTTGCAGGGTCTCTTTAATATATTCGTAGTTTTCAATAATGCCGTTATGTACGACGGCCACCTGCTGGCCACTGTGGTGCGGATGGGCATTGGCTTCTGAGGGTTTGCCGTGGGTTGCCCAGCGCGTATGTGCAATGCCCGAGGTGCCCGGCAGTGTCTGTTGTTCCAGCGCTTGCTCAAGCGCTGCAACCTTGCCTAGCGCACGATGGCGCGTGAGTTCATTCTTAGCGTCTAACACCGTCATGCCGGATGAGTCATAGCCGCGATACTCCAGGCGTTTAAGCCCTTCTAACAGTATTTCTTGCACATTACGTTGCGCAACCGCCGCGACGATGCCACACATAAGCAGTTCTCCTAGGACTTATTAACCAGCGATTGTTGGACGAATACCTTACTTGGCAGTCTTGACGGGCCGCGGCCAATCGGCTTTTTCCAGCTGCTTACTACGCGTCACCGCAAGGGCATGCTCACTGACATCTTTGGCAATGGTCGACCCTGCTCCCACCGTCGCCCCGCGACCAATGGTGACCGGTGCCACCAACGCGCTATTGGAGCCAACAAAAACGTGGTCGCCTATCTCGGTATGGTGCTTATTGGCGCCGTCGTAGTTACAGGTAATCGTACCCGCGCCAACATTAACGTTGCGCCCCAGGCGTGCATCACCCACGTAGCTTAAGTGGTTTATCTTGCTGCCTTCGCCAACGTCAGCATTTTTGGTTTCCACAAAATTACCCACCTTGGCATTGACCGCCAGGCGTGTACCGGGGCGTAGCCGCGCGTAGGGGCCGATCTGGTTATGTCCGGCAGCTACCGTATGATCAATCACGCTATGGCTATCAACGGTGCTTTCGGCGCCGATAGTGCTGTTTTTGATGACGCAGTAAGGGCCCACACGTACGCCTTCACCAAGCTCTACCTTGCCTTCAAAAATACAGCCCACGTCGATAAATACGTCGTGACCGCAGGTTAAGCTACCGCGTACATCCAGCCTTGCCGGGTCCGCTAGAGCTACGCCCTGCTCCATTAGATGATTAGCCAAGTGCGTTTGATAGGCACGCTCCAGCCGCGCCATTTGCGCGCGATTATTCACACCCTCGACTTCAACGGCGCTGCCAGGCTGCTCGGTGCATACCTTGATACCTTCTGCCGCAGCCATCGCGATAACATCGGTCAGATAGTACTCGCCCTGTGCATTATCAGCGGAGAGTTTGGGTAGCCAGCGTTTTAGTTGGTCACTGGTCATCGCCATAATGCCGGTGTTGCATTCAGAAATAGCGCGCTCGGCATCACTGGCGTCTTTTTGCTCAACGATAGCCACTGCCTCGCCTGCGTCATTACGCACGATGCGGCCATAGCCTGTTGGATCATCTAGGGTGACGGTTAAAAGCCCCATATGCTGCTCATCGACATGGGCCAAAAGCGCTGACAGCGTTTCGCGCTGGATGAGCGGCACATCACCATAAAGAATCAAAACGGTTCCGCTGCCAAGCTGGCTTACTGCCTGAGCAGCCGCGTGTCCTGTACCCTTCTGCTCTTCCTGTACGGCAAACGTGACGTTTGCATCCGCCAATGCCTGACGCAGCTGATCCGCGCCATGGCCGATGACCACGTGGGTACGCTCTGGACGCAAGCCCGCAGCCGTCTCCAGCACGTGCGTCACCATGGGTTTGCCCGCCAGAGTGTGGAGCACCTTGGGCATTTGTGAGCGCATTCGCGTGCCTTTACCCGCCGCGAGAATCACAACATCGAGTTCTTTTTGCATCCTAGTTACCTTGTTCTAGCTTCTCGTTAGGGGCCGTCCATTGCTCGATGCCTAGCTCATCGACCAGCGCTTCACCGAAATAATCTACAAAGGCAGGGCTTACGATACTCTGCCAATGATCACCCTCGCGTATCAACATCAAAACACTAAGATTATTGGCTAATGCCATTTCCATACCGGTCTCACTACCCAAGACTAGTAATGCCGTCGCCCAGGCATCGGCCCAAGCGTTGGAGGGGTGAAAAACCGATACCGATGCAAGGTTATGCGTGACCGGCTGACCGGTGCGCGGGTCAATGGTATGGGCAAAGCGCCTGCCGTCCATCTCAAAATAATTGCGGTAATCACCTGAGGTCGCAACGGACATGTCATGCAGCGGTAAAATATGCTGTGCCTGAGGCGCGCCATCCTGTGGGGTTTCAATACCCACTCGCCAGGGCGTTTCATTATCATCGCGGTAGCCATGTGCCAGCATATCCCCGCCCAGGTTGATTAAATAACCCTCTATGCCCTGCTGGTCCAGATACGCCGCTACGCGATCGGTGCCATGACCTTTGGCGACACCGGAGAGATCTACATAGACATCGCGCTCACGGCGCGCCTGCATGGCCTGGGTATCCACCTGTACAGCATCAAAGCCGACTTGGGCCAAGCGCTGGGCGAGCATTTGCTCGGAAGGAACCTCTTTAGGGCGCGCTTCAGGGCCAAAGCTCCATAGGTTGACCAGATCACCGATGGTGATATCAAACGCACCGCTGCTGGCTTCCGCGATTGAGCGGCTAATCGCCAGCACTTCAATAAGCGCATTGGAAAGCGGCTGCCACTCGTTGAGCGGTGCCTGGTTAAATACGCTTAGCTCAGAGTCATCACGATAGGTCGACATGGCCGCATCGACGCTTTCAAGCTCTGCCAGGAAGCCGGCTTCCAGCGCCTCAGCCTCTCCTTGCGTGAGGGGGTCGCTAATGGATACCTGATAGAAAGTACCAAATATGCCACCTTCCAAACGTACTGGCGATTCAAGCGGGCGATCCTTTTCTGAACAGCCGACCAAGAGCAAAAGCACCATTGCCAGCGCTGCTTTTTCTATTAACCGTGTCGATCCAGGGAGTAATGACATCATGAGCTTGCTCTAAAAGTGGAAAAACCAGATAAGCCACGCACCGAACAGTACGCGATAAACGACAAAGGGCTGCATGCCTATTTTTTTAATCACCAACAGAAAAAAGTGGATACACAAATAGGCGATCACACCCGATAGCAACGTGCCAGCCGTCAGGGACAGCCAGTCGATAGCCTGAGGCTGACGTAACAGCTTGATGGCCTCAAGCCCACCGGCCAATAAGATAACGGGTATAGAGAGTAAAAAGGAGAAGCGGGCAGCGCCTTCACGGCTCATCCCCACCATCAGTGCCGCCGTCATGCTGATGCCTGAGCGTGAAGTTCCGGGAATCAGAGCCAGTGCCTGCGAGAAGCCAATAATCATCACTTCTTTCCAGCCCATCTGATATTCACTTTTAGTGCCGCGTTTAAAATAGTCTGCATAACCCAGCAATAACCCGAATCCTATAAGGCTGATACCAATGATCAGCGTCGAGCGCATATAGGTTGAAATAATGTCCTGGAGCAAGAAGCCAATGATACAGACGGGCAAAGTAGCGACGACGATCCAGAGGCCTAGCCGAGCATCCTCGTTAATGGCACCACCTTTGACGACCGCTAAACTGCTGCGCACTATTTGCAGAATTTCATTACGAAAATAAACCATAACCGCGGTTAGGCTTCCCACATGAAGCGCTACGTCAAAGGCGAGCCCTTGATCCTCCCATGTGGTAAGTACCGGTACTAAAATCAAATGCGCGGAGCTTGAAACAGGCAAAAATTCAGTCAGGCCTTGCACCGCGGCAAGCACCAGTATTTGTAACCACTCCATGGGTCATCCTGTACATCAAAACGTTTATTGAATGACAATGGCGCATAAGGATACACCTCCATCAGGCGAATGTCCGCCATGGCCACCGTCGTATGACGTTACGCGTTAGTGAATACTTCCCTGTAAAGGGCTTAAGAGGTAGCTATGCTTTGCGCTACAATCCTATTTTATTGAAAGTGCGCCCCCGTCAGGTATTACATGACTCAGACCGTTGAAACGCCAGTGGTTCCCAGCCGCGAGCTAGATAGTCAAATTGCCAAGCGCGTCACCTACATCGGCGCCTGGTTAGATGGCTTGCTTAGCATTGTCAAAGTGGCAGTGGGGTTTCTTGTTGGGTCGGCAGCACTGATTGCCGATGGCATCCATTCACTGTCTGATCTGGTGACCGATGGCTTCGTGCTGGCGGCTATTCATTATGGTCGTCAGGAGCCCGACGATGACCACCATTATGGCCATGGCCGCATAGAAACCTTGACCACATTACTGCTGGGCAGCGTGCTGATTTTCGTCGCAGGCGGCATTGCCTGGTCCAGCCTGAGCCGCTTATTCAGTGGCGCAGAAGTAACCGCTCCTGGCCTTTGGGCCATTGTCATTACGTTTATTGCGCTGTTGAGCAAAGAGTGGATATTTCGCTATACCATGCGGGTGGCCAAGCGTATCCAGTCGCGCTTACTTGAAGCCAATGCCTGGCATTCGCGCAGCGATGCCCTCTCCACGGCAGTCGTTCTCATTGCACTGATTGGCGCTCAGTTTGGTCTGGGCTGGCTGGATGCGGTAGCGGCTATCGTGGTGGGTTTATTGGTCGGTAAAGTGGGCTGGGATTTACTCTGGGAGTCAGCTCGAGAATTAGTCGATACCGCCCTACCCGAGGACATTCAACACCAGATGCACGACGTTGCCTGTAGCGTGCCAGGAGTAGATAGCGTTCACGACCTGCGTACCCGTCAATCGGCGGGCTGGGTCATGGTCGATCTGCATGTGGTGGTTAGGCCCAAGATTACCGTGTCTGAAGCCCACGAAATCGGCAATGAAGTCAGCCGCCGCCTGCGCCATGAATTCCCCCTGCTCACCGACGTTATTTTCCACGTCGACCCGGAAGATGATGCTGGAGAAGGCGATCCAAGCCGCTTGCCCGGCCTGCCCTTACGCCCTGAAGTAGAAGCTGCGCTTAACGAGCGTTGGTACCGACATCCGGTGTGGCGCACGCTGAATGAGCTGCAGCTGCACTATCTGGACGACAAGGTATCGGTATCACTGATCATTGACGATGCGGTTCACCAGCCCCCCCAGTGCCTGGCCAGCCAGCTGAAGGCCCTGGCCAGTGACATCGAATGGCTGGGCCACGTAGAGGTCATGTTCATCACCCGAGCCGCCAGTAGCTCAATGCGTTGAGCATCTTAGAACAATCAACGATAAACGCGGTCCTAGAGCGTCGCGCTGCTTACTAAAGCAAGCGTACGCGGCGGGCCAAAAAAGCCTGCTTCTATATTAACCATGATGCTCTGGAAGACATGGACGCGCTCAATCTGGCTCTTTTCGAACTGCTCAATTCGCCCCCCGACTCGCCTGCCTGGCTTGTGCTGATTGCCCACTGGTGCGCCTCGGATATTATCTTGCTGGTACCGGCGCTTCTTATCATCGGCTGGCTGTTCGGCGATGAAACGCTTAAACGTCCGCTACTGGAAGCATTCATTGCAACGGTGATGGCGTTAGCGGCAAGCTGGGCCATCGGCGTGCTGTGGCCCATGCCACGTCCTTTCATGGTGCCTGTGGGCGAATACCTTCAGGTACATGCGGCCACGCCCGCCTTTCCCAGCAACCACCTGACGATCATGCTGACCATGGCTTTCAGCCTGACTCTTTTTGATGCCACCCGGCGTATCGGGCACTGTCTGTTATTACTTGCCCTGCCGGTCGCCTGGGCCAGAATCTTTCTGGGAATTCACTTTCCTCAGGACATGATAGGCGCGTTGATGCTTGCACCGGTGGCGGCTGCACTGACCGGCCTTGGTCGCGCCTGGTTGGTTCTGCCGCTTTATGAGCGCGTTGTCATGCGCTGCTATCACCTGGTGTTTTCGCCGCTGATCAACCGCGGTTGGGTACGGCGCTAGGGCCGTACCCACGTCAAGCGCTAGGTATGGGAGAGAATCGATGTCGCAATGGTGAAGTAAATCAATACGCCCGTGGCATCGATCAACGTGGTTACCAAAGGTGCGGAGGCGGTGGCCGGGTCGACCTTGAAGCGCTCAAGCACGAAGGGTAAGCACATCCCGATCAGACTGCCAAACAGTACGATCGTTACCATGCTTAGCGCCACAATCATGGCCACTTCATTGCCACCGCGTAAAATACCGATCGGGGTCACGGCAATCGCCATGGTGAGCCCTAACGAGCCTGCGACCAACAGTTCTCGCCCAAGCATTTTACTCCAGTCTTTAACCCCTACATCGCCGGTTGCCATCCCGCGTACCATCAGCGTAGCGGCCTGAGCACCCGCGTTACCGCCGCTGCCAATCAATAAAGGCAGGAAGAACACCAGCGCCACCTGGGCGGCAATAATATCTTCAAAGTAGGCAATACCCGCACCGGAAAACAGATTGGCAAATACCAGTAATACCAGCCAAAAAACCCGCTTGCGATAAAGGCTCCACAGCCGTACACGGCTTACACCATCTTCTAGCTGACCGATCGACATCCCTTTATGGAAATCCTCGGTGGCCTCAGACTCGGCAACGTCCATAGCGTCATCGTGGGTAACAATACCCACCATCCTGCCATCGTTATCAATCACCGGTAGTGCAAGCAAATCATAACGCGCCACGATACGCGCCACTTCTTCCTGCTCTTCATCCACCGTGGTGCTGATCACATCCTTGATCATGATGTCATCAACCACCGCCCCAGGACGTGCAACCATCAGCTGGCGCAGTGACATCGTGCCAATCAACTCACCGTCACTGTCCAATATATACAGCTGATACACCGTTTCAGCGTCTGGGGCCGTTTGACGCACGCGCATCAGCGCTTGAGACACCGTCATGCCACTGGCTATGGCGACATAGTCAGAGGTCATAATGGCGCCGGCCGTTCCTTCTTCGTAGCTGGCTAACCGTTTGAGGTCTTCACGCTCCTGGTGGGCCATACGCCGCAACAGCGCTTCGCGTCGGTCATCGCCCAGCAGGTTAAATAAATCGGCCCGCTCATCAGAGCCCATTTCCTCTAATAGCTTGAGTACCTGGGTATCGCCTAATTCGCCAACGACTTCAAGCTGGCTTTCTCCAGGCAGGTAGCCCAGTACATTTGCCGCACGCTCGGTGGAAAGCACATCCAGAATCGATAGCGCCGCCTGCAGCTCTTCGTCTTCTTCAATCAGCTCTTCGAGCACTTCACCAATATCGGCGGAGCGAATTTCAGCTAATCGTTCAGAAAGCAGTTCCTTACTGGGTTCATCTTTGACCAGCTCGTCGAGCAGCTCGGCTTTTAGTTCCTGCAAGGTTTCATCACTCAATGCCATCGCCATCCTCCTACGTTGCTGACAACCATCATTCTACCAGACAAAAAAAACGCTCCTTAAACCCTAACACGGGTTCAAGGAGCGTTTTATGAACGCTAAGTGCGTTTTTTTAGCCTTTACCCGCCTTTTTACGCAGTTGCTGAATCGTACGCAACTGGGCAACAGCTTCGGCAAGTTCTGCCGCCGCACGAGTATAGTCAAGCTCAGCTGACTTCTCGTTAAAGGCTTTCAGGGCTTCTTTGCGCGCTTCTTCAGCAGCGGCCTCATTGAGGTCGCTGGCACGCGCAGCCGCATCAGCCAGGATCGTCACGACATCAGGCTGGACTTCCATAAAGCCGCCTGAGACAAAGAAGTTTTCTTCCTTGCCGCCATCGTGGATCACACGGATCGGACCCGGCTGAAGCTCGGTCAGCAGCGGAGCGTGACCTGGCAAGATGCCCAGGTCACCCATCATCCCGGAAGCCACTACCTGCTCAACAGTGCCTGAGAAGATAGATGCTTCAGCGCTGACGATATTGCAAGTGAAGCTATTCGCCATAGCGAATCCCCCTAATGGACGGGATTACTTCTTCATCTGGTTAGCTTTTTCGACCGCTTCGTCGATGGAGCCAACCATGTAGAAGGCCTGTTCCGGCATATCGTCGTATTCACCGGCGAGAATGCCCTGGAAGCCACTAATCGTGTCTTTCAGTGAAACATACTTGCCGGGCGAACCGGTGAAGACCTCAGCCACGAAGAACGGCTGCGACAGGAAACGCTGGATTTTACGCGCCCGGGAAACGGCCAGCTTGTCTTCATCAGACAGCTCGTCCATACCCAGAATAGCGATAATATCCTTGAGTTCCTTGTAGCGCTGAAGAACGTTCTGCACACCGCGAGCGGTAGCGTAGTGCTCTTCACCAACAACCAGCGGATCCAGCTGACGCGAGGTAGAATCCAGCGGATCGATGGCCGGATAGATACCTAGCTCAGCGATAGAACGTGCCAGTACCACGGTCGCATCAAGGTGCGCGAAGGTGGTCGCAGGCGACGGATCCGTCAAGTCATCGGCCGGTACGTATACGGCCTGAACAGACGTGATAGAGCCTGTTTTAGTTGAGGTGATACGTTCCTGCAGAACACCCATCTCTTCGGCCAATGTCGGCTGGTAACCTACCGCTGACGGCATACGGCCAAGCAGTGCCGATACTTCGGTACCGGCCAGGGTGTAACGGTAAATGTTATCGACGAACAGTAGAACGTCACGGCCTTCATCACGGAATTTTTCAGCAATGGTCAGACCGGTCAATGCTACGCGCAGACGGTTTCCCGGCGGCTCGTTCATCTGACCATAAACCAGCGATACCTTATCGATAACGTTGGATTCGGTCATTTCATGATAGAAGTCGTTACCCTCACGCGTACGCTCACCAACACCGGCAAATACGGAATAGCCGCTGTGCTCGGTGGCGATGTTGCGGATAAGCTCCATCATGTTAACGGTTTTACCTACACCGGCGCCGCCGAACAGGCCGACTTTACCACCCTTGGCAAACGGGCAGACCAGGTCGATAACCTTGATACCGGTTTCCAGCAGCTCGTTGGAAGCTGCCTGATCGGCATAACTCGGTGCTTTACGGTGAATCGGCATACGCTCTTGCTCGCCGATCGGTCCTGCTTCATCGATCGGTTCGCCAAGTACGTTCATGATACGGCCCAGCGTTTCCTTACCCACGGGTACGGAAATCGCGGCACCGGTATTGATCACGTCCATGCTACGCTTCAAGCCCTCAGTGGAGCCCATTGCAATAGCACGAACCACGCCGTCGCCCAGCTGCTGCTGGACTTCGAGAATAGTCTCTTTCTCGGAGACCTTCAGCGCGTCGTAGACCTTGGGCACTGAGTCCCGCGGAAACTCTACGTCAATCACCGCGCCGATGATCTGTACGATACGTCCGCTCATCTTGGTTCCTCTCAAAAACCTGCAAATGAAACCTGTCTGCCGGAAGCCACTTGAATATCGGGCTTCCTAGGCGTTATACGGCTGAAGCGCCGCCGACGATCTCGGAAATTTCCTGGGTGATAGCAGCCTGGCGAGCCTTGTTATAGACCATCTCCAGATCATCAATCAGGTTGCCTGCGTTATCGGTGGCACTCTTCATAGCGATCATACGGGCTGCCTGTTCGCAAGCACCGTTTTCGACTACCGCCTGATACACCTGTGATTCGACGAAACGAACTAGCAGGCTATCAAGCAACGCCTTGGCATCCGGTTCATACAGGTAGTCCCAACTTCCGGGACGGGCGTCTTCTTCGTCGTGCTCACCGACACCCATATCGGGCGACAGCGGAAGAAGCTGACGAACCACCGGCCTCTGGGTCATGGTGTTAACGAATTCGTTATACACCACGAACAGGCGATCGAGTCGTCCTTCGTCGTACGCTTCGAGCATGACCTTGATACTTCCGATCAAACCCTCGACGGTCGGCTTCTCTCCCATGCCACTCTTGGCTGCAATCAGGTTGCCGCCATAGTTACGGAAGAAAGCACCGGCCTTGGAGCCGAGGGCACAGAAGTCCAGCTCAGCGCCTTCCTGTTTCCAGGCCACGGCGTCTTTCACCACGGCTTTGAACAGGTTGACGTTCAACCCGCCACACAACCCACGGTCAGTGGAAACCACAATATAACCAACGCGCTTCACCTCGTTACGCTCGACCATATAGTCGTGCGTGTACTCAGGATTGGCGTTAGCCAGGTGGCCTACCACGTTACGAATCTGCTTGGCGTAAGGCTGGCTGGCCTTCATTAGATCTTGTGCTTTACGCATTTTCGATGCAGCCACCATTTCCATGGCGCTGGTGATCTTCTGCGTATTTTTGATGCTCCCAATCTGGGTGCGTATCTCTTTTGCAGCTGCCATAGCGATCTACCCTTCGTTCGTGGCTCTCAGAAAGTAGGCAAGCCCGCCCGCAGGCGGGCCAGACATTACCAGCTCTGAGTCGCCTTGAACTTCTCGAGACCCGACTTCATGCCGTCTTTAATCTCGTCGTTGTAGTCACCGGTCTGGTTGATCTTGTCGAGCAGATCGCCATGCTCGGACTTCATGTAACCGTGCAGGGCACGTTCGAAGTCCAGCACCTTGTCGACGCTCACGTCATCCAGGTAGCCTTCATTGGCGGCATACAGCGAGAGAGCCATTTCTGCCACAGACATCGGCGAGTACTGGTTCTGCTTCATCAGCTCGGTAACACGCTGACCGTGTTCAAGCTGCTTGCGCGTGGCTTCATCAAGGTCAGAAGCAAACTGCGAGAACGCCGCCAGTTCACGATACTGAGCCAGGGCCAGACGTACGCTACCACCCAGCTTCTTGATGATCTTGGTCTGCGCTGCACCACCAACACGGGAAACCGACAGGCCTGCGTTAATCGCCGGACGAACACCGGAGTTAAACAGGTTGGTTTCCAGGAAGATCTGACCATCGGTGATCGAGATCACGTTGGTCGGAACGAACGCAGACACGTCGCCACCCTGGGTTTCGATGATCGGCAGCGCGGTCAAGGAACCGGTTTTGCCTGTCACTTCACCATTGGTGAATTTCTCGACGTAGTCGACGTTGACGCGTGCCGCACGCTCCAAAAGACGCGAGTGGAGATAGAACACGTCACCCGGGTAGGCTTCACGACCCGGCGGACGACGCAGCAGCAGAGATACCTGGCGGTAAGCCACAGCCTGCTTGGAGAGATCGTCATAGACGATCATCGCGTCTTCGCCACGGTCACGGAAGTACTCACCCATGGTGCAACCGGAATACGCGGAGAGGAACTGCATGGGTGCCGGATCGGCAGCACCAGCAGCGACGACGATGGTATGTTCCATCGCGCCATGCTCTTCAAGCTTGCGCACGATGTTGGCAATGGTCGACTGCTTCTGACCAATCGCCACGTACACACAGGTAACGCCCTTGCCTTTCTGGTTGATAATCGCATCGATAGCAATGGCCGATTTACCAATCTGGCGGTCACCAATGATCAGCTCACGCTGACCACGACCGATTGGCACCATGGCATCGATAGATTTCAGACCCGTTTGAATCGGTTCATCAACCGACTGACGGGTAATAACGCCCGGCGCCACTTTTTCGACGGCGTCGGTCATCTTGGCATTGATGTCGCCTTTGCCATCGATGGGGTTACCCAGCGCATCGACAACGCGGCCAATCAGCTCAGGACCTACCGGCACTTCAAGAATACGACCGGTGCATTTCGCGGTCATGCCTTCTTCAAGCAGCAGGTAGTCACCCAGGACAACGGCACCTACGGAGTCGCGCTCCAGGTTAAGTACCATGCCAAAGACGCTGTTAGGAAATTCAATCATTTCACCAAACATTGCGTCTTCGAGGCCGTGAATTTTCACGATACCGTCAGAAACGCTAACAATGGTGCCCTGATTACGGGCTTCAGATGCGACGTCAAGCTTTTCAATACGCTGCTTGATGATGTCGCTGATCTCGGAAGGATTCAGTTGCTGCATGCCATGTCCCTCAGACTCAAGCGGTCAGCGCTTCGGAAAGGCGGTTCAATCGACCACGCACCGAACCGTCAATGACGGTATCACCGGCACGCAGGATGACACCGCCAATAAGCGACTTGTCTACCTGAGTAGTAATGGAGATTTCGCGATTCAGACGTTTCTTGAGCGCGTTTGCGAGCTTGGTCTGCTGTGCGGCCGTCAGCTTATAGGCTGACGTTACCATTACCTCAACACGCTGCTCATGTTCTGCGCGTAAGCGCTCGAACTGCTCAGCAATTGAGGCCAGTGACATCAAGCGACCCTGGTCGGCCAAAGCGTCCAAAAAACGAGTTAACGTGTCGCTTTGCCGTTCTGGAAAAAGATCCACCAACAGAGCAACTTTCTTTTCGTTCTCAACTTTCGGACTGCTCAGCAGACGACGAACGTCGCTATCAGCCACAGCGGCGCCTAGAAAACCTAGCGCCTGCGACCAGCTATCAAGCGCGTCATTATCACGTGCGTGTTCAAACGCCGCCTTAGCGTAAGGACGAGCGACGGTAAGTAATTCCGCCATGATTCACCTCCTTACAGTTCAGCGGCTAGCTTATCAAGCAGCTCGCGATGCGCTTTCTCGTCGACGGAGGCTTCTAGAACACGCTCAGCGCCTACGATTGCCAGATGAGACACCTGGGCACGCAGCTCTTCTTTCGCGCGGTTCACTTCAAGCTCGATCTCAGAACGTGCGTTCGCCGTCAGGCGCTCGCCTTCAGCGCGGGCCTGCTCGCGGGCTTCTTCAATCATCTGAGCAGAGCGCTTGTTGGCCTGTTCAAGAATCTGAGAAGCTTGTTCCTTGCTCTCACGCAGCGTCTGTTCTGCCCGCTCTTGAGCTAGCTCAAGATCACGGGTAGCACGGCTGGCTGCATCCAAGCCATCAGCAATTTTTTTCTGACGCTCGTTAAGCGCGTTGCTGATCGGAGGCCACACGTACTTTATGCAAAACCAGACAAAGATCGCGAAGGCGATCGTCTGCCCGATAAGCGTCATGTTGATATTCACAGGGATGTACCTCTGACAAGTTCGTGGCGACCGGTGTCAAACAAGACCGAGCGGTTAACCGCCCGGTAAAGCTATCATTAACCGGCAACAACGAAGATCAGGTACATCGCAATACCAACACCGATCATCGGTACAGCGTCAAGCAGACCTGCCATGATGAAGGTTTTTGTCTGCAGCTGGTCACCCAGCTCCGGCTGACGTGCAGTAGACTCAAGCAGTTTGCCGCCCAAAATAGCGAAGCCAATACCAGTAGCCAGTGCGCCTAGACCGATGATGATAGCAGCAGAAAGATAAACCATTTCCATGATGTTGCTCCTGAGTTTAAGTTTTGGTTAAGGGTTGAGGGTTAATGAAACGGGTTTTTGAAATCTTAGTTTTTAAAACCTTAGTTTTTGAAATCACGTGCTTATCACGTGATATCAATCACATTAGTGGTGTTCGTGAGCCGCGCTCAGGTACACCACCGTCAATACGGTGAAAATAAACGCCTGTAGTGTTACTACCAGAATGTGGAAGATCGCCCACGGCACATCCAGTACCCAGATGGCCCAGAACGGCAGCATCGCGATCAGGATGAAGATTACTTCGCCTGCGAACATGTTGCCGAACAGACGCATCGCCAGGCTGAACGGCTTGACCAGCAAGGAGACAATTTCAAGCACCAGGTTAAAGGGGATCAGCGCCCAATGGTTGAACGGCGTAAGGGAAAGCTCCCGAGCAAAACCGCCAACACCTTTCACCTTGAAGTTGTAGTAAAGAATCAGGCCGAAAACGCCCAGCGCCATGCCCAATGTGGCGTTCACATCGGTGGTTGGCACGATCTTCATGTAATCCACACCGAGCTTGCTGAACAGTACCGGGCCATAGTCGACCGGCAGGATCTTGAGCGAGTTCATGAGCAGTATCCACACGAACAGCGTCAGCGCCAGCGGAGCAATGTGGGGGTTACGCCCATGGAAGGTAGAGCGTGTAAGGTTTTCAATGAACTCAACGACCATTTCGACGGCGTTTTGCAGGCCACCCGGCACGCCGGTTGTTGCTGCTTTACCTGCTTTACGGAATATCCAGATAAACAGCAGCCCCATGGCAATTGACCAGCCCATGGTATCCAGATGGATCGCCCAGAAACCCATTTCAACGGCTTCTTCAGACGAGTGAGCCAACGACCAACCATTCACCGGGTGATGTCCAAAGGTCAGGTTCTGCAAGTGGTGCTGGATATAATAAGTCGTCGAGACTTCGTTTCCTGCGGCCATAGAGATATCACCTCAATCAAGTGTGCGATGTCTGCGCATAAACAACGGCGTTAGCCCATGCATCAGAACGACCGCCACATAAGCACTAAAGAAGAAAGCGGGGTTTGAGGGGGGCGCTACCACAAACACTGCGCTAAACAGTGCCACCGTCAAACCAAACTTGCCTGCTTCGGCACGAAATAAATCAACACCGCTTCGCGATGTTCGCTTGCTGTGCAGGATGCCCATTCGCTGTATAAAAAAAGCCTGGGGTAGCAAGGCCACCAAAGCGCCTGTTGCTACGGAGAAGACGCCCGGCATGCGCGCTACTGGGTAAGCCATCAATATTCCGACAAGCGCTACCATAAGCTGTGCGGTAGTAAGCCGGATGACGTAAGCCTTCCGTCGCTGGGTTTCAACACGTTGTACCATTGCCCAGCACCCTGCTAGCGAACAGTTGCCCTTAACGTTCTAAGCAACCTGCACAAATCTTGCGCGATTATAGGGAAGCGCTATCACACCTTCAACCGAAGTTGCGCGTATTTAACGCGTTTAGGTACAGACTTGCTACCAAAGGGTGAAAAATAGCCGCTTTTAGACGCTTTCTTTAATAAGCCTGCTATTTAACCTGCTACTTAATATGCGCCAGAATTCCATCCAGCTCATCAAGGCTTGTATAGCGGATGGTCACCTTGCCTTTGCCTTTATTGCCGTGATCAATGGATACCGGCGCACCGAGCAATTCGCCTAGCTGAGTCTCCAGACGCGCAACGTCAGATGTTTTGTTGGCTCGGCTGGGCGTTTTAGGAACGCTTTGGCTGGTTTGGACTTTTTTAACCAGCGCTTCGGTTGCCCTTACGGTCAGGTCGTTATTCACCACTTCATGAGCCACCTGACGCTGCTGCGCACTGGTCAAGGAAAGCAGCGCGCGGGCATGGCCCATATCCAGATCGCCGCGCTCGAGCAGCGTTTGCACCTCACCATCCAGCGCCAGCAGACGTAGCAGGTTGGCCACCTGAGTGCGTGACTTACCTACCGCGTCAGCGATTTGCTGTTGCGTTAGTTCGAACTCATCACCCAGGCGTTTAAGCGCCAGCGCTTCCTCAATTGCGTTAAGGTTTTCGCGCTGAATGTTTTCAATAAGCGCCAGCGCCAGGGCAACTTCATCGCTCACCTCACGGATAACCGCAGGGATCACATCAAGCTCGGCTAGCTGGGCGGCGCGCCAACGCCGTTCACCGGCAATAATCTCATAACGGTTTTCGCCGATCGGACGCACCACAATAGGCTGCATTACGCCCTGGGCACGAATAGAATCGGCAAGCTCTTCAAGCGCTTCTGGCTGAATGTCCCGCCGCGGCTGGTATTTGCCGCGCGTTAGCTGACCAAGCGGCAGCCGCTCCAAACGCTCAGGTGCCACCTCTGTGGCTGCAGCCACAACAGTAACATCGTCATGAGCCTCTAAAGTGGAGCCTCCAGTAAGTTCTAAACTGTCACGGCGACGGGCGCCCGCACCAATTAGGGCATCCAGGCCACGTCCTAGCGCGCGTTTACGCGTCATTCGCTTTCCCTCGTACTTATCAATACGTTATAGCGATAACCGACGAATCATTTCTTTTGCCAGTACACGGTACGCCTGGCTGCCCCGTGAAAAGCGGGCATATTGCGTGACGGGCACCCCGTGACTTGGCGCTTCTGCCACTTTCACATTGCGCGGGATCGTCGTTTTAAGCAGCGCATCGCCAAAGAAATCACGCAGCTGCTTATCCACTTCCCGCGTTAGGCTTGTGCGCTTATCGTACATGGTGCGCAATATGCCAGCGACCGCCAAGTCAGGGTTCACGCTTTGCTTGATCTGCTCAACGGTATCCAGCAGCGCCGAGAGGCCTTCCAACGCATAGAACTCGCACTGGAGCGGAATCAGCACGCTGTCCGCCGCCGTGAGTGCATTGACGGTGAGCATGTTCAGCGAAGGCGGGCAGTCGATCAGTACCACATCGTAATTATCGGCCACTGAAGCCAGTGCCGTGGTAAGGCAGCTTTCGCGCTTATCCAGATCCAGCAGTTCGACTTCAGCCGCGGTCAGATCACCGTTTCCGGGTAGAACATCATAGTGAACCGGTAGTTGCCGCACGATAGTATCGGCAGCCGTCGCTTCACCCAGCAGGACATCCAGGACGCTTTTATCGAGTTCGTGCTTGTCGATCCCACTGCCCATACTGGCGTGACCTTGCGGATCAAGATCCACCAGCAGTACCCGACGGTCAAGCGCGGCAAGACTGGCAGCCAGGTTAACGGCCGAGGTGGTCTTGCCCACGCCGCCTTTTTGGTTGGTCAGGGCAATGATCTGGCTCACTTACTCAACTCCTTCCTGGGGTTCAGAATCAACAGCTGTCGCTCGGCCGTTTCAAAAGGGACTTTCAGCAGATGGCGCGTTTGCAACCTAATTCCGCTGGGTAGTTCTCGCAGTTCGTCGTCAGCGCCGGGGCCTTTCATGGCCAGCCACTGCCCATTGGCGGCAGGCAACTCGCGGGTCAACGTCACAAAGTCTACTAAGCTTGCAAACGCCCGGGAAATCACTTGATCAAACGCTTGGTCTTTAAACTGCTCCACGCGTGCCTGGCTCGCGGTCACGTTTTCCAGGGCAAGCTCCATTATGGCTTGACGCTGAAAACGGACTTTTTTGCCATTGCTGTCCACCAGGGTAACCGCTAAGGCCGGGTTAAGAATGGCCAATACGATACCCGGAAGGCCAGGTCCAGCACCAACATCAAGCAGCGCCGGGCCCTGTACATAGGGTGCTACGGCGGCGCTATCCAGCACGTGACGCGAAACCATCTCGTCAACCTCACGGACTGCCGTGAGGTTATAAGCCTTGTTCCACTTGTGCAATAGCGCGACAAACCCCAACAGCTGCTCGCGCTGGTGCGTCGTGACGGTTAAACCAAGCTGCGCTAACCCATCGTCTAACCGCTTGGCAGCACTTGCTGGCAGGCTATTCAGCAATCCCGTTAACCCACTCATCCGTTAGCTACCTCGGGTGATGCTATGAGGCGACGCTTTTTAAGATGCACCAGCAGGATAGAGACGGCAGCCGGCGTTACGCCGGAAATACGCGCCGCCTGGGCAAGCGTCTCGGGCCGAACATCGGTCAGCTTCTGACGAATCTCGTTGGAAAGCCCTTCCACCCGCTGATAATCCAGATCGGCAGGCAGCGGCATTGCTTCATGGCGCTTAAGCTTATCAATCTCATCCTGCTGGCGTCCGATATAGCCGTCGTACTTGGCCTGAATCTGCACCTGCTCGGCCACAGCTTCATCATGAATAAGCGCATTTTCCAGGCCCGGCAGATCGGCCAGGTCCGCGTAATTTAACTCCGGGCGTTTGAGAAGATCACTCAAACGGTATTCCCGTGAAAGTGGCTTGCCGGTTTTTTCGGCTATTTTTGCCGCGGCCGGGCTACTTGGTTGCACCCAAGTGCTGGCTAAACGAGCCGTTTCCAACGCAATCGCTTCACGCTTTTGACTAAACGCGCTCCAGCGCTTGTCATCGACCAAGCCGAGTTCGCGGCCTTTTTCCGTCAGACGTAAATCGGCGTTATCTTCACGTAGCAACAGGCGATATTCCGCCCGCGATGTAAACATGCGATAGGGCTCTTTGGTACCCATGGTGATCAAATCATCCACCAGCACGCCAAGGTACGCTTCGTCGCGGCGTGGGTACCAGGTTTCCAGCTGCTTGGCACGGCGTGCGGCGTTTAGCCCGGCAAGAAGCCCTTGCGCGCCCGCTTCTTCGTAACCCGTTGTGCCGTTAATCTGGCCGGCAAAAAACAGGTTGTGGATAAATTTGGTTTCCAGCGAGTGTTTCAGATCCCGCGGATCAAAGAAATCGTACTCAATGGCGTAGCCAGGGCGCGTAATATGCGCGTTTTCCAAGCCTTTGATCGAGCGAACCACCTGCAGCTGCACATCAAACGGCAGCGAGGTCGAGATACCGTTGGGGTAGAGCTCGTGAGTATCCAGGCCTTCCGGCTCAATAAATACCTGATGGCTGGATTTATCGGCAAACCGGTGAACCTTGTCTTCAATCGACGGGCAGTAGCGCGGGCCAACCCCTTCGATCACGCCGGAATACATGGGTGAGCGGTCAAGGTTTGCCAAAATGATTTCATGAGTGCGCTCATTGGTGTGCGCAATATGGCAACTGACCTGCTGAGGATGCATGTCCCGCGAGCCAAGATACGACATTATCGGCGTTGGCGTATCACCTGGCTGTTCTTCAAGCTGGGAAAAATCCACGCTCTTGGCGTCAATTCGCGGTGGCGTGCCGGTTTTCAACCGGTCAACGCGAAACGGTAAAGCACGTAGACGCTCGGCCAGAGCGTTCGAGGGCGGGTCACCTGCCCGGCCGCCGCGACTCTGATCCAAACCAATATGGATCACACCGCCTAAAAACGTCCCGGTGGATAGCACTACCGATTCGGCATAAAAACGAATGCCGGTTTCGGTAACCACGCCACGTACCGTGTCGTTATCCACAACCAGATCGCCAGCCGCTTGCTGAAAAATCGTTAAGTTTGGCTGGTTTTCCAACATACCGCGGATCGCTGCTTTGTAGCGTACACGATCTGCTTGAGCACGTGTGGCACGCACTGCAGGCCCTTTTCGAGCGTTAAGCACCCGAAACTGAATACCGCCCAAATCCGTGGCAAGCCCCATCGCCCCGCCTAGCGCATCGATTTCTTTGACCAAATGGCTTTTGCCAATGCCGCCAATGGCAGGGTTACACGACATCTGACCCAAGGTCTCGATGTTGTGAGTGAGCAGTAGGGTCTGACAGCCCATACGAGCAGAGGCCAATGCGGCTTCGGTTCCCGCATGGCCACCGCCGATGACAATCACGTCAAAGCGGTCGGGGTAATTCAAGAGACACCTCGTCTTGCGCCTGTTGGCACGAATGATGTGACCAATGTCGTCAGTTTTTTCCGACATAGCCACGGTAGTTCAATAAGCCGGGCAGTATAAACCCCCTGTGGGTAACCGTCAGGTTTTTCCACACCTCAATTCATTAACTGACCTCTATTAATAACAATATAAAAATAAAATAAGAGAAGTTCTGTTAATGTTGTAACTACTAGTGTGGACAGTTTCTGTGCATAACTAACTTATAGTTATTAGTATCATGTACTTAAAATGTTGACCTTTACGTGGTTAAGCAGCGTATTGCCTGAGTAGAAACGGTGTCTCGCCTGTGGATGAAATAGCTACTTACCCACAGCCTGCCAAAAACACGGGTTATCCACCTACCCATACCGGGCTTGTTACCGTACCTGTGAACATGTCACTCAACCACATGGTAAAGCGATGAGAAACGCTGTTTATCAGCGTTACAGCGTCATAGGGACAATTAAAATAAAAAGTTTATCCACAGGGCAAAAAAATGGCCTGTCGCAAGGACAGGCCATTAAAAAGCACGTTTGAGTCGATAATTTATTCAGATTTAGTGCTTGAGCACCCGGGCTAGAAACGATTGGGTGCGTTCATGCTGAGGGGTATCAAAGAGCTGTTCAGGCGTTCCCTGCTCTGCAATAACGCCTTTATGAATAAAGATAATCCGGTCGGCCACTTCGCGTGCGAAGCCCATTTCATGGGTAACAATCACCATGGTCATACCTTCTTTGGCAAGCTCGCGCATGGCATCGAGTACCTCACCAATCATCTCGGGGTCAAGCGCCGAGGTAGGCTCGTCAAACAGCATTAGCCGGGGTTCCATGGCCAGAGCTCGAGCAAGCGCTACGCGCTGTTGCTGGCCGCCTGAGAGCTGGCTGGGATACTTATCCGCCTGGTCGGCAATACCCACCCGATCAAGCAGGCGGTTTGCGGTAGCCACCGCATCGCTTCGGCTCCAGCCACGCACTTTCATCGGCGCCAGGGTGATATTGTCGATAACGCTTAGATGAGGAAACAGATTGAACTGCTGGAACACCATGCCGACTTCCGTACGGATGGTTTGCAGCGCTTTACTGCTTTTACCGTCAGGTTTCAGCGTATTGCCATCAACGCTTAAGGTGCCTGATTGAAACTCTTCCAGGCCATTAATACAGCGAATCAGCGTTGATTTACCTGACCCGCTGGCGCCAATCACCACAACGACTTCGCCAGGAACAATCTCAAGGTCAATATCATTGAGTACATGCAGGCTGCCAAAGTGTTTGTTCAGCTTCTGCATACGCACAATGGGTGGCACTGTAGGTGACATTGTATCGGTCATTGTACGTGTCCTTATTGGCCGGCAATGCCGCGGCTCTCAAGCTGGCGCAGAATAATGGAAAGGGTCCAGGTGATCGCCAGATACATCAGCGCGACCATAAAGTAGACCTCAAGGGCGGTAAACGTCGTGGCAATATAGATCTGCCCCTGACGCACCAGCTCGCCTACCCCGATTACGGAAAACAGTGACGTATCCTTGATACTGATGATGCCCTGATTACCCAGCGGTGGAATCATGCGCCGAAACGCCTGTGGCCAGATCACGTAGCGAAATGCCTGGGTGCGGGAAAGCCCGAGCGACAGCGAGGCTTCACGCTGGCCGCGCTCAATTGACTGCACACCGCCGCGCACGATTTCGGAAATATACGCGCCCGAGTTGACCGCAATGGCCGCGATACCTGCGACCAGCGCATTGATGGGACTACCCAGCAGCTGGGGAAGACCGTAAAAGATAAACAGCACCTGCACGAGAATAGGCGTGCCGCGAAATATCTCTATATAACAAATCGCAAGCCAGCGTAACCAGCGAATCGGGCTAATCCGCAGCAGGCCAAAGAAGATGCCGATAAAAAAGCCAAAGGCGAGACCGCCAAACGAAATCAGCAGCGTCCAGGGGATGCCGGGTAGCAGGTAGGGGATCGACGCAAACGCTGCCGACCAATCAAACTGAAAATCGAAGTCCACGCGTTATCTCCAAAAAGGAAAAAGCGACATTACAACGGCACAGGGCCGGGGGAATGGCCGCCCGGCCCTGTGATGAGTGATTACAAATGCGATTAGCAGCCCACTTAGTCTTCGCTGGGTGCTTCGCCGAACCACTTGGCGTAGATTTCGTCGTAAGTACCGTCTTCACGCATGGCGGCTAGCGCTTCGTTAGCCGGTGCTACCCATTCACTGCCCTTATGAAAGACGATGCCGTACTGCTGGCCTTCATAAAGGGGGCCAACGACTTTGGTACGGCCTTCGCCACGGGTTTGCGAGAAGTAGGCAACGTTGGGGGCATCATAAAGCACGGCGTCAACGTTGCGACCCAGTAGCGCCATGTACATATCGGCAGTGCCGGGGTAAGGCGTAATGTCGGCGTTTTCACCCAGTTCCTGTTGCAGGAAGTCGTAACTGGTGGAGCCGATCTTGGTGCCAATGGTCAAATCCTGAAGGTCCTCAAGTGAGGAGACCTCTTCGTTATCAGCACGGACAATGATCTGCAGGCCGGAGTCATAGTAGGGGTCTGTGAAATCGACAATTTGCGCGCGTTCATCGGTAATCGTGATACCGGCAATGGCTATCTCTTGGCTACCGGTCTGTACGGCCGGAATAATGCCGGAGAATTCCATGGTGGTCAGATTCACTTCAAAACCGGCCCGATCGGCGATTTCGTTGATGATATCCATATCGAAACCGATCATCTCACCGGTTTCTGGGTCCATCATTTCAAACGGAACGAAGCTTGGGTCGGTCGCTACATTGACGGATGGCGTTTGGGCCATGGCGACAGTAGCACTGCTTAAACCCAAGGCTATGGCGGAAGCAATCGCTGTTTTCGTTAGTATGGATTTCATTTGTTTCCCCGTGTTTTATAGCTTCTATGCAACGTTTTAAAGAGATTGCGCTCTCTTTATAACGCCATATGAGCGGTTGTTGACCTATCAACCTTGGCGAGAAACCGACAAGGCGTCAAGTCACGAGGAGCCCTTGCTACCAACGCAAGCAGGCGATTGCTACACCATAAACGAGGCGCCGCAGCCGCAAGTTGTCGTGGCATTGGGGTTTTGAATACGAAAACGAGCGCCAGCCAGACCTTCTTCGTAATCCACCGTGGAGCCCACCAGATACTGGTAGGACAGAGGGTCAACCACCAGGGTGGCCTTGCCAAATTCGATGAGCGTGTCGTCTTCGGCGACATTATCAGCGAAATCGAATCCGTACTGAAAACCTGAGCAGCCGCCGCCAGTTACGTAGACACGCAGTTTCAGAGCGGGATTGTTTTCTTCATCCATCAGAGCACTAATACGCTTACGTGCACTATCGGACAACATTAAAGGGGTTGGAACAAAAGCTTCTGCACCGCTCATGGGTACCTCCCGCGAGCTTAAAGAACGAATAATCGGCATTGGGGGGTAATTATGGGTAATTCCCAGCAAAATGGTCAACTATTGTGTTGGCATATCAACAGAGGACAACCGGATGTTGCCCTCTGCAAGGGTCGCCAGCTCATAAGACATGAGCTCTAGCGTTTAAGGCATCAGCGCGGGGGCCGTGAGGCCCATGGTTTCATCGAAACCAAACATCAGGTTGAGGTTTTGGATGGCCTGACCTGAGGCGCCTTTTACCAGGTTATCGATAACTGACAGTACCACCACCGTTTTGCTGTTTTCCGGACGATGGACGGCTAAGCGGCAGGTATTGATGCCTTTTACGCTACGCGTTTCGGGGTGGCTACCCGCAGGCATTACGTCAACGAAGGGTTCGTTGGCATAGCGCTGCTCAAAAAGCGCCTGAAGATCATCTGCCGTGGTCGTAAGCTGACTATAAAGCGTGGCATGAATGCCCCGAATCATGGGGGTTAGATGCGGCACAAAGGTCAAGCCCACTGGGCTTGCCTGCATATCACTAAGGCCCTGGCGAATCTCAGGCAAGTGACGATGCCCTGAAGCGCCGTAGGCTTTGAATGACTCGCTGGCTTCCGCGAGTAGCGAAGGCACTTTGGCTCCGCGTCCTGCACCCGTAACGCCGGATTTACAGTCGGCAATCAACTGCTGAGGATCAATCAGGCCCGCTTCCAGCAGCGGCAGGTAGCCCAGCTGTACGGCGGTTGGGTAGCAGCCGGGAACGGCAATCAAGCGCGCCGTCTTGATTTGTTCACGGTGCATTTCGGGCAAGCCGTAGACCGCCTCTTCAAGCAGTGAAGGCGCGCCATGGGGCTGGCCGTACCACTGGCTCCATACGTCAGCATCGCGCAGCCGGAAATCGGCGGATAAATCGATAATCCGCGTGCCTTTTTCTAAAAGCTCACCGGCTAACGCGTGGGCAACGCCGTGAGGAGTAGCGAAAAATACCGCATCCAGAGCGCCCAGCTGCTTAGCATCCGGTTCGCTAAAGGCCAACGTGTCGTAGTGGCCGCGCAGGTTGGGGTACATATCGCACACTTTTACCCCTGCTTCTGAGCGTGAGGTAATTGCTTCAACGCTGACGTTAGGGTGCTGGGCGAGTAACCGCAGTAGTTCAACGCCGGTGTAACCCGTACCGCCGACAATGCCGACCTTAATCACAAATCGCTCCTTGCGAGTTTCGCATTTGGGACATGTTAATTATTAACAGCCTAAACAGATTGCTGCAGGCTGTCGAAGTGTATCCGGCTATGATACACAAGAGGACTACAACACAAGAGCAAAGGAAGGTCGTCGTGGCGCGTTTTTCCCGGTCTGATTTTACCCTAGAGAGTTTTCGCCGCCAGTTGGCCAATGTCGATGCGTTGCCACAGCTGTGCGTACTGGGGTTAGCATCCGGGGTGATTACGGGCGCCGTGATGGTTGCCTTTCGGCTGTTGCTTGAAGCGGGCGCCGTACTTTATATGCCGGGAGGTAATCCAGAAGCGTTCGAGGGGCTGCCCCCCTGGTTACGTTCCCTGCTGCCGCTTGTGGCAGTCAGCTTGATTGGCGTGCTGCTTTACCGACAAAAAGCTACCGCCCAGAAAATGGGAGTAGGCCACGTTATTGAACGCCTTTCGTACCATCAGGGGCGTTTTCCACTTCGCAACTGGTTAAACCAGTGGTGGGTGGGCGTGGTATCGGTTCTGGGTGGGCTTTCTGCAGGCCGGGAGGGCCCGGCCATTCATCTGGGGGCAGCGGCTTCAAGCGGGTTAGGGGTCAAGCTTCGCTTACCCAATAACAGCCTGCGTGTACTGGTCGCCTGTGGTACCGCCGCGGGAATCTCTGCCTCATTCAATACGCCAGTTGCCGGCGTCATCTTTGCCATGGAAGTGGTGATGATGGAATACACCTTGATGAGCTTTATGCCGGTGATTCTAGCCTCCACCATGGGCGCACTGGTCGCTCAGGTGGTCTACGGCAATGAACCGGCTTTCCGTATCCCTGAAATGGCGCTAGGTTCGCTGATGAATTTGCCTTGGGTGATCATCCTCGGGCTGGTCGTGGGCCTGCTGGCCGGGCTGTTTATTCATATTTCGCGTCATCAGCGCTTACAAGCGTTGCCTTTATGGCTTCGTCTGGGCGCCGTTGGAGTGTCGACCGCGATAGTGGCGTGGTGGTTTCCGCAAATTCAGGGAATCGGCTATGACAGCGTGGCTGCTGCCCTGAATAATCAGTTGGAAATCAATGTACTGATAGCGCTCATAATTGCCAAGCTATTGATTACGGCGCTCACTGTTGCAGGCGGGGTACCCATCGGGATTATTGGGCCTACGCTGGTGATAGGTGCCGCGACCGGTGCTTTAGGCGGCATGCTGGGAGGATTTCTCTGGCCCGACAAAGCGGCGGACCCGGGCATTTACGCCATGTTAGGCATGGCCGCTATGATGGGGGCCGTTTTGCAGGCGCCGCTGGCAGCGCTAATGGCCCTGCTAGAGCTTACCCATACTTCCAATATTATACTTCCGGGCATGCTGGTGGTTGTCGTTGCCTGCTTGACGTCGCGCCAGCTTACTGGCTGCGAAGGCTTTTTTATCAGCGCCGTGCGTTATGGATTACACCCACTGCAACAGCCGCTGATGCAGGCGCTGTCACGCGTATCGGTACCGGCAGTGATGGAGCGCAGCCTGGTGCGCACAGAACGTATGATAACGCCCGACCAGGCGCGAAAGCTTCTGGAAAACAATCCTGTCTGGCTTATCATTGAGCGCTCAAGTGACGAAAAAACCGTGCTTGCCCTGAAAGCCGCAACGCTGGCGCGCTGGCTGCTGGAGCACGATGAAGCGTTAGACGGGAAAGCGCCACCTGATGATGAGCTGGTAGATTTGCTGGAAATTCCTGGTCAGCGCCTGGAGCTTGCGCCAATTGGCCTGCAGGCGACGCTTTCTGAGGCGTTTTTAAAACTCCAGGATGATGCCTTGGGAGCACTTTATGTTGTGCATGGTTATCGACCAAAGCAGCAACGGATTTCAGGTATCATCACCCGCGGCGCCATAGAGCGTTACTATTACTACGCCGACCCGAAAGATAATGATCCACCTGTATAAGGAGAGACAATGTACCTATGGGTAAAGGCCTTGCACTTGATGGCCATGGTGACCTGGTTTGCCGCGCTATTTTATTTACCGCGGCTTTATGTCTATCACGCAATGGCACGCGATAAAGGTGATGAGCAATCCATGGCGTATTTCAAGACCATGGAGCGCAAGCTGTATCGCGGCATCATGACGCCTTCGATGATACTGGTACTGATTTTTGGCGGGTGGATGCTTTACTTGGTGCCTGGCTGGTTAAGCCAGGGATGGATGCACGTCAAGCTTACGTTTATTGTGCTGTTGATTGCTTATCACCATGTCTGCCTGATTTATTTAAAGCAGTTCGCCCAGGATCGTTGCACGAAAAGCCACACGTTCTTTCGCTGGTTTAATGAAGCGCCAGTGATTGCACTCGTCGTGATTATTTTGCTCGCCGTTGTGAAACCCTTTTGATGCGCCAGCCTCTTTCACCGGTTGTTTTAGTGTTGGCAGGCCATGATCCCACGGGGGGCGCAGGCTTGGTGGCGGACAGTGAAACCATTGCCGCCTGTGGCGGTTGGGCCGTTACTATCCCGACTGCCTTGACGGTACAGAACTGTCACAACGTTACTCACGTTGTACCGACCGACCCTGTCTTGATGCGGCACATGGCGGAAGCGTTAAGCGGCATGCAAATAGCCGCCATTAAGCTAGGCTTATTGGCGGATGAAGCGACATTGAGAGCGGCTGAGCAGATTATTCGCCGTTTTCCCGGTATTCCGGTGGTCGCCGACCCGGTGCTTAAAGCGGGGGGTGGAACTGAGTTATCCACACCCCAGTTGATAAAGCTCTATAGTGAGCGCTTGCTACCGCTTGTGGATATCTTAACGCCCAATCGTTACGAGCTGGCGCAGCTAGTCCCAGAGATTACTGACCCATTGGATGATACGGCGCGCGCCGTCGCGCTTTTATCACAAGGCTGCCAGGCAGTATTAGTTACCGCGACCGACGAGCCTATTCCAGGCAATGAGCAGCAGGTGGTACATACGCTGCATTCACCCGATACCACACGTCAATGGCAGTGGCCGCGTTTACCCGAGCAGTTTCACGGCTCAGGCTGCACGTTGGCATCGGCGATTGCGGCACGCTTAGCGGTAGGTGAGCGCTTACCAACCGCCTGTGAGCAGGCCCAGCACTTTACCTGGGAGAGCTTGTCTCATGGGTACCAGCCACCCAGTGGCCAGTGTTTGCCTAACCGCTTGCCACGACCGGTTCGCTTTTGATCTCATTAGCGCAAAGCCACGAATATTGAGGACGTCATGACCACATCTGCTGAACTATTTGAGCTTGCTAGCCGCCATATTCCAGGTGGCGTAAATTCACCGGTGCGTGCTTTTAAAGGCCTGCATCGTCCGCCGGTGTTTATGGAGCGCGCTCAAGGCGCCTACCTGTTTGATGTGGAAGGTAATCGCTACGTGGATTATGTGGGTTCCTGGGGGCCAATGATTACCGGTCACGCTGATCAGGACGTTTTGGCTGCCGTACGCGCCCGCCTGGATAACGGTCTTTCGTTTGGTACCCCCACGGCGGTTGAAACCACCATGGCGGATCTGATCTGCGAGATGATCCCCTCCATGGAAATGGTGCGTATGACGAGTTCCGGCACCGAGGCGACGATGTCAGCCATTCGGCTGGCGCGAGGCACTACCGGGCGCGATAAAATCGTCAAGTTTGAAGGCAATTATCACGGCCATTCAGATTCGCTGCTGGTGAAAGCCGGTTCAGGCGCGCTTACCCACGGTGAACCCAGTTCGCCAGGCGTTCCGGCGTCGCTTGCCGAACATACCATTACGCTGTCTTATAACGATATTGAAGGCGTTGAAGAGTGCTTTGCAGAAATCGGGGATCAGATTGCCTGCATCATCGTTGAGCCTGTCGCCGGCAACATGAACTGTATTCCCCCCCAGCCGGGCTTTCTGGAAACCCTGCGTCGGGTGTGTAACGAGCACGGCAGCATCCTGATTTTTGACGAAGTGATGACCGGGTTTCGAGTTGCCTTGGGTGGCGCGCAGGCACATTACTCAATTGTTCCTGATTTAACCTGCCTGGGTAAAATCGTGGGTGGCGGTATGCCGGTAGGCGCCTTTGGCGGCAAGCGCGACATCATGCAAAACATCTCGCCGATGGGACCGGTCTACCAGGCGGGTACACTGTCAGGTAACCCACTAGCCATGGCGGCAGGGGTTGCGCTTCTGACCAAGCTTCAGGTACCCGGCTTTCATGATGCGCTCACTCAGCGAGTGGAGACGCTGTGCAACGGTTTGCAGGAGCGTGCCAACGCGGCTGGCGTACCCATGATGACGCAGTCGGCCGGTGGGATGTTCGGCATTTTTTTCACCTCACAAAGCCGAGTGGATAACTTTGCCCAGGCAACCGCCTGCGACCCTGAAGCCTTCCGCCGTTTCTTCGGCGCAATGCTGGATCACGGCGTGTATCTAGCCCCTTCCGCGTTTGAAGCCGGATTTATGTCGAGTGCCCATACGCCAGAAGATATTCAGTTCACGCTGAATGCGGCGGAAAAAGCCTTTAGCATAATGTAACAGAACGTAACGCCTGCTAAACTTCAAAAGCCGCTCATACCGAGCGGCTTTTGTGGTTAGCGAGGTCGCCACCATGCCAATAATGACGCCCATTCCGATGGCTTTGATCGCCGCACTTGCCATCGGCTTGCCTTTGAGTACTCACGCTTTCGAGGAGCAGGAAATGGATAATATCCACATCACGATGGAAGGCACGCCAGGTGCTATATTTTCTGCTCACTGGCGTATTAACCAGAACGGCCAAACCATCGAGCATATCGAAGAGCGTGGCACGGTACCCACTGAATATACGTTTACCGGATCGGCGCTTGAGGGCACCGTTAAACTGTTAAGCGATCATCAGCGCCTGGAAGTGGATATTCAGAAAGGCAGCAACCGCTCGCGCTCATCCACCCAAGGCGCAGGTGGGACGTTAACCGTGGGCGTTCGTTGATTGTCTAAATAGAAGGTATAAAAAAACCGCCCCGAATGGGGCGGTTTGATGAAGCTAGGCCGTATGGCTTATTGGCCTTGGCTTACGGTATTAACGTTGCCGTTGCCGTAGGTCACGATGCTGGAAGTGTGCTGGCCACCCCAGAAACCGCCGCTTTGGGCAACGGTATGGTCGTTATAGTTGCCGACAGTATTGATATAGGAGTCGTGCGCATAGCCAGACTGAGTAACGTTATGGGTATTGTGGTTGCCGCTGGCTAGAATGGTGCTTTCCAGCGAGTTACCGTTTTGGCTAACGTTAGCCACGTTATGGTAACCATTCAGGTGAGCGTAGCTATCGTTCTTGCTGCCAATCTGAGTAATGGTTGCGTTATTGAAGCCGCCAATTTCTTCAACGACGGATTTGTTGGCGAAGCCTTCCTGACTAACGGTCGCGGTATTGTTGTCACCTTGCTGATAGGCATAGCTATTGTTAGACCAGCCATCCTGAGCCACGTCGATGTTATTGAAACGACCTGTTTGTGTTGCTACAGAACGGTTTTCAAAACCTTCTTGGTCAACAGCCGCGGTATTGTTATAGCCTTGCTGGTAGGCATAGCTATCGTTAGACCGGCCATCCTGGGTCACGCTGACATCATTGCCATAACCAACCTGCGTTGTAACAGAAAGGTTTCTCGAACCGTCTTGGTCGACGGCGGCTGCGTTGTTAACACCTTCTTGATAGACGGTTGAGTCGTTCCAGGCGCCTAACTGAGTAACGCCCGCTGAGTTGCCTTCACCGATCTGATCAATAGCTGAGTTGTTATAGCCAGGCCGTGTAGTGGCAACACCTGCAACGTCATCCTGTGATACGGTGGTGGAGTTAAAGCCGCCTTCTTGATAAACACGCGATGTTTGCGAGCCCCACTGAGTGATGTTGTTGGTGTTTTTATAACCATCCTGAAGGATCGTTGATTCGCTACCTGCAGACTGTGCAAAAGCAGCAGTGCTCATAGCGAAAGTAACGGCGGCGGCGATAGCGGTCATTTGTGTTTTCATTAGTGTTTCCCCATCCTTTTATGCTTGCTTTGGTTGTTACTGAGACAAAAGAAGTATTGCTCAGTAGGTTTCGACGGTGACTGGTCGTGTATAGCCAGAGAATGCTTGTTGCTCTATGCCTATGTTGCGATAGCCACTCCCCGATTGTGAAACTTGTATATCGCTTCTTAATCCAGTCTGAGAAACATACGTTGCCAGTTCTTGCTGACTTCCAGACTGATTGATATTTGCAATATGATGATTACCGGCTTGAAGAATAACGCCATAGTTCTTACCGCCAGCCTGCGTAATTGAGGCAGTATTCCCATTACCGCGTTGAGCGATATTTGAGAAGTTACCGGATTGATAAGCGGCGGAATAAGATTGTTTAACGTCAGCTCGGTTATTGTTACCTATCTGCGAAATAACGCTGTAGTTACCTTGATAGGCCTGTGTATCAACTTGGTTAAAGTACTGTTCAATACGATTTGCGTCCGCATTAGCATTTCCAGTAAAAGATACGAGTGCTGCCGTTAATAGCAAAGTGTTCATTAATTGTTTTTTGAGTAGCACCGGTAAGTTTTGAACGTCTGCTGATTTACGTTTCATATTTTTTACTCTCAAATGCTAATGTGAATTTTATTTCATGGGTTGAGTTTGGACTATTTAAAGTTTTACGCTATCAGTAGTTTTGTTATTTTGATGGCGCATTTTTTAATGTTTTTATACGCCTTATTGATGAGCCTGCTCATACTTATTAAATGGCAATTTATACTTAATAATAAAAAAGCGGCTATGCCTAAGGCATAGCCGCTTGATGTTTTAAAAAACTGCGTTATAGGGCGTAATATTTATAAATCGAGATGCTGTTTATAGCATTGGGGTCGGCGCGCTTAAATATTCGGATAAAATAGTATCCTGGAAGTTAACGCCGTTGGAAAGGTTCCAAAGATTGTTTTCAACACCACGGGCCACTAAGTGAATAACCGCGGATTCAATGGCCGACATAACCGCCATTTGGACAGGTTCATTGGTGGTGATGCCTACTTCGGCTTCCAATAAGCGTCGGAAATCAATAAATCGATAGACGCCTGCTCTTACTTCTTTGGAGTAAATAGTTTTTGTTGTAGTAACGTTAGCCAGTACTTCGCCTGTGGATATCTCAACGGCACGCAAGTTAACCGTCACTTGGTCAACCTGGTACTGCCCTGATGCGCCAATACCAAAATACTCAGCACCAGCCCCTCCGGTACGCACGTTGGATTCATAGGCAATAATACCGCCTTCCAACATTACCGAGGCCGCGCGTAGTGAAGGAAGCGTATCAGGTTGGCCAAAGCGCTCAAACTCTGCACGGATAATGCGTCGCTCCGTGAGCAGATTCTGCAACCCTACCCGTTCAAGGGGAATAAACCAGCCTGAGTCGGCCAGCGCACCGGTTAACATTGCCGCGGCACCTTGAGTAACCGCTGTTGAGAACGTGCTGGCAGGCGCGGGTCGGTATTGACCGGTTTGATCTCTAAAGTCATACACCGATACAAAAATCTTTCCGGAAGGTGGTGGCAATGACACAAGATCCTGATAAGTCGCCCCGCGGGGCGTAAGCGTCGCCTGAGCGCCTTCCAGGTTTTCTGAGGTTGCGACCATACCTGCACAGCCGCTAAGTAATGCGAGCATAATAAGTGAAGCAATGAATTTCATGGGTGTTCCCCTGACCGCATCAAAAAGGTTGGTGAGGCTTTTTAGCCTTGTTCGTTTTTTTACTAAGCGACTGGCGCTGTTATTAGGGATTAAACAAGCCACCGACGCTGATATTGGTAACATCGCCGGTTACCTTATCGATGACCCGCACAACTAGTTGTCCGCCTTCGTCACGCACAACTACGCTGAAATCACCGCTATCAAAAGAACCTTCGCCTACATTACCTGCGCCAACATCCGAAATAAGCTGGGAAATAAGCCGGCTTTCCAGGCTTTGAATAAGCCGCTCGGTAGAGGAAATTGATTCAATTCCTCTTGAGTCAGGATCTCTATTGGTATCCTGGGCTTGTGCTTTGCCCAGTAAATAGGTCCCCATAAACGGGTCACCGCCAAAAGAGGGGTTGAGCGGTTGGTAAATCAACTCACCGGCGGATGCCGTAGTGGCTATCAGTGAACCTGCCACTAGGGTCAGCAAATTACGTCGAACGTTTCTTTTTATAGCAGTCATTAACGTATCTCCTCTTTTCCCAAGTCTTTGTCGGAGGTTAGCGCTGAGGCTATTTGTTGGCGTAGTAGCGCTTCTTCGACGATTTGTACCGCTTCTCCTGCGGCGCGATCTGCTTCACTAATCCGTGGTGAAAGCTGTGTGCGAAAATACATACGGTTCCCATCCATCACCCATATTTGGCTGCCCCAGCGAGCATCGGGACGTTCTTGTATCGTGATGGTGGCATTGCCAATAATCAGGTTATCCATGGCACGCTGGCTAAACGCTCGATAAAACGTCTTGCCCGCCATGGTAATAGTGCGGTCTACCATTACCCCGGTCAGTTCACTGCTGGCACTTCTAACACTTTCTATTTCAGGACCATCGGGGCTCGATAGTTGGTTAATGGAATCAATTTCCTCTTGTTCGCTTTGTGCGCTTAAACGCGATGCATCAACCGGTGTTTGCGTCTCACTGGCCATTAATGGTGATAACAGGAATAGCGAAAGCACACAGTGTGGAGTTAAATAACGAAGTAATGGCATCACGATATAACCTCACTCCAGTGGTATTATTAGTTTTTTAGCCCACGGGGTTTATCGATAGCCGGAAGAATAGGGCCGAGATTTTGATGAATCCAGTTCAAAGCCTGTATACGGTTATGCACATTTATCTTGCGAAATATATTATAAAGGTGTGACTTAACCGTATGCTCGCTAACAAATAAGCGCTCAGCAATTTGTTGATTGGAAGAACCGGCTTTTAACAATGAAATAATTTCAATTTCCCGGTTCGTTAATCCGCAGGTAGGTCTAAACGCATTGTTTTGTGATTTGCGATAAAAAAGGATCAGCCGAGCCATTAATTCGCGCGACATCCAAAGCTCGCCATCTAATAAGGCATGGACACCCTTACAAATAATATCCAAACTCTGTTCGCGATAAAAAACGCCTGTTAAATGGGCACAGGACAGCGCCTCTAAGGCATGATTCATATTGCGGATATTAAACGCGGCAAGCGTTGCTTTTGATAATGCCTCTGGTAGCTGATCCTGCCATTCGGGCAGTGCATCAATACTGATGTGATCACAATCAATAAGAAGCAGAAGTTTTTCTGATTTAGCCGCAGGCAGTGATGAATGGCGCGAGTAAATGCTTACTTGATAGCCGGTATGCTTATTTAGATATTCAGCAAATAGTTGGGATTGAGGACTTTGCTCAGTAAGGATATATACCGAATCGAGGGACTGTTCCTTTTTCATGATAGGGCCTCTGGTAAGAAGGAGTGAGCTGACGACGAAGTCAGTGTTGCCTATAAGTGTGAATACGTAAAGTTTTGTTACTAGGTTATTTTTGTAATTGTCGCTGCTGACCTCGACAAAAAATAAAGTATTTTTAATAAGTTATTGTTAGTACGTACCTTTTATTAATGTTTTTTAAATCTACTAATTAAAACGTCATGTACATTTGGTAACATTTTGTTAGGCATACAACTAATTTGTTAGGCGTACACTGAACGACTGACGTTTGGAGAAAAGTAATGTCCACGGTAAATACCCTTGTCCTAGCCAGCGGTAATGCAGGAAAGCTAAGAGAGTTCAATGAGTTACTTTCCCCTTTAGGATTTGATGTACGCCCTCAAGCAGACTTTGGCGTACACGATGTTGAAGAAACGGGACTGACATTTGTCGAAAATGCACTGCTGAAAGCCCGCGAAGCGAGTCGTATTAGCGGTTTTCCAGCGCTTGCCGATGATTCCGGTTTAGAAGTGGATGCCCTTTCCGGCGAGCCGGGAATTTATTCCGCACGCTATGCCGGTGAGCCCAAAAGCGACCAGCGCAATAATGAAAAGCTCTTAGCGGCATTAAGTGACTATGCTGAGGGCCAGCGTACGGGGCGCTATTGGTGCGTGTTGGTGTACTTGCGTCATCCGCTGGACCCGGTGCCGGTGATTGTTCAGCGTAGCTGGGAAGGTGAATTGCTTGCCCACCCCCGCGGTGAAGGCGGCTTTGGCTATGACCCATTATTCTGGCTACCTGATCAGGCAATGAGTGTGGCTGAGTTACCCAGCGAAATGAAAAACCGCTTGAGTCATCGTGGTCGGGCACTCCAGGGGTTGGTCGATATGCTTAAGGTGGCGCATGGCTAATCCACTGCCACCGTTATCGCTCTATATCCATACACCCTGGTGTGTGCGTAAGTGTCCGTATTGCGATTTCAACTCTCATGAGCCTAACGGTGAGTTACCTGAAGCCGATTATTTGAAAGCGCTACTGAGCGATCTGGATGGTGATTTAGCGTTAGCTGCTGAACGCCAGATCCACACCATTTTTATCGGTGGCGGTACGCCAAGCCTTATGTCACCTGCGTTTTATGAACGTCTTTTCAGTGAAATACGCGCGCGTCTGGCATTTGCGCCGGGTATTGAGATCACCATGGAGGCGAATCCCGGCACCACTGAGCAGACGCGCTTTATTGGCTATCGTGAGGCAGGTATTAATCGCCTCTCGCTGGGTACGCAAAGCTTTCAGCCGGCCCAGCTCAAGGCGCTGGGGCGTATTCATGGTGGCGAAGAAGCTATCAGCGCGGTAGGGCAGGCGCGCGCGGCGGGCTTTGATAATATCAATATCGATTTAATGCATGGATTGCCCGGCCAGACGCCTTCCTTGGCACTCGCGGATATTGATCAGGCGCTAGCCCTGTCGCCCGACCACCTTTCCTGGTACCAGCTCACGCTTGAACCCAATACGGCGTTTCATTCACAGCCCCCCGTGCTGCCTGAAGAAGAAGCACTCTGGGATATTCAGGAGCTAGGCCACCAGCGGTTGGAGCAGGCAGGTTTTGCGCGCTACGAAATTTCAGCCTATTCCCAGCCTGGAAGGCAGAGCAGACATAATCTCAACTATTGGCAGTTTGGTGATTACCTGGGCATTGGCGCTGGTGCCCACGGCAAGCTGACAACTATCGATGCCGATGGGCAGTGGCATATTGAGCGGCGCTGGAAAACGCGTCAGCCCGAAGCTTACTTACGGCGGGCTAGCGATCCGCGGGGCTTTTTAGCGGGCAAACAGCCGATTACCATTGACGAGCTGCCGCTGGAATTCGCCATGAATGCACTACGTTTAACCGAAGGCGTTAGCATGCAAACCTGGTCACGGCATACCGGGCAGGTCGATGCGGTGCTCCTGACACGTTTACAAACGGCCCACAAAAAAGGACTTTTGATGGAAATGCCTGAAAAGCTGCGTGCATCGCCTCAAGGTCTATTATTCTTGAATGAGTTGCTGGAGTGTATCAGCGACGAATGACTTAAGCGCAAAGACAAACAAGGAGTGAGCGATGCGTATTTCTCGACTACTGACCCCATTGGCTGCCGCAATTCTAGTGGCGGGCTGTGCAACGTCTGATCCTTACGGTGGCCAGACACAACGTTCTTCTACTGGTATCGGTACCGGGATTGGCGCCGCAGTAGGCGCAGCAGCGGGCGCCCTTTCTGGCGATGGCAGCACCAGCCGCCGCGACCGTGCCTTGATTGGTGCAGCCGTTGGTGCCGCTGCGGGCGCGGGTGTAGGTGCTTACATGGACCGCCAGGAGCAGCAGTTGCGTCAGAATCTGCAGGGTTCGCGCATCGAGATCGACCGCCGTGGCGACGATATCGTGCTGAATATGCCCAGCAGCGTTACGTTCGGTTTTGATTCTTCTGACCTGACCAGCGATGCGCGCAGCGCACTTAATGAAGTCGCGAACGTGGTTGCTCAATACACTGATACCCGCATAAACATTGCCGGGCACACCGACAGCACGGGCGACGCCAGTTACAACCAGCGTCTGTCTGAGCGTCGTGCTCAAGCCGTTGGCAATTACCTGAGTCAAAATGGCGTTTCATCTTCACGTCTTAATACTATGGGATACGGTGCTAATCAGCCCGTTGCCAGCAACAATACCGACCAGGGCCGGGCGCAAAACCGTCGGGTAGAAATTACCTTGACGCCAACGGGCAACGGCCAAAGATAAGCGATCCGTGTAACCCGCGCATTGTCCTTCAAAGCCCGCTATGCTCCCATAGCGGGCTTTTTTGTTCACTTAATGTCGAGCGACCATGCTGTCTTATCAACACGCTTATCATGCCGGTAACTTTGCCGATGTACACAAGCATCTAACACTTTACAGCGTTAATAATTATTTATTACGTAAAAAAACAGCCATTACATATGTAGATACTCACGCGGGGCGTGGACTTTATCCACTTGCCACTAAAGAGACACAGCGTCTCCAAGAGTACCGCGAGGGCATTTGGCCTTTATGGCAGAAGCGCGATCAGCTAACTGACCCTCTGTTAACGGATTGGATGAATGTATTATCGGGCGCACAGCCAACGCCTAGCGAGCTTACCCACTATCCGGGATCGCCCTGGTGGTTTGGTCAGTCGTTACGCACTCAGGATCAGCTGCGCCTTTTTGAGCTGCATCCCGGCGAGCACCAGCACTTGGCTTCCCAAGAGCTGGCCACCCAGGCGCGACGCATTTATGGCGATGGGCTTGATGGGTTAAGCACCATGCTACCGGTAGCCACACCACGACTTTGCGTGTTGATTGACCCAAGTTTTGAGCGTAAAGCGGAGTATCAGGAAGTAGCCGATACCATCGCTTATACGTTTGAAAAGGCGCGCCATGGCGTAGTGCTAGTCTGGTATCCGCTGCTGCCAGCGGGTCACCATCACGTACTGCTAGACGCGCTGAAGACGAGCGGCGTGCGTAAGATATGGCGTAGCGAGCTTTTACTGCGTGAGCTGGGCGAACGGACCCATGGTATGTACGGCAGCGGTATGCTGGTGATTAACCCGCCCTGGGGGCTGGATGAGCGCCTGGAGGCAGCAATGGCCCAGCTTACTCCCCACCTTGGGGATGAAAGCCGCTATGAAGCACAGTGGTGGGTCGAGGAGTAGCTAGGGTTATATAACTTCCAGCGTAGTTTTGACCCGGTCCAGCACCACGGTGGTTTTAAACCATTTGACGTTGGGGTTGTTGTGAAACAGCGTGTCGCAGAGTGCCTGAAACCGGCTCATGCTGGGCACCAGCAACACCAGCATGAAGTCCGCTTCACCGGTCACGTAATAGCACTGCTGAATTTCAGGCCCGGAAAACTGGGCCTTGAGCAATGTCAGGTCGGCGGCGTGGGTTTTATCCGCCTGCACTTCCACCAGCAGGGTGATTACCTGGCCCAGGCGGTCCGGGTCGAGTACCGCCACGTTTGCCTGAATGAAGCCGCCGCTCTTGAGCTTCTGTATGCGCCGCTGTACCGAAGCCGTTGACAGGTTAACCCTTTCGGCCAGCTCGCGAAGCGGCGTCTGGCAATCCTTTTGTAAAAGCTCAAGCAGGGTGCGGTCAAAGTTATCCAGCGTCATCAGGGTCGCCCGGTGAGAAAATTTCTCGCCGACGGTAGGTAATACAAGCGCCTTTATCAAGCATGCTGCAATAAAATAGCGCTGAATTTCGCGACCGGACCAGCTCATGCGCATGGATTCCACGACGACGGCTGGCGTCACGCTGAACGTGATCGCCTCGGCCCTGTTTGCTTTACTGTTTGCCTATACCGCCCTGCTTCCGACCATGGAGGGAGAAGCGATCTACGGCTGGCGCATCCTGCTGACTTTTCCCTGCCTAAGCCTGTTTATCCTGTGGCGGGGCTATGGGGCACAGGTAGCGATTATCGGCCAGCGCCTGCTCACAGAGCGCTACTTCTGGGCCACCCGGCTGGCGTCAGCGTTCATGCTGGGCGTTCAGCTCTGGCTATTCATGTGGGCACCGGGTAATGGCCACGGCCTCGGGGTATCGCTGGGCTACTTCATGATGCCGATTGCCATGGTGATTATTGGACGTGTCGCGTTCGGCGACCGGCTGTCAGGCTTTCAGAAGATTGCTTGTTTGCTGGCGGTGGCGGGCATCGCTAATCAGTTAGTCATATCACAAACGCTGGCCTGGACTACCCTAGCGGTGTGTTTAGGCTATCCAGGCTACTTCTGGCTTAGGCGTAAAACCGATACCAATCATATTGGCGGGCTCTGGTGGGATATGCTGCTCAGCCTGCCGGTATGTGTTTACTTTATTCTTGATGGCGGCCACATAGCGGAGACGCTTGCATTCAGTATCGAAGCGATGGGGTTGGTAGCTGGGCTGGGTTTGCTCAGTGCGCTCGCTCTGGGTTTTCAGGCGCTTTCTGCTCCGCTGCTCAATCTGAGCCTGTTTGGCCTTTTGGTTTATGTTGAACCCATACTGCTGTTGGGCGTGGCGCTGCTTTTAGGCGAGGTGATTGTTCCTCACGAGTGGCCAACGTATATCGCAATTTGGTTAGCCGTGATGGTACTTGCGCTAGAAGGTTGGCAGCATTTCAAAAAATCGAGGGCGATATTACCCACCGTTTAAACAAGCGTACCCAGCAATAAATTGTTAACCACTAGCAATATCAAGTGGCTACTCTGCATTAAAGTCGTTCATGCACACTCAAGAAATGATCACTTTAATGCGTCTTGGGGATGGGTGAGGATAGGGCGATACACGATACGCCTAATCTACCGGTGGAGATGCTAAATGAGCCTTAACCCTGCCCCTTTTTCCGCCGATGTGGTCGGCAGTCTTCTACGCCCCACGGCCGTTAAAAATGCTCGCTTGGCGCATCAGGCTGGCGATCTGGATGCCCGCGATCTGCGCCGCGTCGAGGACGACGCCATTGCCCATGCGGTGAAAAGCCAGTGCCAGTGCGGCTTGAAAGTGGTGACCGATGGTGAGTTTCGTCGCGCCTGGTGGCATTTCGATTTTTTTGAAGGTCTTGAAGGCGTCGAAGGCTACGACGCCGAGCAGGGTATCCAGTTTGCCGGTGTGCAGACCAAGTCGCGCAACGTGCGCGTGACGGGCAAACTGGGATTTGGTCGTCATCCAATGCTTGAAGACTTTACATTTCTTGCCAGCATTGCTAAGGGCGCGGTGCCCAAGATGACCATTCCGAGCCCCAGCGTACTGCATTTTCGGGGTGGACGTGGCGTGGTCAGTGAAGAGGCTTATCCGAATATCGACGACTTCTTCATCGACTTGGCGAACGTCTATAAAGATGCGATCAGCGCGTTTTATGCCGCTGGCTGTCGCTACCTTCAGCTTGACGATACCGTCTGGGCGTACCTGTGCTCGCAAGAGCAGCGCGCCCTGGTGATCGAGCGCGGAGAGGACCCGGACCATCTGGCTAAGGTGTATGCCGAGGTTATCAACCAAGCGCTTGAGGACAAGCCGCATGATCTGGTAGTGGGTATGCACGTGTGCCGAGGCAACTTTCGCTCTACCTGGATATCTGAAGGCGGCTACGAGCCGGTTGCCGAGCTGCTGTTTGGCTCGGTCAATATTGACGCTTTCTTCCTGGAGTACGACTCCGACCGTGCCGGTGACTTCGAACCCCTGCGTTTCATCAAGCCCGGCCATCAGAAAGTGGTGCTGGGGCTCGTTACTACCAAAACCGGCGAACTCGAAGACCCGGAAACGATCAAGGCGCGCATTCATGAAGCAGCGCGTTTCGTACCGCTCAAGCAGCTCTGTCTGAGTACCCAGTGTGGTTTCGCCTCCACGGAAGAGGGCAACACGATCACCGAGGCCGAGCAGCAGGCCAAACTCGCGCTGGTCGTGCAGGTCGCCCGTGAGGTCTGGGGCGAGTAGCGCCGAACACGTTCACATTCCCACCTTTCAAACCCCGCTGGCGCCGATGCGTTGGCGGGGTTTTTTTGATTTAAATGGCTTGAAAGCATTTACCTACCTATCGGTAGGTAGTATATTGCGCAGCTTCTTTCATCAGCGCTTTACGAGGTGTGTTCAAATGGCACGTTCAAAGGCGACTCAGCGTATCGTTGAGGCGGCGGTGACGCACTTTGCCGCGGCGAGTTACGACGGCGCCTCGCTATCAGCTATCGCCGAGGCAGTGGGAATCCGCAAGGCGTCGCTCTACGCTCACTTTGCGTCCAAGGAGGCGCTCTTCATGGCGGCCTTCGAGGAGGCACTCGCCAAAGAGCGCGCCTTCGCCGACGACTGCTTTGCCGGCGAAGGCAGCGAGGCGCTCCCCGGCTCTCACTACTGCCAGGCGCTGGTGCGCCGCTTCGGTGAGGTCGCACATCTGCGCTTTTTCCTGCGCACAAGCTACATATCGCCGGTCACGCTCACCGAGCCGATCGACGCACTGCACGAGGCGTATCTTGCGCAGCTGAAGGCCCATTTTCTGGATAAGCTGTCGCGCTGGGAAAAGGCGACCATCACGCCGACATCTACCCGGGTATCGCGATTTGGCGAAGCCTACCTCGGCATCGTCGACAGCCTCCAGGTCAAGTTGATCTACACCACCGCCGAGCTCGGCGAGCGCCGCTTGGCGGCGCTCTTGGGCGTGTTCGAAGACTCACTGACCCACCATCTCGATACGGGTAAACCGTCATGACCCAGCAAGCGACACATCGCATCCAGTCCATCGGGACCGGGCTTCTCATTCTATTGGCGCTGATCACCGCGCTGGACGCCATGGCCATCGACATGTACCTGCCGGGCATGCCGAACATTGCCGAGGATCTCGGGGTGTCTGCCGGTCATATTCAGCAGACCCTGGCGGTCTTTCTGATCGGCCTGGCGGTCGGGCAGGCCATTTACGGACCGTTGCTGGACCGCTTTGGCCGCCGCTGGCCGCTTTTGGCCGGGCTTTTGGTGTTCATCGGCGGCTCGATTCTCGCCGCCCTGGCCCACTCCTTCGAGACGCTGATGGCCGCACGCTTTCTGCAGGCGCTCGGCGCATCGGCGGGGCTGGTGGCGCCGCGCGCGATCATCGACGACGTCTACGAGCTCAAGGAATCGGCGCAGAAGCTCTCCATTCTCATGCAGGTGATGATGGTGGCACCGATCGTGGCCCCGGTGCTGGGCGGACTGGTGCTGCTCTACGCCGAGTGGCACATGATCTTCTGGGCCATGGCGGTGCTGGCCCTGATCACGCTGGTGTGGGGACTCGTTAGCGTGCCGGATACGCTTGCAATTGAGCAGCGCGTGGCACTCAGCGGGGCGAGCATTGTGAAAGGCTACGCGCGGCTTTTTGTACAGCCGGTGTTCATGCTCTACAGCGTGGCAAGCGGGTTGGTGCTGGGAGCGTTCTTCTCCTATATCAGCGGCTCGTCGTTCGTGTTCATGGAGCACTTCGGACTGAATTCGACCCAGTACAGCCAGCTCTTCGCCGCCAACTCCGTGGGTCTGGTGGTCGGCGGGGCGGTCAGCAACGCGCTCATCAAGCGTGAGTGGTCGACGTTTCGCGTCATGGTGGTGGGTACGGCAATCTACACCCTGGCTGGCGCGGCGCTCTGGTGCGTCAACGTCCTCGGCGCGCCGACGCTTCTGACCTACGGCCTCATTCTGGGGCTCGCGATCGCCTCGCTCGGCATGGTGTTCGGTAACGTGATGGCGTTGATCATGAACGCGGCGGATTCCCCCGCCGGCGTGGCTTCGGCGCTGATGGGCGTACTTCAGTACCTGCTCTCCGCCGTGGTCGGCTTTGCGGTCAGCCTGACCACCGTCAGCCCTTCTCAGCTGCCGGCCACCATCGCTGTATGTGGGGTGTTGGCGTTGGTGCTGTGCTGGATGGCAAGGCTTAAAACTCAGGACGCTACCTATCCAAGTGGCGCCACCGGGTCGGCTTGAGCCGACCGGTGATAGCGCTTTGCGCCCATCAGGACGACCTGATGGGCGTTTTTGGTTTTACTTGCCGATACAGAAGCTGCCGAAAATTTCGCCCAGTAAATCATCAGCGCTAAAGTCGCCGGTAATTTCACCGAGGGCCTGCTGCGCGTCGCGCAGGTCTTCGGCAAGCAGTTCGCCTGCCCCGTAGCCGTCTAGCTGAGCACGCCCTGTGTCGAGCGCTGCCATGGCCCGGTCGAGGGCGTCCAGGTGGCGCCGGCGTGCGGAGAAGCGTCCTTCTGTGGTGGCGGCGAAGCCCATCACGTCCTTGAGGTGGGTTTTTAAGTTATCCACACCGGCACCGGTTTTAGCCGATAGGCGCAACGTCGGTGTGGCTGTGGATAAATCAATGCCTGCTGGTTCGGCACTGGTATCGATTTTGTTACGCACCAGGGTCAGACGGCTCTGGTCAGGCAGCCTTGCCACAAACTCCGGCCAGATGACCATGGGGTCCGTTGCTGCGGTAGTGGACGCATCGACCAGCAGCAGTACGCGGTCGGCTTTTTCAATTTCGGTCCAGGCGCGGGCAACGCCGATTTTTTCGACGGCATCCGGCGTATCGCGCAACCCGGCGGTATCAATGATGTGCAGCGGCATGCCATCGATATGAATATATTCGCGTAGAACATCCCGCGTGGTGCCGGCAATATCGGTAACAATGGCGGTGTCTTGCTCAGTCAACGCGTTAAGCAGGCTGGATTTGCCAGCATTAGGGCGTCCGGCAATCACCACGCTCATTCCTTCGCGCAGGAGCGCCCCTTGCCCGGCTGCCTTGCGCACGTCGCTGAGCGCTTGCTGGACCCCTTCCAGACGCTTGGTGACATGCCCGTCAGCCAGGAAGTCGATCTCTTCTTCAGGGAAATCGATGGCGGCTTCTACATAGACACGCAGCTCGATAAGCTGCCCAACCAGATCGCCGACCCGCTTTGAGAACTCCCCTTGCAGCGAGCGCACAGCATTCTCTGCGGCCGAGCGTGACGTCGCGTCAATCAGATCGGCGATGGCTTCGGCCTGGGCGAGGTCGAGCTTATCGTTTAGAAAAGCGCGCTCGGAGAATTCGCCGGGCCGGGCTAACCGCGCACCCAAGGCCACACAGCGTTCCAGCAGCATGTCCATGATGATCGGGCCACCGTGCCCCTGCAGCTCCAGCACGTCTTCACCGGTAAACGAGTGCGGGCCGTTAAACAGTAGAGCGATGCCTTCGTCAATAACGCTTTCAGGGCCTTTAAACGGGCCGAAGTAAGCATTTCGGGGCGTGGGGCAATCACCGAGTATGGCCTTGGCGATATCCCGGCAGGCAGGCCCTGAGACGCGGATAATGCCTACACCACCGCGGCCAGGCGGAGTGGCCAGCGCAGTAATCGTATCCTGGGTGTAAAGTCGTTCAACCATGGCGCGCCTCTTTAATAGATGCCTACATTGTGAATTTGTCGTCTTTAAAACGCCAGACCCCCGCACTAGGGCGGGGGTCTGTTAGCAAAGCGTTGGGGGATTACTTGGTTCGCATCCCTTTACCCACGCTTGGGTCTTTCTCGATGCTGCGCGTTATGAAGTACTGCTGCGCGACCGAAATGATGTTGTTGACTACCCAGTAAATTACCAGGCCAGCCGGGAACCACAGGAAGAAGAAGGTGAAGATAATCGGCAGCATCTTCATGATCTTCGCCTGCATCGGATCCGGCGGTGTCGGGTTCAGCATCTGCTGAACAAACATAGACGCACCCATCAAGATCGGCAGAATGAAGTACGGATCCTTAATCGACAGATCCTGAATCCAGAAGATAAACGGCGCGTGACGCAGCTCAACGGATTCCAGCAACATCCAGTAAAGCGCGATAAACACCGGCATCTGGATCACGATGGGTAAACAGCCACCTAAAGGATTGATCTTCTCCTTTTGGTAGAACTTCATCATCTCTTGAGACATTTTCTGGCGATCATCGCCATACATCTCTTTAAGACGCTGCATTTCCGGGCCCAGCTTACGCATGCGTGCCATGGACTTGTAAGCCTTGGCAGACAGCGGGAAGAGCACCAGCTTAACCACGACCGTCAGCAGAACAATCGACCAGCCCCAGTTGCCCACGATGTCGTGGATCTTGTCCAGCAGCCAGAACAGCGGATTGGCAATAAACCACAGCCAGCCGTAGTCGACGGTTAAGCGCAGATTAGGTGCCACTTGCTCAAGATAATCCTGAACCTTGGGGCCCATATACAGCGTTGCGCCGAGCGTTGCTTCGCTATTAGCCGCGACATTGCTGGTCGGGCCTGCAAAGGCAACCACGTTGCGATCGCTTGAATCGGTCGTAACGTAGTAAAGGTTTTGCTGGTCTTGCGCTGGTGCCCAGGCGGACACGAAGTAGTGCTGAATAATCGCGATCCAGCCGCCTTGTGCTTCACGATTCTCAAAGTTGCGGTTTCGAATATCTTCGAAATCAACCTTTTCATACCGCGCATCAGGCGTGGAGTAGGCTGCACCAATATAGGACTTCATGCCCAAGGCAACGCCGCTTGACGGGTCCGGGCTGTTATCACGTGCCAGTTGGCCGATAAAGCGAGCGCTAACCGGCGCATCGGTATTATTGGCAACATAGTAATTGACGTTAACCGCATAATTTCCGCGTTCGAAGGTAAGCCGTTTGGTAATCTCAACGCCGTTAATCTCGGCGCGTAGATCGACATTCAGCTGGTCTTCGTCATCGCTCATGCGATAGGCGCTGCTTTCCGGGGTAAAGGCAATACGGCTTGCCTGACCGTCCAGCTGCAAGCCTGAGCGCGCAACGTAGCTGCGTGTTGCATTGTCTGAAAGCAACACGTAGTTGCGCTCAGTATCCAACGTCATCTTGTGTTGCGGCAGTGCGGCATACACGATATCGCCGCCATGCGGATCAATACGCACGTCGAGTACGTCTGTGGCCACTGCGATCAGGTCACGGCTGGACGTTTCACTTTCCGCGTCGCCAGGCATGCCTTCGTCTATCGCCGTATTGGGCGTTGACGTAGATGGAACGGCTAAACCGTTTTCGTCTTCGCTACCGCTTAAGGGCGCATTGTTCGTGCTTTGTGTAATCTCAGGCGTCGAGTCGTAATCTGTCGGCCCATAATCCTGATTCCACTGAATAACCAGTAGATAGGCAAGTACTGCCAGTGGAATCAGTAATAGAAGTCTTTTTACGTCCATGAGGGTTCTGCCCGCTGGGTGATGAACATGCTAATGGCGCAGTATCATTTACTCGACCCATGACACACGAAAGCCTGCCAAGCGGCAGGCCAAGGTCGAGCGGCGAGATGCGTCGTCAAGAGTCACGTGTTACGCCATCAGACGGTGGTGCTACTGATACCGTTTGGGCGTCACGCTGAAGCCGTTTCCACATGCCATGTAACTGGCGAAAAAGCGTTTCGTTATCGATGTACTGTACGCCGCGCTTAGCGAGTATCACGATATCCATTGAGGGTAAGTGATCCTGGCGAAGGCGGGCGGATTCTCGAACAAGACGCTTAAAGCGGTTGCGATCGACAGCACGCTTTACATTTTTTTTGCTGACCACCAGTCCTACGCGGGGGTGTCCCCGGGTACTCATGCGCGCTAACGCCATCATACCTTTGCCATGAACTTTGAGGTCGGCCTGTTCAAACACGTGACTAAAATCCCCGGCATTTAGCAGACGTAAACACCGGGGATAGCCTTGATGCGGCACACGCAATCCGAGATCAGGCGCTCAGACGCTTGCGGCCTTTGGCGCGGCGGCGTGCGAGTACGGCACGGCCGTTTTTGGTTGCCATACGAGCACGGAAGCCATGCGCGCGCTTGCGCTTGAGAACGCTGGGTTGAAAAGTGCGTTTCATAACTCGTTATTCCCACGTGGTTTAGGACGGATGTGAATCCAAAAGACCCGGTCCAGTGAGGAAACTAGCCGGGGAGTTTCAAATCAAGACCGGAAATTGTAGAGACTTCCCGCGCCGGGTGCAATTTTTCCTTGCATAAAAAGCGACAAAAAGGCAATGGGCATTTGTTGGATAGGTTATCTTCACCCATTACCTTGGCAACTACTATTACTAGTTAAGTATTTTAAAACCTATTGTTATTAATAGTGGGGATAAAATTTGTGGATAAGTGGTTAATCTTTCTATTTATCATTGCCTTAAAATCATAAAAACAATGTGCATAAGTATCGTATAACCGGCAAATAAGCTGTTGGCTTGGTGTGATTAAGCCCCTTGGAAAACCGGAAAATCCAATCTATCCCCACGCCGTTAAGGGGGTTGTCCCGAGACCTTAAAGAAAGTTGTCCACAGGCGAAATTGAAGGCTAAACCCGTGTGGATAACCGAGCCTTTGGGCGCTACAATGGTCGGCCGTTTTCAACCGATGGTGAGATGAGTGTCACTCGCGCTTTGGCAGCAGTGCCTGGACTACCTGCAGGACGAATTGAATTCACAGCAATTCAATACCTGGATACGTCCACTCCAGGCAGAAGAAGGAGAGTCCAACGAGCTGCGCTTACTGGCGCCTAATCGCTTTGTGCGCGATTGGGTGAGTGACAAGTATGCTAAGCGGATCAGCGAGCTGATTCGTGAGCTTGCGCCCTCTAAACCGCCTAAGGTAAGCCTTACGGTGGGTAGCCGCCGTCCAGCGGCACCGGCTCCTCAACCTCGCGATTTGGGCAACCCCGTTTCAGCGGCCACTGACCGTTCGTCGGCGCCTGCTGTACATACGCCGCCGCGCGGAGATATTGCCGATGAGCGTGAAATCGACCAGATGCGCGAACGCGAAGAAGCGCCGCGTCGGCGCAACAATGAGCGCCAGGTTCAGGTGGAGGGAAGCCTTAAGCACGGCAGTGGGCTTAATCCTAATTTTACTTTTGATACCTTTGTTGAAGGTAAGTCGAACCAGCTGGCCCGCGCTGCCTCCCGACAAGTGTCGGAAAATCCGGGCGGTGCTTATAACCCACTATTTCTATACGGTGGGGTAGGCTTAGGTAAAACGCACTTGATGCATGCTGTAGGTAATGCATTAGCCGGCCGCCGGGATAATGCCCGAGTGGTTTACCTGCATTCAGAGCGTTTTGTCGCGGACATGGTTAAAGCGCTTCAGCTTAATGCTATTAACGACTTCAAGCGGTTTTACCGCAGTGTTGATGCACTGTTAATTGACGATATTCAGTTTTTCGCTGGCAAAGAGCGCTCTCAGGAAGAGTTTTTCCACACCTTTAATGCGCTATTAGAAGGTGGCCAGCAAATGATTCTTACCTCTGACCGCTATCCCAAAGAGATAAGCGGCGTGGAAGAGCGCTTGAAATCCCGGTTTGGCTGGGGGTTGACGGTGGCAATTGAGCCGCCTGAACTTGAGACCCGGGTCGCTATCTTGATGAAAAAGGCCGACCAGGCCAAGGTCGATTTACCCCATGATGCCGCTTTCTTTATTGCTCAAAAAATCCGCTCTAACGTTCGTGAGCTGGAAGGCGCGCTGAAAAAAGTCATTGCAGACTCACACTTTATGGGTAAACCGATTACCCAGGACTTTATTCGTGAGTCGTTAAAAGATTTGCTCGCGCTTCAGGATAAGCAGGTGGGTGTGGATAACATCCAGCGCACGGTAGCCGAGTACTACAAGATTAAGGTGGCGGATTTATTATCCAAGCGACGCTCGCGTTCGGTGGCTCGCCCCCGGCAGGTAGCCATGGCGTTAGCCAAAGAGCTTACCAATCATAGTCTGCCGGAAATCGGCGATGCGTTTGGAGGCCGTGATCATACAACGGTGCTTCACGCCTGCCGCAAGGTGAAATCCTTGCAAGAAGAAAGCGCGGATATTCGCGAGGATTATAAAAATCTGTTGCGCCTATTAACCAGCTAATCAGCCTGTCGTCTGCAGGTTTTCAGGATATAAACCGGAGTGTTGATGAAATTTTCCATTTCCCGAGAGGCATTGCTGCGTCCGCTGACACTGGTGGCAGGCGTGGTAGAACGTCGTCAAACGCTGCCTGTACTCTCTAACGTATTGATTCAGGTCGAAGGCGATCAGGTCTCCTTGACCGGTACGGATTTAGAAGTCGAGCTTATCGGGCGTACGGTAGCAAGCCAGGTAGACCAGCCTGGCGCTGCCACGGTGCCAGCTCGCAAGCTGATGGATATTTGTAAATCGCTGCCTGATCAATCAGAGATTCATCTGGCGGTAGAGGATGGCCGTGCGGTACTGCGCAGCGGTCGTTCACGCTTTACGCTCTCGACACTGCCGGTCGCTGAATTCCCCAATATTGAAGACGCCGACGGTAGCCAAGAGCTGAGTGTTCCGCGGGGCACGTTAAAACATCTTATCGAAGCCACATCGTTTGCCATGGCTCAGCAGGATGTTCGCTACTACCTCAACGGTATGCTGATTGAGATTCAGAGTAATCTATTACGTACGGTCGCAACCGATGGTCACCGCTTGGCGATGTGCTCACGCCCGGTTGAGGTTGCGGTTAGCCAGTCGCAAAAACTGATTGTACCGCGCAAGGGTATTCTTGAGCTTTCGCGCCTGCTTGATGACAGTGACGAGCCGGTCAGCTTAACGCTTGGCTCAACCCATGTGCGTGCCCATACCGGTGACTTTACGTTCACCTCGAAACTGATCGACGGCAAGTTCCCCGATTACGAACGAGTTGTACCGCGCAATGGTGATAAAGTGCTGATCGCTGAGCGAGCCGAGCTGCGTCAGGTGTTGTCGCGTACCGCGATTCTCTCCAATGAAAAGTATCGCGGTGTGCGTCTGTATCTTGAGGAGAACAATCTCAAGGTAATGGCCAATAACCCTGAGCAGGAAGAAGCCGAAGAGAACGTGGCGGTTGAATATAACGGCACGGCAATGGAAGTTGGCTTCAACGTAGGCTATCTAGTGGATGTACTGTCTGTATTGAGCGTAGACAGAGTCCAGGTGACGCTGGCGGATCCTAATAGCAGTGCATTGCTTGAAGAGCCGGGTGGTGGCGACGCGCTTTACGTCGTTATGCCCATGCGGCTGTAAATAACCGCCAGGCTGCCTTAATGCCGAGTAAGGTGTGTAAAGTAGCCTATGCAGGGAGAGCGGCGCTTCTGACAGCAGAAGCGCCGTTTTCACTTTTTTGCCTGGCTACTCATTGTTGTGGGACTTTAACCAGCGAGCTTGAATGAGCCTGATACAGCTTAACTTCCAGGGCCTGCGGAATTTGATCCCGCTTGAGATGCGTCCCTCATCCAGAATTAATATCATTAGCGGTCCAAACGGCAGTGGTAAAACCAGCCTATTGGAAGGCATTCATATTCTAGGCATGGGACGGTCTTTTCGTACCCGGCAGTTAAAAAATGCCATTCAGGCGGATCAGCCGTATATGACGCTCTACGGGCGGCTTCAAGGTGAGCCTGAGGTTTCGGTAGGGGTTCGTCGGTTAAGAGCTCAGAGAGAGCTTGAGCTGCGCCTACGGGGCGATAAAGGGGTGCGTTTAGCTGAGTTAGTGGAGGCCATGCCGCTTCAGTTAATTAACCCTGATGCCTTCAGGTTGCTGGAAGGGTCGCCCGCCGGACGCAGGGAGTTTTTCGACTGGGGAGTGTTTCACGTGAAACAACACTTTCTTGAAGCGTGGAAGCGCACGCGTCGAGCAGTGAAACATCGGAACGCGCTACTCAGGCGTGGTAGAATAGATCCTCAGGAAATGGCGGCCTGGGAACAGGAATTGGCCCTATGGGGCGAGGTAGTTGATAGGTTACGGTGTGAGTGGTTTAGCGAGTTTCTTCCAGTCTTTGAAGAGACGCTTAACGTACTGCTTCCATTACCTGGCTTAAAGCTTAATTACGCTCGTGGATGGGATAAGCAAAAAACGCTTGCTGAAGTGCTTCAAGATAATCGGTTAACCGACCAGCAGATGGGGTTTACCCAGCAGGGCCCTCAGCGCGCCGATTTACGTATCAGGCTTAACAAACAGCCCGCTGTAGAAGTACTTTCCAGAGGCCAGCAAAAGCTGGTGGTAAGCGCACTCAAGCTTGCCCAAGGGCGGTTTCTGGAAAGAACAGCACAGCGGCACTGCATCTATTTAATTGATGATTTGCCAGCGGAGCTGGATGAACAGCATCGACAGCGTTTTTGTCAGTTGCTTGAAGAGATGCAGTGTCAGGCTTTTATTACCAGCGTTGACCCCGCCGCATTGCAGAATATGTGGCAATCAGAAACCCCGGTTAGCATGTTTCACGTGAAACATAGTGAACAGGGGCTTAGCCAGTTGCAGGGCGGGTAAACGACACGGAACGAGACAGACTTCACGACGGAGTGGTCAATGAGCGAGCAGGCTTACGATTCATCAAGCATCAAGGTGCTCAAAGGGCTGGATGCAGTACGCAAACGTCCAGGTATGTACATCGGCGATACCGATGACGGCACCGGTTTGCACCATATGGTCTTCGAGTTGGTGGATAACTCCATCGACGAAGCTTTGGCAGGCCACTGTAGTGAAATTCGCGTGGTCATTCATGCCGATGAGTCGGTAACCGTTAGTGATAATGGACGCGGTATACCCACCGAGCTGCATGAAGGCGAGGGGGTTTCTGCCGCTGAAGTTATCATGACCGTGCTACACGCTGGCGGCAAATTTGATGATAACTCTTATAAAGTATCCGGCGGCCTTCACGGTGTAGGTGTTTCCGTCGTTAACGCGCTGTCAGAAGAGCTGCGCCTGACGATTTGGCGCCAGGGTGAAGTATTTGAACAGATTTATCACCACGGCGTGCCTCAGGCACCGCTTAGCGTCGTAGGTAAAACGGAAAAAACCGGCTCACGCGTTCATTTCCGTCCTTCGCCGAATACCTTTGCCAATATCGAATTTCATTACGATATCCTGGCTAAAAGGCTGCGCGAACTGTCGTTTTTGAATTCAGGCGTTGCCATCCGCTTGCTGGACGACCGCAGCGGAAAAGAAGAGCTGTTTCATTATGAAGGCGGCTTGAAAGCATTTGTTGATCACCTGAATTCCAATAAGACGGTGCTGAATCCTGTTTTCCATTTCAACGCCTCGCGAGAAGATGGCGTAGAAGTGGAAGTGGCCATGCAGTGGAGCGACGTCTTCACCGAAAGCATTTTCTGCTATACCAATAATATCCCTCAACGGGATGGCGGTACTCACTTGGCCGGCTTCCGGGCGGCGCTAACGCGTACGATGAATAACTACATCGAAGCGGAAGGCCTGCTCAAAAAAGCTAAGGTTAATACCGCAGGCGACGATGCTCGTGAAGGCCTGACAGCAATTATTTCGGTTAAAGTGCCGGATCCGAAATTCTCTTCACAGACCAAAGACAAGCTGGTCTCCAGTGAAGTGAAAACGGCGGTTGAGCAGGAAATGGGTCGCCTGTTTTCTGAGTACCTGATCGAGAAGCCCAGCGAAGCCAAAGCTATCGTTAATAAAATGCTGGATGCGGCGCGTGCGCGTGAAGCAGCACGTAAAGCGCGGGATATGACGCGACGTAAAGGCGCGCTGGATATCGCAGGGCTGCCGGGTAAGCTTGCCGATTGTCAGGAAAAAGATCCCAGTCAATCAGAGCTTTACCTAGTGGAGGGTGACTCGGCCGGCGGCAGTGCCAAGCAAGGCCGTGATCGGCGTACGCAGGCCATTTTGCCGCTGAAAGGTAAAATCCTTAACGTCGAGAAAGCACGCTTTGACAAGATGCTTTCCTCTGCAGAGGTAGGCACGCTAATCACGGCCTTAGGCTGTGGCATTGGTCGTGAAGAATTTAACCCGGACAAACTGCGTTACCACTCTGTCATCATCATGACCGATGCGGATGTGGATGGTTCGCACATCCGTACACTGCTGTTGACCTTCTTCTTCCGTCAGATGCCGGAGCTGATTGAGCGTGGCCACATCTTTATTGCTCAGCCGCCGCTTTATAAGATCAAGCGTGGTAAGCAAGAGCTTTACTTGAAAGATGAGCAGGCCATGATTGATTACCTGACCACCACAGCATTGGATGGCGCAGGTCTGTACGTCAACGCCGAGGCACCGGGAATCGCCGGGTCGCAGCTGGAAACGCTGGTTAATCAATACCGCAATGTTATGAAGCGGATTGATCGCCTGGCGCGGGTATATCCGATCGAAGTGCTAAAACAGATTATCCATGCCACCGGCTTACAGGGTGAAACAAGCCTGAAAGACCACGTGACGATGGAGAACTGGATTGCCGAGCTGCAGAAAACCATGGATGACATGGTGGCCTATGAAGGTGGCCCGCGCTATACCTTCTACCTGAAACAGGATGAAGAGCGCGGCTTACTGCTACCCACCGTATCATTGGTTGCCCACGGCGTAACGACCGAGTACGACTGGGGCCTAGATTTCTTTGAGAGCGCCGATTATCGGGCGATTTCAGCGCTGGGCGATACGCTTGACGGGCTGCTTGAAGAGGGCGCGTTTATCTCGCGTGGCGAGCGCCAGAAGCCGGTTGCGCATTTCTCCGAAGTGCTTGAATGGCTGATGCAGGAAGGCCAGCGTGGCCTGTCGGTACAGCGCTACAAAGGGCTAGGGGAAATGAACCCCGATCAGCTGTGGGAAACCACCATGGATCCGGATAGCCGCCGCATGCTGCGTGTTACGATTGAAGATGCTGTCGCGGCCGATAAGATGTTTAATACATTGATGGGCGATGACGTAGAGCCACGTCGTGACTTTATCGAGACTAACGCGCTGGTTGCTAACCTTGACGTATAAGTCACGGTGCTGGAAATAGGATGTGGGCCTCGGTTTAAATGTTTCACGTGAAACATGCCTTTAACTCGCCAGGCCCATATCTGCGGATTGTATGACAGTACGAAAAAGTTAGTACAGTACTGAAAATATAGCTAAAAATGAAAATGCCGCCGGTTTTTAAACCGGCGGCATTTTTTTATGAAAAATTTTTATAGTATAAATAGAAGCTTTATAAAAACAGGTTGGGGATAAGTAAGCTGCTGATAACTAGGCTGTTGATAAAATGATTACTTCTGCAGCGGAGAATGATTAACTAAAAGCCAATCGACAAACTCTGCAAGATCAGCATGAATTCGTGCGCCTTCCAGGCCAATCGCCTTGGCTAACGTTTTCTCACCCTTGCCCGTTTTTACCAATACCGGCTGACAGCCGCATGCTTTGCCTGCCTGTAAATCACGCAGGCTATCACCCACCATCCAGCTACCCGCCAAGCTGTGAAGATCAAGCTCGCGCTGAATATCATGCAGTAAGCCGGGCAAGGGTTTGCGGCATTGGCAGTCATCCTCCGGCCCGTGTGGGCAGTAAGCAATATGCGCAATGTGACCACCAGCGGCTTCGACAAGCTGATTCAACCGAGCATGCATTGCCGCGAGTACGCTTTCATCATAGTAGCCTCGGGCAATACCGGATTGATTGGTTGCCACCGCCACGGTAAATCCAGCTTGGGACAGTTTGCCGATAGCGCTGATCGCCGAAGAGTAGGGCAGCCACTCTTCAAGCGATTTGATATACGCATCTGAATCCTGATTAATGACGCCATCGCGATCAAGAATAACCAGCTGCTGAGGGGAAGTAGGCATTATATTTCCAACTAGAGACGCTGATTTAGCACCGCCAGCGCCTGCAAAGTAGCGCTAATTTTACGCCCATCGCTACCCAGGTACTTAAAGGGGATTTTTTGCAGACGAAGAAGTTTAGACAGCGTGTTTTTAAACTGATCCTGTACTTCTTGGCGGGCGTTATGTAACCCATCAATTAATGCAGGCGACAAGCGCTCAACCTGCATGGGCGATTTATATAGTTTGCCATACAGAGAAAAAATAAAGCAAAACCAGTCACGAACCATACAGTTAATAGGGCTATGTACCTTGCCTGGATCAGTCTCAAAGTCGATAAAAACCGTTTTATCCTGGGTAACTAGAATATTGCGAGCAAATGCTTCGCTCAGATAGCAGTCACGCGCATGCACGGCGTTCAACGCCTGAATACTTTGCGTTAGCGTAGTGTCGACTTCATCGACACTGCGTGCTTTTTTAAGCTTATCAAGCAGCGTTATAGCGGGTTGGTCTGAAGAGCCTGCATCCGCGAGAAGAAGGGCGCGAGGGTGCTCCGCCAGTATCGTGGGAACCGCAATACCCGCATTGCTCAACGTTTTAATCCGCGCCGATTCGACCAAGATGCTTTGCTCACCGCCTAAATTGGGCACTGGTTTTAACACGTCCAGATTGCACCAGGCAGCCAATAGTTTTAGCGGGGCGTAGGCAAGCTTTGAGTTACGTTTGGCGGCGCGCTTCAGCCATACCTTTTCGCCGTTAAGCGTATGGGACGCCATGCTCGCCTGCTGCTGGGGAAACGAGTCCAATAAAAAGAGATCGTACACAGGGCATCTCCAAGGAGCTTAGGCTCCAGCCTCAATGAGCTTATCTACTGCGCGAAAAGACGACTTTAATACATTAAGTATTTTATTTTACCAAAAATCGATTATTTTTCACGATGTTTCACGTGAAACAAAGTGAAGCAATACGACGAGTTTTTCGAAAATAGCCTTAGTAAACTCACCATGAGGTAGTCGTTTTAAATTGCTATCCAGACAGGTTCACACAGGCTTAGACACTAACAGAGGTGTGAACGTCACCTATGAATCGCTAAGAAGGTCTCGCGCTTTAATAATGAGATGCGAAAATGCCTTTTACCGGCGGCTTAAAGCCACCGGCAAAAGGTAGAAGGGAAGGGGATTACTGAGGGAGTAAGGAGATATCAGCAACGGCCAGGAAGAGCGCTTGAAGGCTAGCCAGGAGTGCTAAACGATTGTTGCGCACGGCCTCATCGTCTGCCATGACCATTACCTGATCAAAGAAGGCATCTACAGGCTCACGTAGGGTCGCCAGAACGTCCAGCGCCTGCTGGTAATCGCCTGTACCAAACAGTGGTGCTACCTGCTCCTGACGGCTGGTAACGGCTTTAAACAGCACCTGCTCGGCTTCTTCCTGCAGAAGGCTTGCATCAACCTCTAAGCTGCCGTTGTGCTCCTGTTTACTCAGAATATTAGACACGCGCTTATTGGCGGCGGCTAATGCGGTGGCCTCCTCACGCTGAGCGAAGGCTTTCACGGCACGCAGGCGGCGGGCGAAGTCGAGCGGGTTGGTAACCGGGCGCGCACGCACAGCTAGATACATTTCTGCGCTAATACCTTCTTCCTGCCCCCAGGCGCGGAAGCGGTCGAGCATGTAGGTCAGCACGTCATCGACCAGGCCTTCAGCCTTAGGCAGGCCCTGGTGCTGCTGAGCAGCCGCGTTTAACAGCTCACGCAGATCAAGAGCCAATTCGCCTTTAATCAGAATATTGAGTACACCAATAGCGGCGCGACGCAGTGCGAAGGGGTCTTTAGCACCGGTCGGGCGCTGGCCAATACCGAAGATGCCCACCAGTGTATCCAGACGATCAGCCAAAGCCAGCGTCTGCCCGGTGAGGCTTTGCGGGATGGTGTCGGTGGCAAAGCGCGGCAGGTACTGCTCTTCAATGGCTTGTGCAACTTCGGCAGGCTCGCCGTCCTGCTCGGCGTAATAGCGACCCATAATGCCCTGCAGCTCAGGGAATTCGAGCACCATCTCGGTGACCAGGTCACACTTGGCAAGCGCCACGGCACGCTGAGCGGAAGCCACATCGCCGTTAATTTTTTCGGCGATAAAGGTGGCAATCGCGGTAGTGCGGCGCGCCTTGTCGGCCAGAGTACCTAGCTGCTGCTGGAACACCACGCTTTCAAGCTGTGGAATACGCGAGGCAAGGCTCTGCTTGCGATCGGTATCGTAGAAGAAGGCGGCGTCGGCCAAGCGTGGGCGAATGACTTTCTCGTTACCCGAAATCACCTGCTGCGGGTCGGCACTATCAATGTTGGAGATAGTGATAAACAGCGGCTTGAGCTTGCCCTGGTCATCCAGCAGGTGGAAGTACTTCTGGTTGGCCTTCATGGAGGAGATCAGACACTCCGCCGGCACGTCCAAAAAGCGCTCATCAAAGCTACCGGTAAGCGCTACCGGCCACTCCACCAAGCCGCTGACTTCAATCAGCAGGGCTTCGTCGATTACCGCATTGGCTTCCTGCACTTCGGCTTCGGACAGCACCTGTTCACGAATACGCTCACGACGCTGCTCACGATCTGCCAGTACATAGGCATTCTCTAGCGTGGCAAGGTACTCATCGGCATGCTTGAGCTGAATCGCGTTCGGGGCATGGAAGCGGTGACCGTAAGTCGTGCAGCTCGCCTGAAGGCCTAACGCTTCGGCGGCGATGACGTCGCTGCCATACAGGGCAACCAGCCAATGCACCGGGCGGGAGAACTCAATACGAGACGCACCCCAACGCATGTTTTTGGGCACCGGCAGTCCCTGAATGGCTTTACGCAGAATTTCGGGCAAAAGCGTCTGAATGCTTTCGCCTTGCTGCTGTTCACGGAAGCCAAGCCAGGTGCCCTTGTCGGTTTCCAGATGGATCAGTTCGTCCACGCTAACGCCACATGAGCGCGCGAAACCTTCGGCGGCTTTGGTAGGTACGCCGTCTTTAACGGCGGCAGCCAATGCCGGGCCACGGCGCTCTACTTCACGGTCGGGCTGCTTGTCGGCAAGCTCGCTGACCTGTACCGCTAGGCGGCGGGGTGTCGCGTAGGCTTTGACACTCTGGAAAGGTATCTCAGCTTCCTGAAGGCCTTTTTCAATCCCTGCGGCAAACGCATCGGAGAGCGCATCCAGTGCCGTCGGCGGTAGCTCTTCGGCACCTAGTTCTAATAAAAGCGTATCAACAGCCATTTAAACGTCTCCCTGGTCGGCGAGTAGTTCGCGGCGAAGGGCCTCCGGGGCCATGGGGAAGCCTTCGGCTTTGCGCGACTCAAAGTAAGCAGCGGCGACGTCTCGCGCCATGGTGCGCACCCGTAGAATAAAACGCTGGCGTTCGGTCACGGAAATCGCGTGGCGGGCGTCCAGCAGGTTAAACGTATGCGAGGCCTTCAATACCTGCTCATAGGCAGGCAGCGGTAGGCGGGCGTCCAGCAGTTTGCTGCACTCACCTTCCTGATGATCGAAGGCGGCAAAAAGATGGTCCACGTCAGCATGTTCAAAGTTGTAGGCGGACTGCTCACGCTCGTTTTGCAGATACACATCGCCGTAAGTCACTTGGCTGCCGTCTGGGGCAATGGCCCAAACAAGGTCGTAGACGCTGTCGACGTTTTGCAGGTACATGGCAATGCGCTCAAGGCCATAGGTGAGCTCGCCGGTCACGGGGTAGCATTCGATGCCGCCCGCCTGCTGGAAGTAGGTGAACTGGGTAACTTCCATGCCGTTGAGCCATACTTCCCAGCCAAGACCCCAGGCGCCCAAAGTAGGGGACTCCCAGTTATCTTCTACAAAGCGCACATCGTGGATTAGGGGATCCAGGCCTAAGCGCTTAAGCGAGCCAAGGTACAGGTCCTGCAGGTTGCTTGGCGAGGGCTTCATTACCACCTGAAACTGATAGTAGTGCTGCAGGCGGTTGGGGTTTTCCCCGTAACGGCCATCTGTCGGGCGGCGGGAAGGCTGAACATAAGCTGCATTCCAGGATTCCGGGCCAATGGCTCGCAGGAATGTGGCGGGGTGGAACGTGCCCGCGCCGACTTCCATATCGAGGGGTTGGAGGATGACGCAGCCCTGTTCTGCCCAGTACTGTTGCAGAGCAAGGATCAAGCCTTGGAAGGTCGACACATCAGGCGTCGATTGGTTTGTCGAGACACTCATCGCAGAAAGCACCGTTGGCCATGAATTCATAAGCCGTCAAGTATACAATCCCAAGCAGATGGGTTATAGGCACGTATGCTAATAGGCACGTAAGCCAACACAACCGCTTTAGGTAAGGAGAGCGAGATGATCGTTGTAACAGGCGGAGCCGGTTTTATCGGTGCCAACATTGTCAAAGCACTGAATGCGCGCGGTCGTGACGATGTCATGGTGGTGGATGACCTGCGTGACGGCACTAAGTTTGTCAATCTGGCCGACTGCACGCTAGCTGACTATCTGGATAAAGACGACTTTCTTGCCAGAGTTAAAGCGGCGTTACGCGGTGAGCTAACCGACCTGCCCAAGATCGATGCGATTTTCCATGAAGGCGCCTGCTCTGATACTACAGAGTGGGATGGTCACTACATGATGGAAAACAATTTCGAGTATTCCAAGGTGCTGCTCAACTACTGCGAGAAGTTCGGCATCCCTTTTCTATACGCGTCGTCGGCGGCCACCTATGGCGGGAGCGAAATATTTAAAGAAGCCCCCGAGCATGAAAAACCGCTCAACGTGTATGGCTATTCCAAATTATTATTTGACCAGCACGTGCGCTCGCGGTGGAACGAGCTGACAACGCAGGTCGTCGGGTTTCGCTACTTCAACGTGTATGGCCCGCGTGAACAGCACAAGGGGAAGATGGCAAGCGTTGCCTACCACAACCATCTGCAAGTCAGTAACGGCGAAAATCTGAAGCTGTTTGGTGCTTACGGCGGCTACGAGGCGGGCATGCAGAGCCGTGATTTCGTTTACGTGGGCAATGTGGTGGACGTAAACCTATGGTTTCTGGACAACCCCCAGGCATCGGGCATTTTCAATCTGGGCACCGGCCGGGCAGAGCCGTTCAAGGCAATTGGTGAAGCGGTCATCGACTTTTATGGCAAGGGCCAGATTGATTACATCGACTTCCCTGAAGAGCTGAAAGGCCGCTACCAGAGCTATACCCGCGCTGATATTAGTCATCTGCGTGATTCAGGCTGCGATGTGGAGTTCAAAACCGTCGCGCAGGGTGTTAAAGCCTACCTGGAGTGGCTGAATGGCTAATTCCGCCAAGCGTCTGCTGGTGGTCGGCCCTTCGTGGGTGGGCGATATGGTCATGGCGCAAAGCCTGTTTATGACGCTTAAGGCACGCCATCCTGGGGCCATGCTAGGCGTTGTTGCGCCAGCGTGGTCGCAGCCCATTTTAGAGCGCATGCCCGAGGTCGATGAAGTCTTGCCGTTGAGTGTGGGCCATGGCGAGTTTGGCCTGACCAACCGGCGCGAATTGGCGAGCCAGTTGCGCGGGCGTTTTGATCGCGCCATTGTGCTGCCGCGTTCCTGGAAGGCCGCGCTGGTGCCGTTTATGGCGCGGATTCCAGAGCGAGTGGGGTTTCTGGGCGAGCACCGCTACGGGCTTTTAAAGGAGCGCCGCAAGCTCGATAAGCAGGTGTTGGATCAAACGGTAAAGCGGTTTGTATCGCTGGGTTTACCCCTTGAAGAAACGCTCAACGGCGACTTCGCTATTCCCAGGCCGCGCTTAAACATTGACCGGGATAACCTGGTTAATCTGCGCTTGGCGCATACATTGTCGTCGCGCCCAGCCATTGGCATGATGCCAGGGGCCGAGTACGGCCCTGCCAAACAGTGGCCGTTGGCCTATTTTCACGACTTGGCCAAGCGGCTTATTGGCGACGGTTTTGAAGTGCGGGTGCTGGGTGGGCCGAAAGATCATGATGCCGGTGAGACGATCGTTGCCGGGCTCTCCCACGCACATAACCTGTGTGGCAAAACCCAGCTGGCCGACGCCGTCGATCTGCTGGCTGACTGCTCGCAGGTGGTGACCAATGATTCAGGGCTGATGCATGTGGCGGCGGCGGTAGGCGTGCGCATTCATGCGCTTTACGGCTCCTCGTCACCGGCCTATACGCCACCACTCACCGATAACGCGGTGATTCATTATCTGGGACTTTATTGCTCGCCGTGTTTTGAGCGCACCTGCCCTTTAGGGCACACCAACTGCTTGAATCAGCTGACGGTGGAGCAGGTGTATCAGGCAATGCGCGCTGACCAGCAGCGCAAAAACGGTATCATTAATAAATGATTTCGATCTCGCCGGCCTGGTCGGCCGGCGTTTCGGTGACCTGCACCGTGGGTTGCGGTTCTTCCTCGCGGCGCTGAGGGGCCAGTCCTTCCCATAGACGGTGCTGCAGCGCCGTTTCCTGGCGCAGACGCTCGTTGAGTATTTCAATACCGTGCACTTCAACCAGCGTGGGTTTTTCACTGAGTAGCGAGGCTCCAAGCCCGGCCCGGTGTTCGTTAAGCTCAAACCCCATTGCCTCCAATATAGTGGGGAAGACGTCCAGCATGGTGGCATCACGGCGAATGCGTTGAGGCTCGATATGGTCGCCCAGCATAATCAGCGTATTGTCGCGATCCAGTGCCGTCAACTGATCCCAGACGGAAACCCGCATGGTGAGGTGGTCGCTAAGGACGACGACCAGCGTATTATCCAATAAGCCTTCCTGCTGTAGCTGCTCGATGAATACCCGCGCCTCATAAGCCGAGCACTTTACTGAATAAAGGATATCCTGGCCGTCGAATTCGCCCTGTCGATCAAGGCATGTCTGGGATGGGAAGCCACTTGGCGCGTGGCCGGCAAGGTTAAGATTAACCACCGCCCAGGGTCCGCTATCCTCTTCGTCCAAGCGGCGTATTTCATCAGCGGTAAGATCGTAAAGGGTATCGTCATAAAGGCCCCAGCTATTCATATACTCAGGATCTTCAAGGTCAGGCGCGAACTCCTCTTTACCTTTGACGGTATTAAACTGATGGCCGCGATAGAAAAGCCCCTTACCCGCGAACTGGGTGCTGGCACCGCCCAGATAGCTCAGCCGATAGCCGTGGGCGGCTAGAATATCGCCCAGGCAGTCAACGCCAGGTACCACGTGCTGTAGCGGCTCAAACTGGGTATCGTGTAAAAGCCCAGCAGGCATTAGCGGTACGCCGCACTGGCTGGCAATCATGCCTGCCATGGTCCAGCCGGTGTTTTCCATCTGGCGGATGCCTTCAAACACCAGCCCTTGCTCACCCAGAGTGTTTAGATCGGCATAGGCATCGTTAAAAATATCGTTGCTGTAAGTACGCTCAAGGCTTTCCAGATACATAATTAGCAGGTTCGGCTTATGCTGCTGCTCGCCCATGGGGGGCGGCATATAGCGTCGATTAAGCCACTCACCGTCATCTGCCACAATTGCCACGCTGCGTTGACCCAAGCCATACAGCAGCGGGTTGGCGGCCAGTAAAACAATCGCGAAATACCGCTCGGCAAGGCGCCAGCGCTGGTCGTGGCGCGAAAACCAGGTCACCGACCATAAGATTCCTACCATCACGATGATATACATGATGGCGGAGAGCATTTTGCCAGCGCCGCCGTGCTCGGCTATGCCAGCCTGCAAATGGAAGAACACCGCGCCTAGATCAACGTTGCCAAAGCTGTCGGCCAAATAGACATACACGCCCATTAGACTGAGCGGTACCAGTGACCAGGGCCATATTCTGCGATAACGGGCATTTAGCGGCTTGCCCCAGGCAAGCTTGAGCCCAAGACCAATCCAGATCGCTGCGATCAGCAACAACGTCCACCAGGGTAGGCGGGTTAATACGGTTGCGGCATAGCCCAGGCTGAGGCCAATCGTAGCCAATGGCAGCCAAGGAGTAAGCTTAAATGACGTCAATGCGGGCATGCCGTATCCCTTCGATATCCCAAAGTGAGTCTCTAAGCTTACCAAATGTTGTTATCGTAATGCGCAATTCATATTGTTATGGGCGTGCTAGCATTCATACTGAGGCACCCTGGCAAATGCGCGGCCCCTGCGCGCTTATTAACCCTGACTGGCGAAGGTGATCTGTGCCAATTTCTGCCGTTTTAATTGTTAAAAATGAAGCACATCATTTACGTGAGTGTCTGGATACGCTGACCTGGGCCGATGAGATTGTCGTGCTGGACGCGGGTAGCCAGGATGAAACCTGTGCGATTGCGCGTGAGTATACGGATAACGTCAGCGTTAACACCGACTGGCAGGGGTTTGGCATACAGCGTCAACGGGCAGAGGCGTTGGCCCGCCATGAGTGGCTATTGATGGTCGATGCCGATGAGCGTGTGACGCCAGAACTGCGCGACAGCATTCTCAAGGCGGTTCAACAGCCGCCCGCCGTTTACAGTGCCAGCCGTCTATCCTGGTGCTTTGGGCGCTTTATCCGCCATTCAGGCTGGTACCCGGACCGAGTACTGCGTCTGTATCCCAAGGGGCGGGCTTCCTACAATGCAGCGCTTGTGCATGAAAAGTTGGTAGTGCCTGAGAGCCTGAGCGTTAAGCGGCTTTCGGGGGACCTGCTTCACTATACCTATCGCGATTTGCGCCACTACCTGGAAAAATCGGCTCACTACGCCCAGGCGTGGTCAGAGCAGCGGGCCGCACAGGGCAAAACAGCGACTCTGGGCAGCGGCTTTATCCATGGGCTTGCCTGCTTTATCAAAATGTATCTGTTAAAGGCCGGTTTTAAAGACGGTAAGCAAGGCTTTTTACTGGCGCTACTGTCGGCGCACTCAACGTTTAATAAATACGCTGACCTATGGATTCGCACCCGCACGTCCACGCCGGAGAAGCGCTGATATCTCTTGAGCGGCGGATGTTATATCAATCGCCGCCATATCCTGCTGGCCGGCCGCGACCGGTGGACTGAACGCCAGGCGTTTTTCGGCGCTATTGCAGGTTTGCCAGCGCAGCGGCGTGGCCGAGCGTTTGGCGGGGTAAAATCCTGCAGTGGCAATGTTCAGGCAGCCAGCAATATGCAGCGGGCCGGTTGAGCCCGCGATCAACATATCGGCGCCGGCAAGCTGAAGAGCAAAATCAGCCACATGTTGGCTAGCGGGCAGGCGCCTGGCAGTAATGCCCGTCTGGGCAAGCTGGTCGATCAACGTCTGGGCATGGGCCTCTTCACTAGGCCCTGCGCTGATTAGCCAGCTAACATCATCAGTCGTCTGATTGATGAGCGCAATAAGCGCCGCGTACTGATCAAGCGAGAGATTAACCGCCGAACCGCCGCTACCCGGATGTACGACAACGATGGGGCCGTCAGCTTCCTGCTTAGTTTCCCGCGTAGTCTCGAGCAACGCTTGCCGTTGGCGATGTGTATCACTTAGCGGCCAGAAGGGTGGCGAAGGGAGTGCTGCAAGCTTAAGCGAAAGCCTTGCGAGCAGTTCGCAGGCCAAATCCACGTTGTACTGGTACTCAGGCTTTGCCGATTGAGAGCGGCGCTGGCGTATTCGAGCGTTATAAAACAGCTGTGCCCACTTGGTCGCCGGTGCAACGCGCAGCGGTATTCCCGACCGCCAGCCCAACAGGCCAATACGCGGGGTTGAGAAAAGCGTTAGCAGCGCATCAAATCGGGCGGCTTTGACCTCGTCAAGCAAGGCTTTTTGAGCCGCAGCGTCAGCTTGGCGCCCAGGGTCAATAATAACCTCGTCGACCCACGGGCAGGCATTGGCCAGTGGTGCAGTGTAAGCGGGCACCAATACCGTAATGTGCGGGGTAGGCGATGCGCTTTTTAAGCATGCCAGCGCCGGCCATGCCAGCATAAAGTCACCGATTTTGTCGTTGCGAACAACGAGCAATTTCTTTGCCATGGTTCAAGCCCCGTTAATTGCAGCCTGTATACTACAAGAGATTGTATTCATTGTTTAACGGTGCGTAGCCGGGTAGGTGAGGTGATGGCAAATAAAGTGCTGCAACTATGTATGTCTGACGGCAAAGGCGGGATGGAGCTGTATGTTGATCGTGTGATGGGTGATTTGAAAGAAGAGGGCTGGGAGGTCATCGGCATCTGCCTTGAAAATACCAAGGTGGAAGCGTATATGCAGCAAAATAATGTGCCGTATAAAGCCTTTAAAAGTAATGCAAGCGCGCTGGCGCTTGTCATCAGCCTTCGTCGTTGGCTAATACAGGAAGGCGTCCGCGTTGTTCATTGCCATAAGTCGAGTGACTTAAGATTAAGCTCGTTATTAAAGTGTTTGATGCCTGGCTTAAGAGTGCTTTATACCGATCATGTCGGTGGGCAGCGACCGAAGAAGAACCCTTACCACCGGTTTGCTTACGGCAAAGTGGATCGTGTTTTATCCATTAGCCAGGCGACTTACCAGCGTAATGTCAGCAATCTGCCCGTCGCCCGTGAACAGGTTATCTGCCTGCCGCACGGTGTCGATACCAATAAGTACCGGCCTTGTTATGATCTGGACGCCATTCGCATTAAGCGCGATGCGCTGGGCATTCCTCGTGAAGCGGTCGTAATTGGGTTGCCTGGGCGCGTAACGCCGGGGAAGGGCCAGGATATCTGGGTGAAAGCGCTGCTTGAGCTTGATCCTGAGCTGAATTTCTATGCGCTCTCTATCGGTGGCACCGATTACGATTCAGGCGGAGTGGAAAGCTTTTATCAGGGTTTACAGGCGCTGATTGTGGGTACCGCGCTGGAAGACAAGATTACGTTCCTGGGTCACCGTAACGATTTAACCGACATACTGCCGGTGCTCGATCTAGTGTGTATTCCCTCAGAAAACGAAGCCTTTGGCCTGACGATTATTGAGTCAATGGCATGTGGCATGCCGATTATCGGGTCGAATACCGGCTCGCTGCCAGAGTTGGTCGATAGCACTTCAGGTGTATTAGTAGGCCCTCACGACATTAGCGCATGGCGCGCCGCGATGGACGCCATGGTGCGTGATAAAACAAAGCGCCAAAGCATGGGCAAAGCTGCCCGGCAGCGCGTCGAGCAGCACTTCAGCAACAAGCAGCACGTTAAGCGCTTAATTGAGGCTTACAGTGTTTCTGCCTAGTTTTTATGAACATCGTTTTTAGGAACATCGTTTGTATGAACGTTGTTTTTATTAGCACCGGTTTTATTAACATAGCCTTCATGTATGCAGGCCATCACGTAAGCTACCTGGGACGGGCGGCTGAATTTAGCCACCGAGCGGGAAAGGCGTGCCAGGTTAGCGGCTTGCCACTTGCCCGGCGGGCGCAGGCGGCAGCGGTCCAGATCAATTAGCCAGGGGGTATTGCATGGGTCAACCAGTATGTTGCGCGCATTAAGATCGACATGATCAAGCCCTGCAGCGTGAAAGCGCTTAATCATTGCGCCTACCCGCTTAAGCAGTGCGTTATCGGCTTTATCGTCGGCGAGCAGAGCGGCAAATGCTTGGGCCCCTGGAATTCTCACCGTTATCAGCGCCGCCTCATAAGTAAGGCCGTGGCGCGTTACGCAGCAGGCGATCGGTGCGGGCACTGGCAGGCCCTGCTCAAAAAGCGACGCGGTTAATCTTAGCTCCTGAAACGCACGGGTACGCTCGGCACCTGTCCATAGGTAACGCTTTTCACTGAGCTTGGCTACCATGCCGCCGCGCCGGTAGGGGCGCAGTACCCACTGTTGGCTAGGCGTTGCCTGTAGAAAAAGGCTGCTTCCCCGGCCAGGCGCTTCGCCTACCACCAGGGCTTGCTGGCGCCAGTAATCGGCCGTAAATAGACGCGGCTGGATTTTGTGTGATCCCGGTGCGTCACTTAAACTGTCTGCATCATGTAACATCAGACTATTTTTTTGCCGGAGTGCCGTTAAGCGCATGAAGCCCTCGTTGCCTGCTGAACCCAACCACATTGCCATTTTGCGCCTCTCCGCTCTGGGAGATGTGTGCAATCTCGTGCCAACGGTACGCGCATTGCAACGCCAGTGGCCCCGTGCGCGTATTACCTGGATTATCGGCAAGGGGGAGCACAGTCTACTGGCGGGACTTTCCGGGGTCGAGTTTGTCGTTTACGACAAGTCGACCGGGCTTGCCGGCATGCGTACCCTGTGGCGTGAGCTTGCTGATACGCGCTTTGACGTGCTGTTGCATATGCAGCAGGCGATCCGCGCCAGTATTCTGTCGTTGGGGCTCAAGGCCAACGTTCGCGTGGGCTATGACAAAGCCCGCGCCAAGGATGCCCAACACTGGTTTACCCAGCACCAGTTGAAGCCCCACGCCCAGGCACACGTGCTGGAATCCTTTATGGATTTTGCCCGGCTGCTGGGCGTGACCGATGATCGCCTGGAGTGGAACATGCCGGTGCCGGTCACAGCCCTTGATGAGGCGCGGGTCATCAGCGGCGAGTCACCCTATCTGGTCATCAACCCGTGCAGCAACGCACGTCTGCGTAACTTTCGTAACTGGTCGGTTGAGGGCTACGCCAGCGTCATTGAACATGCCTGGGTCCACCACGGTCTAAAAAGCGTTTTGACCGGGGGAAGCAGCTCGCTTGAGCGCGAGATAGGCGAGCAGATAGAAAAGCTGTGCCAGCCAGATAGCGTAATCAACGCCATTGGTGGCACCTCGCTGAAAGGCGTACTGGCGCTAATTGGTCAGGCGCGAGCAGTAATTGCCCCGGATACCGGCCCGGCACATATGGCCAATGCTATGGGCACTCCTACGTTGGGTCTCTATGCCACCACCAATCCTCAGCGAGCAGCGCCCTATTGCTGGCGCGACTTTGCCGTCAATGCCTACCCCGACGCCGTAAGCGCCTATCTGCATAAATCGGTAGATGAAGTGACCTGGGGACAGCGGGTACGCCATCAGGATGCGATGCAGCTTATTAAAACCGATACCGTTATTGCCCATCTGGATGCGCTATTAGCCCATACAGCACCAGACACCGCCGCAGGACTTACCCATGAAAGTTGATTTAACCGCCCTGGAACACGCTCATATACTGGTCGTTGGCGATGTCATGCTTGACCGCTACTGGCACGGCGGCACCTCGCGCATTTCACCGGAAGCGCCTGTGCCGGTGGTTCGCGTTGAAGATGCGGATGATCGACCCGGTGGCGCCGCCAACGTAGCCCTCAACGTAGCCTCGCTGGGTGGGCATGTGGCACTGGCGGGTGTGGTGGGGGATGACGATAACGCCAACCTGCTGGAAGCCCAGCTGCATACATCCAATGTAAGTACTTACTTTCAGCGCAGTGCCGATATACCCACGATTACCAAGCTGCGTGTTATGAGCCGTAACCAGCAGTTGCTGCGTCTGGATTTTGAGCAGCGTCTGGATAACGTCGATACCAATGACCTGCTGTCCCAAGTCGAGCAGGCCCTGCCGGACTGCGATGTAGTGATTCTGTCTGATTACGGTAAAGGCACCCTCAACCAGGTCGAACGGCTGATTGCCCAGGCGCGCGCCCACGGCAAACGTGTGCTGATTGACCCTAAGGGGCAGGACTTCAGCAAATACCGCGGGGCGAGCTTGATTACCCCCAACCTGACGGAATTTGAAGCCGTCGTAGGCCCATGCGCAAGCGATGCCGAGCTTGCCAAGCGCGGTGAAGCACTACGTGCCGAACTTGAGCTGGAGGCGCTTTTAATCACCCGCAGTGAAAAAGGCATGACCCTGATTCGTGAAGGGCTGGCGCCTATTCATCTGCCTACGCGTGCCCAGGAAGTCTTTGATGTTACCGGCGCAGGCGACACGGTGATTGGGTTGATGGGCCTGGCGCTTGCCGCCGGTCACGGCCTGCCGGAAGCCATGATGCTGGCGAATCTGGGAGCCGGTTTGGTGGTCGCCAAGCCCGGCACCGCGACGCTATCCGTAGCTGAGCTATATACCGCGCTGCATGGCGATAAGCTCGCCGAGTTCGGCGTGATTGAGCAAACGTCGCTGATTGACGCGGTACGTGCCGCTCAACTGCGCGGCGAGCGGGTCGTCATGACCAATGGCTGCTTTGATATTCTCCATGCGGGCCATGTCGCGTACCTGGAGCAGGCCAAGCGCCTGGGGGATCGCTTGATTGTGGCGGTCAACGATGATGCGTCCATTGGCCGCCTGAAAGGCCCCAAGCGGCCCATCAACCCGCTTAATCGGCGTATGCAGGTGCTGGCAGGTCTTGGCGCGGTCGATTGGGTCGTGCCGTTTAGCGATGATACGCCCCAAGCGCTGATTGAAGCCGTTCTGCCCGATATTCTGGTCAAGGGCGGTGATTACCATCCTGATGATATCGCGGGAGGAGAAGCCGTTCGAGCCAACGGGGGAGAGGTGAAGGTCCTCGGGTTTGAAGATGGCGTATCGACTACCGCGATGATCAGCTCCATTCTGGACCGCGAAGGCTAATGGGGCGAATCAACTGGCCGCGGCTTGGCTATTCGGCGGTGCTCTATGCGCTTGCTCCGCTGATTGGCTGGCGCATCTGGCGTGAGCAAGTGCCCACTCACTCGCGTTGGCAACGGCTAGGCTTGCACCTTGGCGCGCTACCTGCGCCGCCGCGCATCTGGCTGCACTGTGCGTCGGTCGGTGAGGTACGAGCTGCCCGCCCGCTTATCGACGGTCTGCTTGCTCGCTACCCGCGCCATAGCCTGCTGTTGACCACCATGACTGCGACGGGTGCCCAGCAGGCGCAGGCGTTGATGGATGAGCCGCAGGCTGATCACAACCGGCTCATACACTGCTTTTTACCCCTGGATTTCCCCGGCGCGGCCAAACGCTTTGTGCGTCAGGTAAAGCCGGAGCTGGCCATCATGTTTGAAACCGAACTATGGCCCAACCTGCTTTCCGCCTGCCAGCAACGCAAAGTGCCGGTTGCCGTGGTCAACGGCAGGCTCTCGCCGCGGGCGTTCAAACGCTATCAGAAAATCGCTTCGTTAATGGCCCGCACGCTGGCCGATGTCGATTGGCTGGCAGCCAAGTCCGCAGCCGATGCCGAGCGGTTTAAAACCCTCGGCGCGACGATCTCTAAGACGGCGGTGGTGGGGTCATTGAAGTTTGAGATGGAGCTGCAGGAAGGCGCTTTAGAGAAAAGTGAGCGTTTACTTACCCAGTGGGGAAAACGGCCTGTGTGGGTCGCCGGTTCTACTCGCGATGGTGAAGAAGCACTGCTGCTTGAAGCGCATCGGCAGCTGTTACACCAGTATCCTGATGCGCTGCTGGTGCTCGTCCCGCGCCACCCGCAGCGCTTTGATGAGGTTGCGGCACTATGTAGGGCGGAAGGATGGGAAACGAGCCGGCGCAGCCAGGGCGAACCCGTTACCCAGGCGACGCAGGTTTATATCGGCGATACGCTGGGTGAGCTTGCCATCCTCTATGGCGCTGGCCGAGTGGCGTTTGTGGGTGGCAGCCTGGTGCCGCTTGGCGGGCATAACGTGCTTGAGCCGGCAGCGCTGGGCAAACCCGTTCTCAGCGGCCCCTATGTGGAAAACTTTGCCGACGTGGTCGAGCCCCTGCAAACCGTGGGTGCACTCACGCTGGTGGAAGATGTGGACGCTTTAGTAAAGGCGTTACACAGCCGCTTCGCTGATCCAGCGCGTTGTCTGCAAGAAGGCCAGGCCGGTCAATCGGCTATCAAGGCCAGCCAAGGTGCGCTTGCGCGCACCCTGAATGGCCTTGAGGCGCTGCTTAGCCCTTATCGTCCTAGCCCTTAGCGCACGCTGCGCTCGACGCCGCCTTCTTTACCCAGCAGCAGTACGTCAGCCCCACGAGCGGCAAACAGGCCGTTGGTCACCACGCCCACGATGGCGTTGATTTTGGCTTCCATGGCGACCGGATCTTCAATCATAAAATCGTAGCAGTCGATAATCTGGTTGCCGTTATCGGTGACCACGCCCTGGCGATACACCGGGTCGGCGCCCAGCTTAACCAGCTCTCGCGCGACGTAGGAGCGTGCCATGGGAATGACCTCGACGGGCAGAGGAAAGTCACCCAAGGTATTCACAAGCTTTGAGCCATCGGCAATGCAGATAAAGCGTTCGGCGCACGCCGCGACGATTTTTTCACGGGTAAGTGCGGCGCCGCCGCCTTTGATCATATGTAAGTGAGCATTCACTTCGTCGGCGCCGTCGATATAGAAAGGCACTGTACCAACATTGTTAAGCTCGAACACTTCAATGCCCAAGCCTTGCAGACGCTTGGCGCTGGCCTCTGAGCTTGCGACCGCCCCCTTAAAACGGTCGCGAAGCGGCCCCAGGCGATCAATAAAAAGGTTCGCCGTTGAGCCAGTGCCAATGCCCAGCACGGTGTCTTTTTCAAGTCCCGGGGTGATCTCTTTAATGGCCGCGTCCGCGACGGCGGCTTTAAGTTCATCTTGCGTCATGGGATGCCTTTGTAGGTCAGGGAGATGGAGTTATCGCGCTAGTATACCGGCCAAAGCGCTGGCTGCCGATGGAAACACAGTAGACGCCGGTAGGCGTAATCTGCTACCAATACAGGCTTTGTTTGCGTCTTAACACTTGTTGTAACGGCGGCTGTAACGACCGCCATCACTATCACGCTTTTCCCTTTGGATACCTGCATGCTTGAAGCTACCGTCAAAAAGATTCTCCAGGCCAACGTTTACGAAGCCGCTTGTGAGACCCCGATTTCGCCTGCTCCCTTTTTGTCGCGTCGCTTTAACAATCAGATTTTGATTAAGCGCGAAGATCTCCAGCCGGTGTTCTCGTTCAAGATTCGCGGTGCCTATAACAAAATGGCCCAGCTTTCTGATGAGCAAAAAGCCAAGGGCGTAATTGCCGCCTCGGCGGGAAACCACGCACAAGGCCTTGCCATGGCAGCAAAGCTGATGGGCGTCAAGGCGGTGATCGTGATGCCGCGTATTACGCCGGAGATCAAGGTACAGGCCGTGCGTGCCCGGGGGGCGAAGGTAGTGCTTAAAGGCGATGCGTTTGCCGCCGCTGCCGAGCATGCCCAGGAGCTGATCAAAGAGCATGGCTACACCTATATTCCGCCTTTTGATGATATTGACGTGATCGCGGGCCAAGGCACGATTGGGGTAGAAATTCTGCGTCAGCACAGCGGACGCCTGGACGCTATTTTCGTGCCCGTGGGCGGCGGCGGACTGATCGCCGGTGTGGCGGCCTACATCAAGTATCTGCGCCCGGATATTAAAATCATTGGCGTTGAAGCCGAAGACAGCGCTTGCCTGAAAGCCGCGCTAAAAGCCAACAAGCGCGTGATACTCGATCAGGTGGGCGTATTTGCCGAAGGCGTGGCGGTCGCGCAAATTGGCGAAGTACCGTTCTCTCTGGTGAAAGACCTGGTCGATGATGTGATCACGGTCAATACCGATGAGATGTGTGCCGCCGTTAAAGATATTTTTGAGGATACCCGGGCGGTTGCTGAGACCTCTGGCGCGCTGTCGCTGGCCGGTCTGAAAAAATATGTGCAGCAAACCGGTGCCGAAGGCGAAACGCTTTTATGCATTAACTCGGGGGCTAATACTAACTTTGATCGTCTGCAGCATATTGCCGAGCGCACGGAGCTTGGCGAGCAGCGTGAAGCTATTTTAGCGGTCACCATTGCCGAAAAACCCGGCAGCTTCAAAAAGTTTTGCCGCACTCTGGGCAAGCGCATGGTTACCGAATTCAGCTACCGCTACGCGGATGCGACGGAAGCGCATATTTTTGTCGGCGTTCAGGTAAAGCCTGGCGGTGAAGATCGTCAGGCAGTCATCGAAAGGCTGCGCGAGGGCGGTTATCAGGTAGAAGACTTAACCGATAACGAGCTGGCCAAGCTGCATATTCGACATTTAAGCGGTGGCCGCCCAAGCGAGCACTTTGAAGAAGAGCTTTACCGCTTTGAGTTCCCAGAGCGCCCGGGTGCGCTGATGAACTTCCTGACCCAGCTGCCCCATGACTGGAATATCTCGCTATTTCATTACCGCAATCACGGCGCGGCTTACGGGCGCGTGTTGGTAGGTATGCAGGTGCCCAGCAGCGATCAGACGCATGTTGCTGATTACTTGGACGCGATTGGCTATCGCTACTGGCATGAAAGTGATAACCCGGCATACCGACTGTTCATGGCGTAGTAAGCTGCTTTGCGTAGGTAAGTAGTTACTAACCGCTTAGTGCAGAGCTGCCAGGGGCTGATAAATTATCAAAACGTCTAAATAAGCTAAAAAATAGTCTGTTTTGCCGTTGTCATCGAGACCCTTATAGCCCTATAGTCATCAGCGAATTTATGAGAAGCATCATCCCTGCCCCAATGAGTTGGGATGATGCACTAATGCAATGGCGTAAGTGGTGGAGAAGCGGCATGCGGCGGAAGAAGCCTGATATGGTGATGGCATTAACGGTGGTGTTTTTATTAGGCGTACTGGCCACTGGCTATGCGCAAGCGTTATCGGGAAGTTAACCGTAACGTAAAGACATTACTGCCAGTCATCATAAGGCGATACGGGCTGACCCCATCAGGGTCAGCTCTTTTTTTTGCCTGCCCGCACCACGCCAAGGTCGCTGACGACGGCACTTAAGGGTACGTCCCAAGGTTCCACGGGTAGCGATTCAACCTGCTGGAAGGCATGGGCAACACCGACTAACGAAGGCGCAGGGCCTGGGCGGCGCATAAAGGCCAGGCTTCGGTCATAAAAGCCGCCGCCCATGCCCATGCGGTTAGCCTGGGCATCAAAGCCCACCAGCGGCACGATAAGCGTATCCAAGGCCCAGGCGGGTAACCGGTTGCGGCGATGAGCGGCAAAGCGTGTATCCGGCTCGGGTATGCCAAAGCGGTTTTTTACCATGGGCGTGTTGGCGTGGTAAGCCACAAACCAGAGTGAGTTATCGCTGAGCGGACGCAGTACGGGCAGATAGACGTCGACATTTCGCTGACGAAACCAGGACAACAGAGGGGTTGGGTCAATCTCACCGTTTACCGGCAGATATAAGCTGATACGCCGGGCACGTTGAATTTCAGGCAGGTGTTTAAGTTGCTGACAAAGGCGGCGAGCGGCTTGGCGCTGCTCTTGCTTTGATAGTTCAAAGCGCTTACGCCGCAGCTTAAGACGCAGGGCGCGCTTGGCCTCAGGATGATGCAGGCTATCCATAAAATAAGTGTTCCCCAGAGTGCCGCTGTCATTCTGGCCCTGAACCTACTGGTTCAGAGTGGGTGGCCGCAGCCAGACCGTCAGGCTTTCCGACGCACGGACATGCACACGGGCCTGGCTAGCATTTGGCCCCCTGGGTACTGCGCATAGGCTCGAGGGACTATAACGACTGGCGTACACCCCAGAGAACCCCGCTATCCTAACAGAGCCAGCGGCGATGCCAAAGTGTTGAGTGAAAGGTTAACTAAGGTTGGCGGGTTTTAGCCAACGCTCGTTCAAGGCGGTCATTGAGCCGGTTCAAGTTGGCTTCGCTTGCACGGTGCTCATCAAGGGCCTCGAGCAGTTCATGGGTGATATTAAGCGCTGCTATGAGCGTGACGCGTTCACTGCCCAGGGTGCCACTTTGCGCATTAATACCGTTCATGGCACGGTCCAGGTAGCGAGCTGCGCGATCAAGCTTGGCTTCTTCTCCTGTATCGCAGGCAATCATATAGCTGCGCCCGAGAAGGGTAATTTCTTTCGTTGGCCGCTTGGCGTTACTCATTTAAAGCTCCGGCGCGGGCCAGCGAGGGGCCCAATGCGTTAACATCATGGCATAGGAAAAACAGACGTCGCTCACTATAAGAGAGGCGCTTGCGCGGGGTCAACGCGCAAGATGTCCGGATGTCTTAACGTATGATCCATTTACACAGCGAGTTATTACTATGTCACTGATCGATGAACGCCAGGATTTCTCTGACGTTGCCGATGTTTTTCTGTTGCATGGGAGCATGCAGTCACCGGCCTTTTTGGATGGCCGCTTAAGTGCGCTTCTGGCGCTGCGTGATGTCAGCGCAGAAGACTGGCTTGAGGAAGTGTGTGTCAGTCTCGGGGTTGAGCAGCCGCGCGATCAGGCCAGCGCAGAGCGTCTGCTGGGTTGGCGCCGGCAAACGCTGGAAGCACTTAGCGCCAGCGACCTGAACTTCGCCCCGCTACTCCCTGATGAGCTGTTCTCGTTAGGCGAGCAGGCCCAGGGGCTAAAAGAGTGGACGCTGGGCTTTATGGAGGTGGTCGAGGATGTAGTGGATGGGGAGCTTCGCGAGCGCTGGTCGCAAACCCTGTGTGAAGCCATTGATGACCTGGCGGGCATTGGCCATATCGAAACAGATATCGACGACAGCGCTGAAAATGAAAACGATCTGTTTGCCCTGACTGAGCATGTGCGCATGGCAGCCATGCTGCTGTATACCGAGCAGCACCCGGGTAAACCCCAGGTCGAGCAAGCCGACGCGCCAGTTCACTAATCTTTCGGAGTCTGTATGTTGCCTGAGCTACTTCCCCGGCCGCCCGCGATCACCGTGAGTGAGTACCGCACGCGCCGTGACGCTTTGATGGCGCAGTTGCCTGCCAATGCAGCGGTTGTGCTGCCCGGCGCCTCACTGGTTACCCGTTCTCACGATAGCGAATACGCGTTTCGTCAAAACAGCGACTTTTACTATTTGACCGGGATCACCGAACCCGATGCGCTGCTGGTTCTGCTGCCTGGGCGTGAGGCGGGAGAAAGCGTCGTGTTCTGTCAGGATCGCGACCCGACGAAGGAAGCCTGGACCGGCCGTCGGCTGGGAGCCCGAGGCGTTGAACGCGAGCATGGTATCGCTCAGGCCTTTGAAAATGCTGATCGTGAAACGCTGTTGCCCGCCCTGCTTGAAGGGCGCGAACTGCTCTATATGCCGCTGGATAATCCCGACGCGCTAGGCATTGCCGAAGAAGCTTTTTCTGCCGCGCAGGCTGGGCTTCGTCGTGGGCAGGCGCCGTTAAAGGGCTGGTTTGATGTTAGTGGATTGATTCATGAGATGCGTCTGATTAAAAGCGCCGCGGAAATTGACCTGTTGCGTCACGCCGCCGCGGTGTCGGCCAAGGCCCATGTACGCGCTATGCAGGTATCGCGCCCAGGGCTTTTCGAGTACCAGCTGCAGGCCGAACTTGAGCATGAGTTTGTCTGGCAGGGCGGCAGCGCGCCCGCCTACAGCACCATTGTGGGCGGCGGCGCCAATGCCTGTGTGTTGCACTATATTGAGAACGATGCACCGTTAGTCGATGACACACTGGTATTGATCGATGCGGGTGTAGAGTTTGATCTCTATGCAGGCGATATTACGCGCACCTTCCCGGTGGGCGGACGGTTTAGCGATGCGCATCGAGCCCTCTATCAGGTTGTGCTCGATGCCCAGGAGCGGGCAGTAGAGGCGGTAAAACCTGGCGCCACGCTTATCGATATCCACCAGAATGTGGTGAAGGATCTAACCGCGGGACTGATTACGCTGGGCCTGCTGGAAGGCGATGTGCAGGCGCGAATCGATGATGAAAGCTATCGACGCTTTTACCTGCATTCCACCTCTCACTGGCTGGGTCTGGATGTTCATGATGTGGGCAGCTACCGGCTGGATGAACAGACACCGCGCCCGCTTGCCGCTGGAATGGTTTTGACCGTTGAGCCGGGTCTTTATATTCCTGATGAAGATGATATCCCTGAGCCTTATCGGGGTGTAGGTATCCGCATCGAAGATAATTTGGTCGTGACTGCTCATGGTCATGAAAACCTGACGTCGGGTGTGCCAAAGCAAGTAGCTGACATTGAAGCGCTGATGGTTAAATAATAAGCAGTTCCATACGGCTTGAGCTGCCCTTATGTAAATTACATTACACCATTACAAAGTGGTGGTGAGTTAAGTAACAGGAGACGCCAATGGCGCAGTCCGGGCATACGCCAGCACAGACGACCACCCACGATATTGTCATCGTCGGGGGGGGGCTAGTGGGCGCCAGCTTAGGCTGCGCACTGGCTCCGCTGATCGAGCGTTACGGTTGGAAAGTCGCAATTATCGAAGCGACCCCGCTTAATGACGCGCCGCTTGACGAGAGTTGGCAGCCAAGCTTTGACGCCCGGGCAAGCGCTATTGCCGAGGGCTCTGCGCAGCGCTTTCGCCAGTTGGGCGTCTGGGAGGCCATGCAGGCGGAATCGACACCTATTCGAAATATTCATATCAGCGAGCGCGGGCGTCTGGGTGCTACACGCCTTAGTGCTCAGGAGCTAGGGGTCGATGCGCTGGGGCATGTCATTCCCAACGCCTGGATGGGGCGGGTTCTTCATCGCCACTTAAGAACCCTGCCGGTCGAGTGGTACTGCCCGGCCAAGGTAGACAAGCTCTCACCTGAAGCAAATGGCCACTATCTGCGCCTTTCTGACGGTAGCGAACTACGTGCAGCATTAACCGTACTTGCCGACGGTGGCCGTTCGGGCCTTAAAGAGCAGTTGGGCATCAGCAGCCGGCGTAACTCCTATGAGCAGACCGCACTGATTGCTCATGTAGGTATCAGCCAGCCCCATCAGGGGGTGGCTTATGAGCGTTTTACCCAGGAAGGGCCGATGGCCCTTTTGCCTCTTCCCGGGCAGGCAATGGAATTGATATGGACACATCCCTCGGGCCAGGAGCAGGCGCGAATGGCGTTGCCAGATCGCGAATTCCTCTCTCAGTTACAGGCCGCTTTTGGTGATCGTGTAGGGCGCTTTACCCGGGCAGGCAAGCGCTATAGCTACCCGCTTTCGCTGGTGACGGCAGAAGAACCGGTTCGCCCAGGGCTTGCGGTTCTGGGCAACGCCGCCCATGCACTACATCCGGTCGCCGGGCAGGGCTTTAATCTGGCGCTGCGCGGTATCATGGATTTAGTCGAAGCACTCGAGCAGGGCGAACAGGCCAAGCGGTCACTGGGCGATATGGCCACGCTGCTGGCTTTTGAGCAAAAGCGGGCGCGTGATCGCAGCAATGTGATTCGCTTTAGCGATGGCCTGGTGCGCCTGTTTGGTCAATCATTGCCGTTACTGCCGCATGCCAGGGCCGCGGGACTGATTGGCCTTAATCTGATTGGACCGTTGCGCCGCGGCTTGGCACGCCGGGCGATGGGTTTGGAGCGTTAATTATCAACCGCTCGCCCAGGCTTGAGTAAAGCGCCGAACCAACCGCAGGATAATCAAGATCAGACCCAAGGAACGCTATGGATACGCATGCGACACAAACTGACCCTACCCAATGCTTTGACGTTGTCGTCGTCGGTGCGGGCGTAGTCGGGACGGCGCTGGTTGCCTTGCTGGCGCAGGCGGGCATGCGCATTGCATTGGTTGAGGCACGTAAAGAACCGCTTGGCTGGGAGGCGATCGACAAGGCATTGCCAGCCCCTCGGGTAAGCGCATTAACGCCGGTCTCCCAGCGCTTGCTCACCCATTTGGGCGTATGGCCCGCGATGGCCGAGTGTCGTGTAACGCCTTACCGCTATATGCAGGTCTGGGACGCCGATGGCAGTGGGGAGATCAACTTTTCTGCCGACGAAGCCGGCGTGCCCGTGCTTGGACATATCGTTGAAAACGCGGTCACCCAAGCAGCGCTAAACGATCAGGTGCTTGGTCACCCCAACGTAACGTGCTTTTTTGGGGCGACGTTACGGGCGCTGCAAACCTCGGTCACCGGGCGCTGGTTGAAGCTGGCTGACGGGCGCACGCTGCATGCGCCGTTGCTGGTGGCGGCGGATGGCGCGCGCTCAACGCTGCGCGAAATGGCCGAGATAGACGTTGTCAGTGACGACATGGGCCAGGAAGCCGTGGTCACCACCGTCAAGTGCACGCAAACCCATGGCAGCACTGCGCGCCAAGCGTTTATGGCGGGCGGGCCGCTGGCTTTTTTACCGCTTACCGTAGATGGTGACGCACGCTACTGCTCGATTGTCTGGTCGACCACGCCTGAGCACGCCTCAACGCTTGGCCAGTTATCGCGCGAGGCTTTGGGCCAGGCGCTAGGCGAGGCGTTTGGCCATCGTTTGGGCGACGTGGTCGCCTGTGATCAGGCATACCGTTTTCCGCTGGTGCAGCGCCATGCAAAGCAGTATGTGCTGGCGCACTTTGCGCTGGTGGGCGATGCCGCACATAGTATTCACCCGCTGGCGGGGCAGGGGGTTAATCTGGGCCTGATGGATGCAGCGGTGCTTGCTGAAGAAGTCATCAGTGCCTGGCGACGCGGTGCCCCCTGGGGCGAGCTAACCACGCTACGCCGCTATGAGCGTCGGCGGCGTCTGGACAATAGCGCCATGTTAGGCCTGATGAAGGGCTTTAGAGAGCTGTTTGGTACCCAAATGCCGGTGTTTACGTTAGTGCGCAACCTGGGCATGAGCGGTATGAATCGACTCAGTCCTTTAAAGCGAATGGTAATGCGGCAGGCCACCGGAGAGCGTGGGCGCCTGCCGCTTAGCTGTCGTTAACGGCGGCGGCGATCCACCACGTTGAGGGCTTTAAGCAGGTTAAGCGCTTCGCTCATCTGGTAGTCGTCGCGCAGCCGTTCAGTCGCTGACATGCGTGCCTGTGTCGCTGGCTGCTGAGCATCCAGATGGCCGCCCAAATCCGACTCGCGAAGTTCCAGGCGGCTTTCGGCCACTTCAAGGCGGCCGCGGACCACCTCTACATCTGGAACAATGCCCTGGGCCTGAATGGAGCGCCCGTTCGGCGTGTAGTAGAGCGCCGTGGTGAGCTTCAGGCCTTCGCCATTACCCAGCGGCATAATTTGCTGAACCGAGCCCTTGCCGAAGCTATCGGTGCCCATAATCACGCCGCGCCGCTGATCCTGAAGGGCGCCGGCAACAATTTCTGCGGCCGATGCGCTGCCGCTATTAATCAGCACCACCAGAGGAATATCGCCTGCGGGGGTATCCGGCGAGGCTGAGAACGAAAGCTCAGTGTCAGAAAGGCGTCCTTCGGTGTACACGATCAGGCCATCATCTAAAAAGAGATCCGCCACGCCAGCCGCGGCCTGCAGGATACCGCCGGGGTTGTTACGCAGATCAAGGATCAGGCCTTCCAGCGGCTGCTCGCGCATCATGCGCTCAATCGCCTGGCGTGCCTGCTCCGTGGTGCGCGTCTGGAACTGGCTGATGCGTAAATAGCCATAGCCTGGCTCAAGCAGCTCGTGCTTGACGCTTTCACTGCGAATCACTTCGCGGTTCAGCGTAAAGGTGCGCGGCGTCTCTTCGCCCGTGCGCAGCACGGAAATACGCAGCTCGCTGCCCGGTTCGCCGCGCATCATGGTCACCGCTTCCTGCAGCGACATGCTTTCGGTAGGCGTACCGTTGATGGCAATGATCACATCGCGTGACAGCAGCCCTGCCCGTGAGGCTGGGGTATCGTCGATGGGCGTTACCACCACCAGCTGCCCGTTCTCCATGCCCACTTCGATACCGATACCGCCAAACTCGCCCTGGGTGGTTTCACGCAGGCTTTGGTATTCCTCTTCATCGAGATACGCCGAGTGCGGATCCAGCTCGCTCAGCATGCCGCGCATGGCGTTACGCAAGAGAGTGCGGTCATCGACCTCTTCAACGTAGCCACGCTTGATGCGCTCGAATACCTCGGCGAAGGTCTGGATCTCTTCAAGCGGCAGGTCATCGGCTACCGATTGGTTGGCTGGCTGAGCAAGCAGCGGTAGCGGGGCCGACAGTAGCGCAAGGGGAAGCAGGGTAGCCAAGAGTCGCTTGGCAGGGGCCGATACGTCGGTAACAAATGGCGTCATGCAGACTCCGCAAGGCGATAGGCAGCGTTACAAAGCGCCACCTTAGTTGACATTAATGCGTTTCAGCTTATCCCGTCAGCGGCGCGCAATCCAACGCTGAGGGTTAATTGGTTCGCCACGTTGACGTACTTCAAAGTAGAGCGCGGCGCGGGGTTGCCCGCCACTGTCGCCTACACGACCGATCTCATCGCCACGGCTGACCTGCTGGCCGGGGCGAACGCTAAACTGCTGCAGGTGAGCGTAAAGCGTCATTACCTGATCACCATGGTCGATAATCACCAGATTGCCAAACCCGCGCATCCATTCGGCAAATACCACCCGCCCAGTGTGCACTGCACCCACCTGAGTACCGGCACTGGCCTGAATGACAATACCATTATAGTGAACCCCGTCACGACGGTTATATGCCGTGGTAATGTCACCTTGTACCGGCCACGGCAAATCTCCCTGGGTGCGGGTGATATTGGTCGTAGGCGTGGGGGCATCGAGGCGAGCGAGTTCTGCCTGTATTTCACGCAGCTTGCGCTCCGCCTGTTCTCGGTTGTCGTTCAGGTCCGCTAGCCGGTCGGCTTCGCTGCCGTAACGGTCATCCAGCGTTGCCACCACGCTACTCCGCTCGTTAGTGCGTTCGACCAATCGAGCGCGCTGTGAATCCAGCTCGTCCTCCAGGCTCAACAGGCGCGTCTGGCGTTCATTCAGCGCGTGCTGGGTATCGGCAAGCGCGGCGTCCAGGCGGGCGATATCGGCAAGCCGCTGGTTACGCGCTTGGGTAAACCGGTTGAGATAAGCCTGCATGCGGTCCAGCTCGGCCGGGTCGCCCTGATTAAGCAGTAGCTTAAGCTGCGGCGTAGGGCCTAGTCGATACAGGGCGGCCAGCTGCTGACTGAGCGCCGCATACTGGCCGGTTCGCTCTCCTTCCAGGCGCTCGCGATGTTGGTTTAACTGGGCCATTTCGTCATCTAGCTGACGCCGCTCGGCCTGCAGGGCATCAAGGCGTTGGTGAGTCTCGGCCAGTTCCGTCTCGACTTCACGCAATTCACGTTCGGCGCTATCGCGCGCTTGGCCGGTGGCGCTCAGTCGCTGTGAGAGCGACTCGATTTCCTGGCCTAGCGCGTCTAGCTGCTGGCGTGCCGCGTTTTCATCCGGCTGGGCCAAGCCCGCCGGTGAATACATGGCTATCAAAAGCGCACTAAGCGCTAATGCCGCACGCATGGATATTAGCAGACGTATAATCAACTGAAATCGATCAATGGCTTCCCGGTCATCGCCTGGGGAACGGATTGATTCATCATGGTTAATAGCGTGGGCGCTAAATCGCACAGACGGCCATCGCTTAACGCGCCGGCGCGTTCGCCCACGTAGACCAGCGGCACGACGAACGTTGTATGCGCGGTTTGCGGGGCGCCGGTCTCTGGGTGAACCATCTGCTCGGCGTTGCCGTGATCGGCAGTAATCAGGCACGCGCCGCCTGCCCGCTCAATGGCTTCTACAACGCGGCCTACACAGATATCGACCGTTTCAATGGCTTTTACCGCGGCGTTAAAGTCGCCGGTATGGCCAACCATGTCACCGTTAGCGTAGTTACACACAATCAAGTCAAACTGCCCGGCATCGATCGCCTCAACCAGCTTGTCGGTAATTTCATAGGCGCTCATCTCAGGCTTTTCGTCGTAGGTGCGCACATCCTGAGGGGAGGGCAGCAAAATACGCGTTTCGCCGTCAAACTCCGTTTCCTGTCCGCCTGAAAAGAAAAACGTTACGTGCGGGTATTTTTCGGTTTCGGCAATACGCAGTTGGGTTAAACCACGTTTGGCGACGACTTCGCCTAAGGTGTCGTTGAGATCAAATGGCGGGAACGCGGCCGGTGCGGAAATGTCCGCTGCATACTGGGTCAGCATGACCAGCCCTTTACCGGCCAGTGACGGGCGGGCTTTGCGTGAAAATCCGCTGAACTCGTGCTCTACAAACGCGCGGGTAAGCTCGCGGGCACGGTCAGAGCGGAAGTTGAGGAACAGAGCGGCGTCACCGTCTTGTAAAGTAACGCACTTATCATTGAGCAATACGCAGCTTGGCAATACAAACTCGTCGGTTTCACCACGCTCATAGGCGTCGCGCAGCGCAGTTTCGGCGCTGGTCGCATAGATGTCCGCCTGGCCTTCCGTCAGCAAGTGGTAGGCTTTTTCGACCCGCTCCCAGCGGTTGTCACGGTCCATGGCGTAAAAGCGGCCAATAATCGAGGCCACAAAGCCATTGTCAGCGCCTACCAGCTCGGCCAGGCGGGCGTTAGCGCGCTCGATGGAAGACAGGGCGCTTTGCGGCGGCATGTCTCGGCCATCTAGAAACGCATGAATGAAGATGCGCTGCGCGCCGCGCCGCGCCGCCAGTTCGGCCATGGCGATAAAGTGATCTTCATGGCTGTGCACGCCACCCGGGGAAAGCAGGCCCAGCAGATGAACGGCGCGTCCATTGGCCACCGCTTCATCGATTGGCTGCGTCAGGTTTTCGTTAATATCCAGGTCGCCGTCTTCAATCGCTTTGGTAATGCGGGTGAAGTCCTGGTAAACGATGCGGCCCGCCCCTAGATTCATATGGCCGACTTCAGAGTTGCCCATCTGGCCATCGGGCAGGCCCACGTGGCGGCCATCGGTATGTACAAAGGCGTGTGGCCGATTGGCCCACAGGTCGTCCATTACCGGCGTGTTGGCGGATGCCACGGCGTTGTGCGCGTTATCAGGATTGTGGCCATAACCGTCGAGGATGATCAGCGCGACGGGGCGCGGGGTAGAAGTAGCCATAAAAACCTCGTTAGGTTGAATAATCGAAGCGGCTTAAAAAGCGGCGCAAAGCGAAAAGATGATTTGACGCTAAAGAATTATTTGAAAATAAACGTGCCACACCGGTTATTTTCAGACAATGCCTTGTGAACAGGGTCGCGACTGACGCACGCTTGGGGCATCATAACGTAGGCAACTGCCGGGCGTCATGACCAAGGCCTGCGCGGGGTGCCTTGTGACGTGTATACTTGTCGCGTTTTGTCAGCGGTTCAGCCGCTTTTTTCCGCATAGACTAAGAGATTGTGTTCGCGATGATCGATCAGCTGCTCGAATTCGTACAGAACCACCCCCTGCTCGTCGGGGCGTTTTTACTGGTGCTTGTAGCGTGGCTTATTTATGAAACACGCAGTGCCTCAACCAACGCGGTGACCTCAACGCAGGCAACCCAGCTTATTAACCGTGAAGACGCGGTTGTGCTGGATATTCGCGAAACGAAAGACTTTAAAGCTGGGCATATCGCTGGCGCACGTAACATCCCGCAAAGCAATATCGACAGCCGCATGAGCGAACTGAATAAAGTAAAAAATCAGCCGATCATTGTGGTGTGCAAGCAGGGCCAGAGCTCAGGTGTGGTTCAGACCAAGCTTGCCAAGGCGGGCTTTGAGCGCGTGTTTAAGCTAAAAGGCGGTATGGCGCAGTGGCAGGCTGATAGCCTTCCTGTGGTCAAGAAGTAAGTAACGTCGCACCTTTTATATTGATTGAATGAACAACGAGGAGTTTCCCCATGGCGGAAGATAACAACACCCCGCAAGCTGGCGCAGCAGCGTCAGGCGATAAGCCGCAGCTGAAGTTCTCTTTGCAGCGTATTTATGTAAAAGATATCTCCTTTGAGGCGCCGAATTCGCCATCTGTTTTCAAACAGGCCTTCAAGCCCAAGGTGAATCTGGATCTCAATACCAGCAGCACAAAAATCGCTGACGACCAATACGAAGTGGTTATAAAAGTGACCGCTCAGGTGAACGATAACGAAACCGGCACCACGTCGTTTTTGGCTGAAGTCCAGCAGGCGGGCCTGTTCCGTATTTCCGGCATTGAAGGCGCGCAGCTGGAACAGACGCTAGGTGCGTTCTGCCCCAACCTGCTGTTCCCTTACGCCCGTGAGTGCGTGGATAACCTGGTCAACCGTGGTGGCTTCCCGCCGCTGATGCTGGCGCCGGTCAACTTCGAAGCCATGTACGCCCAGCGCAAGCAGCGTGAAGCGCAGCAGGCTAGCCAAGCCGAAGCAAGTACTCACTAAGCATGCAAGCAGCCGACTGGTATGCCTTGCATGGCAAAATGCCCCGTCTCTATGTACCGGCGTTTTTTAATGTGGGCGAGACGGTAGAGCTGCCGGAAGGCCCGGCGCGCCATGTGACCCGTGTATTACGGATGGGTGAAGGCGCGCCGTTGGTGCTGTTTGATGGTCAGGGGCAAGAAGCGGGTGTTCGCTTGGCAGAGGTGGGGCGAAAGCACACCTTCGCCGTAGTGGACGCCTTGTGGCGGGGTAAAAGTGAATCACCCTTTGCCGTTCATCTTGGTCAGGCGATCTCCAAGGGCGACCGGATGGATTATGCGATCCAGAAGGCCGTTGAGCTGGGGGTTGCCGCCATTACCCCGCTGTATACCGAGCGGGGCGATGTACGCTTGAAGAGAGATCGCGAAGCTAAAAAGCTGGCTCATTGGCAGGCGGTGGCTGCCAGTGCCTGCGAGCAAAGTGGCCGAGCGGTAGTGCCCACGGTGCATTCTCCACTGAGCCTTGATGAATGGTTGAGCGCTCGTCAGGAACCGCTTCGTCTGATGCTGCATTTAGCGACCGGCAATGCGTTTAACCAGTCAGAACGCCCCGAAACCGCCGCGCTTTTAATTGGCCCTGAGGGGGGGTTGACGGACACCGATATTGCAGCTGCCCAGGCGGCTGACTTTACGCCGTTAACCTTGGGTCCGCGCGTACTGCGCACTGAAACCGCCCCGGTGGTTGCTTTAACGTTGTTACAGCACTACTTCGGCGATTTGTAAGCACTTACTAACTATCCTGCCTAGCTCCCACGTCCAGATGACCTGGCTTTTGGGGATGTCTGAATATTCGCTTTATGCCTGTTTAAGCCCGCTGAATACCAACGGCTTGCCAGATAGTCTGCGCAGTATGATTGATGCCTTCCATGCTTCGCCTGGCTTTACGGTCATTTTGAAAGAGGCCCGGCGGGTTAATAAAGTGCGCTGCCACTTTGCCCAATGATCCTCAGGCGCCATAATGCAGGTTCACTTTTTAAGGACGGCACCCATGGCCCGTGAATCAACAACTCCTCCTCGCGCTGCCAGCGATGCATCTGCCCAAATAGGCGAAGTGGCGTATTTAACCGTTGTGGCCGTCAATAACACCGGTGCCTTCTTGCGCTGGGGGCAGCCTAAAGATGTGCTACTACCTTTTAGTGAGCAACATTTCCGGCCGGACGTTGGCAAACGCGTACTGGTAATGCTGTATAGCGACGACCAGGGGCGTCCTGTTGCCACGATGAAGCTGGATCGTTTTTTGACCGATGACGCCTGGGCCTTGGAAAAAGGCGCTGAAGTCGCCGTGATGATGGCCGATCGCACCGATCTAGGCATGAAAGTCGTAGTCGACCACCGCTATTGGGGGCTAATTTACCAGGATGATATTACCCAGCCGCTGCGCCGTGGGCAGGCGCTGTCGGGTTACGTGAAGCAGCGCCGTGAAGACGGGCGCCTGGATATCTCACTATTACCGCCAGGAGCCGCACGCCTGGACGTGGTGGGTGAGAAAATACTCAAAGCGCTGCGTGAAAGTGGCGGCTACCTGCCGCTGGGCGATAAAAGTGACGCCCATGCGATTAAGGCGCGTCTAGGCGTAAGTAAAAGTGCGTTTAAACAAGCCATTGGGCGGCTCTATAAGCAGCAGCTGATTACTCTTGCGCCTGACGCGATACGCTTGGTGCCGGGTGTGCTTGCCCCGTAACGGCGTCAGCGGTTGGAGCTGGACAGGCAGTGCGGCATACTGCCTATCTATTGTTTAAGTATGGATTGTGCCCCGATGAGTCAATCAAATCTGCATCTCGGCGTCGTGATGGACCCCATCAGCGACATCGCTTACAAGAAAGATACCACTATAGCCATGCTATGGGCGGCCCAGGAACGTGGCTATACTCTGCACTACATGGAGCAGGAAGATCTTTTCTTACAGGCGGGGCAGGCCTATGCACGCATGCGTCCGCTCACGGTGCATCGCGACCCTAACCACTGGTACGACCTTGGCGAAGCGGCCGCCCGGCCACTGGCTGAGCTGGATGTGGTATTAATGCGTAAAGACCCGCCGGTGGACGCTGACTTCACCAATGCGGTTCACCTTCTAGGCTTTGCCGAGCGTGAAGGCGTGTTGATCGTCAATCCGACCGCCGCACTTTTGCAGTGTAACGAAAAGCTGTTTGCCCAGCAGTTCCCCGAGTGTTGTACGCCCACCATGGTTGCCAGCCGGGATGACGTGCTGCGGGCTTTTCATGCCGAGCATGGCGATGTGATCTTTAAACCGCTGGACGGTATGGGCGGCACCGGTATTTTTCATATCGGCCCTGAAGGCCGCAATATTGGCGCAGTGATTGAGCAGCTAACGCTACGTGGCCAGCGCCAGATCATGGCACAGCGTTATCTACCTGAAATTAAAGACGGCGATACGCGCATTCTGCTGGTCGATGGCGAGCCGGTGCCGTTTGGGCTGGCGCGTATCCCGTCGGCAGGCGAGACGCGCGGTAACCTGGCAGCGGGCGGCCGTGGCGTCACACGTGAGCTTACCGATCGCGATTACTGGCTCATTGAGCAAGTACAGCCCATGATTCGTGAGAAAGGCCTTATGTTTGTGGGGCTGGACGTGATCGGCGACTACATCACTGAAATTAACGTCACTAGCCCGACCTGTGTGCGTGAAATTGATGACCAGCGCGGCACGAATATCGCCGGCCTGCTGCTGGATGCCATTGAGCGCCGCCTGAGTGCTGCTTGAGAAACCGATTCACATTTGATGACTGAGGTCTGCTGGTCATGCCGGCAGGCCGTAGGAGACGCATGCAAAGTTTGAAGCAACACTTTTTGATGGCAATGCCCCATCTGGATGACCCCAATTTTGAGGGTAGCCTGATATACCTGTGCGAGCATGACCACAACGGCTGTATGGGCGTTATTACCAATCGGCCGCTTGAGATCACCCTGGATGCATTGTTTGAGCAGTTAGAGTTGGGCGGTGAAGATAGCCCTCACCGTAACGCGCCAGTCTATTATGGTGGCCCAATGCACAAGGATCGTGGCTTTATTCTGCATCTAGGCGACAGCCAGGAGTGGGACTCAAGCGTTCAGGTAGACGATGATATTGCGCTGACAACCTCCATGGATATTCTTCAGGCGTTGGCCAACGGCGAAGGGCCCGAGCACTTTCTGATTTGCCTGGGCTGCGCTGGTTGGGAAGTCGGCCAGCTGGAAGATGAACTTAAAGAAAATAGCTGGCTGACGGTTGAAGGGCAGCCTGAGGTATTGTTCAACACGCCACCCGTGGAGCGGTTAACCGCCGCGGCAGGCTTGCTTGGCGTTGACCTTAACTTGATGACCCGAGACGCAGGGCACGCGTAATGGCGGATATTGGCCAGCGCTTAATTCTTGCTTTCGACTATGGCACGCGGCGAGTCGGTGTGGCGGTGGGTAATGAGCTGCTGCGAAGTGCTCGTGAGCTTGCCCCGCTCACCGCGCGCGATGGAATCCCTGACTGGAATAAGGTCGAGCAGCTGCTGAAAGAGTGGCAGCCGGACCTATTGGTCGTTGGCCTGCCGCTTAATATGGATGGTAGCGAGTCGGACATGAGCAAGCGTGCGCGCAAGTTTGGCAATCGGCTGCACGGGCGCTACGGCAAACCGTGTGTGATGGTCGATGAACGCGGCTCTACTCGCGAAGCCAAGCAGATCGCACGCGATGCCGGGCATCGGGGTAACTACCGCGAAGAGAGCGTAGATGGCATTGCGGCGGTATTGATCCTGGAAGGCTGGTTCGCCCACCAGGAAGGCCTTCCCGATGGGCGCTCTGCTTACTAATCTGAACGCAATTTTAGCGGTCCAGCGTGCCGATTTGGCTGGGCACAAACCAGCGCACCGGGCGAAGATCTTTTTCGATCAGCGTATCGACCTGTAGCAGCGTGGCAAAGATAGCCATCCGCATGGAAATACCGTTATCTGTCTGGCGGAAGATCGCAAGTCTCGGGTCGCCGTTAAGATCGACGTTCAAATCATTCGCGCCGGCGCGGCTATCGCGGGGCAGCGGATGCATAACGATGGTGGAATCAGTGCAACGCTGATCCAAAAACGCTTTATTGACCATAAAGTCATCCGAGATGCCCTGGAAGTTCTCGTTCATTTCCTCGGTGAAACGCTCTTTTTGGATCCGCGTGGTGTACACCACATCCAAATCGCTGAAGTCGGTGGCTAAATGATCGCGTACCTCTACCTGGTGCCCGCGAGATATGACCAGGTCAATCAGTGCAGTAGGCATTTCAAGCCCGGGCGGTGATACCAGCGTAATACGGAGCGGATCATAAAGAGACAGCAGCTTGATCAGCGAGTGGACGGTACGCCCATACTTGAGATCGCCAGTCAGCAGAATATGTGCCCCGCCAAACGATTTGCCTAACCGCTGAAACTCCTTATCGATCGTATAAATATCCAGCAGGGCTTGGCTTGGGTGTTCACCAGGGCCGTCGCCGCCGTTAATCACCGGTACATTCGTCGCCGCCGCAAACTCCGCAACAGAACCCTGATCCGGGTGACGCATAACGATTGCATCGCAGTAGCCACTCATTACCCGGCTGGTATCGTAAAGCGACTCGCCTTTAGCCATGGATGAGAAGGTAAAGCCAGTGGTATCGCACACGCTACCGCCCAGCCGACAGAACGCCGTATGAAAACTCACTCGCGTACGCGTACTGGCTTCGAAAAACAGATTACCCAGTACGGCTCCTTCAAGAACACGCGTAATCTGGCGGCGTTGGGCTATTGGCTCCATTTGCGCCGCAACGCGCAAAAGGTGATTAACGCTGTCGCGGTTTAAGGAGTCAACGGATAGCAGATGGGGGCTCATCACAGACCTCATACATATAAGTGGGTAGATGAAGTGGCAGAGGGTAGTGTAACCGCCAATACGTGGTTCGCCGAAGTGCTTTCAAGGTCTTATAAAAGAGGCCGCTGATGTTTTTCAGACTTATTTCAAAAAGCCCCTTGCCAAACGCCCGGCGAATCCGTAAAGTACGCATCCGCTGCCGGGGACGCCAAGCGTTACCAGCGGTGAATGAAGGTGAAAACCTTCGGTTTGTCAGGAGGTTAGCGAGATTTACATCGCTCACTTCACCCGCT
>NZ_KB898652.1 GCF_000377665.1 Vreelandella zhanjiangensis DSM 21076 | reverse complement strand
ACATTGACAGTTACGCCTGACGACCATAGCGAGCGTGAACCACCTGATCCCTTGCCGAACTCAGTAGTGAAACCGCTTAGCGCCGATGGTAGTGTGGGGTCTCCCCATGCGAGAGTAGGTCATCGTCAGGCACTTATTGTAAAAAATCCCCCGGGGCTCGCGCCTCGGGGGATTTTTTTTTTGCCTGGAACTTACTATTTACGCTTTTCGTTTGCAAGCAGCTACCCTGATATGGGTGGTGATACCGTGCTGTTGTCTTTAAAATGGTTCGGTACATTGATGGAAGAGCACTTCACGCGCTATCTCAGGAGGAGAAACAAGATGAATGGACAATTGGTTAAGAAGTTATCAGCTGCGGTATTGATGGCACTGCTCGCGGGCGGTCTGGCTGCCTGTGATAACCAGGGGCCTGCTGAAGAAGCAGGTGAGAGCATTGATAACAGCATGGAAAGCGCTGGCGAAAGCATTGAGAATGCGGGCGAGAGTATCGAAGATGCTGCTGAAAATTAATCCAACGCGTTGATTGTAAAATATTTAGCTAGGGTATTGCCTAGCAAGCAAAACGGCCGCTAATAGCGGCCGTTTTGCTTGGTCTTTTGTATCGTCTTATGTTGATTTTAAGCGCCTGGGTTTTGTTCAATACCCTGTACATACCAGGGAGCCTGGTCACGCATTGTGCGGGTCAAGTGCCAGGATTCGTTAAACTCAGTCTGCTGTCCGTTCTCTTCGATAATGCCGTGGAAGATTACGCTGGCCTCTGCATGGCCATCGTACTCATTGATATCCCCCAGCTCGGCAAACAGCCGTACGATCTCTGTACGATTATTGGCCGGATGCTGAGCACGCTCTGTACGTAACAGGTTATAGAGCTCGGGAGTAACATATTCCTGGATCTGGCTAAAGTCGTTATTGTCCCAGGCGCGCTGAAGGATCATAAAATGCTCTTTCGCGCCGTTTAAAAACTGCTCTTTATCAAACCAGGCGGGCGTACTTTGCAGGCTGCTCGCTAAACTACCCGGGGAGGCCCCAGCTGAGCCAGCGGCAGGTGTTGATGGCACGTGCTGCGTACGCTGATAGTTGGATTCGGAAGCGTGCGCCGGGCGGCGCTGGCGAATAAAGGCGCGGAAGGCGATCATCGCCAGCACGGCAATGCCCACCACCATGAGCAGATCCATCATTCTTAGCTCATCAAAGGCGCCGCCAAAAAACAGCGCAGCAATTAATCCACCGGCCAATAGGCCCCCCATTATGCCGCCCATTCCACCTCTACGTGCTGCCGCAGCACCTGCTTGGCCCTGTTGACCACCTTGAGCCTGTTGTGTACTGGGTGTGCTAGCTGGGCGATCCGCAGAGCGGGACATACTGCCCACATTGCCGCCTCCGCCCATACGGCGCGCTTCAGCATGCTCTACCGCAACGCTAAACCCCATAACGCTGACCAGCAGCATGACAAACAGTTGTCGTAACATGGCAATCTCCAATGATTAAAAGCCATCAAGAACCTAAGCTCAACGTACTGAGCGTGTAGAAAGTATTGAACGGCTAGTTTAGCGCCTGGGCGGTTAGAATGGGCTATCTTAATAGCACTAATAAACACAAAGAATAAGGGGGAAGCGTGCGCCTACAACGAGATCGTAGCCTATTACTAATGGTCGATTTTCAAGCAGGCTTACTGCCCGTTATTGATGATGGCGTAAAAGTAATTGAAGAAGCCGCCTGGCTTGCAAAAGTAGCCGAAGCGTTAGACGTGCCTGTATGGCTTACCGAACAGTATCCTGAAAAGTTGGGGGGGACGGCGTCTGGCTTATTAAGCGAGTTGGGTGAGCACCAGGTTTGGCAAAAGCACCATTTCAGCGCGATGGAAGAGCCCGAATTCGCCCAGACGTTAAAGGCCCAGTCAGTGCAGCAAGTAGTGATCTGTGGGACGGAAGCCCACATCTGCGTGCTTCAGAGCGCACTTGGACTGCTTGAGGCAGGCTATAACGTATATTGGCTAAGCGAAGCAACGGCCAGCCGCCGCCGTGATGAAGCGCGCCTTGCCCGCGAGCGTGCCTGTGCCCACGGTGCAATCGCTGTGACGTCGGATATGGTGGCCTACGAGTGGCTTCACCGCTGTGATAACGCACTGTTTAAGGACGTGCATCAGCGCCTTCTAAAGCCCCGTTCCTCGCGCGTCGTCACATTTTTTTAGCTAAAGGTCAGCTTTCGTTTAGCGATCGGCTTCTTTGCGGGTAAAGACGAGCGTATCGCCTTCAGAAGAGGCAGCATCAAAGCGATAGCCTGCAACGTTAAAGCCTTTAAGCTCGTCAGGGTCATTAATTTTCTGGTTAATGATCCAGGCGCTCATCAACCCGCGTGCTTTTTTGGCGTAAAAGCTGATGATTTTAAACGTGCCGTTTTTCTCATCTTTAAACACCGGTGTAATAATGCGCGCATCAAGCTGCTTGGCATCTACCGCTTTAAAGTATTCGTTGGAGGCCAGGTTGACCAAGGCCTTAGAGCCGCTTTGTGTAATAGCGTCATCAAGCGCTTTAGTGAGGGTAGGCTTCCAGTAGGCGTATAAATCCTTGCCTGCCTGGTTAGGCAGTTTGGTACCCATCTCCAATCGGTAAGCCTGGATCAGATCCAGCGGTCTCAGCAAGCCATACAGGCCTGAGAGAATGCGCAGATGCTGCTGAGCAAAACGGTTATCCGCATCGCTGAACGTTTCAGCTTCCAGCCCGGTGTAAACATCGCCCTGAAACGCCTGGGCGGCGGGTTTCGCATTCTCAAGCGAAAATGGCGGCTCCCACTCAGCAAAGCGGGCCGCATTGAGGCCAGCCAGCTTATCGCTGATACCCATCAGCGCGCTGATCTGCTGGGGTGAGTAATCACGCAGAATATCAATCAGCGATTGGCTTTCGTTGAGAAAGTCGGGCTGCGTAACGCGCTTAGTCGTAGAGGGCGTTTCAAAATCCAGCGTCTTGGCTGGCGAAATAACGCTTAGCAAGGTGAGCTCCTTCAGCCGATGCAAAAATCTAATAACAAATGTATGGCCACTAGTATATCAAGCCTCGGCGTTGGCCGAGGCTATCGCCTTCATAGCGTCACTATACTTATCCAAGGTTCAAGGACTTATCCAAGGCTCAAGGGCAGGGGTTGGGCATCCGGCGGTGGATATCGTCGATGGCATCCAGCACTTCGTCGTCAAGCTTGAGGCTCTCACTGGCCAGATTGCTTTCCAGCTGGTCAAGGGTAGTTGCACCAATGATATTACTGGTCAGGAAGCTGCGTGAGTTGATGAATGACAGCGCCATCTGGGCCGGGTCGAGATCGTGCTCGCGGGCCAAATCAACGTACGCTTGTGTGGCTGCTTCTGCTTCGGGCGAGGTATAGCGCTTAAAGCGCTCATAAAGCGTCAGGCGACCTTTTTCAGGCCAAGCACCGTTCAGGTACTTGCCGGAGAGCACGCCAAAGCCCAGCGGCGAGTAGGCCAATAAGCCAACATCTTCGCGGTGGGCGATTTCCGCCAAGCCGACTTCAAACGAACGGTTAAGCAGGTTGTAGGGGTTTTGTACTGATGCCACGCGTGGCAAATTCATTTTCTCAGCCAGATAAAGCGAGCGCATCACGCCCCACGGCGTATCGTTGGACAGGCCAATCGATCGTACCTTGCCAGCGTCGACCAGCTCTTTAAGCGCAGAAAGCGTCTCTTCAAGCGGTGTGGCATCTTCTTGGTCCTGATGGGTGTAGCCCAGCTTGCCGAAAAAATTGGTGTTGCGATCCGGCCAGTGCAGCTGATAAAGGTCGACATAGTCTGTCTGTAAACGCTTAAGGCTATCGTCGATTGCCTGATGAATATGCTCGCGCGTCATGCGCGGGCCGCCCCGGATATGCTCAGGGCCCGGGCCCACTGCCTTGGTCGCAATGATGACGTCATCGCGTGCACCACGCTGTTTCAGCCAGCTGCCGATATACGTTTCGGTTAAGCCCTGGGTCTCCGCCTTGGGTGGCACAGGGTACATTTCAGCGGTATCGATAAAGTTGATACCGAAAGCGACAGCGCGATCCAGCTGTTCGTGAGCCTCTGCTTCGCTGTTTTGCTCGCCAAACGTCATCGTACCTAGGCAGAGGCGACTGACCTCAATTCCCGTTCTGCCAAGTGGGCGCGTTTGCATTTTTATCTCCTCGCTAAGGCGAAAATTGCCGCCAAATAGGCGTTTATTATCATGATGAATGGTGATGTGTGACAGGCATGTTAGCGAGGCAATTTAAAAGCAGCAAATCAATGGGGTTGAGTCGTCGCAAAGGCAGGCGTATGCTTGCCAGCCCATCGACCGGCTAAAGGCCGGTTTCTCGTTTGGTTGGCAGTCAAATGATGTAGTGATCGCTAATCAAGGTCTCAACAAATTGGCAGGGTGGTTTGCCATGCCGCAGGCATCATCTTTGTTTACTCGATTAGAATTTCGCTTAGCCGAACGGCTTTTTCAAAACCGTTGGTTGCTTCCGCGTTCCAAGCGTACACAGCGCCTTACCATGCGACTGTTCAAGCGCTGCGCTGATGCAGGACATCCGGATGCGCTATCCGTTTACGGCCATATGCTGTTTCATAGCAGCCTTTCGCCGCAGGATAAAGCGCGGGGCGCGCGTTATGTCGTAGAAGCCGCTCAGTCTGGCGACGTAAAGTCGCAGTTTCAGGTAGCGCAAATCTACGAGCATGGCTGTGCGCAGTATCCGCGTCGTGAAGACTATGCGGTAACCTGGTATGCCCGCGCCGCCCAGGCGGGACATTACCTGGCCGCTGAGCGGTTAGCCTGTGCCTACCGGTTGGGTGAGCTAGGCTTAGCCGTAGACGCCGGGCAGGCCGCTTATTGGCAGCGCCTGGCGGATCGTCAGCCGCTTAACGATGCCGCCGTCGCGTAAGGGGCCGTTGAGCGATCACTATGCGTAATGATTGAATGAGGAAGTCAGTGTCCGAGACGCTACCTACCGTACTAGATATTGAAGCGTCCGGATTCGGGCGTGGCAGTTATCCGATAGAAGTCGGTATCGCGCGTGCTGACGGAAGCTGCTGCGCGTTTCTTATTCAGCCGCTGGAAGAGTGGACCCACTGGGACCCAAAAGCTGAGCTTTTGCACGGGATCTCGCGTGATCGTCTGCTCGCAGAGGGGCATCCTGTACAGCAAGTCGCCCAATGGCTTAACGATGAGCTAAGCCGTTTGGGTAAGGCTTATAGCGACAGTTGGGGGTACGATAACACCTGGCTGTCGCTGCTTTTTCATCATGCCGGCATGCTGCCACGCTTTCGACTTGAAGCGCTGCGGATTTTGCTAAGCGAAGAGCAACAAGCCCTTTGGAGCCATACCAAAGAGAGCATGATTGCCGAGCGCGATATTAATCGCCATCGCGCCGGTGAAGACGCCCGCCTGTTACAGCTTACCTACCAGCGTACCCGCCTGCTGACAGAGCGCTAACGCTGTTTCAAGCAGGTTTATAAAAGCCTATAGGCGTATATCCAGTGCACTGAGTAGCGCTTGTGCGGTTTGCGCATCCTGCAGCATGTCACGCGTTGTCTGGGCTAAAAAGCCGTTGGCTACGGTGCTGTCCAAAAATGTTAAAAGCGGCCCATAAAAATCATCGATATTTAGCAGGCCCATGGGCTTTTCATGCAGGCCCAGATAGCCCCACGTCCAGATTTCAAACAGCTCTTCAAACGTTCCAATGCCGCCCGGCATGGCGATAAACGCATCGGCGTTAGCCGCCATGGTGGCTTTACGCTCATGCATATTGGCAACGCGGATAAGCTCGGTAAGCCCAAAGTGGGCCTGCTCACGCTCCACCAGATGATCCGGCATCACGCCGATAACGCTCCCCCCGGCTTCTAGCGCTGCATTGGCAAGCTCACCCATCAGGCCGATCCGCGCACCACCATAGACCAGCGTATGGCCTCGCTCGGCCAGTGCTGTCCCCAGTGCCTGGGCGGCTTGACGAAAAATCGGACGGCTGCCTTCACGCGAACCAAGATAAACGCAAATACGGGACATTAATCGGGTTCCTTAAACGAATATTGAATGGCGCTTTACAGGATAAAACGATCGATCTGATGGTGCTCGTCCATCCACTGGCCAATAACGTTGTCGCCACATAGATGATGGGCGTACTGGGTGTGCAGGCAGCGCACCTGCTGCCAGTTGCTGATACCGCCAATGCCGCGTTCGGTAAGCACGTCGGTGTAACCCAGCCGGGTAACCTCGGCACGCTGGGCGTCACTCATATAGTCCCAGCGGGCTTTGACGTAGTCGCGGTGGCTTTGCTGGTAGCTTTCCAGAAAGGCAGGCTCATCCTGCAAGCGCTGTTCGAGTGATTTGATAACCCCTACGGCTTCAATGCGGGAAATCTCCACTTTCAGCACGTCAGAACATAGCCAGTACAGCGTAGGAAAGGGCTTGTCATCCACGATAGGCGCCATACGCAGCACCAGCGGTGTTCCTTGGCTATCGGTCGCGGCGACGGCTTCGATACCGCGCGGTGCGCGGCCTAGCTGCTGGGTAATAATAGCTAGCTGGCGCTCATCGGGCGCTAGGTTGGTGCGAATCACCATCAGGTTGGTCTCTCAGGAACGGTCGTCTTGAACAAATTTATTGGAGCGGCCAACAGCACGGAAAAAGCAGCGATTCAGCTGCTCAGGGGACGCTACATAGCACCATGTCCGCTCGCAATACTCGGCGGCTCGTGCCATCAGCACGTCATAAAGGCGATTAAACGGGGCATCATAATCGTAAGGGTCAGCCCCGAACAAGCGGATATGCGGATAGTCCGCAAAGCGTTCCATGAAATAGTGTTCAAGATCCGCTTCGACAGCGCGATGCTGCGCGGTATTGTCCGGGTCTAGCCAGAGATTATAGCGAATGGCCATGCTGTGCTCCTGGTAGCCCCGTCCAGCGGGGCAGTGCGTCAGGCGGGCGCATCTTGTAAATGGGCTGACAAGGCGTCGCGCAGCTTGCCTTCAATAGGCACGGCGCACTTAGCCTGATGATCGTACTGTACCATCACGGTATGGCCGAGATTAGTCAACGTACCGTGCTGGCGAGCTTCCTGAGTTACCGTGAATGAGCTATTACCCAAACGCGTCAAGTAGGTGCGTAATTCGATGTCATGACCGTAAAACAGTTCAGCACGGTAGTCGATTTCCATGCGCGCCATAATCAAGCGCCACTGTTTAGGATCCAGATCCGGCGTAAAAAGCTTGAACAGATCATTGCGGGCCAGCTCAAACCAGGCGGGCAGGCGCGTATTATTAATATGGCCTAGCGCATCGGTATCATAAAAAGCAGGCTCAATCGTGCGGGTGAACATAGTGGTCGCCTTGTTATTGGTCAGCCTTCAGGATTGCCCCTAGCAAGCGCTTGGTCAAGTGGCTTGGCCCTGTGTCTCACGCCTAGATGCCCACCAGCGCTGCCCCTGCATCCAGCCAATAAGCCATAGCGTCGCTACGCTAAAGCCTGCCAGCGTACCCAGGGCAAGTCCCCAGCTTTCATAGGTGAAGGATACGCATAGGGCGTAGCACAGCAGCGAGCCGAGACCCATAGGGTAGTGCTTGATGACCGTGGCAGTCGGTGCAGGCCCTTGGCTCAAATGTAGAATCAGCAGGAAAGGCAGCATGGTGATCGGAAAGGCCGCCAGCGTTCCCGCCCAGGCGGACGGCACCCAGTGAGCAAGCGTGGTGATCGCGAACACGATAAGCGTGGCCAGCAGGGCACGTACACACAGCGCACCCCACGAGAAAGGCGCCCGCGTGGTGGCGACGCTGTCCGGTATACGTCGGAAGAGCCAACTGAACAGCACAATGGCGCAAAGCGTTACCAGCGTACCCGTCAGCCGTGTGAAATCGAACTGAGCCAGTACCAGGCTGACGCAAAACCAGGCGATAAAGCCACCAGTGGTGCCGGCCAAAAGCCCCCGTAACCCGGGCTTGCGCCCGCATAGCCAGTAGCCCGCCCCCAGCGCCATGGTGGCGGTAAAACCGGCCAGCGTATGCACAGCGCTTTCGGCGGCGAACAGCGGCGAGATCTCCAGGCCGATAAAGAAAAGCGCCAGTGCCGTGCCCAGCGGATAGCCCGCCAAAAGCCCCGCCACCCGTGGGCTTACCCGTACTGCCACTACTCCCAGGCCCAGCACCATAGCGACAGAAACCATGCCCTTGGCAAGCTGCCAGCTAATCGGAACTTCCAGCATAAATGACTATCCTTATAATTGATTAAATACTGTTTGAGTTATTTTGCAGCCACCCAACCCAGGAGAGCAGAGTCGTCGTGGATGTTGCTTCCCCACCAGGACATACGCTTTCGCCCCCGCCAAGGCCCGAGCGGTGCGAGCTTTGCACGCGCGCTGCATCGTTGACCAAGCACCACCTGATTCCACGAGCGCTGCACAACAAACCGCGCTACCGAAAGCGCTACTCGCGCGAAGAGCGGCTGACCGCCATTTTATGGCTCTGCCACGCCTGCCATCGGCATATTCACAGACTCTATAGCGAGCGCGAGCTGGCCGATCAGTTTGCCAGCCGCGAGGCGCTGCTGGCGAGTGAAGAGGTACGCCATTTCGTCGAATGGCTTTCCAACAAGCCAGCAGGCTTCAAGCCCAAATCCCGTCGGCCCAAGCGCTGATGTTTCCATTTTTATACTAGGCGCAGCCCCTGCTGGTCGCGCCAGGCAGCTTCCAAAGCGCTTTTTAGCGGCTCTTGAAGGTGAGCGGGAAGCGCAGTATGAGCGTCCTCTAAAGTGCTGAACGTACGGTTGCGCAGCCAGCAATACGCCCAGGCGCAGGCTTCTGCATCACTTTGAGGCATGGGTTTGGCAGGCATTTGATTGAGTAAAAATACCGCGGTACGCGGTGCCCAAAGCGGAATGTCGCCCTCCAGAGTCTGGCTCCAGTATTTAAGCATCGCCCCATCGGGCGTCGTGTCCGGCGTGCCCAGTTTGGCAACCCGAGCGGTTTCCGCCAGGATGAGCGCTAACTGATCAGCATCGGCTTGACCAAGCGCTTGCCACTGCCGCAATAGTGCCGGTAATCCTGCGCGCACCTTGGTATAAAAGTCATCTTGCGGCATGCTCGTTACCAATCCTTTATCAATGAGTGAGACCTGTATGGCCTTTGATTTTGCCACGCCAATCGAGCGACGCCACCCCGAAGGCGGCTTCTCGTCACAAAAATGGCACCGTTACAGTGGTGAGGTGCTGCCGCTGTGGGTCGCCGATATGGATTTTCGCTCGCCGCCGGCGGTTATTGAAGCACTCCAGAACCGGGTTGCCCACGGTGTTTATGGCTATGGTGAAGTGCCCGCTACGTTAACAGAAACGCTGTGTCAGTGGAGTGCTTCGCACTACGACTGGACTATCCAACCTGAGTGGCAGAAGTGGCTGCCGGGGGTGGTGCCGGCGCTACATTTCGCGACGCTCGCGTTAACCCAGCCAGGCGATGGCGTATTGACGATGACGCCTATTTACCCACCTTTCCTGGCGGTAGCCGAGCGCACTGGCCGGCTACCCCAGCAAGCAATGTTGACCGAACCTAAAGGCCCTGGCGAGTCGTGGCAGTTGGATATGGCCGCTATAGAAGCGGCCATTACGCCCAAGACGCGCCTGTTGCTCTGGTGCCATCCGCATAACCCGACAGGGCGTGTCTGGCGCCATGAAGAGCTGGCGCCGCTGGCAAAGCTGGTTGAACAGCACGATTTGTGGGTGGTCTCGGACGAGCTTCACTGTGACTTGCTGCTGGACAAAGATGCCCGGCATCGCCCGCTGGCGGCCATGTTTCCTGAGCTCGCCAAGCGTACGATTACCCTATGGGCGCCATCTAAAACCTTTAACTTGGCAGGTTTAACCAGCGCCTGTGCGGTGATCCCTGACCCTGAAGTGCGCAAGCGGTTTGCCGCTGCCTGCAAAGGGCTACTGCCTGATGTGAACGTTTTGGGACTGGTGGCGGCTGAGGCGGCTTATCGCGAAGGAGAGCCCTGGCGCCAAGCGCTGCTGGAAGTGCTGCGTCAGCATCGCGCGACGCTTGAAGCACACGTTGCAGGCTGGCCGGGGGTGACGTTAAGCAAACCGGAAGCCACCTATTTAGCCTGGTTGGATATGCGCGAGGCGGGGTTGGGCGACACGCCCTATCAAACGCTCAAGGAGCAGGCGGGGGTTGCGCTGTCTGACGGGGCAGCGTTTGGCTGCCCCGGCTTTTTGCGACTTAACTTTGGTACCACGGCGTCCCAGCTGGACGCCGCGTTAGTGCGGATGGATAAGCTGTTAAAGGCCTAGCGATTAATACAGCAGAGCAAACAGCTTGCGGCGGTAGGCGACGGTCAGCGGATGATCGGCGCCTAGCGCATCAAACACCTGCAGCAGCGTTTTACGCGCCGCGTCGTCGTTATACGCACGGTCACGCTTCATGAGCGTCAGCAGCGCTTCAAGGCCGGCGTCGTACTGGCCATCGGCCACCTGGCGCAGGGCGCGCTGAAATTGTGCTTCGCTATCGTCGCGCTCGCCTAAAGCGGCGATATCTTCTGCTGAAAGCGCTCGTTCGCTGAACTCAATGCTCGCACGGACGCCGCGGGCAGCAGGCGCATCACGCTCTTCGGGCGGCAGGTTATCCAGCACGCTGCGCGCTTCATCTCCACGCTTTTCAGCCACCAGGACGCGAGCAAAAGCTACCTGATAGGCATAGTGCTCGGGGTATTGGGTTACCAGGTTCTGGTAGATGTCGCGAGCAGTGGCCACATCGCCTTCCTGAAGCGCCGCTTCGGCTTCTTCTTCTGGACTAGGCGGGGCTTCCGCGGGGGCCGGGAAGTAGCGGCTGAGCCATGCACGAACTTCTTTCTCGGGCTGTGATCCCTGCAAGCTATCGACCAGCCCACCTTGGCTGATCAACTTAACATCGGGTACCGAGCGCACGCCCAGCTGGGCTGATATCTCTGGATTGGCCTGGGCATCCAGCTTCCCTAATAAAAAGGCCCCCGCGTATTCAATCGCCAGCTTTTCCAGAATCGTTGCAAGTTTGCTGCTGCTATCATCGGCGGGGGAATAGCAGCACATAAGTACCGGCACCTGCATGGAGGCTTCGAGTACCTGCTGAATATTGCCAGCGTTTAGCTCAATGATGACTTCTTCAGCGGTAACCGCTGGACGCTCAGCACTTGCCTGGGTATCGCCGGTGCTCGCGGGCTCCACAGTAAGCGGATTGCCGGTACGGGGATCAATAATCGACATGGGTAAGCTCTACATCGCGTAAAAAGAAGGTTATCTGATGATATGCAGGCAGAGGCGTGCATATTCAAGCCGCAATGCAGCTAATCGTTGATATCCAAGCAGTAGAGGAAGGCAAGGCAAAGTGGACAGGCGTTGCACGCTAGATCGCGTTTAGCATGCAACGCTTGAAAGGTTGGTACTTATTGACGTTCAGTAATCTCAGTTTCCATACGCTCATACATGGCGTACATGTCATCGCATAACGCTTGGGAAGGCTCGTGCTCAGAGCTGGGTTCCATCTGCTCAAGCTCGTCCACATGCTTGGCAAGGGTGGCTTCAACGTCAGCATTCACCATGACCTGCTGCATCTCGTACATTACTTCATCGACCGCGACGCCTTGCTGCTCTTGAGCATGGGCAAACGCTTCAACCTGGTTTTGAATATCCTGGCTTGCGGACATCAGGGCAGGCGTTGAACACTCTTGTTGCTGAGCCCAAACGGTCTGACTGCCCAGAATGCCAAACAGGGTGAGAGCGATGGCTGTTTTTTTCATCTTTCATATCCGTTGAATGATTGAGCCAACAGATTAGAACAATTTGTACTGCTAATAAACGACAGGCACAAAAAAGCCGTTACCTTTCGGTAACGGCTTCTCTGATAAATATTGGTAGCGGGGACCGCCGACGTTGAAACAAAAGCGAACCGATGACCTTCGGGTTATGGTTGGCTGAGTCCGCGTACTACGTGATTTTCTCAAATCATATAGACACAAAAAAGCCGCTACCTTTCGGTAACGGCTTCTCTGATAAATATTGGTAGCGGGGACCGGATTTGAACCGATGACCTTCGGGTTATGAGCCCGACGAGCTACCAGACTGCTCCACCCCGCATCAACGTGAGGCGTATTCTACGGATTTTTTTAGATAAGTCAACCCTAGCTAGAAAACTACTCACATAAGGCTGATATTCATAGTGCTGCAATATACAAAGAGTAAAGCTATGCTTTCAAAAGCCATAACAAAAAGCTTACTGTCAGTAGGTCGTCTGATAAGTAAAGCGACGTGCTGTTAGTGATACAAGCGCTTAGCGCTTATTCGAAATGGTTTGCGACACCATAACAGTACTTACAGTCCAAGCCATTTGTCATATCAGGGAGGTAGTCAATGGCCAATCAAGCCCCCGTCGCCTGGGTAACTGGTGGAACTGGTGGAATCGGTACGGCAATTTGCCATTCGTTGGCGGATGCAGGTTATCTGGTGGTAGCGGGGTATAACAATCCCGAGAAAGCCAAAACCTGGCTGGAAACCCAGCAAGCTGCCGGTTATCAAAATATTACAACGTTAGGGGTTGATCTATCGGACCATAATGCATGTTTGGAAGCCGCTCGTGAGATCCACGAAAAACACGGCCCCATCAGCGTGTTGGTTAACTGTGCTGGCATTACCCGCGATGGCACAATGAAGAAGATGGCCTACGATCAGTGGTACCAGGTCATCGATACCAATCTTAACAGCGTCTTTAATACCTGCCGCAGCGTGATCGAGATGATGCTTGAAAACGGCTATGGTCGAATTATCAATATCTCGTCTATTAACGGTCGGAAAGGTCAGTTTGGTCAGGTTAACTACGCAGCCGCTAAGGCGGGCATGCACGGTTTAACCATGTCGCTGGCGCAGGAAACCGCGACCAAAGGCATTACGGTAAACACCATATCGCCGGGCTATATTGCGACCGATATGATCATGCAAATTCCAGAGACGGTCCGCGAAGCCATTCGCGAAACGATTCCGGTAAAACGCTATGGTAAGCCTGAGGAAATTGGCCGGTTAGTGTGCTTCTTGGCCGATAAAGAGTCTGGATTCATCACTGGCGCCAATATCGATATCAACGGCGGCCAGTTTATGGGATAGGCCATCACGCCTATGGATTTACTGGATAAGTGCTTTCTCATAAGGAGAGCATGAAAACGGGAGGCCAATGGCCTCCCGTTGCGTTGTTGCTAAACCTTACTTTGCGTCAGGGAAGTGGAACTCTCGCCAAGTCACTGAGTAAATTATTTAATTCCTTTACTTCGCTTTCCCACTGCTCTGCGGATATCGGCCCAAGCGCAAGTAGTGCCGCTAGCACGTCGATAATTTCTTCTGGGCGACTGCGCTCTTGCCGAATCCCTTCATTTAAACGCTCTACCTGGATCGCCAGGCGCAACGGTTCATCGGTCTGACGGACACTGCCGCTGGTTAATAAGGCAAGGTGTACCCGCAGGCGGGAAACCGAGTCCGCCAGCGCCGCTTTATCTTCTGCCGATAACGGTAGGGGTGTTGTATGGCGCTGACGATTGCGGGTGTGGTGTGCCTCGATAAATGCAGCGGGGAGCGGCGTACTGATCACCTCAGTTGCGTTGACGGTTTCTGCGGCTTCCCCGGCCAGGTAGCGCTGGTCGGCTGCCAGGTGCGCATTGACAAGCGGCAGGATCAGATGCCACTGCTCAACCGTGTCGGCAATTTCCAGGCGGCTTAAGCGCTCGCGTTTAGCCCGCACGATGCCACTCAAACGCCGCTGCATACCTTCACTGCGACGGTTTCTGGGCAGCGGTTCAAGCTCGTTGACCTGGCTTAAGAAGTCTTCCAGCACGCTAGCTTCCCGGGCAGTGGTGGGTTGCCAGCTATCCATTTGGTCAATCAGCGTTTGCATCGCATCAAGCTGCTGTTGCTGGCGGGCAGCCTGCTCGCTTTTATGCGCATCGCGCTGAGCAAAAAGCTGATCGCATTCATGTCTAAAGGCTTTCCAGAGCGCCTGCTCTGCGCCTTTGGGCGCCCGCCCCAGCTGGCGCCAGCGCTGCTGTAGCTGTTTGGTTTGGGAAATGCGCTGAGCCAAGGGTTGCTGCTCATCGCCGCGCAAAGCCTTCACTTCTTCAATCAACGCGTGTTTTTGTGAGGCAATTTGCTCTGCCCGCTGGTCAATCAGCGTCTGAAGTTGGTGGCGAATCTTGCCAAACCGTTGGCCGACCGCCTCAGAGCGCTCGCGGGGGACCGGTGAATAGTGACGCCATTGGTGACGCGCTTTATCACGAATTTCACGCAGCACGTCAGGGTCGGCATTCTCGGCCGGTTGAGCAAGCAGGGTTTCAAGCTGTTCGCATAGCTGCTCGCGGGCAATCAGGTTTGCTTCACGCTCCTGGCTGAGCTGGTCGCGCCACGGACCCAGGCGCTCATGAATACGCTCTGACGCCGCGCGAAAGCGCGTTGACTGTTCGCGGTTAGCCGCAGCATCGCCCAGCGACTTCCACTCTTTTACCAGCTGGCGGTGGTGGCGATCCAGTGCGGCTTCAGCCATATGCTGGTCATCAGCCAGTGCTTCGATGCTGACGCATAGCTGCTCACGCTTTGGCCCAGCAACAAAACCGCGCCAATCGCGTAGTTCGGCCAGGCGCGCACCCAGCTGTTTCAGGCGTGCTTTCAGCGGCTTGGTATCGGCTGTTTTCAAACCGTCAATTTGCGGCTTTAAGCGCTGATGAAGCTGGCTGGCGCTTTTAAAGGCTCCTCGCTCAAGCAAGTGCTCAAAGCTATCGAGTTCCGCTTCATACGTGCTTAACGAAGCGGGCGCTTGATGGCTGTCATCAGTCTCTTGGGGCTCGGTGGCAAGCGTTGCCTGCGCGCGCTGTATGAGTGCCGGCGGCGTAAGCGTTTTGGGCCAGGCGCACGCTTTTAACAAGCGCTTCATGGCGCTGTAGTCGTTATCCGTCAGGGCCTGTTCAAGCGTGACGCTGATATCCTGCCAACGCTGCCAGGCGTCCAGACACTGCTCGTATTGAACAATCGCCTGGGTATAGCGCTGCCGGGCCGACTCGCTGGAAGTATGCAAATCGGAAAGTGCTTGCCAGCGCTGGCTAAACAGCTGCCGCTGGGCGCGCAGGCTGTCGATATCCTGCTCGGTGATTTCCGTTGCATGGTGTAAGCCTTCAAGCGTCTCCTCCAGCCCATCCAGAAGCTGATTGCGGGTCCGTTCCGCTTCGTCTCGGCGGGCAAGGCTTTGCTGGCGGGCTTGCTCTTGGGTTTCATGATCATGCAGCGTTCTACGACAGCCCAGCATGGCGTGATGAAAACGCTGCTCCTGCTCGGCGCTGGGTGGTTGCGTGAGGGCTTTCCATTCGCGTTCCAAATGGCGCAGGCGGCCACCGTAAAGCGGCTCCCACGGGGCACGCGACTGCTGCTCAAGCTGTTGAAGTAGCTGTTCACGCTGCTGTTGCTGTTGGGCAAGCCACTCGGCATCGGTACGCTTCTGACCGAGCTTTTCACGGGCAAGGCGCACGACGTGCCGGTCACGGCGAGCTTCTTTGAGCAGGCGCTTTAAGCTCTCTTCGTCTTCAATGCGCTCGGCCGCGCGATGGCGTACCGTGGCCACGCCGTTGTGGCACGCCTGGGTAATAAGGTCGTTGTCATCGGTGAGCCGGGCAAGCGCTGTCAGGCGGAGATTGAGGTTATCCCCTTGCAGGGCAATCGCATTCAGCAGCCGCGGTTCATCCAACTGCTCGACAAGCGCCTGGCGCTGGTGAAGGTCGGTATTGCCTTCAAGGCCACTGAGCCGTTGGTACATCGCATTGAACCACGCCTCTTGCTGGCAGTGATCGGGGTAAGCTTCGGCCAACCCTTTTACGTCATCCAGTGCCAGCAGAGCTGCCAGGCGAATGTCGCTTTCGCTATCGTAAGCGAGTGCTTGCAGCGCTTCTCGCTGCTCTGTCTGGTTCGGGTCCAGGCGTGCGAGGGCCTGTCGACGTACCTCGGGGTCGGGGTGTTGCCACCGAGGAGCAAACAGGCGTCTTAACAGTCCGTACATGGATCATCCTGCGTAGAGGTGCGTGGCATAAAAAATCAGCCATTGTTGAACAGGCGGTTGCAGTCACCGGCGCTGTCGCTTAGCTTTGCCTTACCAGGGTGTAATAGAAATTGATTCTTCACACCGAAAGGCGCCAAATTGCGCTACCTTTATCTTACCTGAACATGACATGGAGTTCGGCTATGAGCCTCAACGCCGATAGTGCCAACGTGGCGTTTACCTTTAAAGGCGGCATGCTACCGATGACCGTCATGGAGCTAAGTAGCGCCGATCCTGAGCATATCCGGCGGCAGCTGGCCGGTAAACTCTCTCAATCTCCGGCATTCTTTCAGCATACACCGGTTGTGCTTAGCGTGGAAAAGCTTGATGAACCACACTTGGCTCTGGAGCGGATATGCGCCGTTTGTCGGGACCACAAGCTTTTGCCGGTCGCCGTACGCGGCGGTTCAGAGCCGGTACGTCAATCAGCCTGGGCCTTGGGGCTTGGCTGGTTTGCGCCGGTAGAAGAGGGGCGGGCTAGATCGCTTGAGAGCGTTAGCCGTACGCCGGAAGTGGCGCCTGTCGCTTCTAGTACGCAGCCTGACGTTGAAAGCCTGGAAGCGCCGAACGCTGCCACACGCCTGTTTCGCGGTACCGTTCGCTCAGGTCAACAGGTTAGCGCGTCAGACGGGGATTTAATCGTCATTGGTGCGGTAAACGCGGGCGCTGAGGTATTGGCCGCAGGGAGTATTCATGTTTACGGCGCTTTGCGCGGGCGAGCTTTGGCAGGTATACACGGTAATACTCAGGCGGGCATTTACTGTCGTGAACTTGAAGCCGAGCTGATTTCTGTGGCAGGAAACTATAAACGTCTTGAAGATATTGATTCACAGCTTTTAGGCTGCGCTACAGAAGTTCATTTTATAAAAGAACAACTTGAAATTAAGCCTCTCAGCTAACGGCATGAGTGTGGGGTGTATCCATGCTTAATGCTTAGCGACGCTGCCTTGCCTATCCGTTACAGTATGGCATCCTACATAACATTGACGTTTCCGTTATTCGTTCTGCGTCATGCGCTCGCGATGAACGACTTCAAGAAGGAAGTAAATCTTGGCTAAAATTATTGTTGTGACCTCAGGTAAAGGGGGGGTCGGCAAAACTACCAGCGCTGCGGCAATCTCCACAGGACTCGCCCTACGCGGTAAAAAAACCGTGGTCATCGATTTTGATGTGGGGCTGCGTAACCTTGATCTGATCATGGGCTGCGAGCGCCGGGTGGTATATGATCTGGTGAACGTTATTCAGGGAGAAGCTGGCCTCAATCAGGCGCTGATCCGCGATAAGCGCGTTGAAAATCTACATATTCTGCCCGCCTCGCAAACCCGTGACAAAGATGCGCTGACCCAGGAAGGGGTGGCGGAAATTCTGGAAAAACTCAAAGAAGAGTTTGATTTTATTATCTGTGATTCGCCTGCCGGTATTGAGCGTGGTGCGCAGCTTGCCATGTATTTTGCCGACGAAGCGATCGTGGTAACCAACCCGGAAGTCTCGTCGGTGCGTGACTCTGACCGTATTCTGGGGCTTTTGGCATCAAAAACCCGGCGTGCTGAGCAGGGCGGCGACCCGATTAAAGAGCACCTGCTCGTTACCCGCTACAACCCCGAGCGCGTGACCACGGGCGATATGCTTACCCTTGAAGATATTCGTGAAATTTTATCGGTTCATCTGCTGGGCCTTATTCCTGAGTCTGAAGCCGTGCTTCGTGCCTCTAACCAAGGGGTGCCGGTCACCCATGATGCATCAAGCGATGCAGGCCAGGCGTATAGCGATACGGTATCGCGTCTGCTGGGTGAAGAGATTCCGTTACGTTTTCATGAAGTTCAGCGTAAGAGCCTGCTCAGCCGTATGTTTGGAGGTAACCGTCGATGAAACTACTGGAGTTCTTGAAGCGTGAGCGCAAGAAATCCGCCTCGGTGGCCAAAGAACGGTTACAAATCATCGTGGCGCATCAGCGGAGCCAGCGTGGTCAGCCTGACTACATGCCGTTGCTTGAGCGCGAACTGCTGGAAGTTATCCGTCGCTATGTGCATGTAGACGATAACGCTATTCAGATTTCTCTGGATAGCGAAGATAACTGCTCGGTGCTTGAACTGAACGTAACGCTGCCTAAAAGCTGAGAGTAAGTAAGGCTGGGCGTGGCAGGTTCGTGTGAGTGCAGTTAGGGCGAAATAGGCAAAGGGTGTGCTAGGCTTGGTGTTTTTGCTGCCCTGCGGAGTGCTTGTTCATGGCGCCATCCAATGCCGCCCCTGCCAGTTTTTTGTGGCATGACTATGAAACGTTCGGGGCCGATCCACGCCGAGATCGCCCTGCCCAATTTGCTGCGCTGCGTACCGACGCGGACTTAAACGAGATTGGCGAGCCGGTCGAGCTTTACTGTAAACCGGCAGACGACTATCTGCCGCATCCGGCTGCCTGCCTGATTACCGGTATTACCCCGCAAAAAGCTCAGCGCCACGGCCTGCCTGAAGCGCAGTTCGCCAGTGAAGTGCAGCGCCATATGAGCGAGCCTGGCACCTGTGTAGCGGGCTATAACAGCCTGCGCTTTGATGACGAAGTCTCCCGCCATCTGTTCTATCGTAACCTGATCGATCCTTACGCTCGCGAGTGGCAAAACGGCAATTCCCGCTGGGACTTGATTGATGTCGTGCGGGCGTTTTACGCACTGCGCCCAGACGGCATCGAGTGGCCCCTGCGCGAAGATGGCGCGCCAAGCTTTAAGCTTGAGCACTTGACCAAAGCCAATGGTATTGACCACGAAGGCGCCCACGACGCGGTAGCCGACGTGCGGGCCACCATTGCCCTGGCTCGACTGCTCAAGGAGCGTAATCCCAAGCTGTTTGATTACCTGCTTGGCCTGCGTGGCAAGCGCGCGGTTGCCCAACAGCTAGATTTGCCTAACGCCAAGCCGCTCCTGCATATCTCGCGCCGCTATCCGGCCAGTCGTGGCTGCAGTGCCCTGGTGATGCCGTTGGCTGAACATCCCACCAACCCCAATGGGATGATCGTTTACGATTTAAGCGTTGACCCTGGTGAGCTTCTTACACTCAGCGCCGAAGAGATCCGCGAGCGCGTTTTTGTCAGCCAGCAGGATCTGTCGGAAGGCGAGGCGCGTATTCCGCTGAAAGTCATCCATATCAATCGTTGCCCGGTTATCTTCCCTGCCAGCGTGCTTAAAGATATTGATGGACCGCAAAAGGGGGCTTACGGCGCGATTGTTGAGCGCCTGGGCTTGGATATTGTTACCTGTCGCCAGCACTGGAAAACCCTGCGCAGCGCCCAGGGCGTGACGCAGAAAGTCGCCGATGTATTTAAAGCAGGTTTTGATGAGCCGGTTCAAGACCCTGACTTGATGCTCTATTCAGGCAGCTTCTTTTCCGCCGCTGACCGTCAGCAGATGGAGCGGGTGCGCGAAATGGATCCCTGGGATTTAGTCGGGCAGCGGTTTGCCTTTCAGGATCCGCGCCTGGAAGAAATGCTGTTCCGCTATCGGGCGCGTAGCTACCCCGATACGTTGGAAGGTGAGGAGCGCGAGCAGTGGGAAGCGTTTCGCTGGATGCGTATCAACGACCCGGCAATTTCAGGATTTACGCTTAAAGCGTTTGCCCGGGAAATTGAGCGCTATAACCAGCAAACGCTCAGCGACCGTGAGCGGCAGGTGCTGGAGGAGCTGGTAATGTTCGTCGAGGCGATGATGCCCGCTCAGGCCTTTGATGCCTGAGCGGGTCATGTGGTTTACGGCTGGCTTTGTTTGTTAAACGGCGTTAACGCTTCACGATAGGGTGTCACGTCGCTGGGTGTATCGCCTGGGTTGAAGCGTACATCAAGCTGGCGGCTAAGCAGCTCAGGCCATGCAGCCTGTATATCGGCAGGGCTTACCTCAAGTGCCAGATTGGCCAGCTCCTCGCGGCGATCAAAGCGGATTTCATCCAGCGCGGTGGCCTGCCAGTATCGGCTGGCCATGCCGCTCAGGCTGGTATCGCGCTGTTTGAGCCGGTCATGAACCGCCTGACGGTAAGGGGCGAGTGTCTCATCGTCTAGCTGTTCAAGCTGTTGGCTGGCGTTATCCAAAAACGTATCCATATGCTCAGCCACGGTTTCGCTGTCCACATCGGGCGATTGAACGAGCAGCGCAATACCCGGCGCCTCAAGCAGCGGCGAATAACCGGCATTGACGATATAGCCTAGCTGCTCCTCGGTACGCAGCTTCTGGTAAAAGGGCGTTTCCAGCCATTGCGCAATCACGCTGGTCACTGCCTGCTCCTTGGCGGTTTGGTTGCGGGCCTGTAAATAGCGCAACACCAACGACTCTTCACGCGTGCTGTGGGGACGAAGCACGCTGGGCGTCTCGCTGACAGCCTGTGGCGTTAGCTTAGGAATATCGTCACGGGTTAAGCGCGGGCGTAGCTTGTTACGCATTATGTCGGCCTGCTCGCGGGCCAGATCTGCATCCAGGTTGCCGACTGCCATGGCGTCAACATAAAGCCCGCCCAAAAAGCGCTTGCGGAAGTTTTCCAGGTGGCTGCGTTCCAGGCGCTGGCTGGCGGCAAGAAGCTCGGTAGTCGACCATTGAGGGGCTAGCAGCGCCTCACCCAGCGTGCGGCTGGCCTGGCCTGGAAGTGATGACTGGGGCGCATTGCGCCATTCCCGCTGCAGCTGATAGCGCACGCGCTCAAAGGTGCTGTCGCTGATCTCGGCCGTTTTAAGCTGATCAATGGCTTGCTCAATGAGCGGCGTCTGGCCATCACGCCAGCCTGAGAACGAAAGCGTCATGCCGCGCGCATGCGGGTAGGCGCTAAACGCTTGGCCCGCCAGCCACGCCGGGTACAGTGACTCATTGAGGCTGTCGTTTAACCACCCCGCCAGCAGTTGAGTCAGCACCACTTCTTCAGGTGAGTAGCTGGCGTCCGGGTATTGCAGGCTCAGGCGCCACTCAACGCTTGGCGTATTGAACCGGGCATCCTGCATATGCCATGCGTGAAACGAGGGCGTATCGATTAGTATGCTGGGGCGCTCATCCTGACCTTCTAGGAGCGTCAGGTCGCTGGCAATAAACGGATTCGGCTCAGGGAGTGTCAGTTCACCCAGTACCTGGCCTGCCTGGGAAGGCTGCTGCTCCCGCCACTGGGTATTGAACCAAGGCGACACGGTGTCGCTTTCAATGTCAGGTGCGGAATAAAAGCGCAGCATGTTGTCAGGCGTTAAGGCGTCTAGATACACCTCTTGGCGTTCAGCGTCCGGCGCATCCATTCGGTAGGCGGCGTACTGTACGTCTTCCACCGGATAGCGGGACAGGCTCATTGAAAGACGAGTGGCTTCCTGTTGCGGCGCACCGTGCTGCTGAAAACGAAAGGCCTGCTCGCTAAGATCGCGCTGCTCTGCGTAGCGCCAGTCGGCAAGTCCCTCGGTACGGATCTTCTCAATGGCGGCAAACAGCGTTGCCTGAATATCATCCAGCCGCTCAGCCCCCGCAGGCGTTAAGCTGATGGATACGGTAAATAAAGCATTCTCGCCATCGCCCCGGCCAACGCCTGCCGACAGGCCGTCGGCCAAGCCTGCATCACGCAGCACGGCTAAAAGACTGCCATCACCCTCATCACCCAGCAGGTGGGAAATCACCTGGGTGGGTTTGGTGCGATACTCATCGGTAGGGTCGGGGATCGGAAAGTAAAAACGCAGCTGGCGACGATCCTGCAGCGATTGTCGTTCGATATAGCGCGGCAGAGTGGAGGCATCTACCAGTGGCGCATCAATTGCCGGAACGCTGAGATCGTTGTCGGGGATGTCAGCAAAACGCTCTGCCACCCAATCCTCCAGAGTATCCAACGGCTGTGGGGCGACCACGGCCAGATTCATGACGTTGGCATCGTAGTGCTGATGGTAAAAATCCATCACCCGCTCGCGCAGCGTCGCCTCGCCTTCTGGCGGGTTGGCGAGGGTTTCACGGCTGCCTACTGCAAAGCTGGTGGTGGCGTTGTCAGGGTTTAATAACTGATTGAGCACGTCGTTTTCACGGCGTGACTCATCGCGAATACGCGCCATGTATTCCGAGTGGACAATATTGCGCTCGCTCGCCAGATGGTCGGCATTAAACAGTGGCGATAAGAAAAACTCGCTAAACCGGTCAAGTGCTTCCGGGAGGGCTGACGGCTCGATATCAAAAAAGTAGTTGGTGTCCTGCTGGGCGGTAAAGGCGTTGTGCGAACCCGCGTGGTCTGAAATAAACCGCTGATAGGCATCCGAGGCGGGGTAGGGCTCAGTGCCCAAGAACAACATATGCTCAAGAAAGTGGGCAAGCCCCAACAGGTCATCCGGGTCCTGAGCGCTGCCCACCCGGACGTTCATCGAGGCCGCGGCCTTGTCGGCTTCCGGGTCGCTTACCAGCAGTATGTTTAGGCCATTCTCGAGGGTTAATACGCGGTAGTCGCGGCTATCAAAAGGGCTGGTGGTGGGTGTTACCACCTCATCGACCGGATTATCGCTTGCCGCTAGTAGATGAGGGGAGAACCATAAAGCGCCTAGCATCACAATCAAGCTAATACGCGGATAGGACACGCGTTCGGGGACTATACTCGTCGGCTGTAACATTATGGCTCCTGTGCGGTGGCCCACTGCAGCATTGGCCCTATGGGGTGGGCGCAGACCGCAGATTGATAGGCAGGATTATTAACATGCTTTGATACCGGAAAAGCGCCCAACAGTTCCAAAGGCGCTGGCATTAATAATTCTTTGACGGTGTCGAGGGGGCTGTCCGGGTCAAGCCATGTGTCGAGAGCATGAGGCGGAATAACCACCGGCAGGCGGTCGCTCAATGGTGCAAGACACGCATTGGCGGGCACGCTAATCAGCGCGGTTGAGTCGGTAAACGCGGTAAGCGTTGTATGATAACGACACCATAATGCCCCCAGCAGCAGGGGCGCGCGGGTTACGTGAGTGACCAAATAGGGCTGCTTGCTTCGCGGCAGCGCTTTCCAGATATAAAAACCGCTTACCGGAATAACGCAGCGCCTGGCCTGAAAAGCCTCATGAAACATGGCCTTTGAGCTAAGGGTCTCGGCCCTGGCGCAGTGGGGAGCGTGATCCAGCACCGTCAGCCACGGTGGCGTAAGCCCCCAAAAAAGCGACTCAAGCTGATACTCACCTTGCGCTAAACGAATAGCCGAAACCGGCTGGCGCGGCGCCAGATTGGGTGATTCCACAAGCGCTGAAGGTGCCTTAAGCGAGGGCAAAAGGCGCTTAAGCGCTAAGTTTTGCACGTGTAGGCGTCCCGTCATGCCTTTCTCCTTAAGCAAAATCGGCACAATCATGTCATGGGAGAACTAAAGACGCATAAGAATGCACTAAATGTAACGTTTTAGTGTCGAAAACAGTGTTCGATATAAGGTATCCTATATTACCCCTTGCTCACGCTAAAGCGCGGTGAGGCATTCTTATTTGTTTGCCGTTGACCTGAAGAGATCGCCATGGCCCGTCCTAGACAGCATGCGCCCGATGCCCTCCATGCGCAGGTCATGAACGTTTGTGATGAGTGGTTGGCTGAAAAGCCAGTCCATGGTTTGTCACTGCGTGCCCTGGCTAGAGAGGTTGGCTGCGCACCCAGTACGCTGCTCAAGCTGTATGGCAGCTTTAACAACTTGCTGCAGAACGTCAACGTCGAAACGTTGGCAGGCCTGCAGCATACCATTACGTCATTAGCCGAGGACGCCCCCGAGCCTTGGCTGCGTTCGCTTGCTCATGCGTACTGGCATTTCGCCGAGCAGGACTGTTACCGCTGGCAGCTTTTGTTTGATTACCCCCTGGCCCAGGAGGGTGAGCTTGATCAACGCCAAGGCGCTTTGATTGAAGCGCTGTTTACCCAGGTTGAGTCCGCCCTTAAAAAGTATCAGCCTACGCTTGATGATTTAGAGGCGCGTCGTTTAGGACGCACGCTGTGGGGTAGTGTGCACGGACTTGTACAGCTAGGCTTGAATGAGCGACTAGGTTATTGGCAAGGGCAGCAGCTTAAAGTGGATGAATTACTTGATCAGTTGGTAAGTACCGTACTGGCAGGGCTCCGGCATCAGGGATCAGCAGCGTGAGATGGTGGATGAACGGTGTTCGCCAGGTATTACGTAGCCTGATATATCTGGCTATGCGCCTGTGCTACCGTTTACATGTTCACGGACGCTATCACCTGCCCAGACAGGGCGGTGCGCTCGTCGTGTGTAATCACGTCAGCTTTATGGACGCTTTGGTGTTGGGCGGCGGCAGCCCTCGGCCACTGCGGTTCGTCATGGACCAGCCAATTTTCGATTCGCCCTGGCTCAAGTGGTGGTTTCAGCTGGTTGGCGCCATTCCCATCGAATCTGAACGGCGTAGCCCCGGCGCCTTGCGGCGTACACTGGATGAAATCAGCCAGGCGCTGCATCGTGGCGAAGTGGTCATGGTGTTTCCGGAAGGGCGGTTAACCCCCGACGGTGAAATCCATACCTTTCGACGTGGTCTGGAAACCATTCTGGCGCGCGATAACGTACCGGTGATTCCAGCGGGGCTTGCCGGGCTTTGGGGGTCGTGGACATCTCACTACAATGGTAAGGCGCTTAAGAAGTGGCCCAGCCGTTTTCGGGCGCCGGTCAGCCTGCATTTCGGGCCGCCAATTAATGCCCAGGAAGCCAATGAGGTAGCGCTACGCAGCTATCTGGAAGCGCGAGTAAGGGCGCTTAAAGCAGCCGCTGACAAAGATATTGCGCATCGCTAACCGGCCATTTCAAACGCTATCGTTTTTAGAACAACCGTTTTCAGGACTATACGCCGCGCCGAGGTAGGCGAATTTTTTGCCAGCAGCGGGCCGACGTAATCAGGTTGTCGCGAATCTCCAGGATTTCCATGCGGGTATTGCCAATCTGTAGGCTGGCAGGGCCTTCTGGAAACGCCTCCAAGTGTTCCAAAATCAGTCCGTTCAGCGTCTTGGGGCCATCGGTTGGCAAGTGCCAGCCAAGCATCTTGTTGATTTCACGAATATTGGCCGTGCCTTCAATCACGTGGCTGCCATCATCCTGTTGATGAATCTCTTCATCCTCCGACACATCCGTGGTGAACTCGCCCACAATCTCTTCCAGAATATCTTCAAGGGTGACTAGCCCTTCGACGTCGCCATACTCGTCTACCACCACGCCAATACGGCGTTTCTGCTTTTGAAAATTAAGCAGCTGGGTATGGAGCGGAGTGGATTCGGGAATAAAGTAGGGTTCACGGGCTTCTTGCACAATCGCCGCTTTGGTGACTTCGCTGCGCGATAAAAAGCGTGCGGCATTGCGTAAATGCAGCATGCCGATGATATTGTTTATATCGCCTTTATAGACCGGCAGGCGGGTATGCTGGCTGGTGCGAATCTGAGTCAGAATATCTTCCAGTGAGTCGTCTAGATCGATCCCCAACACTTCGTGGCGCGGCACCATGATGTCGTTTACCGTCACGTTCTCCAGATCCAGAATCGACAACAGCATGGCGCGGTGGCGGTAGGGAATCAGCGTGCCTGCCTCGTGCACCACCGTACGCAGCTCGTCGCGGGTTAAGTTGTCGCCGCCATTCTCCACACTTTTCACGCCAAGTACCCGGAGTAGGCCGTTGGAGATGATATTGACCAGCCACACCAATGGATAAAGCAGCTTTAACAGCGGCTCCAAGGCCATTGAGGTGGGGTAGGCAATGCGCTCAGGCTTGATCGCCGCGTAGGTCTTGGGCGTGACTTCGGCAAAAATCAAAATGGTAATGGTTAAAAGCGCGGTCGAAATCGCCGGGCCCGAGACGTCGCCAAAAAAATGGATGGCAATGATAGTGGCAATGGACGCCGCCAGGTTATTGACGAAGTTGTTGCCAATCAGAATAACGCCGATAAGGCGGTCAGGCCGGGTAAGCAGGCGCATGACCCGTTTGGCGCGCCGGTCACCGCTGTTGGCCTGATGGCTCAGGCGGTAGCGGTTGATCGACATCATGCCGGTTTCAGAGCTGGAGAAGAAGGCAGACAGTACTATCAGTAAGCCTAGTAGGCCGAACAGTAACCCCAGAGGGAAGTCGTCGCTCAAGTCGAAAGTTCCTTTATGACGTATTAGGCTCGATTTGTAGAAGGTAGGGGATGGTGTGTCAAGACAACCATGGCCGCCTGGGTCTGCCTAGCGATTAAGCAGTATTTCAAGTACAAACTTGCTGCCAAAGTAGGCCAGTACCAACAGCGTGCAGCCACCCAGCGTCCAGCGTACCGCACGCATGCCTCGCCAGCCAAAACGATAGCGGCCAATAAGCAGCGTGGTAAAAATTATCCACGCCCCCAACGATAATACGGTTTTATGTAATAAGTGCTGGGCAAAAATATTATCCAGGAAAATAAAGCCGCTAATGATTGATAGGGTAAGCAGCAAAATACCTGCCCACACCAGCTCAAACAGCACGCGTTCCATGGTGGTTAATGGTGGAAGTGACTGCACGATACCGCGAATATGATGATGGCGCAGCGCCTGATTCTGCAGGCCTACGAGTATCGCCTGCACTGCCGCAATGGCCAGCATGGCAAAGGCCAGTGCCGAGCTAATGGCATGTAGCAGGATGCCCGGTGTGAGTCCCGCATGGCTGCCGTGGCTGGGGAGCCAGGTAGCGGTAATCAGCGCGACACCGGCGAGCGGAAATAAAACAATGCTGACGTTAAGGACCGGCTTGAAAAGGCTGGCTATCAGCAGCACGTTAACAGCGACGGCCATGAACAGCGTCGCGCTGGTGGTGAACCCCGGCAGTAAACCGGGCGCCTGATTCACAAGCTGCACGACCACCGGAATGTGCAGCAGTAGCCCCAAGGCACCGAGAAGGCGCACCATACCCTGGCGGGGCGGTACGCGGCGAAAAAGAGTCATGCCCTGCCAGATAGCAGCGGCGACATAAAATACAAAAGCGATCGTGGCGAGAGGCAGCGCCTGCATGATGCTATCCGTGCGCGCGTTTCGCGCGTTGCAGTGAAAAACAGTCGAACTAAAGTGTACTGACTACTATAACCAATCGAAACCGTATCGCACAGCCATCGTTAGTCAGCGCGGACAGCCATGGAGACTCAAGGCATGAGCGCGTATAATCCATGCACATCAGTCCAGGGCCGTAGGCGCCCGGCGACAGCGACGGAGGCAGAGAGGCCCCATGTTCCAGAATCTCAGTGAGCGTCTTTCCCAGACGTTGAAGTCGATCAAAGGTCAGGCACGCCTGACCGACGACAATATTAAAGACACCCTGCGCGAAGTACGCAAAGCGCTGCTCGAAGCTGACGTGGCGCTGCCGGTCGTCAAAGCCTTTATCGAGCGTGTGCGCGAGCGGGCGGTTGGCCAGGAAGTGTCCAAAAGCCTGTCACCGGGCCAGCAGTTCGTCAAAATCGTTCAGCAGGAGCTGGAAGCTATTATGGGCGAGGCCAATGAAGGCCTGACCCTGAAAGGCTCTCCGGCGGTCGTGCTGATGGCCGGTTTGCAGGGGGCGGGTAAAACCACCTCCGTTGCCAAGCTGGCCCGCTACCTGCGCGAGCGCGAGAAGAAAAAGGTTCTCGTGGTCTCGGCCGACGTCTATCGTCCGGCGGCCATTGATCAGTTGGAGACGCTGGCCAAAGAGGTTGAAGTCGACTTCTTCCCCTCGCGCTCGGACCAGAAGCCGGTTGATATTGCCGAAGCGGCGATCAAACACGCCAAAATCCAGTTCCACGATGTGGTGCTGGTAGATACCGCCGGTCGCTTGGCGATCGATGAAGCCATGATGGCGGAGATCCAGGCGCTGCATAAGGCGATCTCACCGCAAGAGACGCTGTTTGTCGTCGATGCGATGACCGGCCAGGATGCGGTTAATACTGCAAAAGCGTTCCACGATGCGCTGCCGCTGACCGGGGTTATCTTGACCAAGGCCGACGGTGATGCGCGTGGTGGTGCGGCGCTGTCCGTGCGCCATATTACCGGCAAACCCATCAAGTTTATGGGTGTGGGCGAGAAAGTCGACGCCCTGGAGCCTTTCCACCCGGATCGTGTTGCATCACGCATCCTTGGTATGGGCGACATGCTGTCGCTGATCGAGGAAGCCGAGCGCACGGTCGATAAAGACAAAGCCGCCAAGCTTGCCAGCAAGGTCAAAAAAGGCGATGGCTTTGATCTGGAAGACTTCCGTGACCAGCTCCAGCAGCTCAAAAAGATGGGTGGTATGGGTGGCCTTCTGGGCAAACTGCCCGGCATGGGGCAAATGGCGGAAATGGCCCAAGGCCCTGGCCCTGAAAAGGAGCTTGGCAAGCTTGAAGCGCTGATCAACTCCATGACCCCCAAAGAGCGTCGCACGCCGGATCTGATCAACGGGTCGCGCAAGCGCCGGATCGCGGCGGGTGCCGGCCTGCAAGTGCCGGATCTGAACCGTCTGCTCAAGCAGCATAAGCAGATGCAGAAGATGATGAAGAAAGCGGGCAAGAAAGGCGGCATGCAGAAAATGATGCGCGGCATGTCCGGCATGATGGGCGGCGGTGGTCCCGGCGGCCCTGGTGGAATGGGCGGCATGGGTGGCGGCGGTATGGGTGGCCCCGGTGGCCTGCCCTGGCGCTAAGCGCACGCTTAAACCCTGATGGCGGGCCAATCAAAGGCCCGCACGCTTTGAAAGCCAGCACCCTTCGGTGCTGGCTTTTAAGTTATATGGCGCAGGTGAACCAGAACGCTGCCATCTGGTTGGCAGTCATGTAGCGGATAGCTGTAAGGCACATTGCCGAGTGTCGGCTTCGCCTGACTGCCTGGCACCAGGTTGTATTGAAACGCAGGGCTGCCCGCAATGGCGCTGTAGTGTTGCCCCCACAGAGTGTGGAAAGGCTGATGAATATGTCCGCATAGAATGCGTTTGGGAGACGCGCTGATAATAGCTTCAAAGCGCTCTCGGCCCTCAATCAGGCTGTAGTCATCCCAGTGAGGATTGCCCGTCATAAAGGGTGGGTGATGCATCACCAGAAACGTTAGAGGCTGGGTGTAGCCAAGCTGATTTTCCAGCCAATCCAAGCGTTCGCTGCATAGCGCGCCCTGGGGTTTGCCAACAATAATTGAATCCAGGCCCAGTAACGTGACACCGTCTGCCTCCACACGGGAGTGCAGAAATTTCCCTGGCTGCAAGCCCGAAAGTCGGTCACCCAGTACTGCATGCATGGCTTCACGCCGGTCGTGGTTGCCCGGCACAGCCAGAATGGGCATTGCCAGTGGCGCCAGTAAGCGGCGAATCAGCTGGTAGTCGTCTTCGGTCCCGCCGTCGGCCAGGTCACCACTGATCACAACAAGATCGGGCAGTGGGCTAAGCGATACCAGGTCGCTCACGATACGCTCAACCGCGTGGGCGATATCCGCACGGGACTCGCCGGTTTCAGACTGCGTAGTAAACACATGAAGGTCAGATAAATGGGCAATCAGCATGTAAAGAACTCGATAACGTGACGCGGGCCGTTAACGGCCCACGCGTGACAGGACATCGGCTTTTAGAAAACGCTCGATGACCAGCATGAAGCCGACCGACGGGATCAGCAGAATCAGCGCAGTAATGGCCGCCACCTGATAGTTGCCGCCCATGGAGGCGTTAAACATCAAAAGCGGCAGCGTGGTGATTTCCGGCGCGCCGACAAAAAACGTGCCGGTGAACTCATCAATACTGTCGAGAAACACGAAGATGGACGCGGCAAGCAGGCCAGGCAGGGCCTGGGGCATGGTGATGCCGATAAACGTACGCAGCGGAGAGGCGCCCAGATTACGGGCGGCTTCTTCCAGCGAACGGTCCACGGTAGAAAACGCGGCGGTTGCGATCCACACGGCATACACCAGGCCCGGCAGTGAGTGCACCAGCACCACGCCGATTAACGTGCCGTTAAGCCCCCACTGATAAAAAATGGCGGCGATATTGACGAAAATCGGCAGATTGGGAAATGCCTGAGGCAGTAAAAACAGCAGCATAATTACGTTGCGCGCGGGTAATGCCTGACGCGCTAGGGCGTAACCTGCAGGAATGGCCAGCGCCATTGAAAGTATGACGGCGGAAAAGGCAACCAGTACGGTATTAAAAAGCGATGTCCAGGCCCCTGCACGCGGGCGAAACACGCGCTCCCAAAAGGAAAAGCCCCAGCCGGTTGGCAGTCGATTTGGGTAGAACCACTGCTCGGCAAAGGCCCAAAGAGCAAGATTCAACAGCGGCCCGAAAACAATAAAGGCGACCACGCCCAGTAAAAGGCCAAGCCCTATCGGCGAAAGTACGCGGGTGATATTCATGAGGCCACCTCACGGCGCAGTGTCAAACGCAAATAGATCCAAGCAGTTACCGCCGTCAGGGCGTAAGAGAACAGCCCCAGTGCATTGGCGACGCCGTAGTCACCGTAGTAAGTGATTCGATGGGCCATCATTGACGTCATCATGGTGGGGTTGCCGGCAATCAGCATCATCGGTACCGAGAGGACCGAAAGCATGGCCACCAGCGAAAGAATCAGCCCGACCCAGAGTGTGGGCGCTGCCTGAGGCAGGATAATACCGAAAAGGCAGCGCAGGCGGCTGGCGCCCATATTGCGGGCAGCCTCGATATGGCTGCGGTCAATCGCGGCCATGGCACCGGCCAGCAGAAGCGTCACAAACGGAATCTGTTTCCAGGCAAAGGTCAGCACTAATCCTCGCCAATCCAGAAAGCTCTGCGCACTCTCGGACATCATCAGGCCTGTTTCGATCAGGACGCCGTTCATCATGCCGTTGGTCGATAAAAACGAGCGGGCAATCTGACCGCTCACTACAAACGGAATAAACAGCGGCCAGCGGTAGAGCCAGCGCAAAAAGCGAACGGCCCAGGGCGTGGTGCCCAGTACCAGATAACCTGCAATCGCAATGGAGATAACGGCAATAAGCACAAGTGCTGCCGATACGACGCCGATAGAGAACAACACGTCGCGGCCATACAGCGAAAACGCGCGAACGAGGTGGTCGGTGGTCCAGCCGCCATCGTTGTCACGAAAAGCCGTCACCAGCGAGCGTAACAAGGGTAGCGCATAGAGCAGTGTAATCGCGGTTAGCGCAGGCAGAACCAGCAAGATACCCAGACTTATTCGCGGGAACCGCTTGCCAGGCATCGCCATGGAATAGGTGGGGGAGGGCGAAGTCGTCATAAACGCTTTCCACAGTGAAGGGGGCGTGAAGGCCCCCAGGTAGTGATCATAAAAGCGTCATCATCGAGCGCCTGATCATCCAGCGTTTAGCGGCTGACGTGGCTTTCATAAGCTTCGAGAATGGCGCGGAAGTAGTCGGCTTGCGGCATGGAGCGGCCGCGCTCGGCAAGCGTCTCTGGCGATACGTCGGCATAGAGCTGCGCCCACTGTTCATCACTTAGTTCACTGCGAACGTGTTCAGCGTCAATGCCGGGGAACCAGTTAAACGTGCCGACAATACCTTCAGCCTGTACCTCAGGGCTCGTTGCCAGGGCAATGAACTCAGCCGCCAGTTCAGCATGCTCTGCGCGCTCAGGGATCGCGTAGTACATCGGCTGGCCGGGCATGCCGGGGTCGAGCAGCAGCAGGCGGAAGTCGGGGTTGAGGCGACCATCGGCCATCCAGGTGTAGTACATGTCCATCCACACCGGCCCCATGGCGATTTCGCCGCGGTTCATGGCATCCATGGTGCCTGCATTGCCGGGTGTCAGAGTGACGTGCTGGTTAAAGGTGCGCAGTTGGTCAAGCGCCGTTGGCCACCGCTCAGGGGCGTCCTCTTCCCAAGGGCCGTTTTGCAGCGTGTCGGCCATGTCGGTAAAGGCGTACATCCAGCCGAAGACAAAGCCTACGCCTGCCATACCGCCGGTAATGCCGTTATAGCCAAACTGGCCGGGGTTCTCCTCAACCCAGTCGGCAAGCGCTGCGTAGCTTTCCGGTGGCTGTTCTAAAAGTGCCGGGTTGTAGGCGATGGCAATCTGGCTCTGAAACATCGGCATCACGTAGCCTTCGACATCGACGCCCAGCGCACTGCGCGCGCTAGCCGCGCTGACCAAATCGCCGGTTTCAAGCGTATCGGTATAGGTGCTTAGCAGGCCTTCTTCTACCATCTGCCCGGCCATGCGCTGGTGGATAACGGCAACGTCCACTCCCCACGTCTCTTTATCACGCTGAGCGCTTAGGGTTTCGTAAATAGCCTGACTACCCGCATCACCGGGGCCGGTGCCCATGGCACGGACGCTGACATCCGGATGCATGGCTTCAAAGCGTGGGGCGAGAAACTCATTGATGTACTCGACCATGTTGTCATCGCCTGCCGTAAACACGTTAAGCGTTGTGGCGGCCATGGTAGGTGCCGACATGGCGCTGGCAATCAGGCTAAGCGTAAGGGCGAAGGGTTTCATGCAATATCCTCTTGTCGATCAAGTGGCGGCAGATGCCGATCATCCGGCCCAAAGGGGATCAGGGCCGATTGCGGTACCTGAACAACGGCAAAGGTACCCGGAGCAATAGGAGTGGCCGACGTGGCACAAAGCTCAGCCCGCTCGGTGGAAAGCGATACCTGATAGCCATCGCCGGTATAAACGCACTCAGTGACCCGCCCTTTGCGCGTCAGCATTGCAGGATGCTGGGGGGCGTTGATCAAGGCGTCGCGCGTACGAAAGCCAAATGTGGTGGCAGCAGAGGCCATCGCGGGGTCTGACGTTTGCCGAGTAACGGTGTTATCCACACCCAAAAAGCGAGCGGCGGCCAAGTCAGCCGGCTGGTGGTAAAGCGTTTGGGGCGGCGCTACCTGAACGATATGGCCCCCGCGCATCAGGACGATCTGGTCGGCCATTTGGAGCGCTTCTTCCTGGTCGTGAGTCACCATGATGGTGGTGATGCCTAGTGACTTCTGCAGACGACGCAGTTCGCTGCGCAGGCTGCGCCGAATCGCGGCGTCCAGGTTGGAAAGTGGCTCATCAAGCAGTAATAAAGGTGGGTCGATAATTAGCGCACGCCCCAGAGCAATACGCTGGCGCTGCCCGCCGGAGAGTTGAGTGACCGTACGGCTTTCAAAACCGCCAAGCTCCATGCGCTCCAGCATGGCGGCTACTTTTCGGACGCGCTCCTCACGAGGGACGCCGCGCAGTTTCAGCGGGTAGCCAAGGTTTTCACCCACGCTCATATGCGGCCATAGCGCGTAGGACTGAAACACCATCGCGGTCTGGCGCTTTTCAGGCGGCAGATGGGTGATGGATCGCCTGCCCAAACGAATATCGCCACGGCTCAGGGGCGTAAAACCGGCAATGGCGCGCAGCAGCGTCGTTTTTCCGCAGCCGGAAGGGCCCAGCAGGCAGGTAAAGCTCCCGGGCGCGACATCAAGGTGGATGTTTTCCAGGATGCGTTTCTGCCTGAGATCAATCGTCACGTCATTGAGGGTTAACGCCTCGGTACTCATTCTCGGGCTCCGTAAAAGAGAGAAAACTGCATGCGGGCGTACTTTTTGAAAGCGCGTGCAAAATTTCAATACGATGATCTTAAGAGGTGTTCATGACGCTTTGATGTACTTTTTAAAACGCTTCAAAGGCGGCTGGGGGGTGCTAGGATGGCGGGGTTATCTTGCTGATTGAGCGGTCATCATGTTGAAAAACACCAGGGGCGCTGACGCATGTCGGTACGTGTAACCGCCGATGATGTTGCCCGGGCGGCAGGCGTCTCGCGCGCCATGGTCTCTCGTGCGTTTACACCTGGGGCGTCGGTGTCGGCAAAAAAGCGCGAACACGTTCTGGCTGTGGCCCAAGCGCTGGGTTATCGACCCAATCTCATTGCCCGGGGATTGACGGGGCGTAGCACCGGCTTGATTGCGGTGGTGGCCGGAGAGATATCGCGTCCTTATGAGGCCTGGCTACTTGAGCATTTGGTGTTTGAACTCAGCTCCCGTGGCTATCAGCCGCTACTATTGCCAGCGCTGCGCGGCGGTAACGTCACCGAGATGATCGACCATGCGCTGGCCTATCAGGTAGAGGGCGCTATTGTGGCGGCAGGCTCGGTCAGCCGCGAGATCGCTGACCGCTGCCGGGCCTCAGGCGCACCGCTGGTATTGATTGGGCGCGTGCTGGAAAGCAGTGGGGTGGATGCCGTGTGCTGCGACAATATAAAAGGTATGCAGTTGCTGGTGAATCGGCTGGTTCAGCAGGGGCGCCGGCGGATTGCCTGGCTGGGCGGCACTGAGGACACATTTTCTGATCAGGAGCGCCGGCGGGGCGTCGAGCAGGCGCTGAGCCATCACGGCCTGGCGTTACTTGCTGTGCACCGGGGAGATTTTTCGCTACACAGTGGGTTGAATGAGGGGCTGGCGCTGCTGGATGCCGGGCAGGCGTTGGATGCGATTATCTGCGCCAACGATGCCATGGCGCTGGGCGTTATCGAAGCCGCCGCGCAGCGCGGTATTCAGGTGCCGGATGAGATAGCGGTCACCGGATTTGATGATGTTCCGAGTGCCGCCTGGGGGCGCTGCCCTTTAACGACGGTGCGTAATCCGGTACAGGAAACGGCCCTTGAAGCACTACGCCTGCTTGAAGCAAGAGTGCAGATGCCCACGCGCGCCACGCAGATCGTAAGAGTTGGCGTCACGCTTGTTGAGCGTGTTAGCGCTTAGCCGCCAATGCAGTGGTTGACGTATTGTGAGTTTTCTGGCTGTCAGGCTTTCCAATCCGGGCGCATTTGCGTAGAATGCGGCCTCTTCATGCGTGGGTGTTGGCAAAATATGCGCAAGCATTGCCGTCATATCCGGTCGTGAAGGCCTTAAAATGATACAAAGCAGGCACTTATCTTTGAGTGAGCGGCGTATCAAGAAAACAGTATGATGAGTGTTCTGGTGGCGGTTTGCGCTATTTTCCACTCTCGTAACCTCAACCGAAGGATAGTTATCGTATGGTTACCATTCGTTTGGCACGTGGTGGCGCCAAGAAGCGTCCCTTTTACCACCTGACTGTTACCGACTCGCGTAACGCCCGTGACGGCCGTTTCATCGAGCGTATTGGCTTTTTCAACCCGGTTGCCCGTGGTCAGGAAGAGCGTCTGCGCGTTGATCTAGAGCGTGTTACTCACTGGCAGAGCCAAGGCGCCCAGCTGTCTGGTCGTGTTGCTGAGCTGGTTAAAGAAGCGCGTAAACAGGCATAAGTCTGTTCACGGTAGAATCTGGACTGCTGTACGTTGAGGTCGTCGATGACGCGTTTTGAAACAAGCCATACTGACGACACGCATGTGGTGTTAGGCAAGCTGACCAGCCCTCACGGGGTGCAAGGCTGGCTCAAGGTGTATTCATACACCAGCCCCATGGACAGCATTTTGGATTACCCCGAATGGTGGGTGCGCAAAGGGGAAACCCTGACGCGAATGGCCATTGTTCAGGGACGTCGGCAAGGTAAAGGTCTTGTTGTACAGCTTAAGGGCGTGGATGACCGCAATGCCGCTGAAGCACTGGCGCAGACGGATATTTTACTGCCTAAAGATGCACTGCCTGAGCTTTCCGCCGATGAGTATTACTGGCATGAGCTTGAAGGCCTGGCTGTTTTCACTCAAGCCGGCGAGCGGTTGGGACGGATAAGCTATCTGTTTGAAACCGGCGCCAACGATGTCATGGTGGTTCGCGGCGATGACGACGCGATCGACAAACGCGAGCGGTTGATACCGTTTCTGCCTGATGATGTGATTGTCGAAATCAGCCTGGAAGATGACCGTATGGTCGTTAACTGGGATGCTGACTTTTGAGCAGTGACATGACCTGTGATGCGCAAGCACCGGGCTCTGGCAGTAACCTGGATACGCCCGCAATGTGGATCGGTGTGGTGTCGTTGTTTCCCGAAATGTTCGATGCACTCACCCAGCAGGGCGTAGTAGGTCGAGCGATTGAGAAGCAACGTATTGCCCTGGAGTTCTGGAACCCGCGGGATTACGCCACCGATCGCCATCGCAGTGTGGATGACCGTCCTTATGGCGGTGGCCCGGGTATGTTGATGAAAGTCGATACACTCCGTGGCGCTATCCACGATGCCCGCGAGCGGGCACATCAAGCCACTGGCCTGGAGCCTACCGTGATTTATCTTTCGCCCCAGGGGCGCAAGCTGGATCAAAAAGGTGCTCAGGCGTTAGCCGCTGCAGGCCCCCTCGTGGTGGTGGCAGGGCGCTATGAAGGCATTGATGAGCGTGTGGTAGAAAGTGACATTGATGAAGAATGGTCGATTGGCGACTATGTGTTGAGCGGCGGTGAGCTGCCCGCCATGGTGCTGATTGACGCAGCGGCAAGGCTGATTCCCGGTGTTTTGGGGCATCAGGATTCCGCTGTCGAAGACTCGTTTAATGACGGTCTGTTAGACTGCCCGCACTATACCCGTCCAGAAATCATCGACGGGAAGACCGTGCCGGATGTGCTGCTAAGCGGTAATCATGCAGCCATCAAGCGCTGGCGCTTAAAGCAGTCTTTAGGCCGCACATGGCAGCGTCGTCCCGATTTATTAAAGGGGCGCGAGCTTAATGCCGAGCAGCAGAAGTTGCTGAACGAGTTTATCGAGGAACACGCTCTGCCCGCCAGGTAGGTTGTTTTCAACTACATAGTGCAGAGCGGCGGTGCAGGACGGCAAGGGCGCGTCGTTTATCTATTGACTGCAAGCCTACGTACCTGCGTCACCCATAACGACTCCCGCGAAGCTCGTTTCGAGCGCCGGGATCACGGTTTGCCCCTTCCACAACTGCGTGGCAAACCATTCCGTTATTTAGGAGCATGAAGATGAGCAGCAAGAACAAGGTGATCCAGGCGATCGAAAACGAGCAGATGGGCAAAGAGCTTCCTTCTTTTGCACCGGGCGACACCATTGTCGTTCAGGTAAAAGTAAAGGAAGGCACCCGCGAGCGTCTGCAGGCGTTTGAAGGTGTGGTTATCGCTAAGCGTAACCGTGGCCTGAACTCCGCTTTCACCGTACGTAAAATTTCTCACGGTGTTGGCGTTGAGCGTACCTTCCAGACCTACAGCCCGCTGGTTGACTCTCTTGAAGTCAAGCGTCGTGGTGACGTGCGTCAAGCCAAGCTGTACTACCTGCGTGAGCGTAGCGGTAAGTCAGCACGTATCAAAGAAAAGCTGTCGTAAACGGCGCTTTCTCGGGCGTGCCTCGTTCTTGACGTACGTCTTGAACATGCGTTGCGCCCAGATACCAGGACCCCGTCACCGCTTTGCGGGGCGGGGTTTTGTTTATGTACCTGTATAACTTAGGGGCCGTTAACGTATGAGCGTCATTGATGCCTTTCTGGATGCCCTCTGGTTGGAGCAGGGTGCCAGCGATCATACGTTAGCCGCTTATCGGCGCGACTTAACCGCGTGGCAGAATTATCTGGTGGCGCAAGGCGACGATATATTATCCCCCGGCCTTCAACAGCTTCCCGTATGGCTCGACGCCCGCCGGGAGCAGGGTTATCAGCTGCGCAGTAACGCCCGGCTGTTATCGAGTCTTAGAAGTTTTTATCGCTGGGCGCGCCTGCACGGCCATGTGGCGAGCGACCCGCTGGCTGAGGTGAAGTTGCCGCGCGTTCTTCCCGGGTTGCCCAATACGCTGGACGAGGCGGAGGTCGAGCGCCTGTTGATGGCGCCGGATATCGAAACCCCGCTTGGCGTGCGTGATCGCACCATGCTGGAACTGCTGTATGCCTGCGGGTTGCGTGTATCGGAGCTTGTCTCGTTAACCGGAGACGCGGTGAACCTACGCCAGGGCGTGGTACGTGTGCGGGGTAAAGGGGACAAGGACCGCTTAGTGCCTATGGGCGAAGAAGCCGCCGACTGGCTTGCGCACTATATGAAAACGGCCAGGCCAGCGCTAATGAGCGACCCGACAAAGCCTGCGCTGTTTCCGGGGCGAAGCGATAAGGCCATGACCCGGCAGACCTTTTGGCATCGTATAAAAGCCCATTCGATCACAGCCGGAATTACCCGCCCGCTGTCGCCACACACATTGCGCCATGCTTTTGCGACACATCTATTGAATCATGGGGCCAATTTAAGGGTCGTACAGCTGCTGTTAGGCCACAGCGATTTATCCACGACTCAAATTTATACGCATGTCGCCCAAGCCCGCTTGGAGAATCTGCATGCTGAACATCATCCGCGAGGTTGAAGAAAGAATGCGCCAACGTACGGTTACTCCCTCATTACGCACTGCATTATTCACGCTCGCCATGGCAAGTGTTTTACCTATCGCAGCCCACGCTGATGCCGCCGCCGACCATTTGCGCGAATCGCTCAGCGTTAATGGCCAGCAGATGCCGGTTGAACAGGTAACCGCAACACCGATGGACGGCATTTATCATGTGCTTCTGGAAAGCGGCGAGTCGTTTTACTCCAACGCCGAGGGTAGCCACTTTTTTGTCGGCGATCTTTTCGAAAATGCAGAAACGGGTCTGGTCAATTTAACCGAGCAGGCCAAAAATCAGGATCGCGTAGCCGCACTGGCATCTGTGCCTGAGTCCGAGCGCATCGTGTATCGCGGGGTAGATGAGCCCAAAGCAACGGTGGTGGTATTTACCGACCCGACCTGCCCGTATTGCGAGCGCCTGCACGAAACCGTACCCGAGCTTAATGAGCGCGGTATTGCGGTACACTATATGGCCTTCCCACGTGCGGGGATGGGTAGCGCGGCGGCTACCTCGCTACAGCAGGCTTGGTGTTCAAGTAATTCAAGCGAAGCCATGACCCGTGCCCAGCAGCGTCAAGCGCTAACTGGCCCGTCTGACTGTGATAATCCGGTCGCCGAGCAGTATGAGTTGGGCATGTCGCTTGGAATACAGGGCACGCCAGCGATTATTCTGCCTAATGGTCAGTTGGTACCTGGTTTTGTACCGCCAGAAAGACTGGCTGCCATGTTAGGCTTGGGCGACGCGTAAGCCCTGTTTAAGTAAGTTCTATCCAGGTAAGTTCTATCCAAGTAAGTTTTATCTAAATAGAATCGTCGTTTATATCACGATGACGCTGAGACACTGATTTAAGACCGGGCGCTTTATGCGCCCTATACGAAAGGGGATGTATTTTGAAACCGGTAAGAGTAGGCATTTGTGGGCTAGGCACGGTTGGTGGCGGCACGTTCAATGTGTTGACGCGCAACGCTGATGATATTGCACGCCGTGCAGGCCGCCCTATTGTTATTGAGCAGGTGGCTCATCGCAGTATCCATCCTGACTGCGATATTACCGGTATTAACACAACCACCGATGTTTTCGAGGTGGCTAATAACCCTAACGTCGATGTGCTGGTCGAGCTGATCGGCGGCTACGACATGGCCCGCGAGCTGGTGTTGACCGCGATTGCCAACGGCAAGCACGTGGTAACGGCCAACAAGGCGCTGATTGCCGTTCACGGTAACGAAATCTTCAAGGCCGCCCATGAAAAGGGCGTTATCGTTGCCTTTGAAGCTGCCGTTGCGGGCGGTATTCCGGTTATCAAATCGCTGCGTGAAGGCCTGGGTGCCAACCGTATCGAGTGGGTGGCAGGTATCATTAACGGTACCGGCAACTTTATTTTGACCCATATGCGCGACGAAGGCCGGCCCTTTGAAGACGTGCTTGCCGAAGCGCAGGCACTGGGTTACGCCGAAGCCGACCCCACGTTTGACGTGGAAGGTATCGATGCGGCGCACAAGCTGACCATTCTGGCCTCGATTGCCTATGGCGTGCCGCTCCAGTTCGAGAAAGCCTTCACTGAAGGCATTTCACGGATTACTGCTGAAGATGTTGAGCAGGCCGATAACCTGGGCTACGTCATCAAGCACCTGGGTATTTCCAAACGCACCGATCAGGGGCTTGAGCTGCGCGTTCACCCCACGCTGATCCCCAAAGAGCGTTTGCTGGCCAACGTGCACGGCGTCAAAAACGCCATCGCCATCATGGGCGATGCGGTTGGCCCCACGCTTTACTATGGTGCCGGTGCGGGTGCTGAGCCGACGGCTTCTGCCGTGGTTGCCGACCTGCTGGACGTGGCTCGCGATATCTCTACTGACCATCACTACCGCGTGCCGTATCTGGCGTTCAGCGGTATTGATGAAGACGTCAGCCAGCTGCCGATTATGCCCATGGAAGATATCATCACGGCGTATTACCTGCGCCTGCTGGCGGTGGATCGTCCTGGCGTATTGGCGCGTGTGGCCACTATTCTTGCCGAGCAGGGCATCTCGATCGAGGCGCTGATCCAGAAAGAGGCGACCGAAGGTGAACTGGTGCCGATTATTCTGCTGACGCATCGCACCAAAGAGAAGCAGATGAACGAAGCGATCCGCGAAATCGAAGCGATGGCCGATATCGCCGGGCCAGTGACACGCATCCGCGTGGAAAGCCTGAGCGAAGGGGAGTAACCCACTATGCGCTATATCAGTACGCGTGGGCAGGCGCCCGCGCTCTCGTTTGAAGAAGTCGTACTAACCGGTATGGCCAGCGACGGCGGCCTTTACGTGCCGGAAGAGCTGCCCACTCTCTCGAAAGAAGCGCTGGCCGATATGGCCGGGCTCTCTTACGCCGAGATTGCCTTTCGAGTTATGAAGCCGTTTGTGAACGGCGAGATCGACGACGGCACTTTCCGCACCATCGTGACCGAAGCGTACGCCACTTTCACCCACGATGCGGTAGTGCCGCTTAAGCAGCTCGACGCCAATCACTTCCTGCTTGAGCAGTTCCATGGCCCGACGCTGGCGTTTAAAGACGTCGCGCTACAGCTTTTGGGCCGCCTGCTTGATCACTTTTTGAAAAAGCGTGGCGAGCGCGCGGTAATCATGGGTGCCACCTCGGGCGATACCGGGTCAGCCGCGATTGAAGGCTGTCGCCACTGCGACAATCTGGATATCTTCATTCTGCATCCGCACAAGCGGGTGTCTGAAGTGCAGCGCCGTCAGATGACCTCTGTACTGGCCAACAACGTGTTCAACGTGGCCATTGAAGGCAATTTTGACGATGCTCAGGCCATGGTCAAGGCAAGCTTTGCCAATCAGGACTTTTTGAACGGCACGCGCCTGGTGGCGGTCAACTCGATCAACTGGGCGCGCATCATGGCGCAAATCGTTTACTACGTTGCATCAGGTGTCGCGCTGGGTGCTCCGCATCGCGAAGTCAGCTTCTGCGTGCCGTCGGCCAACTTCGGCAACGTGTTTGCGGGCTACATGGCGTACAAGATGGGGCTGCCGGTCAAGCAGTTCATCATCGCCACCAACTCCAACGATATTCTGCACCGCACGCTTGCCGCCAACGACTTCTCCAAGAAGGAGCTTGAGGCAACGCTCGCGCCTTCCATGGATATCGTGGTGTCGTCGAACTTCGAGCGTCTTCTGTTTGATGCCTATGACCGTGATGGCGCGGCCGTAGCGGCACTGCTGGAGCGCTTTCAGCAAGAGCCTACCGCGCTTGCCGATGCGCCGCTTGCCAAGCTGCGTGAGAAGTTCTCAAGTTTTAGTGTGGACGATGACACCATTCTGGAAGTCATTCGCGAAGCGCATCACCGTACTGGTGAAATGCTCGACCCGCACACCGCCACGGGCTACCGCGCTGCTGAGCGTGTCCGCGCTGATCAATCAACGCCGATGATAACGCTTGCCACCGCGCACCCGGCCAAGTTTGCTGAGGCCGTAGTGAAAGCAGGTTTCCAGGGCGTACCCCTGCCCACACACATGGATGATTTGCTGGAGCGGGAAGAGCGCTACACGGTACTGCCTGCTGAGCTGAGCGCCGTACAGCAGTTTGTGGCGGATAACCGCCGTTAACACATGATGACTGCTTTGCCAGATGCCAATCAGCCCGTTACGCCTCAGCACACTACGCAGCTAATGCTGGAGCCTCGTCCGCTGGACGAGGCTGTCTACGCCCGTGCCCAGGCACAAGGCTTGAGCGAGCTTCAGGCGCGCCTTCTGGCCTCACGGCTGCCCGGCTATCAGGGCGAGCTTGCCCCGCTGGTTACGCCCAGCCTGCGCTATCTGGCCCACCCGGAAAAGCTTGCCGATGGGCGCCGTGCCGCCGAACGTATTGCTCAGGCTGTTGCGGAGGGTGAATCCATCGGGATTCTGACCGATTACGATGTGGATGGGATTACCTCCCACGTCGTCATTCGCCGCACGTTGGTTGAGCTGTTTGGTGTGCCCGAGCACAAACTGCATAGCCTGATCGGCCACCGTATTCACGATGGCTACGGCATCAGCTTGCCGTTAGTTGAGCGCACGCTGGCGCTCAAGCCATTCCCAACACTGGTGATTACCGCTGACTGCGGAAGCAGTGACGAGCCGCGTATTGCGCGACTCAAAGCGGCAGGCATTGACGTAGTGGTCAGTGATCACCACGCGCTGCCGTTGGACGGCCCGCCCGCGTCGGCCTACGCCTGCGTGAACCCGACCCGCCCGGACTGCGCCTACCCGGATAAAACCATCGCCGGGTGCATGGTGGCGTGGCTTTTGATGTCGTTGGCGCGTGGCGTATTGGTGGAGTGGGGGGCATTGCCCAGCGCTACGCCCAAGCTTTCGCCCTGGCTCTCCTATGTGGCACTGGGCACCGTGGCGGACTGCGTATCGCTGGGTGGAAGCCCTGCAAACCGTGCCGTGGTGAGCTACGGGTTAACCCTGATCAACCGCATGGACGCCGCCTGCTGGCGCGCCATGGCTGCACGCCTGGGCGCGGATAGCGTGCCGTTCAATGCCGAAACCCTGGCCTTTCAGATGGGCCCGCGGATCAATGCCCGCTCGCGGCTGGATGACCCTTATGCCGCACTGCATTTCATGCTGGCCGAAAGCGACGCCGTCGCTAACCGCCAGCTCGAAGTGCTGGATCAGGACAACCAGTCACGTAAGGCGATTGAGGCTGATATGGCCGAAGAGGCACGGGCGCTGGCCGCCAGTGCGCTGATCGCCGATGAGCCTGCCGTGGTGGTGTTTCTGGAAGATGGTCATCCTGGTGTTCAGGGCATTGTGGCCTCCCGGCTGGTGCAGTCTTACGGGCGCCCTGCGCTGGTGCTGACACAGGCGGCGGCGCCCAATATGCTCACCGGCTCTGGGCGCTCAATCGATGGTTTGCACTTGCGCGATGCGCTGCAGCGTACCTTTGAACTGGCCCCAGAGGCGCTACCACGCTTTGGTGGGCACAGCGGTGCTGCCGGAGTGGGTGTCCCTCGCGAATACTTGGACGTGTTTAAACAAGCGTTTCTCAAGGCCGTGGCGGAACAGCTGGAGGGGCGTTCGCTCTATCCCAGGCTATGGACGGACGGCGAGCTTTCCACCGCGCAGCTTTCGCTGGCGACACTTGAGGAGATCGACGCGCTGGGCCCCTATGGACGTGAATTTGATGCACCGCTTTTTGAAGGGCGTTTTATCGTCGAAGCGCTGCGCCCGGTGGGTGCTGATGGCGCGCACTTGATGCTCGAGCTCTCCATGGGTGCCATCACCTGCAAAGCGATCTGGTTTCGCGCCTTAACGCCGGGGGAGCTGCCTGCTTTCAATATTGGCGACACGCTGCACTGTGCTTACAAGCTCAACCGCAACCGCTGGCGGGGCCGGGAGTCGCTGCAGTTGATGGTTGAGCATGCCAGCGCAGTTTAAACGCTTTCATCACCCCGGTTCATCAACCCGCCACACTTCATAAGGGCGTTTTAATGCGCGTGGAAGATTTACCCAAGGACCAGCACCGCCTCTATGAGGATATAATGGCGATGCTGCTCGGCACGTTTTTCGTGGCACTCGGCGTTACTTTTTATACCCAAGCGGTGCTGCTAACCGGCAGCACTGCGGGCTTGGCGCTGCTGCTTAATTACGTGACGCAGTGGGGGTTTGGGCTGTGGTTTTTTGCCATCAACCTGCCGTTTTACTACCTGGCGATCAAGCGTATGGGATGGAGCTTTACGCTGCGCACGTTTATCGCTATTGGCCTGGTATCGCTATTTTCTGAATTAACCCAGGGCTGGGTGCAGTTTGAAAGCGTGCCTTCGCTCTACGCGGCACTCATGGGCGGGGCGTTGATGGGCATTGGCATGCTGATGCTGTTTCGCCACCGCACAAGCCTTGGCGGCATCAATATTCTAGCGCTCTACCTGCAGGACCGCCACGGCCTGAGAGCGGGCTATGTGCAGCTAGGCATCGACGGGGTGATTTTGCTGGTGGCACTTACCCAGCTACCGTTAGACCGCGTTGGCTATTCGGTGCTGGGGGCGCTGACGTTGAATTTGATCATCGCCCTGAACCATAAGCCCGGGCGGTATATCGGTGTGAGTTAGCGCTCTAGCTAAGCCAGAACCACCAGACGACCAAGGCAATTAGTCCAAGGCCCGCTGCGTTAACCAGTAAGCTCATGAGGCCTCCTGTTGAGTGGGCTTCCAGAACCGCAGGCGGTTGGCGTTACTCACCACGGTGATGGAGGAGAGTGACATGGCGACACCCGCGATAATCGGTGAAAGCAGCATGCCGGTCATTGGGTAGAGCAGGCCTGCCGCAATCGGGATGCACAGCACGTTATAGCCAAAGGCGCCCACCAGGTTCTGCTTGATATTGGCAAGCGTGGCGCGGCTGGTTTCAATCGCTGAGGCCACGCCGTGAAGCGAGCCACGCATTAACGTAATCCCCGCACTTTCCATGGCGATATCCGTCCCCTGACCAATCGCAAAGCCGACGTTGGCGCGCGCCAGTGCCGGAGCGTCGTTAATACCGTCGCCCACCATGCCCACGATTTCCCCTGCCTGCTGTAAACGCTCAATCTCCGCGTGCTTATCCTCGGGTGTCAGGCCCGCTTTAAACGTCGTAATACCTACTTCGCGGGCAATCGCCGCGGCGCTATGCTGATTATCACCGGTCAGCATGACGACGTTCAGGCCATCCTGCTGCAGGCGCTTAACGGCCGCGACGGCATCATTACGTAACGGGTCGCTAATCCCGAATAGCGCCGCTAGCTGATTATCCACTGCCAGATACACCAGCGTACGCGCCTGGTTTTGTAACGCGGTAACGTCTTTTTGGGCAGATGAAAGGTCGACGCCGCTATCTTCAAGCAGGCGCGCATTGCCCAGCAGAAGCGCGTTACCGTCACGCGTCTCGGCTTTTACACCGCCGCCCGTGACACTTTCAAACCCCTGAGTCTCGACAGGCGCGGCGCCCTGCGCATCCGCGTAGGCGATAAGGGCGGCCGCCAGTGGGTGCTCAGAGCCGCGCTCCAGGGCGTGTACCCAACCCAGCACCGTGGCTTCGTTCATGCCAAATAGCTGCATATCGGTGACGCTGGGTTTGCCTTCGGTGAGCGTACCGGTTTTATCGACCACCAGCGTGGTCAATTTGCTGGCGGTTTGCAGCGCTTCGCCGCTTCTTACCAGTACGCCCTGTTCAGCGGCCTTGCCCACGCCAATCATGGTGGAAATGGGGGTAGCAAGGCCCAGTGCGCAGGGGCAGGCAATAATCAGCACGGTCGTGGCCGCCACCAGCATATGAATTACGCGTGGTTCAGGGCCAACGTTAAACCATACAAGTGCCGCCAGTACGGCAATAATGATGACGGACGGCACGAAGATGCTCGATACTTTATCCGCCAGCTCACCAATCGGCGGGCGCGAATTCTGGGCGCTGGCGACCTGCTCGGTGATTTGCCCAAGGCGGGTATCGCGGCCCACACGGGTCGCGCGGTAAACCAGCCCGCCCTGGCCATTGACCGTGCCTGCACTGACGTCATCACCCGTTTGCTTGCTGACGGCCAACGGCTCACCGGTCAACATGGATTCATCAATATGGCTCTGGCCTTCGGTGACTTCGCCATCTACCGGTAAGCGCTCGCCGGGGCGCACGCGAATATGGTCGCCTTCACGAACATCATCCACATCTACCTCTTGCTCCTGGCCGCCTCGAATGACGCGCGCCGTGCGGCTTTGCAAATCAAGCAGGCGCTTCAACGCATTGCTGGTACGCCCACGAGCGCGAAGCTCCATGGCGTTCCCCAACAAGATAAGTCCAATCACCATCGCTGAGGCTTCAAAATAAATGCCCTGGGCTATTTCAGGCAGCCAGGGAGCAAACAGCACCACTGCCATGGAGTAGAGCCAAGCGGTACCCGTGCCTATCGCGACCAATGTATCCATATTGGCCTGATGGCGTTTGAGATTTTTCCAAGCGTTAATAAAGAAGTGGCGGCCTGGAAACGCGAGCACGCCCAGGGTCAAGACGCCAATCACCAGCCAGTAAACGCGGCCCAGGCCCATGACATGCGGATGATAGATAAACATGCTGAGCATCAGGGGAATGGCCAATGCCAGCGCGATGGCGCTGCCCCGCAGCCGCTGGCGATAGGTAGTGGCATCCTGCTCGGCGCGAACGCGTTCGGCTTCGCGCATATCCACAATCGGCTCAGCCGTGTAACCGGCTGAGGCGACCGCTTTGATAAGGGCTTGCACATCGGCGTTGCCTACCACCTGAGCGGTGTGGGTCGCGAAGTTGACGCTCGCGGCTTCCACACCCTGAGTATTTCCCAAGGCATTCTGAACGCTTTTAACGCAGCTGGCGCAGGTCATGCCGCTAATCGCCAGGCGTAGACTGGGACCTGGCTTGGGGCGCTGTTCAGTCGTGGCCGGTATATCAGCCGCCTCTTGAGATGCTTCAGGCGCTGCCGGCGAGGCGGGGTCGTTGCTGGCCGGGTAGCCAGCTTTCTCAAGCGCCGCGTTCAGTCGGCTATCGTCCAGGCTTGTCGTAACTTCAAGGCGTTTTTCAGCCGGGGTGCCCACCACCTCAGCCGCTGGGTCTTCTGCCTGAATCGCCTCGCGCATCCGCTTGACGCAACCCTGGCAGCTCATGCTGGTAACGGTGCGAAGCGCCACATGGCGCGAATCGGGGGTAACGTTCATAACGCCTCCTGGGTGGATGGCTCGTCGGGGAAGCTTTCAATAAGGCGGCACAGACTATGCCCATCCGGCGTGCCGTCCGGCATGTGCTGCCAGCTCTCCAGCGCCTGCTCCATGCGCTGGGCCAGCGCTTCAAGCTCAGCAATGCGCGCGCGGATCTGCGGCAGGCGGCTGGCAAGCAGATCGCGCACCAGCGGGCAAGGCGAGTCGCCGTGGTCGGCATGCAGGAGAATGTCGCGTATCTCCGCTACGCTAAATCCCAGCTTGCGTGCCCGCTGAATAAAGTGCAGTCGCTCAAGGTCAGTGCTTGAAAAGAGCTGATAGCCGTTTTCTGGATGGCGCTTTGGGGAAAGTAAACCTTCGCGGGTGTAATGACGCACTGTCTCTGCGGTAACACCGCCGTGTTTGGCAAGCTCGCTGACTTTCATGGCGCACTCCTCTTGGCATTGATTGCGTGCCCGGTTAAACGCTTGGAATAGCATAAGTGTAAAACCTGTGGGTTACACATAGGTCAAGCGGAGGTGCTGAAGTAATTACTTAAAAAGACTTAAAACGACTAAAACAACGATTTAAAACGCTCGTGCGACTAATGTATAAGCAGAAAACAAAATAAAACGCTCGTTTGCCCCTTGAACCCAAGGTCACTTTAGGCCAAAACTGAGAGGCAAGACCGAGGTATAAAAATGCTAGCTACAAAACCTAGCTACAAAAAAACCAGTCACCAAAAAATAAGTAGATAAATAAGCGCAGGCGGATGCATCCATCCGCAGGATCATTGGGACAAGAGGCTAACCATGAATAATAAATTTAATAAGCTCACGCTAGCAGCTGCGGTTTCAGCCGCTGTCTTTACAGCCAGCACAGCCAACGCCGGCGGCTATCAGATTAACGAGCAAAGCGTTAGTGGCCAGGGCTATGGTCATGCCGGGCGTAGCTCCAATGTTAACGACGCAACGATTGTGTACGGTAACCCGGCGGGTATGTCGTTTCTCGATCGTGCTCAGGTAACGGTAGGTGGCACCTATCTAAACGTTAATACCGATATTGATAATGTCCAAGCGAGCCGCACCCTGGATTCAGGCGTAGCCACTGGCGGTGCGCCGACGGGAACGCAGATACCTGTTGGCGGTATTCCCGGCAGTAGTGATGGCGATATGGTGCCAGGCACTCTGGTGCCGTTTGCCTTCTATGCTCAGCCGGTGACTGACCGATTAGCTTTCGGGTTTGGTGTATACGCCCCTTTCGGCTCCAAAACCGAATATGAAGACAGCTTTCAGGGGCGCTATTTTGGCGACTATACCGAAGTCACGGTCATGTCTGCTCAGCCGACCGTCTCCTACCGCCTAAACGATCAGTGGGCCGTGGGTGCTGGCGTCACCTATAACAAGGTGGATGGTGAGCTGCGCCGTCAGCTGCCTTCCAGTGCTGGATTCAACGCCGCCGGTGATATCGATTCACGTGTAGAGGGCGAAGACGAAGCCTGGGGTTACAATCTGGGCGTGATTTACCAGCCCGTGCCGGAGACCACCTTCGGTTTAACCTACCGCTCGAAAGTCGATTACACCCTGGAAGGTACCTTCGTTGCCCGCGACCCGGCAGGTAATGTGGTGCGCGCTGATGACAGTGCGAGCCTTGATCTCACCACGCCTGAAACGGTCAACTTCTCGCTGACTCAGCAAATGACCGACCGCTTGAAGTTGATGTTTGGCGCCTCCTGGGTGCGCTGGAGCCACTTTGACCAGATTCTGGTACAGGGCGGCGCAGGCGATACGATTACCCAAGAGCCTCAGAACTACTCCAATGCCTGGGCGTTTGCGACCGGTGGTGAGTATCAGCTGACGCCAACGCTCGCACTGCGGGCCGGGGTCACTCTGGATTACACACCTACCAACGACGAAGATCGCAGCGTGCGTATTCCCTCGGATGACCGGCGGATATTCTCCCTGGGTGCTGGTTGGAGCCCAACGCCTGATATGACGCTAGATTTTGCCTACTCCTACCTGACCGAGCGTAGTACCTCGCTTGAGCAAGAGCGTAGCGACCTGCTGGCAAGCCCTGCAACCGGTGGCGTGCCGGTGGGCGGCGCCACTTACGCGGCGGACTATAAAAACGAAGCCCACGGCTTTGGTGCCCAGCTAACCTATCGTTTCTAAAACATCGTTTTTAAACCTGCGCTTTAAGCGTTAATAAGATGACCTCCTTAAACCCGGCGAACGCCGGGTTTAATCATGGGCGGTATATGGCGATGGATGCGAGAAGCGCTAGGTTTCGTTACAATGCGCTCTCAGAATTTCGCCGCTGTGGTGCTGGCTTGGAATCATCCAGCCGAGACGCCATCGCGGCGCGTCTTTCTTTTGAACCATGTCATATTGACCAAGGCCAGGGCGATCCATGTTGGAAACCAACCCGATACATAACCAGATCAAGGACCTGTCTGAGCGGACAGACGTTCTTAGGGGGTATCTTTGACTATGCCGAGCGTAAAGATCGGCTAGAAGAAGTCTCTCGCGAGCTTGAAGACCCGAATGTCTGGAACGACCCAGCCTATGCGCAAAAGCTGGGTAAAGAGCGCTCTTCACTCGAAGCGATCGTTGCCACTATCGACGAACTGGATCAGGGCCTTGGCGATAGCCGCGACCTTTTAGAACTCGCCGAAATGGAAGACGACGAAGGTACGGTTGAAGAAGTGCGCAAAGAGCTTGATGGCCTTCAGGCGGCGCTTGAAAAGCTTGAGTTTCGGCGCATGTTTTCCGGCGAGATGGATGAAAACAACGCCTACCTGGACATTCAGTCGGGTTCCGGCGGTACGGAAGCTCAGGACTGGGCCAATATTTTGCTGCGTATGTATCTGCGCTGGGCAGAAAGTCACGGGTTCAAGGCTGAAATAACCGAAATTTCCGCCGGTGAAGTAGCAGGTATCAAGTCGGCCTCTATTCACGTTCAGGGTGACCACGCCTTTGGCTGGCTGCGCACTGAAACCGGGGTTCACCGGCTGGTACGTAAAAGCCCGTTCGACTCAGGCGGCCGCCGTCATACGTCGTTTGCGTCTGTTTTCCTGTCACCGGAAGTCGACGACAGCTTCGAGGTTGAGATCAATCCTTCGGACCTGCGCGTTGATACCTACCGCTCAAGCGGCGCGGGCGGCCAGCACGTTAATACCACCGATTCGGCGGTGCGGATCACCCACGAGCCTACCGGTATTGTGGTGGCGTGTCAGAACCAGCGCAGCCAGCATGCTAACCGTGACTTTGCCATGAAACAGTTAAAGGCGAAGCTCTGGGAGCATGAAATGCAAAAGCGTAATGCCGCAAAGCAGGAGGCAGAAGACTCCAAAGCCGATATCGGCTGGGGCAGCCAGATTCGCTCTTACGTGCTTGATGACCAGCGCATCAAGGATTTGCGCACCGGCGTACAGTCCAGCAACTGCGACAAGGTCCTCGACGGTGATTTAGATCAGTTTATCGTCGCCAGCCTCAAGCAAGGTTTGTAATCTTTTTAGCGTTCGAACATGAATAGGGTGCCCCATGGCTAACCAAGACGCGTCTTCTCCTGAAAACGAAAATCATCTTATTGCCGAGCGTCGCGCCAAGCTCACCGCGCGTCGTGAGCTGGCCGCAGAGCAAGGGAGGAGCGCTTTCCCGAATGACTTTCGCCGCGACAGCCTGACTGTCGAGCTGCAAGACCTGTTGGGCGATAAAGACAAAGCCGAACTGGAAACGCTGGACCACCAGGCGTCGGTGGCGGGGCGTGTTATGCGCCAGCGCGGCCCGTTTATTGTTATTCAGGACGTGGCGGGGCAGATCCAGCTTTACGTGGATAAAAAAGGCCTGCCGGCTGAAGTGCTTGAAGACATCAAGGGCTGGGATATCGGTGATATCGTGGCGGCCCGCGGCCCGGTGCATAAGTCCGGCAAGGGCGATCTGTACGTGATGATGGTCGAGGCTCAGCTTCTGACCAAGAGCCTGCGCCCGCTGCCGGATAAATTCCACGGCCTGACGGATCAAGAGGCGCGCTATCGTCAGCGTTACGTGGACCTGATCATGAACCCGCAGTCGCGCAAGGCGTTTGAGACGCGGGCGGCGGTGATCAGCTCCATGCGCCGTTTCTTTGAAACGCGTGGCTTTATGGAAGTGGAAACGCCCATGCTCCAGGCGATTCCTGGTGGTGCCACGGCGCGCCCGTTTGTTACCCACCACAACGCGCTGGGCATGGACATGTACCTGCGCATCGCGCCCGAGCTTTACCTCAAGCGCCTGGTGGTGGGTGGTTTCGAGAAGGTGTTTGAAATCAACCGCAACTTCCGTAACGAAGGTCTTTCCACGCGGCATAACCCTGAATTCACCATGGTCGAATTCTACTGGGCGTATGCCGACTACAACGACCTGATGGACATGACCGAGGCGATGCTGCGTACCGCGGCCGAAGAAGTGCTGGGCACCACAACGCTTGAATACCAGGGCGCAAGCTACGACTTTGGCCAGCCGTTCAAGCGTTTGACGCTCAAGCAGTCGATTCTGGATCACGGCGACGGGATTACCGATGCAGATCTGGATAGCCTGGAGGCGGCGCGCGCAACGGCCCAGAAACTGGGCATCAAGGTCAAGGACAGCTGGGGCCTGGGTAAAGTCCAAACGGAAATTTTTGAAGAAGTGGCCGAGCACAAGCTCGACCAGCCGACCTTCATTACCGAATACCCGGCCGAAGTCAGCCCATTGGCGCGGCGCAACGATGCCAACCCGTTTGTCACCGACCGCTTCGAGTTCTTTGTCGGCGGGCGTGAAATTGCCAACGGTTTCTCGGAGCTGAATGACGCCGAGGACCAGGCCGAGCGCTTCCGTGAGCAGGCTGCCGAGAAAGAGGCGGGCGACCTGGAGGCGATGTACTACGATGCTGACTACGTACGTGCCCTGGAATATGGCATGCCGCCCACCGCCGGTGAAGGTATTGGTATTGACCGTTTGGTGATGCTGTTTACCGACAGTCCCTCCATTCGTGATGTGCTGCTGTTCCCGGCGATGCGCCCCGAAGTAGACTAAAAGTTGGTAAGGGCGCGTTTTAGCGCCCATAATGGTCAACGTTTCGACGGCGAGGAGAATCCCATGAAACTGCTTAACCGCTCCGCTCTGAGCGTCAGGCCGACCCAGCCCTTTGTGGACTGGATCAATGCGCTGGAACCCACCATGGGAGACGACGACCTGACACTGGACGACGTCGAACGTGAAAGTACCGTTTATCTTATCCCTGAGATGGATACCCCGGAAGCGCTTGAAACCTTTGTACGCGACCGCTTTGCCGAAATTCTCGAGACCGAGCTGCGTGCTTGGGAAGAGGACGAACGTCAGTGGCCGGAAACGCTCAACTGGGCGCTATTTCAGGAATTTCTGCGCATTGAGCACAGCTACCTCGCCATCGACCTGGATGATGAGACAGCGCTTGAAATTTCTGATGTTGATGATGCGTTGCTGCTCGACAACGACCAGGATTAACGCACGGCGTTAGCTAATGTCGTAACCGCTTTCAGGCGGCTGCGTTCATGCACGTTAAAACCGGCTTAGGCCGGTTTTAACGTGTTAGTCGTTTCGTTTTAGGAACATCCCACCCATGCGACTGTTTGAAACCCGTCCTGGAGACGACGGCCTGCCCGGGCCTGAACGTGCGTTAGCGGTGCTGGCATTGATTACCGGTACGCTGATGGCGGTGGTGGATACCACCATGATCAACCTTGCTCTGCCTACTATTGCCGCGGATCTAAACGCATCGGCGTCGCGTGCGGTATGGATCACCAATATGTTTCAGGTGGTGTGCGCGGCGTTTTTGCTGGTATTTGCCGGGATCAGTGAACTGGTCACCCGCAGACATATTTACCTATTTGGATTGACCACCTTCATGCTGGGCGCGCTGGGTGCCGCGCTTTCCCGCAATCTGGAAGCGCTGCTGGTGTTTCGCGCTTTGCAGGGCCTGGGCGCTGCCGCCACGCTCTCGATTGGCCCTGCGCTTTATCGGGCTATCTTTCCCTCGCGTCTGCTGGGCAGCGCCTTGGGGTTAAGCGCGCTGGTCGTGGCGGGTGGCTATGCCGCAGGGCCTACGCTCAGCGGGGTAATTCTATCGTTTGCCGATTGGCCGTGGCTGTTTGCGCTCAATCTACCCTTGGGGTTATGTTCGCTATGGTTGGCGAACCGGGCCCTGCCAAAGGACAAGCCTCGCCAGGGCGGCTTCGATTTTTTGGGTGCGCTGCTTTCCATGCTGATGCTGGCAAGCTTCTTTTTGGCCATGGATGCCGTGGGGCACGCGGCGCCTTTCTGGCAAGTGGGTGCCTGGGCGCTGTTGGCGGTAGCAAGCTTTGCAGGTTTTATTGCCCGTCAGCGCCGCGCGCCATATCCGCTGCTGCCGCTTAGCGTGTTTGCTGAAAAGCGCTTCACCCTTGCAGTATCCGCGTCAGGGCTTGCGTTTATTGGTCAGGGGCTGACGTTTGTAGCGCTATCGTTTTTCTATCAGGAGCAAATGGGCTTTACGCCGCTGGAAACCGCCTGGCTGTTTACCCCATGGCCCCTCGCCATTATGGTGGTGGGCCCACTGGCGGGCCGGCTTGCCGATCGCATTAACCCAAGCGTGCTTTCAAGCGCCGGGCTTGGACTGTTGATTGCTGGATTAATCGCGCTGGCGCTGGTGGATGAAACCATGGGCGTGGCGGAAAGCCTTTGGCGCACAGCGCTGTGCGGAATCGGTTTTGGCCTGTTTCAGCCGCCCAATAATCGCGAAATGATGGGCAGTCTGCCCCCTGAGCGTAGCGCTAACGTATCGGGCGTCATGAGTACTATCCGCACGGTGGGTCAGTCGCTGGGAGTCGCCATGGTGGGCGCCGCTCTGGCGCTTGGCTTGGCCGTTCAAGTAACCCTGTGGCTGGGAGCCGCTACGTCGTTTCTGGCGCTGCTGGCAAGCCTTTCAAGAATTTCTGTCGCCCGGCGTGCACTTGTTGAGCGGCGGACGTCGTCTGGCAGCCAGTAAGCGCGTACAATAAAAATGTTGAATACCGAGGAGAGCATGCATGACGGTGCAAGCACAGATCGAGCAGAAGTTAGCGGCGTTAGCGCCTGAAGCAGTGCGTGTGGAAAACGAAAGCCACATGCATAACGTGCCCGCCAACTCCGAAACCCATTTTAAGGTGACGCTGGTAAGCGATATTTTCGACGGCTTAATGCCGGTGAAGCGCCACCAGAAAATCTACGCGCTGCTGGCCGACGAACTGTCCGGACCGGTCCACGCGCTGGCGCTACACCTATATACGCCGCTTGAATGGCAGGCGCGGGGCGGTGAGCGTCCTGATTCACCCAACTGTCGTGGCGGCGGCCAGTGACACCAGAAGTTGTCCGCCGTTACTACCTCGACGCCATGGGCATTACCGCCTGGGCGTCGCGCTATCAGCTGCCGAATGCGCTGCCGACCGAAGCCTGCGAGTGGGACGATACGCCACCAGAAAAAACACCTCCGCGTGATCGCCTGCAAGCGGTGCTTGATGATGCACCGCCGCCGCGCAAAGAAGCCAAACCGGCTGAGGTAAGCACACCATCGCCTGAGGCTTCGCCTTTGTCAGTGCGGGCCCTGCTTGGGCAGGCCCCGCCGGTCGCTGAGCCGCCCGTTAAAGAAGCAGTATCGCCTGCGCCCAAGCCGACACCCGCAGCCTCTGCCAAGCCCCTGCGCTTTGCGCTTTCCTGCATGTGTATTGGCCAGCGCTGGCTGAGTTTGCACCCCGGCAATATCACGCCTAAAGAGCAGCAGCTGCTAAGCAATATCTTGCAGGCTGCCAGCATTCAGCAGGGCGAACTGCCTAGCATCATGCTGTTTGAATGGCCGCCCATGGCCAACGTTTTTGAAGTCGCAGAGCCACTTGAAGAAGCCCGCGAGGGGCTTTCAGCGTTTATCGCGGGTAGCGCAAGCCGGAAGGGCTGGAAGCTTGAGCGTGTGCTGTGGTGGGGCGAGCATGAGACGCCACCGGCCGACGAGATCTTACAGGTGCTTAACGTTCAGCAGATGCACAGCCAAACGCTGGCACTGCCGATATGGCAGGGGCCGTCGCTTGCCGGGTTGATCCAAAGTCCACAGGCCAAGCGGGAACTGTGGCCTGCTTTAAACGTGCTTGGCCAAGAGTGGCAGACGCTTGAGAAAGGTCCAAGCAGTCGTGACTGAGCGCACGATAAATGAGCTTCAGGAGAGCGGGCTTGCCCAGTTGACGGCACTTGAAGCACAGGCCCAAAGCGGGGCCCGTGATGCTCAGCTTCATGAGGCCTTAACCGATGCGACAACCTGCGTGTTCGGGTGTATTCAAGCCGGGGAGCTAGTGGGCTATGCCATCGTCGCGCGCTTACCTTTTGATGCGGAGCTGCAGGCGATTGGCGTACTGCCCGAGCATCGCCACCTTGGGGTGGGCGGTGGGCTGATGAACGCGGTCCTGCAGAAAGCGGCCGAGTGGCAAAGCGAGCGTGTGCTGCTTGAGGTGCGTGCGGGCAATGTGGCCGCTATTAGCCTGTATAAGCGCTGGGGCTTTGGCGTGGATGGGCTGCGTAAAGGCTACTACCCGGCAGTGCAGGGAACCGCCGGGCGGGAAGACGCGGTACTGCTGTCACGTACGCTTAGCTAGTGGTGCTAGGCGTATCGCTGGTTTCAAACTTGCTCAACAGACTGTTCAGACGGCGTTCCCACTCTTCACGCTCTTGCTTGAGCTTGGCATTTTCATCGCGCAGCTCTTCGTTTTCCAGCTTCATCATTTCCAGCGCGTCTACCGTATCGGTGACTTTTTGCTCAAGCTGATTGAACAGTTCCAGACTCATGTAAATCTCCAGGTTATAAACACAGGTTATAAAAACAAACGACAGGCTTGCCAACAGGGGCGAATGTGGCGAGCGTAACGCTCGTGGGCGTTATCGGCAAGCGCTGTTTAGGGAGTTTGTCGCAGGTAGAGCCGAGCGGTGGTTTCCCCCGCCTGAGTTTCGCGATGCAGCTGCCAATTCGCCGGGGCAACCGGCGTGAGGGCGCGCTCGGTTTCCAGATAAATCATGGCGTCTTGAGTAAGCCAGCCGCGGCTTTCCAGAGCGCTGCAGCAGTTGGCGGCAAGCCCCTGATTAAAGGGCGGATCAAGAAATACCAGATCATAAGGTTGTGAAGGCTGGTTAAGGAAAGTCTCAGCGTCACGGGTAGTCACATGGCCATGCGTAGCGCCAAGGGCGTCCAAATTTTGGGTAATATAGGCCGCCACGCTGCTGTCACGTTCGATAAAATCAACATGGGCCGCGCCGCGCGAGAGCGCTTCAATACCCAATGCGCCGGTGCCCGCAAACAGGTCCAGCACGCGCTGGCCGTATAGCTGCTGGCCTAGCCAGTTAAACAGCGTTTCGCGCACCCTGTCCGGGGTAGGACGCAGGCCGGGGCGATCAAGCACGGGTAGCTGGCGACGGCGAAAATCACCACCGATAATACGTAGCTTACCGGGCTGTTTGATGGGCGCACCACGGGAAGCAGTTGAGCGAGTACCTGAATGAGTACTTGAACGAGTGTTTGGGCGAGAGGAGCGTTGTCGTGTCATATAGTGGATTGTAGCGGGCTGCTTATCCAAAGTCTTGGTTGGCGGTGGTAGGATGGTCACAATGTTCACCTTTTAAGTCGGATGACACCCATGTTTGGTTTTTTCAAGCGTAAGAAAAAGCACGACTCCCAACAGGAGCAGCAAAAGCAACTCCCCCAGGAACTCAACAATGATGAGCTGCTTGATGAGTCGCCGCAGAAGCCGCTAGCCGACACTGAAAATGCCGCACCGGTAGCCGAGCCTGCGCCCGAGATCAAGCCAGAGCCGTCTGAGCCCGAGATCAAGCCAGAGCCGCCTGAGCCCGAGATTAAGCCAGAGCCGCCTGAGCCCGAGATTAAGCCAGAGCCGCCCGAGCCCGAGATTAAGCCAGAGCCATCTGAGCCCGAGATTAAGCCAGAGCCGTCTGAACCCGAGATCAAGCCGCAGCCGTCTGAGCCTGAGATTAAGCCAGAGCCGCCTGAACCCGAGATCAAACCGGAGCCTGCGCCAGAAATTAGCCCAGAACCTGCTCCTGAGCCTGAAATCGATCCAGTGCAGCCGGAACCTGAGATCCAGCCTGTGCAGAAGCCCGAGCTTCAAGAGAAGCCGGTGGCTGCCAAGAGCGAAAAACAGGGCTGGTTTGCGCGGATTAAATCAGGCCTGGGTAAAACCCGCGCCAATTTAGCCGACGGTATTTCCGATCTGTTTTTGGGTAAAAAACAGATTGATGACGAGCTGCTAGAGGATTTGGAAACTCAGCTATTAATGGCCGATGTGGGCATCGAGGCGACCAGCGAGATTATTGAGCGCCTGGAGAGGCGGGTATCGCGCAAGGAGCTTAATAACCCTGAAGCGCTTTACCGTGGCTTGCAGGAGGAATTGGCTGCCATGCTTGGGCCAGTGGCAACGCCGCTTGATCTGGATAAGTCACAGGATGGCCCCTTCGTTATTCTGGTCGTTGGGGTGAACGGCGTGGGTAAAACGACCACGATTGGCAAATTGACTCAGCGCTTTCAGCGTGAAGGAAAAAGCGTGATGCTCGCGGCGGGCGATACCTTCCGCGCGGCGGCGGTTGAACAGCTTAAAGTATGGGGTGAGCGCAATAGCGTGCCGGTGATTGCTCAGCATACCGGCGCCGACAGCGCCTCGGTCATATACGATGCGGTAGCCGCCGCCAAAGCGCGCGGCGTAGATGTGCTAATCGCCGATACGGCGGGGCGCCTGCATAACAAGAGCCATCTGATGGAAGAGCTAAAAAAGGTCCATCGCGTCATGCAAAAGCTTGATAGCACCGCTCCCCACGAAGTGATGCTGGTACTGGACGCTGGCACCGGGCAAAACGCTATCGCCCAGGCGAGCACGTTTAATGAGGCCGTTCCCGTGACCGGCATCACGCTGACCAAGCTGGACGGCACCGCGAAGGGCGGGATTATCTTTGCGCTGGCGAAGCAGCTCAAAACCCCTATTCGCTTTATCGGTGTGGGTGAAGGGCTGGATGATCTGCGTCCCTTTGAAGCCAACGACTTTGTTAATGCGCTGTTTGATCGCCAAGGGGATGATGCCAGCGCATGATCGCTTTTGAGCATGTCGGCAAGCGCTACGGAGGACGCTTCGAAGCCCTGGCGCACCTGGATTTTCGTGTGGAGCGCGGTGAAATGGTGTTTTTAACCGGCCATTCCGGCGCGGGTAAAAGCTCCTTGTTACGCCTGATTATGCGCCTTGAAAAGCCCAGCCGTGGTCGAGTTGTCGTGGCAGGGCATGATATCGCGCAGCTTCACTCAAGCCAGGTGCCTTTCTATCGGCGCCAGATAGGCGTGGTCTTCCAGGACCATCAACTGCTGTTTGATAGAAGCGTGTTTCACAACGTTTCACTGCCGCTGGAAATTCAGGGTATTGAGCCACGGGAAACGGCGCGCCGCGTACGCGCTGCGCTGGATAAGGTTGGCCTGCTCCATCGTGAAAAAGCGTTGCCCGTCGAGCTTTCCGGCGGTGAACAGCAGCGCGTGGGCATCGCCCGGGCGGTCGTCAATAAGCCCGCCCTGCTGCTTGCCGACGAGCCGACGGGCAACCTGGACCCGCAGCTTTCCGCAGACATCATGGCGCTGTTCGAGGACTTCAACCGCATCGGGACGACGGTCATGATTGCAAGTCACGATCTTGCCTTGATTGCGCGCTTGCGGCACCGCATTTTACGCCTGCGCGATGGGCGTCTGGTCGGCGATGAGGGAGCCGTATGAAGCGTGCCACGACACCTAGGCGCCCAACCGGCGCAGCACCCCGGGCAAAGCGTGGCGCGGCCGTGCCACGCCAGGAGGCGCCTAAACGGCGCGGGGCAAACTCCCAGCAAACCCGGTTTTCAAGCCGCATGCGCGCCTGGGGGCGCCACCACCGGGCGATGAGCTGGGACAGTTTTTATCGGCTGGTGCGCCATCCGGTCGGCAACCTGCTTACCATGCTCGCGATTGCGATTGCGTTGGTGCTTCCCGCCGCGCTATGGCTAACCTTGGACAGCGCTCGATTGTTGGATGCAGAGCTTGATGAGAGCGCCACTCTCACCGTCTATCTGGCGACGTCCGTCGATGCGGCTCAGGCGGTAAGAATTGAAGAGGCGGTAAGTGCTGAGCAGGCGGTCCTCGATACGCGCATGATCAGTGCCGAGCAGGGCATGGCCGAATTCCAGCAGTCTTTGGGGCTGGATGATGTGCTGGCAGGTCTTGATGACAATCCGCTCCCAGCGAGTATTGTGGTTCGGCCCCAGGATGTTGAGCCAGCGGCCATGCAACAGCTGGCCATGACATTGGAAGCCCTGACCGGAGTCGATGAAGTCAGGGTTGATTTAGCTTGGGTTGAGCGGTTACGCCATTTGGCAGCGCTTGGGCGGCGGGTGGCGTTAGCGCTAGGCATGCTGTTTGGGCTGGGCGTGCTGCTGGTGGTAGGCAATACGATTCGCTTGGCGGTTGAAAGCCGGCGACGGGAAATCGAAGTGGTAATGCTGATTGGTGCGACCCATGCCTTTGTACGTCGACCATTTTTATACAGTGGCGCCTGGTATGGCTTGGGAGGCGGGATTTTATCGTTAGGTTTACTGGGGTTGGGCAACCACTGGCTATCGCTTCCTGTGGCAGCGCTTGCCGCAAGTTACGGCGCAAGCTTTTCATTACCACAGTTGGATATCACAGGCTCTATAATTTTGCTATCCTGCAGTACGCTACTAGGCTGGCTGGGCGCTTGGCTTGCAGTAACTCGTCATCTTTCCAGCATTCGCCCACGCTAAGGTGATTAGCCGGTGTCCGCTAACCGTAACAATGGTTAATTACCCTGGATACAGTTAGCCCAAGGATGTTGGCGTTAAATGCCAGACGAAACAAGTGAACCTTGCTTTTTCAGTAAGGTCTTAGTTGTTAATTGAGGCGTACGGTTTGATTTCAACCACGTACGTCAACCACGATAGGTTTGAAGGGAGACCACCTGCACATGAGCACTAGTCTTCTACCGGTGGGACAGCTTTCTCCAGGTCATGACCTGGGCGGCTATATTCGAGCGGTTAACGGCATTTCGGTGCTAACTGTTGAAGAAGAGCGCGAGCTTGCCTTCCGCCTGTATGATGATGGCGATTTAGAGGCAGCACGTCGCTTGGTACTGTCGCATCTACGTTTTGTTGTGCATATCGCGCGCAGTTATTCGGGTTATGGGTTGCCCCAGGCTGACCTAATTCAGGAAGGTAACGTCGGCTTGATGAAAGCCGTCAAGCGCTTTGATCCCAATCAAGGGGTGCGCCTGGTTTCGTTTGCGGTTCACTGGATCAAAGCGGAAATTCACGAGTTTGTGCTGCGTAACTGGCGGATCGTTAAAATCGCCACTACCAAAGCCCAGCGTAAACTGTTCTTTAACCTGCGCAGCGCCAAGAAGCGTCTTGCCTGGTTGAATAACGATGAAGTCGATGCCATTGCTAAAGACCTCGATGTTAAGCCCGAGGTAGTGCGCGATATGGAAGGGCGTCTGTCTGCTTATGATGCAGGCTTTGATGCCGCGCCAAACGATGATGAAGAGAGCGCTTACCAGGCGCCGGCTTATTTTCTGGATGATGCCTCAGCGGACCCGGCGACTAAGCTTGAAGACAGCGACTTTGAGGAAGACTCAACGCGCCGTTTACAGCTTGCCTTGAAAGGCCTTGATGAACGCTCGCGGGATATTCTGCAGCGCCGCTGGCTCACCGATAATAAGGCGACATTACATGACTTGGCCGATGTGTACGGCGTAAGCGCCGAGCGTATCCGCCAGCTTGAAAAGAACGCGATGAAAAAGCTGCGCCAAAAAATGGGCGATGCTATCGCGGCGTAAGCCTACATAGTCAGCTTTGCCTCGCCAGAACGTTGCATCGTTTGAAAAAACCGGCCTCTATCGATTAGAGAGCCGGTTTTTTATGGCCGCCTAGGTGTGCATGGCTATTTTTGGCGCCGCGCCTTGATGTATTTCCACAGCCAGCTGCCCGGCATGATTGACGCCACACAGGCACAGGCGAGAGCCGGGGCCGTGAAATCCAAAAATGAATCCAGCGACCAGTGGTTGAACAGCCCATAGAGATACCACACCTCATTGGCGCCTCCACCAGCATATTCATGCTGAGCAATCTCACGCCCTAAAAATACCGCCACAATCAACGAGCCCGCCACCCAGCGGCCCACAAACGGCCAAAGCAAGGCTTGAAAGATCAGCGCGATAACCGCGTGTTCAAGGTGGGTAATATTCAAAAGAAGCCTTCCTTTGGCAGCCGCGAGTTAATGCGTCAGTAGAAAAAAGTGGCCAACTGTCCTGTTGGCCACATGCGTAGTTATATACGTAGTTATATACGTAATGATATACGTAGTCATTGCGCAGTTAAGCCGGTTGGGGCACTTCACGCAGTAGTTGGCTGGCTAAAAATGCCCACTGGTCTTCCCAGTGCTCTGTGGGCAGCCGCTTAAAGTCGCTGCGCACATATTGCGAGATGCGGCCTTCCGCCTGGGTGATTAACAGATTGGCGGCCGCCGATGCTGGAATGCTCGGGCGGCGGCCTTCGCGCAGTTCCGCTTCACGAATGATCTGTTTTAGCTGCATTTCCAAGCGCTCGAACAGCTGATGAACGCGCTGGCGCAGGCGCGCCGTTTCGCCGGTCAGAACGTCGCCGCCCATCACCCGGGCAAGCCCGGGGTTTTTCTCAGCAAAGCCCAGCAACAGCGCCAGAATCGTGCCGCAGCGTGCGGTGGCCTCAGGTACGTCTTCCAGAATCCGCGTAATACGCGCAAAAATACTCTCTTCAATAAAGTCGATTAAGCCTTCAAACATCCGCGCTTTACTGGGAAAGTGGCGATAAAGTGCTGCCTCAGAAACGCCTACCTGACGCGCCAGGGCGGCCGTAGTAATCCGTTTTCCGCTGTCTTCTTCAAGCATTAACGCAAGCGCCTGAAGAATCTGCTCGCGGCGGCGAGGTTTTTGATCGTCGCTCATGACGTTAGCCCTCCGTCGCGGTTAGCTCGCGTCAGTGATGAGAGTGCCGACCCCGGCGTTGGTGAAAATTTCCAGCAACACCGCGTGTGGCACACGCCCATCAATAATGTGCGCGCTGTTAACACCATTTTTCACTGCATCAAGCGCGCAGCGTATTTTGGGCAGCATGCCGCCATAAATGGTGCCGTCGGCAATCAGGGCGTCCACCTGAAGAGTGCTTAGCCCGGTCAATACCTCGCCTTCGCCATTCATCAGTCCCGCTACGTTGGTCAGCAGCATCAGCTTTTCGGCGTTTAACGCCTCGGCTAATTTGCCAGCCACTAGGTCGGCGTTAATGTTGTAGCTATGGCCTTTGTCATCTACGCCGATCGGGGCGATCACAGGGATAAAATCGCGGGCAGCGAGCATCTCGATCAGATCAGTCGAGATCGACTCAACTTCACCCACGTGACCGATATCGATAATTTCCGGCACGGTCATTTCAGGGCTCTGGTGCTCGACTTTCAGCTGGCGGGCGCGAATCTGGGCGCCATCTTTGCCCGTTAAGCCAATCGCTTTGCCGCCGCTTTGATTGATCAGGTTGACGATGCTTTTATTGACCAAACCGCCCAGCACCATTTCGACGACATCCATGGTTTGCGAGTCAGTCACGCGCATGCCGTTAACAAAGCGCGATTCGATATTGAGCTTTTCCAGCAGGCTACCGATTTGCGGACCGCCGCCGTGGACGACCACGGGATTGATACCTACCTCTTTCATCAGCACGATATCGCGTGCAAACGAGTTGATCAGGGTATCTTCCGTCATCGCATTGCCGCCGTACTTGACCACGACGGTTTTGCCGGAAAACTGCTGAATATAGGGAAGCGCCTCGGAAAGCACCTCCACAACGACCTGGGGGTCGCGACTGGCTGAATTCATAGTGTTGTCCCTTGCTTACTGTTTTCTTTTGTCCAGATAGTACGTGGTTAACGGCTATTATTATCGTGTTGCGCTTACCAAAGTGCGCTTAAACCGGCGTTTCGGGAATCTTGAGCGTGGGCGCAACGCGTGCTAAGGCGTTGGCAAAGCGTTCCCTTATACGCGCCAGTGCTTCAGCATTTTTCCCCTCAAAGCGCATCACTAACGCAGGCGTGGTATTGGAGGCGCGGCATAACCCCCAGCCATCGGCGTAGTCGATACGAATGCCATCCAGCGTGGTTTTGATACCTTCGCCGAAGTCGCCTGTGCGGGCAAGCGCTTCAATCAGGCCAAATTTCTCTTCATCACTAACGATTATATTGATTTCTGGCGTGCTTAGATCCTGAGGAAAGCGGTCAAAAAAGGCGTCTGCATCTTCGTTATAAAGCGCCAGAATTTCCAGCAGACGTGCGGCGGCGTAAAGACCGTCATCAAAACCATACCAGCGTTCTTTGAAGAAAATATGGCCGCTCATTTCGCCACCCAGCTGAGCGTTGGTTTCCTTCATACGCGCTTTGATCAGCGAGTGACCGGTGCGCCACATCTCAGGCTCGCCGCCAGCCTCGCTAATCACACGGGCAAGATTGCCGGTGCACTTGATATCAAAAATCACCTTGGCGCCCGGGTTGCGCGAAAGCATGTCGGTGGCAAAGGCCATTAACAGATGGTCGGCGTAAATGATTCTGCCGCGCGGGGTGACCACGCCAACCCGGTCGCCATCGCCATCAAAGGCAAGCCCGATATCGGCGCCGGTTGCCTGAACGCTCTTGATCAGATCCTGCAGGTTTTCAGGCTTGCCGGGGTCAGGGTGGTGGTTGGGAAAGTGGCCATCAATATCGGCAAACAAGGCCGTGGTCTTAACGCCTAGCCGCTCGATCAGCTGCGGGCCAAGCTCGCCAGCCACACCGTTGCCGCAATCCACGACTGCTTTTAAGGGCCGCTTAACGTGCACGTCTTCCAGAATGCGCGTGAGATAGGTGCTGCGAATATCGTGCTGACGAACACTGCCCTGGCCAGTGGTTAGCTCGCCGGCTTGAATGCGTCCAAAAAGCGCGGCAATGGCTTCTCCTGACAGGGTTTCCCCGGCCAGAACAATTTTGAAACCGTTATAGTCTGGCGGGTTGTGGCTACCGGTGACCATTACGCCAGAGCGGCTCTCAGGCAGCGTGTGAGTGGCAAAGTAGAGTGCCGGCGTGGGTACCATGCCGATATCGATAACGTCGCGTCCAGCGGCTGTTAGGCCGCGGATCAGCGCCGCTTGCAGGCGCTCACCGGATAGGCGCCCATCCCGGGCAACGATAACGGTTTGCTCGCCGCGCGCGGCCGCCTCGGCACCCACGGCACGCCCAATCCATTCTGTGGTGGATTCGCTCAGTGTTTGATCGACGATGCCGCGAATATCATAAGCACGAAAAATCGAAGCAGGTACGTCCATTCGCTCTTCCTGTTACTACGTAATGTTAGTGCTACGTAACGTTAGCCGGGCTTACGCTTGTCGGTGTTGATGGCCAGTACGGTTATTGGCGGCCAGTGCTGCCAAAGCCACCGCTGCCCCGAGTGGAGTCAGTAAAAGCATCCACAATGGAAAGTTCGGCTTGCACTACGGGCACGAGCACATATTGCGCCAGCCGCTCAAATGGCGACAGCGTAAAGGCGCTCTGGCCTCGGTTCCATACCGATACCATCAGCTCGCCCTGGTAGTCGGAATCGATTAGACCCACCAGATTGCCCAATACAATGCCATGTTTATGGCCAAGGCCCGAGCGGGGAAGAATCATCCCAGCAAGGCTCGGGTCTTCAATATAGATGGCAAGACCCGTTCGTACGAGCTGGCATTCACCAGGCTGTAGCGTCAGCGGCTCGTCAAGCAATGCCCGCAGGTCCATGCCGGCGGAGCCTTCGGTCGCATAGTGCGGCATATAGTCATGCAGGCGCTCATCAAGCACTTTGCACTGCAGGCGGGGGCGGGTAATCATGAACGGCTCCAACATAAAAGAGATATTAAAAACTGGTCTTCAAAACTGGTCTTCAAAACAGGTACTAAACAGACAACAACGCCAGCGCCTGACGAATGATGCCCTGCGCAAGCTGGGTTTTGGGCTGAGGGGCTTCCAGGCGGTGCTCGGTGCCTTGCGCCGTGCGCCAGAGTAGCAGCGCCGCATTGTCGTTGCTGCCAAAGCCCAGGCCTGCCTGAGAGACGTCGTTGGCGACAATCATATCAAGCCCTTTGTGATTAAGCTTATCGTGGGCGTACTGCTCCAACTGCTGCGTCTCTGCGGCAAATCCTACGACCATGGGGCGCTTGCCCGCAGGCAGGGCGGCCACATCGGCAATAATGTCCGAGTTTTTGATCAGCGTGAGCGTCAGCGTGTCGCTATCGGCCTGCTTTTTAAGCTTATGCTCGGCAGGGGAGGCCGAGCGGTAGTCGGCAACTGCGGCGCAGCCAATAAATAGCGTGGCCTCAGGGGCCAGGCGCATGGCTTCTTGATGCATCTGCTCGGCGGATTCAACATCAATACGGGTAACGCCAGCAGGCGTGGGCAGCGCTACTGGCCCGCTAATCAACGTCACGCGGGCGCCTTGAGCCACTGCCGCTGCGGCCAGGGCATAGCCCATTTTACCCGAGCTGTGGTTGGAGAGATAACGCACCGGGTCAAGTGCCTCGCGGGTAGGGCCCGCGGTAATCACCACATGGGGGCTGTTGCTTGGCTGTGGGGTGGCAGAAAAGTGACGCGTAACCGCCTCAAAAATGGCCTCAGGCTCGCTCATGCGCCCTGGGCCGACATCGCCACACGCCTGGTCGCCAGCGGCAGGGCCGATGAGCTGCCAGCCATCAGTGCCCAGCTGCGCTACATTGCGCTGGGTTGCCGGGTGGCGCCACATGGCCTGGTTCATGGCGGGGGCGATCAGCTTGGGCGCTTCACTGGCCAAGCACAGCGTGGTGAGCAAATCATCCGCCATGCCGTGAACCAGCCGGGCAATCAAATCAGCCGTTGCGGGGGCGATCAGCACGATATCCGCCCAGCGGGCGAGTTCAATATGCCCCATCCCGGCTTCTGCTTCCGGGTCAAGGAGCGACGTGCGTACCGGCTCGCCGGATAACGCCTGTAGTGTCAGCGGGGTAATAAATGCCTGGGCGCCGCTGGTCATTACCACACGCACTTCACAGCCAGCCTGCTTGAGCAGCCGCACGATCAGCGCACTTTTATACGCTGCAATGCCCGCGCTAATGCCCAGGAGAATGCGTTTACCAGCAAGCGTCGATACTGTCGTCGGGGTAACAGAACCAGTAACAGAGGCAGAAACAGAAACCATGGCAAAAAGTCCACATGAGCGTTCTTGGGGAGGCTTACCATATCATCCGTCTTACTAATTTGGCATGTTAGCGCTGATAACGTGTAGGCTAGGTTTACTGAGCTTTTTTGGGCGCGTGTATTTGGGCGGACAGGGAAATGGGGGGGTGAATGGGGATCAATCACTGGCCGGAGGGCGAGCGGCCGCGGGAAAAGCTGTTAACCATGGGCGCGCAGACGCTTTCAGACGCGGAACTGCTGGCGATTTTCTTGAGGGTAGGGGTGCAGGGCCGCTCGGCGGTCGATTTAGCGCGTGATCTGCTTACAACGTTTGGTGGTCTGCGCCCGCTATTGGAAGCCGACCAGGCAAGCTTTTGCGCCGCCCACGGTTTGGGCAGCGCGAAATTCGCCCAGCTACAGGCCACCCTTGAGATTTCAAAGCGCCATTTAGCCAGCCAGCTGGCGCGCGGCAACGCGCTGACGTCGCCTGAACTGGTGCGCCATTATCTGAGTTCTCAGCTGCGCCATTTGGGTCATGAGGAGTTCGCGGTAATTTTTTTGGACACACAGCACCGAATTATTCGCTATGAATCCCTGTTTCGCGGTACCCTAGACAGCGCATCCGTTTACCCCCGCGAAGTTGCCAAGCGCGCATTAGAACTTAGCGCTGGCGCCGTCATCCTGGCCCACAATCACCCCTCCGGTGTGGCTGAGCCAAGCGATGCTGATCGTCGTATCACCGAACGCTTGAAAGAGGCCCTTGGCCTCTTTGACGTGCGCGTACTGGATCATTTCGTGGTGGGAGATGGAGACGTGGTCTCTTTTGCCGAGCGTGGCTGGCTATAAGCAGTAGATGAAGAGCAGGCGTATCGCGCTGGCTTTACAGATAAATTACGCCAAAAACGGCTTTTTTTAGCCTTTTTGGGCGGTTTTGCTTGTCGTTGGTCGGGTGCTCTGGTATAAAGTGCCACCTTTAAACTTGGGTTGAATAACGGATTTGGGCACAGCTAGGCGGTTAACGGCGTCGACTCCCTCTCTTCCGGTTTGCCCGACAGTTTTGAACACTCAGGCTTATACCCTGGCCAAGCGGTTGGAGGCTCTCATGTCCAAAGTATGTCAGGTTACCGGCAAGCGTCCGGTAACTGGTAATAACGTTTCACACTCCCAGCGTAAGACACGTCGTCGTTTCTTGCCGAACCTGCACACCCATCGTTTTTGGGTTGAAGCCGAAAACCGCTTCGTCAAGCTGCGCGTTTCCTCTAAGGGCATGCGCATCATCGACAAGAAAGGTATCGAGACGGTTCTGGCTGATATCCGTAAGCGCGGCGACGCCATCTAAGACAGCATTTTTGGGAGAGTAAAACCATGCGCGATAAGATCAAGCTGGTGTCCAGTGCCGGTACAGGCCACTTCTACACCACTGATAAGAACAAGCGGAACACGCCGGATAAGTTCGAATTCAAGAAATACGACCCGGTTGTCCGTAAGCACGTTATCTACAAGGAAGCCAAGATCAAGTAATCGCGCAAGCGATGATGATCGGCTTCCACTGCAGGCGAACGCCTGTTGAAAAACCCGGCCCAATGCCGGGTTTTTGCATGCATGGCGTTTATCGGTGCTTATTGCGACAATACCTCTCGCGTGTGAACCGATATCGTAACTAGGTCCTCTTCATGCCCGAACTGCCCGAAGTTGAAACCACCAAACGCGGCATTGCACCCTATCTTGAAGATCAGGAAATTACTGAGGTGCTTGTTCGTCAGCCGCGCTTGCGTGTTCCTGTGCCTGACGACCTGCCTGAGCGGTTGATCGGTGCGCGCATTGGTACCCTGACCCGGCGCGCCAAGTACCTGCAAATCCCCATACAGCAGTCGCCAAATGCGGCAACGCTGCTATGGCACCTGGGGATGTCGGGCAGTTTGCGTATTGCCCAGGTGGGCGACATCCCTAAAAAGCATGACCATGTCGATGTCGTCACCGCCAGTGGACATGTGCTGCGTTATCATGACCCGCGCCGCTTCGGTTTTGTCGATTGGCAGCTGGGCGACGGCACGGCGGATAGGCGCTTGGTTCACCTGGGCCCCGAACCGTTTGATGAGATGTTTAACGGCGAATGGCTGTATAAACTGTCACGCAATAAACGCGTGGCGGTGAAGCCCTTTTTAATGGATAACCGTATCGTGGTTGGCGCGGGTAATATTTACGCCACTGAAGCGCTGTTTATGGCCGGCATCGACCCCCGCCGTGCGGCCGGACGTATTTCCCTTGAGCGCTACAAGCTGCTGGCCGCCGCCGTCAAAGAGGTATTGGCAGCCGCGATTACCCAGGGCGGGACGACGCTACGCGATTTTGTCAGCGGTCAGGGTGAGCCTGGCTATTTTGCTCAGCGGCTAAATGTATACGGGCGCCAGGGCCAGCCCTGTTTACGCTGCGGCGCTGAACTTCAGCGTATTACGCTTGGCCAGCGTGCCAGCGTTTTTTGCCCTGGCTGTCAGCGTTAAACGCTGGCCCACCCTTTGCTACTTTGTTATCTATGCTTTTGGAGACTGTTGTGACCCAACGCCTGCGCTTGAATAAAAACGCCGATCGCCGCTTGAAAGCAGGCCATCTGTGGATCTACTCCAACGAAGTGGATATTAAAGAAACGCCGCTTAAAAATTTCACTGCTGGCGAAACCGCACTGGTCGAGGCCTCCAATGGTAAAGTCCTGGGCGTAGCGTATATCAACCCGCACTCGCTGATTGCGGGCCGCGTGATGTCCCGTGACCCGGATATGCGCCTGGATCGCTCGCTGTTTGTACACCGCTTTAATCAGGCGCTGTCACTGCGTCAGCGTGTCTATGACAAGCCGTTTTACCGCCTGATTCATGGCGAAGGCGATTTGCTGCCTGGGCTGGTCATCGACCGGTTTGGCGATGTGCTGGTGGTGCAGCTGAATACCGCAGGCATGCAGGCACTGGCTGATGAAATTGTCGATGCGCTTGAAAAAGTGGTTAAGCCTGAAGTGATCGTGTTCCGTAACGATACCGGCGGACGTCGCCAGGAAGGCCTGGAAGCCCACGTTGATGTGGTAAAAGGCACGCTGCCCGACGAAGTGTTGATCGAAGAGAACGGCACGCGCTTTGTCGTACCTGTGCTTAATGGCCAGAAAACCGGCTGGTTCTTTGATCACCGCGAAAACCGCGCTTGGCTCAATAGCCAGGTGGCCGGTAAGCGCGTACTCGACGTGTTCAGCTATATAGGTGGCTGGGGCGTTCAGGCGGCGGCAAATGGCGCCTCTGAAGTGCTGTGTATTGATGCTTCTGGCCCGGCACTTGAGCAAGTGGCGCGTAATGCCGAGCTCAATGGCGTTCAGGAACAGGTAGCAATCGGTGAAGGCGACGCCTTTGAAGCCCTGGCGGCGCTTAAAGCCGACGGCGAGCAGTTTGACGTGATCATTCTGGATCCACCCGCGTTCATCAAAAAGCGTAAAGACATCCCTAACGGCGAGCGGGCGTACGCGCGCTTGAATCGTGAAGCGATGCGTTTGCTGGGCCGTGATGGCCTGCTGCTGTCGGCGTCGTGTTCCATGCACCTGGCGACAGATCGCCTGGTAGATGTGGTTCGAGGCGCGGTACGCCATCAGGACCGTCATGGCCAAGTGATCTTCCAGGGCCATCAGGGTCCCGATCACCCGGTGCACCCGGCGATCCCGGAAACGTCTTATCTTAAAGCGTTAGGCGTGCGGGTATTTCGCGATTAATAGTGAACGTTGAGTTTTGGGGCGAGTAAGGCGCTAAGCGCACAGGAAGCATAAGGGGCAACGTGATGGAGTGGGCGCTACCTGATCCTTTTGTGATCGATATTCACGTGAGCGAAGAGGCGATAGACGCCTATCAGCACGTGAATAACAGCGAATACCTGCGCTGGGTCGAGCAGATTAGCTGGGCCCACTCCGAGGCGCTTGGCCTGTCTCTTGAGCGCTACCGCGAATTAGACCGCGCCATGGCGGTACATCGCCATGAGCTGGACTACCTTGCCCCCGCGTTTGCAGGCGATGAGCTGGCGTTGGCTACCTGGATTGTAGAGTGCGATGGCCGCTTTAGCCTGACCCGGCGTTTTCAGCTTAAACGCCAGCGGGATGCAAAAACGCTATTAAACGCGCGTACCCGGTTTGCGTGCATTGCGCTTTCCAGCGGGCGCCCCAAGCGGCTGCCCGATGAATATCAGGAAATCTATGGCGCGGCGCTGGTCGACGAGTGACGTTAAATTTCTGGTATAAAACCGGATAACGCTAGAATTTTCTCCTATAAAACGCCTTGGCCGGCGTTTTTTTTGTTTTTAAATCGGGCGATGGTGGCAGGCTTAAGCTGTGCTGTAATTGAGGAGAGGCAGTATCGGTACGCTTACACTAGGAGAGGCCCAATGAACGTTGCCGTCCCGAAGGAAATTAAAAATCATGAGTACCGCGTAGCCCTGACGCCCACGGGCGCGCGTGAACTTACCAGCCGCGGCCACACGGTTTACGTGCAGGCTGGCGCGGGTGAGGGTGCAGGGTTTAACGACAGCGACTACGCAGCCGCGGGTGCGCAGATTGAGCCCGATGTGGCCACGCTGTGGCAAAGCGCTGAACTGATTTTGAAAGTTAAAGAGCCTCAAAAAGACGAAGTCGCACGGCTTACGTCCCAGCACACGCTTTTTACCTACCTGCATTTGGCGGCCGAAGAGACATTAACGCGTGGCCTGATGGAGAGTGGCGCGACCTGCATTGCCTACGAAACGATTACCGATGCTCGCGGCGGGCTGCCGCTACTCGCCCCGATGAGCACCGTGGCCGGGCGTATGGCCGTTCAGGCGGGCGCGCATAGCCTGGAAAAAGCCCAGGGTGGTGCTGGCGTGCTGCTGCCCGGCGTGCCGGGAGTGGCACCGGGTAAGGTCACTGTGATTGGTGGTGGCGTGGTGGGTGAAAACGCTGCACGCATGGCGCTGGGGCTGGGTGCCGATGTGACAATTCTGGATAAATCGCTGGCTCGTCTGGAGGTGTTGGATAGCCGCTATCAAGGGCGTATAAAAACGGTTTACTCCACGGCGGATGCGCTGGATCATGCGGTGCGCGAGTCCGACATGATTATCGGTGCCGTGCTAATACCGGGGGCGGCGGCGCCCAAGCTGATTACCCGTGCCATGCTTGGCGATATGAAGCCCGGCAGTGTGCTGGTGGATGTGGCGATTGATCAGGGCGGCTGCTTTGAAACCAGCAAGCCCACCACCCACGCCGAACCTACCTATATCGTGGATGGCATCGTGCATTATTGCGTGGCCAACATGCCGGGCGGCGTGGCGCGCACCTCAACGCTTGGGTTAACCAACGCGACGTTGCCGTTTGTACTGGCGCTTGCCGATAAGGGCTGGCAGCAGGCGCTGGCCGACGACGCTAACTTCCTGCCAGGACTTAATGTACACGCCGGGCAGATCACTTACGCGGCCGTCGCCAACGTCTTTGGCCTGGAGAGTGTGGATCCGGCAAGCCTTATCCGACGTTAAGCGGATGACGTCATAAGCTTTTTGGCGGAAGCTAGGTAATATTAATAAACGTTAGTAAAGCGCCAGCGCTTTACTAACCAGGCTAAGATGCTTTATTAATAATGCGGCGGTATTTCGTCTTCAGGGCGAGCCGTGCCTTGAGTATTATCGGCTTGAAACGCCTGGTGCTGCTCGCGTAAGCGCTCACGCATTAGAGCGCTTATTTGTTCGAGTTTGGCGAGTCGTTGCTCTTGTTGCGCAACGGCCTGGTCGAGGGTGTCCAGCCAGTGTTCCTGGTAGGCCAGGCGACTTTCTAGCGTTTCAAGACGTTGCGTTAGCTCAGCAGGAGAAAAGTCTTGTGTCATGGTAACATGGCAACCTTGTGTAATATGTCCGGTACTGTTAGGAATGGGCCTGATAGTTCGGGTATTGTCCTTCGTCTGTTACCCATACAACAAGAGAGCTTTTATCATCTATGAATCCAAAAGTTGTGTTTCGCTGTTTCTTAATCAGTGTATTACTAGCCGCCCCCACGCCACTTCTGTTGGCCGGGATTGTTCATTTAACCAACGCACCCTTGGCCGATTTATGGCAGGCTGAGTTAGCCATCAGCGGCGTCAGCAGCATCTATATTGCCGTTGCCCTGGGTAGTTTTATCGTTTTATGTATTGGTACGCTGGCAACGGCTGCCCTGGCGCCGCCAGTGGTCGTCAAACCCGTTGCAGAGCGTTCAGAAGCAGGTCGCGTTCAGGCCGCACCGCGTCAGCCTCAAGCGATCGATGAAGTAGATGATGAAGAGGAAGATATCATCGACTTTAACGATGGGCGTGAAGAGGGTGAAGTGAAGTGGTTCAATACCAATAAAGGCTACGGTTTTATTACCCGCGATAACGGCGAAGATGTGTTTGTTCACTTTCGTGCTATCCGGGGCCGCGGTCCGCGTATGCTAGCAGAAGGCCAAATTGTGCGTTACCACGTGATTAAAAATGACCGTGGTTTGCAGGCCGACGATGTGAGTATTATTGAGTAACGATTGCACGATTAAGCAAGATGACAATCGACCCCGCCTAGGCGGGGTCGATTGCGTTTAAGGCGGTGGTTAACGGCCCGAATCCGGCCACTCTATGGCGCCTTCTTTACCACCGGGCAGAACCTGCCAGAACCGGTCAGGGTCATCATTGCCTGGATGCCAGCCCCCAAGCGAGCAGCGAATTTCCGTTTGCAGCGCTTCGGCGGCGTGTTGCGCGCACTCCTGGTCGGTCATCCACGGCGTGTGGCTGCTATCAAACCACAGGCTGGCAAAGCCATCCGCCACGTTATCGACCAGGAGGATTGGCACCTCTTCACCCTGGTGCATGCCGCGGGTCTTCCACTTGCCTTTGCCCGCCGGTGTTAGTGGCGGGGCGGAAAGCGCACTGGCAAGCCAGGCGTTGAGCGTGTCATGAGAAACGCGGGCAACGTACACTTCAATATCCGGATACTGCTCCATTATGCGTTTACCTCATCCGACGTTAGCAGTGCCTGAAGCGTCGCCTCATAGATCCGGCTCAAGTCATCCAGGTCGCTGGCGCGTACGCGCTCGTTTACCTTGTGAATGGTGTCGTTAAGCGGGCCTAGCTCGACCACCTGAGCGCCCAGCGTGGCGATAAAGCGGCCATCGGACGTGCCGCCGCTGGTCGATAGCGCAGGGCGCTTACCCGTGACAGCTTCCACGCCGCGAATGGCAGCGTCAACCAGCTCACCTTCTGCGGTCAGAAACGGCTCACCATTCAGCGTCCAATCCAGCTGATACTCTAAGCCATAGCGCGCCAGAATCGCGTGGGTACGCTCTTTAAGCTGCTCGTGGGTCACCTCGGTCGAGAAGCGGAAATTAAACACCACTTCCACATCGCCAGGGATCACGTTAGTCGCCCCGGTGCCTGCGCGCAGGTTGGATATTTGAAAGCTGGTGGCGGGGAAGAAATCGTTGCCCGCATCCCAGTGCTCATTGACCAGAGCGTCCAGCGCAGGCATCGCCTGGTGGATCGGGTTGCGTGCCAGATGCGGGTAAGCCACGTGGCCCTGAATTCCTTGAATATGCAAAACGCCACCCAGCGAGCCGCGTCGACCGTTTTTAATCACATCGCCCAGGCGATCGGTAGATGAAGGCTCGCCCACAATGCAGTAATCAAGGCGCTCATTGCGCTCACGCAGCTGTTCGACCACAGCGCGAGTACCGTCGACGGCCGGGCCTTCCTCATCCGACGTGATTAAAAACGCGATGCGGCCATCATGGTCAGGGTAGCGGGTTACAAAGCGTTCCACGGCGGTAAGCATGGCCGCCAGGCTGCCTTTCATATCCGCAGCGCCCCGCCCACACAGCATGCCGTGCTCATCAATGCAGGGTGAAAACGGCGGAAATTCCCAACCGGTGGGCGGCCCGCTGGGTACCACATCGGTATGGCCGGCAAACGCGATCACCGGGCCATGATGGCCGCGTACGGCCCAGAAGTTCTGCACATCGCCAAACGGCATTGGCTCAATATGAAAACCGAGCGCCGTTAAGCGCTCGATCATGATGTCCTGGCAGCCTTCATCGTCCGGCGTCACTGACGGGCGGCTTAACAGCTCAAAGGCAAGCTGTAGCGTTGGCGACAGCGTGTCAGGCTCAGTTATGGGCATGCAGCGCCTCGTTCAGCGCGATGGCGCTTTTATTGGTCAGGCACTCAACACGGCCATTTTTAGAGTTACGGCGCAGTAACAGGTCGTTTTGGCCTGCCAGTTCGCGTGCGGCCAGGGTTTTAACCTCGTTGCCTTCGTCATCCAGCAGGGCTACTTTGGTGCCTGCGGTGATGTACAGGCCGGATTCGACCGTGCAGCGATCGCCCAGCGGAATGCCAATACCAGCATTGGCACCGATCAGGCAGCCTTCGCCTACTTTAATGACGATATTGCCGCCGCCGGATAGCGTACCCATGGTGGAGCAGCCGCCGCCCAGGTCAGAGCCCTTGCCGACCATGACGCCTGCTGAGATGCGCCCTTCGATCATGCCGGGGCCTTCAGTGCCAGCATTGAAGTTTACAAAGCCTTCATGCATAACCGTGGTGCCTTCACCCAGGTGTGCGCCCAGGCGTACCCGTGCGGTATCGCCAATGCGGATGCCGGTCGGTACCACGTAGTCGGTCATTTTGGGGAATTTATCCACACAGTCGACGGATAGCGCACGACCGGCCAAGCGCGCTTTCAGGCGACGCGCAGGCAGCTCTTCGATATCGATCGCGCCTTCGTTGGTCCAGGCGATATTGCGCAGCAGGCCGAACATGCCGGTAAGATCCAAACCATGCGGCTTGACCAGGCGATGCGATAACAGGTGGAGCTTAAGGTACACCTCAGGAGCCGTTTGCGGCGCCTGATCCGTTTCAATGAACATCGCTACCAGCGGGCGTTGGCTTGCCTCAAGCGACTCAGCAAGCTCGGCTTGTTCCGTGTGACCAGCTGCTTCAAGCGCTTTGGCCAAACGGGTGCAGTCTTCCGGTAAAAAGCTAACGGCTGCATTGCCCTGAGGGGCATTGAGCGCTTCTTTGGCAGCGTTAACCAGGCTTTCCTGTGGCTTGAACAGCGGTGCCGGGTAGTAAATTTCCAGCCAGTCGCCTTGAGTATTCTGCGTGCCAATTCCAAGCGCAAAGCTCAACATAAACGTTCATCCTGTCGTTAATAAGGTAGTTAACCGAACAGTTAACAGAAGCCAAATGTCGGTACGATAATCTGTCGGTATAACAATGTGTGGGTTTAACAAGGTGTTGATATAAAAGTATTTGTACAAAAGCGTTGATACAAACAAGCACATTAGCGGCGTTGAATCAGCCGCTAATCTTAGCGTAATCGCCGTCGCGGTAACCCACTTGTATGGCGTCACCGCCGGTATCCAGAAGCGGACGTTTAAGCAGCGTCGGGTGTTTCAGCAGCAACTGGCGCGCAGAGTTGGCGTCCAGGCTGTCTTTGTCTTCCTGAGGAAGGTCGCGCCATGTCTTGCTGCGCTTATTGACGACTTCAAGAAGCGGAGCCCGCTCCAGAATATGCTCAAGTAGTCCTGCCGATAAACCATCTTTGCGCAAATCGTGGGTTTTGAACGGTATGCCGCTTTCTTCCAACGCTTTGCGCGCCTTACGGCACGTATCGCAGGTATCAATGACATAGAGTGTAAACATGGTATCTCCTTTCGTGCTGTTCGTGCCGTAAAGATGTGAGTTAACCACGCTCAATCAGCTGACGGATACGCTGCGCGGCTTCAAGGGTCGGGGCAAGCTCGGCCACCAGGGCTAGGCGTAGGCGGCCCGCGCCTGGATTAATGCCCTGCGCGTCAGGGCGGCCCATTAAACTTCCAGGCAATACGCTTACGTTCTGCTCGGTAAAAAGCCGCTGGGTAAAGCCAATATCATCGCCACCCGGTACGGCAGGCCACAGGTAAAAGCTTGCCTCCGGCGTGGGGAAGTCCATTACCGGGGCTAGCGCATCGACCACAGCGCTAAATTTTTCACGGTAGGCATCGCGGTTGGCACGTACGTGCGCTTCATCCTGCCATGCCGCAATGGAGGCGTGCTGTACCGGTAACGACATGGCACAGCCGTGATAGGTGCGATAGCGCTTAAACGGCGCCAAAATAGCGGCGTCGCCCGCCACAAAGCCCGAACGCAGGCCCGGTAAGTTAGAGCGTTTCGACAGCGAATGAAATACCACGCAGCGGCGATAGTCATCGCGGCCAAGCTCTGCGCAGGCCTGTAAAAGCCCTGGCGGCGGCGTCTGTTCATCCAGATAAAGCTCGGAGTAACACTCATCCGAGGCGATGATAAAATCATGCTCATCGGCCAGCGCAATCAGCTGTTTGAACTCATCAATGGAAGTAACCGCGCCGGTGGGGTTACCGGGCGAGCAGATAAACACGATTTGCACATCACGCCAGTTGGCCGCGCTAAGCGTGGTGAAGTCCGGCCGAAAGCCGTTTTCAGCGGTGCAGTTTAAATAAACCGGCTCGCCACCGGCCAGAAGTGTTGCGCCTTCGTAAATCTGATAAAACGGATTGGGCACGACCACGTTGGCAGGGCGTGTACGGTCAAGCGCGGCCTGCACAAAGGCAAAAATGGCTTCGCGGGTGCCGTTCACGGGCAGTACTTGACGCTCAGCATCCAGCCCCGGCAGCTTAAACCGTTGAGTCGCCCACTGGGCCAGCGTTTCGCGCAGCGTCAGCAGGCCATTGGTGGCCGGGTAGCGGGCCATCTCCAGCTGATGGGCGACTAACGCCTCAAGCGCTTTCGGGTAAGGCGCATGCTGCGGTTCACCAATGGTCAGTGGGATGTGCGCCAACGTGGTAGGCGGCGTTAATTCGGCTTTGAGCGCGGCCAGCTTTTCAAACGGATAGGGGTGAAGAGCAGCGAGATCAGGGTTCATGGCGAGTCCGTTGATAGCGTGTCTGGCGTTGCTAGACGTTGTCGAGAAAAATAGAAGGCGCCAATTATAGGCAAGCCCCGGTGCAGGCTCAAATCCACCGGGGCTAATGCTTGGCTATTGGCGGGTAAGACCGCCTTAAGGCGCCTGAGTAGATAGGTTCTGGATAGACGAGTTCTGGATAGATAGATTCTTTAGGCTTTCAAGCGTTAGGCCCGCCTGGACTAACCCGCGGTGATTCTGAAAGGCGCTCAGCGCTTCCAGCGTCCGGGGTCCCATACGACCATCGACAGAGCCTGGATTAAAGCCATATTGACGCAGAGCCGTTTGAATCTGCTCGACTAGAATGGGCGTGATATCCGGATCGCATACTGCCTGGCGCATCTGCAGCTGAGGGGGGCCCTGGTAATCAATGCGCTCCAGCATGCGCACCTGCGCAGGTATGATCGATTGTGACGTGCGAGCGGGTGACACGATATCTTCCGTGGGTACCATCGCTTCATCGGCCTCGTTCCATACTTCAATGACGCGTGCCGGTTTGTCGATGACCTGTCGGGTTACCGTGGTGTACTCGGCGGGCTCAACCACCACACGTGTGGTTTCCGGTTGTACCATAACCTGGATGGAGACACGCTCTTCACGGGCCGGGTGTTCCTGCATGCAGAAACTCATACTGGTTGAGTTACCGCCTGCGCTACAGGATTCCAGCGAGCGTCGTCCTTCTTCCACGACCACCGTACGCTGCTGTTCTTCAAACACGGCGGGGACGACTTCAAAACGCTCAACCGGCGGGCGGGTCATCACGCGCTCTTCAACGGTACGGTACGTGGGCGGCTCTATTCGGTAAGTAAGCGTACCTTCGCGGGTTTCAACACGCTTGAACCCCTGGGCTATTTCCGCTGGCGTTACATCGATAGTCGCCTGCTGGTCTTTGATCTGGATCTCGACGGTATCGATTTTCGGGCGCGGATTGATGGCTCCGACCGCCCAGCACTGGCCCGGCTGTATTTGTGATAATGCTTCATCAATCGACGATGCATCGGCCGATGCGCTAACGCTTGCGATGCCCATGCCGAATGCCAGCCATGGGAATGGAGTCCGCAGCAAACGCTTCGCCGCACAACGTAAGATCAGCCGTTTGAGAGGGAAATGATGTTGTTCAGCCAGTGCAGCAGGAGTTGCGGTCATAGCGGTCGTTACCCGTTGCTTTCAATAGTATGCCCGTAGGTGCGCAAATGGTTGCCACCATATCATGTTCTTAGCCTAGGCGAAGGCGAATGAGCCACTTGTCGTGTTAAAAAGTCGTCATTGTATAGCCGCGAATCACCGACCTGCCATTTTCTTTAGGCAGGGGGGGAAGCTCAATATCGCCGAGTACAATTTGCGGCACGATAGAGTCATGGGTTTGAAGACAAACATATAGCCGGTAACGGGGTGTTCGGCCGGGCCGCGCATTGGCCTCCGTTTGCCAATAACCGTAGGAAGGCTGGCCGTTGTGTGAAGGAAGCGCAGCCCATGTGGTGCCGTCGCTGGGCGCAGGGCAGCTGTCTCGCCACTTTGCTGGCAGCCATCCGGCCGTTACTTGGTTGGTGACCTGCTGGCTAACCAGCTGGGCAAATTGAGTGGTGTTAACACTGGTGTCGACCCGCACCGCGGCGCGAGCGGCTTCGGCGGAGTAGTGCTGAAAACCCATGCGCACAACCACAGGAATACTAAACGCGATGATGCCGTACACCAGAGTAAAGAACAGCATAAAGATGGCAGCGAACTCAATGGCCACTGCCCCACGCTGCCTCTGCTTACTGAACAAGGGTGGGCACTCCACAGCTGATGGATTCGACGCGGACGTCGGTACGCCCTAATTCAAGGCCAAGCCCACCGTTAATCAGGTCGCTAAGTACTTTGCCAATGCTGTTTAATGGGATTCTAAGGAGATTACATATAACCCCGTTACAGCTAGCCGGGTTGCCTGTATCGGTACCACTGCCCGGGATAGTTATATCCAATCCACCTGGTTTACGTTGTAAAATTAAATTTAGGTTATCTCTTACACAATCGTTGTAACTACGAAAATTCGTTAAAGAACTTAGTAGACCGCCACAAGCCAGATATCCATTGCGGGTCGAGGGCAATAGGCCCGTTGCCAAAAGCCCACCTGTATTCGACATATCTTCAAAAGCAACAGAAAAATTAGCACTTACAGTGCTTGAGAGGCATATGCCAAGAAGATTGAAGCTACATTTATAGTTCTCTACAGTCCAATTGGTATTGGCTAGTTTAGGGAAGATCTGCCCACTTGAGCTCGTTCCGCCATTAAGTATAAAAGTAGCCGCTCTTGCGGGGTTATATCGGCCGTTACTATTTTTTGTCCCTTCAAGATAGTCAATGGCAACTTGGCGGATTATCTGAGCATTGTCCGAAGGTGCTGCGTTATTCAATAAATTAAGTAAGTTGCTATTTATATTGCTTAATAAACTGCCAATAGCTAGAGAATTAGCTGGCTGATAGGACCGCTCCTCACCAACGGTCATCTGAGTAAAGGTATGTGGCCCGCTTTTTAATCCATCGATAGCTACTTTGTTTGGGCCTACCAACGTAGCTCCTAACAAGGTAACAAAAGGAGTATTAAGGGTCAGAGCCGCGCAGCTCTCAGAACTTGTCCAAAGCGATGAACCTGGAATTTCACCAATGCAGGCGTTCAGAAGTGATGAAGTGATATCAATATCTACTGTGGGTATTTCCGTATCGCAATTGATCTTAGCCAGTTCGCCCACTGCGCTAGCTAAATCAATCGTCAATGGCAAATGTATTCGAGTGCTTATAAGGCGTGTAAGCGCACTAACTCCTGCTATCTTGTCCGAATCAATATCGATATAAAGTCTCGCTTGCCCTGTATGGGCTTTCACACCTGGATGATTAGTGGTTCTTGCAGAACCAATTGCCAGCTGCGCAGGTTCAGTAATACCGGTAGAAAGACTGAGACCGAGTAAATTAAGCCCGGGTACGGTAAGTGCTTTTTCCCCTGAGCCCGCGATGACTGCCAAACCCAGCAGCTCGCCTAGATCCAACTCAGTCTGTAATGCTGCACGTGTACCCTCACGACTACCGCTATTTAAACGAAGTAGGCCGTTATCACCTAACAAATCAACGTTGGCTAGGGTAGAGGAAGCAAGATTAGTTGAAAGGGCATTAAGTTGGGCTGCAAGCGTGCTATTACCCACAAGTTCTGCGCTTGCGCTAATAATCTCACTTACCTTTAAACCGCTAGCAGAAGCAATTGATGCTGGCGTGAGTACGCCCAAGTTATCGACGCTAACCTCAATTCCTAAGGCTTCTAAAAGCCCTGCGGGTGTAATGGACGTATTTAATGTCCCCCTCGGGCCAAGTAGTTCAAGCCCGGTTACGTTTGCGCCTACATTTTTCAGCAGTGACCCAAGTAATTTCTCGTTATCAAGGCTTAATAGGCGGTTACTTACAGAAAATGATGCTATAGGCTCATTGCGCTGAGCGGCGGCATCAGCACGCAGTATCACATTGCCGCTAAAAGCATCGCTAAGTAGCGATCCACCTTGAGCGATCAAACTAGCAGGCACTTCATGCGAGACATCTACGCGGAGCCCTGAACCGGCTGGGTTAAGTGCGACATTACGCAGGCCATCCTGGCTAGTGATATTGGCGCATCTAGTAACTAACGTTTTTTGCGCGTTGGGCGTAAACCCATGCAGCGAAGCGGATTCAGCAGCGAACTGTTCTGCTAAGCCTAACCGGCCTGCACAATAACCTCTGGGCAGGCGGGCAATCGCATCCAGCGCTGCCATATCGGCAATTTTTTGCAGGTTACGCTGTTCAAGATAAAGGCGGCCTGTATCAATCACCAAAGCTAATACAGTAATAAGTAGTACCAGCAAAAACGCGGTAAGGACGCTGACCACCCCCTGTTGCCGAGTAGAATCAAACGAGCCGTAACGTGAGTGGTGCATATTGGCCTACCTTTTAAAAACTAAGCATTAGCGGAAAAAGGTATTCAACGTTACGGCGCTACCTCACGGGTATGCAGGATAGCGAACCCCACAATCTGATCGGGAAGTGGTGGGAACTCCCAGCCCAATAGCCGGATGGGCGGCAGTATGCTGCTTGGGGAAGGATGACGTAAGCACACCTGCCATATGCCGCTTGCCTGCTCAATGTTCAGAAACTGGCTGTTGCCCTCACAAGGCTGTGCCCATTGCGAGGGCATCCAAGCCTCCTCAATTAGGGAAGCGACATACGTCTGAACTTCCGTGTCTGACGTATGCCGGTAGTGTTGCCACGCCAGTCCCTCTCTAAGCGTATCCGAAGCAAGCTGTTGATAGCTGGCACTCATTAATAGCGGCATGCTAAAGCCCGCAATGCCATAAAACAGCATTAATAGAATTATGAAGCTAAGCGCAAACTCTATGCTTGCGGCACCTTTCTGCAGCGATAAAGGTGACATGTGGATTGCCAATATCCGTAGTTTCTTAATAATTAGCCAGCTATCTGAAGGCTAGCTGGCTCGTCTCAATTTAAGACAGGTGTAGATTTTATTGAGCTTTAAGTAATAACTATTTTGAATTTAAATTAATAGTTAGATTCATTCAGGACCGCTAGGTAATGTGTTTGCTATAAAAGCAAAAAACTCATCAAGTCCACCGGCCAGAACTGCAACTCCGGCAATAAGTGCAACAGCAATTAAGCCAGCAATAATAGCGTACTCAATAGCAGAAGCACCTTTGGCATCATGATGAAGGGTTGCCATGTAGCTGTATAAAAAAGTAAAGATTTTCATATGGATAGCCCCCGGTATTGAAAGTAAGGTATGGATATAATGCTTTAGCCATGTCGGTGTTGAGCATCTTGCTATAATGATCATAGAACTATAAAAACCAATCCAGCTAGCTTAATTTAGTGAATTTTATTAATGAATAATGGCTAGATTTGTAAGCATATGAAAAGTAAGTAATCTTAGGTTTGTGTTGTTTTGTAATAGAAAGTTTCTAGTCGGATTTATTGTCTTAGTATGGCGAGGTTAAGATAAAGTCTCTAGTGGAAGTAACCAATTCAACGTTGTAGTGAGTATTAGATTTTTCAGATTAAGTGTTGTTAAGTTATTGCTTTTAAGTTAAATAGTTAGATATGGCGCTGGGAAGGGCAGGGTATTAGAAAAGACGCAGTAGTGCGCATCGTCTGTAGCATGCTTGAACACCACAATAAGGGGACGTGGTCTTGAACAGTCGAATGATGATGATTTTAGCAGGCGTATTAGTGGTGGTGGCGCTAGTGATTGGCTATTTGGGAATTTCAATTGGCATGAGAAATTCTGAGCCAGTGGCTGTCGAGCCCGAACCTGTGGATATCGATACGTCAACACCGACTGACGATGCTCTGGTGCCTGAAGAACAAGTTGAGCCTGCCAATGACGTTGAAGGCGTTGATGTTGACGATATCGCGCTGCGCCAGCCTGTCGTAGTCGTTGCCCAGAACCTACCTGCCTATCACTTTATACGCCAAGAAGACCTGCAAATTGAGCAGCTACGCCTTATGCCGCCTGGTAGTTTTAGCGACCCTAGCATATTGATAGGCCGTAGGGTGTGGCGTGAGTTGCCTGCCGGTAGTGTACTAACCGAGAACAGTTTTACCGCAGGCGGGCCTATTGCGCGCATGATTCGACCTGATGAAAGGGCGCTGGCTATTCAGTTCGACCAGCTAATGGGCGCAGGGGGGCACCTTGCGCCTGGAGATTATGTCGATGTACTGCTGTTCTTGCCCGAAGATGAAATTAATACGGATCGCACCGTGCAAGTGGCCGTACCGGCGCTTCGTGTGCTCAGTATCGGCAGTCAGTTAGGCCTGGATATAAGTGGTAGTCCTGTCAATCCGCCTGCAGCACCAGAAGACACATCGAACACGCCTAACCAAACCAATGCCGCTACCGCCGTGTTGGCCGTGCCTGAAGTGTTGCTAACGCGTTTTGCTTTGGCGGCAGAAGCCGGGAGGTTACGCCTGGCCGTACGTGCCGCCGAAGAGCACCGCCTTGAAAATTACTATGGCAATGCGGGATCCATTACCGACGAGCTGAATCAGCAGCTCTTTCAGTTTGAGAAGTTTGCGCTAAGCCAGGCCCCGCGTCCTCAGTCTGGCTTGGTAGAAAGTAGTTCGCGCAGGCAGGCCCAACCCCAAACCCAAACCCAAACCCAAACCTTCTATCCTGAACAGCCCTCAATGCAGCAGTCGGGACCACCTGCAGGTTCAGTGCCGGTAATCCGCGGCGCGGTGATTAGTTTGGAAGCACCCTAATATTTACTTTTATTACGCAATTTACAATTAGTAGAGGCGCCAGGGAATGATGCGATTAACTCGAATGCTAACCGGTATTATGCTGGGTGGCAGCGTGATAGTAGCGAGTAGTGTACTGGCCCCTGAGGCAAGCGCTCAGTCGATGTGTGAAGAGCTTGGACGCCTACCCCCGGCTTTGGAGCTAGCCCCTGGTATTCACCGTGAAGTGCAATTGCCTGTGGATATCGAACGTCTGGCGGTAGGCAATCCAGGGGTTGCCGACGTGCAATTAACCTCTAGCCGCGCCTTTTTGATATCAACGGCTGATCAGGGAGCAACCAATATTACGGTGTGGACTCGCTGCGCCGAGCAGCCAACCGAAATCATGCTCATGGTCATGGGCCAGGCCAGCCGTTCGCTTAATAGCTTTTCCTCCCACACTTCCAACGTGCCGGCTCAGGTACAGACCGATATTCGTTTTGTTGAGGTAAACCGTACGCGTCTGCAGGATATCGGTGTGTCGCTGTTCGGCAGCTCTAACAACAATCTATTTGCTTCCCCTGGCGTGGGGCCTGGCTCAGTGGGGGTGGGCAACATTGGTAGCCTTACGCCGGGCGCAAATGTGCCGCTTTCAAGCAGTGGTTTTAACTTGGTGGTAGGCGGCGGGAGTAGTCGGGTAATGGCCGCAATAAGTGCGCTGGAAACCAGCGGTTTCGCCTATACCTTAGCGCGGCCCAGCCTGGTGGCACTGAGCGGGCAAAGCGCGAGCTTTCTGGCCGGGGGGGAGTTTCCCATTCCTGTGCCCAGTTCAGGAAGCGATAGCGTATCGATTGAATATAAAGAGTTTGGGGTGCGTTTAACGCTTACCCCCACGGTGATTGATGAGCGACGGATTACGCTTAAAGTGGCGCCTGAAGTGAGTGAACTTGATTTTGTTAACGGTATTACCATCGAGGGCACAACAGTGCCTGCGTTGTCCGTGCGCCGTTCAGATACCAGCGTTTCACTGGCAAGTGGCGAGAGCTTTATTATCAGCGGTTTAATCAGTAATAGCCGCAGCGCCCAGGTCAATCAGCTGCCGGGGCTGGGCAGCCTGCCGATTATTGGCGCGTTTTTCCGTAATAGCCAAACCCGCATTGAAGAGCGCGAGCTGCTGATGATCGTGACGCCTCACTTGGTTCAACCTATTGCAGCTGACGCCGTGTTGCCCTCGCTTCCCGGCGAGGAGCTACGCAACTACGACCCCAGCGTGCATGAGCTATTGTTGTTTGAGGATGGATCTTTTGACCGGGCGGCCGGGCTGTCACGTTAAGGCGCAAGGAGAGGTGTGATGCAAACGTTTCTGGTCACCGGTTGTTCTGATACTGATATTAGCTGGCTTGAATCGACCCTATCGGATCAGGGGCGTCTTGTCCCTGTGGGCAGCAAATTGGAAGCCATTCTCGGTTTAATCGATCAGATGCTGGTCAACATCATTTTTATTTGTGTGGATAGCCGAGGTTTCAACGAAGCGTTCTCGCTAATTGAAGGCTTGCATGAGTCGCGTCCTTATGTAGCGGTAGTGGCGATTGGCGATGGAACGGATAGCGAGCTTGTGCTGGGCGCCATGCGTTCAGGCGCCAAGGATTTTTTGACCGTTGGTCAACGTGGCAGCGAAGTACAAAGCCTTATTCGTCGTTTGGGGCGTAAACAGCCCCTAGCCAGCGCCATCGTCAATAGCCAGCGGGCACGGTTAGTCGCGTTTTATGGCACGGATGTCATACAAGACACTACGCTGATTGCAAGTCATGTCGCGCTCCAGCTGGCTCAAACGCAATCCCAGGTGTTGTTGATTGATATCGCCCCGGGGCAAGGCGAAGTCGAAGCCATACTAAGTTTAAAGTGTACGTTTGGGTTGGAAGACGCCATGCGGTCTGCTCAACGGCTTGATTCCGCCGTGATTGAAAACGCGTTCAGCAAGCATGAAAGTGGCTTATATGTGCTGCCGCTTTTGCAGGATGACCGCTATCCCGAAGCGTATAGCTATGCAGAAACTATTCTGTTACTCGGCGTACTGCGTCAGCACTTTTCCTGGGTGATTATCAATGCCTGTGGTCAGCCCGATAGTGGTTTTGTGCGTGCGATGATCGGCACGGCCGATCAGCTCCTTTGGTACCTGCATCAAAGCGTGCCCAGCAGTCGGCGTAACCTGCACTGCCTGCAGCGGTGGCGCTCGGAAGGCGTGGCCTTAAATAACGTAGGGCTGCTAGTGGATCGCTATACGGCACGGCTCGCACCTGAGTCATCGGTGCTCTCCGATATGTTTAGCGTGCCGCTGATCGCCACCCTACCTGGTCAGCCGCAGCAGCGTCTTAACAGCCTTAATCAAGGCGTTCCGCTTTATGAGCTGGCGCCTAAAGATGAGTTAACGCGTGGCTTACAGCAGCTCACCAACGAAATATTTCCTAAGCCTGCGATTGAAAAGCGTGTCGGGGTTTTAAAACGTCTATTCCGTTAAGGGGGATGTATGGAGCGTGGTGGCCTAATGCAGCTCAGCCATCTCAAGGAGCGTTTACACCGCTACTTGATAGATCAGCTGGGTGATGAAACTTCGAATTTAATCGAGGGGAGTCGCCCTGAGCTTAAGCGCTTTATTGCTTCCCATATTCAAGCGTTTACCCGGCAGCAGCAGCTGGCGATTTCCGGTTATGAGATAGATCGTTTAACCGAAGAAATGATCGATGAATTAACTGGGTTCGGGCCGCTGGAAGTGCTGTTAAGCGACCCAACCATTACCGAAATATTGGTCAACGGCAGTGCGCGAATTTTTATTGAGCGGCGCGGCGTGCTGTCGTTAAGCGATCTGCACTTTATCGATGACCACCATTTACAGCGCGTTATCCAGCGCATTATTGCCCCGTTAGGGCGGCGTCTGGATGAATCTTCGCCCATGGTGGATGCCCGCCTGCCGGATGGTAGTCGTATCAACGCGGTTATCCCGCCTATTGCCCTGGATGGCGCCTGCCTGTCGGTACGTAAATTTCGCAAGGATATGCTGCAAAGCCAGGAACTTATCGCCTCCGGCTCGCTTGATGCGGCGATTCTTTCGTTTCTGCAACATGCGGTACAGCGGCGCTGCAATATTGTTATTAGTGGTGGTACGGGTACCGGCAAAACCACCATGCTGAATCTTTTAAGCAGCATGATTGACCACCGTGAGCGACTGGTCACCATTGAGGACACTGCCGAGCTACAGCTTAAGCACGGCCATGTGGTGCGCTTGGAAACCCGCCCCCCGAATGCCGATGGGCATGGTGAAGTGGCCGCAAGAAGCCTGGTGCGTAACGCGCTGAGGATGCGCCCCGACCGCATTATTTTGGGTGAAACCCGCGGCGTTGAGGTGCTGGATGTGCTTTCTGCCATGAATACAGGGCATGAAGGATCCATGACGTCTATTCACGCCAATAGCGCAGCAGACTCGCTGCTGAGGATGGAAACCCTGGTGGGGTTATCGGGCGTTCCGGTACCTGAGAAAACCATGCGTCAGTCAATCTCGTCAGCGCTTGAAGTAATCATTCAACTGGTGCGTCTGCCCACAGGGCTTCGTTGTATCAGCGAGATTATTGAAATAGGTGAAATGAGCCAGGGTGAATACACGACCAACGTACTGTTTCGCTATGATCGCCTGCATAAAACGTTTATCCAGGAAAGCCATCAGGTGCTCAATGAAAAGCTAGTGGGAGCGCTGGAGACAGCTCAGGAAGCTCCCCCATGAGCGTTATATCGTACATATTGCTAGGGATGAGCGTTGCGTTTCTGTTGGCCGCGTTGTTAATGGCGTTGGCCAGCAAGCGACGCGCGGTTGATGAGCGCATTAATGAAAAGCTTAATCAGGACAGCGTACTGATCAATCCGCGGCAGCGAAAGAAAAGTGGCTTGTCGCTATGGCTGATGCAGGCGGGCATCCAACTGCCCACATGGCTGACGGTGCTATTAACCGGGTTGGCTTTACTCTTGTCGTTAATGCTGTTGCAAATAAGCTGGTTTATGCCGTTAGTGGCATTAGGCGGTATTGCATTGCTGGTTTATCTGGTGGGGCAATGGCGTGCCCAAAAGCGTCTGGATCGGATGATTGAGCAGATGCCCGGCTTTCTTGATCATATGGTTCGCAGTATTAAATCGGGCCGTACGATGGGCGATGCCATGCTGCTGGCGATGAAACGCAGTGCCGATCCCTTGCACTTGGCCATGACGCCGGTGCGTCGCGATGTCGAGCTGGGCGTGCCCATGGCTGAGGCGATCAATGAATTCGCTATGCTCTATAAGCGCGAGGAGTTTCATATTCTGGCCCTCGGGGTGCGAATCAATCAGCGCTATGGCGGTAACTCAGCGGATATGCTGAAAAACCTGATGCTGATGATTCGTGACCGCGAGCGCGCCAGCCGACAGCTAAGCGCGATGACCGGTGAAACCCGTATCAGTGCGTTTGTACTGGCGGGGCTGCCGCTAGGGTTAGGGGCTTATATTCTTATCAGTAACCCCGATTTTTTACTCAACATGTGGGAGTCATCGGCAGGAAAAATCATGCTGCTCTTATCGTTAGCGCTGCAGTTTACGGGATGCTTTGTCCTGTGGCGCATGCTGAAGAGTATTTGATATGTGGCTATTGATCTTAAGCGCCGTACTGCTTCTGGCCGCTGCTGTCCTTATTGTCTGGATACTTTTGAACCGCCAGCGTAATGCCGCAATCGTAACTCAGCGTATTGCGTCTCTGGGTGGTGTTGGGCTGGCGGCCAGTAACCGCCGCTCTCTGCTTGAGGGATTTGAACAGCTAGACGGCAAAATAGACGCAGAGCTTCCCAAGCTTTTAGAGCAGCTGGGTTGGCGCACTATCGAGCAGCGCGCGCGCTATTACGCCATACAAATTTGCGTTCCCTTGGCGGCTGCGGTCGTCGCTCTGGTGGGAAGTTCTCTTCTACGAGATGGCGGGCCATCCTATCTAACCGCCCTGGTATTCTTGGGCGTAGGATTTTTATTGCCCAAGCGCTGGCTACGACGTGCGGTGGCCAAGCGGCGCGCAAAAATAGCCGACGAAGTCTCCACGATGCTGCCCCTGCTGCGCATGTTGTTCGAAGTCGGCATGTCGGTCGAGCAGTCGCTGCGTGCACTCACTCAGGAAGGCCAGCATATTCTGCCGGAGCTTTCGATTGAGTTTAAGCGTGTGCTGACACGTGTGGATGTGGGGTTGGATCTTGCCAGTGAGCTGACCAACATGGCCGAGCGCTTGGAGATTGATCAGGTGACCGACTGCGTGGTAATTCTTGAGCAGCTGATTCGCCAAGGGGGCGGAGCAGTAGCATCGCTCATCTCGCTGAAAGAACTTTTCGATGATCGACGAACGACCAACCTGCAGGAAAAAGTCTCCAAACTGTCAGCCAAAATGTCGGGGGCCATGGTAGCCTTTCTGTTTCCTGCGCTGCTGATTATTTTGGCGGGGCCAGGTTTTATTGCCATTTTCGGTGCATTGTCAGGAATGAACCAATAATGAAGTACGCCAAAATTATGTTGTTAGGCGCAAGCCTTGTGCTAGCCGGGTGCGCGTCCACAGGGAATAACGCTTCTCGCCAAGCCAATCAGTGTGGCCCTCTCGAGCAAGAGCAGCAGTTAGCGATTCAGCTAGCCAGCGATATGGCCGACCAAGGGCGTTTACATGCCGCATTGGCCCACCTGGAGCAATTGCCGGAAACGCTTCCCGAAGTGCGCTTACGCAAAGCGATGATCTTGCGCAAACTGAACGATCCGCAGGCCACACCGCTTTATGAGTCACTGCTTAATAGCTGCGTATCGGCAGAGGCGTATCATGGGCTTGGCCAAATTGCTGCGATTAAAGGCGATTATGCACAGGCGCTGACCCAGATGCAGACAGCGGCCAATCTTTATCCTTCAAGCTTTACCATTCGTAACGACCTGGGGTTTGTTTATCTTCAGCGTAGAGAGCTTGATAAGGCGCAGTTTGAATTTATGACCGCGCTTGAATTAAGCCAAGATAATGCGCTGCCCCTGGAAAATCTGTTAACCCTGCTGATGTATCAAGGCAAGTGGCAGGAATCCAGCGCATTGCTGCGTGAAGGTCGGGCGACTTCTCAGCAGTATCAGCGGGCGGAAGCGCGTGCTCGCCAGCTGCAGTTGGAAGATGGCCAAGGCTTATAACAAGCCGTTTATAGGCGATAACTGAAAGGGAGTAACCCGATGGCTGGATATCGCTGGATTTGCCAGATAGCGCTAGGCGCTTTAATGACGGGCGCTTTGGCTGGGTGCGCACAGCACAGTGAACGGGATAGCGTGAACAGTGCGGCAGCGCAGCCGCGTATGCTGGCAAAAGGTGACACCGTGGCGGATTCATGGCTGCAGATCCAGCGAGAAGGCAGCCAGGCATCCACAAATCCTCAACGGCTCTCGGCACAAGAGCAGGAGTTGGCCAGCCAGCGGTGGCTGGATAGCTTTACTCACCCCATTCCCGATTTCTTTGAGCGCGATGAGGCCGGTGGGTTTGGCGAAGAGTAAGAGTGCTATGTAACGCTTTAGGCGGGTCTTTACCTGTTCAGCAGCAGCGCTAGCAAGTAAAGCGTGCCAAGCGCCAAAAAGATAAACGGCGCGTAGGCAAAATGTCCCTTTTGATTGCCTAACCCTGGGGCGTAGCGCTGAACCATGGCTACGCCTCTGCTAGGAAGAAGCGCCACGGTAATCGTCCAGAGCACCAGCAGTAGCGCAGCAATCGCAATCACTATTAGGGTGATCATGCCGCCTGTACTGAGACCAATAGCGACCATCAGTTTGACATCCCCCCCGCCGAGAATGCCCTTGATATGCCCCGGTATCGTTAGGGCTATCGCTATACCGGCGCCCGCCAGAGCGCTGGCAAGGGAGGCGCCTACCAAGCTTTGGGATGTCACCAGCAGCCAGATAACCGCTAATAGCAAAAAGGGATAAAGCAGGCGGTTATCAATATGTCGTTGGCGTAGGTCCTGGTAGGCGCATGCCAGCGCCCAGAGCAGCAGTAGCCACATCACGCGCGGGGGGGCGCCATGATCAAACTCCCAAGACCTCAATCAACCGCTCGCGCAGCTGCTGCTGACGCAAGGGGTCGGTTAGCGGCTCGCCCGATTTGGTGGTGATAAAGAAGACGTCCTCGACGCGCTCGCCCAAGGTGGCAATTTTAGCCGTCGATAGCGCGATGTCCTGCTCCATGAAAATACGCCCAACCCGGGCCAATAATCCCGGCCGGTCAGGGGCCGTGAGTTCCAGTAGCGTGCGCTCATTGGCCGGGTCCTGCTCGATCAACACTTCGGTGGGCACTTTAAAATGCTTTAGCTGGCGCGGCGTATGGCGGGTGACGATCTCTGGATAGTCGTCCGGGTCATCCAGCTCTTCGACCAGATGCTGGCGCATTTCTTCAATGCTGTCTGGGTCGCGGATGGGTTGGCCGTGGCTATCCAGCACAATAAACGTATTCAGCGTCCAGTTGTTATGCGAGGTGACGATACGCGCATCATGAATAGAAAGCCCCAACTGCTCCATCGCAGCGGCGGTGGCGGCAAACAGGTCGTCGACCGAGCGGGTATGGATAAATACTTTGGTTCCACCTTCCGCCATATCGATCGTCGGCGCGCTGATTAATACCAGCGGTAAGGGGGAGGCGTTGTGAGCCAAAATCCCCTGGGTCTGCCAGACGATTTCGCTGGGGGCGTACTGCAAGAAATAATCCTCGCCCAGTGATTCCCAAAGCGTATCAATTTGCGCGCGTCCAATTCCGATGGTTTTGAGCAATGAGCGGGCTTCGGAGCGCGTTTCCCGCACCCAGTCATCACGATCCGGCGGATTTTTAAGCCCACGCCGCAGGGCGCGTTTGGTTTCAGCATAAAGCTGGCGCAGAAGTGATGCCCGCCAGCCGTTCCACAGCGTCGGGTTGGTGGCGTTAATATCGGCAACCGTCAGTACGTAAAGGTACTCCAGACGCGCTTCATTACGGACAACCAGGGCAAAATCGCGAATAACGTCAGGGTCGCTGATATCGCGTTTCTGGGCGGTCATCGACATGAGCAAATGATGCTCGACCAGCCAACTGGCAAGCTTTGTATCGTGTGCCGAAAGGTGATGGTGCTGGCAGAAGTGTTCAACATCCCGGGCGCCAATCTCTGAATGATCGCCCCCCCGGCCCTTGCCGATATCGTGAAACAGACCCGCTATCCATAAGATATCCAGTCTGGGCAACTGGTTAATAAGGACCGCGGCCACGGGGAACTCATCCTTGGCGCTGGGTTTACGAAACCCGTGCAGGAATTTCAGTAGACGTAGGGTATGGGCATCCACCGTGTAGATATGAAACAGGTCGTGCTGCATCAGACCTACCGCGCGTCCGAATTCAGGCAGGTACTTACCCAGGATGCCGTAGCGGTTCATGCGTCGCAGTTGGCGCGGCACGTTACCAGGGGCGCGCAGGATTTCCATAAACAGCCGCTGATGAAGCGGGTCATCGCGGTAGTGGTCATCAATCTGATGGCGGTGGTCGCGGATAAGGCGGATGGTGTCCGCGCGCACGCCTTCAATTTCAGGGTGTCTAGCCATGAGCAGGAACAGCTCCAGCATGGCCTCCGGCTGCTCGCGAAACAGGCTGCGCGAGCGTGCTTGAATATAGCCGCCCTTGGTTTCAAAGCGCTCATTGAGCTGAATGGTTTCCAGCGCCTCTTTGCCGCGCAAGATCACTTCGTCGAAATGCTGAAGCAGCATATCGTTCAAACCGGCAAGCGCTGTCACGTGACGATAATAGCGCTTCATGAACTGCTCGACGGCTAAACGCTCGGGCGTGTCTTTAAAGCCAAACAGCTCGGCAATCGTGCGCTGATGGTCAAACAGCAGCCGATCTTCCGCGCGGTCGGTCAGCATATGCAGGGCATAGCGTACCTGCCATAAGAACGCCTGGCCCTGGCTTAAAATACGCAGCTCGGCATCGTTCATGAAGCCGTTAGCGACAATATCGGCGTACTGTTCTGTGCCGAAGTGGCGCTTGGCAATCCAGCCGATCATCTGAATATCACGCAGCCCGCCGGGCGAGCTTTTCAGGTTCGGCTCAAGATGGTACTCCGAGTTGTTATAGCGGTAGTGGCGGGTAATCTGCTCTTGCCACTTAGCTTCAAAGAAACGATCGGCAGGCCAGAGTTGCTCGGTGCTTAAGCGCTCGTGCATTGCTGCCCGCAACGACTCAGGCCCGGCGATCAGACGTGATTCGAGCAGGTTGGTAATGACGGTGACATCCGCCTTGGCTTCACGTTCGCAGTCATTTAACGAGCGTACGCTGTGGCCAATCTCCAAGCCGATATCCCATAAAAAGGTGATAAAAGCGCTTAGGGGTTCGCGGTAGGGGCTATCGTCATCCTGCTCAAGCAGCAGGAGCAGGTCGATATCCGAGTGAGGGTGAAGCTCGCCTCGGCCGTAACCCCCTACGGCGACCAGCGCTACGCCGTCATCTGGCCAGGCGTGCAAGCCCCAGGCGATGGCCAGCAGTTGGTCCAGGTACCAGGCTCGTCCGCGCACCAGATCGCGTATATCAGCCCCTGAACGAAACCGGTCGTCCAGCCGGGCCTGCAGTTCGCGGAGCGCCGTTTTAAACGGCGCAATAGGCGAGCGTGAGCCGGAAAGCTCCGTGCGAAAAGCCTCAAGGTCATACAGCGACGTGTCCGGTTCGAACCGGTAGTGGTGAAGGAGCATTAGCGATCTAAAAAGCTAAAGTCTTCATCGCTACGCGCGGTCAGAACTTCAACCCCTGTCTCGGTAACCAGCAAAGTGTGTTCCCATTGAGCCGACAGGCTCTTGTCTTTAGTGACGGCTGTCCAACCATCGCGCAGCACTTTGGTTTTGTAGCCGCCAACGTTAATCATGGGTTCGATGGTAAAGCACATGCCAGCTTCCAGAGTGATGTCAGCTTCAGGCGCGTAGCCATCGTAGTGCAGCACCTGAGGCTCTTCATGGAAACCCGCGCCAATACCGTGACCACAGAAGTCGCGAACCACAGAGTAGCCGTGCCCTTCGGCGTGCTTTTGAATCGCTTGGGCAAGCTCTGAAAGGCGCACGCCGGGTTTTACCAGGGCAATGCTTTTATACAGGCACTCCTGGGTGATCCGGCACAGGCGCTCGCCCTGAATGGTTTCGCCGATGATAAACATCATGCTGGAGTCGCCGTGATAACCATCCGGCGTCTTGACCGTGACATCCAGATTCATGATGTCGCCATTCTTGAGCTTTTTATTGAAATCTGGGAAGCCGTGGCAAACCACGTGATTCAAGGAAATACAGGTGGCGTGGGTATAACCGTGATAGTTGAGCGGGGCAGGCGTGGAGCCCAGTTCATTGACAATATATTCATGACACAGTCGGTCGATCTCGCCGGTGCTGACGCCCGCCTGTATGTGAGGCGTGATCATTTCAAACACGCTGACGGCTTGGCGCCCGGCTTCGCGCATTTTCTCGATTTCTGAAGGTGTCTTGATGGGAACGTTCATGAATTCTCGATATGGGTTCAGGCGGTAGTTAAGAATACAGTATTAAGAAACAACGGGATTAAGAAAAGTAGCCAGGAAACAGCGTTAAGCGACAATATTAAGTAAGCGTACTAAGTAACAGTCTTAAGTAACAAATAAAGATCGTAACACGAGCTGTGACTTCATCTTGGCAATGATCTATGGTATAAAGCCGCGCGCTTTCCTGCAATCGTCATTCCTAGCTTCTTTATCGCTAGTAGGCGATCATGGTCAGTCGAACGACCCGTTGCGCGTTCATTTTGGATGTGCGGCTAATATAGCAAGCCTTGAAAACACACATGCACCGACACATGGTCCCGGGTGCCGCTGGCAACGTTTTAACGTGGTCAATGGTCGGATCCATGGGGTGCGTGGAGGCCTAACCCGAGTTTCAGGAGTTTTACCATGTCTCACGTTAATATGCGTGACCTGCTGAAAGCAGGTGCTCACTTCGGTCACCAGACCAAATACTGGAATCCGAAGATGGGCAAGTTCATCTTCGGCGCGCGCAACAAGATTCACATCATCAACCTTGAGCACACTCTGCCGGCACTGAACGAAGCCGTTGATGTGGTCGAGAAGATGTCGGCATCCAACAACAAAATTTTGTTTGTTGGCACCAAGCGCAGCGCTAGCAAGATCATCAAAGAAGAAGCGAATCGCGTTAATCAGCCGTTCGTCAACCATCGCTGGTTGGGCGGCATGCTGACTAACTTCAAGACCATTCGTCAGTCCATCAAGCGTCTGCGCGAACTTGAAACCATGCGCGAAGACGGCACGTTCGACAAGCTGACCAAGAAAGAAGTCCTGATGGCAACTCGCGAGCAAGAGAAGCTCGAGCGTTCTATCGGTGGTATCAAGAACATGGGCGGCCTGCCGGACGCACTGTTCGTCATCGACGTTGACCACGAGCGCATCGCGATCAACGAAGCCAACAAGCTGGGTATCCCGGTTATTGGCGTGGTTGATACCAACTCTAACCCTGATGGCGTTGATTACGTTATCCCGGGTAACGATGACTCCATCCGCGCTATTCAGATCTACGTGAAAGCCATTGCTGACGCGTGTGGTCGTGCGAAAGAGGGTCGTCCGGATGAGTTCGTTGAAGTGACCGAAGAGGCTGCTTCTGCCGACACCGACGCTGCTGCCGAGTAAGGTGGCAGTAGATGCGGCGGGCAATTGAGCCGCATCGTGTTGAAGAGGGGGCCTATGCCCCCTTTTTCCCGCTTTGGATGAACATCCGGGTGGGCCGATTATGCCGGGCACCCGTTGCCGGCAAGCGACCTTCAAAGTGATACATGATGGTCATCTATCGTGTTTATACTCTGTAGGGCGTTTAACTCTCAGCTAGAACCATTTCCGAGGTGAATTCTCATGGCAGCTATCAGCGCCTCTCAGGTCAAGGAACTGCGCGAACGTACTGGTCTCGGCATGATGGAGTGTAAAAAAGCACTCACCGAAACCGACGGTGATATTGAAGTCGCGATCGAAAACCTGCGTAAAAATTCAGGCTTAAAAGCCGCGAAGAAAGCCGATCGTATTGCTGCAGAGGGTGTTGTTGTTACCCGTGTAGCAGAAGACGGTAGCTACGGCGTAATGGTTGAAATCAACTCCGAGACTGACTTTGTTGCGCGCGATGACAACTTCATTGCGTTCGCTGACAAAATCGCCGCCGCTTTCTTTGCCGCGAAAAGCGAAGATGTTGCTGCCGTTATGGCTGGCGACCTTGAAACTGCTCGCGAGCAGCTGGTTCAGAAAATCGGTGAGAACATCGGCGTACGTCGCGCGGTAGTTGTCAACGCCGTTGACGGTGGCCTGGTGGGCGAATACGTTCACGGTGGCCGCATTGGCGTTCTGACCGTGCTTACTGGCGGTACTGCAGAAGCGGCGAAAGATGTTGCTATGCACGTGGCAGCCATTAACCCCGCCGTTGCTCATCCGGCCGATATGCCGCAAGAGCAGTTGGATCAAGAGAAAGCCATCATCCTGGGTCAGCCGGACATGGCAGGCAAGCCCGAGCAGATTGCTGAGAAAATGGTTCAAGGCCGTCTGAAGAAGTATCTGGCGGAAAACAGCCTGACCGAGCAGCCGTTCGTTAAAGACCCGAACCAGACCGTTGCAGAGTTTGTTAAAGCAGCCGGTGGCGAAGTGGTTAGCTTCACGCGCTTTGAAGTGGGTGAAGGCATCGAGAAAGAAGAAGTCGACTTCGCTAAAGAAGTTATGGAACAGGCTGGCCGTCGTTAAGGTCAGATGTTTCAGTCAAAAGATGGCGTGCGCGAAAGCGCACGCCTTCGTGTATCCGGCCCCTGCTAAATAGGGGTTGCTTCGCCCACCTGTGTCTAGGTCTGCTTCAGGAGAGATGCCATGTCACGTGATGTTCAAGAGCCTACTGCGCTTGTTGTCCCCAACAAACTTGAGAAATCGAAATCGAAATACAAGCGTATTTTGCTGAAGCTTTCCGGCGAGGCGCTGATGGGAGAACACGATTTTGGTATTGACCCTAAAGTGTTGGATCGTATGGCATTAGAAATCGGCCAGCTGGTCGGTATCGGTGTGCAGGTCGGTATCGTGATTGGTGGTGGCAACCTGTTTCGGGGTGCAGCGCTAAGCGAGGCCGGTATGGATCGGGTCACAGGCGACCACATGGGAATGCTGGCAACGGTAATGAACGCGCTGGCCATGCGCGATGCATTGGAGCGTTCGAATATCCGTTCGCGGGTAATGTCGGCGATTCCCATGAGTGGTGTGGTAGAGCATTATGACCGCCGCACCGCCATCCGCTATTTAACGTCAGGAGATGTGGTGCTGTTCTCGGCAGGAACGGGTAATCCCTTCTTCACAACCGACTCGGCCGCCTGTTTGCGCGGTATCGAAGTCGATGTGGATGTAGTTATCAAGGCCACCAAAGTGGATGGGGTTTATAACAAGGACCCCTTGAAGCACTCTGATGCCGTAAAGTATGACCAGCTCTCCTACGATGACGCTCTGGATCAAAAACTGGGCGTTATGGATTTGACCGCCATCTGCCTGGTACGTGACCATGATATGCCGGTGCGGGTATTTGATATGAATAAGCCTGGTGCCCTGCTGAATCTGGTAGTAGGGGGCAAGGAAGGTACGCTGATAGATAGAGGGTAATGACGTGATCAACGATATTAAGAAAGACGCAGAATCTCGCATGAAAAAAAGCGTTGAAGCGCTGAACAGCAACTTCAACAAAATCCGTACCGGACGAGCACACCCGAGTATTCTGGATGCCGTGACCGTTGATTATTACGGTAGCCAAGTGCCGCTTAGCCAAGTGGCCTCGGTGAACGTTGAAGATGCGCGTACGTTGGCAGTGGCTCCGTGGGAGCAGGGCATGGTGCCTAAGGTTGAAAAGGCCATCATGACCTCTGACCTGGGTCTGAACCCGTCAAGCGCAGGCAACGTTATCCGTGTGCCGATGCCGATGCTGACTGAAGAAACCCGCAAGGGCTATATCAAGCAAGCGCGCTCTGAGGCTGAAAACGCCCGCGTTGCGGTTCGCAACGTACGTCGTGACGCCAACGGTGATTTTAAATCCCTGCTCAAGGATAAAGAAATTACCGAAGACGATCAGCGCCAGGGTGAAGATGAAATCCAGAAGCTGACCGATAAGTATATCGCCGAGATCGACAAGGCGCTGGCTGCCAAAGAACAGGACCTGATGCAGGTATAAAAAAACCTGTTTTTTAATTTAGTCGCGGGTAGCCTGGCTACCCGCTAGGCCTATGGCTTTATTATGACTGAGCTTTTGTGCGAGACCTCATGACGTCGCAGCTTCCTGAAGAACAGCCGGGCGATGCCAGTACGCCATCTCTGACCTGGGATGCAGCAATGCCGTCGCACGTCGCTATCATAATGGATGGCAATAACCGTTGGGCAAAGGCCCGCGGAATGTCGGGTGTGCGCGGCCATCGCGCAGGCGTAGAAGCCGTCAGGGCGGTGATCCAGCGTGCCGCCGAGCGGCAGGTGAAAACGCTTAGCCTGTTTGCCTTTTCGAGTGAAAACTGGAAGCGCCCCGCCGCAGAAGTTCATGCGCTGATGGAGCTTTTTTTGATGGCGCTTAAACGCGAAGTCAAAAAGCTTAACGAGCGTAATATTCGGCTGACAATTATTGGCGAGCAGCGTGGCTTTTCCCACGCTATTCAAAAATATATTCAGCGTGCCGAGGCGCTGACGGCGGATAACACCGGCATGCATCTGATTATTGCAGCCAACTACGGTGGGCAGTGGGATATTGCTCGGGCGGCACGTGAACTCGCAGAACAAGTGTCGGCAGGCGAGTTACAGCCTGAGGATATCGATGAAGCCCGCTTTGATGCAGCGATGGAGTGTCGTCATGTAACGCCCATTGATCTGTGTATTCGAACGAGTGGCGAGCAGCGCTTATCTAACTTTATGCTGTGGCAGCTTGCATATGCTGAGCTGTATTTCTCGCCCTTACTATGGCCAGATTTCGGTGCCGAGGCGCTGGACGTTGCGTTAAATGATTTTTGTCAGCGGCGCCGACGTTTTGGTATGACCGACGAACAAGTAGAGGCGCAAGGTGCTTAGACAGCGGATTATAACCGCAGCCTGGTTGGCGCCCGTGGTGCTGATTGGCCTGTTTGGCTTACAAGGAGGCGCATTTGCGCTTTTTACTGCTTTTATGGTGCTACTCGGTGCCTGGGAGTGGACAAATCTCGCCGGCATAAGTCGGCAGAGCCAGCGTATTCAGCTAGTTGCCGGTGCTGCGGTTTTAATGCTGATCATGTGGTTTGCGGGTGCCGCCTTGGCTGTCTGGCCGTTATGGTGTGCCGCGTTGGGTTGGTTGCTTAACCTCTACTGGGTCACGCATTACCCGGATAGAGGACATCAGTGGCAGGCAACGGGCAGGCGTCTTGCCATGGGTCTATGGGTGCTGATCCCTTGCTGGGTAGGGTTTAATATTCTGCGTGAAAGCGGTGCCGTGTGGCTGCTGTTTGTTCTGCTCCTGGTCTGGGCTGCCGATATTGGCGCCTATTTTGCTGGGCGCCAATGGGGTAAGCGCAAACTTGCCCCGCGTGTTAGTCCCGGCAAATCGTGGGAAGGCGTGATAGGCGGAATGGTAGCCACCACGCTGCTATCCATTGGTTTTGCGCTGTGGCAGTCGCTTGGGCTCGCAGGCGGCATTGCTCTGGTGCTTGTAACGGCGGTAGTCACGCTTACCTCGGTACTGGGCGATCTTCTGGAAAGCATGCTCAAGCGCTATCGGGATGTTAAAGACTCAAGCCAGCTGTTGCCTGGCCACGGCGGCGTATTGGATCGTATCGATAGCCTGACCGCCGCGATTCCGATATTTGCACTGCTGTATTTGCAAGTGCTTCAGGCCCAGGTGCTAGCATCATGAGTCAGGTCTCTTGCCAGCAGGTTACCGTGCTTGGCTCAACGGGCTCAATCGGGGTTAGCACGCTGGATGTGATTGCACGTCACCCCGACCGCTACCATGTTTATGCGCTAACGGCACATACCTCAAAAGAAGCGCTGCTTGACCAGTGCTTAGCTCACCGCCCCCAGGTTGCAGTGCTCGATCATCAAGCCGATGCAGACTGGCTGCGTCAGGCGCTCAATGATGCAGGGCAGTCAACCGAGGTATTAGCGGGACGTGAGGCACTATGTCAGGTTGCCCGTGAGCCGCGTGTGGACGTGGTGATGGCCGCCATCGTAGGCGCGGCAGGTTTGCTGCCTTCGCTTGCGGCGGTAGAAGCGGGCAAGCGGGTACTGTTAGCCAATAAGGAAGCGTTGATCATGAGCGGCGCGCTGTTTATGCAGGCCGTAGAACGCTCCGGGGCAACGTTGCTGCCTATCGATTCTGAACATAATGCTATCTACCAGTGTCTACCCAAGGAGCACCGCGGCGGGCTAGGGCATTACGGTGTCAGTCAGCTGCTGTTGACGGCGTCTGGAGGTCCTTTTCGTACCTGGAGCGCTGCGGATATCGCCAGCGCCACGCCCGATCAGGCCTGTGCCCATCCTAACTGGTCGATGGGACGTAAAATATCCGTCGATAGTGCCACCTTAATGAATAAAGGCCTTGAGCTGATTGAGGCTTGCTGGCTATTTGATGCCGCGCCGGAGCAAATTCAGGTAGTGGTTCATCCTCAGAGTGTGATTCACTCCATGGCAGCCTATGTCGATGGCTCGGTGATTGCGCAGTTAGGTAACCCGGACATGCGCACACCGATTGCCTATGGCCTGGCCTGGCCTGAACGTATTGAGGCGGGCGTGGAGACGTTGGATCTGTTTCAAATCGCCCGACTGGATTTTGAGACCGCGGATGAGGTTCGCTTTCCGTGCCTGCGTCTGGCCCGTGAGTCCATACAGAAAGGCGGCGCTGCGCCCGCCGTTCTTAATGCGGCCAACGAGATTGCGGTAGCGGCTTTTTTGGAAGAGAGAATTGCTTTCAACACCATTGCCGAGATAGTGGCGCATGTGCTGTCACTTCCCTACGACGGTGATGCCGACAGCATCGAGAACGTCCTGGCGGCTGATCAGTGGGCGCGTGAGCAGGCAGCCCAGCTCGTTGAGCAAAAATGGCGCTGAGATTAGGTAATAGCGGTACAGGGTAATAGAAAGATAAGTAGGTCGCTTAAGCATCAGCGGCTGGTAGGCATGGTGCTAAGGAGTTCATTGTGGGCCTGTTACAAAACATTCTAGCGGTACTTGTCGTGTTAGGTTTGCTGATCACCTTTCACGAGTTTGGCCACTTCTGGGTCGCGCGTCGCTGTGGCGTAAAGGTGCTGCGTTTTTCGGTGGGCTTTGGTAAGCCGCTCTGGTCGACAGTGGATCGCCATGGAACAGAATACGCAGTAGCTGCTATTCCGCTGGGCGGCTACGTCAAAATGCTTGATGAGCGTGAAGCTCCGGTTCCTGAAGATCAATTGGATCAAGCATTTAACCGTAAAAGTGTATGGCAGCGTATCGCCATCGTTGCTGCGGGGCCACTTGCGAACTTCCTGTTAGCCATCGTTGCCTATTGGGCCTTGTTTGTAGCGGGCATCACAACGGTTACACCCATGGTTGGTGATGTTACACCTGACTCACCGGCAGCCGAGGCGGGCTTGGCCCACGGTAGTGAAATTACCGCTATCCAGGGTGACGCCGTGCGCTCCTGGGAAGAAATAAATTTAAAGCTTATCTCCATGATCGGCTTTAGCGGTACGCTGACGATTGATGCCTTGCCGGAAGGCAGTAGCCGTGAGCGTCAATATGCGCTCTCGGTTGATAACTACATGACCCGGCAAGACCCGCCACAACCCCTGCAGACATTGGGAATGGCGCCCTGGCAGCCGGAATTTCCAGCGGTTTTGGGGCAGGTGGTTGACGGTGAAGCAGCAGCAAGTGCCGGCTTAAAAGCGGGCGACCGTATTGTGGCGATTGATCAAACGCCAGTGGAAGACTGGATGCAGTTCGTCACTCAGATTCGTCGCAGCGCCGGTGAAACGCTTAGCGTAACCTATGACCGTGGAGGCGAGCAGGGAACGCTTTCGCTTACCCCAAAAAGTAACGTACTGGAGAGTGGCGGCGAGGTTGGGTACATTGGTGCAGGCGTTGAGCCTGTCTCCTGGCCTGAATCCCTGCAGCGTGAAATTCGCTACGGGCCGATTGAGGCGGTGGGTCAGGCATTAGCGCGCACCGGTAATATGGTAGTACTAACCGTTGATTCGATTCGTAAGATGTTGGTAGGGTTGATTTCACCCTCCAACCTTTCAGGTCCCATTACGATTGCGCAAATTTCGGGTGATTCAGCGCGCGCAGGAATGGAAGCATTTGTAGGCTTTCTTGCCTATCTTTCCATCAGCCTCGGCGTGCTAAATTTACTACCTATTCCGGTACTCGATGGTGGACACTTGTTTTATTATTTTGTGGAAATCGTACGTGGGCGGCCGGTCTCTGAGCAAACCCAGGCAATGGGGTTACGCATTGGGCTTGCCATGGTTGGCGGCTTGATGGCGATGGCCTTGTATTTCGATCTGATGCGCCTTTGGTAATGACGCGTGTAGCGCGCAGGATGCCTTGTCATCTGCCTGCACAAATGTATATGGTGCCTGTCTGGAATGACAGGCAGACCAACGCGAGCGAACTGACTGCATGAAAATCAAGACCCTTGGAATGGCGGCACTCTTGCTGGTAGGCGCCAGCGGCGCCCAGGCACAATCCTTTGATGTTTCGGACATTCGTGTGGAAGGACTACAGCGGGTATCCGCCGCCTCGGTCTTCAATGCGTTTCCTGTCAGTGCTAACGATCGGGTTAGCGAACAGCAGCTAGCGTCTGCCGCACGCGATTTATTTGCCACCGGTCTGTTTGAAGACGTGTCGTTAGCCCGTGAAGGCGACGTGCTGATCATTCAGGTCGTCGAGCGACCGACGATTGCGCGCCTGAACCTCACCGGTAACCAAAAGCTTTCCGAAGATGATCTGCGTAACGGTTTGCGCGAATCGGGTCTAGCCGAAGGCCAGGTGCTGCAGCTTTCGACCCTTGAAGAGATTCAGCGTGAGCTGGAAGGCGTTTATCAGTCTCAAGGGCGTTATAGCGCGCGCATTACGACTGAAGTCGAGCAGATCGATGAAGGTCGTGTTCAGGTCAACATCAATATCAATGAAGGCGAAGTGGCTAAAATTCGTCAGATCAATATTGTCGGTAACCAGGACTTCGACGATGAAACGCTGCGTAATGTCTTTGAATTAAACGACAAGCCCGGACGCTTCTTCGGCTGGTTTTCAAGCGATGAATACTCGCGTGAGGCATTGTCCGGTGATATCGAACGCCTGCGCTCGTTCTATCTTGACCGCGGCTATGTGAATTTTGACGTTACCTCCACGCAGGTATCCATTGGGCCCGAGAAATCCGAAATATTCGTGACTCTCAATATCGATGAGGGTAACCAGTATCGCGTAGGTAATGTCCGCTTTGCGGGTGATTTGCAAATCAGCGAAAGCGAAGCGCGCCAACTGGTGGAAATCAAAAGTGGCGATATTTTCTCTCGCGGTCAGGTGAATGCTTCAACCGAAGCGCTGCGCCTGCGTTTGGGCGCCGAAGGCTTTGCCTTTGCCGATATTCAGGGTATTCCTGAAATGGCTGATGACGGCGAGACGGTTGATCTAGTGATCGCGGTTGATCCGGGTCAGCGCACCTACGTTCGACGCATTGAGTTTTACGGTAATACCACCACTCAGGATGAAGTGCTACGCCGTGAAATGATTCAGATGGAAGGTGCGCCGGCATCGACTGAATCAATCACCCAGTCGCGTCAGCGTCTTGAGCGGCTTGGCTTCTTTAGCCAGGTAGAGGTTAACACCCAGCCGGTACCGGGTGAGCCCGATAAGCTGGATGTTACCTATAACGTTGAAGAGCAGCCCTCGGGCTCGGTCTCGGCAAGCGTCGGTTTCTCACAGAGCGCCGGTGTCATCTATGGTGTAGGGCTTGCCCAGAATAACTTCCTGGGTACCGGTAACCGCGTCAACGTCGGTGCGCAGCGCAGCGATACGTTTACCAGCGTCAACTTCGCCTTTACTGACCCTTACTGGACGCTTGACGGTATTTCGCGTGGCTATAACGTGTTCTATCGCGAAACCGATTACGCCGATTCGGATATCTCTACCTATTCAACCGATGCTTACGGTGCGGGTATCAACTTCGGTTACCCGATAAGCGAGCTTTCCCGGTTGAACTTCGGGGCGAGTATCGAAGACATTTCGGTCAAGACCTACAACGATACGGCATCAGAAATTCGCCGTTACGTTGATGACGAAGGCGAAGACGCCCAGAGCTTGAAGCTTACGGCGAGCTGGACGCGTAACAACCTTAACCGCGGCGTCATGCCGACGGCCGGCAACTATCAGCGTTTATCTCTTGAGACCAGCGCGCCGGGTAGCGATGCCGAATACTATAAGCTTCGTGCCCGTGCCCAGCAGCTGTTCCCGATTAATGACGACGAGACCTGGGCGCTCAAATTTAGCGGTAACCTGGGCTACGCTGATACTCTGGGCTCCAACGATCCTTACCCTTTCTATGAAAACTTCTATTCGGGCGGTTTAGGCTCGGTGCGTGGCTTCACATCCAACACCTTGGGTCAGCGCACGACGCCTGCCGTTGAAGGTGGTCGTGACCGTACCATGGGCGGTAACGTGCTGGTGGAGGGTAGTGCTGAAGTTATCTTCCCCATGCCGTTTGTTGAGAACCAGCGCTCCGTTCAGCCGTCTATATTCTTTGATGCCGGTAACACGTTCTTGAGCTCCTGCTACGATGTACTAGAAGCCGACCAAGGGCGCCAGCAATGTAGTTCTGGCGTTGATCTAGGCGACTTACGCTATAGTGTGGGGGTTGGCCTTGCCTGGCTAACGCCAGTTGGCCCGCTGACCTTTAGCATCGCTGAGCCGCTTAATGATGAAAGCGGTGACGACAAGCAGTTCTTCCAGTTCTCACTGGGACAAACGTTCTAACTTTGCTATAGAGCGCACCTTACGGGTGCGCCCCTGCTCGATGACAAGGAGTTAACACGATGCGTAAACTGACAGCGGCTGTGTGTCTGTTCGGTGCGATAGCTTTACCGGCCGCCCATGCCGTAGCCGCAGAAGTGGCTGTGCTGGATTGGCGGGCCGCGTTGATGAATACCCAGTCTGCGCAAGCCTCGTTGAGTCAGTTGGAAGGCCAGATTGGCAGCCAGCAGAGTGAAGCGCAGGGTTTGGGCAATGAGCTTCAGCAGTTGCAGGAGCGCTTGCAGCGCGAAGGCGAAACCATGCCGCAGTCGCAGCGCGATTCACTGATTGCTGAGCTTCAGCAAAAGGGGTCTCGCTTCGAGCAGCTACGCCGTGAAGTGATGCAAGCGCAGCAGAACTCCGAGCAGCAGTTCCTGGAAGGCGCTGAGTCCAAGCTTGAGCAGGCGGTTGAGCAGGTGTTGAGTCGTCACAATATCGATGTGCTGGTTGAGCCTCAGGGCGTACTGCACTCGTCGGTAGATCTGCCTAACGTGACGGACGAAGTTACCCAGATATTTGATTCGCTATAATTAATTTTTAATGACTGTCGGTGTGGCCACGCTGCACCACTGTTTTGTTGGGCTCTCATGACGCACGCATTGCACCACCACACTCTTGCGGACATCGCTCGCCATTTAGGAGTCGCCTTTGCCGGGGACGCCGATAAACCCATTCGTGGGTTGGCAACGCTAAAAGAGGCCAAGCCTGATCAAGTGGCTTTTTTGGCCAATCGGGCTTATCTCAAGGATTTGGCCACTACCCAAGCGGCTGCCGTTCTGCTCCACCCCGAACACGGCAAGAACTGCCCAGTGCCAAAGCTTGAGATGGAAAACCCCTATCTAGGCTATGCCAAACTCTCCCAGCTATTTGATCCCTTGCCTGCGCGTGATAAGCCCGGTGTCCATCCGACGGCTGTTGTTGCCGAAAACGTGACAATGGGCGAGGGCGTCTCGATTCAAGCCCATGCCGTAGTAGAAGAGGGCGTTACGCTTGGCGATCACGTGGTCGTCGGGGCCGGTAGCGTGATAGGTGCGGATAGCATTGTGGGCGACAAAACTCGTCTGCATGCCAATGTCACCGTGTGCCATGGCGTGGTTATCGGCAAGCGGGTGATTCTGCAAAGCGGCTGTGTGATTGGCGGGGATGGCTTTGGGTTTGCCCATGACGGTGAAGGCTGGCACAAAATTGCCCAGCTCGGCGGCGTCGTGCTCGGTGATGATGTCGAGGTGGGTAGTTGCTCAAGTATCGACCGTGGCGCGCTGGGCGACACCCTGATTGGCGATGATGTCAAAATCGATAGCCAGGTGCAGATCGCCCATAACGTGATTATCGGCGCCCATAGTGCGCTTGCCGGCTGTGTGGGCATTGCCGGGTCCACCCAGGTAGGCAAGCACTGTATGCTGGGTGGTGGCGTAGGCTTGTCTGGCCACCTGACGATCTGTGACGGGGTACAGGTAACCGGGATGAGCCTGGTCACCAACTCGATTCACAAGCCGGGCGTGTACTCTTCAGGTACCGGGGCGATGGCTAATTCGCAGTGGCGTAAAAATGCAGTGCGTTTTAAACAGCTGGATGATATTGCCAAACGCTTGTTGCGCATGGAAAAAAATACGCGTGATACGTAAAGGTTCTGTTTATCAAGGTCTTATTAATTAAGGAGCTGTTAATTAAGGGCCTGTTAATTGCCGGGCAAGTAATTTGAGGCTTTAAAGCCTCAGGTTATAATTCACTGCCTTTTAACCAGCTGCGTGCTGGTGCGTGCCTGATACTACTCAGGCCTTTTGTCTTTTTAGAGGTCGTTTCGATGGTTATGGATATTAATGAAATTCGCGAGTACTTGCCCCACCGCTACCCGTTTTTGCTGGTGGATCGAGTAACGGAATTAACCGTGGGCGAATCCATCGTTGCGTTTAAAAATGTTAGCATCAATGAGCCTTTTTTTAATGGTCATTTCCCCCATCACCCCATTATGCCCGGGGTGCTGGTCGTTGAGGCATTGGCTCAAGTGTGCGGTATTTTAGGGTTTAAAACGGTCAACAAACTTCCTGCCGATGGGTATGTTTACTATCTTGTAGGAAGCGACAACGTGCGTTTCAAACGGCCTGTTATGCCCGGTGACCAGCTGGTTCTGCAAGCGAACGTTATCCGCGGCAAGCGTGGAATTTGGAAGTTTGCCTGCCGGGCAACGGTAGGCGGGGAGCTTGCTTGCGAGGCAGAAATCATTTGTGCCGAGAGGAAGGTTGCTTGATACATCCTACTGCTTTGGTCGACCCGACGGCGCAGCTTGCTGATGACGTTGAGGTCGGTCCCTTTAGTGTTATTGGGCCCGATGTCACAATCGGCGAAGGCTCCGTAATTGGCCCACACGTGGTGGTTAAAGGCCCCACGGTGCTAGGTAAACGCACGCGCATTTTTCAGTTCGCCTCGGTGGGCGAGGATTGCCAGGATAAAAAGTATGCTGGCGAACCCACCCGCCTGGTAATGGGCGACGATAACGTGGTGCGTGAAGGCGTCACGCTGCATCGCGGTACGGTGCAGGATCGTAGTGAAACCACGATTGGTTCGCGCAATCTGTTTATGGCGTATGTCCACGTAGGCCACGACTGCGTAATCGGCAATGACTGTATTCTTGCCAACCAGGTAACCTTGGCGGGCCACGTAACGCTGGGTGATTTCGCCATCTTGGGCGGTCTTTCTGCCGTACACCAGTTCTGCCATTTTGGTGATCATGCCATGGCTGGCGGCGGGTCAATCATCACCAAAGATACCCCTGCCTACATAATGATCAACGGTAACCCGGCCGAAGCCCGTGGTCTTAACCTGGTGGGCTTGAAGCGGCGTGGGTTCAGTCGTGAAGCGGTTAATGCCTTAAGCGCTGCCTATAAAATGGTGTATCGCCAGGGGCTTACCGTTGAGCAGGCGCTTGACGAGATGCGCACGCGGTTTGATATCGAGGAAGTGGCCCATTTTGCCGCTTCTATCGAGCGTTCAACTCGCGGTATTACCCGCTAACTATGTCCATTCGGTTATGACGTTGCAGCGCGTTTATCTGGTGGCGGGCGAGCTGTCGGGAGATATCCTCGGCGCTGGCCTGATGCGTGCGCTAAAGGCGCACCACCCCGAGGTTGAGTTTCGAGGCATTGGTGGCCCACGTATGATCGCCGAAGGCATGCAAAGCCGCTTTCCGCTGGAAACGCTTTCGGTCATGGGGATCGTCGAAGTTATCAAACACCTGCCTGAGCTGGTGAGCGTGCGCCGCACGCTACGCCGCGAAGCGCTCGACTGGCAGCCGGATATCATGGTGGGCATCGATGCGCCGGACTTTACCCTGGGCCTGGAAAAACAGCTGCGTAATGCAGGCATCAAGACGGCTCACTATGTCAGCCCCTCCGTTTGGGCGTGGCGTCAGGGACGGGTGAAAGGCATTGCCAAGTCCGTCGATGGCATGCTCACGCTGCTACCCTTTGAGGCGGATTTTTATCGTCACCACAATGTCCCTGTTGTGTTCGTAGGTCATCCGCTTGCCGATGAGCTGCCGCTTGAAAACGACCGCGTCGCAACGCGACAGGCGCTCAGACTTGATCAAGATGCGCCGGTGCTTGCGTTATTGCCAGGCTCCCGCGGCAACGAAATACGTTTTCTGGGCCATACGTTTTTAGCCGCCGCTGAGCTGCTGTGCCAGCGTCATGCCACGCTAAAGGTTTTGATTCCGGCCGCCTCAGCGCTGCGTCATGACGAAATTAAAGTACTTTTGTCTCACTATCCAACGCTTACCGAGCGTGTTGAGCTATTAAATGGTCAGGCGCGGGAGGCGATGGTTGCCAGTGATGCCGTACTTTTGGCGTCCGGGACCGCTGCGCTTGAAGCCATGCTGTGCCACCGGGCAATGCTGGTCGCGTACAAGATGGCGCCCGCTACGCATTGGCTTGCCAAGCGTATGGTGAAAACCCGGTGGGTATCGCTGCCCAATCTGATCGCCCAGCAAAGCGTTGTGCCCGAGCTTATCCAGGAAGCGGCGACGCCTGAGGCCATTGCGGACCAGCTCCATGAATTGCTTAGCGATAATGAAGCACGCCTGGCGTTAGAGGCCCGCTTTGCCACGATGCACGCCAACCTGCAGCGCGATGCCAGCCGCCGCGCCGCTGAGGCGATAACTGCCATTGCGTTCGGCCAGCCTCTAGAGAGTGACCATGCCAGCTAAACCAGACAACTTTCCGCCGCTTGAAATCGCCTATGTGGGCGAGCGCTTAGCCGGAGTAGATGAAGTCGGGCGTGGGCCATTGATCGGTAGCGTCGTGGCGGCGGCGGTGATTCTTGATCCTATGCGCCCGATTAACGGGTTGACCGACTCTAAAAAGCTTACGGCCCGCAAGCGTGAAGCGCTAGACCTGCTGATTCGCGAGCAGGCGTTGGCATTTGTGGTCGCTGAGGCAAGTGCTGCTGAAGTCGACCAGCTCAATATCTACCACGCCACACATTTGGCGATGCGTCGTGCGATCGACGGTTTAGCCCCTGCTGCCGAATATTTGCTGGTAGACGGTAACCGGTTGCCGGGACATATTTTGCCGGGGCAGGCGGTGGTCAAAGGCGATGCGCGCCATCCAGCGATTGCCGCGGCGTCGATTCTTGCCAAGGTCGCGCGCGATGCTCAGATGGTAGCGTTGGATATGCGCTATCCTGAGTATGGTTTTGCGCGCCATAAGGGCTACCCAACCAAACAGCACCTTGAGGCGCTAACGGCCCATGGGCCGCTTGAGGAACATCGCCGAAGCTTTGCTCCCGTCCAGCGTCAGCTGGCGCTGATATAAGCTAATCTGCGTTCATTTCTTTTTACCGAGATTTTACCGAGAGTGTCATGACGGTACCGTTTGTTCATCTACGTTTGCACAGTGAATACTCCCTGGTCGACGGCTTGGTAAAGCTTAAGTCATTGGTCAGTACCACTGCCGAGCGCGCCATGCCCGCGCTTGCGCTCACTGACGAAACCAATTTATTTGGCCTGGTCAAATTTTACAAAGCTGCCCAGGGCGCGGGGCTCAAACCGATCATCGGCAGCGACCTGTGGCTTTTTAATCCTCACGATGAATCTCACCCTTACCGTATAACGCTGCTGGCGATGAATGACGTCGGCTATCGTAACCTGACCGAGCTGATCTCCAAGGGCTGGACCCACGGCCAGCGCCAGGGTAAAGCCATTCTGGACAAGCGCTGGGTACTTGAACAAAGTGAAGGTCTGATTGCACTTTCCGGCGCGCGGGAGGGCGAAATTGGCCGCCATCTGCTTTCCGATCACGAGCGTGAAGCGCGCCAGCTGCTTGAAGAGTGGCAGGCGGCTTTTCCAGATCGTTTCTATCTGGAGCTGATTCGTACCGGGCGTCCGCTTGAAGAGGCGTGCGTGCATGCCAGCGTCAAGCTTGCCATCGAAACCGGCACGCCGGTGGTGGCCACCAACGATGTACGCTTTCTTGAACGGGATGACTTCTGGGCACATGAAACGCGCGTGGCGATCGGTGAAGGCAAGGCGCTGGATGACCCGCGCCGCGAACGCCGCTACACCGAAGAGCAGTATCTGAAAAGCCCTGATGAGATGGCGGCTCTGTTCTCGGATATCCCCGAAGCGCTTGAAAACAGCGTGATGATTGCCGAGCGCTGCAGCGTGGATGTGCGTCTGGGCGAAATATTTTTGCCCGAGTTCGAAATCCCCGAGGGCATGACCCAGGACGAGTTTTTCCGCAAGGTTTCCCACGACGGCCTGACGGATCGCCTGGACTTCCTGTTTCCGGCCGAGCGCTACCCGCGCGACAGCGACGAATACAAGGAAATTGACCAGCGTTACCGCGACCGGCTGGAGTTTGAACTCAACGTTATTATTCAGATGGGCTTCCCCGGCTACTTTCTGATCGTAATGGACTTTATCCAGTGGGCCAAGGACAACAACGTGCCGGTAGGGCCCGGACGGGGTTCCGGTGCAGGCTCCTTGGTCGCCTACGCGCAAAAAATCACCGACCTTGATCCGATCGGCTATGATCTGCTGTTTGAGCGCTTTTTGAATCCCGAACGTGTCTCCATGCCTGACTTTGACGTCGATTTCTGCATGGAAAAACGCGACAAGGTGATCGAATACGTGGCCGAACGCTACGGACGCGATGCGGTATCGCAGATCGTTACCTTCGGCACCATGGCGGCCAAAGCCGTGGTGCGCGACGTGGCGCGTGCCCAGGGGCGGCCCTATTCGCTGGGCGACAAACTCTCCAAGCTGATCCCGTTTGAAGTGGGCATGACGCTTGGCAAGGCGATCGAGCAGGAACCTGCGCTTAAAGAGTTCATTGCTAACGACGAAGAAGCCGAAGAAATCTGGGAAATGGCCCTCAAGCTTGAGGGCACAACGCGCGGCACCGGCAAGCACGCGGGCGGCGTGGTTATCGCGCCTACCAAGCTGACTGATTTTTCGCCGTTATTGTGCGATGAAAACGGCAACGGGCTGGTGGTTCAGTTCGATAAAAACGATATCGAAGACGCCGGGCTGGTCAAATTCGATTTCCTGGGCCTGCGTACGCTGACCATTATCGACTGGGCGCTTGAGATGGTCGATAAGGTTCGCGGCGTGAACGGCCAGGAACCGCTGAACATCGATGCGATTCCGCTGGATGACGGCAAAACGTTTGAGATGCTCAAGCGCGCTGAAACCACGGCCGTTTTCCAGCTGGAATCCCGCGGCATGAAGGAGCTGATCAAGCGTCTTCTGCCGGATTCGCTGGACGACATGATCGCCCTGGTGGCCCTGTTTCGCCCGGGGCCCTTGCAGTCGGGCATGGTCGATGACTTTATCAACCGTAAGCACGGCCGTGCGGAAGTATCTTATCCACACCCGGATTATCAGCACGAGCTGTTAAAGCCGGTGCTATCGCCTACCTACGGCATCATTCTTTACCAAGAGCAGGTCATGCAGATCGCTCAGGTAATGGCCGGTTACTCGCTGGGCCAGGCTGACATGCTGCGCCGAGCGATGGGTAAGAAAAAGCCCGAAGAGATGGCCAAGCAGCGCTCAGGCTTTATGGAAGGTTGCGCTGCCAACGGCATTGATAAAGATCTGGCGGGTAACATCTTCGACTTGGTGGAAAAGTTCGCCGGTTACGGGTTTAACAAGTCGCACTCGGCAGCTTACGCCCTGGTGTCTTACCAGACCGCGTGGCTGAAAGCCCATTATCCGGGGCCGTTTATGGCTGCGGTTATGTCTACCGAGATGGACAACCTGGATAAGGTGGTGCCGTTAATCGAGGAGTGTCGCAATCTCAAGCTGACCGTTACCCCGCCAGACGTTAACGTGGGCGGCTACAAATTTACCGTGGATACCGAAGGGCGCGTCGTTTACGGTCTGGGAGCGATTCGCGGAGTGGGCGAGGGTCCTATCGGGGCGATTGTTGAAGCGCGCCAGACGGGTGGGCCGTTTACCGACCTGTTCGATTTCTGCCGGAGGCTTGACCCCAAACGGATGAACAAGCGCACGCTTGAGGCGCTGATTCGCTCAGGCGCGCTTGATAACCTCGGCCCTAACCGGGCTGTACTGGCAGCCTCTATGGAAGACGCCCTGAAAGCGGCTGCCCAGAATCATGCCAACCAGAGCTTAGGGATGCTGGACATGTTCGGCGAGGCCTTCGCTGAAGCCGAGGATGAAGAGGTCAACGTCTACGCTGAATACCTCGGTGCGCGGGAATGGACCGACCGGGAGCGGCTTTCGGGTGAAAAAGATACCCTGGGGCTTTATCTTACCGGGCATCCCATTGACGAATATGAGCGTGAATTAAAGCGCTTCGTGTCGACCCGGATCAGTGATTTAAAACCCTCTCGCGAACCTCAACGGGTGGCAGGGCTAGTGGTCGCCATGCGTACCATGAAGTCCAAGCGCGGCGATACCATGGCGTTTATCACCCTGGATGACCGCACTGGACGTATTGAGGCCTCGCTGTTTGGTGAAATGTTTGAACAGCTGCGAGGTCAGATTGAGGCTGATCAGGTATTGATTGTTGAGGGCGAAGTCTCAAGCGATGACTTTTCAGGCGGCTTACGCCTGCGCGGTAAAGACGTAACTCCCATGGTGACGGCGCGTATACGCTATGGCCAGGCGGTCGAGCTTGCGCTGGACGCCGGGCGTATCAACGGTCGTTTGGTTGAAACCTTGCGCGATAGTCTGACACCCTATCGTACTAATGAAGGTTTGCCGGTGCGTGTGCAGTATCGTCATGAAGAGGCGGTTGGCTGGCTAGAGCTTGCTGAGGAATGGAAGGTTGCTCCCAGCGATGATCTGCTGCTCGCACTTCGCGAGGTAGAAGGGCAGGCGGGCGTCCAATTACGCTATCGTTAAACCTGATCGTGGGACGTTGGGCAATTTAATTGAACGGGCATTACCTTGCGTGGCAGGGTTAGGATGCGATAATGCTCCTAATTATTTGCTCGTTTCGACAAGAGATGCTCGTTTCGACAAGGCTTATTTTTTTAGGCAGTTTACAGGCAGAGCCGATGAATCCTAATTATCTCGATTTTGAACAGCCCATTGCTGAACTTCAGGCAAAAATTGAGGAGCTGCGTTTAGTCAGCTCCGATAGCGTTAATCTCTCCGATGAGATATCCCGGCTGGAGGAGAAAAGTCGTAAGCTGACAGAATCGATCTTCAAGGATTTGACTCCCTGGCAGGTCTCTCAGCTATCGCGCCACCCTCAGCGCCCTTATACGCTGGACTATCTGGAACACATGTTCAGCGATTTTGACGAGCTGCATGGCGACCGTAATTTCGCTGATGACGCCGCGCTGGTCGGTGGCGTTGCGCGCTTGAACGATAAACCGGTGATGGTAATCGGTCATCAGAAAGGGCGCGATGTAAAAGAGAAGGTGCGCCGTAACTTCGGTATGCCGCGCCCGGAAGGTTACCGTAAAGCGTGCCGTCTGATGGAAATGGCCGAGCGCTTCAAAATGCCGATTCTGACCTTTATCGATACCCCCGGTGCTTATCCGGGTATTGATGCGGAAGAGCGCGGCCAAAGTGAAGCGATTGCCTATAACCTTGCAGTCATGTCGCGCCTGAGAACGCCGATTATCTCTACCGTTGTTGGTGAAGGCGGCTCGGGTGGGGCATTGGCAATCGGGGTGTGTGATGAGCTGAACATGCTTCAGTACTCTACGTACTCGGTTATTTCACCGGAAGGCTGCGCATCTATTCTCTGGAAAAGCGCTGAAAAAGCCTCTGATGCGGCCCAGGCAATGGGGATTACCGCCGAGCGTCTTAAAGAGCTTGGCTTTGTAGATGGGTTGATCAAGGAGCCGCTGGGCGGCGCGCACCGTCATCCGGTAACCACCGCTGAGCGCGTTAGAGAAACCATTACCGCAAGCCTTGACCGTCTACAGGCGCTTGATACCGACGCTCTGCTTGAACGTCGCTACCAGCGGCTGATGAGCTATGGCGCCCCAGCTGCCTGAACGGCTTGAACGCCTACTAAATGACGCCCTGGTGGAAACCCCACCGGGGCGCTCTATTTGGGTAGCACTCTCCGGTGGGTTGGATTCGGCGTTATTGCTGACCCTGGCCGCGCCGGTTTGCCGTTCGGCCAACCGACCGCTAAATGCTATTCATATCAATCATGGCCTACAGGCTGGCGCTGCCGACTTTGAAAGGCACTGTCAGGCGCTGTGTCAGCGCCTGACAGTGCCTTTGGTCGTGGCCAGAGTCACGGTTGACCCACGCGCAGGAGGCACCGAAGCCGCTGCGCGTGACGCCCGCTACCGCGCCTTTCAAACGCACATTCCGGATGGGGATGTTGTTTGGCTGGCCCAGCATCAGGATGACCAGGCGGAAACGCTGCTGCTTGCCGCTCTGCGGGGCAGCGGCATACGCGGGCTGGCGGGAATGCCCTACTGCCGCCACGCATACGGGCTTAGCTTTATTCGGCCCTGGCTAACGGTTGCCCGGCGCTGCCTGGAAAGCCACGCCAGTAAGCTCAAGCTTGCCTGGTGTGAAGATTCCACCAATAGCGATGTCGCGTTTGACCGTAATCGGTTACGCCATGAGGTTATGCCGGTTCTCAAGGCGCGCTGGCCCGAGGCTGCCCAGGCGCTTTCCAGTAGCGCCGCGCATGCCGGGGAAGCCGATGCGTTACTCAGTGAGTATGCCTTGGCGGAGCTGGATACATTGCGCGCGGGTGAGCAATGCATCGATGCTGATGCGTTGGCCACGCGGTCGCGGCCTCGCCAGCGGCTGCTCGTGCGTCGCTGGTGCCAGCATCAGTTATTGCCGACTCCGCCTCAGCGTCGCCTGGATAGCTTGCTTGACCAGCTAACCGCGGCCATGGATGCCAGCGTGCATGTCGCGTGGCCGGGAGCCGAGGCAAGGGTGTGGAAAAGCCGGCTTTACCTGATGGCGCCGCTTGAGCCGCTACCCGCTTGGCAAAGCACGTGGGCAGGCAAGCCTGGGCTTGATACGCCCTTGGGCAGGCTAGAACTCTCTTTGCAATCGGCTATCCCATTAACCCAGCCAGCTACGCCATTAACGCTGCGTTGGCGCCAGGGCGGGGAGGTCATTGCGCTTGCCGGGCGGGGCCGTCGCGATGTCAAGCGCCTGCTTCAGGAGGCGCAGATACCGCCCTGGGAGCGCGAGCGACTTATTATGGTGATGGCGGATGACGTCTGCCTAGGCGTCATCAGGCCGCCAGCCAGCGTGCTCTGGCAGGCGGCTGGGGTCGATTTTAACGGTGTGCAGTGAGTCAGTAAGGGTAGCCAGATTGTTTACCTAGCTCTCCTGAATCACGTTTAAAGTAAGCCCCGCGGCCTGCAGATAGGCCTGCTCCTGCTCAATGTCGGTGCTGAACAGGGTGGGTTCTTCACTAGCAGGTAAGGTCAGCGTCAGGCCTTGCGCGTCAGCGCTGATCGACGGCAGGGGCGGGGCGCTTTCCGGGCGGGAATGATTGAGCAACACCGCCAGGCGCAGCAGTTGGGCGAGCTTGGCGCTATGGGTCTGCTGTGCTTTGAGAAGTGCTTGCCACTCTTTAAGTGGGAATTTGCGGCGGTGGGCGCGCACTAGAAACGCCAGCTGATGCTGCTCAGGGCGCGAGAAGCCCGCCAGGTCGGAATGTTCCAGTAGGTAGGCGCCGTGGCGATGAAACTGGCTATGAGAAATCGCTAGACCAATTTCGTGCACATAGCTTGCCCACTGAAGGTAGTGGCGGTGCTCGTGAGTGAGTGACCAGGCGTCTTGTACCTGTTCAAACAGGCGCAGCGCGGTATCCGCTACGTTATCGGCCTGGCGGGTATCTACGTCGTAGATACGCTGGAGGGCTTCCAGGCTTCTGGAGCGGGTATCCTCGGCGCTATTGCGCCCGGCCATGTCATAAAGCACGCCCTCACGCAGGGCGCCATCGGCAAAACGCATTTGGGGCAGGTCAAAGGCCTCGAAAACGGCACTTAATATCGCAATGCCTGCCGGGAAGACGCGGGCGCGGTCAGGCTTGAGCCCATCCAGCTCTACCTTGTCCAGATGCTTGCACTTAATGAGCCGCTCACGCAGTTTCCTGAGGCCGCTACGGGTAATCACGCCCTCGTTAGACGTGTCGCCGTAGGCGAGCAGAACGCTGGCCGCTGCCTTGATAGTGCCGCTGGAGCCTACCGGGTCCTCCCAGCCCAGGCGCTGGTAGGGGCGCTGAATATGGGCAAGCTCTGAAAGCGCGGCAAGCTCGGCGCGGCGCATGCGTTTTTCGCTGAGTTCACCGTCAGGGAAGAAGCGGCTGGTAAACGTGATGCAGCCCATACGCAGGCTTTCAAGCGCCTTGGGCTCAAACTCTTCGCCAATAATGAATTCTGTCGAGCCGCCGCCAATATCGACAATCAGGCGGCGCCCGTTTTCAGCCAGCGCATGGGCAGCGCCCAGATAGATCAGCCGGGCTTCTTCACGACCCGCGATAATCTCAATGGAGTGGCCCAGCTGCGCTTCGGCGCGCTCAATAAAGGCCTGGCTATTATGTGCATCGCGCAGCGCGTTGGTCCCCACAATGCGTAGATTGGCGCTCTCGATATCGCTTAAAAAAGGCGCAAAACGACCCAGACAATCTAACGCGCGCTGCATGGCAGCTTCGTTAAGCTTGCCGTCTTCATCCAAACCAGCGGCTAGCTGGACTTTTTCGCCCAAGCGGGCAACGACTTGAAGGCGCTCATTTTGATAGTTGGCCACCAGCAAGTGGAAGCTGTTAGAGCCGAGGTCGATCGCGGCTAAACGCTGAGGAGCCGCGCTTTCCAGCTCGCTAGACAGGGCAGTAACTGAGGGTGAAATGTCCTTGGGCATGAGCTATCCTTGGTATTGGCTATGCCAAGGTTGCGGTGCGCTCTGGCTATTGTCAATTGGCAAAGACTTGCGTTTATCGCATGCCTTGACTACCATCGAACAACTGGCTTGATTCGACCTGGTAAATGGCAGTGAACGACAGTATTAATTATTGAACGTAGCGGTTAAAATTCGCACGGTTAACGTTAATTCTGTTACCCAAGCAGCACTGTTGTTCTGAGCGTCGACGTTTTACATGAAACGACATCTAAGGCAGAGTCGCCTTAATGCCATCGGCGTTACCCGTATTTGAAAGTTGTATTTATTTAACGCTGTGCTTACTCAACGCTGTGATTAGTAGTATGCGTGTTGCAGATGTTGATTAAACTATTAGTGTTGACTAAATAGTGCTTATCCAGAATAGTGTTTGTTCATGATGGTACTGGTTCATGAGTACTTATCTAGCATGAGCACTTATCTAGATAGACTTATCCAGATAGCGTCAGCCAGATTTCCAAGTCGTCAGATAACCCGTTGATTGGTTCTTTCCTTATGCTAATCACAGCAAACAACTGCTAGCACTCTCGAACTGAGCAATTAACTCACTGACTCCCGCCATGAGTTAGTAGACGCTCACCGACGTACCTCGAGTATGTGCCTTATCGGGATCTGAACGCATCACACGGCGCCTAGCCATATCATCACGTGCTACGCCTCCTGTCTTATTTTGGCGCTTGCGCCTAGCTTCCATGAGCAATTTTCTAACACACCGATGAATCTCACTGAACTCAAGCAAAAAACCGTTCCCGAGCTGCTCGATATCGCCCGCGAAATGGGTATCGATAATCTGGCCCGTTCGCGCAAGCAGGACATCATTTTCGCCATCCTCAAACGACACGCTAAAAGCGGTGAGGATATCTACGGCGACGGTGTGCTGGAAATTCTTCAGGATGGCTTTGGCTTCCTGCGCAGCGCCGACAGCTCCTATCTCGCCGGACCGGACGATATCTACGTATCGCCCTCGCAGATCCGCCGTTTCAATTTGCGTAAAGGCGACTCCATTTCCGGCAAGATTCGCCCGCCCAAAGAAGGTGAGCGCTATTTTGCCCTGCTCAAAGTTAGCCAGATCAACTTTGACCGTCCGGAAAATGCCAAGCATAAGATTCTCTTCGAGAACCTGACGCCGCTGTTCCCGGATGACCGTATGCGGATGGAAATCGGTAACGGTTCCACCGAAGATCTTACGGCCCGTATCATCGATCTGACCGCGCCGATTGGTAAAGGTCAGCGTGGCCTGCTGGTGTCTCCGCCTAAAGCGGGTAAGACCCTGATGCTGCAGAACATCGCCACCTCGATTACGCGCAACAACCCCGAGTGTCACCTGATCGTACTGCTGATCGATGAACGTCCGGAGGAAGTGACCGAAATGTCGCGTACCGTACGCGGTGAAGTGGTTGCTTCCACCTTTGATGAGCCGCCGGCGCGCCACGTTCAGGTCGCTGAAATGGTCATCGAAAAAGCCAAGCGTCTGGTTGAGCACAAAAAAGACGTGGTCATCCTGCTGGACTCGATTACCCGCTTAGCGCGTGCCTACAACACCGTCGTGCCGAGCTCGGGTAAAGTGCTGACCGGTGGTGTCGACGCTCATGCCCTTGAGAAGCCCAAACGCTTCTTCGGTGCAGCGCGTAATATCGAAGAAGGCGGCAGCCTGACCATTATTGCCACGGCCCTGGTAGATACAGGTTCGAAGATGGATGAAGTCATCTTCGAAGAGTTCAAGGGTACTGGTAATATGGAAGCGCACCTTGACCGCAAACTGGCGGAAAGGCGTGTTTTCCCGGCAATCAATATTCGTCGCAGCGGCACGCGGCGTGAAGATCTGCTGGCGTCCGAGGAAGAGATGCAGCGCATGTGGATTTTGCGCAAGCTGCTCAACCCGATGGAAGACACTGCTGCCACGGAATTCCTGATTGATCGTCTGAAGGATACCAAGACGAATCTTGAGTTCTTTGAAGCGATGAAACGCCGCTAGGATTGAAATATCTATCAGGTTTGATGAATACCTATAGCGGCGCAAGCCTATCGGGGAGTGTGTCTTGAAGTATAACGACTTGCGCGACTTCATCGCGGCGCTGGAAGCGCGCGGTGAACTCAAGCGTATCCAAGCCGAAGTCGATCCTTACCTGGAAATCACCGAAATTTGCGACCGCACGCTGCGTGCCGGTGGCCCAGCGCTTCTTTTCGAGAACGTGAAGGGGCACGACATGCCGCTTTTGGGTAATCTTTTCGGTACACCCAAACGTGTGGCGCTGGGGATGGGGCAGGAGTCGGTCGAAGCGCTGCGTGAAGTAGGTAAGCTGCTGGCCTTTTTAAAAGAGCCAGACCCGCCCAAGGGGTTGAAAGATGCCTGGGATAAGCTGCCCATTTTCAAGCAGGTGCTTAGCATGGGGCCTAAAACCGTTAAGCGGGCGCCTGTGCAGGAAGTCGTTTTTGAAGGTGACGAGGTTGATCTGGATCGACTGCCTATCCAGCACTGCTGGCCGGGCGATGCGGCGCCTTTGGTAACATGGCCACTGGTCATTACTCGAGGCCCGCATAAAAAGCGTCAGAACCTGGGGATTTACCGGCAGCAAAAGATCGGCAAGAATCGCCTAATCATGCGCTGGCTCTCCCACCGTGGCGGGGCATTGGATTTCCAGGAGTTTCAGCAAGCGCATCCTGGCGAGCCTTTCCCCGTTGCCGTGGCGCTGGGTGCTGACCCGGCCACGATCCTGGCTGCCGTGACCCCCGTCCCTGACTCACTCTCCGAATATGCGTTTGCCGGGCTTCTGCGCGGCTCACGTACTGAACTCGTTAAATGTGGTCATTCAGACCTTGAGGTGCCCGCCTCAAGCGAAATCATCTTGGAAGGGGTTATCTATCCTGATGATATGGCGCCGGAAGGCCCATACGGTGATCACACCGGTTATTACAACGAGGTGGATCACTTCCCGGTCTTTACCGTCACGCGCATGACCATGCGTCGCGATGCTATCTATCACTCGACCTATACCGGGCGGCCGCCGGATGAGCCTGCCGTTCTCGGGTTAGCGCTTAACGAAGTGTTTGTACCAATACTCTGCAAGCAGTTTCCTGAAATCGTCGACTTCTATCTGCCGCCGGAAGGGTGTTCGTATCGGATGGCGGTCGTCACCATGAAAAAGCAGTACCCCGGCCACGCCAAGCGCGTAATGATGGGGGTATGGAGCTTCTTGCGTCAGTTCATGTATACCAAGTTTGTGATTGTGCTGGATGACGATGTCGATGCGCGCAACTGGGAAGACGTGATCTGGGCGATCACGACACGCATGGACCCGGCGCGCGATACCGTAATGGTGGAAAACACCCCTATCGACTACCTGGACTTTGCCTCGCCCGTGTCAGGCCTGGGCTCCAAGATGGGCCTGGACGCGACCAATAAATGGCCGGGCGAAACAGACCGTGAGTGGGGGACGCCCATCGTGATGGACGAGACGGTCAAAAACCGCGTTGACGAGCGGTGGGAAGAGTTGGGGATCGGCATTCCTCTACCTGCTCCGCGGCATGGCGGTTAATACAGCGGTGAAGTTTAACGGCGCACGCTAATCGATTTTTTACAAAGAGGTTTTCATGAGCGTAAGGACGTTAACCTGCCAGGTAACGGCCGTTGAGGATTTAAATCCTGACGTATTTGGCGTAACGCTGGAAGGCCGCGCAGAAGCAATGCAGCATGCCCCCGGCCAGTATTTAGAGCTACAGCTGGATGATACGACGTGGGTGCCGTTTTCGATTGCCAGTGCCGAGCAGGGCGATGGCGTGATTGAGCTGCATATTCAGCACTGGCCCGAGCGCGATAACTCGGTGCGGTTGCGCAATCTTCTGCAAGTGGCCAACCAACTGACCCTGCGCTTGCCGGGCGGTGAGTGTGTCGTTGACCCGCAAAGCCAGCGCCCGCTGATGTTGATTGCCGCAGGCACCGGGTTTGCGCAGATGAAAGCCATTGTTGAAGCCACGCTGCGCGATCAGCCCGAGCGACCGATTTCCCTGTGGTGGGCCGCCCGCGAACACCGTGATCTCTACGCTGAAAATCTCGCGTCTGAGTGGGCCCAACGTTACCCCCAGGTCACCTTTCAGGCCGTGACTGAATTCCCGCTGACCGAACCACTGGCAAGCGGTGAGCGAATACATCATCACCAGGGGCGGATCGATCTGGTCCTGGAAAAAGCGGCGCTTACGTTTAGCGATTATGATATTTACCTCTCGGGCTCGCCTGGCATGGTGTACGCCTGCCTGGATATTCTGGAAGCCAAAGGGGTGATCCGCGAGCGTGTCTTCTCAGATGTATTTGCCTACGCGCCGCGCCCTTGATTGATGCAAGGCTAAAAACCTGCCCGCGTTTGCCAAATGCATTGTTTTGCGATGAGCAGTTGTTCGATGAACGGTTTTGCGATAAACAGTTGCCATTTGCCAAGCGTAAGGGCAGGATAAAGTTATAGAGTTTTAAAACGGCTGATTTTTAAAGCGTTCGGTTTTTAAAACAATTGTTTTTTAAGACGATTAGTTTTTTAAGACAATTGCTTCTAAAGAGCTAGCGGTTTACACAATTATATTTCGCAGTGCCTACAGGCTTGCCAATGATCAGGAAAAATATGCACATATACGCGTCTTCTCACACTGCTAACAGTCTGCCCTTGGTGGCGGTTGGCGTGTGCATGAGCGTTATTGCCTATTTTGGATATTGGTTTAGCCACGGTGTGCCCGCGGCCGACGGTTAACGTCGCGCTACCAGGCACACCGACTAGGTTGCCTGCCGAATATAGCCCCGGTTGGTAACCCAATCGGGGCTTTTGCGTTTTAAGGCTTTCGCCATAGGAATGTCATTAAGGAGCTGCACCATGATGTATCGCGCATATAACGTCACTATCGCTACCGGCTATGTGGGCTATGGCTGGCGATTTAGCGACGCGCGGTCGGTGCAAGCTGCCACCTCCGACCGTGCTTGCCTGGGTGGCAACGTCAAACGATGTCATGCGCTACCGGAGAAACCTTTATGAATGCCCCAGCAAGCCTAGCCCTTAGCTCTGAACGTAATATCACTCCCGTTGCTGTCAGCACGCCCAGCACGGAAAAGCTGCTTCCTACACCGGCCGAGCTGCGCCAAAGCGTGGCGATAGACGCCCGCTTAAGCCAGCAGGTGTCCCAGCAGCGCCAGGCGGTTCAAAACATTCTGAGTGGCCAGGATGACCGGCTTCTGGTCGTGGTAGGGCCTTGCTCTATCCATGATCCGGACGCAGCTCTCGAGTACGCTGACCGTCTGGCGGTACTCAGCGAGCAGGTAAGCGAACAGCTTTTACCCGTGATGCGGGTCTACGTTGAAAAACCCCGTACCACCGTGGGCTGGAAAGGGCTCGCCTATGACCCGAATTTAGACGGCAGCGGCGATATGGCCAAGGGCATCACACTCTCCCGAGAGCTGATGCATGCCGTTGCCGCCCGTGGTCTGCCGGTGGCAACCGAGCTGCTTCAGCCCATGCTCGCGCCTTACCTGGACGATCTTTTAAGCTGGGTGGCGATTGGGGCAAGGACCACCGAATCACAGCTGCATCGCGAACTTGCGAGCGATCTGGCCGCCGCGGTCGGGTTTAAAAATGCTACCAGCGGTGATGTGCAGGTCGCGATCGATGCCATGCAGGCGGCGGGCCATGGCCACCAGCGTTTTGCCCAAGACAGCAATGGGCGGCCCATCATGCAGCAAACGGCCGGTAATCCGCATACACACGTGGTGCTGCGCGGCGGGCATGGCGAGCCTAATTACCAGGCAGCGCATGTTCAGGCCGCTATCAAGGCGCTGCATGAGGCCGGCCAGAACCCGCGGTTAATGGTTGATTGCAGCCACGCCAATGCGCGTAAAGATCATCGCCGCCAAAGTGAGGTGATGCTGGATGTACTCGCCCAGCGGCAGGCAGGTAATGCCAATCTGGTTGCCCTGATGCTGGAAAGTCACCTGTTTGAAGGCAAGCAGCCCCTGCAGCCGAATGCCCTGCGCTATGGCGTTTCGGTCACCGATGCCTGCGTTAGCTGGGAGGCAACCGAGCGGTTACTAAAAACAGCCGCCGAGCGATTAAGCTAACGTTTGACCGCTCAGGTTTTTAGTAACCCAGGCTTGTTTGCTTTGGTCACCCCCGTATCATAGAGCGTTCCATTAGATGACGAGGTTGGCCATGGTTTTTACCCTCGAGCAGCATGATTCACATAGCTATCGCCGCAAGGCACGCATGATCAGTTTTGCAATGGCGGGCCAGCTGCTTATTTTTGGAATGCTGTTCTCCATGCTGCTGACATCCACCTTCGGCAATAGCCTCTGGCTATACGCGCTGGGTGTTTTTCTGGGGCTTCTGGCGACCAGTGCGCTATTTGCAGTATTGCGCGAGCGGCCGTGGATGACCGAGATGCGTTACGTCTGGCAATTAAAGCAGCACCTATCGCAAATTAGAGGTTATTTACCGACGCTCCGGCGCGCGGTCGATGACGATAACAAAGCGGCACTGAATGTTTTAACCTTTTACCATCAGGGCATTACTCAACTGGCTGAATTAAATGGCCGGTCGCCTTCTCAGGATACTGCCTGGGTGGCAGAAGCCAATCACATAAAAGCCAAGCGGGAAGCGCTTGGGCTATCGCCCAGGGCTGATACCTTCGACTCGCAGGATCTACACGCTTTCAAGCGAAGCTGAACCACGACACAATAAATCACGCGTGCAGGGAGCATTTGTTAATGACACTGGTGTCCAAACCACTTCCGTTAATCGCTGCGAGCGCACTGTTAGTCGCGCTAGGCGGTTGTGCCTCAACGGCCGCTCCGGTCGGCGAGCCAGGCAAAATGACCGTGAACAGCAGTGCGCCGCTGCTGCCGTCGGTACTTTTTTCCGGGACGGCCGAGCGCTTTCAGGGCTGGCATTGTCAGCCGGCTAATCAGCACTTGGTTACCGCGACGAATACCAGTGATTTACGGCTTTGGTCGTTACATGGTGCCTGGCGTTTACCCCAAGCCGTGGTAGCCAGCGGAGCGCGTTATCAAGACGGCAGTATCAGTTTCTGGAACCGTGGCGATAAGGCCATGGTAGAAACGCCGCGTGGTCAGCTGCAGTGCACGTTGAGTGAAGAGCGAACGGCCATTACCAGAACGGAAAAACCAGGCGTCATGTTCTGGGGGCAGGGCAACGAGCCGGGCTGGACGGTGGCGTTAGCGCACGATGCGCCCACGCTAACCATGCAGCTCAACTATGGGGAAGAGCGTATTGAGCTTCCGTATATGGTGAGCGTAATGGATAACGAAGCGGGCCGTGTGGTGCTTGAAAATGCCCGCGTTGAGCCGTTCTTTCGCCTACGTATTGAAGCCGCCGCCTGTTTTGACGACATGAGCGGCAAGCCTTTTCCTGCCCGTGTAACGCTTACCTATGCTGGCGAGCAATATAGCGGCTGTGGTCAGGGTATTGCCCCGTAACTGTCCATTAAATTAGCGGTTAACAGCGGTAGAGAAAGCGCTCGGCGCGCCAGTGTGAGGCGACAAAATCACTGGCGCACAGCGCTGAAACATTGCCCGAAGCGCGTGCAGCAAGCCGTGACAGCGTGGCAAGGCTTAACCCGTTAGTCGCCGCGACGCCTTCGCTGTTTGCTACCGGTACCCAGCGATTATCCTCAAGAGTGGCAAGCGTAAAGCTAAACGGGTGAAATCCCGGAAAGCCTAGCCGGATATCGGTGGCGACTAGCGTTTCCTTGCCATCAATCCAACGAACTTCGTAGCGTAAAAAAGGGCCGGTAAACCATGTTAACCGCTGGCCTAGCGGGCCGGAAAGCGCCGTGTCTTCCAGCGCCGCATTTCGCCATAAGGGTTCTAGCTGGGGGAGGCGAGGCGCATCGAAGATACTGATAAGACTCTCATAATAGCGGTCTTCATCAATCACCGTGGCCCGCCATAGCACAATGTTAAACGGCGTCGGCTGAACCAATAAAGGGGCCTGCGTTAAGCCCTGTTCAGCAAGAGCCGGGGCCAGACGCTGCTCCACACTCCACTTGGCGCCTGCTGCCAGGGCTAGATACACGCACGATACGGCAAGACCCAGGCCACAGTATTTGCGCACCTGCTGGGATGCCAGCGCCGTTCCCAGGCCTATCAAAAGAGCCAGAGTATAAATCGGGTCAATAATAAAGATGATCGGCCATGCCACCGGCGGCGTATCCAGCGGCCAAAAAAGCTGCGTACCGTAGGTCGTTAGCGCATCCAGCAGCGGGTGGGTCACCAAACATAGCGTAAAAAAGCACCACCAGCGAGATAAAGAAATATCCCGGGCAGGCGCAAAGCGTGTACACAAAAGGGCCAGCAGCGTGGCGAGGCCGGTCAGCACCAGTAGCGAATGAGAAAAGCCGCGGTGCTCGGTTACATTGGCAATAGCATCGCCGTAATCCAGCGCGACATCCAGGTCAGGTAGCGTGCCCAGCAGTGCTCCAACCAGCACAGCTTTACGCCCCAGGCGGCGGCCAAGTACCGTTCCACCTACAGCGGCGCCTAGCGCAGCCTGTGTGATTGAATCCACTGGTTTCTCCTTTTAGCGATACCCGTTAATATGGTTTGCGATTATTTATTGTACAGAGTTATTGGATTGATTGCTGGGTGTCACATTTTTGTCAAGAGATTCTACGCCTATGCTTCTTAAGAAACACTGCCTATGGCGTTAGCAGGCTGGCTGCGTAATCATCACATCTGCGTTATGCAGTAACGAGTACACTGGATTGTTATCACCAAAGGAGTTAAAGCATGCAATATTTACACACCATGGTGCGTGTTAAAGATTTAGACGCCTCACTTCGGTTTTACTGTGATCTGCTGGGACTTAAAGAAGTACGTCGTAAAGAGAATGAAAAAGGCCGCTTCACGCTGATATTTCTTGCCGCCCCAGAAGACGAAGAGCGCTCAGCCCAGTTAACCGCTCCCGAACTCGAGCTGACCTATAACTGGGACCCGGAAGAGTACACGGGCGGACGTAACTTTGGTCATCTGGCTTACCGCGTGGATGACATTTACGCACTCTGCCAAAAATTTCAGGACAACGGTGTCACCGTAAACCGCCCGCCGCGCGACGGCCATATGGCGTTTGTAAAATCGCCTGACGGTATCTCAGTCGAGCTTCTGCAAAAAGGCGATGCTTTGGCACCTCAAGAGCCCTGGGCCTCCATGGAAAACAGCGGTAGCTGGTAAGGGAATAGAACATGCTCATGAAAAAACACCGCGCCCGAGTCTGCCTGCTGCCGTTTCTTGCACTGACCGCTGTATTGCTCAGCGCGTGCAGCAGCACGCCGGACGAACCACAGCTTAACGACACGCCGCGCCATACAGGCTTGTCAGGCCCGATAGTGGATCAGCGCTGGAATCTGCTGCTAATCGGTACCGATGAGCGGCTATCGTTTGCGGAAACGCCGTTTTTTACGATCTCGAAGGATGGGAAAGTGGCAGGCTCTGACGGCTGCAACCGCTTTACCGGCAACGTAAGCCTTGGCGAGAGTCACCGCATCGATTTTGAAGGGCTTGCCACTACACGCATGGCCTGTCCAAATATGGCGGATGCCAAGCGGGTAACGGACATGCTGGATAACGCTTACCGCTACCTGATTGATCATGATCGCCTGGTCTTTTTCGGGCCGGACAGTCGCGTACTGGGTGGCTGGCGCGAAGGTAAATAAAGCCCCTTAATCCTTATTGGGCCTGCCGATACTCGATGGTCAACTCCAGCGAAATGTCGGCAGGCCCATGTTATACGCTGACCGTCTGTAAAGGTGAAATACTGCTCCGCTTCCCACGAAATGCCTGTAAATAGTTGAGTATTATAAATAGGCGGTGTTTGAATTATTGTTCGCCTTGTCTGCTGCTCGCCATCTGTTGAGCGTTTAACAGGCGCCATTGATGTGTAGCAATATCGATTAATGCCTCAATCTCGCGTGCTACTCCTGCACAAGTAGATGGCGGGTATCCAACGTATCCCAGTACCTCATGTTTGTCTTTTAGCACATGATAGTTGAGTGACGAGCTGGAAAACTCCGCAGTGGAGCACATTCGACTGTGCGGCTCAGGCATGTTTTCAAACGGAAAGGCGTAAACCAGATGCAGCTCATCGGTTGGCAAGCGCTGATAGATAACGACCGGGCTGCTTTTCTCTACTAGCATGTAATAAAGCGTTTTAGCTAATTGTTCATAAAGTTCGGCGTGGCTGGAAGCCGATAAGAGCAAAAAACTTTGGCTGTGTTGACCAACCAAACGTCGATTGTGTAAGTAAAATATTTTACTCATGGTGGGCCTCCAGCGGCACCAAGTCTCGCTATATCCAACTCCGCGAAGCTGACATTGTGATGCGAAACTTTAAATTGAATTATCGATTCAATCAAAAAGTGAACTGCTATTCAACTGGTGTTGAATAATCAATTCACATTGGAGGCATGAATGAAAAAATTATGTTTGCGAAGCGTTTAAAATTAGCGATGGAATCAGCTGGTTATGATATCCGTCCGTCAACGCTTGAAAGGGAATTCAATTTACGTTATTGGGGAAAACCTATTACTTTTCAGGCAGTAAGAAGATGGCTGCGTGGCGATTCGATCCCCAATCAAGACAAGCTACAGCTATTGGCGAAGTGGCTATGCATTGACCCCCATTATTTACGTTACGGGGAAGGAAGTATCCATAATGTTAGTAAGCCTTTTATCACTTTTGAGGCATCATCTAATAATGAAGAGCATCAAATATTATCGCTTTACCGCAGTTTGCCTATTGACCAGCGTAAAGTTGTACGCAAGGTATTAGAAACGTTTGCCAAGGCATATTCATTCGATAAGATTGATGATATATAAAGTAAATCTTTCAAAAATATGTAAATTGTTTAGCGCCGCTAATCTGGAAATAACCCTCATACCCGCGTAAGCGGGTATGAGGGTTTTTGTATTGCGTCTAAGTTGCTTAGCTTAAGAGTGGCGCTGTAGCTTATGTAAAGCATTATCGAAAAAAGCAGCCATGCGCTCAATCAGGCGATCGGCAAGGCGCATGAAGCTGGCAAATACTATGGCAAGCCCCTGCAGGTTATAAGGCAGAATACGGCGAATTCCACCATTGCCTCGGTCACTGGCGGGTGACACTTGTGCCTAACGAATTACTCCATACTGCCGTCATTGATAGCGCCGTCATTAATAGCGTTGGCGACAGTAGCGCGGGCATGCGCGAGTACCGAACGCCACTCAGCCGCGGATGGGTCCGCCAAGCCTAGCCCACGCAGTAGAAACAGCCCCTCCATGGCCAGCACGGCTTGGCGAATCTCTTTACTCGCGGTGCTGCCGCCATCGAATAGATCCAGAATCGAGCGATAATACTCCCTTGCCGGGCGCGATTTTTCCGGTGATTGAAGCAGGGCTGTCATAAGATAGGCAGAGCGACGAATAAGGCGGTCATCCTCGGTCAGGGCTTCATCCAGATAAGCCAGCAATCGCTTATGCTTATGTTCCCAATCGTTTCCTGCCCGCGTTTGAACGGCGTGTTGAACGCGGTCGATTTCGCGCTGCAGGACGGCAGCTACCAGGTCATCTTTTGTCGCAAAACTATAGACCAGCCCCCCTTTACTAATACCTGCCCGCTCGGCCACGGCGTCGAGAGTGAACTGACGTCCGCCGCTCTCCATGATGATGGCATCGGCTGCATCCAGAATGCGGTCAAGTGAGATTTCTTTTTTGCGTGCCATAGGGCTCTCTATTGCGTGGAAAGCCGCTCCCTGTAAATGAATGGAGAGGCGGATGAATCTCCCCTCATTTTACCTTATCCACGTTAGATTGCGCCGAAAGCCGTTCAGGCAGGCGGTTACGTTTATTTCCTTCGTTTCACTGCATTGATCGATTGAAACAAAAAAGCCCACTTTTTATTTTCCGACTGAGTAGTCATAATTGCTTTTTAACTCTCAACGTGGCTCCCCAAACGCCGCTTTCGTGCAGGACATTGAAAGGTTTAAGCAATGAAAATATCCAGACGTAATTTTCTACTAGGCGCCGGTACCGGTATTGCTGGCGGCTTAATGGGTGGTTTTTTGGGAGCCACCTATGGCGCTAGGCCAGGATGGCGCCTTGAATCGCAAATTCCCCGCGCAGAAGGGGTGGCTACTTCGGACACCTTACCCGCCGAGACCGATGTCGTGGTGATTGGCGGTGGCATTGCAGGGCTTTCCACGGCGCTATTTCTGAACGAGAAGGGGCTGAATACGGTAGTGCTCGAAAAGGGCGTGGTGGCGGGCGAGCAGTCCAGCCGTGCCTTTGGCTGGGTCTATTCCAACAGCTGGGACTTGGGCAAGCTGGAGCTTGCCAACCGTTCGAAGGCGATCTGGCAGGGTTTTGCCGGCCGCTTCGGCGAAGATATCGGCTTTCGCCAGACCGGTAATTTCTCGCTGTTGGCCACCGACGATGAGGTGAGCGCAAGCCGGGAGTGGCTTGCCGAGGCGCGCCATATCCAGCCGCAGACCGATGCACGACTGGTCACCGGCACCGAGCTTGGTCGGCTGCTGCCCAATGGCGCCGAGCAATACAAGGCGGTACTTCATCAACCCAGCGACGGCACCGCTGAGCCGCGTTACTCGGTTTCGCGAATTGCGCGGGGGGCGATGAATGAAGGCGTGCAGATCGTCTCGCCCTGTGCGGCCCGTACTATCGACCGCCAGGGCGGCAGGATCGTCGGCGTGCATACGGAGAAGGGTTATATCAAGGCTTCCCGGGTAGTGCTGGCGGGTGGCGCCTGGTCGTCGCTGTTTGCCGGGAACCTGGGCATTCATCTGCCCCAGCTGACCATCGCTTCTTCTATGCAGCGCCTGAGCCCAATCGACAACGCCTTGCCCGGCGCCGGATACGGGCCAGACTTCGCCTGGCGCCAGATGGACACCGGGGAAACCGCCGTAGGCGTGTCGACCAACGTCGCGCCCATCACCACCGACAGCTTCCGCATGCTGCTGGACTTCATGCCGGCGTTGAAGCACTCCGGCGATCTGCTCAAGGTGCGCCTGTCGAGCGACTTCTTTGCCTCGCTCAATATGGCCTCGCGCTGGTCCGCCAACGAGATCACACCCTTCGAGCAGGTGCGCATGCTCTCGGGCAGTGTGGATGAGAACGAGGTAAACACAGCGCTTGCGAACCTGCGCCGCGCCTATCCGCAGTATGAAAACGCCCAGGTGCGCGAGCGCTGGGCCGGCATGATCGACGCCACGCCCGACTCTACCCAAGTGATTTCGGAAGTGCCGGACAACGACGGGCTCTTCGTGATTACCGGCTTCTCCGGCAATGGTTTGACCACGGGCCCCGCCTCGGGGGAAATGCTCGCCGAAATGATTGCAGGTGAAGAAACGACCTGCGACCCCTCCATCTATCGTTTCAGCCGCTTCACCGATGGTTCGGAGTACGTCTTCCGCCACTAATGTGTCTAGCTGCTGTTTGAAACACCAACGCCACCCTAAGGTGGCGTTGGTGGTGGGTCGTCGTATCTCGGCGGGTCTACAGTGCTTCGATCTTGGCCTTCTGCTCTTCGAGCAATTTCTTGGCGGATTGGAACTCAGCAAGCTTCCCGCGCTCTTTCTCGATCACGGCGGCCGGAGCCTTGGCGGTGAAGCCTTCATTGGAAAGCTTCTTCTCGATACCGCCAATAAGCTTGTCCTGCTTGTCGATCTCTTTATTCAGGCGGGCAAGCTCGGTGTCTTTGTCGATCAAATCGGCCATCGGCACCAAGACTTCCATATCGCCAACAAGCTGAGTTGCCGAAAGCGGAGCATCGTTAGGGTTTTCAAGCCAGGTGACGCTTTCCAGTTTGGCAAGCTTGGCCAGGAAGTGGCGGTTGCTTTCCAGGCGCTTGGCATCTTCAGGTTGGCCCTTGGTCAGCAGCACATCCAGCGGCTTGCCGGGGGCGATGTTCATCTCAGCACGAATGTTACGCACAGCGATGATCACACCTTTTAGCCACTCGATATCGCGGGTAGCCTGCTCGTCGATCTTGCTCTCGTCAGCTTCGGGCCAGGCCTGCAGCATCAAGGAGGCGCCTTCGCCCATAAACGTACCGGCCAAGGGCGATACGCGCTGCCAGATCTCTTCGGTAATGTAAGGCATCATCGGGTGAGCCAGGCGTAGAATGACTTCCAGAACGCGTACCAGTGTCCGGCGGGTGCCACGTTTGGCTTCAATAGACGCGTTTTCGTCCCATAGCACCGGCTTGGAAAGCTCCAGATACCAATCGCAGTACTCGTTCCAGACGAATTCATACAGCGCTTGAGAGGCATGATCGAAGCGGTACTCGTCCATTGCCTTGGTCACTTGGGCTTCAACTTTCTGCAACTGGGAAATAATCCAGCGATCCGCCAGGGAAAGCTCTACTTCACTGCCATCGCTGCCGCAATCCTCACCTTCAGCATTCATCAGCACGTAGCGCGAAGCGTTCCACAGCTTGTTGCAGAAGTTGCGATAGCCATCCAGACGATTCATATCAAACTTGATATCGCGCCCGGTGGTGGCCTGGGAGAGGAAGGTAAAGCGCAGCGCATCGGTGCCGTGGGCTTCGATACCGTCTTTAAATTCGTCCTTGGTCGCTTTGGCAATCGCCTTGGCCTGTTTCGGCTGCATCATATTGCCGGTGCGCTTTTCAAGCAACGCGTCCAGCGTAATGCCATCGATAAGGTCGATCGGGTCGAGTACGTTGCCCTTGGATTTGGACATCTTCTGGCCCTGGCCGTCGCGCACCAGGCCGTGAACATACACGGTCTTGAAGGGCACTTGGCCAGTGAACTTCAGGGTCATCATAATCATCCGGGCAACCCAGAAGAAGATGATGTCAAAGCCCGTTACAAGAACGCTGGTGGGGTGGAAGGTTTCCAATTCAGGGGTTTTTTCCGGCCAGCCAAGCGTACCGAAGGTCCACAGGCCCGAGCTGAACCAGGTATCCAGAACGTCCTCGTCCTGGGTTAGCACCAGATCGGCATCCAGGCCGTGCTTTTCACGCGCTTCGGCTTCGCTACGTGCAACGTAGACGTTACCTTCGGCGTCATACCAGGCAGGAATGCGGTGACCCCACCACAGCTGGCGGGAAATACACCAGTCCTGCAGATCGCGCATCCAGGCAAAGTACATGTTTTCGTAGTTTTTAGGTACGAACTGGATCTCGCAATCCTCAACCGCTTTAATGGCCGGTTTGGCCAGCGATTCAACGGCCACAAACCACTGGTCGGTCAACAGCGGCTCAATCACATCACCCGAGCGGTCACCATAGGGAAGGGTATTATTAACAGCTTCCACCTGCTCCAGCAGGCCAAGCGCATCCATATCGGCCACGATCTGCTTACGCGCTTCAAAGCGGTCCAGGCCTGCATACTTGGCGGGCAGGCTGGCATCTTCTTCAGGCTGAGGCTGGCCTTTGAGGTTGAAGATTTCCGCCTGCTCAAGAATCGTGGCATCTTTTGAGAAGACGCTAATCAGCAGGTGGTTTTGGCGTTTGCCGACCTCGTAGTCGTTGAAGTCATGAGCCGGGGTGATTTTTACACAGCCCGAGCCTTTTTCCATTACCGCGTGTTCGTCGGCCACGACAGGAATACGCCGACCTACCAGCGGTAGTTCAATAAACTTGCCGACCAGCGAGGCGTAACGCGCATCTTCGGGGTTTACTGCCACGCCGGTATCGCCCAGCAGGGTTTCCGGGCGGGTGGTGGCCACAATCAGATAGTCTTTGCCATCGTCGGTTTTAACCCCGTCGGCCAGCGGGTAGCGGAAGTGCCAGAAGCTGCCCTGCTGCTCCTTGTTTTCCACTTCCAGGTCGGAAATTGCCGTATGCAGGGTCGGGTCCCAGTTGACCAGCCGTTTGCCGCGATAGATCAGCTTCTCTTCGTGCAGGCGCACGAAGACTTCCTGAACGGCTTTGTAGAAGCCGTCGTCCATGGTGAAGCGCTCGCGGCTCCAGTCGACACTCGCGCCCATGCGGCGCAGCTGGCGGGTAATGTGTCCGCCCGACTCTTCCTTCCACTCCCACACTTTATCAATGAACGCATCGCGGCCCAGATCGTGGCGAGTCTTGCCTTCTTCGGCAGCGATCTTGCGCTCAACCAGCATTTGCGTGGCGATACCCGCATGGTCGGTACCTACCTGCCACAGCGTGTTATTGCCCTGCATACGCTTCAAGCGCGTCAGGGTATCCATGATGGTGTCCTGGAACGCGTGGCCCATGTGCAGGCTGCCGGTCACGTTGGGCGGCGGAATCATGATGGAGAAAGGCGCGCCCTTACCCGAAGGGGCAAAGCGGTTATCGGCTTCCCAGCGCTTATACCAGCGGGTTTCGATCTGTTCGGGTTGGTAGGTCTTTTCCATGGGGAGTCGGCTCACAACGTGCAAAAAAATGGTGACAAGTATAGCGCGATAAGGGGCAGAGCGTCAGGCCTTTGCCGAGGGGAGATTTAACCCACGCATCGCGATTAAACCCAACACAGGGCCTGGCAATAACCACCAGATAACCGCCACGCTCTGGCTTGCCCAAAGTGTGGTTACCAAGGCAATTGAAGGAATGGTCAAACCAAAGCCGATAGCGTTCATCATGGCCAAGGCTGCACCTAGCCGCTCGGCGGGTGCGTGGGTCGATGCCAGCGCCGAAAACTGTGCTGAATCGGCTATCACGCTAACGCCCCAAATGCCCAGCAGCGCCAGAAGGAGCCAAGGAGAAAGGCTGCCCAATAGAGGGTAAACCAGGCAAAGTACGCCCGAGGTTAATAGCGCCACAGACGCAACGTGGGCGCTGCCCGCTTTCCGACTCCACCGGCCAGCCCACACGCAGCCAGGCAGGCCAAGGGCAATAATGGCAAAGCTTAGCCACGGCTGAAGGCTTGCTGACGCACTGAGCCGCTCAAGCTCGCGGGTAACCAAAAAGGGCACCAGCGCCCAGAATGCATAAAGCTCCCAACAGTGGCCGAAGTAGCCCAACGCGGCCTTGCGAAACTGGCGCTGCTTGAACGCACTCAGCCCAGCCCACGGGCGGCCGGTACTCGCCTTGGCCGGCAGGTGGGGGCCAACGCCCAAACGGGAAATCATATACGCGGCCACCAGCGCCAAAAGAGATGCCAGCAGTAGCGGCCACTGCCAGGGAAGATGCAGCGTTAATCCGCGCAGTAAATGGGGCGAGGCGATGCCCAGTGTCAGCATGCCGACCAGCCAGCCCAGGGCCGCTCCCGCATGCGAAGGTGTCCAACTCACCACCAGCTTCATGCCCAACGGGTAGATGCCTGCCAGGCATAGGCCGGTGGCAAAGCGTGCCACTGCCGCCAGCGTTATGCTGTCGGCAACGCCAATAAACGCCGCGTTGATAAGTGCACCGAGCACCGCTGACAGTGCAAACAGATGACTTGCCCGCATGCGGTCGGCAAGGCCGGTAATGGCGATTAATAGCGTGCCGGTGATAAACCCAGCCTGCACCGCAATGGTCAGTAAGCCAAGATCACCTTCACTAAGACCCACTGCCTCCTGCAATGCCAAGCCAACGCCATTAACACTGAACCACAGCGAGGTGCCAAACAGCTGGGCAATAACAATCACGGCTAGCGGATGGCGGGATAAAAAAGAGACAGATATCATGCTTTTCCACTAATTAGTTATTATTAATGTTCTGCTTTGTTGGTCATTTGTGCCACAAGGCTTACGCGGTGTTGCTTCTTCTATTTTGACTGATCTTTTATCTCGCCTAGTTCTTGTTCGATCTGCTCAATGCTAGGTAGGCCCGTTTGTAGCTCGGTAGGCAGTGATTCCAACAATTTATATTCGGCAATGCCCATCGGCTGGGACTTATCGCTTAATGCATACTCGGCCACTACCTTATTTTTGCTCTTGCATAGCAAAAGGCCGATGCTGGGATTGTCCTGCTCATCTTTGAGCTGGCGATCAACCGCCGTGAGATAAAAGCCTAGCTGTCCCAGATGTTCTGGCTTGAACTTGCCGGTCTTCAGTTCGATGACCACATAGCAACGCAGCTTAAGATGGTAAAAGAGCAGATCAATAAAAAACTCCTCGCCCCCCACGTCGACGACTACCTGCCGTCCGACAAAGGCAAAGCCAGCGCCTAGCTCCAGTAAAAACTCTGTGACATGGCGCACTAACGCCCCTTACACTTCACGCTCCTGTGACTCGGCAGACAGCCCGAGAAAATCAAAGCGGTAGGGATCTTTAAGCGACTCGCGCGCCAGGTCTGATTGTGGCTTGGGTAAGCGGGTTTCAAAATTGGTAACCGCCGCTCCTTGGCGTTCCAGCAAGCGGGTCTCAATCTGCATCACCAGTACATTGCGTGACCACCCATGCTCCAATGCAGCATGAGCATAAGCCAAGCGCTCAGCGGGCTCTTTTAACTTGCTCAACAGCACCAGGTTGTGGCCCCAGGGTAATTGTCCAACAGCCTGTTGGACAATTTCGGCGTCTGGCCAAGCCTCGGCAAATGCACGCATATACATCAGGTTTGCTCTGGAAAATCCTTTCCCTTCAGGAAAGGCCGTGCGCAAATCATGTGCCAGTCGATCTATTACTTTAGCTCCCCAGCCCTGTTCGGCCTGGCGCTGGAGAATATCCTGTCCAATCTGCCAATAGAGCATCACCAGCTCGCGATTGACCGCCAGTGTCGCCCGCTGCTGGGCGCTATGGATGCGGCTTTTGAGCTCAGCTAGCCAAGCTGCATAGCCGTCCGGCGGTGTTGTCAGTGACGCAGGTTTGTCATTCATAAGGACCGCTCATTTTGGTTAGCCAAGCTTATGCGGCACCACTTCATGCCCAAGCTCTTTATAACGCTGCCAGCAAGCGCGCTTGGCGACCAGAACGTGTTGATGCTGATTGATAATTTCTGCAACGCGCGCATAGCGTTCAACGCCGTCAGGAATATCGGGGTGCAGATTGAGGAGCGCGGTTTCTTCTTTGGGCGTGGGCAGTGTCTGCCAACCCAGCGTTATCGGCACGCTGGCCGCCATCTCGCTGTCTTCAAGCGCGTGGGGCAGGTAGGCGTCCTCACGAAAATTCCACAGGGCTGCGTCCGCCTGTTCGGCAAGGGCCTTGTCTTCGCAGTGAAGGTGCAGGCGATAGCCTTTGCGCCAAATGGTTTCGGCCAGCTTGCAGGCGAATGCCAAACGCGCGTCCAGAGTGGTATCAGGGAGAATATAAAAATCGATGCGCGCCATAGCGGCTCCAGCGTTTGCCAAGCTCTCTGAAAGGGCTTTAAAAGCGCTTCAAAGCCATTCCAAATGAACGTCATCACCGCCGCCATTGCTGGCGGCGGCGGGGGAGACATTACACCAGTTGGGTAAGCCAGCCGTGTTTGTCTTCGCTGCGGCCGTACTGGATATCCAGAAGCGTCTTGCGAATGCGCATGGCGACGTCGTTACCACCGTCGCCGTTCAAGCGAATGCGCTCGTTTTCCGTGACCAGCTCGCCTACCGGCGTGATGACCGCGGCGGTGCCACAGGCGAACACTTCTGTGATCTCGCCGGAAGCCGCGCCGTCACGCCACTCATCAATACTGATCGGGCGCTCTTCCGGGGTCAGACCCATGTCTTTGGCAAGGGTGAGCACCGAGTTACGGGTCACGCCTTCCAGAATGGTATCCGTCAGGCGCGGGGTGACCAGGCGGCCATCCTTGAACACGAAAAACAGGTTCATGCCACCCAGTTCCTCGATCCACTTGCTTTCCGCAGCGTCCAGAAACACTACCTGACCACAGCCGTGAGATTCGGCTTCCTTCTGGGCGGCCAGTGATGCTGCGTAGTTGCCGCCGCACTTGGCAAAGCCGGTGCCGCCCGCGGCTGCCCGCTTGTAATGCGAGGAGAGCCAGATGGATACCGGGCTGATGCCGCCCTTGAAGTAGGACGCCGCCGGGGATGCGATCACGTAGTAATCCACTTCGTGAGCCGGGCGTACTCCCAGGAAAGCTTCCGTGGCGATCATGAACGGGCGAAGGTAAAGGCTGCACTCGTCTGCATCGCTTTGCGGCGTGGGTACCCAGCTATGGTCCTGGGCCAGCAGCGCCTTGATCGAACCGATGAAATCTTCATCCGCTAGCTCCGGCAAGGCTAAACGGCGGGCACTGCGGCGGAAACGCTCGGCGTTTTTCTCCGGGCGGAAGGTCCAGACCGAACCGTCAGCATGACGATAGGCTTTGATACCTTCAAAAATTTCCTGACCGTAATGCAGCACGGAGGCGGCCGGGTCGAGCGTTAGCGGGCCGTAAGGGCGCACCTGGTGGCCGTGCCAATCGGCATCGACCGTCCAGCGGACATTGACCATATGGTCGGTGAAGTACTTGCCAAACCCTGGGTTGGTCAGGATATTGTCACGGATACTATCGGCCGTCGGCTGATTGGACGGCAGGATTTCAAAACGAGTCGTAGAACTAGTGGGCACGGCGTGTTTTCTCCGCTAGAGCCAGGCCCCGAAGGGCGAATGTAAGCATATCGTCAGGAGTAGCGTGTGCCATAAAGGACTGGCACACGCTAATACTTTCAGGTTTAACGGTTGTCGCCCTGAAAGGCAACCATCGAGCGCTCAATCAGGATATTAATTGGTGCTACTTTCTACCTGAGCGTCGGTTTCACGGTCCAGCAGGTATTGCGAAAGCAGGCCGACCGGGCGGCCGGTAGCGCCTTTCTGTTTGCCTGAGTGCCAGGCGGTACCGGCGATATCCAGATGCGCCCAGGGGAAGTGATCGGCAAAGCGCGACAAAAAACACGCCGCGGTAATCGTACCCGCCGGGCGTCCACCGATATTGGCCAGATCCGCGAAGTTGGATTCCAACTGGTCCTGGTACTCATCCCAAAGAGGCAGGTGCCAGGCGCGGTCCCAGGCCGCTTCGCCCGCTTCTAATAAATCGAGCGCCAGATCATCATCATTGGAGAGCAGGCCGGTCGCGTGGTGGCCCAGACCAACAATGACAGCACCAGTAAGCGTGGCAATATCCACGACGCTTGCCGGCTTGAAGCGCTCGGCATACGTCAGCGCGTCGCAAAGTACCAGACGGCCTTCGGCATCGGTATTGAGCACTTCAACCGTCAGGCCTTTAAGCGTCTTGATGATATCGCCGGGCTTGGTGGCCAGGCCGTCCGGCATGTTCTCGGCGGCAGCGACAATAAACACCAGATTGAGCTTGGGCTTGATAGCCAGCATTGTCTTGACGGTACCAAATACGCTGGCGGCGCCGCACATGTCGAATTTCATTTCGTCCATGCCTTCGCCAGGCTTCAACGAAATGCCGCCGGTATCGAAGGTGATACCTTTACCTACCAGAACGTGAGGCGCTTCTTCGCGCTCGTCTGCGCCGTTGTACTTCATCACGATCAAGCGGGTGGGTTGGCTGCTGCCCCGGCCCACGGAAAGCAGCGAGCCTGCGCCCAGCGCTTCCAGCGCGTCTTCATCAAGAATCTCGACGTCCAGCGCGCCGTTGGAAGTCCGGCCCAGCTCTTCGGCCTGCTCGGCAAGATAGCGCGGCGTGCACACATTGCCCGGTAAATTACCCAGCGTACGGGTGTAGTTAATGCCCTGGCCGATGGCCGCGCCAATGCGTGCCCCTTGGCTGGCAAGCTTAGCGTCACCCGCTTCGCTCACCATCAGCGTTAATTCGTTAAGGCTCGCTAAAGGTGCGGGCTGCGACTTAAACTGATCGAAACGGTAAATGGCGCGCTCAGCGGCTTCCAGTACCTTGCGGGCTTTCCAGTTGCTGTCACGGGTTTCAAGCGGCACATCGTCAAATGCGATGCTGGCTTCATCCACCGGCAGTTTGGTAAGTGCTGCCATGGCGGCATCCAGCGCTTTTAAAAACGCGGCTTCCTGGCACTTTTCGCGCTCGCCGAGGCCTACTAACAATAGCCGCTCTGCGCCAAGACCCGGTGCAAACGGAATCATCTGCACGTTGCCAAGCGTTGGATCAAAATCACCGCGCTCAAGCAACTGGCCGATTAAACGCTCGCTGGCGTCGTCTAATCTGGCGGCCGTGGGTAGTAAGTCGCTACCTTTAAAAACGGGGATGACGAGACAAGCCGTTTCGGCTTTAGCCGGATTGGCGGTCTGAACGGAAAATTCCATGACGTCTCCAACAAGACAAGCATCGAGGGATTCGGGATAATGCCCCGTACTGAGTGTTCGTTTAGTGTACCCAAGCCATGGACGCATTGCATGGCATCCTGCACGATTAGCCGGAGAGGGCGTTGATTTTATTTCGGTACTTAACTCGCGAAGTGTTACTCACCATGTCCGCGGTGGCCGGTATTCTATTGCTCGTCATTATGGGCAGTCGTTTTATTCGCTACTTTTCAGATGCAGCGGAGGGTGATTTTCCAGTCACCATTCTGGGCAGCCTGATGATGTTTCATCTGCCCGGCTTTATGGAGCTGGTGCTCCCACTGGCGTTTTTCCTGGGTATTCTGCTGGCCTATGGGCAGCTTTATATGAACAGCGAAATTACCGTCATGGTGGCCTGCGGCATGAGCCCGCTGCGTCTTTTACGGGTCACGCTGCTGCCTGCCTCTATCGTTGCGGTATTGGTCGCTCTTTGCAGCCTGTGGCTAACCCCGGCTGGCGCGCTGCAAACAGCGGCCACGCTTGAAGAGCAGAGCAGCCGCCTGGATGTCTCGGTGCTGGCCCCAGGGCGCTTTCAGGATTTTGGCGGCGGGCGTACGGCGTATATCACTGACTTCAATAGCGAAGGCACTGAAATGCAGGAGGTTCTGGTGCACGAGCTGCCCGGGCCTGAAAGCCCGCATAGTTTTGTGACGCGGGCGGCGTCGGGCCATCAGGAAACCCGGGTTGAAACGGGCAGCCGCTTTCTGGTGCTGGAAAATGGCGAACGTTATGGCGTGGCCCCCGGCCAGATGGATGCGCAGCGGCTTACCTTTGAACGCTATACGATGCGTCTGGGGTTAAGCCGTAGCCGCCAGGAGCTGGATTCGCTTGAATTCGCAACCACCGCAGCGCTTTGGCACGACCCCAACCCGCGTGCTCAGGCGCAGTTTCAGTGGCGTGCAGGGCTGCCGTTCATGGTGTTCGTGCTGGCCCTTCTTGCTCAGCCGCTTTCCCGCGTGAACCCGCGCCAGGGCCGGTTTGCCAAGCTGCTGCCCGCGGTCTTTTTATATGTCGGTTATTTAAGCTTGCTGCTCGCGGCAGTCGATGCCATTGGTAGCGGCAAATTAACGCCGCTGATCGGCGTTTGGCCGGTACATTTACTGTTTTTAGGCCTGGGATTACTGCTTTTATGGCGCTCTCAGCGTAAGGGGATGCGTTAATGCTGAATGTGCTGATAGTTGCGGATCGTTTAGATCGGTATATCGCCCGCAACGTACTGGGGGCGATCATCGTTGTCCAGTTCGTGCTGTTGGGGCTGGATATCACGCTTGCCTACATTGGTGACTTGCGCCACGTACAAGGCAATTACACCGCACTGGATGTGTTCTTCTACCTACTCATGCGTACGCCGTGGCGTTTTTATCAGTATGCCCCGGTGGCGGTCCTGATTGGCGCGCTGATTGGTTTAGGCAGCATGGCGTCCAGTAATGAGCTTACCGTTATGCGCGCCTCTGGGCGTTCACTGGCGCGTATTGTTTGGGGCGTGATGAAGCCGGTGCTGCTGGTGGTGGTTGTGGTGCTGCTGATCGCCGAGTTCGTAAGCCCACGCACCGAGCAGTTTGCCGAAGCGTGGCAGCTTGAGCAGCGCCAGGGCGAAAGCGCCCAGCCCGCCAGTCGCAGCGGCTGGCAGTTTGAAGGTGATAGCGTTTACCGGTTCGGGGCGATTCGCGCCGACGAAGTAGTACTTGATTTAACTCGCTACCGCTTTGATGAAAGGCAGCTGGTCGAAGCCACGCATGCTGCTCGTGCGCATTGGGAAGAGGGCGCCTGGCGGCTTGAAAATGTGACTACCACACGTATTTACGGTGATTATACCGAGTCTGAAAGCTACGACAGCGCCTTCTGGGAAACGCATATTACACCAGTACAGTTGGAGCGCCTGCTACGTGATGTCGAGAGCCAGGCACCCAGTGAGCTGTGGGCCTATGCGCGCTATCTGCAGGCGCAGGGGCTAACCGCGGATCAACCGCTGCTGTACTTCTGGCAAAAGATGCTTATGCCGCTCACCATGGGCTCGCTGGTCTTGATTGCCGCCTCGTTTGTATTTGGCCCGCTGCGTACCGTGGCGGCGGGAACGCGGGTGTTTTATGGTGTGGTCACCGGGCTTGCGTTTAAATATATTCAGGATCTGCTGGCCCCTGCATCAACGATTTTTGGGTTTTCTCCTGTATGGGCGGTACTGGTGCCGACCCTGGCCTGTGCCGCCGTGGGGATTTATTTCCTGCGACGTAATGGCTAGCGTAAGTTTATGGATAACGTAGTTTCAGCCGGGCTGGGCCGCCGGCTGGGCGCCATGGCGTATGATGGCGTATTAGTGCTAGCCCTCTGGCTGCTTATTACGATTATCCATCTAGCGTTTTTCCGGCTGGTACTCAGTCAGCCAGTGGAGGCCGTCGGGGCTTCTGCTTTGGCCGTCTGGAGCCTGCGCGGTTTACTGCTTCTCTCCACCACCGGTTTCTTCTGTTTTTTCTGGCGGCGCGCCGGCATGACGCTGGGCATGCAGGCGTGGGGTCTACGTGTGCAAACGCTTGATGGCGAGACCATTACCCTTAAACAGGGCCTGATACGTTGTGTGGTCGCCTGGCCCTCTTTGGCGGTATTCGGCTTGGGCTATTGGTGGGTACTTTTTGATCGCCAGCAGCGCAGCTGGCCAGATATTGTCTCCAATACGCGCACTAGCGCAGTATCTTTCCGTTAAGCGTACGTATTAGTAAACACGCAACTAAATACTAACTTCCTGTGTTAATTCGACAATTTTATCGTGAAAGGCAATCACTACTAAAAGGCATAGATTTTTACTTGATAAAATGTATGCGAATCATTTACATTCACCTCATGCTATTTATGAGGTGTCGCCATGTACGTTTGCGTGTGCAAGGGAGTAACCGATCATCAGATTCGTCAGCAGGTGAGCGATGGAGCGCGCAGCTGGCGAGAAGTGCGTGAAGCCACCGGCTGTGCCACCCAGTGTGGCAAGTGCGCCTGCTATGCTAAATCGCTTACCAAAGAAGCGTTGTATGAAGCGCGCATGGAAGCCGACATGAGTCTCGCTTACGCTGTGTGACGCGAATCACTCTTGTTAGGGTTATCGTTAGCAAATAACTGATTTGTTTGAATTTTTCCTCACCTTCTCTATACTCTCAGAAAACTGGGAGTATGCCTTTGCATGGCCTATACTCCTTCATTAACGTAACTGCTTGATTGGTTAGATTAACTATCAGCATTACAGCGAGAAAGGTGACGTCATGAAAGGTGATCCCCAGGTAATTCAGCATTTAAACAAAGCGTTGGGCAACGAGCTTATTGCCATCAATCAGTACTTTTTGCATGCCAAAATGTACAAGGATTGGGGTCTTAAAGCGCTCGCCAAGTGGGAATACGACGAGTCTATTGAAGAAATGCAGCACGCTGACAAGCTGATCGAGCGTATCCTGTTCCTGGAAGGCATTCCTAACCTTCAGGATCTGGGCAAGCTGCATATCGGTGAAAACGTCAAAGAGATGCTTGAAAGCGATCTTAGAATCGAGCACGACGGCCGTAACGATTACATTGCCGCGATCACCTACTGCGAAAGCGTGAAAGACTATGTGTCACGCGATCTGCTGCGCGACCTGCTCGCCGATGAAGAAGATCATATTGATCATATCGAAACCGAGCTGAAGCTGATTGATCAGGTAGGTATCCAGAACTACATGCTGCGTCAAATGCAGTTGGCGGGCGACCACGAGTAAGCGCTACGTTAAGAGCAAGGTTTGCCAGCGCGCTGTGTAAACTGCGTTCAAACCAAAATACCCCCGAATGTTTCGGGGGTATTTTTTTGCCTAATCATTTGCGTTAGTCAGTTAACGAGCTGGCTTACTTGAACCCACAAAGCTTGAAAGTGACACTGCCAGTACCGACAGCAGTACCAGCGCCAGCGCAGGAATCAGTACCGCCCAAGGGGCACGCTCGATATAGGGCATGCCTTCTGCCAGCACTAGCCCCCACTCCGGCGAGGGTGGTCGTGGTCCCAGGCCCAAAAAGCCCAGTGCCGCGAGCGCCAGGGCAACTCCAGGCAAGCGCAGCATGGCGTGGCGAAACACTGGGCCAATCACTGCGGGAAGAATATAGCGGCCCATCAGGCGCAGTCGTCCCACCCCAAGAAGTGGCGTTATGCGCACGTGAGGCTGAGCTTTTGCCTCGGTAACCAGCGCCGCCGTATGTGCCGCAAGCGGTGCCCAGGCCACTGCCGTGACTGCAATAATTGCGCCGCTGGTGCTTGGCCCAATCAAACCGGCAACGATAAGGCCCGCAATGGTGGGCGGCGTTGCTTTGGTGATTTCAATGGGGCCCGTGGCAAGCCGGGGCGCTAAGCCAATCAGAAGCCCCAGAATCAGCGTGAAACCTACCACGACAACCGCCATGCCAATCGTGGATAGCGCGCCATGGGCTACCCGGGCCAGAATATCGCGTCCGGTGCCGTCTGCCCCCAAGGGGAGGCCAAAGCTGGGTGTTTCCAAACGCATAAATGCCGAGTTAAATGGATCGCGGGTAATGCCTGCCGCGATCAACACGCAGAGTAGCGTGATGGCAACAACGGGGACGATCCATGCCCTACGCGATACGCTCTGCTCGTTGTGGGCAACAGGCAGCGCGCCCAGCCGAAATGCGCGGCCAAGCAGCAGAGCACGGCCAATATTGGCAAGGCTGCCCAGCACAATAGCAATCACCAGCAGGATAAGAATACCGGTTTGCAGTGCCGGCATGTCCTGGGCCGATGCGGCCCCGAGAGTTGCCCGGCCAAGGCCTGGAATCGAAAACACCTGCTCAACGGCAATTGCACCGCCGGTCAAGCCCACCATGACCATGCCTACCTGAGGCATAAGGCTGGGCAGCGTACGACGCAGAACGGATAGCGTAATACGGCGATGAGAGAAGCCCGCCACACTCCAGGTAGCTACCCAGCGCTCGGTAAAGGTGGCCGACAGGCCGTCGCTAAACAAGCGGCCCAGCAGGCCCCCAGCGGGAAGACCCAGCGCCAATGCTGGAAGCACCACATAGCTCAGGCCTCGCCAGCCATAGGGTGGTAGCCAGTTGAGCCAGGCAGCAAAAACCACCAAGAGTAACGAGGCAAGCAGGAACTCAGGCAGGGCTGTTAATGCTGCGCCCATTGCGCCGGAAGAACGGCTGACCTGGCCGCGTAAACCACGCCGAACGACAGGCAGACAGATAAGCGTTGCGGTGACAATGGCCACCAGCATGGCAAAGCCCATTAGCATCAATGATACCTGCGCGCTTTTCAGCATGCCGGGCAGCACTGGCGCCCCTGAGATCCAGGAGTTGCCCGCATCACCATGAAGAAGCCCCATCAGCCAGCGCTGCAGCATTTCCAGTGGCCCTGATTCCAGGCCCAACTGCGCACGAATAGCGGCTAGCGCTTCAGGCGTTGCCTCCTGCTCGGCAGAGCGCGCCCGCAGAATGCTCAGTGCCGGGTCACGGCCCGAAAGCCACGGCAGCAGACCCACCAGAACCACAACGCCTGCAAGCGTCACCAAGCGTGATAACAGCGGAATAAACGGCTCGGGGCTTAAACTGCGCCAGAGGCGTAGCGGTATTGCGTTAATCATGCGTGGCGCGCCTTCAAGACTCGCTATCGGTATCGATAGCGGTTTTTTCGGTGATCAGCATACGCTCACGCGGGTCGCGTTCGGCGTTGGCAATCCGTGCCGACTCGCCCTGAATGACCCGCTCGTGCAGCATCGGGATCGCCGCATCGGTGCGCAGAATAGCGGCTTCAGCGTCAATAATTGCTTGGCGGCGTGCCTCACCGGTGGGTTGCTGCGACGCGTTAATAAGTGCCTCATCAACGGCGGGGTCGCAAAGCTGGGCGATATTGAAAGAGCCCTCACAGGCGAAGTCGCTATACATGTAGGCCACCGGGTCGCCAGAATCGAGCACGGTGGCACGCGACAGAATAAAGGCATCAAACTCACCGGCCAAGGCGTCAGACTCGATATGCGCGTACTCGCGTACTTCCTGAGTTACCTTGAAACCTGCACGGGTCAATTGCTGCTCAAGCAGGACGGCCACTTCCGGCAGCTCAGCACGATCGGTAAAAGTCGCCAGAGTGATTTCGGCGCCCTCTGGCGCGGTAGGCGCGGTGCGGTCGTCTATCGACGTGCGGTAGTCGCTTGCCCAAGCCAGCGCCGGGCCCAGCAGGCCCTCGGCGATATCGGCACGGCCTTCGTAGACGGTATTCACGATAGCCGGGCGATCGATCGCTTCACGCGCGGCTGCACGCAGGCCAGGGTCGGCCATGGGGCCTGATTGGGTATTCAGATAAAGCGTGTTGGTACGCGGCATGGGCACTTCGTGCACCAGCGCCTGGTCCAGTAGCGCCACTTGCGATACTGGAATGGCTTCTACCACATCGGCAGTGCCAGTTCTTAAGGCTGCGGCGCGCGCCGTACCATCGGAGACGTAATCCGCATCAATACCGGCAATGGCGGCGGGCTCGCCCCAGTAATCATCGAACCGGTCAAGCGTGGCGCTGGTGGTGCCATTGATCTCTTTCAAAACAAAAGGGCCGGTGCCCGCTGCGATAGAATTCACCCGGCCATCGTCGCCATAGGCGCTAGCAGCTAGGATCGCCAACTGCGGGCTGGAAAGCCGGTTAGCAATCAGCGGGTCGGCTTTCTCGGTACGTACCAGCACGGCATTGTCGCCATCGGCTTCAATGGTCATGTTAACGCCGTCCAGAATACGCGGCTTGGGGGCCGCTTGGGTGGCGGCTGTCAGGGAGTTCACCACGTCATCGGCGGTCAGCTCGGTACCATCGTGGAAAGCCACGCCATCACGAATCACAAAGCGCCACGTCTGATCATCCACCTGCTCCCACTCGGTTGCCAGGAATGGCTGTGGGTCACTGTTGGCATCCAGGCGAACCAGGGTTTCAGCGTTACTCCAGCGCGACAGTTTAAACGCGTCGTCGGATAACGGGTTTAAACCTGAGCGCGGCGGCTGAAGCATCGCCACGCTAATGCGCTCATCGGCGTCTGGTGAGGCAGAGGCAGCATCACGTTGGTCATCAAAGCAGCCCGCGAGGAGAAACGGTGTGGCCAAGGCAACGGGTAAAGATAGGCGAAGCTTGCGGCGTAACATTAGAAATGTCTCCATATCAGGAATATAAGTAAAAGCTAAAAGAAAACAGCCGTCAGACGCGCGCAGGCAAAACTTAACCGCCACGCTGGCGAAACGGGGTATCAGTCACGAATGGGTTTATAACAGCCCGCTATAAAAGCGCCTCCACATCGGCCGCATGACAGTGCGGGTAAGCGCAAGTGGGCAACTGAGAGACTGCTTTAATCAAATCAAACGTTATGGGGTGGCGAGGCGCACGCCAAAGCTCTGCGGTGGGGCGGTCTTCAACAATCTTGCCGTCATCCATCACTAGGGTGCGCTTGCAAAGGTTGGCGACCACGGATAAGTCATGGGACACCATCAAAAGCCCCGTACCATTCTCATCGCAGAGCTTTTTAAGCACGTTGATCACCTGAGCGCGCACCGGCAGGTCGAGCCCGCTAAGCGGCTCGTCGGCCAGTAAAAAACGCGGGCGGGTAGCGATTGCCCGAGCAATCGCTACCCGCTGCGCCTGGCCACCGGAAAGCTCATGAGGCTTGCGGTCTAGAAATGCGGCGCCCAAACCCACTTGCTCAAGTGCTTCTTGGGCACGCTCAATCGGGTCGCACGCCACCTTGAGCCGAATCAGCGGTTCGGCAACCAGCGCGCGCACGCTCATTCGTGGGTCAAGCGAGGACGCGGGGTCCTGGGGAATATACTGAACTGCCTGACGGTACCAGCGCAGGCGGGCCGTGGATGCGGGGCGCACGGCGTTATGCTGGCAGGTAATCGACCCGCTATCAGGTGCTTCAATGGCCAGCAGCGAGCGCAACAAGGTGGTTTTTCCCGAGCCGGACAGGCCCACCAGTCCCACGCGTTCGCCGGGGTAAAGCGTGAGGTCAATATCGCGCATTATCCGTTTGCGCTCCCCCGCCCGCCAGAACACTTCGCGCGGCAGCGTAACGCTTTTATTAAGCCCGCGTGCCGATATAAATGCTTCTCTACCCACGAATGCTTCCTGACGACTAAACGGTATGGGGGGTTGCATCAGGCGCTCTTTAAGTAGTCAACGGATAGAGGTTCGGCCGCGCTCGTGAACGCGGCTGGCTGTACGCTGTGCGCAGCGGCGACCAACTCCTGGGTAAAGCGGTGCTGTGGGGCGGTAATCAGGGTATCCAGCTCGCCACTTTCAATCATTTTGCCGCGTTCGATAATCACAGCGCGTTGGCAGAGCTGGGCGGCGGCGTGAAGGTCATGAGTGATAAACAGCAGCGAGGTGGCCGTTTTGCCCGTATGTTCACGCAAGGCGCGAAGTACCTGCGCCTGGGTGACGACATCCAGAGCGGTCGTGGGCTCATCGGCCACGAGCAGTGAGGTTTTACAGGCCATGGCAAGCGCAATACACACGCGCTGACGCTGGCCGCCCGAAAGCTCTGCCGGCGTGCGTTTTATTAAACGCTGCGGGTCAGGAAGACCCATGATCTCAAGTAAAGCAACGGTTGCCTGGACGGCCGCCTTGCGCGATAAGCCGTGGTGGCGTGTGAAGGGCTCGCGCAACTGAGAACCGATAGTCACCAACGGGTTGAGCGCCGAGAGTGAATCCTGAAACACCATGGATACGCGGGTTGCGTTGCGACGCTGTGCAGCAGGGGTATGGATAACTTCCTGGCCAAGAAGACGAATGCTTCCCTGGGCACAGGCATTGGGGGGCAAAAGCCCCAGCACCGCTTTAGCGGTGAACGATTTACCCGACCCGGACGCGCCTAGCAGGCAAACGCGCTCATCAGGCAGCACGTCGAAAGAAAGGCCGTCGACAACCGTTTGTCGGCCGATTTGAATGCGCAGGTCACGCACGGATAAAACAGGATCGCTGCACATTGATAACATCGCTTACGGCGCCACTAAATCGTTAGTAATCGTTATGATATAACGTTTTTAAGTGGGGCGGCAATATGCATGTAAGCAAAACGGGCAGCGACATAAAAAGCTGTATTAATGCGCGACAATCAGCAGGCATAAAAAAAGCGCTGAAAGATCAGCGCTTAATTAATCCCCAGGCAGCGTCTACTGCCCGGTGGAAAATGCCTTATTTAGAGGAGAACGCTAACACTTCGTCATCGGTAAAGTTAGCGGCGGGCTCATCGACCTTGAAGGTCGCACGGCTCAAACGGCGTACACGCTTCATGAACAGGGCGATGCAGATCAGGGTGCCGAGGGCGGCTGCGGCGTAGCTCCACTGTAGCGGCAGGCCAAAACCAATCGGGGCGTAGGCGATATAGGTAAAGGTCGCCATGGTCATGAAGACTGCCGGGATCGAGGTGATCAGGTAAGGCTTACGTGAAAGCACCAGGTACATCGTCGCTACCCACAGCGCAATGACGGCCGTGGTCTGGTTCGCCCAGGAGAAATAGCGCCACAGCAGTGTGAAGTCCATATGCGTCAGAATGTAGGACATCGCAAACAGCGGCAGGGCAATCAGCAGGCGCCTGACGATCGGGCGCTGATCGATTTTCAGATAGTCGGCAATGATCATGCGCGCACTACGAAACGCGGTATCGCCCGAGGTGATCGGTAGCACGATAACACCCAATACTGCCAGCGTACCGCCTACAGCGCCCAGCATGGTGGTGGCAACTTCGTTAACAACGGCAGCAGGGCCGCCGGCTGCCAGCACTGCAGAAAGGCTTTGGTCACCGTGGAACAGGCTCATCGCAGCCGCGGCCCAGATCATGGCAATAACGCCTTCGGTGATCATCATGCCGTAAAAGATTTTGCGTCCGTTGGTTTCGTTCTCAGTGGTGCGCGAAATAATCGGTGTTTGCGTGGCGTGAAAACCCGACAGCGCGCCGCAGGAGATGGTCAAGAACAGCAGCGGGAAGATAGGGGCACCTTCCGGGTGCATGTTCTGGAATGAAAGCTCAGGAATGGGTGCGCCGGTGACCACCATACCGATACCGATACCCGCCGCGCTGAACAGCAGCAGTGCACCGAAGTAGGGGTAGATACGGCCAATCACCTTATCGATGGGCAGCAGCGTGGCAACCAGGTAGTAAGCAAAGATCGCCAAGATGATCACAGTTAGTGAAATCGACGTCATGTTATTTAAAAGCGCTGCGGGCGAGGTCACAAACACCGTGCCCACTAACAGCAGCAGCAATATGGCAAAACCGTTAACCACATGCTTCATGGCTTTACCCAAGAACTTGCCTGCCAGCTGGGGCAAGTGGGCGCCGTGGTTACGAATCGAGATCATACCGGTCAGGTAGTCGTGTACCGCGCCGGCAAAAATGCAGCCGATCACGATCCAAACAAACGCTATCGGACCATACAGAGCACCCAGGATTGGCCCGAAGATAGGCCCGACACCTGCAATATTAAGCAATTGAATTAATGAGTTACGCGTGGTGTTCATCGGTACGTAATCGATGTTATCCCGCATGCTAAACGCGGGTGTCTGACGCTTTCTATTAGTTACAAAAACGCGTTCGACAAATTTGCCATACGTAAAATAGCCCACGATCAGCAGCAGGATCGATACAATAAATGTAATCATTTAGGGCACCAAAGTGGTCAGAAGGATGGAGTTAACGTGACAGGCAGGTTCTGGCATACGCTGGCAGAGCCTTATTTAGCCTTGCAGAATGTACAGAGTCATAAACCGATGCGCTGCTAGACTTTAGTGGGCTATAAGTACCCAGTCGTTAATCCAAAAAAACGAGCAGCCCATTGGCTGCCCGCTGATACACCACTTATTGGCGCCGCTATTGATCAAGCGCTATGACAGAACCCTCAGGATTCTACTATTACGACTCAACTATTATGACTCAACGACGCCACAGGCCATACGACCGCCGCCACCGCCCAGGTGGGGCTCGTCAGAATAGGTGTCGCCACCTTCATGAATCATTAACGACCGGCCCGGCATGTCTTCCATGCTCAAGCGCGGCGCGAGGACGGGCAGGTTAGCTTCGCCATCTTCATTTACGGTTAAGACGGGTAAATCACCCAGGTGACCGTCGCCATAAGGGCCTTGGTGCGTGCCGGTTTCTTCCGGATCATAGTGGCCACCGGCTGCTTGTGCAGCGGTCATTTCGCCTTCATCGTTTTCAGCCGGTTCACAGCTGGCATTCTGGTGAACGTGAAAACCATAGACACCGGGTTCCAGGCCACTTAGCGAGGGTGTGAGCAGTAAGCCATGGTCGGTGGTTTCCAGCGATACGCTACCGATTGACTCTTCAACGCCATCGGTGCTCACCTTGTGCATATCGACCTCAAGGGTCTCATTAGCATGAGCCGCCGATGCCAGCAGTAATGAAGCCGCGATACCGGTTAGTGTGGTTGCAAGACGCATGTGCACTTCTCCTTTCCTGTTCCATGGAAACGCTATGTAAGCGCTGTTATTCAAGGTAGCTGTCTCAAAGCGAGTCCGCCAATCCCGCTTTTGATAAACTGCCCTGCCGATTGGCTGGATAATAAGCGGGCAGTTGATGACATCTGTCGGCCAAGCCGCGACAATAGCGGCTCGTTTTTGCCCCAGGACGCGCTATGTTGCCCCTCAGAATCCTCTACCAGGATGAGCACCTTGTTGTGGTGCATAAGCCCTCCGGGCTTTTGGTACACCGCTCGGCGCTGGCGCGTGGGGAAACCCAATTTTTACTACAGCAGCTGCGCGACCAGTTAGGGCAGCGCGTTTATCCTGTGCACCGGTTGGATAGACCCACGTCAGGCGCCATTGTGTTTGCGCTGTCTTCAACCGTTGCAGGGCTTTTAAGCGAAGCGTTTAGTGAACGGCATGTCGAGAAGGGCTACCTGGCGGTCGTGCGTGGCAAGGCGCCCGAGCAGGACCGGCTGGATTACCCGCTACGCGAAGAGGACGGCACGCGGCCCAAAGCAGAAATGCCTGCGATGCCCGCCATGACCGATATACGCCGCCTGGATAGCGTCGAGCTCCCCGTTCAGGTAGACCGCTATCCGGTTGCGCGCTACTCCTTAGTTGAAGCGAAACCGCTGACCGGGCGGCGGCATCAAATTCGCCGTCATCTATCGCGGCGCGGCTACCCGATTATTGGCGATGCCAAGCACGGCAAAAGTATCCACAACCGGTTTTTTGCTGAAAAGCTGAGCGCGCCACGGCTGTTATTGGCCGCCACCTATCTGGCGTTTGACCATCCGGTGCTGGCCAATCGGATACAGGTGAGCTGTGCACTCGATGACACCATGACCACCTTGTTTCATCATTTGGGTTGGGCGGGGCACCTGCCGCTGGATAGCGTTCGTACGCCGCCGCTAAGCGCGCCATCAGCCTTACCAATGCCTTAAAAGATTGAGTTTGCTATGTCTTCTACGCCTCCGGTTAATTCCGCTGCAACACCAGATGTTGACCCGGCCTCTGCCGGTTCAACCGCTATTAGCTCAGTTGCGAACGACTCTGTCTCTGGAAGCCCAGCTTCGCAGGATTATGAATTTCGCTTTGGCGGCATTCGGCGCCTTTATGGGCAGCGCGCGGCCACCGCGTTTCGTCATGCTCATGTAGTGGTGGTCGGTGTCGGCGGGGTAGGTAGCTGGGCAGTTGAGTCGCTGGCGCGCTCGGGTATCGGCAAGCTCACGTTGATTGATCTGGACGATGTGTGTGTGTCCAACGTTAACCGCCAGCTGCACGCTCTGGACGGCACTATCGGCCAACCCAAGGTAGACGTGCTGGCCGAACGCTGCCGCCTGATCGCGCCGGAAATCGACATCGTCGCCGACACGGCGTTTGTCACGCCCACTAACCTGGCCGAGCGCATTCCCGATGATGCCGATCATGTGGTGGACGCCATCGACAGCGTTATCGCCAAGGCCGCGCTGATCGCCTGGTGCAAGCGGCGCAAGATCCCGATTACCGTGACCGGTGCCGCCGGTGGGCAGGCCGACCCTACGCGTATTCAGGTGGCTGATTTAACCCGCACCGAGCACGACCCGTTGTTATCCAAAGTGCGCTCGCGCCTGCGCCGGGATTACAACTTCTCGCGTAATCCCAAGCGGCGCTTCTCGGTCGAGTGTGTCTACTCCGATGAGCAGCTGGTGTATCCCGGAAGCGACGGCGAAGTGTGCCTGCAAAAGCCCGGCAGCGGCGATGCCACCCGGCTGGACTGCGCCTCGGGCTTCGGCGCGGCCACGTTCGTCACCGGCACGTTCGGTTTTGTAGCGGCCTCCAAAGTGCTCGAACGCCTGGCCAAAAAAGCCAACCAGTCAGCCACTCAAAAGGAAAGCCAATGACCGCCCCCGCTCCCGGTATTTATCGCCACTATAAAGGCGCACTTTACGAAGTGCTCGGCACCGCCCAGCACAGCGAAACCGAAGAACCGCTGGTGGTCTACCGCGCCCTGTATGGAGAGTACGGACTGTGGGTGCGTCCGCTTGAAATGTTTACCGAGACTGTCACTAAAGAAGGCCACACTCAGCCGCGCTTTGCGCTGGAAAAGGCGTTTTAGTAAAAGTTAACTTCGGTTATGTAAGAGATATCTTACAAGCATGTAAGACATTGCCGCCACTTACTGGGCAGGCCTTGTTCTGTCGATCCAGGTCGCTATCCTCATCGTTCCTATTGATGAGATGACGATCCAGGGAGCGGCCGGATGGCAAATGGAAATGGTCTTTACTTCACTCTGACGCTTCCGGGCGAGAGCAGCGTGGCGGTGGTTGACTTCACCTATCGCGAGGCACTCTCACAGCCTTTTGAACTGGTGCTCAATCTGGCTAGCCGTGACGGCAGCCTGGACGCCACCGAGATGCTGGATCGCAACGCCACGCTAACCATCTGGCAGTCGGGTGAAGCGTTGCGCCAGGTGCACGGCATCATTAGCGAATTCGCGCGCGGCGATCGTGGACACCGGCGCACCTTTTACTCCCTGGTGCTTCGCCCCGCCCTGTGGCGGCTTTCGCTGCGCCACAACTCGCGCATTTTTCAGAAACTTGACCCGGTCGCTATCATCACCACGCTGTGCAATGAGCGGGGCATCAGCGATGTCACCTTTACATTAAACCGTGACCTCATCGAGCGTGAGTACTGTGTGCAGTACCGCGAAACCGACCTTGCCTTTATCGAACGCCTGGCCGCTGAAGAGGGGCTTTTCTACTTCCATACGTTCGAAGCGGGCACACACCGGCTGGTATTTACCGACGATCCCAAGTTTCTGCCCACCCTTGGCGAGCGCACCTATCATAATCGGGCTGGCGGCACCGCCCCCACACGCCACGTGCGTAAGCTGCGCCATACCGCCCGCGTGGCCAGCTCATCTGCCACGCTGAAGGATTACACGTTCAAGAACCCCGGTTATGCGCAGCTGCACGAGCATCTAGGGCCGAACGTCGAGCAGCACGGTCAGCGGATGGATTACGAGCATTACGACTACCCCGGCCGCTATAAGCGCGATGCCTCCGGCAAGCCCTTCACCCGGATCCGTCTGGAGCACTTGCGCCGGGAGGCCGTGACCGCCGAGGCACAAAGCGATTTGCCCGAACTCGCCCCCGGCGTTCGTTTTACGCTGAGCGACCACGATGTGGAAAGCCTCAACCGTGACTGGCAGCTGATCGAGGTCATTCACCACGGTGAGCAGCCCCAGGCGCTTGAAGAAGACAGCTTTACGGTAGGCGATTCCGCCGATATGACGCGCTACCACAACACCTTGGTACTGGGGCCAGGCGATGTAGCCTGGCGCGCCACGATCAACCCCAAACCGCGTGTGGATGGCCCCCAGGTAGCCATGGTGGTCGGCCCGCCTGGGGAGGAGATTCACTGCGATGAGCATGGCCGCGTCAAAGTACAGTTCCCTTGGGACCGCTACGCCGAGCCTAACGAGAAAGCCAGCTGCTGGGTGCGCGTGTCGCAAGGCTGGGCAGGCGGTGGCTACGGCAGTATCGCCATTCCCAGGATTGGGCATGAGGTGATTGTTTCGTGTCTTGAAGGTGATCCCGACCAGCCGTTGATTACCGGGCGCACCTACCACGCCGCCAACACCGCGCCGTACCCGCTGCCCGAACACAAGACCCGCACCGCGATCAAGACCCAGACCCACCAGGGCGAAGGCTTCAACGAGCTGTGCTTTGAAGACAAGGCGGGCGAAGAGTTCATCTATATGCACGCTCAGAAGAACATGGAGCTGCATGTACTGAACTCCCGCCAGAAGCGCGTCGAGTTCGATGATACCGCGACCATCGGCAACAACTCACACCTGGCGGTGGCCAAGGACCGTGTCGAGACCATCGATGGCAACCGCGATGTCACCGTACACACCAACCACACCGAGCAGATAGACGGCGACCGCGGCCTCACCGTGGGCGGCAGCTATCAGACCCATGCCAACGGCGATATCACGTTTAAAGCCGACGGCGAGCTGATTCTGGATGCCAGCAAGATCACGCTCGTGGCCGGTGGCGCGGCGCTGGTGGTGTCAGGGGGCAGTGTCGATGTGACGCCGGTATTGAACGTGGGCTCGGCCTCGCCCAGTGCCGCAGCGCTACCCCCCATTCCGGCCGTGTTGGAAGCCGCTGCGGGCGAAGGCAGCCCGTTTGTTTCCCACTGCCCGCTGGAAGGAGCCTGACGCATGGCAACGTCTGACTACTGGGTAGCGCGCTGCCATGTCATGGCCCACACCCCCAGCGCCCGGCGCTGGGAAGAAGACACCGATGAAGCCATCACGGTCGCCGCGGTCCTCGCCAGCAGTGAAGACGAGGTAAGAGCGCACCTGCAACAGCAGTGCCATCAAGACGGCCTGGGGCTGGTGCGCCTGGAGAGTATTGAAACGCTGCTTGCTCGCTGCCGCCGGGAAGGCCTTGTGCAAACGCTGGTCGAACTGGCGCACACGACGTCAACGAAATTCCCGGTCGCCTACGGCGACATGGTACCCCTGTTGCCAGAAAAATCGCCCGAACCGCAAAACGTTCCGCCAGTGATTCCTCCGGTCGGCTACCAGGAAACGACCTGGCAAGCGCTGTTTGCACGAAACCAACCGCCGCTCTGGGCGGTAATTGACGGCGTCAACTGCCGCGAAGCCATGGCGCGCCTGGGCCAGACCGACGCCCAGCACGCCTGCCTTTACGCCACCACCGACACCGCCACCCAGGCCAATGCCCCGTGGCTTGTGCGCATTGAAGCCGACAGCGACATTCGCACCTGGCTTGAAAGCCTGCCCCAGGATCAGCACTGGGGCGTGCTGTTTCACTCCCATGCCACGCTCAAGCACCTGCGCATGCACCTTCGCAAGTTCACCATGCTCTGGACCCCGGCCAACGACCAGGCCCCGGTGTACTTCCGCTTCTACGACCCCCGTGTGGCCCTGGACATGAGTCAGGCGCTCGAGCCCTGGAAGCTGGCGGCCTTCATGGCGCTGCTGGAAGCCGTCTTTATTCCTGCTTCCCCGCTGATGGTGTTTCCGCCTGAGCTAACGTTAATTCCCTCCATCGCGCTAGAGACGCCCGCTCAGCAGGTACAGGGTCGATTGCTGGCGATCTCGCTCAGTGATGATGCCCGCGACGCACGAGGGCAGGGGCGGCAGTTTGCCATCGGTCAGGAAGAGTTTGCGCGGTTTGGTGGCCTGATGCAGCAACGGGCCCAGGCGCGCCTCGCCCTGTCGCTTGGTGAGCAATACCCCCGAACCTTGATTGACCAACGTTTGTCAGCTGTTCAAACCGCCGCACAACTGGGGCAACGCTACGGGCTGGGGTCCAAAAAGCAAGTGCGAACGTTGGCCAAGTGCGTGATCGAGTTCGGTGAAACGTTCCCCGAAGGCCACACTGAGGCTCAGCTCATTCTGGAAAATTCTAAAATGGCTGGCTGGCGAAAGCGTGACCAGTTGGACGCTTGGCTACCGCGAGGACGCATTCGACACACGTTACTTGCACCATATCGTCACGAGGAAGGCAATATGCAGCACGATAATTATCGACCCATTGTCAGTGAGGAGCAGCCATGAGTTACCAGCCTACTCTTGAAGACATGGCTTACTTGGTGCAAGAACAGCCAACGGCTTTTAGGCAGCCTGAAAGGCTACTAAGCAGGATCCAAAATGCGATGGCGAACGACGATAGCCATCCAGGCTCGGCCGTTACTCAGGGGCAAGTCAGCAATAGTATCTATAGTGAATATGTTTCTAGCGGCGCCGACCGGCTCACTGAAAGTCCGATTCCCCAAGAGCCAGCAGACGGCGAGAGCCGCCAGGATCCTGAATTTGGCACAATGTGTGTTATATGCGCCTCGCAAACACCCTGTATCGAAAAGGTTGAGGTTGTTTGTCATTCCGGTAAGAACAATCGTGTAGTGCTGGAAGGCCGCAACGAGCTGGAAGATACTGACTGCAAGATCTATTTTGTAGCCGAAAAGGCGGTAGCGGGAGAGCTGAGTTTTGAAGGATTCCTGAACGGCTCGACGTTTAAGGATGAAGGTACCGTCACCATTACGATTGCCGATGACTGCCCACATCAGGCACACACGCTATATTGGACTGGAGCGTTAAACGGTACGACTATTACCTCGGGTACTGAAATACCTTTTACCGTTGAAACGAATCCCCGTTCTCCTCTGACCAACATTCCCCGGTTAGGCGACTATGGTCTTGCCTTTGAGGCGGCCGTCATTATCCTCGATATCATCATGAATCGAGGCATCATGGCGAAGGAGGAGCAATTCAGGATTAGTTACGATGGCACCAGAGATTTTCTGTTTACCTCTGTCACTGTGCCTAGCCTGAAATTCAAAGGAAAAGTGAGTGTACAACCGCCTCAAATAGGCACCGAGAACATTCCACGAAGTGAGGCTAGGCGATTACGTGTTGAATTGGATATGGGGAGTAACCCCAGGCAGGTTACGCATGAGCAGGGCTGGCAAGTCGATGCTGAAATAGGCGTAACGTGTGGCAGCAATACCAAAAATATCAAAGTAGGCAAATATCGTAGCGCAACCACGACCTACGATAGTGCCCCATCGCTTCGCAGGCAGCAAAATGCTCGTCAGCAAGGGAGTTCAATTGATCGATTTATTGATTCGTTGACAACCAATGCCAAGAGCTTGGCGAAAAGGCTGAGTACTGAACATGATACAGATAAATTAGCCAATATTTTTACGGTAGGCCCAAAGCTAAGTATGCAAGTTGGGACCGAGCAGATTGAGCAGGATGGAGGCCCTGAGCTTACGTGGAAGCTAGATGTAGGCCTTTCGTTGGATTTTGCATTTGGTGTCAAGGTCGATATTTATCTAGCGCTGAAGCGTGCGTTAAGAAGGCTGCCCGTCGTTACTCCTTTAGGAGCAGCGGCTCATACGCTAGTCACATTCTTGGAAGATGCGGAAACAGGAAGAAACCTGCTTGTTGCCCAATATCAAATTGATCCTTCGCTTTTCATGGAAATCTCGCTTGGGGCGGGGTTCAAGGCATCGGAGGATGCTACTGCCGATGAACTGCTTGGAGGCGTTTACGACTTTCATGAGGGGAAATTCGACGAATCAACTGTCAGAGGTCAGGTTGAAGTCAAACTTACCGCTAAGGCTATGGGCGGTATTCTTGGCTATTTTGACTCGATCATCACCGATAGACATGTTTTCAAATACGAGGCTGAAGTCGTTACCGAAGGTGGTATTCGAATCAAAACAGATGATGGTCGTTGGGGGTATCAGCTTTATCATAAAGGAGCTTCTTTAAAGATTAGATCGTATAAAAAGTTAAATGTGAATTCACGTGAGGACCAATCAGGAGCTGGTGGCGAGTCAAGAAGGTCGAGTTCTCGCCAAACTATCCTAAATTCCACTTCAGCTAATTGGGTTGAAGATTCAGAGAATACTAACACTTATCCTCTTGCAGAGGGTTATACCGGGGAGTTCATACCGTTCTCATGAAAAAAATTTTGACGAAACTGCTATTAATATTTCTTTTAATGGAGACGAATGCGATGGCGCAGGAAGCTGAAAACCAAAAATATCAATTCGGCGTTCGCTGGTCCGTAGACGGCGTTCCTAGCTCAATGCGAATTCAAGATATTTTGTTAAATTTCACTGGCACACCAAGCCATTTAGATACTCGACTGCCTGTTTCGCAGTACATTAGAAATGGAAAAAACAAGGTTAATCTTAACTCATGGCCAATGCAATATGAGCCGGATAGCGAGTTGAAAGTTTCACTGTTATATTGGGAACCGGGTCAAAACCCTAATACGGAAGCCAGCACTGCTTTCGATGTAGTCATGAAGCCGGGTCAAAATGATGCTGATCCTGAAGTCGTCTTTTTGGATCCGGGCGCTCCTTTGCAACCATTAGAAAATGATATCGAATTTAAAAGATTTGAAGATTATGACACGTTGGAAGTGGTCTTCGATAATCGTCAGCAAATGCCAACCTGGTGTTGGGAGGAGGGAGATGTATTAAGCGATACGGATGCGGTACGCGATAGCTTAGTCCGAGAGTATCGTCGACTACACGCCCTATTTGAAGCAAGGAATAACGATGCGCTTATGAATGCTTCCAGCACCATGATAGAAGAGCTGGCGCTAGCCTCTGGTGAGCCCGAAGCCTATGTACGTCAGCGAGCAAGCTACGACATGTTCTTTGATAACCCAAATCTCTTTGAACTAGCTCCTCTACCTGAGAAATCGATGACACTAAATTTAGCGGCAGAAAACCGAGTCGCGTGGCTAACTACGGAAGGTGTCAACGAACCTATTCGTTTCAATGAAGTAGGTCAAGAGGGGCGCTCAAGTTACGTCAGTCTCTATTTCATTCGCCGCAACGGCCAGTGGGAAATCTGCCGATGAAACCCGTAGCCCGCAAGGGCGACCTGCACTGCTGCCTCATCCCCGGCCACGGCACCACCGAAATCGTTTCCGGTTCGCCCTCACAAGTAGAGGGCCAGCCCGTGGCGCGGGTGGGTGATAAAACCGGCTGCGGCGCGACCATTATCGAAGGTTCCAGCCACTCCCATCACGATGGCCGCCCCACGGCATATCTTGGCTGCAAGACGGATCATGGCGGTGAAATTATTACCGCTTCGAGCAGTGCCAAGGTTCAGCCTTGAACCCTGGTGTTGGCCTTGCCCTAAACCGCGTGTAGGCCAGTTGCTGGTACACACCAATCACACCGAGCAGATCGATGGCGAGTGCGGGCTAACGGTCGGCGGCAGTTACGGTAATCCCGCCATTTATAACCGGGGCGATTACCAGAGCACGCCTGCAGCAGTGCCATCAATACGGCCTGGGACTGGCGCGCCTGGGCCAGACCGACGCCCAGCACGCCTGCCTTTACGCCACCACCGACACCGCCACCCAGGCCAATGCCCCATGGCTCGTTCGCCTGGAAGCCGACAGCGACATTCGCACCTGGCTTGAAAGCCTGCCCCAGGATCAGCACTGGGGTGTGCTGTTTCACTCCCATGCCACGCTCAAGCAACTGCGCACGTACCTTCGCAAGTTCACCATGCTCTGGACCCCGGCCAACGACCAGGCCCCGGTGTACTTCCGCTTCTACGACCCCCGGGTGGCGCTGGATATGAGCCAGGCGCTCGAATCCTGGAAGCTGGCCGCGTTCATGGCGCCGCTGGAAGCCGTCTTTATTCCCGCTTCCCCGCTGATGGTGTTTCCGGCTGAGTTAACGTTAATCCCCTCCATCGCGCTGGAGGCGCCCGTTCAGCAGGTACAGGGTCGACTGCTGACGATCTCGCTCAGCGATGGCGCCCGTGACGCGCGAGGGCAGGGGCGGCAGTTTGCCATCGGCCAGGAAGAGTTTGCGCGGTTTGGTGGCCTGATGCAGCAACGGGCCCAGGCGGCCCTGGCACTCTCGATGGCCCCACAGTATCCCCAGAAAACGGCCCAGCAGTTGCTGTCTACCGTTCACGCCGCGGTGCAGTTGGGGCAGCGTTACGGCCTCGCCTCAAAAAAACAGACCCGCACCCTGGCGAAGTGCGTGATCGCGTTTGGCGACACCTTTCCCACCCATCAAACCGAAGCACAGCAAATACTCGAAAACCCCACCATGGCCGCCTGGCGCAAGCGTGACCGCCTGGAAGCCTGGTTTCCCCGCGGGCGTATTCAGCAGGCTCTGCTGGCGAAATATTCCGACAAGGAAAGTGATATGCAACACGACAATTTTCGGCCCATCGTTAGCGGGGAGTGGTCATGAGTTATCAGCCGACCTATGAGGATGCTCTCTATTTGCTGACGGAAGAATGGGAAGCGTTCGATAACGGTAACTACGCGGATGGCAATATACGTATTATTGCTGCGAGACGGCACGGAGGGGAGCCGGTAAATGAGGCAGCTGTCGCGGAAGGGGTCTATCAAGCCTACCTCGACAGTGGCGCTGAGCCGTTAACGCGGAGCCCTATTCCCGAGGGGAGGGTGTTAGCGGACGACCCTTATTATCAACAATTGCTGGACCCCAATAAAAGTGCGCTGGTGGGCGCTGGGCCAACGTCTGAGGCAGATGCATGCGATGAAGGGCCTGATACCGCTTTTGGCGCAACTTGCGTCGATTGTGTTCAGGATGACGCTTGCTGTCTCAAGGCCGGGGTCGTCAGCGATAAAAAAGACGAGACTCGCAAGGTCGAATGGCCTCCTGTCAATGGGGCGACCACTTTGCTGGTCATTGCCGAATTGCAGGGCCTTCAGCTCTTGTCTGATGTACTAGTAAGCTGGGAAGGAGAGGAAAGCTGCCTAGCAGGGCTTCCGGATAAGCCTTGTCTAATAACGGGCGGATTGGAGGATGGTCGTCAGAAACTCACTGAGCGCGCCAGCGAGGTATCCGTTGCTTATGAGCAGCACTTGAGTCTGGCCTTGGCGCTAGGGAATTTCATTCCCCGAGATGTTGCACTGACGCTATTTGCGTTTGATAGCCTGATGAGTATCAATGTTTTGAATAATCAGGGAGGGCGAGCAACGTTTCAGCCTAGCCAGTGTTGCCCTGGCAAGGATGTCAGGGGTGCCTTGACGGTTATTCCCTACCCCTGCATCACACTGGATAGTAATTTCACTCTGGCGGTAGAAACCTCCTTCATGACGCATGGCGTATCCGCTCAGGTCGAGGCCAAAGGAACGTTAAGCGGTCAATATGGGCGCTATGAGCTAACGCTGGAAAAAGGAGCAGATGCCACGGCAAACTCGCAAGACACCATCCCTAGAGAGAACGATGCACCAGGACTGATCGGCATAATCGTCAATACCCTTCAAACCATGAATCAGTATTTTGACATGGGGAGCAATAGCACACGTTCTGGAGGCGATCGTACAAGCTCTGAACGAGGTATCCGACGCGATAGTTCGAAGATGGGTTCGGGCATCGTGCTTAGTAAATCCCTGACCTTTAAGGCAGAAGGGTTCAAGCTTGCCGCCGTTGAGGGAAGCCCGGATTTGGAAATCCAGATGGGTGAGCTGGATTCAACATTAAGCCTGGGTATCACTGGGCGAATCGACTTGATCGAGGCTGTTGCAGCAGTTCTTCTATCGCCCGCCAATTTACTCAATGTTCAGAATGCCCGCGCCCGCATAGCGGCGGGTGAAAATGTTAACGCCACCATCGAGGGCTACCTCCAGCTCAGTGCCATGGGCTCGTTAACACATAAGGTAAACGGAGGTGGCGGAGACAGCATCGCCACCTATCGGATCCCCGCCTCTGGCGAAGCGTCTGAGGCCATCTTTAATGGTATCTCACAGGATTTCGACGGCGAGTTAAAGATTATTGGGGTAGCTGAGCTCAAACTGCGTTTAGGAGTACAGATATTTGTACTCTCGGCGCAGGTAGGGGTACGCGGTACCATTCACACATCCTGGACCTGGGAAGTGCAGTCTCGCGATGGCGTACGAGAAAAACGCTATGCCTTTGAGGGCGTTAAGGTTAGTGGGGAGGCCTATGCTGAGGTTGGAATTGAACGTAGCGAAAGGGGAGGCATTACGGTTGAAGCAACAGAGAATATCATGGATTCAAGAGCTGAAGGGGAGGCACAAATATCAGATTTGTTTGATAGGGTAGCTTCAGCTATTGATACCTCAGAATGTAATGCAAAGAATAGTATCGAAGGGTTCAATCCCAACCCAAGAGGAGAAAACGGTGATGGAAAAACTATCTGGGAAGCAGACCCTAAAGAGCCAGAATGGATTCCTTTTTAAGAGGTTATGCTTATTTTTTTTACTCTTTTATTTGTTATTGCAGGAGACAGTAATGGCTCAACCAATTGAAAGAGATTATTGGATAAATATTCATACACAGGGGTCTGCCTGGAGTCTACGTGTAAATGATTTAGTCGTGTATTCCAATGGCGGAACTGGGCATAGAAGTTTTTCATATCCAATAAGTACTAGCATGAAAGAGGGACAAAATACTGTCTCCTTTATTTTTGCACCTATAAAGGGGCAGGATCCTAAAAATGGAGAATATCAACAAGGGCCAAAAGAAGATTTTTGGGTCGATATCTCTATTGAAGCAATTAATACACAAACTAGTGAAAAAGAGCGTCTTAACACTCTATTACTCCGCTATGACATGGACACCGGTGAGCTAGTAAGCTACGACACACCGATGGGTAGCGATGGGCTCGTTCATGATACCGAGCATTTGCATACCAACGGTCAGTTTTATGTAAACTCACCAGACTTGTTGGTTGTTGACACAGGAGAGATTGTTGAAGCAGAACGTGTAGATATGAATTTTCGCGTTTCTGACCCTATTCCCGATTTTACTTGGAAGGGTGAAACGACGGAGCTTCAAGATACACCGCTGCTACGTCATGAGTTGCGTCAAGCTTATCGAAGAATTTACCGGTTATTCGAAGATGGTGATACCGAAGGTATTTTGCGTGAGTTTGGACCTGTGTGGGACCGCGCTGGCCTTCTAATGGCCGGAGGTATGGGTGCCAGAGAGTATATAGAGTCAGCGCCGATCGGTTCACAGTTGGTTGGTATAAGCCAGAAACCTGATGGTCCGAGGTTGAATACATTAAGACTTGCTGATGAGGCCGTAGACGATAGCTTGGAGTTCATGGGAGATGGTCGTTTAGTGCGTATCCTGCCTAGTCCGTTAAATTGGTCTTACCCCGATCAGGCGAACAAAGAGGGTCATGTAATGCCTATTGTATTCTATCGTACCGCTGCAGGAGAGTGGCGCATCGCTGCTGTAGACTCATGAAACCCGTAGCCCGCAAAGGCGACCTCCATCGCTGTCCCATCTCCGGCCACGGCACAACGGAAATCGCCTCCGGTTCGCCCTCTACAGTAGAGGGCCAGCTCGTGGCGCGGGTGGGTGATAAAACCGGCTGCGGCGCGACCATTATCGAAGGTTCCAGCCACTCCAACCATGATGGAAAGCCTACGGCCTACCTGGGCTGTAAAACGGATCACGGCGGCGAGATTATTACGGCGTCGAGCAGTGCCAAGGTTCAGCCGTAGCGCTTATGCGGAACCATGGAGTTACAAGGAGAGATATCTTGAAAGGAGTCGTTAGTCGGTTAGTGGTAGGCGCCTCATTTGGAAAATACAGCACTTGGGGCCTCGTTTGTCTCGTCATCGCTTGCTTGGTCAGCCTATCGACCAGCGCCATGGCGCAGCCAATTGATCGCCAGTACTGGGTGAATATTCACACTCAAGGTGCCGCGTGGGCGTTAAGAATTAATGACTTGCATGTACAGTCTCATAGCACTACAGAGTACTACTCCATTTCATATCCCATTAGCGTTAATTTAACAGAAGGTGCCAATACCGTTTCCTTTATTTATGCGCCGCTGCTTGAGGATGAAGCAGGGAATTTATTACAGGATACTGAAACGGGCGAGTTAATGCAGGGGCCTAAAGATAATTTCTTTGTCAACGTCACCATTGAGGCTATTAACACACAGACCCAAGCGAAGGAGGGAATTCATACGTTGCAACTACGCTACGATATGGAGACAGGTGAGTTGATAGATTTCCCCAAAAACCCTGCCAACGTTATCGGCGAGACGGTACATCAGAGTGAACACTTACGTACCCGTGGAGAGTTTCAAGTAAACTCGCCAGCGCAATTGCTAAACGGCAGTGGTCAATCGCTCGAAGCTGAACGGGTCGATATGAGCTTCCGCTTACTGGATACCATTCCCGATTTTCACTGGGTTAATGATGCGACGCCGTTGCAAGACACCCCACGGCTACGCCATGAGTTACGTCAAGCCTATCAGCGCTTGCACGGCCTATTTGAAGAAGGTAATTCAGACGCTATTGTGCGTGAATTTGAACCTGTCTGGGAGCGCGCTGGGTTATTGATGGCAGGAGGAAAGAGCGCAAGAGATTATATTGAATCGATGCCTATCGGCTCACAGTTAGTAGGTATCCACCAAGAGCCTGACGGCCCCCGTCTCCAGCCTTTGGATTTTGCTGATACCCCGGCTGAGGATAGTTTAGAGTTTATGGGCGAGGGTCGCTTAGTGCGCATTGTGCCTAGCCCTATTTATTGGGCCTATCCCAACCAACCAGATAAAGAAGAGGATGTAATGCCAATGGTGTTTTATCGCACCTCTTCGGGAGATTGGCGGATTGCGGATGTTGATTCATGAAACCCGTTGTTCGCAAAGGCGACCTGCACCGCTGCCCCATCCCCGGCCACGGCACCACGGAAATTGTTACCGGTTCGCCCTCTCAGGTAGAGGGCCAGCCCGTGGCGAGGGTAGGTGATAAAACCGGCTGCGGCGCGACCATTATCGAATGTTCCAGCCACTCCCATCACGATGGCCGCCCCACGGCATATCTTGGCTGCAAGACGGATCATGGTGGTGAGATTATCTCCGCCTCAAGCAGTGCCAACGTCGAGCCTTGATGGAGTGTGGCCGCTTATACAGTTACCAAAGGCATACAACAGAATGAAGAAATGGATAGCTTACAGTTGGCTCGTCGCGCTGACGCTAGTCAGTGCACCATCCATGGCACAGGAAACCGAGTATCACTTCGGGGTTCGCTGGAGCGTTAATGGATTAGCATCTTCGATTGACGCACAAGACATTATGCTTAATTTTTCTGGTACACCGAGCCACCTGGATACACGGTTGCCAATTTCTCAATACATTAAAAATGGCGAGAATGCCGTCAAGTTATATACATGGCCGCTTGAATATGAGGCTGATCATGAGCTACGCGTATCACTGCTGTATTGGGAGCCCGGTCAAAATCCTAACACTGAAGCCAGCACCGCCTTTGAAGTAGTGATGATGCCTGGCCAAGAGGATACAGAACCTGAGATTGTCTCTTTAGATTCCGGGGCGCCTTTGCAGCCATTGCAAAATGACATTAGTTTTAACCGCTATGAAGACAACGATATATTAGAAGTTAGCTTCAATAACCGCCAACCTATGCCTACGTGGTGCTGGGAAGAGGGTGACGCGTTAGGCGATACAGACTCGACACGTGACAGTCTGGCTCGTGAGTATCGCCGACTCTATTCGCTTTTCGAAGCACAAGATAATGATGCTTTAATGAATGCTTCAAGCACTATGATTGAAGAGCTTGCAGTAGCTTCAGGTGAACCTGAGGCTTACGTGCGGCAACGTGCAAGCTTTACCATGTTTTTCGATAATCCCAACCTCTTCCAGTTGGATCCTTTTCCTGAAGAGCCAATGATATTGAACTTGGCAGCGGATAATCGAGTAGCTTGGCTTACACGTGAAGGGGTAGCAGCTCCTATACGGTTTGGGCATGCAGCAAGCGATGAAGACGTATCGAACGTCAGGCTTTACTTCATCAAACGCGACGGCCAATGGGAAATCTGCCGATGAAACCCGTAGCCCGCAAAGGCGACCTCCATAGCTGCCCCATCCCCGGCCACGGCACCACCGAAATCGTCTCCGGTTCGCCCTCTCACGTAGAGTGCCAGCCCGTGGCGCGGGTGGGCGATAAAACCGACTGCGGCGCGACCATCATTCAGGGCTCCAGCCACTCCCATCACGATGGTCGTCCCACGGCGTACCTTGGCTGCAAGACGGATCATGGCGGTGAGATTATTACCGCCTCAAGCAGTGCCAAGGTGGAGCCTTGATGCATCGCACCAGCTTATCGAGTGGCGAGAGGTGTAAAACAGCATGAAGAAATGGATAGCTTACTTTTGGATTGTCACTCTAACGCTGACAAGTGTGCCCTTATTGGCACAGGAAACCGAGTATGAGTTTGGAGTACGCTGGGCTGTAGAAGGTGTTCCTAGTTCAATGCGTATCCACGATATTCTATTGAATTTTACAGGCACTCCTAGCCATTTGGACACTCGCCAACCGATTTCCCAATATGTCAAAGAGGGTAGAAATACGATCAATCTAAATACATGGCCCATGGAGTACGAGCCCGACAGCGAGTTGAAGGTATCATTGTTATATTGGGAACCTGGTCAAAATCCCAACACGGAAGTCCATACTGCTTTCGATGTGATTATGAAGCCCGGTCACAATGATGCCGAACCCGAAGTGGTTGTTGTAGATACTTCAGCCCCCTTGCGGCCGATGCAAAGCAATATTACTTTTAATCGCTTTGAAGAGTACGACACGTTAGAAGTTGTTTTTAACAATAGTCAGCCAATGCCTACTTGGTGCTGGGAAGAAGGTGATGCTTTAAGTGATACCGACGCTGTTCGAGATAGCCTGGCTCGTGAATATCACCGGTTATACTCGCTATTCGAAGCACAAGATAACGACGCCCTCATAGATGGCTCGAAAACCATGATTGAAGAGCTTGCTTTAGCTTCAGGAGAATCCGAAGCCTATGTGCGCCAGCGAGCAAGCTTTACGATGTTCTTTGATAATCCTAACCTATTCCAGCTAGATCCTTTTCCAGAAGAGCCGATGACATTGAATTTGGGAGCGGATAATCGTGTGGCTTGGCTTACCCGTGAGGGGGTAGCGGCGCCGATTCGATTTGGGCACGCAGGAAGTGATGAACAAGTCTCAAACGTAAGACTCTACTTCATCCAACGCGACGGCCAATGGGAAACCTGTCGTTGAAACCCGTTGCACGCAAAGGCGACCTCCACAGCTGCCCCATCCCTGGCCACGGCACCACCGAAATCGTCTCCGGTTCGCCCTCTAAATTAGAGGGCCAGCCCGTGGCACGGGTGGGGGATAAAGCCGGCTGCGGTGCGACCATTATCGAAGGCTCAATCCCGCAACGTTATTAAGTTCGAGAAAAAGCAGAGGCGAAGATAAGAAAGCATATTGCTCACATTATGTGCCTGCTAATACTCATGCAAGTAGCCATCATCTCATAGCCCTTATATTCTTTATGCGGCTATGGTTATAACCCTGTTGGACTAAGTGATAGGCTATTGCGCTATCACTTATTTGGTTCGTCAGGAGACAGCATGAAGACGTTTGCGCGTTCAGCGAGTACGGGTGAGGGGATGCCTGTGGTGGCAGGCTTTTTTGATCCGCGTACGTTTAGCGTTCAATACATCGTCAGTGACCCTGTTTCGCGAGCATGCGCGATTATCGACCCGGTGCTGGATTTCGACGAGAAGTCTGGCGCCACCGCCACGCATCATGCCGATGAGCTGCTTGCCTATGTGGCAAAGCACGATCTTAATGTGGAGTGGATTCTGGATACCCATCCGCATGCGGATCACTTCTCTGCCGCGCAGTATCTGAAAGACAAAACTGGCGCACCCACCGCGATTGGCGAGCACATTACGAAAGTACAGGCGCTGTGGAAGGAGATTTACCACTGGCCGGACATGCCCGCTGATGGTCGCCAGTGGGATAGGCTGTTTGCGGCAGGCGATACGTTCAATATTGGGGAGTTAAGCGCCAAGGTGCTGCATTCCCCAGGCCATACGTTGGCTTCAATTACCTATGTAGTAGGCGATGCGGCGTTTGTACATGACACTCTTTTTCAGCCTGATTTTGGCACCGCGCGGGCTGATTTTCCCGGTGGCAATGCCCAGGCGTTATGGAACTCCATCCAGGCGATTCTTGCGCTGCCAGCGACTACCCGTCTGTTTACTGGCCACGACTATATGCCGGATGGCCGCGAGCCGAAATGGGAAAGTAGCGTGGCTGAACAGCGCGACACCAATCCGCATTTGGTGGGAAACAGTGCCGCGGATTACATTGCCCTGCGCCAAACTCGCGATAGCGAACTGCCCATGCCGAAACTGATGCTTCACGCGCTGCAGGTCAATACCCAGGGCGGGCGCTTGCCAGAGCCCGAAGCCAACGGCACGCGCTATCTGAAAATCCCCCTGGATGCCTTGAAGGGGGCGAAGTGGGACTAGCCTTAGCGCTAGGGCATATCACGTCTTTGATTGGTGAAAACGTCCTGAAACCGGTAGCGTGTTAGTTCAGGACGTAACCCCACTTTAGGACGGCGCATGACTTCCACTTCTCCGCGACAGACGCTGCAATCAGTATTCGGTTTCGATGATTTTCGCGGTGGCCAACAGGCCGTGGTCTCCCGGGTGTTGGAGGGCCACTCCACGGCGGCTATCTTCGCGACCGGTGCGGGGAAGTCACTGTGTTATCAACTGCCCGCGCTGCATCTACCGCACTTGACGCTGGTAGTGTCGCCGCTGCTGGCGTTGATGCAGGATCAGCTCGCCTTTTTAACCCGCCACGGCGTGGCGGCGGCAAGTGTCGATTCCACTCAGGACCGCGATACCGTACGTGATGTAATGGAGCGCGCCAGAAGCGGCGAGCTGAAAATCCTTATGATCTCGGTGGAGCGCCTCAAGAACGAGCGCTTCCGGAATTTTCTGCGTCAGGTTCAAATATCGTTATTGGTCGTCGATGAAGCTCACTGTTTGTCTGAATGGGGGCATAACTTTCGCCCCGACTATCTTAAGTTGCCAGAGTACCAGCGCGAGTTTGCGATCCCTCAGGTATTGCTGCTGACCGCCACGGCCACGCCCGCGGTTATTGCCGATATGGGCGAGAAATTCTCCATTAATCCCAACAATGTGATTACCACGGGCTTCTACCGGCCCAACCTTGAATTGCTGGTGCACCCAGTGATGGGTAATCGCCAGCAGCATTTGATCGATTGGCTAAAGCCCCAAATGCAGCCGGGCAATGAAGCGCCCAGCATCATTTATGTCACCTTGCAGCAAACCGCCGAACAGGTGGCCAGCGCCTTGGCTGCCCAGGGAATCAACGCGCAGGCATATCACGCCGGGCTTGATTCAGCCCGCCGGGATGAGATTCAACGTCAGTTCATGAGCGGGGAGTCGCCGTGCATTGTGGCCACCATCGCGTTTGGTATGGGCATCGATAAAGACAATATCCGCAACGTCGTGCACTTTGATCTGCCCAAATCCATCGAGAACTATAGCCAGGAAATAGGCCGGGCAGGGCGCGATGGCCTGCCTTCCACCTGCTTAACCATGGCAGGGCGGGATGGCCTGCGCGTGCTGGAAAACTTTGTCTACGGTGATACGCCGGAGTACGCGGGCATCGTGCGCCTGCTTGAAGAGATCGCCGCCGCTGGCGCCACGCCAGAACGCCAGTGGGAAGTGCTGCTCAATGTGCTGTCGCGTGATACCAATATTCGCCTGCTACCGCTTAAAACCCTGCTCGTAAGGCTGGAAATGCACGGCATTATTGCACCGCGCTTTGCCTTTCTGGCGGAGTACCGGCTGCGTTATCACACTGATCCCGAGGCGCTAGTCGCGCGCTTTCAGGGCGAGCGAGCAGCCTTTGTGCGCCTGCTGGTCGATAACATTCCGATTGCCCGCACTTGGGGAAGCGTGGACTTTGAACGGTTGCACATGGCAGGCCAGGCGCAACACATCGATGCCACGCGGGCCCGTGTGATCACTGCCCTTGAGTACTTTCAGGATAAGGGCTGGCTGACGCTGGAAGGCAAACGGATGACCGACGTATATGACGTCCGCCAACCCGAACTCAACCTTGAGATGCTGGCGAGCCAGCTGTATGACGAGTGTTTAACGCGAGAGCGGGGCGAGATCGAGCGGCTACAGACCATGCTGGCGCTGTTTGAGTCCGAAACCTGCCTGACCCGGCGTTTAGCCGAGCACTTTGGCGACACCACGTTAAGTGCCAACGAAGATAGCCGGTGCGGGCACTGCTTGGTCTGCTATGGGCATAGCGTTCAACTGCCCGCCGCGCCGCCTTTGCCGGCACTGGAAAACACCGATTTCAACCGTTACGCCGCGCCCTTTATCGAGCGCCATACGGCGCAAACAGGCCAGCCTCCCAACAGTCAGCGGTTAGCCCATTTTTTGTGCGGCCTGAGTATGCCGGTGTTTACACCGCTCAAGGCGCGCAGCCTTGATGGCTTTGGCGTGTTCGAGCAGCGCGCCTACCCCGAGGTGCGGCAGTGGGCCGAGCAGTGCCTTAACCCTGGCGCAGCGTAATACGGGTGAGCTCTGAAGGCTTGCCCAGACGCAGTGCAAACCCAGGCCAGAGCCCGGTGCCGTTGTTCACGTAAAGCGTCATTCCGTCAACATCGTAAAAGCCCGAGACAAAGCCGTTATTGGCCAAGGCCACAATACGATCAAACCCCCAAATCATGCCACCGTGGGTGTGGCCGGAAAGCTGCAAATCAACACCCGCTGCGGCTGCCCTGGCGGCATCAAACGGCTGGTGGTCAAGCAGGATAATTGGTGCGTTGGCGGGGGCGCCAGCAATTGCCTCATCTACATCCGGTGCGGGCCAGCCGGTACGCGGTGCGCGTAAATCGGTGATCCCAGCAAGCACTAAATCGGCGCCGTCTCGCGTTAATACGGCATGCTGGTTGGCCAGTGTCTGCAACCCTAATGATTGGTAGTGCGCCATCCACTGCTCGTAGCCAAAGTAGTATTCGTGATTGCCGGGGCTTGCAAAAACACCATCAGGTGCCGAAAGCGCTTGAAGCGGCGCTACATCAACCCGCCGGGTTTCAAGATCACCGTCGATCAGGTCACCGGTAATCACGATCAAATCAGGTGCCAAAGCGTTGGTTTTGGCGACCACCGCTTCAACCCAGGGCGCCTCGAATAGCCGGCTGATATGCAGGTCGGTTAAATGAATAATTTGATACCCGTCAAACTGGGCGGGCAGTCCGGCAATGGTCACTTCGACTTCCTTCATGGGCGGTACGCGCGCCGCCTGATTGACCGCAAATGCCGCGATTCCCAGCGCGAATACCCCGATGGCGTAACGTAGAAAGGCAGGGATCGCGAGCCGACGCCTCTTTACCGCCATTAATAGGGCCGTCACCAGGTCAACGACTAGCTGTAACACGGCGAGTAAAAGCACGGTGCCGAACAGCCAATTAATGGCCAGCACCATACTTCTGGGCACCTCGGGAGAAAACATGCTGCCGAAGGCCAGGTACGTCAGCAAGTGGTGCTGTGAGATGATCAGGAGTAAGGCGCTGAGTACAATCTTGAACCAGAGAGGCCAGCGGAGCGGCGCCAGGTAGCGGGCGATAACAATCAGGCAGGGTATGGCAACGACGAAGTGAAACATCAATGGCGCTCGCGTAAAGGGATGGGCGTAGTTATATAGATAAAAGACTAAATTAGCTATTCGGCAAAAAGCGAGTGATTGCCTGGTTAGAAGCTAAGTGCTGTCTCTAAGTGCTGTCTCTAAGTACTTTCACCAGACAGGCGTTTTTCACGCCAGTTATCCCACTCGGGGGTTGGCCCGACCACTTCGAACAGGTGATCCAGAAAAGCGCTTACCTTGCGCGTATGCAGGCGCCGCTGTGCATACAGCACATGAATATCGCGCTTGCCGGGGGCGACCTCGCAGCGCCACGCTTCAAGTACCGGCAGTAGTTTTTTTGAAGCCAACTCATCGGCGATTAACCAGGTAGGAAACATGACGAAACCCTGGCCCATGAGCGCTGCTTGCACCAAGCTCCCGGCATCGTTGCTATGCAGGGGGCCATCGACTTTGCAGGTAATGGGTTGCGGCTGCTCAGGGTGGTGAAAGTACCAGCGCTGGCGGCCCATTTCGCCCTGGTACAGCAAGCAGCTGTGCTGGCCCAGATCATCAGGCGTATTCGGCGTGCCTGCATGCTGCAAATAGCTCGGCGCGGCGGCCACCACGTAATTCATCGGGGCCAGACGGCGTGCTACCAGCGTGGTGTCGGCCAGCTCACCAACGCGAAACGTGATATCGATGCCCTCGCGTACCGGGTCGGTCAATTGATCGGTCAGCATCAGCTCGACCTTGATGGCCGGATAGCGCTGCTGAAAGCGATGCAGAATCGGCACGATTTGGCGCTGGCCGAAAGCGACCGGCGCATTTAAGCGCAGCACACCTGAAGGCTCGGGATCCGGCGCCGTCAGCGCTTCGGTCGCCAGGTCGAGCTGTTCCAGAATCTCGCGCACGTCCTGGTAATAGCGCAAACCTGCCTCGGTTAGCGTGACCGCCCGCGTGTGACGGTAGAGCAACTGCTGGCCTAGCGACTCTTCCAGCGACGCGATTTGGCGCGAGATGGACGACACCGCACGATGAAAATGACGGGCTGTGGCAGTAAAGCTGCCGGTCGCGGCAACGCGCTCAAAAACGCGTAATGCATTGAGATCCATTGAGTTGCGCCTGAGACAATAAAGATTTGCGATTTTTCCAATTGTAGCAACTATCTTGACTGTCCAGAATAAGCATCAATCGCTACGAACACAGCGTTCGTAGTTTTTCTGAGTTATCTCGATGTGTAACTGGATTGAGTATCTCGTCTGGTTAAGGAGTCAACAATGCGTAAAGGCAATGCTCTTGTAGTCGGTGCTACCGGTATTACTGGCGGCAACCTGGCAAGCTATCTCAATGCCAGTGGCTGGACCGTTTATGGCTTATCACGCCGCCCGACAATCCAGACGGGCATTATTCCGGTTGCCGCTGATCTGCTGGATCGCGAAGCCACCGAGAAAGCGCTGGCCGGTTTACCCATCACGCACGTGTTCTACTGCACCTGGATCAAACGCGATAGTGAAAAGGCCAACGTCGAGGCCAACGGCGCGATGATGCAGAACCTGCTGGATGCCCTGCAGGGCGCCAAAATCAAGCATGTCTCGCTGGTAACCGGCACCAAGCAGTACCTGGGCTCTTTTGAGAGCTACGGAAGCGGCAAGACCGAAACGCCGTTTCGTGAATCCGCGCCGCGCGTACCCGGTGAGAACTTCTACTATGCCCTTGAAGACACCATGTTCGCCGCCGCCGAGCGTGACGGCTTTAGCTGGAACGTGCACCGCCCGCATACCGTGATCGGCTATGCCTTGGGTAACGCCATGAATATGGGTGTGACGCTGGCGGTTTACGCATCTATCTGCAAGGCGACCGGCAAGCCGTTTACCTTCCCGGGTTCGCAGACTCAGTGGAATGCGCTAACCGACCTGACCGATGCGCTGGTGCTGGCGCGCCAGCTGGAGTGGGCGGCCACCACCCCGGGTGCGCATAACGAAGCGTTCAACACGGTTAACGGTGACGTTTTCCGCTGGCGCCGGATGTGGCGCGAAATTGGCGAGTTCTTCGAACTGGAAATCGCCGACTGTCCGGAAACGCCGTTGCCGCTGGAAACACAAATGGCGGATAGCGCGCCTATCTGGGCCGACATTGCTGAGAAGCATGACCTTGTTGAAGCCGATGTCACCAAGCTGGCTTCCTGGTGGCACTCCGATGCCGACCTTGGTCGTGAGCTTGAGTGCGTCAACGATGTGACCAAATCGCGCGATTTCGGCTTTGATCATTTTCGCGAAACCCGCGGCGCGTTTTTCGATCTGTTCACCCGCTTACGCGCAGAACGCATCATTCCTTAAATAACGCGCTGTTCAAAGTAGAACGACTACCGGGGTGCTTGATAGGCACCCCGGCTTGCGTTTGCTGCCCTGAAAATATTGCGGGCTTAGGGAAGCACTGCTGAGTGAAGCTTTAAGTGCAGCAACTCAGCGGCATTTTTCCCGGCGACTGCCCCTAGCACGACCGCGCTGAGCAAACCGTTACCCGAAAGGTAGCCGCTGTCGTTGGAGCCTGAGACGCCGCGAGCCGCCCCGCCTGCCGCAAACAGGTTGGGCAGCGCCTGACCCTGTTGATCGAGTACGCGCGCCTGCACATTGATCTCAAGCCCGCCTTGGGTGTGAAACAGAGCGCCGGTGACGCGAATGGCGTAGTAGGGCGGCTTGAGCAGGTTCATAGGTTCAAACAAGCGGCCAAATGAATCCGCTGTTTGCTGCTCTGCATGCTGTTGCATTTCGATGAAGGTGGCTTGTAGCGCGGCTAACGGCAGGTTCAGGCCAGCGGCCATCGTTTCCAGGTTTTCAAAGCAGCGTACGGCGCCGGTATCAAACGCATTGTGATAGTCCTCAAACGCCAGTACCGACTGGTGAATGCGCTCGTCAAAGAGGTTCCAGGCAATTTTTTCCGGCTGGGCCAGTACCTTGGCAGCTTGCTCGGAGTAGCCTCCGTGCTCATTGGAAAACCGCTCGCCGCGCACGTTAACCTGAATGCCCCCTTGCATCATCACCGCCCAGCTGATCAGGGTTTGATGGGGCGTGGCAAGTGACCCGTGGCCTTGGCAGGCACCTAGATCCTTGGTGCTGGCTCCCATTGCCTGGCCCCAAAGCAGTGCATCGCCCTGGTTGCCCTCATGGCCGTAGTACAGCGCGTGTTTAAGCGATGGAATATACCGGTCCACCAGTTCAGGATTACCACCATAGCCGTTACACGCCAATATCAGCGCATCGCAGCTGATGCTTTCGCGACTGCCATCCGGGCGCTTAAGCGTTACGCCTCGAACCCTTTGGGTGGAATCCACGTAAAGATCTACTACTCGGGCCTGGGTAAGAATATCAATGCCAGCCGTTTCAGCGGCGCTTAACAGGGCGCCCATCAGCTCTTCCCCCGTGCGTCTGGGAGTGGCGTGCATGCGCAAATGGGTATGGCCGGGGTATAGAAAGCCCTCGACCAGTTCAAAGGGCAACTGATATTGGTCAGCCAGCCACTCGATTACTGGCCCTGACGACGTCGCCAGTAGGTCGACAATTGCGGGATCGGCTTCATGGCCATTTTTATGCTGAATATCCTCGGCCATGGCGGCGGGTGTGTCGTTTACGCCAAGGGCTTTTTGAAACCGCGTATTGGCGGCCGGAATAAAGCCTGATGACATGGCGGTACTTCCGCGGGGCAGCGCATCGCGCTCCAGTACGGCAAGTTCAACACCCGCTTCATGCGCGGCCAGTGCCGCTACCAGGCCACAGGCACCGGCGCCAATGATTAAAAGCGGCAAATGCGCATCAAAGGTGTGGTGCTGCGTGTAGGGAACGATGGCCATTATGTTTGCTCCGTTGCCGTACTAAATGCATCGAGAATCTCGCCTGCCGGTGCCTGCCACACCTCGCTATGCCCACTGATATGCGCCAGTACTTCTTCCAGGCAGGCAATTCGGTGAGGCTGACCCACAAGCCAGGGGTGCAGGTTCAAGGCAAACAGACGCCCGCCGTGCTCGCGAGACTCTTCCAGCAGAAAATCAAAGGCATCTTTTACCTGAGTCACCCACGAATCTTCCGAATGCAGGTTCTGGCTCATCACAAACTGATCTTCAATTTCGGTCGCCAGCGGCATCATGGCCAAGCGGCCCGCTTTGCCATGGGACTGGGCACGGCAAAAATAGGGCATATCGTCGTTGACCCAGTCGGCGCAGTATTCAATGCCGTTCTCGGCGAGTAGATTCAGCGTGTTAAAGCTTTGGTGCTTGGCGGGGCTAAGCCAGCCGCGAACGGGTTGGCCGGTAACGCGACGCAGGGTCTCAACCGAGCGCTTAACCAGCTCGGCTTCTTCTTTAAGAGGCTGGCCGCCGTAGTGCAGGTGATCCATGTTCCAGCCGTGAGCGATAAATTCGCCGCCGTGCTCTTTCAAGCGCTGAATCAGATAAGGCGTTTGCTCCGCCAGCTGTGCGTTGATGGCAAAGGTAGGGGTAATGTTGTGTGCCGCCAGTGCCTTGAGCACCCGATAGATGCCCACGCGGTTGCCGTAATCGCGCAGCGAAAAGTGGCGCAGGTCTGGGTAGGGCATGGTCATGCCGTTAGGTACCTTGAACGGCTCGCCGCGTTGGTTAAGCGGATAGAACTGCAGCGAAATATTGATCCATACCGCTAGGGTCTTGCCTTCCGGCCAGGTGATGGGCGGGCGTTGGCTCAGCATCGACCACTCAAAATGCTCATGGTCGTAGCCGTGACGGCGCAAAGGGTAGTCGAGGTAGTTATCGTTAAGCGCCATGGCATTACCCCTCTCTGCGTGCGGTAGTAGCTTGAGCCGCGATGCTCTCAAGCGCGGCGTCGTAATAGTGAGCCGTGTAGTACTCGGCAATTTCACGTCCTGTGGCGACCCAGACATCCGGGTGGCCGGTAATGTACTCCAGGGCTTCTTCAAATGCCTTGATGCGGTGCGGGCAGCTCACCTGGTAGTTGTGAGTGGGAATGCACATTACCGTGCCGGACTCAGCGCCCTCTAGATACAGGCGGTCAAAGTGGCGTTTGAGCATGGTCGAATACTGGCGCGGCTCCACCTTGTTTACCGCATACACGATGGTATCGTTCATCTCCAGCGAATAGGGCATGGAGATAAACCGCTTGCCGGAACGCACCCTGACCGGGGTGGGCTGGTCGTCGTGGAACAGATCGCAGGTGTAAAGCCCGCCCTTGGCGCCAAACAGCTCTTCGCCCACCTCGGCAAACAGATCCAATGTGCGCTCCGAGTGGGAAAGCGCTGGGGCCAGATAGCCCGCGCAGGCTTGCCCCGTATGGCGATGAATGGTTTCCATGCTATCGCGGATCATCGCCCGCTCTTGCGCTTCACTTAAGCCGTAGGTATAGCGTGTGTTGTAAATGCCGTGGCTGAAGAACTCCCATTCGCGCTCACGGCACATGTCGATAATCTCAGGATGGTGCTCGCATAGCGCCGTTGACAGCGATATCGATCCGCGAATGCCGTACTTGTCCAACAGCGCCATCTGGCGCTGGTGACCGACCCGATTACCGTAATCGCGGATGCTATAACCCGGCACCGCAGGGTGCGGGTGAGGCCAGGGTTTGCGGCTGGGGTTCTGTGGCGGGTCGAGTTCGTAATATTCAATATTGGGCGCGACCCAGAAGGCGACCTTGGCGCCGCCCGGCCACTCTATCTTGGGGCGCTGGTCGTAGGCCCAGTAGTCGTATACGTCTAAGCTCTCTTTTAAGGACGCTTTCAAGTTCTCTTTCAAGTGCTCTTTCATTACCGGCTCCTCGCTGCCCTGGGTATGCGTTACGCGTTGCCGTCAAGCCAGGCCAAAACATCGGCCACTGACATCACATCGGCATATTTGAGGTGCAGATCGGTCAGGTTGGCGTAGTGGTAGCTTTCGTGTTTATCAGAGACGCACTCCATGGGCACAATCGTGCGATACCCTCGCGAGAGGCTTTCTACGGCGGTGGCGCGAATGCAGCCAGACGTAGAACCCCCGGTAATAATTACGGTATCGACCTGGTGCCAGACCAGCAGCGATTGCAGCGGCGTTTCAAAAAACGCTGAGGGCATGCGCTTGGTGTAGATAACGTCGCGGCTGCGGTCGATCTCACAGCGCTCATCGAATTCGGCGCGCTCCGAGTCATACTTGATGTTCTGCAATGAATCCGGCGTATCGGTACGCGTGCCCCACACGCCTGCGTCCTCGGCCGAGTCCAGGAAAGCGACGTGTGTCCAGACCACCGGCCAACCTTTCTCCCGAAAACCACGTGCCAGCTGGTTGGTGTAGTCCAGCTGTTTTGGGTCGGTTTCATAAGCGGTCTTGAAAAGATCGGTGCGGGTGTAGGCTTTTTGCGGGTCCACGTTGACCAAAACGGCCTTTTTGCCAAAGCCGAACGGCACCCGCTGGGGGGTGGCCATGACGTCAAAAAAGATCTCTTTGGCTGTTTTATCGGTGGTCTGCATTGTCGTCTCCTGAATTTTATTTATTGAAACTTATTACTAGCCACGCCCATTAATGATCAAGGTCTTAGCGGTTGTCGTACTGCTCGCCAAGCTCCAGCATCGCCTGAGTGCCCAGGTAGTCGTTAAGCTGTTTGAAATCGAGCATCTGGTCGCGGAAGGCATCGGTGGTGCCATCCTGCTTGAGCGTGGCAAAGAAGCGGCTGGCCATATGGGTGATCGCTCGCACTAAAGCACCGGGGAAAATGACCAGCGAAAAGCCCAACGCTTCGAGCGCCTGGGCATTCTGCAGCGGCGTATCGCCACCCTCTACCATGTTGGCCATGATGGGCACTTTGCCTTTGAACTGCGCCATGATTTTCTGGATATCGTCATCGCTGCGGATGCCTTCGATAAACAGCATATCCACGCCGGCTTCGAAATAGGCCTGGGCACGCTCGATGGCGCTATCGGTGCCTTCCACGCCTAGGGCGTCGGTTCGGCCAATGATCAGCGTCTTATCACTCTCCCGAGCGTCCAGGGCTGCATGCAATTTTCCGACCATTTCGCTTTTGGAAACCAGCGTCTTGCCGCGCAGATGGCCGCAGCGCTTGGGGTAGGTCTGGTCTTCAAGCTGAATAGCGTTGGCGCCTGAGCGCTCCAGCATATGTACACTGCGCATCACGTTCATGGCGTTACCGAAACCGGTATCGCAATCCACGACCACCGACAGATTAGTGCGCTCGCGAATATGCGCCATGGCGGTGCAAATTTCGGTGATGCTTAAAAGGCCGATATCGGGGCGACCCAACTGGGTGTAGGCAAGACTCGCACCCGAAAGGTACACCGTATCAAATCCTGCCTGCTCGGCCAGTGACGCACCCAAGGCATCGAACACGCCAGGCGCTACGACAATGGGCTTTTCATGGAGCAGTTGCTTGAGCTGCGTTGGCTGGTATGTAGCGGGTTGTTGGCGTGTCATAAACGTCTCGTTATTTTCCAGTGAAGCGTTAGCGATTGAGTCGAAGCATCAACAATGAATCAGGGCGTTAGCGAGAAATCAGCGCCAAATCGTTCCAAACGTCCTGACGGGTAATCAGGCCATCGATTAGTTCAAAGCGGTCGATAAAACGCACGCCGGTTGATGTCGTGCCGTTCAGCCATTCCACGCTCAGTTCGCCGTGGCAAAACACGATGGTGTGGTTTTCCTTGCTGACGCTGTCGATGGCGTGAAAGGTCTTGCGAACGTGGCGGTAACGGGTTTTGGCCCACTCCACCAGCTCACTTAGCCGGTACATGGGCGGCGCATCGGGAAAACGCATGACCGCGCCTGGCGCAAGAAACGGTTCCGCTTCTGCCAGATTGCGCATTTCAAGCGCGTTTAAAAAAGCGCGCACTCGCTGCGAATCGTTGTCTGTTACGTTAGCTGGTGCTGCGTTAGCCATCGTTAAATTTCCATACGGTTGGCCGCTCGTTTAAAGCCTCGCCAGCTGCGCTACTGGCAGGGCGGTGATTCTGCAATAATGACGTTAAACGACAGCAGTTGTGTTATTAGTTGTCTGTCTATATGTATTATATGTAATACATTTTTATGTCTATTATTATCCCCGCGTCAAGCTTGGCGTGTTTTTTTAACAACAGCAAAAGGAGCGGCATGAATGAGTGAGGCGCAGCCTTCGGCGATGGGCGGTACAAAATCGCACCGAATTTATCTGCTGCTGAAAGATGCCATTCTCAGCGGCCGATTGCCGACAGGCAGTAAGCTGCCGGGCGAAAACAAGCTGGCCGAGCAGCATGGCGTATCGCGCGTTACCGTTCGGCGTGCCATGGAAGCGCTGCAGTCGTCAGGACTGGTTGAGCGCAAGGCGGGGGTGGGTACGGTAGTGCTGGAACACCCGCTGGACGCCACGGTAATGACAGCCAGCGTGTCAAACCTGTTGCCCAACATGGTCAAGATGAGCCAAGCGTCTCAGGTGCGGCTGCTTGAGTTTGCCTATGTGCTGCCACCGGAAATGATTCGCGAGCTTCTGGGTATGGCTCATGGCGGTAAAGTGCAGCGCTCGGTGCGGGTGCGTATGGTCAATGACAAGCCGTTTTCCTATCTGGTGACCCACGTGCCGGAGTCGGTGGCGCTGCACTATAACGAAATGGATCTGGCCAATACGCCCCTGTTCGTATTGCTGGAGCGCAGCGGCGTAAAGGTCGACCATGCTTCTCAATCCATTTCCGCTACCTTGGCCAATCATGAGGTTGCCGAAGCGTTAGACGTGGCCGTAGGCTCGCCGCTGATTTCATTGACCCGCGTGGTGTACGACGAACAGGGGCGTGGCGTGGAGCATCTGGAGGCGCTGTATCGCCCTGACCGCTACCGCTTCCAGATTGACCTGGAGCGAAACGGCGACGACCACTCACGCTACTGGGAGCCCAAAGTGGGCGGAATGCCTACGCAGAGTGAAGGGTAGCGACGAAGCAGGATCCTCGATTTTAATGTATTATTTTTAATACAGATTTAAAAATACAAAAAATACATTTGACCTGTGTTGTGATAGTGCGCTAGTTGTATTGGGGTGAGGTAAGGCAGCTCGATAATGAAGGTTTATCAAACGCTAAGAATAATTGTCTGAAAATGATTCCAACGTAGACCGTGCCGATACAACGAGTTAATACAATGAGTACACCCACAACGCTGTTTGATAAGGTTTGGCGTGCCCACGAGATTCATCGCAGCGAGAGCGGGCAAAGCCTTTTATGGATTGATCGCCACTTCGTCCACGAAGGCTCCTTTCATGCGTTCAACAAGTTAGGCGAACGCCAGCTGCCCGTGGCCCGGCCCGACCTGACCTTCGGTATCGCGGATCACTATGTGCCCACTCTGTCTCGCGACCTTGAAAGCGTGGCGGACCCAAAAGTGCGCTCCATGATCGAACAGCTGTCGGACAATACCCAGCGTCATGGGGTCACTCTGTTTGGCCTGGATGATCCGCGACAAGGCATTGTTCACGTGATGGGGCCCGAACAAGGGCTAACTCAGCCCGGATTGGTAATGGTCTGTGGTGACAGCCACACCGCCACCCATGGCGCATTCGGCAGCATCGCCTTTGGCATTGGCGCCTCAGAAGTGGCGCATGTGCTGGCAACGCAAACCCTCTGGCAAACCAAGCCTAAGGTAATGCGCATCACCGTTGAGGGTAAGCTTGCTCCAGGAACGACTGCGAAAGATATCGCGCTTACCTGGATTGCCCGACTGGGTGCCGACGGCGCTCGCGGTTACGCGATTGAGTACGCCGGTGAAGCAATCCGCTCACTCTCCATGGAAGCCCGTCTAACGCTGTGTAACCTTTCGATTGAAGGGGGCGGACGCTGCGGCATGATCGCCCCGGATCAAACCACGCTTGACTACCTGCGCGACAAGCCCTGGAGCCCGAAAGGCGAAGCCTTTGAGCAGGCATGTGCTTATTGGTCAACGCTGCACAGCGACCCGGAAGCCCGCTTTGATCTTGAAGTAACGCTACATGCCGATGAAATTGCTCCCACCGTGACCTGGGGCGTTTCTCCTGAGGAGGCGTTGCCGATTGATCAGGCGGTACCCGAACCCGAGCAGATTAGCGACCCTGCCAAAGCGCGCCAGGCTCGCGAAAGCTTAGCGTATATGGGGTTAACGGCCGGTCAGAAACTCACCGACATTGTGATTGACCGGGTGTTTATCGGCTCGTGTACCAATGCGCGTATTGAAGATTTACGCGCGGCGGCCAGCGTGTTGGCAGGCCACAAAAGCCGCGTGCCCGGCATGGTGTCGCCGGGATCAACGCTAGTAAAAATTCAGGCCGAAGCCGAAGGTTTAGACCGCATCTTTATCGAGGCGGGCCTTGAATGGCGCCATTCAGGATGCTCCATGTGCGTAGGCATGAACGGTGACCTAGTCGCCAGTGGTGAGCGCTGTGCATCGACTACCAACCGCAACTTTAAAGGCCGCCAAGGGCCTGGCGCACGTACCCATTTGATGTCGCCTGCCATGGTGGCTGCCGCCGCCATACGCGGACAGCTCACGGATATACGCACGCTGTCTTCTCAGGCCGACACAACAGGAGCCCACTAATGCAACCTTTAACCGTATTAGAAGCCCTGGGCTGTGCGCTACCGGCCGCCAATGTGGATACCGACCAACTGATCCCCGCCCGCTTTATGAAAGAGCCGCGCAGCGTGGGTTACGGTCAGTTCCTGCTTTATGACGTTCGCCACAACGAGCAGGGCACGCCTGATCCTGAGTTTATCCTGCACCGGCCGGGCGCTGATGATGCCGAGGTGCTGGTAAGCCGCCGCAACTTTGGCGCGGGTTCCTCTCGTGAGGCCGCGGTCTATGCGCTGGTCGATTACGGCTTTCGGTGTGTTATCGCGCCCAGCTTTGGCGATATTTTTGCATCCAATGCGGTGAATAACGGTTTATTGCCCGCCGTGGTGGAAGAGGACGATGCCGAACGGCTGCTCGCTGCGCTGGGTGATCATCCCGCCAATATTCAGGTAGATCTGGTAGAGCAGCGTATTCGCGTCGCCGAAGTCGATGTTCAGTTTACCGTTAGCTCCGTTTGGCGCACCAAGCTTCTTAACGGCTGGGACGATATTGATATGACCCGTCAGCACGCAGAAACGATTGCCTGTTTTGCCGACGACTACGCAAGAAAGTTTTCATGGGCAGCGCCACAGCCGCCGGAAACGAACATTATCAGCAAAGGGTAGCGAGACTACCTCAGGTTTACCCACTTATAACAACAGTAAGCACGCTTGCCGCAATGGATCCGAAACAATAACGACCCTATAAAAGACCACCTTGTGCAGGAGACACACCATGAAAAAAACAGCGATAACCTTTAGCGTGCTGGCGGCCATGGCCTCAAGCCAGGCAATGGCGATGGATCAGATTACGGCCGTGCATGCGTTTCCTCCTTCCCTGATTTATACCCAGAGCTTTTTAGAGTTCGTTGATAAGGTCAACGAGCGCGGCGAAGGCGTTGTGCAGATCAACGTGCGCGGTGGCCCTGAAGTCATTGGCCTGTCCGAGCAGCCTGATGCCGTGCGCAATGGTGTGGTGGATATGGCCTATACCGCCGCGAGTTTTTATGCCGGTACCGTGCCTGAGCGCGACGCCATGGTCGCCTCCAACACCAACGCGATTTATGCCCGTGAGAATGGCGGGATTGACCTGCTAAATGAAATCCACCAGCAAAAAATGGGTACTTATTACCTGGGATGGTTCGACAGTGGAGTGAGCTACAACTTATATACCATAGACGAACCAAAAGTGGATGCTGAGGGCAATCTAAGCATCTCTGGTCTGCGACTGCGCAGTAACCCTGTGTATGACGCCTTCTTCCAGGATTATCTGGGCGCCCAGCCCATTAGCCTGCCGACTACCGATGTTTACGCCGCCCTTGAGCGTGGTGTGGTTAACGCCACGGGCTGGACTCAGATTGGTCTTAAAGACCTCAACTGGGACCGCTTCTTAAACTACCGCGTTGATCCAGCGTTCTTCTCCACCGACATGGGCGTCATCGTTAACCTGAATAAGTGGAACCAGCTAAGCGAAGAGGCTCAGCAGATTCTTCAGGAAGTCGCGATTGAGCACGAACGTGAAAGCGCTGAAAAACTTGAGGAGCGCTCCCTGGAGCAGCAGGCTCAGCTGGAAGCCGATGGCATACAGGTCATCACGCTAGAAGGCGAAGCCAGTCAACGCTATGCCGATGCTGCCCGCGATGCCACCTGGGAACGCATGCGCCGTCAAATGGAGCGCCATCCCATGGGGCTTGAGCACTACGACGAGCTGCTGGAAAAATTTAACGATTTATAAAACGCATGAATCTGTAAAACATATGGGGCGCCGGTTTTAGGGCGCCTCTGATTCGGGCAGTTACTGAGTTAGGTTTTTCTATGCGCTACGTACAACGTGGTTATCTGCTGCTGCTTAACGGCATGGCGCTACTGGCGGGCATCATGCTGGTTTGGCTGATGGTAGCGGTGGTGCTTTCAGTGGTAATTCGTAATTTAGGGCTTCAGCCTTCGGCTTGGTATTTTCTTTCGACCGAGTACGCCATGTTCTACCTCACGCTCTTGGGCGCTCCTTGGCTGGTGCGCCAGAAAGGGCATGTGCATATCGAACTTCTGACCGCCGCGCTACCTCTGCCGGTACTTAACGTGTTAAGCCGCGGTGTATCGCTTATCTGTGTGGTGGTGTGCGGCGTTCTGGCGTGGAAAGGACTGGATCTTTTCCTGCTTAACCTAGAGCGCAACGACTACGATGTGCGCGCCTTTTTCGTGCCCAAGTGGATGCTGACCATTGTGTTTCCGATCAGCTTTACCCTGATGGCCATTGAGTTTGGCCGCTTTGTAGTAGGTCACGATATTCTTCACAGCGGCGAAGCGGGGATTAAAGAATAATGGAATGGTACTTTGCACTCGCTTTTCTACTTTCGCTCATTCTACTTTTTATGGCCATTGGTACCCCGATTGCCCTGGCCTTTTTAGCCGCCAACGTGATTGGGGCCTGGCACTTCATGGGTGGCCAGGCGGGCATTATTCAAATGCTCAACAACGGGTTCGGCGCGCTTTCCAGCTTTAACCTGGTGCCTATTCCGCTGTTTCTGCTGATGGGGGAGCTGTTTTTCCGTACTGGGCTTGGCATGAAGATGTTTAACGCCATTGACCAGCTGATGGGTAAAGTGCCTGGCCGGTTGTCTTACGTCACGGTAGTGGGTGGAACGGCGTTTTCGACCTTAAGCGGCTCTTCCATGGGGTCGACTGCCCTGATGGGGTCGCTTCTGGTGCCGGAAATGGAGCGGCGTGGTTATAAAAAGAAAATGGCGATTGGCCCTATTCTGGGTACTGGTGGTCTGGCCATTATTATCCCTCCTTCGGCGCTGGCGGTGCTTCTGGCCACGCTTGCCAAGGTGGATATCGGGGCTTTGTTGATCGCCGGTATACTGCCCGGGCTAACGCTTGCCGGTTTTTATATTGTGACGATTTTCATTCAAACAAAGCTGGACCCTGATGCAGCACCCAATTACGAGTTGGAACCCGTTCCGTTAGCCACCAAGCTGCGCCTTATCGTGACCGATATTCTACCGATGCTCAGCGTGATGGTAATTATCGTCGGGCTGATGCTCGTTGGGTTTGCCACTCCGTCAGAAGCTGCTGCATTCGGGGCGCTGGGTGTGATCATTTTAGGGTTTATCTTTCGCTGCATGACCTGGGATGCATTCAAGCTTTCCGTTATCGGCGCGCTAAAAGTTACCCTGATGGCCTACCTGATCGTGTTTGGTTCGGCCACGTTCAGCCAGCTTCTGGGCTTTTCTGGCGCTTCAGGTGGCCTGATTCAATGGGCAACTAGTTTTGATTTGTCACCCATACTGATGCTTCTGGCAATGTTTGCAGTACTGCTGGTGCTAGGCACGTTTATGGAGCAGATCTCTATCATGATGCTTACCGTGCCGATTTTCTTCCCGCTGGCGCAGGCGCTGGGGTTTGATCTTGTCTGGTTTGGCGTAGTGGTTCTGTTGGCTTTGGAAATCAGCTTTTCGACACCGCCGCTTGGGCTCTTGCTGTTTGTCATGAAAGGCGTTGCCCCGCCCGGCACCACCATGCGCGAAATCTACTCAGCAGCCATTCCGTATATTGTCTGTTCCATGCTGCTGGTGGCCTTGCTGGTAGTGTTCCCCAGCCTGGCAACATGGCTTCCCAGTATGGTGCGGTAAGCATAGTTTCAAGAAGACACACCTAAATGAGTGTCTTTTGAAAGTCCAACTTAGGATTATCTTTATAGCCAGCGCTTAGCTGGCTTTTTTATTACTTTTAATACCTTTTTTAAGAGTGATTAAACGGATATGACATAAACATTGAGAGGAAGTGTTCAAGATATATTGAAAAAAACGTTTATAGATAAATTAAAAGCGCACTAAAGCCGAGCCTTGTTATGCTTTAGAAAAGCTTAACAGCCCTATTTCTTTTTTACTATTACGCGTTACTATCAATACTGTTCGCGTATAATGTTTTAAGCAGCCATAGATAAAAGAGGGCGGCCCGCGGGTTAATGCATGCGGGTAGTTATACTGAAAAAGCGCCCCAGCTTTAGGCGCAAGAAACTCACCACCAAGTGCTAAAAAAGCGTCATTGGCAATGGCAGGTAACGCGATTGAAAGCGACGGGCTGTGTTGCCACAGCTCACAGTAGCCGCACAGATTGTGCCAATCCGATAAGGCGTTTGACGGAGATAGACCAAGAGCCTTATTCATCGGACTGATAGTGGGCTCGGCTTGGTGGGCTACAGGATGACCTGCATGCTCATCAGCAGAGTGGCCATAATGTTCGTCGCCAGTCGGATGCCCATGGCTGTGGGCATGCTGAATATGCGTATGACCATGATGGCCGTGAGCGTTATGACTGGCCTGCAACTGAGAAATGAGCGGGCCCGCAAATAACAGACACATGGCTGCCCACGCCATCGCTAACGTAAAGCGATAGTAGAGCAAGCGTGCTGAGCGAGACAGCGCCATCAAATTCAACCCTCAGGGCATTCATTAGTGGCGTTATTGTAGCAGCCCTGCGGATGGTCGCTATTACATTATGAAATAAATGATTGGCTGGTTTATAACGTCTGAAAGTGCTGAATCTTATGCGACATAGCACCACATACTTTACGCCCGGTGTTTGAAAAGCTGTTTAACATGCTGCTTATAGTTATTTAGGCAGATTTTAAATGGCTAAGAATTTTGCACACTGTGTATTTATAGAAACCTGCTCTAAACCCTTAGGGAAAGTTAAAAGATGCTAAAGAAAGAATCCCACCCAGCACCGCCTAGGCGAAGTGGAAAAATTCTCTTTGCACTATTAATGCGAATGCACTTCTATGTAAGCTTACTGATAGGACCTTTTATACTGGTAGCGGCCTTGACCGGCATCATATACGTGTTAACACCTTCGGTAGAAACATGGCTTTACCGTGATGCGTTAACCGCTACTACGCCTGGCACCGCGCAGCCACTGGCTAGGCAAATTGAGACCGCCCAGCTAGCTACCGGTCAGGATACATTACCGGCAGCAGTTCGCCCCGCGCCGGATGCATACAGCACCACGCGGGTCATGTTTGCCGATCCAGCGCTTGGCCCTTCCGAGCATCGTGCCATTTTTGTTGACCCGGCAACGCTTGAAGTGAAAGGCGATATGACGGTTTACGGCACCAGCGGCATATTGCCTTTTCGTACCGCCATTGATCAATTTCACCGAGGCCTGCTGCTAGGCGATACGGGGCGACTTTACAGCGAGCTGGCCGCCTCGTGGCTATGGATTATTGCCCTGCTGGGGCTAATGCTTTGGGTCGCGCGCCGTAAAGCGCTGAGCGGCCAAAGCCCACGCATGAAACCCAGGCGCCACCACGCCACCGTGGGTGCGTTGGCATTCGTCGGACTGCTGTTCTTTTCGGCCACCGGGCTTACCTGGTCTCAGTGGGCTGGAGGCAATATCGGCGAGCTAAGGCAGGCCTGGGGATGGGGTACGCCTAGTGTGTCTACCGTACTCGAGGTGTCCGGCAATGCGACGAGTCATGACCCTCATGCCCATCACGATATGCATGCCGACCACGGCGTGAGTAGCGCCCCCGAAGTGGGTGAGTACGCAAGCCCTGAAGGGTTTGATCAGGCGCTGTTGGTGGCTAGAGGTGCTGGGTTAATGGCGGATAGGATTCAGATAGAGCCACCTGCCAGTGAAGGCCGAGCGTGGCGTGTGGCTGAAGTTGACCGCCGCTGGCCAACTCAGGTAGATCAGGTCGCCCTGAACCCCGGCGATATGCAGATTCTCGATCAAACGGATTTTTCTACCTTCCCTCTGGCGGCAAAGCTGACGCGTTGGGGCATCGATTTGCATATGGGCGTCCTCTTTGGGCTGATCAATCAGCTGGTGTTGGCTCTGTTTGCCGCCGCCCTGGTTTTCCTGATTGTCTGGGGTTATCGGATGTGGTGGCAGCGCATCAAAAGCACCACGGTTAACCAGGCACAGACCATGACGGCACTGTTTATCATGTTGCCCCTATCCACTCAACTGGGCTTGATTGCCATTATGGTGGGGCTAGGACTCGCCTTGCCGGTACTGGGCAGCAGCCTGATCGTCATTGCGCTGATTGATACGCTACGCTGGTTGATCTCGAAGAAAGCTCAAAAGGTCTAGGCACAAGCGCTGCTATTACGCTTTAACTGAAAAGCCCCAGGTCGTACCTGAGGCTTTTTGGCTAACTCAAAAGCGGGCTTATTCCCACGTGGGGAAGGGGTCAGGAAGCGTTTTCCAGACCTCCATGCCTTCCAATAATTCGGCTTCGCTAAGCAGGCAATCATCCAGCGCTTGGCGCATCCGCGCCTGATCCAGCCCCTGGCCGATAAACACCAGCTCCTGGCGCATATCGCCAAACGGCTCCTGCCATTTTTCCTGAATAAACGCGCGGTATTCGGCATCTTCCGGCCAGCGCTCTTCCGGAATGGCTTTCCAGAACATGCCCGCTACGCCGTGGTGGGCAATGCCGCCTGCCTGGCTCCATTGTCCGGCCCACTGAGGGCGAGTGGCCAGCCAGAAAAAGCCTTTGGAGCGCAATAGGCCCTCGCCGAACCACTCGGAATGGAGCAGATCGTGAAACTTCGCTGGATGAAATGGGCGCCGGGCATGATAAGCGAAACTGCCAATGCCGTACTCCTCGGTTTCGGGCACGTGCTCGCCGCGCATCTCTTTCAACCAGCCGGGCGCCTGCTGGGCACGTTCAAAGTCAAATCTGCCGGTATTTAGCACCTTATCCAGCGGCACGCCGCCCCGACTAATCGGTACCAGCTCGGCATCCGGATTAAGCGAGCGCAGAATAGCCTTTAATGAGGCAAGCTCTTTATCGCTGATCAGGTCCGTTTTACTGATTAATAGCACATCGCAAAACTCGATCTGATCGACCAGCAGGTCGGCCACGTTACGCTCGTCTTCATCGTTCAGGCTCTCGCCGGCCTCTTCCAGGCTTTGCGCTTCGCGGTACTGCTTAAGGAAGTTGGCGCCGTCCACGACTGTTACCAGCGTATCCAGCCGGGCCACGTGAGAAAGGCTCTGGCCGCTTTCATCCTCAAAGGTAAAGGTTTCCGCCACGGGCAGCGGCTCGGAAACCCCGGTGGATTCAATTACCAGATAATCAAACTTGCCCTCTTTGGCGAGCTGATTGACCTCGATAAGCAAATCTTCACGCAAGGTGCAGCAAATGCAGCCGTTGCTCATCTCCACCAGGCGCTCTTCAGATCGGTTGAGCGCCACTTCGCTCTCAAGCGTCGACTCACCGGGGCCACCGCGCACCAGTGCGGCGTCAATATTCACCTCGCTCATATCGTTGACGATCACCGCCACGCGCAGGCCTTCACGGTTGGCGAGAATATGATTGAGCACGGTGGTTTTACCGGCACCCAGAAAGCCCGACAGCACGGTAACGGGCAGGGGAGAAAACGCAGTCATTGCTAGCACGCCTCTAAACGGGTTTATGTTATGTGATAATATAACAATTCGGAGGCGATTAAAAAGCGTGTGTTGCGTCAGACAGGAAAAATCTCAGCGCTTATATTGGGTAGGGCAGTAGCCGCGCAGCACATTTGGCGAGCGCAAAGCGCGATGCTTGGTAGTGCGGCCGGTGACGCGCCTGCGCCAAAGCCGAAACGAGGCGGGCTTTAGCTGTTGGCGCATTACATCAATAACATCGGGTTCTGAAAGACCAAACAGCGTTTCGATGGCTTCAAACGGCGTGCGGTCTTCCCAAGCCATTTCAATCACGCGGGACTGCTCATCATCCGGCAGGCAGCGAAAACGTTTTACCGATGCGTTGGGCATATTGGCACCTTACAGGGAAATAAATGAGAGGCGACGTAACGACGCCATTATAGGGCATCAAAATCGGCCAGTGGTTCAGGTGAGCTTAAAATTGGTACGAAATGTGCTTATAGAATATTGGGTGTTAGGGCAGCAGCCTATGCACACCGGGCGTAGCTATCGTAAAAGCGCTATGGTTAAACCCAATAACTTTCTATTTCGTATCGCCTAGGCGTTAGGAAAATAAATACAAGGAAACACCATGGCCCAGACCTTTCAAACGACGCTAGGCAGCCGCCACTATCGCTTTAGAAGCCTTGCCGAACTGATGGCCAAAGCGACTCCGGCTCGCTCGGGCGACCGGCTGGCGGGTGTAATCGCCGAAAGCGCGGAAGAGCGCGTGGTCGCGCAGATGGTACTGGCGGACCTACCGCTCACCACTTTTCTAAACGAAGCGCTGGTGCCTTATGAGCAGGATGAAATCACCCGGCTGATTATTGATGACCATGACGCCGAGGCCTTTGCGCCCATCCGGCACTTAACGGTGGGGGATTTTCGTAACTGGTTGCTTTCGGACCAGGCAACTTCGGAAGCCCTTAGCGACGTTCGCTCTGGCATTACCCCGGAAATGGCTGCGGCGGTAAGCAAGTTGATGCGCAATCAGGATTTGATTCTGGTGGGCAAGAAATGCCGGGTCGTTACGGCGTTTCGTAACACCATCGGCCTGCCGGGGCGGCTTTCTACTCGACTACAGCCCAATCACCCGACGGATGATGTTACCGGCATTGCCGCGAGCATTCTGGATGGTCTTTTATACGGCAGCGGTGACGCTGTGATCGGGATCAATCCCGCGACTGATAACGTCGCCCAGAGCGTGAAGTTGATGCGCCTGATGGATGACGTGATTCAGAAGTATCAGATTCCCACCCAGTCCTGCGTGCTTACCCATGTGACCAATACGTTGGAGGCTATCGAGCAGGACGCCCCGGTGGATCTGGTGTTTCAGTCAGTTGGCGGTACCGAAGCGACTAACCGCAGCTTTGGATTCGATTTAAGCATTCTGGCCGAGGCTGAAGCAGCGGCTCAGTCGCTGAACCGGGGTACGGTGGGGCGCAACGTCATGTACTTTGAAACAGGCCAGGGTAGCGCGCTTTCTGCCGATGCTCATCACGGGCTTGATCAGCAGACCTGCGAGGCCCGCGCCTATGCGGTCGCGCGTAAATTCAACCCGTTGCTGGTCAATACGGTCGTCGGTTTTATCGGCCCCGAGTACTTATTCGATGGTAAAGAGATCACCCGAGCCGGGCTTGAGGATCATTTCTGCGGCAAGCTTTTGGGCGTGCCCATGGGCTGTGATGTCTGCTATACCAACCACGCCGAGGCCGACCAGAACGATATGGATAACCTGCTGACCCTGTTGGGCGTGGCGGGCTGCAATTTCGTAATGGGCATTCCGGGGTCTGACGACATCATGCTCAATTATCAGACCACCTCGTTTCACGATGCGCTCTACGCCCGTCGGGTGCTCCGGCTCAAAGCCGCGCCCGAATTCGAGCGCTGGCTTACCGAGATGCAGATTTTCCAAGATGTGAAAACGCATCAGCTAAACGACCAGCTGCCCGCCGCGTTTGCCAACAGCCTGCGCCACCTGCCCAAGGAGCCGCGTCATGACGTCTAACAAGCCTATCGTGGTTGAAAACCCCTGGGAGCGGCTGCGCGCGTTTACTGATGCGCGCATTGGCTTGGGCCGGGCTGGTGTCAGCCTGCCCACCGGCAAGCTGCTGGAGTTTCAGCTGGCCCACGCCCAGGCACAGGACGCGGTGCACTGCCCGCTGGATGTCGAGGCGCTGGCTCAGCAGTTGCAAGAAGCCTTTGCGCTTGAACATGAGCCGCTTCGCTTGCACAGCCAAGTGGAGGATCGCGCCATGTATCTCCAACGCCCCGATTTTGGCCGCCGTTTGAATGACGATTCGCGCGAGCGTTTGGAAGCCGTAGCTTCGCAGTCCCGCGTGGACTTGGCCGTGGTGGTCGTCGATGGGCTTTCCGCTTTGGCAGTCCAGCAGAACAGCCAGCCGTTTTTAAAAGCCCTCTATCAACAGTTTGAGCAGGATAGTGCTGAATGGCAGCTGGCACCGCTCACTATTGTCGAGCAGGGCCGGGTGGCGATTGGCGATGAAATTGGCGCGCTGCTCAATGCCGATGCGGTATTGGTGATGATTGGCGAGCGCCCGGGACTTAGCTCACCGGATAGCCTGGGGCTTTATATGACCTGGGCACCCGAGCCCGGGCTCAAGGATGACCGGCGCAACTGTATTTCCAACGTGCGCCCTGCCGGGCTGCAAATGGATGAAGCTGCCAGACGGCTATTTCTGCTCTTGAAAGAGGCGCGTCAGAAAAAGCTTTCCGGCGTCAAACTCAAAGACCGCAGCGAGGATAATGTGCTGGAAGGCGACTCCGCTGCGCCGGGCTCAACGCAGAATTTTTTGGTTTCTGATTAAACTCAAACGTATCACTACTAACAATAATTGAGGACTTGGCATAACAGCCTGACAGCACGCCGCTGACATTCGCTTCGTTCCTCACTAAAAGGGCAAGACAATGACACAATCTTCTGTTAATCAGGCGTACCTGGCCAAGCGCCAGCTGCGTAAAGGCACCGCTGGCTGGCTACTTCTGGCAGGGCTTGGGGTGTCCTACGTTATATCGGGTGATTTCGCGGGGTGGAACTTCGGCATCGCCGAGGCCGGGTGGGGCGGGTTTGCGATTGCCGCCTGTTTAATGGCCTTGATGTATCTGGCGCTGGTGCTGTCATTGGCGGAGATGTCCGCCGCTATTCCCGCCGCCGGAGGCGGCTACAGCTTTGCCCGCCAGGCGATGGGCCCCGCCGGGGGCTATTTAACCGGGCTGGCGGTACTGATCGAGTACGCTCTGGCGCCCGCCGCGATCGTGATTTTTATTGGCTCCGCGGTGGAAGCCCTCACCGGCCTGGATGGGCCGCTGGTGTATCTGCTGTTTTACGCGGCCTTTATCGGCATTCATCTGGCAGGGGTTGGGGAAGCGCTAAAGGTAATGATGGTGATCAGCGGCTTGGCCGTGTTTGCCATTTTGGCCACGGCGGTGGCGCTGATCGGCAGTTTTGATGCGGACAATCTATTCGATATTGCGCCCACTGACGCGGCAGGCGCCAGCACCTTTATGCCCTTTGGCTGGTACGGCATTTGGGCGGCGCTGCCGTTTGGCATGTGGCTTTTTTTAGCCGTGGAAGGCGTACCGCTTGCCGCAGAAGAGGCCAAAGACCCTGCCCGTGATATGCCCAGGGGGATTATTGCTGCGATGCTGTTTTTGCTCTTCACGGCCTTGCTGGTCGTAGTATTGCTGGCCGGGGCAGCCGGGGCTGAAATGATTGGCCAAAGCGGTGTGCCGCTGGTGGATGCACTCAGCGCGGCGGGTAACCCAACGCTTGCTACGCTGGTTAACGTGTTGGGGCTGGCGGGTCTGATCGCCTCGTTCTTCTCGATTATTTATGGCTATAGCCGCCTGGTGTTTGCGCTTTCCCGCGCGGGTTACCTACCGAAAAAGCTGTCGCTGACCAGTCGCCGTAAAGTGCCGTATCTGGCGCTGATCGTGCCGGGCATCTTCGGCTTTCTGGCCTCGCTAAGCGGCGAGGGCGATCTGATCCTGGCGATGGCCGTGGTGGGCGCCACGCTTTCTTATGCATTGATGGCACTTAGCCATATTCTGCTGCGCCTTAAGCGCCCCGACCTGCCGCGCCCCTATAAAACACCTGGGGGTATCATCACGTCTTCCATCGCCCTGGTGCTGGCGCTGGTCGCCCTCACCGGCGTTTACGCGTTTGATCCGCGCGCGTTTAATTACACCATCGTGCTGTTTATCATCGGGGCGGCGTATTACTTCCTGTACAGCAAGAACAAGCTGGTGGCGAAAACTGCCGAGGAGGAGTTTGCGCTGGTCATCGCCGAGCCGGAGGTGACGCCCGCCACGCCAGAGCCGGCAATATCTGGCGCAAAACCGTAACGCGGCCGCCTTGTTGATAAAGCCCCCGCGCTCAATAGCCCGGGGGCTTTTCATCGTATAGGCTGGGGAAAACGCCAAGAGATTCGCCTGTGAAAACCACGCCCGCCGACCGCCTGGCCGCCACCATTCTGCATGGTTTTGAAGCGTATCGAACGCGCTTTAAAGCCATTACCCAAGACGCCCATCGGCGATTTCGCGAGGGCGCCTGGCGTGAAGGGCAGCGGGCCTCGGTTGATCGCATTAACCTCTATCAACAGAAGGTCCAGGAGGGGCTGGCGAGCCTCAAACAGGCGTTTTCAGAAGACACGTTGGCCCACTGCGATCTGTGGCGCGAGGCGCTCGATCAGTATGCCGAGCGGATCAGTCAGCGGCTGGATTACGAGCTGGCCGAGACGTTCTTCAATTCACTGTTTTGCGCCGTGTTCAAGCATCGCCATATCCGCAACGATTGGATGTTTATAGAAAGCTCGCGCACCGACGCCGCGCATCGCTCGGGGATCGAACTATGTCGCCGCCACCGAGTAGGCGGCGATTGGCAAAACGCTTTGACCTGGGCGCTGGAGGGCACCGGGCTTGAAAACCCTTTCGCCGATATGGCCCGCGATACACGCCTGGGCGCGGCGCGTCTGGCAGAGCTTTTGCCAGCCGCCATCGCTCACGCCGAAGACGTCGAGCTTGAGCTGCTCAACAGCGTTTTCTACCGCAATAAGGGCGCCTATCTGGTGGGGCGGATAAGCGGGGGCGGCCAATACGTACCGCTGGTACTGCCTATCCGTCATAGCGAACGCTTTGAAGAAAAAACGGGTGACGATGCCGGCCTGCATCTGGATACCGTGCTGATCGACCCCGACGATGTGGCGATTGTTTTCTCGTTCACCCGCGCCTACTTTCAAGTAGACGTAGCGGTGCCCGGCGAGTTTGTCGACTACCTTCAGACGCTGATGCCCCACAAGCCCGCTGGTGAACTGTATGCGGCCATCGGTTTTTTCAAGCACGGCAAAACCGAGTTCTTTCGTGCCCTGAATCGCCAGGTCGCCAAGCGCGAAGACCGGTTTGTTATCGCCCCGGGCGTGCGCGGCATGGTGATGGCGGTGTTTGTGCTGCCGAGTTTTCGCACGGTATTCAAGATCATCAAGGACAAGTTCGACCCCGCCAAGGACGTGACTCATACCGTGGTGCGCGAAAAGTACCGCCTGGTAAAACGCCACGACAGGGTGGGGCGCATGGCCGATACCCAGGAGTTTTCCAACTTTACGGTCCGCAAAGATCATTTCGACCCCGAGTGTCTGGCCCACCTGCTGGACGTTGCGCCCTCTACGGTTTATTTAAAAGGCGAGAAAGTCATCATCAAGCACTGCTATACAGAGCGCATGATGACGCCGCTGAATATTTATCTGGAGCAGTGTGATGATGAGGCGCAGTTAGCGGTGCTCAAGGATTACGGTGATGCTATCAAGCAAATGGCCGCTGCCAATATTTTTCCCGGCGATATGCTGCTTAAAAACTTTGGCATTACGCGCCAGGGGCGGGTGATCTTCTACGACTACGATGAAGTGTGCTATCTCACCGAATGCCACTTTCGCGCCATTCCTGTCTCAAGCGGTGGTGATTACCTGAGCGGTGGAAATGAAAGCTTCTCCATTGGCCCGAACGATATCTTTCCCGAGGAGTTTGGCCCGTTCATGTTTGCCAACCCGGAGCGGCTGCGGGTGTTTAAAACGTTTCACCCGGAGCTCTTCGAGGTCAGCTACTGGCAGGGCTTGCAGCAGGCCATTGTCGATGGGCGAATCATTGACGTGTACCCTTATGGGAACGAGCAGCGCTTTGTAGACGCTGAACAGTAACCGCGGTAAAGCAGCGAGGTAACCATGACGACAGCGCGCCATCTGGTGGTATTTACCGGCTCGGGGATCAGCGCCGAAAGTGGTATCAAGACCTTTCGCGCAAGCGACGGGCTATGGGAAGACCACCCGGTTGAAGAGGTGGCTACGCCGCAAGGCTGGCAGCGCGACCCCGAGCGCGTATTGGGTTTTTATAACCAGCGCCGCGATCAAATCCGCAAGGCCCAGCCCAATGCGGCGCACAAAGCGTTGGCAAGCCTTGAGCAGGCAGGCTTCAAGGTCACCATCATCACCCAGAACATCGATGACCTGCACGAGCGGGCTGGCTCCAGCCAGGTGATCCACCTGCATGGCGAGATTTTAAATGCCCGTTCAAGCGTGGATGAGCGCATGCGCTATCCGCTGAAAGGCAATATTGCGCTGGGCGATGTGTGTGATAAAGGCAGCCAGCTGCGCCCGGATGTGGTCTGGTTTGGTGAGGGCGTACCGCTGTTTGAAGAGGCCTGCGAGATTGCCGCCCAGGCGGATTTTCTACTGGTCGTGGGCACGTCGCTTGCGGTGATGCCCGCAGCCTCACTGCTGTCGTATATCGACTACGACACGCCCTGCGCGCTGGTTGACCCGGATGCCAATGCGCTAAGCCCACCCGGCGTGGCGGCCATCAACGCCACCGCCGGGGAGGGCGTGCCTGCCTTGGTGGAACAATGGAAAGCACGCGGTAAGCTGGTGCTACGGTAAGTTCAGGTGATCCATCGGTTTAGGTAATTAAGAGACGCTAATCCTCTGTAAACCAGGCCTTCATGACATCAGTAATTTGGGTCATCTCCGCAGGCGATGTGATATAGGCAGGCATGGTGTAAAGCCAGCGGCCAAACGGGCGCAGCCATACGCCGCGCTGGCGGGCAAAGCTCGCCACGCCGGCAAGCGCATCTGCCGTGTGCGTTTCGATGACTGCCGTGGCGCCAAGAACACGCACGTCGGCCACCGCCGGGTGAGCGTTTAACGCGCGGTCATCGAGTAGCTCGCGTTTTAGCGTCTGGTTGAGCGTGGCGATTTTGCCTAGATAATCCTCTTCTTCAAATACCCGCAAGCTCTCGAGTGCGACGCGGCAGGCCAGTGGGTTTCCCATAAAGGTAGGGCCGTGCATAAAGGCATGCTGCGCGCTGTCGCCGATAAAAGCGGCGTGAACGCGGTCCGTGGCAAGCGTTGCCGCATGACCCAGGTAGCCGCCGGTCAACCCCTTGGAAAGCACCATGATATCCGGCGTGACGCCTGCATGGTCGGCGGCAAACAGCTTGCCGGTGCGCCCGAAGCCGGTGGCTACTTCGTCAAACACCAGCAATACGCCAAACTCATCGCACAACGCTCGCGCACCGCGCAGGTACTCAGGTGAGGTCATGTTCAGCCCGCCGGCGGCTTGCAGCAGCGGCTCCATCAGCAGAGCGGCGATCTCGGCATGGTGGCGCTCAAGAATGCTGCGCAAGGCGTCAAGGTCCGCTTCGACCTGCTCAGGCGAGGCATCAAAAGGGGCAGTAGGCGCGGGTGCAAAGTGATGCTTTGGCAACAGGCTGGCAAACAGGCTGTGCATGCCCTCTTCGGGGTCGCAGACCGCCATGCAGCCAGCGGTGTCGCCGTGGTACGCCTTCATCAACGACAGCATCTTGCATTTGCCGGGGTGGCCGCTCAGCACCTGGTATTGAAGCGCCATCTTCATCGCCACTTCCATGCCCACCGAGCCGCTGTCGGAGTAGAAAACGTGATTAAGCCCCGCGGGGGTGATGCGTACCAGCTCACGGGCTAGCTGATCGGCGGGTTCGTGGGTCAGGCCGCCTAGCATCACATGGCACAGCGTGCCCGCCTGCTCGCGAATGGCTGCCACCAGGCGTGGGTGGCTGTAACCGTGAATCATGCACCACCAGGAACAGGTGGCATCCAGCAGGCGCTCGCCGCTTTCAAGCTCAAAATGAGCGCCGCTGCCGCCGACCACTATGGGAGCGGGCGTTTGGGTTTTAATATGCGCATAGGGATGCCAGACCGGCGAACTCATAAGGCCTCCAGAGAGAGATAGCGATGGGCGGTAGCGGCATCGGGGTTTGCCAAATGAGGGATGATGCCCAGGCAGGGCGCCGTCAGCTTGGCCTCAAGATGGGCGATATTACTCGCAAAGCGAGCAGGCTGAGCCTCAAAGGCAGGATCAACCACGCTGCCTGCCCAGCCCGCAAGCGTCAGGCCATCGGCGCGAATAGCTTCGGCTGTTAAACGCGCGTGATTCAGGCAGCCGAGTTTTAAACCAACCACCAGGATGACTGGGAGCCCCAACGCGATCGCAATGTCAGCAAAGTCCTCCTGCTCGTTGAGCGGTACGCGCCAGCCGCCTGCGCCCTCGATCAACATGAAGTCCCGGGCCGTCTGGTTAAGCGTTTCGTGCAGCAGGCGGGTGATATCACTCACACTTAGTGACTTGCCCGCTTCCAGCGCGGCCAGATGAGGCGCGATGGCAGGTTCAAAGGCGAGCGGGTTAACCGTGGCGTAGTCGACCGGTGGCTCGCATTGGCGTTGCAGCGCCAGGGCATCACTATTGCGCAGCCCATCAGGCGTTCGCATGCTGCCAGAGGCGATGGGTTTGAGTCCCAGCGTACTTAGCTGTTGGCGTTGAGCCGCATGGAGTAGCGCGCCGGTAACGAGCGTTTTGCCCGCATCGGTATCGGTGCCGGTGACGAAGAAACACGTCATCGAGGTTTCTCCAGCTGCAAGCTTAGGCAGTGGTAGCTGACCGGCAGCCCCCGTGGCTCGCGAAGCTGCTCAAAGCGCGCTGCTGCCGCTGCCAGGTCAGCCCGGGTGAGCGTAGCATTGGGTTTGGCCACTTGGGCACCCACCCCCTTGATGGAGGCCATGACCGCCTTGAAATCAGGGTAAAAAAACGTCTCCACCCAAGTCGACTGCTTCAATGAGAGCAGGCCACTTTTGCTGATAGCGGCTTCAAGCACGCAACATGCTGGCGTTTTTAGCACAGCGTCTGGCCGCTGCCAGGCGAAGGCAATTTCGCTGAGCGTGCCGGGCAGCAGTGTAGTAATGAACGCCTGGCCGCCCGGGGCCAGCACGCGATAAAGCGCCTCCATGACAGCCAGGCTGTCGCGGCACCACTGGATCGCCAGATTGGAAAATACCAGGTCCAACGATTCTGCGGGCAGGGGTAACGATTCGGCACTGCCCAGTTGCCAGGTAATCGTATCGCCATGGCGCGCCCGGGCGTGTTCCAGCATACCCGGTGCAATATCCAGCCCCGTCACGTGCGCGGTGGGGTAACGAGCGGCCAGCCGCTGCGACCAGTAGCCGGTGCCGCACCCTAGGTCGAGTATGTGCTGGGCGGTGCCTGGCAGGCCGCGCCACAGCGACTCGCCGATATGCCGCTGGGCGCTGGCCAGAGTGTCATAACGAGACGCCGCCCGAGAGAAGGCGCGGGCTACTTTGGCCGGCCAGTCAGCCTCGGGCGGTAGCAGCGGTTGAGCGGTACTAAGACTCATGCTATCTCCTCTACGGATAACGCAGTGGCCTTAGCGGCGAGCAGGGAGGCCAAATGCGCTGGCTGCGAAAGCATCGGACCATGGCCACAGTGCTCAAGCGTCAGCGCCTCGTGGCGTGCAGTTTGGCTTGCCAGCGGGTCGTGCTCTCCTACCAGGTGAACCACCGGACAGGGAGGTGTTTTGAGGCGCCGGCGGTTATCCAGCGTGGCCAGCCAGTGAAGGCCCGTGGCCAGGGTCGTGTGATCTGCAACAGGCGTCTTGCCCAATAACTCGCGAAGCTGCGTATGAGCGTGATGGGGCGTGGGCTCGCCCTGGGCCTGCCAGTGCAGGAAGTGCCGCCAAGCGGCATCAGGGCGGTGCGCAAACACTGCCTGGAAGTCGGCAAGCTCTGCGGCAAGCGCGCTACCCGGCACACAGAATCGGGCGCCTGCTCCCAGCAGCACTAGACCCCGCGGCGCGGGCAGGTAATCAAGCAGGGCGGTCGCCAGCAGGCCGCCCAACGACCATCCCACCCACACGGCATCGCTTGGCAGATGGTTCGCCATGGCCGCGGCAAGCGTCTCCATGGTGGCGTTGCCAGATAGAGAGGGCGTCTTGCCGTAGCCCGGCCAGTCAACGGTGACGACATCAACGTTGTCTGGCCAGTGGGGCTCAAGCGGCTGCCAGATGCGCTGGTCAATTCCCCAGCCGGAAAGCATTACCAGGCGTGTCATGAAATCTCCCGACGGCAGGCGTCCAATGTCTCAAGCAACTGATCAATATCGCCGCGCGAATGGCGGGCGCTCAGCGTGATCCGCAGGCGCGACTCACCCTTTGGCACTGTCGGTGGACGAATCGCGCCAACGTCGATGCCCGCATGGTGCAGGCGTTCGGCCCATTGTAGCAGGCGCGATTCGCTTTTCAGGAGCAATGGCTGAATGGGCGTGCGTGATTCGCCTAGCGGCAGGTTGAGCCGCAAGGCCTCCTCACGGAAGTAACTGATACGCCGCTCAAGGCGCTCGCGGTGCTCGGGTTCACGCTGAATAATGGTGAGCGCTTGAAGCGTCGCGGCGGCAACACCGGGCGGCTGCGCGGTGGTGTAAACATAGCTTCTGGCGAACTGGGTCAGGTGGTCAATGAGCAGCGCATCGCCCGCGACGAACGCACCGCCAGTACCTAGCGCCTTGCCTAGCGTGCCCACCAGAATGGGCACTTGCTGGCTACTCCAGCGAGGCCCGACGCAACCGCTACCGTTAACGCCCATAACGCCCATGCCATGGGCATCATCGATCATCAGCCAGGCGTCATGCTGTTGGCTTACCTGCGCCAGAGCGGCAATATCGGCCACATCGCCGTCCATGCTGAAGACACCGTCGCTTACCACCAACTTGTGCGTACAGGCGCTGCGCGCCATCAGGCGGGTCAAATCGTCAATATCGTTATGGTGGTAGCGCCGCGAGCGAGCGCCGCTTAGCGCACTGCCGTCCAGCAGCGAGGCGTGATTGAGTCGATCGTGAAAGATGGCTGTATCAGTATCGGCAAGCGCTTGGAGTACGCCTAGATTCGCCATATAACCGGTGGAGAACAGCAGCGCGCGCTCGCGCCCCGTCCAGGTGGCCAATGCCTCTTCCAAGGCTTCATGAATCGCCAGATGACCGTTTACCAGATGCGATGCGCCGGCACCCGCGCCAAACCGGCGGGCACCTTCGGCCTGAGCGTTCTGGACCCGCGGGTCTTTCGCCAGGCCGAGGTAGTCATTGCCTGCGAAATCCAACAACGCTGGCTGCCTGATGCGCCGAGCGCGCCACTGCTGAGCATGCTGGCGTGTATCATGAGCATTGCCTAGCCGCTCACGCCACGCTTTAGACACTGGCATCCACCGCAAGCTCGGCGGCGCGTTCATTAAGCTGTTGCTGTTGCGCCTGCTGGGCAAGGCGTGCGGCCTGGGTGTCTTCGCTTTCACAAGTCTCGCGCTTCTCAGGGTGCAGGCCCAGCTTGGCAAACAGGGCACGGTCGCGGTCAGCCTGGGGATTGCCGGTGGTCAGCAGCTTGTCACCGTAGAAGATCGAGTTGGCGCCCGCCAGAAACGCCAGCGCCTGGGTAGATTCGCTCATCTGCTCGCGCCCGGCCGAAAGGCGCACGTGGCTTTGCGGCATCATGATACGGGCAACGGCGATGGCGCGGATAAATTCGAGAGGGTCCATGTCGTCTGCATTTTCCAGCGGCGTACCGGGCACTTTTACCAGCATATTGATCGGCACTGATTCTGGGTGGGGAGTGAGTTTCGCCAGCTGTTGCAGCAGGGCGCTTCTATCCTGGGCGTCTTCGCCCATGCCCAGAATGCCACCCGAACATACCTTCATGCCCGCGTCGCGCACCGTGGCCAGGGTCTCCAGGCGGTCGCTATAGGTGCGTGTGGTGATGATCTCGCCGTAGTAGTCGGGCGATGTATCCAGGTTGTGGTTGTAATAATCAAGCCCAGCGGCCGCCAGGCGGCTGGCCTGAAGAGTGTCCACCATGCCCAGCGTCATGCAGGTTTCAAGCCCCAAGGCTTTTACCTGACGCACCATCTCTTCAACCAGCACTAAATCATTGTCGCGCGGGCTGCGCCATGCAGCGCCCATGCAGAAACGGCTGGCGCCTGCCGCTTTTGCCGCCTGAGCCTGCTCAACGACCTTTTCGATCTCCAGCAGCTTCTCTTTTTCGAGCTGGGTGTTGTAGTGGCCGGACTGCGGGCAGTACTTGCAGTCTTCCGGGCAGGCGCCGGTTTTTATCGATAGTAGCGTGGATATTTGCACGGCGTTGGCGTCAAAGTGCGCCCGGTGAACCTGCTGGGCCTGAAACAGCAGATCATTGAACGGCAGCGCAAAAAGCGCATTGATTTCGTCTAACGTCCAGTCATGGCGGGGGGCGGCAGTCGCAGTCATCGGTAAACCATTTTAATTTAATAAGTTGACTAGACTTTATCGGCGCCAAGAGTGTTATGTCAACTTCAAGAATTTTTCTGGTTTACATGGTTGGGTTCGTCATTCGGGATGCCCTGCTTTATACTCTGCGCCCTTTTCTTCTGTCTGGAGCGCGGATGTCTGCCTCTGATACTTCCCCTGAGTGTGATCCGGCTACCGGCCATTCGCGCCCGCCACGGCGTGAGTTCAAGGCGCGGGGCAGTTTTGTCATACGCTGCGAAGGCTGCAATCTACCCAAGCTGAACTGCCTGTGCCCGTATCAGGTAAAGGCGGAAAGTGACGCCCAGGTATGGCTGATCACCCACTCACTGGAGCACTACAAACCGACCAATACCGGCCGGTTGATTAGTGATGTGCTGGCGCAAACCCAGGTGTTTACCTGGTATCGCACGGCGCCCGATGCACAGTTGACTGCTCTGCTGGCAGACCCGCGCTATGCGCCGTTTTTGATTTTCCCTGATGATCAGCCGGACTATGCGGATCGCGTGGTGGGGATGGATGCGGTACATAGTGCCAAGCAAGATTCACGCATCCCGGTGTTTATCATTCTGGATGGCACCTGGCGTCAGGCGCGGCGCATGTTCCGCAAAAGTGCCTACCTGGATAGCTTGCCGGTACTGCCTTTACGTACCGAGCGCGAAACCCGTTACCGGCTGCGCAAGCCTGCTTCTAAAGCGCATTTATGCACGGCAGAAGTGGCTATTGAGTTGCTGCGCCAGGGCGGGGATGAGAACGCGGCGGCGGTGCTGGATGACTACTTTGACGTGTTCAACGATAGCTACGCCGCCAGCCGGTTCTACAAGAAAATTGCCGAACCCACCGAGGCAATGACGCGCCTGTTGGCACGTCAGGAAGTGTTGGAAGACTAAAGCCTAGCGGGCAGCGCCGGGTAACCAGCGCAGCAGTATTTTCCGCACCCAATACCAGCGGTTAATCAGCAGGGCGGTAAAAATCAGCCCACAGCCGAGCAGCTGAAGCGGTGCCATGGTTTCGCCAAACCACCAGGCGGCGAATAACGCCGTCCATACCGCTTCCAGCATCAAAACGACCGAGGCATGGCTGGGCGTGGTCATTCCCTGGGCGGTGATCTGCAGGAAAAACCGCGCAGAGCTTGCGAGCAGCACACTGGCGATAAACCAGCCTAAAATGGACGTATTAAGCGCCACGGGCTGACGTTCAAACGTAAACGACACGATGGTTAACACGGTACCCACCGATAATAGCTGCAGCGTGGTCAGCGGCAGGGCGGGTACATTACGCACCACGCGGGTATTAACGTTAATCAGGAACGCAAAGCAGAGCGCTGCGCATACCATCAATAGCTGGCTGGTTTCTACTCTAAAGCCCGCATTGAGCGAGAGTAGGGCAAAACCCAGCAGGGCAACGGGCAGGGCTATCCAGGTGGTGCGTGGCGGGCGGTCGCCAAACAGTAGCTTGGCGACCACAGGAACCAGCAGTATCCCCAGGCTATTGATAAACGCGCTTTCGCCCAGGTGGTTGGACGTTTTAAGCCCCATGATCCAGAAGCCAATCGCGACGCTAAACAGCAGGCCTACGAAAATACCGCGCCGAATACGGCGGGCGGGCATACGGCTTAGCGCAGGCCAGGCAAACCCCAGCAGGATCAGCCCGGCCAGCAAAAAACGCGTGCCAATAAACAGCAGCGGCGGCATCCCGGCAAGGGCTTCTTTGGAGAAAATCCACCCGCCTGCCGCCAGTATGGTTACCAGCAGCAGCAGGGCATCCGCCTGCCAGGGCGCGCGTTTGAGCGTACTCACGCGGCGTCGCCACCAAACAGAGCGCCGGCAATTCTGAAACCCGCGACCCAGGTGCCTATCGCCGAGCCCAGCGTTGCCAGGATAAACACCAGCAGCGTGCGCGACACGCGGTTTTTCCACCAGCCTTTAAGGTGGGTAACGTCTTTACGCAGCGATGAGAAGTCACGCACTTTGGGCTTACGCATGTAAAGCTCGACCCCGGCGGCGACAAAGCCTGCGCCAATGGTCGGGTTAAGCGAGGTCAGCGGGGCGGCAAAAAAGGTGGCGATGACCGTTACCGGGTGGGCAAGGGCAATAATGGTCGCACCGCCGGATAAGATGCCGTTGATCAAAAACCACTCCAGCACCAGCTGCCAACCGAGATCCGTATTGCGTGAAAAGCCAATCGCAAAGCCGGTAATCACCAGAATGGTAATCAGCCAGGGCAGAGCCTTCCACAGCTTGGAGGGCGGCGGTGTTGCTTCCAGGGCTGCGCGCTCAACCGTGGGATTTTCGGGAAGCGGGGCCTCCAGGTGCTCAACGGTACCTTTGAGGTGCCCGGCGCCCAGCACCACCAATACGTTTTTGAAGCGCCCGGGTGGGGCCTGTTCGGCAAGGCGCAGGGCCATATAGCGGTCGCGTTCGCGAATCAGCGGGGTATACAGCGCTTCCGACTCGGCGGCAAACTCGCTGAACGTGGCTTCCAGCATGTCGCCTTCTTTAAGCTTTTCGATCTCTTCCTTGGACACGTCCTGGCGCGATAGCACGCTGCCAATCAAGCCGGAAAAAAGCGAAAACCGCTGCCACCAGGGCACGTTACGGTAGATGCGCTTAAGCGTTACGCCCACATCGCGGTCGACCAGCAGCAGCGGTAGATTGCGGCTGCGGCACTCTTCAAGGGCTGCACGCATCTCCGCGCCCGGCTCTATACCCGACTGCTCGGCGATGCGCTGCTGGAAAGCGCCCAGCGCCAAGCTTGCCGCTACCATACCGGCCTTACCCTGCTTGAATACCTGAAACAGGTCCTGCTCGCCCATGGCATCAGGGTTGGTCATGCTGTGGTGGCGGGCATCGCAGAGTTCGATGGCGATAGCGTCAAAATGGCCGCTATCGGCAAGGCTGCGCACGTCATCAGCACTTTGCGCCGAAACGTGTGCCGTGCCCAATAGCGTATAGGTGGTGTCGCCAACGGTAACCGTTTTCAGTGGCCCGCTGATCGCTGGTAACGCCTCAGGCGCTGCCGGCGGTAGGGTTGTATCGTCTTGATTCATTAAAGGATCTCAACTCAAATAATAAAGCGGGTGCTAGCGTCGCCAGAAGGCCGGGGTAAACAACACTAACACGGTAAAAATTTCCAGGCGGCCCAAGAGCATCGCAAGTACCAATATCCATTTTGCAAGATCAGGTAGCTCGCCGTAGTGGCTGCTGGCTTCGCCAAGCGCCGGGCCCAGGTTATTAAGCGCGGAACCCACCGATGACCAGGCTGTGATCTGATCCACGCCGGTGGCCATCACGCCGACCATCATTAAAAAGAACAGCATGACGTAGGCGGAGAAAAATCCCCAAACCGCCTGGGCGATGCTGTCCGGTACGCTTACTTTGCCGACCTTGACCGCAATCACTGCGTTGGGGTGAATCAAGCGCATGACTTCACGCATGCCCTGCTTGAGGATCAGGATAATACGGATAACCTTCATGCCGCCCGCGGTTGACCCTGAGCAGCCACCCACAAACGCTGCAATGAAGAGTAAAAAGGGCAGGGCGCCGGGCCAGGCTGAGAAGTCGGCCACTGAAAAGCCTGCCGTGGTGGCAACCGACACCACCTCGAACAGACCGTAGCGTAAGCCGCTCATCGTATCGTAGGTTTGCGTCAGCCACAGGGTGATCACGGCAATGGTGACCAGCCCCGCCAGAAACAGCATTAAAAAGCGCGCTTCAGGGTCCTGGAAGTAATGCAGCAAGCGCTTTTCGCGCCAGGCTATAAAGTGCAAGCTGAAGCTGAACGCCGAAATTAGCATAAAGCCCACGCAGATCAGCTCGATAGACGGGCTATTGAAGTAGCCGATGCTGGCATCGTGGGTTGAGAAGCCGCCAATCGCCACGGTCGAAAAGCTGTGCCCGAGCGCATCGAACCAGTTCATGCCGGCGAGCATATAGGCCACCATGCAGGCAATGGTCAGCGTGGCGTAGATATACCACAGCGCCTTGGCCGTTTCGGTAATCCTGGGGGTTAGCTTGGAATCCTTTAGCGGCCCCGGGATCTCGGTGCGGTAGAGAGCCATCCCGCCGACGCCCAGCATGGGCAGAATCGCCACGGCCAGCACCACGATCCCCATTCCGCCTAGCCACTGGAGCTGCTGACGATAGTAGCGAATCGATTCGGGTAGAAAGTCGATCCCGGTAATCACCGTGGCACCCGTCGTGGTCAAGCCGGAAAACGATTCAAACACTGCGTCGGTAATGCTCAGCGCGGTATCGCCAAACAGCATCAAGGGCAGCGAACCGAACAGGGCCAGTACCGTCCAGAACATGGCCGCAATTAAAAACCCATCGCGGATGCGCAGCTCTTTACGGGCTTTTCGGTTAGGCAGGTAAATGATCAAGCCGGTCACCACTGTAATGGCGAGACCGATCATGAAGGCGTGCCAGACCCCATCGCGAAACCATAGGGAAATTAACATGGGGGGGAGCATGGTCAGGCTAAACAGCATCAGCAGTAGCCCTAAAATGCGTGAAATGACCCGCAGACTCATGGTTGTTGCATGCTCCTAAAAGAACGTCAAACCGACCTGGAATAGGCGTTCCACATCACGGATGCGGCGCTTGTCGATCACAAACAGAATCACGTGGTCACCGCTTTCCACCAGGACATCGCCGTGGGCGATAATGACTTCCTTGCCGCGCACAATCGCGCCGATGGTAGTGCCGTCCGGCAGATTGATCTCGCGGATGGTACGGCCCACCACCTTGGAGGACTGCTTGTCGCCGTGGGCGATAGCCTCAATGGCTTCCGCCGCCCCACGGCGCAGCGAGTGCACGTTGACTATATCGCCGCGGCGCACGTGGGTTAAGAGGCTGCCGATGGTCGCCTGCTGGGGAGAAATCGCGATATCGATATCGCCGCCCTGCACCAGATCCACATAGGCGGCGTTGTTGATCAGCGTCAGAACCTTCTTGGCCCCCAGGCGCTTGGCGAGCAGCGACGACATGATATTGACCTCGTCGTCGTTGGTCAGCGCGCAGAAAATATCGCAGTCTTCAATGTTCTCTTCTTCGAGCAGCCGCTTACTGGTGGCACTGCCGTGCAGCACCACGGTGCGGTTCAGCCGCTCGGACAGCGTGGTGCAGCGCTCAAGGCTGTGTTCAATGATCTTGACCTGGTGGCTATGCTCCAGGTGTTCGGCCAGGCGCTCGCCGATATTCCCGCCCCCGGCAATCACCACCCGGCGAAAGCCACGTTCGATACGCCTAAGCTCGCTCATCACCGCGCGAATATCGCGCCGGGCGGCGAGAAAGAACACCTCGTCGTCGGCCTCAATGACCGTATCGCCGCGCGGAATAATCGGCCGGTTGCGCCGATAAATTGCCGCCACGCGGGTATCCACGTTGGGCATATGGTGGCGCAAGAACGCCAAATCCTGACCCACCAGCGGGCCGCCAAACACCGCTTTCACCGCGACCAGCTGCACCAAGCCTCCGGCAAAATCCAATACCTGCAGGGCACCGGGGTGTTCAATCAAACGGCGCACGTGATCCGTGACCACCTGCTCGGGGCTGATCAGCACATCGATGGGGATAGCTTCGTGGGCGAATAGCCCCTTGCGGGTCAAATAGGGGGTGGCGCGCACCCGGGCAATTTTGGTGGGCGTACGAAACAGGGTATGCGCGACCTGACAGGCGATCATGTTGACTTCGTCGGAGTTGGTGACCGCAATCAACATATCGGCATCTTCACAGCCGGCCTGGCGCAGAACGTTAGGATAAGAAGCCGCGCCGGTCACGGTGCGAATATCGAGCTTGGTATGCAGCTCGCGCAGTTTATTGGCGTTGGTATCGACCACGGTGATGTCGTTTTCCTCGCGGGCGAGGTGCTCCGCCAGGGTGCCGCCGACCTGGCCGGCGCCGAGAATGATGATTTTCATTACTGAGCATCGGTTCCATTGAAAGCGCCAGCGCAATGTCTAACGTGAAGTTCTAGTATAAAGTTCTGATATAAGGTTCTTATATACAGTTCTTATGGACAGTTCTTATGGACAGTTCTTATAGACAGTTATAACGTAATGCGCTGCAATAAAGACGGCGGCCAGTGTAAACCAGCCGCCGTCGAAAAGCAGGTGAGGATTTATTCCAGCGTGAAGCCAACTTTGACGGTAACCTGCCAGTGAGCAACGCGGCCATCTTCAATATGACCACGGGTATCGGTCACTTCCAGCCAGCGCATGTGCTGGATGGTTTCTGATGCCTTGGCGAGTGCGTTCTGCACGGCATCCTCGATACCTTTCTCGGAAGAGCCGGTGATTTCTACGTGCTTGTAGGTATGTTGAGTCATGTTATCTCCATCCTTAGTCATGAATTCACTACTTACGTTTAAGCAGTATGCTTCTCTAGTCTGGCATAAAAAAAGCCATCGTGACGTCCCTGTTCGGGAAACAGCTGACGACCTTGGCCGCTCGGTACTCCCCAGGCAACGTCATTGGGCGTGGTTACCTTGGCATCCGGCGTACGCGCTAAAAACGCATCGATCTGCTTGGCGTTCTCTTCAGGTAGTACTGAACAGGTGGCATAGAGCAGCGTGCCGCCTTCGCGTAACAGAGGCCATAAGTTATCCAGCAGCTGCTGTTGCAGCTTGGCTAACTGGCGGATGTCCTCTTTACGGCGCAACGCCTTGATATCTGGATGGCGCCGGATAACCCCGGTGCCGGAGCAAGGGGCATCCAGAAGAATAGCTTCAAACGGCGTGCCGTTCCACCAGTCACGCTCGGCGGCATCGGCATGCTGCAATTCAGCGGATAAGCCTAACCGGTTGAGGGTGTCTTCAACACGCGACAGGCGGTGGTTGTCGCTATCCAGAGCGGTCAGGGCAATATCGAACTGCTCAAGCAAGTGAGCGGTTTTACCGCCGGGGGCGCTACACGCATCCAGCACATGGGCGCCTGCTCGGGGAGCAAGCGCTGGGCCCAGCAGTGCTGCGCTAAGCTGAGCCGCCTCATCCTGCACGCTGACGTGGCCTTCGGCAAACCCAGGCAGGGCCGTCACGTCACACGGGGTATGCAGCGTAATGCCATCCGGCGAGTGGGTGCATAGCTCGCCATTCAGGCCGGCCTCAACGAGCTTTTCCAGGTACGCTTCACGGTCGTTATAGCGCTGATTAACGCGAAGGGTCATGGGGCCGGGCTCATTATTGGCCTCGACGATGGCACGCCACTGCTCGGGCCAGGCGTTGCGCAGCGTATCCAGCAACCAGCGAGGATGTGACAGCGCAACGCTTTCATCGCGGTCGACCGCTTCCTGAAGCGTGTCGGATTCTCGCTGCAGGCGGCGCAGGCAGCCATTTAACACGCGGGTTGCCCACTCTTTACCCAGTAAACGCGCGGCGCCCGCCGTTTCACCTACCGCCGCGTGGGCGGGAATGCGCATATACAGCAGCTGATAAATACCCACCAGCAGCAGGGCATGGATATCGCTGTCACGCTTTTTAAAAGGCTGTTTCAGCAACGTGGCGGCAAGAGCCTCCAGGCGTGGAAGACGGCGGCAGGTGCCAAAGCAGAGCTCTTTTAGAAGCCCTCGGTCGCGGGCAACCACGCTGTGTTCATCCAGGCTTGAAAGTGAGCCTTGCTGGCTAATCACCGGTGCCAGAGCGCGAGCGGCGGCGGCGCGAACGTCTTGGCCGCTATTGGCTGACGGGCGCCCGCGTTGCGCTGAACGTTGTTGGCTCATAAAGAGTCTCCTTGCTGGGGTTGCTGACCAAGGCGGGTGCCGGTGGTAAGGCGTGCGTGGCGGGCATTGAGTAAGTCGCGCACCGCCATGGCTTTGCCGCCGGGAAGTTGGGCGCTGCTGATGCAGAGGACCTCGCGGCCTTCAGCGCCGCAGGCGATGCGCAGATGATCTTCGCCATGCTCCAAAAGCATGCCGGGAAGCTGCGAAGCATGCTCGCCGCTCTCAACGCTTGCCATCAGCAAGCGCAGGCGATCATCGCCCAACTGACACCAGGCGACCGGCCAGGGGTTAAAGGCGCGAATTTTACGCGCAAGCTCCTCGGCGGGCCGGGTAAAGTCCAGCTCGGCTTCGGCTTTGCTAAGTTTGGTGGCGTAGGTAACGCCTTCTGCAGGCTGAGGTGTGGCGCTTGCCTTGCCTTGGGCGATATCGTCCAACACGCTCATCAACGCACCGGCGCCTTGAATAGCCAGGCGGTCGTGAAGGTCACCGCCGGTGGTGCGCTCGGTAATCGGGGTGCGTACTTCGTGCAGCATCGCCCCGGTATCCAGCCCCGCATCCATTTGCATGATGGTTACGCCTGAGGCGGAGTCGCCCGCCTCAATTGCGCGCTGAATGGGTGCCGCGCCACGCCAGCGGGGCAGTAGCGATGCATGCACGTTAATGCAGCCCAGACGCGGCGTGTCGAGCACCGCTTGGGGGAGCAATAACCCGTAAGCAACCACCACCATGATATCCGCGTTAAGTGCCGCCAATTCGGCCTGGGCATCGGCACTTTTAAGCGTCTGGGGCTGGTAAACCGGCAGATCGTGTTCAAGGGCAAGCTTTTTCACAGGGCTGGGCGTAAGTTTGCGTCCGCGCCCCGCAGGGCGGTCAGGCTGGGTATACACCGCCACCACCTCATGGTCGCCATCCAGTAGAGCCGCAAGGCTCGAGGCTGCGAAATCAGGCGTGCCAGCAAAAACAACGCGCAACTGTGACATGACAATAGCTACCTAATAACAGGGAAAAAGAGAAAGCCCAGACCAACAATAAAGGCCGAGAAGCGAAGGCATACAACAACTGTTGTGATCACCGGGCTTCTCGGCCTTAAGCGTTGTCATCACGCTTGTCGCAAACGTTTCAGCAAAACTTTCTTGCGAATTTTTTTGCGAAAACCGAAGTAAACTATGATAAAAACGAGGCTATGCAAAACTTAGCTAGCCGTTGTCCTGCATCAGCTTATGGCGTTTCTGCATTTTTTTCATAATGCGATCACGCTTAAGCGGCGACAGGTAATCAACAAACAGTACGCCTTCCAGGTGGTCGTACTCGTGCTGAATACAGTGTGCCAGCAGGCCGTCAGCCTCAATTTCGTAAGCATCGCCGTTGCGGTCAAGGGCGTTGAGTTGGACCTTCAGGTAACGCGGCACTTCGGCGTAGTGCTCAGGAATCGATAGGCAGCCTTCTGAAAGCGGTTCCTGCTCTTCGCCGATAGGCGTGTAGCGGGGGTTTATCAAAACCAGAGGCTGCGAATTGTCTTCGCTGACATCCATCACGACGACGCGCCGATGAACATCGATCTGGGTGGCCGCAAGGCCAATGCCGCGAGCGTCGTACATGGTCTCTAACATATCGTCGACAAGTTGGCGGATCTCATCGTCAACGGTCTCCACCGGTACCGCCTTGGTGCGCAGGCGCTCATCGGGGAATTCGAGAATAGGAAGTTTGGCCATGAGTTTACAATCACCGTTATGCTGAATCTTTGATAATCAGGCCGGGTCGTTGCGGCCTCACACTGTTCTAATAACTATTATATCACGCTGACAGCACTCCTGGGCATGGGCGCAGGGCCAGCAGCGCGGTGAAAGTCGATCGCAACATCCTCAAGGAGCGTGGGATGACGATACTAACCTTTAGCGATGTCACGGCCATGCAGCGCGCCCCACGCGTACTGCGTAAACGGTCACTCAACTTAGCATTGGGCCTGAAAAGCGCCGCGTTGATCAGCCTATTGCTGTGGGTAAGCATGCCCGCGGCAGGTAGTGATCAGCATGATGCGCGGCTTAACGAACTAAGCGCGTTATCGCCTGAAAGCCTGGATGCCTTCTGGCGTGAATATCGCGTAGTGGAGCCAGGCGAAGCCGTGCAAGCGTCAGCTTACGTCATTGGCGGCGAGAATCAGCGCCTGCTCCATGCGCCGGGCGATACGATTTTTGCGCGAGGCAGCGCACAGGAGAGTGTTCTGGAAAATGCCACGCTAGGTATTTATCGCCAGACGCAAACCTATACCGCTGACGACGGCACGCCGCTGGGCCAAGCGCTCACTAACATTGGCGAGGCGCGCCACCTGCGCACCGCTGGCGATATGCTGGCACTGGAAATACTCCGCGCCCATCAGGAGGTGCGGCGTAATGATCTTATCCTTGCTCTGGAACAGCACCCACCGCCCTCTGCGCTACAGCCGCAACTGCCTCCCCGCAACGTGAGTGGACGTATTCTTGATGTGCCAGGCGGACTGCGTTTTATAGGCCGCCTGCAGGTCGTGAGCGTCGATCTGGGAACTCGGGATGGCTTGCAAGCTGGGCATGTTCTTCAGGTTAACCAGCCCGGCGAAACCCTTGATGACCCGCGCAGCCAGGCAGTGACACAGCTGCCGCCGACGCCCTCGGGCAAAGTAATGGTCATCAAGCCCTATCAGCAGGTGAGCTATGCGCTGGTGATGCAGACATCCAACGTACTGGAAATCGGGGACCGGGTAGTGTTCCCGAATCAATAAAATACTTTTAAATCGGATATGCGCTTTAAGGAGAGCCAATGGATGTCAGCAAGTGGTTAGTCGTTAACGCCTTGCCGGGAATGGGCGCCTTGCGGATTAGCCAGCTGGCGGCCCGCAAGCCACGCTGGCCGGAAGGCTGGCTTGCCGCGCTGCCAAGTAATGCCGCCAGCGCGTTAAGGCTATGGCTTGAGCATCCAGAGCGTAGCCCGCTTCAGCAGTGCGTAGACGACGCCTTGGCATGGCAGCAGGGCGGCCATCATCGGCATATTTTGCATCGTCATCATCCTGCCTGGCCTGAGCTGTTAAACGAATTGCCGGACCCACCCGCCATATTATGGGCGCAGGGGGATCTTGCGGCGCTTAACGGGCCGACGCTTGCCATGGTGGGAACGCGCAAACCTACTTCTGAAGGCAGCGCCAATGCGCAGGGGTTTGCACGGGAGCTGGCTTGTCGGGGGTGGTGCATCGTTAGTGGTATGGCATTGGGGATCGACGGCATTGCCCAGCGCGCGGCGCTCAATGCCGGAGGCAGCAGTATCGCAGTGCTGGGCTGTGGCGTGGACGTTATTTATCCTGCCCGACACCGCGACCTTCACGAGCAGCTAAGCCAAGCCCCCGGTGGGCTGGTGTTATCGGAGCACCCGCCGGGCACAGCGGCTCGCCCAGCGTTTTTTCCGCGTCGCAACCGGATTGTGACCGGGCTTTCCCTGGGCACGTTAGTGGTGGAGGCCACGGAGAAAAGCGGCTCGCTGGTCAGCGCGCGTTTAGCGCTGGAGCAGGGCAAAGAGCTATTTGCTGTGCCGGGTTCGTTGCATAACGTACAGGCACAAGGCTGCCTGCATCTCTTACGTAACGGGGCAACGTTGGTGCGCCACGTTGACGATATTGTTGAGGAGTTGCAGCAGTGGGCAGGCCACTTTCTTCCCCAAGCAGGCCATGGCCAGGCAGACTATGATCAGACAGGTCATCAACAAGCAGGGCGTGATCAGCTAGCGGCTGCACCTTCATCTTCACTACCATCTTCACTACCCCCGCGCGAAAGCGAGCCGCTGCCGGATACGCTGCTTAACGCGTTATCCGCAACACCCGTGCCCATCGATGTGCTGGTACACAATACCGGCGAAACCGTCAGCGGTTGTCAGCAGCGGCTACTGATGCTGGAACTTGATGGATGGGTGGCCCAGCAGGCGGGTGGCTGGGTGCGTTTGCCCAGGCCATGATAAAATATGCGTATTCTCATTATCGCCCGTCGTCTCTAGTAGAGCAGGAGTTGCCATGAAACCGGCCACCAACCTCGAAACTGCCGTTAATGCGTTACATGCAGGTGGCGTGATTGCCTGCCCCACCGAAGCGGTGTGGGGGCTTAGCTGCGACCCGGATAACGGCGAAGCGCTAACGCACCTGATGCGCATGAAGGCACGTGACCCCGCCAAGGGCGTTATTTTGGTTGCTGCCAATATAAAGCAGTTTCAACCCTGGTTAAGCCAGCTGCCGCTCGCGCTGCACGCGCCGCTAGCCGCCAGCTGGCCCGGCCCCAATACCTGGCTGGTGCCGGATAACGGCCGCAGTCATCCTCTGGTTCGTGGTGCCCACCAGCGCGTAGCCTTGAGGGTGACCGATCACCCGTTGATGAAAGCACTATGCGAAGCGTTTGGCGGGCCGCTGGTGTCTACCTCGGCCAATCGCGCCGGAGAGCCACCGGCCATGAGCAGTGACGAAATTGTCAACATTTTTGGTCAGGAGGTCGCCGCGATGGTTGCTGGTGAGCTTGGCGGTAACTCGCGGCCCAGCACTATCCGCGACCTTGCCACGGGTCAGGTGATGCGGGCCTAGCCGTGGCCACTTTTCTGTATGACGCCATGGCGGCGCGCCTGGGTGAGGTACGCGCCGCACAAAATCCCGGCCCCTTTCCTCTGGATGGCCTGGTGCGCAATATTCATGGCGACTTCACGCCCATGATGTGCGGCGGCATCAGCGCGCTGCTCTTGCAGATGCTGCATCCGCTGGCGCTGGCTGGCGTATGGGATCACTCAAGCTTTCGTCACGATATGGTCGGGCGGCTCAGACGCACCAGCGACTTTATCGCCACCACCAGCTTCGGTACTTTCGAGCAGGCCGAAGAGGCGATTGCCCGGGTGCGCCGGGTGCATGCCAAGGTACGCGGCCACGCCGCCGATGGCCGCCCTTATTCTGCCGACGACCCGGATCTACTCACCTGGGTACATGTTGCCGAGATGAGCCGCTTCATGGCTGCGCACCTGCGCTATCGTAATCCCCGGCTTGAGCGCGAAAGCCAGGATCGTTACTTTTTCGAGACCGCCTGTATTGCCGAGGCGTTGGGCGCGAGCAATGTGCCCGATAGTCGCGCTGCGGTCGATGCGTACCTGGACGCTAAACGGCGCGAGCTCATTTGCGACGAGCGCACCCGCGAAATCGTGCAGGTATTGCTGGATGCCCCGCCACGCCATGTGATCTTTCGCCCGGCCGGAGCGCTTTTCATGCGTGCAGGTATCGATCTGCTACCCGAATGGGCCGCAAACCAGCTTGAGCTTGAAATGCCTCGCGTTCAGCGCCGCCTGGTGCGAGCCGGGATCAAAAGCGCCATGCCGATGATCAGTCGCGCGGTGCGAAGCGGGGCCTACCGTCGGGCGCTAGCGCGCTTCCAGGCACGACCGTGACGCTCTGGGGTCTGCCTGCCTTTTGCCGATTCGCCCGTCACCCCTTACCATTATCATTAACCCTTTTGACACAATCTTGGAGACACTGTGGCCCAAGAGCACCTGAATAACGTTAAAACGTACCTGCTGGATCTGCAGGAGCGGCTCTGCGAGGGGCTGGCCGCCGCCGATGGCCGTGGCACATTCCGCGAGGATAGCTGGCAGCGTGAAGAGGGCGGCGGCGGTCGTTCACGGGTGATTGAGCAGGGCGGTGTGTTTGAAAAAGGTGGCGTCAATTTTTCCCATGTGTACGGTGCTAAGCTACCGCCTTCTGCCACCGCTGCCCGCCCGGAGCTTGCCGGGCGCAGTTTTCATGCGGTCGGGGTTTCCTGGGTGTTGCATCCTGAAAACCCGTATATTCCCACTAGCCATGGCAACGTGCGCTTCTTTATTGCAGAAAAAGAGGGTGAGCCGCCGGTGTGGTGGTTTGGCGGCGGGTTTGATTTAACACCCTACTACCCGGTGCTCGACGATGTAGTGCACTGGCACCGCGTGGCCAAGGCCGCCTGCGACCCCTTTGGCGATGATGTATACGCCCGCTATAAGGCTTGGTGTGACGACTACTTCTACCTGAAGCACCGCGACGAGACCCGCGGCGTGGGAGGGCTGTTTTTCGATGACCTCAATGCGGGCAGCTTTGATGAGTGCTTTGCCTTTCAGCGCGCCGTAGGCGATAGCTTTTTGGATGCCTACCTGCCTATTGTGGAGCGGCGTAAAGCCGATACCTGGGGCGAGCGCGAGCGTGAATTCCAGCTTTATCGGCGCGGCCGCTATGTAGAGTTTAATCTGGTGTGGGACAGGGGGACGCTATTTGGCCTGCAAAGCGGCGGGCGAACAGAGTCGATTTTAATGTCCATGCCGCCACTTGCGCGCTGGGAATATGCTTACACACCCGAAGCCGACAGCGCCGAAGCCAAGCTTAATAGTTATCTAATACCTCGTGATTGGTTGGGTATTAGCGGGTAATAAATAAGCAATCCAACGAACGCTTACTGACAATGCTCACATAACTACGTAAGGGGATCTTTGGAATATGAAAAAGTGCATAGGAGCGAGCCAATGAGTGACCGTTACTGCGTGTTTGGTAATCCCATAGAGCACTCAAAATCGCCACTGATTCACACCGAGTTTGCCCAGCAAACCAAGCAGGACATTGAGTACACGAAGGAAAGGGCGCCTCTGGATGGCTTTGCGGACGCCTGGCGATCGTTTGTCGAGAAAGGCGGGCGCGGTGCCAACGTAACCGTGCCGTTTAAAGGCGACGCCTTTGCGCTATGCGATACCTTAAGTAAGCGCGCCCAGCGTGCCGAAGCAGTTAATACGCTAACGGTGGGTGGCAACGGGCAGGTTTACGGCGATAACACGGATGGCGTGGGCTTGATACGTGATCTGAAGTATCACCGGGTGCCCCTCACCGATAAACGTGTGCTGGTGATTGGCGCGGGTGGCGCCGTGCGGGGCGCTCTGGAACCGCTGCTTGCCGAGCAGCCTGGCGAGGTCGTTCTGGTAAACCGTACCGCTGAAAAAGCCCAGCAGTTGGCAGATGATTTTGCTGATCTTGGAGAGCTGCACAGTGGGGGGTTCAAGGCGATCAAAGGCCCGTTTGATGTCGTGATCAATGGCAGCAGCGCCAGCTTAAACGGTGAGTTGCCACCGCTGCCGGGTAACCTATTTACAGAAGGTGCCTGGGCCTACGACATGATGTATGGCGCAGTACAAACGGTGTTCTTGAAATGGGCGGGCACTCATGGTGCTAAGCGATTGGATGGCTTGGGAATGCTGGTTGAACAGGCGGCAGAAGCATTCTTTTTATGGCGCAACGTGCGCCCTGATACGACCCAGGTACGCCAGATAATACGCCGTATGTTAAATGCCGCCTAACATCTAAATCATCACGCCAAGACGAGGGCGATGCCTCATCTTGGCGAATACACCAGATCCTAGCGGATTAAGGACGCTTACAGTTAGGCGTGTGACCGCTGCTGCGGGCCTGCTCATAAGTGGCCAGTGCTCGGTCCATATTGGCCTGCAGGCCTTCAATACGCTGGCCTTGGCTTGGGTGGGTCGACATCCAGGCGGGCGGCGCGCCACCGCCAGAGGCGGCCTGCATGTTTTCCCAAAGCGTTACGCTTTGGCGTGGATCAAAACCTGCCTGAGCCATCAGGTCCAGGCCGATAACATCCGCTTCACTTTCGTGGCGGCGTGAGAACGGCAGGGCAATGCCATATTGCGCGCCCATGCCCAGTACGCCCATCAACTGTTGTCCACCCGGACTCTGCATACCCGAGGCGCTGGAAATCACTGAAAGCCCCATCGAGGTAGCACTTTGGGTAGACGCGCGCTCATTAGCGTGGCGGGCGAGCACGTGACCAATCTCATGGCCAACCACGGCTGCCAGCTGGTCCTGGGTAGTGGCAACATTCAACATGCCGGTGTTTACGCCCATGTAGCCGCCGGGCAGGGCGAAGGCATTAGGCTGCTCGGCCTTGAACACACGCACCTGCCAATCCAGGCTGCGCTGATCGCCAGGCAGCACGTCAACAATCGCATCGGTGATACATTGCACATAGCGCAGGCTGGCCTGGTCAGCGGTGGGGATATCCTTCTGGTACTGGGCAAATGCCTGCTGACCCATCTCGTTAAGCTGATCGTCGGAAAGCAGCAATAATTGTGAGCGCCCGGTGGGTGAGGTAGAACAAGCCGCGAGCGAAGCGCATAACGCGGTAACAGCTAATGGACGAAGCCAACGCATAAGATGTTTCCTTCTAGACGAATGGGTTCCCTGCTCACAAGATAACCATTGAGAGCGTTCAAGCAATACTGCCATCATAACTGACTTTGCTTGAGGAGAGGTATGGGAGGCTAGGTATGGGAGGCCAGGTATGTAAAGACAGGTATGTGAAGACAGTAATGTGAGGATCGGTATGGACGCTGAACTGAGCCAACCTTTAACCAAGCTACTTGACCATGTGGATCAATAATTGCCACCGGGTCAACAACCGGTTGATTGAAATATCCACTGGTGGCTATGCGGCAGTTTGCGGCCCGCTGGGCAGGCCGCAAACGTCTGGCGGAAAAACATTAACGCTGAGGCGTTAGCTGACCATCTTCACCCACATTCAGGCGGATAGTAGGCGTTAACAGCCCGGCAGGCAGCGTCATGCCCAGCCCGCGCAGGTCTCCCGGCGTGATGGCCAGTTGACTGCCCGCCGGCAGTTCACCCTGAGCGGCGAGCTGCCGGGCTAAGTTCAGCATCGGCGCCATCTTCTGGGTGTCTGTGCCTAAAACATCAAAAGCCACCGGCAGACGCAGGTTAGCGCCGTCGCCCGGGGTCAATGACACATCCTGGTTGTACTCGCCCTGCACAGGCTCTACGCCCGGCATGTTCAGCGTCCAGTCAAAGCCTGACATGGCCACTGCCGGCATGCCTGCAGGCAGCCCCAGCCCCAACGCAAGCGTTGCCTGTACCGGCAGGCTACCAGCGCCCAGGCTTGAGGCCAGTAGGCTGGTCAGGTCGCTGGTGTCCAGGCCCGCATTGATGCTGTAAGGGCCAATGCGCACGTCTTCCACGCCAAGCGATGTGACTGCCAAACGAAACGCAAACAGGCTCGTTTGGGGAAGCGCCAGACAGCCGGTGAGCAAGCTGGCCAAACTAAGTGTCACAAGCCAACGCCAGTGACGAACCGCATAGTGCATAAGTTACCTCCCAAGAAGGGCAGTAGTGGCAAAGCCAAGGATCATGAGCTTGAAAGCGCGGCTATTGGAGAGCCCGCAGGGTTTTCTGTCAAGCGAATTTATGATAGTGAAGCATGATACAGCTAATTGGCCAGAACAGCTGATTGGCTAGAGCAACTGATCGGCTAGAGCAATTGATTTGCCAGAACAATGGATTGGATTGGTTAAAACAAAAACGCCTGCTGGTTAAAGCAGGCGTCTTGAGTGCGTAGAGCGCTTGGCAATTAACGGCGCTTCTGGCGCGCCTCTTTGGTGCGGTTAAGCTCGCGCTTCTTGGCCTTCTCTTTATCGCTGGCCCCCGCCATATGATCAAACGGGTTATCGCCCGAGCGGAACTCAAAGCGCATCGGCGTGCCGCGTACTTTAAGAACCTTACGGAACGTATTGATCAGGTAGCGGCGATACGCCTCGGGCACCGACGCGGTCTGGTTACCGTGCACCACGATGATCGGCGGATTGCTGCCGCCCTGGTGGGCCATACGCAGCTTGATACGCCGCCCATTGACCATCGGCGGTGGATGCTGGCTGACTGCGTCTTGAAGCAGGGTGGTCAGACGGTTGGTGGACCAGTGCGCGTTAGCGGCGTTAAACGCCCGCTCAATCGACGGGTACAAATCACCTACTGCCGTGCCGTGCAGGGCCGAAATAAAGTGCATTTCGGCGTAGTCGGCAAAGCCCAGACGGCGCTTGATATCCGAGCGCATTTTTTCTTTCGCTTCGCTTTCCACACCGTCCCACTTATTGATGGCAAGCACGAGCGCGCGGCCAGTCGTCAATACGTAGTCCAACAGGTGTAGATCCTGCTCTACCAAGCCGCTGCGGGCATCCAGTACCATCACCGCAACGTGAGACTCTTTGATCGCGTCCAGGGTTTTGATGATGGAGAACTTTTCAGCAATTTCGCTGACGTTTTTACGTCGCCGAATACCTGCAGTGTCGATCAGAACGTAAGGCTTGCCGCGCCGCTCGAAGGGAATTTCGATGGCATCGCGCGTGGTGCCCGCTTCATCAAATACCACGACCCGTTCTTCGCCGAGCATGCGATTGACCAGCGTGGATTTACCCACGTTCGGGCGGCCAATGACGCCAATGCGAATGCCTTTGCTGCCGGTATCGGCAGGAATGCTGGCATCGCGCTCGGGAAACGGCTCAAGCACAACATCGATCAGCGTGGAAACGTTGCGCCCATGTGCCGCTGCAATCGGCCACGGGTCGCCCAAGCCCAGCTTCCAGAAGTCGGCCATGGCCGAATGCTCTTCCAGGCCGTCGATCTTGTTGACGACCAGCCAGGTTTTCTTCTGGTTGACCCGCAGGTGATTGGCAATGGCTTCATCGGCCACGTTTAACCCGGCGCGGGCATCGACCAGAAACAGAACAATATCGGCTTCATCGATAGCTGCCAATGACTGTTCGGCCATGGCTGCATCGATGCCTTCTTCATCACCGCTGATACCGCCGGTATCAATCACGGTGTAGGTCTTGCCCCCCAGCATGCCGTTACCGTACTTACGGTCGCGGGTCAGGCCGGGAAAATCAGCGACTAACGCATCACGCGAGCGCGTTAGTCGGTTAAACAGAGTCGATTTGCCCACATTGGGGCGACCGACCAAAGCAATGACGGGTGTCATGGAGTGACTTCCAGGGTTTCCAGGCGACCATTGTTGGCCTGGACATGAATGGTGCTGCCTTCGGTAACCGGGACGACGCTAATACCGGATTTATGAACCCGGGTGCGTCCCACGATGCTACCTTCACGCACGTCGATCAGGTGGAGATAACCTTCAAAGTCGCCCACCACGATGTTGCCGCTGGCAAAGGCCGGGGCGGTTAACCAGCGATCTTCAAGCTTATCGTTACGCCAGATTTCCTGACCATTACTGGCGTCAAGTGCAACCACTTGGCTGTCGTCAGTAACCACGATCAGGTAATCGCCCACCAGCATCGGCGTGTGGCGGCTAGAGATGTTGCTTTCCCAGAGTACGTTACCGCGAGTGGCTTCCAGCCCCACGACCCGGCCGTTATAACTGGTGACAAACAGGCGGCCGTCAGGGGTGATCAGCGGCTGACCGGAAAGATCGACCAGGCGCTCGACTTCGCTACGCCCGCTGGGGGTTGCGATCTGCATATCCCAAAGCGGTTGACCGTTACGGTTATCAAGCGTTGCTAAGCGACCGTTGGCCATGCCGACAAACGTAACCGGCTCGATCACCATGGGCGTACCCGTACCGCGCAGGGTAAGGGCTGGCTGGGAGCTGGTGTAAACCCAACGCTCTTCACCGCTGAGGCGGTCAAGCGCCGTTACCTGGCCATCCACACTCTGCACGATCAGCAGCTGCTGGTTGGCCTGAGGAGCCGCCAGCACTTCGCTGGAAACTCTGGAGCGCCAGCTTACGCTGCCGTCACGCTGGTCAAGCGCAATGACTTCACCGTTGCTCGTACCCAGATACACGTGACCGGCAATCGCATTCAGTGCGCTGGAAACCGGTGCGTTAAGCTCTACCCGCCACTCACGCTCACCGCTTGCGGCGTTAAACGCCATCACCAGGCCTTGAGCGTCAGCGGCAAACACCGTATCGCCTTCACGTGCTGGCGCAATGGGGTTGCGTGCCCGGCCCAGGCCGTCGCCCACATTGTGGCGCCACTGGGTTTCAAGCGTTGCGGATTCATTAAAGCTTTGCAGCTCTTTTGGCGTGTAGGCGGGCTCACCCTTGCTGGCGCAACCGGCCAACAAGGCAACGGCTACTGCTCCGAGCGTTACGCGCATGAGCTGTTTGGATAGACGCAGATTCATCATTGAGTCGCCTCCTCGGCGCCAAGATCGTCAAGCTTGAATTGCACGCCGTAAAGCGTCTGGTTCTGATTTTCAGCAAGCTCTAACGCATTTTGCCAGGCGCTACGGGCTTGTTCGGCTTGGCCAAGGGCTGCGTAGGCATCGCCGCGTACATCGGCTTGCTGAGCAGCCAGCGCTTCGCTGATAGGCTCATCAAGCAGGCTCAGTGCTGCTTCAGGGTCGCCATTGGCGACTTCGATACGCGCCAAGCGCAGCCAGGCCAGACTTTGCACATAGCGACGCGAGGAGTCGTTGGCTACCTGCTCAAGCGACGCTTTGGCCTCGTCCAGGTTGTCCTGCTGAACGGCTAAACGAGCATCCATCAGGAGGGCAAGTTCGGCATAAAGCGTTTTGCCGTAATCGTCGGTGAGTTCGCTGATCAGCTCACGCGCGCTGGCGGTTTGCTGTTCGTCGAGTTCGTTTGCCATGGCAATATTGACCAGCTGCTGGTAGCGAACCGAGGCGGCTTCCGACTGGCCTTCCTGATAGTCTTGCCAGGTATGCCAGCCAAACACGCCCGCAGCGGCAAGAGCGGCACCTGCAATCAGCGAAGTACCATTCTCTTTCCACCAACGCTTAACGACTTCCAGCTGTTCTTCTTCGCTTCGATCCGCCACGGGCGGTCTCCTATTACCTAAAACCGCCGCAGCATAGCGACGATTAGTTATTTATCAGCACGCAGCGCGTGCCTGTTTAGCTTAGCGGACCAGCAGCTCGTCTAGCGCAGAAGAAAGCGTTGCCTGACTCACGCGCTGCTGCTCGCGATCATCACGCAAGAACTTGAGCGTGACCGCCTGTTCGGCAAGTTCTGTCTCGCCGAGCAAAATGGCAACGGGCGCCGCGCTTTTATCGGCTTTTTTCATGCGACTTTTGAAGCTGCCGCCGCCGCAATGAAGCTGCAGACGTAAATCGGGGAGGTCGCTGCGAAGCTGCTCGGCAAGCGTTAGCGCGGCAATCGTTGCGCTATCGTCCATGGGCACAAGATAGACATCACAGCCACCCAGCGCTTCATCGGGAACCAGATTTAGCGTCTCAAGCAGCAGAATCAGCCGCTCGATACCCATTGCGAAACCCACCGCCGGGGTCGGCTTGCCGCCCAGCTGTTCGACCATGCCATCGTAACGTCCGCCAGCACATACCGTGCCCTGGCTACCTAGCGCGCTCGTGGTCCATTCGAACACCGTGCGGCAGTAGTAGTCGAGACCACGCACCAGGCGAGGGTTGATGACAAAGGGAATGCCGGCCGCATCAAGCATGGTTTTGAGCTGCTCGAAGTGCTCACGCGATGCATCATCAAGGTGATCCATCAGCTGCGGCGCGCCGTTGAGCATGTCGGCCATGGCCGGATTTTTGGAATCCAGAATGCGCAGCGGGTTGCTGATCAGGCGACGCTGAGAGTCCTCGTCGAGAATCTCGCGGTGCTGCTCAAAGTAGGTCACCAACTTATCGCGGTAGGCGGCGCGCGCCTCTGTCGAACCCAGTGAGTTAAGCTCAAGCGTGACATGCTCAAACAGGCCCAGCTCTTTCCACAGGCGCGCCGAGAGCAGAATCACTTCGGCATCGATATCCGGCCCTTCAAAACCGTACGTTTCAACCCCCACCTGATGAAACTGACGGTAGCGGCCTTTTTGGGGACGCTCATGGCGGAACATCGGGCCTTGGTACCAGAGCCGTTGGGTCTGGTTGTGTAATAAGCCGTGCTCCATCGCCGCGCGTACGCAGCTGGCCGTACCTTCAGGACGCAGCGTCAGGCTATCGCCATTGCGATCGTCAAAGGTGTACATCTCTTTTTCGACAATATCGGTTACTTCACCGATAGAGCGAGCGAACAGGGCGGTTTGCTCAACGATGGGCGTGCGAATTTCATCGAAGCCATAGCGGTGCATCAAATGACGCACTTTAGCCTCAAAAAATTGCCAGCGAGGGCTATCGCTGGGCAACAGGTCGTTCATACCACGGATGGCTTGAATCTTTTTAGCGGCGGACTTGCTCAATGAAAACTCCTTGTTCTGCATCCTGGCTGATGCATGGGCCCGGCGTTAAACGCTGCGGGCAATCATGTCATCTTCTTGCTGCTGTTTTTGGCGCACTTTTTCGCGGATCAGCCGCTCCAAGTCATCCACTAAGTGGTCGTTACGCAGCTTGCTGGCCGGTTTACCGTCGATATACACCAGATTCGCGGGGCTGCCACCGGTCAGGCCGATATCGGTCTCTTTTGCTTCACCCGGGCCGTTAACCACGCAGCCAATCACTGAAACATCAAGCGGCGTCATAACGTCTTCCAGGCGCTCTTCAAGCTGGTTCATGGTGCTGATAACGTCAAAGTTCTGCCGCGAGCAGCTGGGGCAGGCGATAAAGTTGATCCCCTTGGCGCGCAGGCGCAGGCTTTTGAGCATATCAAAGCCGACCTTGATCTCTTCCACCGGGTCGGCGGCAAGTGACACACGAATCGTGTCGCCGATGCCGTCCATCAGCAGCATGCCCAGGCCAATAGACGACTTAACGGTGCCCGAGCGCAGACCGCCTGCTTCAGTGATACCCAAGTGAAGCGGCTGCTCAATGCGCGTGGCAAGATCACGGTAAGCCGCCACGGCCATAAACACGTCAGAGGCTTTAACGCTGACCTTGTACTCTTGAAAATCGAGCCGATCCAGGTGGTCGATATGGCGCATGGCGGATTCCACCAGCGCGGCAGGCGTAGGCTCGCCGTACTTCTTCTGAAGATCTTTTTCCAGCGAACCGGCGTTGACGCCAATGCGGATCGGGATACCGTTATCGCGCGCCGCACTCACCACCGCGCGTACGCGGTCTTCACGGCCAATATTGCCGGGGTTGATGCGCAGGCAGTCAACGCCGAGCTCGGCGACGCGCAGGGCGATCTTGTAATCAAAGTGAATGTCCGCCACCAGTGGTACGTCCACCAGCTTCTTGATTTTGCCAAAGGCTTCGGCGGCGTCCATGTCTGGTACGGAAACGCGCACAATGTCAGCACCAGCCTTTTCCAGCTGCTGAATTTGCCCAACAGTAGCCGCCACGTCCAGCGTGTTGGTGTTGGTCATGCTCTGTACAGAAATAGGCGCATTTCCGCCTACCGCCACATTACCTACGTAAATCTGGCGGGACTGGCGGCGTTTTATCGGAGAAGGGGCGTGCATAGGACGGGTCACTCTCCCAGGGTAAATCGGGCTACATTGTTGGCGCCTGCGCGCTGTGCAAGATCGACCTGCTCACCTTGATAGCGCAGCACGACGCCAGTGGCGTTTCCTACGGTTAAACGAAACGGCGGCTCACCTTCGACGGTCGCGGTGGTGCCGGGGGTTTGTAAGCCAACAAACACGCGCTGGTTGTTGGCATCAAAAATTTCGGTCCAGGACTGCTCGTTAAACGTAAGCTCCATCCGGTTGGCATTGCCCGCCGGAGGTGCCGTTTCCTCTTCGTCAGCGGCATCCGCTTCGGTGGAGGCGGCAATATCCAAGGCCGCGACATCGCTCACTGTGGGGGCTTGTTCGTCGTTTGAAGCTTCCTGCGCTGCAGCATTGCTTTCCGCCGCATCCGTCGTGTCGCTGGCGCTGTCAGGCTGGCTTGTTTGCTCTGAAGAGAGAGCCGGCGTCGTGGGCGGTGTGGGTTCGGCACCTTCGTCGGCTGCGGACATGGGGTCGCCGCCTTCTTCTACGGGCGGATTATCGCCAAAGCTGGGCGGCTCGCTGCCACCGCGGCTTTGCCACCACATGACGGTCACGCCGATCAGACCTGCAATCACCAGTACCGTTACCAGCCTGAAAAGCCAGGCACCCAGCTTTGAGGGCGGACGACTAACCGACACGGGGGCTACTTTACGTTCGGTATCAGCAAGGCCATAACGCTCCTGATAGGCATCTAGCACCAGATGCTCGTTCAGGCCCAGGTATTTAGCGTAAGAGCGCAGGTAGCCGCGGCGATAAGCGGTTACCGGAATTTCGTCATAGCGGTCCTGCTCAAGGCCTTCGACAACGGCCGGACGCAAATTGAGCGCTCGGGCAGCTTCGCCCAGCGGTACGCCTAGCTGCTCACGCTGGCGTAACAGAATCTCGCCAGGTGAGGCGGCAGTGCGGGAAGTAGTGACGCTATCTTGTAACTGTGTCTCGCTCATGGCTGAGCATCCTTAAATAATTAGGTGATCAGGGCGTCAATTAATAAGTGCCAAGCCTGCGCTGGTAGTCAGCTGCCGTCGCATGGTCGCCTTGGGCGCGGGCGATGTCTATCGCCATTTCCAGCGCTGCTTGGTCTGGTCCGGCCAACTGCAGGTAGGTTTGCAGTGGCGACCAGGCATTACGGTAATTGCCCTGGGAAACTTCCAATTCGGCTAATAAAAAATATCCCCGCGGACTCTGCGGGTCGATACGCTGCGCGCGGGCTAAACGCCCGCGCGCTTCATCAAATTCTTCCAGCGCCAGATAACATTGACCCAGGTTAGTGAAAAGCTGAGCGCGGTTGGCATACTGGGCATCTGTCGATGCGTTTTCCAACTGTTCGCAGGCGGCGGCAATATCCCCCTGCTGATACAAAAATGCCGCGTAGTTATTACGGGCACGGGTAAACATAGGTTCGACATCAATGGCCTGTTGAAAATACGTGTTAGCAAGTTCAACGTCGCCCTGCTGTTGATAAACCAGCGCCAGAGCCTGCAACGCTTCGCCGTGGTTGGGGGCGATTTCCAAAGCACGCCCCAAAGCGGCACGTGCCCTAGGCAGGTTATCACGTTCCAGGTACGCGACGCCCAGTTGGGTGTAGGCATCCTTGGCGTCGGTGCTGGCCTTGGCAGGCAAATTGTTTGATGTGGCACAGCCGGCTAGCCACACACTGCTGAACAGAGCAGCAAGTATGGGCACCCTGAACGGGTTAAAACGCCTGCAGTGACCAATCATAATTGCCCTTGAAAACTCATAGCTGCCCTCATGGTGTAAATCGCCAACTGACCGCCGACACGACGCATAAAAACGTGTCCATCAAAGCGCCGTGCTCGTCGGAAGTCAAGATAAGCACCGTTTAGTCAGCATCAAGCTGCACGGATTGGATGTAGCGCGCGCTGCGTTTAGTGCGGTCTTTTACGCGGCCCACCAACTGACCACAGGCGGCATCGATATCATCACCGCGGGTGACACGTACCGTGGCGTTGTACTCCAAATCGTAAAGCCACTGCTGAAAACGCATCACCTGATTACGTGAGGGCTTCTCATACCCTGAGTTGGGGAACGGATTAAACGGTATCAGGTTAATCTTGCAGGGCAGCTCTTTAAGCAGAGCGGCGAGCTGTTCGGCGTGCTCCTGCTGGTCATTCACATCCTTGATCAAGGTGTACTCGATCGTCACCTGACGGTTGTCCGGACACTTGGAAAGATAGCGATGACAGGCATCCAGCAGCATACGGATGTTGTACTTGCGGTTGATCGGCACCAGTTCGTTACGCAGCTCGTCGGTCGAGGCGTGTAGCGAAATGGCCAGGCTGACGTCAATTTCGTCGCCCAGTTTGTCGATCATGGGTACAACGCCAGAGGTCGACAGCGTGACGCGACGCTTGGACAGGCCATAACCGTTATCGTCCAGCATCAGCTTCATGGCGGGCAGCACGTTGTCGAAGTTGAGCAGGGGTTCGCCCATGCCCATCATGACCACGTTGGTGACCGGCCGGTTGGCGGTGTCACGGCGCGGACCTACGCTGCGCTGGGCAACCCATACCTGGCCAATGATTTCGGCGGCGGTTAAATTTCGCTGAAATCCCTGTTTGCCGGTGGAGCAAAAGCTACAGTCCAGTGAACAGCCAACCTGGGAAGACACGCACAGCGTGCGGCGCTTGCCGTTCTCGGCCGGAATCAGGACCGTTTCGACGTAGCTTCCGTCTTCGACTTCGAGCACCCACTTGCGCGTACCGTCGCTAGAGGTGCCTTCATAAATAACGCTGGGGCCACGAATCTCTGCCACTTTCGCCAGCTTTTCCCGCAGCGGCTTAGACAGGTTGGTCATGGCGGCAAAGTCGTCGCTACCTTCCTGGTGGATCCATTTCATCAGCTGGGCGGCGCGAAACTTCTTCTCGCCAATCGACAAAAAGAACGCTTCCATCTGTTCGCACGACAGGCCAAGCAGGTTCTGGCGCTCAGGCGCTTTTTCCGCTGGCATTTCACTGTCAGGCGTGGATTGGGGAGCGGGCGTATGTTGGGCTACGGTGGTGGTCATGGCGGTCAGCGTTCTGGAAAGGGGCGGGGGCAAAGCCCCCGCGAAAATGGCCGGCAACGAACGTTGAAACGGCGACGCTAATTAATTAGCGCGGGCAGATTTCATCGTTACCGAAGAAGTAACTAATTTCACGCTCAGCACTTTCAGGAGAATCAGAACCATGGACAGCGTTGGCGTCGATTGTTTCCGCGAAGTCAGCACGGATAGTGCCCGGTGCCGCTTCTTTCGGGTTGGTTGCGCCCATCAGATCACGGTTTTTGGCAATCGCGCCTTCGCCTTCCAGTACTTGAACAACCACCGGGCCGGATGTCATGAAGCCAACCAGGTCTTTAAAGAACGGACGCTCTTTATGCTCGGCGTAGAAGCCACCCGCTTTCTCTTCAGAAAGGTGAGTCATTTTAGCGGCAACAACCTGCAGGCCGGCTTTTTCGAAGCGAGCGATGATGTCACCGATCGCATTTTTAGCAACGGCATCGGGCTTGATGATAGACAGAGTGCGTTCAGTAGCCATGTAAATATCTCCTTGAGGCCTTTAGAAAAAGGGATAAAGCAGAAATTGCCGCCTCGGCAAGCCGGGGCGGCGAAGGAAAATCGTTTCGGCAAGAGTACGGTAGTGTTCACCGATTACCGAGTAGGCGCGATTATAGCGCCTCAAGCCAACATTGAATACCGATGATGACATTGGCGCCTGCGTATTACACCGTAAAGCTTTCGCCGCAGCCGCATTCGTCTTTTACATTCGGGTTATTGAACTTGAAGAAGCGGTTCAACCCTTCGCTGACATAGTCCACTTCGCTGCCATCGAGCATCTCAAGCGCATCGGGGGCCACATAAACGCTGGCGCCATGATCTTCAAAGTGAATTTCGTCATCGCCAACTTCATCGGCAAAATCCAGTACATAGCTATAGCCCGAACAGCCGCTAGGTTTGACCGACACGCGCAGGCCTAAACCCTGACCGCGCTCATCAAGCACATGACGGATCTGTTGTGCGGCAGCCGGGGTAATGTTGAGTGTTGCCATTGGGCGTCCTCCTTGTAAATGCGCCAGCCGCTTAGCGTGGCAGTGTTCGCAAACCGCTCACCGCATGGCGAATGAGGGTTAACGCATGATCAATATCGTCCTGGGTAGTAAAGCGCCCAAAGCTAAAGCGTAGCGAAGAAAGCGCCAGAACGCGTGGCACGCCCACCCCCAGCAATACATAAGACGGGTCAACGCTTGCCGAGTTGCAGGCCGAGCCGGTAGACACGGCCACATCGCGCAGGGCCATCAGCAGCGACTCACCGTCGATACCCTCAAACGCGAGGTTCAGTATATTGGGCACTGCCCGATCAAGCGGGGTGTTGGCTACCACGCCGTCAAGGTCGGCAAGCCCGGCTAAAAAACGCTGCTGCAGGCTGGCAATATGTGCCTGATCCTCGGCGTGCTCTTTGTGCATTAGCGCAAAGGCTTCGCCCATCCCGGCAATCTGATGAGTGGGCAGGGTGCCTGAACGCATGCCGCGTTCGTGCCCGCCGCCATGAATCAGCGCTTCAAGGCGGATATCCGGATGGCGTTTGACATATAGCGCGCCAACCCCTTTGGGGCCGTAGGATTTATGCCCGGATAGCGACATCAAATCGATTTCCTGAGCCACCACATCCAGCGGAATTCGACCCACCGCCTGGGCGGCGTCGGTATGGAAAACGGCACCAAATTCGTGGGCGATGGCGGCGAGCGCGGCAATGTCGTTAATGCTGCCAAGCTCGTTGTTCACCGCCATTAACGAAACCAGCGCGGTATCATCGCGCATGGCAGCGCGCAGTTGTTCGGGGGCGACGGTGCCGTCGTGCCCCGGGGTTAGCCAGGTGATTTCAAAGCCTTCGCTTTCAAGTGCCAGCGCTGTGTCCACGACCGCTTTATGCTCGATGGTCGAGGTCACCAGATGCATGCCGCGTTCACGGTTGGCCCGCATATAGCCAATCAGCGCTAGATTATTGGCCTCTGTCGCGCCGCTGGTCCAGACGATTTCGCGCGGATCAGCCCCAATCGTGTCAGCTACCTGACGACGTGCCTGCTCCACCACCTGTTCGGCCTGCCAGCCCAGCATATGGCTGCGCGAGGCGGGATTGGCAAACAGCTGGTCAACCGTCAGGTAGCGCTGCATAACCTCGGCCACGCGGGCGTCCACCGGCGCGGTAGCGGCGTAATCCAGATAAATCGGTAGCGAAGGTGTGGTTGTCGTCGTCATGGGGACCCGCTTAATTCAAAAGCGCCAGATAGCGATAGTGTGCCGCTTGGCCATTACGGTGATGAGGCGAGAATGCCCGCTTCAACACGATTTCTTTGCCGCGAGGCAATACGTAGTACATCGGGGCGCTGCATCAATTGGGCAAGCGTGATGTCATCTAAAAAGTGCCGAATCTGGCCGGATAGTTCGCACCACAGATGATGTGTCAGGCACGTGTTGCCCTGCTGGCAGTCGGATAGACCCTGACAACGCGTGGCATCTACCGTTTCATCCACGGCGTCAATCACCGCTGAAACACTGATGTCGCTTGCCGGTTTGCTCAGCAGATAACCACCGCCCGGGCCGCGAACGCTGCGTACAAGCTCTGAGCGGCGTAGCCGGGCAAACAGCTGCTCAAGATAGGAGAGCGAAATCTCCTGGCGCTGCGAAATATCCGCCAGGCTGGTCGGGCCGTACTGATCATTCAGGGCCAGATCAAGCATGGCGGTAACCGCGTAACGGCCTTTGGTAGTTAAACGCATGACAGGCACCTCGACGCTGAACCTTCAGCGTGCTCCCGACAAATGTGCTGCCATTATGGGAAAGCCCGAGTAGTTTGGTCAACCATTACGCGGCGGCAGGCTATCATCGTTAAGGCCTGTCTCGGGCTTGCCTGGCTGTGTGGCGGGCTTATCCAGGAGCGCGCAGCCTGTGTCGTGTTCATCCAGCACGCCGGCAAAATCTTCATTGCGTAGTTTTGGCAGATGCCCGTCGTGGTAGTTGGCGTCCAGCTTGCTGAGGGTTGAGCACATACGTTCAATGCGCTCGTCCACGGCGTGCATATGATCGAGCATCGCCTGCATGGAGCGGGCCACCGGATCCGGCATGTCCTGGCTAACGCCGTAGGCATCAAAGCCGAATTTCTGGCAAATCGCCTCGCGGCGAACCGGGTCCACATCCAGCGCCTCTTCAACATCCGGGTCGGCGCGCTTAACGATTTTGCCGGGGATGCCGACGACGGTCGCACCCGGGGGCACTTCTTTGGTGACCACCGCGTTAGAGCCGATTTTAGCGCCTGCGCCTACGGTAAAGGGGCCGAGTATTTTAGCGCCCGCCCCGACGATCACGCCGTCTTCAAGGGTAGGGTGGCGTTTGCCTTTATTCCAGCTGGTGCCGCCAAGTGTTACACCCTGATAAAGCGTGACGTTATCGCCCACCAGCGCCGTTTCACCGATCACCACGCCCATTCCATGATCGATAAAAAAGCGTCGGCCAATGGTGGCGCCGGGGTGGATCTCGATGCCGGTCAGCCAGCGGGAAAACGTTGAAAGCGTTCGGGCCAGCCATTTCAGGTTTTTGTTCCACAGCCAGTGACCGCAACGGTGAATCAGCAGCGCGTGAAGGCCCGGGTAGTTGGTCAGGACCTCTAGAAAATTGCGGGCCGCCGGGTCGCGGTCAAATACGCTGTTAATATCTTCACGTAGGCGTTGGAACATGGAGGGTCCTTGGGTCAGCTCAGGCACGACGGTCAATTAAACGGTCAATTAAACAACTAAAGTATCGTTAGCAGGGTAGCGAGGTTGGGGCACCTGACAATAACTTCAAGTTTACGCCTTCCCTGCTTGTTTGCCGGGTTTGGTTATCGCTTGCCCGCGGCTTTTTCAGTAGCGGATAAAATACCGCGTAAAATATTCATTTCCATTTTCTCTGGCCGCGCGCGCAAGTAGAGCCTGCGCAGACGCGCCATCAGCTGGCGAGGCTGGGCCGGGTCGTGAAACTCAATGGCGATCAGCGTGCGCTCAAGGTGTTCGAAGTAACGCTCCAGCTCTTCATGGGGTACTAGCTCATCATCCGCATCAGGTGCAGATGCAGGTACTGCGTCTTGCTGGCTTAGCCAAGCCATGCGGCACTCATAGGCAAGTACCTGTACCGCGGCGGCCAGGTTCAGCGAACTAAAATCTACGTTGGTGGGAATATGCACATGGGCGTGGCAGCGCTGAAGCTCGGCATTGGTCAGGCCGCTATCCTCACGGCCAAAGACCAGCGCTACGCGTGAATCAGGCGTCTGGCACTCGCCAGGCAGGCGGTCTGCGAGCTCTCGTGGGCTCAGCATGGGCCAGGGCAGGGTGCGCGAACGGGCGCTGGCGCCTACCGCTAGCGTGCAGTCGGCTACGGCCTCTTCAAGCGTTGCGTGTACGCTTGCCTGATGTAGCAGGTGGTCAGCACCAGAGGCACGGGAAATACTGTCTTGGGTAATAATTTCACAACGAGGTGCAACCAGAGCGAGATCGGCCAAGCCCATATTGTGCATGGCGCGGGCGACGCCGCCTATATTGCCGGGATGACTGGTGCCAATTAAAACAATACGAATACGTTCAAGCATAGTGATGGGGCTCTGTGGATAGGGCTCGGTAAGCAGGCTTGATGATCAAAAGCGGAAAACGGCCAGTTTAGCACGAGTCGATAGCATGCCTGCGAGTGGTCTGCTAGAATTGCGCGCCAAAGGCAACCCCCTGCCTACTGTTCTTTAACATCACTGCGACAAGGCCCGATCATGAATCCGATGGTCCAATTTACGTTGCGCGCAGCGCGCAGCGCGGTTGAACAATTTTTACGTGTCCGTGAACGTATCGAAAACGCCCATGAAGAGTCCAATCTTGACCGCCTGCTAGAAGATACGGCGCGCAAGGCTGAAGCGACTATTGTGCATCAATTGGAGCGCGGCTACCCCCTGCACGGCTACGTTGGCCGTTATACTTCACACAAATCAGGTGAAGGCGAGGGTGCTGATACCGTCTGGAAGATTGAACCCATGCACGGCTACTCTAATTTAGCGGTGGCGGGTAAAGGCTTTGCTCTCTCAGTGGTGTGTCTTGTTAAAGGCCGTCCGGAACACGCGGTGGTCATTTCCCCGTTTGGTGATGATGAATATATCGCCAGCCGCGGCCGCGGCGCTCAGCACAATGGTAAACGTATGCGGGTTAGCAAACCTACTGCGATTACCGGTACGCGCCTGGCCATGAGCCTTCCCGAAGCCTGGCTGCGCCCTCGCAACCTCCCTGCCTATCTTTCCGTGACCCAACAGCTTGCCCCTCAGGTAGAGACACTGCTGGCAACCGGCAGCGGCCTGCTGGATATGTGTGAACTGGCCTGCGGTCGTGTCGATAGCGCGTTTGTGCTGGGTATGGAAGAGCAGGATATGCAGGTAGGCAGCCTAATCCTTAAAGAAGCCGGTGCGCTAATGGGCACGCCCGATGGCCAGCCTAGCGTCAAGGTAGAAGGACAGCTGATGGCCGCAGGCCCGCGTCTTTATAAAGCGCTGATCAAGCAGCTGGCGCCGCATTTTTAATGAGTGAATGGTAAGCGGTAAATAGTAATTGGTGAGCCGTGAATGGTAAGTGGTGGTAATGAATAGCTGTTTGTTATTTACGTACTAAAAAGGCCCTGCCGGGTTGTACCGGCAGGGCCTTTTTGCTGGCTGCTTATCAGTGTTTGAACACCACTTTATTTCAGGGCAGCTCTTCTTCCTCTTCATCAATGGCTTTCTTGGTGGGGATCAGGTCCTCACGCGAAAGTTTGAGCGGAAGCAGCAGGGCACCCGAGATGTAGATGGAGGAGAACGTACCCACGCCGATGCCGATCAGCAGAGCGATCGCAAAGTTCTCGATCATATCGCCGCCGAGGATCAGCAGGGCAATCAACACCAGCATTGTGGTGCCGGAGGTGGCCAGCGTACGCGACAGAGTGGCATTGATCGCTTCGTTAAAGATCTGCGGCATATCGTCGATACGCGAGGTGCGGATCGTTTCACGAATGCGGTCATACACCACGATTGTGTCGTTCAGTGAGTAGCCGATAACCGCCAGAATAGCCGCCAGTACCGTCAGGTCGAACTCAAGCTGGAACAGCGCAAAAATGCCCACCACGATGATGACATCGTGAAGCAGGGCTAAAAGCGCCCCGATGGCAAACTTGTACTGGAAGCGGAAGGCGACATACAACATTACCACGCCGAGTGCGACCAGCAGGCCCAAGCCGCTTTGGTCGCGCAGCTGATCACCCACCTGGGCGCCGACGAATTCGGCACGCACCAGGTTGACATTCTCGCCGCTGGTGCGCAGCAGGTTGACGACATCGCTGCCCACATCAGGGTCAAACGCTTGCTGCAAACGAATCAGAACCTCGGTTGAGGCGCCGAAGGTTTGTACCGAGACATCCCTGAAGCCGCTATCCACCATCAGCTGGCGGATAGCATCCAAAGAGGGTGCTGCGCCATAGCGAACCTCAATTAGCGTGCCCCCGGTGAAGTCGAGTCCCAGATTGAGCTGTTGGAACACCAGGGCGCCAATCGACACAATCAGCATTACAGCAGAGACGATGAACGCAAGCTTGCGCCGTCCCATAAAGTCGATTTGCAGGTTTGATAGGGGTTTCATTACCACCTCTTAAATTCTGGGCTGAGCGCGTGGTTCAGATTCATGCTCTTTATATCCACAGCTTTTTGACGGGTTTGCTGCCATAGCTCAGGTTGACCATGGCGCGTGTCACCATTAGCGCGGTGAACATGGACGTCAAAATGCCGATAGACAGCGTGACCGCAAATCCTTTGACCGGGCCGGTACCAATCGAGAACAGGATCACCGCGACTAACAGCGTGGTGATGTTGGCATCGACAATCGAGGTAAAGGCGCGCTCGTAGCCTGCGTGAATGGCCTGCTGAATCGATAGCCCGTTACGCAGCTCTTCACGTATGCGCTCAAAGATCAGCACGTTGGCATCCACCGCCATACCCAGCGTCAGTACGATACCGGCGATACCCGGCAGGGTGAGTGTGGCGCCCAGCATCGACATTACCGCGACCAGAATCGTCAGGTTGAGGGCGAGAGCAACGTTGGCAAAAATACCGAACACTTTGTAGCGCGCCAGCATAAACAGCACGAGCAGCAGCAGGCCGATTTGCACCGACAGCAGGCCGCGTTCGATGTTTTCCGCACCCAGGCTTGGGCCAATGGTGCGCTCCTGCACGAAGTAAATCGGCGCGGCCAGCGAACCGGAACGTAGCAGCAGCGCAAGCTCAGCGGCTTCTGTCGGCGAGTCCAGGCCGGTAATCCGGAAGCTGTTACCCAGTGCGCTTTGAATGGTCGCTAAGCTGATTAGGCCGCGCTCAACATAAGGCTCGCGCTCAATGGTTTCTTCGCCGGTATCCGGGTCGGTGACCACCGTGTCTTCGCTCTTATGCTCGATAAACAGCACTGCCATGTTGCGACCGATATTGGTGCGCGTGGCGCGGTTCATCAGCGTACCGCCGGTGCCATCCAAATTGATATTTACCTGCGGGCGACCGTTTTCATCGAAGCTATTGCTGGCGCTGGAAACGCTGTCACCGGTAATGATCACATCGCGCATCAGCGCGGCAGAGCGTGCTGAATCATTACGGAATGAAAGGGTTTCGGTTTCTGCATCAGGCGTGTCGTTGCGTGCTTCCAGACGGAACTCAAGGTTCGCCGTCGCGCCCACGATCCGCTTGGCCGCTACGGTGTCCTGTACGCCGGGTAGCTCGACCACAATCTGGTTCGGCCCTTGGCGTTGAACCATCGGCTCGGCAACACCCAGCTCATTCACCCGGTTACGCAGGGTGGTCAAGTTTTGGTTGATCGCGTAGTCCTGAATTTCGTTGACGGTCTGATCGCTCAGCGTCATTACCAGCGAAGAAGACCGACCACTGCCTTGCGTGCTGTATTCAAAATTGGGGAAGTCACGGCTAATCAGACGACGTGCGCTATCGCGGTCTTCAGAGCTTGCAAAGTCGATCGACAGCGTACGGTCTTCAACCTCGGTGTTGCGATAACGAATACGTTCGCTGCGCAACAGTTCACGCATGGCGCTGGCATTGACTTCCAGGCGTTGGGTGAGTGCTGCGTCCATATCCACTTCCAGCAGGAAGTGAACGCCACCGCGCAGATCAAGACCCAGCGTCATGGGGGAGGCGGAAAACGCCTGTAGCCATGAGGGCGTGGCTTCTGCAAGGTTGAGTGCCACGGTCGCATCGCTGCCTAAGAGGTCGGCGGCAATATCACGGGCGTTTAGCTGGTCATCATCGTTGCGCAGGCGAATCAGCCACTGGCCGTTCTCTTGCTCGGAGGCTTTTACGACGATGTCGTTTTCTTCAAGTGCGCTTTCAACGCGTTGGATTTGACGCAATTCCAGCGTGTCACCCTGGGCGCTGCTGAGCTGAATAGCGGGATCTGCGGGGAATAAGTTGGGAAGCGAATAGATAAGGCCAACCACCAGGACGACCAGTATCAGTAGATACTTCCACAGGGGGTAACGGTTGAGCATGCAAGCCCTGCCTTCAATTACAAACGGAATTGCTGTGCATGGGGATTCCATGCACAGCAAAATTTACCATCGTACCTACCATGGCACCCCTGCCGGGGTGGCTGGCACTGGATCGGCAGGGGGAGTTGCGGGCGTTAGATGGACTTAATGGTGCCCTTCGGCAGTACGGCGGCAACGGCATTCTTCTGCACGTTAACTTCGGTGCCTTCAGACACTTCAAGGGTCAGGAACTCATCGCTGACCTTTGTGACGCGGCCTACCAGACCACCGCCAATGACGACTTCATCGCCTTTGTCCAAGCTAGTGACCAGCTGCTTGTGCTGCTTGGCACGCTTGGCTTGGGGGCGCCACAACAGGAAGTAGAAAATCAGCACAAAACCGACCAGCATGACGATTTGCGCGATACCACCGCCAGCGGCCGCTTCTTGGGCGTGGGCTGGTGAGATGAAGAAATCCAGCATTGCAGAGAACTCCTGGGTTAATACCCTAAATGGGTGAAAGGGTTAGAAGAGGCGCTGATTAACTATTATGTTGATAAGCGCCCCTTTGCTCACCCGCCAAAGCGGGTGAACTCTATTCGGCTAGGGGAGGCACCGGTAGGCCGCGCCGGGCATAAAAGCCTTCCACAAAGGTCGTCAATGTACCCGCTTCGATTGCCGCGCGCAAATCAGCCATTACACGCTGGTAGTAGCGCAGGTTGTGGATGGTATTGAGCATCGATCCGAGCATTTCGTTGCAGCGGTCCAGGTGGTGCAAATAGCCGCGCGAGAAATTCTTGCAGGTATAGCAGTCACAACCCTCTTCAAGGGGGCTGGTGTCATGGCGATGCTTGGCGTTACGAATCTTGACCGTACCGTCAGCGGTGAACAGGTGGCCATTACGCGCGTTGCGGGTCGGCATCACGCAGTCAAACATATCCACGCCGCGGCGCACGCCTTCCACCAGATCCTCAGGTTTACCTACGCCCATCAGGTAGCGTGGCTTTTCATCAGGCATCCAGGTGGGCAGGTAATCCAGTACCTTGATCATCTCTTCTTTGGGCTCGCCTACGGAAAGCCCGCCAATCGCCAGGCCATCAAAGCCGATCTCCAAAAGCCCTTTGAGCGAGCGCTCGCGAAGCTCGGGGTGCATGCCGCCCTGGATGATGCCGAAAAGCGCTGAAGGCGAATCACCGTGAGCATCGCGTGAGCGTTTGGCCCAACGTAGCGACAGCTCCATGGATTTTTCAGCTTCTTCGAACGTCGCCGGATAGGGCGTACATTCGTCAAAGATCATCACCACGTCAGAGCCCAGCGAGCGCTGCACGGCCATGGACTCTTCGGGACCCATAAACACCTTGCTGCCATCCACCGGCGAGCGGAAATGCACGCCTTGCTCGGTGATCTTGCGCATCTCGCCGAGCGAAAACACCTGAAAACCGCCGGAATCGGTAAGGATCGGCTTGTCCCACTGGGCGAAGTCGTGCAGGTCGCCGTGGGCTTCAATCACCTCGGTACCCGGGCGCAGCCATAGGTGAAAGGTATTGCCCAGGATGATTTCAGCGCCGATCTCCTTGATGGAATCCGGCGTCATGCCTTTTACGGTGCCGTAAGTACCCACCGGCATAAACGCGGGGGTTTCAACCGTGCCACGGGGGAAGTGAAGGCGACCGCGCCGAGCGCGGCCATCGTCGGCCAGGCGCTCAAAGCGCATAAAGCATTCGTTTCGCATTGTCGTAACTCGTTAAGTAATCATCGATAAAGCAGTAGTGGCGGCTTTTTAAAGGGTAGCCGCTAACGGGTAAGCAGCATCGCATCGCCATAGCTAAAGAAAGCGTAGCGTTCGGCAACCGCCTCACGGTAGGCGTTAATCATCGTGTCATAGCCGGCAAACGCCGACACCAGCATCAAAAGCGTCGATTCCGGCAGGTGGAAGTTGGTAATCAACGCATCCACACAGCGCCACTCGTAGCCTGGGTAGATGAAGATATCCGTATCCCCGCTGTAGGGCGCTATCTGCCCGTCATCGCTTTTCTGGCAGGCGCTTTCCAGACAGCGCACGCTGGTGGTGCCCACCGCAATCACCCGGTTGCCCGCCGCTTGCGCCTCGCGTACCTGCTGGCAGGCGGCTTCCGACACCTCAATCCATTCGCTATGCATATGGTGTTCAAGAATGTTGTCCACTCGCACTGGCTGAAAGGTGCCGGCACCCACGTGCAGAGTGACAAACGCGCTGTTGATGCCTTTTTCAGCCAGGGCATCCAGCAGCGGCTGGTCAAAATGCAGGCCCGCCGTGGGGGCGGCCACGGCGCCATCCCGACGTGCGTAAACGGTCTGATAGCGTTCGCGGTCGCTGAGTTCGTCTTCCCGGGTGATATAGGGTGGCAGCGGCATATGGCCGTGCTGCTCTAATAGCGCGATCATCGGCGTATCACCCAAAAAGCGCAGCTCAAACAGCGCATCGCGACGGCCTTCCACCACGGCGTGAATATTACCTTCAAAGATCAGCTCGGTGCCGGGCTTGGGCGATTTACTCGAACGGATATGCGCCAAGCCCCGATGACTATCCAGCGGGCGCTCAAGCAGCATCTCCACCTTGCCGCCGCTGGCTTTATGGCCGTGCAGGCGGGCGGGGATCACCCGGGTATCGTTAAACACCAGCAAATCGCCGGGGTTTAGGCGCTCAAGAAGATCCGTAAACTGGCGATGCTCAAGCGCGCCGCTCTGACCATCCACGCACAGCAAACGGCAGTCGCTGCGCTGTTCAGAAGGGTAGCGAGCAATCAGCTCATCGGGTAGCTCGAAATAAAAGTCCGCGCGCTGCATGGGTTGGCTCTTAACAGTGGTCAAACAGGCGGCATAGGATACCCCCTTCGCTAGATAAAGTCAGTCAATGTGATTGACCTCAAGGGTTATCTCCGTATAATGCGCATCCATTGCCGGTGTGGCGGAATTGGTAGACGCAGCGGATTCAAAATCCGCCGCCTTTACGGGTGTGCCAGTTCGAGTCTGGCCACCGGCACCAAATTTTAGGGCTTAGCGTTCATCGCTAGGCCCTTTTTTGGTTTTGGCATTCCAGAAAATGCCATCGAGCATGAACAAAGATTTGTCATATCCTCATTGGTTCACACCATCACTGGCTCGACATCTAACATTTGATTAAACCAATCTGAACTACACTCGAAAGTGATCGCACAGGTGTTTTAGACGGCTATTTCTATTCCATGGATACAGGTGCCCCCATTTAATGCCTGAAAGGCTTTATGGCGAGCAGGGAGCTCAATAATGGCCGAACACACCACGCGGGCACTCAGCGAGGTTCTGAATCATCTTGAACACTCGGTTCAAGGGCAAAACGTAACGATTGGGTCGCTTGTGGACGAACTCGGCCCACACTCCTTTGCATCACTGATGCTAATGTTTGCTCTTATTTCGACGTCTCCGGCAAGTTCGATACCGGGCATCACCGCGATTGTTGCGGCCATCGAGTTTATCCTCGTCGCACAGATAATTCTGGGCCGAGACTGCCTCTGGCTACCAGGCTTCATATCACGTAGAAATCTGTCGACCAGCAAGCTTTGCAAAGGGATTAACTGGCTGCGCAAGCCGGTGCATTTCGTTGAGCGGTTTCTCAAGCCGCGCTGGGTGTTTTTCGTCAAGCCGCCTTGGTTGTATCTGCCGCTCGCCGTTATTTTGGCGGTTACTCCTTTTATGCCGTTTATGGAAGTCATCCCTACTTCTGGTTCGATAGCTTCGGCCGCCATCGCCTGCTTCGCGGCGGGGCTTTTGACCAGGGATGGGTTGCTTGCCATGATCTCTATCGTATTTCTGGCAGCGGTGCCTTTCGTGATCTGGTATGTAGGGTTTAGCGGTTAGGTAAAGGCGATCTCAATGACCCCAAGCAAACATTTAGCGCCATCTTCGCTGGCTCGCTTTTTCGCTCTGGGTCGTTTTATAGTGCAAAGATAGATTCCAATAAGAAAGGCGATTGCCATGACCCGTTTTGAGCTGCAAAGCCGAAACCTGGCATCTGAGCATGTGGCTCACTCGCATGACTTTCATCAGCTGATTCTAGCAACCAGCGGGGTGACAGAGCTTGCCATGGAAGGGCAGGAGGAGCGTGTTACCGCCCGCCGTGGCTGTTTGATTCCCTCTTCGCGACATCATGAATATGAAGGCGATGGCAGTAACCGTACCCTGGTACTGGATATTCCGGTTGTCCAGTTAGCCAGCCTTGAAAAGGGCGATGACATCGAGCGTCTATTTGATAAACCACGCTTTTTCACCATTCCCCCGGCGTTAAATCAGCTGACTCACGCGCTGGCAAATCAGCTTGAGCAGTGCCCCGGGCTGCAAAATGAAATCGCCATTTTGCTACTGCGCGCGCTGACCATGTATCTGCAGGATGAGCCTGCCTCAACGGTTGCCCAATTAGGCACGCGCTGTGTGAGTGAACGACTTGATCTGGAGCGCCTTGATGCCTGGCTGGATCGGCATCTAGCCGATGATATTCGCGTCGAACAGCTGGCCGCACTGTGTGCACTGAGTCCTGGGCATTTTCATGCCTGCTTTCGCGAACTGACCGGCATCACGCCCTTGGCCTACGTGCAGCGACGGCGTTTGGAACATGCCCGCACCCTGGCGCGGCACAGTGTCTTGAGCCTGGGCCATATCGCGATGCTGGTAGGCTTTCGTGATCAAGGCAGTTTTTCACGCGCTTATCGCCGCCACTTTGATATTGCCCCTTCTTCAGACCGCTAGGCTTTTCTTCTCTTTATTTAGTCCTTTTTTAGTTCTTTTTTTATCTCTTGTTTATCACTTCTTGTGACTTACCTGATTTACGGGCAAAACTGTCGGAGTTTGGGGCAAGCGAGTTGCCTGGCAACATCGTAGTCTCAAATGGATCCTATTATTTTCTGGAGAAACTCTATGAGCGTTACCTATCAAGACAGCAATGCGCGTATGAGCCAAGTGGCTATTCATAACGGTACCGTGTATCTCGCGGGCCAGGTGCCGGGCGATGCCAGCGCCGATATGCGTGGCCAGACCGAACAGGTGCTAACGCGTATCGATCAGCTGCTGGAGCAGGCGGGTACTTCCAAGCAGCACCTTATTTCAGCGCAAGTCTGGGTCACCAGCATGGCGGAATTTGACCAGATGAACGCTGCCTGGGATGCCTGGGTCGTGCCAGGACGCCCACCCGTGCGTGCCGCGCTTGAGGCAAAGCTTGCCAAGCCTGAATGGAAAGTCGAAATCATGGTGGTCGCCGCACTGCCGGAGGCTTGATATGCGGGTTGTTTCTGCTGAAGAGGTGGCTTGCCACCTCTCTTGGGAAGGGCTGATCAGCCGGCTGCATGCAACGTTTGTGAAGGGCGTTGAGTCACCGCCGCGCCATCACCACGCCATGCACCGGCCCGATGGCGAAGCCACCATGCTGCTGATGCCTGCCTGGGAAGCCGCTGGCTATATTGGCGTCAAAATGGTCAATGTGTTTCCGCAAAACGCAGACCATGGCGTACCGGCGATTTCAGGGCTTTATCTTCTCAGCGAAGGCAAACACGGCCAGCCGCTTGCCTGTATTGATGGCAGTGAGCTCACGCGGCGACGTACGGCGGCCGCTTCCGCATTAGCGGCTCAGGCGTTAGCCAAAGAGTCTGCCGAAACGCTGCTGGTGGTGGGCACGGGCAAGCTGGCGCCCATGGTGATCGAAGCCCACGCCAGCGTCAGGCCTATTAAGCGGGTAATGATCTGGGGACGTAACGCCAGCAAGGCCAAAGCGATCGCCCAGGCGTACGCCACGCGCTTTACCACCGAAGTGGTCGACGACTTGGCCGTGGCCGTCGCGCAAGCCGATATCGTCAGCTGCGTGACACTTTCAACCCAGCCGCTGATTAAAGGCGAATGGCTAACCCCCGGCACGCATCTGGATTTGATTGGCGCCTTCCGGCCGCAAATGCGCGAAACCGATGCCGAATGCCTGCGCCGTGCGGCGGTGTTTGTGGATACCTACGCCGGTGCCCAGGGCGAAGCGGGCGATATTCTTCAGGCCATTGATGAAGGGGCCTTCCGCTTTGAAGATATTCAGGCTGAGTTAGCCGAGGTGCTCTCTGGCGCTAAGCCTGGCCGAACCGCTGATGACTCCATCACGCTGTTTAAATCGGTCGGCGCATCGCTTGAAGACCTGGCCGCCGCTATTGAGGTATGGGAGTCGCTGTCTGGCCAGACAGGCTAAAAAGACAACGTAAGCAGGCAGGCAAGCAGAGATGGCGAGAATAAATACAATCATGCCATCACCACAAAATAACCTAAGACGTCACTCATAACGAAGACCAACCAATAATCAAAACGAGGTGTGTTATGAACGCTAAGCAATCTTTTCTCTTTGCTGCTCTGGCAGCACTTCCGTTGGCGATTGCCAGTGCCAACGCTCAAGCCCAATCTTATGAAATGGTGATTGCCACCCAGATCCCGGAGGATATGAGTAACAACGAAATCTACCCGGCGCTGGTGCACTTCAAAAACCTCGTGGAAGCGCGTACCGACGGCGATCTGGAAGTCACCATTTTCGGCGGTGGGCAGCTGGGTTCTGAGGTGGAAAACGGCTCTGAAGTGCAGGCTGGCCGCACGCTTCAATCGACCATCATGTCAGCCGGGGCCATGTCCTCTTTTTATGGTGACTATCAAGCGGTCACCGCCCCATTCCTGTTTACCAGCTGGCGCCAGGCGTGGACCTTCTTTGACAGCGAATGGTTTGCCGACTTCATGTCCGGCACCGTCGATGCGGCCAACATGCGCTATCTGGGAACCTTTGATGACGGCGGCGGTTTCGTTGCGTTTACCAACAACGTCCATTTGATCGAAACGCTTGAGGATCTGGAAGGGCTGAATATTCGCACCGAAGAGAACCCCGCTCACGTAGCCATCATGCGTTCACTAGGCGCGTCCGCAACGCCTTTGCCCTGGGGCGAGCTAATTACTGCGCTCGAAACCGGCCTTGCCGATGGCCAGTTCAACGCGCCTGTGCTCAATACCACCTTCAATTTCGATGCCGTAACGGACTACACCACGCTCACCGGGCATGTGTATAACAGCGCGCCCTGGATGGTGAGTGAGTCCTGGTACCAGACGCTTCCGGAAAGCCATCAGCAGGCGCTGATCAGCTCAGCCCGCGAAGCGATTCAGCTAAGCCATGGAATGTCGGGTGCCTTGGCAACGGCCAGCTGGGTTGAATCCTGTGAGCGCTTTGAAGCCTGCTACCTGATGCCCGATGCCGAACGCGAACGCATGGCCGAGATTGCCCGCCCGGCTTGGCAGGCATGGATCGTTGATGATTTCGGCATGGATAGCGCCCGCGTGCAGGGGCTGCTCGATGAAGTCGAGCAGGTCGGCCAGCAGTTGGCGAATGACGACATGCGCATTTATGGCCAATAACGGTTAGCGACGGATAAACGCTGGGGAGCGGGCATGCCCCAGCGTGAGGAATCATCATGGGCGTTTTACCCCCGTTGCGCCGCCTAAGCGATAGCGTCAATCAGGTGGCGATCGTGCTGTGCATTGGCTGTATTCTCGCCATGCTGGGCATCTCTTTTACCGCGTTTGTTTACAAGCTATTCACCGGCAGCACGCTGAGCTGGACATATTCGCTGGCGCGGCTGTTTTTGCCGTGGATAGGTTTTCTCTCCATGACCATCTCACTGCGCTATGGCGAACATGTGGCAATGACGCTGCTGGTACGTAGTTTGCCCAAAATCATGGTGCAGGTGGCGGCGGGGCTTTGTCTGGCCGTTATCGGCCTGTTTGCGCTGATGTTGGTCTGGTATGGCTGGGGCTACTTCACCAACGCGACTCAGGTGTACATGGTCTCCGACCAGATTCGCATTCCGAGTAAGTTCACCGCCGTCGTAGTGCCTATCAGCGGCGTCATTATGCTCTTGCACCTGGTGCACGGCTTTGCCTTGTTGGAGCATTTTATAGATGAGCGCGCCATGATTGATGAGCTCATTGAAACCAATGACGGGGAGAGCCGCTCATGACCCCTGCAATTTTAGTCTTCGTGCTGCTGTTGTTTATTGGGGCGCCGGTGGCAGTGGTCATGGCGATGTCGGGCTTGGCGGGCGGCTTTGCGCTGGGGGGCGAGCGCATGCTGGGGATTATCGCGGACCGTATGTTCTCCGGCGTTTCCGGCTTTCTGCTGATTGCCGTGCCTTACTTTATCTTTACCGCTGAGCTGATGAACCAGGGCGGGCTAACCCATAAGCTGATCGCCTTTAACAATGCGTTGTTTGGCCGGGTGCGTGGATCGCTTTCCCACGTCAATATTTCGGTCTCGGTGTTTTTTGCAGGCCTCACGGGCGCTGCCGTAACTGATACCGTCGCGATCGGCAAAATCATGATCCCCGAGATGAAGAAACAGGGCTACGACGCTGAGTATGCCGCCGCGGTTACCGCCTGCTCATCGATTATTGGGCCGATCATTCCACCTAGTGTGGTCATGGTGGTTTACGCCACGCTGCTGCGCGATATATCGGTGATCGACCTGTTTGCGGGCGGTATTATCCCCGGCCTATTGATGGCGTTGGCGCTACTTGGGGTGAGCTTTTTCCTGGCCTGGAAACGCGGCTACCCTAAACAGGCGCCCACCCCCTTTAAGGCCGCGATAATGGCGCTGCTGGTCGCGCTACCGGCGATGGTGGTGCCGCTGATTATTCTAGGCGGCATTCTTTCGGGACTCACCACAATTACCGAAGCATCCGGCTTTGCGGCGGTGTATGCCATCGTGATTGGCGTGGTGTTCTACCGCAATCTTACCTGGCGCAAGATATGGGATGCCCTGGTGACCACGGTGCGCTTCTCTGGCGTGGTATTTTTTCTACTCGCGACCTCCGCCGTGCTGGGCTGGTTCGTCACCCGCTCGGGGATTGCCCGAGACGCTGCCAGCATGATTACTACCTTTAGTGATGTCGCCTTTGTGCAGCTGATGCTGGTCTGCCTGCTACTCTTAATAATTGGTACGGTGATGGATGTGCTGCCCGCGCTGGTAGTGATTGCTCCGGTGTTGGTACCTGCCATGCTGCAGTTAGGTTTTGACCCACTGCACTTCGCAATTCTAATGATCGTGGTACTCAATATCTCCAACGTGACGCCGCCGGTCGGCATGACCCTGATGACTGCTGCGCGCATAGCCGAAGTGCCCTATGAGAGGGCTATCGTGGCGTCACTGCCGTTTTACGTATCGTTTATTGTGGTGATCGTGCTGCTTGCCGCTTTTCCAGCGCTATCCACCTGGATTCCTTCTTTACTCTAACGGGCTGCTAGGGTTTATACGAAAAGTCGGCGAGCGCAGGCAGTTTTCGTAAACAGCCTAAGGATTGCGAACTCATTATGAAATGCTTTTACCACCCCGATCAGGCCTACCACGCGCCGCCGACCTTTCTGCTACGCGGTCAGCCTGCGCCTTCACCCGAAGGCCCGGTGCGTGCCGAGCTGCTTACTCAGGGCCTGGCAAGCGTGGGGCTTACGCTGAGCGAACCTTTAGAGGCCGATTCGCCCACGCTGCGCAAGCGTTTGGAGCAGATCCATACGCCGCGCTATCTGCAGTTTCTTGACACTATCTACACACGTTGGCAGGAACTCCCCAATGCCGCAGCGTTCGTCGCCCCTAATATTCATCCTTGTGGGGGTGGCCATCACTACCCACGCCATCCGATCGGCCAGGCCGGGTGGCACCTGCACGATATGGCCTGTCCGCTCAGCGCGACCAGCTTTCGTGGGGCGCTGGCCTCGGCAGCTACCGCTGAAGCCGCGGCAGAAGAAGTCCTGAATGGCGCGCCCAGCGCCTATGCGCTGTGTCGCCCGCCGGGCCATCATGCAGGGCCTGAACGTGCCGGCGGTTTTTGCCTGCTGAATAATGCAGGGCTTGCCGCCACCGTACTGCGCGAGCGCTATGCCAAAGTGGCCATCATTGATGTGGATCTCCACCACGGTAACGGCACCCAGGATATTTTTTACTCAAGAAGCGATGTGTGGACCGGCTCGCTACACGCCGACCCCAGCGACTTCTATCCATTTTTCTGGGGCGGTGCCGATGAAGAGGGCAGCGATGAGGGGGTCGATGCCAACGTTAACCTGCCCCTGCCGGTGGGCAGCGATGGCGAGGTGTATCTAGACGCCCTCGCCGTCTTGATTGATCACCTGCAGCGCTATGAGCCCGAAGCCGTGGTCGTCGCGCTAGGTCTGGATGCCCATAAGGATGACCCGCTAGCCGGGCTGAAGGTGGAGACCGACGCGTTTATTGAGGTCGGCAAGCGTTTGGCGGCGCTGGCGCTGCCCACGGTGATTATTCAGGAAGGTGGCTATCCGACCGAGCACCTCAGCGCTAACTTGGCCGCTTTTATGCAGGGCTTTGCGTCATGAGCACAACTGGCTTTTACTGGCATGAGCGCTGCTTTTGGCATGACCAGGGCGCGATTGGGGTGTTTTCTGCCCCCGGCGAGTTCTTGCAGCCCCAGGCCGCCTCGGAAAGCCCCGAAAGCAAGCGGCGGCTTAAAAACATTCTGGAAGTCAGCGGTTTGATCGACGAACTCCACGTGGTCAAACCGCCAGCAGCCAGCCTGGATGACCTATTGCGTTTTCACACCCCGCGCTATTTAGAGGCGCTACAGGCAGGCGACCAGGCGCAGGGCGGTAACGGCGGCGACTGTGCCCCGTTTATGCCGGGCAGTTGGGCCGCCGCTCGCCAATCGGTGGGGCTGGCTATCGCGGCGGTAGAAGCCGTGGCGCTAGGGCAGGTCAACAATGCCTATGCCCTGTGCCGCCCGCCGGGGCATCACGCGGAAGCAGATCAGGGGCGGGGGTTCTGTCTGTTAGGCAATATTCCTGTCGCGGTCATGCGCGCACGTGCCCTGGGACAGGCGAAGCGGGTGGCAATTCTTGACTGGGATGTTCATCACGGCAATGGGCAGCAGGCGGCGTTTTACACCGAGCCTGATGTGTTGACAGTTTCGGTGCATCAGGCGGCCAATTATCCGCTGGAAACCGGGCACTTTGCGGAGCAGGGCGAAGGGGCCGGTGTGGGTGCCAACCTCAACCTGCCACTGCCTCCCGGCTGTGGCCTGGGGGCTTATGAATACGCGATGGAAAGGCTTATTTTGCCAGCGCTTGAAGCCTTCGCGCCGGATTTAATCGTAGTGGCCTGTGGCTATGACGCCTGTGCCAAGGACCCGCTGGGCAAAATGCTGCTCAACAGCGCCGCTTTCGCACGCATGACGGCTCAGCTTAAGGTGCTTGCCGAGCGCTGCTGCGCAGGCAAGCTCGTCTTTGTGCACGAGGGCGGCTATTCAGAAGGCTACGTTCCGTTATGTGGCCATGCCGTTATCCAAACCCTGGCGGGCAGCGCGCTTGGCGTACCCGATCCGCAGAATGATGAAATCGCTGCCTGGGGCTATCAGGCCTTGCAGCCGCACCAGCAGGTGCTGATCGATGGCTGGCGCCAACAATGGGAGAGCATGCATGACACCGCTTTATGATCGCGACGGCTGGATTTGGCAGGACGGTGAATGGCGCGAATGGCGCGAGGCCAAGGTGCATTTGTTTACCCATACCCTACATTACGGCATGGGCTGTTTTGAAGGTGTGCGCGCCTACGCTGGCGCTACCGGTACGCATCTTTTTCGGGTGGCAGAACACACGCGCCGCCTGGCGGAAAGCGCTCATGCGCTGGATGTCCCACTGCCGTTTAGCGAAGCGGAAATAATCACCGCCCAGCGCGAGTGCCTGAGTAAAAACGGCTTGAGCAATGCCTACTTGAAACCCACCGTGTTTTTAGGCGCAGAAGGCCTGGGCCTACGTGCCCAGGGGCTGACGACCCATGTGATGGTGGCCGCCTGGGATTTAGGCCCGTATATCTCACCCCATGCCGCTACCCACGGGCTGCGTGCGCTAACGTCTTCCTGGGCACGCCATCATGTGAATATCAGCCTGTGTCGCGCCAAGACCAGCGGCCACTACGTCAACTCGATGCTGGCGCTCAATACCGCCGTGAAAGCCGGTTTTGATGAAACCATCATGCTCGACCCCGAAGGCTATGTGGCCGAAGCCTCGGCGGCTAATGTCTTTCTGCTGCGCGACGGTGTACTGCACACGCCCGAGGTGACCTCGTGCCTACAGGGGATTACCCGGGATAGCGTGATTCAGCTAGCGCAACAGATGCTGGGTATTGAAGTACGCGAGCGCAGAATTACCCGCGATGAGCTGTATACCGCTGATGAAGCTTTTTTAACCGGCACCGCCGCGGAAATACTCCCGCTGCGCGAGTTGGATGGGCGCCGAATCGGCACACGTGCGGGTGCATCACCTGTCAAAGAGTCGATTAGCCCTGATAGCGTGACAGCTCAACTGCAACACTTATATCGCCAAGCAGTACGCGGTGAGCTGGAGGAGTTCAGACATTGGTTGACCCCGGCGTAAGCCGGGATCTTAAGAGGATTGGCGTATCAAGCGTGCGCTTTAATGGCCTGTTCAAGAATCGCCAGCCGTCCAGACGTTAGAGCATCCGCCACGGCGGTAATGCGTATTACGTTGGCAAGTTCTGGATGCGCCAGCCGTGCAACCAGCACGCCTTCTGCCAGCAATTGCTGATGCACCATCGCGGCGATGTCAGCGCTGGGTAGGCGGATGCCGATAAAGTTGGTGGCACTCGGCAGCACATCGGCGCCTAAAGCGCGAAAGTGCTCGGCCAGCTGCTCGCGGCGCGCTTTTACATCAGCGACGTGCTGATTCACTTCTTCAGGGTGGTCGAGCACTACTTCGGCGGCGGCCAGGGTTAGTGTCGACACTGCATAGTGAATACGTACCTTCATCATCATGGTAAGTACGGCAGGTTCGGCGATCGCATAGCCAATGCGCAGCCCTGCTAAGCCGTGGGCTTTTGAGAGCGTGCGCAGGCGAATTACGCCGGGCAGTGCTTGGGCCGCAAACTCGCTCCCCGCATCATCACGAAAATCCCCATACGCTTCATCCAACAGTAGCCAGCAGGTGTCCGGCAGTGCCTCGCGCAGTTTGAGAATTGCGCTATCGCTATGCAGATGGCCGCTGGGGTTATCCGGATTAGCAAGATACACCAGGCGCGCGTTTTCCTGATGCGCCGCTGTGGCCAATGCTTCCAGGTCAGGCGCCAACACGCCCGGCGCTTCATGGTAACTAGGTTCAACCAGCCGACAGCCTTGCCCCTTGGCAAAATAGCCAAAGGTGGGGTAGGTGCCTGCTGTACACACGACCGTGGCGCCGGGCTCACAGGTAGTGCGCACCGCCAGTGCAATCAGGCTGTCAGCCCCGGCATCCACCAGCATATGATCAAGGAGAATGCCCTGCTGCGCGCTTAGCCGCTGGCGGACGCCCAAGGCTTCGGCATCGCCGTAGCCGTAAACGTGTTTAGCCAGGGCATCACCAAAATGCTCGCGCAGCGCCCGGTGGGGCATATCCAGGCCTTCGTTGGACCCCAACTGATGCGGGATCTCTCGGCCAAGGCGACGTTCGAGTACTTTAATACCCGGAAAGGGGTTGACCGGGCCTTCACCGGTAAGGTGCTCGGGGTAGCGAGGCATGTTGATATCCTAAAAACAGTTTCTAAAAACAGTACTAATGATTACGCCAAGACTTTTCTTGAGGTGACTTATCTGAGTACTTTATTTAAGTGCTTTATGTAAGTACTTTACCGCGATTCAGCAGGCAGTGGGGGTCAAGCGCCTGTTTGAGCGTCTGCATCAGGTCAATTTCAGCGCTGGTCCGGCAGGTGCTAAGCCAGGCGCGTTTTTCAATCCCAATACCGTGTTCCGCTGAAACGGACCCGCCCAAAGCCTGAAGCGGTTCATACACCAGCGCTTCGACGGCGCGGCGCACGTCAGGGTCATGGCTACCGACGCTGATAGAGATATGCAGATTACCATCGCCCAAATGGCCAAACACGACCAGACGGCCGTCAGGCCAGCGCTGCAACAACTGTGCTTCCAGCGTATTGGTGTAGCGCTGCATATCGATAATCGGCAGGCTGACATCAAAGGTCAGTACCGGCGCTAATCCTTTGACCAACCCTTCAATATCCTCACGGATAGCCCAAAGGCCAGCGCGCTGTGTAGCTGACTGGGCAATCACGGCATCGACGATCAATTCACGTTCCAGCGCCTGCTCCAGCGCTTCACTAAACTGTGCTTCAAGGCGCGCTTCATCACTGCCTAACCCTTCGATGATTACGTAAAAAGGGTGGTCAGCAGGAATCGGCGGGGTGTGGCGTCCTGTTGTCTCGGTGAGCAGGCGATAGTGGTTCTGCCACATGACTTCAAAGGCACCGAGGCTGCCGCCCAGCGTTTTACCCATATGGCCGAGCAGCTCGGTAAGTGCATCGAACGACGGGCAGGCGACCAGTGCTGTCTGCTCGATCGGCATGGGCGGCTGCAAACGCAGCACGGCGCGGGTCACAATGCCCAGAGTGCCTTCGCTGCCGATAAACAGCTGCTTAAGATCAAATCCAGCGTTGTTTTTCAGCATGCGATTCATGGAGCTGACCACGCGGCCATCAGCCATTACGGCTTCAAGACCCAACACCTGTTGGCGCATCATGCCGTAGCGAATAACCCGAACACCGCCAGCGTTGGTGGCAATATTGCCGCCGATGGTGCAGCTGCCCCGTGCGCCAAGGTCCAGCGGAAACTGCAGTCCTGCCTCGCTTGCCGCTTCCTGTACCCGTTGCAGCGGGGCGCCTGCCTGTACCGTCAGTGTGCCGCCGACTCGGTCTATCTCCTCAATGGCGGTCATGCGTTCAAGCGAGATCACCAGCTCATCAGGGGCGGTTTCAGCGCCGTGTACCAAACCGGTGAGCCCGCCGTGAGTGACGACGGGCTGCTTGAGTTCAAAGCAGGCGCGCATAACGGCCGCCAGCTGGTCGGTATCGGCGGGGCGTACAATAGCGCCGGCGTGGCAAAGCGCACCGGTCATCCAGTCTTCCTGGCGACTGGTCACATCATCGCCGGTGATCACATGGGCAGCGCCCACTATGTTGCGCAGTGTTTCTAGGCTTATTAGCACTGATCATCCTTAAAAATTAATGGGTCTTTCTGCTACGCGGTCGCGGCAACCGGCGCGTCGCGGCCGGGAATCGCCTCCAGCAGCGAGCGAGTATAGGCCTCGCGAGGGTGTAAAAATATCTGCTCGGCGCTTCCCTGCTCAACAATACGGCCATGCTGCATCACCACGATACGATCGCAAATCTGCGCGGCGACACGTAAATCGTGGGTGATAAACAAAAGCGATAGCGACAGGCGCTGTTTGAGTTCTTCAAGCAGTTCCAGCACCTGTGCCTGGATCGATACGTCCAGCGCCGAGACGGCTTCATCGGCAACGATCAGTTCGGGGTTAAGGGCCAAGGCGCGTGCAATGCCTATCCGCTGGCGCTGACCACCGGAAAATTCGTGAGGGTAGCGCTCAACGGCGCTGGCGCCCAGGCCGACCATATCTAATAGCTCACCTGCCTGCTTAAGGGCCTGTGCTTTAGGCGTACCGTTGGCGATCGGCCCCTGGGCAATCGCCATGCCCACCCGGGTGCGCGGGTTAAGCGAGGCATAAGGGTCCTGAAAAATCATCTGCACCCGATGACGTTCACGGCGCAGGGCATCGCCTTTAAGCTGCGATAGGTTAACACCATCCAGCAGCAGCTCGCCGTCATCCGGGTGCTCCAATCGCACCACGCAGCGCCCGAGCGTTGATTTACCCGAGCCGGATTCGCCTACAATGCCCACCGTTTCACCCCGGGCCAGGGTGAGTGAAACGTCATCCAGCGCGCGCACTTCACGAGACGCTTTAAACCACCCCCCGCGGGAGCGGAAGACCTTATTAAGCCGTTTGATGTCGAGCAGCGGGGCAGTGGTGTTCGCCTCTCGATGGGGCGGCACGGCATTGCTGGGAATAGCGGCAATCAGCGCTTGGGTATACTCGTTCTGAGGATTCCCCAGCACCTCGCTGGCTTCGCCGATTTCGACAATCTGGCCGTGGCGCATCACGCAAACACGGTTGGCTATCTCGGCCACCACGCCAAAATCATGGGTGATAAACATTACCGCCATGCCGCGGCGGCGTTGCAGATCGCGAATCAGCTCAAGAATCTGCGCCTGGGTGGTGACATCCAGCGCTGTGGTTGGCTCATCGGCAATCAATAGTACCGGTTCCAACGCCAGCGCCATGGCAATCACCACCCGCTGGCGCTGCCCGCCGGAAAGCTCAAAAGGGTAGGCGCGGATGGCCTTCTCGGGCTGGGGAATTCCCACCTCAATTAAAAGCTCCAGAGCACGGGCTTGGCGCTGCTTAGGCGTGAGCTTGCCGTGGGCCTCGAAGACCTCGGCAATTTGCGCCCCGACGCGCATCAACGGGTTGAGCGCGGTCATGGGTTCCTGAAAAATCATGCCGATCTTTAGCCCGCGCAGCGCCCTATGCTGCTTTTCGGTCAAGGTGATGAGGTTTTGTCCCTCGAAAATAACCTCTCCCTGAACGGGCCGAACGCCCTTGGGCAGCAGCCCCATGACCGTATTGGCAGCCATGGATTTGCCCGAACCCGACTCACCCACCACGCACATGATTTCGCCGCGCTTAACGTCATAACTGACGTCTTCAACCGCGAGAGCCCGGTCGGCGCCCTTGGGGAGTGCCACGCTAAGCTGACGGATACTCAGTACGGTCTCTGTCGCTGTATCAGACATAAAAGCTCCTAGCGCTCGCGGGAAAGTTTGGGGTTTAAGGCATCGTCCAAGCCTTCGCCCACTAGATTAAGCGCCAGTACGGTCAACAGAATGGCCACGCCGGGGAAGAAACTTAGCCACCACGCCTGACGAATCACGGTGCGGGCCGCCCCAATCATATAACCCCACGACATCACGTTAGGATCGCCCAACCCAAGAAACGATAGGGAGGATTCCAGCAAAATGGCGGTGGCCACCATCAGCGATGCCAGCACAATAATCGGGGAAAGCGTATTGGGCAGGATTTGGCGCAATATGATGGTGCTGTTGGTTTGCCCTACCAGGCGGGCCGCTTCTACATACTCGCGATGGCGCAGCGACATAAATTCAGCGCGTACTAGGCGAGCCACGGGAGGCCAGCTCACCAGAGCGATGGCAAGCACTATAGAGGTAACGCTGGGCTGCATAATGGCGACCAGCACAATGGCCAGAGCAAAGTTGGGGATGGTCTGAAAGAACTCGGTGAAACGCATCAGAATGTCATCAATCAACCCGCCGTAATAGCCTGCAATGGCGCCTAACGGAACGCCAATCAACAGCGCCACGCTGGTGGATACCAAGCCTATCAGTAGCGATACCCAGGCGCCATGCATCAGGCCTGCGGCCACGTTGCGGCCCATGGTATCGGTGCCTAGCGGGAAACCATCCTGAGACATGGGCGGCAGGAAGGGGCGTTGCACCATGCGCCAGGGCGATTCAGGAAACAGTAGCGGGGCAAGAATCGCCATAGCGATAATCATCAGCAGGATAATCAGCCCCACCAGGGCGCCACGGTTCTGCGCAAAGCGTGCGAAAAAGCTCATGAGGCCCCCTTGATACGCGGATCAGCCAAGCGGTACACCAGGTCGGTAATAATATTGAAGACGATGACCAGGGCGGCCGAGAAGAAGAAAATGCCTAATAGCAGGTTGTAGTCACGCTGTTGAAGCGCCTCGAACATCAGCCGGCCGATGCCTGGCCAGGCAAATACGGTTTCTGTCAGAATCGCACCGCCCACCATTTGCCCTGCCTGCAAGCCTGCCAGAGTGATAATGGGAAGCAGCGCATTACGCAACACGTGGCGGCGCTGGATAATCCCCGGTTTCAAGCCCTTCGCCCGGGCGGTTTTAACGTAGTCCTGCTGAGCGGCGTCCAGCATGGATGTGCGGGTCATGCGGGTATAGATCGCCATAAAGAACAGCGCAAGGGTGGTGGCGGGGAGTATCAGATGTTTAGCGACATCCAGTATCAGGGCAAAACCGGTGTAGCCAGCGCCCACCGTATAAAAGCCGTAGGCCGGTAGCCAGTCTAGATAGACGGAAAACACCAGCACCGACATCAACGCGACCCAGAATAGCGGTGTGGCGTAGAACACCAGCGCCAGCGCCATAATGATCGAGCCGGAGGGTTTTTTAACCCGCGCTGCGGCCATCGAGCCTGCGATAATGCCCAGTACCAGCGAGATCAGAAAAGCCGTGCCGGTGAGCAGTAAAGTGGCAGGTAGCCGCGCCATGATCAGATCAAAAACCGGGACGCCAAGCCGATACGAGTAGCCGAAATCGAGCATCGCGATACCCGAGACATAGCGCCACAGCTGAACATACATGGGCTGGTCGAGCCCGAAGCGCTCGCGCAGCTGGTTGAGAAACTCCTGATCGGCGGCGCCCGCTTCACCGGCCAGAATGGCAGCGGGGTCGCCAGGGGCCAGCTGAATGAGCAGAAAATTAAGAATAACGATCAAGAACAGCACTATCACGGCTTTGAAAAGCCGCATGATAATTAAGCGGGCATAGAGCATGAGCATTTCCCTGACAGCAATAGAGCGCCCAGGCAGCTTGCGCTACCTGGGCAGGCTTGGCTTAGCGGTCTAGCCAGGCATCCCTGAAGCCTTCGTTCAGCCCTACGCTAGAGTTGACGAGATCTTTCACATCACAGCGGTAGAGGGTCGGAAAGCCCAGTTCCATCAGCCAGCCAACGGGCACATCCTCATGCAGGATCTCTTGCACCTCTTTATAGAGCGCTTCGCGCTCTTCATCCGGGTAGGCGGTAGCGGCTTCGTTGAATAGCTCATCAACACGCTCATTTTCATACCCTTCCACGTTATTCCAGGGTGACCCCTTGGCAATATTGTCAGAAAGGTAGGTACGTGAAATCCCCAGCGCCGGATCGCCGTACTGGTACAGGTAGGTAAAGGCGAGATCGTAATCCCAGTCGCCCAGGCGCTGGTTCCAGCCGCCAACGTCGGTGGCTTGCGTGCGAACGTTGATACCTACTTCACGCAGGTTCTGTTGCACGGCCTCGGCCCAGCGAGTCCAGGTTTCGCCGTAAGGCAGCGGCAGGATAGTGACTTCTTCGCCGTCGTAACCCATTTCCTCCAGCAGCTCACGGGCGCGCTCAGGGTTATAGTCGTAAGGTTCCAGCGTGTCATCCTGGAAACGAGCATTGGAGCCGAAAGCCGAGAGAGGCACTTTGCCTAAACCATTCCACAGGACATTACGGGCAAACTCCCGGTCCATGGCGTACATCACCGCCTGGCGAAAGCGTTTATCGGCCGTGGGGCCTTCGCGATTGTTCATCCAGAGCATGGAGTAGGGGCTAAAGTACTCATGGCCTTCTTCGGTGACACAGACGTTATCCATTTCGGATAAGCGCGGAATATCGAAGTTTTCGACGGTGCCGCTGGGCAGCACATCAATCGTGCCGTTTTCAAAGGCCACCGCACGCGAACCGCCGTCGGGAATAATGTGCCAGTTGACGCCATCAAGGTAGGGCAAGCCCTCTTCGTAATAGTCGTCGTTTCTGACCAGCTCAATCACCGTACCACGCTCCCAGTTGGCAAACTTAAACGGGCCAGTACCGATAGGGTGGTCGTTATGTTCGTTGTTGCGGAAGTCGGTGCCTGCGTAAAGGTGTTCCGGCACCATGGTGAAAGTGCCCGCTTCAAAGGAAATGAGGAACGGCCCGAAAGGCTCGACCAGGGTGAACACTACCGTATGCTCATCGGTGGCTTCGATGCTTTCCACATGCTGCAAAACAGCCCGCGCACTAGGGTTTAGCTCGCGGTGAAAAACATCGGCAGAGAAGACGACGTCGTCAGCAGTGAATGGCTCACCGTCATGCCAGGTAATGTTGTCACGAAGGTGGAACGTATAAGTACGGCCGTCATCGCTGACATCCCAGGACTCGGCCAGTTGGGGAATAGGTTCCAAATCGGTGGTGTAACGCAGCAGGCCTTCATAAATATTACCGGCCACGACCCGGGTGGGGGCGTTTTGGATCATGCCCAATACCAAACCAGGCGGCTCCGGCTGAACGATGGTATTAACGATGCCGCCCTGTTTAGGGTCGTCGGCTAGTGCGGTAGTCGTAAACGCGAGTGCTGCAGCGGAAATTGCCAAAGCTAAAGGGTGTTTCATTGTTCCTGCTCCTCGGTTATTAGTACGTAATTAAATTTACGTTATCGTTAGGCGAGCGAGGCGTCGTATTGCTAAAGCCCGATTGTGTTGGTTATTAGGGGCTGTTTTGACCATAGCATCGGTTTATAAAACTGTCGACAGTCGGCAGTCGTCCATCGACAGAATGCTTTTTTACGTCATACTGAAATACGCAATAATTTTTATGAGTAATGTCGATGGCCTTATCAACCGTGGCTCCCAAGGCCTTTATTCAACATCAGAACCTGGTTGAGCAAGTTGCTGACTATTTGACCCAAGCGATTATTCAGCAACACTTTTTGCCTGGTGAACGCCTTTCGGAAGTACAGCTTTCCAAAGATTTAGGGGTGAGCCGCGCCCCGGTGCGTGAAGCAGCCAGGCTGCTTGAAAGCCGGGGGCTTTTGATCTCCAAACCACGCCGCGGCTTTTTTGTCAGGGCGTTGAACGCCGTTGAATTTGAAGATGTCTTCGATCTACGCCTGTGCCTTGAACGTCACGCTATTGAACGCCTCGCCGAGCGCTATAGCGTTGAAGCCCAGCGCGCCCTGGAGCAGCAGGTAGAGGTGCTGTGTGAAGCCGCTCTTGGCAATGATGAGACGCGCCGAATCGAGGAAGACCTGCAGTTTCATCGCTTGATGCTGCACTACGCGGGCAACGAACGCCTGCTAAAGGCATTTGATGGGCTAACTCACGAGCTGCGCCTATGTATCGCCTTGATTACCAAAACTCATGACGCGCCGGACACTATTGCCACCAGCCATTTCAAACTGCTCGAAGCGCTGGCAAGCGGCAGCCCCGCGGCCTGCCGGGAAGCGATTGACTACCATATCGGTGTAGCACGAAAGTTTGTTGTGCGCGGCGTCGGGGAGCCAGGAGAGCCAGGGAGCTAGGAGAGTCAACGATGAAGACGTTTTACCACGTCGAACAAGCACTTCATCATCCGCAGACCTACTTCTCGCGGGGGAAAATGCGTACGCCCCAGGAGGTGCCTGAACGCACCATGCACCTGCTAGCGGCGGCCAAGCGGTTTGGGTTTGATGTGCAGCCACCGGTGGATTATGGCGTGGCGCCGCTGAGAGCCGTGCACTCACTGGCTTATCTGCGCTTCCTGGAGAGCGCCTATTCCCGTTGGCGCGCTCTGGGAGAAGACTGGGGCGAAGAGGTGATCTCTAACATCTTCGTCCGCTCGCCTAACGCCCTACGCGGTATTTTGGCGGAGGCCGCGCGTTACTTGGCAGACGGTAGCGCGCCAATAGGCCGCGATACCTGGCAATCCGCCTACTGGTCCGCCCAGAGCGCGGTCGCCGGTGCCGAGGCGTTATTAACGGGCGAGCGGTTTGCCTATGCGCTATCGCGCCCGCCTGGCCATCATGCAGGCATCGACTCGGCGGGTGGCTTCTGTTTCCTCAACAATGCAGCCATTGCGGCTCAGCATCTTACCTCGCGCTTTGCGCGTATCGTCGTGCTCGACCCGGACATGCACCACGGCCAGGGCATTCAGGAGATTTTCTATGCGCGTGACGATGTAATGTATATCTCGATCCACGGCGATACCACCAACTTCTACCCAGCCGTCACCGGCTTTGAGAGCGAACGCGGCGAAGGTGCCGGGTTGGGCTATAACCTCAACTTGCCAATGCCCCATGGATCAAAGGAGTCGGTATTTTTTGAGCGCTTGGACGAAGCCTGCCAAGCCATTCGGCTGTTTGAGCCTGACGCGATCGTATTGGCGCTGGGGTTTGATATTTACGAGCGCGATCCACAAGCCAAGGTTGCCGTCTCCACCCCAGGGTTTGCAGAGCTTGGCCGCCGGATGGCGGGTTTGAATCTACCCACGCTGGTAGTACAGGAGGGCGGCTACTACCTAGAAGGATTAGAGGCTAATGCGGTAAGTTTCTTTGAGGGATTGCTGGGCACACAGCAACGCTCGCCGCTAAACGTGTGAGAAGAGTAGGACAAGCCATTCAGGTGTCTGGCAAGATAGTCGCTTTCGAATTTCTATCGATCAAGGACACGGCATGGCCCACCTGCTACGCATCGTGATGATTCACGGCCACCTGGAAGGCGTGGTTGAACTCAGTGTGGACGGCCACACCAATATTTGCGGCACCAATGCTTCGGGTAAAACCACGCTTCAGCGCCTGGTGCCGGTGTTTTACGGCGAACTACCCAATAAGGTGGTGCCCAAAACGCGCATGAAGTTTGATGCGTTTTACCTGCCGCATCGCAATAGCTACTTGGTGTATGAATACCGCCGCGAGGCTGGCAACATCTGCCAAGCGGTGCTGACCCGCAAAGCCGAAGGCGGGGTGGAGTATCGCTTTGTGGGCGGGCCGTACCAGCCGGAAGATTATCTGGTGGAGAGCGAGGCGGGCGTGGCCGCACTCGACTACACCCAGTGGGCCAGTGGCCTGCGCCGAAGCGGCACGCCGGTATCGCCCAAGCTCGGTGCTACGTCTGAATTCCGCTCGGTTATCCAGAACGACTTTACCCAGCTGCACGGCAATAGCCGCGATGGCCTCAAGCTTCGCCAGATCGCCGCGCAGTTTAGCCTGGTCAAACCCGAGCGGCGCATTCGCCATATCGAAAAGCTGGTGTCAGCGGTACACGCCAAAGAGGGCAAGATGGATACCCTCAAAACCATGCTGGCGGCGATTTTCGAAGAGGATGGCGTTGAGCTGCCGGTCACACGGATTCGCAACACCAAGGCGCGCGAATGGATTGCCCAGATGCGCCAATCCATGCGCCTGGAGCCTTTACAGGCGTCGCTTGCCCGGCTTGCCGGGATTGATCGCGAGCTTGCCCATTTGGATGCCACCCTCTGGCAATTAAAGCCTCAGCTTGAAGATGATCGCCAGCAGGCCGAGCGGCGCATGGCCGATGTGGATGCCGAGCTTGCCCGCCATCAGCGCGATTTTCAGCAGCGGGAAAGCGACTACGCCCAGGCGCGGGACGAGCTCAACGATCGCCACAGCGAAGTGGTCAGCGATTTACAGCAGACCCAGCGCCGCCTCAATGATCTGCAAACCCAGTACGAGCGCTATTTCGAGGCGGATATGCCCGCCCTGGAGCGCGATATCAATGCGCTGCCCCAATGGCGCGAGCAGCGCGATCAGCTGCGTGCCCACCTGAACGTCATGCAGGATGCGGTAAAAGAGAGCCAGGCGCGGCTTGATGGGCGCCTGCGCGAACTTTCCGAGGCCCTGGCCCGCCAGACCGGTGAAGCACAGGAATTGATCGACGCCCTGGTAGAAGAGAAAGCCCTGCGCCGTGAACAGCACTGGGAGGCCGAGCAGAAGCTTAATGAGCGCTACCAACAGGAGCGTCAGCGCCTAGAAGGCGAGTATCAGGCCCAGCTTGAATTGGGCGTTGAGCAGTTGGCCGAGCTAAAAGCCCAGCTCTCACTTTCAACACAAACCGCCGAAGAAGCTGCTGATGCTGAGCTTGCCCAGGCACGGCTGGACCAGGCCCAGCAGGAGCGTAACGCATCGGCCGCGACGCTAGATGGCCTGCGCCGCGAGTTTGAAAGCAACCGCCGCGCCCGGGACGACGCCGAGCAGCAACTGGTTCAGCTTCGCCAACAGCTTGAGCGCGCCGAACAGCGCAGCTACGCGCTCTACCAGCAGCGTGACCCCGAGCAAGGCAGCCTGCGCCATTTTCTGCGCTATCACCGCCCCGGTTGGGAGCAGCAGTTAGGCAAAGTCATTGCCCCGGAGCTTTTGGAGCGGCGCGATTTAGCGCCTCGATTAGCCGACGGCGGCGGCGACGACCTGTTTGGGCTGGCGCTGGATCTCTCGGCCATTGCCTTGCCTGATTACGCTCAGGACGAAGCCACGCTGCTCGCCGCCATCGAAGAAGCAGATAGCGCCAAACGGCGCGTTCAGGCAGAGTGCCAAGCGGCCGAGAAAGCGCTTAAACAGCATAACGAGCGCGTCCAAAAAGCCGATGAAACTCAAGATCAAAGCCGTATGGCCCACAAGCGTGCCGAGCAGGAAGTTGAGTTTGCCCTTGAAGCGCGCCGTCAGCAGCAAGAGCGCCACACCAAACATCAACAGGAGCGCCGCGCCGCGCATCAAACCGCGTTAGCTCGCCAGGAGCAGGCACAAGCTGAGCTGCGTGAAGAGAAACAGCAAGCTCTAACAGCGCTGGGTGAAACCCATCAAGGCCAGCTGCTGGAACTCAAAGCCGACGGCCAAAGCCAGCTGGACAGCCTGGATGCTCAGCTGCGCCAGTATAAGCAGCAGCTAAGCGATGCCAACACCGAACACCAGCGTCAGCGGGCAGAGCTGGAAGAAGCCTTTAGCCAGGAACTGGCCGAACAGGGCGTCGACCCGGCAAAGCTAAAAGATACCAAGGCGCGCCTGGCAAGCCTGGAGGAACGCATCCGCGTTACCGCCGCCCGGCAGGATGAACTCACCGAATACACCCGCTTTATGCGCGTGGAGTGGGGGCAGCACAAGCCGCAGCTGGTTGCCCAGGAAGCCGAGCTGGAGCAAGCCGAACAGCAGCTTCAACGCGATAAAGAGCGCTTGAAAAACGACTTTCAGGCCGCGCGCAAAACCCACCAAAGCACGGTAAGTACGCTTAAAGCGAAGCGCGAGAGTGAACACGCCAGCCTGGAAGCCTTAAAGCCTCTGCTGACCCAGTTGGAAGGCCTGGCCATTGAACCCGATGGCCAGGCCCCGGCGGCACCGCTTGGCGATGTGGACGAGCGCATTGAGCGCGCCCGCCAGGCGTTGGGCAATCGCCACCAGCTCATCGAACAGCTGCGCCGTGGCTGCCTGGACGTTGAAAGCCAACTGATCAAAGACGCCAGCAGCGGCTTTGCCGAAGCGCTGGAGAGCGAGCGCAGCAAGCTGCAAAGCGACAACCCGCGCCTACAGCTGCCGCTCCTGCGCGACATGCTCAAACTGCTTGAAGACCAACAGCAGCAGTTGATTCAGGAAGGCCGCAACCTGAGCGACGACCTGGATAAGTTCTTTACCGTATTCCGTGATTTGAACCGACGCATCAGCGCCCAGAGCCGCCGGCTTTCGGAAGAAGTCGCCGACGACCTGCGCCTGGAAGGCATCACCAAGGCCGAAGTGCGTATTCAGTCCACCATTGATGAGCTAGGTTTCTGGGAGCCGCTGAAGCTGTTTGCCCAGCGCTATAAAGAGTGGCGCGAATCCGGCCAGACGCTGCCCAGCGACGACTACCTGAACACCTTGGCGGACGTGGTCGATTTACTGCGCAGCGACCAGCAGTACAGTTTTGAGAGCCTGCTGCGTCTGGAGCTGCACCTGAACGAAGGCGGCACGGATCTTGTGATTAAAAACGACCGCCAGCTGCTGGAGTCGTCCAGCCACGGTATGGCGTACCTGATTCTGTGTAAATTTCTTCTCGCGTTTACCCGCCTGCTGCGCGGCGACGCGGACATCGCCATTCACTGGCCCATCGATGAGATCGGCACGCTGGCCTACCACAACGTCGAAAAACTCTTTGATGCCTGCGACAGCAACCGCATTCATATTGTCGGCGCGTTCCCTAACCCTGAGTCCGACGTGTTGCTGCTGTTCGCCAACCGCTACCTGATCGACCGTGATCAAACCAACTCCAATAAGCGAGTGTTAAAACGCATTGAACCGCGCCTGAGCCGCCTAGCCGAGCGGCTCCAGGAACGTCAGCAGGAGGTGACGGCATGATCGAACATGGCCCACTGCTTGAGCGGTTACTCGCCGGGGAGTTTATCTGCCCGGTCAGCGATGAAAGCGGCTATCGCCACTTGAGCAACGAAGAGACTCGCGAGGAGATCGATACCTACCTGCGGCCGCTTAACCGCCGCCTGGCCAGCAATGAAGAGGGCAGCGTGTATTTTCTGGCCTGGCGACAGCTCAATGACAGCGCTCGGGATCAGCTCTCCCGCCAGCTAGGCGAAACGCTCAACAGCCTGCTGCCGCTGCTGGAGTGGCTGCAGCTAGTTCAAGAGGCGCTGGGCCGCGATACCCTGGCCGCCCCCGGCGATGTGCTCAAGCCAGCCGAATTCAGCGCCAAGTGTGAAGACAATCAAAGCTTGCGCGAGCGTCTGGAACGCCTGGCCACCGACAGCTTTTTTGGCTCGCAAAGCGACCAGCTGGATGCCCAGGTAAAGCAGGTCTTCAAGCGCCTGAAAGAGCACGGCTACCTGCTTCAGCCGCATTCCGAGCGCCAGGTATTTGTGATCACCGGCAAGATCGATTACCTGGTGGATCTGGTGCGCTTTATTCGCGATGAAGAGAACCTGCCGATTGATGCCGAAGGAGAAGAAGGCACACAGGAGGCCCTGTTGTGAGCGAGTTGGAGAGTCGCCTGCTCAAAACAGGCGCTGAGCGCCTGGCGCTACTGGGCAAGCATTCTGAAACGCTGATGCAGGCCTACACCCGCGATGAAGTGCCGCTGGAATCACTCAGCGATAGCGCGCTGCGCAAGATGTTGGCAGCGCGCATTTTGTGGCGCCCGGATGAGCAGAGCGGCGTGAAGCTTGCCCCAAAGGTACGCGAGCTGATCGCCGAAATGCTTGCCGATGAAACCCGCCGCCATGTGAATGCCGACGTAGCGGAAACCCTGGAGCTGATTCGCGCGCTGGTACACAGCTACCGCGAGGCGCGCAGCCGTGGCGAGCACTGGCGGCTGGAGCAACAGCTAATGCGCCTGCGCCAGGAAGTCGACGACCTGAACGGGCGCTTTGCCGATGCCATCGACAGCTTATGGCAGCGGCTGAATAGCGATTTTGGTTTCGTCAGCCAGCTCAACGATAAAATCCGCGAAAACGACCGCGCCCAGAAACAGATCGCAAGGCTTCTGGACGGCCTGGCGCTAATTAACTTTGACGAGTTGATAGAGCTGGTAGGCAGCGACGGCAGCCTGCGTAAACTGTTGATCAGCCAGCTTCAGCAGCAGTTAAGCCACCACTACACCGGTTTGCGTGAAGTGCAGCGGCGCTTGATCGAACTGATGGCGCGCTTTCGCAAACAGCAGGCGCGCAGCCGCCTGATCAGCGGCATGGCCGCGTTTATGCGCGAGCACCCAGGCTTTGTGCCCGGTAACTACGCCCGGCGCAGCGATGTACCAGGGCTGGTCAACCAAGCCGCCCCGCTAAACGCAGCCGCCGCCCCGGCGCTGGATCGCAACCTGGAGTGTCAGGTACTCGCCGACCTGCTGCACCAACTACCCCAGCCGCGCCACACCACGCAAACGGTAGAAGCCGCCGCCCCCGCCCAAGCGCAGGAAAGTAGCCTGGCCGCCGCCCGCCAACAGGCGCTCAAGCAGGATGTGGAGCACTTCTATTTAAGCGTGATCGATCAGCCCCAGGCGAAGCCGGTCAGCGCCCTTGAATACCTGCACCAAAGCCCGCTGGAGTGGCCGGATGAGATCTGGCTATTCCAGGTAATTGCCGAGTACCAGGGCTTGCCGCGCAGTGACCAGCGGGCGTTCAGGCTCAAACAGCAGGAGAGCCAGGCCAGCCGCTTCAATCACCTGCGCCTGATTCACGACGTTGAACTGACGCTTGCCGTATGAACCTATCAGGCCGTGCGCGTAATAGGCTGAACGACGTCGCCCGAGAACTTCTCCGCCAGCCCACGGTGGAAAAGCCCCGTGGCCAATGGGTAAACGACGTGGTGGCCTGGTGCCATCAGCACGATATTGACCTGGCCACGCGCATTAACGGCAAAACGCTGCGCTTTGACGCCACGTTGCTGGCGCAGATAAACGATGTATTAGATAGCGCCCGCATAGCCCCGCTAGGCCGCTCACTCAGCGGCCTGACCAGCAGCGCCCAGGCCAAGGAGGGCGTAGAAGAAGACAAAGCCAACCGCGAAAGCCCCCGCGCACGACGAGTGCTCGTAAGCTTTCCGCCTCAGCCAATAGCGGGGCTTGCCATTGAGCCACGCGCTATTCGCGATGTGGATGTACAAACACTAAAGCTGAGCGCATTCAGCGCCATGATTCAGGTCGAAAACCTGGACAGCTTCTATGAGTTTTCGCCAGACCTTCCAGCACTAAGCGGCTACATCAACCCGCTGGTCGTCTACCGTGGCGACAGCCACTACGGTGGCGGCTTTGCCTTACTGGCCGAGGCCTGGCATAAAACCCAACGGCCGCATATCTACGCCGGTGACTTCGATGTTAAAGGCGTGACGCTAGCGCTGGATAGCAACGCCACTCACTTGTTATTGCCCGGCATCGAATGGCTCACTCAACATGCCACGCCGCTGCACGTGCCTGCTGAGCAGTTTCCCTATCAGCGCAGGCTACGCAAGCACTTTGCCGCGTTGCCATTCGCTCATCCATTGCGCGACTACCTGACGTTGTTGTTGGAAAATCAGCGGGGGCTTAAGCAGCAGTGGTTTGGCGGGCAGATGGTGTGTGTGGGGCTGGTGTAATGGCGTGCCTATTTATCGCGAGACCCATGTATTGTGCCCTTAAACTGCATGCGCATTGCTGAGTGGTACGCCAGCGGCAGTATGATTGAAACCGGCAAAACGCGCAGGCACGCGAATTTTGAATATATAGCCAAATTTTGCTTTGCTGCCAGCAGAAACAATGGGGTAGAGTCAAAAGAGGTGGCTACATAACCTCAATGAATGTGCGGTCGCGTTTATTGGGGTTATGCAGCCTTCCATATAATCACTGTTAAGTGCCTGTATGTTCTGCAACAAGGAGTATCAAAAAGATTATGAGCAAATATTATCCTCCAACTTTTGAGGAAGAAAAGTTTCACTGTATTCTATGTGGTGTGTTCGCACAGCAAAGCTGGACAACCCTCCAGTGGAGTAACTACAGTCGCGCATACAATACAGACTTTTCCTTTAGCAAGTGTTCACACTGTAATGAGAAGTCATTTTGGTATAACGATCGCATGATAGTTCCTTCAGAAGCACCAGTACCACCACCTCATCTAGATTTGCCTGAGTCTTGTAATACTGAATATGATGAAGCTCGCGACATTGTTGCTCGCTCTCCAAGAGCTGCTGCTGCCTTGTTAAGGTTATGTGTACAAAAACTAATGTCTGAGCTTGGAGAAATAGGCAAGAATATCAATGAAGATATCGGCTCTTTAGTTAAAAAGGGGCTGCCAGTAGAAGTGCAGCAAGCTTTGGATTACTGCCGTGTTATTGGTAACAATGGAGTTCACCCTGGTGAGATAGAATTAACCGATAATCCTGAAATTGCCCATAGCCTATTTGAAATGATCAATTTTATCGTTGAAGACCGTATTTCACGTCCCAAAAAAGTCGCAGAGTTATACGGTAAGCTACCGCAAGGAGCTTTGAAAGCGGTTGAAAAAAGAGATTTAGTCGCAAAAGGCACTTAACAAGCCAATCAATAAGGACAAAATACGGCTGGCTATCTCGCTGCGCTCGTATTTTAGCCAACCAAATTTTGCCTGTTATTAGGGGCGTTATGTTGTAAAGAAATGGTGAGTCGTGGACGAAGAAGAATCACTCAACAGAGCAATTTATGAGGAGGTGGCTATTTTTCCGTATGACACGGGGTGGCCGCTTATATTTCAAGAAGAGCGCGACCGCCTCCTTCATCTGTTTCCTGGTAGCTTTTTGGCGATTGAACATATTGGAAGCACAGCTGTGCCAGGCCTTTCAGCCAAACCTATCATCGATATCCTGGCGGGGGTAGATGCGATGTCACGCGCTGATGCTCTGATGGAACCGTTGTGTCAGGCAAAATATACGACATCAATGGAGTTCAACGCCTCATTAACTGGGCGACGCTGGCTTATGCGGTGGGCTGGGGGACGTCGAACACACCATTTGCACCTTGTAGTTTACGGTAGCGAAGAATGGCAACAACGGTTGGCTTTCCGCGACAAACTCTGTACCAATGCTGAGATAGCAGCGCATTATGAGCACAATAAGCGGGTATGGGCGGCTGAATTCAGGTCGGATAGAGAGGCCTATACTGCGGCGAAGGGTGATTTCATACGGGGAACTCTGAGCAGGGCAACATAACCATGCCAAGCACAGCGACAGCTTTTACGTTGCGGCTTCGCCTTCCCTACAAAGCCGCGCGTGTTGGCGGCGTTATGTTCTGTGCAACATAGAGGAATCCTGTGAAGCATCTTTATGAGTCCGATAAGATCGAAATTATCTCAAGAATAGAGTCGCTCCTCGCTACAATAGAAGGCAGGCTGTTGCCAACATTTGATGCGATAGAGAATGAGGCAAAGAACGTCGAGGAAGAAGAGCTAGCTCGGTTGAGTAGAAACTTTGATCCGGACCGCATGGACGAGGCGGAGGTCTACGAGAGGGCTTTCCATGCAGGGGTAGAGCATTACTCCGTTCACTCTGACATGAAGCGTGAATTCTTGAAATCTTCGGCAGTATGGCTATTTCATCTCTTTGAGAAGGATTGCACCTATATATTTAATACGGAAGACGGAAACGAGAAGAAAAGAGTTCTATCTCAGTTGTGTTTAGATATATCGGATAGTTCCGATTGGTTTAAATGTAATCGGGAGCTCAGGCTCTTGGCAAACGCCATCAAGCATGGCGCCGGAAACTCCTTAGATAAATTGAAGGAGGTTCGGCCAGACCTGTTTTCGGAAAAGTTTTCAATGTTTTCTGACGATAAAGTTGAGCTGAGTTCTGGGGATATTTCAGGCTACGGCGATTCAATGAAGAAGTTTTGGATGTCATTCTTTGATGCAGCGCTGTAGGGAATGCAAACATAACAAGTGCAGGCACGGCGACGCCTACTACATTGCGCCTTCGGCTCCATTTCGTAGGCGCGCATGCTGCAAGCGTTAACTAGACAGGAGAGCAAGTGCCGCTTAAAGAATTAACAGTGAAGGAGCTTTTGCAGTTACACGCATCTGCAACTAATGAGCTGAATGCCAGAGGGGTGGTTAGAACTCATAATAACCCAGTTGGTGATTATACGGAGTGGCTGGTGGCAAGGGCATTGGACCTTGAGCTTCAATCAAACTCCAAGGCGGGCTATGACGCTGTTGGTAAGGATGATGCGCGCGTACAGATCAAAGGTCGTCGTGTTACGCCTACAAATAATTCACGCCAGCTAAGCGCGATCAGGAAGTACGCGGAGAAAGGTTTTGACGTACTCGCAGCGGTGATTTATGACGAGCGTTTTAACATCATTGAGGCGTTGTTGATCCCACACGAGGTTGTGGGGGAATACGCTTCATACCGTGCGCATGTGAATGCCCACATTTTGATTCTGAAAGGGCCCATTTTAAGTGACCCAAGAGTCCAATCCATTAAAGAGATCGTGTGCAGCTAACCAGGCCATTCACGGCGAAGCCTACTGCATTGCGGCTTCTTCTTCATTATTTAGCCGCGCGTGCTGAGCGGCGTTGAGGCTGTAGAAAAACCCCGCTGATGGCCAGGTTTTGGTAGGATCGAGGAAACAGACGAGGAGTGGTCAGCATGCCGCGCTTCAAGGCTTATAACTACGATCAGAACGCCATGGTGGTGATCAACTACCAGGATCAGCTCCAGCCAGGTACTTTTGAACACGCCGTGCACTACCTGATCGAGCACAAGCTCGACCTATCCGTTTTCCATCCCAAGTACCGCAACGATGCGACTGGTCGGCTGGCCTATGATCCGGCTATCCTGCTCAAGATTATCCTGTTTGCTTACTCAAAAGGCATCACCTCCAGTCGTGAAATGCAATGGTGCTGCGAGACCAACATCATTTTCAAAGCCCTTTCCTGCGATACCGTTCCCCACTTCACCACATTGGCCAGCTTCGTCAG
>NZ_KB898651.1 GCF_000377665.1 Vreelandella zhanjiangensis DSM 21076 | reverse complement strand
ATCCTGCTCAAGATTATCCTGTTTGCTTACTCAAAAGGCATCACCTCCAGTCGTGAAATGCAATGGTGCTGCGAGACCAACATCATTTTCAAAGCCCTTTCCTGCGATACCGTTCCCCACTTCACCACATTGGCCAGCTTCGTCAGCCGCCATGCTGATGGGATTGAAGCGCTGTTCGAACAAGTGCTGCTGGTGTGCCACGAACAAGGCTTGTTGGGTAACGAACTCTTTGCCATTGATGGCTGCAAGATGTCCTCCGACGCTTCCAAAGAGTGGTCTGGCACATTCAAAGAGTTGGGCGAGAAGCGTGAGAAACTGAGAGGCCTGATTCGGCATCACCTACTGGAGCACTACGCGCGTGATGAGGCCGAGACAGAAGCCGATCTGGATCGGGATATCCGACGGGCCAAGACGATTCTCTCGCTAGATGCCGCCATGAATAAAGTAGATCGTTTCCTAAAGACGCACAGCCCAAGGATGGGCCGGGGGAAGCGAATCAAGGAAGTAAAAAGCAATCTAACCGATAACGAAAGTGCCAAAATGACCACCAGCAAGGGCACAATCCAGGGCTATAACGGCGTCGCCACGGTGGATAAAAAACACCAGATCATCATTGATGCTCAGGCCTTTGGCGAAGGCCAGGAACACCACACCTTGCAACCCGTGCTGGAAACGGTCGAAGCCCGTTTTAAGAAGCTCGGGATTGCGGACAACATCTACCAGAAAGGCACCGTCGTCACCGCGGATACAGGCTTTGCCAACGAAGCCAATATGAAGTATCTGCACGAACAGCAGATCAACGGCTACATCCCCGATAACCAGTTCCGCAGCCGAGATCCGAAGTTCGCTAACCAGAAAGACAAATATGGCAAGCGCCATCAGAACCTGCCGGATAAAGGCTGGCGAGAGACGACGCCAGCAAGCGCGTTCCAGTTTGATCCAGTAGCGCTAACGTGTATTTGCCCCACCGGTGAAAAGCTGTCTTATCGCGGGCAACGAGAAACTGATAATGGCAAGACCCGGGTACACTTTGAAGGTCGCTTGCTGCAATGTCGGCACTGCCCAAAGAAATACCGATGCATGCAAAACCCGAGCTCGGCCGATCATCGCAACGGCGCAGGGAGGCAAGTATCTTTTATTGTCGAGAACAAACGCTTACCTAATTATACCGACTGGATGAAGCACCGAGTCGATAGCCCCAAGGGCAAAGAAATTTACAGCCATCGTATGTCAGTCGTGGAACCTGTTTTTGGCAACATTGGCACAACGAAAAGACTGAACCGGTTCAGCCTTCGGGGTAAGAAAAAGGTGCAAGGTCAGTGGCAGCTCTACTGCTTGGTGCACAATATTGAGAAGTTGGTGAATTACGGCCACTTGGCCGCGTCATGAAGGGCTTAGAACGGTGTAAGTTGCTTTTTAAGAGCAAAAGGTCGTCTTCAATAAGCTTTCGCTGGGCGCCCAAGTGGCTAAATGCCGATATCAAGATTACTCAGCCAGATGACCGGCTGGGTAAATGAATAAGGACAACAGGCGGTGGAAACGGCTCGAAATCAGGTTTTTCTACAGCCTCGTTAGGCAATACATCTAAAATTGGAATTTATATGGCTTCAAAAATGCCTGCCGCTATAGATAGCAACAAGAGAAGAATCACTATATCTATGGCCGAAAACTCAGATTATGAATCCACTCTTGAATGCGAATTTTGTGACGCCAAAGTTATCTTCGTGAATGGTTTTACACGTGAGGAAGGCGACAAAATTATCTCTGTAAATCCATACTTCAGATTGAAAGCAAGCAATACTCACGGATCGGAGTGCAAATACAACGTTGAAGGACAGGTAAAGTTAATTGTTCGAGAGTCTGAAGGGAATGTTCTCGCTCAAACAGAATCAGGTAAATTTGAGTTGCGATTATTAGCCGTAAAAAAGGCCATTAATGAGCTACAAAATCTGGCGAAAAAAAAGAAGAATAGCGAATCAGATAATAAAAAAGAAACTAAAGAAAAAGAATATATCAAGTCTGAAAAAAAGCTTGGTTCGTATATAAATAGTGCTCTAAGGGTGTTAAAGGTGCGATCGTTTTGCGAAGAAAACAAAGATATAGAAAATCTACTAGAACTGGTGTTTGATGGTGTTCGCCTTCCATGGAAGGACTTTTACTATGAAGACAAAGAGTTTTTTAGGTGTTATTCGAATGTACGTAAAGCAACCGTTACTGTTCCTGTTGCGATTATTGGGGTTGTCAAGTCTATTAGAACTATCGATGGTAAAAACGGTAAATTTTCAGTAGTGAACTTAGCAGGCCCATATAGAAAAACAGATAAAAAAGATACATTGGATTCAGTTAATGTGTCTATATGGTCTCCTGATTTTGAACTGTTTGAAAGTTATAAAGTTGATGATGTGTTACTCGCCTTTGGTATTTTTGACGCTAGTAAGGTGAGTGAAAAATCAAATAAATCTTCTACGTCATCAGTTAACAAGTTCCGTAACCACGATTTAAGGCTGTGGCCTATAAGCAAATCACAGCTATGTAAGGTGAATGGTTAGTTCGATTGTTTTATGACTCGCGCCTACAAAAACTATGCGGCATTACTAGCCTAACAAAGCGTTGCTGTCGGACAAATCTTCCGCTGCGCTCCAAGTTTGCCACAAAGGAGGGCGTTAGGCCTGGCGACAACCACTTCACTACCCAACGAGAAAGACATGACGATTCAGAACCAACAGATCCTTGCTCACAGTTTCTTGAGCGATATGCAGAAAGACTCGTACTTTCCCGCTGCTCAGGTGGAGAAGGGAATTAAGATTCTGTTCAAACTTTGCAAGGCAATTGAGGACAAGAAGCCCAGTTCCTTGGAGCAGCTTTACACTCTCACGCACGCAGCGACAGAAGACTTCAACCTTCTTGGCGAAGAACTTGAAGAAAACGGAAGCGAGTTGGAAACCGCCGCACGCGATAACATCGGAGCAGACTTCGAGTTCATTGCAAAGGCATATGGCTTCGAGGCAGACGTTGAAGAGCTAACAGCCCCACGGGATTGGTAATTCTCTGGTTCGCCATTAGTCTGTGCGCCAAGTCTACCCCTTCCATCGAGAGGACATGCCCCGGCAAGCCGGAGCATGTCTCTCATGTCAAACGTTATAGCAAATCAAACATGAAACTACTCATACTAACGATAGCCCTATTGCTATCAGGCTGTGTTGTTTATCCAATAAACAAAACGCTTCAGCCGAATGCTGAAATCCTCGTCACCGATGTGGAAGGAAAACCCATTCAGGATGCTTGGGTGACTTTAATATCAAGCTCCTACCCTTATGGCCGTGAACAAATGAGAAGGGGAGATAAAACCAGTTATAGAGGTGAGGCACGCTTTCCAAACATTAAGGAGTGGCGCACTGAATCGCTGATGATTCACGGCTCAAACGTGTTTTTTTGGAATTGGTGCGTAGTAAAAGCAGGTTTTGAAACACACACGACAATGTGGAGTAGTGGTCAAGATTTTCAGCCTCAATACGGTGTCACTCTTACGGCAGGGGAAAGCACGCCATGCCCAGAAGAGCCAAATAAAATTGGCTGCGGACTATAACAAGCACATGCTGCCGAGCTAATGTTTGCTGAGATCCGGGCTGGCCGCCCGTGCAGGTCATGAATGCGCAGGCAGGGTCGTTCAACGGTTAGATGATCTCCCTGGCGTCGAATATGAGAACATGGCGGTTGTGCCCGCTTGGCCAGCACCTTATGTGCGTTTGGGGAAAAAAATGAAACAGTGGCTATTCATAGTGCTCGCTTCGCTGTCGTTATCAGCCGTGGCTGATGACGAGGCGCTTGATTGCAATAACATCAGAAACACGCTCGAGACCAATCGGTGCGCGGCTATCGAGTTAGAGGCCGCCGAGGACGTACTTACCCACTATCTGGAAACGAGCATTGAACATAGCGCGGCTGACCCTGCGTTAGTCGATGCTATCAAGGTGGCTCAAAAGCAGTGGCAGGCGTATGCCGCTGCCCATTGCGGCGCTGTCTATACGCAGTGGCGCGAGGGGACCATTCGGAACGTCATGGGCATTACGTGCAGTACCCGTTTAACGAAACAGCGAACGCACGACATCTGGCAAGACTTCCTGACCTATATGGACAGTACGCCGCCGGTGTTACCGGAACCCACTATCGAGTAACGCCTTTATTCGTTACATGACGGTACTGTCGTTACTTTCTATAGGCACGTACCATGCTTTCTTCAGTTTGATCGAATGAGGGGATTGCCCAATGCAAACGTTGAGAATTGACCTGGTGTCCGATGTTGCCTGCCCGTGGTGTGCGATCGGCTACCGGCGCCTGGAACAAGCGCTGGAAACCTTGAAGGGCGAGATCGAGGTCGAGCTTCACTGGCAGCCCTTTGAGCTCAACCGGGACATGCCGCCCGAGGGCGAGCCAATACTTGAGCACCTTTGCCGCAAGTACGGCAAGGATGCGGCCACCATGGAGCAGTCCCAGCGCGAGATCATGAAGGTCGCCGAAGAGCTGGGATTGAATTTCCGTGGAGCCCAGGAGAGGCGGGCGAACAATACGTTCGATGCCCACCGCGTGCTGGTATGGGCCGCAACGCAAAACCGTGAGACGCCCCTGCAATTGGCACTGTTTGAGGCCTACTTCGGTGAGGCGAAAAACCCTTCAGACCCAGAGGTTCTACGCGAGAAGGCCATTGAAGTTGGGCTTGACGGTGACACGGCCGAGGCCATTGCCCGGTCTGATCAGTACGCGGACGAGGTTCGAGCGGCAGAACAGCAGTTCATGAAGGCAGGGGTGAGCGCTGTACCGGGGTTCATTCTTGACGGCCGCTACCTGATTTCTGGCGCCCAGCCCGCTGACGTGCTGGTCGATGCGCTACGTCAGGTGGCGGATGAAAACGCGAATGGCTAACGTCTCGCCTTAGAGTGGTCACCGAGTCTACTGACTTCAATTCAACTGTGAAAAATGTCCATGACGTCATCACTTCATCGCCTTTACTCTTTTCGTCGCTGCCCCTATGCCATGCGTGCCCGGCTCGGCTTATTGTTTGCTGAGTTACTAGTGGAGCTGCGCGAGATCACATTGAAGAACAAACCGGCCCAGATGCTAGCGATTAGCCCGAAAGGCACTGTGCCTGTTTTACAGCTTTTTGATGGTACTGTGATCGAAGAGAGCCGAGAAATAATGGTGTGGGCGCTTGAGCAACAAGATCCGCAAGGGCTGTTAGATGTGAAGGTTAGGGCTCAGGCCAATGCCCTGATCGAGCAAAATGATAATGAATTTAAACATTGGTTGGATCGCTATAAATACGCCGACCGACATCTCGAAATGACCCAGGCAGAGTACCGGCAGCGGGGTGAAGCTTTTTTACAGGTTTTAGAGGAGAAGCTGACTCAAAAGCCTTATCTTCTGGGAGATAACGCGACCATTGCTGATATTGGTATCATGCCTTTTATCCGCCAATTCGCCCATGTAGATCGCGATGTTTTTTATAGCCTACCTTACCCGCACCTTCAGCGGTGGCTACAACACTGGTTGGAGCACGCGCTTTTTCTGCAGGCCATGACCAAGTTTCATCCATGGCAAGAGGGGGATGACGTGGTGGTTTTTCCATCTTGAAAAGCGCTACCTGTTAATTCCTTGTCGGCTTTCTCACGAAGGCCATTGAGGTAGGGCTTTATGGCGACGCCGCTGAGGCCATCGCCCGCTCTGATCAGTACGCGAATAACGTTCGTGCGACAGAGCAGCGATTCATGGAAGCCGGGGTGAATGCGGTACCGGGTATCATCTTCGACGGCCGCTACCTGATTTCCGGCGCGAGGGCTAGTCGATCAATATGGCGCCACACACGTGGCGCCATATGCCTTGTGGGCTTTACTCGCTCACCCCCATCTTCTCCATAAACGCCCGCGCATGAGCATCCACCGCTTTGATAGCATGGACTATCTGCTTAGGCGTCAGTTCATAGGCCAGATTATGGCTTGATTCACCTTCTTTAAGCGCCGCCTCGGCTACGCGGTAAAGATCTTCTTCGCTTGCCTGGTCGAGCTTGAGTGCTTTCAGCGTGACCGGCAGGCCCAGCGCTATGTAGAGATCCAGATACTCTTCCAGCTCCGCCTGGGGCGTTTGATCCAGAATCAGCTGCGCGACCGTGCCGTACGCTACTTTTTCGCCGTGGGTCAGATTGTGAATCTCGCCATGCAGGGCGGTGAAGCCATTATGAATGGCGTGCGCTGCCGCCAGGCCGCCGCTCTCAAAGCCCAAGCCGCTAAGTAGCGTGTTGGCCTCGACCACGGCTTCAAACGAGGGCGTAACGATTTGCGCTTCGTTGGCTTGGTAAGCCAGCATGGCGTGCTCGAAGAGGATGTCTTCGCACTTCTCACCAATTGTGGCGCCTAGCAATGTGGCTTTACCGCCCGCCATATTGTGGGCGTTAGCGCGAATGGCGGCGCGCGCTTCAACCCAGGTAGCCAGCGCATCGGCAATGCCCGAGGCCAGGAATCGCGGCGGTGCCTTGCAGATGATGCCGGTATCTACCAGTACCAAGTCGGGGTTCTTGCTGTAGAAGCGGTAGGACTCGAACTCGCCATCGTCGCTGTAGATGACCGATAGGGCGCTGGTGGGCGCATCGGTAGAGGCGGTCGTGGGCAGTACGGCACAGGCCGCTTCGAGCTTTTCAGCCACACCCTTGGCGGTGTCGATGGCTTTACCGCCACCAAAGCCAATAACAACGTCTGCCTGCTGCTTGCGGCCAAGCTCAACGAGGCGGTCGATTTCGCGGTTAGAGGCTTCGCCCTCAAACACTGCGCGCTCGAAACTGATACCTTCGCTTTTAAGACTAGCGCTAAGCTCCTTGCCCGCGATGTCCCAAACCACATCGTCGGCAATCAGCAGTGCCGTTTTCCCGAGTGCCGAGACGTAGTGACCGGCGCGTGCGGTAACGCCTTCTCCCTGCACGTAGCGGCCGGGGCTGATGAAGACTTTCTCGTTCGTGGCTGACATGGCAAATCTTCCCTAACAGAGAGTGGGTTGCCTAACCATTGGTATCACATGAAACGCTAATATGCTTGCGTTAATGCAACTTATTAGCGGTTATGTTGATCGCTGTCAGCTATAGGCTGAAATAGGAAAACTGAGAATGTTGAAGAGGCTTCAGCGCCGGTTTTGAGAAACCAGCGCTTACCGCCTTATTTAAAAGCTTACATCGCGTATTGAAGGCTTGCTGAATAGCTACTATGTCTTTAGGAATACGTTTTCGTCGAGCTAGTAGCCGTAATGGGCTAATGCCAATGAGTTATTCTCTTCGCTAACCTTGAAGCGGCCCACCATATTGGCCATGTCGCCTGCCTGGTCATCCAGTGAGCGGCTTGCTGTGGCCACTTGCTCAACCAGCGCCGCGTTTTGCTGGGTTACTTCTTCCAACTGAGTCAACGCTTGGTTGATTTGCTCAATACCCGATGATTGCTCAGTGGTCGCGGATGATATTTCTGACACTAAGGCAGCGGTATGCTGTGCGCGTTTTGCAATAGTTTTTAGCGTTTCGCTGGTGGACGTTACCAGATTCCCGCCTTCTTTTATGCTGTCGACATTGTTGCTGATAAGCTTTCGGATCTGCTTGGCTTCTTCTGCACTTCGGCTTGCCAGATTACGCACTTCGGAGGCCACTACCGCGAACCCACGGCCTTGCTCGCCAGCGCGCGCCGCCTCTACTGAGGCATTCAACGCCAGGATGTTGGTTTGAAAAGCAATATTATCAATAGCCTCGACTATCGCCGTTACTTGCTGGTTGGCTTCTTCGATCTGTTCCATCGCCACGCGTGCCCGTTCGGCTATATCGTTCGCCTCATTGGCCTGGTCAGCCATTTCCTGTGTGGAAAGCCGTGCTTGTTGAGCGGTATCTGCGCTCTGTTTTACGGTCGCTGTTATCTGCTCCATGCTGGAAGCCGTTTCAACTAACGAAGCGGATTGTTCTTCAGTGCGTTGTGCTAGATCTGCGTTACCTTTCGCAATTTCCTTACTGGCTAACTCAACAGACTGAGCACCCTGTTTAATGCTGGCCACTAACTCTTCTGTTTTAAGCGTCGATTCATTGAATGCGTGATACAGCATAGAAAGCTCATCGCTTCCTGGAACGGCTAGGCGCTGAGTGAGATCACCACCGCGTGTTTGGATGTTTTCCAGCGCTACTTGTAACGGGCGCGCAATACTGCGGACAATAAGTACTGCTAGCAGTATGGCTAGAATCGCAGCGGCTAACGAAAAAATCAGGTAATAAGTCAGTTCACTGACCGCTTTATCACGCAAGCTCTGGGTAGTATCAAGCAAGGCTTCGGCCGCCTTCTGACTTACTTCTGCTAAGCGATCAATCAGCAGGGTCTGCTGCTCAAACCATTGTTGATGGTCGATATTAAAATTGCCCGCAACGCCTTGTGTTATCGCGACGCGCCGCATATCCGCCAGGTTGCGGGCAAGATCACTTGCCAATACCGCTGCAAGTTCGCTTTGAATACTTTCATCCGAAAAGCTATTGAAGCTGCTGATATAGACGCTAGAGCGACCTGTTAACGAGAGCAGGCTGGTGTACATCGTTGGAGACAGAGTGTTGGTACTAAAAGCAGTGGTTAACATGGCGCGCTCTATGCCCGCTAATTCTTTGATGTTTAAAAGGTTATAATAAGCGTTGAGCTGTCTGATAACTTCGCCTTGCTCAACACTAAACGTCAATTGGCTAACAATGCTAATTAAAAAGTTATTAATATCTGTGTAGTAGGCGTTTGACTGCTCACCTGCTATTTCCTGTCGGTCAACGCGCTGGCGATGGGCGGCTAAAGCACTCAACAGGTTATTAGCCTGGCTCACTTGTGCCTGTACCGCGGCATCGTTGCCAGAATAAGTTAGGCTATTTGTATATGTGTTGAACTCGTTGAGACGCTCATCAGTTTTTCGACGCTGGCTAGGTAGTTCCGTACGGAAATTTTGACCATTGCTGCCTAAAAATGCGGCTGTCACTCCTCGCTCGCGCTGAAGTTCATGAACCAGAACCCCAGCATATTGGCTCAGCACCGTCATTTCCTGAAGATGTCCCATTTCAGAGACAAGCTCTTTTCGTTCCAAAATCCCCGATATGGCTAACCACGTCATGGCCACCAATGGTAAGGCGAGAACTAGTACAAATTTACGGCCCAAGGAAACACGGTGTAGTGCCTGCAGCATTATGTTTTCTCACATGGAAAGGTTAATTCATGAAGCTTGCGGGGCGGGGCCTGTAGTCAGTATGCGGTTGAGCGCTAAAGGATCCTTTCTCTTGTATCGGCGCCAAGAATTGATACTAAAGTCTTCATAAAAGATGTCTGCGATAAAGTTGATCTAAATCAAATTTATGGGGGTGGCGGTACTGCTCGCCGCACGGATATTGCCAGTTATCGGTTATTTCTTTTTAAAGGAAAGGGCAGCTTGCTGACCACTCTGCCGTGAAAAAACTTGAGAAGCGGAGCTTACTGTGCGGTAGCCCGAAGCCTTTACAGAGCGAGCGCAAGAGAGCATAAATAAAATATGAATCTATTATTCTTAGGCACCTCCGCTGGCGTGCCCACCAAGACCCGCAACGTCACCGGCATCGCCTTGCGCGAGAGCAAGGGGAAAGGCTGGTACCTGATTGATTGCGGGGAGGGCACCCAGCATCAGGTCTTGCGCACGAAGCTGTCGTTTAATTCACTAAAAGCCATTTTGATTACCCACGTACATGGCGACCACTGCTATGGGCTGCCGGGCATATTGGCGAGTGCGGGGATGAATGGCCGTAAAGCGCCGCTTACCATTGTGGCGCCTGCAGGCATCAAAGCATGGTTGGAGGCGACCTGTGAAACCACACAGCTAGGCTTGCCTTTCGCCCTGGAGTTTATCGCCTCGGACGACCTGCCTAGCGTTGAGTTTGCGAACATAACGGTTGCCACGTTCAGGCTTTCCCATCGGGTGGCGTGCTACGCCTATGCGTTTACTGAGAAAAACGTCGACGCTGCTTTAGATATCGAAAAGCTAACCCAAAAGGGCATCCCGAGAGGGCCGTTGTGGGGTCAGTTGAAGCAAGGGTTTGATGTTGAGTTTGCGGGCGAGCAGTTAAAAAGCGCTGACTACTTAATCTTCAAGAACAAGCCCAGGAAAGTAGTGATCGCGGGAGACAATGACCGGCCTGAGTTGTTGATTGACGCATGCGCGGGTGCTCAAGTGCTGGTGCATGAAGCCACCTATACCCAAGAGATGGCCCAGAAGGCGATTGAAGTGGGGCATAGCTACGCCAAGCTTGTTGGGGATTTTGCCGAATCGGTCGCGCTGCCTAACCTGGTGCTGACGCACTTTAGCCCGCGTTATCAGTTCAACCCTCAGGCGTCGCCTTCCATCGAGGATATCCGCAAAGAAGCCCAGAGCGCGTATTCGGGCTCGCTTTACCTGGCGCGGGACTTTGTCGAATTTACCCTGGATAAATCGGGCCACTTTTCTGAAGTGGCGGGCGAATAGTCTTTTTATGTTTCAACCATTCTTGCAGGCAGGCGGTTACCCATAAACGGGTAGCCGCTTCTTGTGATTGCCGGGCCGGTCAATCGCGACAATAGCCTTCACCGGATTGCACTACCAGGCAGTCTTCCTTCTCCGCCAGCCATTTCAAGCCCGTGGCTTCGCCGTCACCCGCGCGAAGTAACTGTGAGCCATCATCGCGGCTGAAGCTTATGCCTTCGTCTGTGGCTTGCCCTTCGAATGTGCCGCTTTGGTCGGCGTCCAGGCCGTACTGCATTTCAAGCAGATAATGGCCGGGGCCTGCGGAATCGTCCTGGCTGACGTTCAGGACTAACCCTTCCACGCCGACCCAGCGGCCTACCCATTGATCGGTCACCTCATGAGGGGGCGGGCTTTGCTCGGCTACCGTATCTGCATCCGCTGTGTTTGAGGCGGTGGTATTGGTGTCTTGGTTACACCCGCTGATCAGCATCGTGGTGCATAGGGTTAACGATAGGGCTAACGCTGTTTTCATCATGGCTAGTGTCACCGGCGGTGGGAAAAGTTGAAGGGAAATCAGTCTTGATCAAGCGCTTGAGGCGTTTTCTGTCGTAAATAGGACAAGCGAATAAGGCGCAAGTTTTGCTGATTACTTTAAGGTGCGGTTATCCGGTCTTTTTTCGAGCCCGGTGCGCGGCCGCCTTCATTCTATTTCCGCAAGACGCCATGCTACACCAGCGGCGTCGGTGAGATTTTGTTTGATCGTGGAACAGGAGAATGCAATCCGAGGCTTCGCACTCTTTAACGAGTTGTACATCTTCTTCGGTAAGCAGCTGAACTAACGCCCATGCGACAGGCTGCAACAGGCTCTCGCTTTCTAGGTTGCGCCTTAGGGTTTTTTTCTGAAATGCCGCTTCCGCTGGCTGCCATTCAATTTTTTCCAGGGGGCAGCCCCGTTCCAGCACGTGATTTATCACTGCGGGATCCGCACCCCTTCCTTGCTGGGCCGAGATAAGCAGCTCTCGCATGTTGTCACGCAATTCACGTGCAAGGTGGGCTAGCCCAGGCGGTGGGCTTTCACGGTATTCCGGCAACACGCCCGCCTGTTGAAGCCACGCGATGACACTATTGTTGTCGGTCAGACACTCCTGGTGCTCTTCCCCTACGCCAAACTGTGTATTGATGAAATCGATGGCGAGATTGCCTGCGATTAACGGAGGGGTAATGTGTGATGGCATATTTGGGTAACCTTTAAAATTTAATTTGACAGGTTACTATTATTTTAACTAACCTTCAAAATTAATTATTAACGGTTACTAAGGAGTCATCCATGACAACGCAAAACAAAACGGCCTCTGCCGATATCCAGGAAGCAATGAGTGCTAATGTCGGGCAGGGCGCTGGTTCGACAACTCAGCAGGTTCATTATCGTTTCGAGCAGGTGGGCGATGTCGATGTCTTTTATCGCGAAGCGGGGGATCCGGCGGCGCCGACGGTATTGCTGCTCCATGGGTTTGCTGCCTCATCGTATATGTGGCGCGATGTGATTGCGGCGCTTGCCGATGAATATCACGTCGTGGCGCCGGATTTGCCAGCGTTCGGCTTTACTCGATCACCGCCGCGCGGCCAGTATGAATACACCTTTGCCAACCTGACGAAGACGATTGATCAATTTACTGATCAGTTGAAGCTTGATCGCTACGCCATTGCCGTTCACGACTATGGTGCGCCTGTTGGCTGGCGTTTGGCGGTGGCTAACCCGGCAAAAATCACTGCGATCATTTCGCAAAACGGCAATGCTTATGAGGAGGGGCTTTCAACCGGGTGGGAGCCGATCAAAACATATTGGGAAAATCCTTCAAAGGCGAACCGTGATGCCCTGAACGACTTTCCGACGCCGGCGTCTATCAAATGGCAGTACCTGGAAGGAGTCAGCGATACCAGTGCTGTGGCACCCGACGCCTATACGTTGGAAGGCGCGCAGATCTCTCAACCGGGGATGGCCGATATTCAGCTCGACCTGTTGCTGGACTACGCAACCAACATTGAGAAGTATCCCGAATTTCAGGCCTATTTTCGTGAGCATCAACCGCCGTTACTCGCCGTGTGGGGCAAGCACGATCCGTTCTTTCTTCCGCCGGGGGCTGAAGCCTGGAAGCGGGATATTCCTGAAGCAGATATTCGCTTTTACGACACGGGGCACTTTGCACTGGAAACCCATGGCGCTGTGATGATCCCGGTGATACATGAGTTCTTGAATGAGCGTATCAAGGGGTAACTAACGGTTTTAACAAAGCCAAGCTCAGCGGCTTGGCTTATTCGCGGCTAAAACATCTGGCTGTATCAGCTACTAGCGCATCTTGAACGGATTCAACCCATTGGCCTGCTGCATCATCATACGTTTGGCAAACGGGAAGCGCTCGGCCAGGTGCAGGCTTAAATCGCCCAGTTGGCGCAGCGGTTTGGCGCCGGTGAACAGGTGGTGGAAGCTGTCCGTGGCGGCAATCATTGCCTGGTTGGCCAGGCGGCGCTGCCATTCAAAGCGGTGCAGGTTGATATGATCGCCCGGGTCACGGCCCTTGATGACCATGTCGGCCAAAGTGTCGGCATCGTGCAGGCCGATGTTCAGGCCTTGCCCGGCCAGCGGGTGAACCACGTGCGCGGCATCGCCAATTAACGCCAAGCGCTTGCCGATATAGCGGCGGGCGTGCTGGCGCTTGATGGGAAAGCTTGCGTGAGAAACAACCCGGATCAGGTTGCCCAGGCGCTTGGGGAAGGCCGCTTCAATGGCGGTTTTCAACGTATGGTCTTCCATCGCCTCGCGGGCTTTGGTGGCCTCATCGGTGTCGTACCACACCAGTGATGCCCTATGGCCGGGCAGCGGCAGCATGGCAATCGGGCCAGTGGGCGTAAACACCTGCCAGCTCACATCCTGCTGGGGAAGCTCGGTTTCCACGTTGATGATCATGGCCCGCTGATGATAATCGTGCTGGGTAACGTCGATACCGGCCAGCTTGCGCAGGGTCGAGTTGGCACCGTCTGCGCCGACTACAAGCCTTGCACTCAATAGCTTGCCGTTATCGAGCTCGACGCTTCGCGTTTCACCAGACGCCAGCGTATTAACCGGGGCGCTGTGGGTATAGCAGGTAACGCTGGGGAGTTCTTTCAGGCGCTCCCATAGCGCGTATTGCAGCGTGCGGTTTTCGATAAACAGGCCGAAGTCGTCCATATCGCTATCGGCGGCGGAAAACACGCTATGGCCGGTGCCGTCCTGATTGGAGACATCGATGTGCCGGAACGGGCAGCAGCGATCCTCGGGCAGTTCGGTGCCGCTGAGCTTGATAAATGCAAGCGAGCGCGCATTCAGTGATGAGATGCGCAGGTCATAGTCGCCGCTGGGCTCTTTAGGCGCGTCGCCACGCTCGATCAGCCCGATGGAGTAGCCCGCATTGCCCAGCCGGGCAGCTAGCGCAGCACCTACCATGCCGCCGCCAACAATAATAATATCGTGATCCCTCTGCATGAGGCGCTCCTTGAATGCTTGTGGGGCACCGCTATTGTGCATGGCATTAGCCGTTGCATGTGCCCTTATTGTCCTACAGTATCGTCGAGATAGTGGAAAATTGCCTAGGGTGAACCATTGACGCAGGCCGTGAAAATGCAAAAAAGTGTGGCCCAACTGGGTGATGAACTGGCCCATTTTATCGAGCAGCACCCAAAATTGTGGGTCATTACCGGTGCGGGTGTGAGTACCGACAGCGGCATCCCTGATTACCGTGATGCCAACGGCCAGTGGAAACGGCCGCCGCCCGTTCAGCACGGTGATTTTATGGCATCGCCCAGTGTACGTCAGCGCTATTGGGCGCGCGCGCTGGTCGGGTTTAAAGCCCTGCGCGAGGCTCAGGTAAGCGGTGCCCACCGGGCGCTGGCGGTGCTTGAAGCGATGGGGTTCATCGAGCTGTTAGTGACCCAGAACGTGGACCGTCTTCATCAGCGTGCAGGCTCCCGGCGGGTGGTTGATCTGCATGGTCGGGCGGATCTTGTAAAATGCATGACCTGCCATTACCAGATGATGCGCCACGCCATGCATAGCGAAATGGCGCGCATGAACCCGGCTTTTGCCGCCCTTGATGCCACGCATGCCCCAGACGGCGATGCGGATCTCGAAACCGATTTCAGTACGTTTCAGGTATTGGATTGCCCGCGCTGCGGCGGCATTCTCAAGCCTGACGTGGTCTATTACGGCGATGTTGTACCGCCAGAGCGTCGGCTGGCGGCCGAGGCGGGCCTGAAAAATGCCCAGGCAGTGCTTGCGGTAGGCACTTCGTTAATGGTGTTTTCAGGCTACCGTTTCTGTCGTGAGGCGCATGCCATGGGCTTACCCATTGCCTCGTTGTCGCTGGGCGTCACCCGGGCGGATGCGCTGCTTACCCATCAATGGCGTGCGCCATTGACCCCCGTACTCACCCATGCGGTCGAGCAGCTAGCCTCTACTCAACGTGCTTTGGATACCCAGGGATTGCCTTCCAGCCAGAACCGCCAGGGCGCATCGCGGTCATGCGGTTCGGCATAGTCGATACCCACGCGTGGGCCGCTGGCAATCGGAATGTCGTGGCTGCCTGCACAGATCCAGAGCCGCTCGGCGCGAGTTAAATCGTGCCCGTAGAGCGCTTTATCCACATCAAGCGCCCGCGTTAGCTTGCCGGGCCCATTGCTCAACTGTTTGCCGGGGGTGAGGCGCCGTTCACGCATGGCCTGCTCGTTTAATACTGGTTCAACGGCGCGCACCAACACGGCACACGGCGAGCCTTCGGGCTCTGTCACGATATTGAATAGCCAGTGCATGCCGTACACCAAATAGATATACGCGTGACCGGGCGCGCCAAACATGGCGGCGGTTCTTGTCGTCAATCCACGGTGTGCGTGACATGCCGAGTCGTGCGCGCCGCAGTACGCTTCGGTTTCAACAATCCGTGCGCCCATCAAGGCGCCGTCCACCTCACGCACCAGCCAGCAGCCGAGTAAATCATTGGCCACCGCCACGGTGTCGCGCTGATAAAAATCGCGCGTAAGAGGAAGCAGGGAAGATTCAGGTAGGGATGACATTATCTCGCCGTCTACTTGAGGGAGCTGCTAGGGTATTAGGAGATCACACTCAATGAAAGTGGAGGCGAACATGCTGCCCTTTGAACACCACTACGCAACGCTCCCCGCGCCGCTTTGGATCGCCTGCGAGCCTACTCCCGTGGCTGAGCCTGCGCTTATCGCATTTAATCGCCCGCTTGCAAACGAGCTGGGCGTTAGCGACATACCTGATGATGCCACCCTGGCCCAGTGGCTGAGCGGCAATACGCCCATGCCCGGCGCCGAACCCAAAGCGTTGGGCTACGCAGGCCATCAGTTTGGCAACTTCGTGCCGCAGCTGGGTGATGGCCGAGCGCTGTTGCTAGGCGAAGTGGTTGATCAGCAGGGCAGGCGCCGGGATATCCAGCTTAAAGGCAGCGGGCGAACGCCTTTCTCGCGCGGTGGTGACGGCCGCTCTCCGCTTGGCCCTGTGCTGCGTGAATACCTGGTTAGCGAATTTATGGCCGCCGTGGGCATTCCGACGACCCGTGCCCTGGCGGCGGTTGCTAGCGGCGAGCGGGTGGTGCGCCAGATGTCCGAGCCCGGCGCCGTATTTACCCGGGTTGCGAGTAGCCATGTGCGCGTGGGGACGTTTCAGTTTGCCGCCGCGCGCCAGGATGAAGTAGCGCTAAAAGCACTGGCGGACCATGTGATTGCGCGCCACTACCCAGAGGCCGCCAATGCGGAAGATCCTTATCTGGCGCTGCTTGAAGCGGTGGTGGCCCGCCAGGCCGTGCTGATTGCGCGCTGGATGAGCGTGGGCTTTATTCACGGCGTCATGAATACGGATAACTGCAGCATCGCGGGTGAAACCATCGACTACGGCCCGTGTGCATTTATGGAGCAGTTTGACCCGCAGAAAGTATATAGCTCCATCGATCAGGGGCGCCGCTATGCGTTTGCCAACCAGCCGGCAATTGCCCAGTGGAATCTGGCCCGCTTTGCCGAAACCCTGCTGCTCTTGATGCGTGAAGAGGGTGACGCTCTGGTAGAACAAGCGACCGATGCCATCCGCCACTTTGAGCCCCTGTTTAGCGCCGAACAGCGCCGTTTGCGTGCCGATAAGCTAGGCCTGGCGGTGGAAAGCGATGAGGCCGACGCCTTAATGGAAGCCCTGCAAAGCCATATGTATCAGGGGCGCATGGATATGACGGCGACGTTCGATGCGTTAACCCACTGCGCGGCCTCGCCTGGTGAAGCAAGCCGCGAAGCATTGCTGGCGCTGACGAGCCAGCCCGAGGTCTTGGCCGAGTGGTTGGATACATGGCAGGCGGAAGCGGTGGCTGCAACGGATACCGCAAGGCTTGATGTCATGCGCCGTGCGAACCCGATCATTATTCCGCGCAACCACCGCGTACAAGAAGTCATTGATGCCGCTTACAAGGGCGATTTCGCGCCGTTCCATACGCTACTGGCGGTGGTGACGAAGCCTTACGACGAATCAACCGAAGCTCGCCGCCTGGCGGCACCAGCAAGTGACAACGAGCAGGTATTGCGCACTTTTTGCGGCACCTGAGTGAGCGCCACCTTAATGAGCGGCATCTGAAAGAATAAGTAACTCCTGTGATAAACTGTGGTTTTTTACAGGTGAGAAGGGTGGCCAGTGCGCAAAATTATCCACTGCGACTGTGACTGCTTTTATGCGGCGGTTGAAATGCGCGATAACCCTGCGCTCAAGGATATCCCTATCGCCATTGGCGGTAGCGTCGAGCAGCGCGGGGTGGTCGCCACCTGCAATTATCCCGCCCGCGAATACGGCATTCACTCCGCCATGCCCATGGCCCAGGCGCTTAAGCGCTGCCCGCATCTGACCCTTATTCGTGGCGATATGGCCAAGTACAAGGTCGTGGCGCGCCAGGTGTTTGCGATTTATCGCGAGATTACCGATTTAATCGAGCCGCTGTCGCTAGATGAAGCCTTTCTGGATGTATCGGACGTGACTCTGCATCAGGGGAGCGCTACGCGCATGGCTCAGGCGATTCGCGAACGCGTCAGCCAGGAAGTGGGCATTACGGTGTCGGCAGGCGTTGCCCCCAACAAGTTTCTGGCCAAAATCGCCAGCGACTGGAACAAGCCCGATGGCCTGTGCGTGATTACCCCCGATGAAGTAGAGCGCTTTGTACAAACGCTTCCGGTCAAAAAGATTCATGGCGTTGGCCCGCGCACGGCCGAAAAAATGGCCCGGCTGGATATTCATACCTGCGCCGATTTGCGTACCCGCCCGCTGACCGAGCTGGTGGAACACTTTGGCCGCTTTGGTAAACGCCTGCATGAGCTAAGTTTTGGCTACGACGAACGGCCGGTGAAAACCCACCGCGAGCGTAAATCGGTGAGTACCGAACAGACCTACGCCAAGGATTTGCCGTCGCTTGCGGCCTGCCGCCAGGAGCTGCCTCTGCTTTTAGAAGATCTGGAGCGCCGCTATGCGCGCCTTGATCCACCGCCTGGGGTCAGAGGATTAATGGTTAAAGTGAAGTTTAACGATTTTACCCAAACCACCGTAGAACACGCCGACCCGGCACCCAACCTTGAGCAGTTCGAAACGCTGCTGAATGTGGGCTGGGCACGCGGCGAGCGCCCGGTGCGGCTGCTGGGTGTCGGCTACCGCTTGGCTGAGGCGGCACCTGCCGAGCAGCTCTCCCTGTTTTGAAGTCAAAATCACAATTTTTGAAAGTCATTGCTCCAAGACCAATTCGTTAGCCTGTTAAACCTTATGTCGATTGACGGCTTTTCAAGGGCGCGTTAAAACAGACGTATGATAGAGGCGTCACTACCGATAATCGCTGCTTAAAGGTCTAAGAGCACCATGACAACAACTGCCGCTTCACGACCCCCTTTAGTGTTTGCCCATGCCAACGGTTTTCCAGGATTAAGCTATAAAAGCCTGCTCGAACCCCTGGCGGAAACCTTTGACGTTCATCCACTGGATCGGCTGGGGCACCATCCGAACTACCCGGTTAACCACAACTGGACCAATCTGGTCGATGAGCTATTAAGCTACCTGCCGGATACTCAGGCGCCGTTGCTGGGCGTGGGGCACTCACTGGGTGGGGTGTTGATGGCGATGGCTGCTGACAAGCAGCCTGAGCGTTTTAGCGGGGTCATTATGCTCGACCCGCCATTAATGTTGGGAGTTGATGCCTGGGCCATGAAGGCGGCCAAGCGCTTTGGTTTTATCGACCGTGTAACGCCTGCGGGTAAAACCCAAGGCCGCCGCAGCGTATGGCCAAGCCGTGAGGTAATGGCTACCTCATTAAGCCGACGTGGCCTGTTTCGTCGCTTTACCCCCACGGCGCTTAACGACTACATTGAAGCAGGAACACGGGTACTCGAGGATGGCAGCGCCGAATTGACATTTGACCCGCGTGTCGAAGTGGAGATTTTCCGCCATTTGCCGGATCACCTTTCGCGCTTGCCGCGCCGTGCCGGTGTGCCGCTGGCACTTATCGCAGGCCAGGAATCAGATCTGCTCATCGCCTCGCGTATCCGGCGTCTAAAGCGCCACGGCCTACCGGTGAGCTATGTTCCCGGAACGCACATGTTTCCCATGGAGTATCCCGACGATACCCTGCAAGCGATTTTGACCGCCTGGCAGCAGTTACCCAAGGTATCTGACAGATCCAATCAAAGCGCGTAAGGAGGCACTATGTATCTTTCCGTACAGCTGAGTTATTACCCGCTGGCCCACGACTTCAAGCCGCTGGTGAAGGATGTGGTAAAGCGCCTTGAGGCGTCAGGCCTGGAGGTTTATCCCAACCGAATGAGCACCCAGGTATTTGGCGAATTTGATGCCGTGATGAATGCGCTGAGCGAGGTCATGAAGTGGTCTTTTGAAACTTACGGCAAGGCGGTATTTACGGCGAATTTCCTGGAGGGCGATCGTCGTCCGAAAGAATAGGGCTTCGATAAAACGACAACATTCAAGCAACGCTGCCGCCTGATTCAGGCGGCAGCGTTATTTACCAAGCGCTTAATCGGTAAGCGCTTCCAGGCACGACTCAATAATATCCAGCCCTTCGTTCAAGACGTCGTCTTCAATCGTAATTGGCATCAAGAAGCGGATGGTATTGCCATGCATGCCGCAGGAAAGCAGAATCAGGCCTTCTTCCCGGGCTTTTTTACATAAGGCACCGGCAAGCTCGGCATTAGGCGTCTTGGCGTGTTTATCAGATACCAGCTCAAAGGCGGCCATGGCGCCCATATGGCGGACGTTATCCACCGCGTCGTAACGTGCCTGCCACTGGTGGAAACGCTTGGCGAGCTTCTCGCCCAAGGCCTGGCTTCTCTCCAGGATATTTTCTTCCTCAAAAACATCCATGACGGCAAGCGCTGCGGCACAGGCGGTAGGGCTGCCCGTGTAGGTGCCGCCCAGCGAGTTCGGGCCAGAGGCATCCATGATCTTGTCAGTGCCCACTACGGCCGAAATCGGCATGCCGTCAGCCATGCTTTTTGCCATGGTCATGATGTCAGGCTCAACGCCGCTGTGCTCGATGGCGAACATCTTGCCGGTACGCCCAAACCCTGACTGTACTTCGTCGATAATCATCAGGATGCCGAGTTCATCGCAGATGATACGGATCTTTTCCAGAAACGATGCCGGTGCGGGATAAAAGCCGCCTTCACCGAGCACTGGCTCTAGAACGATAGCCGCCGTATTCGCGGGGCCAGCGTCGGTTTTCAGCGTCATCATCAGGCCGCGAATCGCCTCGTCTTCACTGACGCCGTGGTAGTCCACCGGGTAGGGCGCACGAAACACGGTGCCGGGCATGGGGCCGAAGTCGGTCTGATACGGCGCGACCTTGCCGTTCATCGCCATGGTGAAGAAGGTGCGGCCGTGATAGCCGCCATCAAAGCAGATAACGTTGGAGCGACCGGTGGCGGCGCGAGCTATCTTGACCGCGTTCTCCAGCGCTTCGGCGCCGGAGTTGGCGAGCATGACCTTGGCATGGCCGCGAACGGGCACCAGGTGGCTAAGACGTTCTGCAACCCTGACGTAGCCTTCATAGGGCATTACCGTTTGGCAGGTGTGCATTACCTTATCGAGCTGCGCTTTCACCGCCGCAACCACTTTCGGATGGCGATGGCCGATATTCAGCACACCAATGCCGCCAGCAAAGTCGATAAACCGGTTGCCGTCTGCATCCCACACTTCGGCATTTTCGGCATGGTCGGCAAACGCTGTGGCAGGGCTCGCTGCGCCATTGGCAACGTATTTTTGCTTCAGTTTGTTTAGCTCAGCATTGCTCATAACGTTACTCCTCAGGCTGGAGAGTCGATTTAGCATCGCGGGCGCCGATGTTGATTCACCACATATAATGATTCACTAGGCAATGACGGCACCGTTTCCACCGGCCTCCTTGGCTTGATACATGGCGTTATCTGCACGATCCAATAGGCAGCGGTTGGATGTATCAACGTAGCACGCAATACCGGCGGATACAGTGACGATTAACTGCTGCTTGGTGAAAGGCGTGCTGGCAACGGCATTACATACCCGTTCAATTGCGCACTGCGCCGCCTGAATATCCACCTGCGGCATGATCACCAGAAATTCTTCACCGCCCAGGCGTACCTGAATATCGGTAGTGCGCAGGGTTTGACCAACCAGCGCGGTGACTTCCTTGAGCACATCGTCACCAATGCCGTGGCCATAGGTATCATTGATCGTTTTAAAGCGATCCAGATCGAAAATGGCAACGCTCAACGTGCTTTCATAACGCTGGCAGCGCTGAAGCTCTTCTTCCAGACGCTTAAGCCCGGCACGGCGATTGAACAGGCCGGTTAATTCATCACGATGCGCGAGCTGATCCAAACGCTCGTTGGCCAGCTTTAAACGCTCTTCAAGCTGCTTGCGCTCGGTGATATCGACAATGAAGGTGACCTTGCGCGGCAGGCCGTCATCACCTTCGATACGCGCCGCTTCAGCGATAATGGTGCGTGCCTCGCCTTGTTTACTCAGCACTTCCCACTCCTGACGTAATTCCTGGTTGCTGTCGCCTTGAATAAACTCGTCGTGAAGGTCGGTTAATCTATCGCGATAGACAGGGGATACCATCTGGGTGAAGTGCTTGCCTAAAAGCTCACTTTCCGTGTAGCCATAAAACTGGCAGTAAGCGGCATTCACCATCTCAAAATAGCCGTCAGGGCTGGTAACGCAAATGCCTAGCGGGGCGGTTTGAATAATGTTCTCAGTATTGCGTTTTGAGCGGGTAAACAGCTGATATATCTGATCAAGATTTATATCAAGCATGTAGATCCCCTTGATCCTTGCCTAAGCGCACTTCATCGCGTAGCGCGCTTAACCGCACGGATAGGTCATCTCCCAGTGAGTTAACGACTGGTTTGGCATAGTAGAAGCCCTGCTGGCGCATGATGCCGTTAGTTGCCAGCCAAAGTGCCTCAGCATGGGTTTCCACACCTTCAGCGATAACGGTAATACCCAACTGTTGGGCCAGAGTAATAATCGCCTGCAAAAGAGCTTGGCGGCGCAGATCCTGATCGCAGCTCATGACCAGCTGGCGGTCGATTTTTAACGTATCGGGCGTGAGGTCGGTCAACATATCCAGATTGGCGTAACCGCTGCCAAAATCATCCAGCGCGGTTTTAAAGCCCATCGAGCGATAGGCATTGACGATATTACGCAAATGCTGACGATCTATAACGCGCTCGGTTTCGGTGATTTCAAAGATAAGCCGTTCGATTGGCCAGCCTACCTGCTGTGAGATATCCAGCGTTGCCTGAATACAGGCGGTGGGCTCGTAAACCGCGTTGGGGAGAAAATTAATCGACAGATTGGTCTGCATGCCAAGATGGCTTGCCATTTCGATGGCTTTGACGCGGCAGGCTTGATCAAACTGGTAGAGCAGGTCGTCCGTTACCTGGGAGATAACGCTCCAGGCGGATTCGCCATTGGGCCCGCGTACCAAGGCTTCATAAGTATCTACCCGGGCAGTCGAGAGATTAACAATCGGTTGAAATGCCATGGTAAAAGCAAATGGCAATTCACCTTCACAGCGTTTGCAGCTGCCATTAACGCGTGCACAGTTTCCCATAAAGCCTCCTAGCTTACTGCGTCCGACCAATCCTTTATTGCAAACATTTGTTGTTTACAAACGGACACATAAATGTAAAACAGTAAGTAGTGTAGCGGATAAGCGCGGCTTAGGATGAACTTCCTAGCCTCAATTGATGGGATAAAGATTAGGTGGCAATAAAAAGCGCCCCGTTAAGAGCGCTTCAAACGTTAAACCTGTTAATGGACAGTGCTCAATCAAATAATGCCCGCCTCGCGCAGTGCCTGCTGTTGGGCTGGCGTAATGCCTATATCGTTTAATACGTGCTCGGTATGCTCACCCAAACTCGGCGGCGCGGTGGTAGCGCTTAGCGACTGCCCGTTAATACGAATGGGGTTGGCGACAAGATCTACCTGGCCTGCCTGAGTGTGCGGTAGCGTCTGCTTCAAGCCGCGCGCTTTGACATGCGGGTCATCGAACACGCGGTCAAGCGTATTGATGGGGCCGCAAGGCACGCCTACCGCTTCAAAGGCCGCGAGCCACTCATCGATAGTGCGCTGAGCCAGTGCCGCCTCAAGCACAGGTACCAGGCTTTCCCGGTGATGGACGCGTGCCCCGTTGGTGGCAAATCGCTCGTCAACGGCCAAATGCCCTAACGCAAGCACCTCGCAAAAGCGCCTGAACTGTTCGTCATTACCCACCGCGACAATGATGTGACCATCCCGAGTGGCAAATGCCTGGTAGGGCACAATATTGGGATGGGCATTGCCCAGGCGCTGCGGCACGTTGCCGGAGGTTAGGTAGTTGAGCGCCTGGTTGGCCAGTACGCCTACCTGAACATCCATCAGTGCCATATCAATATGGCAACCCATACCACTATCACGGCGCTGATAAAGCGCTGACAAAACGGCATTGGTGGCATACAGGCCGGTGAAAATATCGGTAAACGCCACGCCACTTTTTACCGGGCCGCCGCCGGACTCGCTATCGGGCTTGCCGGTTAGGCTCATGATTCCACCCATCGCTTGAATCATGAAATCGTAACCTGCGCGGTGGGCGTAGGGGCTCTCCTGACCAAAGCCGGTGATCGAGCAGTAGACAAGCTTGGGATTGAGCTCTTTCAGGCTTGCGTAATCCAGGCCGTACTTCTTCAGCCCACCGACTTTAAAGTTCTCAAGTAACACATCCGACTGGGCCACCAGTTGCCTGATAAGTGCCTGGCCTTCCGGCTTGGCCATATCAATGGTGACCGAACGTTTGCCGCGGTTGGCGCACAGGTAATAGGCCGACTCCGCCGTGCCGTTAAGCCAGGGTGGGCCCCAGTGACGCGTATCATCACCGGCGACAGGGCGCTCGACCTTGATCACATCGGCGCCCATGTCGGCGAGCATCTGGCCACACCACGGGCCAGCCAGCACGCGGGAGATATCGAGTACCTTGATGCCAGCCAGCGGTTTGGAAGGAGTGCTCATGGTGATTCCTTTGGCCTATAGAATAAAACGGCTTAGGCTTTATACGAAAACTGCTTGCACTCGGCCATACGGCGTTAAAAATCAGCTCAAAATACTCATTTACACTTGTAAACTCCGTTTTTTCGCTGATTTTTGCCTTGTCTGGCCTTCGCTCTGCGATTTTTCGTACAAACCCTAGTAGAACGACTGAATGCCGGTTTGTGCACGGCCCAAGATCAGCGCGTGTACATCGTGGGTACCTTCGTAGGTATTCACCGACTCCAGGTTCACCATATGTCGAATTACGCCGTACTCATCGGACACACCGTTACCGCCGTGCATATCCCGCGACATGCGCGCAATATCCAGCGCCTTGCCACAGTTGTTGCGCTTGATCAGCGAGACCATTTCCGGCGTCCAGTTGCCACTATCCATCAACCGGCCTACCTGCAGGGCGGCCTGAAGGCCCAGGGTGATCTCGGTTTGCATATCGGCGAGCTTTTTCTGAATCAGCTGGTTGGCGGCCAGCGGGCGGCCAAACTGCTTGCGGTCCAGCGTGTACTGGCGGGCGGCGTGCCAGCAGAATTCAGCCGTGCCCATGACGCCCCAGGCGATGCCGTAGCGCGCTTTGTTCAGGCAGCCAAACGGGCCTTTCAAGCCGCTGACGTTAGGCAGCAGGTTCTCTTCGGGCACAAATGCGCCATCCAGCACAATTTCGCCGGTAATCGAAGCGCGCAGCGACACCTTGCCTTCAATTTTCGGGGTGGAGAAACCTTCGGTGCCGCGCTCTACGATAAAGCCTTTGATCTGGTTGTCGTGGGCAGCAGACTTGGCCCATACAACGGCGATATCGGCAATCGGGCTGTTGGTAATCCACATCTTGGCGCCGGTTAGCCGGTAGCCGCCGTCGACTTTTTCAGCGCGGGTAATCATGTTGCCGGGGTCGGAGCCGTGATCTGGCTCGGTCAGGCCAAAGCAGCCAACCATTTCTCCGCTGGCAAGCTTGGGCAGGTACTTTTGTTTCTGCTCTTCAGAACCGTACGTCTCGATGGGGTACATAACGAGCGACGACTGCACGCTCATGGCCGAGCGGTAGCCGGAATCGACGCGCTCTACTTCGCGGGCGATCAGGCCATAAGCCACATGATTGACGCCTGCACCGCCGTACTCTTCTGCCACGGTAGCGCCCAAAAGGCCAAGCTCGCCCATCTCAGACATGATCTCGCGATCAAAGCGCTCCTCGCGGAAGGCGCTCAATACGCGGGGCTGGAGATTTTCTTGGCAGTAGTCGTGGGCCGCATCGCGAATCTGGCGCTCTTCGTCAGTGAGCTGTTGCTCGAGCAGTAGCGGGTCATCCCAGTTGAAATGTGTCATTACGAAGCTCCTGGCTAGTTCTTAAGAAGAATTCTTGAGGAAAGCATTTCGCGTAGACACACCCAGGCGCCCACGGCGATCCATTGATCTAACGTAGTTAAAAATTGATCTACTACGTAGTTAAAAACTGTGCAAGTAAACTCAATGTATCGCCGTTATTTAAAAATATCTACATTTTTTTAAAATGCAGAATTTAGCTGATTCCCCGGTTCTGAAGTACTCGGGTAATAATGGGAACGGGCGTCATCAGATGGTCGCGCATCAAGATCGCGGCCTTTTCAGCATCGCGCGCTAGAATTACGTCGACCAGCGCGGCGTGCTCCTGGCGCTTTTGCTCAAGCGCGGCTGGCGACATGACGGTTTCCTGAAGCCATAAGTGGCGATAGCGCTCAACTTGATCAAACAGCGTATTGCGCATCTGCAGCAGGTGAGGGGAGTTGCAGCCGCTTGCGATGGCGGTATGAAAGGCTTTATGGCGCAGGTCCCAGCCATCCAGCAGCTCATCGGGGGAGCTGATATCGGTCACTTTGGCAAGCCGGTGGGCCGTGGCCAGCACCGACGCTTCCCAGTCGTCGTCACCCCGCTCGATGGCTAGGCGCAGAATCAGGCCTTCCAGCTGGGCGCGGGCATCATAAATATCGTTGAGTTCGGCAAGCGACATTGGGGCCACGCGGTAACCGCGCTGGCTAATCGCCACCACCAGCCGGTCGGCGACCAGTTGGGAAAGAGCTTCGCGCAGCGGCCCTGTGCTAACCCCGTAGCACTCTTTCAGGCGGCTCATTAAAAGCTTTTCTTTAGGCGCATAGCGGCCACGGATAATATCGTGCTTGAGCGTGCGATAAGCGTTAATCGCTAAGTTCTGACGCGGCGCATCTGGCTCCATGGCAACCTCTCTATCAATTTCCATGGCAATCGCCATAACAGCGCGACTCCCTGGTGATCTTGTAGCAAATAAGTGAAAGTAGAAGAATAACGGCTATTATCAATAAATTTTAACAATTTGGCACAGGAAGCGTTATTAATGTGGGATTTCATCATTATTGGCGGGGGAATTCTGGGCATGTCGACCGCCATGCAACTTCAGCAGACGTACCCCGACAAGCGCCTACTTGTGCTGGAAAAAGAGCGCGGCCCCGCGCAGCACCAGACCGGCCATAACAGCGGCGTCATTCATGCCGGGGTGTATTACACGCCGGGAAGCTTAAAGGCCAAGTTCTGCCTTGAAGGAAATCGCGCTACCCGCGAGTTCTGCGATCAGCACGGAGTGGATTACTCCATCTGTGGCAAGCTTTTGGTGGCTACCAACGCTCTGGAAACCCAGCGTATGCAGGCGCTTTGGGAGCGTACGGCGGCCAATGGGCTTGAGCGAGAGTGGCTAAGCGCTGAAGCGCTTAAAGAGCGCGAGCCGAACATCCGCGGGGAAGCGGGCATCTTTGTGCCTTCAAGCGGCATCGTCAACTATGCCCAGGTTACCCGTGCCATGGCGGCGGAGTTCGAGCGTTTGGGGGGCAAAATCCAGTATGGGGTTGAGGTGAAAGGGCTGGAAGAACGGCGTTCCGAGGTAGTGGTAACTACCACTGACGATACCTTCTCAAGCCGTTATCTGGTGACCTGTGCCGGGTTAATGGCCGACCGGGTGATTCGCATGCTGGGCCAGGATCCTGGCTTTACCATCTGCCCGTTCCGAGGCGAATACTACCTGTTGCCCGAGAAGCATAATCACATCGTCAACCATCTGATTTATCCCATTCCTGACCCGGCCATGCCTTTTCTGGGCGTACACCTGACCCGCATGATCGACGGCAGCGTAACGGTGGGCCCCAATGCAGTGCTGGCGCTCAAGCGCGAAGGTTACCGCAAGCAGGATATGTCGCTGCGCGATATGGGGCAGATGTTCACCCACCCGGGGATTTTAAAAGTGTTGGGCAGACACTTGAAACCAGGGCTTGGAGAAATGAAAAACTCGTTTTACAAGCGTGGTTACCTGGAGCTTGTACGCAAATACTGCCCGCAATTAACGATTGAGGATCTCAAACCTTATCCGGCGGGCGTTCGCGCGCAGGCGGTTTCTAAAGCGGGCAAACTAGTGGATGACTTTGTGTTCGTGAATACACGCCGAACGGTGAACGTCGGCAATGCGCCTTCACCGGCGGCCACCTCGGCGCTGCCCATCGGTGCGCATATTACTCAACAGGTCGTCGCACTATTGTCCCATTAACATCAACGCACAAGCCGTGCTAACGTCACTCTACCGCTTCTGATGGAACAGGGGCGGTGGGCTCCACACCTCCCTATCGTCAAACCATACCTATAAGTCCAAGCAGGACGGAGGCAATACGCATGAAAACATTAAAATATGCAGCTGCAGCATCCATGTTAGCCGTCGCGTTACCGGCCAGTGCCCAACAACTTTCAATTGCAACGGGCGGCACGGGTGGCGTTTATTACCCCATCGGTGGCGGCCTTGCGGAAATGATTAATAACCGTATTGAAGGCGCCCAGGCGACTGCGGAAGTTACCGGCGCCTCGGTTGAAAATATGGGTTTGATCATGCGTGGCGACGCCGACCTTGCCTTGGCCCTGGCCGACACCGTGTATCAGGCGTATACCGGCACCGGCGATTTTGAAGGCCGCCAGATTGAAAATACCCGTGCCTTGGCGTCGGTATATCCCAATGCGGTTCAACTGGTAACGCTTGCCGAATCGGATATTGAGTCGATTGCCGATCTCGCCGGTAAGCGTGTATCTGTTGGCGCACCGGGAAGCGGTACGGAGCTTAATGCCCGTGCGGTGCTTGAAGCCAACGGTATTAGCTACGAAGATTTTACCCCCCAGCGCCTTAACTTCAACGAAACGGCCGATGCGATTCGCGATGGCGATATCGATGCCGGTTTCTGGAGCGTTGGCCCACCGACTAGCTCGATTCTTAACCTGGCAGCCACGCGCGATATCCGCCTGATTGGTTTGTCGGATGAAGAAATCGCCAATGCTCAGGAAGAAGAAGCGGTTTTCGCACCTTACGAACTGGCCGCCGGTATGTACGACGGCATGGATGAAGCGGTTCAGACCATCGGTATCCCCAACGTATTGGTGGTCAATGCCGATATGGATGAGGAGCTTGCGTACCAGCTGACCCAACTGCTGTTTGAAAACACCGATGAGCTGATCGCAGTACACCCGGCAGCCAATGACACCACGGTGGAATTCACCATGCAGTCAACGCCGGTGCCGCTGCACCCGGGCGCTATTCGCTATTTTGAAGAAACCGGTGTTGAGATCCCGGACCGTCTTCGTCCTTAACTGATGGCCTATACAGCTGCTTTTACAAGCGGCTGTTTTGCTAATCGCTAATAAAGGGCATTTCGCCATGCAGCGGCAACAACGACGACTGATGGCGCTTTTGTTCATATGCATGCCGTTCGCCGAAGTCGGGGCTTCCCCTGCTTCGGCGTCTGCGTCTTGGCGGCTTTCGGTCACTACCGAGCAGGGCGAGACGTTGTTAGACGAGCAGGCGCCCGCCGGGGCGCGCTGGTGTATTGAATGGAAGCACTCGGTCAAGCATTTCACGGTGCTGGACTGCTATCGCAATGAGGCCGGTGTCATGCAACTGGAACGCAGCCACCAGCCTGACTTTGCAGCGGGGCTTGGGCACGTGTTTGGCCGGGGGGAGCAGACGTCTGACGGCCAGGGAGGCTATTGGATTAACGCGATCAACGAGCCTGTCGCCAATAATCGCTACCTTCTACGTGTCGGCTCACCGGCAGTCAACCATCAGGTGGTATGGCCTGATGGCGAGCATCCAAGCATTAGTCTGAGTGAGCGGGCGGCCGGGCAGCGAGTGATGATCCAGCTCATAGACGGTTCGTCATTGGCAGATGATTCACCACGTTGAATACGGAAAGCTTAATAAACCTGCTGTAAACAAATATATTGTTAAATAAACCCGCAGACAATAAAAACGCAGCACTATCACTAGGCCGCTAGAGCTTAAGTAACCAAAACACCGATCAGTAAAAACAAGCTAGACAACATTTTCCGAGGACTTATGAACGAATCCAATCCACCGCCGGTATTAATGCCAGGCGGTAATGCGATTCAACCGCGCGTGGTGCTGTGGCTTATCACCATCGTGGCGGTAGGACTTTCCCTGTTCCAACTCTACTCCGCCGGCATTCAGCCGTTGGGACTGTTTTACCAGCGTGGCATCCACTTAGCATTGATCATGCTGCTGGCGTTTCTGATGTTCCCAGCGTTTGGACCCAAGCGTAAACGCGGTGTACTCGGCTGGGGTATCGATCTTGTCTTTTTTGCCGGTGCGCTGATTACCGGCGGCTATCTGGTGTTATTCCTGGACGAGATTGTGAGCCGTGCCGGGTTCTGGAGTGATACCGATATTATGGTGGCCTGTATCGCCACGGTCACGGTGCTGGAAGCCAGCCGACGTGCGGTGGGGCTTGGCATGACGATTATCGGCGTGCTAGCCATCGTGTATGCGTTTGCCGGTCCGCGCGGTGAGCTGCCTTGGCTTGGCGAGTGGCTGCCCGGTATCTTGAATCACCGCGGCTATACGCTCGATCGGGTCGCCGGGCAGCTCTATCTGGGCCAAGAAGGTATCTTCGGCCTGCCGCTGGGCGTGGCGGCTACTTACATCTTTATCTTTGTGCTGTTTGGCGCCTTTCTGGAAAGCACCGGCGCGGGCAAGTTCTTTATCGATATGGCCTACGCCGCCACGGGGCGCCAGCGTGGCGGCCCGGCAAAAGCCGCTGTGCTTGCCTCGGCGGGTATGGGCTCTATCTCGGGCAGCGCGATTGCCAACGTAGTGACGACTGGCGCCTTTACCATTCCGCTGATGAAAAAACTGGGCTACCAGCCCAAGCAGGCGGGCGGTATTGAGGCAGCTGCTTCAACCGGTGGACAAATCATGCCGCCGTTGATGGGCGCGGGCGCCTTCTTGATTGCCGAATATACCAATACGCCGTACCTGGATATCGTCAAGATCAGCATTCTGCCAGCGATTATGTACTTCGCGACGGTTTACCTGTTTGTACACATTATTGCCCTTAAACAGGGTATGCAGGGCATGCCGAGAAGCGAGCTGCCGCAAATGCGTCAGGTGATGAAAGAGGGCTGGCATTTCCTCCTACCGCTGGCGGTATTGGTGTGGCTTCTGGTGATGAACCTTTCGCCCATGCGGGTAGGTTATTACGCGGTCATCACCATGGTAGCCGTGGCCGTCATACGCTATGCGCTATGGTACTTTTTCGTGGCCCCGGGGCAGGGCCAGCCGGTGACGCTTAGCCGGACCAAAAACGTTATCTGGGCCGGGTTAACCAAACTGGTGGAAGGGCTTGAGCTGGGCGCCCGTAATGCTGTGGCGGTTTCCATGGCCTGCGCCGTGGCGGGTATTATCGTCGGCGTTGTAGGTTTGACGGGCCTGGGACTCAAATTCTCCTCCATGATGCTGGCGTTCTCGGGCGGTAACCTGGTGCTGGCGCTGGTCATGGTGCTGTTGGCGAGCCTGATTCTGGGGATGGGGCTTCCGGTAACCGCCAGCTACATCGTGCTGATCGTGCTAGTTGGCCCCGCGCTTACCTCTGAGTTTGGCGTGCCGCTACTGATTGCTCACCTGGTGGTGTTCTGGTACTCCCAGGACTCTAACGTGACGCCGCCCATTGCCCTGGCAGGGTTTGCCGGGGCGGCCATCGCGGGCAGTAAACCCATGGAGACCGGTTTCCAGGCCTGGAAATTCGCCAAAGGGCTTTATCTGATTCCGCTGTTTATGGTCTTCAACCCTGAGATTATCGTGGGTGGGCCTGTGCTGGTGGTGGCCTGGAATGCAGTAATTGCCATTCTGGCGCTGTGTGCCTTTGCCGCGGCTCTGGAAGGGTATCTGTTTACCCGCATGTCGTGGCTGCCGCGCCTGGCGATCAGCGCGGCTATCTTTGGCGTGTTCTACCCGAGCCTGCTGACCGAGGTAATCGGCGTTGTGGTGATGATCGTGGCCATTGGCCTGAACTGGAGAGCCAGCAAGCGTGAAGCGCCAGCTGCGCCGGTAGCTTACTAATAAAATTAATGTTTAAAGCAGTGCTCATAGGTCGAGCAATGAAGTCGGCCTGTGAGTATTGCCTGATAGATACCCGTAGGAGCTGACTATGAAACAATATGCCGTGGTGGCTCATGACTATACCGATGAGGGCGCTTTAGATCGTCGTATAGCGTGCCGACAAAGCCATTTAGAGGGGCTGCGCAGACTTTATCAGCAAGGTAGTTTTATCAGTGGCGGGGTAATGTTGAACGATGATGGCAAGATGATTGGTTCAAATGCTCATTTTCAGTTTATTGATCGGAATGCCTTCGAAGCTTGGCTTGAGCAAGAACCGTATGTGACTCAAAAGGTTTGGGAGCATATTGATATTCGCGAAGTGAAGCTTTTCGACCCAACCGTCTGAGCCTGCCCTTTACTAAAAAAGCCCGGAGACCATTAGGTTTCCGGGCTTTTGCGTTTCTTTAGCTGTTACTAAGCGTTAGGCATCGCTTAGAAGATCGATTCCGCGGTGCCAGAGCCTTGTGAGCCACTGGCTTCTTCCAGCTCGCGGCTGATACCGCGTGACTGGTAGTCGGGCAAGTGATCCTGGTGGAAGAACTCGCTAATGCCTCCCGGCTGGTCTTCATGTAAACGACGACCTGAGTTGGGATCTACGCGGGCAGTCACAACGGTAGAGGGGCGCTCCAGAACGGCGCTCGGCGTGCCTTCCAGTGCTTTACCCATAAAGTCTGTCCAGATAGGTAGCGCTGCATTCGCCCCATATTCCGCAATGGTTTCGTTACTGTCTTTACCCACCCACACGGTGGTCACCAAATTGCTGTTAAAACCGGCAAACCAGGCATCACGCTGGCTATTGGTGGTACCCGTTTTACCCACGATATCGTCACGGTTGAGGCTTAATGCGCCGCGACCGGTGCCCGAGGTAATAACATCACGCAGCATATCGCGCAGAATATAGGTGGCCGCCGCATCGGCAACGCGCTTGGCAACCGGATATTCACGCCCATCGATCTCGACGGTTTCCTGGCCTTCTACACAGCTGGGGCAGGCAACCTGGGGAGTGGCTTCATCAATAAGCTCGTGATCGTCATTGCGGGTAACGCGTTCGATAAACCAGGGAGTGACCTGGAAGCCACCGTTGGCAAGCACGGAGTAGGCGTTGGTCATTTCCATAGGCGTCAGGCTTGCGCTACCCAGGGCCAGGGAAAGGCCGTGCGGTAGGCGATCCTGAGAGAAGCCAAAGCCTTTCAGGAATTCGATCGTATGATCTAGCCCCATGGTTTGTAAAACGCGAATGGTGACCAGATTGCGCGAGCGAGCCAGTGCCGGGCGTAAACGCATCGGTCCCTGGAAATCACGGCTGGAGTTGACCGGGCGCCATAGCGAGTTGCTGCCATCATCGAGCACGACCGGTGCATCGTTGACCACGCTTGCCGCGTTCATTTCACCATCTTGCAGCGCCGCTAGATAAATAAACGGCTTAAAGATGGAGCCTGACTGGCGCTGGGCCTGAATCGCACGGTTGAACTTGCTGGCATTGAAATCAAACCCGCCCTGCAAGGCCAGAATAGCGCCGGTACGCGGGTCTTGGGCAACGATCGAGCCTTCTGCATCCGGCCGCTGTGAAAGGCGTACCGTGCCATCTTGGGTTTCGAGAATACGCACCAGGTCACCGCGCACGGCAATCTGGTCCGCTGAGCTGGGTTCTGCGCCGCGGCTACGCGGGCTTTGATAGGCGCGTGCCCAGCTTAAGCCATCCCAGTTGATGGTGTGCAGCTCACCGCCGCGGGCCAATACCTGCATTTCACGGCCACTGCTATTGACCACTATGGCTGGCTTCAGCAGGCCATAGTTGGGGGTGCGCTCCAGTACCTGCAGCCAGTTACTGACGTCGCCTTCAACACCGGCGATTTCCGTTTGGCTGCGTTCAGCGGCCTGACGCGCGGTCTGACGAATCTCGGGGGACTCGGAAAGCTCCTCCTCAAGGCCCTGTGTCGCGGTGCGTTCCTGTGCTTCAACCAGGCTCGGAGCGATATCGCGCTGCTCGGCACCGCGCCAGCCGTGGCGTAAATCATACTCACGCAGGCCGTTGGCCAGGGCGTCGCGCGCAAACGGCTGTAGCCTGCTATCCAGCGTCGTATAAATGCGGTAACCGCCGGTGTAGGCAGTATCACCAAAGCGCTCAACCGCGTACTGGCGCGCCATTTCAGCCACGTAAGAAGCGTCTACTTCGGTTTGAGTAAAGTGGCGGCGAGCGGTGACGGGGTCCTGTACCGCTGACTGATAGGTGGTGTCATCGATATAACCCAGCTCGCGCATGCGGAACAGAATCCAGTTGCGGCGAATCAGCGAACGCTCGGAATTGGCAAGCGGGTTAAACGCGGAAGGTGCTTTGGGCAGACCCGCAATCATCGCGGTTTCAGCCAGGGTAAGCTCGGAAAGCGGTTTGTCGTAATAAGTGTCGGCTGCTGCTGCAATACCGTACGCTCGATTTCCTAAGAAAATTTTGTTAACGTAAAGTTCGAAGATTTCCTGCTTGCTGAGCAGCTTTTCCATCTGCAGGGCAAGCAGAATTTCACGGATTTTACGGGTAAACGTTTGATCCAGCGTCAACATATAGTTACGCGCGACCTGCATGGTGATGGTCGAGCCGCCTGACTGGATAGCGCCTCCGCTTCGGGCAAGCTCAACGGCTGCCCGGGCAAGCCCGCGGGGGTCGACCCCGGCGTGATCAAAATAGTTGGTGTCCTCGGCGGCTATAAGGGCGTTCACCATGTCCTGAGGAATTTCATCAAAATCCACAACTACCCGGCGCTCTTCACCAAATTCACCGATCAGTTTGCTGTCGTTGGTGTAAATGCGTAGTGGTGAATGCAGCTCAAAGTTTTGTAGCTGACGCACATCAGGCAGACCGGGAGAGAAATAGATAGCAGCGCCCACCACGGCGAGCGCGGAAGCCCCTATTAACGACACGATAAGAAAGAACAGCGACAGAATGAGGGTTCGCAAAAACGTCATGAACAGAGGGCACCCATGAAAAGGAGAATAGGATCGGCATCTAAACGGCCGTATCACGCAATTGGCTGCCATTATAGGAAGGCGAGGCAGCCGCCACCAGTGTTGATATACCGTAAATTCAACTGCGGGCTGTTTAACTAATGTTTGAACCGCCGGACCGCAGGCATATCACAAGGCAGGGCCAACCCGACAATGCGCTTATTGAAAGCCAGTAAAGAGTTGATCGGTATCGATATTACTTCAAGATCCGTCAAGCTGCTGGAACTTAAAAAGAGGCCTGATACCTACCAGGTAGAAAGCTTTGCGATTCACCCGCTGCCAGAAGGCGCGGTGGACGAACAGCGTATTAATAATATAAACGATGTCTCGAATAGCTTAAACCGCGCGATTCATCAGGCTAAGCCCACCACTCGTAAAGCGATCGTAGCAGTGCCCGCCAGCGCTGCCATCACCAAAATGCTCACGTTTCCTCGGGCTTTGAACGAGCAGGAAATCGAGGAGCGCATAGTGGTCGACTCAGACCAGCACATCCCTTTTCCGTTCAATGAAGTGGCTTTTGATTTCACCTGCCTGGGCGCGGTACCGCTTGCCCCGCATTTACAGCAGGTCCTGCTCGTAGCCTGCCGCCAGCAGGATATTTGGCAGGTGACCGAAGCGCTCGAGCGTGCGGGCCTTGAGCCGATGGCTGTTGATGTCGACACCTTTGCCATTGAGCGTGGATTTGCCGCCATGCGCGCCTCGTTACCCGTAGACATTACCGCTGGCGTCGGTCTTGTGGATATAGGCACGCATAAAAGCGCGCTACACGTTATTCACGAGGGCCGCATCGTATACTCGCGCACTCAAACTAACGCACACGATGACCTGCCTGATGACGTTCCAAAAGCGATACTCAGCTCTTTTGGGGATACGCTGGCCCGGCACATCGCTCGCGCCCTGCAGCTTTATTATGTAAGCGGCAGGCAGTCGAAAGTGACGCACCTGGTATTAACCGGACGCTTCGGCGCTATTCCGGGACTGGCCGTCTATCTGGCGAAGACTACCGGCATGACGGTGACGCTGGCCAATCCGCTTCAGCATATGCAGATCAACAAACGTCTGGATCGCCAGGCGCTAGCCCGGGATCTACCGGCGCTGCTTACCGCCAGTGGGCTTGCCATGCGGGCGGGGGCGTGACTATCGATATCAACCTGCTGGCGTGGCGAGAAGCGCGCCGCGAAAAACACACGCGCCTTTTTTACGCCGTTATGCTGTTGTTGCTCATCGTCGGTATTGCTCTGGGTGGTGTGGTCGCCCATGTCTATCAGCGAGCGCTTGCTATTCAGGAGCAGCGCAATGCGCATATTGCGGCCCATATAGAACGCTTTGACCATGAAATTGCCGAGGCGGAGCGTTACGTTAAGAAGGTAGAGCAGTTAAGCCAGCAGTTAACTCAGTTTCAGCGCCTGTTTGATGAACGCGTTCAAACGCCCCAGCTATTTAATGCGTTTGCTTCAAGCCTTACCGAAGGAGTGACTTATCGGCGCCTTGAACGGCAAGCGCATCAGATAAGCGTGTCGGCGGTGGCGGACAATGAGCGTCAGGTGTCGGAGCAGTTGCGCCGCCTTGCTGAGATGCCGGGCCTGGGTGTTCCTCTGCTATCTGAAGTAAGTAGCGTGCAGGATGGCGGAAGTGTTTTTCATTTTGAAGTGACGCAAACCGGCCAACGTTCAGCACCGGCTGATGGAGGTGGTTCGCCATGAAGTTTAGCCGTCAGCAGTGGCAGAGTGAATGGCAAAGTGAATGGCAGCGGCTGCGTGCGCTTGACTGGCAAACGCTTGATCTACGCGATGCGGGAATCTGGCCGTGGCTTGTAAAAGTGTTGTGTGGCGTACTGGTGTTGGTAACGGCGCTGGCAGTAAGCAGCGTGTGGTGGGTTAGTGACTACCGATCGGCATTGATAAGCGCGCAGCGCCAGGAAGTAAGGCTATTAAATAACTACCGAAGCAGCGTTCATGCTGCCGGGTTGCTTAATAACGTGCGTAACCAGCTGACGGACCTGACCGCGCAGATGGTGAGCATCCGCGGCATGTGGACCACCCGCGCCGAGATTCCGTCGCTGCTGGACAGCATTAGTAACGCCGCTGAACAGAATCAGCTGGCCATTGAGGCTATCCATTTACGGCCCACTGTCATCCATAACTTTTATAGCGAGCATCCACTCGATATCAGGGTGCTGGGCAGCTATCACCAGTTGGCGCAGTTTATAAATGATATCAGTTCATTGCCTCGTCTTGTCACACAGCACACTATCACCCTGGCGCCAGCTGAAGGCCCCAGTGGTGGATTAACCTTGAGTCTGGTCGCCAAGGCGTATAGCAGCGCGGCCAGCGAGAGTTCGCGTCAAGAAGAGCTGAATGACGGAGTAACAGCTCCATGAGGTGGCTGGCCAGCCTGCTCGCCGCGCTGTGTCTTACAGGGTGTCATGGGCCTGAGCTTGATCAGTTAGACGCAACGCTTGAGGCGCTGCGGTTGTCGCCCAATCCCCAATCTGTTGAAAGTCATGAACCGATTAGCGTGCCTTCAGTGCCGGGGTATCACTTCGCAGAGCGTCGTAGTCCCTTCCAGACATCGGCCCGCTTGCCTGAACAAGCGCTTGTTCAAAGCGATACGCAGGCGCCAGATCCGCAGCGCACATTAGAGCCTCTTGAACACTATCCGCTTTCTGCGCTGCGCCTGGTAGGCACGCTTACCACCATTCAAGGGCGCCGTACTGCTCTGATTGAAACCCCTGGAGAAACCGTCGTCAGTGCCCAGGTGGGGGCTTTTATAGGCGAAGAGTATGGGCGCATTACCCATATTGCCGAGCAAGATATTCGTATTACCGAACGTATCGCAACGCCGCAGGGATGGCAGGATCACCAGACCTCACTTGCTCTGAAGGCATCGCCTTAACCTCTTGCTGGAGTACGCCATGGCCATTGTTATCCGCCGCACGCTGCTAATACTGCTCGCTTTCATGCCTTGTCAGGTTCTGGCATCGGTGTTGACGGATATAGACGTGCATCAGGGAGAGCACGGCGCGCTGGAGATGGATCTGCATTTCAGCGGTGGAGTGGCTGAATTGCAGAGTTACCGTCTGGATAACCCGCCGCGTCTGACGCTGGACCTGATCGCTACGCAAAATGGGCTAGGGCGCCGTCATATCGAGGTAAATCAGCCGGGGATTGAGCACATTAATATAGCCGAGGGTAACGGCCGTACCCGGCTGGTGGTCGGTTTAACCCAGCCGATGATTCAGACTTCGCAGGTGATGAGGGGGCGGCTGAGAGTTTCTTTGGTGGAACCTGCGGCTACTCGTGCCTTCGTTGCTCAAGAAAATCCGCCTGTTAGTGAGGCTCAGCAAGAGCGTTTTACTGGCGAGCGGCTGAGTTTAAACGTTCAGGACATGGACATTCGCGCCGTACTGACAACGCTTGCTGAGTTCACCGGGCTTAATCTTATCGCCAGTGAGGGCGTGACAGGGCGTATCACGCTGAACCTGAATCAGGTTCCCTGGGATCAGGCGCTGGCGTCGATTTTACACAGCCGGGGGCTTTCAAGCCGTGAACATGGCAATGTGATACTGATCGCCCCAATGGGTGAGCTTGCCGAACTTGAAAGCGAAGAAATCGCGGCGCGTAGCCATCACGAAACGTTGTCACCGATCGTGAACGAGTTTATTGAAATAAAGTATGCCCGCGCTGAAGACCTGGCCCAATTGCTGCGCGGAGACGATGGCCTGGGGGTTTTGAGTGAACGTGGGCGGGTGAGTGTCGACCCCCGAACCAATGCGCTGATAGTGCGGGATACGGCCGAACAGGTGCGCAGCATTAGGCGCACGCTGGCGCGCTTTGATGTGCCGGTACGTCAGGTACAGATTGAGGCGCGCATTGTGATAGCCCGGGATACCGCCTCCCGCGAGCTGGGGGTTAACTGGGGAGTCTCCAGTACGCGTGGTTTTCAGGAGCTGCCCGACGGTACTCAAGGGCAGCGCAATATCAATCCGCGCGGCTTGAACCGGGCACGCGGCGGTTTGGCGGTCGATTTAGGTGCGCCGTCAGGGGCCGGTACCGGGTTTAGCTTTGGCTACTTATCCGGCGATATTCTGCTCGACCTGGAGCTTCGCGCGCTGGAAAGCGAAGGCAAAAGCCAGACTATTTCGCAGCCCCGGGTAATCACTGCGAACCAGCGTACGGCGATTATCCGCCAGGGTGAAGAGCGGGCGTTTCAGAGTGTGGATGTGCAGGGCAATCCGGATACCCAGTTTAAAGAGGCTGAACTGTCGCTTGAGGTCACGCCGCAAATTACCCCGGATAATCGTATTATCATGGATCTGGTGATAAAAAATGATAGTTTCAGGGAGTCGGGTTTTGGCGGCGAGCCGCCCATTGATACCAACCAGATTGAAACCCAGGTACTGGTAGATAATGGCCAAACGGTGGTGTTAGGTGGGATTCTAACCACTGAACAGCTGAGCCAAATGGCAAAAACTCCGCTTTTAGGAGATATTCCTTTGCTCGGACGGCTGTTTCGCTATACCGAAGAGAGCAATGAAAAGGTAGAGTTGTTAGTCTTTATTACTCCACGACTACTTGACGATGGCTTGGCGGTTCGCTGATGCAGGATTTACCCAACCTTTTTCTGATCGGCCCCATGGGGGCTGGTAAAAGCACGATAGGTCGCCTGTTGGCGGCAGAGCTATCGCGCACGTTCTATGATAGCGACCACGCCATACAAGATCGCTGCGGTGCCGATATCCCATGGATTTTTGATGTGGAGGGTGAGCCAGGCTTTCGGCTGCGTGAAATTCAGATGATCGATGAGCTGACCCGGCTTTCTGGCGTAGTGGTGGCAACCGGAGGCGGCGCCGTACTTCGCGAAGATAATCGGCGCGTACTGCGTGAACGGGGTACGGTGGTTTACCTGATGACCACGGTCGACCAGCAGCTTAAACGCACCGCGAAAGATCGCAATCGCCCGCTTCTCCAGTGCGCTAACCGGGAGCAGGTACTCAACGATATGTTTGCCGCCCGCGATCCTCTTTACCGTGCTACCTCGGATATTACCGTGCGCACTGATCGGCGCAGCCCGCGTGCCGTGGTCAATGAAATCCTACGCCGGGTGCACCGTTTGACCGACCCGCTGGAGCACGCCGTCACGCTTAACTCAAAGGTATCCCAATGACTCAGCCCGCCACTGCCCAACGTACGTTAAATGTTGCGTTGGGTGATCGCAGCTATCCGATCCATATTGGTTCTGGATTATTAGATGACCCCCAGGCGCTAACGCCTTATCTGGCGGGCAAGCAGGTAATGGTGGTCACCAATGAAACGGTTGCACCGCTTTACCTGGAAGCACTCTGTGCACATCTACCCAGCGATGTGGACGTGCGCACGGTCATCCTGCCTGACGGCGAACAGTACAAGACCATTGAACAGGTTAGTCGCATTTGGGATGCGCTTCTTGAAGCCGGCTTTAATCGTCGCTGTACGCTGGTCGCGTTGGGTGGCGGGGTGATTGGCGATATGGTGGGCTATGCTGCGGCGTCTTATCAGCGCGGCGTTGCCTTTATCCAGGTGCCTACCACGCTGCTTTCCCAGGTGGACTCTTCAGTAGGCGGAAAAACCGGCGTTAATCATCCGCTCGGCAAGAACATGATTGGCGCTTTCTGGCAGCCTAAAGCAGTGCTGATTGATATCGCAACGCTTGCGAGCCTGCCCGCGCGTGAGCTATCTGCCGGGCTTGCCGAAGTCATCAAGTATGGGCTGATTCGTGATGAGGCGTTTCTCAGCTGGCTTGAAGACAATATGGCCGCGCTACGCCACATCAGCCCAGAGGCGATCATCGAAGCCATTGCGCGCAGTTGTCAGATAAAAGCCGACATCGTGGCGGATGACGAAACCGAGCAGGGCGTTCGGGCGCATCTTAACCTTGGGCATACGTTTGGCCATGCGATTGAGGCCCATCAAGGCTACGGCAACTGGTTGCACGGCGAGGCAGTTGGGGCAGGCATGGCGTTGGCCGCTACGCTCTCCCAGCAGCTGGGCTTTATCAGTCGCGCTGATTTAACGCGTGCCCAGTTAGTGATTGAGAGTGCCGGGCTGCCGTTGGCGGCGCCTGCCGATATGCAAAGTGATGACTTTTTAACCCGCATGCGGCTGGATAAGAAAAACGTGGACGCCAAGCTGCGGCTGGTGCTGTTACATGCTATCGGCAATGCGTGTATTGATGACACGACCTCGGAAGAGGTCTTGCGCACCTTACTGGATAGCTACCCGCGCCTGTAACTCGACTGTAAAAGCGTTATGTGTTCAATAAGCCCACCTTCATGGTGGGCTTTTTTATGGCCCAACATTACTGCAATGCACACTGCATAATGTAATTCGCATGGCTTATGCGCTATCGGCATGGATTTTTGAGTGTTATTTAGACTAAAGTTTAATATCTATGATTTTTCGTTGAAATAGCGTTATATGGCTTTGCAAGTGCTTGAAGTGTATATCTTTTTTACTATAGAGGGGTTTGCAACTGTAGGATTTGAAAAGACTTTTTGCTGAATTTGGTTTCGTGGTGATTGCGCTGGCGGGGGGCGAATCGCTATGCTGAGCGACCATTTTCTTGCAGCAGCGGATCGGGCAGGCGCCCTGTTCTAGGCGGTTAAAAATCTTAATAAAAAAAGAAAAACCCACTATTAAACCATAAGAACGCTGCTAATAAAATACCTTGACTAGAGGCACGCCCATGAATAAAGGTCTCCACCAGCCTGGCGAGTTTCGCGATAACTGCGGCTTTGGCCTTATTGCGCATATGGAAGGGCAGGCCAGTCACGATTTACTGAAAACGGCCATTGAATCGCTGACCTGCATGACGCATAGGGGCGGGATCGCCGCCGACGGTAAAACCGGCGACGGTTGTGGGCTATTGCTCAAGATGCCGACCCAGTTTATGCGTGAAGCTGCCCAGGAAGCTCTGGGCGTGGCACTTAACGAGCAGTTCGCGGTGGGCGTTGTATTTCTGCCCAACGACGACGCCCGGGCAACGGAAGCGCGTAACACCGTCGAGCGCGAACTGAGTGCACGTGGCCTTCATGTGGCCGGCTGGCGTGTGGTGCCTACCGACTCAAGCGTATGCGGCCCGATGGCGCTGGACTGCCTGCCGCGTATCGAGCAGGTTTTTGTCGAGCCAGGTAAGAGCGAGCAGTTTACCGTGGACCTCTTTATGGCCCGCCGTTACGCCGAGCAGGCGCTGCGCGGCGATGAAGACTTCTATGTGGCGTCGCTCTCGGCAGAAGTGGTGTCGTATAAAGGCCTGGTGATGCCGGAAGATCTGCCGGCATTCTACAAGGACTTGAACGACCCGCGTCTGGAAACCGCTATCTGCGTATTTCACCAGCGCTTCTCGACCAATACTGCACCGCGCTGGCCGCTGGCGCAGCCATTCCGCTTATTGGCTCATAATGGTGAAATCAACACCATTGAGGCTAACCGCGGCTGGGCTAACTCGCGCAAGGCCAACTTCGTGAGCGAGTATCTGCCCGATATCGATAAGCTCGATGAAGTCGTCAACACCACCGGTTCTGACTCCTCCAGTATGGATAACATGCTGGAAGTGCTGCTGACCGGCGGTATGGAGCTGCATCGTGCTGTGCGCATGATGGTGCCGCCTGCCTGGCAAAACGTTGAAACCATGGACGCGGAGCTGCGCGCCTTCTACGAATACAACTCCATGCATATGGAGCCGTGGGATGGCCCGGCGGGCGTGGTAATGACCGATGGCCGCCAGGCGGTGTGCATGCTGGACCGCAACGGCCTGCGCCCGGCGCGCTGGGTAATCACCAAAAACGGCTATATCACCCTGGCGTCGGAAGTCGGCACCTATGGCTACAAGCCTGAAGACGTCGTCGCTAAAGGGCGCGTGGGTCCGGGGCAAATGCTCGCTGTCGATACCCAGACCGGCGAAGTGCTGCATACCCAGGATATCGATGACCGCCTGAAATCGGCCTACCCCTACAAGCGTTGGCTCAAGCAGGAAGCCAACTACCTTGAGTCGGCACTCACCGAGCTTGCCAGTTTCCAGTCCATGGAAACCGATGCGCTGAATGTGCAGCAGAAAATGTTCCAGGTCAGCTTTGAAGAGCGCGACCAGGTGCTTCGCCCGCTGGCGGAAAGCGGTCAGGAAGCCGTAGGGTCGATGGGTGACGATACGCCCATGGCGGTACTTTCAAGCCGCCCGCGCCTTTTGACCGACTTCTTCCGTCAGAAGTTTGCTCAGGTAACCAACCCGCCAATTGACCCGCTGCGCGAAGCGATCGTGATGTCGCTGGAAACCTGCTGTGGCGCGGAGCTTAACGTGTTCAAGGCAACGCCCGAGCACGCCCACCGGCTGATTCTTACTACGCCGGTGCTTTCACCGCGTAAATTTACCGCGCTGATCGACCAGGACGACCCGGCGTTTGCAAGCTATACGCTGTCCATGGGTTACGATCCCGAACAGCAAAGCTTGCAGCAGGCGGTCAATGCGCTTTGCCAGGAAGCCGAAGCCCAGGTAAAAGCGGGCAAAGTATTGCTGGTGCTTACCGATGCGGACCTGCCCAAGGGGCTGATTCCCATTCAGGCACCGCTGGCGGTTGGCGCGGTGCACACGCATCTTGGTCGTCTGGCGCTGCGTCCCAATGCCAATATCATCGTTGAAACCGGCTACGCCCGTGACGCCCACCAGATGGCCGTGCTGTTTGGTATTGGTGCCACCGCCGTGTACCCATGGCTTGCCTATCAGGTCATGGCCGATATGCACCGCACCGGCGAGCTTTCCGGCAATCCGGCCGATGGCCGGGAAAATTATCGCAAAGGCCTGCAGAAAGGCTTGTTCAAGATACTCTCCAAAATGGGGATCTCGACGCTGGCTTCGTACCGCGGCTCCATGCTGTTTGAAGCAGTCGGGCTTTCAGATGAAGTGATGAACACCTGCTTTGCGGGCATGGCATCGCGAATTCAGGGTGCAGGCTTCGCTGAGCTACAGATGCAGCAAGAGCTGTTGGCCAAGGACGCCTGGATTACCCGTAAAGGTATCTCCCAGGGCGGTATGTTCAAGTATGTGCATGGCCATGAATACCATGCCTACAACCCTGATGTAGTAAAGTCGTTGCAGGCCGCCGTTCAGGAAGGCAGCTACGCCAAGTGGAAAAAATTCGCGCAGCTGGTGAATGAGCGTCCTGTCGCGACCATTCGCGACCTGCTCACGCTCAAAGCCGCTGAAACGCCGATTCCGCTGGATGACGTTGAGCCGGTTGATGCGCTGCTGCCACGTTTTGATAGCGCGGGCATGTCCCTGGGCGCACTCTCACCGGAAGCCCATGAAGCGCTGGCCCAGGCCATGAACGAAGCCGGCGGGCGCTCCAACTCCGGCGAAGGCGGCGAAGACCCCGCACGTTACGGCACCATTCGCAGCTCCAAGATCAAGCAGATTGCCTCGGGCCGCTTTGGGGTAACACCAGCTTATCTGGTCAATGCCGAAGTGCTGCAGATCAAGGTCGCCCAAGGCGCCAAGCCGGGCGAGGGCGGCCAGTTGCCAGGTGGCAAGGTCAACGCGCTTATCGCTCGCCTGCGCCACGCGGTGCCCGGCGTCACGCTGATCTCACCGCCGCCGCACCACGATATCTATTCGATCGAGGATCTGGCGCAGCTGATTTTTGACCTCAAGCAGGTTAACCCGGAAGCCCAGGTATCGGTGAAGCTGGTATCCGAGCCGGGTATCGGCACTATCGCCACCGGTGTGGCCAAGGCCTACGCCGACCTGATTACCGTGTCCGGTTATGATGGCGGTACTGCGGCAAGCCCGCTCACCTCGATCAAGCATGCCGGTTCCCCCTGGGAGCTGGGCCTGCCTGAGGTGCATCAGGCGCTGCGTATCAACGGCCTACGCGACAAAATTCGCCTGCAGACCGATGGTGGCCTTAAGACCGGCTTGGACGTGGTCAAGGCAGCCATCCTGGGGGCGGAAAGCTTTGGTTTTGGTACCGCGCCGATGGTCGCGCTGGGCTGCAAGTTCCTGCGTATCTGCCACCTGAACAACTGCGCTACCGGGGTGGCCACCCAGGACGATTTCCTGCGCGGCGAACACTTCCGTGGCACGGTGGATATGGTCAAAAACTACTTCCGCTTTATCGCCGAAGAAGTGCGTGAGCTGATGGCCATGCTCGGCGTACGCCAACTGACCGACCTGATCGGGCGTACCGACCTTCTGGAAGTGCTTGAAGGCAATACCGCAAGCCAGCGCAAACTCGACCTGATGCCTTTGCTTGCCAACGATTTTGTACCGGCGGATGCGCCGCAGTTCTGCAAGGTGAGCCGCAACGTGCCCCACGACCCGGGTGCTAAAAACCAGGAAGTGTTGGCAGCGCTTAAAGAGGCTATCGAGAGCCAGTCGGGCGGTGAGTTCAGCTTTAACATCACTAACTGTGATCGCAGCGTAGGCGCACTTACCTCCGGCGCTATCGCCAAGCGTTATGGGGAAGAGGGCCTGGAAAACGCGCCCGTTACCGCACGCTTTACCGGTGTGGCAGGGCAGAGCTTCGGCGTCTGGAATGCCCGCGGCCTGAATCTGTACCTGGAAGGCGATGCCAACGACTACGTGGGCAAGGGCATGAACGGCGGCAAGATCGTGATCGTGCCACCCAAGGTCAGCCAGTTCGAAAGCCATAAAACCGCGATTATCGGTAACACCTGCCTGTATGGCGCAACCGGCGGCACGTTGATGGCCGCGGGCACCGCAGGCGAGCGTTTTGCGGTGCGTAACTCAGGCGCCACGGCGGTGATTGAAGGCGCTGGCGACCACTGCTGCGAGTACATGACCGGCGGTCTGGTGTGTGTGCTGGGTGAAACGGGCGTTAACTTTGGTGCAGGCATGACCGGTGGGTTTGCCTACGTGCTGGATGAAGACCGTACCTTCGTGGACAAGTACAACCACGAGCTGGTCGAAATTCATCGCATTAGTACGGAAGCCATGGAAGCGTATCGCCGCCATCTTCGCGAGCTGATTACCACCTATGTCGAAGAGACGGGTTCCAGCCGTGGGGCCGCGATTTTGGAAGACTTTAGCGACTACCTGCGTCACTTCTGGCTGGTGAAGCCAAAAGCGGCAAGTCTGGGCAGTCTGCTGGATCAATCTCGGCGTCAGCCGCAATAAACCGCCTGTGTCTACGCTTCGAGGAGAGAAATCATGGCTAACCGTTTAAATAACGATTTCCAGTTTGTTGATGTGGGTCGCCAAGACCCACAGAAAAAAGCCGCCCATACGCGTGCCAAAGAATTCGCTGAGATTTATGAACCGTTCAAACCCACTGATGCGGCAAGCCAGGCGCATCGCTGCCTGCATTGCGGCAACCCGTATTGCGAGTGGAAATGCCCGGTTCACAACTACATTCCCAACTGGCTGCAGCTAGTCGTGGAAGGCAACATCATTGAAGCCGCTGAGCTTTCGCATAAAACCAACTCGCTGCCCGAGGTGTGTGGCCGCGTATGTCCGCAAGACCGGCTGTGTGAAGGTGATTGCACGCTCAACGACGGCTTTGGTGCAGTAACCATCGGCTCTGTCGAGAAGTACATTACCGATACTGCGTTTGCCATGGGCTGGCGCCCGGACATGTCCAAGGTCGTGTGGACGGATAAAAAAGTCGCGATTGTCGGCGCCGGGCCTGCCGGGCTTGGCTGTGCCGATATTCTGGCCCGCAACGGCGTCAAGCCCGTGGTATTTGATAAGTACCCGGAAATCGGCGGCCTGTTAACCTTCGGTATTCCTGAGTTCAAGCTTGAAAAGAACGTTATGGAGCGCCGTCGGGCGGTATTCGAGGAAATGGGTATCGAGTTTCGTCTGAATACTGAAATCGGCACGGATATCGAGTTCGATACGCTGCTCCAGGAGTACGACGCGGTTTTCCTGGGCATGGGCACGTATAAATACATGGAAGGCGGTTTCCCCGGTGAAGACCTGCCTGGTGTGTACAAAGCGCTCGATTTCCTGATCGCTAACGTCAACCGCTGCCTGGGATTCGAGAAAGATCCCAACGATTACATCTCGATGGAAGGCAAGCGCGTTGTCGTTCTCGGCGGTGGCGATACCGCCATGGACTGTAACCGCACCTCGATCCGTCAGGGTGCTGCGAGCGTTACCTGTGCTTATCGCCGTGACGAAGAGAACATGCCCGGCTCTCGCCGTGAAGTGACCAACGCGCGCGAAGAGGGTGTTGAGTTCCTGTTCAACCGCCAGCCGGTGGCGGTAGTGGGTGAAGAGAAGGTCGAAGGCGTGAAGGTTGTGCGCACTCGACTCGGCGAACCTGACGAAAACGGCCGCCGTCGCCCTGAGGTGGTACCGGGATCCGAAGAAATTATTGCCGCCGATGCGGTGGTTGTAGCGTTTGGTTTCCAGGCAAGCCCTGCGCCTTGGTTTGAAGGCTCGCGCATTGATCTGAATGAGCGCGACCTGGTAAAAGCCCCAGAGCACGGCCAGTACGCCTTTCAGACCAGCAATGAAAAGATCTTTGCCGGCGGCGATATGGTGCGCGGCTCTGATCTGGTGGTTACGGCGATTTATGAAGGCCGCCAGGCCGCAGAAGGCATTCTGGATTACCTGGGCGTATAGCGCGCGCTTGACGTCAGAGCAGCGCCAGGGATAGGTCGTAGCGAGGGTCTTTCGCCATGGCCGGAAAGCAGTTCCATTCGTTTCCGGCATTTCCGCCATCCATGGCGGTCAGATGGCGAAAGTAGCGCCCAGGGACGGGTTCACAGCGCCCTCGCGGAGACCTATCGCTGGGGCGGTGCACAAGTGTGATCAAGTTGAGTCGGTTTTGACTGCTCAGTTCAAATTGAGCCTTGAGGCGTAGTCTGCTATTCTGTCGTCCCATCCTGGTGTGGCTTTCTGTTACGCCTTTTGATCACGTTTCGACAGGTTTTCCATGACACGATATATCTTCGTGACCGGCGGCGTTGTGTCCTCTCTTGGCAAGGGCATCGCGTCGGCCTCGCTGGCGGCGATTTTAGAGGCCCGCGGCCTTAAGGTCACCATGCTCAAGCTCGACCCGTACATCAACGTGGACCCGGGCACCATGAGCCCTTTCCAGCACGGCGAGGTGTTCGTCACCGAGGATGGCGCCGAGACCGATCTGGACCTGGGCCACTACGAACGCTTTATTCGTACCAAGATGACCCAGCGCAACAACTTCACCACAGGCCGTGTTTACGAGCACGTGCTGCGCAAAGAGCGCCGTGGCGATTACCTGGGTGGCACGGTACAGGTCATCCCGCACATCACCGATGAAATCAAGCAGCGCGTTTATGCCGGCGGTGAAGGCTTCGACGTGGCGCTGGTAGAAATCGGCGGCACGGTAGGTGATATCGAATCGCTGCCGTTCCTGGAATCGATCCGTCAGATTCGTAGCGAGCAGGGTGCTAATCGCGCGCTGTTTATGCACCTGACGTTGGTGCCGTATATCAAGACGGCGGGCGAGACGAAAACCAAGCCCACCCAGCACAGCGTTAAAGAGCTGCGCTCGATTGGTATTCAGCCGGATATCCTGATTTGCCGTAGCGAAGTCGAGCTTGAAGAGAGCGAGCGCCGCAAGATCGCGTTGTTTACCAACGTTGAAGAGCGCGCGGTCGTACCGCTTCAGGATGCGGATACCATTTACCGTATCCCGCTGATGCTCCACGAGCACGGCCTGGATGATATCGTCTGCGATAAGCTGCGCCTTGATGCCGAGCCCGCCGATCTTTCCGAGTGGGTGAAGGTGCTGGACTCCAAGCTTAATCCGCTCAAGTCCGTGAGTATCGCCATGGTCGGTAAGTACATGGAGCTGCTGGACGCGTATAAGTCGCTTAATGAGGCCTTGATTCACGCTGGCATTCAGGGGCGCATCAAGGTCAACGTCGACTATATCGATGCTGAAGACATCGAACGCCACGGCACCGAGCGTTTAGCGGGTAAAGACGCTATTCTGGTACCCGGCGGCTTTGGTGAGCGCGGCGTGGAAGGCAAGATTCTTACCGCCCAGTTTGCCCGCGAAAATAACGTACCTTATCTGGGAATCTGCTTAGGGATGCAGGTAGCGGTTATTGAATTTGCGCGTAACGTGGCGGGCTGGAAAGATGCCAACTCCACCGAGTTTACCCATGACACCCAGCACCCGGTGGTCGGCCTGATTACCGAATGGCTGAATGCCGAAGGTAAAATCGAGCTGCGCGATGCGGCGTCTGATTTGGGCGGCACCATGCGCTTGGGCGGACAGGTATGTCACCTGACTTCCGGCAGCAAAGCGCGTGAAGCTTATGGCTCTGATGAAATCGTCGAGCGCCATCGTCACCGCTTTGAGGTCAATAACCAGTTTATTGACGAGCTGGAAAAAGCCGGCCTGGTAATTTCAGGTAAAAGCGTTGATCAGTCGCTGGTTGAAATGGTCGAACTGGCTGATCACCCTTGGTATGTGGCATGTCAGTTCCACCCGGAATTTACCTCCACACCGCGTGACGGACACCCGCTGTTCTCGGGCTTTGTAAATGCAGCGCTGGAGCACAAAACGGCGCGTACCCGGTCTCACGCGACACCTCAGGAATAAGGGGGGAAGCCAATGTCTTCTCAAGCACCTTTTCAAGAGCGTCATATCAACATTGCCGGCCTAACCGCCGGCAATTCTTTGCCCTTAATGCTGCTCGGCGGCATGAACGTGCTGGAGTCGGCGGAGCTTGCCGACGAGGTAGCCCAAGCCTACGTCAGCGTGACGCAAAAGCTTGGCATGCCGTATGTATTCAAGGCGAGCTTTGACAAGGCCAACCGCAGCTCGATTCACTCGTACCGTGGTCCGGGTATCGAAAAAGGCCTGCAGATACTTGCTGATATCAAGTCGCGTTACGGCGTGCCGATCATCACCGATGTCCACGAGCCCTGGCAGGCGGCTCAGGCGGCAGAAGTCGCGGATATCATCCAGCTGCCCGCTTTCCTGGCACGCCAGACGGATCTGGTAGTGGCGATGGCCAAAACCGGTGCCGCGATCAATATCAAAAAGCCCCAGTTTTTAGCACCTCATGAGATGCGCCATATCCTCAGCAAGTTTCAGGAAGCCGGTAATGATCGCCTGATGCTGTGCGAGCGCGGTTCAAGCTTTGGTTACAACAACCTGATCGTCGATATGCTCGGGTTTGGGGATATGAAACAGACCGGCTATCCAGTGTTTTTTGATGTCACCCACGCGCTTCAGCGCCCGGGTGGACGCGCCGACAGTGCCGATGGGCGGCGTGCTCAGGTAGCCGAGCTTGCCCGTGCCGGTGTCGCTGTGGGCCTCGCCGGGCTGTTTTTGGAAGCTCACCCAGACCCTGATAATGCCAAGTGTGATGGCCCCTGTGCCTTGCCGCTTGATCAGCTTGAGCCATTTTTAACCCAGCTTTCGCAATTGGATTCATTGGTGAAAAACTTTGCGCCGTTGACTATTCGCTGAGCGCGGTAGCCAACGCGGTACGTAATCCTTTATTAGACCGACAACCAAGGACACTGTCATGACCAAAATTGTAGATATCAGTGCACTGGAAGTACTCGATTCACGCGGTAATCCGACAGTACAGGCGCGCGTGCGTCTTGAGAGTGGCGCGGTAGGCGAAGCCTGCGCACCCAGCGGTGCTTCCACCGGTTCGCGTGAAGCGCTTGAACTGCGCGACGGTGATAAAGCGCGCTATCTCGGCAAAGGTGTACTGAAAGCTGTCGATGCGGTCAATGGCAAGATCCGGGATGCGCTACTCGGCATGGATGCGCGTGATCAGCGCGGTCTGGACGATGCCATGCTGGCGCTGGATGGCACTGAAAATAAAGCCACCCTGGGTGCGAATGCGATTCTGGCTGTATCGCTGGCTGCTGCCAAAGCGGCGGCCAATGCCAAGGGCGTGCCGCTTTATGCGCACATTGCCGAGCTTTACGGCCAGCCGGGTCAATACAGCATGCCCGTGCCGATGATGAATATTATCAACGGCGGCGAGCACGCGGATAATAACGTCGATATCCAAGAGTTCATGGTGCAGCCGGTAGGCGCGCCCAACTTCCGCGAAGGTCTGCGCATGGGCGCAGAAATCTTCCATGCGCTGAAGAAAGTACTCCTGGCGAAAGGTCTTTCCACGTCGGTTGGCGACGAGGGCGGTTTTGCGCCTGACTTGGCCTCTAATGCCGATGCCCTGGCGGTTATCAAGCAGGCCGTTGCAGATGCGGGCTATACCCTGGGTAAAGACGTTACGCTCGCGCTCGATTGTGCCTCGTCTGAGTTCTACAAGGACGGCCAGTACAACCTTTCCGGCGAAGGTAAAAGCTACGATGCGCAAGGCTTTACCGACTATCTGGCAGGTCTTTGCGCCGACTACCCGATCGTTTCCATCGAAGACGGTATGGATGAGTCGGATTGGGACGGCTGGAAAGCGCTGACCGATAAGCTGGGTGACAAGGTGCAACTGGTAGGCGATGACCTGTTCGTCACCAACACCAAAATCCTCAAGCGCGGCATCGATGAAAAAATCGGCAACTCGATTCTGATCAAGTTCAACCAGATCGGCTCGCTGTCTGAAACGCTGGACGCCATCAAGATGGCTCAGGATGCAGGCTTTACCGCGGTTATCTCGCACCGCTCCGGCGAAACTGAAGATACCACCATTGCCGATCTGGCGGTGGGTACCTGTGCAGGTCAGATCAAGACCGGCTCGCTTTGCCGTTCTGATCGGGTAGCTAAATATAACCGCTTACTGGTGATCGAAGCGGAACTAGGTGATGTTACCTACCCGGGCCTGAAAGCTATTAAAGGTCAGTAAGGCGTTTTTAGGGTTAGTTTGTAAGATATGTCTCAAGATTTTGTAAGAGATGTCTTACAAATACCGACGAAAATCGCTCGGTTTTGGGTAAGAAAATCCGTAATTTTGCATTAGTGCGAATTCATGTGATTGATTTTTAATTGGTTTGAGAAAAAGGGTAAGCCGGTGAGGCTTACCCTTTTCTATTTTGCCCGCCTTGAGAAGCATTCGTTATCTGCCACAATGCATTCAGGACAGGGGAGGCAGGGATGCTTTAGACAGAATGCAATGCAACGAGATGTAAACAGGTACGCTGGGTGCCACACTGATGTGAGCCCTGGTAAGGAAGTTACCTGAGGAATATGACACAGGGAGTGGTCAGAGGAAGTGCTTGGAGCGGGCGGCCTATGGGCCGCCTTTTTTTTGTCTGTAAAATGGCCATGCTTCGATAAGTCTTTTTTAGCAGTACTTCTTTGAGTAGCCCTTTATCCAATAGCCCTGCCGGCAGTTGCCTCAACCATCTAAATGCTTCCAAGGTTATAAGCAAAATACATTTTTATTCTGCGCCGCTATTACTTACCATAGCGCGCAAGAATTAGCAGGCTATGTTTCTGCTCCGCTTATCTTACGGCACATCGCTGATGTGCCGTTTTTTGTTTTTTCAGGAGAGGCATTACATGCATGGGTTGATTGCGATCAACGTTTTGATCTTTATGCTGGCAATTGCGCTGCTGGCGCGCTGGCAGCGCCGTGGTGCCAGCCTGTCTCGCGTGGTGCTCGCCGGTCTTGTAATCGGCGTTGTGTTGGGCGGGTTGATGCAGTGGGGATATACCGATTCAGCCGTACTTAGCGGTACGATTGACTGGGTAAATCTGGTGGGCGGCGGCTACGTTCAGCTGCTTAAAATGATCATCATGCCCTTGGTGCTGGTCACTATTTTGTCCGCCGTAACGCGTCTGCACGATGCCAGTGCGCTGGGCAAGATCAGTTTGGGCGTGCTGGCCATGCTGATGCTTACCACGGCGATCTCGGCGGTTATCGGCATCAGCATGACGCAGCTGTTTGGGTTGTCTGCCGAAGGGCTGGTGCAGGGCGCCCGCGAGCTTGAGCGGGGTCAGGCCATTATCGAGCGCAGTGCTCAAGTGGCTGATCTGACCATACCGCAGCTGCTGCTGTCTTTTATTCCCAGTAATCCTTTTCAGGACTTGGCAGGGGAGCGTCCGACGTCGATTATCAGCGTGGTAATTTTTGCCACGTTTTTGGGTATGGCGGCACTGGGCATCAAGCGTGAAAATGCAGCACTTGGCGATAAGCTGATTGAAGGGATCGATATCGTGCAGAAGTGGATCATGCGCCTGGTGCGCATGGTGATTCGCCTGACGCCTTACGGGGTGATGGCGTTGATGACCAAGGTGGTTTCCACGTCCAATCTTAATGATATCTATAACCTGCTTGGTTTCGTCGTTGCCTCCTACGTGGGGCTGGCGCTGATTCTGGTCATGCACGCGCTGTTTTTGATGGGCGTTGGGGTCAATCCCAAGCGCTACTTTCAAAAGGTCTGGCCGGTACTCACCTTTGCGTTTACCTCACGCTCAAGCGCGGCCACGATTCCTTTGAACATCGAGGCTCAGGTGGACCGCATTGGCGTACCGCCTGCGATCGCCAACTTCTCGGCTTCCTTTGGTGCAACCATCGGCCAAAACGGCTGTGCCGGACTTTATCCGGCCATGCTGGCCATGATGATTGCGCCTACGGTGGGGATCGATCCGTTTTCGCTGGAGTTTCTGGCAACGCTGGTGCTAGTCGTCACACTGGCGTCTTTCGGGATTGCGGGCGTCGGTGGCGGGGCAACCTTTGCGGCCATCATTGTGCTTTCGACGCTTGATCTGCCGATTGCGCTGGCGGGGCTATTAATCTCCATCGAGCCGCTAATCGATATGGGCCGCACGGCGGTCAACGTCAACGGCTCAATGACCGCGGGCACGGTGACAAGCCGCCTGCTCAAGCAGCACGACAGCATGGTCTTTGACTCCAGCGACAACGAGCTGGGCGAGCCGAAGCCCGTGTAAGCTGAGATGTATCCTGTAGCGCAAAAGAGCCGCCCTTGGGCGGCTCTTTTGCGTTTGCAGCAGGCATTCGCTTGATGGTCAGACAGAAAAAAACCAGCGCGGACGCTGGTTCTTAGAAAATGCTGTTACGCCGTTATTACTAGCGCTCAAGCTTCTCGATCTTGCCGCTCTTGCCATCCCACTCTTCCGCATCTGGCAAGGCATCTTTCTTTTCAGAAATGTTGGGCCACACATCGGCCAGTTCAGCATTGATCTCGATAAACTGTTCCTGCCCATCAGGCAGCTCATCCTCAGAGAAGATGGCCTCTGCAGGGCACTCCGGCTCGCATAGGGCGCAATCAATGCACTCATCCGGGTGAATCACCAGGAAGTTGGGGCCTTCGTAAAAGCAGTCGACCGGGCAGACTTCGACACAGTCGGTGTATTTGCATTGGATGCAGTTTTCGGTAACGACAAACGTCATCGCGCTATCCCTCTTGCGGGACCGGAGGTACAGTCCGGTCATGGTCAATCGTGAATGGTTATAAAACAGCCGTTTTTTATAAGCTAAAAAGTATGGGCGACATTCTAGTGGTGCCCATACCTAACGGCAAGCTCTGAGCGTCTTCTCTTGCGCCAATTACAGCAGATCCCGCCATTGATAAATCAGCGCAAGCGCTTCACGGGGCGATAAATCGTCTACATCCGCGCGCTCAAGCGCTTCTACAACCGGATGCGGTGTGCTGGCAAACAGATCGTTTTGCTGGGGGGCGGATGTTGCCTGAGGGTAATGTTCCGATACGCCAGCAGAGCGTGCCTGATGCGTGTTCACATCGCGCTGCTCAAGCGCAATCAGCTTTTCCCTGGCACGTTTAATGACATGCGTGGGCACGCCCGCCAGTTGGGCTACCTGTAAGCCATAGCTTTGGCTCGCCGGGCCCGCCTCTATGCGATGCATAAACACAATGCTGTCGCCGTGCTCGGTGGCGGTTAAATGGATATTGGCCACACCCTCGGCCTGGTCAGGCAGCGCCGTCATTTCAAAGTAGTGGGTGGCAAACAGCGTGAGCGCGTGCGCCTGGGCAAGATGTTCGGCACTCGCCCAGGCAAGCGAAAGACCATCAAAAGTGCTCGTGCCCCGGCCAATTTCATCCATAAGTACCAGGCTTTGCTCGGTTGCATTATGCAAAATATTCGCGGTTTCGGTCATCTCGACCATAAACGTCGAGCGACCACCCGCCAAATCATCCGATGAACCAATACGGGTGAAGATCCGGTCGATAGGGCCTATTTCAGCCGCATCCGCGGGCACAAAGCTACCGCTATGGGCCAGCAGTGCAATCAGTGCCGTCTGGCGCATATAGGTAGATTTACCGCCCATGTTGGGGCCGGTGATAATCAACATATGCCGCTCGGGTGTGAGCAGCACGTCGTTAGGTACAAACGGCTTATCGCTTACCTGTTCCACGACCGGGTGGCGGCCTGCGGTAATCGTAATGCCGGTGGCATCGCTTAACGTTGGGCGCACCCAGTTGAGCGCCTCGGCGCGCTCGGCAAAAGCGCACAGCACGTCCAGTTCGGCGAGTGCCCGAGAGGTACCCTGCAGGGCGGTTAGATTTTCGTTGAGCTCGCCAAGCAGGCGGTCGTACAGCCACTTTTCACGAGTCAAGGCGCGCGACTTGGCCGATAGCGCCTTATCTTCGAACTCTTTAAGTTCCGGGATGATAAATCGCTCGGCGTTTTTCAGTGTTTGGCGGCGAATATAGTCAGCCGGGGCCTGCTGGGCCTGAGAGCGGGGCAGCTCGATAAAGTAGCCGTGTACGCGGTTGTAGCCGACCTTCAGGTTGGCAAGTCCGGTACGTTCACGTTCACGCAGTTCAAGCTTGACCAGGTAGCTGCCGGCGTTTTCGGCCATGCCGCGGTGCTCATCAAGCTCGGCGTCAAAGCCATCGGCAATCACACCGCCATCACGGATAACTACGGGCGGGTTCTCAATCAGCGCCCGGTTGAGCGTGTCGGCGATGTCGGGATAGGGGCGGATATGTGGGCGCAGGTTGTCCAGAGCGCTGCCACTTTCGACGTCACTTAGCTGCTGCTCAAGCATGGGCAGGGTATTGAGGGCATCTCTCAGGCGCGCCAAATCGCGCGGCCGGGCGCTATACAGCGCAACGCGCGCCAGAATACGCTCGACATCACCAACATCATTGAGCGTGTCGCGCAGCGTCATATAGGCGGCGTCCAGGCTTAACAGTGCAACGCCGGCCTGGCGGCCCTGTACCGTCTCGCGCTGGCGCAGAGGGCGATTCAGCCAACGTTTCAGTAGCCGTGAACCCATTGCAGTGGTGCAGGTGTCCAACACGCTTGCCAGCGTATTGTCGGCACTGCCGCCCAGGTTGATATCAATCTCCAGATTGCGTCGGCTGGCACCATCGATCACTACTGCGTCATCGCGGTTTTCGACGCTCAGCGCGGTGACGTGGGGCAGGCGCGAGCGCTGTGTGTCACGCGCGTAATCGATCAGCACACCGGCGGCGACAAGCGCGGTCGTTAGATGAGCGCAGCCAAACCCACGCAGATCCTGCACTTCAAACTGATCGCACAGGCTGCGATTGGCGCTTTCCAGATCAAACAACCACTCGCCCTGTCGGCGTAAGCTACGCTTTTGCGACCACATGTCGGGAAGCGTTAAGCTCTCGGGTACCAGTAACTCGGCGGGTGAAAGACGGGTCAGCTCGGCGAGCATCTCGGCTTCGCTGTCTACTTCCAGCACGCTAAAACGTCCGCTGGAAAGCTCAAGCCAGGCAAGTCCCCAGCGATCGCTGCCAGATGCCAAAGCGACCAGCACGTTGTCGCGGCGGGCGTCGAGCAGGGCCTCATCGTGCAGGGTGCCGGGTGTCACAATGCGCACTACCTGCCGTTCGACGGGGCCTTTGCTGGTAGCCGGATCACCAATTTGCTCGCAGATGGCCACGGATTCACCGGTAGCCACCAGGCGGGCGAGATAGCCCTCGGCGCTATGATAGGGGATGCCAGCCATGGGGATCGGTTTGCCGCCTGACTGGCCGCGCTGGGTGAGCGTAATGTCCAGCAGGGCTGAAGCGCGTTTGGCGTCGTCGAAAAACAGCTCGTAAAAATCCCCCATGCGGTAGAACAGTAGTACCTCGGGGTGTTCACGTTTGATCTTTAAATATTGCGTGATCATTGGCGTGTTGGGGGGAATGGCCTGTGACATGGGCGTCCTGATTGAGCGTGGCGCAAGCCAGCGTGGCTTGCGGCATGTTCTTGAAATATGTGCTTTGAAATACGCTCTTTACTACCTTTTTAACCACATTCTTGGGTTACGTACTTTTTGCGCGATTTCTTTGAGCGATTTCTTTGAGAAAGCTAAACGCAGTATTCTACGCTGAACTGATGTCCTACATGAAGGAGCGACCATGCCCCCTAGCGTATCCAGCCTTAAAAATCTTGATTTGTCACTTCTGGCACAGCGGCTTGGGCGGGTCTGTCAGCAGCGTCAGATAGAAATAACCGCGGCGGAGTCATGTACGGGCGGTGGCATCGCCAGTGCCATTACCTCGGCGGCGGGAAGCTCGGCTTATTTTACAACGGGCTATATTACCTATGCGAATACGGCAAAAACACGCCTGTTAGGTGTGCCAGCCGCTACACTGGAAGCTGAAGGTGCCGTCAGTGAGGCGGTGGTGAAGGCAATGGTCGCAGGCGCTTGTCAGGAAAGCGGCGCTCAATTGGGCGTTGCGGTAAGCGGTGTTGCCGGGCCTGATGGCGGCAATCCAGAAAAACCGGTGGGAACCGTCTGGCTTGCCTGGGGAGATAAGATTCACCAGCAGGCGGAATGCTTTCATTTTCCCGGTGATCGTCAGGCAGTGCGCGAGCAGGCAGTACGCGAGGCGCTGGCAGGCCTGGTAGCGCGCCTGGATGCTTTTGGGGAAGGTGAGGTTGAGAAATAATCGTTAAAAACGACGTTGAGGATTTGTTTACCAGCAAATTTTTGGCATAATACTGTGTAATTATACAGTTTGTGATGAGGGTGTTTGCATGGCTCAGGATGACAACCGTACGAAAGCGCTAAACGCCGCACTTAGTCAGATCGACCGCCAGTTTGGTAAAGGCACGGTGATGCGCTTGGGCGACGCTCCGCGCGTCGTCATGCCGTCAGTGTCCACTGGCTCGCTAGGCTTGGACATCGCTCTTGGCATTGGTGGTTTGCCCTTTGGCCGGGTGGTAGAGATTTTTGGACCGGAATCGTCGGGTAAAACCACGCTGACCCTGTCGGTCATTGCTCAAGCACAGAAGCAGGGCAAGGTATGTGCGTTCGTTGATGCCGAGCACGCCCTTGATCCAAGCTATGCAGAAAAACTGGGTGTTAACCTGGATGACCTGCTGGTATCTCAGCCGGACACCGGTGAGCAGGCGCTTGAAATCACCGATATGCTGGTCCGCTCGGGCGGCGTTGACGTGATCATTATCGACTCCGTTGCCGCGCTGACACCGCGGGCTGAAATCGAAGGCGAAATGGGTGATACCCATGTAGGTCTGCAGGCGCGTTTGATGTCTCAGGCGCTGCGTAAAATCACCGGTAATATCAAAAACGCCAACTGCCTCGTGGTGTTTATCAACCAGATCCGCATGAAGATCGGCGTGATGTTTGGTAGCCCGGAAACCACGACTGGCGGTAACGCGCTGAAGTTTTACGCCAGCGTGCGGCTCGATATTCGCCGTACCGGTTCCGTAAAATCGGGTGATGAAGTCACCGGTAACGAAACCCGCGTTAAAGTGGTTAAAAACAAGGTAGCACCGCCGTTCCGTCAGGCCGAGTTCCAGATCCTGTACGGCAAGGGTATTTACCATGCTGGTGAGGTGGTTGATCTGGGCGTGCAGTGCAACCTGGTCGACAAGGCAGGCGCCTGGTACAGCTATAAAGGCAACAAGATTGGTCAGGGCAAGGCAAACGCCGCCCAGTACCTTGAAGAGCATCCGGAAATCATGCAAGAGATCGAAAGCCAGATTCGGGAACAGCTGCTTGCCAAGCCTGACCCGAAAAAAGAAGAAGCGCCGGCTGCTGATGTCGCCGCTGATGCTGACGACGACCTGCTGTAAATCGAATGTTTGCTTCGTCACGTGATGCAACCCCACGCGACATAGCGCTTCAGCTGCTATCTCGGCGCGAGTACTCTCGCGCTGAGATAGCGCAAAGACTAAAAAAGAAGGCTTTCGAGAACGCGGACATCGAGGCGTGCCTGGATACTCTGGAAGAGCAGGGGCTCCAGTCGGATGTGCGCTTTGCCGAAAGCTTTATTCGTTCACGTATCATCCGTGGCCAAGGCGTCATACGCATTAAAGGCGAGCTCCGCCAGCGTGGCGTTGACCAGGAAATTTTAAGCAATGCGCTCGCCTGCGTTGAAGACAACGAAGGCGTTGACTGGTTTGAGCTGGCCAGTGATACCTTGGCGCGGCGCTTCTCCTCCCCCGGTGACACCCCCAAGGAACGCGCCAAACGTGAGCGCTTTCTTGCCTCTCGCGGTTTCGATTTTGAACAAATTCGTTACGCGCTCTCTTGCTTGTAAAGCCTTCTTTTATCACTATTGTGCGTTATCGTTTTCTTACGTCTTTAGCTATTAGCTACTAACTGCCGCTTTAGTCGTTTGACAACTGCGCTATAATGGCGCTTTTGCGACCCCAGCGGGTAGCGGCGACAGCGCCCTGGGGCATCATGCTTTAATGTTACGGATACCCTATGAGAAGCGCAGAGATTAGACAGGCTTTTTTATCCTTTTTTGAAGAGCAGGGACATACCATTGTACCCACAGGCTCTCTGGTGCCAGGTAACGACCCCACGCTGCTCTTCACCAATGCGGGCATGGTGCCCTTCAAGGATGTCTTCCTGGGTCGCGACCCGCGCCCCTATGTGCGCGCCACTTCTGCCCAGCGCTGTGTTCGCGCGGGGGGCAAGCACAATGACCTGGACAACGTCGGCTACACGGCGCGCCACCATACGTTTTTCGAAATGCTGGGTAACTTCAGCTTTGGCGATTACTTCAAGCATGATGCCATTCGCTTCGCGTGGACCTTTTTAACCGAGACTCTAGGGCTTCCCAAAGAGAAGCTTTGGGTAACGGTGCACATTAGCGACGATGAAGCCGAGCGTATCTGGAAGGACGAAATCGGCATCGACCCCGAGCGCTTCTCTCGCCTGGATGAAGACAACTTCTGGCAGATGGGCGATACCGGCCCTTGTGGCCCCAGCTCGGAAATCTTCTTTGACCATGGCCCTGACGTATGGGGCGGCCCTCCCGGCAGTGCCGATGAAGATGGCGACCGCTATATTGAGATCTGGAACCTGGTCTTCATGCAGTTCGACCGCGATGCCCAGGGTACGCTGAACCCGCTGCCCAAGCCGTCAATCGATACCGGCATGGGCCTTGAGCGGGTCGCTGCAGTGATGCAGGGCGTTCACTCCAACTACGAGATCGACCTGTTCCAGAACCTGCTTCAGGCGGCCGCCAAAGCGACCGGGCACGCGGATACCGCGACGCCTTCGCTGCGCGTTATTGCAGATCACATCCGTTCGTGTGCTTTCCTGATTGCCGACGGCGTACTGCCGTCTAACGAAGGCCGTGGCTACGTGCTGCGGCGTATTATCCGTCGGGCAATTCGCCATGGCCACAAGCTGGGCGCGACCAAGCCGTTCTTCCATATGCTGGTGGATGCGCTGGATGCCGAGATGGGCGAAGCCTACCCTGAGCTTCGTGAGGCGCGTGCGCAGATTGCCCGCGTTCTATTGAAAGAAGAAGAGCAGTTTGCCCGTACCCTTGATCACGGGATGGGATTGCTGAACGCGGCGCTTGAAGAGCTTGAGGGCAATATGCTCTCGGGTGAAACGGTATTTAAGCTTTACGATACCTACGGCTTCCCGTTCGATCTTACCGCCGATGTTTGCCGCGAGCGTAACGTCACCCTGGATGAAGAAGGTTTCCAGCGTGAGCTTGAAGCTCAGCGTGAGCGTGCTCGTGCTGCCAGCCAGTTCGGTGCCGACTACAGCGCCTCTATCGAGCTTGACGGTGAAACCAGCTTTACCGGCTATGATCGTCTGGAAGATCAGTCCACCGTAACCGCCATTGTAGATAGCGAAGGCAATGCCCTGGCGGCGCTGGAAGCGGGCCAGAAGGGCACCGTGGTATTGGATCGTACGCCATTCTACGGTGAGTCTGGCGGTCAGGTAGGCGATACCGGCTACTTATATGTGGAAGGCGGCCGCTTTCAGGTCACCGACACGCAAAAGCAGAGCGGCCATCACCTGCATCAGGGCATCATGGTGGAAGGCGCGCTTAACGTAGGCGCAAGCGTGAAAGGGCAGGTCGATGTCAGCCTGCGCTCGGCAACGATCCGCAACCACTCGGCCACCCACCTGCTGCATAAAGCCCTGCGTATGGTGCTGGGTGATCATGTTCAGCAGAAAGGCTCGCTGGTGAATGCCGAGCGTCTGCGCTTTGACTTTAGCCATTTTGAGCCCATGACCGCCGAGCAGTTAGCGGAAGTTGAGCGGCTAGTAAATGAGCAGATTCTTGCCAATGCGCCAACGAAAACCGAGCAGATGAGCCTGGATCAGGCCAAGGCTAAAGGCGCGGCCGCGCTGTTTGAAGCCAAATACGCGGAAAACGTACGCGTCTTGACCATTGGTGCAGACGACTTCTCTATTGAGCTGTGTGGCGGTACCCACGTGGGCCGAAGCGGCGATATCGGCTGTTGCCACATTGTCAGCGAGGTCGGTATCGCATCCGGCGTTCGCCGGATCGAAGCTATTACCGGCGAGAATGCACTGGCTTATTTCCGTGATCAGGAAGCCCGCGTGCAGCGTCTGGGCGAGCGTTTGAAAACCAAACCTGAGCAGGTTGAAGCCCGCGTTGAGTCGCTGGTTGAACGTAACCGTAGCCTGGAAAAAGAGCTTGAGCAGTTAAAAGCCAAACTTGCCAGCGCCGCAGGCAGCGATATGTTGAGCCAGGCGCAAGAGATCCACGGCGTTAAGCTGCTGGCAACCCAGCTGGAAGGCGTTTCCGGTAAAGATCTGCGCGGCGTGCTCGATCAGCTGAAAAATAAAATCGGCTCAGGCGTGATTATCCTGGGTGTGGCTGATAAGGCTGCCGGTAAAGTCAGCCTGATTGCAGGCGTGACGCAGGATCTTACCGAACGCGTGAAAGCGGGTGAGCTGGTTAACCATGTTGCCTCGCAGGTGGGAGGTAAAGGTGGTGGTCGTGCCGACATGGCACAGGCAGGGGGTAGTCAGCCCGATGGCTTACCCGGCGCCTTGAGCAGTGTTCCGGCATGGCTTGAAAATATACTTAGCTAAACCCAAGGCCGGTGGCATTATAGCGACCGGCCTTTTGTTCATTTAAATTACGTTTCATCCTCCATTTCCGAACGAATAGGAAAAACGGCATATGGCACTATACGTACAGAAGTTCGGCGGCACCTCGGTGGGCTCTGTCGACCGTATTAAGGCCGTAGCGGAAAAGGTCAAAGGCTTTCGTGATCAGGGACACCAGATCGTCGTGGTGGTCTCTGCAATGAGCGGAGAGACTAATCGACTGACCGATATGGCCCATGCGTTAAATGAAGACCCCGCCCCGCGTGAGATGGATATGCTGCTCTCAACCGGTGAGCAGGTAACGATTTCGCTTCTGGCCATGGCGCTTCAGCAAATCGGCGTACCGGCGACCTCGCACACGGGTGCCCAGATCGGTATTCATACCGACAGCGCGCATACCAAGGCGCGTATCCAACGCATTGAAACCGATGACCTTAAAGCCGATCTAGATGCTGGACAGGTTGTGGTCGTCGCGGGTTTTCAAGGGGTTGATGAAGAAGGCAATATCACAACGCTTGGACGTGGTGGCTCCGACACCACCGGTGTTGCACTGGCCGCTGCGCTCAATGCGGACGAGTGTCAGATTTATACTGATGTCGACGGGGTTTACACCACTGATCCCCGTGTGTGCACTAAAGCGCAGCGCCTGGAAAGCATTACGGTTGAAGAAATGCTTGAGCTTGCAAGCCTGGGCTCTAAAGTACTGCAAATCCGTGCCGTAGAGTTTGCCGGCAAATACAACGTTCCCCTGCGGGTACTGTCGAGCTTTGAAGATGGCCCCGGTACCTTAATTGTTGCAGATTCTGACCAAGACGAGGACTCCATGGAAGAACCGCTGATCTCAGGAATCGCGTTTACCAAAAACGAAGCCAAACTGACCCTGCTCCATACCCCTGATGTTCCGGGTGTTGCTTCACGTATTTTGGGTCCTATCGCCGATGCCAATATCGAAGTCGATATGATTGTGCAGAACGTGGCGCCAGCAGGTGATTACACCGACTTCACCTTTACGGTTGCCAAGGGCGATTACAAAGCCACTAAAAAGCTGATCGAAGAAACCGTCATTCCCGATTTGGGCGGTGGTGAGCTGCGTGGCGATGATAATATCGCTAAAGTATCCCTGGTCGGTGTCGGCATGCGCTCGCATGCAGGCGTTGCCTCAAAGATGTTCCGCGTACTGGCTGACGAAAACGTCAATATCCGTATGGTTTCCACGTCTGAGATCAAAATTTCAGTCGTGATCGATGAAAAACATATGGAGCTGGCGGTTAATGCCTTACACAAGGCATTTGGTCTGGATAAGGCAAATATAGAATCTGAATAACATTTACGCCTTAAACCTTCTACGCTGAAGAGGTACTCGCTACCGCTGGTGGTGAGCTTTCTTTCAACGGGAGGTTTAGGTGTCATGGAGCCAGAGCCATTGGTGAAGGCGCTACTATGCCGCATAATGGCGTAGTGGCGCTTCTGGCGGACACAACCCGTTGTAATAAAACGTCTGAAAAGGAGATCAGCCATGCTCATCCTAACCCGCCGTGTTGGCGAAACGCTGATGATCGGTGATGAAATCACCGTCACAGTGCTAGGTGTGAAAGGTAACCAGGTACGTATTGGTGTTAATGCGCCGAAAGATGTTGCCGTACACCGTGAAGAGATTTATCAGCGTATCCAGCGTGAGCGCAATAGTGAGAGCGAAACAGAGTAAATGGCCGCTTTTATTACGCTCATTACAGGGCGTCTAAACGGCAACCCAAAGCCGGTGCGAAAAAAAATCGACATAAGTATGGACAGCAGCTGCTGAAATCGGTAATATTCGCGCCGTGCCGTTGAGGAGAGGTGGCCGAGTGGCTGAAGGCGCTCCCCTGCTAAGGGAGTATAGGGTTTATAGCCCTATCGAGGGTTCGAATCCCTCTCTCTCCGCCAATAGCACAATAGAAGATGCGCCCGTAGCTCAGCTGGATAGAGTACCTGACTACGAATCAGGGGGTCGGAGGTTCGAATCCTCCCGGGCGCGCCATCTTCTAACTTGATGTAAAGTATTAAGTCACTATGTACTTTATAAGCACTTGCATCACCTAAAGCGCCCGTAGCTCAGCTGGATAGAGTACCTGACTACGAATCAGGGGGTCGGAGGTTCGAATCCTCCCGGGCGCGCCAGATTTCAAACCCGTTCTCTTCAATGAGAGCGGGTTTTCTGTTTCTAGCCTGATCGTGGCGGCTCGCGCCACGCTCTTGGATCGTTTAGAGCGCCCCGCGTATTGCGAGGGCGCTTTTTTTTGGCTCAGGGGTTGGGCTAGATGTTTTTTAGGTGCAAGGGTTAGGCTAGATGCTGAAGGCAGCTTGCTCAGCAGGCGCTGTATCAGGCACCAGGCTTTGAAGCAGGGTATCCAGGTCGGTTAGGCGCTTAACGCGCTGAAAATGCTGGTTGGCCTCCTCATTGCCTTGACGCATTTGGGCAAGCCACTGTTTTACCAGTGACACCACGATACGGTCAGGCAGATGCTGGCGCTGTAGGCGAGCGTACTCTTTGATCACGCTGGCACGCATCGGCCACGTCGTTTCAGGCAACCGCTCGCCGGTTTGCTGCCAGTGGCGAATGCGTGGCGCAAGCCAGGGGTCGGCTAGCGCACTACGCCCTAGCATGACATCAGAGCAGCCTGACAGCGTACGCGCTTTCCAGTACGCCTCCAGCGTCCAGATATCCCCATTGGCGACCACCGGTATCGACACCTGCTGACGCACCCGGCCAATCCACTCCCAATGCGCTGGCGGGCGATAGCCTTCATCGCGTGTACGTCCATGCACTACCAGCCGGGAGGCGCCGCCCGCCTGAGTCGCCTGGGCACAAGCAACCGCCAACTGGCGGTTGGAAAAGCCCAGACGAATCTTGGCGGTGACCGGGATCTGGCCTTCAAGAGCATCCGCTACCGCCTTGACCGCCTGATAAACGCGTTCGGGTCGGCGCAGCAGGGATGCGCCGCCATCGTGACGGTTAACCAGCTTGGCAGGGCAGCCAAAATTCAAATCCACGCTTAAAGCGCCCAACGCTAACGCCTGGCGCGCGTTTTCGGCAAGAGCATTTGGGTCAGAACCAAGTAGCTGTAAATGCACAGGAATGCCGCTAGGCGTCGCAACCGGGCGTTTTTCAAGTTCAGGGCAGTGTTTGTAGAACACGCGGGGCGGAAGGCGCGTATCAACGACGCGCACAAACTCTGTGACGGTCCAATCAAAGCCTGCCCGGCGCGTTAATAAATCGCGGGTGAGGGCATCAATAACGCCCTCCATCGGAGCAAGACCTATTTTTCCATTTTGTAGTAAATTAACAACCATGACTTCCACTATGGCGCGATTGCAATCTATGCTGAGTGTGGCAGGTTAGAGTATTAGTTTGCTGACGCCAAGAAGCTTTTAAAGTACTTGGGGCGTTAATAAGCAGTTAAAAAGGGAGGGGAGTTATGCAAAATACAGAACTGCTTCAGGAAGGTCTTTCAATCATGGGACTGGGAATGGGGTTTGTTTTTGTTTTTCTTACTGTTTTGGTAATAAGTGTCACGTTGATGTCGAAGATGATTGGCCGTTTTCAGCCAATACCAGTCGCCGTTGCATCAGGGTCAAAAGGAACGCATAAGCCGGTTACCGACAGTCAGGAAGACGAAGTGAAGGCCGTTATCAGTGCTGCGGTGCATCGTTACCGCTCGTCAAAGCACATCTAGTCGGCTAATTTTGTGTTCGTTATAACAATCTGTGGGTCTTTTTTTGTTAGTTTTACTACATATCTATAATTTTAACGTGTGAGCTATCGCTATGAATGAGACAAAACGCCCGTTGGGTATTACCGACGTTGTACTGCGCGACGCCCATCAATCGCTGTTTGCGACGCGTTTGCGCCTTGAGGATATGCTGCCGATCGCTGAAAAGCTTGATCGGGTTGGCTATTGGTCTCTGGAAACCTGGGGCGGCGCCACTTTCGATGCGTGTATTCGCTATTTAGGCGAAGACCCATGGGAGCGTATCCGGGCGCTAAAAGAAGCTATGCCTAACACGCCGCAGGCGATGCTGCTGCGTGGCCAAAACCTGTTGGGGTACCGCCACTACGCCGATGACGTGGTGGATAAGTTTGTCGAGCGGGCCAAGACCAACGGCGTTGACGTTTTCCGTGTGTTTGATGCCATGAATGATCCCCGTAACCTGGAGCGCGCTATCAAGGCGGTTCGTCAAGTAGGCGGGCATGCCCAGGGGACCATTTCCTACACGGTCAGTCCGGTCCATACCCTGGATAGCTGGGTCGATCTTGCGACCACCATTGCCGCAATGGGTGCAGACTCGCTGGCTATCAAGGATATGGCGGGGCTATTGACGCCCTACACGGCGTTTGAACTGGTAACCCGTCTGAAGAAAAACCTGTCTATTCCCGTTCACCTGCACTGCCATGCCACTACCGGGCTTTCAACCTCCACCATTCTTAAAGCGGTAGAAGCCGGCATCGATAACGTGGATACCGCCATTTCCTCCATGTCGATGACCTATGGCCATAGCCCCACTGAGTCCGTTGTGGCGATGCTCAAAGATACCGACCGTGATACCGGTCTGGACCTTGAGCTGCTGGAAGATATTGCCGGTTACTTTCGTGAAGTGCGCAAAAAGTATGCAGCTTTTGAGGGCTCGCTACGCGGCATTGACTCGCGCATTCTCGTGGCCCAGGTGCCCGGAGGCATGCTGACCAACATGGAAGGCCAGCTTAAAGAGCAGGGCGCCGGTGACAAGCTTGACGATGTACTCAGCGAGATTCCGCGCGTGCGCGAAGACCTGGGGTTTATTCCTCTGGTGACGCCTACCTCGCAGATTGTCGGCACCCAGGCGGTCATGAATGTCATGATGGGCGAGCGTTACAAGTCGATATCCAAAGAAGTCCAGGCGCTGCTAAAGGGCGAGTATGGCGCGGCGCCTGCGCCGTTTGATACCGAACTTCAGGCCCGCGTACTGGACGGCGGTCAGCCAATCACCTGTCGTCCGGCGGATAACCTTACGCCTGAGATGGAAAAGTTGGCGGCGGAGCTTAAGCAGAAAGCCAGTGCCGACAACCTGCGTCTAGCAGAAGGTGAGCGCGAAATTGACGACGTTTTAACCTATGCGCTGTTCCCGCAAATTGGCCTGAAGTTCCTTAAAAATCGCGATAGCCCCGAGGCCTTCGAACCCGCACCTCAGGCAGCAGATAGCCAGCCCACCAAGACCCCGGTGGCTACCCAAGCCAGTACGCAAGTGGCGGCGCGCGGCCCTGAAACCTACACCGTAAAACTCAACGGCAAAGCGTTTGTAGTGGAGGTTTCCGAAGGCGGCGACATCGGGCAGATACAGGAGCCAGCCAGTACCGCCGCTCCTACAGCAAGCGCTGCGCAGGCACCGGCGGTTGAAAGCAGCGGTGAGCGTATCGAGGCACCGCTTGCCGGCAATATTTTCAAAGTGAACGTACGCCCAGGAGATCAGGTGGCGGAAGGAGATGTCGTCATCATCCTTGAAGCAATGAAAATGGAAACCGAAATTCGCGCCAGCAGTGCCGGCACGGTATCGAAAGTCAACGTGAGTGAAGGCGACAGCGTAACTGTTGGCGACGCACTGATTGAGCTTTAAGGGCATCGGGAATGGATAAGTTAATCACGTTATGGGAGGGCTCGGGGCTTTACAACCTTGAGCTTGGCCAGGCGGTCATGATCGGGGTCGGGCTACTGCTGCTGTATCTGGCGATCCATAAGAAATTCGAGCCGCTGCTGCTGGTGCCTATTGGCTTTGGGGGCATTCTTGCCAATATCCCCGAAGCAGGCCTGGCGATTTCAGCGTTGGATCAGGCCATTGAAGTGGCCAAGCCTGCCGTGCTTCAGCAGATTGGTGCTGCACTTGGCGTAGCGCTAGATCCTTCGGCCGGTATAGAAGCCTGGCGTGAAGCGCTCAAGGTGCTTGCCCACGGCGACGTAGCCCCGGATCAGCTGCGCGCCGCCAAGGATGTTGCCGCAAGCGTCGGTTATACGAACGGCATGCTGTATAACTTCTATACGGTTGCCATCGCGTCAGGCATTGCGCCGCTGCTGATATTTATGGGCGTCGGCGCGATGACTGATTTTGGGCCGCTCCTGGCCAACCCGCGCACGCTGTTTTTAGGCGCTGCCGCGCAGTTCGGTATTTTCGCCACGCTGTTTGGCGCCGTGCTACTTACCTCTATGGGGGTAATGGACTTCTCGCTTAATCAGGCAGCGGCGATCGGGATTATCGGTGGGGCAGACGGGCCAACGTCGATCTATGTGGCCAGCGTACTTGCCCCTGAGCTGTTGGGAGCGATCGCGGTGGCGGCCTATGCGTATATGGCGCTGGTGCCGCTGATTCAGCCGCCCATCATGCGGCTGTTGACCACGGAAAAAGAGCGCCAGATCAAGATGACGCAGCTGCGTCCGGTGTCCAAGCTGGAAAAGATTGTTTTCCCGCTGATGCTGTTGATTCTGGTGGCGCTGTTCCTGCCCGACGCCGCACCGCTTCTCGGCATGTTCTGCTTTGGTAACCTGATGCGTGAGTGTGGCGTGGTCGAGCGACTATCCGATACTGCTCAGAATGCGTTGATCAATATCGTAACAATCATCTTGGGGCTTTCGGTGGGCTCAAAGCTGATGGCCGAGAGTTTTCTGTCGGTTGAAACCTTGGGTATTCTGGGGTTGGGCATCGTGGCCTTCGGAATTGGCACGGCCGCCGGGGTATTAATGGCGAAGCTAATGAACCTGATGAGCCGTATGCCGATTAACCCATTGATTGGCGCCGCCGGCGTATCGGCAGTACCCATGGCTGCGCGAGTAGCCAATAAAGTCGGGCTTGAAGCGAATCCGCATAACTTCTTGCTGATGCATGCCATGGGCCCGAACGTGGCAGGGGTGATCGGTTCTGCCGTGGCTGCCGGGGTCATGATTAAATATTTGGGATAGGGCGGAGCTAGGCCCGGGGCATATCGGAAATAGATCAGCGGGTGTAAAAGTAATCACTCGCTACGCGGCTTACGGTTGACTCCGTAAGCCGTTTTTTTGGGAGGAGATTTGGGGGATAGCGGACTTGGAATAGAATCAAAAAGTGGGGGTAGTGACCGGGCTAACGTCCAGGGTGCACTTTAAGCGGTTTTCCAGCGGGGATAAATCGAACGTGTGATCGCGAGGCCAGCCGATGGTTAGCTTGACGCCTTCGCCATCATAGTCGACCTGCTCAATGGGGATCGTCTGCTCATCGCACCAGGCGCGGGCAATGGCTTCGCTGGCAAAGGTAAGACGCAGCGTGTAGGCGTCTCGCTCGATCACTTCACGGGTCGGCAGGCTTTCCAGGGCATGGCTGACTGCTTGAGCATAGGCGCGAGCCAAGCCGCCGGTGCCGAGTTTGGTGCCGCCAAAGTAGCGAATTACCACGCAGCCAATTTCACCCAGCTTGCTGCCCTGAAGTACCTGATACATCGGCCTGCCCGCCGTGCCGCCCGGCTCACCATCATCCGAAAATCCAATCAACGTTTGCTCACCGGGAGGCCCGGCTATATAGGCAGTGCAGTGGTGGCTGGCATTGGGATGGGCGGTTCTGGCGGCCTCAAGCAGCGCACTGAAAGCGCCAAGGTCGGGCGCATGGCATAGCCACGCCAGAAACTGGCTCTTTTCGACGTCGATTTCAGCGGTGTGCCACTGCGCGGCAGGTAAATCCGGGACTCGGTAACGCAATCAATGCTCCATGGGACCATAAGAATCGGTAGCCAGGTGGTGGGCGTTATCCTGAGCCACCCCCATTACCATTCCTAACACTTGAATATCGCGATTGTGCAAAAAGAGATCCGGCGCCTGGGCGTCAGCAGGCCATAAATGTACTCCAAAGCGGCTGATAGAGAGCTGCTTTAAAGCGACTTGCTGCTGGTTGATCTGCGCAACGGCGGTTTCTTCATGGGCATCGCGTTGAAAACGCCGAATAATAATGACATCCCCATCGAATAAGTTGCAATCGCGCAGTCGGTTGCCGCGTATTTTAAGCGCGTAAGTATTGTGCCTTTTCATACGGCCTGAAGCGGACACGGCGCGTGCAGAGGAAGTGCTTTTTGAAGCGCCAAGCCCCGCGCCTAATACTGAACGGCAAGCAGGTGTTGGTGCTGACATCGATATATTCATATTGGGTTCTCCAATGCAGCGCCCTTTCCCTAGGCATGAGTCGTAGTAAATCAGACTTTATTAATATGTGTTTTCATACAGTGGTTTCAGTATACAGCTGTTTTTGCATACAGTGGTAGTGCTGTTTTTGTCTATTTATCATGAACCGTGTGGTTTGCTCACATTGTTAGCGTGCTTGATTAATTGCTGAAGCTATCGGTACCTGGCTGGCGATAAAGCGGCTTTGCGTGTAGAGTTTTGGCCATTATTAATGCGCTGGGAGAGACGTTTGAGCCTGTGCCTGGAAGCACGACAATTAGCCTGCGAGCGCGATGGGCGCTGGTTATTTGAAGGGCTCGATCTAACTGTTCGCAGTGGAGAAATCCTGCGAATTGAAGGCCCCAACGGCAGTGGCAAAACCACGCTGCTTAAAATTTTGGCGGGTCAGCTAGGCGAGTATGAAGGTGAGCTTTACTGGAACAGCACACCACTGCGTAAAGCCCGCGAGCAGTTTCTTGCCAATCTGCTTTATCTAGGTCATTCCCCCGGCGTTAAGGCCGGGCTTTCGCCATTGGAAAACCTAGCTTGGTATCAAGCGCTCAATGGCGATAAAGGCAGTGAAGAGCAGCGCTTGGAAGCGTTAGCCAAGGTGGGTCTCAACGGCTTTGAAGATGTCGTTGCCGGGCAGCTTTCGGCGGGTCAGCAACGCCGTGTCGCCCTGGCTCGCTTAACGCTTACTCGGCGTGCGCTCTGGGTGCTGGATGAACCATTTACGGCCATTGACCGCCAGGGTGTGACGGCGTTGGAAGCCCAGCTGGCGGCCCACGTTCAGGCGGGGGGCTGCGTTTTATTGACCACGCACCATGCGCTTGCGGTAACGTCCACCGTCAGATGCGTTCAGTTGGGGTAGAAGATGTCGTTGCAACGCACCAAAGCTGCGCCAGCCGTCGTGATTGTCGAAGCGCCTGCTCAAGGCAGCCTTTGGATCGCCTTTAAAGCTACGCTTGAGCGCGATTTAACGCTGATGCTGCGGCGGCGCGGCGAGCTACTCAATCCGCTGGTATTTTTTGCACTGGTGGTGACGCTGTTTCCTATCGGTATTTCACCCGACCCCGACATGTTGGCGCTGATTGCCCCTGGGCTTTTATGGGTGGCCGCGCTTTTAGCCGCGCTGCTGTCTCTGGATAGCCTGTTTCGCACCGATTATGACGATGGCAGCCTGGAGCAACTGCTGTTAGCGCCTCAACCACTGGCCATATTGAGCTTGGCCAAAGTGGTCGCACATTGGCTATTCACCGGGCTACCGCTTGCGTTGATGGCACCGCTGCTCGGCATCATGCTGGCATTACCGGCCGGAAGCTACGCGATTCTTTCGCTTTCACTGGCGATAGGTAGCGCCAGTTTGAGTTTGATTGGTGCCATTGGGGCCGCGCTAACGGTGGGGATCGCCCGCGGTGGCGTACTGCTGTCACTGTTGATACTGCCGCTGTATATCCCGGTGCTTATTTTTGGCGTAGGCGCGGTGCAGGCCGCCCTTCTTGGTGAAGGCGTTGCCGCCCATCTGGCGATGTTGGGAGCACTTTTAGCCGCGTCCCTGTTACTGGCACCCTGGGCGATAGCCGCTTCGCTACGCATCAGCATTAACGGTTAAGGAAAGACACGCCATGTGGACCTTTATCCATAAGTGGGGCTCCCCCAAATGGTTCTACTCAATGAGTGGAAAATTACAGCCCTGGTTCTGGACGGTCTCGCTGCTTTTGATCGCTGTCGGCACGCTATGGGGACTGGCCTTCGCGCCGGCGGATTACCAGCAGGGCAATAGTTTTCGAATCATTTACGTGCACGTGCCCGCAGCCTTTTTAGCGCAGTCGATTTTTGTCTCCATGGCCGCGGCGGCGCTGGTGTTTATGGTCTGGAAGATCAAAATTGCCGACATGGCAGCGACCGTTATGGCGCCTTTGGGGGCAGTGATGACGTTTGTCGCCCTGTTTTCCGGCGCGGTGTGGGGCGTACCTACCTGGGGCACTTGGTGGATGTGGGACGCACGACTTACCTCGATGTTGATTCTGCTGTTTTTATTCTTGGGCGTCATTGCCTTGCGCAGTGCTTTTACAAGCCGTGACAGCGGCTCGCGGGCCGCCTCGGTGCTTGCCATGGTCGGGGTGATTAATATCCCGATTATCAAATATTCGGTTGATTGGTGGTTTACCCTGCATCAGCCTGCAACATTTAGGGTAACCTCAAGCCCGTCCATGCCCACTGAAATGTGGTTGCCGCTGTTGATCATGGTGCTAGGTTTCTACTGCTTCTTTATCGCCCTGACGCTGATGCGCACGCGCAGTGAAATTTTGCGCCGTGAGGCCAATAAGCGCTGGGTCATGGATTTAATGAAGGAGGCGCACTGATGGCGTTTTCCTCGTTCTCGGCGTTTTTGGCCATGGGTGGGCATGCGCCTTACGTATGGGCCGCCTGGGGCGTCACGGCGCTATTAATGATTGCCAGCGTTGGGCATGCACGCATGGAGCGCCGCCTGCTGATCCGTGATTTAAAGCGCCGGGCCCGGCGTGAAACAACGCGTCCGCTCCCAAGCACCAGTACCGCGCCGAACTCACTTCAAGCGAGCCATACCGATGACACCTAAACGTCGCCAAAAGCTGTTGATCATCCTCGGCGGCCTCGTGTTAGCCGGGCTTGCCATTGGGCTGACGCTCTATGCGTTACGTGCCAACATCAATCTGTTTTTCAGCCCGGTGCAGATCGCCCAAGGCGATGCGCCTATTGAGCGCTCCATCCGCGCGGGGGGCCTGGTCAAAGAGGGCTCGGTATTTCGCGACCCGCAAAGCCTGGATGTCGAGTTTCGAATTACCGACTACGTCGATGAGCTGGGCGTCTCTTACAACGGTATCCTGCCGGATTTATTTCGAGAGGGGCAGGGCGTGGTGGTGGTCGGCAAGCTTCAAGCCGACGGGCGGTTTGTGGCGGATAAGGTGCTTGCCCGCCACGATGAAAACTATATGCCACCCGAGGTGGCGCAGGCCTTGGAAGACGCTGGTTATTCGCCCGCCGATTATCAAGAGAAGGCCGCCGAAGTGGGCAAGCGCCTGAATAAGCAAGCGTCTGAATGAGTAAGCGCCTGAATGCATAATGGAAATGCTTGATGAATGCCGTAAGCCTTAGGGCCAGTGCTAGGTTGGAGCGCCGATGTTGGTAAAAATGATCCCTGAACTTGGCCATTTCGCATTGATTATTGCCGTGCTAATGGCTGCGGTGCAGGCGGTAATGCCGTTAGCTGGGGCCACGACGCGAAGGCCTTTATGGATGGCTTATGGCCACCCCATGGCGGTGGGGCAGTTTCTGTTTATCGCGCTGGCGTATGTGTGCCTGACCACAAGCTACCTGCTGGATGACTTCAGCGTGACCAACGTGGCCAACAACTCCAACTCGCTGCTGCCCTGGTACTACAAGATGAGCGCTGTGTGGGGCAACCACGAAGGCTCGGTGCTTTTATGGAGCTTTATGCTGGCGGGCTGGGGCTATGCCGCCTCACGCTTTTCCTGTGGTTTGCCCCGCGATATGGTGGCCCGAGTGCAGGGCGTCATGGGTTTGGTTAGCCTGGGCTTCTTACTCTTTATCCTGCTGACCTCCAATCCCTTTGAACGGCTTTTACCCAACGTGCCCCACGATGGCGCGGATCTTAACCCGCTGCTTCAGGATATTGGCCTGATTGTTCATCCGCCGATGCTATATATGGGCTATGTCGGGTTTTCAGTAGTGTTTGCCTTTGCGATTGCCGCGCTTTTGGGTGGACGGTTGGACGCTGCCTGGACCCGCTGGGCGCGCCCCTGGTCCAATATCGCCTGGGCTTTTTTAACCGTAGGGATCGCGCTGGGCAGCTGGTGGGCTTACTACGAACTTGGCTGGGGCGGCTGGTGGTTTTGGGACCCGGTAGAGAACGCTTCGCTTTTGCCCTGGCTGACCGGCACGGCGCTGATTCACTCTCTGGCGGTCACTGAAAAGCGCGGCTCGTTTAAAAGCTGGACCGTGTTGCTGGCCATCTTTACCTTTTCGCTGTCACTGCTGGGTACTTTTCTGGTGCGCTCTGGCGTACTTACCTCGGTACACGCGTTTGCCAATGACCCCTCGCGCGGCTTGTTTATCCTGGTGTTGCTGGCGGTCACGGTGACGCTTTCACTGCTGGTGTTTGCTCTACGCGCGCCCAGGGTCAGCCACCAGGTTAGCTTCAGCTGGCTTTCACGAGATGCGCTGCTGCTGATCAACAATATCGTGCTGGTCATCATGACTGTGACCATATTGCTGGGCACCCTCTACCCGCTGATTCTGGATTCGCTCAACCTGGGTAAAATCAGCGTGGGGCCGCCTTACTTTAACGCTCTTTTTGTACCGCTGACTGTGGTGATGTGCATCTTCATGGGCCTGGGGCCGATGGCCCGCTGGAAAAGCATGGAGGCCCGCGAGCTTAAGCGCAAACTGTGGCTTGCAGGGGCGGCGGCGCTGGTATTGGGTGTGCTCCTGCCATTTATATACACCGGTGAGTGGAACCTATGGGCGTCGCTCGGCATTGTGACCGCACTCTGGATTGTGCTGCCGATGGGGCGTGATTTAATCGATAAAACCCGCCACGCCCGCAGCCGGTTGGCCGGGTTACGCAAGCTTTCCCTGGCCTACTGGGGCATGGTGCTTGGCCATATGGGCATCGCCGTAACGATTGTCGGGGTGGCAGTCGTCTCCAACTATGCCAGTGAACGCACCGTACGTATGGCACCCGGTACAACAGTCGAGGTCGCCGGGTATCAGTTCACCATGACCGAACTGACCAGCCGTCGGGGCGCCAACTTTCTGGCCGACACGGCGGTGCTTGAAGTGCAAAATATCGACTCGGCACGCGGCTTTTTAATGCGTCCGGAAAAACGCTTTTATCTAGCCACCGGCATGCCCATGACGCAGGTGGCGCTGCGCCCTGGCCTGTTTCGCGATCTTTACGTGGCCATGGGTGAGGACCTGAACGACGGCAGCTGGGCCATGCGCATTCAATATAAACCCTTTGTACGCTGGCTATGGTTGGGTGGCCTGTTGATGGCGCTCGGCGGCGTGCTGGCAATTGTGGATAAGCGTTATCGCCGTGTAAAAGTGACGAATAAAGCCTCAGCCGCTACGCCTAGTCAGTCTGAGCCGCAGGAGGCCACGCTATGAGCCGCCGGTTGCTGTTACTGCTTTTGCCTGTGAGTTTTCTACTGGTAGCGCTGTTTCTGTATCAGCGACTGCAGCATGACCCGGCACAGCGCGACTCAGCGTTGATGGCGCGGGAATTCCCAGCGTTTGAAGCTACTACTCTGCGTGACGAGCAGCAAACGGTCGATCAATCACTCTTGAAAGGTGAGGTCACGCTGGTCAACGTGTGGGGCGAGTGGTGCCCGGCGTGCAAGCAGGAAATGCCGCAGCTATTGGAGCTCGCCGATCAGGGTATCCGTATGGTCGGGGTCAACTACCGCGATACCCGCGAGAAAGGCATGAGCTTTCTCAACCAATACGGCGACCCTTTTGAGATGAATATCTTCGACCCTGAAGGCAGTCTGGGGTTTGATCTGGGCGTATATGGTGCCCCGGAAACTTTCCTGGTCGATGCCGAGGGGATTATCCGCTACCACCATAAAGGCTATATCTCGCCTCAAGACGTTTCAGAGCGCATTCTGCCGGAGGTGGCCAAATGGCGTTAATACGTATCGTCACAGCGGCCATTCTGTTGGCTCTTACGTTAAGCGCAGCGGCCGGAGGGATCGAGCTACGCGAGTTTGACGATCCGGTGCTTGCGCAGCGCTATCACGACTTAACTGCCTCAATGCGCTGTCCGCTGTGCGAGAACCAGGCAATTGGCGATTCCGACTCGCCGATTTCCGGCGATATGCGTGAGCGGGTGTATCAAATGCTGCAAGACGGGCGCTCGGACAGTGAAATTGTAAGCCACATGGTGGAGCGCTTTGGCGACTATATCCTCTACAACCCCCGCCTGGAGAAGCGTACCTATTTGCTGTGGGGGCTGCCGGTGGGGTTGGGTATCCTGGGCTTTGTACTTCTGATGCTAATAATCCGCACCCGGCGTAAATCCTCGGCCAAGGCTCTGAGCGCTGAAGAGCGTGCCCGCCTGGACGCCTTGATTCAGCGCAGGAGGTCGTCATGACGCTATTATGGGTTGCCATGGCCCTGGTAATGCTACCGGCGATTGTCTGTTTACTCGCTCCGCTGCGTAAGGCGGGAGCGCTTTACGCCGAACAGCATGCCTTTGAAGCTAATGATACGGCTGCCGAGCAAAACGTCGCGATCTTTACGCGCCGCCTGGCATCGTTGGAAGCCGCTCATCGCCGGGGAGATATCAATACCGCCGCGTTTGAAGAGAGCCGCCTGGAGCTTGAGCGCAGCCTGCTCGAAGATACGCATACGCAGGCTATGCGGCCGCTCAAGTCGCCCCGCGCGGGTCGATTGGCGGTGCCTTTGATTGCGTTGGGTTTTGCCGTGCTTAGTTTGTTCTGGTATCTAGAAGAGGGCGCGGAAGGGGATCTTGCTCTTTACGAAGTTCAGCAGGCACTCCAAAGCGACCCTGCTGCCACCGCGGATACGTATATCGCTCGAATAGAAGAGCAGGCTTCGCTCCAGCCCAATAACCCGAGCGTGTGGGCCATGCTGTTCCCGCTGTATCGTGATACGGGCCATCAGGAAAAAGCCGTCGATGCTTTGGAGCGGCTGATCGCCCTTGAAGGCCGGCTTCCTGGGCTGCTGGCACAGCTGGCGCAAATTCGCTTTTTTATGGCGAACCGTGAGATGACTGCAGAAGTGCAGTACCTGGTGGATGAAACGCTGGCCCAGGACCCGCGCCAACCAACGGTGTTAGGCTTATTGGGCATTCACGCGTACGATAACGGCGACTTTAATAGTGCCATTGACCGCTGGCGCCGGGCGCTGGCAACGGTGGAAGACCCCAACACGGCAGCCTCGCTACGTGAAGGTATTCGCGCAGCCCAGGAGCGCCTGGCCGATGTATCCGAGAAGGCTGCGGTCGATGAGTAGTCAAGCCCTGAGTCAACACACCGCTGCCGAAGTCGTGATTAACCGTGTATTTTGAAACCCCCTCATGTTCATCAATAAACTCTTTGTAGGATCGGCATGCGCTTAACCTCTATTCGCCTTGTTGGGTTCAAGTCGTTTGTCGACCCGGTCACGGTACCTTTCGACGGTAATATGACCGCGATCGTGGGCCCCAACGGCTGTGGAAAATCCAATATCATCGATGCCGTACGCTGGGTAATGGGCGAGTCTTCGGCCAAAACCCTGCGCGGCGAGTCGATGGCCGACGTTATTTTCAATGGCTCCACCGGTCGCAAGCCGGTGGGCCAGGCCTCTATTGAGCTCAAGTTCGACAACCGCGACGGCACCATGGGCGGCGTGTATGCCCAGTACGCGGAAATCGTGGTCAAACGGTTGGTGACCCGCGACGGTCAGTCCAACTACTTCTTCAATGGCCAGAAGTGCCGTCGGCGGGATATCGCCGACCTGTTTATGGGTACCGGCCTGGGCCCACGCTCTTACGCGATTATCGGCCAAGGCATGATTTCAAGGCTGATCGAAGCCCGCCCGGATGACCTGCGCTCCACACTTGAAGAAGCCGCGGGCATCTCGAAGTACAAGGAGCGCCGCCGTGAAACCGAAAACCGCATGCGGCGGACCCAGGAAAACCTCGAGCGCTTGGACGATATTCGCGAGGAGCTGGATAAACAGCTTGAGCGCTTAAAGCGCCAGGCCGAGGCGGCCAAACGCTATCAGGAGCTGAAACAACAGGAGTACCGGCTGAAAGGCGAGCTGGCGCTGCTGCGTGGGCGTACTCTACGCGCCGAGCAGTCGCAGCAGGAGAGCCGGGTTCGCGAGCTGGAAATCTCGGTTGAAAAAGATGTGTTTGGCGTACGTCAGTGTGAAACCCGCCTGGAGCAGGCCCGCGAGCAGCATGACGAGCTTGCCGACGTGCTTGAGCGCCACCAGCAGCAGTTTTTCGAAACCACCACACGCATCGCCAGGCTCGAGCAGGATCAGGCGCATCGGCGTAGCCGTGAGGCCCAGCTGGCTAACGACATCGCCACCGCCCGGCGGGAGTTGGACGAACAGCGCCGGGTCAGCGAAGGCGACCGCGAGCGCCTGAGCGTTATCGACGAGCGCTTTGAAGCGCTTTCGCCCGAACACGAAGCGCTGGAAGAGCAGCTGGAAGCCCTGGAGCAGGCGCTTGCCGATGCCACCCCTGCCATGGAAGCCGCCGAGCAGCAGTGGTCTGAAGCCGAAAACCGCTGGCGGGACTCAAGCCGTGAGGCCGATCGCAGCCAGGACCAGCTACGCGATTTAGAGCAGCGCATTCAACGCCTGCAGGCAGAAGGCCAACGTCGGCGCCAGCAGCGCGGTGATTTAGCGGATCTTAGCGCGCTACGTGAAGAACACGCTCAGTTTCAGGCCCAGCTGGCAGAAGCCGAAGAGCGCTCCGAAGCCTTCACCCAAACCCGTGAACAGTGGCAGCAGCAGTACAGCGATGCCAAAAATGCCTATCAGCAGGCCACACGCACCCGCGATGACCAGCGCGCCAGTTTGAGCCAGCGCCAGGGCGAGCTGGCCTCGCTCCAGGCGCTGATTGATGCTGCACTGGCCGACCATGACCCGGATATCGAAGCAACCTTGGCGACCCACGGGTTGAGTAATGCCCCGCGCCTGGGTGAAACGCTAAACGTCACGCCCGGTTGGGAAACGGTCATTTCCTGGTTGCTTGCCCCCTGGCTAAATGCCCGCCTTGTGGCAAGCCATCAGCTTGCCGCGCTGCCGGAAGCCCTGGCGACCGACTGGTGTCTGATCGATGAAAAAGCGCCCGCTGTTTCAACTGGCAGCCAGCGCCTGGATTCACTGGTAAGCGGCGCCGGTGCGCTGGGTGAATGGTTAGCGAGTATTCACTACGTTGAATCCGGCGCGGAAGCCGAGCAGCTTGCGCCAAGCCTCGCTCCGGGGGAAAGCGTGGTCAGCCGCGACGGTGTCTGGTACGGGCGAGGCTGGTTGCATCAGCAGGCCAACGGCCAAGGCGTCGATGGGCTGCTGCTGACCCGCCGACGGTTTAACGAGCTGGATGCCCAGCGCGAACAGGATGAAGAAGTCCTGGCGCTAGCTGAAGAGCAGTGCGAGACGACCCGTGAGGCAATTGAAGCGCTGGAGCTTGCCCGCGAGCAGCAGGCCGAGCAGGAACGCAGCCACGCGGCAAGCCTTCAACAGCTGGCGATTAAAGAGCGCAGCGCCGCCCAGAAGCTTGAACATCTGCAAGGCCGGGCCACAGAACTTGATGCCGAACTTAGCCAACTGCAAGAGGATGAGGCGGAGTTAACGCTTACTTTGGAAGAGCAGCGTGCCCGCTGGCATATCGCCATGGAAACGCTGGAAGCGGCTTCAGAGGCGCGGGAAGTTGCCACCGAATTGCGCGGCCGTCAGCGTGAACAGCGCGAACGGTTGACCCGAGAGCACGCGCCGCTGAAAACCCAACAGCAGACGCTGGCCCTGGAGCGCGAACGCTTAACCGCTGAGCGCGATAGCCTGCGCTCCCAACAGGCGCGCTCAAGCGACAGCGAAGAGCGCTTGACGCTACGCATAGCAGAACTCGAAGAGTCGCGGGAAATGCTGCTTGAACCGGACGAGCTGGCCGGTGAAGAGCTTGAAGAACTACTTCATCAGCGCGAACAGCAGGAGCGCAGGCTTAACGAAACCCGCCAGCAGGCTCAGTCACTGGCGGAGCAATTGCGCAACGACGAACTGGCCCGCCAGCAGCACGAGCGCAATCTTGAACAAAGCCGTGAGCAGCTTCAACAGCGGCGCATGGACGTTCAGGCGCTGGCCCTGAAGGCGTCGACCCAGGATGAGCATCTGGCTGAATTGGGCCACGACGCCGAAGCTTTGGCCGAGACCCTGCCAACCGATGCCAGTGAGCAAACCTGGCAGGAGAAACTGGAAAGCACCGGCGAGAAGATCCGCCGTTTGGGAGCGATTAACCTCGCAGCGATTGAGGAGTACGACCAGCAGGCCGAGCGGCGCAACTACCTCGAAGCCCAGCACGCCGAGCTTACCGAGGCGCTGGAAACGCTGGAGCGGGCGATCAAGCGTATTGATCAGGAAACGCGGGTACGCTTCCGGGAAACCTTTGATCAGGTGAATAGCGGCTTGCAGGAACTCTTCCCGCGCGTGTTTGGCGGTGGTGCAGCCTGGCTGACGCTAACCGGCGACGACCTGTTGGAAACCGGCGTCGCGATCATGGCGCGCCCGCCGGGCAAGAAAAACAGCACGATTCACCTGCTTTCCGGTGGAGAAAAAGCGCTCACGGCGCTTTCATTGGTGTTCTCCATCTTCCAGCTCAACCCCGCGCCGTTTTGTATGCTCGATGAGGTCGACGCGCCGCTGGATGATGCCAACGTGGGGCGTTATGCGAAGCTCGTGAAAGAGATGTCGGAAAACGTCCAGTTCATCTATATCACCCACAACAAGATCGCCATGGAAGCCGCCGAGCGCCTGATGGGGGTGACCATGCAGGAGCCCGGCGTTTCGCGTCTGGTGTCGGTAGGGATTGATGAAGCCGCGGCGCTGGTAGATTAGGCGAGCTTGGATTCTGGCTTAACCTTCGCCCAGCTCGCGCATTACCGCATACAGCTTGGATTTGGCTTCAAAGCCCACGCCGGGGATGTCCGGCAGGCCGACGTAGCCATTTTCAACCTGAATGCCGTCGGCAAAGCCGCCAAACGGCTGGAATACGTCAGGGTAGGATTCGTTGCCGCCCAGGTGCAGGCCAGCGGCGATGTTAAGGGACATCTGGTGGCCACCGTGGGGTACCACGCGGCGCGATGACCAGCCAAGCTCATCCATCACCTTGAGCGTGCGCATGTACTCCACCAAGCCGTAGGAGAGGGCGCAGTCGAACTGTACGAAGTCACGGTCGGCACGCATACCGCCATGGCGCAGCAGGTTGCGGGCATCCTGGTGTGAAAACAGGTTTTCGCCGGTCGCCATGGGCAGCTCATAGTGATTGGCAAGCTCCGCCTGAAGTGCGTAATCCAGCGGATCACCGGCTTCTTCGTACCAGAAGAGGTTATACGGTTTCAGCGCCTCGGCGTAAGCAATGGCCGTTTCTAGATCAAAGCGCCCGTTGGCATCTACCGCCAGACGGCTGCCATCGCCGACTACTTCAAGCACGGCTTCAATACGCCGGATATCTTCCTCAAGCGGCGCGGCGCCAATCTTCATTTTTACTACGTTGTAACCACGCTCCAGGTAGCTCTTCATTTCGTCCTGCAGCTTGGTGTGGTCTTTACCGGGATAGTAGTAGCCGCCAGCGGCATACACCCAGACTTTATCATCGGCTTGGCCATTGCGGTAACGCTCGGCAAGCAGCCGGTAAAGAGGTTTGCCTTCAATTTTGGCCACCGCGTCCCAAACCGCCATGTCGATAGTGCCTACCGCGACCGAGCGCTCGCCGTGACCGCCGGGTTTTTCGTTTTTCATCAGGGTATCCCAGATGGCAAACGGGTCCAGGTTGTCGCGTTCTTGGTCGATCAGCGTGTCGGGGTTGGCTTCGGTGATTCTATCCAGAAAGCGGTCGCGCATTAGCGCACCCTGGCCGTAGCGGCCGTTGGAGTTAAAGCCGTAGCCAATCACTGGCTTGCCATCGCGGATCACATCGGTGACCACGGCCACCACCGAACAGGTCATCTTGGAAAAATCGATATAGGCATTGGCAATCGGGGAGGCGATCGAAACGGTTTTCTCGCGAATATCCACAATACGCATGGCAAGCTCCTTAAACGGTTAAGAGCTTAACCCTATGCGTGACAAGCGCCGCTGCCCAATGCTATTACTGCGTTACCCCATGCTGAAACGGCATTGCCCTATGGAACTTGTCTGGCTTGAAGATTTTACCGCCCTTGCCGAGCACGGCAGCTTTGTGCGCGCCGCCGAGGCTCGTCATATCACTCAGCCGGCGTTTAGCCGACGCATCCGTGCGCTAGAGCAGTGGATGGGCGTTAGCCTGTTTGTGCGTACCCCCCAAGGCACTACACTGACACCTGCCGGTCGGCATATTCAGGCGAGCGCCTTTGAAGCCATCGGCCGGCTTTACCGATTGCGTGCTGAAGCCCAGGAAATTGAAGGCAAGGCAACTAAAACGCTGCAGTTTGCGGCCACGCATTCGCTTTCATTTACGTTCTTCCCGCGCTGGGTAAGAACCCTGGAACAGGGCGCACCCATGGAGGCGGTACGGCTGCATTCAGATACCATGACTGCCTGCGAACAGTTACTGCTGCGCGGCGATAGCCAGTTTTTATTAAGCCATCATCATATAGCCGTACCTTCAATGCTTTCCCCGGAGCATTTCGAAAGTATCCAGATAGGCGAGGACACGCTGATTCCGTTAATGGGTAAGCAAATGATCAAGCCGCGGACACCGGAAGAGATGCCGTATCTGGCCTATGCCGATGCGTCGGGGCTGGGCCGCGTGGTAAATCACTGGCTTAAGCAAAATGCAGGTGCCCGGATATTCACTCCCCGCTTCAGCAGTCATCTAGCCGCGGTACTGATGTCAATGGTAATAGAAAACAAAGGCTTGGCATGGATACCTAAAAGCCTGGCGGAGCAGGAAATAGCGGAGGGAACGCTGGTTCGGGCACTCGATGAAGCCTGGGATATCCCGTTGGAAATTCGTCTTACTCGGCCACGCGTATTAGCCAGCACCTTTGCCGATGCCTTTTGGCACAGGCTCATCAAGCGTTAATAAACCGCTACAAGTATTAACATTTGTAGTTAAATTGATAAAAAAATGTGTAAAAAGGCTCAACTTATCTATATTGATCATTATAAAATTGTGGTTAATGCTATGGTGTAGTAGCTGGAACTGGTACAGCTAAAGCATAGCAATAACGATAAACTGTTTATGTATACAGTAATTGGTTGGTTAGTTCTCAAGTTGTTTAGGATTTACCGTTCTGAGTTTAAGTAAACATAATGTTAAGTATAAAGGCACTGGCTTATTAATATTAAACAGCAAATTTATGGCACTATTAATCGCCGCAAGGGTCTAGTCGCGATAAGCGTCAAAAATTTGCTCAAAAAACGTTAAAAACTGTGCCATAACGTGAAGATCGCCCATAAGTGGCCCTTTTTGTAGCAACCGCGCTATGCTGGTGATAATTATTAATCACCTTGAAGGCCAGCATTTTCAGGTATGGCGCTTTAGCAACCGGTAAGATGACCCATGGAATGTTCGACATGGAACTAAGAGAGTGGCTAATTATTCTAGGTTTGGCGTTGGTATCGCTCATCGTAGTCGACGGTGTGAGGCGACTTCAGCGCCAGCGGCGTGTCCCACGTCTGGATCAAGCGGTTAAGGATCTTCCCGAAGCGAAGCTAACCGACCTTGATGACGAAGCTAAAGAAGCAGAGATTAACTGGGAACTGCCTAACGGTGGTGCGCGGGTCGTTAAGCCTGCTGACTATACCGGCCTGGGTTCAAAACCCAAACTAGAGCGTCAGGATCATCCCGGGCCTTCCCGCGTACTATCCGAGTTCAGGCGCTCCTTCGCCAATGCCGTGCCCAAGCGCAAAACAGCTGCCGCACCGCCGGCTGCCGCAAAGCATGCTGCACCCACTGCGTCTAGAGCCGCGCCTGCTGCTTCGCCAGCGGCTACGTCACCAACAGATTATGAGCGTCGTGAACCCAGTTTCTCTTTAGATAGTTCTTCAGATGGTTCTTCAAATAGCTCTTCAAATAGTGCTTCAAATAGCGAGCCGTCCGCCACTCATGCTAAGCCCGCTAAAGCACAAGCGCCTCACGAACACACCAAGCCCATGCCGACAGCTGCCCAGGAAAGCCCGTCAGCGCCTGCGCCCGCTCAAAGCGAACGCCACATTGATGAGCCGTCTATCTCTTTATCTGCTACCAATCAATCGACTACCGATGAGCTGCCCGTTACTGATGAATTAACCACTGGCGATGCAGAAGTCGCCGCGGTTAATAAGGTAGATGCGGTTAATGAGGTAGATAAAGAGAGCGTCGCTGAACCTGCGCTGTCCACCGCCGCTACGCCAGCTGAACCTGTTTTACGTGCCGAGCCAGAAGACGCCGTGTTTGCCAAGCAGGATACGCCCAAGCGTCGCCAGCTGCGCGAAGATACGGTTGGCGAGTACGACGAGCTTAATGATGATGAAGTCGACGAATACCGGTTGGTCGATTTTGAAGGTATCGGCCGCTCCTTTAAGCGTCGTTTGATTATCCGTCGTAAAGAGAAGGCGCGTAAAAAAGCTGAGAAAGCCATACGTGCTGAAGCGCTGGCCAAGCAGAAGGCTGAGCGTAAAGCGCTGGAAGCTGAACAGCGCCGTGAAGCCAAAGAAGCCGCCGAAGCAGAAAAAGCCCGTATCGCTCAGGAGCAGGCAGAGGCACGCGAGGCCGCTGCTCTCGCCGCCGCTCAAAAAGCCGCCGCGCCGCGATATGACGAGCCAGAGCCCGCTTATGCGTATGACCAGCCGGTCGATGAGTACGAAAGCTACGAGGCTTATGATGACGCGCCGGTTCGTGCTCAGCGTGACTCGGTAGTACGTACTCACCCAACGCTTGAAAAAGCATTGCGTCATGATGTGTCTGGCGAGCATGCCAAAGAAACGCTTTCCAATGCTGATGAGGTTATCGTGATCAGCGTGCTTTCGCGTGACCCGGAAGGCTTTGACGGCAGCAAGCTGCTTGATCTCATTATGGCGTGCGGCCTGCGTTACAGCCGCCCGATGGGTGTCTTCCACCGCTTTGAAACCGAGAGCCCCGATAGCGAACTGCAGTTCTCGATGATCAACGTGGTCAAGCCTGGCACCTTCCCGATCGAGGAAATGGGCGAGTTTGTTACTCCAGGCGTTACTTTCCTGATGCCCTTGCCGGGAGCGGTCGACAGCTCAGCCGCTTTTGAAGCCATGGTCGAAACCGCCATGGTAGTGGTACGCCATATGGGCGGTGAACTGAAAGATGAACACCGCAGCGTCATGACGGCGCAAACCATCGAGTTTGCCCGTCAGCGGGTACGCGATTTCGAGCGGCGCCATCGTCTGCATCGCCATATGCAAGCCCACTAAGTAACGCTTGCGATTAAACACCCGCCTTCTTGCAGAAGGCGGGTGTTTTTGTTCTAAGATGTGTCTTTTTTGTGATCGCTTTTAGCCTGTACGATGGAAACCAACGTTAATGAGTCAGCCTGACCCCCAATTGCTGGAAGAAGTCACCCAGCTGCGCGCCGAGCTTGATGAAGCCAACTACCGTTACTACGTATTGGACGAGCCAACGTTAACTGACGCCGACTACGATCGTAGATTGCAGCGTTTAAAACAGCTGGAAGCCGAAAACCCCTCGCTTATCTCACCGGATTCACCTACTCAGCGGGTGGGCGCCGCCCCAGCCGATGGCTTTCCCTCAGTGGCTCACGCGATTCCCATGCTCTCGCTGGATAACGCGTTTAGCGCAGAGGATATTGTCGCCTTTGCCCAGCGCGTGGCCGAGCGTCTGGAATGCGAGGCTGATGAGGTTGAATTTACCTGTGAGCCTAAGCTTGATGGTGCGGCGGTATCGCTGGTCTATGAGCAAGGCGTATTGGTTAGCGGCGCCACCCGTGGCGATGGCCGTACCGGGGAGGGCATTACCTCTAACCTGCGCACGCTGCGCTCGGTGCCTTTAAAGCTGATGGGCAAGCACATCCCTGAGCTTTTGGAAGTGCGCGGTGAAGTTATCATGCGCCACAAAGGCTTTGAGGCCCTCAACGAGCGCGCCCGGGAAGAAGGCAGCAAGGTCTTTGCCAACCCACGTAACGCTGCAGCGGGCAGCCTGCGCCAGTTAAACCCCCAGATTACTGCTACCCGCCCGCTTGAGTTTCACGCCTACCAGGTTGCTCGTATCGATATGGCGAACTTGGATGACAGCGTAATGCCAACACATAGCCGTCAAATGCAACGGCTTAAAGATTGGGGCTTTCGCTCAAGCGCAGAGTTAAAAGTGCTGACCGGCCCGCAGGCTGTGGTCGAGTATTGCGAGCAGCTGGGCGCGAAACGTGATCAGCTGGGCTACGATATCGACGGCGTGGTGATCAAGGTCAATGCGCTGCGCTACCAGCGCGAGCTGGGGTTTGTGGCCCGAGCCCCCCGCTGGGCCACCGCGTTTAAATACCCTGCTCAGGAAGAAGTCACCACGCTCAACGACGTTGAGTTTCAGGTCGGCCGTACCGGTGCCATCACCCCGGTGGCAAGGCTTGAACCGGTGAGCGTGGCGGGCGTTATCGTTTCCAATGCCACGCTGCACAACGCCGATGAAATCACCCGCCTGGACGTCATGATCGGCGATACGGTCACCATTCGGCGCGCAGGCGATGTTATCCCTCAGGTAGTGCGGGTGGATGTGGATAAGCGCCCGGCCGATGCGCAGCCGATTGTGTTCCCCGAGCACTGCCCGGTATGTGGCTCGGATATCGAGCGTGTAGACGGTGAAGCCGTTGCCCGCTGTTCGGGCGGGCTGTACTGCGCCGCGCAGCGTAAGGAAGCGCTTAAACACTTTGCCAGCCGCAAGGCTCTGGATGTGGATGGCCTGGGTGTGAAGCTGATCGATCAGCTGGTGCAGCTTGATTGGGTTAAAACGCCTGCCGATCTTTTCCACTTGACCGTTGAGCAGCTGCAGAGCCTGCCGCGTATGGGTGAAAAGTCATCGGTGAATCTGGTCAACGCGCTGGATAAAGCCAAGCACACTACGCTCGCCCGGTTTATCTACGCGCTGGGGATTCGTGAAGTGGGTGAGGCCACGGCGGCCAACTTGGCAAGCCACTTTGGTACGCTGCAGGTACTTCAGGCGGCCGAGCTTGCAGCGCTTGAGGCGGTGAATGATGTGGGCCCGATTGTGGCAGCCCACGTGCATACGTTTTTCCGTCAGCCGCACAACCAGGAAACGATTGCCGCGCTGATTGAAGCAGGCGTTACCTGGAAGGAAGCCGAAGTCGCTCAAGGTCCCACGCCGCTTGAAGGCCAGACCTGGGTGCTGACCGGCGCGCTGGAAAGCATGACCCGCGATGAAGGCAAGGCGCGGCTGCAGGCGCTGGGTGCCAAAGTGGCGGGTAGCGTTTCGAAAAAAACCACGGCGCTGGTGGCTGGCGAAGCGTCAGGCAGCAAGTTAACCAAAGCTGAACAGCTAGGCGTTGAAGTGGTCGATGAAGCGACCTTTATCGAACGCCTTTCGCAGTGGGAGCAATCTGAATGAGCCGTTTTATTGAAGTACCCGCCCGCATGCTGCCCCCGGAAACCCTCGATGCGCTGCTGGAGGCCTTTGTTACCCGGCAGGGTTACGACACCACCGACACCGGTGAGGGAATGAAAGGCTGGGTGGAAGAGCTTAAAAAGCAGCTGGCGCGCAGCGAGTTGATTATCGCCCACGACCTGAAGCTTGAAATGACCGAAGTAATGACCCTGGCGCAGTGGCGTTCCTTCGGTCGGGATCTGGCGGATGATGAGGAAGAGGGCGACTACTGACCGCGAATGATCGCGCTGATGATACGCCGCCCGGCGTGAAGATGATCGACCAGCGGTGCCTCCAGAGGCATTGGGTCATCGCACAGCCGGGAGGCGATCACCTCAGCGCATAGCGGCGCGCTTGATAGCCCACGCGAGCCGTGAGCGGTCGATATCCACAAGCCGGGGTAATGTTCGCTAGCCACATCAGGTACTCGCGAGGCGTCTTTGCTCAATACGGCATACGCTGACTGCCAGGCAGAAGCGTTGGGCACCGGGCCTGCATAGGGCGTTTTATCCGGGCTTGCCGCGCGCACCGCCGCACGCCCTTCAAGCGCCTGTGGCGTCAGTTGGGCGCCTGTGCTTTCAAACGCTGTCTCAAGTTCTGCCACCAGTGCCGGGAGCGTTTGGCGAAGCTCCTCGATATTGCGCTGATGGTCGGTATCGGTCACTTCGGTAGAGTCATTGTTAGGCACAAAGCTTGCGCCAAAGGTCAGCACGCCTTCAAACGCCGGTGATACATAGCCACCCGCGCACACGACCCGCTCAGGGCCTTTTACGCCGGCGGGGAGGGTTACTTCACTAACCTGGCCGCGCACCTGCTGTAGAGGCGCAAAGGCCGTCTGAGTAAACGTGTTGGCGTAGTGAGCGCTTGCAATCACCACGTGGTCAGCATTTAGCGTACGCCCATCAGCAAGCTGCAGCTGCCAGTGTTCATGCTCACGGTTAAGCGACGTTACCTCACCTTGGGTAAGGGTAATGTTGGGGCTTTGAAGTAAGTGTTCACATAGCGCCTTGGGCCGCACCCAGCCTGCTTGTGGATAAAAAAGCGCGTGCTGGGCGTTAATGGCAACGCCGGCCGCCTCGCTAAGCCCTTGGGTCAGCGGTGACACCACGGCTTCTGGTAGCGCATGCTGCTCGCTAAAGCGTTGCTGGCGCTTGGCTTCTTTTGCGTTCGTCGCCAGCTGAACCACGCCGCAGGGTTGCCAAAGTGAAGGCGCTTTTAATTGGCTAAGCCAGCGCTGGCTGTACAAAAGGCCGGAGAGATAAAACCGGCTCTGGTGGTTAGTATCAGCGGCAAGCTTTACATAAAGCGCCCCCTGACGATTACCCGAACCGCCTGCCCCCGGCGCCGTGCGCTCAATCACGCTAACCTTGATGCCGCGCCTGGCAAGCGCCGCCGCCACGCTACACCCGGCAATCCCTGCACCAATCACCGCCACATGCTGAGTTTTGAGAGGCGCCGGTGGTGTAAACCAGGGCGTTGCTTCACGGCGTTTATCAACAGGCGGTGTTTCAATCATGCCTGCGAGAATTTCGCGCTTACGTCCGCAGCCTGGGACTTTTTTCCAGGTAAAGCCTGCCGCTTTCAAACCCCGCTTAACGATGCCTGCGCAGGTGAATGTGGCAAAGGTGGCCCCCGGCCGAGAGCGCGCCGCCATGGCTTCAAACAGCTCGGGTTGCCACATCTGAGGATTTTTGGAAGGCGCAAAGCCATCTAGAAACCAAGCATCGACCTGGCCGTCTAAAAGCGCCAGCCGCTCGGTGGTATCGCCATAATGCAGATCCAGCGTAACCCGGTCGCTCAGGTGCAGGCGGTGTACGCCGCTAACCGATGCGGGCCACTGCTCGCAAAGTATCTGTGAATAACCGGCAAGCGACGGCCAGGCGCGCAGGGCGCGCTCAAGTGACGTCCGATCCAGAGGATACTTTTCTGTGGATAACAGATGCAGCCGCGCCCCAGTGGGTGCGTGCTGTTCAAAGCAGGCCCAGGCGCACAGCATATTGAGCCCCGTCCCAAAGCCGGTTTCCCCGATTACAAACGCCCGCGTGCTTTCCCAGGCGGCAAAGCGTTCAGGTAAGCGGTTGGTATTTAAAAAAACGTGCTCGGTTTCTTCAAGGCCACCCTCACGGGAAAAATACACGTCATCGAAGTCATCCGAGTGCGGTGAAGTGTCACTCCAGGTGAGTAAAGGCGCGCTTAACGCCGTTAGAGGAGGCAAAGCAGTAGGGCGTTGAGGCACGCGGGTATCCGTAATGAGAGAAATGGTTAAAAAATAGCCAATTTGTTAATCGGGGCGTTATCTCTGGCTTAGCGCAAAGCGTCCGCTGGGTTTGCACAGAGTTTTCCACAGGCTCTGTGAATTAGCTGGCGGACCCTCCACACTAGCGACTTTCGGTCAAGGCAAAACTTTCTTGAACGGCTTAACAATTACCTTGGCATAGACACCTGCAATGATGTATGGATCGGCGTCAGCCCAGCTCTGAGCGGCTTCTAGGCTATCGAATTCCGCCACGATCAAGCTGCCGCTAAAACCCGCATCACCGGGGTTTTCGGTATCGACCGCCGGATGCGGTCCTGCCAATACCAGGCGGCCTTCATCGCGCAGCGCTTCAATACGGGCCAAGTGATCTGGGCGGGCGGCCATACGGCGCTCCAGGCTATTCGATACGTCTTCACTAATAATCGCGTAAAGCATGGGGATAACTCCTTAAAAGCATGCAGTAAAGCGCTCTATGCGGCATTGACCGCACTCGTATAAGCGCGCACCATGGCGAGCATTCGTGCACCACCGTTTCAGACTGAGCATTATGCCTGGTCGTGTACGACATCCCTATTCTGACAAACTCGCCACACGACGTCATGCCCATGCCCTTGATCCCCACGTTACTTCCTGCGGTGTTTGATGCCGATCAGCGCTATTCGGCTGATCTGCACATGCACTCAACGGCGTCCGACGGCGCGTTAACCCCCACGGAGCTGGTAGCGCTATGCGCTCAGCGCGGCCTTACCCACATGGCGTTGACTGACCACGACACCATGGGCGGTATCGACGAAGCCGGACAGGCCGCCAAGCAGGCCGGGATTTGCCTGGTACCCGGCTGCGAGTTATCCACCCGCTGGCAGGGCATCAATATTCACGTGGTCGCACTCATGCCGGGTGGCTTGCAGGGGCCGCTGGTGGAAGGGCTTGAACAGCAGCGCCTGGCGCGTATTCAGCGCGCAGAAGTGATTGCTGAGCGCTTGGAAAAGGTGGGCCTGACCAACGCCCTGGAAAAAGCCCGTGAGCAGGCGGGTAGCGACCGCCCGTTGGGGCGGCCTGATTTCGCCCGCGCGCTGGTTGCTGACGGCGTAGTGGCTGATTGGGCTACCGCGTTCAAACGTTACCTGGGCAGCGGCAAGAAAGGCGATGTAAAAGCCCACTGGCCGGAAATTAGCGAGGTCGTTGAGTGGGTGGTGGCTTCCGGCGGCGTAGCGGTCATCGCGCACCCGTTACGCTATGGGTTAACCCGGCGTAAACGGGGGCTTTTAATGGACACCTTTCAGGCGGCGGGCGGTGACGCAGCTGAGTTGGTCAGCGGCCAGCAGAACCCGGATGTCACGCGCGACCTGGCCCGCCAAATGGTCGAGCGTGGGCTCTATGCTTCATTAGGCAGCGACTTTCACTTTCCCGGCAGCCACGCCGCCCCCGGCAGCATGAGCATGGTGCCGCGCACGGCTGCGCCGCCTATCTGGCAGCACTCCCGCTTGGCGCACCTGCGCGACGCGCCCGCTGGGCCATTAGCCGCTGGGTCAGCTATGGTATGAGTACGCGTATATATAAGTAAGCGAACACCCCAATGGACTGAAACGCGCCCACGGGCAGGAGCAAACAATGAGTCAGTATTTTCAGATTCACCCAGAAAACCCGCAAAAGCGTCTGATCGATCAGGCCATCGAGATTATTCGCAAAGGCGGCGTGGTGGCTTACCCCACTGATTCGGGCTATGCGCTGGGCTGCCACCTGGGCGAAAAGAAAGCGATTGAAAAGATAAAGTGGCTGCGCTCGCTGGATGACAAGCACAACTTTACGCTGATGTGCTCGGACCTTTCGGAAATTGGCACTTATGCCAAGGTGGATAACGCCGTTTTCCGGCTGCTGAAAGCGCATACGCCGGGGCCGTATACCTACATCCTGGATGCCACCACCGAAGTGCCGCGCCTGCTATTGCATCCCAAGCGTCGCTCGATTGGCGTGCGCGTACCCGACCACCGGATTACCCACGCACTGCTTGAGGCCCTGGGCGAGCCGCTGATGAGCGTGACGCTGATCCCGGTGGGGGATGACCTGCCCATGAGCGACCCCGAAGAAATTCGCGAGCGTTTTGGGGCACATCTGGACCTGATTATTGATGGCGGCGCCTGTCATCTCGACCCCACCAGCGTAATTGATTTGCGTGAACTGCCGCCTAAAATTGTGCGTGCAGGACGCGGCGATATTACCCCGTTTGAAAGCTAAGCCCTGGCTTATCGCCATGCCCACGCGAGCGTGGGCATGGCGTTACTAGATTTTTTGATTAGCCAGCCAAGCTAGGGTTCTTTCTGCAGGTTTTCTTTGTGCGGGTCTTCCGTTGTTTCATCCAGCCAGGTACCGCAGCGCAGGCAATAACGAGCACGCTTTTCATGACGGTCATGGCCGCAGCCCGGGCACGCTTCATCAGAGTAGCGGTCTTCACGAATAGAGCGGATTACCTGGGCGGAAAAAATACCCGTGGGCACCGCGATGATCGAGTAACCAATCAGCATCAGAACCACGGTAATCGCTTTGCCCACCGCTGTACCGGGAACGATATCGCCATAACCTACCGTGGTAACGCTTACCACTGCCCAGTAAATAGACATGGGAATACTGGTAAAGCCTGTTTCCGGCGACTCAATGGTATACATAAGCGCGGCGAACATAGTAACGACCATCAAGATACTGCAGAAGAACAGCAGTACCTGATGAAAACTACGTTTTAAGGCATCGATCAGCAGGCGTCCTTCACCTACAAACTCCATCAGGCGCAATATACGAAAAATTCGCAGCACCCGTAGAATGCGAATAATCACCAGCGCATGAAAACCCGGCATTAGTAATACCAGCCAGGCGGGCAGAATGGAGATCATATCCACCACGCCGTAAAAGCTTTTCAAGTAAATAGACGGACGCTCAAGGCAGTAGATACGCACGGCAAGTTCCAGCGTAAACAGTATCGTGAACGCCCACTCCAGGTAATAAAACAGCCAGCCGTACTCCTGAGAGACGCCTTGAACGCTGCCCAGTAAAATCACCCCAACACTGGCCATGATCATTACGATCAGCGCAATATCGAATCCTTTGGCAGCCGGGGTATCGGATTCAAAGATAATATGAAAAAGCTGGGTGCGTAGCCCCTCAGCCGCAGGTGTCAGGTTGAAGCTCATGGCAATCCCAGTGAAATAAACAATCACTTATCTTGTGATTTGGCCTATTGGCAAACATTCTTGATATCCAGCACGTGTTCCAAGCCAGCATGGTCTGAACCGATGTCGCTTAAAACAGTATGAATGTCAGCTTAGCGCGCTTTGCAGTGCTAAACGATGTGAAAGCGTCAATAGATTAACGCCATAGGCAATGCCGGGCTGGCCATCGCCCAGAAGCGCTGCCGGTAAGGCTTTAGCCTGCATCTGCATGTCGGCAGACAAACCTGGATGTTCGGCCAGCTGGGCTAACGCGTCCTGGGCCACGTTAAGGTAGTGGCCTTGCTGGCTATCGTGATAGGCATCCAGAGCAAGCGTTGCCCGGTGAAGCCATTGCGCGGGAGTGGTAGCCTCAGGTAGTGACCACTGCTGGGCAGCCAAGGCGTTGCCGCGGGATGCTTTACTACTGTCAGACGGGCGCAGCGGGATCTTTTCGGCAAGCGCGATGGCTAACGACCACAGGGTTTCCGGATCACCGGCTTTTAACTCCAGCTCTAGTTCACAAATAGGCGTGCGATACGCGCCGCTCTCGATCTCGCCTTCATCCATTACCAACTCAATATGACTGCCTTGCCAGGTCAACTGCCAGCTACGCCGGATAAAATCGGTGCGCAGTTTGGGGGCAAGGCTTGCAAGCCGCTCGGCCAGCTCGCCTTGAAAGGGCGGTAGTGCGGCCAAGCCTTCCTGGTCCAACTGGTTGCCAGTGACCGGCCATTCCCACTCTTGGCGGCTGGATAATCCACCACCGCCTTTACCTGCGGTTTTCACGGTTTGCAGTACGCGTTCATCTATCTGGCGCAGGCGAACGGCCACGCGAGCGTTGGCTAAGTCGTTGGTTGGGGTATCGAAATAGGTATTGGCGAGAGTTTGCGTGAGCGATGGTTGAGACGCGAGTAACGGGTGGCTTAACAGGGCCTCAATGTTTGCAGGCGCAAGGGCAAGTTTTAGCTCTACTTCAATAGGAGTTGCATTTTTCATGACAATAGCCACTCTTAAGCGTGAAATGCTGATGAAATTTTTGCTACCAATATGAACTTTTCATGACGGCGGCGAGCGCACTCTTTATACTGGCGTCGCCATTTCCAGGCTCCCCGAAAACAGGCTAAAAGGCACTATGGTTACCTCCAACCCTTTTTCCGCGATGTTTGGCCGCTCGCCATTCCAGCCGTTGCTGGCCCACATCGTCAAGGCCAATGAATGCGCCGATCAGTTGTTGCCATTTTTTGAAGCATCCCTTGCTGGCGATTGGGATAAAGCTGCTGAGCTGCGTGAAAACGTGACCCGTCTAGAGCATGAAGCCGATGTGCTGAAAACAGACCTGCGGCTTAACCTGCCCAGCACCATGTTTTTGCCGGTTTCCCGGTCTGACCTGCTGGATTTGATTAGTGTGCAGGACAAAATCGCCAACAAGGTGCGCGACATTACCGGCATTATGCTGGGGCGTAAAATGCGCGTGCCTGACGAGCTCGCCGAGCCGATGCGCGATTATATGATCACTAGCGTGGCATGTGTTGCTCAAGCGCGCCAAGCACTTGAAGAGCTGATGGAACTCCTTGAGTCCGGCTTTGGGCGGAATGTTTCCGATGTTATGCACAACATGATTCGCGAGCTGCATAACTTTGAACACCAGGCGGACGCTCAGCAGGTCGCCATTCGTCGGCAGCTTTTTCAGCTTGAAAGCCAGCTGCCACCCGTCGATGTGATCTTTCTTTACAAGATCATCGAATGGGTAGGTGAAGTGTCCGACCGCGCTGAGCGTGTGGGCAGTCGCTTGCAGATTTTGACCGCTCGCTAAGGGGACTTCATGCATATTATTGCCCAGCACGGTGATATTTTTATCATTCTGGCCTGTTTGTTTGGCTTTTTTATGGCTTGGGGCGTTGGCGCAAACGATGTTGCCAACGCCATGGGAACCTCGGTGGGGTCGAAAGCGATCACCATCAAACAAGCTATTATCATTGCGGTTATTTTTGAGTTTTTAGGCGCCTGGCTTGCCGGTGGTGAGGTTACGGCCACCATCCGTGGCGGTATCATCGACGCCAACCTGCTTGAAGCGAATCCGCAGTTTCTGGTTTACGGCATGCTGTCCGCACTATTGGCTGCCGGTATCTGGCTAATGGTGGCTTCCGCCCGCGGTTGGCCGGTTTCCACCACGCACTCGATTGTCGGGGCTATCGTGGGTTTTGCCGCAGTCGGCCTGGGTGTGGATGCGGTTGCCTGGGGTAAAGTGGGCCAGATCGCTTCCAGCTGGGTCGTTTCTCCGCTGATCGCCGGTACCATCGGTTATATGCTGTTTAAATCAGTACACCATCTGATTTTTGAAAGCTCAGACCCGTTTGCGGCGGCCAAGCGCTATGTGCCGGGCTATGTGTTTTTAGTCGGCTTTATCGTGTCCATGGTGACGCTCACCAAAGGGCTTTCCCATGTTGGCTTGCACCTTACCTTCAGCCAGAGCCTGTTGCTGTCGATCTTGATTGGCGTACTGATTATGGGTCTTGGCGTGATCATGCAGCGGCGTATCAAGTACACCAAAAATGCCAACGATCATTTTGGCTATGCCAATGTAGAGCGCGTGTTTGGTGTGCTGATGATCTTTACCGCGTGTGCCATGGCGTTCGCCCACGGTTCTAACGATGTCGCCAACGCGGTTGGTCCGCTGGCAGCCGTCATTAGCGTGGTGCGCAGCGAAGGTATGATTGATAGCGCCGCGCTGGTGCCCTGGTGGGTGCTGGTGCTGGGCGGTGGCGGTATTGTGTTTGGCCTGGTTACTTACGGGCATAAAGTCATCGCGACGGTAGGTACCGGGATTACTGAGCTAACCCCAAGCCGTGGCTTTGCAGCAACGCTTGCCGCTGCCAGCACCGTCGTGGTTGCTTCGGGCACAGGCCTGCCAATTTCGACGACTCACACTTTGGTTGGCGCGGTACTCGGGGTCGGCTTGGCACGCGGTATGGCGGCGCTTAACCTGCGCGTTATCGGCACGATCGTTATTTCGTGGCTGATTACGCTGCCGGCTGGCGCGGGCCTGGCCATCGTGTTCTTCTTCATGTTTAAAGGCATGTTCGGCTAGCGGTAAACGCCTGACTCTCAGCGGCACCTTCATGCAGATTTGCGTTAGCCAATTTGCGATAGAAGGTGCCGCTGTTTTTTGCGCTCTGGTAAAGTAGCGCGAGTAGATTGGTAAACACTGAGTTTTTCTTTCACCTGCTGCCGGAGAGCGGCCTTGGATAAGCACTTCCCCTTTGTTGATTGGTTTCGTAACGCTTCCCCCTACATTAATGCGCACCGGGGGCGAACCTTTGTCATCTTGATTGAAGGCGAAGCCATGGCGTCTGGCCGCGGGGAACAGCTCATTCAGGATTTAGCCCTGCTGCATACGCTGGGCGTGCGGTTGGTGGTGGTATTCGGCACGCGCCCTCAGGTGCAGGAAGCGCTTACCCAGGCAAACGTTGAGCCTACGCGCATTAACGGCCGCTGGGTGGCCGACCGTGCGGTGATGACTCATGTAGAGCAGGTCGCCGCGCATCAGCGGCTCTGGCTTGAAGCACGCCTGTCACTCGGCCTACCCAGCACGCCGCTTCACGGCGTTGAACTCAGCGTTATTTCCGGCAACCTGGTCACCGCCAAGCCCTTGGGCGTGCGTGAAGGGGTTGATTTTGACCACAGTGGCGAAGTGCGCCGCGTACGCGCAAGCGCCATTGAAGGGCTGCTGGATAAAGGCTCGTTAGTGCTTCTACCGCCGCTGGGCTTTTCAAGCACGGGTGAAGTGTTTGACCTGGATGCCTCGGAAGTTGCCCAGCACGCCGCCGTAGCGCTCAAGGCCGATAAGCTGATATTGCTGGGCGACTCGGAAGGCCTGCAGGATGAAGAAGGTGCCTTGCTGCGCCAGCTAACGCCCGCCGATGCCGAACCCCGCCTTGAGAGCGCGCTGCCCGGTAGCGAGCTTGCCCGTCACCTTCAGGCGGCGTGTAACGCCGCACTTGAGGGCGTGGCCCGCACGCACCTGTTGTCGTGGCGCAACCACGACGCGCTGCTGGGGGAGCTATTCACCCGCGACGGTGTGGGCACCATGATCACCCAGCACCGCTACGAGCAGCTACGCCCGGCCAAGCTCAACGATATTGCCGGGCTTCTTGAGCTGCTTGAGCCTCTGGAGCGCCGCGGCATGCTGGTGGCCCGCTCGCGCGAGCGCCTGGAGCATGAAATTGATGACTATATGGTCATTGAGCGTGACGGCATGGTGATTGGCTGTGCCGCGCTGCACCTGTTCCCTGAGACCACCATTGCCGAGCTTGCCTGCGTGGCGGTACACGGCAGCTACCGGGGTGGCGAGCGCGGCGAACGTTTGATGGAAGCGCTGGAGCGCCGTGCCCGCCAGCGCGGTTTAACCGCCATATTTGTGTTAACCACCCACACGGCCCACTGGTTTGTGGAGCACGGCTTCCAAGCGGCCAGCCTGGATGATTTGCCGCCCTTGAAGCGCGAAGCCTATAACCACGCACGTAAATCCAAGGTGTTGGTAAAGACATTAACAGGCTAGCCAGGCGTTAAGGAGTGCAGGATAAAAGTAGCGCGTGGTAACGAGCGAAGCGAGGCACCCGCAGCGGCGGCCCGGCGCGAAAGGGCGGCAAAGCCGCCCCAGCTCTCTTCCGCTATGTACTCAATTCAGGTGTTTCGTTTAAGTATTTAAAATAACCCCACCATTAAGGTGCAGTGTCTGCCCGGTCATATACGAAGACTCTTCGCTTGCCAGGTACACATAGGCGGGCCCCATTTCGCTAGGCTGACCCGCGCGTTTCATCGGCACCTGGCCGCCAAACGAAGCCACCTTCTCATCATCGAAGCTTGCTGGAATCAGCGGGGTCCACACCGGGCCTGGCGCCACGGCGTTAACGCGAATGCCCCGATCCATCAACGACATGGCCATCGAGCGCATAAACCCTTGAATCGCCCCTTTGGTGGCACTGTAATCAATCAGCGTATCGTTGCCTTTAAAGGCGTTGATAGAGGAGGTCTCGATGATGGTATCGCCCTTTTGCAGATGCGGCAGCGCGGCTTTTGTCACATAAAAGTGGCTGAAGATATTGGTCTGGAAGGTACGCATTATCTGTTCATCTGGAACCTCGGTCAGATCGTTCCAGTCGTACTGCTCGGCGGCATTGTTGACCACAATATTGAGCTTGCCGAAGTGATCCAACGTCTTCTTGACTATCTCACGGCAAAACTCAGGGTCACCGACATCGCCCTTTAGCACCAGGCAGCGGCGGCCTTCGGCCTCTACCAGCGCTTTAGTGTCTTCAGCATCTTTATCTTCTTCCAGATGGACAATAACGCTATCGGCGCCTTCACGAGCGTAGTGCACCGCAACGGCACGTCCGATACCGCTATCGCCGCCGGTAATAAGGGCGACCTTATCTTTAAGCTTTTGAGTTCCTTGATAGCTATCGCGAATGAACTCAGGCTCGGGGTGCATTTCATGCTCATCGCCTGGCTGCTCATCCTGATGCTGAGGCGGTTGCTTTTGCTCGCTCATGTGCAATTACTCCTTGTTGGCACAGTAATCTTTCCAACACCGAAGGCGACGTCGCCAAGGCGCTGTTACGTCAATATTTACCCTAGCGCACACACGTAAAGAGAGCCAAACCGAAAGCTTGCTAAGCTGGCTTTTTTATTAATGTTAGCGGTTAACGCTAATAGTGGTGGCATTCAATAATCGATTTTTTAATGTCGGTGCATCTAAATAGCGTTGTCGTAGTTAGCCAGGTTTGAAATCAGGATTATACGGAGAAGGAGGTTAAGCTATTAATAAAGATGTCTTAATAAAGTAGGCGTGTAATAAAAGAGTAATCATTGCCTTGCGGGAAAGGGAGCTCATTGGCATTGAACAATCATTTATAAAGTTATCGCTCATATACTGATTCCGGTGTTTGGTTTTTATTTAAGTAATTGTAATTTATGAATAAAATTAAAAGTAATGGTGTTTTAATAGGATTTTTTAATATAGGTTAATAAATGTGTGTTGATAATGATTAAAGTTATTCGCTATTAGGGGGAGGGTGTGGGTATAAATTGACAGGGTAAGGAGGCGCACTATATTGAAAAGACGCTTAAATTAAGTGTTCCGTTAAATATTTAATGGAAAGCTTTATAAAGCGCTTCTTAATGTAGCAGTGGTCCAGTTCGTTTTGTTTCACCTAGCGTACTTGTTCGATACGGTCGCTAATGAGTGAAGCGACAAGGAGGAAGTGACTAATGATTGATCATGGAAAACAGGCTGACCCAGGTTCTTCATCCACGCCAAATACGGCTACCGGTTCGCCTCAATCGAATAACGGTACAGCGCATTCTCCCAATAGCGACCATCTAAAGCAGCAAGGTCGGGATGCCGTTCATGATGTAAGTGATGCAGCCCAGCATCAGGCTGAACACTTTTATAACCAACAGCGCGATACCGCTGCCGAGCAGACGCAAAAATTTACCAGCGTCTTTTATAAAATGGCAGATGAGTTCGACAATCAGCAGCAGCCCTATTTCTCCCAACAGGTTAGAAAGCTTGCTGATACCGCTGATCGTTTCTCAAACAAACTGCGTGACAAGGACTTAAAAAGTATTTGCCAGGAAGCGCAAAGCTACAGCCGTCGCGAGCCAGCTCTCTTCTTTGGTGGCGCGATTGCTGCAGGCTTTTTGCTAACACGCTTTTTACGCAGTTCTGGTCAGCATTCGCATTCATCAAGTGATCATTCTCACCAGTCCAGCGGTTACTCCAACCAGCCTTCGGGCGCATATTCCAGCCATTCGTCTCCAACGCCCGACAATCCCTCGTCAGGCATTATGCACGGCGCTTCTGCCGGGGTGGCGCACGACCCTACTCAGCAAAGCTCGTCGCTGCAGGGTTCTTCGCGCGGCCCAACAGTCAATCCCGGGGCTTCATCCGGTACTTCCTCAAGTACTTCTTCAAGTACTTCGCCCAGCACATCTCAAGGCTTGGCCAATGACCCCTTGGGTGGTTCGGGTTCCGTGAATAAGCCTAGCGGCCCCGGTGGAAGCATCTGACGGTTTTCTTTGGAGACTCGATGCGATGTGCGAGTAGCTCTAAGGTATTTTGATTAAACCCTCATGAGCTACTGCTTAACCCAGACCCAGGTTTAGAACAGTTGAGCGTTCTAAACGTCTAGCTAAGCGCCCTGGCTACCGGGCAAAGGAGGTTACGAATGGATTCAGATCATAAAACTTCGTCGCAAGGATCATCTGTCGGGTCGCTTCTATCGACGGTGATGCAGGAAATAACGTCTCTGGTGCGCAATGAAGCCGAGCTTGCCAAGGCCGAGATGTCGGAAAAAACGCATCACGTAATGACGAGCATTGCGGCTATTGCCATCGCTGGCGCAGTGCTGCTGGGCGGCTTTCTTACGCTGCTTGCCGCGCTGGTATTTGTGCTAAACGAAGTGCTGCCACCCGATATGACGCCTTGGCTATCCGCGATCATCGTCGGTGTCGTCGTGACACTGATCGGCTTCATTATGCTTAAAGGCGGTATGAAACAGCTTCAGGCGCGCAATCTAATGCCTAATCGCACGATCAACAGTTTGCGTAACGATAAGGAATTCGCCAAGGAGCATCAGCGCAACGTCAAGGAGGAGTTAAAATGAGTGACCACGATCACGATCATAAGCGCAGTGACCATATTCACGATGAGCGCCATGATCATCGCCCCGATCATCGAAGTACGGAAGAGATCGAAAAGGATATCCATCGTTCGCGTGAACGCCTTGACTCCACTCTGCACGAAATCGAGGAACGCTTTTCTCCTCAGCAGCTTTTAAATACGTCCTATGAGTATATCCGGCATGGCGGCGCCAACGAGTTTGTGTCCAACCTGGGCAATACCATCAAGCAAAACCCGGTGCCGTTTCTGGTAACTACCGCAGGCCTCGGTTGGTTGATGCTAGCTCAGCGCAATCCAAATCAAGGGCATAACTACCAGCGTGGATCTTCGCATCACTATATGGACGAGCATGCCTCTACCGGATATAGCGGCTCTCACGGATCGCCGGGTGTTCCTGTTCATGAAGGGACGCATACGCATGGTGGTACGCCGAACTATACCAGCACGCCAGGCTACGTTGCCGGTAACCCTGAGCACCATGGTGAAAGCAAAGGCCGGATGAGCAGCATGAAAGAGGGCGCGAAAGATAAGGCCCATCATCTCAGCGATAAAGCCAAAGACGTCGCGCATCAGATAAGTGACAAGGCGCATCATCTTGGCGAAAAGGCACAGCATATGGGAGGCAGTATGCGCGATTCTACATCCCACCTTCAGCACGGCACGCGGGATCACCTTCACAACATGTCTGATCGCGCCCGCCACATGGGCAGCAGCTCATCTGATTTTATTCAGGAGCATCCGCTAGTGGTAGGCGCCTTAGGCGTTGCCCTGGGCGCCGCCCTGGCAAGCCTGTTCCCGACCACGCGCAAAGAAGATGAGTATATGGGCGAGTACCGCGACCGCGCCCTGCATAAAGCAGCGGAGGCGGGGCAGGAACAGGTAGATAAAGCCCAGCATAAGATCCATGAAAAGGCAGAGCATATGAAAGAGGATTCGCATGGTGATAAGCACTCATCGTCCAGCGATAACCATCAGTCAACGTCTCGCTCCAGCACGCCGGGCAGCTCTTCGACCAGTAGCCAGGCACCAGGCCATAACTCGGCCTCAGGCATTAGCTCAAGCACTACCGGTACCACGCCGGATACCTCAAAGGGCGTTAGAGAACCAGGCCTGGCGGGCTCGAACACGCCTTCCGGTAACACTCAGGGCTCAGGTACCAACAAAGCCCCGTAAGCGATGAGCGTTATACTCTTATGAAAAGTAGTGCCCGGTTCCGGCCGGGCACTTTTTTTATGTGCGGTACTTTCGCAGGTACTTTCGCAGCGCCAACGCTGGCTAAAGCGATACTGCTCATTCCCGCCTAGGGAGAGTATTTGAGTAGGTATTAAGGTGGGCAAGATGGTCATCGGCGTCCTGCAGGGCTTTCAATGCCGAAGGGCGATCGAACTCGGCCAGCAACGTGCAGAGCACTTCCGAGACGGCCAGGGCAGGGGTCAGGGTATGAAAAAAGCTGTAGCTCTCGGTGGCGCAATAAATCGTATGCTCAGAAATTCCCGCCAGCGGTGATACCTCACTATCAGTAATCGAGAGAATAGCCAGGCCTTTCTCTTTTGCTAGCTGCGCAAGCGTCAGCGTATCTAACGCGTAGGGCTTGATGGATACGACCAACACTACCTCATCCGGTTTTGCACGAATCAAGGCGTCGCCACCCGTTCCGGCAGGGCCATCAAGATGAACCGAGCGCTCGCCCAGCAGCGACATCACGTAATGAAAATGCCAGGCCACCACATGGCTTGAGCGTAACCCCAACACATAGACTTTTTTGGCCGCCGCGAGCCTTTCGGCCATGGCGGTTAAGCGCTTGAGCGGCTCAGGCTCACAGAGCGCTGCCATCTGGGCGCTTAGCCCGTGCAGCATGTGATAGGCGATATCACTGTCTGGGGGGCTCGCCGCCTGAGCATCGCGTTGGCGTACCTTCGCCGCAAAGCCATCGTTTCGCTGACGTACCGTTTCAGCATAGTGGGCACGGATTTCGTTATAGCCCTGAAAGCCCAGCACCTTGGCAAGCCGCGTCATGGTCGCCGGCTGAACAGCCGCCAAGCGTGCTAATTCGCGCATGGACACCAATGCCACTTCTTCCGGATGCTCAAGTACATAGCGCGCAGCCTGTTGCAGCTGTGCTGACATACCATCGAACTGAGCAATGATCTGTTCTCTTAGCGGATCGCTCTGTGAAACAGGGCTTTGTGGCATAGGAAAGTGCCTCTTAACACGCCTAGGGCTTGAGGTGATTGCGCATGAGTGTAAACGCGGCTTTTCAACGAAAACAATGATCCATTTGTTTTATTGAATTATATAATGATTGTATTGTTGCATTGATAAGTGAGGTCATGCCACTCTTGCGCTGAACACAGCGTTTGAAAAGGAACGATAATAATGGCGCGTATTCTTCATCGCAGTATTGGCCAGGCGTTGCCGCATGCGGCGTCAGCGCAGGGCGTCTATATCACTGATACCCAGGGGCGCCGCTACCTGGATGGCTCAGGCGGGGCGGCGGTGACAAGTGTGGGCCATGGCCACCCGGAAGTGCTGGCGGCCATGCGCGCCCAGATTGATAACCTCTGCTACGCCCATACCGGATTTTTCACTACGGACGCCGCCGAGGAACTGGCCGAGAAGCTGGTGAACCTGGCACCAGACGGCCTGGATTACGTTTACCTGGTCTCCGGCGGTTCCGAGGCGGTAGAGGCCGCATTAAAAATGGCCCGCCAATATTTTGTTGAAACCGGCAGGCCAGAGCGGCGGCATATTATCGCCCGGCGCCAGAGCTATCACGGCAATACCCTGGGCGCGCTTGCCACCGGCGGCAACGCCATGCGCCGACAGCAGTTCCAGCCGCTTTTGCCCCAAACGCACCACGTTTCGCCCTGCTACGCCTACCGTGACAAGGCAAACGACGAATCTTTTGAGGCGTACGCCGCAAGGCTTGCCGATGAGCTTGAAGCCAAGATTCTCGAGCTGAGCCCTGAAAGCGTGATGGCGTTTGTGGCTGAGCCGGTGGTGGGGGCGACCCTTGGTGCGGTGGCCTCTGAGGCGGATTACTTCAAGCGGGTGCGTAAGATCTGCGATCAGTACGGCGTGCTGCTGATCCTCGATGAAGTCATGTGCGGCATGGGGCGCACGGGCAGCATGTTCGCCTGCGAGCAGGACGGCATAACGCCGGATATTCTCACCGTGGCCAAAGGCCTGGGCGGAGGCTATCAGCCGATTGGGGCTGTGCTATTGTCCTCCGCTATCTTTGATAGCTTCGCCAACGGTTCCGGTCTTTTTCAGCATGGGCATACGTACCTTGGCCACCCGGTCGCGGCGGCTGCGGCGAATAAGGTTGTCGAGATCATCGCGCGGCCTGAAACGCTGGCCAACGTCAACGCCATGGGCGCGCGCTTGCAAAGCGGTCTTGAAGCGGCGCTGGGTGCATCACTTTACGTAGGCGATATTCGGGGTAGGGGATTGTTTCGGGGCATTGAGCTGGTGGCCGACCGAGAACAAAAGACGCCGTTTGACCCCGCTCTAAAGATTCACGCCAAAATTAAACGCCAGGCAATGGCACGCGGCCTGATCAGCTATCCCATGGGCGGCACCATTGATGGCGTGTATGGCGATCATGTACTGCTAGCGCCTCCGTATACCATCCAGGCGGACGAGATCGATCTGCTCATTGAGCGGATTACCCAGGCGATTGACGCCGCAATAGCCGAATAACCCGACGCGATAGCCAAATAATACAAGAGGAAATACCAAGATGAAGCAGTCGCCTTGCCCGCCGATAACCGATGCCGACTGGCCAGAAGGTATTGCAGAGTTACGTGAAGGTTTTGCCGGGCGCTTAAACGTGTACCGCACCATGGCACATCACCCGGCTCTGTTAAACGCTTGGGCGCCGTTGCGGCAGCATGTGGTGAAAGACAATGCCTTGGGCCCCGAGTTAACCGAGGTAGTGATTCTGCGTGCAGGCTTTCGCTTGGGGTCTGCCTATGAGTGGGCCCACCATGTCAGCCGTGCGCTGGCGTTAGGGTTTTCTGAGGCGCGAATAGACGCTATTCGCGGTAAGCCTGAAGCGATTGACGGCGTTGATGGCCTGATTGTTAACGCGGTGGATGCGTTGCTGGACGCGCACCTGCTGGCAAGCGATCAGGAAGAAGCATTGGCTGAGGCGCTTGGGCGTGAGGCCGTGATCGACCTGATCGCCATGGTCGGCTTCTATTCGGTGCTGGGATATCTACTCAAGACCTATAACACACCGATTGATGAAGCCATTCAAACAGAGGTTAGGTCGAATCCAGGGCTGTTTTCACTAACGCCGCCGCCTGTATAGCAAGCTAAGGTCTCGGGCAGCCCTACGCGGTGGCGCTGTGAACCCTTCCCTGGGCGCTACTTTCGCCATCCTTGGCGAAAGACCCCCGCTACGGGCTGCCCGAGACCACGCAGTCATTCACGTAGGTATCCTCAGTGCAGCCCTACTTAAACCGCCGCTTTACCTCAACACTCAGCCTGCCTTCACCCAAACGCAGCGAGAGCTTCTGGCCGGGCTGGGTCTCCTCGGCACGGCGCACGATCTGGCCCTTGTCATCCTGAGCAATCGCATAGCCCCGGCCCAGCACCGCCAGCGGGCTGATGGCGTTAAGCTCCCGCGCCGCACTGGTTAAGCGCGCCTGCTGACGTTGAAGCTGGCGCTGCATGGCATTTTCCAGACGGCGGTTCAGTTGACCCACCCGCTCGCTTTCGGCGCGGTGCAGGCGCGCCATGTCCTGGCTCGCCAAACGCCTGCCCAGCTGCGTCACCTGTGTTTGCTGCTGGGTAAGGGTTTGCTGCATGGCGCGAGTTAAGCGCTGGGCAAGCGTTGCCACGTGCTGGCGCTGGCGGTTTAGCTGTTCACCGGGGTGCCTGAGCCGGGCACGCAGGCTATCCAGCTGTTGGCTATCGCGCTCCAATCGGCGCTGCATGGCGCGGTGCAGGCGGCTTTGCTGGTCGGCCAGTTGGCGCTTCAAAGCGTGTTGATCCGGCACTAAGCGCTCGGCGGCGGCAGAAGGGGTCGGGGCGCGAACATCGGCGGCAAAATCGGCAAGCGTGACATCCACCTCATGGCCGACCGCCGACATTACTGGCAGGCGCGAATGAAATATCGCCCGCGTTAAATGTTCGTTATTAAACGCCCACAAATCTTCCAGGCTGCCGCCGCCCCGGGTGATGAGTACCACATCGCGCTCAGGATCCAGCCGCGCCTGGCGGTTGAGTAGCCCAAGTGCTGCGATCATCGCGGGGGCGGCTTCCACGCCCTGCACCGGCACCGGGATTAGCGTGACATCCGCCAAGGGCCAGCGCGCCGCGAGCACGGCCAGCACATCGCGAATGGCTGCGCCGGTGGCCGAGCTTAAAATCAAAATCTTGCGCGGCGGAAAGGGCAGGGCGCGCGTATTGGCAAACACGCCTTCACCGTCCAGCTGGGCTTTGAGGCGCTCAAACGCGGCCAGCAGCTCGCCAAGCCCCGCCGCCTGCACGGCTTCGGCAATCAGCTGGTAGTCGCCGCGTGGCTCAAACAGCGACACCCGCCCGCGCAGCTTTATCTGGTCACCATCGCGCATGGGCGCCGACACAAAGCGCGCCCGCTGACGAAACAGTGCGCAGCGCACCTGGGCGCGGTCATCTTTGAGCGTGAAGTAAATATGCCCCGAGGCCGGGCGCGAAACATTGGAAAGCTCGCCTTCCACCCACACCTCGCCCACATCGCGCTCAAGCGCCTGGCGGGCCTGCTTGTTAAGCTCGCTGACGGAAAGGGCTTGGGAGGCGTCTGGCATGGCAATCACCTTGGTTGTCATGAAATAAAAGCGGTTAGTTTAGCCTACCACCAATGCAGAGTAGATAATTGGTCGCATGCTCACATTGCTGGGGCGCCCCTCAAAACGTTATAATGGGGGATTAACTTTTCACGCCCCTTCTTCCCACATCAAATTGGGTGTTGCCGCTATGCTACGTATGGCCCAAGAAGCGCTTACGTTCGATGACGTACTTCTCGTTCCTGGCTTCTCCGACGTCCTCCCCAAGGATGTCAGTCTCAAAACCCGCCTGACCCGTAATCTCTCGCTTAATATCCCGCTCGTTTCTGCTGCAATGGACACCGTGACCGAAGCGCGTCTGGCGATTGCGATGGCTCAGGAAGGCGGCATCGGCATCATCCACAAGAACATGACCATGACCCAGCAGGCTGCCGAAGTCCGCAAGGTCAAAAAGCACGAAAGCGTCATTGTAAAAGATCCCGTCACGGTTAGCCCCAAGGCCAAGCTTGAAGATCTTCTCGCGATGGCGAAAGAGTACGGCTTCTCCGGCTTCCCGGTGGTTGAAGGCGAAACGCTGGTGGGTATCGTGACCGAGCGTGATATGCGCTTTCAGCCGAACGTCGGCGACAGCGTGGCCGATATCATGACCCCGCGTGAGCGGCTGATTACCGTCAAGGAAGGCACCGACCTTGAAACCAGCAAGGCCAAGATGCGCGAACACCGCATTGAGAAAATGCTGATTGTCGATGACGCCTTCCACCTGCGTGGCCTGGTGACTTTCCAGGATATCGAAAAAGCCCGCACCTACCCGATGGCCGCTAAAGATAGCGACGGCCGCCTGTTAGTCGGCGCTGCCGTAGGTACTGGCCCGGAAACCCCGGACCGCGTTGCTGCACTGGCGGAAGCCGGCGTTGACGTCATCATCGTGGATACCGCTCACGGCCATTCCCAAGGCGTTATCGACCGCGTTAGCTGGATCAAAGAGCACTTCCCGGACATTCAGGTGATTGGCGGCAACATCGCTACCGGCGCCGCTGCCAAGGCATTGGCCGAAGCGGGTGCTGACGGCGTGAAAGTGGGCATCGGCCCCGGCTCCATCTGCACCACGCGCATCGTGGCAGGTGTTGGTGTGCCGCAAATCACCGCGGTTTCCAACGTGGCCGCCGCGCTTAAAGAGTACGACATTCCGTTGATTGCCGACGGCGGCGTACGCTACTCCGGCGACCTGGCCAAGGCGATTGCCGCCGGCGCCAGTGCCGTAATGGTCGGTGGTCTCTTGGCCGGTACCGAAGAAGCGCCGGGCGAAGTCGAGCTGTTCCAGGGGCGTACTTATAAAGCCTACCGCGGCATGGGCTCCATGGGCGCCATGGCGCAGAACCAGGGCAGCGCCGACCGCTACTTCCAGGATAAGGATGCTGGTGCCGAGAAGCTGGTGCCCGAAGGCATCGAAGGCCGCGTACCTTATAAAGGCATGATGAGCGCCATCGTTCACCAGATGATGGGCGGGCTGCGCGCTTCCATGGGCTACACCGGCTGCCGCGATATTCAGGAAATGCGCACCAAGCCGGAATTTGTCCAGATTACCGGTGCTGGCTTTAACGAATCCCACGTTCACGACGTGCAGATCACCAAAGAAGCCCCCAACTACCGGGTGAGCTAACCAGCGCTTTAAGTAACACGGCGGCGGGCATTGCTCCGCCGCTTGCTTTTCGGCCTTACAAGCAGCGTTTCCTCTGTTTAATCGAGATAACTCCATGAATGATATTCACGCCCATAAAATCCTGATTCTCGACTTCGGCTCACAGTACACGCAGCTGATCGCTCGCCGGGTACGCGAAATTGGCGTGTTCTCTGAAGTTCGCGCCTTCGATATCACCGAAGAAGAGATCCGCGAGTACAACCCCAACGGCATCATCCTGGCCGGCGGCCCGGAATCCGTCACCGAGCTGGATTCCCCGCGTGCGCCCCAGTGCGTGTTCGAAATGGGCCTGCCCGTGTTTGGCGTTTGCTACGGCATGCAAACCATGGCCGAGCAGTTGGGTGGTAAGGTGGAAGGTTCCCACAAGAGTGAGTTCGGCTACGCGCAAATCAGCATCGACGCTGAAAACGCGCTGTTCAAAGACATCAAAGACCACGTAGACACCAATACCGGCAAAGCCCTGCTGGACGTATGGATGAGCCACGGTGACAAGGTAGCCAAAGCGCCTGCCGAGTTCACCGTTACTGCTTCCACGCCAAGCTGCCCGATTGCCGCCATGGTCTGGGAAGAGAAGCAGTTCTACGGCGTACAGTTCCACCCGGAAGTGACCCACACCCTGCAAGGCCAGCGGATGCTTGAGCACTTCGTGCTGGATATCTGTAAAGCCGAGAAGCTGTGGACGCCTGCGCAGATCATCGAAGACCAGGTACAGCGCGTACGCGAGCAAGTAGGCGACCGCCACGTACTGCTCGGCCTTTCCGGCGGTGTGGATTCTTCTGTCGTCGCCGCGCTTTTGCACAAAGCAATTGGCGACCAGCTGACCTGCGTATTCGTGGATAACGGCCTGCTGCGTAAGCAAGAGGGTGACCAGGTCATGGAAACCTTTGCCAAGCACATGGGCGTCAAGGTCATCCGTGTAGATGCTGAAGATCTGTTCCTGGGCAAGCTGAAAGGCGAGAAAGACCCGGAAGCCAAGCGCAAGATCATTGGCAACACCTTCATCGATGTGTTCGATGAAGAAGCCAGCAAGATTGAAGGCGTCGAGTTCCTGGCCCAGGGCACCATCTACCCCGACGTGATCGAATCCGCCGCCTCCAAAACCGGCAAATCTCACGTGATCAAATCCCACCACAACGTGGGCGGCCTGCCGGAAACCATGAAGCTCAAGCTCGTCGAGCCGCTGCGCGAACTGTTCAAGGACGAAGTGCGCAAACTCGGCCTGGAACTCGGCTTGCCCTACGACATGGTTTACCGCCACCCCTTCCCGGGGCCGGGCCTGGGCGTGCGTATTTTGGGTGAAGTGAAGAAAGAGTATGCCGACATCCTTCGCGAAGCCGACGCCATCTTCATTGAAGAACTACGCGCCGCCGGCTGGTACGAAAAAACCAGTCAGGCGTTCGCCGTGTTCCTGCCGGTGAAATCGGTCGGCGTAGTAGGCGACGGCCGCCGCTACGAGTGGGTCATCGCCATTCGTGCGGTCGAAACCATCGACTTCATGACCGCCCGCTGGGCGCACCTGCCTTATGAACTGCTGGAGACCGTCTCTAACCGGATTATCAATGAGCTGGGTGGGGTGTCTCGGGTGACTTATGATGTCTCCAGCAAGCCGCCGGCTACTATTGAGTGGGAGTGATTTTGCATCGCTTAGAATGAAGATTGGCTAGATTCGTCAAGGCCGCTCGATGTAACGAGCGGCCTTTTGTTTGCCTGGCGAAGTCGGCAAACCCAGTCACCTGAAAGAATGTAGAGCCATTCCTGTTGAGGGAAAGCCAATCCGACTGGCAAGAGCGTCACTGGTCAACGGTGGGGGCTGAAGAAAGCCGTCCAACGGTACACAACGCAAGCGATCCTGCTTCGGCAATCAGCGGGAGTGCTCTAGCTACCCCTTCTCTGCTTGTTGCTCCGAGGTGCTCATACAGGCTATATCCCCGACTGAACTTGGAATCGTGTTCGGAGGTCTGTTTCAATCTCATTCCGCTCATCGATAGGAGAAAGTTCGTCTGGTGTAGGCAATCCACTTTCTTGAAGTTTCTTGAGCATTGCCCACGCTTCAAAGTCATGGAATGGATTCAGCCCGATCACATTGCCTAGCATGAGATCAATCTGATCTGGAGTCGTTGAAAGGCGTGCGAATAGTTCTGTAGCTTTAGCTAGATTCCAGTCACTTATGAACAGAAGAAGCGCAGATAGGGCAAGTACGCAGCTAGCAACATCGTTATCACTTCTCTTGCTGGCGGACGCCAAAGGCGCGTAGTTATGGGATATAAATCTTGCAAGGGAGATACTTTGAGTGTACTCCGTTTGGAGCACCGTCGGATCGAATACATCCTCGCCATGGTAGCGCTTTGCGAGGGACTCAACGCGAGCCGAGAGGGAGTGGATGTGCCAAAGACGCTCTTCCCGCATAGTGTCGAGAGTGGCTTTGTGGCGTTTAGCTAAGACGCGTGTTGCTTCTGTTTTCCAGTCGAAGCCGGGTATCGCAACAATGTCGGCTGACAGCGGGACCTCAATGTGTAACATATACCGTACAGGGCCGGTTATACGATGAAGGTTGTCTAGCCACTTGGGAAGGCATGGGTCTAGGTTCACATGAAACAACGCACTGGCTTTCTTTTGGAAAAACCACTTTCGCATATCTCGAATGGACTTCTGGCTAAATACACCTGCTTGTATGCCCTTGCATACAAGCTCTCGAATAGCTCGGGTTAGATTTGAGTTCGCCTTACCAAAAGCAACCAGGTTCTCCGGAGTGAAGCCAACAGAATCATTCCCGGCATAGTCGCATTCGGGCTTATGACCAGGAGAGGAAAACCGGAAGTAGCCTTGTCGTATAGCCTTCTTAGAGGTACGGGAGATACTTTCTCGGACAACATCTGCGCCTGTGACAAAACAACATGGGCATTCGATATCTGTTCGAAGAAATGCTCGCCATTCGCCCGGCATTTCATTTACATCCAGAGGTTTCTGTGTTCCATGGCGACGAGACAAGGAGTTCAGGGCCTGCTCAAGGTCAACCTCTTTTTGTTCTGATATGGAATAGGCTGTCAGGGGCATTCGGATTCTCTGGTTGAATAGGTTGAAGTAAAAGAACTGAGACACAGCCCTTTCACGTGTCGGCGAGTGGCCAGCGCAGTTTCCCGCGACCGATACGCACGACTTCCACAAGCTTTGTATTGCCCTGCAGTCGGCCCGAAAAAAGGCTGGGCTTAGGGTCGAGCGCTGGCTTCTTGAACACGGCGACCCGCTGATAGTCTGGAGTGACTAGCCAGGTTCGCCCATCACCCTCATAGGTGGCAATCCGATAGAGGCCAGTAGGTGGGGCAGTCCCAATATCGAGTAGACGCCTACAATGCCTGATCGACCATCTCTGTATGCCGCTGCTGAGGGCTTCTGTTCGGAACCGCGCCCATAGTGCAGCCGAGTCCGGAGTCGGCCAATCACCAGCATCGGTGTAGGCCGTGATCTCGTCGGATTCGAGCCAGGCCCGCATCTCTGCCGGCGTAACGAAGACCGGCTCAGCATCCTCTATTGCGGCCATTGCCGCACGTCGTGATGGAAGGCCGGCACGGATCAGCATCGCCATCATAAATTGCGGAACGCCAGTTTCGACCGCTGCCGCGGCACCACCCGCCACTATCTCCGGTGACCAACCGAGGGACATGCGGCGGGTACGGACAGCTTCCATCGCCCAGACCAAACGATAGGTGAAGGCCTCTTCGACGGCCCGCATATTCTGCGGTCCGATCTTGGTGACATCCTCGCCAGAGATCCAATTACGCAGGATGTCCTTCCAACTTGCCGGCAGCGCGTTCGCCTTGTCGGGGATGAAAGGCCGTATGAACAACAGGCGTTCGCCGAGACCACCAAGGGCTTCGACAAGTTCGTCGACGTCGCCACTCAATGCTGCAGTGTCAGCTCGATCGAGGAGCTCGGCAAGCTCGTCCGCCATGGCATCGATGGCGAGGCCAGCCTCTAGGCCAACCCCCATCGCGAAATGTCCGCGACGCGTCTGTACCGTTGTGGCCTTCCAAATGAGATCGGCGCGCGCCTCGAACACCTTTTTGTGCAGCGGGGCAACGTCCTCATCCTCGCGGGCGATTTGGCGGGCCCAGAGCGATCCCTTGAGGGCCTCGTCCAAAAGGTTGGGTAGATCGGCGCGATCGGCGTCCAGCGCATCAATCAGACCGAACACGGTCGCATCGAGGCGTTCGACAATCTGAGTCAGCGGCTCTTCGTCGATGCTTTCCTCGTAGCCGTCCTCATCGCCTTCATCATCGTCGTCGCTGTTTGTATCGTTTGTCATGGTTGAGGCCAGGCGCTCGGCTACCTCGGCCTCTTCGTCGGGTGATTTCCATGCCTCTCGGGCGTTGGCGAGATATTCCCAGGCATCGTCGCGATCGAGCACGCCCTCGCGCGACAGGCGCTCAAGGATTTCAGCAACGATCTGGATGAGACCGCTTTTCAGGGTGCGAGCCTTGGCGGAGACAACCAGTTTTCTCCACTCCTTTTTTCGCCAGGCGATCTTGTCAAACATGACATGGACGATGAGGCCTTCGACATCGACGAACGCGCGTCCCGCACGGCCGGCGACGTTGGCGAATTCCTCGCCCTTGATCTTCTCACCCGCACGGTAGAGCGCGGGCACCAGCAGGACGGCGGCATTGAGGTTGAGACCTTGGGCAAGTGTTGGCGAGGCAACAATGACCTTCAACACGCCTTCGGACAGGAGGACTTCCAATTCGCGCAAGAACGGACTCGGCAGGCGGCCATGGTGGATAGCGACGCCAGCCTTCAGGCTGGCTACTGCGGGATGAGCTTCGCCCAACCATTCCTTTCCAACCTCTAAGGCGCGAGCAATCAACGCCTCATCCTCCAGAAGCGAGTCCAAATAGCCTCGCTTACAAAGATCTACGACCTGCTTGCCGTAACTCTCGACCCAATTCGCCTGTGTGGAAAATATCAGGGTCCGCTTACCTTGGCCTGCGAACTCCCATGCAGCGAACAAGGCAAGATGCGAGTTCTTGCGCGGATATGGCTTCTTCTCTTTACCCCGCGCCGGCTTATGTAAGACGAATTTATCGAGGAAAGGACCGTCGTCGTCGAGGTCGAGCCGAAGCAGCGCATCCTTGCCTCGCCAGGTAAGCGCACCGAATCGCTGCCGCGTGGGGCGCCAGTCGGAAAGCACGGGTTCGCCGGGTTCGTCGGAGCGTATCCATGCGGTAAGATCGTCCAGTTCATCGCCACTGGGCAGGATCGCTGAGAGACATACGATTCGGCGCTCGCTTGTATCTGTGCGCCGAAGCAGGCGTTGCACCAGCGTCTCGTAGCGGATCTCACGCTCGCTCGGGCCGATCATATGACCTTCGTCGAGGACGATAAGGCCAACATCATCGATTAGCGATGGGTCACTTCGCAGGGCGAAATCGAGCTTTTCGGGCGTTGCGATGATGATTTCACAGGTGCGCAGCGCGTCTTCATCGCCTGCCGAAAGACCGCTGGCGCCGTAAAGGGAGGAAACGCTGAAGCCGAGCGGTGCGAAGGTCTTTCTGAAGGAGCGCTCGGTCTGTGCCGATAGCGCGCGTAGCGGAGTGACCACCAGCACCCGGCGAGCCGACGAAAGAGTCATCAGCGCGGCGATCTCTGCCACTCGTGTCTTTCCGGCGCTGGTCGGCAAGGCGACGACAAGGTCATCAGTCACGTCAGTGGAACGCTGGGCCGCTTCGCGCTGTGATGGCCATAGCTCTACCTCGGACGTCTTACGCGTGTAGAGCGACGAAATGAATAGTCGGCGCAAGTCTGGGTATTTTTCTTCTGAACCCTCCGGCGGCTCGATCGGCAGGTTTTGGTGCAATGAGTGCTGCCAAAGGTCGTCGATCAGATGACGGCAGAGGTTCGAGATCCACCACAGCGGAACATTCTCAGCGTTGTTTGCCAAGCTGACTGCATTGGCGAGCAAGACCCGTGAGTTTTCGGCTAGTTCAGGTTCTCCAGTTTCAAGTGCGAAGTCGAAAAACGCCAGGGCTCGGCAAATAGTTGTGTTGAGAATGGTCGACAGCACTTCGTCAACGTCAGGGGCTTCGCCTCGCAGCTCCTCTGCGATCTGCTCGTCGGTATGAGCCTCGTCGCCGAGCCATTCGCGAACGAAACCACGTAATTGATCGAGATCCCGCAGAATCAGATGGCGGATCGCCGTTTCTCCAGGCGATGTATTGAGGTCATCGGTCATCTCATTGAACAATGAATAGGCGACGGCCGAGAAGCCGGCCAGGTGGTAGGCAGCGGCGGCCACTGTTCGGCGGAAGCCGCGATCCGGGGCCTCAGGGTCACCATTACGCACTAAGGCTTCAAAAGCGTTCGCGGCGCGCTCGAAGGCCTTGCTGGTCAGTTCTGAAGTACCTGTCTGGGCGCGCATGGCCATTGCGCCTCGTAGCAAGGCGAAGCCATGCTCGGCGAGGTCTGTTTCAATTGTCGCGCCAAGAGGAGGGGCGTTCTCCGGTAGCACACCTTCCTCGCGCATGAGTGACCAAGCGGCACCACGATAGAGAAGGCGGCCAAGAATACCGTCGGCGGTCGCCGTCGTCAGGAACTCAGTTAGTTCATCAATCGTCTCCAAGATTTTCTGCCTCGATGTACATAGTTGCGATGAAGTCTTGGTGATCTTCGACGTGGATGTTCACGACATAATGGTCCCGATTAGCCTCAGCGGCGTCGAGATCATCTTTCAGAAAGACGTGTGGACCGTTGCCCGAAATTGTAAAGAGCATGTGGTCAATGCGATCAGCATGTAACGACTTCAGGCCAACCTCGTCGCGAAGGCTGCGACCCAGATCGTTGTCATCTAGGTCGTTGCTTTCCAGCAGGCGATTTGCAATGAACAACAACGAGTCGGGCGTACAACGGCCGCTATCACGGTTGAGTACCTTGCGAGCGCTCATGACTGTGGCTTTGCCCAGTACCTTGTTACTCTTGGCTTCCCCCTTCAAGAGCCAGAGCTTTTCACCCTTGCCGTCGTATCCGGCGCCGATAAAGTCGTCGCCGCGCATGGCCATGTTGCGGCCGTCCTTATAGCGAAATCGACGCACGGGAACACGAAGACCAACCTCTTCCTCGACCAGCTCGGTCGCGAGAATCTCACCGAGGTCGCCGGAGCGGCCCTTGGTCGTTTGAGGCATCGCAGAGTTGAGAATTTCACTGGCGACCTCGTATCCGAGTCGTTTCACATCTTCAGCGATGCGTTCGAGTCGATCGTAGTGTGAGCGGATGGTCTCTACGAGGTCATCCCGGATCTCGTCGCGGCCGCCATCCTTCTCAACATAGGTCCAGTAATGCTTGCGTTTGTTTTTTTCTTTGGTGGGCTCGCACCACTTCTCATATAGCCCCACGATGCTCCTCCCCGGTCAATCAGTTTCAGTTCTGATAGGCGGTCATGGAGTACCAGCGAGCACACCGTGACGACTTCGATTAACCAGTATGCTCCCTTCATGCAATTTCGAAAACTAGTGCGATTATGGGGAAGCCTACATTCACTGATCCATCTATGATGAACATAGGATTATTCATCCCGTATGATTGGATTTGCCGGGGTAGCGGTAGCACAGCCATTTAGCCTTCCAGCGCCTTCCCGCAAGGCTTGATATCTGCACTAACTGCCTTGCGTACCCGAAATACCTTCTGATCCAGCGCTCACTATTAGTATTAAGGTGATGCAGTCGTGTTTTAGTGCTACATCCTTTGGTTGATGATGGCGCGGAAAAAAAAGCCTCTGGAAAAAACACTGCATTACCTTTGGAAACAAAGAACCCCCTGATTCTGACGATAAAAGCGACGGTAGAGCCCAAGTTAATCTTTTATAAATTTTTTCCTTCAATGGGTTATAGCCCTCGTTGATGATTGAGTTGGAGTGAAAGCTAGTTAACTAATAGCTAAGGAGAGATTAAAAACATTTCTTTGATGAGTTTTTTTAAGATAGGGTCGAGTTAGTTACCCAACTCCTCAGAGCAGTTATTTCAGCAAACAATAATTTTTATATCGGCTGGATTGTAAGGTTACCTCTAAGTATAAGGGGAAGATATTCTACTGGGGGGCAGTCATGGCAATTTTTGACATCGTGAAAGACGAATTACTCCGGTTGTCCGATACTCAGCTAGAAGAGTTGATTGCTCGCCTCGCTGAGGCCGAAGTGGCAGCGCATGGATATAGTCCGGCATGCGTAAGCTGGTCAGGTTCAATCAATGCTCCTGACGGCGGAATTGATATTCACGTTCAAGTTTCTGCCGATCAACTGAGTACAGGATTTCTTGAAAGGCCTAATACGGTTCTTCAGGCCAAGAAGCACTCGATGTCGAAGGGTTCGATCGCAAAGGAGATGTCCTCTAAGGGGGAGCTTTCTGAGATGATTTCAGAGCAGGCTTCGAGTGGGGGTGGCTACATCATTGTCAGTTTGGAAGATGACTGTTCTCCTCTCATGAAGAAGGAGCGGCTCAAAGTGATGCGGAATGCCGTTAAGGATGATCTTAACAGTGGTGGTATCCACTTGGATTTCTACGACCGCTCAAAGCTGGTTCAGTGGGTACGTCAGCATCCTTCAGTTATGCTGTGGGTCAAAGGAAAGCTCGGACAAGGTTACTCCGGTTGGCAACCATACGGGCCTTGGAGTAATCCACCTCAAGGCTCAGATGATACGTTAATTTCGGCCCCTGGCGTTATGGTCACGTTACCATCGGGCCTGGGGCAGAAACTGAGCATAGAATATGCCATTGATCCAATGCGGAACCTCATACGTTCTACTACGAAGGCCATCCGGATTACGGGATTATCTGGAGTCGGGAAGACCAGGATAGTACAGGCACTATTTGACGAAACAGTTGGCACAGATGCTCTCGATCGAACCGTAGCCGTATATGTGGATACGGGGGCTGACCCAGACCCTTCGGCAACAGCGATGTTAGAGAGGCTTATCACTGAAGGCCGACGTGCCGTTATGATCCTCGATAATTGCCCATCAGAACTTCACTCTGCTCTTGCCAGCAAAGTATCAGCTGTGGGAAACGAGGTAAGACTCATCACCGTCGAGTACGATATTAAGGACGACAAGCCGCAGACAACTGAGGTAATCCATATTGAAGCGGTTGGGCCGGAAGTGGCCGAGCAACTTCTGATTCGGCGCTTTCATCACATTGGTAGAAACAACGCCCGCCGAATCGCAGAATTCGCCGATGGTAATGCAAGGGTGTCCTTGGCAATTGCCGAGAGGGTCGAGGAAGACGAGAGTTTAGCTCAGCTTTCTGATGCTCAATTGTTTGACCGCTTGTTTGAGCAGCGCAAACGTCCTGACGACGATTTGCGGCAACAGGCTGAAACCTTGTCTCTTGTATATTCCTTTTCGGTCTCAAACATGGAAAGTGGTAACAGCGAACTGGAAGTGCTGGGCTCGATATTCGGATATTCCCATACCCAGCTGTTTCGATCCGTCAAGAAGTTGGTGGATCGACATGTTGTACAGAAGAGGGCTCATTGGCGGGCTATCTTACCTCATGCCATAGCAAACAAATTGGCTGCATCGGCGCTTGATAGTATCCCGGTCGATCGACTCAATACGGCCTTTGAGGTTTCTGGTCATCAACGCTTGTTAATGTCGTTCGCGCATAGGCTGGGACTGCTGCATGATCATCCCGTCGCGAAAGAGATAGTTGAAGCTTGGCTCCAGCCTGATGGGCTGCTAGGTCGCATATCAACTTTGGAAGATACGGCAGTACGAATGCTGAACTATGTTGCCCCGGTCGCGCCTGAAGCCTTACTAGATAGAATCGAAACAGAGCTTACCGTGTCTGATTTTGAGGGTATGGGATCGCCTTACAATACACGCCGGAGGACAATTCTTAATCTTTTACAGTCGTTGGCATACGAAAAAAGCGCCTTTGAACGTTGTGTCAGACTCTTAATCCGTGTGGCGGATCTTGAAGACGAGAGCAATAACTATGATGCGGTTCGGAATAAGATCACAAGATTTTTCCAGGCATACCTGTCTGGCACACATGCTTCTCTAGATCAGCGCATAGCGATCATGGATGAATGCCTTTCATCAGGCGTGGCTGAGCGTAGGTCGCTAGGCTTCAGGATGCTTTCGACTGCTTTGAATGGGCCACCATGGACAGGGTTCGGGGCGAGTGAGTTTGGTGCTCGCCCAAGAGATTTTGGATTTCAACCTAATCATGATGAACTTGTTGAGTGGCGTGGAGCCTTTATAGACGCTGCAGTGTGCTTAGGAACCTCCGGCAATCCTGAGCTTGAAGGCCCCGCACGGCATATCCTAGCGGACACGTTTCGAGGGATGTGGCATCAAAAAGCCATTAGGGACAAACTCGTCGATGCTGCTCGCAAGTTACATGCTTACTACCCTTGGGGCGAAGGCTGGAAAGCTATCCGTTCAACAATCTATCTCGACTATTCCAAGCGCAAAGACGAAGTTGATCCAGCTCCGCTGCCGGACAGCCTTGCGATACTAGAGAGGGAGTTAGAGCCCTATGATTTGATTTCGACAATCATGACGTACGTGCTGAGCACGGGACACGATTACTGGGCGTTAGACGACGATTTTGATCATGAAGATACCAATAAGTATCGTGATGCGGGGAATCGGCTTGAAGCCAAGGCTCTCCGACTAGGTGAGGACTTTGCGGCATCAGACCATGTTCTTGGCGAGTTGAGTTCCGAACTCTTTTCCAACGATTGGATGCCCTATTGCACTACATTTGGGAGAGGGCTAGCGAAGGGGACACCTGATTTACAAGTTTATTGGAAGCAGCTCGTTGATCAACTGGAACAGCAGCCGGAAACCAGTAGGAATTTTGCAGTTTTTGCTGGCTTCATTGAAGAGACTGATTCTATTGACCAAGCACTAGCACAGGAGTTACTCGACCAGTGTGTACAGCATCCTAAACTTCGAAGTGTATTGGTTGGCTTACATCCTCGTCGGGAGTTCACAGAAACCGACCTAGATCGTTGCATGGCTCTTCTACATAATCCAGGTACTCACCCAGGGATGTATGGACCAATTCTGTGGAGGGACGATTATGCTAACTTGCCTAGAGAACGTGTTCTCGATCTTGCCCGGAAGCTCTTGAGTAAACCGAACGGTGATGACGTGGTTTTGGATGCTCTAAGTATGAAGCTACATGGCAAAGATTGCTCAGTGGATACGCTTGGTTCCGATCTTCGACTGGTCGGCCTAAAAGCAGCGATCCAGAGGCTACAAAGAGACCACAGTGATCCTGGAGGGATAGGGGCATATCACATTGAGTGCGTTATTGGTGCCACGCTCAGTTTTGAAGGTAACGAGGCCGAAAAGATAGAGTGGCTAGACACGATCTTTGCTGTTATTGATGAGTATTATGGCCATATTTATGAATTCGAAAGTGCCATCGAAACGACTATCGCGTTGATGCCAGACACTTTTCTCAATCGCGTTTTTGAGGGTACTGAAGAAGAACAATATCGAAAACTGCTCTTTATTCGCCATGGAGGCATGCGGCGTTCTCCTCTCGCCAAAATTGATGCGGACATTTTGATTGAGTGGTGTCGTTCTAGAAATGATAACAGCGTATGGGAGGCTATCGCGGCGGGTATCAGTCTTTGGTCTGAGGACAAAGATCAGAAAGTAGTTGAGATATCGGAGTCAGCGATCAAGTTGTTGGAAGCCTCCCCTGAGCCAGAAGTAGTCTTGGATGTATTCGCCGAGCGCAGTACACCTTCATCTTGGTCTGGCAGCCGAGCGAATGTGATGCAACCTAGAGCGGATGCCATTGCTGTATTGGTTGAACACAAGAATGCGCAGATCGCTATGGCTTCTAAATCGGTGTCTGCAAAACTGGTTAAGTTGATCGAATACGAGAAAGAGCGTGAACAGCGGGAAGACGAGGAGCGTGAACAGCGGTTTGAATGAAGCCTGCTCTGCCCGGACTTCTGCAGATTCAATTTCAAAATGCTGCAGCTTGTATGTATTTCAGCAGAGGTTGGCTCTTAAGTCGTCGACAAGGGCTGAACGCGTAGCTTACTCCCCTGACCAAGTTTCGGCCTTGCACCGCCCACCTCCTCCGTTTCTTCGCTTAAGACGTGATCTATTAGCAGCTTTTACTCAATAGAATGCGACACCTAATGCCACTCGTTGAGCTATCTAACGGGGGCAGTTAATTGAGAGGGAGACTGAAACAACACTGCCCTTGGGGCAAAAGGGGCGACCCGCCCCAGCCGCAGTATGCTTTACTATCTGCAACGGTTATTCACGGAGGAAGCATTCTTGGCCATCGGCGGCTTAATAGGATTACTGGATGACATTGCCGCATTGGCGAAGGTGACCGCAGCATCACTGGACGATGTAAGTGCCGCCGCTGGGTGTGCGACGGCGAAGGCGGCCGGGGTGGTGGTGGAGGATACGGCGGTGACGCCGCAATATTTGCAGGGGGTGGCAGCGGAGCGTGAACTGTCGCTTGTGAAGCAGATCGCGCTGGGATCGATACGCAACAAGCTGATTTTTATCCTGCCGGTGGCGCTGCTGCTGAATCACTTTTTGCCCGCTCTGTTACCAATCATCCTGATGGTGGGCGGCACCTATCTGGCCTTTGAGGGCGCGGAAAAAATCTGGCACAAGCTTTCCGGCAATCATGACGACGACAAGCCAGCGGTAGAGCAGGGGCTGGAAGCCGAGAAAAAGATCGTCAGTGTTGCCATTCGCACCGATCTGATTCTGTCCGCTGAGATCATGGTGATAAGCTATCACAAGCACCGGCGGTCTATACTGAACAGACAGCTTTGACTTACTTGCTTGGCTACCAGACATAGGGATGACTTTTTAATGGTACGTAAAAGTGTACTAAGAGCACTCTATAGTTCTGATTTAGGACAGCCGACACAACCAGACATGGAACAATGGGTTGGACAAAGCGCAAAATGGTTTGAGCGAATGAGTTTAAGCTGTAATCGTATTGGTTTTGTTAGACGCGAATGCTGCTATCAGATGTTGAAAGAGTAAACGCAATATTTTTTTATAGCATTTTAAGGGAAAGCTGCTTTTATTAATGTTTGAATAGCTCTTCAGCCATAAAATCAATAAATACACGTAGCTTGGGGGCCATGTATTTGCTGGTAGGCCACAGCATTCGAAAAGTCCCTTGATGCTCGATATAGTCATCCAATAAGGTAGTTAGCTCACCTCTGCTTATAGTTTCACGCACCATAAAGTCAGGTAAGCAGGCTATTCCTAAACCAGATATTGCCACATCAAGCAGCGCTTCAGAAGTATTGCATACCATAGCCGCATGTATCGTAGGTTCTGATTCCGTATCAGTTCGGATCAACGGCCACGCCTCGTATTTACCTGTGCTGGGAAACTTATGCTGCAAGCAAGCATGATCGATCAATTCGGCAGGGGTCTCAGGCTTACCAAACTTGGATATGTAGTCCGGTGAAGCGACAAGCAACAAGCGATATGTCCCAAGAGATCTGGACATTAGCCTGGAGTCTGTTGGCTCACCGGTGCGAATAACTGCATCGAATCCTTCTTCAACCACGTCCACCATTCGATCTGAAAAGTCGACATCTAACTCAATTAACGGGTATCGGTGCATAAATGAAGTAAGCACTGGCATAACCAAACTGCCAACCAGCGGTAGACTTACATGAAGTTTACCTTTGGGTTCCTTATGGATTTCTGATAACTCGAGTTCTGCTGCTTCAACCTCACTTAATATACGGCGGCAGCGCTCAAGAAATAATCTTCCCTCTGAGGTCAGTGTGATGCTGCGTGTGCTTCGATGAAGCAATCGAACTCCCAAACGGGCTTCCAGTCGAGCTACGCTTTTGCCGACGGCAGATGAAGATACACCAAGATTGCGCCCAGCCTCTGAAAAGCTTCGGGTCTCTGCCGCTTGTACAAAATAATCAATACCACTTAGCGCGTCCATATTTCACCATTAAAGAATTTTTTTCCGATATGTTTTGAACTCTAGCTTTATTGTCCCCTTTGTTCAACATACTTAAGGTAGGTATCTACTCTCACATGCGATAGGGAAGCGCTAATTGATAGCGTTACACCTTAGCTTTTAGCGGACTAGATAATATGGGTACATCAGAAACAAGCAGCTTAAATATGGACACTAGTGCTACAGGACAATCGGATCGTCTTCCGATTACGGCATTGCTCGCACTTGCATTGGCGGGGTTCGTCACAATTTTAACCGAAGCTTTGCCTGCTGGCCTGTTGCCCCAGATCGGAGCGGGGCTGGGGGTTTCAGACTCACTTGCTGGCCAGCTTGTTACCATCTATGCCATCGGCTCCCTTGTTGCCGCCATTCCGTTGGTGGCCGCTACCCAAGGGGGTCGGCGCCGTCCCTTACTGCTGGCCGCTATCGTAGGTTTTGCTATCGCCAATACGGTCACTACGTTCTCAACGAGCTACATCTTGACCATGGTTGCCCGCTTCCTGGCTGGTATGGCGGCAGGACTGCTGTGGGCGCTCTTGGCAGGCTATGCCGCCAGAATGGTTCCTGAACATCTAAAAGGGCGTGCTATCGCGATTGCAATGGTGGGCACACCCTTGGCTCTATCGTTGGGTGTACCGGCGGGGACTTTTCTTGGGACGCTGGTAGGTTGGCGTGCTTGCTTTGGGATAATGAGCGTTATGGCGCTAGTACTAATCGTTTGGGTTCGTGTAAAAGTACCTGACTTTGCAGGACAGTCTGCTGGCAAAAGACTCACACTGAGAAAGGTATTCACTATGCCTGGTATTCGTCCTGTATTGTTCGTAGTTCTTGTTTTCGTTCTCGCGCATAACATTCTTTACACTTATATTGTACCTTTTTTGGCTAATGCCAATTTGGCTGAACGAACTGATCTGGTTCTGCTAGTCTTTGGTACTTCCGCACTGATCGGTATCTGGATCATCGGTGTTTTGATTGACCGGTATCTTCGCATACTGACTTTAGCTAGTACTTTTATATTCGGATTGGCAGCGCTGGTGCTTGGAGTGGCTGGCGATGTGCCAAGCGCAGTGTATGTTGCAGTCGGTGCATGGGGGCTCTCATTCGGCGGAGCTGCTACTTTATTTCAAACAGCTCTCGCCAAAACAGCTGGAGAAGCAGCAGACGTTGCGCAGTCCATGCTAGTTACAGCCTGGAACTTGGCTATCGCAGGTGGCGGCATCGTTGGTGGTATATTGCTGGATCGTTTTGGTGCCGTTTCATTCCCACCCGCGCTGCTTGTCCTACTTGTAGTAACCCTGTTAGTTGTATGGTCTGCACGGCTACATGGTTTTCCGGCTTTAAAACGCTAGCAGTACGGCTAGAACCACCGGTGGTTAGAGCTATTCATAACTATCCGTGCCGCTTGTAAGTTCAGAACTGCAATCTAAAGAATGGAATATTGGTTCCCTTTCACATTAAATGAGATGAGTGTAGGCAATTGAAGCATCAATAAATTGCAGAGCATTGTAACGGCCTTGATTGGATGCGGGCTGACTCTAGATGATCATGCTTCAATGCTAATGGCGGGAAATATACCTACTGAGTGTAATGCTCAGATTTGAATTGGAGTAATTGATAGCAATGAATAATACGGGGCATAACTCGCGCACGTTACAGAACCATGGGGCTGATTGGAAAGTTGAGGTTCGGAGGGCGGCAGATTTTGTGATGAGCTATTGGGCTTTGCTGGGAATTGGAACACTGGTTCTCTCTGTTATTGCAATGCATGGCTATCTAGTAGAAGAGGCAATTCCGCTTAGTATCACCTCCCCTGATGTTGTTACGGGACTTCCGGCTCTTTTTATTCTCATCGCATATGCCATCTTCGTTTTAACATGCTCAGCTGCTTTACCAGCGATGGTATTGCTAGGTCGAAGCAAAGCTCTAAGTCGAAGCCTTTTAGAAGACATGTTGCTGAGTCGTAGTAACTATTCTTATGGTGAACATAAGGTCCGCATGCGTTTGATTATGTTTTGGAGTTTGGGGCTAACCGTTACTGCAATCATCGTTATATCGCTTTTATATTGGCCAGCATTCTTGAATTGGGTGGGGTACCCAGGTCTGTTGATTACTGCCACTCTGCTATTTTCCTTTTCTTTAATTCTAGCTGCACGTCAGATGTTGCCAGAGGGTTGGAAAGCCCATACTAAAGAAAAATGGGGTGGTTTTGTGTGGTACGGTGTCATTCAGACGTTCGTCATGATTAATGTAGGGGCAATTGTTGAGAAAAACGTAAGGACCGGGTTAACGGAATTATTTGGTTTTCTTATAATTGCTATGTTATTGCTATCTATATTCCAGATGGTGATTGTGTGGGGCATATGGGATGTCGCTCGAAAGCCTAGGCCGATTATACGTGCGGGAGGTATTGCTGGAATTGTTATTCTGGTGGTTTGTGCCATGCCGCCATTAAATCAGATATTTGTTGGTTATGCTATGTCAAGCTCGGCAACAGGTGGCCGTGGTTGTACTGTGTTCGTTTGGGCAGAGGAAGCTAAAGTTCTGTCTGAACTGCGCAGAGAGGATGACGGCTTGCAGAGTGTCGATCTAAGGATCCCTATGGCTACTAAGGATATTTTTTATGCTCGACCTTGGCAGGGCGACGTATCGAAGGAGATTGCTTTAATCCCATATACCAGTGTAGCGAAGGTGATGGAATGTGACTCTTGAATGTAGAGCCACTGCAGCGTAGAAGAACCTCTGGAAAAAGGCTGCTCTTGCAAGCTACCTAGTGTGCTTGAGCGAACAGTGGATGTGGCGATCGTCGCTATTAAGCGCCGAGTCGCCACTGTAACATTGTAAATTATCTAGCTACCTACCTCTGCTGTTTATACCGCGTTAATCGTATAAGTGAAGCCACCGTAATCGCTGCCATGCCGCTTATATAGGCGATCAGTGGCCAAGCGGTACCACCATTTAGCACTATTACCACGCCCGTTCCTATTACCCCGACGATAATACTCTGAACGCAGAAGTGCAGGGCAACGGCCGTGCCTGCCATCGCACTGAATTCCTGAAGTGCACCATTGGCTGTAACGGAGGTTATTAATACAATACCGATCGCAACCAACCACATGGGTAACACGAAAGACCAGAAGCTGGGTGTTAGGAATATTTCGCCCAACCCAAGCAAGCTCGCACTGAAAAGTAGCATTAGCATCCCACGAATTACGCAACCAGGGATCCCCCAACGTGCCAAGAAGCGCTTGGCGAAGCGCGTTGTGGCAATCATCACAACAGCTACCGTGGCAAAGGCAACGCTAAAACCCAGCTCGGACAAGCCTGCTCTCTCGATGAGTACCCGAGGCGCAGTAGAGAAAAAAACAAAGAAAGCCCCCATCGCAGTGCCAAAAGCCAGCGTATAAACCCAGAAGTAAGGGCTCCTAAGCACTAAACCAAAATCGGCGCTGCTTGAGTGCTGCCTATTTTGTCGTGTCTCATGCCATTTCGGTAATACAAAGGGGAGTGCCATGAGTGCTGAGATACATAGGGCAAGAAATATAGCTTCCCAGCCGAAATATCTCGCCATTAAGGCCCCTGCAATAGGCCCGAGCGCGGGAACGCAAGCCAACATCGCGTTCATTAAGCTATAGATAACGGCACTTTCGGGAGTATTCGCATAAATGTCGCGCACCGTTGCGAAAACGGCTACCAACATCGCGGCTGCCCCAGCAGCCTGTATTAGACGTAGTAAAACGAAAAGCCAAGCTGAAGTGGTCAGCGCGAGTGCCAATGAAGTTGCAGCGAATACTAATACCCCGCCAATTAGTATCGGGCGTCGGCCAAAACGGTCTGAAAGTGGCCCGAAGATAACCTGACCTACGCCAAGCATAATCATGTAGAGGGTAAGTGTTAGCTGCACCACCTCGGGCGCCGTTCCGAGAATTTCCGGCATCGCGGGCACTATCGGCAGGTAAATATCCATACCGAGTGACGCTAGAATATTAAAGGGGGCCAATAGCATCAGTGCTATCGGCAGGCTGTAAGTCCACAGCTTAGGATGTTTAGTAGGCACGATAAAGTCTCCGCGCAAATAAGATTATTTGGCGGCGGCCTACATGTAAGGAGTTGGTTTAAGCAGGCAGCCGCAACAACGAGAAAGGAAAGTTGTTGCGGCTTAATAGTCTGACTTTTTTGAACTCATATGTTTGCTCTTCGGAATGTGCCTTTGGCCCTATTAGCGTATCAGACAGAAGGAGCATAAGGCCATTCGGATGCATTAGTGGGCGGTGGAGGTTTATAAAAAGTATATTTTAGTCACTATGAGTGATCAAAGTGAGAGTAAATTAAACCTTCTGCTTGTACTGGCTAGCGCAATGACACCCATGCTTTGGCGATAAAAACAATGGCGAGGCATTGTTAGCGCTGCTCTTGGAGCAAAAGAGGCAATCCACCTAGCCTGCTATGTGCTTTACTATCAGCAACGGTTATTCACGGAGAACCCCCCATGGCCATAGGCGGCTTGATTGGGTTGCTGGATGACATTGCCGCCTTGGCGAAGTTGTCCGCAGCATCATTGGACGATGTGAGCGCCGCCGCTGGACGTGCGACGGCGAAGGCGGCTGGGGTAGTGGTGGATGATACGGCGGTAACGCCGCAATATTTGCAGGGTGTGGCAGCGGAGCGTGAACTGGCGATTGTAAAGAAGATCGCGCTGGGGTCGATCCGTAACAAGCTTATTTTTATCCTACCGGCAGCACTGTTGCTGAACCATTTTTTGCCCGCACTATTGCCGATCATCCTGATGGTGGGCGGTACCTACTTGGCCTTTGAGGGCGCGGAGAAGGTTTGGCACAAGCTCTCTGGCAAGCATGATGACGAGAAACCTGCGGTAGAAAAGGGGCCGGAAGCCGAGAAACAGATCGTAAGTGGTGCCGTTCGCACCGACCTGATTCTTTCTGCTGAAATCATGGTGATTGCGCTTTCCACGGTTTCCCATCAAGGGTTCTGGTCGCAGATGGTGAGCCTGGTGGTGGTTGCGTTTGTTATCACCATTCTGGTGTATGGCGTGGTGGCGATGTTGGTCAGAATGGATGATTTCGGCCTGAAGCTCGCCCAGCGGGAGAGTTCGGGCATGCAGAAACTAGGCCGTGGTCTGGTAACGGCCATGCCCAAGGTGCTAGCGACCATCGCCGTGGTGGGCACCATCGCCATGCTCTGGGTGGGAGGGCATATCCTGATGGTCAATCTGGGGGCCGATGGAACGGGCTGGTTCAATGCGCCCTATGAGTGGGTACATCATATTGAGCATGGGATTAGCGAGGCCACCGGTGCCTTGGGCGGCTTGCTGGGCTGGAGTTTCAATACGCTGTGTTCTGCGGTGATTGGCTTTTTGGTGGGCTCGGTGGTGGTGGGTGTGCTGCACTTCATCCCTACCCAAAAGGCACATTCGGCATAGGTGCGGCCGCAACTTCATTTGCTCGACAATCCGCCAGCGCCGGGCGCAATCACATGACTGCTTAACAGGTAGTGAATCCAATGGATCAGTAAGCGACGCGCTTGCAGTTGTCTTGATAGAGCGGGGCATCGGTGCCGAGCGCCAGTCGCTTGGTGTTGCTGTTGTAGTAGAAACGATCGGACTCGGCGCCTGCAAGCGCATAGTCGCCGCACACCCCATAGCCCTTGTTGACAGTCGCCAGGTTGGAGATTTTGGCCGGTGCTTGGCTCTCAAGACGCTCCGAAATCATCTCGGCGATGTGGGCATCACGCTGGGCCTCGGAATAGGCCTGGCCACCGAATATCAGGCCCGCCACGACGAAAATGGCGACGACGGGAATCCATAGGTTATGCATAGCGTGTCCAGTTAGCGAATGAAAAAGTGCATGACTTCGGCAGAAAATTATTTAGCGGGATAATAACTTTTTGCTCATCCCATTTCATTATGACGTTGTCAGCTTCTGGCCTATGAGCCGAATATACACCATAATCGGCTCATAAATTGATTCGAATAGGTGGGGCAATCGGCTCATGTATATCTGGGAACAGCAACATTGGCCGCATTTTGATTGGGATGAATCCCTACTGCAGCCTACGTTAAATGCCGTAAGACTGCTGCAAGGGCGGGTACTGGGCAGAACGGACGCGGCTCCCGAGAAGACGGATTTGGACGTGGAGATGGATGCGCTTATTCAGAACGCTATCCGAACCAGCGAGATCGAGGGTGAGCGCCTGGAAGTTGGCTCCGTGCGCTCTTCGGTTGCGCGTCATTTGGGGCTTGAGCAAGCGGGGGTATCCACCAGAACCACGCCGGAATCCGAAGCGTTGATCGAGCTTTTACTGCAAGCAACCCATCATCCGGATGAACCGATGTCCTACCAGCAACTCTGTGTCTGGCAGTCTCTGTTGTTCGTGCAAGGCTCTGGTGTGTTGGAGAAGGTACGGGTTGGTGAGCTGCGTGGGGATCATCCCATGCAGGTCGTATCTGGGCGCATTGATCAGCCCACGGTGCATTTCGAGGCGCCACCGCGTGGGCAGTTGGAAACTGAGATGGATGCGCTTATTACCTGGTTCAACCACCCACCCGAAGGTCTTGATCCCTTGGTACGCGCGGGTATCGCCCATCTGTGGTTAATTACGCTGCACCCGTTTGATGATGGTAACGGGCGTGTAACGCGTGCGGTAACGGATAAGGCGCTGGCACAGGCTGAGCGGCAGTCTGTTCGCTTTTATTCGCTGAGTGCGGCTATCATGGCGCGCCGTGAGGCGTATTACGCTCATTTGGAAAGCACCCAGAAAGGCAGCCTGGATATTACGCCTTGGCTGGTGTGGTTTCTTGATACGTTAAAAGAGGCACTTGAGCAGGCGCTGTTGCGCATCGACCGAGTGCTTTCAAAAACCAATTTCTGGCAACGTCATGCGACCACCGTACTGAACGAGCGCCAGATCAAGGTATTGAACCGCTTGCTGGATACGAACGGGGAGGAGTTCGCGCAAGGTATCAATGCCCGCAAGTACCAGTCACTGGCGAAGGTGAGTAAGGCCACCGCTACGCGGGATATGGCCGAGCTGGTAGAAAAAGGCTGCCTTTACAAGTTGCCTGGCGGCGGGCGCAGCACGCGCTACGCGGTGCTGTTTAGGTGAAAAGCGCCCCCTTGTCTAATGTGCAGTGGTCAATCAACTTGCTCGATACGTGGGCCTTATACCTTACGCTCGGCTACCTACCAGCCGAACGCCCATGCCGATGAACAACGTACCGCTGACACGACTGAACGCCGCTTTCCATCGCTGGCCCTGGAAGTGATGCCCCAAACGCCGCACGGCTAGCGCATAGCTAACGTGTACGCCGATGACAATGAGCGCAATAGTGAAATACATGATGGCAAACTGGCGGGTGACGCTTGCACTGTGATCGATAAACTGCGGCAGAAAAGCAGATAGAAAGAGTAGGGTCTTGGGATTGCTGATAGAGACTAAAAACGCTTCCAGCAATAGAGAGTGACGTTTTGATGCTACATCGCTAACTACCGGGCTGGCCGTCTGGTTACTCTTGAAAGAAGCCATCCACTGGGCCACGCCAAGATAGATAAGATAGGCCGCGCCGACGATTTTCAATACCGTGAACGCCACCGGTAGTGTGCTCAATAACGTACCCACCCCCAAGGCCACCAGCATGATAGTGATCAATTGAGCTAGAAGGTTGCCACTAAGCGCGATAACCGTACCGGTTGCGCCATACCGAAGCGTATTACGAATGACCAGGAGCACGTTAGGGCCTGGTGATAGGGTAATCAGAAGGTAGGCAATGAAAAAAGTCAGCCAAACGTGCAGAGACATAGGGTGTTTTTCCTGTAAGGACTCGCTTTTATTCGGATTTATTGATTCTGCGCTGGTCTGTAACGTTTATGCAAACAAAGGCTCATCCTTAGCAGAAAACTGGCTGGCGCCAGTTGCCTCTAGCACGACGGCAGTCTGTGTATTCGCCTCGAGTGACTAATTAACTATGTTCCCATCCTATTATGAATATTTCTAAACTTCCCATGAAATAAAGACATTTTTATTCATCTTCAGGCTCCTGTATAAAATCCACAGCGCTCTTCGTGATAGACCCTTCGCAGCTTCTTGTTGGCCAGGCTGTCAGGCACAAACGCTGTGAAGATGCCGGATTGAACCTGCCGAGCAGTCCAATAAGAGCGAAGAAAAGACTCCGTTTCCTCAACATTGGATGCCAGATAACGATGAATAACGACGTCGCATTTACTATCCAGCGTATCGGCTTCGATGAGAATTATCGTCCGTCGGACAATACGCGTATTACCACCAACTTCGCCAATCTGGCCCGGGGCGAGAGGCGGCGAGAAAACCTGCGTAATACGCTGGACATGATCAATAACCGCTTCAACGCCCTGGTGCATTGGGACAACCCGGAAGGGCGTCGTTACAGCGTCGAGCTCGATATCGTCTCCGTGAATATGGCGGTGGGTGCTGACGGCCAGGGCCAGCCGTTTCAAATCATCGAGATACTCAAACCCCGCTTTGTGGATACGCAAACGGATCGGCGTATTGAAGGCATCGTGGGTAACAACTTCTCCTCCTACGTGCGCGATTACGATTTCAGCGTGCGGCTAACCGAGCACAATAAGCACCAGTCGAGCTTCAGCATCCCGGACGATTTTGGCGTGCTGCACGGCAACCTGTTCAAGAGCTTCGTGAACTCCTCGGTTTACCAAGAGCATTTCGACAAGCCCCCGGTCATCTGCTTGAGCGTTTCCGATAACAAGGTTTATCACCGCACCGATAATCGGCATCCCGTATTGGGCGTTGAGTATCAGCCGAACGAGTCTTCGCTGACCGAGCAGTACTTCAAGAAGATGGGGCTTCAGGTTCGCTACTTCATGCCGGCCAACAGTGCCGCTCCCTTGGCGTTCTATTTTTCCGGGGATCTGCTCAACGATTACACCAATCTTGAGCTTGCCGGCACCATCAGCACCATGGAGTCTTTTCAGAAGATTTACCGGCCTGAGATCTACAACGCCAATGCGGCGGCGGGCAACGTCTATCAGCCCAACTTGAAGAACCCGGATCATTCGCTCACTCAAATCGTTTACGACCGGGAAGAGCGCAGCCAACTGGCCGCCGAGCAGGGGAAATTTGCTGAAGAGCATTTCATTAAACCCTACCAGGCGATGCTTGAGCAGTGGTCTTCCAACGGCTCGCTTTAACCTAATCAAATGCACGGGATGATGACTCATGAGTAAACGCTTACCCACCTCAACGGCAGGCAGCCTGCCCAAACCTTCCTGGCTTGCCGAGCCCGAAACCCTTTGGTCGCCCTGGAAACTGAATGACGAGGCGTTGATTGAAGGTAAACAGGATGCGCTGCGCGTGTCGCTCCAGGAACAGCAGCAGGCCGGTATCGATATCGTCAGCGACGGCGAGCAAACGCGTCAACATTTCGTGACGACCTTTATCGAGCACCTTAGCGGCGTCGATTTCGAAAAGCGCAAAACCGTGAGAATTCGCAATCGCTACGATGCGAGCGTGCCGACGGTCGTGGGTGCGGTCAGCCGTCATAAGCCGGTTTTCGTCGAAGATGCCAAATTCCTGCGCCGCCAGACCGACAAGCCCATCAAGTGGGCGTTACCGGGTCCGATGACCATGATCGATACGCTGTATGACGATCATTATAAAAGTCGTGAGAAGCTGGCATGGGAATTCGCTAAAGCGCTCAATCAGGAAGCCAAGGAGCTAGAGGCGGCGGGAGTCGATATCATTCAGTTCGACGAACCTGCGTTCAACGTATTCTTCGACGAGGTGAATGATTGGGGAATCGCCGCCTTGGAAAGAGCCATTGAAGGGCTCAAATGCGAAACGGCTGTCCATATCTGTTATGGATACGGCATTAAAGCCAATACGGATTGGAAAAAGACGCTGGGATCGGAGTGGAGACAATATGAAGAAGTCTTCCCCCGGCTGCAAAAATCCAACATCAATATCGTTTCGCTGGAGTGCCAGAACTCCCACGTGCCCATCGAGCTGATCGAACTTCTGCGCGGCAAGAAGGTGATGCTGGGTGCCATCGACGTCGCCACCAACACCATCGAAACGCCGGAAGAAGTCGCCGCAACGCTTAGAAAGGCACTTCAATTCGTTGATGCCGACAAGCTTTACCCGTGCACCAACTGTGGCATGGCGCCGCTGTCTCGCTCGGTCGCCAGAGGTAAGCTCAGCGCCTTGAGTGCCGGGGCGGAAATCGTTCGAAAAGAGCTTTGAACCCAGTGCCTGGCGCTATGAGTGCAATTCTCTTTTTGGTCTGATTTTACGGCTGTTAACCTATGAGCCGAATATAACCCGTAATCGGCTCATAAATTGATTCGAATAGGTTCGGTAATCGGCTCATGTATATTTGGCAGCAGCACGCGCAATTCTGTGCCGTTGGGTTAACTTCTAGATGGTGCAGCACGCCGGGGGCGTGGCATACCGTGGCGACCATCAAGTTGTCGAGAATTGATCAATAGGCGTGCTTATTACTCTTCCTCCTGGCGATTTGCCGCCTGGACGAAAGCGGTTGGCGATTGGCCAAGCACCTTACGAAACATGCTGGAGAAAGCGGCTGGGCTGTCGTAGCCGAGTTCCAGCGCGGTGCGAGTAACGGAACTGCCGGATAGCAGTTTGGGAATAGCAGCCATCAGGCAGGCCTGTTGACGCCATACGGCAAAGGACATGCCGGTCTGCTGACGGAATAGGCGATTGAAGGTGCGCTGGCTGCGGTGCAACTGCCGGGCCCAGTCCTCGGGAAGGCTGTGAATATGTGGCTGGCCGAGAAAATCTCGGCACAGACTGGCTAACGGAGGGTCATGGGGCAGGGGGGCAAACAGCGGCAGGGCCTGAGCCTGTTGCAGTTCGTATATGAGTAATTGTGCCAGGGCGCCGTCGCGGCCGCTTTCATCATAGAGTGCGGGTATATGGGCGGAAGCCAGCAGCAGGTGATGCAACAGAGGCGTCACGACCAGTACCTCACAGCTGCATGAAGCGCGTGGCGCGACATGGGGCTCGATATACAGGCTTCGGGTGCTCACCCCATTCATACGCACTTGATGGCGCTTGCCCGCAGGCAGCCAGACACCGCTATAGGGCGGCACCATCCAGGTGCCGTCATCCGTATTGACTTCCATCACGCCTGTCATGCCATAGAGAAACTGGGCGCGGCGATGGGTATGAAAGTCAAGGAGTGTGCCAGGGCTGTAGTCAGTGCCGATGGCCACCATGGGCCGTGCCACATGATCCACGTCTGTTAGAGGAGTATTGAGCATAGTCGTCATTCTGGCCGAAGCGCGATGATTATTGTCCAAAAGGCGAATGTTGGCCAGTTCTAGCCGGAATATTCTCTCTGCTATTGAGTCTTATTAGGAGAGTGGCGGTGTATAGCGTATTACTTCTTTGTGGCGGGTTGGCGGGCGTCACCACCGTGCTGTTCGGTTTCGGTGGTGGGTTTGTGGTAGTTCCCTTGCTGTATACCTTACTGATTGCCGTCCATGGGTCGGATAGCGCGGCAGGTCTGGCGGCCATGCATATTGCGGTGGCCACCTCGACTGCACTGATGATCTTCGCGGCTTCAATGGCAACATGGCGTCATCATCGGCGACAGACCGTGCAGTGGCATCTGGTACGTCCGTTAGTCGGCTATATCGCCATGGGGGCGGTGCTCGGCGCGGCAGTGGCAGTATCGTTAAGTGGGAACTGGGTCCGCTGGGTTTTCATCGGCTATCTTTGCATCACTATTGCGGACGCCGTTCTGCGGCCTGGTTTTCTGCATCAGACGGGGAGTGATGTGCGTCCTATGGGACGTGCGGTAACAGCAATGACGGGTACATGCATTGGTACAGTGGCCGCCTTGCTGGGCGTTGGTGGTAGCGTGATGACCGTGCCGCTCATGCGACGCAGAGGGGCCAGTATGACGGCGGCCACGGCCATGGCCAATCCGTTGTCGTTGCCCATGGCGGTGAGTGGCACCGCGACATATGTGTTGCTGTCGGCAAATCACACAGCGTTAGGAAACGGGTATGCAGGCTACGTGGATCTGCGCGCCTTGCTGGTACTTGCGGTGGGCTCATGGCTCGGTATCCACCTGGCGTCGATCTGGATCGGGCGCATCCCTGACCGTATTCATGCCAAGGTGTACCTGCTATTGCTGACAATGGTGCTTGTGGTGATGGTTTTCATACATTGAATCGACCCAGGCTTTAGCAAGAGACTGTTTGGCTGAAACAAGCGCAGGTGAGGTATTTGTTTGCTACAAAGCCTGAAACGCCTGATGGGATTGCAGGATGTTTTTAAAAGCGCTGGTCGCCTTTCTTGCCAAGATGCATGTCGAGTTTATATTGATCCGCTCACTCCTAGAAGACAACGGACGAATACCTCGCTTGCTGCTGGACGTAATGACCGTTAATGCGGGAGCTCAATCACTACCGTGCGCCCCCTGTTTCAATCGCGCTTGAGCAGGCCACTGCACGCACAATATGTTCGCGGGAAACCGTGATTTTATTAATTGGGTTTTACGAATCACCTCAACGCTCCAAGAGCTGATCGATAGGTGCCATCATAACAGCCATTTCGAATAGGCGTGATTGTCGTGGTCGATATTAGGGGTTTACCGTATCTGTATAAATAAACAGCTTTATGGTAAGTTTTACTTAGCTTAAAGGCAGGCTGGCTTGACTGTTTGCTGCAGCAAAAAGTACATGCTGCATTGAAGAGAGCTTGCTTTGGAAATGCATTGAGCTTGTAAACCTAAAGGAAGCGATCATGAATGACCAACAAATCCAGATATTCACCAGCGAAGATGGGCAGGCGCATCTTGAGGTAACGCTTGAACAGGAAACCGTTTGGTTAAGCCAGGCACAGATGGGCCACCTATTCGCTACTACGCCTGAAAATGTTCTGATGCACTTACAAAATATTTTTAAGGATGGAGAATTAGGCGAGCAGACAACTGCTAAGGATTTCTTAGTAGTTCGCCAAGAGGGAAAGCGCCAAGTTCGACGCCGGATCAAGCACTATAATTTAGACGCGATTATTTCAGTTGGTTACCGGGTTAGCACAAAGCGAGCGACTCAGTTTCGCAAATGGGCCACCCAAGTACTGAAAGACCATTTGGTACAAGGCTATACACTGAACCAGCAACGCTTAACCGAGCGAGGAATAGAGTTCGAGCAGGCGGTAAGTTTGCTCAGCCGCACCTTGACTAACCAAGGCTTGGTTTCAACAGAAGGTGAGGCCGTGGCCCGCGTGATCAGCGATTACGCCCGTTCCTGGAGCTTGCTGCAAGGCTACGATGAGCAGCAATTGGCCGAGCTAAACATCAAGCAACCTGGTATGAAGTCGCTAGGATTGAAAGAGGCTTTGAAAGCGATTAGCGAGTTGAAGCACACCTTAATCGCCAAAGGTGAGGCAACTGAGCTGTTTGGGCAGGTACGAGGCGATGGTTTGACGTCGGCCTTGGCTACTATCGAGCAAGGGTTTGGCGATGAACTGTTTTATCCCAATGTGGCGACTCGGGCAGCACATTTGCTTTACTTCGTGATTAAAAACCATCCATTGGCCGATGGCAACAAGCGCTGTGGCTCGTTTCTGTTCCTATGGTACCTGCGCCGCAACGCAGCCTTACTGGCCCGGCCTGTTGAGCAGTTGATCAACGACAACACCTTAGTGGCGCTGGCGCTATTGGTCGCAGAGAGTCTACCCGACCAAAAAACGCTGATGATTCGACTGATTGAGCATTTTATACTGCTGAAAGAAAGCTGATTAATCGTTCCACCCAGAAAGAACAACTCCGCTATTGGCAGTTAGAACAGCTCATTGGTGAATAAGCCAAGAGTTATATTGCTATTCAGCCATGAGGCATAGACATGTTGGTCTTTGAAAGTATAAAAGGGCCGTTCGTGGTTTAACGAACGGCCCTTTGTGCGTCTATACGTAATTGTAAAAAGACTTAAGCCTCTTCAACCCCATCAACAATAAACACGCGGTAGTCAGCACCCTGAAAACGGTGCTTGCGGGCTTCTTGGTAGGCGTCGCTTTGGTACCAGGCGCGGGCGGTGGCCATGTCGGGGAAGCGAAGGATTACCGCGCCTTCATGTCGCTGCCTTCCATTACTTCAAAGTCACCGTAGAAGGCGAGCGGCTTAGGGTCGTGGCCTTCGCGGGCGGCTTTGGCCTTGGTGGCGTATTGCTCCATTTCCTTGGCGTCGTGGGTGCGTTCACGAGTCAGTACAACTTAAGCCGGCATTCCATTCTCCTTGGTTAATTATCAGGAAAGCTTCTTTAACAGCGCTTGGGCGGTGGCTTCAGACGAGCCGGGGTTTTGGCCGGCAATCAGTAGGCTGTCCACTTCTACAGATATTTGGTAAGGAGTTCTGCTGAAAAATAAAAGTACTGGTTATGTAAACCTTCCAGTGCGTTGAGAAATACTCGTCCACGCCCGTAGAGTTAGTTTAAGCGCCAACGCGATAAGCAAAAAACGTGTAAAATCATTCTGAAAAAAGGCACTTATTCTCATGCTATGGGTTCCTGCAAGCTCCCCTGAAACCATCCTGATGTTAACAGTATAATAAGCGTAAGCTGGGCTAATGAATTTATGACACGCCATCAAAACCAAAGCAATGATGCACATGAAAGCGCTGATCTTTCCCCTAGTGAAGGAGTCGACAAAAACGAGGGTATTCCAGGTACAACGCCTTCGGGCACGGGAAACAAAGTCGTAGAGAAATATGCTGAAGATTCCGGCAAACGTCAGCTTGCGGGTTTTACTCTGATGGTGATGCGCTTAACGGCCTTATCCATGGCGATATTTCATCTTTACACAGCGGTTACCGGACCTGTAAATACGCAGAACGCTGTGCACCTTTTGTTTGCGCTACCGCTGATATTTTTAGCCTACAGCTGCCGGATGCGCGATACGCATCGCATTCCGTGGTACGACGTTGTACCTATCATATTGAGCGCCTTGGTCAGCGCTCATTATGTTATGAACTTTGACCGAATTATCTACCAGATGGGCTATCTGATGCCCACCACTCTCGATATCATCTTTGGCATTTCGGCTATTTTGCTGCTGCTTGAAGCGTGCCGCCGGGCTATTGGCTTGGCTTTTCCATTGCTGGTGCTGGTCGCGCTGGCCTACGCCGCTTTCGGCCAATATCTACCGGGTGTATGGGGCCACGGCGGTTTTCGTTGGGATGACCTGGTCGCGACGTTTTATATGGGGCCTACTGGTGTCTACGGTAGCCTGATGCGTACCTCTTCGACGGTCATCGTCATTTTCATCATGTTTGGTGCGTTGCTGGTCACCACCGGTGGCGGCGACACTTTCATGCGGCTTTCTAATGCCGCGACCGGACGTATGGCGGGCGGGCCAGCTAAGGCCGCTACTTTATGCAGCGCCATGTTCGGTAGTATCAGTGGCAGCACCGCCGCCAATGTGGCTACTACCGGTATCTTTACTATTCCCTTGATGAAGAAAAATGGCTACAGCCCCAGGTTCGCTGCGGCCACTGAGGCTTCCGCGTCGACCGGCGGTCAGATTTTACCGCCAATCATGGGAGCGGCGGCTTTTGTGATGGCTGATGTAATTTCGACGAGTTATCTGGAAATCATCGGTGCAGCACTGATCCCGGCGTTGTTGTTCTACCTTGCCATTTGGATGAGCGTGCACTTCGAGGCCAAGCGCTTGGGGCTGAACCCGATACCTAAATCAGAACGTCCAACGTTGCGTGAAGGGCTATTCAATATCGAGACGCTCGTGCTGCCGCTGGTGGTGTTAATCAGTATGCTGATGATGCGCTACACGCCAACCACGGCGGCGGTTTCTGCTTACTTTACTGCCTTGGCACTTTATCTAGTATCACCACGTAGCCCCGGTTCATTCGTTGAGCGTTTGAAGTCGCTTCCGGCGGCGCTGGAAGCAGGCGCGATGACCGCTGCCATGATTGCGGTCATCGTCGGCAGCGTGGCGATCATTGCTTCCGTTATTAGCTTGACCGGCCTGGGCCTGAAAGTGTCCTCGGTGATCTTGCTGGTAGGCGGTGGTGATGTGCTGATTACGTTGCTACTCGCCATGGTGGTGGCCATCATTCTTGGAATGGGACTGCCTACCGTTGCAGCCTATATGTTGGCTGCATCGGTTGTGGCTGCCGCCTTCGTTGAGGCTGGCCTGCCAAGCCTTTCATCGCACCTGTTTATACTCTACTTCGCCATTCTTTCGGGCGTGACGCCGCCGGTGGCGTTGGCTGCCTATATCGGCAGCGCCATTGCGGGTGCCCACTGGTTTCGCACGGCGCTTACGGCTACCAAAATATCCTTGGGCGGTTTTTTAATTCCCTTCATGTTTATTTATCACCCACCGTTGTTGGGTAATGGTACGCCTTTAGAGATTGCCATGGCGGTAGGGTCGGGTGTACTAGGGATTATTGCGCTTGCCGCTTCGACTATCGGCTATTTCCTGCGGCCCTGTTCCTGGCTGGAGCGTGGTTTATTGCTAGGTGCCGCATTAATGCTGATCAGTGGTCAGGCTATTACCGATGTTGTTGGGGTTGTACTAATTGTCATACTCTTTGCTTGGCAGTTTTTTCAGCAAAAGACTCATGGCTCTATTCATCCGGCAAGTGACGGAGAGCATCGTCAATAAATCTGAGAGTGGAGCGGTGCGGCCCTGGTATGGCTCACCGCCCGTTTAAAGAAAGAAACTGAGCTTTGTCCCATTACGCCAATAACAGCATCGCAAGCTGTATATGAAAGTAAAATAAGGAGAAAACATATGACACGCCGCTTACCCCTTACTCGATACGCTTCGTCGCTGGCATCAACGCTACTGGTTGCTTCACTTGCGGCGCCTGCGATGGCTAACGAAGCGATCAGCATTGGCGTAGCGCCGGCTGCTTCCGGCTGGTACTTCGGATACTCGGAATTGTCACGTTTGATTAGCGCCGACTCCCCGGTAGAAATCTCTGTTCGAGAGACGGGTGGTTCTCGTGAAAATACTATCCGCTTGGGCCGTGGTGAGATCGATTTAGCCTTGGTGGATGCTTCCGGTGCCTATGAAGCGTACAACGGAGAAGGCCGCTACGAGAACAACGCCATTGATCAGATGCGCATGATGCTATGGGTGGCGCCGTCGACGATGCACTGGGCAGTACGCCAAGATAGCGGCATTGAAACCTTTGAGGAACTCAATGGCGAACGCTTTAATCCCAGCAGTATCGGCGGTGGTGGCGAATACATCACCGAGCTGGTGTTTGATGCGCTGGATATCACCCCGGACTATCAACGTATGAGCATGGGTGACGCTGCCGATGCAGTGGTAGATGGCCGCATTATCGGTTTCAGCTATAACGGTATTCCACCAATTCCTGCTTTCACTGAAGTTCACTCTTCTCGGCCGCTGCACATCCTCTCGTTCGACGATGAGCAGATAGAGAAGGCTACCGAAGCGGTGCCTTTCTTGTCCCGAGCTGTGATCCCCGCCGGTACTTACCGTGACGTGGAAGAAGCCACCACTTTAGGCTCCTACATTGGTATTGCTGCAACGGATGAGCTGTCAGAAGAAGCCGCCTATGAAATCACTCGCGCTTACTGGGAAAATGTCGAGAATTTAGGCCGCACGTTCGCCCCTGCTGAAGGTATGACCGCTGAAGTATCGGTCGAGAACACCGCCACGCCATTACACGCGGGCGCGCTTCGTTACTACCGCGAGATCGGTATCGAAGTACCTGATGAGTTGGTGCCGCCTGAAGCGGAGTAACCCTAACGGGTATTAACGCTCGGCGAAGCGCAATGCTTTAAATCGGTTGCGCTTCTCCGAGCCTTCTGCTTTCTAATACCCTATCCGTAATAATTGTGTTCTTCAGTGGTACGTGTACTTGCGAACTTGGATCAGCGTACCTGACTCTCTTCCTTTTAGCTCAAGTGAATCAATCCAGATTTTTATCAGCGAAGATGGGCAGACGCATCTTGAGGTAACGCTCAGCAACGCTTAACCGAACGAGGAATAGAGTTAGAGCAGGCGGTAAGCTTACAAAGCTGATTAACCGTTCCACCTAAAAAGAACAACTCCGCTATTGGCAGCTAGAACAGCTCATTGGTGAATAAGCCAAGAGTTATATTGCTATTCAGCCATTAGGCATAGATATGTTGGTCTTTGAATATATAAAAGGGCCATTCGTGGTTTAACGAACGGCCCTTTGTGTTTCCAAGTACTACTGCAAAATGGCTTTACGCCTCTTCAACCCCATCCACAATAAACACGCGATAGTCAGCACCTTGAAAACGATGCTTGCGGGCTTCCTGGTAGGCGTCGCTTTGGTACCAGGCGCGGGCGGCGGCCATGTCGGGGAAGCGCAGGATTACCGCGCCTTCCATATCACTGCCTTCCATTACTTCGAAGTCGCCGTAGAAGGCGAGCGGCTTCGGGTCGTGGCCTTCGCGGGCGGCTTTGGCCTTGGTGGCGTATTGCTCCATTTCCTTGGCGTCGTGAGTGCGTTCACGAGTCAGTACAACGTAAGCCGGCATTCCATTCTCCTTGGTTAATTATCAGGAAAGCTTCTTTAACAGCGCTTGGGCGGTGGCTTCAGACGAGCCGGGGTTTTGCCCGGTAATCAGCAGGCCGTCGACGAGTACGTAAGAACTCCAGTCATCGCCTTTACTGTATTCGCCGCCGCTCTCTTTGAGCATATCTTCGACTAAAAACGGTACCACGTTTGTCAGACCCACGGCGTCTTCTTCGCTGTTGCTGAAGCCGGTGACTTTGCGGCCCGAAACCAGCGGTTTGCCGTCGCTGCCTTTTACATGGCGAAGCACGCCGGGGGCGTGGCATACCGTGGCGACCGGCTTGTTGGCGGCAATGGCGTCTTCGATCAGGCGCACGGACGTGGCGCTCTCGGCTAAGTCCCACAGCGGGCCGTGGCCGCCGGGATAGAACACCGCGTCGAACTCGGCGATATCGATATCGGCAAGCTTATGAGTGTTGGCCAGTGCTGCTTGGGCGTCGAGGTCCGCTTGGAATCGGTTAGTAGCCTCGGTCTGGGCGTCCGGCGCGTTGCTGCTGGGGTCGAGCGGCGGCTGGCCACCGGCGGGGGAGGCCAGGGTTAGCTCGGCGCCTGCGTCAATGAAGGTATAGTAGGGCGCAGCTAGCTCTTCGAGCCAGAAGCCGGTCTTGTTGCCGGTGTCGCCAAGTTTATCGTGCGAGGTAACCACAACGAGAATTTTCATGATTGAGTCCTTTCTTGGGTGAGAGAGCGGTTGGGGTCGAGATTTAACAGCGCGTAGGTGGCTTTGAAGGCGGCATCCAGCGGCACCCGGTCGCGGGTAATCTTGGCGCGCAGGCTGGCGCCTAGCCATAGCTGGTAGAGAGTGGTGGCTAGTTCCAGGGCACTGCCTTGAGCGCTGACAGATTGAGGCAACGAGCCATCAGCAAGCGCGGCTTCGATCGACTGCGCTAACCTGGCAATAATGCGCTCGGTGCCCTGTTGCAGCACGCAGCGCATGCGTTCTGAAAGATCACTGACTTCGGCAGCGAGCTTCACCGCCAAGCATTTGCCGCTGGGGTCGCAGTGGTGTTGGGTATCCCGCCAATGTGCCCAATAGCTCAGCAGGCACTCCGCATGGGAAGCGCCCGGCTGGGTAAGGCGTTTTTGCGTCTGCGCGAGATACTCAGTGAAGTAGCCTTGCAGTAGCGCTTCGCCAAACGCTTCTTTGGAGCTGAAGTAGTGATAAAAAGAGCCCTTGGGCACCCCGGCGGCTTTGAGGATCTCGTTAAGGCCCACTGCTGAGAACCCTTTGCCACCGATGATGACCTGGCCGGTGTTAAGAATGTGCTGCCGGACATCGCCGGTGACTTGTGTCATGTTCATACCGCTAGCTTACGCCTAATTAGACCAGTCGTCTAGCGGGCTTGATTGGCCGCGTCTATGGTTACTGTTCCCACATTGGCTTGAGCGGGCCGCCCACCGGAGCAGTGTCTGGAATGGTGACGGAAGCCACTCGCGCTTGTGCCGCTGCAAGCTCGGCCGGGTCGCCGCGCTCGTTCTCCGGGTCTTGTCCTGGTGGGTAGGCGCCGACCATGCAGAAATCGTCGTCAGCCTCTACGCAGGCATGCCCAACCCCGGCGGGCAGTACTAGCACATCGCCTGGATAAAGCACTGTTTCTCGGCCATTAGGACCGCCAAGCCGAGCTCTTGCCTGGCCCTGAAAAATGCCTAGCGCCTCGTGGGCGGTGGAGTGGAAGTGGTCAAAATCATATAGATAGTAACGCCACGCTGGCGGCCAGCCGTGCTGCTTGAACATGCTTTCAAAAGCATCGGCCCGCTCATCTGCACTGCTGAGGTCAAGAACCTCGCGGTAAATCAGTACAGGCAGGGGGGAGTTGGGGTAACCGCTCGTTTCATCGCTGTCAAAATGGAGTATTTCGGGCTGTGGGATGCGCACTGTGGCCTCCTTGCCTATGCCTTCTTAAGCTCAGTATGAAGTTTTAAGACTCTGCTGCCGTTCTCTTGCTTGATTAAGTACGCGGGGTTCTTCTCGCTACCTTTGCGAGTTACCTCGCTGCCCTGCAGCTTGCGGGTTACTTCTTCCTGAAATTTCCGGGTCACTTGGCCCTCGGCCCAGTTGTCTGCCCATTTCCATTTCACCCACTCGCGCTGCTTGAAGTCCGCCATTGCAAAACTCCTTTACTACAAACACTGTTCAAGCATTGTTCGTTTTTCGGGTTTCTGCAATGTCGGGCTTCACCACTGCTGTTGCAAAACAAGCGAACCTTCTGGGTTACTTGGGTAGCCTCGCAATCACTTTGATTTCAAAATCGAAGCCTGCCAGCCAGTTTACGCCGACCGCCGTCCAGTTTGGGTAGGGTTTATCTGGGAACGCGCGGGTCTTGGCTTCCAGCACGGTAGCGAATTGAGTTTCAGGATCTGTATGGAAGCTTGTGACATCGACGATATCGTCAAAGCTTGCGCCCGCGGCTTCCAGCACGCTCTGCAAGTTGTCGAAGGCAAGCTGAACCTGTGCGGCGAAGTCAGGCTCAGGCGAACCATCTTCACGGCTACCCACCTGGCCCGATACAAATAACAAGTCGCCCGAGCGGACGGCCGCAGAATAGGCATTCTTTTCATAAAGAGCCTGTCGGCCCTGGGGGTAAACTACGTCACGCTTTGCCATATGTTTTTCTCCATCAATCGTTCAATGCAGGTCTGTCCGTTGGGTGAATCTACTGTAGGCCTGCCTTCAAGCTGGATAAACGGAGAATCCTGATCAACACTGTTCGCACTTTCCAAACAATCACAAGGCGATATCGCTCTAATGGACCGTTTCAATGCAATGCAGGCATTTGCTCGGGTCGTCGAGACGGGCAGTTTTACCAAGGCCGCTGAAACGCTGCATATCAGTAAAACCAGCGTGACCCAGTTGGTGCAGCAGCTGGAGGCACGGCTGCGGGTAAAACTTCTCAACCGCACCACACGCAAAGTTAATGCGACGGCAGATGGCGCGGCCTACTACGAGCGCGTTATAAAACTGTTAGCCGACATGGATGATGCTGAAACCAGCCTCTCCAATGCGGTGGTTTCGCCTCGCGGACGGCTTAGAGTCGATGTGCCCAGCCCGTTTGCGCGAATGATTTTGATACCGGCACTACCGGCTTTCTACGCGCAGTATCCCGATATTCAGCTCGATATGGGGGTAAGCGATCGTATGGTGGATTTGATTGATGAAAGCGTGGATTGCGTGGTGCGCGGCGGAGAACTTACCGATTTATCTTTGGTGGCGCGCCGGGTAGGGGAGCTGAGGATGGGGGTTTACGCCGCCCCCAGCTATTTACAAAAGGCGGGGGTACCGTCGCATCCGCGAGCGTTATCCGCTCCGCCTCATTACATCGTTAGCTTCAAGTGGCGTGCCGGTTTGGCTTCTCTCTATACCCTTCGCCGCGAAGCAGAGAGTGTTAGCATCCAGGGACGCCATAGGATTACAGTCGATGATGGCAATGCGGGGCTAGCGGCAGGTTTGGCGGGGCTTGGTGCGATTTTGCTACCTGATTACATGGCCAGGGAACACGTCGCACGGGGTGAGCTGGTGCCTTTGCTTGAGGAGTGGCACCTGAATCCCATGCCAATGTTTATCGCGTTTCCGCCCAATCGTCATGTAAGCGCCAAGCTGCGTGTGTTCATTGATTGGGTAGTTGCACTGATGGCTGAGCGCGAGTCTGGGCATGAACAAAACCGCTCATAGACTAAAGTTCAGGGGCGCGAATCGCTCTAGAGGCGGCGTTACTTGGTACGCTAGCTGGGGTTAGCATTAAGGTTTCAAGTGTACGGTCACTTCTCCGTTTCCCGTGTCGAGTTAAGGCGAATTCATGATCATTTCAAGCCCTTCTGATTACCGGCAGGCTGCCAAGCAGCGTATCCCTCGTTTTCTGTTCGATTACCTTGATGGTGGCTCGGTGACCGAAAGCACGCTGCGCAATAACGTGGAGGCGCTACAGGCGATTCCTCTGCGTCAACGCGTACTGCAGGGTGGTGGCACGCCGTCGCTTGAAACCGAGCTGTTTGGCAACCGGTGGAAAATGCCGTTGGGGTTGGCACCTATCGGGGCAACGGGAATGTACGCCCGGCGTGGTGAGGTACAGGCCGCGCGTGCGGCAGAGAAAGCCGGGGTTCCCTACACGCTTTCCACGGTGTCGGTGTGTTCGATTGAGGAAGTGGCGAAAAATGCTCACGGCGAGCTTTGGTCGCAGCTTTACGTATTGAAAGATCGCGGCTTTATGAAAAACGCCCTGGACCGTGCCTGGGAAGCGGGCATGAAAACACTGGTGTTTACCGTGGATATGCCGCTGCCGGGCTCGCGTTATCGCGACCGTCGCTCGGGTATGTCGGGCCCCAATGCCAAGCTGCGCCAGTACGCTCAGGCAATCACCCACCCGCAGTGGGCGTTCGATGTGGGACTCAAGGGCAAGCCGCTGTCGTTCGGTAATATCGAGGCGTATACCGGACGCCAGATGAACATGGACGACTACATGGGGTTTCTGGCCAAAAACTTCGACCCTTCGATTAGCTGGAGCGAGCTTGAGTGGATTCGCGATAGCTGGAAGGGCAAGCTGATCATAAAAGGGCTGCTGGATAAAGAAGATGCGCGAGACGCGGTGCGCATGGGGGCTGATGGCATCGTGGTTTCCAACCATGGCGGGCGCCAGCTGGATGGGGCCATTTCCACCGCCCAGGCGTTGCCGCATATTGCCGAAGCCGTGGGCGATGAGCTGACGGTACTGGCGGACTCCGGTATCCGCTCTGGGCTTGATGTAGTGAGAATGCTGGCGCTCGGCGCGAAAGGCGTGCTGCTGGGGCGGGCTTACGCTTACGCACTGGCGGCAAGAGGTGAACAGGGCGTTTCTCATCTGCTCGACCTGATCGCTGCTGACATGCGCGTCACCATGACGCTGATTGGCGCCAACTCACCTGCTGAAATCAACTCTCGTCATCTTGATGCCGTGGTCAAAGAGCTAAAAATGAGCGAGTAACGCACACGTAAGCTGCGCCTCTAAATTGGCGAACATTGGCTGATGATGGCGTCAAACGGTATCATATTGATGATGTTGACCATCATTACGCCATTTATCGCGAGCTCTCATGACCCAATCTAAAACGCCCTTCATTGTGGTGCTGAGCCTGGCATTGACCATGATGCTGGGCCCGTTTTCCATGGATACGTATCTACCGGCTTTCCCGGTCATCGGCGAATCGCTGGGGATTTCTCAGCAGGCGGTATCGCTGAGCGTATCGGTATACGTGTTCGCGATGGCGTTGGGTCAGTTAATCGGCGGTGCGCTTTCAGACCGCTTCGGACGCCAGCGGGTGCTGATGAGTGGGCTGGCGATTTTTGCGATCTCAAGCATTGCCATCGGCATGGCGGATTCCTTGAACACCTTGCTGGGCGGGCGGGCCATTCAGGCGATTGGTGCTGGTTTGACCTTGGTGTCGGTACCGGCGCTGGTGCGCGACCGGGTGGCGGGCCGCGACGCCGCGAAACTGTTCTCGATGATGGGCTTTATCATGGTGCTGGCGCCGGGAATTGCGCCGAGTGTGGGCAGCGCGATTCTAGCACTAGGCTCCTGGCACTATATCTTCTTCGCCTTGGCAGCATACGCGGTGCTGCTGGTGCCGTTGCTGGTGCGAGTACTGTTTTCCGGCAAGGGTAAGGTGTCACGCGCCAAAAGCCCCCAGATGAGCCTGCTGGCACGTTACAAGCTTGTGCTATCTACCAAGCCAGCACTGCCGTTCATTGCCTGGCAGGCCGCGTCTTTTTCTACCCTGATGATGTTCATCACCTACGCTTCCTTTATCTATCAGGGACACTTCGAGCAGTCGCCTTCGAGTTTTTCGATGCTGTTTGCGGCTAACATTGTGGCCATGCTGATCTTCAATATTATTAATCGGATACTGCTTTCCAGATTGCCGTCGTTTCGCATTCTTCAGTTGGCAACGGGCTGCCAGGCGGTCGGCATATTATTGCTGGTGATGGCTGCCTTTATGGACTGGTCAATGTATGCCTTCCTGGCCGCCATGATGCTGACCATCGGCACGGTAGGGGCAATCTCACCCAATATTCAGGCCTGCTTTTTGGAGTTCTTTCCTACCAGCGGTGGCACGGCTGCAGCGCTTTTGGGGGCCGCCCAGTTCGGTATCGCCGGGATATTAAGCGCGCTATCCGCCGTGCTGCCGCATACGCTTGAAGCGGTCGTTCTGGCCATGGCCGCCTGTGGTTCGGTGGCGTATCTGCTGCTTGTTCGCTCAATTATTAAAGGGCGCGCTGCGGTCGAGGCTCACTGAGTTAAGCCGCACTCCCTTGCCAAAAGCCCCATGCTATCCAAAGCATGGGGCTTTTTTGTTGCGTGATCAGATGCCCTCGGCGGTATGAGCCCTGCCATGCCGTCCCAGCGGTATCATCATCGGTTTGCCGGTTACCGGGTCGTCTATCACCCGGCTTTCCAGGCCAAATACATCGCGAACCATCTGTTCGGTAAACACGTCTTCCGGTTCGCCAACGGCATAGACGTTGCCGCCCGCCATGGCGACCAGTCTATCGGCGTAGCGGGCGGCTAGGTTGAGTTCGTGGAGTACCATCACAATCGTCGTGCCGCGCGTCTGGTTTAAGTCGGTGAGTAGGTCGAGTACTTCGATCTGGTGATTGATATCCAGAAAGGTAGTCGGTTCATCCAGCAGCAGTACGTCGGTTTGCTGGGCAAGCGCCATGGCGATCCATACTCTCTGGCGCTGCCCGCCGGAGAGTTCATCTACCGCGCATTCTGCCAGGTCGGTCATATGGGTGGCGCTCAAGGCATCGGCTACGGCGGCTTCGTCGGCAGCGCTCCAGCGCTTGAAAAGCCCTTGGTGTGGGTGGCGGCCGCGGCTCACCAGTTCAAGCACGCTAATGCCTTCCGGCGCGATGGGGGATTGGGGGAGAAAGCCCAGCTGCTGCGCTAAACGACGGGTGGGTAGCCGGTGAATAGCATTGCCATCGAGTAATACCTCGCCTTGTTCAGGGGTGAGCAGCCGCGAGAGCACGCGCAGAAGTGTCGATTTTCCACAGGCGTTGGCGCCCACAATAGCGGTCGTTTTCCCGGCTTGAACCGTCAGGCTGACATCATTGAGTATGGTACGTTCGCCATAGCCTGCGACCAGGCTTTGGGCGAGTAGCGACGAAGCGCTCATAAGGTGCCTCTGCTTTTGTTGTCGCGAATAATCAGGTAAACCAGATAGGGGGCGCCTAGCACGCCGGTCACAATGCCGACCGGATAGCGGGCGGGTAACAGGAACTGGCCCGCATAGTCGCCCAGCAAAACAAGCAGGGCTCCCACCAGTGCGGAAGGTATCAACAGCGAGCCGTTACGGCCCGTTAGGCGTGACGCAATAGGGCCGGACAGAAACGCCACAAAGGCGATCGGGCCTGAAACGGCGGTGGCAAAGGCGACCAGTGCCACGGCGGAGGTAACAATAATGATACGCGTGGTGGCTAAGCGAATGCCCAACCCCGCCGCAATATCATCCCCTAGCCGCAGGGTTTCAAGATCGCGGCTGCGGCTTAACAGCAGCCCGCCGAACAGCAGCAGGGCAATCAATAGCGGCAGCGCCTGATCAAGCTGGGCACCGTTCACGCTGCCGGTAATCCAGCGCAGCGCTTCCTGTAGCGTCCAGCTGGGGGCACGCATTAGCAGATAAGTGGTAACGCTTTGTAGCATCGCGGCAAGCCCAATCCCGATCAAGATCAGCCGCCCGCCGGTAACGCCTTGCCGCCAGGAGAGCACATAGATCAATAGAGCAACGCCCAGCCCCGCGACAATCGCCACGACAGACACGGCCGGGCCGCTCATGGAGAGCACCACAATGGCGAACACGGCGCCGGTACTCGCCCCGGTGCTGATGCCGATAATATCGGGGCTGGCGAGCGGGTTACGCAGCATGGTTTGAAAGGCGATACCGCCCAGGCCGAAACAGGCGCCGGTAAGCACTGAAATCACCGTGCGGGGTAAGCGTAATTCACGCACGGTAAAACCTGCGCCGGGTACTTCGGCACCCCCCAGAATGCGTAGCACGGTCGTAAGTGGCGTAAATGACTGCCCCAGCGTTAGCGTCAGCATAACGCCTGCAAGCAGAACAGCCCCTAACATCGCCAGCATGCGCCAGCGCTGCCTGGCCTGTGCCCGGCGCATTTGGCTGAACCTGGCGGCCGGTTGATGCGTCAGGTGGCTCATAGGGAGCCTACTTTGCGGTTGCGTACGATCCAGATAAACACGGGCGCGCCAATAAAGGCGGTGACGATACCCACATCAAGTTCAGAAGGGTGCGCCACCAGGCGGCCAAATACATCCGAAAACGTTAATAGAACGGCGCCCGCCAAGGCCGAGAAGGGCAGTAGCCAGCGGTAATCGCCCCCGACCAGCAGCCGGCAGGCATGCGGCACGACTAAACCCACAAAGCCAATCGGGCCGCATACTGCGGTGATAGGGCCACACAGCAGTACTGCGCCTACCGCCGACATGGCCCGGGCAACGGCGACTTTTTCGCCTAATCCTGCGGCGGTATCGTCGCCCATCGCCAGCAGATTGAGCTTACGTGCTGCCAACAAGGTGATCAGAAAACCGGCAGTCAAAAAGGGCAGCACGGGCATGATTTGCTCATAAGTAGCGCCGCCCACACCGCCTACTAGCCAGGGTTGCACCAGCCCGCCGATATCGCCGCGTGGCAATATAACGGCGGTGGCAAGCGAGCTTAACGCCGCTGTGGTAGCGGCCCCGGCTAGTGCCAGCCTGAGCGGTGTGGCACCCCCTCGGGCGAGGCTGGCTATTGCGTAAACCGCCACGGCGGCAAGCCCCGCGCCCAAAATGGCGGTCCAGATATAGGTGGTGGTTTTATCGATCCCAAACCAGGCAATGCCTATCACAATCGCCAACGCCGCCCCGGCATTCACGCCTAAAAGGCCGGGGTCGGCGAGAGGGTTGCGAGTAAGGCCCTGCATAACGCCACCCGATACGCCCAGCGCGGCACCAGCAAGCACTGCCAGCAGGGTACGCGGCAAACGGCTGGCCACGGTGGCGTCGCCAATGGTGTCAACTTGCCCGCTTAGCGCGGCAACGATCTCTGGCCAGCCAACCTCTCGGGCACCGAACGCCACGGAAAGCATTAACGCAAGGGCAAGCAAGGCCAGCAGCAGTAGGCCACCCGCAAAGCGCGTACTCAGCTTTTTACGCGGCTGGCTGGCGCTAGAGGCTGGCCTGAGTTGAGGCGCTGTAACACCGCTACTCTGCGTGGCGGGCGGCTTCTGAGAGCAGGTCAGCATAATCGTCTAGCAACCATGAAATCGACATCGGAGTGGGGTTGGCCGCGGTACCCAGCGGGCTATTGTCGAGCAACACGATGGCGCCGCGCTCAACCACCGGAAGCCGGGAGGTGAGCGGGTGGGCTTCGAGCTGATCAATCAGCGCTTGCCCGCCATAGGTCACGAGAATATCCACATCATTAAGCTCATCGATCAGCTCAGCGCTGATTTCGCCCGAGAATTTACCGGGGGTGGAGTTCTGCTTAACTACCTCAGGCGAGGTCAGCCCGAGATCGTGGAAAAATCGCACCCGCGCATCGTTATCGGTGTAAAACGAGATGCGCCCCAGGTTGGTGGGGTCAAGGTGGGTAACGAACATGGCCGTTTTACCGGCAAGTTCGGGGTGGTTCGCGGCGGTATCGGCAATCTGTGCATCAAGGCGCTCGATCAGCGCCTGGCCTTCATCTGCCATGCCCATGCCTGCGCTGTTGAGGCGGATCATATCCCGCCAGTCCGTTGCCCAGGGCCCTTCGGAGTAGGCGACTACTGGGGCAATCTGGCTCAGGGTAGTGTAGTCCGCCTGGCTAAGGCCTGAGTACGCGGCAAGGATGACATCGGGCTGGCTGGCAGCCACGGCTTCAAAATCAATGCCGTCGCCTTCATCGAACAGCGCCGGGGGCGATACTTCGAGTTCTTCAAGTTTGGCGTCCACCCAGGGAAGCAGTCCATCGCCGTTGGGCGCGCCAAAGTTGGCGGCAGCAAAGCCCACCGGTACCACGCCAAGCGCCAGCGGCACCTCGTGGTTTGCCCAGGCCACGGTCGCGATCCGCTCGGGTTTTTCGGCAAGTACCGTCGTGCCCAGGGCGTGTTCGATTTCCAGCGGGTATTGCTGTGCGCTTGCCAGCGTTGAGGCAAGTGTCAGCGTGGCAAGTGCCGCCAAGCCGAGCGTTTTGCGGTTACGTAACCAGGTCATTAGGTTCTCCGGTTCAATTATGCGAGCGCCTCCACCCGGTGGATACCGAATGGAGGCAGTCTGTCAGCATGGTGCTATCACCGGCGCCAGCGTGTTAGAACGCGTAGCGCAGCGTCGAGGAGATGCTGCGTGGCTCGCCATAAACGCCGTAGCCGCCCGCATTGCTGTAGTACTTCTCGTCGAACAGATTCTTGACGTTAACCTGTAACGACAGTTCCGGCGTGAACTGGTAGCGGCCGAATAGGTTAGCCAGGGTGTAGCTATCCTGCTCGTATTCGTCAGGAATACCGGCGGGCGTTGTCAGGTTGCCGGCGAAAAGACTGCTTTGCCAATTCACCCCGCCGCCCACGGTCAGCTCAGGTTTTTGCGGCACGTTGTAGCTTGCAAACAGGTTGAACAGCGAGCGCGGCTGATTGATGTTGAGCGTGTCATCTTCGGTCTTCGCGGTGAAGTGAGAGTAGCCGACGGTCATATCCAGATCATCAGATACTGCGCCGCTCAGCTCTACTTCAAAGCCTTCGCTCACGACACCTTCAGCGGCGGTATAAAACGTCTCGGTCTGGCCTGGGGCCATCGGGAGGGCCGCGGCAACGTTGTCCTGCTCAATACGGAAGATGGAGAAGGAGCCGTTAATTAGACCGTTAAGCCAAGCCGCCTTGAGGCCGGTTTCGTAGTTCTTGCCCACCACCGGGTCCAGATACGTGCCGTCAACATTGAGATAGTCCTGCGGCTCGAAAATCTCGGTGTAGCTGGCAAAGGCCGAGTAGGTATCGTTGAAATCAAATACCAAGCCGCCGTAAGGCGTGACTTCGTACTTACTCTGGCTATCCGAGCGGCGGCTTAGCTGGGTCATGCCGTCCCACTCGGTGTAGCGCGCGCCGATAATCAGTGTCAGCGGATCGGCAAGCGAGAAACGCGAGGCGGTATAAACGGCTTTCTGACGCGTGCTGGAGGCTTCAGAGGGCGTAAACTCGGGCCAGCCTTCGTTGGGTGCCGAGCCATCCCAGTTGTTGAAATCATCGACGGTAAAACCATCGATAAAGGTATTCTCGTAGTTGTTGGTCTGGTCGCTGTAGTTGCCGCCGACGACCAGTTCATGCTCACGGCCTAAAAGCGCAAATGGGCCGCTTGCCTGAACGTCTACAGAGTCGACTTCACGGTGGCCACGATTCCACCCGGTAAAGAAGGTAACGCCGCCAGCCCCCATTTGATCCGGCAGGGTGGCTTCTACGTAGGGATAGGCCAGCTTGCTGTCCATATCGGTCTTTTCGTGGGCACCCACGACGCGCAGCTGCCAATCGTTGTCGAAGCGGTGGCTGATCTCGGCGAAGACTTTCTCAGACTCGAATTCGGAGTAGGACCAGTCGGGGGCAACGCTGAACGAGCGGCTATATCTGGTTTCGCTGCCATCACTGTACCAGAGCGGCAAGCCGCCCCAGGTGGAGGAGGACGTGTGGCTATCCTGGTAGTCAAAGCCTATCGACAATGTCGTCGCGTCGGTGACATCGGCATCGATCACGCCGTAGCCGAACTGACGGCGCTTGTCCTGGCGATCAAGATGCGCGCCACCCTCTTCATAACCTCCGATAAAGCGTGCCCGCACGTTACCTGAAGCGGTGAGCGGTGTGGTGACATCAACCGTGGCGCCTTGCTTATCCCAGCTGCCCAAGGTGCCCGCAACCGATCCGGTGAGTTCACGACTATCCGCACGTTTGCGCACGAAGTTGACCGACGCGCCCGGGTTGCCAGAGCCGCTTACCAGCCCGTTAGCCCCACGGATTACTTCTACGCGGTCGTAAATCGCGGTGTTAAGTCTGCCTTCGCCGAAGTACCAACGGCCATCACGGTTGAGCGTGGGAATGCCGTCGTACTGAAAGCTGTTGATACGAAAGCCACGCGATGAAAAGTTGACGCGCTCACTATCCACATTGCGCGTTGAAATGCCGGTGGTGTTACTCAGCACTGACTCGATGGAATCCAGATTCTGATCTCGAATACGCTGCTCTGTAACGATGCTGATAGCTTGCGGCAACTCTTTCTGACTAAGCGTTAAGCCGGTACCCGCACTGGTAGTGCGCCGTGTATAGCCAATGTTTTCATACAGGTTGGTGCCAGTCACCGTGACGGTACCCAGAGCTTCAGGATTATCGGCGCTTTGCGCGCAGGCGCTACTAGAGACGAGTAAAGAGGCGGAAACAAATGCGGTGAGCGTGGCATGCTGCACTGGCCGTCGGGCCGTGTTCAAGACATGAAGTGGTGACGTTTTCATAAGATCCCTGGCACGCCTTGGCGGCGCTTGTTCGCTGGTTTTATGTAAATTAGTAGCGAAAGATCATATAAAAATGGTTCTTAAATGTAAATGAATATGAGAATGCTTAATATTCGTGAAAAGTGTCATTAGGTAGGGCTGAACTAATAGTTATGTTTTTGAAAAAAGCGCAGTATAAGCAAGTTCTTACTGACTTTTTTCAAGCGATAGGGGGCTTGACACTATTGGTCGTCCATCGTTTAGGGGTTAAACGATGGAGCGAGATTGGAGGCTAGCCTATGCGGTTAGCGATAAAGGTAAGCGTAACGATGGTAGCAGAGTGTCCTAATCAAGCTCGGATGGCTTGGGTTCAAACACAGGTTCTGTCGTGTTGGCAGGAAGATCATTCTCCATCGCCGCCAAGGCAATCTCATAGCAGTCGTCGATATGGCTATTGCCCATATACTTCATCGCCGTAAAGCTAATACCGCCTGCCACGGCGCTGCCGATAAAGGGTACAAATTTGGTAGCGCCTTTCGCGGCAACCTTAACGCCCATCTTTTGTAGCAGCGATACAACCAGTTTTTTGGTGATGTATTTTCCGGCCATCTTGCTGCCGACATTGGAAATGGCGGTCATCACCATTACCTTGGATTCTGTATCCAGGCTTTCAATTTGTTCGGGCGTTAAACCGAATTTCTCATTAATTTTGGGAATCAGCCTTAGCAATATGGCAACGTCTGAACCGATATCCAATCCGGGAATGGGAATGATTGCCGTGCCAGCCGAAATGCTCGAGCTTTTGGTCACCATCGTGCGGCAGGTCTTTCTGATTTCGTCGAGTTCTTTCCTTGTTTCGATCATGTGCTACTCCTTGTTTACGATTACTCTAACCTCAGCGTAGACGACGCTGCGTGAAAATGAGGGAATTCAATTCCGCTTGCCACCTCCCTATTTACCTACTTTTTTATTACCTATGCCTTTATTATCTATGCCTTTATTACCAGCATCTCTTTACCCACAGCCGCGTTCGCTGCAGGTGTGGGTGTGGTCGTACAGCGTTTGAATAATCTGGCAGTCGGCGGCTTTGCCGCCCCGGCACTGTTGTACCACTTGGCGTAACTCAGCGGCGAGCGCTTGCAGCTTGGCAATGCGCGCTTCCAAATGCTGAAGATGTCGAGTGGCAATGTCGTCAGCTGCGCCGCAGTCGGTATCAGGGTGGTCAGAAAGTGCCAGCAATTCCTGAATACTATGTAGATCAAGCCCCAGACTGCGACCATGACGAATAAAACCTATACGCTCTAGCGCTGCTTGATCGTAGTGCCGATAGCCTTGCTCGCTGCGTTTTGGAGCAGGCAATAACCCCAGCTTTTCATAATGGCGAATACTCTCCGGTGAGCAGCCGGTGCGGGTAGCTACCTCACCAATGCGATAAGCGTTTTTCATCAGCTTGACCCTGTAACGATTACAGGGTTTAGGCTAGACCCTATTCCCTCTGTGGACAAGTAGGTGATGACATGACGCTGATATTCGAACTAATGCAAATCGCACTAACGGCAGCCCCGTGGCTGCTGTTGGGGCTGCTAATTGCTGGGTTGATAAAGGCATGGTTGCCGGAACATTTGCTCCAGCGCTGGATGGGCGGCCGCAGCCTTGGCAGCATTGTACGGGCGGCGTTCATTGGCATGCCGTTACCGCTGTGCTCATGTGGCGCAATTCCCACTGCTATTGCCTTGCACCGTGGCGGTGCCGGACGTGGGCCCACCACGTCGTTTCTAATCAGCACGCCTGGGGTAGGGGTTGATTCCATCTTGCTTACCAGCGTACTGCTTGGCCCACTGATGGCGGTAGTGCGTGTCGCAGGTGCGCTGGTAACCGCCATTGTGACCGGGCTGCTGGTCGGGTTTACGCGTGAAACTGAAACGCCAGTGCTGGCCACGTCCGGTGGCTGCTGCGCTTCATCGGGTTGCCATACGCCTGATTCAGACACCGGCGAACCCGTTGGCCTGAAAGCCGGCTTGCGTTATGCATTCAGCGATTTATTGGACGACATCAGTACGTGGATGTTTGCCGGGCTACTCCTGGCCGGCGTGCTGGTTACCCTGGTACCGCCGGATACGCTGGCTTATTACTCGGGCGGCCTGCTGGCGCTGGTACTGATGGCCGTAGTGGGGATTCCACTCTATATCTGCGCAGCGGCGGCTACGCCGGTGGCCGCCGGGCTGCTGTTGGCCGGGATTTCACCCGGCATGGCGCTGGTATTCTTACTGGCGGGGCCGATCACCAGCTTGGCGACACTGGCCATTCTGCGCCGCGAGTTGGGCAGTTCCGCACTGGCCGTATATCTTTCCAGCGTGCTTGCTGTGACGGTGCTGGTGGGCTGGCTATTTGATACGGTGCTCGATATGACAGGCTGGAACCCTGTCGAGCAGGCAAGCGAGGTGCAGGAGCTGCTGCCTGTTTGGCTGGAGTGGTCGGCGCTCGGCATACTGGCACTGGTGGCTATTCGGCCAGTGCGTAAGCGGCTGCTGGGATTTTAAGCATTTTCAGTACGTAAAAACGCCGGGTGGGGGATGCCCACCCGGCGTTTGATTGGCCCTTAGCCACTTGAGTCGCTGACCACTGATTGGATTATTCAGTGGTCTCTGTCACGGACTCGTCTGTTTCCAGGTCATCTGTTTCCAGGTCTTCTGTTGCAGAATCTTCTGTCTCAGCGGTGTCTGCTTCGGGCGCCTGTTGAGCGGGCGGATTATCCGGGGTAACCCGCCATATCGCGTTGGTCAGGTCGTCGGCGATGATCAGCGCGCCTTCTGGGTCAACGGTCACGCCTACCGGGCGGCCGAGCGCTCTACCATCATCGGTTAGAAACCCACTGGCAAAATCAATCGGATCGCTGTCCGAAAGTTGGCCGTTGTTGAAGGGGATGAAGCTTACCTTGTAACCAACCGGATCGGCACGGTTCCAACTGCCATGTTCGCCAACGAAAACACCCTCAGCGTACTCTTCGCCCATGGCTGGGGTAGAAAATGCCAAGCCAAGCGGGGCCACGTGAGAGCCCAGGCTGTAGTCAGGCGCAATGGCGGATTCTACCTTTTCAGGGTCTTCCGGTTTAACGCGCGGGTCGACATGCTGCCCCCAGTAGCTGTAGGGCCAGCCGTAAAAGCTGCCTTCCTGAACGGAGGTGAGATAGTCAGGCACCAAGTCCGGGCCCAGCTCGTCGCGCTCGTTCACCACCGCCCAGAGTTGCTCGGTGTCAGGATGAATGGCGAGCGCTGTCGGGTTACGCAGGCCAGTGGCATAAGGTCGGTGCGCGCCCGTTTCGGCATCGATTTCCCACACTTCAGCGCGATTAACTTCGGCCTCCATACCACGCTCGGTAATATTGCTGTTAGAGCCGATCCCCACATAAAGATATTGACCATCGGCGCTGGCGGTCATCGCTTTGGTCCAGTGGTGATTGATCTCTGAAGGTAGCTGTGCAATGACTTCAGGCGACCCGCTGGCTTCTGTCTGGCCTTCTTCATAATCAAAGCGCACCAGCGCGTCCTGGTTAGCCACATAGAGATTGCCATCTACCAGAGCAAGCCCATAAGGCGCGTTCAGGTCTTCTGCGAAGATCATCTGTTCGTAGTTGCCGTCACCATTTTCATCGCGCAGCAGGGTCAAGCGGTCGCCGCTTTCTACTGAGGTGTTGCCTTGATCCTTGATGTAGCCCGCAATCACGTCCTTGGGTTTTAACGCAGGCGCATCACCGCCGCTGCCTTCGGCCACCAGAATGTCGCCATTGGGCAGCATGATGGTTTGCCGGGGAACTTTAAGATCAGACGCGATCCTGGTGATGGTATAGCCCTCAGGCACCGTGGGTAGCCGATCACCCCATTCGGCGGGTTCGGGAACCGTCATGTCTGGCAGCAGCCCGCGCTGCGGTTCGGGGAGTGTGGGGTTGGGACCGAAGGGCTGTTCTACATCAAAAGCGTTAGCGCCGCTGGCAGCCAGCAGCAGTGCCAAAGGCGTTGTATAACGAAGTGCGAAATATTTCATGACGTTGCTCCGACAGTGCGCCGAGAAAAACCGATCCAAATCGCCGCGACGGTCAGTACGGTAACGATGATCGAAAGAATAAGGCCGGTGGGCATCATGGCCCAGGCATCACGCGCATGAACTAGCGCATTGATAAAGCCGAGTACCCAGATGACCAGCAAGAGCAATGGATAAACCAGCGTAAGTCCGCGGCGATGCTCGGCACGAAACAGGCCGATAATCGCACATAGAAAAGCCAGGCCTGCGAAAACAAGCCCTCCAGCAATTAACCAGGAAGAAAACGTGCTCCACTGGATATGGAAGTTTTTCGAGTAAGCGTAATCACTTAGCGTAGCGCCAAGAAAAAGTGGAAAAGTGCTCGCAAGTAATAGGGCATGAAGCGGGTGGATGCCGCTTAAATAGGTCGTCGGTGCAGACCTCGACATAGTACGTTCCTCCTTGATAAGTGACCCCAAAAAAACGTGGTCAGGCCCGTTTTTGATACAGGCTTCGGATGGCCAGCGCAATCGCTGCCAACCTGAGTATAGGTCAGGTTTTGCTTACCCCAAAAAACACTGGGTTTGTGCCTTTCATAAAATACGCACAGGTAAAGCAGTTAGATCACGACTTTAAAAATAAAATGTTCGTTAGTTGACAATTTTGTAGCGTTATGTGGATGGATTGGTGTCTGTTTTTATTCGATAAACAGGTCTTAAACTAATGTCTAGTTTTTAAGGTAATGTTTTATAAATCATGAAGATATGGATTATTCATTGAGAGGTTCGTTTTTTTATATTGTTTTTTTAAATACCCACTATAGGATGCCAAAAAGAAAGCGAAATTTTCAAAAAAGAACATCCGGCTGTTTCAAAGAGTGACCAGTCGATCAAGTGGGGTAGTTGAGTAGCAATGCTTGAAACAATTTTTCTACACGAAATAGCCGGTACGGCCGTATTAACGCTGTTGGGGTGCGGGGTGGTAGCTAACGTGCTGTTGAATAAAACCAACGGTAATAATAGCGATGGAATCGTTATCTTCTTGGGTTGGGGGCTTGCGGTTTTTTGTGCGGTTTATATCGCCTATGACACCGGCGCGCATATCAATCCCGCGGTGACGCTTGCGTTGTTGGTAGGTCCGGCGAACGAGTACGCCCCCGGCATTCCTATCAACGCTATGACTACCTCGGCCTACTTTACGGCTGAAGTTATCGGTGCCTGGTTGGGCGCAACCATTTGCTATCTGGCCTATAAAAAGCATTACGACGCTACTGAAAACGCCTCAAGCATATTGGCAACGTTCTCTACAGGCCCGGCCATCCCTGCCTACGGATGGAATCTGGTCACCGAGATCATCGGTACCTTTGTGCTGGTGTTTGTCATTATCATGTTTGGTCATACGCCGTCAGGGCTTGGTCCGTTGGCGGTGGCGCTGCTGGTAGTATCGATTGGTGCTTCGCTAGGTGGGCCAACGGGCTATGCGATCAACCCCGCTCGGGATTTGGGGCCGCGCATTGCCCACGCGCTACTCCCCATCAAGCATAAAGGGACGAGTAACTGGTCCTACGCCTGGGTGCCCATTTTGGGACCCGCTATCGGCAGCATCCTTGCCGGGCTTGCCGCCTATATTTATTAAGTCAGCCGGGTTTATTAAGTCAGTCGGGTTTATTACATCAGCCGGATTGGTTAAGCCAGCATGCTGATTTGATTTTAAAATAATCGTTTAACGTTAACGCTTGAGAGGCATTTCATGAGCCAGAAAAACTACGTCCTCGCTATTGATCAAGGCACCACCAGCTCGCGGGCGATGCTATTTGACCATGAAGGCCGGATAGCCAGCGTAGCGCAGCACGAGTTTGAACAGATTTTTACCCGCCCGGGCTGGGTCGAGCATTGCCCCCGCGAGATCATGACCAGCGTGCTGACCACCTTGACCGAGGTGATTAATAACAGCGGCGTTGATGTCTCCGAAATTGCTTCCGTCGGTATTACCAACCAGCGTGAAACCACCGTGGTGTGGGATAAACATACCGGGCAGGCCGTGCATAACGCCATCGTCTGGCAGTCACGTCACTCCGCCGAGATCTGCGATGAGCTGCGTGCCGCCGGCCACGCCGATATGATTCGCGATAAAACCGGCCTGGTGATTGACGCTTACTTTTCCGCCACCAAGTTGAAGTGGATTTTCGAGAACGTTGCGGGCGTTAAGGAGAAAGCCGAAAAGGGCGATCTGCTGTTCGGTACCATTGATTCATGGCTAGTGTGGAACCTGACCGGCGGCGCCGTCCATGCGACCGATGTCAGCAACGCATCCCGCACGATGCTGTTTAATATCCGTGATCGGCAGTGGGACCCGGAGCTGCTAGCGCTCTTTGGCGTGCCGGAGTCGATGCTGCCCGAGATTAAATCTAGCAGTGAAATCTACGGCAATGTGCTGCCTAAATTTCTGATGGGCCAGGAGGTGCCGATTGCGGGTATCGCTGGTGACCAGAACGCCGCGCTGTTTGGCCAGGCCTGCTTTAAACCGGGTATGGCGAAAAACACCTACGGTACCGGCTGTTTTACGCTAATGAACACGGGCACCCACGCCACGCCCTCCAAGAACGGCCTTCTTACTACGGTTGCCTGGGAAGTGGACGGCACGCTGGAATATGCTCTGGAAGGCAGCGTGTTTGTGGCGGGCTCTGTGATCCAGTGGCTGCGTGATGGCCTGAGAATGCTGGGCAAGGCGTCTGATTCTGAGGCGTACGCCACGCGCGCTAAAGATAATGACGGTGTTTATATGGTGCCTGCCTTTACTGGCTTAGGGGCACCCTACTGGAACTCCAACGTGCGCGGCGCCATGTTTGGGCTTTCGCGAGGCACCCAAAAAGAGCACTTTGTGCGCGCGGCGGTAGAATCGCTTGCCTATCAAAGCGCCGATGTTCTCAAGGCCATGCAGGCGGATGCCGACATTGCACTGACCGAGCTGCGCGCGGATGGCGGGGCGATCGCCAATGATTTTCTCGCCCAGTTCCAGGCCGATATACTGGGGGTGGACGTACTGCGCTGCGAGGTGAACGAAACCACTGCATTAGGTGCGGCTTATCTCGCCGGGCTTGCCGTCGGGTTTTGGAAATCACGCGATGAAATCGTCGAGCAGTGGGCGCTAGAGCGGCGCTTTACGCCACAGATGAAAGATGTAAAGCGTGACGAACTCTATGCCGGTTGGAAAAAAGCCGTCAACGCTACCATGGCGTTTCACGTAGAGTCCTAAGCTTGGCGCTGCAAGCTCAGATGTTTGACAAGCCCCCGGCCCAGGCCGGGGCTTTGCGTTAAAGGCAGCGGTAGCGCGTCGCTAATCACCGGCAAGGCGCCATGCCTTTTTCTTTACAATCGATTGTGCCTTCGGGTTTACTTGGATGTAGTTAATAATAAAGTGGTTATAACCATTAAAAAGCCCAAAGCTCGAGATGACCAAGGGAAGAAGCGCCTGAATATTTATGCCACCGTGGCAGTACATCGATTGATTTGCGTCAACCAGCGCCCGCTGGAGCGAGGGCATGAATAAAGCCGAACTCTATCACCAGTTAGCACCTGAAGCCTGGCATGAGAAGGGGTTGTCGAAACTCAACCAGCTTATCTGTGTGTTAATTCTGCTTGCCTCCCTTACCGCTATACTGGAAACCGAGTCGGCACTTCGAGCGATGGCGCCAGGGCTATTTACAGTACTGGAGGCTGTGTTTGTCGGTGCATTTACGATTGAATATCTGCTGCGGCTGTATGCGATAGGTGAAGACCCGCGTTATCGCGGTGTTACAGGGCGTATTCGCTATATTTTCTCGTTTTGGGCGCTGGTGGATTTGCTCGCCATTCTGCCTTTCTTCCTGGGTTTCATATCTCATAACAACGCCTTTCTACTGCGGCTGCTGCGTTTGGCGCGTATATTGCGCTTGGCGCGATTGGGGCGGTTTAGTCAGGCGTGGTCGGCCTTGGCGAGCGCTCTTAAATCGCGCACCCATGAGCTGTTGCTCAGTGCCGGAGTGGCAGGTTTGTTACTGCTGTTTTCATCCTGCTGCCTATATGTGGTGGAAGCCGCCGCCCAGCCGGAAGCCTTTGGCAGCGTACCGCGCGCGTTATGGTGGAGCATCGCTACCCTGACCACCGTGGGCTATGGCGATGTCACGCCGATTACCGCACTGGGTAAGTTTTTTGCAGGCCTAACCGCAGTGGCAGGCATCGGGATTATCGCCATGCCCACAGGCATTCTAGCCGCCGCATTTAGCGATGCGCTGCAAAATAAGCACAGTTCTTAAAGGGAATATCGGGCGTCAGGTTCAGAATGGCTGGATACTTTAGTTAATTCACTACTGACAGTTTTAGCCCTGCAAATACTCCCCAGGCAGGCGTTCGGCCAGAAAATCCATAAACAGCCGGGCGCGCTGGGATAGCGTGGCCTGGCGGTAGTAGACGGCATTGATGGCCTGCATTTGAATTTCGGTATGGCTGGGCAGTACATCGACCAAGGCGCCGTCCTTGCGGGGCGTGATGGTCATGAAGTCGGCCAGGCAGACGATCCCTTCGCCTTTAAGCGCTAGCTCAATCAGCGTGCTGCCGCTGGAGGCGGCGAGAGCGGGCGTAATGCGTAGGTATTCACCATCGGCACGGCGCAGCGGCCAGCGATTAAGGTGGTCAAGCTGGCTGAAGCCGAGCAGGCTGTGGTGCTCAAGGTCTTCAATACTTTGTGGAGTGCCCGCGCGCTCAAGATAAGCGGGGCTTGCCAAGAGGCGAAGCGGGCTATGGCCCAGGCGCCGTGCATGTAGCGATGAGTCGTCAAGCTCCCCAATACGGATGGCGAGGTCCACACGCTGTTCCAGCAGGTCTACAAAACGGTCGTGGGTATCCAGCTGTAGCGTTATGCCTGGGTAGCGGGCGCGAAACTCACCGAGTACCGGCACAATGACAAACTGCATGAAACTGGGCGCGGCGTTCACCCGTAGCCGCCCTTGAGGCTGACCGTGGCGATCCTGAACCGACTCTTCCGCGGCCTCTACGGCGGTTAAAATGCGCCGGCAGTGATCTAAAAACGTTTCTCCCTCTTCGGTTAGCTCTAAGCGTCGCGTGGTTCGGCGCAGCAGGGTGGCGCCCAGCTTGCGTTCCAGGCGATTAAGCGCCCGGCTGACGCCTGACACCGTAATGCCCAACCGTTCGGCGGCGCCGGTGATCGAGCCGCTGTCCACCAAGGTGATAAATGCCTGCTGCTCTTCAAGCGTGGTTTTCATGAGCGTTACTCGCACCTGTTCGGTTAACACATGTTTGTTGATTTTATATCAAAAGTCTCTTGCCAGGGGGCGGGTTTTTCCATGTTGGTGAGCATCCCATAATAGCCAACATTCAAGCCATGCCGATGGGGCTATCGCCCATCGACAGGTAAGGTCATCTATTGGGTAAGAGGTTTTTAACGATGAAGATTTTGTTAATCAATGGCGGTAAGCCGTTCGCCCATTCTGGCGGTGAACTCAACAATACTCTGCATGATGTCGCGTGGCGTACGTTAGCCGAGCAGGGCCATGAGGTTCGCGAAACGGTGATTGAACAGGGTTACGAGGTAGAGGCCGAGGTGGAAAAATTCCTCTGGGCGGACACCATCGTCTATCAGATGCCGGGCTGGTGGATGGGCGCGCCCTGGAGCGTTAAACGCTACATTGATGAAGTCTTCACCGCCGGGCACGGCTCGCTCTACGCAAGCGACGGCCGCTCACGCCAGGACCCTACCAAGCAGTACGGCAGCGGCGGCTTATTACAAGGGCGCCGCTATATGCTTTCGCTCACCTGGAACGCGCCGCTTGTCGCCTTTGATGAAGCGGATAATTTCTTTGAAGGACGCGGTGTCGATGGCGTTTACTTCCCGTTCCACAAATCTCAGGAATTTGTTGGCCTGGAAGCGTTGCCCACGTTTATCGCCAATGATGTAATCAAGGCGCCGGACGTTGAACGCGATATGGCGGCCTATGCCGATCACTTGGCGCGCCTGTTCAGTTAAACAATCTGCCTCGGCCTAGGTGGCATCTGCGCGTGTAGAAACAGGCGCTAGAAGCGCTCAAGCGATGAAGCAATAAACACGATACACAGTGCCAGCAGGCCAAGTATTCCAAAGGCATAGTGCAGCGAGATGAAGTGGGCGGTAAAACCGATCAACGGCGGCCCGAGCAGCATGCCGCCATAGCCCAAGGTCGCTACACTTGCGATGGCGACACCGGGCGGCGTATCGGGGTCATTGGCCGCGCGCGAAAATGCCAGCGGCATGATGAGCGCGTAGCCGATACCCAGGAAAAAGAAGCCAAACAGCGCTGCCATGAAAGTGGCGGGAATGACGGCGAGAAGCACGCCGATAGTGGCCGAACACCCGGCAAAGCGTGCCGCGTTGGTCGGGCCTAATCGGGAAATCACGCTGCCGCCGATCAAGCGCATGATGACCATTGCCAGCGAGAATACGGCGTATCCTATCGCCCCTTGGGCGGTGGTCGCCGAGGTAACGGTGACCAGAAACAGCGCGCTCCAATCGGCGATGGCGCCTTCGCCGAGCGAGGCGCACAGGGCAATAATCCCGACCCAGAGTAGAACGCCATGAGGCAAAGGGAAGCGTTTTGCCCCCGCCAGGCGCGGCCGCGTTTCAGATTGCCAGCCGATACTCGCCAGCCAGATCATGCTCACGTACAACACAATGCCGATAAGTAGAAAGTGGGTAAGCAGCGACAGTTCAAAGCTGATCGCCATATAGCCCACCGCGGCACCGATACCCGCGCCCAGGCTCCACATGGCATGAAATGATGACATGACCGGCTTTTCGATAAAGCGCTCTGCCTCGCCCGCCCAGCTGTTCATGGTGACATCCATGGCGCCGTGGCCAGCACCAAACAGAAACAGCGCCGCCGCCGTTAGCCAGAGGTTGAAAGCGCAAGCGATCAACACGAGAGCAAGGGTATAGGCGGCTGCAATCGCGAGGGTGGCGCGCGCAGCACCGAAAGTATCCGAGGCTCTGCCCGCCAACGGAAACGAGATCAGAGCGCCGGAGGCCAGCACGAGCAGCAGCAGGCCGAGCCGCCCGCCATCCAGGTCGTGCTGCAACGCCACCGTAGGAATGCGCGAAGCCCAGGTGCCGAACAGCCCGCCATTGAGAAAGAACATGGCGGCTACCGCAAGCCAGACTCTGCGTGGACGAGACATGCAGCACCTCCTTTGCCAAGTGACCAACTTCCGTCGCGTCTTCCGAATTAGAACCAGCGGTTTTGCTTGCCTCTCTACTGAACAAGCCGTTTTCTATCACTTGTTTAGTGGTCTTTTACTTCTTGAGTAAAGGGCTTGGCCGGCGGTTGAGGCTCACGCTGCGGGCGTTCCGCCATAATGCGCGCCAAGCGCTCAAGCGAGAGTTCCAGGCGTTCAATCAGGCCTTCCAGCAAGACGCGGCGGTCGGCGGGAATATCGCCGTGGGTGGCAATGGCATCTTCCAGCCGTTTTCCCGCTTCACGAATGCCTTGCGGCGCATGGCCGGTCGCGCTGTTTTCAAAGCCAACCGCTAACGTACGCAGCACATCTTGGTGCGCTTCACGAATAAGTGGGTGCGGCGCATCGTCAAGCCGGTCGCGCAGGCGCAGGGTGGCGGTGCCAAGGTCGAGCCCGGTCAGGCCCAGAATGAACAGGTGGCGCTGCTCTTCGGGCAGCATATCGTCGTGCTGAGCCAGGTGCAGCAGGCGATCGGCCATATGGCCGCTGAACCGGGTTTCGGCGTCGCGAATGGAGCGCCGTCTAAGCTCGTGAATATCGTTGGATATTGCCTTGATCAGGCGCCGCCGCCTAAGCCGAGTTCCGAGCCCTGGCAGCAGGCGAAAGCCCATGACGACGCAGCTCAGGCCGATTACCACTGCAACGACCCGGTTGGCAAAGCTATCGAAAGCGAAGTCCATGCCGTTGCCGGGCATCGTCAGCAGGATATTGAAGATGGTAAAGGCCAAGCAGTAGCCCATCGTGGCCGGGTTGGTTGCACCTAACAGGCCTAAAAATAGCGGTGTCCCGAAAATCAGCGCCAGCAGTGGAAAGCCGTTGGCCTGAGAAAGCAACACATGGCCGAACAAAAACGCGCTGGGAATGGCCGCCAGCATGCCTTTGTAGAACATCATGGTAATCGCTATGGGGTTGTCACGGCTGGCAAAGAAGGCCGAAAACAGAGTCCCCAGCATCATGGCGACCATGGCACTCTGCCAGGCGGTAACAATCCAGAAAACCGCGAGCAGCGAGAACACAACCCCTGAGCGTACTGCGTTGATTCCCGCGGCGAGGTGATCGCGATGCCAGGCCAACGGCGATGAGCGTAATTGATAGCGCCCGGGGGAGGCGATCGCTTCGCGGGCATCAAGCATCACCATGGCGTGGCCAATGGATTCGCGTAGCCCCAGGCGCAGGCGGCGATCCAGCGGTGCCAAGCTGGTTTCCTCGTTATTTTCATGTACCAGATGGCGTAGCCCCTGAAGCGTTTTTCTGGCTTCCGCAACACCTTTGTCGTGCTCGGCCTCACGAAACCCCTGGGCCACCTGACAGGCAAGTTTAAGGCTTTGTGGATCAAGCCGGTCGGCATGGTCGTGCATGAGTTGATGCAGCGCCTGCAAATTAGCTAAAAAGCGCAGCGTGCGCCGGGTGAGCACATGGGTTGCGCGCACGCGGCCAGGGCCTACCGGACCTTCAAAGCGGGCCGCCTGGCTATCGGATTCAAGAAGGGTTAACGGCCCTAGACTACCGCGCAGGGCCTTCTGCATGGCAGGAATGTCGTCGCTTGCCTCTAAGCGCAGGGCGGCATGCTCGAAGGCTTCGTTGATCACGCTGTCTGCTTGGGTCGCGAGGTGGGTTCCTACGTGGGATGGCCATAGCAGCGAGCTGACCAGCATTGCGCAGACCGCGCCCAGCCCCAGTTCAGAAAGGCGCGCCACTGCGATATCGAAAATCCCCGCAGGCGTGCTGCCGCTGGAAATGACCACAATCAGCATGGCGGTTACCGCGGCCATCAGGCAGCCGTAGGTGTAGTTGTTACGCCACAGAGAGCCGACATAGGTGCACAGCATGATCCAGCCGGTCAGAGTAATCAGCGCGGGTATACGCGCCTGAGCGAATAGGGCCATGATAACGATGCCCGCCACGGCGCCGATAAAGGTGCCGCCCAGCTGGCAGATGCCTTTTTCAATCACCATGCCGCTCATCGGACGGATCTGGAGAAACGCCGCCGACATTAGCGCCCAGTAGGGGCGCTCCAGATCAAAAAAAAGCGCCACATAAAGCGCGAGCATCATCGCCAGGGTGGTCTTGATGGCAAATTTGACCGCCGTGGCGTTGGGCATTAGATACGTTTGAACGAACGGCGACATGGGTTACTCAGGCCGTTCATTTTGGGTTTCGGGAGAGCGCTCGGCAGGGCGCTTTGCAGGGCGGACATGAACCGTAGCCGTCATGCCTACGCTCAGCAGCGTTTCATCGGGAATGTCATCCAGGGCGATGCGCACCGGGATGCGCTGCGCCAGACGCACCCAGTTGAACGTAGGTGAGACCTGGGGCAGCAACTGCTGGTTCAGGTTGGTGTTGCTGTCGGCAATGCCTCGGCCTATTCCCGCTACATGGCCATTGAGGTGCCTGTCGCCGTTCATTAAAACGACGTCCACCGGATCGCCGACGTTAATCGTGCTCATTTTGGTTTCTTCGAAATAGCCCACCACGTAGTAGGAGTTGGCGGCGATCAGCGCCAGTACCGAATTGCCACGATTGACGTAGTTACCGGCCGAAAACTGCACGTTAAGTACATGCCCACTGACCGGCGCGGTAATCTGGGTTCTCTCCAGATCTAGCTGGGCGCTTGCCAGATCAGCCTCCGCCTGCTGAAGGTCAGCGGCGGCAATGCGCGAATTCACCTGGGCAACCTGCTGGTCTTCAGCGCTGATCGCGCGGCTGTTGCGCAACTGATTGCGGCGACCTTCTTCGGCCCGGTTGAGCTCAAGGGTTGCCTGGCGGTGTTCCACCGTTGCCTGGGCTTTATCCACTGCCGCTTGATAGCGCGCATCGTCGATCTCGAACAGCGTATCGCCCTGGGCAACGTAATCGGTATCGGCCACATTAAGGGTGCGTACCCAGCCGGAGACATCGGGGGCAATGGTGACGACTTCAGCATGCACGCGGGCGTCGCGTGTCCAAGGCGTATAAAGGTAGTAGCGCCATAGCCAGGCACCGGCGGCAATGGCAATCGCGACAATAACAAGGGTGATCAGAATACGAAGCGAAGGGCGCATTTAAGGGCTCTCTTAAGGGCTTTCAAGCAAAATGGTGAAAATGAAGGTGGTGACGGCTGTGAAGATGACAAAAAGAGAGATATCGAACCATGCCTCGTACCACAGCGGAGTCTGCCCGACTATCCAGTGAAGCAAGGAGCGAGTCACTAAAGTCGCGACAAACCCGATCAATGTATAAATCAGTAAGGGGCTGAGATAAATGCCGCCAAAGGCGATTTCTTGAAGACCCATAACATCCTTGATGTGGCGTTAAGTCATGTAAAGAGACAAGCGCTGGGGGAGTTATCTGGTCAATGCCAGATGGTTTACTCTTATAGCATAGAGAGCTTACGTTGATTTTGCCTGATGGGTATAGGTCGAGAAGCGCCTTCGCGATGGTTTAAGGCGCCTCCCAGCCTGAACGCGGTAAATATCACTACTACACACGTCGGTTAAACATTAGGCTTTGTACGAAAACTGCTTGCGCTCGGCCATACGGCGTTAAAAATCAGCTCAAAATACTCATTTACCCCCAGTAAACTCGCGCGCGAGCCCGGTCCGTTTTTTCGCTGATTTTTGCCTTGTCTGGCCTTCGCTCAGCGACTTTTCGTACAAGCCCTAGGATTTAGCCATAAGTAATAGGCATGGCGCCGTTTCATCTTTCAGAATCGTGTGCAGGTTCAACGTTGGAGTGGAGATAATGGTGCAATGACGGCAGTTACTTCAATCAAATGCTTGTGCCTTATGGCCATGCTAAACCTCGTCTTCGCTGTAAACGCATTTGGGGCTGAAAACGCTTGTGCGGTGGCCACACCGGATAATCCACTAGCGCTGGAACGATTCGCCAATGGTGTCGTCGTGTTCCAGCCTTCGCTTGCCCCGGGCAGCAACACCAACATCGACGTCGTTTACTACCCCGCCGATGATGAATGTCGCCCGGTGAAGGTTGATGAATACGGCATTGAAGGAGGCGACCCTCGGCTGGAAGCCAGTTTCATCTATACCATTCAAGGCGAGCCCAATCTGTTCGCTATTGTCTCATGGCCGCTGCAGCATGCGGGGTTGGGCATGCATGGGCGATTCTATTCTGTGTATGCCTATTATCAGGCAGGCGCGAATCTTGAGTTGAATCCTTTCATTGCTGAAAACAGCGATGTCAGCGGCGGGATTGTAGGTACTGTCGAGGGAGAGGAGTACGCATTTCAAGGTGTGGACGAGGACGGTTTGATCTCATTGATGGCTTCTTTAGGGAAGTGGTCATGGCAAGCAGCCTGCGATCCATCGGGAGGCCAGCCCGCATTGAACGCATGCGTCTACGTGGCTCAAGCTGACGCTCAAGAGGCGCTTGATACGCTCCGTCAAGAACTTGCCATGCAATATTCCGCCGAGCCGAACCCTGAGTTTCTTGCTGAAGTGCTTGCCCGTTTCGATGCAGCGCAACGGCAGTGGCGGCTTCAAGTGCAGCACGACCTTGAGGCCTTGTTTCCTGTGCCAGAGGGCGGTGATCCTTCACTGTTATATGGTTCCGCGTATTCCATGCGCTACGTGTTGGCTCATACCTTTCTTATCCGCCAGCGCACGGAATTTTTACGCGCAATGTGGTTGCCCTGACCTTAACTTCAGTGGAAGGCGCTGGCACAACAGCGTAGTTGTCCCACCCCGTGGAGTGGGCTTTTCTGAGTCGTTCTAGTCTAAGTAGTTCTAGATAGCCTAGCGGTCTCGTTCCAGGCTTTGCACGGTTAGATCCAGCGTCTTGTACATATTCAGCCGAGCGGAAAGACCGATATCAGGATGATTCAGGTCATTGGCGCGTTCCGACGGTAAGATTGGTGCGGTCAGGTCATCGGCATCAGTCGGCTCGAAATCGTACTCTTCACCGATGGTCATGGCGCCGCGGCGGAGCAGAATGCGTAACTGCGCTGGCGTGAGTTCTGGGTCTATCGACATCATGGCGGCCAATAGGCCCGCCACCAGCGGGGTGGCGTAGGAGGTTCCACAATGAGCCTCGCCTTGCTCACCCTCTATCAGGGAAGACCCGCGCACACAGGCCGCCGCAGTGATATCCACACGCATATCGATATTCGACGCTTCGCGTTTGATCACGTAACGGGGATCTTCCACCGGGACGTCCTCATCGCTGCGCTCATGGCCACCCACCACGAACAGCTGCTCGGTCACGAATGAGGAGGGCAGCCGATAATCATCACTCCCAGAAAATGATGATGCATTGCCTGCTGAGTTCACTACCACTACATCCGGATGTTCTCGGCGCAGCCATAAGAAGAACTCTTCAAGCAGTTCTTCATAGCCACTCATGGCGATGCCTGAGCGCACTAATGAATCAACCTCGTCGCCGTTAATGTCGGTAGCGCCTATCCGGTGGATGCCCCAGCTCCAGTTGAGCACTCGGGCACCGTCTTCCACCAAGTTTACCGAGGCGGCGACATTGGCGGTAATGCCTGCATCTGAATTGCGGTCCACAATCACATCAAAGCCAGGGCCTACCTCGTCCAAGCCGCGTAGAAAACCACTGTTGCCACCTTCATTCCAGGCCGCGGCAAAAACGCCGGCAACCGTGGTGCCGTGCCCGTCGGGCTTGGCGGCATCGCGTGCATAAACACAGGTTCTTGACGAGTCTTTACGGCAGTCGCCCAGGTAATCGGCAAAATCCGGCGAATCAAAGTCGACTTCTCGCTCAATGACGCCAATGCGTATGGGCTGCGTCTCGGTATCCCCGTTCTGCGGTAGACGCCGCTGGTAATAGTTCACGGCATCCAGAAAGCGATTGGATGCCCATCGCTGGTCATCTGCATTGGGTAGGTTGTTTGCCTCACTCTCAGCGGTTTCTTCTGCGCTGGACTCTTCAACGACGACCGCATCGATGCTGACCTCGCTGCCTAACCTGAGGACCAACGCATCGCGCTCCTCCAGGTTGTCGACGGGTAAGCGCAATTGATAGGTATTGAGCGGCGGGATCATGCCGACGACTTCAGCGTTGTATTTTTCTGCCAGCCGCTGGGCCTCCTCGGCACCGTCGTAGTCTTCTTCAATGATCAGGCTGATCAGATCCACGTAGGTGGTAATGTCATCCATGTTCTTGGCCACCTCCTGATCGGTGGCCGCCAGCACATGGCTGCCCTGGAGGCTGACCCAGACCGGGTTGCTGGACTGCTCGTGCTGCTCAAACCATAGTGGGCCGCTTTGTGCATCTGCGCTTGAGATGCGCACACGCACCTTGTGGTTATCGTGGCTCAGATTTTCGGCCTGAAGCGGGGCGCCATTCAGCTTGACCTCAAAACGGGTGTCATCAAGCCCGCTCACGTGCAGGCAGAATTCCTGGCTTTCCAGCTCCAGCAGATTGCCACAGCGCTGGAGCTGTTCGATTCGCAAAGGCTGGTCAGCAGCAGTGATACTCGCCATTAACATGAGCGACAGTGTCGAAGCCAACAGGCCTGCGCGAAAATACGTTACTGCCATGGCATTACTCCAAGAGGCTTGATTGACGGCATGTAGCATAAACGTATTGCCTGAATGGAACATGAATGCGCAGGCTTCCCCCCGCTGATTTTGTTCAACACTTGTTATTGAACTTAACGCCACGGCTGGCTCCTACGCTATGCTAGTCATTACTTTGCTAATTATTAATTTGCCAATCTCCAAGGAGTTTTAGCGCATATGATTGAAGCAAGAGGACTTACCCGCCTGCCACTGCGCAACGTTGCCTTTGTTGCCTGCTGGTGTCTGCTGGTTATTTCACTCATAGGGCTGTCCTTCTCGCTTATATGGTTACTGGGTGTGGTGGTGTTTGGTGGCCTTGTTTTACTTGGGTTGCATGACGTGCGCCAGCGTAAGCGCACGGTGAGCCGTAACTATCCTGTGCTGGCGCATATTCGGTATTTTCTGGAGTCGATTGGCCCGGAAATACGCCAGTACTTTATTCAGTCGGATTTGGATGAGCGGCCCTTCTCCCGCGAGCAGCGAGCCCTGGTCTATCAGCGCGCTAAAAACGAGAGTGACAAGAAGCCCTTTGGCTCGCTGCGGGACATGTATCAGCCAGGCCATGAGTGGATTAATCACTCGCTGCGTCCCCATTCCATCGAAGACGCCGATTTTCGCGTTCAGGTGGGCGGTCGTCGCTGTACCCAGCCTTACCTTGCCAGCGTGTTTAATATTTCAGCGATGAGCTTTGGCTCGCTGTCAGGCAATGCCATTGAGGCGCTGAATGCAGGGGCGTCCAAGGGCGGGTTTTATCACGACACGGGAGAAGGATCGATCTCTCGCTATCATCGTTTGCATGGCGGTGATCTAGTCTGGGAAATAGGCTCCGGCTACTTCGGCTGTCGTCACGAGGACGGCACGTTTAATGCCGAGCGCTTTGCGGCTAACGCAGTGGATGATCAGGTTAAGATGATCGAGATCAAGCTGTCTCAGGGCGCGAAGCCAGGCCATGGGGGCATATTGCCTGCGGCCAAGGTAACCGCCGAGATTGCCGAGGCAAGAGAAGTACCTATGGGCCAGGATGTGATTTCTCCTGCCGCTCATTCGGCGTTCTCAACCCCGTTGGAGTTAATGAGCTTTATTGACCAACTGCGCACGCTTTCCGGCGGCAAACCGGTAGGTTTCAAGCTGGCAATTGGCCACCCTTGGGAGTGGTTTGCGATCGTTAAAGCCATGCTGGAAAGCGGCGAAAGGCCGGATTTTATTGTGGTGGATGGCGGTGAAGGCGGGACCGGCGCGGCGCCGCTTGAGTTTATCAACCGTATGGGCGTGCCGCTTACCGAAGCCTTAACGCTGGTGCATAACACGCTGGTAGGCGTTGGGCTTCGCGAGGAGATTCGAATTGGCGCGGCAGGCAAGATGACATCCGGGTTTAATATTGCCCGCACCATGGCGCTGGGGGCTGACTGGTGTAATGCGGGCAGGGGCTTCATGTTTTCGCTGGGGTGCATTCAGGCACTCAACTGCCACTCCGATAAGTGCCCAAGTGGGGTAGCCACGCAAGATCCCAATCGTAGCCGCCATCTGGATATCGCCGACAAAACAGATCGCGTATACAACTTTCATCGCAATACCTTAAAAGCATTGGCGGAAATGCTGGGTGCCGCCGGGCTTAGCCATCCTAGTGAGCTGGGGCCTGAGCATATTATCCGTCGGGTGTCCGAAAATGAGATTCAGTCGTACGACCAGATGTTTACTTTTTTAAAGCCTGATGAGCTGCTCACTGGAAAATGCGAACACACGGTTTTTAAGCAGTACTGGGAAGATGCCCGGTCAGACTCATTTTTGCCCTCTTCCAGAATTGCCCGACTGCGGCTTACCAAGCTGGAGTAAAGCTTAGGCGTAAGGCACGTTAGCGCCGCCTGGGTAGGACTAAAGCCTGACTAAGCTGATAAGACGGTCAGGCTTTGGCTTGCTTGATCCACATAGGTAGGCTGTAATTCGTTTCACCACTGACACGGATAAAACAGTGTTACCTACTGAACGTTGGTGGACAAACGTCGGCTCACCTCAATGGATAAAGTAATGATGAAAGCACACGGCTCGTGGCCTACATGGATAGTGCTGGTAATAGCATTGGTATTTTCCAGCCTCTGCACGGCGCAATCTCAGGGAGAAGAAGACCAGGATAGCCGTTGGTTCGCGATTAGTACGCTAAATGAAGGGTTGGATGAGACGCCTGACGACGTTCGACGCGCAACCCCGCGTGAGTCGATACGCAGTTTTTTGAGGTTAACCAATGAGGAAAAGTTTGCCGAAGCGGCACACGTATTGAATCTTAATGACCTGTCAGCGGAAGAGCAGCAGAGCCAAGGCGCGTTGTTGACCCGTCAGTTAGCCGAAGTATTGCGGCGCGGTGAGTGGATGAATGCCTCAAACCTTTCCGGTCGTCAGGACGCCGCTGTTGAAGACCCTACCGGGCAAAACCCCCTGGCGGGCCAGCCGCGCCGAGATATTGAGCTTGCGTCGCTGAAAATAGAAGGCCAGGACTACGATATTCGCCTGGGGCGCTACCGGTTAGATGACCAGGATCCGGTCTGGCTGATCATGCCCGACAGCATCACCTATATCCCGGATCTTTATGAAGAATACGGTCCTTCAATGCTGGAAGAGTATGTTCCCAGCAGCTTAAAGGCATCGTTTGGGATGCTCAAGATATGGGAATGGATCGCCATTCCGATTTTTCTGTTGGTGATTACCTTCGTGGGTTGGGGAAGCTACCACTTGGTTGAGCTGATGGCACGCTTGCTGCCGAGCGGGGCACGAAGCATCTTCGCTGCGCGAATTAAAGGTCCGATGGCATTGATCATGATGTCGTTGGTGACCCAAACGCTGCTCGACTACGTCGTGTCATTTTCCGCCGTGGCAACGACCACCTTTCGGGTATTGTTGATTGCCATTATGGCCTGGAGTCTCGGTACCATTGCGCTGCGCCTGGTAGATACCATCATGCTGCGTATGACACGCCGACTGGTGGGAGAAATCGACGACACCAAGCCCAAGGATGAGCGTAAGCTTTTAACCTCGTTATACGCCTTACGCCGGGGCATCATTCTGCTTACGGTAATCAGCGTTTCGATTTATGTTTTAAGCAAGATCCAGCTTTTTGAAACGTTGGGGTTATCGATTTTAGCTTCGGCGAGCGTTTTGGCTGTGCTAGTGGGTATTGCCGGGCAGACGGTGCTGGGTAATATCCTGTCTTCTTTCCAGCTGTCGCTTGCCAAGCCGATTCGTATCGGCGATTTGGTAATGTTTGAAGGTCAGTGGTGCTACGTAGAGGGCATCTTCTATACGTTTATCAGCTTGAGGGTATGGGATGATCGGCGGCTGATCGTGCCGGTCACCTACTTTACCTCTAAGCCTTTTGAAAACCTTTCGGTTAAAAGTGCCAAGATGTACCGCAGCTTGGAGCTGATTCTTCACTTAAGTGCCAATGTTGAGCTGGTCAGAGAAAAGTTTTTGGCTTTTGCCAAGGAAGAAGACAGCGTGGTCGAACACCACAAATTACTGTGCCATGTAACAGGACAAACCGCTACGGCTCAAACCCTTACCTGTTATCTGATGACGTCCGACCCGCTTTCCGGCTGGACTGCAGAAATGAATGTCAGGGAAAAGCTAATGGCGTTTATTCGCGATGAACATCCCGAGTGGTGGCCGCGCGAGGTCATGGTGATCAGCCATCATGATGTTGCTAAAGGCGAGCCGGTGACACGCAACGTCAAGGCCTCAGGCGATCAAGAGAGCTCGGCGCGCTCCAAGAATGAAGAGTGTTCGGATGAAGCGGCGCCTTCTTCTGACAAGGAAGATACGACTGAAGCAGAAAAACCCGAAGCAGAAAACCCAGAAGCAGGTGAGCATCGAAAGGAGAGTGAGGAAGAACACAGCGAACCTTTTGCGCAGAAAGATGACACTTTTGGTGAAGAATCGAACGCTGCTGAAGAGCCAAACGCTGATGAAGACAGCGACGAAGCTGCCAAAAAGGATGAGACCAAGGATAAAGCTAGCGGCCAAAAAGCTGAGAAGCCCCGGTACAGAGTGCCGCCTTCGCAAAATGAGTAGTGGCTAAAACAGTGGCTAAGTCGAGGTTAGCCTTCGCCCAGCTATCCACACTTCGCCCGCTGGCTTGGATGACCCATGCTCAGCGGGCGGTAGATACCGATCAGGAAAATACGCGGAAGCGCTCTTCGTCGTTCATGAAGGTCTTCTCGCCAAACGGTGCTTCATGAGAGCCAAACGGCATCTGGGCGCGCAGCCTCCAGGAAGAGGGTAGATCCCAGGTTTCAAATACGGCGTCATCGATGATGGGGTTGTAGTGCTGCAGGCTGGCGCCGATATCGGCTTCTGAAAGCGCTGTCCACACGGCAAACTGGGCGATACCGGTGGCGTGCTCTGACCAGACAGGGAAGTTGTCGGCGTAGAGCGGGAATTTGTCTTGCAGTCCTTTGATCACGTCCTGGTCTTCAAAAAACAGAACGGTGCCTGCACCGGCGGCAAAGCTATTAATTTTTTTCTCGGTAGGCTCAAAAGAGTCAGCCGGTACGATCTTGCGCAGCGTATCCATGACTAACTGCCAGAACTTGTCGTGCTGTTCATTGAACAGAATAACCGCACGCGAGCTTTGCGAGTTGAACGAGGTAGGCGCCTGCTTGACGGCTTCCTTGATCAACGCGGTCACCACCGTCTGGCTGATGGGAATATCTTTACCAATGACATATTGACTGCGGCGCTGCTTGTAAATATTGATCGCGGGGTTGGGCATAATGCATTCCTTGTTTTCGGATAGGGGGGCTTCGAGGAAACACCCTACCTCGAAATAGCCAGTAGCAATCTAATACACAATCAACTTAGAAACCATGGATAAAACTCAGCGTTTTTAGTGAATAAAATCTTCTAATTCACGCCGTGGTTGAGCGGTTAAGAGCAGACAGCGCTTTAAGATTAGAGGGCTGTCTGTTTTCGGGCTGGGCGAGCGCTATATCTTGAAATGCCGGCACGCGATTGCCTGCATCAAGGCGCTGGCTGCTTCTCGCTTTCGGCTAGTTTTTCCTGCGCCAACCGCTTGGCCCCTGCAATATCCTGCTTGCCAGAACCCAGACGGGGCAGGGTATCTACCGTTAGCCAGTAGCTGGGTACCATCATCGGCGATACGCTATTTTCCAGCATCGCGGCCCTGACCGTTTTAGCATCCAGCGGTGTCTCTGACAGCAGCACAATTCGCTCGCCTTTACTTGCATCCGGTATGTTGACCGCCATGATGGCCGTGTCCGGGTCGCTCAGCGTGGCTTTCACGGCTTGTTCTACTGAAGCAAGGCCGACTATTTCGCCGCCGATCTTGGCAAACCGCGAGTAGCGGTCAACGATGGTTAGAAAGCCATCCTCGTCTAGATAGCCTTTATCGTTAGTCACATACCACTGCTGATGGTCGATTTCGCACAGCGCAGCGTGGGTGCGTGCTGGATCATTCAGGTAGCCCTGCATGACCTGGGGGCCGCTGATCAGAATCATGCCCGCATCGCCCGTGGACAGCTCTTCAAAGCTTTCCGGGTCAACAATCTTGAAGCTCGTGCCGGGCAGGGGCATACCCACACTTCCCACCTTGGCCCCACGCTGAACCTGTAGATAGTTGATATCCAGCGCATCGGGCAGGTTGACTGCCGCCACGGGAGAGGTTTCTGTCGCGCCGTATCCCTCATAAATCAGCTTATGGAATTTAAGCTGGAACGCGCTGCGTACGCTGTCGTCGACCTTTTCCGCCCCGGCCACCACCACTCTTATACTATCCAGCATCAAAGGATGAACCTTGGGGCTACGTGTAAACAGGCGCAGGAACGTGGAAGTGCCGCACATAATGGTCGCCTGATACTTGGCCACCGCTTTTGCAATACCCACGGCATCGGTCGGGTCGGGATGGCACACCAGCGGTAGACCTTCAATCAAGGGCAAAAACTGGGTAACCGTTAGGCCAAAGGCATGAAACAGCGGGAGCGAGGCCATCATGACGTCGTTATGTTCAGTGTTCAACGCGTCGGAGGTCTGCTTCACGTTGGCCATCAGGTTACGGTGGCTGAGCATTACCCCCTTCGGCTGCCCCTCGCTGCCGCTGGAGAAAAGAATGGCAGCGGTGGCTTCGGCGTCATGCGCTCGGCAATATAGCAGGCGCAATAGCCCCGTGGGCAGCAGGCGTACTGAAAGCCAGGTAAACAGGCGCTCACCCCGGCCCATTGAGGCTTGCAGCGCTTCCAGGTAGACAACATTCTGCTTGGCAAGCAGCTCGGCAATATTCAGCCCGCGCTGTTCAAGCTTTTCGACAAAGCGCTGCGAGGTGTAAACGGTTTCAATCTCCGCCTGTGCCAATGCAGACGCCAACGCCTCCTGGCTTGCGGTGTAGTTGAGGTTGACCACCGTTTTACCCGCCAGCAGTGTCGCCATGTTGGCAAGGACGCCGGCGCTACTGGTGGGCAGTAGCAGGCCAACGTTTTGCGCCTTGCTCTGCTTGCGAATACGTTTGGCCATCAGAATGCTGGCGGTCAGCGCCTTCGCGGCACTCAGCGGGCGGCTGATGGTATCAGCCAGGGCCAGTTTGCCGGGGCGGCGCTTGACGCTGCGTATCCAGGCATCCGGCAGGGTATGCAGATTCTCCATGGATAGCTGCCAGGAGCGGGTGGCCTGCTCGAAAATACGCCGCTTAAGCACATCCGCCGGGGTCTCTTTCGGTAGCGTTTGACCAAACACCACGACGATTGAGCGGTGCAGCGGTGCATAGCGCAGCTCTTTCAGCTTGCTGGAGGAGTGCGAGAACTGGCTGCCCCATAGCCCGCGCAGATAAAACGGGACGGTTTTGACATCGGGGTTGGCCATTTTGCAGGCGCGCTCATAGCCTTTACGAAATTCGCCCAGCTGTCCCGTGCGGCTGATGGCGCCTTCCGGAAACAGACACACCACTTCACCGGCGTTGAGCTGGTCGGCAACGGCAGTTAGCGCCTCTTCGGCGCCAACGCCGCGCTCAATAGGAATACAGCCCAGCGCTTTAAAGAACCAGCGTAGATACCAGCGCTGATAAATGCTTTTAAGCATCACAAAGCGCACCGGCCGGGGGCTTGCGATCTGCACCATGGCCCAATCCACCCAGCTGATATGGTTACCCAATAGCAGTACGCCACCCTGGGCGGGCATATTTTCCAGGCCGTGGACATCCACCCGGTAGCGTCGGGTAAGCAGAAAGCCTAATAAAAAGCGCACTAAGCTTTGGGGCAGCTTAACGATGGTGTAGCCGCCGCCGATCATCGCTACGCTGGCAATCAATAGCAGTAGATAGTGGCTATCCACGCCCGCCAAAGCGAACAGCGCCGTGAGCACCAGAAAGCCCAGCATGGCAAGGTTTTGAATCCAGTTATTGGCAGCCAGTACAGTGCCCAGCTCGTTGTCAGCGGCATGGAACTGGATTAGCGCATTGAGCGGCACGATAAATAGCCCACCCATCAAGCCGATAAACACAAAGTTCAGCGCCTGACCTAGCGGCGACGTGAGTAGCGGCAGGCACCATAAGCCAACGGCCACGCCCACAGCGCCAACGGGAATCAAACCTGTTTCAATCCGGTTGCGGGAAAGCTTGCTGGCGAGTACCGAGCCCAGTGCGATGCCGATACCGCTGGCGGCGAGAATACCTTGAAGCACCAGCGTGTTACCTATGTCGAGTGCGCCTTTGGCATAGGCGGGGAAAGCCGCCAGCAGCACCTGGCCGACCGACCAGAACGTGGCCAGACCAATAATCGAAAGCTTTAATACGGGCTGGGATGCAACAAGGCGTAGATTGTCTTTTAGAGCACTGCCTTTAATGTAGCGTTGCCAGGTAAGCGGCGTGCCTGGCGAAGGTGGGGTATCCAGTGGCAAGCGATACAGAGCCAGCACCTGAATCACGCTGTTAACCACCAGCAACCAACCTAGCGGGGCAATCTGGCGCAACAGCTGGTCTGGGGATTGGTTCGCAAGAGGTGTCCAGGTTTCAAAGAAGGCAGTGAAAACCACCGTGCCTGCCAGAATGGCGCCGATGGTAAGCGCCTGGATAAGGCCATTGGCTTCTGCCAGGCGCGGCTTGCCAAACAGGGCTCTGACCATGCCGTACTTGGCCGGGGAGTAGAAGGCTGACTGGATCGCCAGAAGCAGCGTCATGGCGAAGGCGAGCCAGAACCAGCCCTGATAGTAAGCCGCGGTAATACCCAGTGAAATGGCCACCGCTGCCCACGCCGAAAAACGTAGAATGCGCACTTTGGGGTAGGTATCGGCGACATGACCGGCAGGGCTGAACAGCATGATAAAGGGCAGCAGAATCAGCCCGTTCACCAGTGCCGTCAGGACTATCTGGGCGGTGCCATCATAGCTTTTGAAGATCGTATTTTGAATCACGATCTTGTGCCCTAAATCCATAAAGGCATTGAGAAAGATAGCGATAAGATAAGGCCAGGCACCTGGCGTGCGGAGCAGTCGTTGCATGGTTCGTTAGCCTTGTTTGCGTCTCGAAGTCATCGGACTTTCCTTTACAGCTCTAATTTACGCAACCTTTTAAAGATGAGTTGCGTTATTTGTACGGTAAAGTATCGTTATTCGATACTTTTAAGCTAGGGGATTGCCGTGTCTCAAACCGACTCACTGCTTAATACTTTAAAGCGTCAGCTGCGAACGCAGGGAAAAACCTACGCCGATGTAGCTCAGTGGCTTGGATTAAGCGAAGCATCGGTCAAGCGGCTTTTTGCTGAACGCAATATCACGTTAGCACGCCTTGAATGTATCTGTGAGCAGCTCAACCTTGAATTTGCCGAGCTGGTGCAAGCCATGCAAACCGAAGAGCGCCGCCTGCAAGAGCTTACTCAGGCGCAAGAGCAGAGTATTGCTGATGACCCCAAGCTATTCTTGATTGCCGTTTGCGTAATCAATGGTTATAGCTTTGATGAGATTCATCATCAGTATCAGCTAAGCGAAGCGGAATGCACCCAGCAACTGCTTAAGCTTGAACGGCTTGCCCTTATCCAGCTGTTGCCGGGTAACCGAATTAAACGCAGAGTAGCGCCTAATTTTCGCTGGCGGCCTGGCGGCCCTATTCAGCAGTTCTTCCAGCAACATATTGCCAACGACTTTTTCCGATCGCGTTTTGACAGCGAAAGCGAAAAGCTGCTGGTCCTCAACGGCCTGCTCTCCCGGGCGGGTAATGACGAGTGGCAACAGATCATGCAGCGCCTGGCCAAGGAGTTCCATGAACTCTGTGAACGGGAAAGCAGCCTGCCCATCACCCAGCGCTTTGGTACTACCTCGGTGCTCGCGGTGCGTCAGTGGCAGCATGGGTTGTTCAAGGGCTATGCGCGCAAGCCGGAAAGCACTTAAGGGTGAAAAGGGGCGTCTTTAAATCGCGCCGCCTCCTGGGTCAACCACCCGACAAAGCGCCTAACTGCTTCCGGCGCTTCTCCATGGACAGGGAGGATAAGGTCGTATCCAGAGCGCGATACGAGCGAGTACTTCTCTTCAAAAGGACGTACTAGAACGCCGCTAGCCAGCCGGTCGGCAATCAGCGGATAACTCGCTAGCACGATGCCTTCGCCAGCAATGGCTTGGTCGAGCGCTAAGCTATAAAGAGAGTATTGTCTTGGGGCAGGCAAACGGTGATTTTTGATACCGACACTCACAAACCAGTCATTCCAGCTCGGTGCTTGGCAGGATGTCAGTGCATGTCGGTGCCATTCAACCGTCAATAGAGTTTGGGTCAGCAGATCCTCAGGCGCTTGTATGCTGTTTTGGGCGAGCAGCGCCGGTGAGCACACCGGAAAGAGTACATCTTCGAACAGCTGGATGCTGTTGACGCCTTGCCAGGGGCCTTGCCCGTAACGCAGTGACAGCTTGGCACGGTTAGGTAGCCATAGCGGCGACGTTAAATTGGCATCGGCATCCAATGAGATGTTGATGTTGCGCTCGCGTGCTTCGAACTGGTGAAGCCGTGGCAGTAACCAAAGCTGCAAAAAAGAAGGGGGTGCGCTGATTACCAGCTCGAAGGCCTCGCTAGAGCGCTGAGTAATCTGCTCCACTCCGCTTGCAATCAGTGAAAGCCCCGCCTGCACGTCCTCTAATAGTACTTTTCCTGCCTCGGTCAATAGCACGCCATTGGCGTGTCGCTCAAAGAGAGCGACTCCCAGTCTGGACTCTAACTGCTTGACTTGGCGGCTGACGGCGCCAGGGGTAACGCTGAGTCGTATAGCGGCTTTTTTGAAACTGTTTTCGCGGGCAGCTTCGGCAAAAGCGCGTAGCGCGTTTAGCGGTAGGCGTTCAATTTTCATAGGATGAGTTTTGCTGATCCTAGGCTGGAGAAGTAATCGGTTGTAGGCGATTTTCGCTCCTGATGCAATAGCCCTCTCATTGAAAAGGGGGGCTGTATGCGCCATTCACAATCCGCTATACCCACAGCGACTTACCAAAAAAGTGCTGCCTATAAGCGAAAACCCGTGGGGCTTTCGGCATCAGGGCTAATGCTGCTTTTCTGCCTGATACTCGGGTTTCAGCAGGTTGCTATCAAGGGCGTGGCTGAGGAAATCTCACCGCTTACCCAAATTGCGCTACGCTCGCTTTTTGCCAGCCTACTGGTTATCGCCTGGGCTCTCTGGAAGGGCGTTCGCTGGAGAGATGTCTGCACGCACTGGCGGCCGGGACTGCTTGTAGGTCTGGACTTTACCTGTGAGTTTTTGTTCTTGGCCTGGGGGCTTCATTACACGCTGGCTTCCCATATGTCGGTTTTCCTTTACACGGCGCCTATCTTTGCTGCCTTGGGGCTACATTTAATTGTGCCTGGGGAGCAGCTCGCGCATCGTCAGTGGTGGGGCATCGGCTTTGCATTTATTGGCATGGTGATAGCGATAGCACCTGGGCAGAAAGGTAGCATCGAGACAGATATACTGTTCGGCGATATGTTGGGAATATTAGCGGGATTATCCTGGGCCGCCACGACAGTGGTGATTCGTAGAAGCTCGCTTTCAGAACAGCCCGCTGAGCTTACGTTAAGCTATCAGCTAAGCATAACGGCATTGCTGCTAGTGCCTGCCGCTTTGGTATCCGGGCAGCTAATGAACGCTCAGTTTTCGTCAATGGCTATTTTAAGCCTTGGATTTCAAACGGTCATTGTTTCTTTTGGTGCTTTATTACTATGGTTTTCGCTCCTGCGGCGCTACCGCGCTTCGCAGTTAGGGGTGTTCTCTTTTTTGGCGCCGCTTTTTGGCCTACTTTTTGGTACTCTACTGCTCAACGAGCCTTTGAGCCTTAACTTTCTAATCGGTGGTGTGGCTATCATGCTCGGTATCGTAGTGGTGGTACGCTAACTGCTGACTTCTCCTTCTCTGAAAACTCAATTTATGTCATTTAACGCGTTTAAAGCCCTGGCCTGCCCGCTTGATGGCGACCCGCTGACTCAAGCCGAAGGTGCTTGGCGCTGCGCGGCCGGGCACAGTTTTGATATTGCCAAACAGGGCTATGTGAATCTTTTGCCGGTTCAGAACAAGCGTTCAAACGACCCAGGCGATAGCAAGGCCATGGTGGCTGCCCGACAGCGTTTTCTGAATGCCGGGTATTATCAGCCCATTGCAGACGCTATCAATCACGCTGCCTTGAACGGCGCGCCGGAAAATCTGCCGCTTAGCTGCCTGGATGCCGGTTGTGGTGAGGGCTATTACCTGCGTCAGCTGGCCCAGGCGGCGTCTGATAATACCCAGCTTGAGCTGATTGGCCTGGATATTTCCAAATGGGCGGCCATGGCCGCGGCCAAACAGAGTTTTCATAAAGAGCAGAGTCTTTATAAAGAGCAAAGCCGCCAGCAAGAGCAGGGTCGTCAAAAAGACCCGTCTGCCACTTGGGTAGTAGGCAGTAACGCTAACTTGCCTGTGCAATCTGCCTCGCTGGATAGGCTGCTATGCATGTTCGGCTTTCCCGTGATGAGCGAGTTTGCCAGGGTGCTCAAGCCGGGTGGGGTGCTGTTACAGGTAGAAGCAGGCGCAAATCATTTACGCGAGCTGCGCGAAATCATTTATCCAACGCTCAAGCCTGAGCGCAGTGGTGAGCAGTTAGTGCCGGAAGGATTTACTGCGCAAGTAGCTGAAACGGTCAGTTACTCGCTCACGCTGAATGGTAAAGAGTCCATTGCGGATCTGCTGGCCATGACCCCGCATCTTTATCGGGCAAGCGCTGAGGGCCGCGAAAGAGCGGCAGCACTGGAGACACTCATCGTGAGTGTTGATGTGCGAGTGATTAAATGGATTAAAAACGCATAGAAGAAGGGCGGGCAAGCCGTGATTGGCGGCTTGTTTGGTTTGGTCACAACTTTACTGGACCCAAACGCAACAAGGCCCGCCGAAGCGGGCCTTGTCAGTCAGACCCTAAGGTCTGAACAAACACTTAATAATAAATATTAAGAAGTTTGCTTGATGTTAGAAGCCTGAAGGCCTTTTTTACCCTGGGTAACGTCAAAAGAAACGCTAGCGCCTTCTTGAAGGGTTTTGAAGCCGTCAGACTGAATTTCGGAGAAGTGTGCAAACAGGTCGTCGCTGCCGTCAGAAGGAGCGATGAAACCGAAGCCTTTAGTGTCGTTGAACCATTTAACTGTGCCAGTTGCCATGTGTAAATCCTTTCGCGCATATGCGCTGTAATAAAGTTCCTGGTATTACCCAGATTAAGTAGCGGGTGAAACAAGGAATACAATATCAGGCTTGCCGAAAAAGATCGTACACTTCTGAAACCATGCTGCTTGCTAACCAACTGACGCTACAGTGTCACGATTGGCGTCGCGCGTCAAAGGGTTTTTGTATTTATTTTCCAGGCCGAGGCAATATTTCCTTCTTTCTTATCCGCTGACGGCTTGCCGTGCGCTAAGTATTTAATACTAATTGCTTAATGACTCCGCGGGCCCATGGTGAGCTGCACTAGTGCCCCGACGGCTGCTAGCGCACCGGCGCTTACAGCAAGTATCCAGACAGGTAATGCATTGGAAAGCATAAGCCCGCCAGCTACCGCCCCAATAGCGCTACCCAGGTATAGGGCTGATTCATTCAGCGCCACCGCCAGATTACCATCGCCATGCTGTTGGCGAACGCGCATTAGCGCATTATTTTGCGGTACCTGTAACGCCCAGCCAACGGCTCCCCATAAGCTGATAGGCACAAGCGCAAGCCATGGGTGCAGTGAGGCGGCGACTGGCAGGCTAATCAGAGAAACTGCCAATAACAGCATAATCACCAGCACAACCCTGGAGCCTTGGCTTTTATCCACAATCGGGCCAATTAAAAAGCTGCCCAGAATCCCGCCGACGCCCCAAACCCATAGGTAGAGCGCGATAGACGCGGTTTCGCCGGAAGAGGATGCCGCCATAAACGGTGCAATAAAGGTATACATGCCAAGGCTGGCTATGGCACCCAAGAGCGAGACGGTCAAAATGGTCAGCGTGGCGGGGTGCTTCAAAATAGTCAGCTTGCGCCACAGTGAAACATAAGGCGCGGCGGGAATGCCGGGTAGCTTAAGGTAAAGGCCTGCCAGGGAAATCGCGCCGAGCAGTGCAATCAGCCACATGGCTGATGTCCAGCCCAGTTGCTCGGCGAGTAACAGACTAAGCGGCACGCCGAGTACCGTACCGCTTGCCATGCCGCCCATAATGACCGCGATGGCTTTGCCGCGCTGCGCTTCAGGCGCCAGCGTCGCTGAGGCCGCAATTCCCAATGCCAGATAAACCCCGGCTCCCACGCCCGCCAGTGCTCGCCAAGCCACTAGCATTGCAAAGCTTGCGGCCAGCGCACTTGCCACATTCGCCACAACGAAAAGTGCTAGCGCGATAATTAACCCCGTTCGCTGCTGATTGCCTGGGAGCAGCGCGACCGCGATGGGCGAAATCAGGCCATAGGCCAGCGTAAACGCCGTCACTAACTGTGCCGCCATCGCATCCGAGACTAGAAATGCAGAGGTGATCAGGGGAATAAGCCCTGCGGTGACATAGGACGCCATACCTAATGAAAAGGCGCCCAAGGCAATAAGATAAATCGATAGTCGAGAAGAAAATGCCATCAGGCTCTCCAGTCAGGCTCATTATGTACTTGTTAGCGTGTGTTGCTGACCGCTACCAAGTGGTGAAGGCGCTATTCTGGAGAGGCTTTAAAGGGGGTACAATTTAACCATTTATACTATTACTAAAGGCAACAAGATGGCGCTTGAACGTTCGTTAAAACGCACCCGCACAGAGCTTGGGGAGTTTTTACGCAGCCGACGTGAGCAGGTAACACCTGAAGAGGTTGGCTTGCCAGTGGGCAAACGGCGCCGCACGCCAGGGTTACGCCGTGAGGAGGTGGCAGCGCTCGCAGGGGTAGGCTTGACCTGGTACACCTGGCTGGAGCAGGGTCGAGATATTCGCGCATCAGCGGATTTTCTAGACCGTCTTGCGCGCACGCTAAAGCTCGATGCCATTGAGCGACGTCATCTGTTTTTGCTGGCGCACCAGCGTCTTCCCGCCGAACCGGGAAAAACCTGGTGCAGCGTACCGCCGCTGGTACATCGGCTGATGAACGATTTGCCCACGCGCCCTGCGTACGTGTTGAATTTACGTTGGGATGTGCTGGCCTGGAACCACGCCGCAGACCGTCTGTTTGGCTTCTCCGAGCATCCTCCGGAGCAGCGTAATCTGCTGTGGCTGCTGTTTATGGATACGGCTACGCGCGCTCTTTTCGACCCCTGGGAAGCGCAGGCACGGCAACTGCTTGCCAGCTTCAAACGTGATGTGGCCCGTGCGCCTGAAGACCCGGCAATCAATCAACTGATCAAGACCTTGGTGAAAGTGGATCCGGATTTTAAAGCGTGGTGGGCAGGGCAGGATATCCACGGGCCTTGTCATGGCATTCGCCATTTTCATCTAGCGCCGTTAGGAGCGATCGATTTTGAACATACCTCGCTGATCGTCGATGAAGACCGCCATCTACGGCTGGTCTACTACGCCGCTAGCCACACCGTTCAAGACGAGGCGTTTGACTACTGGCTTCAGGAAGGTCAAACGCCAGCGGCATGATTAGCGGTTCGTGGCTGGCTCCAGTACCCAGCCGTCTGATGTGGCGCGCAGATAATCAGTTAGTGCCAGGTGGTGTAAGAAATCCTGGTCATGAGAGACCACTACCAGCGCCCCAGGGTAGCCTCTCAGCATGCTCTCGAGTGCCTGTAGCGAGGGCAGGTCGAGGTGGTTGCTGGGTTCATCCAGAAGCAATAGCTGCGCGGGCGGGTCGGCATAAAGCGCGCATGCCAGCGCTACCTTTAACTGTTCACCGCCGCTTAGCTTTGCGCAGGCAACGCTGATTTTCTCCGCCGTAAGCCCAAGGTGAACCAGCCGTGTTCGCAGCAGGCTGACAGGTGCCGCTCGGTTGGCCGCTTTTAACTGCTCTATAGCGCTCTGGGTTTTATTCAGTTGGGCCAGGTGTTGATCGAGATAGGCGCTTTTGACATGTATACGGCTTTCGCCTGTTTGGGGTAGAAGTTGCCCCGCCAGGAGTTTAAGCAGTGTGGATTTACCCGAGCCGTTGGGACCAACAATGCCTAAACGCTGCTGTCCTTGCAGGCTGAGGTTAAGCTTTCCTGCAACGTAAGAAAGCGTGATATCCGTTAGTTCAGCAATCATCCGCTTGGCAGGCTGCACGGCAATGTCATGTAGCGCGATATTAGTATCTTCAGCAAGCTGCTCCCGCGCTTGCTGGATAGCGCTTAGGTGCTGGCTGTGTGTTTCTGCCTGCTGGCGGGCGAGGCGCCCGGCGGAAAGTTCGCTGCGCTCCTTTTGGCGATCTAGCAGGATTTTTGCCTGATTGGCATCGCGCCGCTGGCGGTTGCCACGTGCCTGACGCCTTTCCTGGCGTTCCTGCTGCTGACTCAGTGCGCGCTCTGCACGTTTTTTGTCTTTTTGATGGTGTTCAAGGTTTGTTTGAGCCGCTGCCTGTTCACTCGCCTTTTGTTCGGCATAAAAGGAATAATTACCGCCGTAACTGCGTAGCCCAAGCGGCGACAGCTCCACGATACGCGGCAGGTGAGCGAGCAGTTGACGGTCATGGCTGACAACCAGCAGCCCTTTGGGCCAACGGGTCAACTGCTCGATAAGTGCTTCCCTGCTCGGGCCGTCCAGGTGATTACTGGGTTCATCCAGAATAAGAAAATCCGCCCTGGATAACAGCACACCGATCAGGGCAACGCGCATGGCTTCGCCGCCGCTCAATGTCGTGGCCGGGGTTGTCGCGTCAAGATGTGCAAGCCCACTGTGCTCAAGCTCTCGCTGTAAGGTCTGGCGGATATCCCAACGATCACCCAGCGCGTCAAAGTCGTCTGGATGTGGGCTGCCTGCCTCAATATGGGCAAGTGCCGCTAACGTGGTGCCCACGCCCGCCAGGTCGGCTAGCGTGCCGGAGGCTTCTTGGGTAACGCGTTGCGATAAATATCGCACCTCGCCAGTGCACATGCAGCGCCCCGTTGAAGGTGCGATTTCGCCCGCCATGAGCCTGGCCAGCAGCGTTTTTCCCATGCCGTTACGCCCTATCAGGCCCGTGGGCGTGGTGTCGAAGGTTTCTGTTAACTCGGAAAACAGAAGGCGACCGTGGGGCAGCGTATAAGAAACGCGTTCGAGCGAGATAAACGTCTTCGTCATCGGATGTACCTATCAATGCCTGACATTCCCCTTTTAATAAGGGACGGAGAACGTGGCCGTCGAAAACAGGACGGCGGCATTAATAGCGCATTGGACGAATACCTTTAATAAGAGAGAGGATCTCTAGCCTAGTCAACTTATGTTGCTTTTCCAAGCCTTTCGCCGCGCTGCCTTCACGCTGACCTACACTTTTTATCAGGAATTGGTACCTGGTTAGGTACGCGCAATAAGCACTCAATGGAAAGAGAGCAAGCGATGATATACGACGTGGCAATTGTAGGCGGGAGCTATGCAGGAATGGCCGCTGGGCTGCAACTGGCCCAGGCGCGGCGCAAGGTGGTGATCGTTGATGAAGGCAAGCCGCGTAATCGCTTCGCCACCCACTCGCGAGGGTTTTTGACCCAGGATGGCAGGTCGCCCCATGACATTAAAGCGGCAGGTTACGCTGAGCTTGCACAGTATCCGACGGTTGAATGGTGCATGGGCAAAGCAGAAACGGTCACGGGAGAAATAGATAATTTTACCCTCACGCTTGCAGGCTCCATGGCAGCAGAATCACTTCGTGCTCGGCGAGTGATTCTTGCCGCGGGCGTAGGGGATGAGTTGCCGCCATTGCCTGGGCTGGGCGAGCGATGGGGCCAATATGTTTTCCATTGCCCTTACTGCCATGGTTTTGATCTGAATCGCGGGCGTATCGGCGTGCTGGCCACTTCGGTGGCGGCCATGCATCTGGCTTTATTGCTGCCCGACTGGGGGCGGACCACCCTGTTTCTGAACGATGCGTTCGAGCCTGATAAAGAACAGCTGGAAAAGCTTGCCAAGCGCGGCACGCATATCGAGCGTGGGGCGGTTGCACGCTTGACGGGAGACGCTCTGGAAGTAGTGATGGCGGATGGCCGTGTGTTCCCCCTGGATGGACTGTTTGTTGTCACCCAGACCGCCCCCAGCGTGCTGGCCATACGGCTCGGGTGCGAACTTGATGTCACGCCGCTAGGGCGGGTTATCAAAACCAGCGCCGCCAAAGCCACCTCCGTGCCCGGTGTCTTCGCCTGCGGTGATATCGCCATGCCCGTGGGCAATCTTTCACTAGCGGTCAGCGACGGTGCGTTGGCTGGGCAGGCCGCACACCATTCGCTGGTATTCGATTTGTAAATCAAACCGCGATGGTGCGGTCGACCAGTATCTTTAAAGGTTGTATTTTATTCCCGGCTCCTTAGGGTGGTTTTTTTAGTTGTTGTTGGGTTCTTATAAGCTCTCTTGGTAAAGGTGAATGCATGACGGCGCTGTTGAAAGGGTATATGCGTTCTTCGTTGATCCTACGGGTCACGATTGCACTGTTACTGGGGCTGGTCGTTGGTTTGTTCGGCGGTGACGCAGTCGCCACCTGGCTTGGCCCGGTGGGCGATCTGCTGCTGCGTCTGCTGACGTTTCTTATCGTGCCTATTGTGCTGTTTACCCTGATGGTGGGTATCAATCAGTCGCGCGAGGGGAGTGTAGGGCGCGTGGGAGGCAAGGTGTTTGCCTACTATCTCGTCTCCACGGCGCTGGCGATTGTCGTGGGACTGAGCGTGGCCTCGCTGTTCAGCCCCGGTAGCGGCATGACGCTGGATGAAAACGCCAGTTTCACGGCGCCGGAGAATCCGGGGCTGGTCGATGTCGTTCTCGGTATTGTGCCGAGCAACATTATCGGCGCCTTTGCCGAACAGAACCTGCTGGGCATCATTTTCACCGCGCTGGTGTTCGGGTTTGCGCTGTTGAAACTTCGCCAGCAAGCCACCCAGCCAGGCAGTGCCGAGCGCTTGTATGAAGTAATCGAAGGATTGAACGACGTCACGCTCAAGGTCATGGCCGGCGTGCTGCACGTGGTGCCTATCGGTGTGTTCGCCATTGTGGCCGAGACGGTCAGCCAGCAGGGCCTGGAAACGCTGCTGTCGTTGGGCGATATGGTGATGGTGTTGTATATCGCGCTGGCCCTGCAGCTTTTAATCTACTGCGTGATCATGCGCCTGTTCGGGGTAAAGCTTCGGACCTTCTTTCGTGAAGCGCGCACGCCCATGGCCACTGCGTTTGCCACCCAGAGCAGCTCCGGCACCTTGCCGTTGACCATCAACGCGGCACGGCGCCTGGGGATTTCGCGCAGCGTGTACGGGTTCGGCCTGCCGCTGGGAGCCACTCTCAATATGGACGGCGCGGCGATTCGCATCGCGATTTCCGCCGTTTTCGCCGCCAATGTGATCGGCGCGCCGCTCGATTTTGTCAGCATGGTGCAGATCGTGCTGGTCGGCACGCTGGTTTCGGTAGGTACCGCTGGCGTGCCCGGGGCGGGGATCATCATGATCGCCACGGTGTTTTCCCAGGTGGGGCTGCCCATCGAAACCGTGGTGCTGCTGACCGCCATTGATGCTCTGGTAGGCATGGGCGCCACGGCGTTGAACGTGACCGGCGATTTGGTAGGCACCACGGTGATCGCCCGAAGTGAAGGTGAGCAGCTCAGCGAGACGCCTGTTGAAACAGACGAGACTTCCGCCACGGTCATCAGCAAGGCGTGAGCGGCTAACCTACAGGAGTATCCGCGATGAAGGCACAAGAGCAGATCTATCTGAACCGGGCCCTGGCGCTTGCAGAAGAGGCGCTTGAGGCGGGCGATGAGCCCTTTGGCAGTGTACTGGTCAGCGCCGAGGGAGAAATTCTGGCGGAAGACCGCAACCGCATTGCAAGCGGTGATGCCACCCAGCACCCCGAGTTCACGTTGGCGCGTTGGGCGGCCCAGCACATGACACCCGAGGCGCGTGCCAACGCAACGGTTTACACCACCGGCGAGCACTGCCCCATGTGCGCGGCCGCTCATGGTTGGGCCGGGCTTGGGCGCATCGTGTATATCAGTTCATCCGAGCAGTTAGGACGCTGGCTGGAGGATCTGGGTGTGGCACCGTCGCCGATCAAGGCCTTGCCTATCGGTCAGATAGTACCGGCGCTTGAAGTAGAAGGCCCCATCGCCAGTATGGATGAAAAGGTTCATGCCCTGCATCAGCGCCGCCACGCAGTCTAGGCTTTGTGCGAAAGCGGCTTACGCCCACCCAGCGATTTCTCATAACCCCCCCCCCCCGTGATTAAGTACCACACAAACGAAACAACCCGAGCCAATGGCTCGGGTTGTTAATAACGGGGTAAGCGTGGTTAGTGCTTCAAGATGACATAAAACGCGTGAATGACGCCTGGAATAAAACCAAACAGTGTCAAAATGATGTTGAGCCAGAAATGTCCCTTTAGGCCAACTTCAAAAAATACGCCTAGCGGCGGCAAGATAATCGCGAAAATCATCTTGATGGGATCTGTTGCAGTAAGCGCCATAAAGCCTCCTTTGCTTAATCGGTACGTTACTCCTTGCAAGTGTAGACGCAGAGTTCACACTTAGCGAACGCGTCTAGGCTTGTTAGACTTGGTGTTGAGATTGTGGTTCACCCAGTTACGCCGAATTATCAAAAACCGAATGATCAAGAAAACGATTATCAAAAAAAGGGAAGGGAATCCATGTATAAGCTGTTGCCGCCGTCGCTAATGCTGACAGGCCTTGCGGTCTCAAGCCCCCTTTGGGCGCAAAACGAGCCAGCATCGGTGCAGGCATTGCCTACGGTCGAAGTAAGCGCACCGCGTTTGGCACGTGAGCTTTACGCAACGCCGGCGGCGGTTTCCACCGTGGACCAGGAAACCATTGCCCAGGGCCAGCAGCGTGTTCGGCTGGATGAGACGCTGGTCGGTGTGCCCGGGGTTTTCATTCAGAACCGTGACAACTTTGCCCAGGGCCAGCGGATTGCCATTCGGGGCTTTGGTGCTCGCGCCCCGTTTGGGGTGCGCGGGATTACGGTGATGGTCGATGGTATTCCCTATACCTTGCCCGATGGTCAGGCGCAGCTGGACGCCATTGATCTGGATAGCGCCGAGCGTATCGAAGTGATTCGTGGGCCTTCGTCCGTGCTTTACGGCAACGCCGCGGGCGGGGTGATCGATGTGACCACCGCCGATGGTCGCGAAAATCCGGGTACACGCCTGCGTGTAGAGGCGGGCAGCGACGGATATCGCAAGGCATCCCTGCAAACCGGTGGTTCTCAGGGCGACTGGTCGCACAACGTCAGTTTTTCAGCGCTCAATGTGGATGGCTACCGCGATCAAAGCTCAACCGAGAAATACCTGCTCAATGCCAAACTGCGTCGCGAGCTGGGTAGCGAGCGGGCGCTGACGGCGATTGTGAATCTTCTGGAAAACCCTCGTTCGGAAGACCCCGGCGCGCTGAATGCTGGTGAAGTGGCAAGCGGGCGGCATCAGGCTGCGCCGAATTCGCTGGCGCTGGACGCTGGACAGAATGTCGATCAGCAACTTATCGGCTTGCAGTACGAGGATTTGTCCGCAGGGCCAGGTGAGTTCTACCTGAAAGGCTTTATCGCTCGGCGTGATTTTGAACAGCAGTTACCTTACGTGGGTGATAGCCGTTTGGGCTATCAGCGCGACTATATGGGCGCGAGTGCCGAGTATCATCATGAAATCGCCCTAGGCGAGCTGCCGTTAAGCTATGTGGCGGGGGTGGACGTGGCCCGCCAGGATGATGATCGCTTCCGGCGCAACGTTAATGCCCAAGGCGGCGTAGGTGAGCAGGTGGCGGATGAAACCCAAACGGCAACCTCTACCGGGGTGTTTGCTCAGGGTGATTTGGGGCTCACCGAGCAGGTAACGCTTTCCCTGGGTGCGCGCTTTGATCGTGTTGATCTGGATGTGAATGATCGGTACTTGGCTGATGGTGATCAAAGTGGCGAGCGTACCTTTAATGAGTGGAGTGGCTCCGCCGGTCTAAGCTATCGCTATCGCCCTCGGCATCAGGTGTATATCAACACCGGCACTGCGTTTGAAACGCCGACGTTCTCCGAGTTTGCCAACCCAATAGGTGGTGGCTTCAACCCGTCCATTGAGCCGCAAAAAGCCTGGAACCGTGAGGTGGGTACGCGGGGATATATCGAACCGCTGGCCATGGATTACGACCTCGCCCTGTTCTCGGTGCGCGTACGCGATGAGCTGGTGCCTTTTGATGAAGGTGGGCGTACCTTCTACCAGAATGCGGGCGATACCAACCGCGACGGCCTGGAACTTTCCCTTGGCTGGCAGTTAGCGGACCAGTGGCGTTTGAACAGCGCGTTAACCTTGGCTCGCTATGAGTTTGACGAGTTTGCCACGCCCAGTGAGCGCTTTGACGGCAACCGCCTCCCCGGCCTGCCCGAGCAGACTTGGGTTAACCAGTTAACCTGGGAGGGGCTGGCACACCGTTTTGCCACGCTTGAAACTCAGTATGTGGGCGACATGGTGGCCGACAATGCCAATGAAACGGAGATTGACAGCTATTGGCTGGTCAACCTGCGGGTAGGCGATGGCTGGCAACTGGGTGGCGATACGTTGTTAAACGCTTACGTGGGCGTGCGTAATCTGTTTGATGAAGACCACTATGCCAACGTGCGCTTGAACGGCACCTTTGGGCGTTTTTATGAGCCAGCGCCGGGGCGCAGTGTTTATGGCGGTTTGGAAGTGCGCTTTTAAGCTTTCAGAAAATAGTTTCCAGAAAATAAAAGTGGCAATAAAAACGGGCAGCCCTTGGGCTGCCCGTTTTCGTGTCGATCGACTATGTCGGTCGGTAAGCCTTACTCGGGTAAGGCATAACCGATCACGTAGTCACCCATCAAGGTACCAAAGGTGCCGTGACCACCGGCCGTTACCACAACGTACTGACGGCCGTCGGCGCCGGTATAGGTCATAGGCGTGGCCTGGCCACCTGCAGGCAGGCGAGCTTTATAAAGCTCTTCACCGGTGGTGATATCGTAACCCCGCAGGTACTGATCCAGCGTGCCCGACATAAAGGTAACACCGCCTGCGGTGGTCAGCGGGCCACCGAGTGCCGGAACACCCACGGGCAGGCCAATCGGCAAGCCAAGGGGCATGCTGTCGCGGGTGGTGCCGTTACGATGTTTCCAGACGACTTCCGCACTTTGCAGATCGATACCCGCTACATCGCCCCAAGACGGTGCTTGGCAGGGCAGATCAAAAATTGACAGCAGCGGGCCTAGCTCAACAGCATAAGGTGCGCCGGTATTGGGCTGAAGGCCCTGTTCGCTGGCCGAGCCCTGGCCCTCTTCCACTTCGTCACGCGGAATCAAACGTGAAACGAAGGCGAGGTACTTGGCGCCGGTGAACAGTGCCTGGCGTTCAGGATCAACCGCGACGCCGCCCCAGTTCATTACGCCGACGTTACCCGGGTAAATAATGCTGCCTTCCAGCGACGGCGGCGTGTACTGGCCCTCATAGCGCAATGAATTGAACTGAATGCGGCACATCATCTGATCAAAGGGCGATGCGCCCCACATATCGCGCTCGGTAAGCGGCGGTGGCAATAGGTTCAGCGCTGAGCGTGGCTGTGTTTCTGCCGTCCAGTCGCCTTCTACTGCGCCTTGAGGGACGGGGATTTCTTCAATCGGAACAATGGCCTCACCGGTTTCACGGTTGAGCACATACAGGCTGCCCTGCTTGGTCGGCTGAATCACCGCAGGCTGGGTGCCTTCATCGGTTGCAAGATCAATCAGCACGGGCTGGGCCGGCATATCCATGTCCCACAGGTCGTGATGAACAAACTGATAGACCCAAGCCACCTGGCCTGTTTCGAGCTCAAGCGCGACTAAGCCGGCACTGTAGGTTTCATCGTTTTCGGTACGATCCGCGCCGTACTGGTCGGGCGTGGCATTACCCATGGGCAGATAAACCAGGCCTAGCTCTTCATCAACGCTGATCGGCGGCCAGACGTTAGGCGAGTTGCGGGTATAGGTTTCACCCTCTTCGATAGGCGTGGTGTCATCCGGGTTACCGCTATCCCAGTTCCAGACCAGCTCGCCGGTGCGTACGTCAAAGGCTCGGATAACGCCGGATGGCTCATCAGTCGAGCTGTTATCAGTCACGTGACCACCCAGAATTACCAGGTTCTCGGTCACTGTGGCTGGGGAGGTAGAGTAATAGCCGCCTGGATCAAAACTGCCAATATTGCGGGTCAGATCCACCTCACCGTTTTCACCAAACCCTTCGCAGCGTTCGCCGGTATCCGCATTAAGCGCGATCAGGCGAGCATCGGCGGTAGGCAGGTAAAGGCGACGCGGGCACATGACGTCGGTTTGGCTGATAATCGCCGAGGGAGCATTTTCACCCTCATTCGCAGCGGTGGTTTCAAAGCCACCCAGCAGCGAAACATCGATGTCAAAAGCATCGCTGTCGGCAAACAGCGCGGAAGGCTCGTCGGTAGTACCGGTATCTGCGTCAATGGCAGCGTCGGCGCTTTCATCACTGGAGGCGTAGTTGGCTGCATCATAATAGGCCAGGCCGCGGCAGGTCATGTGCGCCCAGCCGGAGAAGTCGTCGGCGCCCTGGGTACTGATTTGTGGATCAAATTCCCAGATCGTTTCACCGGTTTCCGGGGAAAGCGCCATGGCGCGGCTGTGCGACGTGCAGATATACAGACTGTCGTTAACCTTCAGCGGCGTATTCTGGTTGGTGATTTCAGGCGGAGCGTTGGAGCCGGGCTCATCGCCGGTTTGAATGCGCCATACTTCTTCGAGTTCACCGATATTGTCTGGGGTAATCTGGCTAAGCGAGGAGTAGTGTGTGCCTGCATTGGTGCCGCCATAGGCAGGCCAGTCGTCACCGGCTACCTGGGCCGGGTTCACATCGCCACTTGTGCGGTTCTCTGCGAGGGTGCCCTCTATTTGGGCCGGGTCATCCATCAAACTGGCAATGGCCACCACGATGGCGGCGGCAATGCTGGCCGTCAGCGCAAGACTTCCGCCGCGTGAGTGGAGCGGTTTGCGCCACCAGGGCAGCAGCATGATAATACCGATGAGGGCAAGAATGGCGACCCGAGGCACCAGTTGCCACCAATCCAAACCGACTTCCCACAATGCCCAAAGCAGTGTGGCAATTAAAATCAGGGCGTAAAGCCAAAGCGCAGCGCCGCGGCGCATGGCAAGCAGAATGCCGGTAGCTGCAATGCCAATGCCGACAATCAGGTAATAGGCGCTGCCGCCTAAACTAAGCAGCTTGCCGCCGCCAATGGCGAGTGCCAAGCCTGCAATAATAAGCAAAAGGCCTAGCAGCAAGGCAGGCCATTGACCGCGAGTTCGCTTGTTTTCATCCATGAGAGTTCCCCTGTTAGCAACGTATTAAGGGCAAGCGGGCGATGGCGCCGGCTAACCGCTGGCAACGTGCGTTAACCCATCAGTCGGTGCAAACGATGGGTTAAAACACATTAGCTTGACGGTTATTTTAATTATCAATTCGCTTTTGGTCGAACTGATTTGAGAATAAATCCTGCCCAAAAAAAGCAGGGCCGCCCTTCAAGAGGGCGGCCCTGCACGTTACTCAAGCAGCGTAAGCTTAAAAACAGCGGTATCAGTCCGTCAATTTAACCAGCATCTTGCCTGTATTGCCGCCTTGGAACAGTTCCAGAAACGCATCAGGCGTCTGTTCCAGACCCTCTTTAACCGTCTCTTTATAATCGATATCGCCTGCGGCTACCTGCGGTGCCACTTCTTTAAGAAATTCGGGGTAATGCTCCCAGTGATCCGCCACGATGAACCCTTGCATCCTGGCTTTACGCACGACCATCTGCGACAGATTGCTGGGCCCCGGCGTGGGTTTTTCAGCATTATAGGTATCGATCATGCCACACACGGCAATGCGAGCGCCTTCATTTAGCTGGCTTAACGCCGCTTCCAGGCAAATACCGCCGACATTTTCGTAATACACATCGATGCCTTCCGGGCTTGCAAGCTGTATAGCATCGCTGAGCTCTTGGGCACCCCGATCCTTATAGGTAACCGGCTCCACGCCCAGCGATTCAAGCCAGGCAAGCTTGTGCGCGGCGCCGGCAATGCCCACTACATGACAACCTTTAGCCTTGGCCAGCTGAACGACCAATGAGCCAACGGCACCGCTTGCCGCACTTACCAGAACGTTGTCACCGGGGCGGCATTCGGCAATAAGATTAAGGCCGGTCCAGGCCGTCATGCCCGGCATGCCCAGCACTCCAAGATAAGCTTGCTCGGGCACCTTGGCATCAGGCAGTGGATAAACGCCTGCCGACGAGATTTGTGCAATATCGCGCCAGCCGCCCATGTGGCTCACGATGTCGCCCTCTTTCAGGCGCTCATCGTTTGAGGCGATCACTTCACCAATCGCACCGCCTTCCATGGGCTGGCCGAGGCGAAAGGGCGCAACGTAAGTGTGCTGACCGCTCATGCGGCCGCGCATGTAAGGATCCACGGAAAGCCAGCGGTTGCGAATGCGCACTTCGCCCGGATTGAGCTCAGGGAGTTCCTGGGTTTTTAGAGTAAACAGCTCGCGCTCGGGCAGGCCGTTGGGATAGTCGGTAAGCGTAAAATAACGCGATTGCATGGGTGCCTCCTGCAAAGCCATGTCGGATCAATGTACTTGCAGCATAGAGATCATTAACCTGCTTGCAAGTTCGTTATTTTTTTACAGTGTCGTTTTTTTGGCAAAAAAATAGGGCGCTCTCAAGAGAGCGCCCTATACGATATTGCGAACAGCGTGACTAAAACTTCGTTGAGCGCCTAAGGGGTATCACACACTTAGCGGGTGTGTTATCCGTTAATCCAGCAACGTGACCATAACAGGGGCCGTACCTCGGCGCAGCATACCTAACGCACGTGCTGCCCGCTTTGAGAGATCAATAATGCGCCCTTGAACAAACGGGCCACGATCATTAATCAGTACCTCTACTTCTTGCCCGGTATCAGGGCGTGTCACCAGCACTTTCGATCCAAACGGCAGGCTTGGATGAGCGGCCGTTAATGCCTGCTGGTCAAAGGCTTCTCCGCTGGCAGTGAGGGCGCCTTGAAAGCGGTCACTGTAGTAGGAGGCAACGCCTTCCTGTCCATCTATATCTATATCGTTTGCGAACGCGCTATTTGCTGTAATGGCTAAAAGCACTACAGCTAAACAACTCGTTCGGAGTCGTCGTTTAGGGGCTCCCATTGGAGTACCTCAGTTATTCGTGTCGAGAGTCTCGCAAGTTTCAATGAGGTGCCGGGTAGGCGAAGCGATGGTAACGCGCCTGGATAAGCTCGGCAAGCTTTAAGACGTTCGACGCAATTGGCCCCAAAATTACGGTTTTTCTGCTGTTTACGTTATGCCCTTTTATTTCAGCGGTTTAAAGAGACAAGTCAAAATATAAGTAAAGTTATTTTGGTACATTAAAATGATATCGCTCATTGAGCATTTTACTTACCATTGCATCTTAATAAGCACTGCTGAACGACCCATCCTCCCGTCATTGAACAAGGGCGTACTAATGGCTAAATCCTCTCCTTTTGCGTTAATAGCTGTTGCGGCAGGCGGTGCTGTTGTCGGCTTTTTAGTCGCTCAGAGCCTGCCTTCTGAAACGTTTGCATCTGACCCCGTACCGGCATCAGAAACGGCTGAACAAAGCGCGACACCTAGTGCACTGGCTGAGCTTGAAAGCGTGACGCTTGGCGAGCGGATGTCAGGAGAGATCACCTCCAGCGACATGCTTAACGGTAACGATGGCAGCCGCTACGACCGTTACGCAATCAGCCTGCAAGAGGGCGATCTGGTCGAATTTAGCCTGCGTGGCGCCTTGAATGGTGTGGTTGCGATTTATGATGATCAACTGCAGCTGTTAAGCAATGCGCCCACTGCCCGCCATCGTATTGAAGTAGATGGCGATTATATGGTGGTGGTCAGTGGTGCTGATGGACGCAGCTACGGACCCTATACGCTTAACAGCCGGGTGATTGAGCTAAGCGATGATAATGTCCTGACCGTTGATGCTCCTTTGGATAGCTGGCTGGATGGCTCAACAAGTGAATTTACCCTGACCATCGAAGAAGCGGGTATGTATCAGGTCGAAATGCGCTCTGATGAGTTTGATGCCTATCTGGTACTTGAAGGACCTAACGGCTATCGACGTGAAGATGACGATAGCGCCGGTAACCTTGACGCACGCATCTCTGACTTCCTGGCACCCGGCAGTTACACGTTGACCGCCAGCGCCCCTTATGGCGAAAGCGCGGGTCTTTTCACGTTATCCGCTGAGCCGCGCGAACTGCCAGGCGATGGCGAGCTGCGTAACGATGGCACGATTGCATCTAGCGACTCGTTAAACGGCTGGTTCAGTGGCCAAGAGCTTACCTATCAGGTAGAAGTTGAAGAAGCGGGCATGTACCAGATTGATATGGCGTCTGACGATATCGATGCCTATCTGGTACTCGAAGGTCCTAACGGTTATTACCGTGAAGACGATGACAGCGGCGGCAACCTGGATGCACGCATTGCCGATTTTCTTGAGCCGGGTACCTATCAGCTAACCGCACGTACGGCGTACGGCAACGATAGCGGCCTGTTTACCGTCACCATGGAGCCGCGCGAGCTGCCGGAAGGCGTTGAGCTGCGTAACGATGGTACGTTAACGCCGGATGAGACGTTAAGCGGCTGGTTTAACGGTGAGCCGCTGGCTTACCAGCTTGAGCTTGATGAAAGCTCATTGGTAACGGTGGATATGCGCTCCAGCGACTTTGATGCTTACCTGGAGCTTGAAGGCGAAGGCGTAGCTTACAGCGACGACGATGGTGGCACCGGCACCGATGCGCGTCTGCAGCAACAGCTGCTGCCGGGTACGTATACGGTCATCGCACGCGGCTTCAGCGGTATGAACAGCGGGCTTTTTGAGCTGGAAATAAGCGCTGAGCCAACGCAAATGCAGCCTAGTATGTAATTCGTTATAGCTTGAGATGATGACGCCCTTGTCCACTATGTGGGCAAGGGCGTTTACGTTTGGTTAGTCTCAATCTTAACTCGCGGCAAGAAGCCGTAGGACAGGGAGGTAAGGCATGTCAGGTTGGAAAATAAGTGTATTCCCCATCGCCGCATTGCTGTTAAGCGGTTGTCAGTCGGCCGAGACCGATATGAGCAATACCAGTCGCCTGGTATATCAGCCGTTGGAAAAGCAGTACGTGTCACCCGAATGCCAGGGTGAGCATTGCTCAACGGTGCAGATATCGGCATTCACGTTTCCAGATGCCCCGACGCTAACGGATGAGTTGCAAGCGCGTTTACTGACGCTTGCTATGGGCATCACGGATGGAAACGAGACACCAGCACAAGATTGGGATAGCTACGCCCAGGATTTCTTTGTGCGCGCTGACGAGGATCGAGACATACTGCCGCAATTCATGGCCAGCGAAGCGCAGCTGGAAGCGAGTGTTTACGCTCAGCACGATGATCTTTTAGTGCTTGAACTCACAAGCTATGTCTATCACGCCGGGCAGGCGCACGGTCTGCCATCCACGGCATTTATGGTCATTGATGAGCGCCAGCAGAGCGTGGTTGGTTTGAATGACATGCTGATAAGCGGTCAGCAGACAGCGTTTCAAGAAGCATTGGCCCAGGCCCACAAGCGGTGGCTGGCCGAGCTGGGTTATGACGATGAATATGCCAAGAGTTGGCCATTAGGCGAAAACCATAATGTGGCGCCGCTGGAAGATCGCTGGATGGTCAAATATAACGTCTACGAAATTGCCCCTTACGCCGCTGGCCAGCCAGAGCTCACGATACCCTTTGAGGCTTTACAAGGTGTGGCTAAGCCGCGCTATTTAGGCCAGTAAATTTACTCTAAAGCAGCTACGCTGAAAGGACGCTAAAGAGGGCAGGCAGTATCGAGCATGAAAAGGTTGTTTGAACGACTGCCTGGCCCATGAAAATAAATAGGCAGGGATTGCGATGACTCAATTTCAGGAAACACGCCGCTGGGTACGTTTAGTGATTGTTAACGCCGAGGGGGAGCTGCTGCTATTTGCCGGTCACGAAAAGCCTCAAGTGCCGCGCTGGTCAGTGGCTGGCGATGCTCTTCTACCCGACGAGGATTACCCCGCTGCGGCCATGCGCATTCTGGAGCAGAAAACCGGACTGCGTTGCCCACTTGGCCCGCTGTTACGCGAACATGAAGGTTCTGATCTCTCGGCTACTGATAGCACCCCAGACGTTTCAACTACCCAATGGTTTGAACGCTATTTTCTTGTCCGCTGCCCTGATGCCGTCGACATTGTGATTAATGCAGAGCTTGAAGAGCCAGCCGAAGAAAGCCAGGGCCACCCTCTAGAATATCGCTGGTGGTCCCTGGCTGACTTGTACAACGCTACTGATAATGCGTTTACACCGAGCTGGCTGCCTGAATTGTTGGCCAGCGTGCTGGTGAGCGAACCGCCGTTGTCGCCTTCTTTATCGGCCAGCGTTTAAGCAGCCAATAACCACGAGCAGGGCCGCAGTAGGTAAGCGCCAGTCGAGCACGCTTACCCCAGCGAGCACCAGCAAAAATCCCGCTAAAATGGGGACGCCATAAGCCAGGCTGCCGACTAAGCTGGCATGCCCCCAACGCAAGGCTTTATCCCAGGCCACCATGGCAACCCCGTACGGGCCCAAACCCAGCGCCACGCCTGCCAGCAAGGCTTCACTGCTCGGCAGAACAAGCTGACCTTCCATGCCGATACTGGCAATAGTGGCGATCGCACAGGCAATCAACAGCATGCGGGGAAGAAGAGGCGTAATCGAAACCGGTGCGGCCTGGCTTAGCCATGAGTAGAGCGCCCAGCAGCAGGCTGCCAGCAGGGCAAGCCCATAGCCTAACGTCGCGCCGCCCAGGCCGTTACTGATGGCCTGCGGTATCAGCAGAATAGCCGCGCCTGAAAAAGCGATTAAAGCCCCGGTAATACCTGCCAGGCGTATGCGGCCAAAGCGGCTCCATTGGCTTAACAGCACGAACAGTACCGGCCAGGTGTAGGTAATCAGCGCAGCCTCAGCCGCTGGAGCAAGGCGCATACCGATAAAGTAAGTGCTGACTGCACCGAGTATCAATAGCGGAATACCGACCCAGATACCCAGCTGCCAGTTCAGGCTGCAGCTTGCCACATTGACGCGGCGACTTAACGGTAGGGTGGCAAAGGCTCCCGCCAGCAGCGTCAACGCCGTTAGCTGAAGCGGAGAAGAGGTATGTGCAAGTTCGGCAAGTAGGGGCGCCACACTCCATAGGATGACGGCCACCAACGCGGCGCCAACACTATACCAACGAGGAAACACAATAGGGGAGTGAGTACGTTGCATGAGCGGTCTCCTTGCCTAGAACATGTGCAAAGCAGCATACTCGTCAATAACACATCACAATATCGATCTTTTGTGATTAATTTAATCAACAATGGTGATATATGCGTGCGCCAACGTTAGATCTCACCCTGCTGCGGACGTTGGTAGCGATTGCCGATACCGGTAGCGTCACGGCGGCGGCCAAACGGCTGGACTACACGCAGTCCACCGTGAGCATGCAGCTTCAACGGTTAGAGGCTCAATTGGCGCTCAGCCTGCATGAGCGCGAAGGGCGGCGTATTAGGTTTACCCCCGACGGTGAGCGCCTACTTACCCACGCGCGTCGCCTGCTGGCGCTTAACGACGAAGCGTGGGGCGATATGCAGGCCCAACAGGTGACGGGGGATTTGACCCTGGGCATTCCAGAAGACTACGCCTCGCTGTTGCCGTCGGTGTTTGCTTACTTTCATCAGCTTTATCCGGCCGTTGGGTTAAAGGTAATCTGCGGCACAAGCGCGCACCTGGTCGAGCAGGTTAAAGCCGCCGAGCTTGATCTGGCCCTGGTCACACGCCAGCGCAACTCGCCGGGGGGCGATGTTATCCGTCGTGAGCCGCTGGTCTGGGCAGTGGGGGTTAACCAGCAGCCGCTACTCAGCGACCCGATCCCGCTGGCGCTTTACTCACCAGGCGCTGACGTGTTTCGAGAAGTCGCCGAGCAGGCCCTGCAGGGCGCGGGGCGCAACTGGCGGGTGGCATATACCAGTCAGTCCATGGCGGGGTTGGCGCCTATCGTCATTGCCGGGCTTGCGGTCGTTGTGGTAACGCGCAGTATGTTGACGCCTTCACTACGCCCGCTGGATGAAAGTAGCGGCCTACCGGCCCTGCCCATGATCGAGCTGGCGCTACACCGTGCGCCCCATCGGCCATCAGAGCCCGCCCGGCGCTTGGGCGAGTTGATCCGCGAACAGCTAGCCGCCCCCACTGAGGCGCTATAAGATCAAGCACTAAGCGTTGAATGATTAATCGACTTAATATAGCTAGACTAAACATATCGCTAGACTAAACGCCATATAACGTTGCTGCTAGGAGTGCTCAATGCACGAGCTGGATCACTACATTTATCCACACCGGGTGCTGCATTGGCTGGTGGCGGGCGCTGTACTACTTGCCTTGGCCAGCGGCCTAACCATCGGACTGGTCGGCTATGAGCGTACGGTAACACTGGTGGGCAATACGCTTACTAATCTGCTTTATACCAGCCATAAAACTTTGGGTTTAACGATTTTACTGCTGATGACCCTGCGCATCATTACCCGTGTGGCGTTTGTGGTGCCGGATCATGATCCGCCCTTGAATGCGTTCGAGCGCATTGTCAGCACCAGCGTGCATCATCTGCTTTATCTGGCACTGGTTATTATGCCGCTGCTGGGTTGGGTTGCGACTGCCAGCGGTGGATACCCGGTTGAGTTTTTTCACTGGCATCTGCCCGCACTGATTAGCGAGCGCCCAGCGCTTTCTGACCAACTCTATACATGGCATGGGCGTCTTGGCTGGGCCATTTTGGTATTGATCGTACTGCACGTGGCGGGTGCGTTATTCCACTGGCGGATAAAGCACGACAATGTTTCTAAGCGTATGAGCCTATTTGACTAGGTTTTAAGCGACTAGGTTTTAAGCGACTAGGTTTGACGGGACTAAATTTCAAGCCCAAACCCTCGCAGGGAGCGATGATAGATGGGCCTGCAGATCGCCTTCATTATCGGTTTGGCTGCCGTGCATATCTTCGCCAGCAGGCTTCGAAAGCTGAGTGCTGTGCCCCGCAGCGCCTGGCTTTCGTTAGCGGGGGGCGTCTCTGTTGCCTACGTCTTTATCCATATCTTTCCTGCCCTAAGCGATGCCCACGAAACCATTAACGCCCACGGCCTGCTGGAAGTGCTGGAGCATAACGTCTATATCGTGGCGTTAATTGGCCTGGCGGTGTTTTATGGGCTTGAGCAGGTTGCCACCAAGTACTCGCATAAAGGTCAGCAGGATGAATCGGTTAATTTCCAAAAGCTGAAAAGCGTGTTTTGGATACATATTGGTTCTTTCTCGCTTTATAACGCGCTGATCGGCTACCTGCTGGTTTATCGTAATAATGAGCTTCCTGCGATTATCTTTTTCTTTTTGGCAATGGGCGCGCACTTTCTGGTCAACGATCAGGCGCTGGTGCGTCATCATCGGGATCTCTACTTGAGCAAGGGCCGCTGGGTGCTGTCCGCGGCGGTAATCGTCGGCTGGCTGTTAGGGTTAAGCGTTGATGTGAGCGACCCCATTATCAGCCTGCTTTATGCGTTTGTGGCAGGGGGCATCGTGCTCAACGTTTTAAAAGAGGAGTTACCTGAAGACCGCCATAGCCGCTTCTGGCCCTTTGCGTTAGGTGCGCTTAGCTGTACGGTGCTGCTGGTATTTTCCTAGCGCTTGTTGAAACGTCTAACAAGTGCTGACGCTAGGGCTGAGGCAGGCCTTTGAGTCATCGCAAGCAATATGAGTGGCCCGCCACACGGTGCTGGGCGTTGCACCCTGCTCAAAATCTGCACAGCTATCCACGCGTGTTAACACATACGGTTCGCAGGTGATCAGCAGTTTTCCCTGCTGGCTAGGCGTTTGCCATGCGACGTTGACCTGGCAGGCCGAAGGCGGCTCGATGGGCGTGATGCGACTTACACTTAGCTCACTGACAGGGCCGCAGTCTTTGAGCCAATTGAGTGCTGCGACCTGGGCACACTGCTGTAGGGGCGTAAGGTCTGCGCCGCCGCGATAGCAGGGCAGGAAAGGGCGATTGGCCGCTTCGGCATCCAGCAGGCGAGGCAGGTGTTCTTCACTGATTCGCCCATACTTACGACGCTGGGGAAATACGATAACGCTAGCGGCCAGCCGACAGCCGCCCAGATGAGTACTTTGCCAGACATCGAACGGATGAGCATGCTGCGGCGCCTGCTCGGCAAGCGCTTGATACGTTTTAAAACCAAACTTGGCACAGCACTTATCTTTTTTACCGTGGGTACAACACAGGATCAGTGAGCCCTGTAGCGATGATAAGTACCAATGTTCAAGCGTGGTGCTCTGGCTCAGCGCAGTTAGAAAGCCCAGCAGCTCATCGCGAGGCACGTCATAGATAGCCCCTTCGGGCAGCAAGAAGACCCTATGCTGATGGGATGGCTGGTCGCGACGATGAATGAGATTGATACGCCGCCCATCGTCCGCAATGCTATCCACCACTTCCTGCACTGCCTCTGACATATCGCTTGCGTGACGCATGCCACGCCCCCATTTCTTGCTAGGCCAGCTAATCAGTAAATTGCGTTCGGCGTGAGCGCCGTTGCCCGCCAATGGATCGCCTATGGCAGCACTTTCTACACTGCAAAATAGTGACGCCGCGCTCATAGCGATGCCGTGGCGGTTAACGGGTTATTCGGTAGCCGAGTAGGCGAGGTTGACCCGTGGCCAATGCTGGGTACGCAGACTAACCGCTGGCTGTAAGGGTCACGGATAACGTGAGCATCCAGATCAAAGACCTGCTTCAGGTTATTGCGGGTAAACACGTCTTCGGGCTGGCCGCTGTGAACAATTTCGCCGTTGCACAGCATTACCAACCGATCAGCATAAGCCGCTGCAAGGTTAAGATCGTGCAAAACCACTAGCAGCGTGCGGCCTTTGTCGTGGGCGAGGCGCACCAGTAGCTCAAGCACATCCACCTGGACTTTTAAGTCTAAAAAAGTGGTGGGTTCATCCAGCAGGATCAGCTCGGTTTCCTGCGCGAGCACCATGGCAATCCAACAGCGCTGGCGTTGGCCCCCTGAAAGCGCATCGATAGGGCGGTGGGCAAAGTCGCTGACGTCGGCCGTGTGCATGGCGTCCTGTACAGCGCGTTCGTCTTCCGCGGACCATTGACGAAAACGGCGTTGATAGGGAAAGCGGCCCAGGCTGACAAGCTCACGTACCGTCATGCCGTCAGGTGCCGTTGGACTTTGCGGTAAAATACCGAGTTTGCGCGCCACATCACGGGTGGCGTGCTGGTGGACATCTTGCCCATCCAGAATGACCTGGCCGCGGTCAGGTATCAGGGTGCGTGCAAGTGTTTTCAGAAGGGTCGATTTGCCGCTGCCGTTGGGGCCCAACAAAGCGGTAACGCGACCTGTCTCAACTGTGAAATCGACGTCTTTCAAGACAGATCGGTCAGCATAGCCGGCCGTCAGGTTTATACCGCTAAGCCGCTGTTCGAGCATGGAAATTTGGCGCCTTTTAGTGATAATCATTTGTATCTATGCGACCAAGTGTGGCATTGTCGCAAGCTTTCTGTCTACTCCAACGAGGCCCTCTTCATCAGGGCAGGGTGGGTCATGCGCTTTTTGTACGTAATGTTAGCCCTGCTTGGTGGTTTACTGACCAACGCTGCCACTGGCGATGAGCCCGCGCGGCGGGTGGTGCATCCGTTCGGAGAAACCCTTATCGAAGGCCAGCCTGGGCGGGTTGTATCGCTGTATCAAGGCGCAACTGATACTGCATTAGCCTTGGGCATTACACCCATCGGGGTCGTGGAATCCTGGGTCGAGCGACCTATGTATCACTATTTGCGCGATGCGCTGCCCGAAACGGTGCGCTATCTAGGCCTTGAAACCCAGCCTGACCTTGAAGGTGTAGCTGGCCTTCGGCCTGATCTGATAATCGGCGCCGACTATCGCCATGAGCTTGTTTATCCGCTGTTATCGCGGATGGCGCCAACCGTGATTGTAAATACTGGGCGCGATTTTAAAGCCCTGCTCACCCTGGTAGGGGCTGCAACCGACCGCGAAGACGCCGCACAACAGCTACTCACCCAATGGCATGCCCGGGTGGTGGATTTTAAGCGCCAGATCTCAGCCAAGCTGGGCGATGCCTGGCCCCAGCGAGTGGCGATTGTCAGCGTGAGAGCTGATCACGTACGGCTTTATTACCATGGCTTTGCGGCCAGTATTCTTGCCGAGCTCGGGTTCAGCCTATCTGACAAGCAAGGAGTGGATAGCTGGGGGATCAAGCTTAGCAGCCGCGAAGGCATACCCGCACTTGAGGCCGACGTCATGTTTATGTTCCTACAGGGCGCTGAGGAGCCGGTCGCGTATACCCTGGCGCAGTGGTCACAGCATCCTTTATGGCAAAACCTTACCGCCGTGCGCAATGATCAGGTGTTCAAAGTCGACCCCGTGACTTGGAATATGGGCGGTGGGGTTATCGCGGCAAATTATTTGCTTGATGAGCTTTACGCCCATTACCAGCTAGATCCTTTCCATCCTGAGGAGGGCGTAAGTGTTAATTACCCGTAGCGCTAAAAGTTGGGGGTTGCTGGTAAGCGCCACCCTGCTGCTGGTGACTTTCTGGCTGAGCCTTGCAATAGGCCAGACCGAGATGGAGTGGTCAGCTGTTTTCAACGCACTGACAGCTTACCAGCCGGGCAATATCGATCATCTTATTGTGCGTACCGAGCGTTTATCGCGCACGATCATCGCGGCGTTAGTGGGAGCAAGCCTTGCCGTGGCTGGCGCGTTAATGCAGACCTTGACCCGCAATGCGCTAGCCGCCCCCAGCGTACTGGGCATCAACGCCGGGGCCATGCTATTGCTGGTGGTGGCAAGCACTTGGTGGGGCTTGAGGTCGCCGTTTGCCTTGGTGTGGGTGGCCTTCCTAGGTGCTGGGGGGGCGGCATTTCTGGTGTATCTATTGGGGCGTAGCCCTGGGCGGGGGCTTTCTTCGGTACGCGTGGTTCTTGCCGGTGTGGCCATGACGGCGCTGTTTGTTTCACTCGCCCAGGGTGTGTTGATTGCCCATCAGGATCAGTTTGAAAGCCTGCTATTTTGGTTAGCAGGCTCGGTCGCCGGGCGCGAACTAAACGCTGTTATCCCACTGTTACCGCTGTTTGGCGCGGCATTGTTGCTCTGCGCTTTGCTGTGCCGTTCCCTTAACCTGCTGGCGCTGGATGATGAAGTCGCCACCGGCCTGGGGCAGCGCACCGGAGCCATTAAGCTTTTAGCCGGGAGCGCGGTGATCGTGCTGGCCGGTGGAGCGGTGGCTATCGCCGGTATGATTGGTTTTGTAGGGCTGCTTGTGCCACATATGGTGCGAGGGATTTTTGGCCGTGATCATCACTGGGTATTGCCGGGCTGCGCCGTATTGGGCGCAAGCCTGTTGATGTTGGCTGACACCGTCGCGCGGTTGTTGATGCCCCCACAGGAGGTACCTGTGGGGATCATGACCGCGCTACTCGGGACCCCGTTCTTTCTCTACCTGGCTCGGCGTCGGAGCCTTGGCTTATGACCGCACTTGCGCGCCTTTTCTCCTTGAAGCACAGCGGCGCACATCAATCGCGCCGCGTAGTGGCAATACTTAGCGTTCTACTCCTGGCAAGTCTGGTGCTTTCGGTATCGCTGGGCAGTCAGCCCACGGCTTTTATGGATGTACTGCACGGGTTGATACGCCCCCAACACAGTGATATCCGGCTCATACTGTATGAGCTGCGCCTGCCAAGAGCGTTATTGGCCATATTGGTCGGGGCAGCCTTGGCAGTCTCTGGGCTGATACTCCAGAAACTGGTGCGCAACCCCTTGGCTTCTCCAGATGTAATCGGGATCAGTAGCGGTGCATCGGTGGCGGCGGTGCTGGTGTTGACGTTGGGGGCGGGCGTGATCAGCGAGCGTTGGCTACCGCTTGCTGCCATGGCCGGGGCGGCACTCGTTGCGCTAGGTATCGTCACGCTTGCCTGGTCGCGCGGGGTAACGCCGACACGCCTGGTGCTGATGGGCATTGGAATTGCGGCGGCCTTGGGCGCCGTTACCACGCTATTGTTGATCTTAAGTACCGATACCTCGGCCATGCATGCGTATATCTGGATGACCGGCAGCCTGTATGCGACGCAGTGGTCATCGGTAATCGGCATGCTGCCTTGGGTCGCTTTGGGCTTGCCGCTGGCCTTCGTGATGGCGCGCCAGCTGGATGTATTATCGCTAGGAGATGAACTGGCGATTGGCCTGGGTTCACAGGTCACGGTAAGTCGTTTAAAACTGCTGGGCTTAAGCGTGATGTTAACTGGGGCGGCAATTGCCTATTCGGGAGGGCTAAGCTTTATCGGCCTGATAGCGCCGCACATCGCACGGCGTCTGGTGGCTAATCGCACAGCCTCATTGCTGCCGGTCACCGCGCTCGTCGGCGCCTTGTTGCTGCTGCATGCGGACTTGATCGGCCGACTTGCCTTTTTACCCCGCGACCTACCGGCGGGCATCTTTGTGGCCGGTATCGGAGCGCCATTTTTAATCTATCTGCTTTATCGCTGGCAGCGTCATTAATTCAAGCCATGTGCCTATGGGCAGCGCATAAAAAAAAGCGGCCCCAAAAAGGCCGCCAATCGATCGCTAGAAGGAAGGCGAGAAAGATAGGGTGGTTAAAAATCGACGCTATAGCCCAGCGTAAAAGTACGTCCGCGGCCAGTGAAATAGTAGTCGTCACTGACGCGCGCCGCCTGGGAATAATACGTCAGGTACTGCCGGTCAAACATGTTTTCGATACCGAAGCTCGCTCGGCCCAAGGGCAGTTGGTAAGTGAGAGCGGCATCCACCAGGCTGTAGCCATCGAATTCAAGCTCAGGGTCGTCAACGCTGCGGTTAAAGTAATGCGTGCCTTGCAAATGGCTTGATAGCTGCTTGTTCCAGATCGCCGACCAGGAGAGCTTGAGCGTACTGGGCGCGATATTGATTCCGGTCAGTTCGGTGTCGACCTGGCCATCGCCGGTAGTATCCGATTTGCCCTCGGCGTAGGTGTAGCTGGCGTTTAACGTATGGGCATCGGTAACCTGCATATCGCCGCTGATCTCAATGCCGCTGATTTCGGTTTTCTCCCGGCTGCCTACCCACACGCCGTTATCCTGGGTTAACCGCTCGCCGTAATCAGAGTTGGATTCGTAATAACTAAGCTCAAGCCCATAGCGCTCCCAATCAAACCGGGCACCGATTTCACGATTGTCGGTAACGATAGGCTCCAGCTGTAACAGGCTATCCACAGACTGGTTGGGGGTTGAAATACTGCGCAGCACGCGGCCAACGTCAGGCATGCCAAAGCCTTCCGAGTAATTAGCGTATAGCTGTGCCCAGTCGTTGACCTGAAAGACCAGACCCGCATTAAACAGCGTTTCATCGAAGGAGGGTTTTCCGCCTTCAACGCTTACCAGATCCTGAGTCACGTCGCTGCGGTCAAGCGTTGCAAAACTATCCACATCCAGTTGTGCATGCTCATGGCGAACGCCGGTTTGCAGCAATAGCCGATCCGTCAGATCCAGGTCGGTCTGCAAAAAGGCGGCAATGTTATTGAATTCGCTGTCCGGCACGTAGGTGCGGCCAGTATGGGTCAGCATCTGGCGTGTCTGGTCTTGAAGTAAATCCACCCCGGTGGTGAGCGTTAAGCGGTCATCCCACAGCCCGCCCCGGCTAAGCGTGAACTTGGCGCCCAGCTTGTCTGACTCGTTGCGCGTTTGATCATACAGCGTTTCGCCATTTTCACCGGGGTAGGGAAAGGTAGTGATGGTGTCGAACTGAGCCCGAAACTGCTGACTGTAAAGCTGGGCATCAAGAGTATTGCCGTACCAGTCGCTATGTGAGTAAGCCGCGCTAACCGTGGTGACTTCGTTATAGCCAGGCTCGCCCAGCGGTGTACCGCGCCTTGCGGTGGTAGGGATTCCTGCGCTACGGTCGCCCGCAACTGGCACGTAGTCATTATGGCCTTCAAGCTCGAAGCGATTGACCGAGAGTTCGATATTTTGATTATCGCCTAGCCAGTAGCCGACTTTCGCCAGCACGTCATAGCTGCGTGAGTTTTGCAGCTCGCCCGGGTAGGCAACGCCAATAAGCTCGTTGTTACCGTCGAAGAATACACCGCGCTCGTGGCGCGTAACCGCTGCCAGATAATCCCAGTTACCCTGCTGGCCGCTGAGCCGATAATCAATCTGATGACCAAATCCTTCCGACTCGAAGCGATCATCCGTAGTTAGACGAATGCCGGCATGCTGATTGAAGGAGCCGCTCTCTGCCCGGCGTGTCACGTAGTTAATAATGCCGCCTGTTGCTCCCAGGCCATGCTCGGCACTGGCACCATGGATAACCTCGATACGCTCGACCATGCTCAGGTCGATGGTATAGCTGTCTCGGGCGCTGTCGCGCAGCGGGTTGGATTGCGGTACACCGTCGATTAGAAACAGCGGTGAACGGCCTCGAAAGGTTTCTCCGGCATTGGAAAGCTTTTGGCGACTGGGCGAATAGGACGGAATCAAATTACTCAGTACTTGCCCCGGATCCTGAGTGATGGCTAGCTGCTGCTCGATCTGTTCACGAGTAATGATGGTGACTTTTTGTGCTGTTTCACCTGCGATGCTCTGATTACGTGTTGCCGATACCACTAACTCGGATAGTTCGTGGGTAGGCGGCTCCTGAGTGGATGAGTGGGCTGGCTGCGCCTGTTGGGCATTGGCTAACGCAGGCCATAAAAGCAGCGGTAGCAGGCGGGCGGGAGTAAACGTGGAGCGAATAAGCATGGCAATCGGGCCCTTACTGAGTAGCGTTTTTTTCGTTTTAATAAAGAGCAAATAGTAGTCTTTCAAGTCAATGGTAATGTTTATCATTGCCATATGTAAATGACGTTATTTTTTAGTGATCCGCAAGGGTAGTGGAAAATGTAAATGAAAATCACTTTGCGCATTGACTTGGCGGGGTAGTCCGTCACAATTCGCTGCCTATATCTCAGTCGGGAAGCGCTAATGGAGTTGCTGCAGGTTGTCTTTCGTCACTACCGATGGCCGTTTTTAGGTGCCATTGGTTTAAGCCTTTTGAGCGCGGGCTTGGGGGTCGGGGTTATTGCCTTTATCAATCAGCGACTAATTGAGGTAGGCAGCCCCATGTCGGCGCTACCCCAGTTTTTGGGATTGTTGGTGGTATTGCTGGTGGTGACCCTGGCGACCCAGTTAGCCCTTACCTTGCTGGGCCACCATTTCGTTTATGATCTGCGCTCAAGACTTGTCAAACGCATTCTGGATACGGATATCGAACGTCTTGAGCAGCTAGGTAATTCAACGCTGCTGGCGAGCCTTTCAAGCGATGTTCGTAATATCACCATCGGGTTTGTGCGCCTGCCTGAGCTTGTTCAGGGGGTAGTGCTAACCCTTGCCTCGGTTGCGTATTTGGCGTGGCTTTCACCGGAAATGGTGGTGATTACCATCGTGTGGATTGCTTTCACCATGGGTGTGGGCTGGGTGTTGGTATCTAAGGTATATCGCCACTTTAATCTTGTACGCGAAACTGAAGATCGTCTCTATAAAGACTATCAATCGGCGATTGAAGGACGCAAAGAGCTGGCCTTGAACCGCGACCGGGCGAAGCGGTTTTTTGATGACAGCTACACCGCTAATGCGCGGGACTACCGCTACCATATTATCCGGGCCGATACGTATCACTTGAGCGCCGGCAACTGGTCCAACATCATGATGTTGGGGGCCATTGGTGTGGTGTTCTTTATGGCTAACGGGCTTGGCTGGGCCACACCGGCTGTGGCGGCCACGTTTGCATTAACCCTGCTGTTTTTACGCACTCCGCTTATTCAGGCGGTAGGTGCCTGGCCGACTCTGATTAGCGCCCAGGTAGCGTTTGATAAGCTTGCAAGCCTCAAGCTTGCCGATTATCAGCCGGGTTTTGAGGTCGATGATGCCTTTGCATCATGGCAGCGTCTGGAACTTGTCGATGTGACCTACCACTACCCCTCTGGTGAGCAGGGCGAAGGGTTTCATGTCGGGCCGGTCAATTTAACCCTGACGCGTGGCGAACAGATCTTTCTGATTGGCGGCAACGGTAGTGGAAAATCTACCTTTGCGCGGCTGTTAACCGGGCTGTACCGTCCGCAAAGCGGGCAGATCAAGGTCGATGGGCAAGTGCTTACGCCTGCGCAGTGGCACGCCTTTCGGGCGCGATTTGCCAGTGTGTTTACCGATTTCCATCAGTTTGATCTGGCCATGAAAGCTGGCGGTGAAAAAGCCGACCCTGCACTTATCGACACGTGGTTAAACCGCTTGCAGATGCAGCAAAAGTTACAGTGGGAGGGCGACCGAGTCGTTAATACCCAGCTTTCCCAGGGCCAGCGCAAGCGCCTGGCGCTTCTATTAGCTATTGCTGAAGAGCGGGACATTTTATTGCTGGATGAGTGGGCCGCTGATCAGGACCCGCAGTTCAGGCGGCTATTTTATCGCGAACTGCTGCCCCATCTGCGTGATATGGGCAAAACGGTGTTTGCGATTAGCCACGATGACAGCTACTTCGTTCACGCGGATCGTTTGCTGGAAATGTCGCAAGGGCAGCTACGCGAGCTAACCGGCGAGCAGCGCGACGTGGCGAGCCAGGATGCCGTCGCCCAGATAAATCTTTAAACCCTATTCGTTTACGTTGACCGCTTGCGAGCCACGCGGTCACAGCCTTCCAGCGGACAGTTACTGCAGACGCTGAACTCATCCAGCAAGTAGCGCAGGCAGCAAAGCTTGCGCACTTGCTTCACCTCATCACTGCCTTTAGGTGTAAACGTGCGCACCGGCTGAAACAAAGGATTACGCTGCCCGTTAAGGTGGCGCGATTCCAGAAGAGCCCGTGCGGCAGTGAGCGCCGCTTGATTGACCTCCGGATGCTCTGCCAAAGCATTGATGTAGAAATTCAGATAGCCACCGGCATTGCTCCAGAATACCCGTGGGGCCGCGCCGGAGATGGCGGCCAGTCGTTCAATAAGCGGCGCCCAGTGTTGATCAATCAATTTGGCAAAGCGCTTACCCGGGTCTTGCGTATCCAACGGCACGCCTTCATCAGGGAGCCAAAGCTGCTTTGTACATCCCTGCTCATTAACGATCACATGTGCATTATCGAGCCCGACCGGTAAATCGCGGTTGAGGAGAAGTTGCGCCGCAAGGGTAGGCACGGTTAGCGCAACAAAGTGCCATTTCGACCACAGCGACGTGATCGCACGCTTATCGCCGCCTGGGTAGCGTGAGGCATAAAGCGAAATGTCTTGTTCTAACAGCGCAGGGTTGCGCCAGCGAGCAGCTTTAATCGCGCCTGCGGGTATTTCTGTGCCAATCAGCGGAGGTGTAAAAGGCGCCAAGGGCCCCGAGCCCTGGTAACAGTCGGCCAACGAGGGTAGGGCAGCAGCAGTCTGACGTAACGCAAGAGACATAACCGGACTCCAACACTGGGCACTGAGAAGCGTATATGTGGCGCAGTCTAAACGATAATACATATCAGTAAAACATCGAAACGATATTGAATGCGTCTATATATCAAATGAAAATGAGTTTGTTTTGTTGTAGCCTTTGCGCTCCTGCTCCGCTATCAGTCCTGTTTGCTCTTAAAAAATATAAGGAACTCGCATGTCGCTGCCGTCCCCCGCTTGGCGCTCGCTTACGTTTGTAATATTGGGCGCATTGCAGTTACCTAACACTGTCTGGGCGCAAGCGCCCAACGACGCCGCGCTTGAAACCGTTACTGTTATTGGTGAAGCAACGGCGCATGGCAATGCGCCGACTTCAGCGTTTGCCGGTGGGCAAGTAGCGGCTGGCGCACGCATTGGCACCTGGGGGCAGCGTGCGGCTGCAGATATACCCTTCAATGTGATCGGTTTTACCTCAGAGTTAATCGACAATCAGCAGGCAAAAACGCTGGCGGATGTGCTGATCAATGATGCTTCGGTACAAAGTGGTTTTGGTTATGGCAACTTCGCTGAAAAGTTTCAGATTCGCGGCTTTGAGCTTGATGGTGATGACATCTCTTATGGCGGTCTCTACGGCGTATTGCCGCGCCAAGTGGTTGCCACCAACCTTGCCGAGCGCGTGGAGCTGTTTAAAGGCGCCAATGCTTTTGCCAATGGCGTGTCGCCAAGTGGTTCAGGCGTTGGCGGGGCGATCAATATTGAGCCCAAACGCGCCGCAGATGAACCGCTCACCCAGCTGACTACCGCGGTGACCGACAGCGGCTATGTGGAAAGTGGCGTAGAGCTTGGACGGCGTTTTGGCGCCGAGCATCAGTTCGGCATGCGTGCCAGTATCGAGCGAGGCCGGGGGTACAGCGCAATTGATAATGAAGAGCAGCGTGCAACGTCGGCCGTTGTGGGGCTGGATTATCGCGGTGAGCGTGGTCGTGCTTCGCTGGATATTGGCCACCAAGCCCATACCGTCCAAAGCGGTCGTTCGGTGGTTCACGTAGGCGCTGGTATGGACAGTGTTCCCAATGCCCCTTCGGCAAGTACCAACTATGCACCCCAATGGGCCAATACACAGCTTAAGACCAACTTTGCCATGCTGCGCGGTGAGTACGACATGACCGACAGCTGGACGGCCTATGCAGCATTGGGTGGCAGCAATACCCGGGAAAACGGAACCTATGGATCGCCCACCGTCAATGGCGCGGATGGTGCCGCCACTGTCGGCCAGATGAGCGTGCCGTATCGCGCTGAGGGTGTCGGCGGGCAGGCTGGTTTACGCGGGGCCTTCAATACGGGAGTCGTCAGCCACCAGCTGGACCTGGGCTATTCAAGCATCTATCGCACCACTCGGTCGGCCTATGCAATAGCCTCCTCATCCTTGACGAATATCTACCAACCAGCCGACGTGGCTTTGCGGGAGCCTGGGTTGATAGGGGGTAACTTGGATAACCCGAATTTGCGCAGCCGCACGCGCAACAGCGGCGTATCGCTTTCCGATACCCTGGGGTTTCTGGATGATCGCCTACTGTTGACCCTGGGGGCACGCTATCAGGATGTCGAGGTTACCAACTATAGCTATCAAGGCGAGTTCGACAACCGGTTCAGCGATACACGTCTTTCACCGGTATACGGTATCGTGGTGAAGCCGACGGACTCTCTATCGCTCTATGCCAATCATATTGAAGCGCTACAGCCGGGTGATACGGCACCCACCACGACGGTGAATGCCGGGCAGAATATTGGTTTGATTGAAGCGGAGCAGAACGAAGTCGGTGCCAAGCTCGATTTGGGCAACCTGGGCGGCAGTTTGAGCCTGTTTCAGATCGAGCAGCCCAATGCCTTTGTTGACGCTGAAACCGGTATTTACGCCTACTATGGCGAGCAGCGTAACCGCGGCGTGGAGCTAAGTGTTTACGGCGAGCCGATGGATGGTTGGCGCCTGTTGAGCAGCGCGATGTGGATTAATCCTGAGCTCACCCACACTAACGATGGCACGAACCAGGGTAACGACGCGGTGGGCGTTCCCAACTATCGGCTAGTGGTCGGCAGCGAGTGGGATATTCCCCAGGCGCCAGGCTGGACACTCAGCGGTCGAGCAGTGCGTAACGGCAGCCAGTACCTGGACGCGGCCAACCAGCTGGAAGTCGATGCCTGGACCCGCTGGGATCTTGGCGTTCGTTACGCCATGCCGCTCAATGCGAATACCCTAACCCTGCGCGCCAACATCGAAAACCTCACCGATGAAAACTACTGGGCCTCGGCGACCGGTGGTTACCTGACCCAGGGCGAGCCGCGTACGGTCAAGCTTTCCGCTACACTGGATTTTTAAGCGGGATTTAATCGGTTAACAGCGCTTCACTGAGTAACTCAGCGAAGCGTTTGGCTGATGGAAACCCACCAAAACTCCATACGGCAGGTAGCTGAATAACGCGGTTCTCTTGCACTGCGGGCAGATGTTGCCACAGTGCATTGTCAGAAAAGTCATTATTCATGCTGTTAGGGAGCGGCTCGACTACTACCAGGGTGGCATCGGGATAGCTCAGCAGTTCCTCTAACGCCACCGTCGAAAAGCCCCACTGATTGGTTGGATGCTCCCAGACACTAGCCAGCCCCAAGCGCTCCAGCACCGCCTGAAACAGGCTGTTTTCACCAAATACACGCAGATGCCGCGCGTCGATAAACTGTACGACGAGCAGCGGTGGCTGCCCTGTTAACTGGGCTTTTTGGTGTTCCAGATAGGTTTCGACGGCGTCAATCAGGGTTACTGCTGATGCATTATCGCCGTTTAAGGCGGCTAATGTATGGGTGGTACGCGCCAGGCGTTGCCATAAAGGATCGCCTGGCTGATAGGTGACAAGCGCGGTGACGGGGGCAATGGTACTCAACTGGTCGCTTAAACGCATATACAGCGGTGAAAGCAGCACATGGTCGGGTGCCTGTTGAGCCATCAGTTCACGATTGGGTTGGGCGCGCAGGCCGACATCCACAACATTGCCGGGTAACTGGTCAGCACCCACCCAGCGTTGATATTGGGGGATCTCCGCGAGTCCTACCGGTGGATTGCCAAGCGCAATCAGCGTTTCGGCAATCGTCCAGTCCAACGTCACAATATCGGTTGAAGCTGCCACTTGAAAGGAGGTAAGTGCACTAAAGCAGGCCAGCGCTAACTGGCCGCAACGCAGGCGACACATCATTGCGCAACGGCGATGTTGTGCTCTCCGTTAGGATGCTTCATGACCTGCATGGGCAGCCCATAAATAGCTTCCAGAGTGCTATCACGCATCATGTCGTTTGGAGTGCCGTGGGCGAGCAAACGGCCGCTATGCAGGGCCATCAGTTCATCGCAGTAGCGCGAGGCCATGTTGATATCGTGCAGGACGATAATGACCCCAAGTTCTAGCTCATCGCAAAGCTTTCGTATTAGTGCGAGAACTTCCATCTGGTGAGCGATATCCAGCGCAGCAAGTGGCTCATCGAGCAGCAAGAAGCGGCTGCCTTGGGCCAATAGCATGGCGAGCCAGACACGCTGGCGCTCACCGCCAGAAAGCGTATCGACCAGGCGGTCTGCGAACGCCTCGGTGTGGGTAAGAGCGATGGCGCGCTCCACGGCGTCTTTATCTTTTTGCGTATGGCGGCCCAGCAGGCCATGCCAGGGGTAACGGCCGAAGGCGACCAGCTCACGCCCGGTTAAATTTTCGGCGCTGGGCAGATGTTGCGGAAGATAGGCAACCTGGCGCGCAAACTCGCGATTGCCCCAGTCGCTCAGCGGGCGCTGGTCAAAATAAATATCACCCTGGCTGGTAGGCTGCTGCTGGGCCATGAGCTTTATCAAGGTCGACTTGCCAGAGCCGTTATGGCCGATCAGGCCGTAAACCTTACCCTGCTGAAAGGTATGTTCAATGGGCTGCAAAAGGGGCTTGTCATTGATCGCGAAAGTAGCGCCTTTGACCTCGAACATGAAGGACTCCTGACCGTCAGAAGATGGTAAGTATAAAGCGCTGATTGTATCGTTAATGGTTATCATTTAATAGCGATTGATAGGCTCCGCCATGCGGGATAGCATCTTATCCTTGAATCCAAAGTGATGCATCAGCGCCATTGCCACATGCCCAATCCCCAGCGCCAAAAGCAGCCAGGCGAGTGGGCTGTGCACCAGATTGGCGATGTTGATCATCCAGGGGATTTCGCGCTCGGCCGCATTGAAGAGCGGTAGGCCATAGACATCCAGAGCGCCGCCTCTGCCGTACTGACGTAAGATGGCGAGGGTCGGCAGAGCGATCAACAGCGCGTAAAACGTTAAATGCACCGTGTGCGCTAAAGCACCTCTAAGTCCTGCCGCGGGCGAAGGGCGCTGTTGCCGGTTTAAAAACGCCCATCCCGCGCGAAGCAGAGTAATCAATAAAAGCAGAACGCCCAGCGAGCCGTGGGGGCCGATGTTTGAGAGGGTTAAGGTAAACGAAGTTTCCCCATACCCGCGCCAGGCCAGTACCACGCTGAATTGAAGCAGTACAATGGCTGCCGTCAACCAGTGCAAAGTACGGCTGATGAGCCCATAACGGGTAGCGCTATCGAGTAAATAGGAACGAGGGCTCGCCAGTAGGGCAGAGGTGGTTATATGGGGCATTATCGGGTGTCTCGTTTGTTTAGCTGTTTTCTTTACCTAGGCGCCAATAGCCCATGCTCGTCACATACTGTTTGGGCAAACCGCATTCGTTGACTAGATAACGGCGCAACCGACGGGCAACCTTGGTTTCGGCCGCAATCCAGGCATAAAAAGGCGCGCTGTCGTTAACCGCCGCGGGTTCCCAAAGCGGCTCTTCACTATCTTCAATACTGTCTCCAATACTATCTTCAATACTGTCTTCAATATTACCGCTGGCCACTTTGCCGGGTTTTCCGTCGAGTGCTTTAATTTCCTGCGCTAAATCAATGTCGCGTACTGCTCTCAATAAAAGCTCGCCGTACTGGCTGGTTGGGTCGGTGTCTCTGGCAAGCCAATGCATCTTGGCAGCGCTTGGGAGTGCCTGCGCGTCATCACTGCACGGTACTTCAAGCAGCGCCTCAACCTGAGGGTGGTCGGGAATATCATGCAGCGCTTCAAGAATGCCCATCGCCGCGGGTACAGCCGTTTCATCGGCGATGATCAGAATGCGCCGAACGCCCTTCGGCGGCTTCCACTCAAAACCCAGATGCGGGCCGGGGGCGCCAATTACAGGGGCCGTCATCCCCAAACGGTCGCCTGGGCGGGCGTTCATTGCCCAATGGGAAGCCGGGCCATTATCGCCGTGGAGCACGAATTCGACATCCACTTCGGCGCATTCAGCACGTAACGCACGAATAGTGTACGTACGCATTGCAGGACGCTGAGTCTCGGGTAACGCGCGATACGCCTCGTACCAGTCATGGGATTGTTGTTGTACTACGCTAAACAGCGCATCCAGGCTGCTTTCATTACCGGGAAAGAACAGCTTGATACGCTGATCCGGGGCGTAGGTTGCCATTTGGTCAACGTGCGGGCCGGTAAACGTGAACCTGACAATTGAAGGGCTGATTTGGGCGCGTCGCAATAATGTGACGTCAAACAGCAGGTAGCTCGGTTTTGCGGCCATAGCGGGTTGCTCCGATAACGAGGGTACCAATTGTAGTGCTAATCGTTATCATTTAAAATCACGGCTTTCTTATCCCGCTGTTACCGCCCAGACAAAGCTAAGGCTCTGAAATGATCGTGCTGCCTATCGCGTTGCCCATTGCCCACGGTTGGGTAACTATCCGAAATAACTCGTTATGATCAGTACCGCCGTCCTTAGCCAGAAAAAGCGCGGCATGTCGCCTGCCAAAGTTTGCTTGTTACTTAGTTTGCCTTTACTGGTGCTGTTTGCGATGAGCCTAAACGGTCAGGGCGGCATTCTCACCGGGCTTGATGCGCTTTTTGCGCCTGCGTTTGAAAATACCAATGAAGTGTTACTTTACTATGCCTGGTGGCCACGGCTGTGTGTCGCGCTGCTGGCTGGCGGCGGCCTGGCGCTTGCCGGGGTATTGATGCAGCAGGTATTGCGTAACCCGCTGGCCTCGCCAACCACATTGGGCGTGGCATCTGGCGCCAACCTGGCCCTTATGGTGGCAACGCTGATGGCGCCAGGCCTGCTGATCATCGGTCGCGAGTGGGTCGCGTTAATTGGTGGCGGCTTGGCCGTTGGCTTGGTATTTGCGATTACCTGGCGACGTGGGCTTGCCCCCGTTGTAGTGGTACTGGCTGGCCTCGTGGTTAATTTGTACCTGGGCGCACTTTCCACCGCGCTGTTGCTGTTCAACCATGAAACGCTGGCAGGCTTATTGATTTGGGGAGCGGGCTCGCTTGCTCAAAACGGCTGGGACGGCGTCGCCTCTTTATGGCCTCATCTGGCAGTAAGCGCCATAGCGGCGGGGCTGTTGCTACGCCCGTTAGGCGTGTTGGAGCTGGATGATGCCAGTGCCAAGAGTTTAGGTATATCGCTTAAATATCTGCGTTTCGCAGGCCTTGGGTTAGCTGTCTTTATCACCGGTAGCGTGGTGAGTGTGGTCGGAATCATCGGTTTTATTGGCCTTGCGGCGCCTAACATCGTACGTATGGCCGGCGCCCGTCGATTAAGCTCCCGTATCCTGTGGTCCACCCTGCTAGGGGCAGTGTTGCTCGCAACCACTGATCTTCTGCTTCAGCATTTCTCCGGCATGGTGGCCACACTGATTCCTACCGGTGCCGTGACGGGCGCGTTAGGCGCGCCTTTGCTCATGTGGTTAATACCGCGCTTGAAGTTGCAGGGCGACCGGCCACCACGTGCGGCGGGGGTATTCATGAATCGACACCCTGCACCGCATCGCCTGGCCGTAGGGATTATGCTGGCACTTTTCGCGTTTAGCATTTTAGGCCTGCTTTTAGGTCAGGGGGCCGACGGATGGTATTGGATATCGCCCGCTGAATGGGACGTGCTGGAGTGGCGGTTGCCACGCGTTATGGCAGCGGCGGCCAGTGGCTTGATGCTTGCGGTCGCGGGAACCGTACTGCAGCGGCTTTCCGCCAACCCCATGGCAAGCCCCGAAGTCTTGGGCATTAGCGGTGGCTGCGCCATTGCGCTGATTTTAGGGATTTATTTTTTACCCACTCCCAGCAATATTGTCCTGATTGGTATCGGTACATTAGGCGCGATGGCCACACTATTGGTGCTGGTCGCCTTAAATCGTAAAAGCGGTTTTGTACCTGAACGACTTTTACTAAGCGGCGTTGCGATAAGCGCCTTGTTCGATGCGGTGCGCAGCGTGTTATTGGCGGGCGGCGACCCACGTGGGCAGCAGGTTATTGCGTGGCTGGCGGGCTCGACGTACTACGTTGACGTGACGAGTGCCGTGGTGGTCGGCAGTATTGCCGTCGGGTTAGCGCTGATCACGCTACCGTTCAACCGATGGCTGGATATTTTGCCGTTAGGCGCACCAACCGCGCGCTCGCTGGGCATTAATCTAAATCGTGCGCGGCTCGCGCTACTGCTGATGGTCGCTCTGCTAACCGCCTGCGCCACGCTGGTGGTTGGGCCGCTTTCGTTTATCGGGTTGCTGGCGCCGCATATGGCGCGGCTGGTAGGCTTCTCTCGTGCCCGCCAGCACCTGTTAGGTGCGGCGTTGATCGGCATGTTGCTGATGGTAATCGCCGATTGGGTGGGACGTCAGATCATGTTTCCGTATGAGATACCGGCAGGTCTTGTCGCGTCGCTCATTGGCGGGGCTTACTTTATGTGGGGTCTGCGGCGGTTATAAGCCACTCGAACAGGTATAAAACGCGCGGTAGGCGCTTGATCAATAAGTCTTACCGCGTGTTCGACCGTTCCCAAACTCAGTACAAAAGCTCAGTGACAAAGCTCGGCACGTTACTTAACGCTGGCTAAAGTACGCATCCATCACCTCAAGCACTTTATCGATATCGGCATCGTCAATATCACGGTGAACGACAAGGCGCGTGGCATATAAAAGCTCAATTAAAATGCCGTGTTCTTTAAGCCAGGCTGAAAGAGGCGTTACGTGTTCGTCCGGAATGCTGACAAACACCATGTTGGTGGACTGCGAGATAATCTCGATACCCGGTAGCGTTGCCAGACCCTGGGCTAAGCGCGTGGCGCGCTGATGATCTTTTGCCAAGTCATCCATATGATGATCAAGCGCGTATTGGCACGCCGCCGCAATAATTCCTGCCTGGCGCATACCGCCACCCACAACTTTGCGCCAGCGCCGGGCGCTTGCGATAAACGCTTGAGAGCCTACCAGGGCAGAGCCAATGGGTGTCCCCATACCTTTTGAAAAGCATAGCGAGACGCTGTCGAACGGCGTGCAAAGCTGTTCCAGCGGCGCTTGAGACGCCACCGCGGCGTTAAACAGGCGTGCGCCATCCAGATGCGTTGATAAACCGCGCGAACGGGCAAGTTCGGTTGCCTGGCGCACGTAATCTGCAGGCAGCACCTTGCCGCCAATGGTGTTTTCCAGTGTTAACAGGCGCGTACGGGCAAAGTGAAAATCATCGGCTTTAATCGCCGCGCTGATTTTTTCCAGTGGCAGGCTACCGTCACTTGCGTTCTCAATGGGCTGCGGCTGAATGCTTCCCAGTACCGCCGCTCCGCCGCCTTCATAGCGATAAGTGTGGGCGGATTGGCCTACGATATACTCATCACCGCGTTCGCAGTGGGCCATCAGGCCTACCAGATTACTCTGCGTGCCGCTGGGAAACAGTAGCGCCGCCTGTTTGCCAGTGACCGCTGCCAGATTTTCTTGAAATGCATTTACCGTCGGGTCATCACCCCAGACATCGTCGCCTACCTGTGCGCTCATCATGGCTTCCAGCATGGCCGGAGAGGGGCGAGTTACCGTATCGCTACGCAAATCGATCATAAAACTTTCCTTTTATAAATAAGTGATTTCTACGACAAGCAACTATTGTTAAAGCTATCGATACACACTCTGTAAAGGGAATAAGATGGATCTTAAAAGCGGCTATCCGTTTTGGGCAGTAAAGAATGGTCTGTTGACTACTTTCCCACAGCTCACCCGTGACCATCAATGCGATGTAGCAGTGATTGGTGGCGGAATTACCGGTGCATTGATCGCTAACGAATTAAGCCAGCATGGCCATCATGTGGTAGTGCTTGAGCGTCGTGATGTGGGGTGGGGAAGTACGTCTGCAAGCACCGCGTTGTTGCAGTATGAGATCGATACGCATATGACGGAGCTTGCCAAGCAATATGGCGAAACGAATGCAGTCCTTGCCTACCGCGCCTGTGCCGATGCGATTATGGATCTTGAAGCCTTGGCCGCGGGGCTTGGCAACGTGGAGTTTGAGCGTCAAAAGAGCCTCTATTTTGCAAGCAGTGAAGAAGACGTAGCGTCCTTGAAAGAGGAACTGCTGCTGCGCCAGAAAAACGGCTTTGAGGCCAGCTGGCTTGAGCGGGAAGCTATATTAGAACACTATGGCTTTGAAGCGCCTGGGGCTATTTTAACGGAGCTTGCGGCAACCATGGACCCTTATCGAATGACCTATCAGCTGTTTAGCAAGATAGTCACACGGGGCAGCGAGGTGTATGACCGTACCCAGGTTGCGCACATGGCTCAGCACGATCAGCATATAGCGCTTAAGCTGACCAATGGCGCAACGCTCACCTGCCAACAGGTCGTGATTGCCGCAGGCTATGAATCCCAGGCGTGGCTGCCTGAACCCGTAGCGAAAAACCGGAGCAGCTATGCGTTTATTACCGACCCGCTGACGCCTGAAATGCTGGGCGAGCTGCAACGCACGCTAGTCTGGGAATCGGCGCGGCCGTATCTTTATCTGCGCACCACTCAGAATGGCCGTCTGCTGGTGGGTGGGGATGATGATGAGCAGGATATTCCCAAGCGCCGCGATGACCGGGTGTTGGAAAAAGCCCAGGGGCTGGCTGATAAGGTAAGGGCACTCTGGCCGTCATTAACGATTAATCCTACTTTTAGCTGGGCGGGAACCTTTGCAGAAACCAGCGACGGACTGCCTTATTTTGGACCTCACGACGCCCATGGACCCAACGTGCACTTTGCGATGGCTTACGGCGGCAACGGCATCAGCTATAGCATGATTGGCGCAAAACTATTGCGTGCGTTAATCGAGGGGAGGGAGCATCCTCTGGCCGAGCTATTTTCTTTTAAACGTCACATTTAAAATACCCACTGGGCTACTCTATACCTAGTAGCCCCATACAAGCGCCATTACATGACGAGAGTAGTAATAATGAGTCATAGGCTTTTCTTGCGTGCGCTGGAGCGTAGTGACCTGCGCTTTGTGCATGAATTAAATAATAATCAAAGCATCATGTCGTACTGGTTTGAAGAGCCGTACGAATCCTTTGATGAGCTGGAAGAACTTTACAACAAGCATATTCATGACAATGCCGAGCGGCGCTTTGTGGCCGAGGACAGTGCGGGCATCGCGATTGGTTTGGTTGAGTTGATTGAAGTCGACTACATCCATCGCAGCGCGGAATTTCAAATTATTATTACCCCGGATCATCAGGGCAAAGGATTTGCACGCTCGCTGATACGTCAGGCGCTGCACTACTCGTTTACCATTTTGAATGTGCATAAAGTGTACTTAATCGTGGCGGTGGAAAACATCAAAGCGATCCACCTTTATGAAGAGAGCGGGTTTGTTGAGGAAGGGCATTTGGTGCAGGAGTTCTTTATCAATGGCAAATATCGCGATGTAAAGCGCATGTATATTTTGCAGGATGTGTATTTGTCACAATTGGAAGAGTAGTCAGAAGTACATAGTGTCTGAGTCAGTATTGATAAGACTATTATTGGCCGTCAACGCCAGTGCTGACGATAACTTATGCCCCTGTCAGGCAAGTTATTCTGACAGGGGCATAAGCGCTTGGCGATAGTTTAGAGCGAGGATTCGAGACGGTTAGCTCGATCACCGGCGGCAGGGTGGCTGGAGAAGAAACTGCTGCTGTTACCATATTTGGCTTCAAGTTTACGCAGAGCAGTTATTGAAGCTTCAGCATCCATGTCATGCTTTTGTAAAAGCTCAATGGCATAATCATCAGCTTCGTTTTCCTGACGTTGAGAGAACTGGGCATTAATAAGCTTTTCACCCAAATCGCCAAGCTCAGATGTGGATAGAACGGCGGCGGTAGTGCTGCCACTGGATGCTGCGGCTTCACGTGCAGCAGAGGCAGCGTAAGCTACCTGGAAAGCCCGTTTGGAGTGTCCTAGCGCAACATGGCCGATCTCGTGAGCAATAACGTAACGCACTTCATCGTCGTTCATTTCATCCATCAAACCGCTGTAGAGACGGATAGAGCCATTGGGTACCGCAAATGCATTAATTTCGGAAACCTGATAGACGTTAAAGTCAAGCGTATTTCCATCGACAACTTCCCAGCCTTGAGTCAGGTTTTTCAAACGCTCTGCATATTGACTGTTAGTAGCCACAAGCTGATTTTCATTATCAAGTTGGGCAATGGTTTGATCGCCCATTTGCTGTATTTGCTGATCTGACATCATTGCAGCGCCCGCCATATTGGAGCCTGCTGATACCAGACCGCCAAAATCAGCGCCTGATTGGCAGCCGCTAATGGCAAATGTTGCCGCTAAACTTAAAGCACAAAATGTTTTACGTCCTAGAAAAGGTGTTTGCATTGTCAGTTCCTTGGTCAATGTGCACATATACAAGTAAGGTATGCGTTTAAAAGTTACTGCTTTTAATAAGCCTAATTAATATTAGAGTAATTCGTTGCGTAACTCCATACCTGCTGGTAAAAATGGCTCGTAAAATCCTCGGCTTACTAAACAGTATAAATATTAAGTAAGTGTGTTGGATCGTGGTGGTGAAAAATATCAAAGCGATCATCTTTATGAAGAGAGCGGGTTTGTTGAGGAAGGGCATCTAGTGCAGGAGTTCTTTATTAATGGCAAATATCGCGATGTAAAGCGCATGTATATTTTGCAAGAAACCTATTTAAATGAGCATTTAAACGATGAAAGCAATGGTGGGTAGCGGTTACCGGACGTGCTTTGACTAACAGCATCAAAATAATAACGCCTCAACATGTGAGGCGTTAGCTTTAGGCAAACGAGTACAAGTAACAGTGAAGCACTTATCGCTGGCACATATAGGCTGCGATGGCCTCAAACGCCGCACGCTGCTTTAGAGCACGTTGCGCCCATACTTCCATGATGTCGGCGCTTGTTGCCGGAAATTGAGCTGCTGAGTGTTGCATGGCATGCACTCCTTTCGAGTAGTTTATCCAATATTCTTATTTTAAGATTTCTTTTGTGCGTCGCAGCATAGGCTGGCGAAGCTAGATGGTAGGCGTTTTTTAAGCCCAAGGATAGGCCAAAAGGTGTAGGTAAAATGCGATGCCATGTAAGCTATTGCTTACAAAATTAGTCGGCAATTGCTTACATCGTTGAATGAAAAAGCTTTTCATAAAAATCAAGGAAGCCATAAAACCCTTTAGCTCCCTTGATTATTTTTTTACACACTGCTTTTAAAACCAGATATTTAGCCTAGATATTCCTTCAATGCATCCATAGCGGCTCGCTGCCATAACGCTTGAAGCCTCCAGAAACACAAAACATCACCATCGTAGGCAGTAAGACATAGAGGTAAGGCCATTATGTAATCTCCTGATAGGGCACCCTGTAAAGTATAGTGGTTATTTGCTGCGATGCAGCATGTGTCTAAAAGATCGGTCTTAGCGACGTTGCGCATACGTAAAAGGAGCAAAGGCGGCAAAAAGGTATTTCACCCGCTAGGCTTTGTAAGCGAGAAACCTTTTTATCTCTGCGAATGGAGTCGCGTCATGAGCGCCAATGTTGCCGAAATAATGGTTGATACGTTACAAAATGCCGGAGCTAAGCGCTGCTACGGGGTAGTGGGGGATACGCTTAACCACTTCACCGATGCGCTACGCCAAAGCGAGATCGAATGGATCGGGGTACGCCATGAAGAAGTCGGTGGTTTTGCGGCAGGTGGTGAAGCCTATTTAACGCAGGAGTTAGCCCTGTGCGCCGGTTCCTGTGGTCCTGGCAGTCTTCATTTTGTAAACGGATTGTTTGATGCCCATCGCAACGGAGCCCCAGTTGTTTTAATCGCCACGCAAGTGCCACAAGAGGAAACCGGAGGCAGCTTTCCTCAGGAAGTGGATCAGGTGCAGATTTTTAAGCAGTACAGCGTGTTTTGCGAAACCCTCGCTTCTCCTGAGCAGGCTCGGCGTATGACCGCGCTGGCGGCACAGGCAGCGCTCGCCAAAGGCGGCGTTGCCGTGATTATTGTGCCCGGCGATGTCATGACGAAAATCCCAGAAAGTGAGCTTGCTTACCGCACGCATCGGTTTGATTATTCGCTGCGTCCGAGTGCCAATGCGTTTGTGCCAGCAGTTAAGGCGCTGAATAAGGGCGGCAAGATTACGATTTTTGCCGGTGCAGGCTGTAGTGAGGCGCGCGAACAGGTAATTGCGCTGGCTGAAAAGCTGCAGGCGCCTGTTGCCTGGACCTCTCGCGCTAAAGATTTTATCGAGTACGACAACCCCTACCAGGTAGGCATGACCGGCGTTTATGGCCTTGAAGGGGGTTACCGCGCGGTTTCCGAGTGCGATACCTTGCTGATGCTAGGCTGCAGTTTTGCTTTTAAGCAGTTCTATCCCGACAGCGCCACGATTATTCAGGTAGATAGCGACCCCACCCAGATTGGCAAACGTTACCCGGTGGATATTGGTATTGTGGGTAGCGCACGTGATACCTGTGAAGCGCTCTCTCAAGTGGTTAAAAGAAACGACAATTCCCGCTGGCTGGAAAAATGCCGCAAGCATTATGCAAAATCCTTGGAGAAGTCGGCGCATGAAAGCCGCGACGATGCGCTTATTCACCCGCAAGAGCTGACGCTGGCAATTGATCGCTTGGCCGCTGATAACGCGCTGTTTACGGCTGATACGGGAAGTGTGACCGTGTGGATGTTGCGCCACATTCTGGCGTCTGGGCAGCGTCGCACGCTGGCAAGCCTACAGCACGGGACGATGGCCAACGCTTATCCCCAGGCATTAGGCATGCAGCTGGCTTACCCGAACCGCCAGGTAATTGCCATGTGCGGTGACGGTGGGTTAAGTATGCTGATGGGCGACCTGCTGACGCTAGTACAGCGTCGTATTCCGCTCAAAATCGTGGTGTACAACAACCGTTCGCTTAGTTTTGTCGAGCTGGAGCAGAAAGTGGAAGGGTTGCTGGATGCTTATACTGAGCTTGAAAACCCTAACTTTGGCGAGGTCGCAACGGCCATGGGACTTTGGGGGCAGCGCGTCGAGCACGAAGATCAGTTGGACGCCGCTATCGGTCAGTGGTTGGCACAGCCAGGCCCCGCGCTTTTGGACGTTGCCGTCAACCCCATGGAGCTGGTGATGCCGCCCAAGGTGGAGGCCGGGCAGGTAGCATCAACCGCGCTTTATTCGGCCAAGGCCGTATTGAGCGGACGCATGGATGACGTCGTGCACTTGGTAAAAAGCAACTTCTTAAAACGCTAAGTGCTCATGCGCTGTTTTGGTGAACAGTTGCGGTGAATTTCGCGGACAGTTTTGGCGTGCTATGTTGTTTTAGGTGCATCATCTAGCTTTTAAAACATTTTAAACAAAAGCCTTAACAACAATAGAGTTACACCATGGCCTCATCAATCACTTATCGCGACCACTGGGTGGACTCGCCCGGTGGTCGCTTGTTTACACGTAGCTGGGAGCCCCTAGCGCGAGTTTCTGATACGCCAATTATTTTATTGCACGACTCCCTTGGCTGTACCGCCTTATGGCGCAGTTTTCCTGTAGCACTATGCGAAAAGACCCGGCTCCGCGTTATCGCCTATGACCGGCTTGGGTTTGGTCAATCAAGCGCCTGTCTTGAGCCGCCACCGTTGAGCTTTATTGACGATGAGCCCGGCACTGATTTTGCCGCTTTATGTGCAGCGCTTGCGATAGACCGCTTTATTGTATTGGGCCATAGCGTGGGCGGCTGCATGGCCATTCACTGTGCTGGCGCTTATGCGTCACGGTGTCTGGGGCTGATTACGATTGCTGCTCAATCGGCTAACGAGGCGCGTACACGTTCTGGTATCGAACAGGCTAAAGCCGCTTTTAAAGCGCCAGAACAGTTCGCCAAGCTGGAGAAGTATCACGGTCATAAAGCCCGCTGGGTGCTAGATGCCTGGGTTAATACGTGGCTGCATCCAGACTTTATCAACTGGTCATTGGTACCCGCGCTTGAACGCGTGCATTGCCCCACATTGGTATTGCACGGCGAGAAAGATGAATATGGCTCGCACCGCCAGCCGGAACGTATTGCTCGTTATATCCAAGGCCCGGCGCACTGCGAAATACTTAAAAACCTTCACCACACCCCTCACCGCGAAGATGAAGCGCAGGTGATCAGGCTTATCGACTCGTTTATCGAAGAGCTTTCCCGTTAAGGAGATTGGATGCGTCTGCGTATTTTATCCGACCTGCACTTGGAGCACTTTGCGGACAGCCGCCCGTTATCCGATGTAAAGGCCGATGTTGTGATGTTAGCGGGGGATATTCATCATAAAGCTGAAGGCTTAATCTGGGCACGGGCGCAGTTTCCCACGCTGCCAATTCTGTTTGTGCCGGGGAACCATGAGTTCTATGGCACCTGTATGCCGCTGATGCGTGAAGAGCTTAAGCAAGAGGCCAAGCGGCTTGATATCGAACTGCTGGATAACCGCGCCGTCACGCTCAACGGCGTACGCTTTTATGGCACGACCCTATGGACCGATTTTGCGCTTTACGCCAGTGATCCAACGAAAAATCCAGCCCATACCGAGTCCAAAGCGCTGCGCTACATGCCCGATTTTAGAATCATCCAAACTTCACCGGGCACGACGTTGACACCCCAAGCGAGTCAGCAGTTGCACACTGAAGCCCTCGCTTGGCTTGAAGGCGAGCTGTCCAAGCCGTTTGATGGCCCCAGGGTAGTGATCAGTCATCATGCGCCGCTTCACCACTGCATTCCTGATCAGTATTTAGGTGATGCGCTATCCCCAGCCTTTGCCTCTCATCTTCCGCAGTTGATGGGCAAAATGGATCTATGGATACACGGTCATGTTCATGAACCGGTGGATCTTATATATGCCGGTACGCACGTGATTGCCAACCCTGGCGGATATCCGGATGAGTTTAATTCACCGCTTTTTAAGCCGGATTTAATCATCAATATTTGATGCCTACCGATATTAAGTTGGTTCCGGCAAAATTGCTTAGGGGCTATTGTTCTCTATGAAGGTGCACCTTCTAGGGCAAAATATTGTTTTTATTGCTTTAAAAAATTACTGGGTTTTTAAAATATATTTTAGACGCTAGCACTTTGGTCGAAGCTTAAAGATTTTTACTTGCAGGCGTTGCGCGTGTTGATTATTTTCTAATTTGTATGATGTATGACAAATTGCTAGTTTACTACGATTTGACCTATCGCCATGTAATTAAACATGGATGAGAAAGCATGAGGACGTTTCTGTGAAATTTTCCAAACAAGAAGTAATACAAGCAGTTGGAGATGGACTACTGTCATTTCCCATTACCGATTTTGATGAGAACGGAAAATTTGACGAAAAAAGCTACCGCGAGCGCTTAGCGTGGTTTATCAGCCACGATATTTCTGCCGTGTTTGTCGCTGGTGGCACGGGCGAATTTTTCAATTTGACGCTTGAAGAGTATCGCCAGATTGTTCGTGTAGCGGTGGAAGTAGTCGACGGTAAGTTGCCGGTAATCGCAAGCGCTGGATTAAGTGTTGAAGCGGGCAAGGCCTTCGCTGATGCTGCCTCTGAAGCCGGTGCCGATGGTATTTTGTTGATGCCCCCGTACCTGACAGAGTGCCCGCAGGATGGGTTAGTCGAGTATGCACGGCAAATTTGTGATGCCACTGATATCAACGTCATTTACTACAACCGTGGTAACGGCATTCTGAATGCCGAGTCGGTGCAAGCGCTCGCGGATGCCTGTCCGAACCTTATCGGTCTAAAAGATGGTAAGGGCGATATCCAGGCGCTCAACAAAATCATTAAAACAGTCGGTGACCGCTTAGTGTATGTGGGTGGTGTGCCTACGGCTGAGATTTTCGCAGAAGCGTATCTATCAATTGGCGTTAACACCTATTCGTCTGCAGTATTCAATTTTGTACCTGATATGGCGGTTACGTTTTATAAAGCGCTTCGCAAAGGCGATAAAAACGTTGTTAAACAAATAACGAACGATTTCTTTATTCCATTTATCGATTTGCGTGATCAAAAAGCTGGTTACGCAGTTAGTTTGATTAAAGAAGGTGCGGATATTATCGGCCGCCCGGCAGGCAGCGTTCGTGCACCATTGACTATGCCAACCCAAGAGCAACGCCAGCAGTTAGAGCGCCTGGTAGGTGTAGCGCGTTCTTTCTAAAAGCTGAAAAAAACCACAAGTAATAATAAGAGGTTTTAAGTGATGAAAACAAAAACTATCCGTCGCCAAGCGCTGTTTGTCCTAACGGGTGTATCGCTGGTAGCTGCTGCTGTCTCTGCCCAGGCCGATAACTGGCGTGGCTGGAATATCCATCCTGATGGTTATCCCAATACGGTAGCGCTTGAAGCGTTTGCCGAAGCAGTCAAAGAGCAGACAGAAGGACGTGTTACTCCGCGCGTTTACAATAATGCTGTATTGGGTGATCAGTCTGACGCGATTGAGCAAACCCGCAATGGCGCGTTGGATTTCGCCAACTTTAATATGGGCCCCATGGGACCCATCGTTAAGGAAACGAACGTTTTCTCGCTGCCTTTCCTGTTTACCGATGTAGATCATATGCATACGGTGATGGATGGCGAGATTGGCCAGCGTTTTGCTGATGCGTTGGAAGATAAAGGTCTGGTAGTGCTTTCCTGGTTCGATTCAGGTGCCAGAAGCATTTACAACACCAAGCACCCGATTAATACCCCTGAAGATGTTCAAGGCTTAAAGATCCGGGTCATGAATAACGATCTTTATGTCGAGATGATGGAAGCACTTGGCGGCAACGCGACGCCAATGGCGTATGGCGAGGTCTACCAGAGCTTAACGACCGGTGTTCTGGACGGTGCTGAAAATAACTATCCCTCCTTTGAATCCAGCAATCACTACGAAGCGGCAGAATACTACTCGTTAACCGAGCATTTGATTATTCCCGAGTGCTTGTGTGTTGCTAAAGCCAGTTGGGACAAGTTATCCGAAGAAGACCAGGAAATTATTCGTGAAGAAGCAATGAATGCTTCCGTCATGCAGCGAGAGCTATGGGTCGAAAGCTCTCAGGAAAGCCGTCAGATTATCCTGGATCATGGCGTGGAAATTAATGAAGTAGAAGATAAAGCGGCTTTTCAGGCATTGATGGAGCCGATGTATGAAAACTTCATCGCCAATAACCCGGGCACGGGTGAGCTAATCGAGGAAATCAGGGCCGCTCAATAATTTTCTTATGTCTTCCTTTCGGCGGCTTAATGCCGCCGAAAGATTAAAAGGAAATGTGTCGTGAGTATAGAAATTGAAACACCCACCAATAGAAAAAGCACGACAAGAGAAGGCTCTGTAGACCGCGTGTTAGACGGCATGGCTGAACTATGCGTGCTTGTAGCGGGTATCATGCTGGTCGTTCTTATTGCTACTTTTGGTTGGCTGGTCTTTGGGCGTTATGTGCTTAACAACACGCCAACCTGGGTAGAGCAAACCTCCCTCGTATTAGTGGTGTATATCACCTGCTTGGGCGCCGCTGCTGGCGTCAGGTATCACAGCCATCTGAATATCGACTTTGTACGTGAGAGTTTCCCTCCTTTTCTGCGCGGATTACTACACCACATCTCGGATCTTTTCATCCTTGTATTTGGTGGTTTTATGGCGGCTCAGGGTTGGAAGCTGGTCATGACAAACATGGAAAGGGCCATTCCGATGATTGGTCTCTCTGAAAGCTGGCGTGCAGCCCCACTAGTGATTTGTGGCGTGCTGATCATGCTGTTTGCAGGGGCGGATATAGTGCAACGATTACTGTCTCGAAACGCTGAGAGGGCATAAGTCATGGGGCTGATGATACTGTTTGGAATTTTCTTTCTCGGCCTTGTCGCAGGTGCACCGGTCGCTTTTGCCGTTGGGCTGGCCGCTGTCGCTACATTTATGTATGAAGGGTTGCCGCTGTTTGTCGCCTTTCAACGCATCTTATCCGGCATTTCCGTTTTTTCGCTACTAGCAATTCCCTTTTTCATTTTTGCCGGTGAGCTGATGCTTCACGGCGGAATTTCAACCCGACTTGTTCGCTTAGCCTCCGCCATGGTGGGAAGGATGCGCGGCGGGCTGGGGATGGTCAATATTAGCTCTTCGATGCTGTTTGGCGGCATCTCGGGCTCGGCGGTAGCCGATACGTCTGCCCTGGGTTCAATTCTTATCCCAGCGATGAAAGAGAAGGGCTATGACGCGGACTACGCGGTTAACGTCACAGTAACTTCGTCGGTCGCCGGTGTAGTCATCCCGCCCAGCCATAACATGATTCTTTATGCTGTAGCAGCGGGAGGCGGTATTTCCGTTACCCAGCTGTTTATCGCCGGTATCGTTCCCGGCATCCTAATGTGCTTGAGCCTGGCCGTGGCCGCTTATGTTGTGGCCGTTAAACGTGGCTATAAAGGCGAGGCATTTCCCGGCTGGCAAGCCCTGCTATTTAGTCTTGTCGCCTCGCTGCCTGGCTTGATGACGGCCGTCATTATTGTAGGCGGCGTTCTTTCAGGCATCTTGACGGTAACCGAGTCCGGTGCCTTTGGCGCCATCTACGCCATTATTGTGACCGGGCTTGTCTACCGTGAGCTTAAGTGGTCATCCTTCAAGGCTGCGGTTATTCAGTCAGTTAAAACCACATCACTGGTCATGATTTTGGTGGGCTGTGCGTCGGCTTTCTCTTATCTGTTGGCGCTCTATAACGTGCCTGAAATGCTGACTACCGGGCTAATGACGATTTCAGATAAGCCTGTTGTTATCTTTTTGATGCTTAACCTGATTCTACTGGTATTGGGCATGATCATGGATATGGCGGCGTTAATCCTGATCTGCACGCCGATCTTCCTGCCGGTCGCCATGCAGTTTGGCATGGACCCCATCCAGTTCGGCATCATCTTGATGATGAATCTGGGGCTGGGATTATGTACCCCGCCGGTAGGCGCGTGCCTGTTTGTGGGCTGCGTGATCGGGAAAATTAAAATTGAGCATGCAGTCCGCACCATCTGGCCTTTCTTCCTGGCGCTGTTTGTAGCGCTAATGCTGGTGACTTACATCCCGGCAGTTTCATTAACGCTACCTGGCCTTTTTAGATAACGCCATGACAGGAAAACAGCCATGAGAATAGAAGCGGTCAAGACTCATATTCTGGATCACAAGCTTGAAACAGCGTTTGAAAGTGCCTCGATGTCGTTTACGCGCCGCCAGCACTGTTTAGTTGAAATCATTTGTGAAGACGGCACCGTGGGGTGGGGAGAGTGTTTAGGTCCCGCACTGCCCAATGCGGCGGTGGTTCAGGTATACGCTCAGGCACTGCTGGGTGAAAACCCGCTGGAAACCGAAAAACTGTGGCTAAAGCTTTACAACCGTCTACGTGATCAGGGCCAGCGTGGCTTAACCATGACTGCCTTGAGCGGCATCGATATTGCGCTGTGGGACATCAAGGGCAAGCACTTCGGCGTACCTGTTTCCACGCTGCTTGGTGGGAGGTTCCGTGAATCTGTGCGCGCCTATGCCACCGGCTCGTTTTGCCGCGAGGGTGTTGAGCGTGTCAGCGACGTAGCGGCGGAAGTGGCGCGCTATCGTCACGAAGGCTTTCATGCAGTAAAGATCAAGATTGGCTTTGATGTTGAAGAAGACCTGAAAGTGATTGAGGCCGTGCGTGAGTCAATCGGACCGGATGTGCGCCTTATGATTGATGCCAACCACGGCTACGACTACCTGGAAGCCATCGAGGTAGGCCAGCGTGCGGCAGCGTTTGGTATCGACTGGTTTGAAGAACCAGTACTGCCTGAACAGATCGATACCTATGCGGCCGTCCGGGCTGGGCAGCCTATCCCAGTGGCTAGTGGTGAGAACTGGCATGGGCGCTACGCCATGCACGAGCCGTTGGCGCGTAGAGTCGTCGATATCGTACAGCCAGACATTTGCGGCGTGGGTGGCTTTAGCGAAATTCGCCGAGTAGCAGACATGGCTGCCATGCACGGCGTAAGGCTAGTACCCCACGTATGGGGTACAGCGGTGTGTCTGGCGGCTAGCCTTCAGTTTATGGCCGCACTCGCGCCTAACCCACCGCGCCGAAAACCGCTTGAACCGATTATGGAATTTGATCGTACTGAAAACCCGTTTCGTCAGGCGGTAGTACAAACCCCCATTGAGCATCAACACGGCGTGATGAACATTCCCGACGGCCCGGGGCTAGGTATTGAAATTAATCGAGAAGCGCTTGCGGCTTATGCGCTAAAGGAAATATAGCGTGCTTGTCTAACCAATAAGCCATTAATCGTAAAGTCTGTTCTGGCTTTGCCTTCAGCTAATCACGGGCGCTACTAGTCGAAAGATTAATAGCGCTTTATTGTGTATATGAAAGCAGCCATAAATTATGGTTGTTAACCATAATTTAGACTAATGGAGAGGTGCAGAGGATTTTTATTAGTAATAAGCTGTTTTAAACATAATATGTATTACTAATTATAAGGCTGCTTATGAATATTGCCGCAATTAATGCATTAATTAATATAAAAAAATCTTGCAATTATACCGGAAATTCCTGGGTAACTAAAAATAGAGATGTCAGCGTGCCTGTAAAGGTTTTTTTGGACTTTACTAAGTGTACTGGAGAGTAGTATGGGTACCTATATCAAATATATGGTCGGCCTGGTGATGCTATTGCTGACCACCGTGGCATATTCTAATACGCCCAGTGATCAGCTTATTATTGCATTAAAGATGAATAATATATTATCACTGGATCCTGCTGCGGCTACAGGTAATGATATCGCCTTTGTTAATGCCAATCTTTATGACACGCTCATTGAACTAGATCCGCGCGATCCAACTATTATCCTGCCCGCAATCGCAAGCGATTGGGAAGTCGCCGATGATGGCATGTCGATTACGTTTATTCTAAACGACAATATCAATTTCCATTCAGGCAATCCGCTCACTGCAGATGACGTAGTTTGGACACTGGAGCGTGTTCTGAGGCTCAATCTAGCGCTTGCGACAACTTGGAAGGCCTTGGGCTATACCCATGAAAATATTTCTGACCTGGTTAGTCAGGTTGGAGAGTACGAATTGGAACTCAAGTTTCCGCGTGAGCTTGATCCGAAACTGGTTATATATACGCTGGCAACCAGCCCCAGCGCCTTTATTATTGATAAACAACGCGTTCTAGAGCATGAACAGAACGGTGATCTAGGCCACCGCTGGCTAACCACCAACTCTGCAGGAAGTGGTGCTTTCACGCTCGATCAGTGGATTCCCCATGACCGAATCATCATGACCAGAAACAATCAGTACTGGGGCGAGCAGCCCAGCCTAGAGCGCGTGGTCATGCGCAATTTAAAAGAGTCTCAGACGATGCGTCTGATGATTGAGCGTGGCGACATCGATGTGGCCATCGGCATGTCGGTTCCTGATATCCGCTCATTGGAAGGTGCCGAGAATGTGGATATTCAAACTACCCCGCGTGGCACGCTCTATTATGTAGCCGTTAGTATGCACAATGACATTCTGGCCAATAAAGAAGTTAGAAAAGCTATTAGGGGTACCATCAATTATGACGGTATCAACAACAGTATTATGCCTTACTACGGCATTTTTCATCAGCGGCCAATAAAGCTTGGCTTGCCGGCGACTCTACCTGAGCCCATGTATTCGGTATCAACAGAGAAGGCGCGAGAGCTGCTGCGCAGTGCCGGTTACGAAAATGGGTTTACTACTACCATAAGAGCGCTTAATGAATCTCCTTTCATTAACGTTGCTATCAATCTACAAAACAATCTTGAGCGCATAGGTATTAACGCAGAAATCATTAGTGGAACCGGTAATCAGGTATATGGGGCCATGCGTGATCGACGCTTTGATATTATCGTAGGGCGAGGAGGCGGTGGTTTTGCACCGCATCCTGATTCCAATCTTACTCCGCTTCTACTTAATCCAGATAATTCAGATGCTGCAAAGCTTACAAACTTTCAGGGCTGGCGAACCGGCTATCAGAATGATCGTATCAATGAACTCATTACAAGCGCAGTTTCTGAATCTGATAGTGCTATACAAAATAGTCTTTATGAAGAAGTCCAAACTATTTATGACCAAGATGTTGGTGCTCTGTTTCCTTTTTCTCAAATGGTAAATACGGTAGCCGTTAGAAGTGAAGTTGAGGGATATTTGGATGATCCCGCCGCCATGACTCGCTTGAGATCAGTTACCAAAAGAGGTGAGTAACCAAATTTATTTCTACTTAAAAAAACGGAGCATATAATAATGATAAGATCACGCTGGTTAGGCGCGGCTAAAAAGCTAGGCGTTATCTTTATAACCCTGTTTGGCCTTTTAACGATGACGTTTGTTATTGGCCGGTTAATGCCAATTGACCCTGTATTGGCGGTCGTTGGCCCCGATGCCGACTCATCGACTTATGAACAGGTTTTTCTGCAAATGGGACTTGATCGTCCTATCTGGGTTCAATACTTCTATTATCTTCAGGATATGCTTTCAGGTGACTTTGGGTATGCCATTTTAACCGGAAGCCCTGTCGTTAACGATATCATTCGTGTGCTGCCCGCCACTATAGAGCTGGCCTCCGTTGCCATCATATTTGGCGTGGGGCTTGGGGTTCCCTTAGGTGTATATGCGGCAACTCATCGAGGCCGATTAGGCGATCACCTGACTCGAATTATTACGCTGTTCGGGTATTCAACACCGGTGTTCTGGGTGGGGATGGTCGGGTTGATAATCTTTTATGCCTGGCTTAACTGGGCTGGAGCCGCAGGAAGAATCGGGTTTGCCTATGATGGAATGTTCGTAAGCTATACCGGTTTCTATCTGATAGACACGCTGCTTTCTGGAAATATCGACGCCTTTATTAGCGCCCTGCGCCATATTGCCTTGCCCGCCTTGATCCTCGGCTTGAATTCAGTCTCTTTCCTTGGACGAATGACGCGCAGCTTCATGCTGGAACAGCTTTCTCAGGAGTATGTGAAAACGGCGCGCGTGAAAGGCCTTTCCGAGCGCAGCGTTATTTGGAAACACGCGTTTAAAAACATTCTAGTGCAGTTGCTGACAATCGTGGCGCTTGCTTATGGCGGCCTGCTGGAAGGGGCAGTGCTTATTGAAACTGTATTTGCTTGGCCCGGCTTTGGGCAGTATCTAACTGATAGCCTCTTGATGGGTGATATGAATGCCGTCATGGCCTCCGTTCTTTTCATTGGCCTTGTATTTGTTTTCCTGAATCTATTATCAGACGTCCTATACAAGCTGTTTGATCCGAGGACTAAATAATGAGAAATGTCGAAACAATCAAAAATCCTGATTACGGTATGGGGCTTCGGGTTAACGTTGAGCCTACTCGAAAAGCGCTGTTCGTTAAGTCATTCAAAAAGCTTTGTAAAAATCCTCTGAGTGCTTCTGGGGTCGTCATCGTTACCTTGCTGCTTATTCTGGCTATAGCAGCACCGCTGATTGCTACCCACGATCCTCTCCAGCAGGATCTGGCCCGCACGCTATCAGCACCTTCCATCGCACATTGGTTTGGTACGGATGAGTATGGACGAGATATTTTTAGCCGCATTGTGTATGGCTCTCGGGTAACGCTGTACATCATATTTCTGGTGACCATCATTGTCGGGCCTATTGGCTTATTGATAGGCACCATGTCCGGCTATTTTGGTGGCTGGATTGATAGTGCTTTTATGCGCGTCACTGATATTTTTATCTCCTTCCCAAGCCTGGTGTTGGCATTGGCATTCGTCGCGGCGCTTGGGCCAGGGCTTGAGCATGCGGTTATCGCTATAGCACTTACCGCATGGCCACCGGTAGCACGCCTTGCCCGTGCAGAAACGCTTACGTTGAGAAATTCAGACTATGTTGTGGCGGCCCAGCTACAAGGGGCTTCATCGTTTCGCATACTCTTTCATTACATCTCATTGATGTGCCTGCCTTCCCTGATCGTCCGCTTAACCATGAACATGGCAACGGTAATCCTGACCGCAGCAGCACTTGGCTTTTTAGGGTTAGGTGCTCAGCCGCCGCTACCTGAGTGGGGCTCCATGATATCAACAGGGCGTAGTTACATGCTTGAGAGCTGGTGGTTAGTCGCTTTCCCAGGGGCCGCCATCATGCTTGTCAGTCTGGCTTTTAATTTGTTAGGTGACGGCCTGCGTGACCTTCTAGACCCACGGACAGAGTGAGATAAGTCATGGATGTATTAACGGTTGAAAAACTGAATGTCTCTTTCCGTACCGATGAAGGTTTAAAACATGCGGTTCGCGATGTCTCTTTCACGCTGAAAAACGAAAAGTTGGCAATTGTTGGCGAGTCGGGCTCAGGAAAATCGACAGTCGGAAAAGCCATCCTGAAGCTGAACCCGTCGTCTTCGATCGTCACGGCTGACAAGCTGCAGTTTAAAGACTGCAATATTTTAACCTGCAATGATAGGCAGATACGTTCAATACGTGGTCAGCATATCTCGATGATTATGCAGGATCCGAAATTCTCGTTGAATCCAGTCATGACGGTAGGTGATCAAATATCCGAGGCGCTCAGGGTTCACCAGAAAATAACTCGGCACGAAGCTAAGAAAGCTGCCATAAAAATGCTTCATGAAGTGAGTATTTCAGACCCTGAGTATGTATATGGCCAGTATCCTCATGAAATATCTGGAGGCATGGGGCAGCGGGTAATGATTGCCATGATGGTAATACCCGAGCCTGACATCATTATCGCCGATGAGCCGACGTCAGCGTTGGATGTGTCAGTGCAACAGGATGTGCTGAATATATTAAATGAGCTCGTGGAAAGAAAAAATATCAGCCTCATATTTGTCAGCCATGACCTGAATCTGGTGAAAAAGTTTTGTGACCGCGTTTTGGTGATGTATGGAGGAAAAGTGGTTGAATCCATAAAGGCCAATGCTCTTTCTAATGCAACCCACCCGTATACCCGTGGGCTGATGGAGTCACTTCCCAGCCTCAAGCATAGACGTGACGTGCTGCCGGTATTGTCTCGAGACCAGCAATGGCTTGCTTAGGAGAAACGCTATGATTTCTATTGATTCGCTATCATTCAAAATCTCGAGTTTGACAAAATCAAAGCGTATTTTAAGTAATATCAACCTCAATATTGAGCGCGGCGAAGCGTTTGGTTTGGTCGGGGAGTCGGGGTCGGGTAAAACCAGCATTCTTAAATGCCTGGCGGGCCAGTTTCAAGGGTGGGAAGGAACCATTCATGTTCAGGGTAAGTCGATTGCCAAGGCATCCTTAAAAGAACGAAGCAACACCATGCAAATGGTATTTCAGGATCCCTATGGTGCTCTTCATCCGCGGCATACTATTAGAAAGATTCTAAATGAACCGCTGGTAATCAAGGGCCTGCAAAATAAAGAGGAGAGGATCGTTGAGGCTTTGGAGCAGGTGGGGCTTGATGAAACATTTCTATCACGCTATCCCCATCAGATATCCGGCGGTCAGCGGCAGCGCGTGGCGATAGCCAGGGCCATCATACTGGATCCTGATATTATTCTGTTGGATGAGCCTACCTCCGCGCTGGACGTTTCTGTTCAGGCCGAGATACTTAATCTTTTAGCGAATTTACGTGCCCGACACAATTTGACTTATCTCATGGTGTCGCATGACCTTGGGGTTATCGCCCACCTTTGTGATCGCGTTGCGGTGATGAAGGCAGGAGAGGTAGTCGAGGTCGTGACCAGAGAAGAGCTTATGGAGGGGAATATAGCCCATCCATACACGCAAACCCTTTTGCAGCATGCTTTTAGTCGCGAATAAAAACCTGAGTCAATAATCAGTGAAGGCGGAGATTCCGCCTTCACTGGTAGCGTATTATTTCTTAAGTTTTAAACAGTTAGATGTTGAGGTACAGATAAGAGGGCGCGTTATGCTAAAACGTATCATAAGATCGCTGAAGTGCATTATCTAATCTGCTCGTCCAGCCAATCAAAAGCAGCATCCTGCATATCGGCCGTAAAGGTATGCGCCTTGCCTTCCCAGAGCCGGGTAGTCAGCGGGGTATCTGATCCATAGGCATCCCAAACCGCCTGCATTTTGGTCATCGCCGCCTGTACGCCGCTTGCCGGGAAAAGCGGATCCTCTTCACCAACGTAAACCAGCATGGGGTTAGGTGCTGCCAGGGCCGCTACATCAGGAAAATCAAGTAAGCTGAGCAGCCCTGGGTGAAGCATGGTAAATGCCGACTGGCCACGCAATTGATTATTGCCCGGCGCCATCAGACTCTTGCTTTCCGCCATCCACCCGTTAGCTACGGTAGCGCTGATAACCGGCGAAAGCGCTGCCACTTGCCAGGCTCTGAACGCGCCCATGGAAAAGCCAACTGCCGTCACTTTCTCCGGGTCGGTTTCCGGCAGGCTGGCGAGAAACTCCGATGCCCGTACGTCCTCGAGTGCCATCAGCCCAGCCATGGACGACCCCAGATTAAAGAGGTTGGCAGCCAGCGCCTGCTGCGCTTCATAACCGTTGCCTTCTCTGTCCCCCCAGCCAAGTGCATCGGTAGCCAGTACGACGTAGCCGCGTTCGGCCAGCCCATCGCCTGGAAACCGGCCGGAGAAGTACTTATCCGACCACTCGGTGGCCGAGACCAGCCGGTCTGCATCGTACCAGGGGCTGATCCATTTCTCTTTGCCAATATCGAAGCGTGAACCATGGTCATGCAGCATCAGCGCCGAGGGAAAAGGGCCTTCTCCTTTTGGGGTCAATAGCAACGCTGTTATGCGGCTTTCATCGGTGATGTTGAAAGCAATGCGTTGAGCGGTATAAGTGCCACGGTCGACTGCGTCAATGACCTCCGCCTGGTAGGGGCGCATGGCGTCATAGGGGAGTATTAGCGAACTCACCTGTGGAAGCACCCGCTCGCGCCACGCGGCTGGATCGCCGCCGTCATAAGCCAGCGGAAACGTCATTCGATCTTTTAATGCTTCAAAGAAATTTGGCAGATTATCTTCCGTTACGCCTCTATTCTCTACCGCGCCAGCTTGGCCTGCGGCAAGCAGTAGTGCCGCTAACAGTACTCTTTTCATTGCTCTTCCTCTGGCATGACGCCTATCTGCGTCATCCACTGGGTTAACAGGCGCGGCCAACCGGCCACCGGCTTGTTCTGGGCACCCGCGATGCCAAAGCCGTGCCCACCGTCACGGAAGATGTGCAGCTCGGCCTTTACTCCCGCTGCGTGAAGCGCGCTGTAAAACGCCACGGCGTTTGCAGGCGGCACGGAAGGGTCGTCGTCGGCCAGTACCAAAAACGTTTCAGGCACATCAGCGTCTACGTACTCTTCAGGAGAATAGTCGCGCTTTTGTTGCGGCGTAGGGCTATCGCCTAGAAGGGCGGCGCGTGAGCCTGCGTGGACGCCTTCATCCTGCATGGTGACAACCGGGTAAATTAGCGCGACAAAATCTGGCCGTGCCGAGATAGCCTGCTCATCGCTATCGGCCGGATACGCTTCTCTTGCATATCCCGTAGCAAGCGAGGCTCCAAGGTGTCCCGCGGCTGAAAATCCCAGAAAGCCGATCCGGCCAGGGTCCAGGCCCCACTCATCAGCGTGCCCGCGTACCAGGCGCATTGCGCGCTGTGCATCGGCCAGCGGTGCATCAGCGCGATTGTCATGTCCTTCACCGGGTAGGCGATAGGTCAGAAGAAAGCTGGTAACACCTAGCGGTGCCAGTGCCTTGGCAATTTCAATACCTTCCTTATCCAGCACTACCCGCCGATAAGAGCCACCCGGGGCGATAATAATGGATGTACCATTGGGATGTTCTGGGATCCAGGCGGTGATACTGGGATCGGCAATGCCGGTAAGCGCACGATCTGCACGGAATAGGTTGCTTGAGCGCTCTTCCACCACGGGTGCCAGGTCGGGTGGTGTGCCTTCAGGGCGCTCGTCCCACAGAGGCAGCACCGCTTCATGCTGTAGCGTCTCGGCCATGGAGGCTCCTGTATTCATCAAGGCGTACAGGGCCAGCGCTAGCCCGACGGATGTCATTATTGTTCGCTTGTGCATTGTTAACGGCTCGCATCGTCAGCTGTGTGAAAGTAGCTTAAGCACGCAGTCCTTAAACATCTGGCGCATAAAAAAAGAGTGCTTGTGGCCAACGGTCACCTCAAGCACTCAACCCTACCCATGCTTAATCGAATACTAGCTTTTGAATAGCCAGTGCCCGTTCCCGGCGCTCGCTTTCTGTGCTGGCTTGCTGTTGAAGCAGCGCCTTGATCTCGTTGAGTGTTTCTTCGTCGTAGGGCGATGATTCAGCCTGCGAACTTTCATCCTGGATAAACCAGTTGTCATCATTGATATCGCCGTGGACGCTGTCCAGGTAATCGCTTTCGCTCTCCAGGCGCAGCGATACGTTGCCTGCAAGCTTGGCGGACTCCAGCTGGTCGCCGTAAGGGCTCTGGCGAACAATGAAGTTGAAGCGCTTGTTGTCGATGGCCACGTTGTCGATGATGGATAAAGCGCCCGAGTTGAAGTTATCGGTGAAACCATCCATACCATTATTGAATGAAAGGTTGCCCTTCACCGTGTGGGCGACAGGCAGGCCTTCGCCGCCCAGCTTGAAGCCATTGCCCAGGTTGCCGCCGGTCTGCTGGGTGTTGAAGGTCTGGCCATTGTTGAAAGCAATGGAATTGGTAATGGTTACGGCACCGTTGGGGCCATCCTCTACCTTGTTAAATAGATCCCAGCCATCGTCGATATTGTGGTGCGAGATACAGTGATCGAACGAGTTACCCTCACCAATACGCATCTTGGCGGCAAAGCCGTCGGCGTTGATGCCGGAGGCGTCCTCGTTGTTATAGCTTTCGCTATAGCGCACTGTGTTATGACTTGCCCACAGGGCGCGGCCAACATCAGCGGGCGAGGTTATCTGAAAGCCGGTATCCGGTGCGCTGTGGGTCACGATATGCTCGAACACGTTATGGCTGCCATGAATGATCAAGCGCTCGCCATCGACCTCCAGGTGATCCAACTGCCAGTAATGGGCATTATGCGAGACCATGCCGGTAAAACGCACATCGGCATCTTCGCCTGAAAGCCGCTTAAGTGCGTCTGGCGTGCCGCTGGCGGTCAGGGGGATTTCAATGGCGCCATACTCTCCGTCAGCTAGATGAATGGTGCCTCCAGGGGCAACCAGCGAGATAGCCGATTCCAGGTCCAGCGGATTATTGAGGTCGCCTGGCTGCCCCTCACGTCCGTCCGGTGATACGTAAAGGTTGTAGGGGTCAGAAACGCTTATCGGCTCCAGTGTCAGGGTGGTGTGCTGGGCTTGGGTATCCGGCCCTTCAGAGGGCGAAAAAGTAACGTCCAGCTCGGTGGGCTCGTCTATCTCGAGCGGAAAATGAAACAGTTGGCCGGCTTCTACTTCTTGTGCCTCGCCAAGCGTTTCGCCATCCCGGGCGATGCTGAAGGTACCAGCGTAGTTGGCCAGTGCTTGCAGCGTATAATCCGATGTCGTCACGACGCTGGGTGAGGCGAGTGACCACACAAGCGGCGTTTCTAACGCCTGATACGCCGCAGCTTGCTGGGTGTCGGCATCAGACAGCTCGATGGTGATATCGGAAACGTTGAGCCGGGCATTGCGCGAGGCAAAGAAACCCACGTACTGGTTTTCCGGGTCTTGTACCTCGACCAGGTTGGCTGGCGCCTCGCTTAGCTCATGGCGGTAGGTTTCATCACCATCCTCCAGGGTGACGCTGAAATGTTCGTCGCTGCGCGCAAGGCTCATGCGGTAGGTGTGTTCGCTGCCGTGGGGTATACCTTCAGCATAGTCTTCCCGGCTCAGCAGATTGCCCGGATTTCCCCATGGATCCTGAATACCCTCGCGATATACTGCCGTTGCATTTGCCAGTCCATCGTTCTCCCGCGTATGCGAGCGCATCAAGTTCATGACCATGTTGGAGGCGGCGGGAAATTCTTCATGCCCAGCAGGTTGGGGGTTGGCGCGCGGCGCGCCAATCACATCGCGCACGATAATGCCGGCGCCTTCCTGGCGATTGGGCGTCGCCCCGGTTTCCGGCCCTAGCTGCTCTAATGTAAGCGTTGCTGTGAGTACGAAATTCTTGTCGGTTGGCAGGATGGTGTAATAGAAGGTGCCGCCCTCATGGGAGTTTGCGAGCTTCCCGCCCCGGCTTTCGATCGTCACGTGGTCGAGTAGGGCGCCGGAAGTGACCGGCCCACCGTCGTGGGTCACCTCATTGGTGCCTACTTTTTCAGGCAGAATCGTGGATCCAAAGTTCAGATCAGTTGACTGTCCAAAAGTAATACTCTGCCAGATAAGTTCGTGCGCTTCATCGGCAAGCACCAGAGAGGTGCCGAAGGCAGGCGCGATAACCGTTAATGCAAGCGTCGCTATTTTTTTCATGGATGAACCTTATTTTCATTATGATTATTCAAGCGAGTCTGCTACCTGATAAGGCAGAGCAGAAAAAGTAGATAGACATATAATGGCACTAAAGATAATACATAGTATGTTTGATATCAAAAATTGGCTAAAAGTATTACGACCAGCTTAAACAATATAGAGCCAAGCTAGAGGGTTTACTTATAGCATTTCAATCCAATCGGGGCTCTGGCCTACCGCTATACGATTAATTAACTGTAAATAGCCAGTTTCAGGGTTAATCCGATAACTTGCAATATGATGTGAAAATTGGCCTGCTGCTATGAGGTAATTACCGTCAGGTGTAAGAGCAAATCCTCGGGGGCGGTTTTCTGTAAAAAAATGTTTCTCAAACTCAATGCTTCCATCCAGCGCAACCTTGAATAAGTGTAAGGTCGAGGTTGCCTTTTCTGATGCATAAAGGAAGCGACCATCAGGTGTGATATGGATATCAGCTGACTGAAATGCTTCTTGCTGATCAGGCAAATGAGCTGTTTGAATATGGGTTAATCCTAAAGCGTTATAACGTATAGAATTGATGGTGCCGTTTCTTTCGCCAATAATATAAGCAATAGAGAGAGTCGGGTGATAGGCAATGTGTCTGGGCCCGGTTCCCTCGGAGAGCTGTAGCTGATCAATTCTCTGTAGAGGAAGAGAGATTTTTTCATTGGTTTGAGAAAGCGTCCATTTCCATTGATATATAACGTCTTTACCCAGCCCTGTGGCCAGCACGGTCGAGTTGTCAGGGCTCATGGAAAGCATGTGGGCATTGGCAATATCATTGATATGCTGGGCTGTCTTACCTATACAGCGATCTTCCTGCACTGGATAAATAGAAACATGATGGTCAATAAAAGAGGCGCTTAATAGATGGCTATCGTCGACGCTTGTCTGGATATAGGCCAGATTGGTTTCAATAGGCGTATTGCCTATATGCTGTAAGCTGCCATGTTCATCGATATTATAAGAGGCAATAAAAAAAGGATTTCCTCTGGAAACGGCATACAGTGTCTTTCTGTCACGAGATATAGTAAGTGGCATTGCGCCACCAGGTTTCTGCAAGCCGGGTAATTGTTCGTGGGCACAATATGTGAGCTCACCTGTTGATACTGATAGTTGGATAGTGTAAAGCTCACCACTTAATGCACATCCCACATATAATGCTTGCATTTTATCGTTCATTTGTACTCCTCAGGTCATGGGCTTATTAGTCGGTATATAGCTTAAATCCATATCTATATGTCTCATACTGGTATTGCTAGTGTGTCTTAGTATATTCATACCATTGTCTATATTGTTGTCAGCTTGAGATGTCTCTAATATCAAACATATTATGTATTACCTTAAGTATTCATTACAAATGTACACGCATGCTACCTGCGAGGGCACAAAGCACCATGAAAATCGAATCCATATCTGTAGACGTGATCCGCTATGAGACCAAGGTAGGACGAGACAGTGCAGGCCATGCCCATGCCGGTAAACCCAGCGATGCATACATTGCCATGCTTTCTGTCACCGCCGAAGACGGCGCCAAAGGCTACGCTTTCGCACCTCAGGAGTTGATCCGTCCTTACATCGTTGAAAACTACTTCAAGAAGGCAGCCATCGGTAAGCCTGTGCATGCGCGGGAGCTTATCTGGCAGGATCTTTGGTTACGCCAGCGGGGCAGTGGGGCGCAGCTCACAGACCGTGCCATGGCTATTCTTGACCAGGCGCTTTGGGACCTGGCAGGCCGACAGTTGAACGTACCTGTCTATCAGCTGCTGGGCGGCGCGCGGAATAAGGTGAAAGCCTATGCCAGCACCATGTGTGGTGATGAAACGCAAGGCGGTCTCTCCACGCCGGAAGAGTACGCCCAGTTTGCAGAAACCCTGGTTGCGCGCGGCTATCAAGGCATCAAGCTGCATACCTGGATGCCGCCGGTAAGCTTCGCACCCAGTGTCGAGATGGACATTCGCGCCTGTGAGGCCGTTCGGGAAGCAGTAGGGCCCAATGTGGCGCTCATGCTGGACGGCTATCATTGGTACAACCGCCTCGATGCCCTGAAAATCGGCCGCGCGCTTTCGCGTCTTGACTTCGCCTGGTTCGAAGAGCCGATGCCCGAGGATTCCATGGAGTCCTACCGCTGGCTGACCCAGCAGGTAGATGTGCCGGTTATCGGCCCGGAAACCATTGGCGGAAAGCACCAGAGCCGTGCCAGCTGGGTTCAGCACAATGCCTGCGACATCCTGCGCGCCGGTGTGGCCAACGGCGGGGGTATCACGCCCTGCATCAAGGCGGCGCATCTGGCTGAAGCGTTCGGTATGGACTGCGAAATTCACGGCAACGGCGCGCCGAACCTGGCGGTCGTGGGTGCTATTACCAATTGTCAGTGGTACGAGCGCGGCCTGCTGCACCCGCATATGGATTACGACGAGGCGCCTGCTTATCTGAACGTCATTGTCGATGAAATGGATGCACAAGGCTTCGTTCACTTGCCCGATCGACCAGGTCTGGGTGAAAGCATCAATTTTGATTACATCAAAAACAATACGTCAGAGAGCTATTAGTTCGGCTAACGGCCCGGGCTAGTTCACCGCGTATATTCCAAAGCGCCAGCTTTATAACTATTCGGCAACGCCGATGTTCCAATAATAAAGTGATAAGGGGTTCTTATGAGCGTCGATGTCTGGGTAATATTAATTTACCTTGTCTTTCTGGTAGTCATTGGTTGGGTTTTCAAGAACTTTAATACCAATACCAGTGACTACTTCCGCGGCGGCGGTAACATGCTGTGGTGGCTGGTCGGCTCGACCGCTTTCATGACGCAGTTCTCGGCCTGGACCTTTACGGGGGCGGCTTCCCAGGCCTACGTGAGTGGCTTTGCGATCATCTTCCTGTTCATGGCCAATGCTGCCGGCTATTTTCTGAACTATGTGTATTTTGCGCCACGTTTCAGGCAACTGCGTGTGGTCACAGCCGCTGAAGCATTGAAGATGCGCTACGGCAAGCCCAGTGAGCAGACCTTTATCTGGTTCAGCATGTTCGATGGCCTGGTGTCGGCAGCAACGTGGCTCAGCGCGCTGGCCATCATCACATCGGCCGTTTTCGACGTGCCGCTTGAAACCGTTATCCTGCTGGCCGGCATCGCGGTAGTAGCCATGTCCGTTACCGGTGGCGCCTGGGCAGTAGTAGCCTCTGACTATGTACAGATGCTCATCATCATGTCGGTAACCTTCGTCTGCTTCTTCGTTGCCTGGGGCAATACCGACAGCATCGGCACTATCATCTCAAGCTACGATGGCGAGTTCTTGACCGGCAGTGGATACGGCTATGCATGGCTATTTGGCTTCTGGGTGTTCATGCTGATCATCAAGCAGATCTTCATGATGAACAACACGCTCAACGGCTACCGCTACATGTGTGCCAAGAACAGCAAGAATGCCCGCTATGGCGCGCTATTCACGCTTTGCCTGGCGCTTATCGGGCCGATTGTGTGGTTCTTTCCGGCCTGGTTCATGCACGCCTATAGTCCTGAGTTCGCTCAAAACTTCACTTCGCTGGGTGCCAGCGCTAATGAGGCGGTATTTGTCGCGTTCGTCAGTGAATACATGCCGGCTGGTATGTTGGGTCTTCTGATGGCGGCCATGTTCGCTGCCAGCATGTCCTCCATGGATTCTGGCCTGAACCGTAACGCCGGTTTCTTCGTGCGTAACTTCTATCTCTCGGTCATCAAGCCTCATGCGACCGAAAAGGAAATGCTGCGCGTATCGCGGATCGTCACACTCTGCTTTGGCGCCATCATTATCGGCATCAGTCTGTTCATCAACTCGCTCAAGAGCATGAGCCTGTTTGAAATCCTGCTGACGGCCAGTGCCTTGATCACATTCCCGATCACCATTCCGGCCATGCTTGGATTGATCGTTCGCAAGACACCTGACTGGTCAGGCTGGGGAACGCTGGTAGTAGGCTGCATGGTTTCCTACGCTGTCGGCGCCTGGTTGAGCCCTGAGCTTGTGACCAGTGTGACGGGCATGGAGATCAGTCCGCGCGAGTGGTCCGACTTCCGCGTTGCCTTCGCTATCGGTGCCCACGCCGTTATCACAGGTGGCTTCTTCCTGCTCAGCAGCCTGTTCTACAAGTCTGAAGCACACTCGCCCGAGCGCGCGGCTGAGCGTCAGGAGATGTGGCAGCGCTGGGAGACTCCGGTCGAGAGCACTGATGCCGATCCTGCCGCCGACGCGGTGGACTATGGACAGAAAATCATCCTGGGTCGGCTGATTCTGATTGGCAGTGTCATGGTCATGGGGCTATCGCTACTGCCCAACTCGACCGATGGACGTCTAATCATGTTGCTGTGCGGAGCGTTGCTGCTGGTGCCTGCCGTCCTGATGCTGCTATCCGCTCGTTCTAGCAAACGGGCTATAGACAAGCATCAGCGTTTGAGCCAGCAACCTGCATATAAGTAAGTAGCAGGTTTAAGGTAAGTGGATAGATGGTGGGCAGGTTCAAAGTAGTATTACGGTTTACTGACATAATATGTATGACATGTGATGCTTATTGTTACCTGCCCGTCAACACATTGTTAACCACATAGTAAATGCATCTTGCGCAAGCGTGCCTTTTGTCGCAATGAACACATTGTTATTAAAAGGCAGGCCGCAGATTTATAAAAAGTGAACATGGCGTTATTGGGGTATTGCAATGGTGATGTGCTATGTCCCGCCATCAGGATGCACTTTGGTGCATATCAAACGAGTTAAATGAATATCTGATCTCAATCCTTGGGAGAGATATTTGCTTTCTAACAATAATGGGGAAGTCATGATGTTTCGTGCCTTAAACAAAAAAATAATGGTTGGGCTCTTGCTGGTAACTGCGTCACCAGCACTACTTGCCTCTGAAGGAAGGACAACGCTTCAGCTTGAGCACAATTTCAAGACCACAGACCGTCGACATAATGACTCTGTCAAACTTATTCATCGAATGCCAAGCCAGTGGCAGTTCGAGGTTAAGTTTGGCGCGTCAGGCGGCGGTGGACGTAACTATGATGTTGCTTTTGATGACATGCAAGGTGGTTCTGGTGGGTTGGTTGTTCAGCGTAATTTCAAGCTTGATGACGTCAATACGCTGACACCGCAAGCCGAAGTGTCGTTTGGCAATTCGTCAGTTACTTATCAGGGCGGGGCCAGGTTGTCTCATCGGGTTAACAGTGATTGGTCCGTTTATGGGCGCTACCGCTACGAGTATCGCAGCCGCTCAAATAACGATAGCTATCGGTCAGTGAGGCATAACGATAGCGATATTGATACTGTTTATCGCTCTCAGTCTGATACTGGGCGTCACCGATTTGATACTGGGTTTAGTTGGCGGGCAACCTCCAATTTGCAGTTAGGCTATACCCTCAACGTTTATCTTGGCGAAAATCTGAATAGTTCTTGGAATTATACCGATAACGAATTTGTGCCTAGAGGGTATGCCGCTTTTAACGGTAACCGCTGGGATTACGCCAACGAATTTAAATTACAGTATCGGATGGGGCAGCTAAGTCCCTATTTTGAAGTGCATGATGTTTCTGTTTCTGGAGACTCAAGTTCGCGCCAGGCGCAGGTTAAGTTCGGTATCAAGTATCAATTCGATTGATTTAATAATTACAAATAAGGAGTTAAAGCATGAAAAAGTTTCTTTCTTTAACAGGTATAACGCTGGGCGCGATGCTGGTCGGCAATACAGTTTCAGCCTCGGATACCTATTTTCACTACGAGCATAGTTACGCGACCGAGAATCGCTACCATGGCGACGAATTTGGGATATTTCACCAAACGGATATAGGGGCGTGGGTCGGTGTCGCCATTCGTCTTTATAACCAAGAGAGCGATGCTGTATTGGAAGATGTGGTTTCCAACTCCTATTCGTTGAAAACCGGTTACGACTATGCGCTTAGCCCTGAACTGACGCTTACTCCTAATCTAGAAACACGGTTTTACAGCGGTGGTAGTACAGATCAGGGGTTTGGTGAGGATCCGGGTGATTCTCAAAAGGCAGGCGCCCGCTACACCCCAGGCTTGAAGTTGAGCTGGCAAGCCGCCGAACCACTCAACCTTTATACCCAATACCGTTTCGATTACCGCAAGGTAACGCGCTCTATTGCCGATGAAGGCGAACAGAATCACCGCCGCCACCGCATCGAAGTGGGGGCTGATTACGCAGTGCTGGATAACCTCACGCTTTCTTATACCGCCTACTATTACGACGGCAATTATTGGCTGGCCGACAGTAAAGAGCATGACTACCGCCAGGATTTCGATATTGCTTTGGATGTTACTCCTCAATGGCAGCTCAATCTGGGCGCAGAAGACGTAGCACGCAGTGCCATCGAGAGTGGTCGAGAAGCGCGTATAAAAGCAGGCTTCACTTACCTTTTTTAATGACTGTTCCCCCAACGCTGGTTGTCAGGGTTGGGCATGTTCAGGGTTTAGAAGCTCGGGAGAATAATAATGCGTAACCCCGTAAAATTAGCCGTTTTATTATGCACGCTGCCGGTAGCTGCCCAGGCCGCTACCGTTCTGGAAGGTAGAGCAATTGCTGAAAAGCCCTTTGCTGATGCAAAGGTAACCATCATTGATAGTACGGGTAAACAGTTAGACACGATGACGGATAGCACGGGCCATTATCGTATTGATATTGATAGCTTAAGCCCGCCCTTGACGCTTTCTGTCATGGACAATGGCGAATCAGCTGACTGCCTTAACAGCGATATCCGCCGCGCCCGCTGTATGGCTTCATTGCTGGTTGATGTCCAGGACGATGCCATCAATACCGCCAACATTACTCCCTTTAGTGACCGCATCGTAGCCGAAGTGGCAGGAGAGCTGGGCTATGTAGGTCCCCAGCAATGGGTAGAACGCGGGGACCCTAGTGAGCTGAATGCACAACTGCTGGACGAGCCCCTGGCTAATTTCCAGCAGGGCATGGCAGGAGCACTCAGCGAATTGGCCATGCCGGTAGACGTTGACCCCGTACGTACGCCTATTCAGGCGGGGGATGGCATGACCCAGCTGTTATCGGTCATCAACCATAACCGGGGTTATCACAACGACAGTGGTGAAGCGGGCAGTACGATTCTGACCGATAGTGCGTTTCGCCCGATAGTAGGTCTACAGAACCACGGGCCGTGGGAGCCCTTCGATCTACAGCGCGCTCTACGCGATAAAGAGGCAATTACCGAAGCACAAACGCGCATTCTGATCGTTAGTGATTCAACAGCCGCGACCTACGAAGTTAGCCGCTTGCCCCGAATGGGCTGGGGGCAGGTGTTTCATGAGCAGTTCCAGCCAGAGAGCGGAGTCGTGATACTCAACGGCGCGCGAGCAGGGCGTTCCAGCCGAGATTTCTACAACGAGGGCTGGTACCAGCAAATGGCTCAGTACCTGGAGCCGGGCGATTATGTGCTGATAGCGCATGGCCATAATGACCAGAACTGCAATAGTGAAAAACCGGTTCGCGGCGCTGCGGATGTTCGCAATCTGTGTACTTATCCCAACGATGCAGAGGGTAACCCCCAGTATCCGGAAGGTCGGCCGGAAATGTCGTTTCAGCACTCGCTAGAGCGCTATATCACCCTGGCGCGTGACAACGATGCGATTCCCGTACTGTTGACACCTACCACTCGCGTTAAAAATGAAGCAGGCAAGACGGCTTTCGTAAACGGGCCAGATGATAGGGTCGTAAGCAGCCACTTTACACGTGACCGTGAGGGCTACCTTTTCAGCGGCGATTACGTCGCCACCATCAAGCAGACTGCCAGCGATAATCAGGTGCCTCTGATCGACCTGGAAGATGAAACCATTGCATTTGCCAATGCGCATGCCGATGACTGGATGGATTATTGGCTGGCGGTCGATGCCGAAGACCCCCGCTACCCTTGGTACCACACCCAGACCGCGGGCATTCGCACTAATCCTGATACTACCCACTTCCAGCAACGAGGAGCCGAAGCGGTTGCCAGCATAGTGGCTGAGCAAATCCAGCAAACACCCGAGTTGAGCACGCTGGCAGCGCGACTGAAGCCTTGAAAGCATACAACTATAAGCATAAAAATGAGGGTTTATCATGAACTCACGCCTATTTTCTTATCCTCTACTAGCGACATTAATTACCAGTACTTTGTCAGGGGCGGTTTACGCGAATGGCGACGAATGGAATGCGATCGTTTCTCTAACCCCTCAGCCCGGACAGTACGCCACTATTACTGAAGCGCTTGCTGCAGCCCCTGAAAGTAATAATGCGTGGCGCATTTTCATCGAAGATGGCCGCTGGAACGAGCGTCTGATCATTTCCAAGCCTGTGACGTTGATAGGTGAGTCGCGCGAGGACACCATCATTGAAGCGGATACGCCTGCCGGGGCGTTGGATGCCAACGGCGCAAAGCTTGGCACCTCACGCACAAGCACGGTCGACGTTAAAGCGACGGGCGTGACCATGGAAAATCTGACGATTCGTAACAGTTTTGATTACCCAGCCAACAAAGCGCTACCCGAAGGGGATCCTAATAAACTTCGTGATACCCAGGCCGTTGCGCTGATGCTTTCCAACGATGCCGATCAAGCCCGGTTTCGCAATGTTCGGCTGGAAGGTTATCAGGATACTTTCTATAGCAAGACAGGGAGTCGCAGCTACTTTACCGATTGTGAAATAAGTGGGCATGTCGACTTTATCTTCGGGTCTGGTGTAGCGGTTTTCGATAACTGCGACATCATTGCGCGTAATCGCGATGATATAGCTCCGCCGCTTGGGTATATCACCGCTCCTTCTACGAATTCTGCGCAAGAGTTTGGACTGATTTTCCTCAATAGCCGGATCATCAAAGAAGAGGGCGTACCCGCTGGAAGCTTTGCTCTGGGCCGCCCCTGGCATCCGACTACTCAATTCGAGGATGGTCGTTACGCCGATCCTGAGGCGATTGGCCTAGCTGCCTTCATCAACAGCGAGATCGATGACCATATTTACGGCTGGGATCGTATGTCGGGCACTGCCAGGTCCGGCGACAAGGTCTGGTTCTACCCCGAAGACAGTCGTTTTTATGAGTTTGGTAATCGTGGACCAGGTGCCGGGCAGGGTGGTGAGCATTATCAGCTCAGTGCTTCGGATGCCGAACGCTACACCCTTGATGCTTTCTTCGCTGGCTGGGAGCCAGAGCTACTCAATTAATCCGGAGCAACTAAAATGAATCTTCGTTTAGCCTTTAGAACATGCTGTGTACTGACTCTGGCGGCCAGTTATAACGTTTACGCTGACAGTGAGCGCTTGCAGGCGGTGCAGGCCTTTGCCGACACCGTGTTGGATCAGGCGAGTGATCACTACCACGGTGACAATCCTTCTCCGCTGCTGGCGAGCGGTGTCAATCCGCGTAACGGCGAGCAGTTGGAGTGGGTGTTCCCCGACGGAAGTACGGCAGTACTGTCCAACTTCTCTGCACAGCAGAATCTAATGCGCGTGTTGGTAGGGTTAAGTAACTTGACCGGTGACGAGCGTTACCGTGAGCAAGCCAAAGCCAACGTGCGTTATTACTTCGATAACTACCAAAATGATGGAGGACTGCTGTACTGGGGCGGTCACCGCTTCGTCGATATGAAAACGCTTGAGCCGGCAGGGCCCAGCGAAAAGGAGATGGTTCACGAGCTTAAAAACGCTTACCCCTACTATGAGCTGATGTTCGAAGTTGACCCAGACGCGACAATGGCGTTTATCCGCGGCTTCTGGAACGCCCATGTCTACGATTGGGAAGCCCTGGAAACCAGCCGTCACGGTGAGTACGGGCTGGAAATGGGAGCGCTATGGGATAGCGATTTCACCCAGCAGCCGCCGTTCTTTGCAACCCGGGGCTTGAGTTTTCTAAACACAGGCAATGATCTGATCTATTCGGCAGGTCTGCTCTACCACTATAACGACGAACCCGGTGCATTAACCTGGGCCAAGCGCCTTGCCGAGCAGTACGTGTTGCCGCGTAATCCTGAAACAGGGCTTGGCGTCTATCAGTTCACTCAGCCGCTTAAACGCGATGAAACGGACGACGATAGCGATACGCTCTCCAAGTACGGTGACCGTGCCCAGCGCCAGTTTGGCCCTGAATTTGGTCCCGATGCCCTGGAAGGCAATATGCTGGTGCGCGGGCGCACCGGTACCATCTACTCAGAAAATCCATTAATGCAGTTGGCATTGGCGGAATCACTGGGTGACGATGGTGAAGAACTCAAGAAGTGGACGCTAGATGGCTTAAAGGCGTTCGCCCAGTACGCCTACGATGAAGAAACAAATACCTTCCGGCCCATGATTGCTGACGGAACGGATCTTTCCAACTATACGCTGCCGCGTGATGGCTACTACGGTAAACAAGGTACGGTATTAGAGCCCTACACGGCAGGCAGTAACTTTATGCTCTCTTACGCACGTGCCTACACGCTAGAGCAGGATGCTGACCTGTGGCGAGTTGCCCGCGGGATAGCGAAAGGTCGAGAGCTTGGCGATATTGGCGATATGGGTGGGCAGAATTCGCAGGTCAATCTGGATACCAGCAACAGCGATCCCTATTCGATTTTCGCACTGATCGATTTATGGCAGGCGACCCAACAGCAGGCCTATCTGGATCTGGCCGAGAAAGTCGCTGACAACATTCTTGAAAATAAGCGCGTCAACGACTTCTTCGTAAGAAACCAGGAGGTGGAATACGCTGAAATCGATAGTATCGACCCCTATGCGATACTGGCATTGGAAGCGGCGCAGCGGGGCGAAACTGAGGCGGTAGCACCGTTCCTTAACGGTGGCGGCTTTACCGAGGGCGCTTATCGAATGGCGAATGGCGATGTTCGCTACTCGACCACTGATAATGAGCTGTTCTCGCTTAAGCCGGGCGAAGAGCTTAAACCTAACGGTAAACGATAGTTTTGGTGGTCCCATAGCCATTAGATAAGGTGGCTATGGGGTTGCAAATAGGCATGTGATAACAGCTTATTGATGTCTCGGAGCACTATATTCTTTCAGGCCTCTTACTGGTTAGGCTTGAAGATATCTGCTCCGAGGCTGCTTGCTTAAGCAGTAATAATTAAAGTTGTAACGATATATTGAACGGCACATCTGCAGGGCTAAATATTGATAGTGATTGAATATTCATCAAATTGATATTGAACCAGTCTCTGCTTCCCCTTATAGTTGTGTGATGTATTACAACATGACATGACACAGGAATGATATTATGAATTTTTCACGCGAAAACACCTTGGCTTCTATTTCAAATGGCTTGCTGTCTTTTCCAATTACGGATTTTGACAGCCAGGGCCGATTTGACCGCGAGAGCTATCAGGATCGCCTGAAGTGGTTTGTAAGCCATGAAATTTCCGCCGTGTTTGTTGCTGGCGGAACGGGTGAGTTCTTTAGCTTATCGCTGGAAGATTTCCGCGACGTGGTGACGACGGCAGTTGAAACCATTGGTGGTCAGTTGCCTGTTATTGCCAGCGCAGGCCAAAGCGTTGAGATGGCGAAAGCGCAGGCCAAAATTGCTGAAGAAGCGGGGGCTGACGGCATTCTCTTGATGCCTCCCTATCTGACGGAGTGCCCCCAGGACGGTTTGGTCGACTATGCGCGTGAAGTGTGTAACAGCACGTCTATTAACGTTATCTACTACAACCGTGGTAATGGCATTATGAATGCCGAGGCGGTTCAGCAGTTAGCAGATGCGTGTCCAAACCTGATTGGTCTTAAAGATGGTAAAGGCGATATTCAGGCGCTGAACAAGATCGTTAAAACAGTCGGTGACCGCCTGGCGTACATTGGAGGCGTACCTACCGCCGAGATTTTTGCTGAAGCCTACTTGTCGATCGGTGTTAATACGTACTCGTCGGCAGTGTTTAATTTCGTACCGGATATGGCATCAACGTTTTATAAAGCATTACGGGCAGGCGAGCATAAGACCGTAAAAGCGATTACCCGGGATTTCTTTATTCCGTTTGTCGATCTACGCGATCAGAAGAAAGGCTATGCCGTTAGTTTGATCAAGCTGGGCGCTGACATTATCGGCAAGCCAGCAGGTAAGGTGCGTGCACCGCTGGTGATGCCTTCAGAGTCAGAGCGCAAGCAATTGATCGACTTGATCAATGTGGCCAAACAATATTAAAGGCCGTTACAGCAGAAACCTTTATACAAGTCATTAGGAGACATGATGTCGATTCCAGAAAACACCCGTCCGTTAACTGGGCCAGCCCCGCGTTTCAAAGCACCAGCGGGAGCAACAGATTGTCATGTTCACGTTTTTCTACCCGGTTTCGAGGCTCAAGAAGGCGGGCCGCAAATTGCTGAGTTGGCCACGGTAGACAACTATCGTCAGCTACAGCAGTGGTTAGGGTTGGAGCGTGTGGTTATTACACAGCCGAATGCCTATCAAACCAACAACGCTGCCTTGGTCGAAGCGTTAAAGCAGTTTGGCCCCAACGTTGCTCGTGCCATTGCGGTCATTACGCCTGACACTACACAGAGTGAGCTTGAGCGGTTACATGAGAAGGGCGTACGCGGTGCTCGTATCATGCAGTTACCAGGCGGTGCGGTAGGTATTGATCGCATGCTGGCTGTGGAAGAGGTTATCCAGAATATGGGATGGCATCTGATGGTCCAGTTCAACGGCCGTGATCTGCCTGACTACCATGAAGAGCTGCAAAAGATTAAAGGACGCTACATTATCGACCATATCGGCAAGTTCATTGCCCCAGTGTCTGCCGATGACCAGCGTGTTGATGACATCCTGCGTTTGATCGATAAGGGTAATGCATGGTTCAAGATCTGTGGCGCTTATGAAACCAGCTTGACGGGCGGCCCGGATTACTCAGACGTATCGCCGATTGCCAAACGCGTTATCCAGCATGCACCCGACCGGATTATTTGGGGATCGAACTGGCCCCACGTTGGCGTTAATCGGGCGCAGTACCCAAGCGATGCTGAGCAGCTGGACATCCTATTGGACTGGGCTGACGCAGTAACACAGAAGAAAATATTGGTAGACAACCCGGCGTTTCTCTACGACTTCTAATTATAAGCAGGTTGTTGTTAACTATTTGATATCTAGTAACTATAAGATGAGCAGGAGATGGGTATGTTAAACAGATTATTAGTGACCGGTGCTGCAGGTGGTGTGGGGAAAGCGATTCGTCCTTACTTGACCAAACTTGCCAAGAATGTTCGCCTTTCCGATATTTCAGATATCCCAGATCCGGCTTCTCATGAAGAAGTAATGGTCTGTGATCTGGCCGATTATGAAGGTGTAAAAGCGCTGGTAGATGGCTGTGACGGTATTATCCACCTGGGTGGCGTCTCTGTTGAAAAGCCTTGGGAAGGTATTTTACAGTCAAATATCATTGGTACTTACAATCTTTATGAAGCGGCGCGCCATTTGAACAAGCCCCGCATCATTTTTGCCAGCTCAAACCATACCATTGGTTTTTACGAGCGCACTCAGAAAATCGATACCCGGGTACCGCGCCGGCCTGATTCGATTTACGGTCTTTCAAAGTGTTTTGGCGAAGACCTGGCGAGTCTCTACTTCGATAAGTTTGGTATTGAAACGTTAAGTATTCGGATTGGCTCCTGTTTCCCCAAGCCAGCTGATGCTCGGATGTTGGCAACCTGGCTACATCTCGAAGACTTGATGGATCTGTTCGAGCGTGCGTTCCAGGCGCCCAAGTTGGGTAACACCGTTATTTATGGCGCGTCAGACAATGCTGAGCAGTGGTGGGACAATCAGCTAGTTTCGTTTCTGGGTTGGAAGCCGCGCCATAGCTCTGAACAGTGGCGTGAGGAAATTGAATCACGGGGTAACTTAGTTGACCCCAATTCGCCGGAAGTGATCTATCAGGGCGGTAAGTTCGCCGCTACCGGCCACCCGGATGACTGATAGTCATATGTATGATTAAAAAAAGCAGTAGATGCTATATAGTACTAGGCACTACGGAGGGCATTAAACAAGCCTGAAACTTTGATATCAGTGAGAGTTGGTTAAGCATGAATAGTCTTGGCATAAAACCTTTAGTGCATGGTGGCAGCTTGTCGCGGCAGGTCTCCCAGCAGTTGGAAAGCATTATTGCAGGCCAGGAAATTCCGGTAGGTGACAAGCTCCCTCCAGAGGGAGCGTTGTGCGACATGTTCGGTGTTAGCCGTACGGTCATACGTGAAGCCATCACTCACCTAAAGTCTCAAGGGCTTGTGGAAACCCGTCGCGGGATCGGAACACGTGTACTGCGTTCAGTTCCTGAACATAAAAATCCTGAAAAGAAAATTCAGCTAAGCACGATTGAGGATATCTTAAACATTCTCGAGCTACGTCTCACTATTGAGCCAGAAGTAGCGGCATTAGCGGCCAGCAGGCACGATGAGCAGGACAAGCAGCGTCTGATAGATCTTCACCAAAAGTTCCTTCAAGCGTGCAAACACACTACGCAAGCGCGTGATGAAGATCTGGCTTTTCATGCCGCTATTGCTCAAGCAACGCATAACCCGGCATTCGTGACTATTTATGAACAGTGGGATGTCGGTGCTATACCACGCGCAAAGTTGATGTCAGTAGAGTTGGGCTCGCAAACGACTTACCAGTACCTGGAAAAAGTGAGCCAAGAGCACGCAGACATTCTCGAGGCAATTCTGGCACGCGATTCAAAGGCGGCAAATGCCGCCATGTATCAACATCTGAACCGTGCATACAAAACGTATTATTCATACAAGTAGGTGCGTTTGATGGTGGCGCCCTACGCGAATCTACTAGGAGAGATCGACCATGGCATTGGAAGGCAAACTCTTAATCGGTCAGCAGGCTGTCGCCGGCACACGTAAGAACATCCAAGCCACCAACCCGTCAACGGGCGAGCTGCTTGATCCGGTCTACGTAGGCGGCGATCGAAGCCACGTTGAACAGGCAACGCAGCTTGCCTGGGATGCATTTGATACCTATCGCGAAACTTCACTGGAAGCACGCGCCACCTTTCTTGAAACCATTGCCAATGAGATTGAAGCGATCGGTGATGAGTTGATTGAGCGTGCCATGTCGGAATCCGGTCTGCCGCAAGCACGTCTTGCCGGCGAGCGCGGCAGAACTTGTGGTCAGCTACGCTTATTTGCATCGGTAGTGCGCGCCGGTGAATGGTTGGATGTGCGTATCGATCCCGCCATGCCGGATCGTCAGCCGTTACCGCGTGCTGATTTACGCCAGCGTCATATCGCATTAGGGCCTGTGGCTGTGTTCGGTGCCAGCAACTTCCCGCTGGCATTCTCTGTCGCGGGTGGTGATACCGCCTCTGCGCTGGCGGCGGGCTGCCCGGTAATCGTGAAGGGGCATTCCGCTCACCCCGGTACATCCGAGCTGGTGGGTCGGGCGATCCAAAAAGCAGTGAAAGCCTGCAACCTGCCGGAAGGCGTGTTCTCGCTGCTGTTTGGTTCGGGTAATGAAATTGGTCAGGCGCTGGTCACCGACTCACGTATTCAGGCGGTAGGTTTCACCGGATCGCGCAGTGGCGGTACGGCGCTGATGCAGGCGGCGCAAAATCGCCCTCAGCCTATCCCGGTTTACGCTGAGATGAGCAGTATCAACCCGGTCTTTTTGCTACCCGAAGCCCTGAAAGCTAATAGCCAGGCGCTGGGCGAGGCATTCGTTGGCTCACTCAACATGGGCGCTGGCCAGTTCTGCACTAGCCCCGGTTTGGTGATTGCTGTCAAAGGCCCCGATCTGGATTCCTTTATTCAGTCGGCGCAAAAAGCGGTGCAGGGCAGCGGTGCGCAAACCATGCTGACTCCTGGCATCCATGAGGCCTATCAGAAAGGTGTCTCCGCGCTGAGCAGTGAAGCCAACGTACGTGAAATCGCGCGTGGGGAAACCGGTAGCGGTAGCTACCAGTGCCAAACCGGCCTATTCGCCACCTCGGCAAGCAACTTCCTTGCCTCTGAAGTGCTTCAGGAAGAGGTGTTTGGCGCGAGTTCACTGATCATTGAGTGCCAGGATATGGCCGAAGTGAAGCGAGTTGCCGAGCAGCTGGAAGGCCAGCTAACCGCGACACTCCATATGACGGATGGGGATGTCGATACCGCGAAGGGCTTGATCCCTACACTGGAGCGTAAAGCAGGGCGTATTCTTGCCAATGGCTGGCCAACAGGCGTTGAGGTATGCCACGCCATGGTACACGGCGGACCTTACCCTTCGACGTCGGATAGCCGCACTACCTCGGTAGGTACCGCCGCGATCAAGCGTTTCCTGCGCCCGGTATGCTATCAGTCACTGACCGAAGCGCTGCTGCCGGAAGCCTTGCGTGAAGGCAATCCTTTGAAGGTTAGCCGGCTGGTTGATGGCAAGCGGGAAGCGTAGTCCAGCGTTAGTAACGGTGGCTTGTTAATAACGAGCTAACCCATAAGATATAAAGCAGGTAAGCAATTACCTGCTTTTTTAACGCCTGCATCTAATAAAAATGAAGAGAGCCGATGATGAGTGAAACAATTACTATTTCTCTGCAGGATGCTGAATCCCTGAGCCTTAACGTGCTTCAGCATAACGGATATAACCAGGCCCATGCACAAGCCATTACGCGCAATGTGATTACAGTTCAGCGCGATGAATGCCATTCCCATGGTTTATATCGTCTGATCGGTTGTGTTCAAACGGCGCTCAATGGCGGCGTTGATACGCACGCCGTACCGGAAGTAATTGATCAGGCGCCTAGCGTGGTTAAGGTCAATGCCCGCCAGGGTAACTCCTTGTTAGCGTTTGAAATGGGTAAAGAACGGCTTGTAGAAAAAGCCAGGCAAACAGGGCTAGCCGCGCTGGCAATCAATAACGCCTTTCACTTTTCAGCCCTATGGCCTGAGGTCGAGGCCCTTTCAAGTGAGGGGCTCATTGGCATTGCCATGACACCCAGCCACGCTTTTGTAGCGCCAGCGGGTGGCACGAAGCCTTTGCTTGGCACCAACCCTATCGCCTTTTCCTGGCCGCGGCCGGGCGGCACGCCGTATACATTTGATTTTGCGACCAGTGTGGTGGCACGCGGTGAGATTGAACTGCATAAGCGCGCAGGTAAGCAGATTCCCACCGGCTGGGCAATTGATGCTCAAGGTGAAGCGACGACCAGCCCTGTGGATGCGCTGGCGGGGGCGATGCTCACGTTTGGCGGGTATAAGGGCTCGGCGCTATCTACCATGATTGAGCTATTAGCCGGGCCGCTAATTGGTGATGTATTGGGCCATGAAACCCAGCCCGCCAACGAACAGAAAACCGGCAAGCCGTTCCATGGCGAGCTGATTATTGCCATATCGCCGGATGTTTTCCTGGGCCAAGATGCTGCTCGTCATCTTCAGCATGCTGAAGTGCTGTTTGAAAACATTGTAGGCCAAGGCGCTCGGCTACCCTCACAGCGCCGCTTTGAGGCCCGAGAAAATAGCCTGCGTAATGGTATAACCCTACCCAAAGCGCTTTATGATGAGCTCATCGCACTGACCCATTGATTTACCGAGAGTAAATAGCGCTTTCGTTATACGACAGCGCTTTTATGGTCTGCTTTATATCGTTAGGAACAGACGCTTCATGAGGATCAACGCTCGTATGGATACGCCGCATGTTTGAAGTTGCCGCCATCATCACGCCTATCTTTTTATTGATTGGTGTTGGCTATTTTTCCATGCGGATCCGCATTCTTAACCGCGAGCAAATGCAGGGAGTGGGCCGATTTGTGCTGTATATCGCCCTCCCTGCACTTCTAATCCGCGCCATTACCCAGAACCCTCTGGAAGAAGTTTTCAATATCAACTACCTGCTGGCCTACGGGCTAGGCTCGCTGGGTGTTTTCGGATTAGCGCTTGGGTACACCGTCATGCTGAAAAAACAGCCACTGACCACCGGAAGTATTAGCGCGCTGGGGATGTCGATGTCCAATAGCGCGTTTAGTGGCTACCCGGTCGCGGTGATGATTATCGGCCCGCCTGCGGCTAATTTTTTAGCCTTGAATATGATAATCGAGAACCTGCTGATCATTCCGCTGGCGCTTATCCTGGCCGAAACGGGTCAGCAGGCCGGGCGAGGTGTTATAAAATCACTCCAAAAAACGCTCAAACAACTGATTAAAAATCCTATTCTCATTGGCTTGTTTATCGGGGTACTGATCGCCGTTACCGACACACACCTGCCCGGTCCGGTTACCCAGGCGGTCGATATGCTGGCAAAAGCGGCCGGCCCTGCCGCGCTATTTGCAATTGGCGGCGCGCTTTATGGTCTGCAGGTTCGCGGCGTAGTGGGGGAAGTGAGCCAAATCGTTACCGGTAAGCTTATTATTCATCCGCTGGGTGTATTGATTTGCATGTGGCTGATTGCGGGTAACGATCCGTTGCTTATCGCAGGTGCCTTGCTGTTTGCCAGTGCGCCGATGGCAAGTGTCTTTCCGCTGCTGGGTCAGCGTTATGGCATGGGCAATGTGGCCGCTGGCGCCCTTATGGCTTGCACGCTTATGTCGTTTATAACCATCAGCGTTATCGTCGGCTTAATGACTTATTTTGGGGTATTGGCTTGATGGGTAGCCCCTTCCCTGATGAATGCACGGCTCTGTTACTTAATACAGGCGGTATAAAAAGTAAGGCCTCTAACTATATTTGCCGTTTCGCTGAAGCCTTCTAGTCTAGTCAGCAGGTGCTGTATCCCGCTTGTTTCATTACAAATGCCAGGAGTGGCTGATTTATGTATAAACAACGACGTGGTTTCATACCCTTAAGGCTAAAGCGTGCAGTTTGTGCAGTAATGCTGTTTGGCACAGCAGGGGCGGCGTATGCCGATGTCAGTGTCGGTGAGGATATCATCGGGAATGGCTATGAGAGTGAAGAGGCCAATTTCAATATAGTGCAAGTGGTCTCCGGCCTTGAGCATCCTTGGGCAGTCGCTTGGCTCCCTGATGGCCGCATGCTGGTAACAGAGCGTCCGGGACGTATGAATTTGATCGATGGTGATGAGGTAATTGCGCTGGGTAACCTGCCGAAGATTGCCGGTTCAGACAATGATGAGACGCCGGTTGAAGGAGGCGGTCAGGGTGGGCTTCTTGATGTAGTGGTACACCCGGATTATGACGAAAATGGGTGGATCTACTTTACCTTCTCAAGCCCTGGCGATCCTCGCGCGTTTAGTACGTATGAGCCGGATTACGGTACCGGGCTTGCGGTCGGGCGTGCGCGTATTGATGCGGATAACGGTGAGCTTACCGATGTCGAGACGCTCTATACCCAGGTGCCACGTACGCATCCAGGTGCCCACTATGGGTCTCGCATTGTGTTTCCAGGTAATGGTGAAATCATTTTCCCGATTGGGGATCGCAACGCACAGAATCTGCCCCAGGACCTCACTAATCCTGGCGGCAAGATGATTCGGCTTTTGGAAGATGGCGGCGCCCATCCGGATAATCCTTTCATCGGCGTAGCACCGGGCAATTTACGCCCTGAAATTTTCTCCTACGGGCATCGCAATAATCAGGGACTAGCGCTGCATCCGGAAACAGGTGAGCTATGGGCCATTGATCATGGGCCCAACGGGGGCGATTTGCTCTACCGAGTCGAGGCGGGTAATAACCACGGCTGGCCAATGATTGCCTTTGGCACTGAATATACAACGGAGGCGCATATCGGCCTGGGTACTGAGGCGCCGGGCGTAACGGCCCCTGTTCATGTCTGGGAAGAAAATATGGCACCTTCTGGTATGACGTTCTATACAGCAGATGGCGTGACCGAATGGCAGAACAGTCTGTTTGTTGGTTCACTTAAGCTTGAGCAGCTTCATCGGCTAGTGCTGGATGGGGACAACGTTACCCACGAAGAGATATTGCTAAGTGATACGCTTGGGCGCATCCGCGATGTGCGCCAAGGGCCGGACGGCATGTTATACATCGTGACCGATGAAGAGGATGGCGGAGTCTATCGGCTTGAACCCGAAGATGCTTAAGCTATCGTAACGGCTAGCGTTAGCCGCTGGCGCTTAGAAGGCATCTATAAATAGGTGCCTTTTTTAGGTTAGTGCTTTAATAAAGAGCTGAGCCCTTGGGTCTTGTAGGTAGGCGACATTCAGGCGCAGCCATGGCGTGGTTTGATTGTCAGGAAAAAACAAATGGCTGGGCGATAGCATGATGTCAAAGCGACGTGCGCTAGCCGTTATTGCCTCCTCATCCACAGGCGGTTTGGCCCATACAAACATGCCGCCTGTCGGCTTAGTGAATACTTCCCAACCGGCTTGTCGGAGCTGCGTAAGCGCCAATGCCATCTGATTGGAAAGCCGAGTTTTTAAGCGTTCAATGAGTTTTCGATAGCTGCCGTTTTGAAGCAGCGTGATCAGCACCTGCTCAGCAAAACGCGAGGAGGAAATGCTGGTCAACATCTTGATATCCACAAGCCTCTGCACTAACGAAGGTGGGACGGCAATAAAGCCCACCCGCAGCGATGAGGAAAGCGTTTTGGAAAAACTGGCCAAGTAAATAACCCGTTCAAGGCCATCCAGGGCTGAGAGTCGTGTGGTCGGTGTATGCTGAAAATCAGCGTAAATATCGTCTTCTACAATAGTGAAATCGTACTGTTGGGCGAGCTGTAAAACGCGATGTGCAATCGCCGGTGTCAGCGTACTGCCGGTCGGGTTGTGAAATACGCTGTTCACATAAAAAAGCTTAGGACGATGTTGTGCTAACAGGGCCTCCAGGCGGTTAATATCCGGCCCATCAGCAAGGCGCGGTACTCCTATCACGCGGATACGCTGTAAATGCAGCAGGCCGAACAGGTTGTAATAGCCCGGTGATTCCACAAACACCACGTCGTCGGGCTCAAGCAGCATTCTCACCAATAAATCCAGTGAATGGCTGCCGCCGCTGGTCATGACAATTTGCTCAGCATTTGCCGTTATTGCGAGTGGGCGCAAGCGTTCCTGGATCAAGCTACGAAGCGCCAGCAGTCCTTGGGGTGTGCTGTATTCAAAAATTCCTGATTGGCTTTTACGCGTCACCTGGCGAATAGCGTAGGTCAGGTCTTCGCTCTCACGCCAGGCATTGGGCAACCACCCACAGCCCAGTTTTAGTGAGTGTTCATTAGCGCTAAAAAGCCCCCATAGGCCATTGGTAACTTCTTGAAGAGGGGTAGATGCTAACGATGGCTGGGCAGTAACGGCTGCTCCATCAGCGATAAAGAACCCGGAGCCGGGCCTTGAGCGAACCAGGCCAGAGGCCACCAACCGTTCGTAGGCGTCAATAACCGCGTTACGGCTAATATCGTGCTCTGCCGCCAGGCGGCGTATGGAAGGTAAGCGACGCCCCCCTGCTCCATTTTCTTGAATCCAATGGCGAATACTCTCTTCAAGCTGCTGCGCAATCGGGATAGCGGCATGTCGGTCTACCTGAAGTTTCATAAAAATCTCTGCTGCCTGCCACTGTTCGCAAAAACGCAGGAACAGTGCTTGGGTAATGATGAATAAGTGTACCTTACCTCCAAGCGGTAAGGGTGCGAGCGTAATGGCTTAACCCACGACCCGTTTAGGAAAAAAGATGAACCGATATAACGCACCCCGGTTGGCTTTTGCGCTATGCATGATTACCACTGCGGTTAATTTGCAGGCACCGCTTTACGATATGCTAGCGGCGAAAGCAGGCGTCGGGGTGGGGGCCGCCTCACTCGCGTTTGCCTGTTACGTAGCGGGCGTCATGCCGGTATTGCTGGGTCTTAATGGGCTAGCGGATCGAGTGGGCCCTAAACCGTTAATCATTGTCGCACTTCTTCTCTGTTTAAGTGCCACCACGCTAACACTGTTGATGCCTGGCTTGATAACGCTGGGGGTTGCACGCTTTTTATTGGGCATTGGTACTGGGCTGACCTCAGCCGTCGCGCCTGGATATATGCATCAGTTGCTTAATCGTGACGACAGTCGCGAGGCAACGAAGTACGTAACGTCTAGTACGGCGCTTGGATTTGGTTTGGGTGCGGCGGTTACCAGCCTGTTTATTTTCCATACGCCCAGTGTCACGCCGCCAAGCCTATGGCTGTATCTGGGCGCTGGCATAGTCGCGTTAGTCGCTGTAATGCCGCTGAAAAATATAGCGCCTGCTACTACCCAAGGCGCGATGTGGCGACTGCCAGGTTACCCGTCGGGAACATTGAGCTTTGGGCTAGCCATTTTACTTGCATGGGCAACCGTAGGGCTGGTGATTGCTATATTACCCTCCACGTTAAGCCAGCACGGTTTAACACCTTGGAGTGGTTTTGCCACGTTTGGCATTTGCAGCTGCGGGGTATTGTTTCAGCCTTGGGCACGTGCCTTGACACCCGCTAAGGCCACGGTACTAGGGCTGATGGTTTTACCTGTCGCCTACGGATTAATCGCCTGGGGCGCCCTTCAGGGAAGTCTAATAGCTGTGTTACTGGGAGCGGTTGCGGCCAGCAGCGCCTGCTATGGATTTATTTATTTGGGCGGATTAAGTGGTGTGCTGGCCATTGCCGGCACGTTCTCTACCCAGGCAAGCGCTGGGTATTTTTTGATGGCGTATGTGGGATTTAGCCTTCCGGTAATTACGACGGGCGCTCTGATTGATTCAGTCGGGCATGTAGCCGCATTGAGGCTATTTGGCGTGGCGTTACTGGTGGGTGTCATCGCCACGGTTAGCTTGCTGCTCATCGGCCCGAACAAATCCTCCGGGCGACTGGCTGCCATTCGGCAGCCATAAATCGTGCGCTTTTAAGTATGTCGCTCAATCAGCAACCCACAGGAAGGCGCCGCCCAGTGCGTATTCGCGGTAAACACCACATCACATACCACCGGCGAGTAGCAGCGGCGTATCTCATCATCGATACGTGCGCGTAGAGCGTCTTGGGCCTTTAACGAGGCGCTGGTGCCTTCTTCGCGTAAAACAATGTGTACCATGACATAAAGTAAGCGGCCGGGCCGCACCATGCGCACGCGTACCTCCTGGGTATGCGTGCCAGCCAGCGCTATGGATATGGCTTGGCGCACAGGAGCGGCAATTGCTTCATCAGGCGTTTTATTAAGCAGCTCTTTTAGGGCTTGGGACGCCATACGCACGGGTACGCCCAGGCAAAGCAACACCACTGCCATGACCAGAACGGAATCGACATACGCCACTACGTTGTTCCAGTTCAGCCACTCAAACACCATTACCATACAAAACGCTGCGAGTACCGCGGCGGAAATGATGCTATTGACTACCCAGTTGAGTTTGTCGGCCGCAATTAGCGGACTATGGGTATAGCGCTGGCTGCGATGCATAACCCACGCGGTCACCGAGCAGGCAAGCGTCGCAAACAGCGCGTAGATAACGGCAAGGCCTGCAGCAATTTCCCGACCACCCGTTAGCAAAGCGGCAATGGCATCTACCAGTGCAAAGACGGATACCCCTAGAATCAGTAGCCCTTTGCATAGGTTAACCAGCGACTCGAAGTAGCTGTAACCAAATGGGTAGGATTCGCTATCCGGGCGGCTGGCTAGTCTACTTACCTTGATCGTCACCAAAGCTACGCTAAAGTAGATAAGGTTAAATAACCCATCGAGCAAAATAGCCTGGGAATTGGAGGCTAGCGTGGCGGTAATACCGGCACAGCCGATCAAGAGCGCCATAAAGGCAGAAAAGGCCAGCGTGCGTGCTTCTGTTTTCATGAATGTTTTGGCTCCAACGCCATTCGTATAACCCGCTAGCATAGCAATATTGATAGCTTATTCACTAACCATAGCTGCGCCTACAAGGACGAACGGCGATGACTCCACAAAGAGATGTACGTATTCGCCATGCCAAGGGTTTAACCTTCAGCCTGTTAACGCCTGAAGACGCCTTTGAACTGTTGGCGTTTGAGACCGCAGAGCGGGCGTGGTTTGAGCAGCATATCGAAGCGCGCAGAAAGCAGTTTTATACCCCGCATGGTGTGTCACAGCATATTGTTGAGTGTCTGGCACTCAATGCTCAGGGGCGTATGAGCCCTCAGCTTATTCGCCATAATGGCGTCATTATCGGGCGCGCCAATCTGCGTGATATTGATCAGGGCAGTGCTCAGGTCGGCTATCGCCTTGCTGAAAACGCCTGCGGGCAGGGAATCGCCCAAAAAGCGCTTCATCACTTGATGAAAGAGGCCCGCTGTATTTATGGTCTGGACACGCTGACAGCGACTGTTTCGGTTGAAAACAAGGCATCTCAGCGCGTGCTCGAAAAAGCCAAGTTCACATTAGTTGAAAAACTGTCGGCTTATTCTCACGTCGCCGATCAGCACCTGGAGTGCGTGGTGTATCAATGTGCGCTAAGGGAAAAGGTTGAATGCCCGTAAGCTCAAGCTGTTCCCATACGGGCTGATCGTCTTTTGGTAAGTGGTAATAACGTGTACTAACCTTTAAACGCATTAATGGACAAACATTACGCCAACGGGAGGGTTTAACAATGCCTATGCTGAGCGTCGGCACGGAGCAGGGTACGCCGGTAGAGCTTTATTACGAAGTATACGGAGCAGGTAAGCCCGTGGTACTTATCCACGGCTGGCCATTGAGCGGCCGTTCCTGGGAAAAGCAGGTGCCCGCCCTAGTAGAAGCAGGCTACAAGGTTATTACTTACGACCGCCGTGGGTTTGGTTGGTCCACCCAGGCAGATGGCGGGTACGACTACGATACGCTGGCCGCCGACCTGAAAAAGCTGATTGATACGCTTGATCTCCACGACGCTACGCTGGTGGGCTTCTCCATGGGCGGTGGCGAAGTGGCCCGCTATCTTGGAAGCTACGGTACTGGCCGCGTGACAAAAGGCGTATTTGCCGCTGCCGTTCCGCCTTACCTGTATAAGGCAGACGATAACCCGGATGGTGGGTTGGATGACGCGACCATTAACGGGTTTTTGGAAGGTGTTCGCGGTGACCGGATCGCTTTTCTCGAAGACTTCACCAAGGATTTTTTCTCAACCGCTGAGAACAGTGACTTAATCAGCGAGCCCAATCGGCTCTATCATCGCGATATCGCCGCCTTTGCCTCGCCGCTAGCCACCTATGAGTGTGTTAAAGCGTTTAGCTATACCGACTTTCGCAAAGACCTGCCCAAAATCGATGTGCCTACGCTGATACTCCATGGCGATGGCGATCAGATTGTTCCGTTTGAGGTCAGCGGGAAACGCGCCGCCGAGCTTTTATCTAAAGCGCAAACGCATGTCATTGAAGGCGGACCGCATGCGATTAACACAACCCACGCTGATGAATTTAATAAAGCGCTGATCGATTTTCTTAATACTTAATGGCTAATGGTTGTAAAGCGCTTCTAACGCCGCCTATCAGGCGGCGTTTTCGTTGGGGAAAACCAACAGTCGATTTCTTCAAAACAGAAATCGGCTAAAACACTATATTGTATTTTTGATTCATAAAGTGCAATTATGGCGCCTGAGATCGACTCATCAATCAATAACGACAATCGTCAGATACGGCAGCTGAACTATGCACAATATTGAGAAGCTAACCCACTACACGCATGGCAATTTGACGTTCAAGGGCCATGATTACGCGATTATCGAACTACCCAAATTACTCGGCGAGACGCTTCACAAGCTGCCCTATGTGCTGCGCCTTCTGCTTGAAAATATTATGCGTAATACGACGGGTGAGGAGCGCAAGCGCAGTGCTCAAGCGCTTTTGAGGTGGCTGGAAAACGGCACGAGCAGTGCCGAAATCGCCTTTCAGCCGGGGCGGATATTGATGCACGATACAACGAGTACACCTGCGTTAGTCGACATTGCCGCTATGCGTGACGCAATACGTGAAGCGGGTGGTGACCCTGAAGTGCTTAAACCGCATTTACCGGTAGATGTTTCAGTAGATCATTCGCTTGCTGTAGAGGTGTTCGCCAGCAGCAGCGCCTCAGAAGACAACCTTCAGCATGAAATGCGCCGTAACCACGAGCGGTATCGTTTTTTACGCTGGGCCTCTAGTGCACTTGAAGGCGTGACCATTCACCCACCGGGCACCGGTATTATGCACACGCTAAACCTTGAGCAACTGGCCACTGTCGTAACCACTCAAGAGCGTGGCGAAGAACGCTGGATGGTGCCCGATACGATGCTAGGTACTGATAGCCATACGCCAATGATTAACGGCATTGGTGTATTGGGCTGGGGAGTAGGTGGCCTGGAGGCGGAAACGGTAATGTTTGGTGTCCCCACCATGCTGCGCATTCCCGACGTGGTGGGGGTTAAGTTGATAGGCACACTGGCGCCGCAAGCACAGGCCACCGACTTGGCGCTGATAGTTACTCAGCGCTTGAGGGCGCTAAACGTAACGGGCAAGTTCGTTGAGTTTTTTGGACCGGGCGTGGGCACCTTAACGGCCGGTGATCGTGCTGTCGTGGCTAATATGGCGCCTGAGTACGGTGCCACTACTGGTTTTTTTGCGGTGGATGAGCAAACCCTGCGCTATCTTGACCAAACAGGGCGCTCAAAAGAAGCCGTTGAACGGGTAAAGCACTACTGCAAAGCGACAGGGCTTTGGTTTGAAGCCGATGAGCAGCCTACCTATACACAGTGTATAGAGATTGATTTAAGCGGGATTGGTGTACAGGTCGCCGGGCCTACGCGACCCCAGGATGTGCATGACTACACCTATATGGGAGAAGTGTTGTCACAGCTTGAATTTAAGCCAAGTGCAGTATCTCACCGCGCAGTTTCAGACCTGCCTCGCCACCCCGTAGCGATTGCTGCCATTACCAGCTGCACCAACACGAGCGATCCACGCCTTATTATCACCGCAGGGCTATTAGCCAGAAAGGCTCGCCGCTATGGATTAACACCGCCTGCTTGGGTAAAAACCTCGCTTGCTCCAGGCTCACCAGCAGCGGCTACCTATCTCAAGCGGGCGGGGCTAATGGATGATCTGGCCGCTATCGGCTTTGATATCGTCGGGTATGGGTGTACCACCTGCATCGGTAACTCGGGGCCATTGACCCCAGAGATCAGGCAGGCACAGAAAGCAGGCAACTGCCGTGCAGTAGCGATGCTGTCGGGTAATCGAAACTTCCCTGGCCGCGTGCACCCAGATCTTGACCTGGGTTTTATCATGTCGCCTGCGCTGGTTGTGGGTTTTGCCCTGGCCGGTAATGCCGAGCATGATTTCAAGCAGCCACTGGCGGAGTACGAAGGTAGGAATATCTACCTGCGTGACCTATGGCCTGCCAGGGAAGACGTCGATGCCGCGTTAGCCAAGGCGCTGAACGCTGCCGATTTTGCAAAAGATTTCAAACAGGCAAGCCGTAACGCCCGTTGGGGGGCTCTGGATGTGCCTAAAACAGCAACCTTCCCATGGGAGGAAACCTCCAACACGCTGCGCCGCCCACCGTTTGCTGCGGTATCCGAGGGCAGTCAATTAGGCCATTACACTGCTTACCCGCTGCTGATAGTCGGTGATGATGTCACGACCGACCATATATCACCTGCCAGCGCCATTCCGGCTGATAGCCGTGTCGCTGACTATCTGGTTAAGCGCGGTGAACGTCGTGACGATCTAAACGTTTTTGCCTCACGCCGGGGCAATTGGGAGGTCATGGTAAGGGCCGCCTTTCACAATAAAACGTTAAAAAACTATCTTGCTCTTGATGCACCGGTTGCACACACGCGTCATATACCCAGCGGCGATGTTATGCCTCTTTTTGAGGCAGCCAAGCGCTACCGTGAAGCCAATGAACCCGTTGTAGTCGTCGCGGGTGAGCGCTACGGTATGGGGTCATCGAGAGACTGGGCTGCAAAAGGGCAGCGGCTGCTGGGCGTTCGTGCGGTACTTGCCGCAAGTTTTGAGCGTATTCACCGCTCAAACCTGATCGGCATGGGAATTTTGCCGCTGAACTTACCCGCGGGCGTTAGCTCAACCACGCTGAATATTGAGCCGGGTGATCAAATCGAAATTCAGGCGCAGGCCGATACGCTAACCCCTCGCGCTCGGATTCAAGTTAATATTTTAAGAGTGCAAGGCGGGATAGAGACGCTAATGGCTATCGCCCAGGTCGATACGCAGGCAGAAATTGCACTGCTTAAAGAAGGCGGCGTCATTCCCTCTCTACTGAAAAAAACATTGGCCTGAGTAATACTGGCCAAACCATTCATAAGGAAAGTGATAAGTGAACGATATTAACCGGTTAAGAGAGCTAATGGCGCCCACCGGCGTGTTGCGCACTACTATTAACGTGGGTAACCCGATATTGGCGGGACTCGATGCCGACCAGCAGCCTTATGGTGTTTCGGTTGATTTGGCAAAGATGATCGCACACAGGCTGGAGGTTGAGCTTGAGCTTCAAGTATATGCCTCTGCCGGTGAGGCCGTTGCCGTTGTCAGCGATGAAAAGGCCGATATGGGCTTTTTTGCGCTAGATCCCAAGCGTGCTGAAAGTATTCAATTTACCGCGCCTTACGTGCTGATTGAAGGCTGCTATCTGGTGCGCGAGGATTCGCCAATTACGGATCAGCAAGAGGCTGACCGCCATGGTCAGAAGATCGTGGTTGGTAAGGGCAGTGCTTATGATCTTTACCTTAGCCGCGCTATTCAACACGCCGAGCTGGTTAGAGCCCCTACTTCTCCGAAAGTGGTGGAGTTTTTTATTGAACACAACCTGGATATCGCCGCAGGCGTGAAGCAGCAGCTGGAAGCGGGTATTGAAGAGTTTGGTGGTTTGCGGCTGTTGCCTGGGCACTTTATGACGATCCAGCAGGCGATGGGCGTTCCGAAAAACCGGCCCCAGGAAGCCGCCGCTTTTCTGTCCGCGTTTATTGAAGAGGCAAAAGCGGAAGGGGAGGTCGCTCGCTTGTTAGCCAAGCATAATATTCAGGGTGCCTCGGTCGCGCCAAGCGCTTAAAGGATGGGTCGTGGCTAATAGTGCATCTCCTCTTACCGCTGAGCTTTTGGCAAAGCGTATTCACACGTTGATTAATGAAGAGGCTATACCCGTAGGGAGCCACCTGACGGAGGCGAGCTATGTAACGAAATTGAAGGTCTCGCGAACGCCCATTCGTGCGGCCTTCCAGTTTTTGGAAGAGCAGGGGGTGGTGAAGCGCCAGCCTAATCGCGGCTTCTTTTTAGTGGATACCAAGCGTGGGCTTTTTGCCGATGCTGACGAGCCGCTAGAGCAAGGCTCTTCTATCTCGCCACTGTGTTTTACGATTGGCGTCGATTATTTAAATAATCAGATTGCCGGAAAAATTACCGAGGCGGAACTTGCCAAAAAATACACGCTTGGTCGCAGCACGATTCTTCAAGCGATGCATGCCATGGAAGCCGAAGGCTGGGTGTCCAGGCTTTTGGGCTATGGGTGGGAATTTAATGAATTCTTAACCTCTCAGGCAACGTATGATCAGTGTTTTCGTTTTCGTCTGTTAATTGAACCCGCCGCGTTAAGAGAGCCTGGCTACCAGATTAATAAGAAAGTCTTCAAGCAGTTAAGGGAATCGTTAACGGAGGCAGTGTCTGAAGAAGGTAGCACGATCTCTGAGCGTCAAATGTATATAAACGGCACCTACTTCCATGAAAGTATCGTTAACGGCTCAAATAACCAATTTCTGATTGAGAGCCTTAAGCGCGCTAATAGGCTGCGTCGCCTGATTGAATACCACGTTTATGCCCGGCGTGAATCGCCAGTGCCTGAGTATAAAGAGCACTTGGCGATTCTTGACCTGCTGGAGGAGGGGGATAATCAACAAGCGGCTGTCTATCTAACGGAACACCTGGAGCGAACGCGTCAGGAAAAAATGCGCATTGCCCAAGGTATTTTTGCCCGTTAACGGCACGGTAGGGAAAGATGAAGCTGCCTCTTGCATAGGCATCCGCTTCGCCTATGTGGCTTATTCCTCAATCCACACATCAGCTCCTTTAAAGCTCACCTTCCAGGTAGCTAGCTTGACGCTGTCGTCTTCCACGCACTGGCCATCTTCCAAACGAAAGTGCTGCTTGTAAATGGGTGACGCCACCACGGCGGCGCCCTGTATATCGCCCACAATACCGTGGGCGATCACATTGGCGTTGGAAAACGGGTCGTGGTGATCAATGGCGTAAAGCTCACGCTCAAAGCCCGGCAAGTAGAATAGCGCGACTTGCGTCGGCCCCTGTGGCGTTTCAAGCCACGCAGCAACCCCGGAAAACGCGACCAGATCAGTTTTGCTGCACAGTTTCTGGCCGGTCGGTGCCTGTCTGCTTTGCGTAACCGTTGCTTGCTTCACTGCGGTAGCGGTCATGGAGTAGCCCCTTTAAAGTGATGTTGGTTAGTCTTTGTACGAAAACTGCTTGCGCTCGACCATACGGCGTTAAAAATCAGCTCAAAATACTCATTTACACTCGTAAACTCCGTTTTTTCGCTAATTTTTGCCTTGTCTGGTCTTCGCTCAGCGACTTTTCGTAACAAACCCTAGGCAGGCCGTAGCTGGCCGCGCTCACTGGTCATGATGATCGATGGGTCGGGGCGGCTGTCGTTGACGTAGCTTCTAAAGCGCTTGAGCTTATCCGGGTCACTGATGGCGCCTGCCCATTCGCACTGATAGTTATCCACCACGGTTTGCATCTGGCGCTCCAGTTCATCACCCATGCCCAGGCTGTCGTCGAGAATTACCTCTTTCAGATACTCCAGCCCGCCTTCCAGGTTTTCCCGCCATACCGAGGTGCGCTGCAAGCGATCCGCCGTGCGCACGTAGAACATTAGAAAGCGGTCGATGGTGCGGTAGAGGGCTTCATCGTCAAGGTCGGTGGCAAACAGCTCAGCGTGGCGTGGGCGCATGCCGCCGTTGCCGCATACGTAAAGGTTCCAACCGTTTTCGGTGGCTATAATCCCGATATCCTTGCTTTGCGCTTCGGCGCACTCGCGGGTACAGCCTGATACGCCAAACTTGATCTTGTGCGGTGCACGAAGGCCCTTGTAGCGGTTCTCAAGTTTGATCGCCATGCCCACGCTGTCCTGCACGCCGTAACGACACCAGGTGCTGCCCACGCAGGATTTCACCGTACGCAGCGACTTGCCGTAGGCGTGTCCGGTTTCAAAGCCGGCCTCGATCAGCTCGCCCCAGATCTCAGGCAGGTCTTCCAGGCGGGCGCCGAACAGATCAATCCGCTGGCCGCCGGTGATCTTGCTATAAAGGCCATACTTTTGCGCTACCTGACCCAGCACCACCAGTTTATCCGGCGTGATTTCCCCGCCTGCAATGCGCGGCACGACCGAATAGGTGCCGTTTTTCTGCATATTGGCCATGAAGGTGTCGTTGGTATCCTGAAGCGGAATATGCGCAGCGTCGGTAATCGGCTCGTTAAAGCAGGAGGCGAGAATGGAACCGACCGCAGGCTTGCAGATATCGCAGCCCAAGTGGTGAGTGCTAGGCGCGCCGTGCTTTTCGATCAGCTCGCTGAAGGTCTTGATGCCCTCCACACGCACGATGTCGTAAAGCTCCTGGCGGGTGTGCTGAAAGTGCTCGCAAATCGACTTGTCCACCTCAACGCCGCGTGCGGCCAGCTCATGATCCACCACGCTTTTCAACAGCGACGCGCAGCCACCGCAGCCGGTGCTGGCGCGGGTATTGCTTTTTACCGCCCCCAAGTCGCTGGCGCCTGCGTCAATGGTCGCGCAAATGCTGGCCTTGGTGACGTTATGGCACGAGCAGATCATCGCTGTTTCCGGCAGCGCGTCCGGGCCAAGTGCCGGGGCGGCGCCGCTTTGCGGCAAAATCAATGAGGCGGGTTCTTTGGGCAGCTCGATACCGTTGGCGTAGTACTGAAGCAGGGTGTCGTAGACGCTGTTATCGCCCACCAGCATGGCGCCCAAGAGCTTCTTGCCGTCGCTTGAGACCACCATCTTGCGGTAAATCTGGGTAAGTGGGTCAAGGTAGCGAAACATCCGTGCGCCGGGGTTTTGATTGCCGTGGGCATCGCCAATCGAGCCGACGTCTACCCCCAGAAGCTTGAGCTTGGTGCTCATATCGGCACCGGCAAAAGAAGCGTCGCCGTCGGTGAGCGTCGAAAGCGCTGTCTTTGCCATCTGATAGCCAGGCGCCACCAGGCCAAAAATGCTCTGATTCCACAGCGCCACTTCGCCAATGGCTAAAATCGCCGGGTCGCTGGTCTGGCACTGATCGTTGATCACCACGCCGCCGCGCTCGCCAATTTCCAGGCCGCACTCCCGGGCCAGTTGATCGCGGGGACGAATACCCGCCGAGAACACGATCAGGTCGGTTTCCAGTATCTTGTCATCCTGAAACACCATGCGATGGCGGCTGGCTGCACCATCTTCAATGCGCTGAGTGGCCCGCTCGGTGAGTACCTGAACACCCAAGGCTTCGATTTTTTCGCGCAGCAGCTCGCCGCCCTCGCTATCCACCTGCATGGGCATCAGGCGTGGAGCAAACTCAATCACCGCGGTTTCCAGATTCAATCCGCGCAGCGCGTTGGCCGCCTCCAAGCCCAGCAGGCCGCCACCTACCACAACGCCGGTGGCCGCACTTTGCGCCGCCTCGCGGATGGCGTCCAGGTCGTCCAGCGTGCGATACACCAGGCAGCCTTCGCGATCGTTACCGGGAATAGGTGGCACGAAGGGGTAGGAGCCGGTGGCCAGTACCAGGTGATCATAGGCGTAATTGCCGCGCTCAGTAGCGAGCGTTTTTGCCGCGCGGTTGATGGATATCACCGCTTCGCTGCTGTTGAACGTAACGCCATGGCTTGCGTAGTAATCGCCATCGCACAGTGCAAGGGCTTCGGCGTCGCGGCCCTTGAAGTATTCAGAAAGGTGCACGCGATCATAAGCACGGTGGCGCTCTTCGCCAAACACGGTGACGTTCATCTGTGACAGGGCACCGTTTTCAACCAGCTGCTCGACCAGGTGGTGGCCGACCATACCGTTACCAATAATAATCACGTTGCGTTTAGAGGTGATGGACATGGCTAAGCTGCCTCCAGCGTCGATGAGGGAGTGGGCGGGTTATCAAGAAGCAGGGCGTTGGCATCGGCTTCACCGAACAACAACGCCTGGCGGCAGGCGGCCAGATCGGTTTTGGCCAGCGCCTGGGCGAAATACCAGGGGCCGGAATGGGTATCGCCATACAGCACGGCGCCTTCAAGCCTTCCGTTGCGCAGTAACAGGCGGCGGTAGTCGCCGTTTTCCGGGTCGCTGTAGTGCAGTACTTCGTGTTCTGGCGCGGCCTCAGTGGGGCCAAACGCGTAGAGGGCCAAGCCGCTGATTTTAAGCTTGGTGGCGGTTGGCGCCTCACGATAGCGGGCGCTGCCATCGCCACACAGCGTGTTGGCTAACACATCTACCTGGCGCCAGATCGGCTCGACCAGGCCGTAGGTGTGCTGCTCGAACTGGCAACACTCACCCAATGCATGAATATGCGGGTCGGAAGTAGTGAGCGTGTCATCAACCATGATGGCGCGCTGTGTAGCCAAGCCTGCCTGATGGCCAAGTTCTGCGTTAGGCGTAACGCCGGTTGCCACGATGACGCTTTGGGCAGGCAGGCGCTGGCCATCCTCAAGTACAACAGCGGCCAGGCTTCCCGCGCCATCGTCTTCAAAATGGCGGATACGCGCATTGGTTAAGATGGTCAAGCCACGTTGGGCAAGCGTCGTTTTCAGCAGCCCAGCGGCCGTGCTATCCAGCTGACGATTCATCAACCGCTCGCTGCGCTGTAGAACGCTGACGCTGGCACCCCGCTTGCGGAGCCCTTCAGCGGCCTCCAGGCCCAACAGACCGCCGCCGACCACGACACATTCGCCGCCCTGCAAGGCAAGCTTTGCGAGCGTGTCGGCATCTTGCAGGGTACGAAACCCATACACGCCGTTAAGGCCAATGCCGGGTACCTCGGGCAGCGTCGGGCGTGAGCCGGTGGCAATCACCAAGCGGTCATAAGTTAGCGTGCGGCAGGGAGTGACAACGCGCTGTTCTGCACGGTTGATCTCCAGCACGCATTCATTTAAGTGCAGGGTGATACCTTGCTTGGCGTACCACTGCGCATCCCGCAAGGTGAGGGCGCTAGGCGGCATTTCATCGGCGAGCAGTGGCGATAGCAGTATCCGGTTATAAGCGGGAGATGCTTCTGCACCAATCACCGTTATTTGCTGGGGTCGGTGAGGCAATTTAACGACCGCCTCTAGCAGACGCTGGCTCGCCATGCCGTTGCCGATAATGACCAAGTGATCATCAGACGAGCACCGAGAGATAGCGATCATGGGTTGCTCCTTACTGTTTCGCGCTTGGCTGCCAATACCTGTCTACAAAGACCTGTCTACAAAGACCTGGCTACAAATATCTGGCTACAAATATCTGGCAGCGATAAATGCTGTCGTGGCGCAGCGCTGAAGAAAAAACAATAAAAAAGCCCCTGAGTTAGCGTCCCGGGCAAGTGGATTGCCAGGAAAGCCGTATCAGGGGCTTCGTTGCCCGGTAGCTGAGGCCAAACCCGTTCGTGGGTTAAGCACAGAGCAGCCACCGTTGGCTGCCAGCTAGACTTGAATTTATCTAATCAGTACAGGGCAATTAATCAGCCAAACATCGCTCGTTATTTATTTTTATATTACTTATCAATAGGTTGATTTAAATAAATAGGTTGAAGAAAGCGCCTTTTCAGCCGCTTACGCTCAGCCTGCGCACGCTCTTGGTGCGCTAAGCGGTAAAGATGCACCGTGAGTAGTCAGCGTTAGCAAAAAACCTACCTACAAGATAAGTCGAAAGATATTTTATTGTTTATTAACCTGCTGTTTAATTTGGCATTTTTATTTTAATAGGCTGGTTGGCGCAGGCCTTGCTATTACCTTGGTAACAAGCAACAAAGCACAGATGGGTTTATCGGCACAATAAAATGCAGCCATCGAGTTTGACGGGCAAATAACAACGCTAACGCCATCAGACGACAGGCCATTAATAAATGTGTCCAATCCCAGCAGTGCGACATTCGGCACCGGTGCAGGTGTCCCTGAGACAACGGCGTCCAGGCAGGCTTCTTATGAGGCTCGCTTGGGCGCTTTTTGCTTTTTTAAGCGGGAGGAAATCAGTATGTCCCAGGCCACACGCTCGGCTTGTAAAGCAAACACGACGTGCCCTTATTGCGGTGTCGGCTGCGGCGTCACCGCCACTGTGGCAGGCGGCACAATCAGCGCGGTTGAAGGCGACCGCGACCACCCCGCCAATTTTGGTCGGCTGTGTGTGAAAGGCTCAGCACTGCACGAAACCCTTGGCCACCATGACCGGCTCACCACGCCCTGGGTCGATGGGCAAGCGGTTGACTGGAATGTGGCGTTAACCACCTTGGCAGAGCGGTTGCAAACGACTCGCGCAACTTACGGTGCGGAGTCCGTCGGTGCTTACCTTTCTGGCCAGCTATTAACCGAAGATTACTATGTGGCCAATAAGCTGTTTAAAGGCTTTTTAGGCACGCCGCACCTGGATACCAACTCGCGACTCTGCATGGCCTCTGCCGTGGCGGCGTATAAACGCTCGTTGGGCGCAGACGCCGTTCCCTGCAACTATGAAGATATTGAAGAGGCCGAACTGGTGGTGCTGGTGGGCTCGAATCTGGCCTGGAACCACCCGGTGCTTTATCAGCGCTTGAAGGTCGCCAAAACGCGCAATCCGCTGATGCGGGTGGTGGTCATCGACCCGCGCGTGACCGACAGCTGCGAAATTGCCGACCTGTACCTGGGCATCGCCCCCGGCAGCGATGCGGTGCTGTTTAACGGCCTGCTGGCCTGGATGGCTGAGAATAACAAGCTGGATCAGCTCTATCTGGAGCGTCATACACAAGGTTTCGATGAAGCGCTGCTGGCCGCGAGCCACTGCGACATTAATGACGTGGCGGCGATATGTGATATCGACCCTGAGCGGCTGGAGACCTTTTATTACTGGTTTGCCAGCCAGCTCCATGTCGTGACGCTCTACTCCCAGGGCGTCAATCAATCCACCAGCGGCACTGATAAGTGCAATGCGATCATTAACTGCCACTTGGCGGGCGGCAAAATCGGCTTGCCGGGAGCAGGGCCTTTCTCGATTACCGGCCAGCCCAATGCCATGGGCGGGCGCGAAGTGGGTGGGCTTTCCAACCAGCTGGCCGCGCATATGGATTACCACACCCCCGGCGCCCTCGGCCGGGTCTCCCGCTTTTGGGCGACTGAAACGTTAACGCCCGAACTGCCCCAGGCGCCCGGCTATAAGGCGATTGAGCTTTTTGACGCGGTTGAGCGGGGCGAAATAAAGGCGCTGTGGATAATGGCCACCAACCCGGCGGTCAGCTTGCCGGATGCCGCCCGCGTGCGGCGTGCGCTTGAAAAGTGCCCGCTGGTGATTGTATCTGAATGCGCAAGCCATACCGACTTGCTGGCCTACGCCGATATCATTTTGCCCGCGACGGGGTGGTCTGAAAAAGACGGCACGGTGACCAACTCCGAGCGGCGTATTTCACGCCAGCGTGGCTTGCTACCCGCGCCAGGCCAAGCGCGTCACGACTGGTGGATTATGTGCGAAGTTGCCAAACGCTTGGGATTTCAAGAGGCATTTGACTACACCCATCCCCATGAAATTTTCGACGAGCACGCACGCCTTTCCGGCTTTGAGAACGTAGAGGAGAGCAAACAGCTCTTCGATATTTCGGGCCTGGTGGGCCTTGGGCGAGAAGGCTACGATGCGCTGGCGCCGATTCAGTGGCCGGTTACCTCTTCATCGCCTCACGGAACGGCGCGGCTGTTTGAAGATGGCAAGTTTGCCACGCCTGATGGGCGCGCCAACTTTATCGCCATAACGCCGCGCTTGCCGGAGCAACGCTTGAGTGACGCCTATCCGCTGCGCCTGAATACCGGGCGTATTCGCGACCAGTGGCACACCATGACACGCACGGCACGCGCGCCCCGGCTGATGAATCATCGCCACGAGCCATTTATCGAACTCCACCCAAGCGATGCTGCGAGCTATGGTATTGGCGATCAGCAGCTGGCAGTATTGTCCGCCGCCCATGGCGAGTATCGGGGGCGAGTGCGCATCTCAAACGCCCAGCGGCGTGGCGAGGTGTTTATTCCCATGCACTGGAGCGATGCGTTCAGTAAATCGGCGCGTAGCGGCGCCATGCTGGAGGCCATCACCGATCCCGTTTCAGGCCAGCCGGAAGCCAAGCACGGCGCGGTGGCACTGGCGCCGCTGAACACCGCCTGGGAGGCAACGCTGTTGATTGCCCAACCATTAGGGGATAATAGGCAGGAAGTGCCCGCGTGGTGCAAAAGCGATTACTGGGCACGCGTACCCATGCAGGGCTGTCAGCGCTGGCAGCTGGCTGATGCAAATCCGGTACATGACTGGCTGGCGCTACTCGCCACGTGGCTACCCGATGAGGCTAGTTTGTGGTGTGAAGACAGCGGTAAGGGTCGCCTGCGCGCTGCGGCCATTGTGCAGGGCAAACTGCGCTGGTGGCTGATGGTCGGCCCGCCGCGCGAATTGCCCGGGCTTGCCTGGCTTGAAGCACGTTTTAACGAAACAGCCATAAGTGATAAGCACCGGCGCCGGCTGCTGGCGGGGTGTGATGATGGCGCCGCGGATACCGGCCCCGTGGTATGCAGCTGCCACCAAGTGGGCCAAACGGCGATTGTTAATGCCATTCGGGGCGGTGATACCAGCGTGGAAGCCTTGGGTGCACGGCTTGCCTGCGGAACCCAGTGCGGTAGTTGTTTGCCTGAATTAAAGTCCCTGATCGAAGAGGAGCGTTCACATGCGCGTGCCAAGCAAGCGTCTACTACAGAAGTGGCCTGAGGCTTTGATGTGCTTTACGCAGCGTGTGCTGTCGCCATTTCAGCGCTCCACGAGCAGCGCACCAAGCGTGCCTTCGCTTAAACTACGCGGCGATTGCACTGCCGGGCATGTGTATCTGGTCGGCGCGGGCAGTGGGGATATGGAGCTGTTAACGCTGAAAGCCGCGCGGCTGTTAATGCAGGCTGATGCTATCGTGTATGACCGTTTGGTAGGCGACGATGTGTTGGGGCTGGTTCCGCTTTCCGCTGAGCGCTACTACGTCGGCAAGGCCAGCGGCCATCACAGCATGCCGCAGGCGGAAATTGGCGCCTTGATGGTCAAACTGGCGACCGCCGGCAAATCGGTGGTGCGTTTGAAAGGCGGCGACCCCGGTATATTTGCGCGTATGGGCGAAGAGCTTGCCGCCCTGGCGGATGCCAATGTGCCCGCGCACATTGTGCCCGGTATTACCGCGGCATCTGCCGCTGCCGCGAGCCTGGGGATTCCGCTCACCGACCGCGGCCACTCTCAGCAGTTGCGCTTTATTACCGCCCAGCTCTGCCGTGAGGGTGGCGCGCCCGACTGGCAAACCCTGGCCCGCCGTGATGAAACCCTGGTGTTTTATATGGGGCTTTCCAAGGTAGAGGCCATTTGTGCAGGGCTACGCCAGGCCGGGCTGCCCGATGAGTGGCCGATCATGCTGGTAGCCAATGCCAGCCTGCCCGAACAGCAGGCGTTGGTGGGTACGCTTACAGATATGCCTCAACGCCTGGCGAATCATCCGCTGCCGTCACCCTGCGTGATTCTGGTGGGCAGCGTGGTGAGTATGGTGGCGAGCAGCCCCGCGAATGCGCTTGCCTCAGCGGGCATCATCGAAGCGGTCGACCTGACGTAGTGTCGGGAACAGGCGCATCCACAGGCCGACCACCGCCAGCGTGCCCACGCCGCCAATCACCGCGGCGGGCACCACGCCAAATCCGGCCGCCATACTGCCCGCGCGGAACTCGCCCAATTCATTGCTTGAGCCAATAAACAGCATATTGACGGCATTCACCCGGCCGCGCATTTCATCCGGCGTGGCCAGCTGGATCACGGTGGTGCGTACATAAACGCTGATCATATCGGCCGCACCCGCCACCAGCATGGCGATCATCGATACCCAGAACAGGGTTGAGAACGCGAACACCAGATTCGCCAACCCGAACACGGCCACGGCGGCAAACATCACGTGTCCTGCTCGACGCTTGATGCCACGAACGCCAAGATAAAGCCCCATCAATAGCGCGCCCACCGCAATCGCGCTGCGCAATGCACCCAAGCCTTCCGGGCCCACATGCAGAACTTCTTGCGCGTAAATGGGCAGCAATGCCACGACACCGCCCAGCAGCACGGCAAACAGATCCAACGAAATGGCGCCCAGAATAATCGGCTGATAGCGGATATAACGAATGCCGGCAGAAAAGCGCTTCCAGGCGGTACTTTCCAGAACCTTGGCTTTCTCGACATAGCGCACCGGTACCAGCACCAGTAAGGCCAGCGCGACGATAAAGCACCCCAAACACACGGCATAAGCCAGGCTGCCGCCGCCCACACTGTAAAGCACGCCGCCCAGCAAGGGCCCGCTAATCACCGCGACTTTCATGATCGAGCTATTCAACGCAATGGCCTGGGCCAGCTGAGCGCGGGGCACAATATTGGGCAACATACTTTGCAGCGTCGGGCCGGTAAACGCCCGAGCACAGCCAAACAGAGCCAGCACGGCATAAAATTCAATAACGCTACCGTGATTGGCCTGGGCCAATAAAAGCAGCAGCGCGCTACAAATGCCCTGTACCGCCCAGCTGAGTTGCAGAATGCGCTTGCGCGGAAAACGGTCAACCACATCGCCTGCGGGCAGCAGTAAAATCACCATAGGCAGAAATTGCGCAAGCCCCACGTAGGCCAGCGACATGGCGTCTCGGGTAATGTCATATACCTGCCAGGCCACCACGATGGCCTGAATCTGCATGGCAAACACCGCCGCTAATCGAGAAAGAAGAAAGCTTAGAAAGCCCGGTTGGCGATGAATGGGAAGCAGCGGGGCATCGGTAGCGGCAAGCGTGTCGTTATCTGGGGGCATGGGCGGTATCTTGGTTAGCTAGAGAATGTTAGCAAGCGAATTTTTATAATTCTATCGCTTATGGCGCCAAACTTGGTATGGGCTTTTTTGAATGGGTGGTTGAAGTCATGCGGTGGCTGCCCCATGTTAATTAACACGCTATCAATAGAAAAGGATGTTAATGATGCAAAAGGTTATGCCTAACCCGGGTTTCGGTACCTTTCGCCTGGAAGGCGATACGCTTAAAGAGAGCATCCATGCGGCGCTTGAAGCAGGCTACCGTCATATCGACACCGCCCAGTTTTACGGTAACGAGAAGGGTGTTGGCGAAGCGATTCGTGACAGCAGCGTGCGGCGTGGCGACATCTTTCTGACCACCAAGGTGTGGCACGACAACCTGGCGCCGCAGCGCTTGAAAGAGAGCGTTGATGAAAGCCTCGAAAAGTTTGGCACCGATTACGTTGACCTGCTGCTGATCCATTGGCCATCGCCGGATAACGAAGTGCCGATGCAAGACTATCTGACTGCTCTCAAGGAAGTGAAGGCACTGGGTAAGGCGCGCCATATCGGCGTATCCAACTTCACTATTGAACAGCTTGATAAAGCGGTGGAGATTTTGGGTAAAGGCGAAATCCTCACTAATCAGATTGAAGTGCATCCTTTCCTGCAAAACCGCAAGCTGGTTGAGCGCTGTGAGCATCATGGCATTCAGGTAACGGCCTTTATGCCGCTGGCGGTGGGCAAGGTAATGGACGATGCCACGCTCAAGCAGATCGCGGATGCGCATAGCGTAACGCCTGCGCAAATTGCCCTGGCCTGGGTTAATCAGCGCAACATGATCACGATTCCCTCATCCACCAAGGCACGTAACATTCAAAGCAATATTGCCGCGTTTGATCTTGTGCTAAGCGACAGCGAAATGGCCGATATTGCCAAGCTTGATCGCAAGGAGCGCATCGCCAACCCTGACTTTGCACCTAAATGGGATGAGTGATTTTAAATGAGTGCCTAGGAACGTTAGGCATCTCATAATGTCTTAACGGTGCCTGTTTCAGCAGGCACCGCTTTTATATACAAGTTGTATAACTCCGCTTTACAGGAAAGGTTCCATGAAGCAAAAGATTCGCGACAACGCGCTCAAAGCCCAGCTACGCACGCCCATGTTCAAGATGCAGCAGCAAACGCCCAAAAGAGGTAAAGGCAGCTACTCCCGTAAAGGGCGCAAGGCCCAGCGGGGGTATCGCCAAGCCGCTTGATCAGGCGTTTTGGCAATACTTCTGTATTTCTCTATCAAAACGCCCCAGCCACTTCCTGTGACCGGGGCGTTGGCTATGTCAACTGGCTCCCGCAGTGGGGACACGTTTCATAGGCATCACGTGTTTCAGCTTGGTGACGCTGTGTGCGGGTGGCCGCTTCTTCTACACCATGAATAGAAACAAGTTGGCCTTGCTCCCAGCGTAAGCCGATATCGTTAAGCAGGCGAGGATCGTGTAAGCGAATGTCTGTATATAGGCGACGCTGAGTGCGGCGCTGTTTTAAGATCGTAAGTAGTTTGCGGGTAATGATGATTGCCATGGGGTCGGTCTCCATAAGTTGGGAGGCCGGACAGACTTGCGGTCAGAAAGTTAAGAGAAGTGCTTTTAACTGAGGCTGGCCGCGAGATCGTCGCGGCCAGTGATGACTAACTTACTCTGGCGCACGATGACAATAAGTACTCGCCACGTTATGCATAACGTGGAGTATTTTATTGGATCGTGTGACGCGGTTTTGCCAGCGCATGATAGTTTCTCGAGTAATATAGCCAGTTAAAACAAAGAGGTTGCCTGATGAAGGCAACCTCTTTGTTTTAACCTATTGATAAAAAAACTGCAAGTTTTACTTAGCGATAGCCTTTCGCCTGCAGGTGAAATAAATGGGCGTAGCGGCCATTGATCGCGAGTAGCCCTTCATGAGTGCCGCGTTCAATAATCTCGCCTTGATCAATGACCAGGATAAGATCTGCACTGCGCACCGTCGAGAAGCGATGCGAGATGAGAATGGTCATTTTATCGCGGCTATGTTCGCGAAAGCGGGTAAATACATCGGCTTCAGCAGCAGCGTCCATCGCGGCGGTCGGCTCGTCCAGCACCAGAATATCGGCCTCTTCGCGCATGTAGGCGCGGGAGAGCGCTATCTTTTGCCACTGCCCGCCGGAAAGTTCCTGTCCATCTTTAAACCAGCGGCCCAATTGGGTGTTATAGCCTTGGGGCATACGTTTGATAAAGCTATCGGCCATGCCGTTATGGGCCGCTTGCTGCCAGCGCGTTTGATCATTAAATGCCTGAATGTCGCCCACACCCAGGTTTTCGCCTACCTGCAGCTGGTAGCGCACGAAATCCTGAAAAATGACCCCGATACGCTTTCGCAACGCGCCGGTTTCCCAGTCGCGCAGGTCGCTGCCATCCAGCAGAATACGCCCGTGGGTGGGTTGATAAAGCCGCGTTAAAAGCTTGATCAGGGTTGTCTTGCCCGAGCCGTTTTCGCCCACCAGCGCAAGGCTCTGCCCGGGCGCCAGGTGCAGGGAGATATTCTGCAGTACCTGTTTACCGCCTGGGTAGGCAAAGCTGACGTCCTCGAAGCGCAGCCCGTCGCCTGCGCTCTCACCCTGTGTCAGGCTGCCGCCTTCAGGTTGAGTAGGCTGCTCCAGGTACTCGTAGAGGTTGGATAAGTAAAGGTTGTCTTCATACATGCCGCTGATCGCGGTGAGGCTTGCCGAAAGCGCCGACTGGCCCTGCTTGAATACCATCAGGTACATGGTCATCTGGCCCAGGGTCAGCGCACCGGCGATGGTTTCAATCACCACCCAGGCGTAAGCGGCGTAAAATGTCAGCGTGCCGAGCAGGCCCAGCACGAACCCCCAGCCTTCCCGGTGCAGCGTCAGAAGGCGGTCTTCGGCAAACAGGCGGGTAAAGATATCCCGGTAACGCTGTAGAAACAGCCCTTCGAGACCGAACAGCTTGACCTCCTTGATGCTGTCTTCACGCGCCAGCACGGTTTCCAAGTAGCCCTGCATACGCGTTTCCGGTGAACGGCGGCGGAACAGGCGAAAGGCGTCGCCGGAAAACTTGGCCTCCGAGATAAATACCGGCAGTGCGCCCACCGCGAGTATCAGCAGCGCCCAGGGCGAAAACTGAATCAGCAGAACGCTGAAGCTGCCGAGCGAAATGGCGTTCTGCATCAGACCAAAGGTTTTATTGACCAGGGCAAGGGGGCGTGTCGAGGCTTCACGGCGGGCGCGGGTGAGCTGGTCATATAGCTCGGAGTCTTCGAACTGGCCAAGCGAGAGTGTCCCGGCCTTTTCCAGAATCATCACGTTGACCTTTTGCCCCAGCAGCGCGCGTAGGAGTGCCTGCTGGGCGGAAAGCCCGCGCTGGGCGAGGGCAATGAGGCCGATAATCAGTGCTTCAACCCCCACCAGCTTCAACACCGGCGTGATGGACGTCAGTAGATCAGGATCATCTGCCGCTTGATGTGCCGCCATGGCGCTGACCACGCCGTCGACAATCAGCTGGCCCACCCAGGCGGCAACGGCGGGCAGTACGCCTGCCACCAGTGTGCATAAGGCCAGGCCAAACATCATCCAGCGTGAGGTTTCCCACACCAGGCCAAGGGCGCGCTGGCTGTAGCGAAAAACACTGAAAAAACCGCTAAGCGGTGAGGAGCTTGAGTGGGGCGAAGGCGGTTGCATGGCGTGGCTGAGCGGCATCCAGAAAAAAGGAGTGCCATGATGCGATGGAAAGGCGTGGATAGCTAGTCTGACTGCCGGGGGAAATGGCCGACAGTCAGAAGGGAACAGCAGAGTGGGTCAGGCAATGACAAAGGCGCCGTACACAAGGGCCGCCATGACCACGAAGGCTGGGTGGATCTTGAAGCGCACCAGCGCGATCGCGGCTACCACGCCAATGATCACCGTATGCAGCCAGCCTGCACCGTTGACGCCTTCGAGCAGAAAGCCCAGCGTCAGCCAGGCCATCATCATGGCTATCACCGGGCGCACCCACTGGCTCATACGCTTGACCTGGGGGGACTCGCGGTGGCGATACAAAAGCCCCAGCGCGGCAATCATCAGCAAAAGCGAAGGCACCACCGTGGCTGCAACCGCTACAAAGGCGCCGCCAATACCCGCCACTTCATAGCCTACGTAGCCGGCCATCTTGGTGGCAATGGGGCTTGGCAACGCGTTGCCGAGCGCCAGGGTTTCGGCAAACGTCTGCGAGGTCATCCAGCCGTAACGGCCAACGACCTCGGCTTCGATCAAGGGAATGATGGCCGGGCCGCCGCCGTAACCCACGATATTGGGAATGAAAAACGCCAGGAAAAGCTCCCAGTAGATCATGCCGAGCGCTCCGCTTTCTTGAATTTGGAGTAGGGGATAAACGCGGCCAGCAGAATCGCGCCGATAATGAAGCCCGGGTGAACGCCCAGCCAGTAAATCAGCGCCCCGGAAACGATGGCCATCACACCACTGACCAGCCAGCCCAGCGCCTTTTGCGATTTATCAAAGAAGTCCCAGGCCAGTTGGCCCATCATGATCATGACCACAGGCACCACGGCTTGCCCCATGCCGCGAATCCACGCAACATCGCGGTAGCGGCTGAAAATGCCCAGCATGACGATCATCGCCGCGATCATGGGTAGAATGACCGCCGTAACGGCAACGGCGCAGCCCAAGGGGCCGCCCACTCGATAGCCGATGTAACCGGGCATCTTGGTGGCAATCGGGCCGGGCAGGGTATTGCCAATGGCCAATATATCGGCAAACTCTTCGTCGGTAAGCCACTTGTAACGGGCGACCACTTCGGCATGCACTAGCGGTATCATCGAAGGACCACCACCAAAGCCGAAAATGCCGACCCGAAAGAAGGCCCAGAACAGTGCTGTCTGTTTCATTGGCAAAATACGCTATAGGAAATTAGTTGGAAAAACATATTTTTTCACTTTTTATCGTTTATATTAAAAAAATCGATTATTTATCTGGCGTAGAATATAGGCGAGAGTACTTAGAGGCGTCAACACTGAATAAGTAGTGCGTACGTAACGGTGGATGAAAGGACCCTACCATGAATCAATATATTCAGCCTTCAGCAAGTACGGCATCAAGTCGTATTTACGATACCTTACGCAAGGATCTAGTGAACGGACGCTTCGCGGCGGGTGAAAAACTTGCCATCAATGCGCTCAAAGAGCAGTACCAGGTAGGCCTTAGCCCTCTACGGGAGGCGTTAAACAAGCTGGCGGCCTATGGGTTGCTCCTTCAGGAAAACCAGCGTGGCTTTCGAGTACCAACGCTTTCCCATCGCGAGCTGGATGATATAGCGCAGACGCGCTTGTCACTTGAAAGCATGGCCTTTGAACAGGCCATCGCCCATGGGGACGCCGCTTGGGAAGCGGAGCTGCTGGCGGCGGAACACCGCCTGAAATGTGCCGATATGACGCTGGATAAGGACGATGAATGGGAGCGGTTGCATACCCAGTTTCATCGTACGCTGGTAGCCCCATGTGGCTCCGTATGGCTACTCCGCTTTATTGAGCAGCTGCATGATCAATTTGATCGTTACCGCCGGCTGGGTCCTAAAATGCCGGTGATTCGCCAGGAACTGGACCAGCAGCACCATGAGTTGGTGGAGCTTGCCTTGAAGCGCGATGTGAAAGCGGCGCGCAAGCTTCTGGATGAACATATTCGCAAATCCTATGATGTGGCGCTTCAGCGGTTTACCCAGCATGGTGAAGGGGCGCCCAATCAGTGCTGAGCAGCGCTTGAGTTTAATGATAACGATAGGTGTACACTGGCGCCCATCAAACATGCGATCGAGCGGGTGTAAAAAAGAGTAATGCAATATTCAGATAACGACGTAATCGAGCAAACGATGAGCTGGGTGCGCAATTTTATTGTGGCGCAAAACGTATGTCCGTTTGCTCAGCGTGAAGTGGAACGCGCCTCTATCCGTGTGGAAGTCGTGCGCTCCAAAAAACTTGAAGTTGCGTTAGAAGAACTCATGGTGGAAGTGCAGTGGCTGGATGAGCACCCGGAAACGGAAACCACGCTGCTGGTTTTCCCCACACTGTTCAAGCATTTTGATCACTACCTGGATTATGTGGAACTGGCCGAAAGCATCTTGGCCGAGCAGGGCTACGAAGGTGTTTACCAGCTAGCTACCTTCCATCCTGATTACTGTTTTGAAGACGCCGAGCCTGACGATGCCTCGAACTATACCAACCGCTCGCCCTACGCGATGGTGCATTTACTGCGCGAAGCGAGTGTCGAAAAGGCCATCGAGTTTTATGGCGACACGTCGGTAATTCCTGAACGCAACGTCGCACATTTAACGGCTATGGGAAGTAGTGAAGCGGAGCGCTACCTTCAGGAAGCGTTAGCGCAACGCGCCTCTTCTGCTAAAAACCCCTAATACGGCAGCGCTCTGCTCGTCGCTTATTTAACACTCGCGCTCAAGCATTCTAGGCTGGGCTGAGGGCGCAGGAGTGCTGAAGCGCTCAGAAGGGTATGCGTGATCGCGAGGAGCCGCCGTCGACGTGCTGATCTCTTCCAGCAATATGGGGCTGAATCTGGCGCTTATGTGAGTGCTGTCTGGTGCTTGCTCTTTAGCAGCTAACGTCGGCTGCCTGTCGTTTACCGCGCTATAGCCATACCCTGCTGTGTTATCGCCATACTCTTCAAAGCTAAGAGCCGGGCTGTCATTGAGGACATTATTCTGGGCTTGGGCAGCACGTTGAAGAGGTCTTACTACAAATACATGGATTGCGCCTTTAAACGCAATATAAAGGGCTCCCGCTAAGGCAATGAGCAGGGCCACTGTCATTAATACTATCCTGCTGTCTTTCTGTTCGCTGCTGGTTAACTGGTTTGCCCATTCAAGCACGTTCCGGTCGACGTTAACCATGGTCTTGCTAACAGCGGAAAGGTGCGCGTTGGTTGCATTTCGAAAAGTCTGGAAATGATCTAAATAGCGTTGCAGTGGGTTGTCTATCAGGCGTTTATAAGTGTCAAGCATCGCGTCAATCAAAGGGCGCTGTGCAGAGTGGGACGGTAAATCGAGTTCTTGAACCGCCTGGCTTGCATGCTCAAGGTTGTCCCGCGTCTGGCTCAATGTCGTTGCTGCTTGGTCAATATCGCTACTTAAGCGTGCCAACCGCTGGCGTACTTCCATTAAATGAATATTTGCTTGGCGGGTAGCGTTAGTTAGGTGGGTGGTGCTTTCTTTGGAGAACGTTAGCTGAGGCCCTGGCGAGTGCCCGTTTTTTAAGTGCAGTAGGCCCAGCAGCACAATCATGCCCAACAGGGCGATAAATATCCATGCAAATAGCGGTTTGAAAAAAGCAGGTTTCATAGTGGGCTTTGCGTGCAGGTTTAACTGCCATCGTCTGAATTTGCCGATGGCAAGGGCGAGCCATGATACGCGATTGGCAACGCATCGGGCAGCGAATGCTGCCCGATAACTGAAAATAACGGTGTATTAAAAAGCTTCCCACTCAGGTTCGGCAGAGGCACGCTTACTAGGCAGCGAGGTTCTGCTGGCTGGCAAAGGGCGGGCTGATTTTAATGGTGCTGATTGCGTCTGGCTTGAGTGAGGTAATTTAAACGCGCTCACAAGCTCCGCCAAGCGGCTAGCTTCATCTTCAAGTGACGCCGACGCCGTGCTGGTCTCCTCTACTAACGACACGTTTTCCTGAGTCGCCGAGTCCATTTGTGCAATGGCAGTGCTAATTTGGTTAATACCCGAGTCCTGTTCTTTGGCAGCCAGCGACAGCTCCTGCATCATATCGGTGACATGGCGGATAGCTGTATTAATCTCACCCATGCTTTCACCGTTGTGCATGGCCTGATTAGCCCCTTCAGCAATACGCTGGGCAATATCCTCAATCATGGTGCGTATTTCTTTCGATGAGTTGGACGTCTTGGTCGCCAATGAGCGAACTTCGCTGGCGACGACGGCAAAGCCACGGCCATGCTCGCCCGCACGGGCAGCTTCCACTGAGGCGTTTAACGCAAGAATATTGGTCTGAAAAGCGATAGAGTCGATCACCTGAACGATGTCGTGAACCTTATGGGAGTCCTTCTCGAGTTCCTGCATCCACTGGCCCGACCGCTGAGCTTCGGTTTGGCCTTGTTCAGCTTTACTGGCGGCGTTAACTGTTAACTGTTCCGCTTGAGAAGCCGTGTCGGCATTTTGCCGCACGATGGATGAAATCTCATCCATACTCGCTGCCGTTTGCTGAAGCGCCGCTGCCTGCTGCTCTGTGCGAGAAGCTAGGTCCTGGCTGCCGCTGGCAATTTCCTTTGAGCTTGAGGCTACAGCGCTGCTGCTTTGGCCAAGCGTTTCTATCATCTTTTGTAGCTGTGCCTGCATATCGTTCATCGCGCTATAAAGGCGGCCTATCTCATTACGACCACGCGATTCGATAGCATTCGTTAAATTTCCTTGAGCGATGTTTTCACATAGTGCGACAGCACGTTGTAGCGGTCGAACGATGATACGGTTAATGCCTACCTGCACAGCGATATAGACCATAAGTGCGATAGTAATTAACCCAATACTAATAAACATATTGCGCTGGCTGCGCGAATGAGCTTTTAAAACAGTGGCTTCCGCCAAATCTTGAGCATTATAGTTGAAATCGCGTACACCGCTGGTAAAAGCCTCAATCTGTTCGCTAAAGCGGTCACGGTGTGCCATTAAAGAAGTAATATCCCTCGTCTCAAGATCGCGTCTGAAGGAGTCGCTAATCAAGCGATGGTATTCAGATTCAATAGTGGAAACTAACGGCGCGCGGGGTGAGTCGCTGGGGACGCGGATAGCCAAAAACGCATCTAGACGTGTATCAGCTAGCTTTAAAGAAGCGTTTGCCAACTCTAATGATCTTTGGGCTAAAGCGGTTTCACCACGTTCGGTATAAGTATCAAGACGTTCAAGGCGCACCCAAACCTGCATCAAGTTAACTTCGGTTTGCGTGATAAACGCTACTTGACGGGCAGCTACTTCATCCAGCTCGTTTAGGCTTGTTACGGCTCTTTTCTCTGCTTGGATGCCAAGTGTTGCTACCAACACCAACATCGTAATTAGCAAACCTAATGCACCAGCTAGGGCATATTTCACAGATAAATCTTTCATCAAGGTAATTCTCATTCGTTCGAGGGGAAGCAAGGGCTTATAAGAAGGGGCAGTCACACCACAATGAGCAAGGGGGGAGGCTCATTGTGGTGGCTATAGTATCGGCGCGAAGCGGAAGGAGTTGAGGAAGTAGAAAGAAATTAAAGAAGTTTATACATGATATGCGTATTCACGAGCCCTTGTGTCGCATGCCGGTAAGCGTTGGGCACTGTACCCACAATGCTGAACCCTAACCGTTGCCAGAGCGCCACGGCTACCTCATTGGTACTCACTACGGCGTTGAACTGCATGGCCTTAAACCCATGCGTTTGGGCTATCTGTTGAGAATGCTCGCACATCGCCCGTGCAACGCCTTTACCGCGAGCGGCAGCGGTCACCATATAGCCGCAGTTACAGATATGATCGCCGGGGCCGGCTGCATTGGCTTTTAAGTAGTAGCTACCGACTAATTCGCCTGCTGCATCTTTAACCACATAGGTGGCTTTGGGCGCTTGGCACCAGAGCTGATAGGCCGCATCGTAGCTGATATCAGGGTCAATCGCGTAGGTCTGCTGATCCGCAATAATGGCCTGAAAGGTCGGCCAGAAGATAACGAAGTCATCTTGAGTCATCGGCGTGAACGTGAGGGAAGACGCATTATTTGAAGACATTGTATTTGAAGGCATAGTATTTGAAGACATCGTATTTGATGACATAGCCAGTACCTGATGGAAATAAGTAGGGCAGCGTTAACCGCTATGATAATAAGCGCCATAACGCAGCGGTGGCCATTCCCGCAGCAATCGCTACGAGCGGCTTATGCAGTATCAGCATGGCGCCTAACGTGGCGAGCAGACCAAGCCGAGCGCCCCAGTCTCCCTGGGCTGCTAACGGTACAATAACCGCGACCAGAACGGACCCCGCCATAGCGTTGATGAATCGCTCTACCTTAGGGCCGATGGGGATACGTGACATGATAATCGAGCCACCGATACGGGTGGTAAACGTCACCAGTGCCATGATAACGATAGCAAGTAGCGCAGTGGCTGGGGTTAGCGGCACGCCTATTGTCCTTTTTGTTGATTCGCTTGGGGCAATAGCATGCCCGCCAAACCACCCGCCAGCGCACCCACAATAACGTGAGCGTTGGGCGGCAAATAATAAAGCGCGAGCAGCGCGGCCACGCCAGCCACGCCCCAGGGAAGTAGCATCGTAAGCGACGGTTTGTTTTTACCGCCGACCAGCATGGAAAGTAAGAAACAGCCCATGATGACGTCTAATCCAAAGCGTTCGGGCTGGCTGATCCCGCTACCAAACGCGACCCCCAGCAGCGTGCCCAGCACCCAGGAGAGCCATAAGGCAATACCGCCGCCAAAAAGAACGCCGACATTGGTTTCTCCTCGCTGATGGTCAGCTGCCGCCATGGCCCAGTTGGAGTCACTCATCATCCCAAGGCAGGCATAACGCTGGCCTGAGGGAAGGTGGCGCAGCCAGGGGTAAAGCGAAGCGCCCATCAATAAGTGACGGGCGTTAATGGCAAACGTGGTGGCAATAAGCGCTGTGAGCGGAATGGTAGGCCCCCACAGTTCCAGTGCCGCAAACTGAGCGGTGCCCGCGAACACCAGGCTGCTCATCAACAGCGTTTCCCAGCTGCTTAAGCCATGTTGAATAGCGGCAACGCCAAACGCTAAGCCAAACGCAACCACGAACAGGGAAAGCGGGGCCATTCGCTTAAAGCCCCATAACGTACCTTTTGCGTCTAGCTTTGCGCTCACCGCGCAGCCTCTGCAACAATCTCATAGCTGCGCAGACGGTCAGCATGATTATAAAAGTCGCTATTAATCATCAGCTCATCCGCACCGGTACGCTCCTGGAAAGCCGTCAATTCTGCTTTGACCGTTTCTGGGCCGCCGATAATCGCTGCGCCTAAAAACTGGCTTACCTGCGCCTGCTCCATGGCCGACCAGTCCAACTGTTCTACTGGGGGCAGCGACTGGGTCGGTTTGCCACGAATAAGATTTAGAAACTTCTGCTGAGCCGTGGTCGCAAGGTAGTGCGCCAGCGCATCGTTTTCAGCAGCGATAACCGGTAAACCTACCATGGCATGAGGTTTTTCCAGATGTTCAGACGGGCGGAAGTTATCGCGATATAGGCGTAGGGCTTCAAACAAGTAGCCGGGGGCGAACTGCGCGGCAAAGGCGAAGGGAAGGCCAAGCTTGGCCGCCAACTGAGCGCTATAACCGCTTGAACCCAACAGCCAAATAGGCACGTTGGTTCCCTGACCGGGCACTGCTTTAACCTGCTGGCCGGGCTCGGCGTCTGCCAGGTAGCGGCGCAGCTCGCTTAACTGCTCGGGGAAGTCGTCCACGCCCGCATGCATGCTGCGCCGCATAGCGCGCATGGTCGCGCCGTCAGAGCCGGGCGCACGGCCTAAGCCCAGATCGATTCGGCCAGGATAAAGAGTTTCCAGCGTGCCAAACTGCTCGGCGATGACCAGCGGCGGATGATTGGGCAGCATAATCCCGCCACTACCCACCCGAATGGTGGAGGTCTGGCCCGCTACATGGCCAATTAATACCGAAGTTGCCGCGCTGGCGATTCCGGCAATGTTGTGATGTTCGGCAAGCCAGTAGCGGGTATAGCCCAACTGTTCGGTTCGCTGAGCGAGAGAAACGCTATCACGAAACGTTTCAGCAGCGCTTCCGCCTTGGCGTATCGGAGCAAGGTCGAGAACGGAAAGCGCTGTCGAAGAAAGCTGGCTCATAATTCACCTACTATTGAAAACGTGGGGTGCGTTTGAAAGACCAAGGCGCGTACGCAATGGAAAGGCACGCGGCTTACAATCATTAGCACGCTTGGTAGTAGTGTGTTATGCGGGCTACGCCGACAAAATACAAGGAGCAGCCACGCTGGCTGCTGAATATGCTTGCTCGTCTACTCAATCGGCGGGGTAGGGCGAATTAAAATTTCATTTACGTCGACGTGGGCGGGTTGCGCGAGCGCATAGATAACGGCATTGGCGATGTCGCGGTCTTCCAGCGAGTATTCGGGCGATTCATCAAAGAACGGCGTATCGACCATGCCGGGCTCAATAAGTGTGACGCGCATTCCGCTACCCCGCAACTCTTCACGAAGGTTATAGCCAATCCCCGTAACCGCCCATTTGGTGGCACTGTACATGGAGCCTGGAATGGTGGTTCGGCCGGCGGCAGAGCCCGTCATCAGGACATGGCCTTTGCTACGTTTAAGTGCCGGAAGGCTTGCCTGAAGGGTAAGGCCCACACCATAAATATTAGTCATAATCATGTCGCGCCAGACGGTGTGGTCGGCGCCGCTAAATCCGCCTGGCGAGCCGCCTTGTCCGGCATTGGCAAACACCGCGTCCAGGCGACCAAAGGTTTCAAGCGTCTGATCGATCATCGCCTGCTGCTGATCCATATCGGTAACATCAACTACGCAGGTGAGTACGTTTTCAGGCCCGAATTCATGGGCAAGTGCGGCTAATTTGTCGGCTGAACGGGCGGCGAGTACAAGCTGGTAGCCTTCGCGCGCGGCGGCTCTTGCCGTGGCTGCGCCAATACCGCTTGAGGCACCGGTAATCAATAATACGCCGTGTTGCATGGTTGGCACTCCTTGCTAAGCCATAAACAGGAGTTTTCAGAATGGCTAATACAACGCTACCTTGCAAACCGTCGGCGTTTTTGGCGACGAAACCTACGGGCGCAACTAGGCTTTTTTGAGTATTGAAGAGAGGTCAAGAATAGTCTGCGCCATATCCGCCATGCTTTTGCTTTGATCCATAGAGGTCTTGCGCAGAAAGCGGTAGGCCTCTTCTTCCGTCATGGATTGGTGCGCCATGATCAAGCCTTTAGCGCGCTCTATCAGCTTGCGTTCGCGCAGTGCCTTGCGGGTATTCTCCAGCTCATCGCTCAACCCTTGTAAACGGCTTGACTGCGCCTGAGTGAGCTCAATCAATGACCGTCCAAGCGGTGAGGTCAACGCGCTGGCGGTTAAGTCTCCCAGTGGCTGTGTAGGGCTAAGTGCGAGTAATTGCTCACAAGGGGCGGGCGTATGGGGCTGGGGTTTGGCTTTAGCGTGTTCAAGCGCGGCTTTCGCCTGGGCTATTTTGCGATAGCAAAGCGCCGCTAGCTGGGTACTTAAAGCGTCTTCGACGATTTTGAGCGCATCAATGCGCAGCGTGGTTAGCTCGTACCACGTTTCACCCAGAGCATTGGTGGTAACGTGTTGAGAGGTGGGCTGGCAGGCAGCCTCACGCAATTGGTGAATGCCGGTCAAGGTACTGGTTGAAACCGCCTGCTGCCAGGCAAGTTCAGCTTCTGGCGTGGCAAACTCAACGAAGGTATCAAAGCAGCGCTGCTGATCCTCGACCAGCTGGCCGAGTAACTGGCGATGCGTTTTATCAAAGTGGCCTTGAGTAAAGCCAAACGCACCGCAGGCCCGCTCCTGGCCCGCGAGTTCCTTGCCTTGCATCAGGTGGAAGATCGCCACAAGGGTGCGGGTAATCTCCGGGTCGTCGGAGGTGTCTGCGGCTTCGAAAACAATCGCCAGTAAACCGCCGATTAAATGGTTAAAGGCTTGGGTTGCGGCATCGGGGGAGATCGCCAAGACATCAATGGCGTTGCGCAAGGCAGCTAAATCGTCCAAGGCGTTCCAAACGGCTGCGATACGCCGCAATAAGCGTGCTGTACCCTGAGGGCGTGCTTCCTGGGTCAGCGCCTCCAGACGCTTGCGCATGAGTATTTCAGCTTCCTGGCTATGTTTTAGATAGTCACGGCGGCGGGTTTTAAAGCGTGAGCCTTGAGAGGCAAGATAGATGGTCGAGGTGCCACGCTCACGCTGGAGTACGTGAATAAAGCGGCTAATGTCGGCGACAATTTCCGAGGTTGTCGCTAAATGCGTCAGGTTGTCGATATCACAACGAATGGCGGTTAAGAGTAGCTGCTGGGCAGATGACATAGTGATTTTCCTTTTACTCGCCGCCTTGATCTATCTCCCCGGGGCTGCCGCCACCGGGGATGAAAGATCTTGGTTTAGCATAGTGCCGGGTTTTAACGTAATGAAAGAGTCCCCGCGCCGGTATCGTCGCCCACGGCATCACGGTAGGCGCTGGCTTCCTGCGCTTCTGTTGTATCGCTAAAGCGCACGGCCAGTACGCATGAGGCGAGTACCAGTACGGTCAGCCCCAGATAAAACAGTCCTTGCTGGTAGCTTAAGTTTTCGCTACGAAACAAAAACGCCGCCGAGACGGCGCCCACATTACCACCGGCACCCACAATACCCGCCACGGCACCCAGGGCTTTTTTGTTGATAAACGGCACCACGCCAAACGTTGCTCCTTCAGCCATTTGAACGAACAGGCTAAAGACCAGCATGATGCCAATGGCAAGACTCAAGATATGCATTTGAGAAAATGCGATCAGTGCAATGCCTTCGCAGATCAAGGCAATAAACAGCCAGCGCACGCGACCCTTCAAGCCCCCCTGCTTGGCGAATAAGTCTGAGAAAACACCGCCCAGCGTACGGGCAAATATATTCATCAATCCAAACAGCCCGGCGATTAACCCAGCGGTTGCCAAGCTTAAGTTGAAATGATCAAAAAAGTAGATGGCTGCAATATTGTTGATCGTAAGTTCAACGCCAAAGCACAGCCCGTAAACGACAAATAGTGCCCACACGCGGATATCTTTCGCCGCGGAGAGGAAGCTTTGTAGCGCGCCATACTCCTTGGTGGCTTCCGGCAGCTCACCCCGTGCGCGCAGATCGCTAAAATTACCGTCCGGTGCATCCTGGGTGAGAAACCAGTAGCCGATGCCGGTAATTAACAGCACCACACCCGGCACTACCATGGCAAGGCGCCAGCCGAGCGCTTCATTAACGCCCAGCATTAACATTCCGGAGAATATAAGCGGCATCAGGATTTGCGTTGTACCGCCGCCTAAGTTGCCCCAGCCCGCGCTAGTCGCATTGGCCGTGCCCACCACATTAGGCGCAAACATCATGGTGGTGTGGTACTGGGTGATGACAAACGAAGCGCCAATTGCGCCAATTGCCAGGCGCGCCAGGAAAAAGCTTTCAAAACTATCGGCAAAGCCGATACTCATAACGGGAATGGAGCCTAAAACCAGCAGGCCAGTGTAGGTTTTACGCGGCCCTAGCCGGTCACACAGTAGCCCGATTAATAGCCGCACGATAACGGTAATCGCGACGGAAGCGATAATCGTATTACCGATTTGAGTCTGGGTCAGCGAAAGGTCTTCACGCACGATCGCCATCAGCGGCGCGATGCCGAACCAGCCAAAAAAACAGATATGAAAAGCAAACCACGACAGATGAAAGGCACGCATCTGAGGGGTTGAGAAATTGAGTAGGCGAATACGGTTGGCTTTATTGCGTATGTCCATGGGATGGCCTCACGGGATCTTAAACCAGTTGAGCATCACGCAACGCCGAGTCGCTCTATCGCGTCGCGTATTTACGAGAACATGCCTTCGCCATTGAAGGTCAGGCTCGACGCACTCGTACCCTGCTGGGCCTGGTCTACGCCTACCACCACAAAGTCTTGTTAAGCAATTATTTCGCCATATGGGTTTTTTATTATTTTTATCAATTGGTTATAAGTTTGAATAAAAAGGAGTACAAGAAGGGGATGGAGAGGATGCGCCATTGGCGAGCATGCCAGGAGCGGCATGCGTCACATTAGTGCCGTTTATTCGTTCAGATAAACGGAGTCGATATCCAGCGTTGAGTGATTGCCAATCGCCTCAAAGTGCTCATCCAGCCAGCGCTGGGCGGCTGCCCGTCCTTGCTCGAAAAGATGGGAAAGAAATACCCACTCAGAGTTCAGCTTGCTGGAGACAGAAAGATCTTCCAGCGCCTGCTCACCGCTAATACGATGAAACAGGGCTTGCTGATAGCAGTTGTTAATGCCCTGTTCTTCAAGTGCGTGCTGTAACAGCGCAATCATGCGTATTTCTTTAATCAGCGCCGCGTTAAAGGTAATTTCGTTTAAGCGGTTTAGAATCGACGAGGCAGAAGTAGGCACCGTATCCCGGCTGATAGGGTTGATCTGTACCAGCAGGATATCCCGCGAGCTGCACTCCTCCATCAGCGGGAAGAGCGCCGGGTTGCCCATATAGCCACCGTCCCAGTAAGCCTCACCATCAATTTCTACGGCTTGGAACATTAGGGGTAAACAGGCAGAAGCCATCACCGCATCCAGGCTCATCTCTTCGCGGCGAAAGACGCGTTGCTTGCCGGTGCGTACGTTAGTGGCCGCCACAAACAGTTTGAGCTGATCGCACTGACGCACGCGCTCAAAATCGATGTGTTCGGCGACGATCTCACGCAGCGGGTTAACGTTAAGCGGGTTGAATTGATAAGGCGATACCAGGCGCGTCATGATATCCATCGCGATATAGCCCGGCGAATGGTCAAGGCTCCAGTTGCCGGTCCAGATATCCATGGGGGACCTACGTACTGGGCTTGCCATGCCGGCGCGACTGACGGCTTGCCAAAAATCCTTGAGTGCCCGTCTGGCTAACGGCTTGTCGCCCCGGGTGAGGGCATCCGCCATGACCACCCCATTCATGGCGCCAGCACTGGTGCCGCTAATGCCTTCAATTTCGATACGATCATCTTCAAGCAGTCGGTCGATCACGCCCCACGAGTAAGCGCCGTGGGCGCCACCACCTTGTAGAGCCAGGTCTAGCTTCTTTACTTGAGTCATAAGGCCTCATACGTTAGTAAGCTTATGCCATGCTGCATCGCCACTTAGCATGGCATAACAACGCCTGCTTAGCCTAAGAACCTATCAACGCTGCGCCAAGTGGGTTGAATTCACCGTGTTGCAGCGCAGGAAGTTTGAGGTGGCGAGCCACTCCTTATCCGGGTAATAGGCAAACACATACTGATCTTCACGCAGGCTATCGATGAGCGGGTAGGTAATATCCTGGCGCACCGCCGGGCAGCCATGGCTGCGGCCCAGGCGGCCGGTTTGAGCAATAAAGTCATCGCTGACGTAATCCGCCCCATGAATCACGATAGCGCGCTCATAGGCCAAGTCATTTACATCGGGCTCAAGCCCATTGAGCCTCAGCGAATAGCCGTTGCGCCCATAGTAGCTGTTCATGGTGCGAAACAGGCCAAGACTTGACTGATGGCTCTCGGGGGTATTGGAGAACGCTTCGGCGTAAGCATCACCCGACCCTTGGCCGTGGGAAACCAGTTCTTCAAACAGCAGTTTGTGTTGGTGTAGATCAAATACCCACATCCGCGGCTCGGTCGATGGAAGGGAGTAGTCAATAACCGCGAACCGCTCGGCATTGGGATTCGCACAGTTAAGCGCCTGGGCGGCAAGGCGTATGGCTTCTGGCGTGGCGGAAGGAGCGAGCTGCAAGAGCTGGTGCTGAAGCGATGATACGCCGGGAGGAGGTGTGGACGCTACGCTTGCAAAGAAACTGTTGGCTTGAAGAGGTAGGCTAATTAACGCGAAAGGTAAGCAACATAATAAAGAGAGAGAGCGTAAACGGGTTACCATACGGAGTAGTCCTGCCGACGATATCGATGACGAAAACAAGTAAACGGCTATGATAAAAGTAAGCATGCCGCGAATGGGAACTTATAGTAACGCAAGGAGAGGGCGATGAACGAGATGCAGTCACTAAGACAATGGGCGATAGGGGCCGCTCTAGGTCTGACGCTGTCCCAAATCCCCTTCGGAATAACGCCGGCGTATGCGGCCAATGAGCCGCTTCAACAAGCACTTACTCAGCAGGGTCAGACGGGCAGCCAGAAGCAGTTGCCGGTTGAAGAATTTTATCAATTACGCAACGAAACGTTGGCTTGGCAGAGTGAATCGGCAGTAGAAGCATTGGTTGCTGCACTTAATAGCCTTGAAAACGATGGCTTGAACCCTGCGGACTACCGTGCTGACAGATTGATGAGCGCTTTTCAGAATAGCCAGAATGCCGGGGAGTCTGCTCAGGCAGCTTTCGATATTCAGGCAACCCAGGCGCTGCTGCTGGCGCTTGATCATCTGGAACGTGGCAAGGTTAACCCTCGAGATGTTGAACCCAACTGGGACGTTGCGCGTCCTGAGCGGCGCTACTCGCTCTTGAGAGTCACTCACGCGGTTGATGATCAGGATTTGGAACGTGCGTTTAGTCTGGCGCGACCAGCTTCTAGCGAGTATCAGCAGCTACGTGAGGCGTTAAGCCAGTATCGGCATATCGCTACCCTGGGCAGTGCGCCCTACCTTGGCGCGCGGGAGGAGTCTCTGCGCCCGGGTGATGTCGACGATGACGTGACCACACTGCGCCAGCGCCTGACACTCTGGGGTGAAACCGGCCTGCTCGCAGCGGATAGCAGCGCCTACCCGATGATCGGTGTGCAGGTGGCAGGAAGCGATAAGCGAGCTTTTGATGCTGAGCTTGAAGCGGCGGTAAAGCGTTTTCAGCGCCGCCATCAGCTTAAAGAAGACGGCGTCGTTGGTGAGCAAACGCGCCTGGCGCTTAATGCGCCCGCCACCTCCCGGGTGGATCAACTGCGGGTCAATCTGGAGCGAGCCCGCTGGATCGGCCCCATGCAGGCTAGTGAACCGCGGGTTTGGGTGGATATTGCAGGTTATCAGCTGCACTATATCCGGCCAAACGGTCAGCAGTGGAATGCCCGGGTGGTCGTCGGGTCGCCGCGCCGCGAAACGCCTATTATCCACTCATCTATCAGCCATCTGACGATCAATCCCAGTTGGACGATTCCGCCTACCATCATGCGTGAAGATGTTCTGCCCCGGGTACGCCAGAACACCGACTATTTAGCCCAGCATAATATGCAGGTGATTAATATGGCTGGCGCGCAGCTGGACCCCGCTGAGGTCGATTGGCAGCGCCCCGGTGGCGTTATGCTTCGCCAGGTAGCGGGTGGTGGTAATCCTTTGGGACGAGTGGTGGTGCGCTTTCCCAATAACGATATGATCTATCTGCACGACACCCCGGCACAAGGGCTCTTTCAACGTGATCAACGGGCATTGAGCTCAGGCTGCGTACGTGTGGAAGGGGTGCGCGAATTCGCCCAAATGCTGCTTCAGGATAGCGGCAGCCGCTACCAGCTCAGCACGCTATTAAATAGCGGTGGCAGTGATCGTAACGTGAACTTGCCCCAGCGAATTCCTGTCGCGCTGCACTATTTGACCGCATGGCCTAATGCACAGGGAGAGGTGGAGTTCCGCTCGGATATCTACCGGCGCGATGCATCGCTATTGGCTGCACTACAACGCGCTGTGTAAGGTTCCCCAGCCAGTCAGAGTATAAGAGTATATAAGTAGCTCGGGTTTCACTTGACGTAGAAACATAAACGCCGCCCATTTTGAACTGCACCCCAAAAGTTGGACACTCATCCAACGATTGGGGTGTTTTTCATGGCGAAATACAATGAAGCATTTAAGCTATTAGTAGTGCAAAGCTATGTAGAAGGACAACACGGTTATAAGAGGCTGGCTAAACAATACGGCCTTGACCATGCCATCGTTAGGCGTTGGGTCAAAAGCTATGAACAGCATGGTCTGAGCGGCCTGCAGAAAAAGTTCAGCCACTACAGCGCCGAGTTCAAATTAGCGGTGTTGCAAC
>NZ_KB898650.1 GCF_000377665.1 Vreelandella zhanjiangensis DSM 21076 | reverse complement strand
CGAGAGGACCGGAGTGGACGACCCTCTGGTGTTCCGGTTGTCACGCCAGTGGCATTGCCGGGTAGCTATGGTCGGACGGGATAACCGCTGAAAGCATCTAAGCGGGAAGCCCCCTTCAAGATGAGACATCCCTGAGGCCTAGAGCCTCCTGAAGGGCCCAGCGAGACCAGCTGGTTGATAGGCACGGTGTGGACGCACTGCAAGGTGTTGAGCTAACGTGTACTAATGGCCCGTGAGGCTTGACCCTATAACACCCAAGGGGTCTGGTCGCAGTGATAACGATGAAAGATACCGGATACGCGCCGCAAGCCACGCTTGCGACGAGAGACGCTAACAGAACACGTCAGCATGATAGACATTGACAGTTACGCCTGACGACCATAGCGAGCGTGAACCACCTGATCCCTTGCCGAACTCAGTAGTGAAACCGCTTAGCGCCGATGGTAGTGTGGGGTCTCCCCATGCGAGAGTAGGTCATCGTCAGGCACTTATTATGAAAAATCCCCCCGGGCTTAGCCTCGGGGGATTTTTTTTGCTTATAATTTACCACTCACAATCACCATTCAATAGGTTTGCCAGCCCAGTCCCAAAAGCTACCGCTTTCTTCTGGAGTGCGCTTGTTAATGACGCCCAGTAGCTGACTGGCAACGAAGTCGGGAGTAAACAGCTTCTCGTTAGGCACCCGGGACTGAAACGGCTCTGAGAGAGGTGTGCTGGTTGTGCCTGGATGTAGGCATAAGACTATTGACGCCTTGTTAAGCCTTTTTAATTCAATCGCCGCCGTTTTGAGCAGCATATTGTGCGCAGCTTTGCTGGCTCGATAGCTATACCAGCCCCCGAGCTGATTATCCGTAATAGAGCCAACTCTGGCGGATAGGCTGGCCACAATACAAGGGTGTGTCCCTTTAAAAGACGCTGATAATGCAGCGATCAGTAAAGCCGGCGTAAAGGCATTAACGTGCATGAGCGCCTGCAAGTTACCAGCAGTCAATTGATCAAGCCGCTTTTCGGGTTGAAGTTGCTTGGCATCATCATGCAGCAAACCGATGGCATTAAAAAACAGATGTACTGGCTGCCCGTCTAGCTTTTCCCGCAGTGCAAAGCGGCCTTCCTCAGTAGTCACATCCAATGGAAGAGAAGTAACACGCTCATCGGCGATATCAAGTGGTTGACGACTAACGGCAATAATAAGGCCCACTTGAGAAGAAGACAAAAGGTGCTGTAATACGGCACGACCAATGCCACCAGAGGCCCCGGTAATTAAAACCGTGTAGCGGTCAGGAAGGTAATCCAGCATAAATAAGCCTAGTAGAGAAAGTAGGCTTTCATTGAAGTTGCACGCTGGATATTTGTCTAGAAGGAGTTTAAAGAAGATTATCTGTCTTGAAGAAGATAGTTACGCTGATGCGTTGATTCTTCCCGACTGAGCGTTATTACGGCCATCAGGTTTATAGAGTGTTTTCTCTGCGATTTGGCGAATGTAGTTCAACATGTCCTGATTATGCTTCATGCGTACTGAAAGCATTTGCCCAGTCAGTTCGTTCATGCGCGCAACCCGTTCACTCTTTTCAAGTAACGTTGCCCAGGCCGTTTGGCAGCCTGCATCCTGAGCGGCCGCACTGGCTCCCTTGGCACTATCTTCATAGCCAAGACGTGTCTGAACACTGCGACGCAGCATTTCAATACGCTCAATCTCAGTCAGGAGTACTTGCTTGTCTTCTGCTATATTGGCGAGTGCTTCACCATCAATATCACCCGGCGTTAGAAGCGTCTGCTCACGCGATAGAAGAGCTACTAGCTCATCAAGGCGTTTCTGTTGATCGGAAAGCAAACGGGCAAGACTCATAATAATTTACCTTATGATTCTGAGAGATTGGCAATTAAGCCGTCAGCAATACGGGCAGCGTTCATTTCAAGACGGCCTTCACGGATGGCGTCACGAATTTCCTGCACTTTGGCCATGTCAACGTCATATGTTTCGTCAACTTGTGAGTGGCTAAGCTGAGTCGATTCACGCGCTAAGCTGCTCGCTTCAACCGGTTTGGATCCACTCGTTTTCTGTGTTTCATCACGCTGCTGCGCTTGATTGGAGCGAAGCAGTGAATTGAGGTTATCAATTTTCACGTTGTGTGCCTTTATGGTCAACGTCTGTGTATTCGGCGCCTGTGATATTAACTATCGGCCTTAGTGGTTAAAACTTTAGACACAGAATTAAAAATCCACCACTAAAATGCCTGGCTCGGTAACACGGGCAGTCACCAGTTCGCGTGTATCAAAGCGTACACGAACTCGGTCTCCCTGGGCGCCACTCTCCAATGCTTCACCCTCGCGTGAAACACGAAATGAGCTGCCTTGCGCTATGACCGTAACGCGCTGGCCGCGTTCCACAAGCGAAGGTGCCTGCAGGAAATGATTTTGAAAAGCACTGCCGCTTCGAATTTGGCGCTGTGCAACTTTGCCGACGATGTCCGCTTTATCAATGAGTGCTTGAGAAGAAAGGTCGCTCAAATTGCCACTCTGCTGCACAAGCATGTCCGGCGTAATTAACGTGCCTCGTTCTATATCATGCTGCGCTACCCAGTAGCTGCCAATAACATCTATTTGCGCCTGCAGGTAGCGCACTTGCTGGTGTGTTTCACCACACCTGATGCCTACCGAAACGCGGCCAAGAGGGGATTGACCCGCATTAGGCAGGAATGGTTCCGGCCGAACACACGGGGGGAGATGCGGTGAGGGCGGGCGTAAGTCAATTACGACCTCTTCCCCTAGTGATTGGGTCTGCTGATACAAAAACTGATGTACCTGCTGAAGAAGAGCATCATCGGCATGCGCATTAGAAAAGCAAATCAAACAAGCGCCTATTAGAAAGTAACGCTTGAATACTGCCGAGCAGCGACGTGTAGCGCGCAGCGGATATGACATGGTGGAAGGGGCTCAGAAAGAGAAAATAACGGAATTTAGCTGATGAGTGTAGCGAAAAAGGCTTAAACGAAACAGGCGAAATACTGGTGTAAATACTAGCTGTTCCATGCTTTGAGCTGACAGTCAGGCGCGTATTCTCCACCCTCAATAAATTTCATTTTATTTTTGCCTCCCAGCTAGCGAGGGCTTGGCATGATTGATCAATTAGAATCTGCCTTTAACTACCATCAGCAGGCATTAGGCTTGCGGCAAGCAAGGCATGAAGTATTGGCTGCCAACATCGCAAACGCTGATACGCCTAACTATAAGGCCCGCGATATTGATTTCGCCAGCGAATTGAAAAAAGCCGTGGAAGGCGGTGTATCGCAGTCAGGCAATAATGGCGGTTTAACACTATCGCGCACTTCTGAACAGCATATGGCTGGCACCGGCCCCGCCTGGCGCGGCGCTGGCAGCACGGAATTGCTGTATCGGATTCCCGACCAGCCTAGCCTAGATGGCAATACGGTGGATATGGATCGTGAGCGCACTCAGTTTGCTGACAATGCCGTACGTTACCAAGCGGCGCTAACGATTATGAATCGCCGTATCCAGGGTCTGAAAAACGCCATGCAGCCTGAATAAACCGGCTGATAGCGTAGGAGATAAATGATGTCGATGTTTTCAGCGTTTGATGTTGCCGGTTCTGCCATGAGCGCTCAGTCCCAACGCATGAACGTAACCGCCAGCAATATGGCCAATGCCGATAGTATTGCCGGGCCAGATGGTGAAACGTATCGCGCAAAGCAGGTTATGTTCGAAGCGCAGGCGCAAAACACCCGCTACGGTGTGGGGGGCGTGAGAGTGTCCGAAATCATTGAAGACGATTCCCCCTTGCGTCTTGAATATATGCCCAACCATCCTGCCGCCGACGAAGACGGCTACGTGGCGAAACCCAACGTAGAGCCGGTACATGAAATGGTCAATATGATTTCTGCCTCTCGTTCCTACCAAGCGAATGTCGAGGTCTTCAATACGACAAAGCAAATGATGATTCAGACGCTTTCGCTGGGTGAGGGATAAGCATGAATAATATCGATACGAGCGTTGTTAGTAGCATTAACAGCGGTGGTTCCAGTGGCCTATCGGCTCGGCAGTCGGATGAGCTTAGAAATAGCTTTATGACGCTGCTGATTACCCAGCTGCAAAACCAGGACCCGTTAAAGCCGATGGAAAATTCGGAAATGACGTCGCAACTGGCTCAAATTAATACCGTAAGCGGGATCGAAGAGCTTAACTCCACGCTTGAAGGTATCACGCAGCAGATGGATGCAGCGAAAGCCTTACAGGCAGCTGGGTTGATCGATAAGGCCGTATTGGTGCCTGGCAATAATGTGATGGTCAGCGTCGATGAAGAGAACGGCTCTTACGCAACGCCTTTTGGTATTGAGCTGGATTCAGCCGCTGAAAAAGTTGTCGTTACAGTTACCAGCAAGGCAGGCGAGGTGCTTTATACCAAGGATTTGGGCGCGGTGGCTGCCGGCGTTGAATCCTTTAGCTGGGGTGGATTGACGAACGATGGCGCAGCAGTGCCGGCAGGCGCCTATAACGTCAACTTCAAGGCCACAAATGCACAAGGTGAGCTGATGGAGTCTCGAGCGCTTAACTATGCGCTAGTGCAGGGAGTATCGCCTGGAACGGGTGGTAATGATGTTCGTCTGGATCTGGGAGCTATTTATGGTCAGGTCGCTCTCGATCAAATTAAACAAATTCTTTGATTATTCGCTAAATAACACTTTTTTCAGGGGAACATCATGAGTTTTTCACAAGCACTCAGTGGCTTAAGCGCACAACAGCAAAAATTAGGCGCTATTGGTAACAATATCGCCAATTCTCAAACGGTCGGTTTTAAAAGCTCTAACGTACAATTTGCTGATGTATATGCGGATTCTCGTATCGGCCTGGGTGTACGCACGTCTGCAGTATTGCAGAACTTTAGCCAGGGTAACGTAGAGTCGACGTCACGTAATATGGATTTGGCGATTTCCGGCGAAGGTTTCTTTCGGTTTCAACAGACTAGTGGTGAAGCAGCTTATTCACGCAATGGACAGTTAACCATGACGGCGGATGGTCGCTTAATTAATGCCCAGGGTGCACAGCTTATGGGGTATCCGGCGGATGCAGAAGGCAACGTTCAAGTGGGCGGCAATGTTGTCCCCTTGAATATTCCACCGGGCGATCTTCCTGCCAATGCATCGACAGCACTGAATGTTTCTCTGAACCTGAATTCAGGTCAACCTGTCATTGATGCTGATTTCGATGCCGGAAATGCCAACACGTATAACTACTCCACAAATGCTACCGTTTTTGACTCTCAGGGTAATGCCCGAAATCTCGCGTTGTATTTTACTAAAACAGCTGACAACCAGTGGTCTGTAAATGGACGCCTCTCTGGTGGGCCTGCGGGAAGTGGAACGTACGACGTTGCGCTAGGGGGGCTTACCTTTAATCAAAATGGTGTCTTGCAAGAGGATAATACTAATAACGCCCTATTTGACGATACTGAGTTTGGTGAAGGCAACGCGCTCGCTAACTTAGATATAGATCTTAGTTTTGAAGGTAGTACGCAGTTTGCCAATAATTCGACCGTCAATGACGTTATCCAGGATGGGTATACGTCTGGTTCATTAGTGGGTATTACTTTTGAGAATGACGGCACCGTCATGCGTAACTATTCCAATGAGCAGTCTCGTGCCGCTGGGCAAGTTGCTTTGGTAACGTTCCGTAATCCAGAAGGATTGCGACCTGAAGGTAATAATCTTTGGACCGCAACAGGTTCTTCAGGACAAGAGCTGGTCGGTGCGCCAGGCGAAGGTTTACGTGGCATGATCCAGCCCAGTGCAACGGAGACCTCTAACGTCGACATGGCGCGTGAGCTGGTTGATATGATCGTCGCGCAGCGCTCTTACCAAGCTAACTCACAGACTATCAGCACCCAGGATGAGCTCCTGCAAACCATTATTAACCTTTAATAGTGGGTCATTTCTGTAAGGAGTAAGTGGTATGGATCGGATGCTTTATACCGCCATGAGTGGCGCTAAACACGCCATGGATCAGCAGTCCGTGGTGACCAATAACCTGTCGAATGTGACGACTACCGGGTTTCGTGCCCAGCTGCAGGCCGCACGCTCTGTGCCTGTGCAGGGAGAAGCGTTATTGGCAACGCGTACGTCAGTAGTAACCACGACGCCGGGCAGCGATTTTTCCCAGGGGCAGGTCGAGTTTACGGGCCGTGCGCTGGATGTAGCCATGCAGGGCAACGCCTGGATGGCGGTATTGGCAGACGATGGCACTGAAACCTACACCAAGCGCGGTGACCTCCAGCTAGACAGCGATGGCGTGCTGCTTAACGTCGGTCGGCCGGTTATGGGCGATGGTGGCCCGATCGCGGTGCCTCAGGGTGCCCAGGTTTCCATTGGCGCCGATGGCACAATCAGTGCCATTCCTGCAGGCGAAGGCCCCGAAGCGTTGGTTGAAGTTGGCCGTATCAAGCTGGTAACGCCGGATGAGCAGGCGCTGACGCGTGGCGATGATGGTCTGTTTCGCGGCCCGCTCAATGAAGAGGGAGCTCCGGGTGCCTTGCCGGGCGACGAGAACGCTCGCCTGGTCAGTGGTGCACTTGAGGGCAGCAACGTCAGCGCCGTGGATGCCATGGTATCGATGATCGATGTTGCCCGGCGCTACGACATGCAAATGAAAATGCTCAGCACCGCTGATGAAAATGCTCAGCGCGCCAACAGTATTCTCTCTATTCAGGGCTAAACCCTAGCCGCTTACCCAAGGGAACACGAATTCTCATGATTACTTCTTTGTGGACCGCCAAGACGGGGCTGGAGTCTCAGCAGACGAAGCTGGACGTTATCTCCAATAACTTGGCCAACGTCAGCACCAATGGATTCAAGCGCTCACGTCCGGTTTTTGAAGATCTGCTGTATCAGAACATGCGCCAGCCTGGCGCGCAGAATAATATTCAGGACCGTCTGCCTTCAGGTATGCAGGTAGGCACGGGAGTGCGTGCTGTCGCCACGGAGCGACTACATACCCAAGGCGGCCTGGAAGAAACCGGCAATTCGCGTGATATTGCCATTAACGGTGAAGGTTTCTTCCAGGTATTACTACCTGATGGGACTAACGGCTACACCCGAGATGGTAGCTTCCAGCTCAATGAAAATGGCCAGATGGTGACGGCAAACGGTTATCCGTTAGAGCCTGCTATTTTTATTCCTGAAAATGCGCTGTCGGTGTCTATTGGCGAAGATGGTACGGTCAGCGTTCGTCAGCCAGGAATAGCCCAGGATGCTAATATTGGCCAAATCAACGTCGCGTCGTTTATTAATCCGGCCGGCTTAGAAAGCGTGGGCGGCAACTTATATCTGGAAACCGGCGCATCGGGAGCCCCTAACCAAAATGCACCCGGTAATAATGGCGCTGGACGCCTGTTTCAAGGCTATGTTGAAACCTCAAACGTGAATGTCGTAGAAGAAATGGTCAGCATGATTCAGACACAGCGTGCGTATGAGATTAACAGTAAAGCGGTATCTACCAGCGATGAAATGCTGGCACGCTTAAGCCAGTTATAAGTGCGCGTTGAGGTTTATTGAGCCATGCGGGAATTTCACTACGTTAGCCGTCGGCTAGGCGTCATCGCTTTGCTGTTTTTTATATTGCTGGCCGCTGGCTGCGCGCAGATACCCCGCGCCTCAGTTGTGGGCGAGCAGGAGCAGATTGATATCGTGGATCGTCCGCCGCCTGTTGCCAATGGGTCCATCTACCAGTCGCGGCGTGGCTATCAGCCATTGTTTGAAGACCGCCGACCTAGAGCCATGGGCGATATCCTCACCATCGTGCTGGATGAGCAGGTAAGTGCAAGCAAAAATGCTAGTACCAACGCGGCCCGAGCAGGTAGCTCTTCGCTGACACTGGCGCAATTACCGGATGTACTGGATACCCTGGCCGAATATGGTTTTGATGTTTCGGGTGCCAGTGATTTTACCGGTGGCGGCGGGGCGCAAGCGACGAACTCTTTCACCGGCACCATCACGGTGTCCGTACTGGAAGTCATGAATAACGGCAACTTGCGAGTCAGAGGGGAGAAGCAGATAGCCATCAACCAGGGAACCGAATTTATTCGTTTCTCGGGCGTGGTTAACCCCCGAACGATAACGACACAGAATACGGTGCCATCAACACAAGTCGCGGATGCCCGCATCGAATATGTTGGCGATGGCTATATCAATGAAGCGCAGCATATGGGTTGGCTGCAGCGCTTTTTCCTAAATGTTTCGCCTTTCTAGCGATGTCTGGAAAAACCAAACAGCAGAGTAATCTAGAGTGATGGCAATGCGGCTAAACGGTGTTAAATCCATTAAAAGACAGCTAGCGCAGCTAGGTAGCGTTCTGCTTGTGTGCCTGCTTGCCTTTCCGGCCCATGCTGAACGCATCCGCGAGCTGGCCACCTTTGCCGGCGTGCGCGATAACCAACTAGTGGGTTACGGGCTGGTCGTGGGCCTGGACAGCACCGGTGACCAAACGACTCAGGCACCGTTTACCGGCCAGAGCTTGACGAACATGCTGTCACAGCTGGGCGTGACTATCCCGCCGGGTACCAATATGCAGCTGCGTAACGTAGCGGCCGTCATGATAACCGCTGATCTTCCCCCCTTTTCGCGCCCCGGCCAGCGTCTAGATATTGTCGTTTCGTCGATTGCCAACGCGCGTAGCCTGCGCGGCGGTACACTCTTGATGTCGCCGCTGAAGGGGGCTGATGGTGATACCTATGCGATTGCCCAAGGCAATATGCTGGTAGGTGGTGCGGGTGCCCAGGCCGGTGGAAGTAGCGTGCAGATCAACCAGCAGGCCTCAGGGCGTATCCCCGGCGGAGCGCTGGTTGAACGTGAGGTGCCGTTGAACCTGGGGGGCAATGGCGGCTTACTGGAGCTGCAGCTGAACGATGCTGACTTTGGTACCGTGCAGCGCATGGTAACGGCCATTAATAGCGAGTTTGGCCAGTCGGTTGCCTATGCTCGCGATGGCCGTGTGATCGCTTTGGATGGCCCACTTGACCCTAACGCGCGGGTCAATTTCATGGCGCGGGTCGAGAATGTCCAGGTCACGCCCACAGAAGCCCCGGCGCGAGTGGTACTGAATTCGCGCACGGGCTCTGTGGTGATGAATAGCTCCGTGACACTGCGCCAGGCCGCGGTTGCCCATGGCAGCCTGTCGATCATGATTGATACGCGCTTTGGTGTGAGTCAGCCAGCGCCCTTAGGGCAGGGGCAAACCGTGGTGGTGCCGGATGCCGATATTAATATCGAGCAGCAGGAGGCCTATCTTCAGATTGTTGAAGGGGCGCAGCTTAATGAAGTAGTGAACGCCTTGAATGCGCTGGGTGCCACGCCGCAGGATCTGATGTCGATTCTGGAAGCGCTGAAAGCGTCCGGCTCGCTTCGCGCTGAGCTGGAGGTCATCTGATGAGTATTTCCAATGACATGACCAGCCAGTTTGCACTCGATGTGCAGGGCTTTCAGCGCTTGCAGCATACCGCTCGAATGGACCCTGAAGCCGGTGTGCATTCGGCCGCCCAGCAGTTTGAAGCGCTTTTCGTACAAATGATGATGAAGAGTATGCGTGACGCCATCCCCACCTCCGGTTTACTGAGCAGTAACACGACCGATACCTACCAACAGATGTTGGACCAACAGTGGTCACAGGTAATTGCGTCTAAAGGTATGGGGTTAGCCGATGTGTTGGTAGACCAGCTAAAGCGCCAAGGCGTTGTAGGTAACGCTAATAACGCTGACCAAGAGCTACAAACGCTAATTGCGGGCATCCCTCGTGGTACGCCTCGCGTGCTGGATGGGGCGCTACAGCCTCAAGATGAGCGTGCTGTAGGCGCTCAAGCCACTAGCCGATTCTTGAGCGAGCTTGAAGCAATACGTCAGGGCACCATCGTCGAAGAAAGCCAGCCGATCACTATTAATGCTCCGGTAACAACAGTCAATGCGCCTGATCACGTGCAGCGATTTATGGAAAAACTAGCGGTACCCGCTCAAGCTGCCAGTGCGGCCAGCGGAGTGCCTGCTGAGCTTATTCTAGCTCAGGCGGCGCTTGAAACCGGCTGGGGTCGGCATGAAATACCGACTCATCGGGGAGGTAATAGCCATAACCTGTTTGGAATCAAGGCAGGTAGCCACTGGCAGGGTGAGACAACGGATATCGTGACTCACGAATACATTAACGGTCGGCGTACCCAGGTCGTTGATACGTTCCGGGTATATGATTCGTTTGAACATTCGCTTACCGACTATGCCAACCTGATCGGCAATAATCCCCGCTATGCTGGTGTTGTGCAGGCTGCTAATGCCGAGCAGGCAGCCCATGCCCTGCAGCAGGGCGGTTACGCCACTGATCCACGCTATGCACAAAAACTGGTCGCCGTCATGAACACCATGGGGCCACTAACTCAGGGTACCTTCTTAGCGGATTCGCGCTAACGGGGCTCAAGTTTTTCAGGGCGCTGCCGATAAATTGTCTATCGGCCCAAGGATATGAACCATGAGCATGTTTTCTGTTGGCTTAAGCGGCCTTAATGCCGCCCAGAATGCCCTTAACACCACCAGTAACAATATTAGTAATATTTTTACGCCTGGCTATAACCGTGAACTTACCCAGTTGGGTGAGGGGCGTGTTGGTGGCGGTGTGCAGGTTAATGCCATTGAGCGGCAGTTTAATACCTATGTCGCCAATCAGCTTAACAGTGCGAAAACCCAATCGAGTGCGCTTGAAACCTATAACAATCAGGTTTCGCAAATCGATAACCTGCTGGCCGACCGAGCAGCGGGCTTATCGCCACTGATGCAGGGTTTCTTCTCTTCGCTGGAGGATCTTGCCAGCTCGCCATCTGACCCCGCCGCTCGACAAGGCGTGTTAGGCACAGCGAATACATTGAGTGCTCAATTCCGTTCCTTTGATGGCTATCTGCAGGATATGCAGAGCAATATCAATAGCCAAATCAAAGACGAAGTTACCCAGATCAATAATACGACAGAACAGATTGCTGGCTTAAATAAAGAGATAGCCTTGGCCCGTGCGCGAACAGGTGAAGCGCCTAATAGTCTGCTGAACCAGCGCGATAAAATGGTTTCCGACCTTAACGAGCGCATGGATCTGCGTCTGAATGTTCAAGATGGTAAAACCTACAATATCAGTTTACCCAATGGTCAGCCGCTGGTGACGGGGACAAACTCGTTTAAGCTTGAAGCCGTGCCAGCTGATTCAGACCCGCAGCGTACGGTAGTCGGTTATCGTGATGGCGGTAATAATTTAACAAAGCTAGACGAATCAACGATCAAAGGCGGTGCGTTAGGTGGGTTAATGACCTTCCGCTCAGAAACGCTGGACAAGACCCAAAATCAGATTGGTCAACTGGCAGTCTCGCTATCCGTTGCATTCAATGAGCAGCATAAAAAAGGTGTAGATCTGGATGGTGAGCAGGGAGGTGACTTTTTCTCCGTACGTGCGCCACAAGGCTACGCCAATGAAAAAAATATCGGCAATGCTGATGTGACGGTGACATTTGACGCCGACAATATCGATCAGCTTAAGGCAACCGATTACACCGTTCGTTTTGAGGATAATGCCCCTGTCGTTACGCGTAATGATACTGGGCAGGTTGTAGAGTTCGATCAAGAGGCTTGGGATAACGGTAATGAGCTGAAGTTTGGCGGTATTAGCGTTGAGTTTAATGGTAATACGCAAGCAGGTGACCGCTTCGAAATCCAACCTGTACGTCGTGCCGGTAACGGTATGGAAGTGAACATTGCTGATGTGGACAAAATAGCCGCTGGTGATGCGGGGCTTGATGACGAAGGCGGTAGCCCGCTTAACTCATTTAAAAGCACGGGCAATTTAGATGTTAGCGGGTTAAGCACCGCCTCAGGGGCTTTCTCCGAGAATAAGAAATATCAACTAAGGGTGGATGAAGAAGGCACGCTGACACTGACGCCTGATGCAAGAATCACCGTTGACGGTGCAGTCTTTGATGCGGCTGAAGATAAGTTATCAGCTGGAGATACTGTTGTTATTGATGGCATCAGCTTTACGCTTGATGAACTCCCAGGCGAGGATGCAACGGCAACGTTAACCGTCAGCCAAAACATTATTGCAGCCACTGGCGATAACCGTAACGCATTGGCCCTGCAAGAACTGCAGAGCAAGTCCGTGGTGGGTGGCTCTGCTTCTGTGAGCGGTGCTTATGCATCGATTGTCAGCGATGTCGGCAACCGCACTAATATTACTCAGGTCAACCTGGATGCGCGCCAAGGCCTAACCGATCAGCTGCGTGCTGTTCAGCAGTCTGAGTCGGGCGTTAACCTGGATGAAGAGGCCGCCAACCTGATTCGTTATCAGCAGTACTATATGGCTAACGCTCGTGTCATTGATACGGCGGGCACCATTATGGATACCATCTTGAACCTGCGCGGCTAATTCTGGAGCTTAAATTATGCGTATTAGTACTGTTACCATGTTTGAGCAAAGCACGGCGTCCATGAACCGCCAGCAGAGCGATTTCTTAAAGGTGAGCCAACAGATCGCCAGCGGTCGCCGGGTGGTGAATCCTTCAGATGATCCGCAGGCGGCATCACGTGCCGTTGGTGTTGATCAGTCGATCGCCATCACAGAGCAGTATGCGGACTCGCGCGTTTCCGCCCGAAATTCGCTTTCTCAAACAGAAAGCATCTTAAACAGCGTGAGTGATGCGGTCACTAGTGCCAAAACACTGTTAATCCAGGCCTCCAGCGACACCCTTAGCGACGCTGACCGTGAGTCGATAGCCAGCGAGCTAAAAGGGGTTTATGAAACGCTGATTGGTCAAGCTAATGCTACCGATGGCAATGGACGCTATCTGTTTGGTGGCTATAAAGATAATGCGCCGCCTTTTGTTAAAACGGCTGAAGGTAATGTTGAATATAGTGGCGATGTCAATGGTCGTCAGCAGCAGGTTGACGCCTCCCGCTTAATGCCTGTTACCGAAAATGGTAAAACTATTTTCCAAAGTGTGCCCAGTGGTGCTGGCTATATTGCAGAAGCTGTCAAAGAAGATGGCACACGCAACACGGGTAGCGTGACCTTTAGTGGCCCCCAGGTCACCGACGTTAGCGATGACAATTATGGGGATGACTACCGTGTCGCCTTCGGCGGAACGGAGGATGCGCCCACCTATACAGTACAGCGTTTTGACGAAGCCACAAATGCCTGGTCTAACGTCGAGGAGCATGTTGATCAGCCCTATACTGGCGGCACGGATACGCAGCAGCTCGCGTTCGGCGGAGTAAAAGTCTCACTAGAAGGTCAACCGCAGCCAGGCGATCAAATTTTAGTCGCCCAGGCAGGCAGTGATCAGCGCGAACCAGATCTGTTTAAAACGTTAGAGTCGGCTATTCGCGTATTGGAAACCCCTGCCGAAAGTACTAGTGAGAGAGCGGAACTGCGCAATACCCTGAATACCTCAATGCGTGATTTGGATAACGCACTGGATAATGTATTAACAGTTCGTGCCTCTGCCGGTGCAAGGCTTAATGAGCTGGATGTTATTGATGCAGTCGGCAGCAACCGGATGATGAACTATACGCAGACGCTGTCAGATTTAGTCGATCTTGATTACGCTGAGGCAATTTCTGAGTACAGTTTGCGTCAGGTTGGCTTGCAGGCATCGCAAAAGGCATTTGTCGATATTAAAGGCATGTCGCTGTTCGACTATATGTAATCGTTAGTCGCGAGTGGACGTCGATACGTAAAGCCCCTATGTCTTTTAGACATAGGGGCTTTCATATAGGAGCTTTAGTTTAAGGGTGCCATTGTTTCTATCAAGGTTTGCATCATTCCCAGTGCCTGGCTAAAGAGCGATTGCAGAAAACGTCCGATATCGTTCATTAATACCATCATAAGCGTAATTCCCACGGTTAATGAGGTGGGAAAGCCTATGTTGAAAACCGTAAGTTGGGGGGCTGAGCGGTTAAGAATCCCAAGCGCCAGATTAATAATCAGTAGCGCACCCACCAGTGGCAGTGCCAGTAACATGCCGGAGGCAAAAATAGTGCCTGCGTAACGGGCTAGAAGCTCAAAGGCGCCAGGATTTAAGCCTCCGATACCAATAGGTAAGGTCACAAAGCTCATGATCAGCGTTTCAAGCACCATTAAATGGCCATTAAACGCCAAAAACATCAGCAGCGTAATCATATATAAAATACGCGAAAGAACCATGATATTGGTGCCGCTTGAGGTATCAAAAAAGGTCGCAAACGCTAAACCCATCTGTAAGCCAATGTACTCTCCGGCCGCTTGAACAACAGCAAACACAATATGCATTACCAGTCCCATGGCCAGCCCGATAAGCATCTGCTCCACCATGATACCTACCCCTGCCCACGACATAATGGCAACATTCGGCATGGCAGGAAGAATAGGGGCAATGACAATGGTAACTAATGCCGCGAGTCCAACTTTTGCCTGGTTCGGGATGCTGGAATGCCCCCAAAGCGGAGAAGCGGCCATAAATGCCGTAATGCGCGCAAAGGGCCATATAAAGGCAATTAACCAGCCCTGCAACTGAGCAAAGGTGATATCCACCATGGCACTACATCACCATGTTGGGAATGTTGCTAAACAGCCGGGTAGTAAAATCAGTAATCAAACTAATTAGCCATGGGCCTGCGAGTACCAAGACAGCAAACACCGCCAGAATTTTAGGAATAAATGTCAGCGTCATTTCGTTAATTTGCGTGGCCGCTTGAAAGAGGCTGACGATCAAACCGGTAAAGAGTGCTGCCAGCAGTATGGGGCCCGCAAGAAATAGCGTTACACGCATGCCCTGGTAAGCCATGCTCATCACCATCTCAGGCGTCATTGAATTGCTCCTTGCCGCTTAATGCGACACCTAAGTAACATAAAAACTTTGGGCCAGTGAGCCAATAATTAACTGCCAACCGTCAACCAGTATAAAAAGCATCAATTTGAACGGTAACGAAATCGTCACAGGGGGCACCATCATCATCCCCAGCGCCATAAGGGTGCTGGCAACCACCAGGTCGATAATCAAAAAGGGAATAAAAACCGTAAACCCGATTTGAAAGGCGGTTTTAAGCTCGCTGGTAACAAAGGCCGGCAGAAGGACACGGAAGGGGAGCTCTTCAGGGCCTTGCAGAGGGCCTACATCCGCTAAGCGCACGAACAGGGCCAAGTCGGGTTCTCGCGTCTGAGCAAGCATAAACTCGCGAAACGGCAGCTGAGCGCGTAATAAAAATTCTTCAAAATTAATAGTCTCATTCGATAAAGGCTGCCAGGCCGTGTCGTACACCTGTGCCAGAACGGGTGACATGATAAAAAAGGTCAAAAACAGCGCGATACCCAGCAATACCTGATTAGGCGGCGTTGCTTGGGTGCCCATCGCTGTTCGGAGAAGGCTAAGGACAATGATAATCCGGGTAAAGCTGGTCATCATCAGTAACATCGCTGGCAAGAAGGCCAGCGAGCTTAAAAACAGCAGTGTTTGAAGCGATAGCGACCACTGCTGACCACCGTCCTCAAGCGGTTGCGAGATAATGCCTGGCAATTGCTGAGCGTGTGCGGGACTAACCAGCATACAAAAAGCAATAGCAATGCCAAACAGCAGCCAGGGCTGCCAGTAGGGCCGAGAGGAGTCCATCCTATGCCTCATGGTGTTTGATGTGGATCATCGCCTGCACTTTTGCGCCGGTTTTTTGCCAGCGCCTGAGAAAGCCGTTGTGCAAAGCGTGGAGCATCATCGCGGGGAGAGTCATCGCTTGGGCGTTCTTCTGGTGCTGGGCGCTCGTGTAGCTTGGTAATTCGCCCACCGCTCACGCCAAGGACCAGCCAGGTATCTTCGATTTCCACGACGACTACGCGCTCACGACTTCCAACCGGTGTGCTTGTAATGACGCGTAGCCGGGCGCCCTGTTGAGGGCGCACGTTTTGCCAGCGTTTCAAAAGCGCTGTGCAAAGCAGGATCATGGCAATAACGAATGCAAGCGCCGCGGCAGTCTTGCCTAGCATGGCCATACCGATAAACGCATCACCACTATCGCTAAGCGACTCTAGCGCGCCGTTTTGGAGTGAAGTTGCTTCAACACTCATCGGTTAAGCTTGTGAATGCGCTCGGAAGGGGTAATGATTTCCGTAATACGAATACCGTACTTATCTTCAATAACGACGACTTCACCCTGTGCGATCAAATAGCCGTTAATCAAAATATCCATGGGTTCACCCGCCAGTCCATCAAGCTCGATAACAGACCCTTGAGCAAGTTCAAGTAGCTGCTTGATCGTTAATTTTGTACGGCCAAGCTCTACGGTAAGCTTAACCGGAATATCCATGACCATTTCGAGATCACGCGCCTGCGCGCTTTCGCCTATGGCGTTGAGAGGGCGAAAAATATCGTCGCTGGCCGCTTTGGCAGCTGAGGTGTCAGGTGCTGCGTTGCTAGGTGCGGGTTGTTCTTCCGCCGCTTCCTGTTCAGCCATCGCCGCCGCCCATGGATCTTCCTCATCGGCCGCACCGGTAGTGGCGGGGCTCTCTGCTTGTTCAGACATGGCGTCCGCCCAATCGTCATCGGAGACATTTTGATTGGGTTTGTTGGGATCAGTCATGCTTTGGATTCCTTGGCTTTCTGTCGCGTCGAACCTTTAATAAAGTCCTTTGACGATACGTTATTCATAGCGGCATGGTCGATCATGTGAAGCACGCGCAGCGCATGCTGCTGACGCTGGCTGCCATACTCGCATTCCATGACGGGGACTCCATCAACACGGGCGGTAATCGTATCGGGGATGTCCAACGGTAATACATCGCCTTGCTTTAGCCCCATCACATGCGCAATACGGCTAGGTATTTGGGCAAACTCCGCTACAAGCTCTACTTCGGATTGACGTAATTCGCTGGCCATGCGGCGGGACCAAGTGCCGTCATGGTCGTGATTACTATCATTGATAGGGTTGGCCAGAAGATCCCGCAAAGGCTCAATCATGGCGTACGGCATGCAAATCTGGAAATTGCTTGAGAGATTGCCAACCTCAATGTTGAACTTGGTATTGACGACAATTTCGTTTGGCGAATTGGTGATGTTGGCAAACTTAGACTGCACCTCGGAGCGCATAAAGTTAACATCAAGCGGGTACACAACTTTCCACGCTTCCTGATAGGCATCAATCGCCAGGTTCAGTAGGCGGTGAATAATACGCTGCTCTGTATTGGTAAACTCCCGGCCGTCTGACTTGGTGACAAAGCGCCCATCGCCGCCAAATAAGTTATCCACTACCATAAAGACAAGATTGGGTGGAAACACTACGAGTGCAGAACCGCGCAAGGGCTTCATTGACACAAGGTTCAGGTTGGTCGGCACCGGAACATTGCGTGAAAACTCGCTAAAACTTTGATAGCGAACGGATTCAACCGTGATATCGGCGCTGCGCCGAATCAAGTTAAATAAACCGTTTCGGAAGTAGCGGGCAAAGCGCTCATTGATAAAGTCGAGCGCATGCAGCCGCTCACGAATGACCCGATGTTGCGTTGAGGGATCATAAGGGCGAATGCGCGCCTCATCCTGCGACGACGATGCTGAAGGCGATGGTTCATCATCACCACTGACGCCTTTTAATAAGGCATCAATTTCTTCCTGGGACAGTAGATCGTCCTGCGACATGAACGGCTCCAGTTCCCGGCTTATTGCACAATAAATTCGGTAAACAGCACTTCACGTAAATCAAGCGGCGGCTGGTTTTCCGTTAAAGGAACGCCGAGACGGCTGATAATGGCCTGTGCGAGCTGCTCTTTGCCTTCAACCGAGGTGAGTTCGCTTGCCTGTTTACCCGAGAGTAAAATCAGTAACCGGCTACGCACCTGAGGCATGTGTTCTTCGATAATCGCTTTGCTCTCATCATTACCCACACGCAGCGTGATGCCCGTATATAGGAGGCGAGAACCATAGCTGTCATCGGCAAGATTGACCGTAAAGGGGTCAATACGCGTAAAGACAGGTGATTCGCGCTCTGCTGTTGGCTGGACTCCTTCGCCAGCGCTATGGCCATCTCGCTGGTCGAGTACCATATAAATGGCGGCAGCCGCGCCCGCAGAGGAGAGAAGCACTAGAATAATCATTATCCAGAGCAGTTTTTTGGAGCCACCGCTTTTTTCAGCCATTTCTCGTTCCGTTCCCATAATCGCTACACATGCCACTGATTAAGCATTATGCCTAATATGGCTGTGAGTGATGAAATGAACAGGCTCGCTTGGCGAGCCTATCTTTTGGTTTAGCTGTTTTTCACGTATCTAAATCGTACGCCGCTATCCATTTCGTTGATGCTAAGCGTAAAGATCAACTCGGCCATCAAGCGTTACAGAGTGATTTTCTACCGCAGGCGTCACTGCGCCACTATCGGTTCCTGAAACGCTATCGCCACTATTTGATCCTGTCGCACTGCCGTTTTGGGCAAAGGCTTGCTCGTTGGAGCTATGCTGTTCGCCAACGGACGTTTCCCCTAATGAAATGCCCTGCTCGGCAAGTGCTTCACGAAGCTGAGGTATGGCCTGCTCAATTACCTGGCGGACCTGCATATGAGACGATAAGAAATGTGCCTGCGTACCCTGCTCGCTTACCTTTAGGGTAATTGAAAGAGGACCAAACTCCGCCGGATGCAGCTGCATTTTCACCTGTTGTTCTCCGCCACGTTGCGCAAACTGAACCAGCTGCTGACCAAGCTGTGCAGGCCAGGCGGGGCTGTTAACAGGCGTGCCCATTGAAGCGTTTACCGTTGAAGTCCCAGGTGCTGCTGTAGGGGAATTGCCAAGTGCTGTATGCCCTGACAATGCCGTAGCTATTTGGCTAGCGCGTAACGCTGGCTCCCCATCATCTAGCGCAGACAACATGGTTCGACTATCTGCCTGGGCTGAGGGCGTCAGCGTTTCAAGCTGCGCCAGAAAATCTTGACTGCTTACAGGAAGAGCATTGACCTGGCTTATCGAGGCGGCTGGAGATCTATGAAGAGAGTTTGATGACTCCTGGCTAGGAGCGCCTTGACCATTAAGCAATTGAACAGGTAATACACTCACTTGGCGAGGGGTGTCGCCATTAAGCGGTAATGCTCCTCCGCTATTTTGAGGGGAGGCGAGCAAGACGTTTAATGCGCTAATAAGTTGACCAGCTTGCTCTTCGGTAAGACTCATTAGTGATTCAGCAAGTCCCAATGCTTGATCAGCTTGATGACGTATACCGAGTTCACTAAGAAGCTCTGCGACTTGATCCTCGCCCATGTTGAGCTGTTGCATGAGCGTTTCCAGCGTAGGGATGGTTTCAAGTTGTGTGTCAGCAGCCGGGGCGTCAGCGAACAAGGCAACCAAGTCCATTCGGGCTGCAATTTCATCAAGCGGAGTCAACGCTTGGCCCTCTACTGAATAGCTTTCCCCCGACAAGAGTGAGGAAATCGACTGTTCGCTGAGCTCAAAGCCAAGAGCCTGTAACGGTTGAGCTGCTATAGCAGCAGCTGAATCGCTAGAAGTTGAATGCGCTTGAGACGAGCGTGACGGCGCGTTGGCAGCTTGAGAGAGCGCCTGACGAAAAACGCCCTGTGACGATTCCAAGGTGCTGGATAACGTCTGCTTGGTGACCGAGGAAGCGCCTTGGCTTTGAGCCCCCGAAAGCAATAGTTGTATATTCATATACTGTCCCTCGGTGCCGCTAATGCGGTTTCTCGTTACGCTGGCGAGCCAAGCGGCCTGTCACCAGATCATCGTTAGTTTTTTGCTCATGACGCTCAAGACGGCGGTGCTCTTCTGATAGCCGGCGCGTCGCCAGTGTATCGTAGGAGGAGAGTTTACGCTGCTCTTGCTGCCAGTGTTGCTGGCTCTGCTGGACACGCTGCTGTTGAGCAATTAATGCTTGGCGGGCACGGCTTAATGCCGCATCAAGCGAGGCTAAAAACTGCTGGTAATTGTACATGGTGGCAGGGTCGATACCTTCGCTCATCGCCTTTTGCAAACGCTCAGCATATTCGGCGCGATACTGGCTAAGCGATTGCAGCTGGGCGGCGGTCTGCTGCTCAGTCTGTCGTTCATGAGCAAGCAGTTTACCTGCCTGGTCGCGGGCATCTTTGGCTAATCCCGTTAACATCTCGAGTTGCGAATGGCTCATGTGCGGCCTCCCACCACGGCATGCAGTGCTTGGTGTGAGTCTTCAAGCGTTGCACACTCATTAATGTTCTGCTGAAGAAAACGCTCCAGCGCGGGGAAAAGATTCACCGCCTCGTCAAGCCTTGGATCGTGTCCTGGGCTATAAGCACCTACGCTAATCAGGTCGCGATTGCGCTGATAGCGGGAAAACATCTGCTTGAAAACGCGGGCTTCTTGTAGTTGCTCTTGCGTAGTAATCGCCGTCATGGCACGACTGATCGAGGCTTCAATATCAATCGCTGGGTAATGACCGGCTTCGGCTAAACCGCGTGATAACACAATATGGCCATCCAGAATTGCCCGAGCCGAATCGGCAATCGGATCCTGCTGGTCATCGCCCTCGGTAAGAACGGTATAAAAAGCCGTAATCGAGCCGCCGCCGCGCTCAGCATTGCCTGCCCGTTCAACAAGGCCTGGCAGTTTGGCAAAAACGGAGGGCGGATAGCCCTTTGTCGCGGGGGGCTCGCCAATGGCGAGGGCAATTTCGCGCTGGGCCATGGCGTAACGTGTCAATGAGTCCATAATTAGCAGCACATTGCGACCGGCATCACGAAAGCCTTCGGCAAGACGCGTTGCATAAGCCGCACCCTGTAGCCGTTGAAGCGGCGAGGTATCTGCTGGCGCGGCTACCACGACCGAGCGACGACGGCCTTCAGGCCCTAAAATATGGTCAATAAAATCCTGTACTTCCCGGCCACGCTCGCCAATTAGTCCGACAACAATCACATCGGCCTTGGTATACCGTGCCATCATGCCTAACAGTACCGATTTACCTACCCCTGAGCCTGCAAATAGCCCCATCCGCTGGCCTCGGCCGACGCTTAAAAGCGCATTGATTGCGCGGATGCCCACATCGATCTGATCCTCAATCGGTGCTCGCGAAAGAGGATTAAGCGGTGCTGAGCTAAGTGTGGCATGGGGCACGTCTTCGAGGCCCTCACGGTCATCCAGCGGGTTGCCATTACCGTCTAATACCCGGCCCAACAGTTCATCGCCAATGGGAAAACGGCGTGCGCTATGGCCACTTCCATCACCCAGCGGAGAGACGCGGGCACCGGGCATTAACCCCGAAATTTCTTCGAGTGGCATCAAAAAAAGCTTATCGCCTGCGAACCCGACGACTTCAGCTTCGGCATGTTTATGGCTATCCGTCAGGCGCCCGTCCGGCCCAGGGAGCTCGATACGGCAAGCACTTCCGACGGCCACACGTAACCCGACTACCTCAATGACCATGCCGGTGGCTCGCGTTACGCGGCCGCTGCTGCGATAGCATGGCAAATGGCTTATCCGCTGTGTGGTACGGCGGATGGCTTTATGCCAGCGATGCTGGTGAGGGCAGGTGGAGTCACTCATTACGCGTTCGCCTATTAAGACGCAGTACTTGGTGAATGGCGCTTGCGGGCTTGCGATTGGATGGCATGCCAGCGACTTTCAAAGGTTGCATCCAGTTCGCCTTGAGCGCTGGTAATTCGGCAGCCACCCCGAGCTAACTGATCGTCAGGCTGTAATTTCCAGCCTGCCGCGCTGAGCTCTGTACCCAGATGGTCTTCTACCAGGACATGGTCGTCAGGGTTTAGCCATAAACGCTGCTGGCCCACCAGGGGCGGCTCGGTGTGTAAAAGCTCACGAACGATGTTGAGTATCTGCTCCGGTGTTTCCTGTAAGGCTTCGCCTGCCAGCTGTTTACCTGTGGCCAGCGCAAGCTCAACAAGGTCGTGGGCGATGGTTTCATCAATGCGTTCCAGCGCGTCTGAAAACTGCTTTGCTAGCGTGTCTAAAGGCGCTATCGCTAAACGTGATTGCTCTTGTAATTCATCCCGAGCCTGAAGCCGGCCCTCTTCCAGGCCTTTTGCTGTACCTTCTTCGAGACCTTGTTGGAACCCCGCCTGATAGCCCGCTTCTTCAGCCTCTTGGCGTAGACGCTCATAAAGTGCTTGACGCTCTTGCTGTTCGCGTTGGTGCGCCTGTTCAGCCGCCTTTTGAGCGGCCAGCACTTTGCGTTGATGCGCGGTAGGGCTGCTGACCGCTTGGTCGCTGCTTTTGCTTGGTGAGGCAAGTTCGTCCATTTGCCAACGTTGCCAGCTGCTATGGCGGTCAAACTCAGGCGATGAATTAGACATACTCGTCATCTCCTCCCGCTAAGACAATTTCCCCAGAGTCAGCTAAACGGCGCACCACCTGCAAGATGGCTTTTTGTTCCGTTTCGACCTGCGATACGCGTATCGGGCCGCGTGCTTCCATATCTTCGCGAACCAGGTCGGCAGCACGTTGTGACATATTGCGCAGGAACTTGTCGACCAAGGCTTCCTGAGCGCCTTTGAGTGCCACCACCAGAGAGTTGGTTTCGACTTCTTGCAGCACCATCTGAATAGCACGATTGTCCAGGTCGAGCAGATTCTCGAAAAGGAACATTTCGTCGATAATCTTTTGAGCCAGGTCTTCGCTGTGGGCACGAACGGTTTCGATAGCCGTCTCTTCTTGAGACGAGTTCATCAGGTTGAGAATCTCAGCCGCCGTTCTTACGCCGCCCATTTTGCTGCGTTTAAGGTTTTGTCCATCCAGCATGCTAGTCAGAACCTCGGTTAGCTCCTGCAAGGCTGCCGGCTGAACACCGCTAAACGTCGCAATACGTAGCACCACATCGTTACGCAGCTTCTCTTCAAAGAATTCAAGAATATCGGCTGCTTGATGGCGGTCCAAATGGATCAAAATAGTGGCAATGATCTGGGGATGCTCATCACGAATAAGCTCAGCCACCATGGAGGCTTCCATCAGGTTGAGCGCATCAATGCCTGAGTTGCCGCCCGCGGTTTCTAATATATCTTCAATCAGGCTAGAGGCACGCTCGCTGCCCAGTGCCTTGGTAAGTACAGAGCGAATGTGTTCGCTGGAATTAAGGTTGAGCGCCACGAACTCTTCGGTTTCCCGGTGGAATGCTTCAAGCACGGCCTTCATATCCTCATGGGATACTTGATTCAGGCGCGCCATTTCCATACTGATATCTTGTACTTCGCTAGCATTTAGGTATTTGAAGACCTCTGCTGCACTGTCTTCGTCCAGAGCTAGGAGAAGGATGGCGCTCTTGCGAGCGCCAGTCATGTTGGCCGTTGCGCTACTCATTATTATTCATCCAGCTACGAATGATCATGGCGACCATACGAGGATCTTCCTGAGCCATTTCGCGTAGGTCATTGAGATTATGTTCATACAGCGATGTTTTACGGCGACGCTTGGGCTTGTCGCTATAGGTATCGTCATCAATACCTTCACCTTCCGCTTCGTCATCGCTCTCATCATCCACGCCGCCCACGCTGGTGGTAAGCGTCCGTCCAGGTACGGCTGTTGGCGCCGTTACTGGTGTTTGTGTGTAACGCTTGATCAAGGGGCGCAGAATAAGCAGGTAAATCAACAGCGCCGCCAAGGCAACTAGCAAGTAACGCCCTATCGTACCTGCCATTGCGAGTGTCTCAGGCTGCTTCCACCATACAGATTCAGCCATTTCCTCACGAGTGTCGGCGAAGGGTGAGTTCACCACTTCAATCTGGTCGCCACGTAGTTGAGAAAACCCCATGGCCTGGCGTACCAGCCGCTCGATCTGAGCGACTTCAACATCAGTCAGAGCAACGCGTTCAAGCTCACCTTCGTCATTGATGACATCACGGTAATTGACCACAACTGCCGCTGAAAGCCGCTCAATTTGGCCGAGACGTTGCTGCACATGCTCAACGCTGCGATCAACCTCATAGTTGACCACGTCTTCCTGGCGCAGACTGCGCAGTGCTTCCGGCGGCACATCTTCATCGCCTTCTTCACCATCAGGTTGATTGATGGGGGAAGGGGCTGTGCCAGGCGGAGAGTTGCTTAATGCACCCGGAATTCCACTCGCTAAGGGATCATCACCATCGAAAGAGAGGCTAAGCTGGCGGCTACGTACGGCAGCTTCATTCGGGGGCTGGTTAGGGCCGTAGCGTTCCGACGTTTGCTCGCGACGTGAAAAATCAATTTGCGCAGCTACCTGAGCGCGGACATTCGTACTGCCTAAAATGGGGGTAAGAATATGCTCGATGCGTCGCTGATAGGAGCGTTCGACTTCCGCGATATATTCAAGCTGAGTCCCATCAAGGTCGCTACCACGTGTGGTGTCAGCAGACAGCAAGCGACCGTTTTGATCGACGATCGTGACGTCTTGTGCGGCCAGTTCAGGCACGCTGCTGGAAACCATGTGAACAATGGCGCTTACTTGGCCTTCGCCCAGCACTCGGCCGGGTAGCAAGGTGAGTATGACCGAGGCTTTGGCTGGCTCGCGGTCACGAATAAACACCGATGGTTTGGCTAAAGAAAGATGCACGCGAACGCGCTCGACAGGGCCGAGCGATTCCATCGAGCGGGCAAGCTCGCCTTCCAGGCCACGCTGGTAATTTACCTGCTCGGCAAACTGGCTAATACCAAACGCCTGGGTATCCATTAACTCAAGGCCGACGTTGCCGCCCCGGGGCAAGCCTTGCTCGGCAAGCTGTAGTCTTAGTGTATGAATCTGATCGCTAGGCACCAGCAGCGCCTGGCCGCCTGCGCTAAACTGATAAGGTATGGCGCGGCTATCGAGTTCGGCAATAATCCGTCCGCCATCGGCTTCATTAAGATTGCTGTAGAGAACGCGGTATTCTGGGCTACTTGCCCACATGAACAGTGCTGCCACCACGGCAATTGAAGCAGCCCCTGCGATCAGTAGAATGACTAATGGGTTACCGCGTAACTGTTTTAGCAAGCGCTCAGTCGGTGAAGAACTTTTTGAGTCGCTGTCTGTTGAGTTACTACGGGAGGCACTTTGTGTCGTGTTACTTTGACGGCCTGCCGTTGCACCAATTTCACTCATGCATCCCTCCATAGGGGTAAGCAAAACAGGTGTCGGCCCAGGCGCATCACCAAAGAAGGCATAGGCTATATCCGTCAATCGCGGTTATCCGCCAAGAAGATGGGGCGGAATTGTGATGGGCGCCATTATCCTGAGGTGTGTCGAGCATAAATGAACGAAAAGCTTGGCTTTTAGGGCGTATTTGTTCGTATGAGCGAGTGGCCGGTAGTGGTAGGCTTTGCCCATTATTTCATTTGAAGCCGATGAGGCATGCCAATGAGTACACCTGCTATCCAGGCAGCACTTCAGCAAATGCAGGGACTGGCCACACAGGCGGCAGCACAGCCGTTGAAGGGTGAGCACGTCTCGACTGCCGTGGGGCAGGGAGGGTTTGGCAGTGAGTTACAAGCCTCGATTCAGCGTATCAACCGTCTTCAAAAAGCTGCAGATGCAAAAGCCATGGCCTTTCAGGCGGGCGAGCCGAATGTTGCGTTAAACGACGTGATGGTGGATATGCAAAAAGCGAGCGTTGCCTTTCAAATGGGGCTTCAGGTGCGTAATCGCTTGGTAACTGCCTATCGCGATGTTATGAATATGCAAGTGTAACAACCTGTTGCTCTGGAACCCTTTAGCTCTCTTAAAACAGGGCGCCATTGTATAAGCTCCTCATGGCGCTTATGTAACGCTCGCTTTTTTGTTCTTAAACTTCTAGCGAAATAAGACGACCCTGCATTTCTTCCAGGCGTTCGGCAATAGCTAATACTTCCTCGGCAGGAATCTGACGAATAACTTCTCCGGACTCGCGATCAATCACGCGGGTAATAACTCGTGATGACTCCTCGCTAACATCAAACTCTAATCCATGTGCTCGCATGGCCGTGTTGATGCGCTGAATTGGCTCAACCAGTTCACCCGTTTTGACGTTCACATTTTCTAAATCTGTTAAAGGTGATGAGTTGGGCACCGTAGATAACTGATTTAGCGTACTGTCCAGACGCTGCTGCGGTGTTAAACGATGTGGTGTTATTGATAGTGTTGCTGTCGTATCGATTGGTGATGGTGTCATGACGGCTATTCCCCATAAAGGTAAGCGCTACTGTTAGCTACCGGCCGGTAGGTTTTATTCGTTTGATGTAATGTCAGCCCGGCATCTTTATTGGACTTCATTAATACCATCGGCCGGTTTGCCGTAAACTTTATATACGTCGAACTATGCTGAGAGGCTGGTGTGTAACGGCATAGTTACAATGTCTGCGTTTAATAGAAAGCTTCTGCTATGCTGCGCCACGGTGCAGTAGGCTTTTGAACAATAAGTTTCGATTAACGCGGTCGTAAAAACGAGGCGAACATGCTAGCGCAGCAAGATGAGTATGAAACAGTTGCCAGCTCAATGGTGATTGAATCTCTGCTAAATACAATGATTGAAAATGGCGGTGTATCGCTTTGCATGGCGTCGCCTGAAGCGCGCGCTGAGCCTATTGTGCTGATGGAGCAGCATGTCGATAAAGCGCTTGTAATGGATTTGTCCTCGGTTAATTACCTGCTTGGGCGGCTGCAAAGTGGCGAGGCATTTTATCTTCAGGGCCAGGCTCAGGGGAAAGTGGCTCGTACGCCGTTACTGACGTTGACGGAAACGCGCCATTCGGGAGGGCGTTTTTTATGTTGCAGCGACTACCCAGCGACTATAGATGTTCTACAGCGTCGTGAATCCTTTCGGGCCGAGCTGCGCATGGGAATGACGGTAACCGCTACCGTATTTGGTGTGTTGAGTGAGGTGGCGGTTGGCGAGCTGCGCGATATTTCTCAGGAAGGTTGTCAGTTGGAGCTGCCGATGACCGCCAGCGGTATATTGGCGGAAGCAGATGCTCCCCTTAAGCTTGCGCTTAGCTTTCCAGACGGCACTTATTTTGAAGGACATGGCGTTGCCCGCCATCAGAAGGTCGATTCAGAAAAGCATCTGCTGCGCGTTGGGTTCAAATTTACGAACTTTACTGCCGAGCAAGAGCGTCAGATTTGGTATTTCGTATGCGAAATAGAGCGTGAAGCCGCCCGCTATAAAAAAGAAGTACAGGATGACCGGCAGCCATCACCGCTCTTCGAGCAGCCTAATAGGCGTATAGACAGTGAGCGTGTTGGGCGACGGGATATAAAACATTATGCAACGCCGATGGCGCGTCGCCTAGTGAAAGTGGCCGCCTATCTTAATGCTCAACTTTTGCATTTGCAGCAGGGAAGTGGGATTGATGGCCAGCGATTATCGCGCAATGCGGATCGCGTGCTGGCGCTTCATGAAGAGGACCGTGAGGCGCTGTTGTTTGCCTCGCGCTGTATGTCACTTGAGCCATTGCTGGTGCGCCATGGGATCGCCGTTGCGGTACATCTGCTCGACTTGGTTGGGGCCAATATGCCTCGCGAAGCACGTAAGGCGATTGTCGCCAGTGGCTTGATCCACGATTTGGGCAAAGTGTTGGTGCCTCAGGTTGTGTTTAGAGCGCCAAGTTTTGAGGCCACGCACCGGCAGGCCATGAGCGAGCATGTCTCCTTGTTGATAGATCGCCTTCAGCATTGTCAGTGGCTATCGGCGAGTATCGTTCAGGCAGTTATTGGCGGAATTAATGAGCGCCTGGATGGTAGTGGCTATCCCGATGGCCTAAGTGGACAGGATCTTAATGAGCTTGCAAAGGCCAGCGCGGTTGTTGATGTCATTGAAGCAATGCGCCGAGACCGTGCTGATCGCCCCGCTAAAACCACCCAGCAGATTTATCGGCACCTTTTACGCCATCCGCACCAATTCGACTTGCACTGGGTAAAACGCTACATCGAACATTTTAAAGCGTTACCGGTCGGAACACTGGTACGTTTTTCCAGTGAGCAGATAGCGTGGGTGCTGCGCTTGGATGAGGCAGGGGCGCCGTTGGAAGTAGTGTTAACGCAGCAGGCGGTTCCTCCCATGCGTGATTCGTTAGGTGGTTCGGTGCGCGGCGACGTGCGCGAACGACTCGGAAAGCCGACTCAGGAAGTAGCGGTCTCGACGTAAAGGAATTTTCTACCGACATTGGTCATCATTCAGCGAAAAAGAATGCTTAACCATTAAAGTATGACCTGATAGCGCCGATACTATTTATAGCCGAGCATAGCGCGCTCGTATCACATGATGAAAGGCAGGTGGCAGTCTTATATCGGTTATATCAATTGACTGCCACCCATAAGGAGTTCCAGCTAATGACATACTCTCGCGGCAGCGCTGCCTACGGAAGAGGGGCCAAGGCTTACGCACGTGTAGGAGTTGAAAGCGGCGTAATGTCAGCGGATCCACATAGGCTTATCGTACTGCTTTTTGAAGGGGCGCAGACGGCTATTCGTGCTGCGCGTATTCATATGCAAAGCGGCAACATTGGCGAGAAAGGTAAATCTATATCCAAAGCGCTAGATATTATTAATAACGGGCTTGCTGCTGCGCTTGATCAAGATAAAGGCGGCGAGATCGCTGAGCGGCTGGCCTCTCTTTACGACTACATTGCACGTTTGTTGCTTGCCGCTAATCTACGCAACGATGAAGAGAGCTTAAATCAAGCCGAGCAGTTGCTTGAAAACATCGCCTCCGCATGGCGGGACATTGGTCAACAGCAAAGCGCATGAGGCCTCTATGGCAGCTTCCATAAATACCCACAACAGCACGCCTCAGACATTGATAGAGGCGTATGAAGGGTTACTAGTTCATGTTACTCAAATGCACGAACTAGCTAGCGCTGAACAGTGGGTAGAGCTGATTGAGCAGCGCACATATTACGTCAAGCGAGTAGAAACGTTGCGTGAGCTCGACAGCACAGTGATATTAGATGGGCCCGCTAAGCTACGTAAGGCGGAGCTGCTTGAGCGTATTTTGGGATTTGATGTGGAAATTCGGCGCAGGCTAGTGGCAAGGCGCGATGAGCTAGGCAAACTCATTGGCGTATCCCAGCGTCAGCGTGATTTGCATCGTGCCTATGCTCCTCAACAGGGTGTTGCTGAAGCACATCACTCTGATGATCAAGAGGAAGCCACGTGAGTGGTATTACGCCGCTGATCGATACCCTGATGCATCAGGTCTTGGGGCGCCAAGGTGAAGTGTCGCTGCAGCGTGCGCTGAGCGAGCAGGTGAAACCTGTTTCGCACGGCGAGGGGCCGCGCCCTATACAGCGGGATGCGAGTCTGGATGGTCGTGCTGCACCGGGGGCGTTAAATGATTTAAGACGAATGCCCGCCTCCTTGGGTGGGGAGCATCGATTTACCTCGGGTGAGCCGCAGGGAACGGCGCCTGGGTCAACGCAAACTCACTTCAGTCCGGCCGCCCGAAGCATTGCGGATGTGTTGTTGCGTTTTCCGGCACCCCCTGCCGTTATACGGCCGCCAGTACCTTTGTTAACACGACAAGACCCGCCGGTAGCCGACGTAGTGGCAGGCCGTCTGGAAGCCAGCGTACGCGATAGTGGACTGTTTTATGAATCCCATTTAAAACGCTGGTTTCAGGGGGAGATGTCCCGACAGCAGTTGATGCGTGAGCCGCAGATGCAGCCCGGACCACGTCCTTTGATGGTGCCGCTGGCCACTCAATCGTTACTATCTGGTGTGCCGTTTTTGACCAACGCTGAATCCTCTGCGTCACGTGCCAATGCGCTGATAACGCCGGGTAGTGTTTTGGTGTATGCACCCAACGATAAAGTTGTGGTTGAGCGTGCGGCGTTGCCCAACGCAACAGCTACACCCAGTAGCTTACTACCTGCAACAGGCACCAGTGACAGTCCGGCTCGTGAAATAATCGCTTATGAGCGTGAAGTAGAACATATAAAAAATCGCGGGCATCGCGATATTGTTCATGAGAGTTTACAAAGCCTGGTGCGCCAGCAGTTAGATATGTTGGTAATGCCTGCGGTGCGTTGGGAGGGTGACGTGTGGGCCGGTATTTTTATGGCATTGGTCATTCATCTGCCAACCCACGATAAAACGCAGGAAGATCAACAGGAAAATAGCGATCCTGATGAGGGTTGGCGTTCCGAAATGCAGTTAGAAGTGCCTAATGTGGGAGCATTTAGTGTCTCTTTGTGGTTTTATCGGGCGGTGCTAAGCATTGACTTAACAACGGCCGATAAAGCCACCCACCATCATCTTGAAAAAGATATACCCGCTTTAGAGCGGCGTTTGGGCGCTTTGGATTTGGAAAAGGTTCAAGTGCGTGCGCGGTACATGCCGCTGGAGAGCAGCCATGACCGTGCCGGATGAGCGTCGGCGTCAAGCCGTGGCACTTGCCTATCAGGAAAATGAGCGTGCGCCGCGGGTGGTGGCAAAAGGCTATGGTGAGCTTGCTGAGCGTATTATGGCCGAAGCTCAACGTCAGGGGATTTACGTGCATGATGCGCCTGAAATCGTTGCGCTGTTGATGCAGCTAGATTTAGACACTGAAATACCACCTCGGCTTTACCAGGTGGTAGCAGAGCTACTGGTATGGGTATTTGAGTTATCCGAAGAGAGCTTAAAACGCCGCGATTAAGCCAAGTAGCCAATCCAGATAGAGTGTGCAACCATGATGTTGAGTAAGGAAAAAGTCATCAAGGCGCCCGTATAATGGTTACAAGATAGCGCCTGCGCCGTTCGATGGAACACTATGAGCCACACTAATTTTCTCGACGAAATTCAAGAAATAAACTTAGCCTATTTGCTTCTCGCGCAGCGTTTGATCAGTGAAGATCGTGAGGCTGCACTGTTTCGTTTGAAGATAGATAGTGATGTTGCTGACCTGCTGTCTTCACTAAGCGCGCGCCAACTAACAAAATTGGCACGCACCAATCAGTTGGTGTGTCGGTTTAGCCAGACGAGTGCAAAGCGGCTGCGGCAAGTTACAGAGAATCCGCGTGATCAAGGGCTCGCAGGCTTACATGCGTCACTGCTATTGGCCTGCGATACGTTTGAATCATTGCCAGCAGGAGATGAGGAGTGAGTCAGAAGAGCTTGGTCGATGAAATGCACCAAGTGCAGCTGGCAATAGAGCTGATTGAACTGGGTGCACGTCTGCAGGTGCTGGAAACGGAAACTGAATTAAGCCGTACACGCTTGATTAAACTTTATAAAGAAGTATGCGGGATGTCGCCACCCAAGGGCATGCTGCCTTTTTCGACAGACTGGTTTATTACATGGTTACCCAACGTCCATTCTTCGCTTTTTTATAATATCTACGCAAGCCTGCTTAGGGATACCAGTTGCGAAAGGATCGACGCATTTGTAAAAGCCTACCGACTTTATGATGAACAAATGATATTGGAAGGGGCCGAGCCTGTGTTGGGGCTGACGCGTGCCTGGACGTTAGTGCGCTTTTTTGAAAGTGATTTGCTGCAGCTAAATACGTGTACGCGGTGTAGCGGTCGTTTCGTTGCGCATGCTCATAGCCCAGCACATGACTATATCTGTGGTATTTGTCAGCCGCCTTCCAGGGCGGGGAAAACGCGTAAATCGCAGCTTGCTCAGAGGGAAAAGAATAATCCTACAAATGTCTGATAGAGCGTTTGTCGAGCAGACCCTTAATGCATAGATAGCGGTGAAATGCGGCGGTACTTTTTAATTAAACTGCACGTTAGCCCTAGTATGATGAGACCAATTTTGCGCTTGAGCTGGAACAATACCTAACCATCGGAACAGGTGGATGAATTTTAGTTCCCTTACTTAATACTGACACACCGCAAGGACCCTGCTTGTGCTTATACTTCTAGGCTATGTAGTCGTTTTGTTATGCGTATTTGGTGGCTATGTGCTGGCAGGTGGCAGCCTTGGCCCTTTATATCAACCACTTGAACTAGTCATTATTGGCGGGGCAGGGGTTGGTGCATTTATTGCGGCTAACAACATCAAGGCCATTAAAGCGACATTCAAACTGTTGCCCAGGCTCAAGGGAGCAAAAAAATATAACAAAGCGTTCTACATGGAAGTGATGGCAATGCAATACAAGCTATTGTCAAAAATCCGCCGTGAAGGAATGCTGGGTATAGAACGAGATATTGATAATCCTCAAGAAAGCCCTCTGTTTCAAGAGCATCCTACTGTATTAGCTGATCCCCATGTCATGACGTTCTTGACGGACTATCTGCGCTTGATGGTGAGTGGCGGCATGGAGCCTATGGAAATTGATGAGCTGATGCTGCATGAAATCGAAGTGTTCGAGCAAGAAGCACATATTCCTATCGATGCGATTGCAAAAGTAGGCGACGCCATGCCCGCCTTTGGCATTGTGGCGGCTGTCATGGGGGTCATTAAGGCGCTGACCTATGCGGATGCCAGTGCGCAACAAATGGGTGAAATGATTGCTCATGCACTGGTTGGAACCTTCCTGGGTATTTTGTTGGGCTACGGCTTTATTAGCCCCATTGCCAGCTTTGCTGGTCGGCAAGCCCAGGAAGCAGAAAAAATGATGCAATGCATCCGCATAACATTATTAGCGAGTCTGCACGGCTATGCACCACAGCTGGCCGTTGAGTTTGGTCGTAAAGCGCTATATACCGCTGAGCGTCCAAGCTTTATCGAACTTGAAGATTATGTAAAAGATGCCAAAAAGGCCGGTAGTGCATGAGTAAGGGAAGCGATAAGCGCCCAATCATTATCCGGCGTAAAAAAGTGGTGCATGCGCACCATGGCGGAGCCTGGAAAATTGCCCTGGCAGATTTCATGACCGCCTTAATGGCGCTTTTCCTGGTGATGTGGATTCTTAGTGTTTCCAGTGAGGAAACCCGTCGCAGCGTGGCCGAATACTTTAGCACGCCACTGGTGACGGCGATTACCGGAGGCGATCAGTCGGGTAGCACCCGCGTTATCCCCGGCGGTGGTCCAGACCCCACTCACAGTGATGGCGAACGAGCACGTATTGATACCCTGCAGCGTACTCGGCCAAGTATGCAGGAGCGACGCTTTTTTACGGATCTTCAACAGCGTATTGAGCGGGCCATTGAGCAGGACCCTGAGCTTCGCCAGCTGCGCAATCAGATGCGTTTTGATCTAACCCGTGAAGGGCTGCGCATTCAGCTGCTCGATACCGAACAGCGGCCAATGTTTGCGCTAGGCCGTGATCAAGTGGCGCCTTATATGCGCAATTTGCTACGCACGATTGCCCCCTTACTCAATGAATTGCCCAATGATCTGAGTATTAGCGGCCATACCGACAGCGTGCCTTACGCCGGTGGTTATCGTGGGTATAGCAACTGGGAACTTTCGAATGATCGAGCCAATGCATCACGGCGGGAGCTGGTTGCTGGTGGGCTTGATCCGGATCAGCTATTGCGTGTTTCGGGCTTTGCTGATCGCGTATTGCTGCCTAATACCGGTCCGACGGATCCGGTTAACCGCCGCATTGAGCTTGTCGTTTTGTTACCCGAAATCGCAGAGGCGATTCGTAACCCGGTAATTATGGGAACTGATATCACAACGCCTACCTCTGCTAACGAACTGTTAGAAGACTTACCGCAAGATATATCACAGGACGATGCGTCAGAATGAGCAAGGCTTGTGACAAAAATATGACGTTAGAGTGGAGTGGTGCATGGATATAGCGGATTTTTTTGACACCTTTTTTGAAGAGGCGGAAGAGCTGCTTGCGGATATGGAGCAGCACCTGCTGGAGCTTGATGTTGATAATCCAGACGGCGAGCAGCTAAACGCTATTTTCCGCGCGGCACACTCAATCAAAGGAGGGGCAGGTACCTTCGGTTTTAGCGTGCTGCAAAAGACCACGCATATCCTCGAAAATCTGCTAGATCACGCACGTAAAGGCGAGCTTGTGTTGCGTGCCGACCTCGTTGATACCTTTTTAGAGGCGAAAGACATCATGCATGAGCAACTCGATGCCTACCGTAACGAGGAAGCGCCCGACCAGGAGGCGTACGAAAGAATCTGCCACACCTTACAGCAGATAGCCCTGGACGAGATTGGCCAGACACTCGAAGCGCCTGTCGCTGCGCCTGAGCCGGTTGCCAAGCCTGAAGAACTACCCAGCAATGAGGCTGATCATAGCCAACTGATCGTTGCATTACTTAACGTCAGTGAAAAAGATCGCGTGTTGCTGGTTGAAGAACTTGAGCAGCTAGGCGACGTTCAAGCGCAATCCGGTGACGAAAAGCGTTATGAAGTAATACTCAACGGTGACGTCAGTGCCGATGATATTGAAGCCGTCATGTGCTTTATCATCGAACCCGAGCAAATTGAGATTACCTCTGCGGGTGATGGGCATTCGGCCGCTGCCAGTGATGTTGAGCAAAACAGCGCTAAAAATGCTCCTGTACCCACCCCTTCAGCGCCTGAGCCGGTGAAAAATCCGCCTGTGGACGCTAAACAGGCGGCTGCCAGCAGTGCCAAGCCCAAAAAGGCAGCAGCTGAATCCTCATCCATCCGTGTGTCGGTTGATAAGGTCGACCAGATCATCAATCTGGTGGGTGAGTTAATTATTACCCAGTCAATGCTGGATCAGACCGTCAGCGACTTGGACGATCAGTCAGTGAGTAACAGCTCGCTGCAAAACGGCATGAGCCTGTTACAGAGAAATGCTCGTGATCTGCAAGAAGCGGTCATGTCTATCCGCATGATCCCCATGGAATTTGTGTTTAGCCGGTTCCCGCGTGTTGTGCGAGATACCGCAGGCAAACTGGGTAAAGAGATTGAGCTGGTGACCGAAGGCAAGTCCACCGAGCTGGATAAAAGCCTGGTTGAGCGCATCACCGATCCGTTAACCCATCTGGTACGTAATAGCCTTGATCACGGTATAGAAATGCCGGACAAGCGTGAGGCATTAGGCAAGCCGCGAACCGGCAAGCTCATCCTGTCCGCGCGGCACCAGGGCGGCAATATCTTGATCGAAGTGCGCGATGACGGCGCAGGTATGGATCGCGAGCGCCTGTTAGCCAAAGCTCGGGAAAATGGTCTTAACGTCTCTGACGCCATGACCGATGAAGAAGTCTATCAGCTGATTTTTGCGCCAGGCTTTTCGACTGCCGAGGCCGTGACCGATGTCTCCGGGCGAGGCGTGGGCATGGATGTAGTCAAGCGTAATATTCAGGGGATGGGCGGGCGTGTTGAGATCCAATCCAAAAAAGGCGAAGGCACCAATACGCGAATCGTGCTTCCGCTGACGCTTGCGATACTCGACGGCATGTCGATCAAGGTTGGCGGCGAGACCTTTATCCTTCCGCTCTCTACCGTGCTTGAATCGCTGCAACCGACCAAAAACGATATGTACGCCATGGCCGGGGATGATGTTGTCTTGAAGGTTCGCGACGAATACCTCCCCGTTATTGCCATCCATGAAGTCCTGGATGTGGAAAATGCGATTACCGATCCTACCCAAAGCATTGCAGTCATCGTGCAGGGAGAAGGGCGGCGTTACGCCATGCTGGTCGATGAGCTGATTGGTCAACAGCAAGTGGTCGTTAAAAATCTTGAAGATAATTATCGCAAAGTGCCGGGCATATCGGCGGCAACCATCCTTGGGGATGGCAGCGTGGCGTTAATTTTAGATATTACAGGGCTGCATCGCTTGAGCAGGGTCAAGAAAGAAGCGGGCAAAGTAGTTAACAATCAACCTATCTCTTTTTACAAGGAGGCTGAGCCGTCATGAGTCAGGTAACTAATGGGGCGGTAATGGCCGCCGAAGCCGAAAGCCGTGAATTTCTGGTGTTTTCATTGGGCGAAGAAGAGTACGCCATTGATATTTTGAAGGTTCAGGAGATCCGCGGGTACGAAAATGTGACGCGTATCGCCAACGCGCCTGACTTTATTAAAGGAGTTACCAATCTACGTGGCGTGATTGTGCCGATTGTTGACCTGCGTATTAAGTTTCACCTGGAAAGCGTCGAATACGGTGGCCAGACCGTTGTCATCGTGGTCAATGTTGCTGATCGCGTGGTAGGTATCGTGGTCGATGGCGTTTCTGATGTTATGACGCTCACGCCCGAGCAAATTAAGCCTGCCCCTGAATTTGGCGTCACGCTGTCTTCAGATTTTCTAAGCGGGCTCGGCAGCTTGGACGATCGCATGCTGGTGCTCGTCGATATCGATAAGCTCTTGACCAGTGAAGAGATGGCATTAGTGGATAGCACCAGCACCCGCTAATGTTTTGCAACTGCTGGATTATGTTTGATGACTACAAGGCACATGGAGCGTGTCTGCCTGTACGAAAACACTAGCCGTGCGTTAGGAAAACGCCTTCGAGTGATGTTGTGTTGGGAGAAACCATAGTGACACAGCTAATGCGGCAGATGATGGGCAATATGACCGTGCGTCTTAGTTGGGGGTTGGTGCTTGCCTGCTTCTCATTGCTGGTTATTGCGGCATGTGGCATCGGTTTTTACGCCCTTCATCATGGTTCGGTGCTTATGCAGGTCACCAACGATGGTTTGGCGCAGCAGGCTGTGTTTACGGACTTTGCCGCACGTGTTCAGTGGTTTTTAATCGCTATTGTGCTAATCACGGTAACCGTGGCAGTAGTGGTCATTTGGGGCGTGACCGTCAATGTTCTGCGCCCTTTGGATCGCTTGGTGGGTTACTTTGAAAAAATGGCTCAGGGTGATTTAAGCCAACAAATTACTGCGCCAGGCAATAATGAAATTGGACGCCTATACGCGGCGATGGCTCATATGCAGTCATCCTTATCGGAAACGGTCGGCGTAGTACGCAGCAGCGGTGCGTCCATTCATGAACGTTCCCAGCAGATTGCCAATGGTAATAATGACCTCTCCTCGCGTACAGAGCAGCAGGCCTCTTCGCTTGAAGAAACCGCATCAAGCATGGAGCAGCTCGCCTCGACGGTTGAACATAATGCCGATAATGCTCGACAAGCCAGCCAACTGGCGCAAAACGCTACCCTAACCGCCCGGCGTAGTGGTGAAGAGGTGGGGGGAATCGTAGACACGATGCAGGATATCAACGCCAGCTCCCATCAGGTGGCGGATATCATTACGGTGATCGACAATATAGCGTTTCAAACCAATATCCTGGCGCTGAACGCCTCGGTAGAAGCCGCCCGTGCCGGTGAGCATGGCAAGGGGTTTGCCGTGGTGGCACAAGAGGTGCGCAGTCTGGCAAGCCGGAGCGCCAACGCTGCAAAAGAGATCCGCACGCTGATTGATCGGTCATTGGGCACGGTAGATGCCGGTACGCAGCGCGTCAATCAGGCCGGTAAAACCATGCAGGCGCTAGTCGATGCCGTGCAGCGGGTAAGCGATATCATGGATGAAATTGCTGCAGCGTCGGAAGAGCAGAGCAACGGTATCGGTCAGGTCAATCAAGCTATTGCACAGATGGATCAGGTGATTCAACAAAATGCTCAGCTTGTCCAACACGCCGCGCATAGCGCTAATGAACTTGAGAGCGAAGCCGCCCGGTTAAGAAATGCCGTCGAGCGTTTTCAGGTGGCGTATAGCGCAGCTCCTTCGATCGCGTCCAGCGTGAGTTTAATCTCCCCTTTAGCCTCCCGGCCTCCCGCCATTACCTCCGCGAAAACAGCAGAGTCACAAGCCTGGGAAGCATTTTAATGGCGTATGTCTGTTGAGCGACATACTGCTTACGAACTGAACAATAAGGCAAATCAATGCGCAATAATCAGCCCATTTCTCAACGCGAAGTTGAGTTGAAGGAAAACGATTTCCTAGTCTCTCGCACCGATTTAAAAGGGCGTATTACCTACACGAATCCTGCCTTTATTGAGATGAGTGGCTTCACGCATGACGAATTGATTGGCGCACCACATAACATAATCCGCCACCCAGATATGCCATCCGCCGCCTTCGAGAATTTATGGAAAACCGTGCAGGCTGGTGACACCTGGCGTGGTCTGGTTAAAAACCGCTGTAAAAACGGTGATCACTATTGGGTCGATGCCAGCGTTACTCCCATTGTTGAGAACGAGCAGGTTATCGGCTATGCCTCGGTGCGCGTTCAAGCGTCGCGCGAGGCCATTAAACAGGCCGAGCAGGTTTACGCTGAAATACGTGAAGGGCGCAATAAGCGTCTTTATTTAGATAAGGGACGCATTCGGCAGCGAGGTCTGGGGCAGCGCCTGAAAAGAATTCAATTCAATACCGTGCGCGCCAAGCTGGTGGGCATGATCCTTGTCGCGGTTGCTTTACTGTTAGTAAGTGGTGGTCTGGGCCTTTACGGGCTAAATGCCTCCAGCGAGCGTTTAGACCAGCTCAACAACGATGGCTTACGCGATGTCATCAGGTTGCAGCAGATTGATCAAACTATCGCCAATACGCGCCAGGAGATGATTGAGCCTGAGCGTATGCAGTTGATCAATGAGCGCTTTGAAATAGGTGAAACGATAGAGCAGCGTGTGGAAGACGTGGCAACGGTATGGCAGGCGTATTACTCACGCACCGTCAATAACACACCGCTGGCCCGCGAATTTAACGAGCAGCTACAAACCTTCCTCGATGAGGGGATGGGGCAGGCTGCCAGCGTTTTGCAAGCTGAAGAGACCTACCAAGCCTTTACCGGGTTGGACGCTGTTATCCAAGTTATGTCCGAAGAAGGGCAGGCGCTATCGGAAAGCGTGAACCAGTTGATTGCTCAGAAGCAGCAAGCGGCCGAAGTAATGGCGGCCGAAGCGGGAGAGGCCCAAAACAGTATTATTATTGCTCAGGCAGTGGTGCTGAGTATTGGACTGGTGCTGCTGGTCTTGATCGGTTTTTTAACCTTGCGCGCGATTGTGCGACCTCTCAAAAGTGCCTCGAGCTTTACGCTGCAAATTGCCGGAGGCAACTTGGCGGCAGTCGCACCCAAGCAGCGGCGCGATGAAGTGGGCCAGTTAATAGACTCACTCAATGCGATGCGCAAAAGCCTGAGTAGCATTATTGGCGACGTAAAAGGCGGTATTACGATCGTGACGCCGGCTGCTCAGGATATTGCCACTGGTAATGAGGCGCTCTCTTCTCGCACCGAACAGCAGGCAGCCTCACTACAGCAAACGGCGTCCAGCATGGAAGAGATGACCGCGACAGTAAGACAAAATAGTGAGAACGCTCAAGAAGCACGCCGCCTGGCCGATAATAATGCTACGCGGGTTTCACAAACGGGCGAGCTGATGACGCAACTGGTAGATAACATGCAGCGCATTACGCAAAGCTCGCAAAAGATGACCGACATCATCAACGTTATCGACTCCATTGCCTTTCAAACCAATATCCTGGCGCTTAATGCCTCGGTAGAAGCCGCACGGGCCGGCGAGCACGGCCGAGGTTTTGCCGTGGTGGCTGAAGAAGTTCGCAAACTAGCCGGGCGTAGCGCTGGCGCCGCTCAAGAAATCCGCGGGTTGATCGATGGCTCGAATCAACAGGTAAGTATCGGTGCCGGGTTGGTTGAAAAAGCGGAAGCTGCGATCAGTGACGTTGCCGAAGCGGCACGCAGCGTGACGCATATTATGTATGAAATTTCGGCAGCCTCTGAAGAACAAAGCAGTGGTATTGCCGAGGTGAATCAGGCGGTGGCTGAAATGGATCAGGCAACGCAACAAAATGCCGTACGTGTTCAGGAAACCGCACGCGCCGCCGTTGCGTTAGAGCAGCAAGCCAGCCTGCTCGCGCTATCGGTTGAAGCATTCCGGCTTAATCAACAAGGCCCTGGGCGAACCCTGACCTTGGCGAATGAGCCATCAGCTAAACAAGCACCAATGCTTGCTAAACCTGTAGAGCGCACCTCAACGCCCGCGCCTCCTGTAAAACGGCAAGCGACACCTGTAGAGGAATGGGAAGAATTTTGACCGAGCCACGTGAACGCGGTGTCGATGCCAGCCAATGGGCGTCCAGCAATCAGATCGAGCGCGATCTAGTACTCACTGATGCTGATTTTTCACGCATTCGAGAGCTCATTTATCAGCGTGCTGGCATTGTGCTGGCTGAGCATAAGCGAGAAATGGTTTATAGCCGGCTGGCTAAGCGGCTAAGGCATCACGGCATGACGCGCTTTACGGATTACCTGCTGCGTTTGGAGCGTCAGCCGGATGCCAAAGAGTGGGAGGCATTTACCAATGCGCTCACCACGAACCTGACCGCGTTTTTCCGAGAGGCTCATCATTTCCCGCTGCTGGCGGAGCACCTTCGCCAGAAGCAAGGGCCCGTGACGATCTGGTGCTCGGCCGCCTCAACGGGCGAGGAGCCTTACTCACTTGCCATGACGCTGCTAGAAACATTAGGGCCGAAGGCTGCTCAAGCGAAAGTGATTGCCACCGATATTGATACAGACGCACTTAGCCGCGCGCGGGCTGGTATTTATCCGCAAGAGCAGGTGCGCAAATTAGATGAAGCGCGCGTAAAACGTTTTTTTCAGAAAGGCACCGGGCAGCACCAAGGGCTTGCCCGTGTGCGCCCTGAAGTTTCTGAGCTGGTTGAGTTTTTACCGCTTAATCTGCTGGCGCCTCAGTGGCCTGTCAAAGGCCCGTTTGATGCGATTTTTTGTCGCAATATCATGATTTATTTCGATAAAGAGACGCAGGCTAAAATTCTCAAACGTTTTGCGCCATTGATGAAACCGGATGGTTTGCTATTTGCGGGGCATTCCGAAAACTTTTCGTATATTAGCGACGCTTTCAAGCTGCGTGGGCAGACCGTATATAACTTGGCCTAACTCAGCTATTCACGTGCTTTTTATACCCCTTAATACGCGGTAGTCCGCGCCGCTGAAGCTTCATATCAGGCTTTACTAGCAAGAGGAGGCGTGCTTTGAGCGCTGCCAAGATAAAAGTGTTGTGTGTCGATGACTCGGCGCTTATTCGTGACTTGTTAACTGAAATTATTAACTCGCAGCCTGATATGGAAGTGGTTGCCGTGGCACCCGATCCGATTGTTGCCCGGGATTTAATTAAACAACACAACCCTGATGTGCTAACCCTCGATGTTGAAATGCCGCGCATGGACGGTCTGGATTTTCTTGAGCGATTGATGCGCCTAAGGCCTATGCCTGTATTGATGGTGTCATCGCTAACCCAAAGCGGCTCGGAAATCACCCTACGCGCACTTGAGCTGGGCGCACTGGATTTTGTGGCCAAGCCAAGCTTGGGTATTCGTCATGGGATGATGGAATACGCAAGCGAAATCGCTGAAAAGCTCAGAGCGGCTGCCCGCTCACGCCCACGCCAGGCGCGGCATAAAAACACGCCGCCACCAGCGCAATTAAAAGCACCGCTGGTGTCTAGCGAGAAGCTGATTATTATCGGCGCATCGACAGGCGGTACGGAAGCCATTCGCGCGGTATTAGAGCCTCTACCGGCCAATGCGCCAGCCATTCTGATTACCCAGCATATGCCCGGCGGGTTTACGCGTTCTTTTGCTGAACGTTTGGATCGGCTGTGCCGAATGACAGTAAAAGAAGCGACCGACGGTGAGCGTGTGCTTCCAGGTCACGCCTATATCGCCCCAGGCGACCAGCATTTAAAACTCGTGCGTAGCGGGGCGAACTATGTTGCCCGCCTGGATAGTGGACCGCCGGTTAACCGTCACCGCCCTTCGGTGGATGTACTGTTTCGCTCAGCAGCTGAACATGCTGGGCGTAATGCTATCGGCGTGATCTTAACGGGGATGGGAAAAGACGGTGCCGCTGGGCTTTTGGAAATGCGTCAGGCCGGTGCACCTACCATTGCGCAAAATGAGGCGACCTGCGTGGTTTTTGGGATGCCGCGTGAAGCCATTGCCGTAGGTGGCGCGGTGGAGGTTGCTGCACTCGATGACATTCCCGCCCGGCTGATGGCGATAGTGGCCGCCTCTGGGCGAGCCCAGCGGGTATAAAATTTCTTACATAACAATGCTGGCTTAAGGGAATGAACTAATGACACGTTTACTTCGCAATATGAGTATCCATATGGCCGTTGTGGCGGCCCTGGTCTGTTTTGCAACGCTTATTATAGTGACGGCAGGTATCGGCTTTGTATCGGATCGCAATGCACAAGAGAATCTCGCTATCTATAGCCGGATTAGTGGTGACCAGCTTAACGAGATTAATCGGGCGGACTCGCTGCTTAACCAAGCCATGCTGTCCATGGAAGTCGCATCGAATTACATAATGGTCGGCCAAATGCGCCAGGCCAACGAACAACTAGCGATCGCGGAGAATCGAATCGGGCGGGCCGAAGTGCGTTTTGAAAAATTTGTTTCAACGCCGCGTACATCACAAGGTGAGGTCTTGGGCGCTGAACTGATTGACAGTTTTCGGGAGGTGGTAGCGCTGGTTAAACAGCAGCACGAAAGTTTTGAACAGTTGGATATCAATACCTATAACGATTTGCGCGACGCCCTTGTCGATCCTCTCGCGAGCTTGGCGGCAAGCACCACCGCGTTCACCGATTATGGCTTTGCGCGCACCGATACCATTCGTCTTAACGCCCAAGAGCAAGGTCGCCTCTTTACGCTGATCAGCGCCACTGCGGTAGGCATTGCATTGTTTATTACGTTACTGATTTATATCGGTCTGCGAAAAACGGTAACCGCACCGCTCAATGACGCGGTCAGACGCCTGGATAAAATTGCCGAGGCAGATTTGACCCAGCCGGTACCTGACGCAGGCAATAATGAGATCGGCCGGCTGTTTGCCGCCATGGCCACCATGCAGCAAAACCTGACCGCGATCGTGACGCGGGTTCGCGAGGGCAGCTCTGAAATTCACTACGGCACGCGAGAAATCGCCAGCGGCAACGCGGACCTTTCCTCGCGCACTGAACAGCAAGCGGCCGCCATTGAAGAAACCGCGGCCAGCATGGAAGAAATGACCGCCACCGTGAAGCAAAACGCGGATAATTCTCGCCAGGCCAGCACGCTGGCTGCGGACGCTTCGTCAACGGCTGAACACGGTGGTGAGGTGGTGAATCAGGTGGTTCAAACGATGCACGGCATATCGAGCAGCTCGCAAAAAGTGGCTGATATTACCAGCGTGATTGACTCGATTGCTTTTCAAACCAACATCCTTGCTCTCAACGCCTCGGTAGAAGCGGCGCGCGCTGGTGAGCAGGGCCGAGGATTTGCGGTAGTTGCCGGTGAGGTCCGTAACCTCGCCAGCCGCAGTGCTGATGCAGCCAAGGAAATCAGAACGTTGATTGACGCCTCGGTGAGCCAGATCAAGCAAGGCTCGACATTAGTCGAGCAGGCAGGTTCTACCATGGCCGATGTCGTGACGGCCGTGCGCCGGGTTACCGATATCATGGATGAGATATCGGCTGCCTCGCAGGAACAAAGCGATGGCATTGAGCAGGTAAGCCATGCGGTCGGCCAGATGGATCAGGTAACGCAGCAAAACGCTGCGCTGGTACAAGAGGCTTCAGCCGCCGCTGCATCGCTTGAAGAACAGGCCAATCATCTGGAAGAGGCCGTTGCCGTCTTCAAGCTATTGGGGTCGCACGCCCCTCAGCGTACTTCGTTACCGGCGCAAGCCACCTCAACCCTTTCTCACCCTGCGAAAAAAGTCGTACCGGCTGTCCCCGCGACACGTCCAGCACCAAGCCATAGCGATCATGCAGAGTGGGAAGCTTTTTAACCCTGACTAAGTAACCCGTCATCAGATGACGTGTATTGATAAGAGGATGAACAATGGCCGATAAAAACATGAGCTTTCTGGTTATCGACGACTTTCCTACGATGCGTCGGATTGTGCGTAGCCTGCTTAAAGAGCTGGGTTTTACCAACGTTGATGAAGCCGAAGATGGCCAGGATGCGCTAAATAAACTGCGTGCAGGCAATTTTGAATTTGTCGTTTCCGACTGGAATATGCCTAACCTGGATGGCCTGGAAATGCTCAAGGAGATCCGTCAGGATGAGGCCTTGAAACATTTGCCGGTGTTGATGGTGACGGCAGAAGCCAAGAAAGAAAACATTATCGCGGCCGCACAGGCGGGTGCCAACGGCTATGTCGTCAAGCCGTTTACCGCCGCTACCCTCGAAGAAAAGCTGAATAAAATCTTCGACAAAATGGGTAAATAAAGCGATTGGGCCGAAGGGCCTGGTTCGCGAGGAGAAATGTAATGAGTCAGAATGAGCAGATCGACTCTGCCCAGCTGTCCGAGGAAGGCGCTGAAGAATTAATTCATCGCATCGGTAAGCTGACCCGCATGTTGCGCGATAATATGCGCGAGCTGGGTTTGGATAAAGAGATCGAGAAAGCGGCTGAAGCTATCCCTGATGCACGCGACCGGTTGCACTATGTTGCCACCATGACCGAGCAGGCCGCTGATCGTGCGTTAAACGCCATTGATCGTGCGCAGCCGCTTCAGGATGAGCTGGCTGAACGAGCTGAAGGGCTTGATAAGCAGTGGGCCGACTGGTTTGAGGCACCCAAAGAGCTAGAGGATGCCAAGACGCTCGTTAAGGAAACACGCACCTACCTAAGCGATGTGCCGGCGATTACGGCCGCCACGAACAAAGAGCTTCTCGAAATCATGATGGCCCAGGACTTTCAGGATCTGACCGGCCAGGTGATCAAGAAGATGATGGACGTGATCCGTGAGATCGAGCATCAGCTGGTGCAAGTGTTGATCGATAACGTTCCCGGCGCGCAGGCCCGTGAATCGATGCAGCGTAAAGCCGAAGATCAATGGAAGAGCGAGTCTGCACGGCGTAAAGAAGAGCTGTTGAACGGCCCGCAAATAAAGGAAAATGCGCCTGATATCGTAACCGGCCAGGATCAAGTTGACGATTTATTGGACGAATTGGGCTTTTAATGCGGTGTTATTAGGGCATTGTAAAAAGCCTCATCTGGCAAAATAGGCGTTTTGTTCAGCCGTCCCCTGGGGCGGCTGAATTTATGGTGAGCCGCGCACGACGAGCCGGATGGCAGCATGGCAGATAACGATAGCGATCAGGAAAAGACCGAAGAGGCCACGCCCAGGCGCATGGAGAAGGCGCGCGAAGAAGGGCAGGTGCCGCGTTCTCGCGAACTAACCACGTTTCTACTTTTGCTGGGTGGCGTCATTGGCTTATGGAGCATGGGGATGATGCTCTATGACCAATTAGGCATGGTCATGGAGCAGGCGCTGCTCTTTGACCGCAGGCAAGCCATGGAAGAGATGCCGATGCTGGTCAATGCGCTGGATCTGGGGCAGAGGACGCTGTTTGCCATGATACCGCTTTTTTTACTGCTTACCGTGATTGCACTGGTTGCGCCTGCGCTGCTTGGCGGCTGGCTTGTCTCAGCGAAGTCCATGCAGCCCAAGCTTTCCAAGCTGAATCCTGTTGCCGGTGTTAAGCGCATCTTTTCTACACAAGCGCTTATTGAACTTGCCAAGGCCATTGCCAAGTCGGTACTGATCGGAAGCGTGGTTTCGGCTTTTTTATACTTCAATATCGGCAAGTTTTTAGCGTTGATGGACCAGCCTGTGCAGCAGGCGCTGGCCAGCGCGCTTAACATGGCGGCCCAAGCCGCCGGGCTGATGGTGTTTTCGCTGATCGTGGTGATTCTGATGGATGTACCCTTTCAGCTGTGGAGCAACGCCAAAAAACTCCGTATGAGTAAGGAAGAGGTGAAGCGCGAGCATAAGGAGTCAGAAGGCGATCCTCTTGTCAAAGGGCGTATTCGTCAGCAGCAGCAGGCAATGGCACGGGGCCGGATGATGAGCAAGGTGCCTGAAGCCGACGTGATTATTACCAACCCCACTCACTATGCCGTCGCCTTGAGTTACCAGGAGGGCAGCATGGGCGCGCCGCGCCTAGTTGCCAAAGGGGCGGATGCTGTTGCCGCAAGAATACGTGAGTTGGGTGCCGAGGCTGGCGTTCCTCGCCTTGAGGCCGCACCGCTGGCGCGGGCTCTCTACCACCACGTGGATTTAGAGGCCGAAGTGCCGGCTGAACTTTATACCGCAGTGGCCGAAGTGATGGCCTGGGCTTACCGCCTGAAGCATGTTGCACAACAAGGAGGCGAGGTGCCCCCAACTCCCGATAACCTGCCGGTACCCCCGGAAATGCAAACCCCCGGTGGTCGTGCCGGTGACAATGAGGCGCAGTCATGAAAGGTTTGAACCAGCTGGTCACCCACCGCGATTGGATGGGCGATGTGCGCATGAAGCTGCTCGCCGGGCCGCTGCTGATTCTAATGATTTTGGGCATGATGATCCTGCCCCTGCCGCCGTTTGCGCTGGATCTACTGTTCACCTTTAACATTGCCCTGGCCATCATGGTGCTGCTGGTCAGCATGTTTGCAGAAAAACCGCTGGATTTTGCCGCCTTCCCGGCGGTTCTGCTGTTCACCACGCTATTGCGTCTATCGCTTAACGTTGCCTCGACCCGCGTCGTTTTGATGGAAGGCCATGCGGGTGGTGCGTCTGCCGGTAAGGTTATTGAAGCGTTTGGTACCTTCCTGGTAGGCGGTAATTTTGCCGTGGGTCTGGTGGTCTTCTTAATCTTGGTCATTATCAACTTCATGGTTATCACCAAGGGCGCCGGGCGGATCGCCGAAGTGGGCGCACGTTTCATGCTTGATGCCATGCCCGGTAAGCAGATGGCCATCGACGCTGATTTAAATGCAGGGCTGATTGGCGAAGAAGATGCCAAAAAGCGGCGTGCCGAAGTCGCTCAGGAAGCCGATTTTTATGGTTCGATGGACGGCGCCAGTAAATTCGTGCGCGGCGATGCCATGGCTGGCCTTGTGATCATGGTGGTAAATATTATCGGTGGCCTGCTGATCGGCATGCTGCAGCATGATATGAGCTTTGCAGACGCCGGACGCACTTACACGCTGTTGACCATTGGCGATGGCCTTGTGGCACAGATCCCGGCGTTGGTTATTTCCACGGCCGCCGGTGTGACGGTATCCCGGGTTAATACCGACCAGGACGTTGGTCAGCAGATGATCAGCCAGCTGTTTGTGAACCCCCAGGTCATGATTCTGGCGGCGATGGTCATGGGGTTATTAGGCCTGGTGCCGGGTATGCCCAATCTGGTCTTTTTGATTTTTACGGCACTCCTAAGCGGGTTAGCCTGGTTCTTGATTCGTAACAAGCAGAAAGCCCAGGTGCAGGAAGAAATTACCGCGGAGCCGCCCGCCTTGCAGGAAACACCGGAAGCCAGCTGGGAAGATGTCCAACTGGTCGATACCTTGGGCCTGGAGGTAGGGCACCGCTTGATCCCGCTGGTGGATGCCCGCCAGAAAGGCGAGCTGTTAGGGCGTATTAAAAGCGTGCGTAAAAAGTTTGCCCAGGAAGTCGGCTTCCTGCCCCCGGTTGTGCATATTCGCGATAACCTGGAGCTTCCGCCCAATACCTACGTGCTTTCCATGAAAGGCGCTGAAATTGGCCGCGCTGAAGCGCAGCCAGGTAAATGGCTGGCAATCGACCCAGGCCAAGTGTCTGGAGAACTACAGGGAACGGCTACCCAAGATCCAGCCTTTGGCCTGCCGGCGGTATGGATTGACACCAATCAGCGTGAGCACGCTCAGGTCTATGGTTACACCGTGGTAGATGCAAGCACCGTGATTGCCACCCATTTGAACCATCTTCTGCATCGCCACTCGCCTGAAATGCTGGGCCGCCAAGAGGTTCAGAAACTGCTCGATAAACTGGGCGATGATCAGAAATCACTAGTAGAAGAAGTCGTGCCTAAGGCGATTTCACTCACTATCCTGCAGCGTATTTTGCAAAACCTGCTGGAAGAGGATGTTTCTATTCGTGATATGCGCACTATTTTAGACACCCTGGCGGAGTACGCCGGTCAGCAAAAAGATCCTACTGAGCTTACCGCGCTGGTGCGTATTGGGTTAGGTCGCGCTATCACCCAGCAATGGTTCGCCGGGCAGGAGATGCTCAATGTAATGGGGCTTGATGCCCAGCTTGAGCAGGTGCTGATACAGGCAATGAACGGCAATGGTGCGATGGAGCCGGGTCTGGCTGAAACCCTGATGAATCAGGCGCAGCAGGCGCTGGAACAGCATGAGGGCAGTGGTGAAGCGCCGGTGCTGGTGGTACAGCATTCGCTGCGCGGCGTGCTGTCGCGTTTCTTGCGCCGCCGCTTGCGTCACCTTGTCGTTATGTCCCAGGCTGAGATACCCGATGACCGCACGCTGCGCGTGACCACGACAGTGGGTGGCCGCTAAGCATGGTAGTCGGCAATCAACGCATCGGTTTCTTGTACACATATAAGGTAAGGCATGAGCGTTAGGCGTTTTATTGGAGCAAACAGTCGTGATGTCATGCGCCAGGTACGTGAAACACTTGGCGATGATGCCCTTATTCTGGCCAACCGACGCACCGACGATGGCATTGAAATTCTAGCGATGGCTGACGATGCCGTCGAGTCTGTCGAGGCTGCTCCAGAGCCGGTTGCGAGCCCGCTAGCGCCGCCTGTCGAGGCGCAGGATCCTCTTCAGACCATGAGTGAACGGCTGCTGCGCGAAATGCAGGATATGCGCGCTCTGATTACCCGCCAACAGGCGTCCCGCCCTATTGAACCTCCCCAGACAGTGGGTACACGAGAGCGGCTATATCAGCTGCTGGGCCGCGTGGGGTTTAGCGCCGAGCTTAGCGATGAGTTGCTTGAGGGGTTGCCTGAATCACTGCAAGCGCTTGATGCACATAGTGATCAGCCGCTAGTTTGGCTGCGTCACCAGCTGGCCAGCAGGCTCAATGTGCTGGACGAAGAAGCCAGCTTTTTCGATCAAACCGGTATTGTTGCTCTGGTCGGGCCTACCGGGGTGGGCAAGACCACGACCACGGCGAAGCTTGCCGCCCGCTTTGTGATGCGTCATGGCACGCGCCCCGTGGCCTTGGTAACCACGGATAGCTTTCGTATTGGCGCCCATGAGCAGTTAAGAATCTACGCTCGCCTGTTGGATACGCCCATGTATGCGTTAGACGCTGAGCAGCCGGTTGATGATCTGCTGGGGCGTCTGCAGGGCAAGCAGTGGGTCATGATCGATACTGTCGGCATGAGCCAGCGTGATCAGCGGGTAATAGAGCAGATTGCGCATCTGCAGGGAGGCCAGTCTACCGTTCGTCTGGTGCTTCTGCTGAACGCGGCCAGCCAGCCAGAAACCCTTGAGGAAGTCGTGCTGCGCTATCGTCAGGCCGCGCGTGCGGCGGGCGCTCAGCTTGATGACTGTATTATCACTAAGCAGGACGAAGCCGGTCGGCTAGCACCGGTATTGGATATCGTCATACGCCATGGAATGCGCGTGCTGTTCAGCTCGCATGGCCAGCAGGTGCCTGAGGATATGAGCGTGGCACTGCCTGAGTCGCTGATTGATCAGGCGCTGGAAACGCAGGTAGCTATGAATACGCGCGCCATACTGCCAGCACCTGTCAGCATGCCCCGCTGGTCGCGGGATGTGCTGGGCCAAGGTCGGCGGTTGTCATCGCTACTTACCCGCTTGCGTCAACGCATGGCAGGCTTCAGCGCTCTTGAAGCCGTATGGGATATTGGTGCGTTACCGGGCGGGTTACAAGATGCCCAGCTTGACCGGCAGCTTGCCCATTCTTCACCTGCTCAAGGGATAGTCTGGGCTGCGCGGCGCAATGAACGTGGCTGTGACTGGGCCATGCCGGATATCGGCTTTAATGAGCAGAACGCCTGGCTTGCCTTGCCCAGGCTTCAGCATCGCCAGCCGGCGGGCTGGCAGGCGCGTCTGGAAAATCTAAAAGAAACGGCTGGAACGTGTACGCATGTATTGCCCGTCTTACCCGTGCCGGAAACCGTGCGCTGGTTAAATGAGCAGCAACTGACCTGGATCAGCCTGGTTACCTCGGCACAGCGAGTATACTTTCACGGCGAGCGTTATGCGCTGCGCTTACTGTTTAATGAAAGCACGCTCAGCCATCATGTTGGCGTGCGCTTTCGCGGCCAGTACATGCAGCTATGGACCGCCTATGCTGAAGTAAACGATGAGGCTGGCAACGCATTGCTGGCATGGTATGGCGAGATTCGTGACCCCGAAAGCGCCAAGGTGGTTACCCGGCGTTACTGGCTCACGCCAGCCCACTTAGGTAGCGAGATCCTATCGCTGCTACTGATACAGCTACAGGGGGAAGGGCTCGCGGCGCTCACGAAGCGGGCTTGGCAGCAGTTGAAAGAGGCAGATAGCGGAGACCTGAGCTCCGAAGTGCGTTTATTGATGGCCAGCGGCATGGCCGCTGTGGTTGGTCACCTGGATAGCGCCGAGGATGACGCGGCCTCGACCCTGCGCACTGACCTTTTGAGCTTGCTGGGCGCGCGCCGCAAACGGCGCGATACGGCCATGTTGGACGCGCTGGTGTATGCCTTTATGGCACGTGACGCTATTCGCCAACTGGGCAGTATTAGTCAGGAGGTGAATGTATGAGCCAGGATCAGGCGGCGGGTCTGCGCCAATGGGCAGATACCCAACGCTTGAAACAGACGCAAGCTACTCCTAATGCGTCTTTAGAGGAAGAGGCGGATGCGGAAACTCAAGTAACGGAAACTGAAGCTGAAAAGGCCAGTGAGGCGCTTGAACAAAGTGTCTTCACACCCCCGCTCAGCATGCCCGAGTTACCCGAACGCCCGCTGATAAGGCCTAAAAAAACGCTATTTATCGTTGGTTTACCTGGCCATGGCGTGTCGTCAATCAATCAGGTGAAACGCCGGCTGGCGCAGTGGGCTGAATTGGGACGCCACTGGGCGGGTGATCCTGATGATTGGGCTATTCATGTGGTCAAGGCAGATGCGTCTGAACTGTCTCAGCTAAGCGCTGAAAATACCCGCTGGGCGCTGTGGGTTAACAGCGAGGCTGATGCGTTTGCGCAAATGTACCGCGTCTTACGCCAGGCACGTGAAAACGGCGGGCCACGCCAGCTTTTGGCGCTGCACGAGCCGCATTTGCCGCGCCAAGGACTGCTGAGTAATTTGCGTGAAGCCGCTGCGCATTATCTAGCCACTGATTTGTTGTTACTGGCGCGCTGAAAGCGACATATAGGCGCTTCTATGTAAGGCTTATGCCAAGTACCGTTGAGTTGGGGAAATGCCAAGTATGCTAAGCGGATGGTTAAAGGTAGTCGGCGTTGTGGGCGGGTTTCTGAGCATTATCGGTGCTGCTCAGGCAGCGGGTAGCTGGAGTGCGTCGGTACCCAGCGTGATGGTGGCAATGAGTGATCGTGAAAGTCGCAGTCAGCCGATAGCGCCACCCAATGGCGCACCGGTGCCTGACGGTATGCTTGACCGTATACACTGGCGGCTTGAAGCGCCTCCAGGGGCGGCCATCAACGCTTGGCTATGTCATCCAGAGCAGTGCGTTGCACTGAGTGGCGGGCGCGGTACCATTACCCAGCTAGCGGGCAGGCAAGCGGATGCGCCACTGCAGTTTCGCTTTGCATTGAGGCCAGGCCAGCGCCCGGTACGCGTGCAGGGGCTAAATGTAATCGTGAACTACCAGTAAAAGTTGTATAGCCGCGAGGCAATAAGATGTACACAGCAAAAGGCAGAATCAAACAAGGTGAGCTGTTAGCGCAGTACATGCCACTAGTAAGACGTCACGCCTTAACGCTGCAGGTCAGATTACCGGCAAGCATTGAACTTGATGATCTTATCCAGGCAGGCACCGTAGGGCTTTTAGAGGCACTAGGCCGTTTTGACGCCGCTCAAGGGGCTAGTTTTGCGACCTTTGCAAGCCAGCGTATCCGTGGGGCGATGGTGGATGAGCTGCGCACACGCGACTGGATGCCACGCAGCGTACGGCGGGCTGCTCGCGCCATGGATGACACGGTTCGCCGGTTGGAGCAGCAGCTGGGGCGCCCACCGGAAGAGAAGGAAATTGCGCTTGAGCTTGATATGCCGCTTGATGAATATCAGCAGCTGCTTAACGACACCAATAGTGGCCAGTTACTGCCGTTTGAAGAGCTTGTCGCCGATGGCGGCGAGCCAGCAAGCTTTGATGTCAGCAATCTACCGTTTGAAAAGCTGCTGGATGAGCAGCAGCGGCAAACGTTAATTGCCGCCATTGAGGCGCTGCCCGATCGGGAAAAGCTGCTGATGGCGCTTTATTACCAGGAAGAGCTGAACCTCAAAGAAGTGGGAGCTGTGCTCGGAGTAACGGAGTCACGTGTGTCGCAGCTGCATAGCCAGGCGATAAGCCGCCTGCGGGCCCGCTTACACGATTCTGCTTGAACCGCTTCTATCTACACAATAACCGGCAAGGAACCGTTGATGAACCCGTCTACGCTGATAGGTATATTCGCCAGTATGCTACTGCTGGTGAGCGTTCTGTTTTTTACTGCAGAGTCTCCGGAAAGCTTTATCAACCTGCCCGGTTTAGCGATCGTGGTGACCGGCACGTTGGCAGCCACGTTTATCAGCTACCCGCTAAAGGAAGTGTTGCGTGTGGTGCGTCTGGTGGGCCTCGTCTTTCGGCGTGAAAACACCTATGCACGTGACGATATCAATGAACTGGTTGCTATGTCCCGGCTATGGTTTAAAGGCGATGTGCGGGCGGTGGAAAAAGAGCTCGTGCATACACGTAACCCGTTTTTACGTACCGGCATTCAGCTGGTAATCGCCAATACCAAAGAAGACGAAATTTTCGATATGCTGCGCTGGCGCATCGCCCGTTTAAAAGCCCGTGAACATGCAGAAGCGCAAATTTTTCGCACCATGGCCACCTATGCGCCAGCGTTTGGCATGATCGGTATGCTCGTCGGGCTGGTGAATATGCTTGAAGTAATGGATGCAGGCGACCTGGATGTGATCGGTCCACGCATGGCGGTAGCGCTATTGACGACGTTTTACGGTATTTTGCTGGCCAACTTGGTATTCAAACCGATTGCCGTCAAGCTTGAGCGGCGCACGGAGGAACGCCTTATCACCATGAATATGGTGCTGGAGGGCATTTCCCTGATTACCAAACGGCGTCTGCCTTCATTTATTGAAGAGACGCTGAATTCGTTTATCGCCAATTATAATGACGAAATTCGTGATGCCAGCATAAAACCGCGACCTGATCCATCAAGTGCGGCGGCAAAAGGCTGACAAGATGCTGGATCGTGATACTCGCCATGCGCTGGAAATGCCCGCAGGGCAGAGCGAAAGCGATGAGAGCTGGCTAACCAGCTACTTGGACGTACTCACCCTGCTGATTACGCTATTTGTACTGCTGCTTGCTCTGTCGCCTCCAGGTGGCAGTGAGGTGGATGAGGGCGGTGGCGTGAGCACCAGCATGGAAGAATCGCTACCGTCCGCCACACTTGCTAGCGGAATGTACCCGCAGCACAGTGGATTGCAGCCGAAAATGGCAGCCTTGAATATTCCGGGTGTTAGCGTATCGCAAGGCCAGGGGGGCGTTACGCTGCGCATTGATGACAACCTTTTGTTTCCCAGCGGTGAGGCAGTGCTAACCGCTCAGGGGCAAGGTGTGATAGAAAGCCTTATAGAAGCGTTGGCAATCTTTGACGGGCAAATTTCAGTTGAAGGGCACACTGACAACCTTCCTATCGCGACTCCCCGATTCCCCTCCAATTGGGAGCTGTCTGCTGGACGCGCGATTGCTGTAATGCGCCATCTAGAGCGTCAAGGGGTGGCTATTTCTCGTATGCGGGCCGTTGGCTATGCCGACACCCAACCCATGGAGAGTAACGCAACGCCTGCTGGACGAGCCGCTAACCGGCGCGTTGAGCTATTGTTGCGTCAACCGTCAGAGGGGTGAATCAATTTACTGAAGGCCGGGTTTGTGTCTAAGCATCACCCTTTACTGCAGTCATTTGGTGCCTTGCTGGTGCTTGATGCCGATAGTCGGCATATCCAGGCCACCAGCACTAACCTTGAAGCGCTGGTCGGTGTTAGCGCCTCTCCAGCGCAGAAGGTAACGTTAAATCAGCTGCTGGGTAAGCGCATGGCCCAGCGTGTTCGGCGTGAACTGCAGGGCCAGCAGCGGCTGGCGGCACCGCTGGTATTCAGCCATGGCTTAGATAAGCAGGCCCGCCTTCAGCTGCGTGCTTACCGAAGCGGTGAGCACGTCATCATGGAGATTGAGCCGCTTGTCATTGTGGGCCAGCGGCGTCTATTAGGGGCGATCAACGAGCAATTGATCAAGCTCACAGAGGCGGCCAACCAGGAAGAACTGCTTACCTATCTGGTCAACGAGGTCCGCCAGTTAACGGGCTTCGAGCGTGTGACCATCTGTCATTTTGATCCCGATTGGCATAGCCACATTGTGGCCGAGGCTAAAGATGCCCAGCTGCCCGCTTATGTGGGGCAGCGGATGGCGGCCAGCGACACTCCACTCGCGCTTCGGCGTGCCTATGCGCGCCATCCGGTACGCTTTATTGAAGATGCCAAAGCGTCATTCGAACCCCTCATGCCTAACGACTTTCCGGTTAATCTAGGCGCGAGCGTACTGCGCGCGCCAGCCCCGGAGCGGCAATGCTATATGCAGCGCCTGGGTGTGCGCGCCATGCTATGCGTGGCGATGCAGCGTGACACTGGCCTTTGGGGGCTGCTTTCGTGCTTCTCGGCGACGCCGCACCCGGTACCAGCCTCGGTTCGGGATGCAGTACATATCCTGGTACAAATGGCTACCGAGCGGTTGGCCCTGCTGCGCGCTCGTCAGGAGGCACGTTATCTAAAGCGTGTTCAGGATAGCCTGATGCCTGCCACCAGTGCGCATCAAGAACCTCAAAGCCCGCAACAACTGCTGTTTAATCATGCCAATACGTGGATGACGCTGTTCCGTGCTCACGGTATTGCACTGTGGGTTGCAGGCGGCATCTATCAGGTTGGAAAGACGCCCACGCCTGAGGTGATAAGCCAGTTTGTGATTCGCTTGGGCACCGCCCATACGCATAGCGGCCCATGGTGCACGCGCCATATAGCCAAAGAGCCCTTGACCAGCTCGCTTGCCATGCCAGAGCAGTCGGGTGTGCTGGCCGTACCGCTGCCCATGAATCCGGCGCAGCGTGCGTGGCTATGCTTTTTTCGACCCGAGCAGGTGGAAGCGCTTTACTGGTCCATGCAGCCGACCAGCCAAGTCACGCCGTCAGTATGCAATTCGCCGCCAGCTGCCTGGTATGAGGACATTATCGCCAGCAGCGAAGCGTGGCAGCGTGTTGAGCGTCTGGCAGCTGTAAAGTTAGGCGAAGATTTAACACTTGCCATTTCACGTTACGAAATCGGCATGTTGAACATGCACTTGGAGAATGAGCGTAAGGCGCTAGCCGCTGCCAATCAACGCCTTGAACAGCTTGCCCATTTTGATCCGTTGACCCAGGTATGGAACCGCTATCGCATTGAACAGGCGATCGACACAGAGCTTGTCGCGGCGAAACGCTATGGAGCAGGTTTTGCACTGCTGCTTTTCGATGTCGATCATTTTAAAATGATCAATGATACCCATGGGCATAGCCTGGGCGACGACGTTTTGGTAGCACTGGCACGGCTGGTGGAAAATTCGCTGCGTGGCTGCGACTATTTTGGTCGTTGGGGTGGGGAGGAATTTGTGGTGCTTGCTACACACTCTGATCTGCAGGCCGCGCTAGGTTTAGCCGAGCGCTTACGTACACTGCTCACGACGCTTCACGTCGCAGGGCTTAACCAATTGGTCACCGTGAGTATCGGTATTGCGGTTTGGCAGCCTGGGGATAGCTGCAAAACGTTAATCGCCCGCGCCGATCAGGCCATGTACCGCGCCAAACGCGACGGGCGAGACCGCGTTGAAATAGCTGGCGGTGAGATAGCCTAAGCTGCTAAAAAAACGCTATTTTGATTGTTAGCCTTCAGCGCGCCGCCTCGCAAAGGGCCTGCATGCGTTCAATAGCCTCGTTGGCTCCTTCAAGCTGGAATGTCATATACCAGGGTGCTTGTTCGCCTTGATCAAAGCCTAGAAACAGCTGTTCGCCTTGACGCATCTGAGTCATTAATGTCTGCATGTCGCCAAGGTAGAAGTGCACATAAAAACCGTCATCGCCGCGCTCAGTGATAAATTCTGCCATGGTATCCACCACGGGGTGTTCATCAATGCGTAGCCGCGTGGGGACTAGGTTGACGGTTTTACTCTCACCTTGCTGTTGCTCCAGCGTGACACGCATTTCAAGCCAGGGTAAATCGCACACATTTTGTGTCGCGTTCAGGCTGAGCGTGGCGTCTGAGTAACTGTGTGTCTCAACGGCGCGAAAGTGATGCTCATTACCCAGCGTAAGCGCCATTGACTGCCAATGGCCATGCGTTTGCACATCCTGCATGTTAAACGTCGCAGCCGATACTATAGGTGCGCTAAAAAGTAAGGCGCTGGCCAGGGCAGTTGGTAAAGGTTTCATGGTTAGTCGTCAACGTTAGGTAATAAAAGCCTACAGGCTGTGTTGAGCTAAGCCCAGCGTAAAAAACTGCGTGCCTTGGCACGCAGCAGGATTAGGCAGAGAGATCAAAAAGCGGTCTAACGTCATCGTGAAGATAGCAGTCATCAAACTCACCTGCTTCGGCCAGTGCTTTCAGGTCGGGGATAGTCAGGTTGTGCCGGTCACGAAAAACAAGGCCCTCCTCACTCAGCGAGCTAAAGGTACGGCTGACGTGGACAGGGCTTAAGCCCAGAATGTCGGCAAGCTGCTCTTGAGATAAGGGAAGTCGAAACTGCCCATCAATATGGCTATTGGTCTGGCGTAGCCTTAGGTACATCTCGTAAAGAAAATGCGCCGTTTTCTGACGTGCACTTCGTCTGGCAAGGTTTACCAAACGCTCTGTGAGCAGCGCCTGATGGCGACTGGCGATGGCAAACACCACCGAGGTGAGCGATATGGACTGGCGAAATATTTCGAGAAGACGCTTATGCGGAAAATGACACACAACGCCATCGGTAATCATGCGTACATTTTCTAATCGCTGGGAAAAAGCGAATTCACGCAAACCGATAATATCGCCAGGTAAAAAAACCTCTAAAATCTGTCGGTTGCCGTTCTCAAGGTGGCGATAGGAGAACGCCCAGCCGCTTTTTAATGTACAAAATTCGCTTGCCGGATCGCCCATTTCCCAGAGTAGTGAGCCTGCTTTGATATCGGTAGGACTTTCTTCCAATGATACCAATAGCTCTTTTTCTTCCTTGCTTAGAGAGCAGTAATGACTGAAATGATGGAGGATGCAGCTTTGGTCTTGGCTCACAAGGGTTCTCCATGAGCATTGCTTAACAAATGTTAATAATTTGTCTAATAACTCTAAGCAATACAATTACATACTAGGCGGCTTAGCCACCCTGTTACAGGCATTATCGGTTAAATTATTACATAAAATCTACAACAGGGTAGGTAAATACCCACCCTGTTGTAATCGTTATGCAGGTTTGTGTTTTTTGCGCTTAAGTAAAGGCGATAAAAAACGCCCGGTATGCGAAATGCTCTGTTTGGCAATCTGCTCAGGGGTGCCCTCGGCGATAATCTGGCCACCCCCCGAGCCGCCTTCAGGGCCTAGGTCAACGATCCAGTCGGCGGTCTTGATCACATCCAGATTGTGTTCAATCACCACAATGGTATTGCCATGGTCACGCAGGCGGTGCAAAACGGTTAGCAGCTGGCGAATATCCTCGAAATGAAGCCCGGTGGTAGGCTCATCCAGAATGTAGAGCGTCTTGCCGGTGTCGCGCTTGGCGAGCTCACGGGCAAGTTTAACGCGTTGAGCTTCGCCCCCAGAGAGGGTGGTAGCACTTTGGCCAAGCCGAATATACGAGAGCCCAACATCCAGCAAGGTCTGTAAGCGGCGAGCAATGGCCGGAACCGGGCTGAAAAACTCAAGCGCGTCCTCGACCGTCATCTCCAGCACTTCGTGGATGGTTTTGCCTTTGTAGTGGATATCCAGGGTTTCGCGGTTATAGCGTTTGCCTTTACAAACGTCACACGGCACATAGATATCCGGCAAGAAGTGCATCTCGACCTTGATCATGCCTTCGCCCTGACAGGCCTCGCAGCGCCCCCCCTTGACGTTAAAGCTGAAGCGTCCCGGTTTGTAGCCGCGCGAGCGCGCCTCCTGGGTACCGGCAAACAGCTCACGGATAGGCGTAAATATGCCGGTATAGGTCGCCGGGTTAGAGCGCGGCGTACGGCCAATCGGGCTTTGGTCAATATCGATGACTTTATCGAGCTGATCTAGCCCTTCAATTTTCTCGTAGGGCGCGGCCGTCAGCGTGGTCGCACGGTTAAGCTCCCGGGCCGCGATGGGCATTAGCGTGCCGTTGATCAGTGTCGATTTACCCGAGCCCGACACGCCGGTAATCGCAATAAACAGACCCAGCGGCAGGCTGAGCGTCACGTTCTGCAGGTTGTTACCGGTTGCGCCGCGTAACACCAGATGCTTTTCCGGGTTACCGGGGATGCGATAAGGCGGAACGCTGATTTCGCGTGTGCCCGAAAGGTACTGGCCGGTTAACGAGGCGGGATTATCCATCACCTGCTGCGGCGTGCCTTGGGCCACAATCTCACCGCCGTGAACGCCCGCACCCGGGCCTATGTCCAGCACATGGTCTGCCGCGCGAATGGCGTCCTCGTCATGCTCGACCACGATGACGGTATTGCCCAGGTCGCGCAGCCGCTCAAGGGTTTTTAGCAAGCGATCATTGTCACGCTGGTGCAGGCCAATCGAAGGCTCGTCCAGAATATACATGACCCCCACCAGGCCTGCGCCAATCTGGCTTGCCAATCGAATTCGCTGGGCTTCACCACCGGAAAGTGTATCGGCACTGCGCTCGAGGTTCAGATAGTCAAGCCCGACATTAACCAGAAACTCCAGGCGAGCGTGGATCTCGTTAACTATTTTGTCGGCAATTTCACCTTTACGGCCGGGCAGGCTTAACTCGGCAAAATAGCGCCACGCTTCACCGATCGGAATGCGTACTACATCGGCGATGTTGCGATCGTCGACATATACATGGCGCGACTCTCTGCGTAAGCGCGTGCCATGGCAGGTGGCGCAGGGCTGCATGGCAATGTACTTCGCCAGATCATCGCGCACCATGTTGGACTCGGTTTCCCGGTAGCGGCGCTGCATGTTAGGCAGTACGCCCTCAAACACATGCTCGCGCGTTACCTTGCGTCCCCGGTCGCCAACATAGGCAAAGGGGATTTGCTCGTCGCCGCTACCGTTAAGAATTACATCCCGCTCGTGACGGGCGAGATCCTTCCAGGGCGTTTCCAGTTCGAACTGGTAGTGTTTGGCAAGCGCCTGCAGCTGGGTGAAATAATAGATATTGCGGCGATCCCAGCCTTTGATAACGCCTTCCGCTAATGAAAGCTCAGGGTGGCTAATCAGCTTTTCAGGATCAAAATACTGCTGTATGCCCAGGCCGTCGCAGGTAGGGCAGGCACCGGCTGGGTTATTAAACGAGAACATGCGCGGTTCAAGTTCGGCAAGTGAATAGCCGCAGACCGGGCAGGCAAAGCGTGAGGAGAACGCCAGGTCTTCCTGCTCGCCATCCATAAAGTGGATCATGGCGGTGCCGTCGGTGAGATTAACCGCGGTCTCAAACGATTCGGCAAGCCGCTGGGCAATATCGTCGCGCACCTTGAAACGGTCAACGACCACGCTAATGTCGTGCTTTTTGCGCTTGTCGAGCGGCGCAATATCGTCAAGCTCCAGCACTTGGCCATCGATCAACGCGCGAACAAACCCCTGCGCGCGAAGCTCGGCCAAAAGCTGTAAGTGCTCCCCCTTGCGTCCTTTGACCACAGGGGCCAATAACATCAGTTTCGTGCCTTCAGCCAGGTTCATTACCTGGTCGACCATCTGCGAAATGGTCTGAGCCTCAAGCTCCTCGCCGTGTTCGGGGCAGCGTGGAGTACCGGCGCGTGCAAACAGCAGGCGCAGGTAGTCATAAATTTCGGTGATGGTCCCCACGGTTGAGCGTGGGTTGTGGGAGGTGGATTTCTGCTCAATGGAAATGGCGGGCGATAACCCTTCGATGTGATCCACATCGGGTTTTTCCATCATTGACAGAAATTGACGCGCATAGGTAGAGAGCGACTCTACGTAGCGCCGCTGCCCTTCGGCATAGAGCGTATCAAATGCCAGCGACGATTTACCCGAACCTGACAGGCCGGTAATCACGATTAACTTGTCGCGGGGCAGTTCCACATCGATCTGCTTGAGGTTGTGGGTGCGTGCACCCCTGACCAGAATGCTGTCCATCAACACCTCGACTCGCGCGGCAAAAGAGTAATTATACGTTTGCCATCCCCTTCCCGGCAAAAACGCTTTTATAGCTTAACGCAGGACAGCGTTTCCAGCGTGGATGCAAACCGCTAGAATGGGGGGTTATTCGAGGGTTTTGGCCTCATACACCATATACAAGGGCATTATGCGCAAGGTTTCTGCACTGCTAATGGCCTCTGAGCGTCGTGCAATCAGCGGCCTGGCCGGGCTTTATGCGTCCCGGATGTTGGGACTTTTCATGGTCCTGCCGGTGCTGGCGCTGTATGCCGACGCGCTTGAAGGGGCGACCCCTTTGCTGGTGGGCTTTGCATTAGGCGTTTACGGGCTTACCCAGGCCATACTGCAAATTCCGTTTGGTCTGCTGTCAGACCGTATCGGACGCAAACGGGTTATCGCATTTGGGCTGATTATTTTTATCCTGGGAAGCGTCGTGGCTGCGCTGGCGGACTCCATCGGCGGAATTATTATTGGGCGAGCGTTGCAGGGCGGCGGAGCGGTGGCGGCGGCTATCATGGCGCTGCTTGCCGACCAGACGCGCGAGCAGGTGCGGACAGCGGCGATGGCAACCATAGGGCTATCGATAGGCGTTTCGTTTGGTATTGCCATGGTTGTGGGTCCCTGGCTTGCCTCATGGGCGGGGCTTTCCGGCGTGTTTTGGTTTACGGCGCTGCTAACGCTTTTAGGGCTAGTAGTTCTGTGGCGCTGGGTACCGCCTGCTCCCCGGCGGCTGCACCACCGTGATGTGGGGCTGGATCGCCAGCAGTTTAAGAGCGTGATTACGCGCCCTGATTTGTGGCGCCTGGATCTGTCGATTTTTACACTGCACCTGGTGCTGATGGCTATTTTTGTCGCGGTGCCTTTTCGGCTGCAGGAAGCCGGCATACCGCTGGCGCATCACGGTTTAGCCTACCTGGGCATTATGGGTCTTTCATTTGTGGCTATGGTGCCGCTCATGATCGTGGCTGAAAAAAAACAGCAGATCAAAGTGGTATGCCTGTTGGCGATTGGCGCCATTACGGTGAGTTTGGGCGGGCTTGGATCATCGCTCTCCCATGGCCATTGGCTGTTCGTAGGGCTATTTGTTTTTTTTACTGGTTTTAATCTGCTGGAAGCCACGCTGCCCTCAATGCTCAGCAAACTTGCCCCGGCGGGAGCCAAAGGCACCGCCATGGGCGTGTACTCTACAAGTCAGTTTTTAGGCGCTTTTCTGGGTGGCACGCTGGGAGGCTTGTTGGCTAATGTGTGGGGCCTTGACGCCGTTTTTATCGGCTGTGCGGTACTGGCTCTGCTATGGTGGCTTGCGATGTGGAAAATGCCTTCGCCGCCGCCGCTATCCAGCGAAGTGGTGGCCCTGCATGATACGCCCCCGGATACATTGGATTTATTGATGGAGCGGCTGGCCGACGTTGTAGGTGTCGAAGACGTCATGGTGGTACCCGAAGAGCATCTGGTCTATTTAAAGGTAAATCGTCAGCAGCTTGATAGGGCCGCACTGGCCAGACTGATTCCCCCAAAAACCTAGCGCGGCTGCCGTAGCCGTGGCAATAATCAGTGATATCGGCAAGTTATGTATGAGCGTGCCGATATCTATCTATACGCAACACAATGGAAGGAGCGCCTTATGGCTCGCGGTATCAACAAAGTGATTCTGATCGGTAATCTCGGGCAGGATCCTGAGGTACGCTTTACGCCCAGCGGAACGGCAGTGGCTAATTTGAATCTAGCTACCTCTGACACCTGGATGGATCGTCAAAGCGGCCAGCGCCAGGAGCGCACTGAGTGGCACCGGATCGTGCTGTTTAATAAAACGGCTGAAATTGCCCAGCAGTATCTGAAAAAAGGCTCCAAGGTCTATATCGAAGGTCGCCTGCAAACACGCAAATGGCAGGACCAAAACGGTCAAGACCGCTACAGCACCGAGATCGTGGCCAACGATATGCAGATGCTGGATGGCCGTAGCGGCGATTTCCAGGGCGGTAACGCGCCGCAGGGCAGCTACGCTCCGAGTAATCAGAGTAATGACGCTGCACCTCAAGGCGGGTATCCCCAGCAGGGTGGTGCGCCACAAGGCAATAACTTTGGTGGACAGAGTTACGGTGGTCAGAACTATGGTGGTCAAAACCAGGCTGGCCAAAACCAGAGTGGTCAGAATCAGGGCGGTCAACCGGCTCAGCGTCCGCAGCCAGCGCCACAGCAGGGCCAGCCTGCACGCCAGGGCAATGCTGCGCCCCAGCAGCAACAGGGCCAGCAGAACAATAACTATGGCGCGCCGGACCCGGGTAGCTTTGACGATTTCGACGATGAAATTCCGTTCTGATCATCCTTGCTGGATAAACGGTTAAGCTCGTTGCGCATGTTCGTTGGCTACGTTCGTTGATGGGAGAAGGTCTGTCTTGAAGCTGCTGATACTGGATGCAGGGCACTGCTTAAGCTTGGCATTGGCCCGGGAAGCAAGCCGTCGCGCGGATACGGAGCTGGTGATTGAGCAGAACATCGCCATCACCGCGGCGCAGTTGCAGGAGATCGCCCCGGACGCGGTGATTATCCCGCCGCTGGCGCAGCCGTTAAGCATGACGCCAGCGGCCGTCGGCGCACATGCCGATGCGGTCGACTGCTGCCTGGATGCGTGTATTGCTCAGGAGGTGCCGCTGGTGTGGTGCGTCTCTGACCAGCTCTATGAAGACGGCTTCGATGAGCCTATCGACGAGCATGTGGTACCCACGCCGCGCGATGAGTGTTTACGTCGGCTGGTCATGACAGGGGACCGTATCCGCGCGGAGTATCATCGCCATCTGATTGTGCGCCTTGGCCCTCTGTTTGCGCTTGAAGGCAGTCAGGCCTGGCTAAATGAGATTATCGACAGTCTGGTGGTCGGGCAGAGCGTGCGGGCCGCAGAAGACGTCGTGTGCTGCCCAACATCGGTGGACGCGGTAGCCATGGCGTTGATTGGTATGCTCCAACAGCAGGCAAGCGGCGCTAATGCCTGGGGCGCCTATCATCTGGCAGGTACAGAGCCCGTCAGCGCCTTCACGTTTACGTCCATGGTGCGTACCCAATTGGCAACGCACTTGGAAGGCCGTGGCGAGCAGGTTGCACTTGGTGACGTCACCGCGCTGAATCACCATCACGATGCCAAGCTACGGCGTGTTTTAAATTGCCGTCGAGTGCTGGATGTCTTTGGTGTGCATCAAAAGCCATGGCGGTTGGAAGTGGGGCGCATGTTGGATGCATGGTGCTTAACGCGCGATGATCTATCTGACGCCAGTACAGGAGAGTCCGTTTGATCAATGTGGTTCGTAGCCTGGTGTTCTATGCCGGGTATTTCTTCGCCATGCTGATTTCTGGCGTACTTTTTCTACCGATTGCTCCTTTTTTACCGCTGTCAGGTCGCTACCGGCTGCTGAATCTGTATAACCATTTCTTGATGATCTGGTTTCGAGTGGCCTGTGGGGTTCGTTACGATATTCAGGGGCGTCATCTTATTCCGGATGGCCCCTGTGTTATTCAGGCCAACCATCAGTGCGAATGGGAAACAGTCTTCCTGCAGGTAATGAAGCCGCCGGTATGCACCGTGCTGAAAAAAGAGCTGCTGCGTATTCCTATTTTTGGTTGGGCGTTGCGCCTGCTGCGTCCTATCAGCCTTGATCGCTCGAAACCGGCACGGGCCTTGAAACAGGTGCTGACTCAGGGCGTTGCGCGGCTGGGCACAGGGCTTTCCGTGCTGATCTTTCCTGAGGGAACGCGGGTCGACCCGGGCGTGCGCAAACGTTACAACAAGAGCGGCAGCGTGGTTGCCTGCCGGGCCGGTGTACCGGTGCTGCCGGTTGCCCATAACGCAGGTGAGCGTTGGCCGGGCCGCCATTGGGTCAAGCAGCCGGGCGTTTTACGGGTGCGGATTGGCGCGCCTATTGAAACCCACGGGCGTACGCCTGATGAAGTTGTTGCCGAGGTGGAAGACTGGATTGAAGCTCAGCTACAGGAAATTTCTGAGGTGCCACGCCCGCTTAAGCGTTAGTGGTCTGGACAGATATCTCGGTTGATCTACACAACATTGAGCTACAAAAACGGCGCCTTATTTATAAGGCGCCGTTTTTACAACATGACTGCCGTCAGGTCTTAGCCGTTAAAACGCTGGAATACCAAGCAGGCGTTAGTACCGCCAAAACCGAAGCTATTGGACAATACACGCTCGAGCGTTACGCCGTCACGCCGCTCTGTCACGATATCAAAACCGTCCGCCTGCTCGTCGAGATGCTCGACATTGGCAGAGGCCGCGACAAAGTTGTGTTGCATCATCAGCAGTGAATAAATGGCTTCCTGAACGCCGGTCGCACCCAGAGAGTGGCCCGTGAGGGACTTCGTGGAGCTCATGGCAGGCGTTGAGTTACCAAACACGGCACGTACTGCCTTTAGTTCAGCAACATCGCCAACCGGCGTTGAGGTGCCGTGGGTATTGATATAATCAATATCGCCATTCACGGTGGCCATTGCCTGGTGCATGCAGCGTACAGCGCCTTCCCCGGAAGGTGCCACCATGTCATGACCGTCAGACGTGGCGCCATAGCCGACTAGCTCGCCGTAAATCTTGGCGCCGCGCGCTTTGGCGTGCTCGAGTTCTTCAAGCACCAGCATGCCGCCGCCGCCAGCAATCACAAAGCCATCACGTGCCTGATCATACGGGCGCGAAGCTTTTTCTGGTGCGTCGTTATACTGTGTGGAGAGTGCTCCCATGGCGTCGAACAGGCACGAGAGTGTCCAGTGTTCTTCTTCACCGCCACCGGCAAATACCACGTCCTGCTTACCCAGCTGAATCTGCTCCATCGCGCTGCCAATACAGTGTGCTGAGGTCGCACAGGCAGACGAAATAGAGTAGTTCACGCCTTTAATCTTGAAGGGGGTAGCAAGGCAGGCTGATACCGTGCTGCCCATGGTACGGGTCACGCGGTAAGGGCCAACGCGACGCAAGCCTTTTTCGCGCATGACGTCGGCAGCCTCTACCTGGTTGGCGCTTGACGCGCCACCAGAACCTGCGATGAGCCCGGTGCGTTCGTTGGAAATATCTTCGGCAGACAGCCCAGAGTCTTCAATGGCTTGCGCCATGGAAACATAGGCATAGGCTGCCGCATCACCCATAAAACGGCGTAGTTTACGGTCGATAAGGGCATCAAGGTCAATATCGATGCTGCCCGCTACGTGGCTTCGAAAGCCGCGTTCAGCGTACTCTTCCTTAAAACGAATACCGCTGCGCCCATTTTTGAGCGCTTCAAGGACTTGTTGTTGGTCGTTGCCTAGGCAAGACACAATGCCAAGGCCGGTGACTACCACTCGTCGCATGGAAGCCTCCTGTTAGAAATTCGCGGTGGAGGTAAATAGGCCAACGCGTAAATCATTAGCCTGATAAATATCACGTCCGTCGACGGATACGGTACCGTCAGCGATACCCAAAATAAGTCGACGGGTAATAATACGCTTTATATTAATACGATAAGTTACTTTTTTCGCGTCAGGCATAATCTGGCCGCTGAATTTCACTTCACCGCAGCCAAGCGCACGCCCACGTCCAGGGTGGCCTAGCCAGCCCAGATAGAAGCCCACCAACTGCCACATGGCGTCAAGGCCAAGGCATCCGGGCATGACCGGGTCGCCTGGGAAATGGCAATCAAAGAACCACAGGTCAGGAGAGATATCCAGCTCAGCGATTAACTCGCCTTTGCCGTGCTCACCGCCTTCTTCATGAATATGCGCAATACGATCAAGCATTAGCATATTGGGAGCCGGAAGCTGTGCATTTCCGGGGCCAAATAGCTCGCCGCGGGAGCAGGCCAGCAGTTCTTCGCGATCAAAGGAATGTTGCTTGGTCACTGAATCGTTCCGAGTTCAAAATGGTTGTTGGCCGCGTGCGGCACCTACAGCCGAGGCATAGCGCCGGGGGCTAATAGTAACGTCTAGCACCGAGGCACGGCCCGCGAGGCCTAGCCTAGTCTACTTCCCGAAACCGCTGAATGCACGCAAGTCGCTATTGATTGCTTATAACTAACGTTTTTTATTAATCAGTGATGACTGAAGGCAGGCTTTTTATACCGCTTGTCGTCAGTGAATATATCCACTTAAACGGCCTATTAACGTAATATGCGGTTATTCAAGCTTTTGGTACGGCAGCATGATACGTATATTGCTTAGCATTATATTTATTTAATGTCAGTTTTCAGTGATAGGACGTAGCGAATCGCCATGTGGCTACCAGTTTCTCTTAATCGCCCGCTGGTTTGGGTAGCTTTAATGGCACTACCTGCCTGTGTTTGGCTGCCCGATGCCATGTTGCGCCTGGTGGCCGCTAGCCTCGTCATTTGCGGGCTGTGGGATGCCTGGCATCAAGTACGCCAACAACGCCTGCGCTATCGTTTGTCCCAGAGCGCTATTAGCCTGGCAAGCGATGCAATTGTGATTAGTGATGCTCAAAACCGGGTCATGGCGGTGAATCCTGCGTTCACAGAAATTACCGGCTATGAAAGCCATGAAGTAATCGGCCTTAAGCTGGAAACGCTGGCTGCTCCACGCCACGATAAGGCCTTTTACCAAACGTTTTGGAGCACGTTAAAAGCCACGGGTCGCTGGGAAGGTGAAATGTGGAATCGGCGCAAGCATGGCGATGAGTATCCCGAATGGCTAAAGATGCGTGCCGTTACCGATAAGCAGGGCAATATCACACATTTTATTAGTCTATTTACGGATATTTCGGCGCAAAAAGCGCGTGAACATGACTTGCGGCGTATCGGTTTTGAAGACCCTCTGACCGGCTTGCCCAATCGTCGCCGTTTGCACGATTTAATGGCATCTCGCTTACGCCATTTGCGTGCAGGAGAAAGCCTGGACATTGCCTTGGTTGATATTGATGGCTTGAAGTTCGTTAACGATAGCCTGGGGGTGGAGCAGGGCGACCGACTGTTAGCACGTTTTGCTCAACGGCTTGCAGGCTATGTCGCGGGTAGCGTGGTCGGGCGTTTGGGGGGGGACGAATTCATGGTGATTCGCACCACTACGTTTGATGATCACGAGGCGTGGATTGCATCACTGCGTGAGCATATGGGGCGGCCCTTTGAAATTAGTGATCAGCTTCTTCGCCTGGGTCTCACTATTGGCAGCTGCCGCGCGCCCGAAGATGGGCGTGATTCGGGCGTTCTGTTTCAGCGCCTGGAATCCGCTCTGTATAGCGCCAAAAGATTAGGCCGAAACCATAGCCTGCGTTTTCGCCCGGCCCTGGATAAGCAGGATAACCCACAGCTGGCACTGGTCAGTGATCTGCGCGCCGCACTGATATCCGGCGACCAGCTGGAGCTACATTATCAAACTCAGCATCACCCCAGCACCGGCGATTTGTTGGGCATGGAGGCGCTTTTACGCTGGCGGCATCCTCACAATGGAATGATCTCACCCGGCGATTTTATTCCTCTGGCTGAGCGGCACGGGCTGATGGCGGAGCTGGGCAGCTGGGTGATTGAAAAGGCCTGTGCCCAGCAGGCTCACTGGCAAAACAGTGGCATGCCTAAGCTGACCATCTGGGTCAATATTTCAGCTCTTCAGCTTTTTCAGGGCGACCTGGAAGCTCAGTTGGCCACGTGTTTAAAACGTTATCAGCTAAAACCTTCGCAGATTGGCCTGGAGCTGACGGAGTCGGTATTGATTGATGAGCGTGCAGGCGATATGGGGCCTCGCTTAAAAGCTCTCAGTGAGCAGGGTTACGCTATTGCCATTGATGACTTTGGAACCGGCTATTCATCGCTTGGTTATCTTAAGCGACTACCGGTCGATAAAATAAAGTTGGATCGCGCTTTTATCAAAGAGCTGCCGGGTAGCAAGGCAGACGCCGCGATTGTCAAAGCCGTTTTGGAAATGGCTGAAGGAATGGGGCTTGATGTGGTGGCCGAAGGGGTGGAAACCCAGGAGCAGTGCCAGTTCCTGGTGAATGCAGGCTGCTCCATTGTGCAGGGTTTCTATTTCGCAAGGCCCCTGCCTGCGGCTGAATTGGAGCAGCGCTGGGCGCTGCCCCTCGCTTCGGGAGCTTAAACGGCTCTCACGCGGTTAACGTGAAAGGGCTTTAAACGCCTCCAAGGCGCGCAGGCGAGCTGCTTTATGGTCAACGATCGGGGTTGGATAATCCAACTGAGTGAGCATATCCTGCGGCGGGGCATGGCGAGCCTTGGCCGGCAGCTCGCTAAGTTCCGGTAGCCATCTAGCGATAAATTCGCCATCCGAATCAAAACGCTTTGATTGGGTGGTGGGGTTAAAAATGCGAAAATAGGGCGCGGAATCGGTGCCTGTTGATGCGGCCCACTGCCAGCCACCATTGTTGGCACAAAACTCCCCATCCACCAGATGGCGCATAAAGAATTCTTCACCACGGCGCCAATCAATCAGCAGATGTTTGCTTAAAAACATCGCAGTGACCATGCGTAACCGGTTATGCATCCACCCCGTTGCCACCATCTGGCGCATTGCCGCGTCCACCAGCGGATAGCCTGTGCGCCCTTCACACCATGCCTGAAAGCCTTCGTCATCATCCCGCCAGGCAAGCTGCTTGGTATGCTCCTGAAACGGCTGGTAGCGGCATACTTCAGGAAACCCCATCGCGACGTGCTGGTAAAATTCGCGCCAGATAAGCTCGTTCACCCACGTGGTTAGCCCTACATCGCCATCGGCCAAGTGACCGCCGTTCTCGCTCATTACCGCTTGCATGCACTGACGGTAAGAAATCATGCCCAGTGCTAAATAGGGTGAAAGCTCGCTGGTGCCGCGTACGCTGGGGATATCGCGCTGCTGGTGGTAGTGGCGGCTTCGAAAACGTAAAAAACGCGCCAGATGATCGCCCGCCGTCTCTTCACCGGCAGGCCATTCACGGCTACTAACCGGTTGACTATCGAGTTTAGGTAGCTTGGGTAGCTTATCGCTTTTGATCGATAACGGCTTTTGTGGCTCAGGCGTATCGCGTAGCGCCAGCTGCTCGACGCTGACCTGCTTATGCCAGGCTTTGGCAAACGGTGTAAACACCCCGTAGTAATCGCCTTTACCGGTCAAGAGCGTCCCCGGCGCGAAGGCGACGGCGTCGTGGTAGCCATGAGCGGCAATATCCGCTTCTTTAAAGGCTTGAATGACAGCTTTATCGCGACGCTGCTCATTGAGAGGATACTGATAATTAAAGTGCAGCTGCTGAACAGAGTGCTCGCGGGCAATCGCCAACAGTGCCTTAGGCGCCTCGCTATAATGCTCAATATCGCGGTGTAAAAGAGGAATGTTAAGCCCATTAAGCGCTTCTTGAACGGCCTTAACGCCGCGTCCCCAAAAGTCGATCTTGTTCGCCCCATGACCGTGGGATTGCCACTGGGAAACAGTGCGCAGAAAGACCGCTATCACCGGCCCCTTCGCCGCTGCAGCGGCCAACGCGGTATTGTCGTGAATCCGCAGGTCATTTCGCAACCAAACTAGCTGAACGTCCATGTTTTCTCCGGCGCAATAAACAACTAAGGCCGCCATATTACATAGCGGCCATTAGCCCAACGGGGTGTTAATACTCGGTCTTGAGCTAAAAACGCTACAGCACACCCGACTCGCGCAGTAGCGGGCGTAGCCTCGCAATCGCTTGGGGTAGATCACTGCCTAGCGTGTGTACGGGCCCACTACGCAGTTCATTATCGCGTAGTCGGGCAACTTCACCACAAACGCCCAGCGGTACGCTCAATCCTTCAGCGGCATTAGGCAGCTCCGTATGGATATAGCTGTCGCTTTCGCGCTGGCCGCTTGCCAGCAGCACCATTGATGAGTGCAGTCGTGCAACAGCTTGGGGCAGGTCTTCCAGAGGCAGCGAATGATCGAGCATCTGGATACGGTAGCCCTGTTCGCTGGCCATAAGCGCTGCCATCAGCACCCATAGTGGGCCAGGGTCATCGGGCATCGCGTTAAGCAGGATCAAAGGGCCACGCGTTGACTGGTTAGCGTAATGCAGCCGCGTACCTACCTGGCTGCGTAAAAAAGCTTCCAGAGTCCGGCGTACCAAATTATCGGGTTGAATCGCCCATTTGGCTTCCAGCGCCAAGATAACCGGTTGCCATAACTCGTTAATCGCAATGCTCAGCGGGTAAAGAGCAAGACTCTGGTGATAAAGCGTTTCCAGTTTGGGTAAATCGAGCGCTTCTATCGTTGCCTGCAGCTGCTGTCGCTGGCTGATCCAGTCACCAGCATCCGGCGCAGGCGCTTCTACCGTTTCAGGCTGGTCAAGCAGATCAACTACTTGGCTTACGGGGACGCCACGGTTAAGCCACTGCAAGATACGTTCAATGCGTGCTATATCGTCCTGAGCGTAAAGGCGGTGGCCTTTAGGCGTGCGTTTGGGACGAATTAAACCGTAGCGACGCTCCCATGCGCGCAGGGTGACCGAGTTCACACCCGTTAAACGGGATACTTCCCGAATCGGATAGAGCGGGGTATCGGGTGGGTGGGTCGCCTTGGTGTTCATGGGCGCCTTTGCCTCTTGGTTGTCTGAAGCTCCAGGACATAAACGGCTATTCGTATTCGCTGGGGCAAAAATGATCCACAGTCCATGTAGTGTCGCTTGAAAGAAAATAGTAGGTGTTGCGCACTATCGTAGCTCTCTTTGTACAACTTGTCGCTATCGGGTACAACCTTTGCATTTAATTCGGTTGTTAACAGAAATATAAAGTTGAGCTAAGTACGTGATGTTATTAGACCGGCTGGCCTATTAGGGTTCTATAACCTATGTTTATGAAATCATCAACTTCTACACAGCCATTACCAAAGCTATTTTTAGAAAAACGCATGCGCTATTAGTGTATAGGTAGTGCATGCAGTACTACATTATTGGGAACGTAACCAGCGGTGAGGGTTAGATCGCTAACAACATCTGCCTGTCATAGCATTAATGCTTAGTCATTAATTGACGACAGATTCTCGTGGCGTGATTAACAGGAGTGACACCATGCGTGTATTAGTGACCGGAGGCAGTGGGTTTGTCGGCCAGCGTCTTTGCGAAAAATTGCTGTCAAACGGGCATGCGGTACAGGTGGTGTCCCGGCATCCGCGTCAAGCTGGCGGAAAGCTACCTGATGAATGCGATATTCGTGATAGCGCGCTTGGATTTATGGAAACGCCGCCGGACGCTATCATCAACCTGGCCGGTGAGCCAATCGCAGCCAAGCGCTGGAGCGAAGCGCAAAAAGCCAAGCTTGTTCAGTCGCGTATCAAAGCTACCCACCAGCTGGTTACCTTGTGCGAGCAGCTGCAGGCTAACGGCCAGCCGGTACCCAAGGTCATGATCAGCGGCTCAGCGATGGGCTATTACGGCGATCAGGGAAGCCGAATGGTGACCGAGGAAACGCCACCGCACGATGAGTTTGCCCATCAGCTGTGCGTTAAATGGGAGGCCGCGACAAAACCTGTTGAAGCATTGGGCGTGCGTCTGGCTATTTTACGCACGGGCCTTGTGCTGGACGCGGGTGGCGGGGCGCTACAGAAAATGCTGCCGCCATTCAAGCTGGGCCTAGGCGGGCGTTTTGGTAGCGGTGAGCAGTATATGCCCTGGATCCATCGTGAGGATTTAGTCAGTGCGATTGTGTTCCTGCTGGAAAAAGAGGGCCTTAATGGCGCCTTTAACGGAAGTGCGCCGCACCCGGCAACCAATGCCGAGTTTTCCAAAACGCTGGCCAAACGGCTTAACCGTCCGGCTATATTTCCAGTGCCTGCCTTTGTGTTAAAAGCAGGCTTGGGTGAGATGTCACGACTGCTGCTCACCGGGGCGGATATGCGCCCGGCGCGCCTTACCGAGGCAGGGTTTGAGTTTCAGTACCCCACGCTCGATAAGGCGCTTGCAGAGATTTTAAAGCGAGATTGAGCTTTAAGCGTTCGGGTCGACCGTAATCACGACCCGAACGGAGTCCAGCCGCAGGCGGGTATTTTCGATGGCCTCGCTCAACGCCTGACGCTCCTGCTTCAAGGCATCCAGCTCTTCGGCACGGACCGAAGGATTATGCTCGGCAAGCGCCGTCAGACGGGCCAGCTCGGCATCCAGCTGAGCACGCATGCGTGTTTCAGCCGCTTCTACAATGCTGGGCAGCTCGCGTTCCGCCTCACCTTCACCTTGGGTAAGCAGTTCGCGTAGCTGGTCATGGCGGCTCTTGATTAAATCCCGCGCCAGCGATTTATTGACCTTTTGCAGGTTTTTACCCAGGCCCGTGAACGAGATTTTGCTGGTCAGGTTGGCACCTGATTCATCCAGCAACACGCGTATGGCGGTCGGCGGCAGGAAGCGGTTAAGGTGCAGCGACTTCGGTGCCGGGCAATGGGTGCGGAAAATAAGCTCCGCCATGAGGCGCCCGCTGGGAATGGCCGTGTGACGCAGTAGGGCCAGGGCGGTATTACCCATGGTGCCGTCTAAAATACGCTCCATCATTTCGCGCAGCAGCGGGTGCTCCCAGGAAAGGCGCTGAATGTCGTCCCTGGCCAGCGCTTGAGCGCGGCTGTACGTAGCGGTAAAGCCCTCTTCACCTTTCACCAGGCCGGGCAGCCCGTCCAGCATATGCTGGCTGGGCTGCAAATGAAGTAGGCCCTTACCGATCTCCTGGCTGTCCACGCCGAACACATCCAGCGCGCGCTCAACGTAGCGCGGCAGCGCCACATCCTCATCAAGCTCGCGGACGGCGGCAATGACCTCTTGGGCACGTGCCGGCCGACAGGCATTAAGCTCCAGCAGACGGTTGCGGCCCGCATCACGTTCAGCAAGCTTGGCGGTAAACATTTCCCGCGTTTCAGCGATGATTTCGTCCAGCGTTTCATCATCGAGAAGCGCATCGGCAAGCGCATCACCAAAGGCTTCGTATAGGTCGCTGCCGATGCCGTGGGGCGCGCTGAACGCGTCCATGCCTTCGTGGTACCAGCGCAGCAGGCGCTCGCCGGGGCTGCCAATAAAACTGGGAACATGTAGCTCGATGGCATGTTTCTGGCCGATACGGTCCAGGCGTCCAATGCGCTGCTCCAACTGGTCAGGATGCTGGGGCATATCAAACATCACCAGATGGCGGCAGAACTGGAAGTTGCGTCCCTCTGAGCCAATTTCCGAGCAGACGAGTACCTGTACGCCCTCTTCTTCATCGGCAAAGGCGGCGGCGGCGCGGTCACGCTCGACCAGTGACAGCCCTTCATGGAAGACCGGTGCCTGGTAGCCGCCCAATACGCGCAGTCCTTCGGCCAGCCCTTCAGCGGTTTCCCGGTGGTGGGCGATGACCAACACTTTATCGTTGGCAAAACCTGATTCGCTATCGTCGCTGAGTTTATCCAGCAGCCAGTTAACCCGTGGGTCGATATGCCACCAGGCTTCACCGTTGAGCGGATCATTGCGCAGTTCCCGGTACATGGCATCCGGGTAGATCAATACATCCGGGTGATCCATGCCGGTTTCGATCAGCAGCTCGTCCAGGTAGTCGTCATCGCGCTCCAGGCGGCGCAGCACGCGGCGATACGCGGAGGGCAGCTCAAGCGAAGAGAGGTGCAGGCGTCGCTCAGGAAAGCCTCCAACGTGACGGCGGCTATTGCGGAACATCACCCGCCCCGTGCCGTGACGATCAAGCAAGGCGTCACGCAGCTGATGACGCGCTGCGTCCTGTTGCTCTGTGCTGGCTTCAGCGTTGCACAGCGTTGCCAATAGCGCTTGGCTGTCGCGGTCGTCGGCCACGGCGTCTACCCGGGCACGGGCGTTCGGCGTGGCGGGCAGTTCATCTAAAGCGTCAATGGCGCTGGCGACAGCGCTGTAGTGGCGCTCTTCGTCTTTGAAGCGTTCCAGATCGTGGTAGCGTTCGGCGTCCAGCAGGCGCAGGCGGGCAAAGTGACTTTCAATGCCCATCTGCTCAGGCGTGGCGGTTAGCAGCAGCAAGCCGGGGATTTCGGCGGCGAGCTGTTCTACGCATTGATAGCCTGGGCCGCTACCCTCGGCGCTCCAATCCAGGTGGTGGGCTTCGTCGACAACCAGCAGGTCAAACCGGCTGGCCAGCGCCTGATCCTGGCGATGGATATTGGCAAACAGCCAGCCCTGGCTTGCCAGCACCAGCTGGGCGCTCTCAAACGGATTGGCGCTGCCGTGGGCCTGACTCTGGTGCTCATCGAGCAGGCTAACGTTCAAGGAGAAGCGGCGCAGTAGTTCCACCAGCCACTGGTGCGTCAGGCTGTCAGGCACCAAAATCAGTGCCCGCTCAATACGGCCCGTCAATAGCAGGCGGTGCAGAATCAGCCCGGCTTCAATGGTCTTTCCTAGACCCACTTCATCGGCAAGCAGAACCCGAGGCGCGTGACGGTTAGCCACTTCATCAGCGATATACAGCTGGTGCGGAATCAAATCGATGCGCGGCCCGGCAAATCCCAGCGCGCTATGCTGTTCGATGCGCTGAAAGTGATGCAGTGTGCGAAAGCGCAGATCAAACCAGTCGTTGCGGTCTACTTGGCCTGTCAGCAGGCGGTCGCGGGCCTGATCAAACTGCATGGTGTCGGCAAGCTTGGCTTCAGGCAGCTCGCGAAGCGCGCCTTCACTATCCTCGCCGATATAGGTAATCAGACCGTGGGACTCTTTACTGTCATCAACGATCATCTGCCAGCCATCGGCTGAGAGCACCCGGTCGCCGCTGCCGAACATCACGCGGGTCAGAGGCGCTTGGCGCGTGTTATACGTACGGGTTTCCTGGCTGGCACTGAACAAAATGGTAACGCTACGGGCGTCGCAGTTAAGCACGGTGCCGAGCCCAAGCTCAGCTTCGCCGTCGCTAATCCAGCGCTGGCCGGGAGAAAAATCGCTCATGATGCCTCGGGGAAGTCTACAAAAACGGGTCATACGCTGCCGAGGGCGCGCCATCGACAGCAGTAGGGCGGGGGATTCTAACGCAAAGGCGCCGGGGGATTAAGGTGTATTGGCGTCAATCTTCCAGCCAGCGTTCAAGGTGGGCACGAGTAAGTTCGCCAACGTGGATGTCCAGCGTATTGCCCTGGCCGTCAAAAAGCACCGTAGTGGGCAGGCCGGGCGCTTCAAACAAGGTCATTAGCGTTTGGCCGGGGTCGCGTAACGCATAGGTGAAATTCAGCGACTGTGCGTCCAAATAACGCACGATGGGCAATAAATCCTCGCCCTGGTTAACCACCGCCACGTTAACCCCCTCGCGCTGAGCGGCTTCTTCGAGTAATGGCATCTCGCGTCGGCAAGGCGGGCACCAGGTGGCCCATAAATTAACGATGATGCGGTCACTGCCGTCTGCCAGCGACGGCAGATAAACGTCCTCGCCGTCAACGTTTTCCAGGCTGACCTCGGGTAATCGACTTACCCCAGATGAGCTACCCAAAGGAGATAGGGATACCAGAATCAGCCACAGGCCAGAGGCGCCGAGAAGAATGGCGGTGCCGCCGAGTAGCGCTGATAGCCGCTTACGGAGCGTCCAGGCCGTCCATAGCAGGCCGGCTAATAACCCGCCAATGCCGTGGTACCCCGGTTGCCAGACTTTAAGCGCATCAAGCGGGTCGGCGCTGTAGCTTTCCAGGTGAAGCGTAATATGCGCGATACGCGCCCCGATCAACCAGGCAAAGATCAGCCCGGTGAACCAGCGCTGCAAGAGCGGCGGTGGCAAGCGCAGTAAGTAACGCGCGGCCAGCAATACCAGCAGTGCGCAGCCAATGGCGTATAGCCTGGGTAATGAAATCAATAGTGGCCCAAGGGCAATGGCGTTCATGGTCTTCCCGATAAGCAGGTACACTACGTGACCATATCACGTGAGCTTTCAATTACGGAGTTTGTCTATGCCTCAACCAGCCTTTGATATGCTGCGCGCGCTGGCTATTGGTTCTCAGGCGTTGGGCCTGATCGCTATTATCACGTTGGAAACCCTGCTGGGTGACGCAGCGCGCCCATGGCAGGGGCTAACGCTTGGCTTAATGCTGGCCACTGCCTTAGCGATTGCCCTGGTGCGTGTGTATCGCCGTAACCGTTTGCGCAAACAGCGCGCAGAGCGGCTGGGCGATAACGACCATGGGTAAACGATGGCTGGCCTCGATTGTTCTGTGCATGCTGCTCGCTGGCTGTGCTCAGGCGGTGGTACGTGAACACCATAGCGCGCTGGCGCTGGATGAAGCCCGGCAAACCTGGCTCGGTGGGCAGGCACAGCAGGCCCTGGCTGAGCAAACCGATCCCGATGGCTTTGGATTACTGGCCAACGGTCAGGAAGCGTTTGGAGTGCGGGCCGGGCTGATCAAGCAGGCTCAGCGAGAACTGGATATTCAAACCTACCTGCTGGGCGAAGGACAGACCACCAACCTGGTTTTCTCGCGCCTGTTAACGGCGGCGGAAGAGGGCGTGCGCGTCAGGCTGCTGGTAGATGATATGGGCGCGGTGGGCCAGGGCGAACGCCTGGCGGCCCTGGCGAGTCATCCAGGAATTTATGTGCGAGTCTATAACCCGGTGTCGGTGGGTAGGGGGCACTTGGTAACGCGCGTTTTAGCCTCGGTGGCCAACCCGGCGCAGCAGCACCGGCGCATGCATAACAAACTTTGGATCGCTGACAACAGCGTGGCGATTGTCGGCGGACGCAATCTGGGCGATGAGTATTTTGACGCCAACGATTCACGTAATTTCGCCGACCTTGATCTGGTGGCGATTGGCGAGGTTGTACCGACGCTATCGCAAAGCTTTGACCTTTACTGGAATCATGGATTGGCCCAGCCCGTCGAGCGCTATCATCAGGTGGCGGCGAATGCCTGGCAGGCGCTGCAGGCCGAACTCAACGCGTGGCTGGATGATAACGCCGACTCGGCGTACTTCTCTGAGCTGCGCCAGCAGTCGTACAATACGCCGCCCTGGGAGGAGCTACACTGGGGCGAAGGGCTGGCGCTGTGGGATGCACCGGGCAAACTTACCCAAAGCGGCGCCCCTGATTGGAAAGACACACTCCTTGGCGATCTAACGGCTAACACCCAGCTTAAAGAACGGCTAATCCTGATCTCCGCCTATTTTGTACCCACGGAGCGTGGCGTTGCGCGATTAACGGCGCTGGCAGACCAAGGCGTTCAGGTAGAGATCATTACCAATTCGCTGGAATCCACCGATGCGGCGGTTGTGCATGGCGCTTACGCTCCCTGGCGGCAGACGCTGCTGGAACATGGCGTAACGCTGTATGAATTGCGCCCTGAACAGGAAGCAAGTGACACCGCCGATGATAGCGAAATGCGCGTTCCCGGTGCCTCGGCCTCCGCGCTGCACATCAAGGCCATCAGTTTTGATGACCAGCTGTTTGTCGGCTCTTTCAATGTCGACCCCCGGTCAGTGCTGTGGAATACCGAAGTGGGCGTACTGGTGAGCAGCGATAGCTTGATGGCGGCTTTCGATACGCTGGTGGACGTAGGCCGTGATCCGGCGATTAGCTATCAAGTAGTGCTGGATGAAAGTAATAACCTGAACTGGGCGCTTGAGCATCGCGGCGACCCTCAGGTGCTTGCCGAAGAGCCCGGCAGTACATGGCGCCATTTCAATGCCTGGCTGAGCCATACGTTGCGATTGGAGCGTTGGCTGTAACCTTGCATCAAAGAAACGTTAGAAAGCGGTGCTTGTGTTTTTTGCGCGGTGGTTCCAGATTAAGGGAAGTTTTCGTGCCTTAGCGCGGAAATGTTTACCTTACTGGGAGCGACGAACAATATGATCAATAAACGCGCACTAGCCACCGCCGTGGCGGCCTCTTCACTTGCTTTGACAGGGATGGCTCAGGCACAGGAGGTCAAAATTGGCTTCTTGGGTGGTTTTACCGGGGGAATTGAAAGTCTTACGCCGCCTATTTTTGAAGGCGCGAAGCTTGCCGTTCAACAAGTAAACGAGCAGGGCGGCATCCTGGATGGGCAAACGCTGGTGATGCCTTCAGGCGACACCACCTGCTCCGACGCCTCGGCAGCCTCCAACGCTGCTGACCGCATGGTTAACTCCGAACAGGTGACCGCAATTGTCGGCGCGCTGTGCACCGGGGCGACTATCGCCGCGGCCAACAATGCCGCTATCCCAGGCGGCGTAGTCATGGTCTCGCCTGCTTCCACAGCGCCGGCAGTTACCGAGCTTGATGACAACGATCTGGTATTTCGTACCGTACCCTCGGATGCTTTCCAGGGGGAAATACTCGCCAAGCTGCTGCTGGACAAGGGAATTGATGCTGTCGTCGTGACCTTCGTCAATAACGATTACGGTCGCGGCCTTTCCGAAGCCTTCAGCGCGGCCTTTGAAGCGGGCGGCGGCGAAGTTGCCGAAAATCTTGCCCATGAAGATAACCGCGCCGATTACCGCTCCGAGCTGGGTTCGCTCTCAGCAAGCGGTGTCGATACGCTGGTAGTGCTCGCCTATGCCGATACGTCTGGCCAGACGGTACTCCGTCAGGCCTATGAAAGCGGCATGTTTACCCAGTATGTGGGCGCCGACGGCATGGTAGGCGACAGCCTGATCGAAGCGATCGGGGCTGATGTGCTCGATGGCATGATCGCGACCCGCCCAGGCAGCCCGGATCTTCCCGGCACGCCGATTTTCAACGATGCCGCTGAAGCCGCAGGCTTTGACCCAAGCGCAGTCTTCGCCGCCCAGGCGTATGACGCCGCCTTCCTGCTGGCGCTGGCTATTGAACAGAACGGCAGCGCCGAGCGTGAAGGCCTGGTCGATGCGCTGCGCAGCGTTTCCAGCGCCCCAGGCGAGGTGATCCTGCCCGGCGAGTGGGAGAAAGCGGTCGAGCTGATTGCCGCTGGCACCGAGATCAACTACGAAGGCGCCTCCGGCTCTCACGATTTTGATGAAAATGGCGATGTGCCCGGTGTGGTTGTAGAAATGGCGGTCGAAAACGGCACCTTTACCAGCAAGGGGCAGGTTGATCTGTAGGAATTGCCTGACGTAAAACGCTTATCTAAACCTGAAAGCCCCGATCATTGATCGGGGCTTTTGTTTGCAAAGACACTAACGTGCGACGCGCGAGATCACTTAATCAACCGTGATGGGCGATCTTTTCCGGCAGTAGCCCCTTGGGCGCAAAGCGCAGCACCAGTGTGATCAGCATGCCGATGACCAGTACCCGTGCCTGAAGCGCTCGGCTGTCCATGTTGTTGGGGGCGTCCCAGCCGAATGCTCCTTCACCAAAGCTTACGGCCAGCTGCATTAAAAATAGCGCCAACGGCTCCGACATGATCCAGATGATATACACCGCCACGGCGCCAAAGATGGTGCCCAGGTTATTACCGGGGCCGCCCAGAATTACCATGACCAGTACCAGGAAAGTATGGTTAAGCGGCAGATAGCCTTGAGGGTCAAACAGACTGTTAAAGGTGCCCAGCATGCCGCCGCCCAGGCCCATCAGAATACAGCCGAGCACGAAGATCTCCAGGCGGCGCTTGTTGATGTCCTTACCCATGGCCGCGGCGGATATTTCGTTGTCGCGGATCGCCCGGATCATCCGCCCCCAGGGTGCGTGATAGGCGCGGTGCAGCAGAAAGAAGATCACCGCAATTACCACCGCCGTGATCGAAAGATATACCGCGCGGGAAAGGGTAAAGCCAAGCTCCGCCGGGCCGGGTGTTGGCCAGGGTAGCGGCGACACGGTGGCGGTACCACGGGTCAGCCAGTCGGAGTTTTTCAAGAACGCCTTGATGATTTCGGCGATACCCAGCGTGGCAATCGCTAGATAGTCGCTGCGTAGCCCCAGACATACGTGGCCGATAAAATAGCCCACCCCGCCGGCCAGCGCCCCGCCAACAATCCAACCCACCCAGGCGGGCAGGCCAAAACCGCCCACAAACCCGGCCTGGGACTGAATCTGGCTGGTTACCTCGCGCAGCTGGCTGATAATCACCAGATACAGCACAAGCGCCAGCACTATGGTAATCAGAGTGCGCAGCTTTTTGGGCACGCCCAGACGGTCAAGCCGGCTGGCGCCTACCACTAAAAAGATGGCAGCCACGCCGTAGAGCAGCACGCGGCCAAGCTCACCGGGAAGCTCAGTGCCCCAGAAGGCATCGTTGACCGGCACGCTGAACAGCATGGCGCAAAAGCCGCCGAGGGCCACAAAGCCCATCACCCCGGCATTGAACTGCCCGGCGTAACCCCATTGAATGGTCAGGCCCAGCGCCAGAATGGCGTAGCAAGCTGCTTCTACCAGCATGCGTGTGCTGTAGGCCGCACCCATCAGGGCATAAACCGCCAGAATGGCGCCCAAGAGCGCACCAAAGAGTACGACCTCGCGCACGGGAAAGCGCCGTGCAGGCGTGGCGTCACGCGGCGTATAGGTCGGGTCGCGGGTTTCTGTTGAATTGCTCATTAGATCACCTTGCCTTTAAAGAGGCCGGTAGGACGCCACACCAGAATGGCCACCAGAATGAAAAACGGCACCACAATCTTGTACTCGGTACCCACGAAGGCCAAATTGGAGGGAAGCTCCAGCCAAGCGGGCAGGCTATCGCGGAAGGGGCGCAGCAATACGTTCCAGTTAAACACCGCCAGGGTTTCGGCAAAGCCCACCACAAAGCCACCCGCGATAGCGCCGTAGGGATGACCGACCCCGCCGACGATCGCCGCGGCAAAGATCGGCAGCAGCAGGAAGAAGCTCAGGTCGGGCTTGAAGGTCACATCCAGCGAGAGCAGCGTGCCCGCAATCGCGGCTAAACCGCCCGCAATCACCCAGGTGACCGCTACGATGGTGTTGGTGTTGATACCCGAGGCCTGGGCAAGCTCGGGGTTATCCGACATCGCCCGCATGGCTTTGCCCAGCCGCGAGCGGTTAAGAAATATATGCAGTGCCACCACGGCGACCAGCGTGATCACGAAAAGATACAGCTGCGGTTCGGTAATCACGATCGGCGCACGAACCCCTTCAAAGGGCAGCGCCAGGCGGAAGATTTCCTTACGGTCATCCACATACAGACTCTGGCCGCCGGTGCCTGAAAACAGCCGGATAAGCCCTTGCAGCATCAGGGTGACCCCTAATGAGCCAATCACCAGCACGATGGGCTTAACGCCATGCGCGCGTAGCGGTTTGTAAAACGCCTTATCGATCCCCACCGCCAGTGCGGCGGTTAGCACCATCGCTAGAGGGAGCATGATAAGCGCGGTAGGTACACCGATGCTCGCCCCGGCGGCGGGGAAGAGCGTGGTCAGCAGCAGCACCATAAACGCGCCGAAGGTCATCATGTCGGCATGGGCAAAATGGGCAAAGCGCATAATGCTGAAAATCAACGTTACGCCGATGGCGCCAATGGCATAAATCGAGCCGGTAACGCTGCCGGCAATAACCACGTTATTGATAAAAAAGACCAGTTCGTTCATGTTTTCCCCCGGGCTAGCCGCCCAAAAAGCTTTTGGCGACATCGGGGTCGGCAAGCAGCGCTGCCCCCGTATCAGTGAAGCGGTTTTGACCCGCGGCCAGTACAAAGCCTTTATCGGCAATGGCCAGCGCCTGTTTGGCGTTCTGCTCGACCATTAAAATCCCCACCCCAGCGGCATTGATTTGCTTAACACGATCAAAAATCTCGTTCATGTAAAGCGGCGATAGCCCGGCGGTAGGCTCATCAAGCAGCAAAAGGCTTGGCTCGGCCATTAGCGCCCGGCCCATGGCCACCATTTGACGCTGGCCGCCGGAGAGCTCGCCCGCTGGCTGATGGCGCTTTTCCACCAACGGTGGGAAAAAGGCGTACACCTGCTCAAGCATGCGCTTAACGTTTTGGGGCTTGAGATAGGCACCCATTTCCAGGTTTTCTTTTACCGTAAGACTTGGGAAGACGTTTTTTTCCTGGGGTACAAAGCCCATGCCCCGTTCCACCAGCTTGTTGGGCGGCAGGTTATGGATCGGCTGGCCGTTCAACAGGATCTCGCCCTGGTTAACGTGCAGTAGCCCAAACACGGCTTTTAGCATAGTGGACTTGCCGGCTCCGTTAGGGCCAACAATTACCCCCACTTGGTTGGCGTTAAGCGTCATGTTCACCCCGTTAAGAATGTTCATGCTGCCATACCCACCGTGCACGTCGCGCGCTTCGAGCAGGGGCGTTGGTGATGTAGCTAATGACATAAAAAAGAGTCTCGCAGCGTCGCTTTTAAGCGACATGTTGTCGTAGTTCTTGCTTGCAAGGCGCCTGGCTAGGCAGCATCAGTGCCAAAGTAGGCTTCGATTACCTCGGGGTTATTTTGAATATCTTCAATATGGCCCTCGACCATCACGCTGCCCTGGGCCAGCACGATGACGGGGTCGCAAAGACGGGCGATCATCTCCATGTCGTGCTCGATAACCAGGAAGGTGTAGCCCATCTCCCGATTCAAGCGTTCGATATTGCCAATCAAGTCGCCCAGCAGGGTGCGGTTAACGCCTGCGGCGATTTCATCCAGCAGGACCACTTTGGCTTCGGTCATCATGGTGCGGCCAAGCTCTAAAAGCTTTTTCTGACCGCCGGAAAGGTTGCCGGCAAGCTCATTGCGCACATGGTGAAGACCGACGAATTCGATCACCTCAAGGGCGCGTCTTCGTACCTCGGCTTCCTGCTCACGCACCTGGCCTGGCTTGAACCACGTGCTGAAGAGGCTTTCGCCCGCCTGACGGGGCGGCACCATCATCAGATTTTCCAGCGCGCTCATCTGGCTGAATTCATGCGCGATCTGGAACGTGCGTAAAAGCCCTTTGTGGAATCGTTGATCGGCACTCAGAGCGGTAATATCTTCACCGTCGAGCAAAACGCGGCCACTGTCCGGGGTCAGCGCTCCGGCAATGAGGTTAAAAAGTGTCGATTTGCCCGCACCGTTGGGGCCAATCATGCCGGTGATTGAGCCTTTTTCGACGCTAATTGAGCAGTCGTTGATAACGTGCAGGCCACCAAAGGCTTTATTGACGTGTTGAACTTCAATAAGGGGTGTCATCGCATCCTCGCGCTAAAGGCAGCTGATACTGCCAAGGCTTATCTGTTGTTATGTGAGTGGGCGACGCTTGGCTTTCCATCGCTGGTTTGCGGCAAACAGGCCGACGATCAGCAGTGCGCCGACCGCTGGGAGCAGATAACCATCCATAAAGGGAAGGCTGCGCAATAGCACATACGCTACCGCCGCCGGGCTAATAAAGCGCACCAGAAACCGCCACATGGCGAACCACATCGCAGTGGTGTCGAGTTCCTTTTTAACTTCCGTTTGGGTGAGCGCCCAGCCAGCAAAGAGGGCAATCATAAGCCCACCCAAGGGCATAAGGACATTGGTCAAAAGCTCAATAAGCTCAAACGCGCTACGTCCCCAAAGTGCATGGAAGAACGTGCCTTCCGCCCAGATATTAAAGCTCACCACGGTAAGCAGGCCCACGGCCCAGGCAGCTACCACCAGGATGGCCACGGCCTGTGGCCGGGTCATATCAAAGCGCTCAACCAAGTAAGCGGCCACCGGCTCAATCAGCGATATCGACGAGCTGATCGCCGCGCCTAAAACCAGAATAAAGAACACCCCGCCAACCAGCGCGCCCATAGGCATCTCGGCAAAAGCCAGCGGCAGCGTGACAAACATCAACCCCGGCCCTTGAGCGATATCCAGGCCGGCGCCAAACACGAGAGCAAAGATCGCAAGCCCAGCTACCATGGCCACCAGGGTGTCGATAACCGCAATGGCAATCGCGGTGCGGGTGAGGGATACCTCGCTGGTCATATACGCGCCGTAAGCCATGATGGCGCCCATACCCAGGCTAAGCGTAAAAAACGATTGGCCCATGGCCTGCAGCCAGCCTTCGATACTTAAGCTGGCAAGATTGAAGGTAAGCAAAAAGTCTGCGGCAGCCGCAATATCACCGTGAATCACGCTATAAGCCAGCACGACCAATAAAATGATAAACAGAGCGGGCATCATGATGCGTAGTCCCGATTCGATGCCGGTATGAATACCCAGGGCTACAATCAGCCCCGAGACGACGATAAACAGCGTGTGATAAACGGTCATCAAGCCTGGCGAACTCAGCAGAAAGGCAAAGCCGTCGCTAATGGTTTGTGCGTCGGCGTCCACCAGGGAGCCGGTCAGCATTAGCCAAGTGTAATGAATCGCCCAGCCAGCAATCACCGAATAGAAGCTTAGGATTAAAAAGGCGGCTAGGGCGCCCAGCCAGCCAATCGATTCCCAGGCGCGCGATGTATGGTGTGTCTTGGTCAAATGCCGCATGCCCATGATCGGGCTTTGGCGGCTGGTGCGGCCCAGCATGATTTCGGCAATTAAAATCGGTATGCCTACCGCAAAGATGGTCAGCGCATAGACCAGAATAAATGCCCCGCCGCCGTATTCACCCACTAGATAGGGAAAGCGCCAAAGGTTGCCCAAACCCACCGCAGAGCCTACCGCTGCTAGTAAAAAAGTACCCTTATGCGTCCATACGTTGTGACCGCTCATGTAAGAGTGTCCCTATGCGGGTGACTGGACGGGGGTAAATATCCAAACACCTGTATGAATTATAGGCTGCCAGTAGGCCGTGGCCGCGCCGAGATTAATGCTACTTTGCGATAGAACGCGTCGGCTTTCCAGTATGCTAGCGTTTAGGCTGCGTTTATCGAAGCACTTGGCGGCGCTATGAAAACCAAGTGAAGGGCAGGGCTAAGACAAAATGAGCGGAATAACACACAGGTGAACGCAAAAGCGCATGGCTCACTCACAATAAAGCCCGCACGAGGCGGGCTTTAGGGGCTTGCTTAAGAGCTGGCTTCAAGAGCCGGTCTTGAGAGCTTACTTCTTGCCAGCGCGCTTGCGCTCGTTCTCGGTCAGATGCTTCTTACGCAGGCGGATATGGCTCGGCGTCACTTCAACCAGCTCATCGGAATCCAGGAATTCGATGGCCTGTTCCAGGGTGAACTTGATGGGTGGCGTCAGAACGATGTTTTCATCGTTACCGGTTGAGCGCATGTTATCGAGTTTTTTACCCTTGGTCGGGTTAACTACCATGTCGTTGGCACGGTTGTTAATACCAATCAGCATGCCTTCGTAGACTTCGGTGGCGTGATCGATGATCAGCTTACCGCGCTCCTGCAGAGCGTACAGGGCATAGGCCAGGGCCTTGCCACCAACCATGGAGACCAGTACGCCGTTACGACGCTCGATAGATGCATCGGGCTTCAGCGGGCCGTAGTGATCAAAGCGGCTGGTCAGGATGCCGGTGCCGGACGTCAGGGTCAGGAACTGACCACGGAAGCCGATCAAACCACGCGCAGGAATAATGAAGTCCAGACGAACACGGCCTTTACCATCCGGGTTCATGTTGGAAAGCTCACCCTTACGGTAGCCAAGCTCTTCCATGATCGAGCCCTGGTGCTGCTCTTCACAGTCGATGATGACTTCTTCGTAGGGCTCCTGCTTCTCGCCGTCGATCTCTTTGATGATAACTTCGGGACGGCCAACGGCCAGCTCAAAGCCTTCACGACGCATGGTTTCGATCAGTACCGACAGGTGAAGCTCGCCACGGCCAGAAACCTTGAATTTCTCCGGCGTTTCGCCTTCTTCAACGCGCAGTGCCACGTTGTGGATCAGCTCTTGTTCCAGGCGATCTTTAATATTACGGCTGGTAACGTACTTGCCGTCTTTACCTGCGAACGGGGAGTCATTGACCTGGAACGTCATCGAAACGGTCGGTTCGTCAACGGATAGCGGCGGCAGCGCCTCGACCGTGTTGACGTCACATAGCGTGTCGGAAATCGCCAGCTTATCGATGCCGGTAACGCAAACGATGTCGCCTGCAGTAGCTTCGTTGGTTTGTACGCGCTCAAGACCCATGTGAGTCATGACCTGGCCGATCTTGCCCTTGCGCGTCTCACCTTCTTTAGTGATAACGCTGATCTGCTGGCCCGGCTTAACGCTACCGCGTTTGATACGGCCAAGACCGATAACACCTACGTAGCTGTTGTAGTCCAGTGCGGAAATCTGCATCTGGAAAGGACCATCGATTTCGACTTTCGGCGGCTCAACGATATCAACGATGGCCTGGAACATCGGGTCCATGTTGTCGGCAAGCTCTTCAGGGTCCATGCCGGCAATGCCGTTGAGCGCTGAACAGTAGATGATCGGGAAATCAAGCTGCTCGTCGGTGGCGCCCAGGTTGTCAAACAGATCAAAAATCTGGTCGATAACCCAGTCAGGACGTGCGCCGGGACGGTCGATCTTGTTAACGACGACGATCGGCTTAAGGCCCTGGGAGAAGGCTTTCTGGGTAACAAAGCGGGTTTGCGGCATCGGGCCGTCAACCGCATCGACCAGCAGCAGAACCGAATCGACCATGGACATTACGCGCTCAACTTCACCACCGAAGTCAGCGTGCCCAGGGGTGTCAACGATATTGATGTGGTAGCCCGTACCATTGCCATCTTGCCACTGAATGGCCGTGTTTTTGGCCAGGATAGTAATACCGCGCTCTTTCTCCTGGTCATTAGAGTCCATAATCCGCTCTTGGCCTTCGGCCTTGCGGTCTAGTGTGCCTGATTGACTTAACAGCTTGTCTACCAAGGTAGTTTTGCCGTGGTCAACGTGGGCGATGATGGCAATGTTACGAAGATTCTCGATCACGACGCGATCCTGCTGGGAAAATAGGGCGGCATTATAGGGTCTCGGTGTGGTCGACTACCAGCCTTGTCTCAAATAAAGCGTCAAGTCAATAACCCAAACGCGGCAGTTTTCGCCTCTGCGGTGCATCCGTTAAGATAGGCGTTTTCCCAGTTGGGGCAGGCACATGACCATCGGTAACCTGATGCGTTTGTTGAGCGATGGCAACGTTCACTCTGGTGAGCAATTAGGTGAAGCGCTAGGCGTTTCACGGGCTGCCGTATGGAAACAGCTGAAAAAATTGGATGCGCTTGGCGTGGATGTAGTGGCAGTGAAGGGTAAGGGCTACCGCTTGGCCACTCGGTTGGAACCGCTGGAGGGCGCCAAAATCGTCGAGCGGCTGCCCGCTCAAGCGCGCCATTTGCTGACGCGGCTGTTTGTTGAGGACCAGCTACCCTCAAGCAACGAGTATTTACGGCAGCGGTTTAATCAGGGCGCGGGTCACGGCGAAGTATGTCTGGTTGAACTGCAAACCGCCGGACGTGGGCGGCGTGGGCGGGTGTGGACAACGCCTTGGGGACAAAGCCTAATGCTCTCGCTGGGTTGGCGCTTCGACGCAGGCGTGGCGTCTCTGGAAGGGCTAAGTCTCGCGGTTGGTGTGGTGGTATCCCAAGTGCTTGAGCAACTGGGTAGTGCGCCAAAGCTTAAGTGGCCCAACGATATTTTGCTGGCTGAAAAAGGTGATGAGCTGGGCAAGTTGGCGGGTATTTTGATTGAAGTGACCGGTGATGCCGCAGGCCCTTGTGAAGTGGTCATTGGCATGGGTATGAACCTCTCACTCTCCGAATCCCAGCGCGCAGCCATTGACCAGCCGGTAGCTGCACTGTTTGATATGCACGCGGGGCTTTCGCGTAACCAGCTAGCTTCGGACGTCGTCGCTGGGCTTTTAAGCATGCTGGCAGACTTCGAGCAGGTTGGTTTTGGCGCCTGGCGTGATGAGTGGAACAAGCGGCACGCCTATGCGGGAATGCCCGTACGTATTATTCAAGGGGAGCGCGCAAGCGATGCGATCGCAGGCGACGTAGATGAGAGCGGTAACTTATGGGTTACTGAAAATGGTCACTCGCGGCGCTTGGTAGGCGGTGAGATCAGCGTACGCAGGCGCTTATGATTCTGGATTTGGATATCGGTAACACCTTGTCGAAATGGCGACTCAAGGATGCCGAAAGTAGTGAAATACGCTCGCGGGGGGCGGTATGGACCCGCGAGGAGTGGCGTCCTGGGGCGGATATTCCTGATCTCGATGTCGTCGAGGCGGTACGTATATCAAGCGTTGCCCGCGCTGCGGTACTCGATGAAACGGTCACCTTGCTGCGCCGTCAGGTGCGCCACGTATTTGTGGCCCGCTCCTTGCCGGAAGCCCTGGGCGTGGTTAACGGGTACGACGAGCCTGGTCGTTTAGGGGTGGATCGTTGGATGGGGGCGCTGGCCGGATATCAGTTGGCCGGTGGCTGCTGTGCGGTAGATTGCGGTAGCGCAATCACCATCGATTTCGTATTGCCCGGAGGTGTGCACCTGGGGGGCTTCATTATCCCCGGGCTGCGCCTGATGAAAGAAAGCTTGAAGCTGGGCACGCGAAACGTAGCCATCGACCCGGAAAGCGAGGCGGATGCTTTGCTGGAGCCTGGGCGGCGCACGGTGGATGCGGTCAATCACGGTATTTTTATGGCAGCTGTCAGCGCCATCAACCGTATTTACAGCGAGGTGTGCGACCAGCAGGGCATATCACTGCCCATGCTGCTTACCGGGGGGGACGCTCGAGTGGTATCGCGAGGCGTGCAGGTGCCACACGCGGTGTGGCCCGATATGGTATATGGCGGGCTTGAAGCCTGTTACCCGCTAACGTTTGCCGAGCGCGCGGGCAAAATGTCCGGGGCGCCGAAAGTCCCTGAGCCGGTATCATTAGAAAAAATTCGCGCAGGACTTGCATTCTCAATGCTGCTTTGACAGAATGCAGCGCGTTCCAAGGCAGCAAACAGATGCGCAAGCATCGCAAGCTACGATAAATTAAGTAATATCTAGCTTGACAGTGTTTTGGAGGCTGGCATAATGTGCCGCCAAAGCTGGAGAGATTCCCGAGTGGCCAAAGGGAGCAGACTGTAAATCTGCCGCGTAAGCTTCGAAGGTTCGAATCCTTCTCTCTCCACCAGATTTAAGCAGCAGCGATTTTGGTCGGTGTTGTAGGATGAAAGCCGGTAGTGGGCATTGTCTATCGTTCGGCGTGCGGCGGCTTGTAATCCTGGCAGCAGTTACGCGGGCGTAGTTCAACGGTAGAACCTCAGCCTTCCAAGCTGATGGTGCGGGTTCGATTCCCGCCGCCCGCTCCAGTTGATGTGTTTTGGCTCATGTAGCTCAGGGGTAGAGCACACCCTTGGTAAGGGTGAGGTCGACGGTTCAATTCCGTCCATGAGCTCCATATTGCGAGAAAAGCGAGCGAAGCTCGCTTTTTTTGTCTCTACATTTATGTCTTCGGGCTTGGTGTAGAGGAAAGGGTTGTCAGGTGGGTTTATTTCCGCTACCATGGCGCCCGCTGTTGTGTAGGTGGTAGTGAGTGCCTATGCGCAGGATGATACAGGCCAGTGGCTCAATTGGCAGAGCAGCGGTCTCCAAAACCGCAGGTTGGGGGTTCGAGTCCCTCCTGGCCTGCCAACCTTCCCCAGGTTGGCATGTGATTTTCCAGAATTCCTTTATTGTAGCCGCACCCTAAGGAGTCTCGTTTTATGAAGCCTGGTTCTGTAAAGCACGGTACCGAGGTGCAACAGGCGCGCCATGACGGGCTCAAGTGGGCGGCGGTTATAGCGCTGCTTGTCGTTGCTGTCGTTGGTAATACCTATTTCGCCGATACTGGTCTGCTCTACCGCGTGTTGGGTGTAGTGGTTTTATGTGCGCTTGCTGGTTTGATCGCACTTACCACTGCCAAAGGTCGCGACCTGACAGAGCTTGCCGTTAGCGCCAAGAAAGAGATTCAGCGCGTTGTATGGCCGACCCGCCCCGAAACAATTCAAACCACCGCGATTGTCTTGGTGGCTGTTGTTGTGGTGGGTTTGATGCTGTGGTTGATCGATACTCTTCTTGGCTGGGCAATGTCCGGCGTCATTGGTTAGGAGTTTTCATGTCCAAACGTTGGTACGTCGTCCACGCCTATTCCGGTTTTGAAAAGCATGTTATGCGCTCGCTGATCGAGCGTGTGAAAATGCACGGTATGGAAGATCGTTTTGGCGAGATTCTGGTGCCGACGGAAGAAGTCGTTGAGATGCGCGACGGTAAACGCCGCAAGAGTGAGCGTAAATTCTATCCTGGCTATGTACTGGTCGAGATGGAGATGGTCGACGAAACATGGCACCTCGTTAATGAAACCCCGCGTGTAATGGGCTTCATTGGCGGAACTAAAGAAAAACCGGCTGCGATCACGACCCGTGAAGCGGACGCTATTTTGCGCCGCGTTAAAGACGGAACCGACAAGCCGCGGCCCAAAACAATGTTTGAGCCGGGTCAGTCGGTGCGTGTTATCGATGGTCCGTTCGCTGACTTCAACGGTGTGGTTGAGGAAGTCAACTACGATAAGAGCCGTTTGCAGGTCAGCGTATTGATCTTTGGGCGTGCCACGCCTGTCGAGCTAGAGTTTTCTCAGGTTGAAAAAGAGTAAACTCGCAAATTAAGAGTAGGGCGCTAATGGCGCCGTATATTCGCAAGAGGCAGCCTATGGCTGTCTCGTTAGTCCCGGGGAGCCGCAAGGCGCTATTACCCAATTGGAGTATTTACCATGGCCAAGAAAGTCCAGGCTTACATCAAACTGCAGGTAGCTGCAGGTAAAGCCAATCCAAGTCCGCCCGTAGGCCCCGCGCTGGGTCAGCACGGCGTGAACATCATGGAATTCTGTAAGGCGTTCAACGCCGCGACTCAAGAAATTGAGCCGGGCCTGCCGACGCCTGTCGTGATCACTGTCTACTCTGACCGTAGCTTCACGTTCGTTACCAAAACTCCGCCTGCTGCCGTGCTGCTGAAAAAAGCCGCTGGTATCAAGTCGGGTTCTGGCGAGCCGAACAAGAAGAAGGTCGGCACCGTGACTCGCGAGCAGCTTGAAGAGATCGCCAAGACTAAAGAGCCGGATCTGACGGCTTCTGATCTCGATGCCGCCGTACGTACTATTGCAGGCAGCGCTCGTAGCATGGGCCTTAACGTGGAGGGTCTCTGATCATGGCTAAACTGTCTAAGCGCGCGAAGGTAATTCGCGAGAAAGTAGATGCCAACAAGGCTTACTCTCTGGAAGAAGCGGTTGCACTGCTTGCTGAGCTGTCTACCGTTAAATTCAACGAGTCTGTTGACGTTGCGATCAACCTGGGTGTTGATCCGCGTAAATCTGACCAGGTTGTACGTGGCGCTACCGTCATGCCTAACGGCACCGGTAAAGACGTACGCGTAGCGGTCTTCACTCAAGGTGCTAACGCCGATGCTGCTAAAGAAGCAGGCGCTGACATCGTGGGTATGGAAGATCTGGCTGAGCAAGTGAAGAAGGGCGTGATGGACTTTGACGTCGTTATCGCTTCTCCGGATGCTATGCGCGTTGTCGGTCAGCTGGGCCAGATTCTGGGTCCGCGTGGCCTGATGCCTAACCCGAAAGTCGGCACCGTAACGCCTGACGTTGCAACTGCTGTCAAAAACGCCAAAGCTGGTCAGGTACGCTTCCGTACTGACAAAAACGGCATTATCCACACTACGCTGGGTAAAGTGACGTTTGATGCGGCCGCCGTTCAGGGTAACCTGGAAGCGCTGGTTGCTGACCTTAAGAGGCTCAAGCCGAGCTCCTCTAAAGGTATTTACTTTAAGAAAGTCACCCTGTCCACTACCATGGGCCCAGGTCTGACTATCGACCACTCTGCGCTGGTATAAGCAGGTCGTCGACAGGTTTTAAGTAAGAACCGAGCAAGAACTTTGCGGTCCTCTGGTTAGGTAAACCTGCCAGAGCACCGTCAAAGACCGCAGGTGCCGCGCTGGATGTCTCATCTCAACGCGGCTTAATTGCCTAAAGCGCCTGCGCAGATGGTGTGGCCGCCAGTTGGTTGTAGCTTTTTTAGCGACTTCGCTTTCTGGTGAGCACCATCCCCTAAGGCTTCCAGCGCTGGTTATATCAGGCCTGGAAGAGATGGTAACCTCCGAAGCCTTGAAAAGGTTTCGGCACGAAGGAGTGATCACTGTGCCACTAGCACTTGAAGGCAAGAAAGCGATTGTTGCCGAGGTCAGTGAAGCGGCCAAGGGCGCACTCTCCGTCGTAGTTGCCGATTCTCGCGGTGTAACGGTCGGTAAAATGACCGATCTGCGTAAGCAGGCACGTGAGAATGGTGTAGAGCTGCGCGTTGTTCGCAACACGCTGGCTCGCCGCGCCCTCGAGGGCACTCAGTGGGAGTGTCTGAACGAGAGCTTTGTTGGTCCGACTCTGTTGGCTTTCTCTACTGATCATCCGGGCGCTGCCGCTCGCTTGTTCAAAGAGTTTGCTAAAACTGAGCAGAACTTCGAAGTGAAGGCGTTGGCCTACGAAGGCGAACTGATCCCGGCTGCTGACATCGACCGTCTGGCAACCCTACCGACTTACAACGAAGCAATTGCCAAGTTGATGTCGGTAATGAAAGAAGCCTCCGCTGGCAAGCTGGTTCGTACCCTGGCCGCTCTGCGCGATCAGAAGCAAGAAGAAGCTGCGTAAGCAGACCTTTTTGCAGGCGGCGTGAACGCTATGTCGATTGCGTTGCCTGAACCGAGCAATGAATCCTGAGTCCTCGGCCGACCGAGACTCCCGCAAAGTTAGGAATGAAAAATGGCACTGTCTAAAGACGATATCATCAATGCTGTAGCCGACATGTCCGTAATGGAAGTTGTTGAGCTGATCGAAGCAATGGAAGAGAAATTCGGCGTATCAGCTGCTGCAGCTGTTATGGCTGGCCCGGCTGGTGGCGGCGAAGCTGCTGCAGAAGAGCAAACCGAGTTTGACCTGGTTCTGACCTCTGCTGGTGACAAGAAAGTTAACGTCATCAAAGCCGTTCGTGAAATCACTGGTCTTGGCCTGAAAGAAGCTAAAGGCGCTGTTGACGGCGCTCCGGCAACTATCAAAGAAGCCATGTCCAAAGACGACGCAGAAGCAGCAAAAGCGAAGCTGGAAGAAGCGGGCGCAAGCGTCGAGCTCAAGTAATCCTTGTGCTGACGGCTTTACGCGCTGCGTAAGCTTCCACGGCTGGCGGCGGGTTTTCCCGCTGCCGGCCTTTTTCTGTTGCAACTTATAGGTTGTTACAGAAACACAGTAATACCGTTGTTGTAATACTGTTATCGATCAAGATTTTCGACGGCGAGCTACCGATTTAGGAGCTTGCTGTCTGCGTCTGACACGCCCGCGCAGGGCAGCGATGACCACGCATCGGTCACCCATGGTGAACAAGCTGGGGAATACAGATGGCTTACTCATATACTGAGAAAAAACGCATCCGCAAGGATTTCGGCAAACTGCCCCAAGTGATGGATGTGCCTTACTTGCTGGCCATCCAGCTTGATTCCTATTACGACTTTCTCCAGCAAGATCGTTCGCCTGACGAGCGTCACGAAGTTGGCCTGCATGCGGCGTTCAAGTCCGTGTTTCCGATTGAGAGTTTCTCGGGTAACGCAGCACTTGAGTACGTTAGCTACCGTTTTGGCACGCCGGCGTTCGATGTTAAGGAGTGTCAGCTGCGCGGCGTGACGTATTCCGCCCCGCTGCGCGTCAAGGTTCGCTTGATCATTTATGATCGCGATTCCTCGAACAAGGCAATCAAGGATATTAAAGAGCAAGAAGTCTACATGGGGGAAATCCCCCTGATGACTGAGAACGGTACCTTTGTGATCAACGGTACTGAGCGGGTTATCGTTTCCCAGCTCCACCGCTCGCCCGGTGTGTTCTTCGATCACGACAAAGGTAAGAGCCACTCCTCAGGCAAGTTGCTCTACTCTGCCCGCGTAATTCCTTACCGTGGCTCCTGGTTGGACTTTGAGTTCGACCCGAAAGACAACGTATTCGTGCGTATTGACCGTCGCCGTAAACTGCCGGCTTCGGTACTGATGCGTGCGCTGGGCATGAGCACTGAAGAGATCCTTAGTGAATTCTTCGACACTAGCGTGTTCCACATCGAGAAATCCGGTTTCTCTGTGGAGCTGGTGCCGTCGCGCCTGCGCGGTGAAACCGCCACCTTTGACATTAAAGATGGCAACGGTGAGCTGATTGTTGAAGAAGGTCGTCGGATCACCCAGAAGCACATTCGTCAGCTTGAAAAAGCTGGCCTTGAGCGTCTGGACGTGCCGATGGAGTACCTGTTCGGCAAAACGCTGGCCCACGATCAAGTGGATACCAAGACTGGCGAGCTGATCTGCCCGTGTAATACTGAAATTACCCCTGAAGTGCTTGAGCGTATGGCTCAGGGCGGTATCACGCGCATTGAAACGCTTTATACCAACGACCTGGATTGCGGCTCGTTCATTTCCGACACCTTGAAGTTGGATACGACCGGATCGGCGTTGGAAGCGCTGGTTGAAATTTACCGCATGATGCGTCCCGGCGAGCCGCCCACTAAAGAGTCGGCTGAAACGCTGTTCCACAACCTGTTCTTTACTGAAGATCGCTACGATCTTTCAGGTGTGGGCCGCATGAAGTTCAACCGTCGTCTGCGTCGCGAAGCCGACACGGGTTCCGGCGTGCTGGACCGCAAAGACATTCTCGACGTACTGCGCGAGCTGATCAATATTCGTAACGGCTTTGGTGACGTTGACGATATCGATCACCTGGGCAACCGTCGTATTCGCTGTGTAGGCGAAATGGCCGAAAACCAGTTCCGTGTAGGTCTGGTGCGTGTTGAGCGTGCGGTCAAAGAGCGTCTTTCCATGGCGGAAAGCGAAGGCCTGATGCCGCAAGATCTGATCAACGCCAAGCCAGTGGCGGCGGCGGTGAAAGAGTTCTTCGGTTCAAGCCAGCTGTCCCAGTTTATGGACCAGAACAACCCGCTTTCGGAAGTTACCCACAAGCGTCGTGTGTCTGCACTCGGCCCGGGTGGTTTGACCCGTGAGCGCGCTGGCTTTGAGGTGCGCGACGTACACGCCACGCACTACGGCCGTCTGTGCCCCATCGAGACACCTGAAGGCCCGAACATCGGTCTGATCAACTCGCTGGCCACTTACAGTCACACCAACAGCTACGGCTTCCTTGAAACGCCGTACCGTAAGGTTAATGCCGGTCAGGTAACTGACGATATCGTTCACCTGTCAGCGATCGAAGAGGGCGACTTTGTTATCGCCCAGGCATCTGCTGCTGTGGATGAGTCCAACAAGCTTTCTGACGACCTGGTTCAGGTACGTCACCGTGGTGAAACCACCTTCATGCGTCCTGAGCAAGTGACGCTGATGGACGTTTCTCCGCGTCAGGTTGTATCGGTGGCGGCTGCCCTGATTCCGTTCCTGGAGCACGATGATGCTAACCGCGCCTTGATGGGTGCGAACATGCAGCGTCAGGCCGTTCCTACTCTGCGTGCTGACAAGCCGCTTGTGGGTACCGGCATGGAGCGTTTCGTGGCACGTGACTCCGGCGTATGTGCCGTGGCGCGTCGTGGCGGTGTTATCGACTCGGTAGATGCACGTCGTGTGGTAGTACGGGTTAGCGAAGATGAGATCATCGGCGGTGAAGCCGGCGTTGATATCTACAACCTGACCAAGTACACCCGTTCGAACCAAAACACCTGTATGAACCAGCGCCCCATCGTGCGTCCTGGTGACAGCGTTGCGCGTGGCGATATTCTCGCCGACGGCCCGTCTGTCGATATGGGTGATCTGGCACTCGGTCAGAACATGCGCATCGCGTTCATGCCTTGGAACGGCTACAACTTCGAGGACTCCATCCTGCTGTCTGAGCGGGTGGTTCAAGAAGACCGTTTCACCACGATCCACATCCAGGAACTGACCTGTGTGTCTCGCGACACCAAGCTGGGGCCGGAAGAGATCACCTCTGATATTCCCAATGTCGGTGAATCCGCACTGGGCAAATTGGACGAGGCGGGCGTTGTTTACATCGGTGCTGAAGTTGGCCCGGGCGACATTCTGGTCGGCAAGGTAACGCCGAAGGGCGAAACCCAGCTGACGCCAGAAGAGAAGCTGCTGCGTGCGATCTTCGGTGAGAAGGCGTCTGATGTTAAAGATACCTCCCTGCGTGCTCCTACGGGCATGAAAGGTACGGTTATCGACGTTCAGGTGTTCACTCGCGACGGCGTGGAAAAAGATTCACGTGCGCTCTCCATCGAGCAAATGCAGCTGGATGAAGTGCGTAAGGACCTGCAGGAAACCTACCGTATTGCTGAAGATGCAACGTTTGAGCGTCTGCAGCGTACGCTGGATGGCCAAGCCGTTAACGGCGGCCCGAACCTCAAGAAAGGCGACGTGCTGGACGAGGCTTACCTCGACGAGCTGCCGCGTCAGCAGTGGTTCAAACTGCGCATGCAGGATGAGTCCTACAATGAGCTTCTGGCCCAGGCCGACGAGCAGCTGGAAAACCGTCGTAAAGAGATGGATGAGCGTTTCGAAGACAAGAAACGCAAGTTGACCCAGGGCGATGATCTGGCGCCTGGCGTTCTCAAAATCGTCAAGGTTTACATGGCGGTCAAGCGTCGCATCCAGCCAGGCGACAAGATGGCCGGTCGTCACGGTAACAAAGGTGTTATCTCCGCGATCATGCCGATCGAAGACATGCCGTTCGACGAGAAGGGCGAGCCGGTCGACGTGGTACTTAACCCGCTGGGTGTACCGTCGCGTATGAACGTGGGTCAGATTCTGGAAACCCACCTGGGTATGGCGGCACGTGGTCTGGGTGTCAAGATTGACGCTATGCTGCGCGATGCACGTGGCCAGCAGGTTGCCGAGATTCGTGACTTCCTGGGTCAGGTGTACAACACGCCGGGTGCTCGCGCTGAAGATCTGGACTCGCTCAGTGATGACGAAGTCATTGCGCTGGCCAAGAACCTTAAAGGCGGTGTGCCCATGGCCACGCCGGTATTTGATGGTGCCAAAGAGCACGAAATCAAACACCTGCTGAAGCTTGCGGACATTCCTGAGTCAGGTCAGATGAAACTGCACGATGGCCGTACCGGTGATGCGTTTGATCGCCCGGTGACCGTCGGCTACATGTACATGCTGAAACTGAACCACCTGGTAGACGACAAGATGCACGCTCGTTCTACCGGCTCTTACTCGCTGGTTACCCAGCAGCCCTTGGGTGGTAAAGCACAGTTCGGTGGTCAGCGCTTTGGTGAGATGGAAGTGTGGGCGCTGGAAGCCTATGGCGCGGCCTACACCCTGCAAGAGATGCTCACCGTCAAATCGGACGACGTCGAAGGCCGCACCAAGATGTATAAAAACATCGTGGATGGCGACCACACCATGCAGGCAGGCATGCCGGAATCCTTCAATGTACTCGTGAAGGAAATCCGCTCGCTGGGCATCGATATCGAGTTAGAGAGCTAGGAGCCGTGCTATGAAAGATTTGGTGAAAGTACTCAAATCGCAATCTCAGTCCGAAGAGTTTGACGCGATCAAGATTACTCTGGCGTCGCCGGACATGATTCGCTCCTGGTCGTTTGGCGAGGTGAAGAAGCCTGAGACCATCAACTACCGTACCTTTAAACCGGAGCGGGACGGTCTGTTCTGCGCCAAGATTTTTGGCCCGGTAAAGGATTACGAGTGCTTGTGCGGTAAGTACAAGCGCATGAAGCACCGCGGCATCATTTGTGAAAAGTGTGGCGTTGAAGTCACCAAGGCAGCCGTGCGCCGTGAGCGCATGGGTCACATTGAGCTGGCCTCGCCGGTTGCCCACATCTGGTTTCTGAAATCATTGCCGTCGCGTATCGGCATGTTCCTCGATATGACCCTGCGTGATATCGAACGCGTGCTGTACTTTGAGAGCTTCGTGGTTATCGATCCAGGCATGACCACGCTTGAGCGTGGTCAGCTCCTGAACGATGAGCAGTACTTCGAAGCCCTTGAAGAGTTCGGCGACGACTTTGATGCCCGCATGGGCGCCGAAGCGGTGCAGGAATTGCTCAAAGATATCGATCTTGAAGAAGAGATTAATACCCTGCGTGAAGAAATTCCGCAGACCAACTCTGAAACCAAGATCAAGAAGCTTTCCAAGCGTTTGAAGCTGCTTGAAGCGTTTTACCACTCCGGCAATGCGCCGGCGTGGATGGTCATGGAAGTGCTGCCTGTCCTGCCGCCGGATTTACGTCCGCTGGTACCGCTGGACGGCGGCCGCTTCGCGACCTCCGATCTTAACGACCTTTACCGTCGTGTGATCAACCGTAACAACCGCCTGAAGCGTCTGCTCGACCTTAATGCGCCGGACATTATCGTGCGCAACGAGAAGCGTATGCTTCAGGAAGCGGTCGATGCACTGCTTGACAACGGTCGTCGTGGCCGCGCGATCACGGGCTCCAACAAGCGCCCGCTGAAATCGCTCGCCGACATGATCAAAGGTAAGCAGGGTCGTTTCCGTCAGAACTTGTTGGGTAAGCGCGTCGATTACTCGGGCCGTTCGGTGATTACCGTGGGTCCAACCCTGCGCCTGCACCAGTGTGGTCTGCCGAAGAAAATGGCGCTGGAGCTATTCAAGCCGTTTATCTACTCCAAGCTTCAGTCGCTGGGCTTCGCCTCAACGATTAAAGCCGCGAAGAAAATGGTTGAGCGGGAGCTTCCGGAAGTGTGGGACATCCTGGCTGATGTTATCCGCGAACACCCGGTACTGCTTAACCGTGCACCGACGCTTCACCGTCTGGGTATCCAGGCGTTTGAGCCGCTGCTGATCGAAGGTAAGGCGATCCAGCTGCACCCGCTGGTGTGTGCGGCCTACAACGCCGACTTCGACGGTGACCAGATGGCGGTACACGTACCGCTGACCCTGGAAGCCCAGCTTGAAGCCCGTGCGCTGATGATGGCGACCAACAACGTGCTGTCGCCCGCTAACGGCGAGCCGATCATCGTACCGTCGCAGGACGTTGTTCTGGGTCTTTACTACATGACCCGCGAAAAGATCAACGCCAAAGGCGAAGGCATGGTGTTCTCTGACCTCAATGAGGTTGAGCGCGCCTTCGGAACTCAGTCTGTATCGCTTCATGCCCGCATTACCGTGCGTCTGGACGAAGTGGATATCGAAGAAGAGACCGGTGCCAAGTCTTACCATCGTCGCCTGTATAAAACGACGGTTGGGCGCGCCATGCTGTTCCGCATTCTGCCGGAAGGCGTGCCGTTCCCGCTGATCGACCAGCCGATGAAGAAAAAGGCGATTTCCGGCCTGATCAACGAAGTGTATCGCCGCTCAGGCCTCAAGCCGACGGTTATCTTCGCTGACCAGCTGATGTATACCGGTTTCCGCCTGGCAACTTGGTCGGGCGCCTCCATCGGTGTTAACGACTTCGTTATCCCGGATGCCAAAACTGAAATCGTCGATGCGGCTGAAGCCGAAGTTAAAGAGATCGAAGACCAGTTCTCTTCTGGCCTGGTAACAGCGGGCGAGAAGTACAACAAGGTTATCGATATCTGGTCCAAGGCCAACGATAAAGTCGCCAAGGCGATGATGGTGGGTATCTCGAAAGAGACCGTTATCGATCGCGATGGTAACGAGGTTGAGCAGGATTCGTTCAACAGCGTCTTTATCATGGCCGACTCCGGTGCCCGTGGTAGTGCCGCTCAGATCCGTCAGCTTGCCGGTATGCGTGGCCTGATGGCCAAGCCGGATGGCTCGATCATCGAAACGCCGATCGTGGCCAACTTCCGTGAAGGTCTGAACGTACTTCAGTACTTCATCTCGACCCACGGCGCGCGTAAAGGTCTGGCGGATACGGCCCTGAAAACGGCTAACTCCGGTTACCTGACCCGTCGTCTGGTAGACGTGGCCCAGGATCTGGTCATCACCGAGGTCGACTGTGGTACTGAAAACGGTCTGACCCTGCACCCGATCATCGAGGGTGGCGACATCATCGTACCGCTGTCACAGCGTGTACTGGGTCGTGTGGTTGCACTGGACGTTGTTGACCCGGGTACCGAGGAGGTCTTGATTCCGCGCGGTACGCTGCTTGACGAGAAATGGTGTGCTGAGCTCGACACCATGGGTGTGGATGAGATTATCGTACGCTCAACCATTACCTGTGATACGCCACACGGCGTGTGTTCGTCCTGTTATGGACGTGATCTTGCCCGCGGCCACCAGGTCAACATCGGTGAATCTGTCGGTGTTATCGCCGCGCAGTCGATCGGTGAGCCGGGTACCCAGCTGACCATGCGTACCTTCCACATCGGTGGCGCGGCATCGCGTTCATCAGCCGTGGATAGCGTACAGGTCAAGCACGGCGGTAAGGTTCGTCTGCACAACATCAAGCACGTAGAGCGTGCTGACGGCAAACTGGTCGTCGTATCGCGTTCCAGCGCCCTGGCGGTTGCTGACGATCACGGCCGTGAGCGTGAGTACTACAAGCTGCCTTATGGCGCCGAGCTTTCCGTACGTGACGGCGATGTCGTCGACGCCGGTGCGATGGTAGCCAAGTGGGATCCGCACACCCACCCGATCATTGCTGAGGTAGAGGGTAAGGCGCAGTTCATCGACCTTGACGAAGGTGTCACCATGCACCGCACAGTCGACGAGATGACCGGTCTTTCTTCTATCGAGGTTATTGAGTCCGCCGCCCGCCCGATGGCTGGCCGCGACAAGCGTCCGATGGTAATGCTGCAGGACGCCGCCGGTGAGTACGTGTCGGTTTCCGGCTCGAACACGCCAGTGCAATACCTGTTGCCGGGTAACTCCATTATCTCTGTAGATGATGGTTCCACTATCGGTGTGGGTGAGGTTGTTGCCCGTATTCCGGTTGAAGCATCAGGTAACAAAGATATCACCGGTGGTCTGCCGCGCGTTGCCGACCTGTTCGAAGCGCGTAAGCCGAAAGAATCAGCGATCCTGGCTGAAATCAGCGGTGTTATCAGCTTCGGTAAAGAGACCAAAGGTAAGCGTCGTTTAACGATTACTCCGGAGTCTGGCGATCCGTTTGAAGCGCTGATCCCGAAATGGCGTCAAATCGCCGTGTTCGAAGGTGAAGCGGTTGAGAAGGGTGAAGTCATCTCCGATGGCCCGAGCAACCCGCACGATATCCTGCGTCTGCTGGGTGTGGCGGAACTTGCCAAGTATATTACGGCCGAAGTGCAGGACGTTTACCGTCTGCAGGGTGTTGGCATCAACGATAAGCACATCGAAGTTATTGTGCGTCAGATGCTGCGCAAAGTAGAAATTGCCGATTCGGGCGATTCTGACTTCATCACTGGCGACCAGGCTGAGCTTGTGCGCGTGTTGGAGCAAAATGCCCGTCTCGAGAAAGAAGGTAAGTTCCCGGCTAAGTATCAGCGTCTGCTGCTGGGTATTACCAAGGCCAGTCTGGCGACCGAGTCGTTCATCTCTGCGGCCTCCTTCCAGGAGACAACCCGCGTACTGACCGAAGCGGCAGTCACCGGCAAGCGCGATTATCTGCGCGGCCTGAAAGAAAACGTGGTAGTTGGGCGTCTGATTCCGGCAGGTACCGGTCTGACTCACCACGCTGAACGTCGCCGCAAACGCGAAGACGTTGAGCGCCTGTTCAATCCCTCAGCGACTGAGGTAGAGCAGGAGCTTGGAGCACAGTTGACAGCGCTTGATTCTGACGACGAGCTCTAAAACCGAGTAGTAAAAAATGAGTATCTGATCCTAGAGCCGTTAACTTGCCGGTTAAACCGCCGGCAAGACTTGACGGCGCCTAGGATCAGCCTTTAGAATGCGCAGCCTTTAACAGTGGGGTGGGTGCGCCCGCATCCGCTGCCCGTATTTGTTGAAGGCTAGGCAACCATTGGAGTCAGCTAAACACCATGGCAACGATTAATCAGCTAGTGCGCAAGCCGCGCAAGCGCCCCGTTACTAAAAGTGACGTGCCCGCGCTGCAGGCCTGTCCGCAAAAACGCGGCGTATGTACGCGTGTATACACCACTACCCCTAAGAAGCCTAACTCGGCCCTGCGTAAGGTTTGCCGTGTGCGCCTGACCAACGGTTTCGAAGTTTCTTCTTACATCGGTGGTGAAGGTCACAACCTGCAAGAGCACTCTGTTGTTCTGATTCGCGGCGGTCGTGTAAAGGATTTGCCAGGTGTGCGTTATCACACCGTTCGTGGCGCCCTTGATACGTCTGGCGTACAGAACCGTAAGCAGGGTCGTTCTAAGTACGGTACTAAGCGTCCGAAGTCTTAAGACTGCTTGCCGTCACGCTGCGTTTGCAGCGTAAGCAACGTAATGTTCAATATGAATATGACGGTCTGATAAGAGTAAGGTCGGGCAATGCAGGGTGTTAAACGCCTAGTGCGAGTCCCGGGTTTACCTGAAGGATCCTTAATTGAGGGCTTATCATGCCTAGAAGAAGAGTTGTAGCTAAGCGCGAAATCCTGCCGGATCCCAAGTTCGGAAGTGAGCGTCTGGCGAAGTTCATGAACCACCTGATGGTCAGCGGCAAGAAGTCCATAGCTGAGCGCATCGTTTATGGTGCGTTGGACAAGGTTGCCGAGCGTAGTAGTGAAGAGCCGCTGGAAATCTTCGACAAGGCGCTGGAAACCATCCAGCCGATGGTCGAAGTGAAGTCGCGCCGCGTTGGTGGTGCAACTTATCAGGTGCCGGTTGAAGTTCGTCCGTCTCGTCGTCAAGCGCTGGCTATGCGCTGGCTGGTAGACGCGGCGCGTCGTCGCGGTGAGAAAACGATGGTTCAGCGTCTGGCAGGCGAAATGCTGGATGCCGCAGAAGGTAAAGGTTCAGCCGTTAAGAAGCGCGAAGACGTGCATCGTATGGCCGAAGCCAACAAAGCTTTCTCGCACTATCGTTTCTAAAAGCGTCGTTTCTAAGAGCGTCGCTTTTAAGAAAGACGTTTCGACGTACGGCGTTTGTAAGCGCAGTGTTTGTAGAGTTCGCGTTTATATATGCACGTTGTTTCAGCAGGGCGTCATTGAAAGTGGTAAGTCGAGTCGCTTTGTTGCAACACCCCGCCGTTATCATTCTGTGATAGCGGCGGTAGCGTAAGGCTCACTTTTGCCGCTGCTAAATTAACGAGCATCGCCAACTAACGGGAGTTTCACCGTGGCACGCAAGACACCACTTAAGCGTTATCGCAATATTGGTATCGTAGCGCACGTCGACGCGGGTAAAACCACGACGACCGAGCGTGTACTGTTCTACACCGGCCTTTCCCACAAAGTGGGCGAAGTGCACGACGGTGCGGCGACGACTGACTGGATGGAGCAGGAGCAGGAGCGTGGTATTACTATCACCTCAGCTGCTGTAACTACTTTCTGGCAGGGTATGGCCAAGCAGTTCGACGAGCACCGCATCAACATCATCGATACACCTGGGCACGTTGACTTCACTATCGAAGTTGAGCGTTCACTGCGTGTTCTTGATGGCGCGGTCGTTGTACTGTGCGGTTCTTCCGGCGTTCAGCCGCAGACCGAAACCGTATGGCGTCAGGCCAACAAGTACGAAGTACCGCGTATGGTCTTCGTCAACAAGATGGACCGTACCGGCGCTGATTTCTTCATGGTTGTTGACCAGTTGAAAGAGCGTCTGGGTGCGAATGCCGTGCCGATCCAGATTAACTGGGGTACGGAAGAAGACTTTAAAGGTGTTGTCGACCTGATTCAGATGAAGGCTATCCTGTGGGATGAGGCGAGCCTGGGTATGAATTTTGAGCTTGTGGATATTCCGGCTGAGCTGCAAGAAACTGCCGAGAAATATCGCGAGCAAATGGTTGAAGCCGCTGCCGAAGGCTCTGATGAGCTGATGGAGAAGTACCTGGAGGGTGGTGAGCTTTCGATCGAAGAGATCAAGGCTGGCCTTCGTGCACGTACTCTGGCTAACGATATCGTTCTGGTTACCTGTGGTTCTGCCTTTAAGAACAAAGGCGTTCAGGCAGTACTGGACGGCATTATCGAATACATGCCTTCGCCGACTGAAGTTAAGGCGATCGAAGGTGAGCTGGACGATAAAGACGGCACCATCGCTACTCGTGTAGCCGATGATAGCGCACCGTTTGCGGCGTTGGCATTCAAGATCGCGACCGACCCCTTCGTTGGTACGCTGACCTTTATCCGCGTCTACTCGGGTGTTCTGAAGTCTGGTGACGGTGTATATAACTCCGTTAAGCAGAAGAAAGAGCGCGTTGGTCGTATCGTTCAGATGCACGCCAACTCGCGTGAAGAGATTAAAGAGATCCTGGCAGGCGATATTGCAGCATGTATCGGCCTGAAAGACGTCACCACAGGTGACACTCTGTGCGATATCGATAACAAGATTGTTCTCGAGCGCATGGAGTTCCCGGATCCGGTTATCTCTGTAGCCGTTGAGCCGAAGTCTAAGGCTGACCAGGAAAAAATGGGTATTGCACTGGGCAAGCTGGCTCAGGAAGATCCTTCATTCCAGGTTAAAACCGACGAAGAAACCGGCCAGACCATTATTTCTGGTATGGGCGAGCTTCACCTGGACATCATCGTTGACCGTATGCGTCGCGAGTTCAAGGTTGAGGCTAATATCGGTAAGCCGCAGGTAGCGTACCGCGAAACTATTCGTGGCAGCGTTGAGCAGGAAGGTAAGTTTGTACGTCAGTCTGGTGGTCGTGGTCAGTACGGTCACGTTTGGCTACGTATCGAGCCGCTGACTGCTGAAGAGAAGGGTGAAGGCGAAGCTGAGATTTTCTTCAAATTCAACTCTGAGATCGTAGGTGGTACGGTTCCCAAGGAATACGTCCCCGCGGTTGAGAAAGGTGCTTACGAGCAGCTTAAAAACGGTGTCATCGCGGGTTACCCGATGATCGACGTTAAAGTGTCGCTGTTCGATGGCTCTTTCCATGACGTAGACTCTAACGAGACTGCGTTCAAGATTGCTTCTTCTATGGCAGTGAAGGAAGGTGCCAGGAAGGCCAAGGCCGTGCTGCTGGAGCCGGTGATGAAGGTCGAAATCGTGACTCCCGAAGAATTTATGGGTGACGTCATGGGCGACCTGAGCCGTCGTCGCGGTCTGGTGCAGGGCATGGATGACTCTTCTGCTGGTAAAGTCATTCGTGCAACGGTGCCGCTGGGTGAGATGTTCGGTTATGCAACCGACCTGCGCTCACAAACCCAGGGCCGTGCGAGCTACTCTATGGAGTTCTCGAAGTACGACGAGGCGCCCTCCAGCGTCGTTGAAGCCGTCATCAATCAAAACGGTTAACCGTTAGCTAACGTAAAGAGGTTATAGCAGTGGCTAAGGAAAAATTCGAACGTTCCAAACCGCACGTCAACGTCGGCACCATCGGTCACGTCGACCACGGTAAAACGACCCTGACTGCGGCCCTGACCCGCGTGTCTGCTGAAGTTTTCGGCGGCGACTGGCGTGAATTTGATACTATCGATAACGCTCCTGAAGAGCGTGAGCGTGGTATCACCATCGCGACTTCGCACGTTGAGTACCAGTCTGAAGAGCGTCACTACGCACACGTTGACTGCCCAGGACACGCTGACTACGTCAAGAACATGATCACCGGTGCTGCGCAGATGGACGGCGCGATCCTGGTATGTTCTGCCGCTGACGGCCCGATGCCGCAGACTCGCGAGCACATCCTGCTGTCTCGCCAGGTAGGCGTTCCGTTCATCGTTGTGTTCCTGAACAAAGCGGACATGGTTGATGACGAAGAGCTTCTCGAACTGGTAGAGATGGAAGTTCGCGAACTCCTCGACCAGTACGACTTCCCGGGTGACGACACGCCGATCATCACTGGTTCTGCGCTGATGGCTCTGAACGGTGAAGATGAGAACGGCATGGGTACTACCGCCGTTGCTAATCTGATCAAAGCTCTGGATGAGTACATCCCTGAGCCGGAGCGTGCTATCGACCAGCCGTTCCTGATGCCGATCGAAGACGTATTCTCTATCTCTGGCCGTGGTACTGTTGTTACCGGTCGTGTAGAGCGCGGTATCGTTAAAGCTGGTGAAGAAGTAGAAATCGTAGGTATTCGCGATACTTCTAAAACCATCGTTACCGGTGTTGAAATGTTCCGTAAACTGCTCGACGAAGGTCGTGCTGGTGAGAACGTTGGCGCCCTGCTACGTGGTACTAAGCGTGATGACGTTGAGCGTGGTCAGGTTCTGGCCAAGCCGGGCACCATCAAGCCGCACACTACCTTCGAAGCAGAAGTTTACGTACTGTCCAAAGAAGAAGGTGGTCGTCATACGCCTTTCTTCAAGGGCTACCGTCCGCAGTTCTACTTCCGTACCACTGACGTAACTGGTACTTGTGAACTGCCGGAAGGTGTTGAAATGGTAATGCCGGGTGACAACGTTCAGATGGTTGTTACTCTGATTGCTCCGATCGCTATGGACGATGGTCTGCGCTTCGCAATTCGCGAAGGTGGTCGTACCGTTGGTGCTGGCGTTGTGGCAAAAATCGTTCAGTAATCATTTTACTTGATCGATGAAGGGGGCTCTCGCGAGCCCCCTTTTCTGCGCACCAATAGCAAATGTTTGACATGGGCTTTTGGCGTGCCTATAATGCGCATCCTTTGAATGCGTGGGTAGACGGCTCGCGCCGTCGACATCCATTGGAGTTTAGGGCAAATGCAGAACCAAAAGATTCGCATTCGGTTGAAAGCTTTCGACCATCGCCTGATCGATCAGTCCACAGCGGAGATTGTTGAAACCGCTAAGCGTACTGGTGCTCAGGTTCGTGGACCGATTCCGCTGCCGACCAACCGCGAGCGCTATACCATTCTGATTTCACCGCACGTCAACAAAGACGCGCGTGACCAGTATGAGATTCGCACGCACAAGCGTGTGCTCGACATCGTTGAGCCAACTGAGAAAACTGTTGACGCGCTGATGAAGCTCGATCTCGCTGCTGGCGTAGACGTGCAAATCAAGCTCAACTAATTACACTAGACACTTGCGGCCCAGCGTTCATCACTTTTATCGCATGAACAGCAGCCGCCGCGCCGTGAGGCGCCATACAATGTGCTAGTGGAATGCTCTGGAAAGGGCAGCCATAGCGGGTGATAGCCCCGTACACTATAGGAGACTGAGTATGACTATCGGTTTAGTCGGTAAAAAGGCCGGGATGACCCGTGTCTTTACCGAAGATGGCGCATCCGTGCCCGTAACCGTTATTGAAGTTGATCCTAACCGTGTTACACGCGTTAAGACTGTCGAGTCTGACGGTTACGCAGCGGTTCAGGTCACTACAGGTTCTCGTAAAGCCAAACACCTCACCAAAGCCCAGGCAGGTCAATTTGCCAAGGCGGGCGTTGAGGCTGGTCGTTCGCTGATGGAATTCCGCCTTGCAGAAGGTGAGGAAGCTCCTGAAGTGGGTGGCGAAATCACCGTATCCCTCTTTGAAGCTGGTCAAATGATCGACGTGACCGGCACCTCTAAGGGTAAAGGCTTCCAGGGTGCTGTTAAGCGCTGGAACTTCCGTACCCAAGACAACAGCCACGGTAACTCCCTGTCGCATCGCGCACCGGGTTCTATCGGCATGTGTCAAACACCAGGTCGCGTATTTAAAGGCAAAAAAATGGCCGGTCAGATGGGTAACACCCGCTGCACCGTACAGAGCCTTGAGATCGTCCGTGTTGACGCCGAGCGTAACCTGCTGCTGATCAAGGGCGCCGTACCGGGAGCACCCGGCAGCGACGTTATCGTTCGCAGCGCCGTGAAAGCTGGCTGAAGGGGATAATTACCAATGAATCTGAATCTTGCTGCAGGCACGGGTACCGTTGAAGTAGCCGACGCCACTTTTGGCAAAGAATTCAACGAAGCGCTAGTTCACCAGGTTGTTACCGCCTATTTGGCTGGTGGCCGTCAAGGTACTCGCGCTCAAAAGAGCCGTTCCGATGTTCGCGGTGGTGGTAAAAAACCGTGGCGTCAGAAAGGTACCGGTCGTGCACGTGCCGGCACCATCCGTTCTCCGCTGTGGCGCAGTGGCGGCGTAACCTTCGCGGCACGTCCGCAAGACTACACCCAGAAGGTTAACCGCAAAATGTACCGCGCGGCGATGCGCTCCATCTTGTCTGAGCTGGTACGTCAAGAGCGTTTAGTCGCTATTGAAGAGTTCAGCGTCGAAGCGCCCAAGACCAAGCAGGTAGCTGCCAAGCTGAAAGAGCTCAACCTTGAAAAAGTGTTGATCATCACTGAAGAACTTGATGAAACGCTCTATCTAGCCGCACGCAACCTTCCCCACGTTGACGTGGTGGATGTCGCGGCAGCTGACCCGGTTAGCCTGGTTGCCTTTGATAAGGTCCTGGTTACCGTCTCCGCCCTGCGTAAATTCGAGGAGAAGCTGGCATGAACCAGGAACGCGTATTCAAGGTTCTGCTTGGACCGCACGTGACCGAAAAGGCCGCGATGGCTGCAGAGCGCAACCAGTACGTTTTCAAGGTGGCGTCTGATGCTACCAAGCCCGAGATCAAGAAAGCCGTTGAAGCACTGTTCGGCAAGAAGGTCGGCAGCGTTCAAGTGCTGAACGTGAAGGGTAAAACCAAACGTACTGCACACGGCGTTGGTCTGCGTAAGGGTTACCGCAAAGCGTATGTGACCCTGGCTGCGGGCGAAACGCTCGAAGACTTCTCTGGCGCCGAATAAGGGCAGGAGTACGGATAATGGCAATCGTCAAGACCAAACCCACATCCGCCGGTCGTCGCCACGTCGTTAAGATCGTTGGTGAGGAACTGTACAAAGGCCGTGCTTATGCACCGCTTTTGGAAAAACAGTCCAAGTCCGGTGGACGTAATAACTACGGTCGCATCACCACCCGCCACGTGGGCGGTGGTCATCGTCAACACTACCGTTTGATCGACTTCAAGCGCACCAAGGATGGCATTCCAGCCACCGTTGAGCGTCTGGAACACGATCCCAACCGTAGTGCGCATATTGCTTTACTGAAATATGCAGATGGCGAGCGTCGTTACATCATTGCACCGAAAGGTGTCAGCGCGGGTGACGTGCTGGAATCTGGTGTAAACGCGCCCATCAAGAAAGGCAATGCTTTGCCGCTGCGCAACATCCCGCTCGGTTCTACCGTTCACGGTATCGAACTGAAGCCGGGTAAAGGCGCGCAGATTGCTCGCAGTGCCGGTACTAGCGCCCAGCTGGTTGCTCGTGAAGGTAACTACGCCACTTTACGTCTTCGCTCTGGCGAAATGCGTAAGATCCTGGCTGAGTGCCGCGCAACCTTGGGTGAAGTGAGCAACTCCGAGCACAGCCTGCGTCAACTTGGCAAGGCCGGTGCGAAGCGCTGGAGAGGCGTGCGCCCGACTGTTCGTGGTGTCGCGATGAACCCGGTGGATCACCCGCACGGTGGTGGTGAAGGCCGCACCAGCGGTGGTCGTCACCCGGTATCCCCGTGGGGCGTACCGACTAAGGGTCACAAGACGCGTAAGAACAAGCGCACCGACAAGCTGATTATCCGTCGTCGTAACAAGACGCGTTAATCGAAATTGCCAAGAACTTAAGAGGTAACGGCTGTGCCACGTTCACTAAAGAAAGGTCCCTTCATTGACCTTCATCTTTTGAAGAAGGTAGAGGCTGCAGTGGAGAAGAACGATCGCAAACCAATCAAGACTTGGTCGCGTCGTTCGATGATCCTACCCAACATGGTAGGTCTGACTATTGCGGTCCATAACGGACGCCAGCATGTCCCGGTGCATGTCTCCGAGGAAATGGTGGGTCATAAACTTGGCGAATTCGCTGCTACTCGCACATATCGCGGGCATGCTGCGGACAAGAAAGCCAAACGGTAAGCCAGAGAGGATTGAGAGATGGAAGTCACAGCTAAGCTGCGTGGCGCTCGTTTATCCGCCCAGAAGGCCCGTTTGGTGGCTGACCAGGTGCGCGGTAAACCGGTCGCCGAAGCTATTGACCTGCTGACCTTCTCACCGAAGAAGGCTGCCAAGCTGGTTAAGAAAGTGCTTCAGTCCGCCATCGCGAATGCGGAAGAAAACAACGGCATGGACATCGACGAGCTGCGTGTCTCGACCATCTGCGTCGATGAGGGCATGACGCTCAAGCGTATCAAGCCGCGCGCCAAAGGCCGTGCGGATCGTATCTTGAAGCGCACCTGCCACATCACCGTCAAGGTAGCCGAGAAGTAGGAGTCGACCAGATGGGTCAGAAAGTCAATCCAACAGGCATTCGACTGGGCATCGTCAAAGACCATGCTTCTGTCTGGTATGCCGAGCGCGGCGCCTATGCCGATAAGCTCAATAACGATCTCGAAGTGCGCAGCTTCCTGGAAGAGCGTCTTAAAAACGCCTCCGTAAGCCGCATTCACATCGAGCGTCCGGCTAACAATGCTCGCATCACCATTCACACTGCCCGTCCGGGTATCGTGATTGGTAAAAAGGGTGAAGATGTCGACCGTCTGCGTCGCGATCTCACCGAGATGATGGGTGTCCCGGTTCATGTGAACATTGAAGAAGTTCGCAAGCCGGAGCTGGATGCCAAGCTAGTCGCTGCTAACGTAGCGGGTCAGCTTGAGCGTCGCGTAATGTTCCGTCGTGCCATGAAGCGCGCGGTACAGAACGCAATGCGTCTTGGCGCTGGCGGTATCAAGATTCAGCTGTCAGGTCGTCTTGGTGGTGCCGAAATCGCACGTACCGAATGGTACCGCGAAGGTCGTGTTCCGTTGCACACTCTGCGTGCGGATATTGACTACGCCACTTACGAAGCTCACACCACCTATGGCGTCATCGGCGTTAAAGTGTGGATCTTCAAGGGCGAAATCCTCGGTGGTATCGAGGAAGTACGTGCCAAGGCTAAGCAACAACAGCCTGCCGGCAACGCGCCCAAGAAGAAAGGTTCCAGGTAAGGGGAGAGCGAGTCGATGTTACAGCCCAAGCGTATGAAATTCCGCAAGATGATGAAAGGCCGCAACCGTGGCCTGGCGCATCGCGGAAGCAAGATCAGCTTCGGGGAATACGGTCTGAAAGCTACCGGTCGCGGCCGCATCACTGCGCGTCAGATCGAAGCCGGCCGTCGTGCGATCACACGTCACGTTAAGCGTGGCGGTAAAATCTGGATCCGCGTTTTCCCTGACAAGCCGATTTCCAAGAAGCCGCTCGAAGTTCGTATGGGTAAAGGTAAAGGTTCTGTTGAGTACTGGGTAGCCCAGATCCAACCGGGTCGGGTCCTGTACGAAATTGAAGGTGTATCCGAAGAGCTGGCCCGTGAAGCATTTGAGCTGGCCGCACAGAAGATGCCCTTGTCCACCACCTTTGCGAAACGGACGGTGATGTGATGAAAGCACAGGAAATTCGTGAAAAGTCCGCAGGAGAGCTCAAAGAGCAGCTCCTCGAGCTACTCCGCGAGCAGTTTAACCTGCGCATGCAGAAGGCCACTGGCCAACTGAGCCAGACTCATCTGCTCAAGCAGGTCCGTCGGGATATCGCCCGCGTTAAGACTATGCTCAACGAGAAGGCAGGTGATTGAGATGGCCGAAGAGAAAAAAACCCGTACGCTCACCGGCAAGGTGGTGAGCGACAAGATGGATAAATCCATCGTCGTTATGATCGAGCGTCGTGAGCGTCACCCGATCTACGGAAAATACGTTAAGCGCTCCACCAAGCTGCACGCCCATGATGAGGCGAACCAGGCTAAGGCAGGCGATACGGTTTCCATTCAGGAGTGCCGTCCGCTTTCCAAGAAGAAAGCTTGGACGCTGGTCGAGGTGGTCGAGCAAGCCAAGGGTTAATTCCCTTAGCTTGTCCAACCAGTGCAGTCAGATTAGGTTTGGAGAAAACCGATGATTCAGACTCAGACAATGCTGGATGTCGCCGACAACAGCGGAGCGCGCCGGGTGCAATGCATCAAGGTGCTAGGCGGTTCACACCGTCGCTACGCCCGTGTTGGTGACGTCATTAAGGTAACGGTGAAGGAAGCTATTCCGCGTGGCAAGGTCAAAAAAGGCCAAGTGCTAAAAGCGGTAGTAGTTCGCACCCGTAGTGGCGTCCGTCGTAGTGACGGTTCGCTGATCCGTTTCGATGGAAATGCGGCGGTTTTGTTGAATAACACCAACGAACAGCCGATCGGCACGCGCATCTTCGGGCCGGTTACTCGTGAGCTTCGTAATGAGAAGTTCATGAAGATCATTTCCCTAGCGCCTGAAGTGCTGTAAGGAGCGAGGCGGATATGCAAAAGATCAAACGTGACGATGAAGTCATCGTCATCGCCGGGAAGGATAAAGGCAAGCGTGGCACTGTTAAGCGGGTATTAGAAAGCCGCTTCGTGGTGTCCGGTGTGAACATGATTAAACGTCACACCAAGCCGAATCCCATGGCGGGAAATCAGGGCGGTATCGTCGAGCGTGAGGCTCCGATTCACGCGTCCAACGTAGCCATCTTCAATTCGGAGACCGGTAAGGCGGATCGCGTCGGCTTCCAAGTTAAGGAAGACGGTACCAAGGTACGTATCTACAAGTCGACGCAGACGCAGATCGACGCCTAACGCGAGTCGGGTAGCAAAATGGCGAACTTGAAAGAACGTTATCAAAACGAGGTGGTAGCTCAACTCAAAGAGCAGTTCAGCTACGCCAACGTTATGCAGGTACCCCGGGTCACTAAAGTGACTCTGAACATGGGTATCGGCGAAGCGGTTAGTGATAAAAAGCTGATCGATAATGCCGTCGGCGACCTGGAGAAACTCTCCGGTCAAAAGCCGCTGGTGACCAAAGCACGTAAGTCCATCGCGGGCTTCAAGGTGCGTGAAGGTTGGCCTATCGGTGTCAAAGTAACACTGCGCGCTGAGCGTATGTGGGACTTCCTGGACCGTCTGGTAAACATCGCGATTCCTCGTGTGCGTGACTTCCGTGGTCTAAACCCGAAGTCTTTTGATGGTCGCGGCAATTACTCCATGGGTGTGCGTGAGCAGATCATCTTCCCGGAGATCGAGTATGATAAAATCGATCGTATCCGTGGGTTGGACGTCACTATCACTACTACTGCCAACACCGACGAGGAAGGTCGTGCGCTGCTTGCAGCACTGAACTTCCCGTTCAAGAAATAAGGGTTGGATCATGGCTAAGAAAAGTATGATAGAGCGTGAGCTCAAGCGTACGCAGCTGGTCGAGAAGTATGCGGCCAAGCGTACTGAGCTCAAGGCAATCATCTCAAACGTGAATACGTCTGAGGAAGAGCGCTTCGAGGCGACGCTGAAGCTGCAGCAACTGCCGCGCGACTCAAGCCCGGTACGTCAGCGTAACCGCTGCCGTATCACGGGTCGTCCGCACGGTTTTTACAACAAGTTCGGCCTTGGCCGTAACAAGCTGCGTGAAGCCGCCATGCGTGGCGACGTTCCTGGTCTGAAAAAGTCCAGTTGGTAACGCCACGTAGATTCATCAGGAGCGCACATTAAATGAGCATGCAAGACACTCTGGCGGATATGTTTACCCGTATCCGCAATGCGCAGATGGCCACCAAGGAGACGGCTACCATGCCGTCTTCCAAGTTGAAAGTGGAAGTGGCCCGCGTGCTAAAGGAAGAAGGCTACATTACCGACTTTACGGTGGCTGAAGGCGTTAAACCTGAGCTTACCGTGACTCTCAAGTACTTTGAGGGCAAGGCGGTTATTGAGCACATTCAGCGGGTTTCCAAGCCGTCTTTGCGTCAATACAAAGGCAAGGACAACCTGCCTAAGGTTGCCGATGGTCTGGGTATCGCGATTGTCACCACTTCCAATGGTGTCATGACCGACCGTGCCGCACGCCAAGCTGGCGTCGGTGGCGAAGTCATCTGCACCGTATTCTAGGAGGCTGGAATGTCCCGCATAGCGAAATATCCGGTTAAAGTGCCTGCTGGCGTCGACGTTAAAATCGATGCTGGCCAGCTGACTGCTAAAGGCGGCCAGGGCACGCTGTCTATGCCCATTCACCAGGACGTGGTGATTGGTCAAGAAGACGGCCAGCTGACCTTCGTCCCGAGCGAATCAGCCAAGAGCTGGGCAATGGCCGGTACTACCCGCGCCTTGGTTCAGAACCTGGTACAGGGCGTATCCGAGGGTTTCACAAAGACTCTCGAAATTGTTGGCGTCGGTTATCGTGCCCAAGCTAAGGGCCAGACGCTCAATCTTTCACTGGGCTTCTCGCACCCGGTCGATTACATTCTGCCTGAAGGTGTTGTCGCGGAAACGCCGAAAAACACCGTTATCGTGCTGAAAAGCGCGGACAAGCAGAAGCTCGGTCAGTGCGCCGCGGAAATCCGCGCTTTCCGTCCGCCTGAGCCGTATAAAGGCAAGGGTGTTCGGTACGCCGACGAGCAGGTGCGTCGCAAAGAAGCCAAGAAGAAGTAAGGCAGGGTTATGAACGCGAAGAAAGAATCTCGTCTCCGTCGTGCCCGCCGCGCTCGCGCCAAGATCCGCGAGCTGGGCGTGTATCGCCTGTGCGTCAACCGTACCCCGCGTCACATCTATGCGCAGATTATCTCGCCGGATGGTGGCAAAGTGTTGGCCAGCGCTTCAACGCTGGACAAAGCACTGCGCGAGGGTGCGACCGGCAACTCAGAAGCGGCCTCTAAGGTCGGTGCTCTGATTGCCGAACGCGCTAAAGAAGCAGGCATCACCCAGGTGGCCTTCGACCGTGCTGGCTTTAAGTATCACGGTCGCGTCAAGGCTCTGGCCGACGCCGCTCGTGAAGGCGGCCTGGAATTCTAAAGGGTTTTACGATGGCGAAGAACGAACAGCAAAACGGTGATCTGCAAGAGAAGTTAGTGCAGGTCAACCGCGTCGCCAAGGTGGTCAAGGGTGGTCGTATTTTCGGCTTCACCGCACTGACCGTCGTGGGTGATGGTAAAGGTCGTGTTGGTTTCGGTCGTGGCAAGGCGCGTGAAGTGCCGGTTGCGATCCAGAAAGCAATGGACCAGGCTCGTCGCAACATGGTCAAGGTTAACCTTGCAGGCAGCACGCTGCAGTATCCTGTGAAAGCCCGTCACGGCGCTTCCAAGGTTTACATGCAGCCGGCTTCCGAAGGTACCGGTATCATCGCCGGTGGCGCTATGCGCTCTGTACTAGAGCTTGCTGGTGTCCACGATGTACTGGCCAAGTGCTACGGTTCCACCAACCCGGTTAACGTGGTTCGAGCGACTGTTAATGGTCTCTCTTCCATGCAAGCACCGGAAGACATTGCCGCTAAGCGCGGTCTGTCTGTCGAAGCGATCACGGGGTAAGGCACCATGGCAGCAACGATCAAGGTTACCCAGATCCGCAGCACCATCGGCGTTTTGCCCAAGCACAAGTCTACTATGAAGGGCTTGGGTCTGCGTCGCATCGGTCATACGGTTGAACTGGAAGACACCCCTGCCGTACGCGGCATGATCCACAAGGTTAACTACCTTGTGCGCGTTGAGGGAGAGTAATCCATGAAACTCAATACCCTGAGTCCGGCACCGGGCTCCAAACACGCTGAAAAGCGCGTTGGTCGTGGTATCGGTTCCGGTCTTGGTAAGACCGGCGGCCGTGGCCACAAAGGTCAGAAATCACGCAGTGGCGGTAGCGTCAAGCCTGGTTTCGAAGGCGGTCAGATGCCGTTACAGCGTCGTCTACCGAAGTTCGGCTTCACATCAGCTAAATCGCTGGTGTCTGAAGAAGTACGCCTGGCCGAGCTTGCCAAAGTTTCCGGTGAAGAAGTCACCATGGAAACACTGAAGCAAGCCAACGTGCTGAAGGATGCGACGCTACACGCGAAGATCATCCTTTCTGGCGAACTGAAAAAAGCAGTTACCGTTCGTGGTATCAAGGTCACCAAAGGTGCCCGTGAAGCGATCGAAGCTGCTGGCGGCAAGGTAGAGGACTAAATGGCCAAGTCAGGAAATATGCCGGCGATGGGCAACGGTCTGAGTGAACTGTGGGCGCGCTTGCGCTTCGTGCTCCTCGCCATCGTGGTGTACCGAATCGGTGCCCATATTCCCGTTCCCGGTATCAATCCTGACCAGCTTGCTGCCTTGTTTAGGGAGCAACAGGGCACCATCCTGGGCATGTTTAACATGTTCTCGGGTGGCGCCCTGGAGCGCATGAGCGTCCTCGCTTTGGGTATCATGCCCTATATTTCAGCGTCGATTATCATGCAGCTGATGACTGCGGTCTCACCCCATCTTGAACAGCTTAAGAAGGAAGGTGAGTCCGGCCGCCGCAAGATTAGTCAGTACACCCGCTACGGCACGGTGATACTGGCTCTTGTCCAGGCTACCGGTATGTCGGTCGGCCTGGCTAGCCAAGGCATCGCTTACAGCGCTGACTTTAGCTTCTATTTCACCGCCGTGATTACGTTTGTGTCAGGCGCGGTGTTTATGATGTGGCTAGGTGAGCAGATTACCGAAAAGGGGATCGGCAACGGTATTTCGCTGCTGATCTTCGCCGGTATCGTCGCTGGGCTGCCCAGTGCCGTGGGGCAAGCGTTCGAGCTCGCTCGTAACGAAGGGGCCTGGAATGTTCTCCCGCTGTTAGCGCTGTCAGTGCTAGGTATTGCCACGGTTGCGTTTGTGGTGTTCATTGAACGCGGTCAACGCCGCTTGAAAGTGAACTACCCGCGTCGCCAGGTGGGCAACAAGATGTATGCAGGTCAAAGCAGCTACCTGCCTTTGAAAGTGAATATGGCAGGTGTTATTCCTGCGATCTTCGCGTCCAGTATTCTGCTCTTCCCGGCCTCTATTGGCCAGTGGGTCGGTGCTGGTGAAGGTATGGAGTGGTTGCAGCGTGCATCACAAGCTTTAGCCCCCGGGCAACCGCTTTACATCTTGCTTTTCGCGGCGGCAGTGGTATTCTTCTGCTTCTTTTACACAGCGCTGGTCTTCAATCCGAAGGATGTAGCTGACAATCTGAAAAAGTCAGGTGCGTTCCTGCCGGGCATTCGTCCCGGCGAGCAGACCGCTCGCTATATCGATAAAGTCATGACTCGTCTGACTTTGTTCGGTGCCCTGTATATCACTGCGGTTTCCCTGATGCCCCAGTTCCTGATCGTTGCGTGGAATGTGCCATTCTTTTTTGGCGGTACTTCGCTTCTGATCGTGGTAGTGGTCATCATGGACTTCATGGCCCAGGTGCAGTCACACCTCATGTCGCATCAGTATGACTCGGTGATGAAGAAGTCCAACCTGAAAGGCTACGGTAGCGGCGGCATCATGCGCTGAGGCGCGCCGACCGTATTGGAGAGAACGATGAAAGTTCGAGCTTCCGTAAAGAAAATGTGCCGTAACTGCAAGATCATTCGTCGCAATGGCGCTGTCCGCGTCATCTGCATCGAACCGCGGCACAAGCAGCGTCAGGGTTAATTCCTACGTTGCTTTAAGTGGGTGTTTGGCATACCCCTTGCCTTCGGGCAGTTAAAGGGGTATGCTGTTGCGCCTTTTGTAGATGAACAAACGAGCAAGCCGCTCAAATTTCGGAGTAAGCTGATGGCCCGTATTGCAGGCGTCAATATCCCGGACAACAAGCATGCGGCGATCTCGCTGACCTATATCTTCGGGATTGGCCGTACCCGCGCTCAGCACATCTGTGCTGCTGCTGGTATCGAGCTGACTACCAAGATCCAGGATCTGTCTGGCGAAGAGCTGGATACCCTGCGTTCTGAAGTTGGTAAGTACACCGTAGAAGGCGACCTTCGTCGTGATGTAACGCTGAACATTAAGCGTCTCATGGACTTAGGCTGCTACCGTGGTCTGCGTCATCGTCGTAGTCTTCCGCTGCGTGGTCAGCGGACAAAGACTAACGCGCGCACCCGTAAGGGCCCGCGTAAGCCGATCCGCAAATAATACGCAGGCTCTTTAATAGAGAGCCGGCGTTAAGACAGGAATAGACATCAACATGGCTAACCCGCGTAGTAACCGTAAAAAGGTTAAAAAGCAGGTAGTGGACGCCGTTGCGCATATCCATGCCTCTTTTAACAACACGATCGTGACGATCACAGACCGCCAGGGCAATGCGCTTTCTTGGGCAACTGCCGGTGGTTCGGGTTTTCGTGGTTCTCGCAAGAGCACCCCGTTCGCTGCTCAAGTAGCAAGTGAGCGTGCAGCAACTGCTGCAGCCGAGTATGGTGTGAAAAACGTAGACGTACTGGTTAAAGGCCCAGGTCCCGGTCGTGAATCCGCCGTGCGCGCACTCAATGCCGCAGGCTTCCGCGTGCAAAGCATCGTAGACGCGACGCCCATTCCCCATAATGGCTGCCGTCCGCCTAAGAAACGCCGCGTTTAAGGAGACAGATTCATGGCTCGTTATATTGGACCGAAGTGCAAACTGTCTCGTCGTGAAGGCACCGATCTCTTTTTGAAGAGTGGCGTGACTCCCTTCGAGAAAAAGTGTAAATCCGAGCAGATTCCGGGTGTACACGGCCAACGTCGTCAGCGTCTTTCAGACTACGGCTTGCAGCTTCGCGAGAAGCAAAAAGTACGTCGCATGTATGGCGTACTCGAAAAACAGTTCCGTAACTACTACAAAGAAGCTGCTCGCCTGAAAGGCGCGACCGGTGAAGTATTGTTGCAGTTGCTCGAATCCCGACTGGATAACGTCGTCTACCGTATGGGTTTCGGCTCGACTCGCTCTGAAGCGCGTCAGCTCGTTAGCCATAAGGCAGTTTCCGTGAACGGCCGTACCGTTAACGTAGCTTCCTACCAAGTGAAGCCGGGTGACGTTGTTGCCATTCGCGAAAAGGCGAAGAACCAAGCCCGTATTCAAAGCGCGTTGTCCATTGCGGCCAACCGTGGCGATATTGTTTGGATCGAAATCGACGCCAAGAAGATGGAAGGCACTTTCAAGGCTCTGCCTGAACGCGGTGACCTGACTGCCGACATCAACGAAAACCTGATCGTCGAGCTGTACTCCAAGTAAGCGGCGTTAATTAATCTCTGCTTCTTGAAGCCTGGGCGGGGTAGCAAAGCTAACCGCCCAGATGCTCTTGAGTACTTGTTCTTAAGAACACAGTATCCGTTTGGCAGCCTGAAAGGTGTTCATATGCAGCGTTCAGTGACAGAGTTTCTTCGTCCTCGCGATATCAAGGTAGAAGAAATCAGCGCACATCATGCCAAGATCGTTCTCGAACCGTTCGAGCGTGGTTTTGGTCACACCCTGGGGAATGCACTGCGTCGCATTCTGCTTTCGTCTATGCCCGGCGCTGCCGTGGTAGAGGCTGAAATTGCTGGTGTAGAGCACGAGTACAGTGCGCTCGAAGGGGTGCAGGAAGATGTCATCGAAATCCTCCTGAACTTGAAAGATGTTGCGATCAAGATGCACAGCCGCGATGAGGCGGTGCTCTCGCTGAACAAGCAGGGCCCAGCCGTCGTCACTGCTGGCGACATTGCGCTTGATCATAGCGTCGAAATCGTCAACCCGGACCACGTCATTGCACATGTCAATGAAGGTGCCGAGCTGAAAATTCAGCTTAAGGTAGCGCTGGGTCGTGGCTACGAACCGGCTGACGCCCGTGGCTCTGATGAAGAGACCCGTGCTATTGGCCGCCTGCAGCTGGATGCCACCTTCAGCCCTGTCCGCCGCGTTTCCTACTCGGTTGAAGCCGCTCGTGTTGAGCAGCGCACCGATCTCGATAAGCTGATTATCGATCTGGAAACCGACGGTACTTTGGATCCGGAAGAGGCTATCCGTCGCAGTGCGACCATTCTGCAAGAGCAGCTGGCCGCCTTCGTCGACCTGGAAGCTGATAAAGAGCAGGAAGTCGAAGAGGAAGAGGATCATGTTGATCCTATCCTATTGCGCCCCGTAGACGATCTTGAGTTGACCGTTCGCAGCGCGAACTGCCTAAAAGCCGAGAATATTTACTATATCGGTGATCTTATCCAGCGCACTGAAGTTGAGCTGTTGAAGACACCGAACCTCGGTAAAAAATCCTTGAATGAAATCAAGGACGTTTTGGCGGCGCGCGGCTTGTCCCTCGGCATGCGGTTGGAAAATTGGCCGCCCGCTAGCCTGAAGGACGACAAGGCCTCCGCGTGAGTGTCGACTCGAGTCCCAGTTTGGTAAGGAATTACAACCATGCGTCATCGTAAGAGTGGTCGTCATCTGAATCGCACCAGCTCGCATCGTCAGGCCATGTTCAAGAACATGTCTGTCTCGCTGGTCGAACATGAAGTCATCAAGACAACCCTGCCTAAGGCCAAGGAACTGCGTCGCGTTATCGAGCCGCTGATCACCTTAGCCAAGCAGGATAGCGTTGCGAACCGTCGTTTGGCGTTCTCTCGCACACGTTCCAAAGAAGCCGTTGGCAAGCTGTTCAACGAGCTGGGTCCGCGTTACGCCGAGCGTCCGGGTGGTTACATCCGTATTCTCAAGTGCGGTTTCCGCACCGGCGACAACGCGCCTATGGCTTATGTTGAGCTAGTAGACCGTCCGGTTGCTGAAGAAGCCGCTGCTGAAGAGTAAATCTTTAGCTGCAGCCTCTTTAAAGCAGAATGAAAACCGACCCAGCTGGGTCGGTTTTTTTGTGTCTGGCGTCTTGCGCTACCTCGTGTATTTATCTGTTGCGTATATACTCTGCACAAAGCGTTAAATTACACGGCGAGCGTGCTAGTCTAGAGAGTGTTTTGAACCAGCAGACATAATCGAATTGATATCTCCAGCGTATTTGATCAGCGCATAAACAGTGCGCAGGGCAAGCCGTGTGCGAGCACGTTGAGAGAATATGGGTTTATTTCCAGCGCAGATGACATCAGCAAGGGGCGGACATGGCGGCGAGGGGAGTTAAATATAATAAAGGGGCAATGGCATGGTTTGCGATATTCCTGCTATTTCTAACGGCTATCATGGCATCTGCCGCCCAGGCGAATCCGCGTTATGCCGGTATCGTAGTCGATCTTGAAAATGGCGAAGTGCTGTACTCGGAAAACGCCGATGCACCACGCTACCCCGCATCGCTGACCAAGATGATGACGTTATATCTAACCTTTGAAGCATTGGAAAACGGCGATCTAGGCCTTAATCAGGCTCTACCCGTGTCCGCTCAGGCCGCCGCCATGCCCGCCACCAAGCTGTGGCTCTCGGCGGGCAGTACCATCCCTGTGGATACCGCTATTCGTGCCCTGGCGGTACGTTCTGCCAATGACGTCGCCGTTGTACTCAGTGAATCGCTAGGCGGTAGTGAACAACAGTTCGCCCGCATGATGACCGAGAAAGCGCGCGAGCTCGGCATGACGGCGACCACCTTTCGTAACGCCTCCGGCTTGCCTGATGATCAGCAGATGACCACGGCTCGCGACATGCTCACTCTCTCGGTGCGCGTCATACAGGATTTTCCCCAGTATTATCATTACTTCGGCTTGCAGGAGTTCACCTATCGCGGCACGCGTCACACCAGCCATAACCGCCTGGTGGGCAGCTACCCCGGTGCCGATGGGCTAAAAACGGGCTTTATTCGCGCGTCTGGATTCAACGTGGCAACCACAGCCGTACACGACGGTCGGCGGATGGTCGCAGTGGTGATGGGGGGCTTTAGCGCCTCCTCCCGAGATACGCATATGGCCAATTTACTGGATAGAAGCTTTATGCGGGCTGAGTTGCGCGATCATCGCAGCTGGCTTGCGGATACCAGCTTTTCACAGGATTACATGAGTTTCCCGTCCTCTACTCCGCCGATCACGCCTTCGCGCCCGGCACCGGTTTCCCAGCCCAGCCAAATGCTCGCCCGTGTGGATACCACCACAATTTCACCTAGCCCAAGCGCTATGGTGGATGAGCGTCTGGCCAAGATGACCGTTGAAGGCCCGAGCGAAGTGTCACCAGGTTCGAGTGCTGACCCTCTGCAGGACTTTATTCAGCGCGAGCGCATCATTGAAGCGCCGCCAAGCGGACACTGGGGCATTCAGGTAGGTGCGTTTAGTCAGGAAGCTCAGGCGCAACAGTTAGCTCAGCAGGCAGCCCAGCGCTTAACGCAGAATTTATCCGGGCGTATTGCGGTAGATACCCTTGAAGGCCAAACCCCGGTTTACCGCGCCCGCTTGGTAGCGCTGGATGAGCAGCATGCCCGTGAAGCGTGCCGCGAGCTTCAGCTGCAGGGCATGGAGTGCATGGTGGTTAACGCCAGCCTTTAAAACTGCGATATGAAAAGCAGAGCAAAGCCCCCGCTAACGCTTGGTTGATTAGCGGGGGCTTTTGTTTTTAAACCGTACCAACAACTTGGGGGCGCGCGTGACAGCGTCATTTAAAGGCATTCTTTTCATGTGCGCCGGCGTGCTGTTTTTATGCCTGGGGGACGCCATTGCTAAGTGGCTGGGTGAAGTGCATTCTCCGCTGCAGATCATCTTCTTTCGTACCCTGGTATCACTGCCGCTGATTGTATTGCTGGCCTGTACGTCAGGCGGGCTGCAAAAACTGCGCACCCAGCGCCCCGTCGTTCATTTAGTACGTGGATTGATCTACACGGCGTTGATGGTGAGTTTTGTGATGGGCCTAACGCTATTACCTCTGGCAGAAGCTACCGCGATTGCCTTTGTCGCCCCGTTATTTGTCACTCTGCTATCAGTCCCCATGCTCGGTGAACGGATTGACCGGCCTGTCGTCATCTTTTCACTTATTGGATTTGTGGGCGTACTGGTGGTGGTCAGGCCGGGCGGCGATGCGTTTCATCTAGGCGCGCTGATCATGCTGGCCGCGGCGCTGTTCTATGCGTTGATGATGATCACCGCGCGGCGCTATGGCAGCCAGGAGCATCTATGGGCCATGGTGTTTTATATGATGCTCGTGCCGTTTGTGATCACCGGACTGTGTTTGCCCTGGGTATGGCAAACGCCTGAGCCGCACCACTGGCTGGGGTTTTTGGCTTCAGGCGTATTAGGCGTGAGCGCGACGGCGTTTCTAACATTGGCGTTTCGCTATACGGCAGCGGCCATTGCCGCGCCGTTTGATTACACCGCCATGCTATGGGCCGTGGCGCTTGGCTGGTGGTTTTGGGACGAAACGCCGGACAGTTGGGTATGGGTGGGCAGCGTGCTGATTATCAGCAGCGGCCTGGCAATTGCCTACCATGACCGCCGAACAACCTTGAAACGCCGTCCCTCTGCATGAAGGTGATGAAGCGGACTGCTTCAGGCAAACGCATATACATCCATCGCCAGTACCCCATGCTCGACACTATGGTGCAGCTGCTTGGCGTCGCCTCCTGCGCCCATCGCCACCAGTAATGGTTGAAAATGCTCGGGGGTTGGGTGGTTTCGGCGGGCTTCGGGAGCGTCCTGCCAGTCAAGTAATGCGTCGCGGTCATTACTTGCAAGTTTGCTATCGACCCAATCTGCGAACTCGCCCACCCAGTCTGGCATGGTGCTGCCCATGGGCATTGTCTCGTACAGATTGTGGGTCAAGCTGCCCGAACCAATAACTAAAATACCCTCGTCACGCAGCGTGGCAAGTTTACTACCTAGCTCGGCAAGCGCCTGATTGGACCAGCGTATGGGCAGCGAGACAGATACCACCGGAATGTCCGCTTTCGGGAACATGAGCGAGAGCGGTACCCAAGCACCGTGGTCGAGCCCACGCTCGACACTCTGGGCACCGAGCAGTGCCGCCAGACGCTCAGCCAGTTCAGGCTCACCCGGAGCAGGGTACTGGCACTCGAACAGCGCCTGTGGAAAACCACCAAAGTCGTGAATGGTTTCCGGCCAGGCCGTGTTGCTTACCTTGAGCGCAAGGCTCTCCCAATGAGCAGAAACGACAACGACTGCCTTGGGTGCCAGCGTTTTGCCCAGCTCGCGTAGAAACTGATGCGCTGGGGTCGGGTTGAGCGCCAACATTGGGGAGCCGTGGGATATAAACAGGCTAGGTAACATGATGACATCTCCTAACGGTAGCCCCGACGCTCGGGTTGAGCGCCAAGGCAAAGAATGAGGCTTTCAAAAATAGGGCTTTCAAACTAGCGGAAAAGACGACCCAGGCTGAAGCTGCCGCTACCTAAACCTGCTTGAACCAGCAGTGCAACGGTCCAGAACAGCGGGAATTCCCAGCCGCCGCCTTCATTGGAAAACATCCAACCGTTGCCCAGGTGGATCGACGTGGCGCCCAGCAGTAGCGGTATCATGGCAAGGCTAATCCAGCGCGTGTAAACGCCCAGTATTAGCGCTAAGCCGCCACCCAGCTCACCCAGAATAGTCAAGTAAGCTAGAAAACCCGGAAGGCCCAGCGATTCGAAATAACCCACCGTCCCCGGCAGTGTAAATACGAAGACTTTAAGCAGGCCATGGGCCAGTGCCATAACACCAAGCGAAACGCGAAGCAGCGCGATGGCGTGGGGTTGAATATTCGCAGGCGCAGTCATCGCGGAAGAGGGTGTATTCATGAGGGTGTCTCCATTGGGGAACGATGTTTCAATGAAGAAACTTTACGTGGTTATGACTGAGAGATAATCGACGTTTAACGAACATCACTGTTGCGTAATAGGCGACAATCCCATGTCACGCTCCCAGTAGGGCGGGTCGCCCCAAGCCGCCGCCAAGTGATCGATAAAACGCTCTACTTTGACAGGTAAAAAGCGCCGGGCCGGGTAAAGCGCATGAATATCCAGCATGCGTGGTGTCAAATCGGTCAAGATCGGTATCAGGCGGCCTTCAATAATACTTTCTGTAACCAAAAAGCTCGGCTGGTGGGCGATGCCCAGCCCCGCTTCGGCAACGTGGGTTAATACATCACCGTTGTTGCTTTCAAGCGGGCCGTGGGTGGACAGCGTGATATTGCCAAAACGCCAGTCGCCAGGGGTCGGGCCGCTACGATAGTGCAGGCACTGGTGCTGCTTTAAAGCTTCTATATTGGCAGGGGCGCCGTGTTTGGCAAGATAGTCAGGCGAGGCGCAAAAAAGCATTCGGCAGCGTGTCAGGCGGCGCGCCACCAGGCTTGAGTCCGGCAGGCTGCCGATGCGGATTGCAACGTCGTAGCCCTCTTCGAGAAGATCCACCCGGCGGTCGTTCAAGTCCAGACGTACATCCAAGCCAGGGTGCTGGGCCATAAAGCTTGCGACCAGCGGGGAGAGATAGCCGACGCCAAAACTCATGGGTCCATTGATACGTAATCGGCCGCGCATCTCAGAAACGCCGCTGCCGACATCGGCGGCGGCTTCATCAAGCGCTTGCACAATTGTCTGCGCATGAGCCAGATAGCGCTCGCCCTCCGCCGTTAAATGCAGGCGCCGTGTGGTGCGCTGAATGAGCCGTACTCCCAGCGTTTCCTCAAGCGCCATGACCAAGCGCGAAACTCGCGTACGGGAAAGGTTTAATGCCTCGGCAGCGCGCGTGTAGCTGCCTAATTCGGCAACTCGCATAAAGGCGACTATCGGCTCGAGCTGATGCATAAAATCACGTCACTTAAAGGCTGGGCCGGGTAAAAAGGCGAGCGGCCTGATAAGGGGCGGGCTGGCCGCAAATAGCTGAAATAACCGCCAGTCCATTTGCGCCGGCACGGAAGACCTGCTCGCTATGGTCGGCCTTTAACCCGCCGATGGCAACGCTGGGTAGGGGCGAGGCAGCGGCCAGCTGCGCAAGGCCCTCAAAACCGATAGGTAGCGCATGGTCACGTTTACTCTGCGTGGCAAACACCGGGCCTAGCCCCACATAGTCCAAGAGCTCAGCCGGGGCCGCTTGAAGCTGCGCAAGCGTGTTAATGGAAAGCCCGATAATTGCGTCGGGGCCCATTGCGGTGCGCGCCTGTTGAGCGGCGGTGTCGCTTTGCCCGACGTGTAGCCCATCCGCACCGCTTTCCAGCGCGACCATCAAACGGTCATTAATCACCAGCGGCACACCGCTACCGTACAGGGCGGCCTTGAGGCGTTTAGCCTGCTTAATCATATCGACATCGCTTGCCTGCTTATCACGCAGCTGAACAAAGCTTACGCCTCCCTCGACGGCCTCAACGACCGTGCGCTCAAGGCTATAGGGTTGGCATAAGCGGGCATCCGTCACCAGATAGAGCGAAAGATCAAAGCGCATTAACCTTTCTCCAGGCCGGTGAACGTATCAAGATCGCTTGGCGTCAGTTGATAAAGCGCATCCAGAAGCGCCACTTGGAAGCTGCCGGGGCCAGTTGCCAGCGCTCCTGCGCGCTCACCTGCCACGCCAAAGCTTCCCAGTGCCGCAACGGTCGCCACTAACGGTGTTTCAGGCTGGGCGGCGATAAACGCCGCCACAGTGGCGCTCAATGCACAGCCAAGAGTGGTTACTCGTGGCATTAACGAATGTCCGCCGGTTAGCCGCCAGTGCTGGGTGCCATCGGTAATGAAGTCATGCTCGCCGGTCATGGCGACAATACAGCCTTGCCGATTAGCCAGGGTAATAGCGGCGTCCCGGGCCTCGTCGATTGACGCCGTGGCATCGACACCTCGGCCCTGGTGAGTCAGGCCCGTCAGCGCGATAATTTCTGAAGCATTGCCCCGAATCACGCTGGGTGCCAACGCCAGCAACTGCTGAGAAAGGGTTTGCCGGTAGCGTGTGGCACCCACGGCAACCGGATCAAATACCCACGGAATGTTATTTTCCTGCGCTGCCTTCGCCGCCTGCTGCATGCCTTCGGCCCAGGTTGGCGAAGGCGTGCCGATATTGATCGATAGCGCCCCGGCCAAGCGGGTAAATTCGGCAACTTCCTCGACGGCATGCAGCATGGCAGGGGACGCGCCCACCGCTAACAGGCAGTTAGCGGTGCTGTTCATTGCCACAAAATTGGTAATACAGTGCACCAGCGGTGTCGTGCGTTGCACGGCGAAGAGAGCCTCGCCAAGCGGGAGTGATGTCATAGCCACCTCACAGCGTAGATCGGGTGCGAAACGACACCGCGACTTCCTACGCCGGTATTATCCGGTTCAGGTTCAAAGGGTGCGTCTCAGCTCGATGATCTCAAGCGCCCCTGTCGGTAGGGCTACTATCCTAGCCTGGGGAGGAGGTGTAAAGCATCAGTGACGTCTAAAGCAGTTGCCGTCGTTCATACAGTTCTTCAAAACAGTTCTTCACAACAGTTCTTCACAACAGTTCTTCACGACAGTCATTTACTACGGTTATTCTCGACAGCCGCAAAGCGCTAATAAACCAGATCCAGGGCGTGCTGGCGTAGAATGTTCAGGGTGGTTACTTCAAGCGCTTTCTCATGCGTACCGGATAAAATGACCGGCGGCGCCACCCCCACGTTAGCCGCCTGCTGCCAACGGCTGGCGCATAAACACCAGCGATCACCGGGTGATAGGCCGGGAAAACCAAACTGGGGTTTAGGCGTGCTTAAATCATTGCCCTGCGCCAGAGAGTAGGCAAGAAACTCCTCTGTCATAATCGCGCAGATGGCATGGATCCCTACATCTTCAGGACCCACACGGCAAAAACCATCGCGGTAAAAGCCCGTTTTGGGTGAATGGCAGCAAGGCGTCAGGGGTTCGCCCAGCACATTTAGATCACGCGACATGTCGCCTCCGGAGTGTCAGGGCTAGAATAATCGGTATCCTGCCCACATGGTGTGTAACCACAGTTTCATCAAGCGATGGTTGCGTTTAACTATAGGCTTGTACACGGTGTCAGTTTTGTCAAAGATAACTGCTAAATCGAATCATTTAGCAGCAAAATTCGTAAGGATCCTAAGATGAGTTTTGAAGGCGAGCAGTATCCAGGCGTTGCACCCGTTGCTCCGCAGACCCAAGGTTTCCGTTTAAACCATACAATGCTGCGGGCGAAAGACCCTGAACGGTCGCTGGCTTTTTACTCGCAGGTATTCGGTATGCAGGTACTGCGTCGGCTGGATTTCGAAGAGATGCAGTTTTCGCTCTACTTCTTAGCCAATCTGGAAGCCAGCGATCAGGTGCCGGAAGATACTCAGGCACGTACCGCCTGGACCTTCAGCCAGAAAGGCCTCTTAGAGCTTACCCATAACTGGGGCACTGAGAGCCAGGAAGACTTTGCCTACCACGATGGCAATGCCGAGCCTCAGGGGTTTGGGCATATCTGCTTTAGCGTGCCGGATTTATCAGCCGCCCAAGCTTGGTTTGACGAGCACGATGTAACGTTCGTAAAGCGGGCCGATCAAGGCAAAATGAAAGACGTCGTGTTCGTCAAAGACCCAGATGGCTACTGGATTGAAGTCGTCCAGGCAGACCTAATGGCGGCGTCAGGCGACTAATATGGCACATTTGCTGTTTCGGCTGCGTCACGTTACCGATGAAGAAGCCATGGAAATTCGCGCCTTACTCGCCGAGCATCGCTTTGATGTTTACGAAACCCAGGCGGGGTTTTTCCGCTTGGGGGTCGATGCTATTTGGCTACGCGACGAAAGCCAGCGTGAAGCGGCCGAAACCGCCCTGGCCGCGTATCAGGTAGCGCGCTTTAACCATGCTCAGCGCGAATTACACGAGGCCCAAGCTCAAGGGAACGCGCCAACGCTTTGGCGGCGGCTCCTTGAACACCCCGTGCAAGTCGCGCTGGTGCTCATCGCGGTGGGGCTGATTGTGGCCCTTACGGTAGGCCCTTTTTTAGGCTTACTGCGGGGTTAGCGCCTTTGCCGTTAGGCCGCTGTCAGGTGGCCGCGTTTAAGGTACATCCTGACGCCCTCACTACCCGCGGTTAACGCAGGCGTTGCACCCGTCGGGTAGCGGCACCAGGTGCCAGCCGTGTAGTGGTGCGTGCTATCGCTTAGCGTGCCTTCCAGAATAAACAGTTCAAGCCCGCCTTTAAGCGTGGGGTAGGCAATTGAAGTACCCGCCGCCCAATGCTCCAGGCTAATACGTTCCTGCTTGAACGTGTGGAGCATCTTGTAAGCAATGCGCGGCCGACGGTCGGGCTGCCAGGGTAGCCGGTGGGCCGGTACGGCCAGCTGCAGCGTATCGTTGGGGTCAAACTGATGCAGTTTGACGAAAATCAGCGCGCCTTCATCGCCAATCTGCGGCGTATGGGCGGTACCGATCGGATTGCGCAGGTAGCTTCCCGCCGGGTAACGGCCGTGCTCATCGGCGAAAACGCCTTCCAGCACCAATATTTCTTCACCACCGCCATGGGCGTGAGGGGAGAATTGACTATTGGGCGCATAGCGCACCAAGCTGGTGGCACGGGCTACTTCGTCGCCGACCCGGTCCAGCATCATGCGTTCAACGCCCGCAATGGGGGCGTCTACCCACCGGTACTGCTCCGGGGTCACGCTGACAAACTGAGAAAAATCGGCATTCAAGTGCATGATGTTAGCTCGGTAGCGGATGAATCTGCACAGTCTCGATAGATCACCCGGCAATTGCAACCCGGCAATGCTATGCGTTGAGCGCCTCAAGCGTTGGCTGCCTTTGAAAACGCCGCCTTTGAAGCGTCAATTCATCTGCCAACGCTGAGAAGACGGGACGCTGGCCCTGCGCGTCGGCATACCCCAGCAGGCCCGTTCTACAGTGGCGGTTATTCTCCCAGCCGGGATAGTCGGTTATTGGGTACAGGCAGATGCCCTCAACGGGAATGTTCTGGCGCAAGGCTATCTCGACCTGCTCGCACACATAACGTACCCACGGTACGCGGCGCTCGCTTTCAGCACCGGTTTCCGCAATCAGCAGCGGCTTTCCATAACGTTGATAGGCATCGGCCAAAAGCTTATGGAAAGGACGGTAGTCGGGGCTATCCATGGGGATATCCTGACGATTGGCGTACCACTGGTTATGCGGGTAATAGTTCACCCCCATGATATCCATGTAGGCAGGCTTGCCACCTAGCTCAGGGTAAAGCTCGCCACACAGCATATCCCACGCCGCGTACTGCTCGAACTTAAGCCGCTCAGCACGTTCGCGACCCTGGCGCCGGGTGGAGCGGGATACCACATGAATGATGGGGTCGACCTGAATAAAGCGCGCCCTGGGCGAGATTTCCCGAACCGCTTCCATGGCGGCAATGGCGGCGCGTACCAGCTGGCATTTAAGCTCATCGCCCCGACGGCGCACGGTGGGGTTGAAGTGGGCCACGCTCCCCCCCGCCCAGGCCCAGAACGAGATTTCATTAAGCGGGGTAATAAGCGGCGCTTCAATGCCTTCATCGCGTAAAAGCCGCGTGGCGGCCGCGGCATAGGCGGCAAAGCGCTCAACGAACTCAGCCTTGAAGATATCAATATCATCCGGCCAGCCGTAGTGGCACAAATCCCAGATGACCTGGGTACGCTGCGCCTTGGCCGCACGTATCATTGGCAGCACGCTGCTCCAGTCGTAACGGCCTTTGGCGGTCTCGATAAGGTGCCAGCGCATGCCGTCGCGTACGCTGTGAATGGCATGATGGGCAAGCGCTGCGTAGTCGTTACTGGCGTACTGATCGTGCCGGGTGCCAGCAATCAAATCCAGTCGCCGCCCATCCCGGCGGCGATGGGTAGAGCACTCGAACCCTCCCAGAAAAAAACTTTTAAACAGACTCGGCTGATGCATGCCGTTTTACGCTCTTGTCGGTGAAGCGGTGCGTCTTAGCTTACCCGCGTTGCGCTGGCTTGCGCCAATGAATCGCTGGCATGTTTTTCCGCCAGATGCTCAAAGGTTGCCAGGGCCTGGCCCACCACCTGATCCATATTGTAGTAGCGGTAGCTGCCCAGCCGACCCAGAAAGGTGACGCCCGGCGTGGCATCGGCCAGCGCACGGTAACGCCGGTAAAGCTCGGTGTTCTCGGCCCGCGGAATAGGATAGTACGGGTCGCCCTGGTCGGTGGGGAACTCATAGGTCACGCTGGTTTTGGGATGCCGCTGCCCGGTCAGGTACTTGTACTCGGTGATCCGCGTATAGGGCACGTCCTCTGACGGGTAGTTGACCACGCCCACCGGCTGAAACACTGCCTGATCGAACGTTTTATGCTCAAAACGCAGGCAGCGGTAGGGCAGCTTGCCCAACTGGTAGCCAAAGTACTCATCAATCGGCCCGGTGTAGATCAAGTGGTGATAATCGATCTGGTCGCGTAACGCTTCAAAATCCACACCTAATTGAAGCGTAATATTGGGGTGATTAAGCAGGTTCTCGAAAAGGACGGTGTACCCATCCTGGGGCATCATCTGAAAACTATCCGTGAAGTAGCGATCATCGGTATTGGTGCGCGTCGGCACGCGGGCCGTCACCGATTTATCCAGCTCCGAAGGGTCAAGCCCCCACTGCTTACGCGTATAGCCACGAAAAAACGTCTCATAAAGCTCGCGGCCTATCTGGTTTACAACCACATCTTCAGAGGTGCGGATATGCTCAACCGGCTCGGCGCGCGAGGCGAGAAACTCGGCCGCCTGCTCCTCATCCAGGTTCAGTCCATAGAGCATGTTAAGCGTGGTCAGGTTAATGGGGATGGGCACCTGCTGGTCGTTTACCTGCGCGAGTACGCGATGCTCATAGGGGCGCCATTGGGTGAAGTGGGATAAGTAATCGACGATCCGCTTAGCGTTGGTATGAAAAATATGCGGGCCGTAGCGATGCACCAGCACGCCGGCCTCGTTGTAGTGGTCAAACGCATTGCCGGCAATATGCGGGCGCCGGTCGATGACCAGAACGCGCTTATCAAGCACGCTGGCCAAGCGTTCAGCCAGCACGCTGCCCGCAAAGCCCGCGCCGACAATCAGGTAGTCATAGGTAGGGTTGGACGCGCGCTTCATACTACACATCGCATTTTCTCCTCCATGAGCTTCCAGGTAGTGTCCCAGGACATATCGCTCAGCGCTGCGTCCGCCAGTTGCCATACCCGGTCCTGCTGCTGGGCATCTTCCAGTGCCTCTTCGATAGCGCTTACAAACTCAGCGGGTGTCTGGGCAATCTTGACGACACCGCTATCCCCGTAGGTACGTATCACATCGGTGATCGGTGTAGAGACAACCGGACGCCCGCCGGCCAGATACTCGGGGGTTTTGGTCGGGCTAATAAACCGAGTGGATTCGTTCAGCGCAAAGGGCATCAGCGCGACATCCCAACTGGCCAGATACTGGGGCAATTCAGCGTAGGATTTGGAGCCCAGGTAATGGATGTTGGGTAGCTTGGGGAGCGTTTCCGGGTCGATCTTGACCACCGGACCCACCAGAATGAACTGCCATTCAGGGCGTTGAGTGGCAGCGGCCAGCAAGAGCTCAATATCCAGCCGCTCATCAATCACTCCGAAAAATCCCAGGCGTGGGTGGGGAAGATGGGCCTGGTCTTCGGGCTCTGCCTGGGGTGTCCGCGCAGCGCCAAAATGGGCGATATCGACACTGCTGGGAAATGGATGAACGTTAGGATGCAGCTGGCGCTTGGCTTCAAAAAGGCTAACGCCACCGGTGAAGATAAGGTCCGCGCGCTCGATCAGGCGGCGCTCTTGCTCCACCAGCGAAGGTGGCGCGCCACGAAAGGCAGACAGCTCATCCATACAGTCATAAACGGTGAGCCGTGGCGTCAAATGGTCCGAGTAGGGCAGGCTCATCGGCGTGTAGTACCAGGCGATAATATCGCTTGCGGCTATATCTTCCAGAAAGGCATCCAGCAGGCGGCGCTGGGCACTAATTGCTTGCTCGCCTTGATAGCTATCGGGCAGGTGAGGCACCAGTACCTGTACGCCTTCTTCCTGACGTTTTTCAAGCCAGGGCTCGGCGGCATCGGTAGGTACCGCTTCTTCAAAAAACACCACATGATGGGTCGCCGCGAAGCGCGACATAATGTGCTGCGGACGCTGATACACAAACCGCCAGCGCAGGTGGGAAAAGCAAATCAGTACGCTAACTGATGCATGGGTATTCGCTTTCCCATGGCTGTTAGATGACAAACTGTTTTGACGTCGCTTACCAATACTGGGTGGCTCAACTTCCTTCCAGCGCATGTATTTTCTCCTTGGTTAAATGAAGGGTTAGCTTTACGAATTCAACGGTGCGGTAAACTAACCCTGGGTTCCCTTTTATTGCTGTAGTGCTAAATATGATTGGTTTTATTGCTTTAGTGCTATTTATATTTTCGATAATCTGAGGGTTATTAGTTTAATAGTTTCTTCTGATATGTAGAGTTGCTCTGTTAATAGCCTTAAGCAGCATAATGCTTGGTTGGCTGTGATAATTTAGTTGGCCTTGATAATACAGACGGGCGTTTAGCCTCCCACTGCCAGGCATGCTTAATAATGGTGGGCAGTGTTGCGTAGCGGGGCGCCCAGCCAAGCGTTTGTTTGGCCAGCTGCGCATCGGCCACCAGCCGGGCAGGATCGCCACTACGCCGAGGTGCATTTTCAAAAGGCACGGCGTAGCCCGTCACGCCTTCAATCGTATCGAGCACTTGCTGTACGCTAAAGCCGTCGCCGTTGCCTAAATTAAAGGCTGCTGTCTCTCCGCCTTGCCATAAATACTCCAAGGCGAGCAAGTGCGCTTCAGCCAGGTCATCCACATGGATATAGTCGCGAATGCAGGTGCCATCCGGTGTGGCATAGTCGCGTCCATACACGCTAAGTGGGCCGCGCAGTCCAAGTGCGGCCTGCAACGCCAGGGGAATTAAATGCGTTTCAGGCGCGTGGCGTTCACCTATGCGGGTTAACGGGTCGGCACCCGAGGCATTAAAATAGCGTAGCGCAACAGAGCGTAGCCCATAGGCATGCGAGAAATCCTTAAGCATATGCTCAACCATCAGCTTACTCATGCCGTAAGGATTCAAAGGCTTTTGTGGATGGTCTTCACTCAAAAGCGGGGTCTGGGGTTCACCGTAAACGGCAGCCGTGGATGAAAAAACCAGCGGGCCTACCTGATGGTCTTTTAGTGCTTGAAGTAATGTCAGCGTATTAACAACGTTGTTCAGATAATATTTGCCAGGGTTAACGACTGACTCGCCTACCTGGATAAGAGAAGCAAAATGCAGTACGCCATCAAAGGAGTGTGTCGCCAATAATCTATCAAGATGCTTTCGATTGCCGCAATTACCAATAATCAATGCACCGCCTAAAAGACTTTCTTTAAATCCGGTAGAAAGATTGTCAAGAACAACAACGTCATGGCCTTTATAGAGGAGATATTTAACCGTATGAGAACCGATATAACCACAGCCGCCCACTACTAATAGTTTCGACATTATGCTGTGGCCTCATAAAAGAAACCTATATTTAAAAAAGCTAAAACCTAATTAAAAGCTATTAATTAACTTTTAAAGGCGTTCGCATAATGGCTAAGCTTACTGGCAAGCGATACAGCGAAGAATATATTTATTTATAGTGTTATAAGCAGGTTTAAGCCAAAGTTAAAAAGTAATAAAGTCGCAATTTAACTAATATTGTTAACCCAGGACATCAAGCCCTGACTATTAAGCATAGCCAGGGCATATCACTCTTTAAGGAGTATCCATCAGCGCGGTTAGGATATGATGGGCGGCCTCGATGCGGGCCTGGTTAGGGTAATTGCGATTCGCCAGCATAACGATACCCATCTGCTGGCTGGGTACAAAAGCCACATAGGCACCAAAACCTCCGGTTGAGCCGGTCTTGTTGAACCACACGTCCTGGCTTGCCGGTAGCGGCGGCTGTAAGCGCCTTGCTTCGTTGGCTTCTAAAGCCATCTCAAGCGAATTTCCGGCGCGTAGCTGATCAAGCGTTACCGGATAGGCATATCGCTCCCAGCCCAGGGCTTGGGTCATATCCCCCATACTGAAATAGCCCATTTGCGTTGTCTCTAACGCTTCACGCAGCGTCTCATCCAGCGCTGAACTATCCATGTGGGCTTCAATGAACGCCAGCATGTCTGCAGTATTGGATTTAACGCCGTAAGCCTGGGCATCCAGCACGCCTGGATTTACCCGAACCGCCTCATCATCTTTCGAGTAGCCATAGGCATAGTGGGGCTGCTGTTCTTCCGGCACCTCCAGGTAGCTGTGCTCAAGCCCAAGCGGCGAGAACAGATGCTCTTCCATTAACGCCGCATAGGGTTCGCCAAGCCGCTGCGCTGTCAAATAGCCGAACAAGCCAATACTCGGGTTGGAATACTGTCGGTGAGTACCGGGGGCATAGTCGGGTTGCCAGTGGCGATAGTAGTCGAGCATTTCGTCTTCATTCTGCACGTCGTCAGGAAACTGCAAAGGCAGCCCGCCCGCTGTGTAGGTGGCAAGTTCCAGAAGGCTTACGTCATCAAAAACGCTGCCTTCAAACGCTGGCAGGTATTGGCTGGCAGAATCGTTTAACGACAGCGCACCGCTCGCCTGCGCGTAAGCGCCCAGCGCTGCGGTAAAGGTCTTACTGACCGAACCTAGCTCAAAAAGGGTGTCGGCTGTTACTGGGGTATTCGCCGCTTGATCGGCGACACCATAGTTAAAGTAATACCGCTTGCCATCAACACTCAGCGCCACGGCCATACCTGGAATACGATGTTCCGCCATTAGCGCTGTTATGGTGTCGTTGACCAGCGCATCTATCTGGGGATTATTCTGCTCATCAGAGGCCCAGGAGAATGAGCTGATAACAAGCGAACCTGCGATAATAAGGCTCGTTTTTGCTGCAAAAATGCTGTTCATTTAGACAACCTGATAATCAAGTGTGAATGACGATTGGCGTATTAATGGTCTGGATGGCGAGTAAATTACGGTTAATGGCGCTGCCTGACAAACAGCGATATTTTATACGCGCCATTAGAAAAATTAGGGGGTAAAAGAGTGCGTCCTTATTTGCCACTAAAAGCGCTGCGTGCCTTTGAGGTATCGGCTCGCCATTTGAGCTTTACCCGCGCCGCCGAGGAGCTCTGCGTAACCCAGGCCGCCGTTAGCCATCAGGTTAAGCTGCTGGAAAGTCAGCTCAAGGTTCCGCTATTTACCCGCTTGCCCCGCGGATTAATGCTGACCCAGGAGGGCGAGGGGCTGTTGCCGGTATTAAGAGACGCTTTCGATCAGATCACACACACGCTAGAGCAACTAGGCGAGAGTAATTACCGTGAAGTGTTAAACGTAGGCGCAGTGGGTACGTTTGCGGTGGGCTGGCTGTTGCCCCGGCTGGCCGATTTTCAGGAAAAGCACCCCTTTATCGATCTACGTCTTTCCACGCACAACAACCGTACGGACATGGCCGCCGAAGGACTCGATTTTGCCATTCGCTTTGGCACCGGCGCCTGGCATGGTATTGCCGCACAACCCTTATTGCCAGCATCCTTATCCGTGATGTGCACACCGATGATCGCCGCGCGGCTTAAAATGCCGGCTGATGTATTAAACGAGACGCTGCTGCGCTCCTATCGCGCTGACGAATGGGCAGAGTGGCTGCTTGCGGCCGGAGGGCCGGTTAATTTCCCGCTACCTAAAAGCATCGTATTTGATTCATCTATCGCCATGGTGGATGCCGCGCAGCAGGGAATCGGAGTGGCTTTGGCGCCCCCGTTGATGTTTTCAAGGCAGTTGAATAGTGGTGCGTTGGTACAGCCATTTACGACGGCCGTTAGCCTGGGTGGGTACTGGCTTACTCGTCTGCAGTCACGCGAAGAAACCCATGCCATGGCATCTTTTAGAGAGTGGTTGATGACAGCAACCAGCGCCTGAACGGCGCTGGTTATCGGGCGAAGCACACCGGCCTTTCTTAGCCAAAAAGTTTACGCGATGCTTGCAGCGCCTGTTTAGTGGCTATGCTCGCTGTGATCGTGATCGTGATCGTGATCGTGATCGTGATCGTGATCGTGTCCTTCGTCAGCCTCATGGTCATCATGACCCGGCTCTGCCAGCGAGTCGTGCAGCGTACGAGCATTGTGGCGCATCATGCCCAGGTACGTGCTGGCTTCACCTTCAGAAGCTAGGGCGTCTGCGTAAAGCGTTCCGGCAATGGGCAGGCCCGTCTCTTCCGAGAGTTGTTGAATGACCGCAGGATTGGTCATGTTTTCATGAAACAGTGCCTGGACGTTCTGGTCGTTAATCACATCGACTAGTTCCGCCATGCTCGCGCCGCTGGGCTCGACTTCGGTAGACAGGCCAACCGGTGATAAAAAGTGAATGCCGTAGGCGTTGGAGAAATAGCCAAACGAATCGTGGCCGGTGATGACGCTGGTGGATGACGGAATCTCACTGATCAGTTCGCGGATTTCAGCGTCGACTTCTGCCATTTCGGCTAGGTAGCTATCGGCGTTAGCCCGGTACTCATCGGCATTCGCTTCATCGGCTTTAATCAAACCATCGCGAATATTGGTTATGTATACCCGCGCTTGCTCCATGTCCTGCCAGGCGTGGGGATCAAATTCGCCGTGAACGTGGTCATGCCCGTGATCGTGATCATGCCCGTGGCCGTGGTCATGTCCGTGGTCGTGATCATGCCCGTGGTCGTGGTCATGCCCGTGATCGTGATCGTGATCGTGATCATGTCCGTGGTCGTGGCTGTGCCCCGCGTACGATAGCTTATCGATACCGTCAGTCGCCGTGACCAGGGGGCCTTTGTAATCGCTTGATTCAATAAGCCGCTCCATCCAGCCTTCAAACAGCAGGCCGTTGAACACTACCAAATCAGCTTCCGCCAGCGCACGAGCGTCACCCGGGCGGGGGGAGTAGACATGCGAATCACCATCGGCGCCCACCAGTGACTTAACGTCCACATGCTCGCCGCCCACATTCTCGACGATATCGCCAAGAATCGAGAAGCTCGTTACTACCTGAACGCGGTCCGCCGCGATGGCTGCAGGCAGCGCTAGCATTGCGGATACACCGACCAGCAAGCGTGAAGATAACCGTAAAGACATACCGACTCCTTTTTAATGATTTACGTAGATGCCTCGGCACTCAGCGGCGCAGTCTTGCGCCTGAGCCTGGCCGCCAGACTGTGGTAGCGACCAAACAGCGCCGAGAAAAAGTAACCCACACCGGCCAGTAGAATAATGCTAGGCCCCGAGGGAATATCTAAGTGAAACGAGAGCAGCAAGCCGCCCGTACTGGCCGTAATAGCGATCATGATCGAAATCGCCATCAGCCCTTCAAGCCGCCTGCTCCAAAAACGTGCGGCGGTGGCGGGCAGCATCATTAAACCTACGGCCATCATGGTGCCCAACGTCTGAAACCCGGCGGTCATGTTGAGCACTAAAAGCGCAAGAAATACGCTATGTACCCAGCCGTTTCGGCGGTTTTGACCGCGTAAAAACAATGGATCTAGGCATTCCACCACCAGTGCCCGAAAAATCACTGCCAGAGTGATGAGAATGAGCGTGCTTATGCCCGCGATAAGCATCAGAGCGGTGGAGTTGACCGCCAAAATAGACCCAAACAAAACGTGGGTTAAGTCCACGCTGCTCCCACCAATGGAGATCAACATGACCCCCGCGGCCAACGAGATAATAAAAAAGCTCGCCAGTGCCGCATCTTCACGCTGACCGCCGATCTTCGATACCGCCCCGGCCAGCAAGGCCACCATCAGCCCGCATAACACGCCGCCAATACTCATGATGGGCAGCGAAAAACCGGCGAATAAAAAGCCAATGGCTACACCCGGCATAATGGCATGCGCAAGGGCATCGCCAATCAGGCTCATCCCGCGTAATACCAGAAATACGCCCAGCGGCGGGGCGGCCAGAGAAAGGGCTAAACCACCCACCACCGCCCGGCGCATAAAACCGTAATCAAAGGGGGCGATAAACCACGCGTTAAGCAGTTCCAACATGCTGGCCCCCCAGAGTAAATGGCACTGTCTGAGCAGGCGCATGGGAATGATTCAGCGCGCTGGGCGCCACCCAGCGGCCATGGCCACCGTTTAGCATCAACACCTCATCTGCCAAGCGCCGTAAGTGGTCCATATCGTGCAGCACAACAATAATCGTGACCCCGTTATCCGCCATTTCGCGCAATATGCGAATCAGGATATCCACCGTATCGCTGTCAACGTTGGCGAAGGGTTCATCAAGCAGCAGCAGCTCGGCTTCCTGCATTAACGTGCGCCCAATTAACGCCCGCTGGCGCTGGCCGCCAGAAAGCTCACCCAGCGGGCGATGGGCCAAATGCGAAATACCCAAACGCGCCATGATGTCGCGGCCGCGACGATAATGCGCCGCACAGTAACCCTTAAGCGCCCCATGGCTTGGCCAAGTGCCAGTCATTACCAGTTCTTCCACGCTCATCGGAAACGTTAAATCGAGCGCCAGCTGTTGTGGCAACCAGGCACGCCGTTCGGATGCGATAGTGCACGATACCGTACCGCTAATAGGCCTCAGCTCGCCCATGATGGCCTGAATAAGCGTGCTTTTACCCGCCCCATTAGCACCAATTAGCGCGGTAATCGCCCCCGGCTTGAACTCCCCATCAAGGTGCTCTAATACCGTGCGCCGCCCCTGGGCCAGATGTAAGTTCCTAAGCGTCAGGTGTGATAAAGCGTGCTGACTCATTGCGGCCACCCGCCTGCCCAAATTACCAGCGCCCACAGCAGCACTAACGGCACAGCCACAAATACCAACCGTTTAGTGGCCGACAGTGACATTAAAGAGAAGTGGCAAGGCCCTTCCCGGTTATGACGGTGCGTGCGATGACTCACTGAATATCCTCTTAATGATAGAATAAGTTATAACATAACATTTGGCAGAACCAAAAAATTGCCGAATATTTTACGCGCTTCCATGAATGTGACAATGATAAGCGCGCTTACTAATTTAGCAATTGATACATGCAATAAGGTGTTAATAGCGCCAGGTGGCGCCAATTTGCTGCGGAGACACCATTAGCGCGTACTCGCCCTCAAGACTAACGGGCCCCAACGAAACGCGTGCCGGTTGAAAGCGGTTAATCGCCGAAGATGCCTGGTTCGGCTGGGTCCAAATTTGCAGCTCATTGACCAGCATGCCGGTTGCAAAGTTCACCGCGCCATCGCGCTCACGGCCATCCGCCGCAATCACGCCGCCCGCGATCCCGTTGACGATCAGCGACCCAACCCGTGCACCAAAGCCGCGGCGCTCCCGCTCGGCTTGAGCAAGCTCCAGCCCCAACGCCTGCACGCCGCTGAGCTCACCGCGCGCTTTTAGGCGCTCATACTCTACTAACGCCGCCTGATGCGGCTGGCTTTCCATCAGCATTCCGCCCAATGCCAGCGCCGACTTCACCACGCCCACCCGCGCATCAAACCGGTCATCGCTATCGCTCGCTTCACTGGACTGGTAAGCGTTAACCGCAAGGCTTGCGCCATAAATGCCCGTCCAACCCCACTGCCAAACGTTGGCCTGGCTAGCCCCGCGCTCAAAAACATCGTCATAACTCGCCCATTCATCCGATGTCTGCGCCTGAGCCGGCAGCGCAACCGCGCATAGCAGCGCGCACAGCAAGTGGTTTAAACGCATGGTGAAAATCCTGTAATCAAAGGGGAATGACGTTAAGCGTAGCATGCAAATGGGGCGGGAAAAATTATAGTAGTAGATACATGTATGGTAATTGCTATGTAATTTCTTTGATGATTAATGCGTCTTTATTAGTAGCAAAACCCTACGAAAATATTTGATTAGGAATATTGAATATAAATGCAATTTATATTTTCCAGCCGGTTTTGTATAATTAAAGAGAGTTGTATCTTTTAGAAGAAATGAAAACACATTGATGATTTATACTTTCACGTTGAGGTTCTGATGGAGTTGAATTCTAGAGAGGTTGCAATCTTAATATGGATTGTTTTTTTTCTTGCTTTTTCCCATGTTAAGGCAAGACAAAAGGGGTTAAGTCTCGGGTTCTTGAATGTTGTTAAAGCTTTCTTTAAAAAAGATATTATAAAAGTGCTTGTAATAGCTCTTGCTTGGATAGTTTTATGCTTGTTAGTTATGGCTCAAGTAGGATTATGGAGGGGAGAGAATGTTAAGGTAACAGTTTGGTGGTTTTTAGGGTTTGCATTTATTAGAATTTTTAATTTGAATGATAAGGAATTGCTAAATGAAGAGAGTTATCTTATAAGTTATCTTAAAGCTGTGTTCGCGTTGTCCGTTATAATTTCTTTTATTGCGGGAGCATTTACATTGCCTTTATATTTGGAACTGTTCCTCGTACCCTTGATTTTTTTATTTTCAGCAGTTGAAGTTTTTGCAAAACATAATAGTGATTACAAGCCTGCTCAGAAAGTTGCGCATTGGTTAATTGTTTTAATCGCATTCATATATATTATATATAGTTTGGTGAAAATAACATCTAGTCCCAATGAGTTTTTCTTATGGGTAAAATTTTTTGATTTACTGGTTCCTGTATTGCTTTCTATAACGTTTATCCCTTATATGATGTTGCTTAGGACTTATGTAGCATATGAGAATGTATTTAGAAGAATTGGTTTCTGGATGCAGGATGATAAGCTTTTTAAATATCTTAAGTTTAAAGCAATTATGCGGTTTGATTTCGACATTCAAACTTTACAGTCTTGGAAAGAATCTCTGGAGTTTAAAAAGACAAACATAGTAACAAAAAAAGATGTTGATGCATCAATTGATGAAGCAATAAAACTAAAAATAATGGATTTTATTAGAGTGCCAGTGCCGAAAGAGAAAGGATGGAACCCTTTTGAAGCAAAAGACTTTTTAAAGTCACATGGCCTTCCTTGTGATCAATATAGACCTATTTATCAAGGCTGGGGTGCAGATTCAAAACCTTTGAAGTTTAAAATAGGAAGTGTCTCGAGCATTGATTATCTAGTGTCAGGTTGTGAAGAGAGTGCAACAAATCTTAAAATTAAGTTGTTTGTATGTAAGGAAGATGATGAAAGTTTATATGATGAGAGTTTTTCTCATATCTGTGCGGAGTTAGTATATGTTGCAGCTACTGAAGTTTATGAAGAGTTAGTGAATAAAATAGTATCGTTAGAAGATATGAATGTTTTACTTGGTTGTTGGGAGTTTTCGATGAAACATGAAAGTTTTAAAAATGGATCCTACTCAGGGTATGAGCGGTTTTTTGAAATAAAAATAATAGAAAACTAACTCCCTTAATCTTAGTGCTATGAAGTTAATTGTAAAAGTTAGTCTTAAATTGTAAGTCTAATAGAGCCCTTAGCGGGCTCTTTACTTCGGAAGCAGCGATTAGGTGGGCTTAATCGTCATCTTCGCGTTTTTCAAACGCACGCTTGTCATCGGGTAGGCGGACGAGATCGCCTATAGCGAGCTTGTCCATGCCTTTCAGGCGTTGGCCTTTGGAGTCGAGGATGGCGACGACCTTGGCGATACTCACGGCGTCTTCCTCGCGGTAAGCTTCCACTTCCACCCGGACGATCTTGCCTTGGTAGCGAGCCGAGAGAATATCGCCGGTGCCAATCCTTGAGTGACCATGATGATCGTTGGCAAATAGCTTGGATACGCTGGCGCTACCGGGGTCGTCCCATTCAATATGTCGATGCATCGCTCTCTCCTTGTCAGTTAACCCATAAAACCAGTGTAGTTTGCTTTTTATTGAACCCGCCAGTTATTGGCTGATGGATTCATCGCCAATATGCTGAAACATAAAGGTTAACGCGGCCGGTAAGCTGGCCCGCCAGACGCGCCAGGTGTGTCCACCGGGGTAAAGATCCAGGCGCACGTCGTTGGGCTGGATGCGCTCCATGGCTTGGCGTAGTTGGCGGGCGTGGAACTCGGCGTCGTACACATCGCTTCGCCCTGCGCTGATGTAAAGCGGCACGGGGGGAATATCGCTTTCTTCCGCACTGGGGCGGGGCGTTACGTTAATGCGGTACTCTTCCAGGTAAGCGGGGTAGTTACGCTCGTCCCATAGGCTAGTATCAAAATTACCTTGCTCATCTAAAAAGGAAGGGTGGCGGTGGGCAGAGGAATTCAGCGGTGGATAAGGGACGTAGCTTGCCGGGCTTAAGGCGGCCACGGCGCTAAACATCTCGGGCTTTTCCAGGGCAAAGTTAAGCGCGCCAAAACCGCCAGCTGAAAGCCCGCCCACGCCGCGTAGCGCACGCGTTGTGCCTACCTGGTAGGTAGCTTCTACATGCGGAATCAGGTCGTTGAAAAAAGCGCTGCGGGCGGCTTCGTTGTGGCCGTCTATCCACCAGCTACGGCTGCCGGGCATGATGAACACCGCTGGCGGTATGTGCCCCGCACGAATCAGCCGGTCGGCGGTTTGCGCAAGATTGCCCTTGGCCACCCAGTCACGTTCATTGCCAAACGAGCCGTGAAGCAGATAAACCACCGGGTATTGAGCGCTGATATTAGCGTCATAATTGTCGGGTAAATAAACGGTGTAAGGATAGGCGTGGCCAAGCGTGGGTGATTCAAAGGTATGATGCTGAACCTCACCGGCAATCGCTGCGTTAAAAAAGCCCCAGAGGCCCAGCAGAGCGGCTAGCTTTATGAGAAGTGGGCGTAACGACCATCGAGACATGTTAGTGATAGATGAGAGCGACAAACTGCCTCCAGGAATTATTAGCAAGTTATAAAGTCGGACACCACGATAACCGGGAGTGTTCAGCGCAGGCTAAAGATAGGCATACATGGAGTAGGTATGCATAAAAGAATAGAAGAAATTTATTGGTTGCGTGCTTACGGCTGTGTGGCCGTTTTTTTGTTTCATCTGTTGGATCACGTTAATCAACGCGTGGATAATCTGGCGACCGATCTCATGCGTTTGCCGCTGGTGCTGGGTACGCCGATCTTTTTGTTTATCTCGGTGTTTGTGTTTGCCATGCGCTACGACAAGGCGGTGCCGCCCGGTTTTTTGGCCCAGCGGGTGAAGTACGTGATGCTGCCGTATCTGGTGTACGGGTTTATTTACTCGACCGCCGAGTGGGTCAATTTGTACGTGACTGGGGAACCGGTGAGCTTTATCGCCAACGCGGTGGAGTACTTTATCTTCGCCGGCTGGCACGGGTATTTTCTGATCATCGCCATGCAGTTCTATGTGGCTTACTGGCTGTTTACGCGCTGGCGGCTGTGGCGCTTCAATCCGGTGCCGTGGCTATGGCTTAGCTGCCTGGTGAGCATGGCGTACTGGGGCACGGCCTATTGGCTTGAGGTTGAGTTGCCAGGATATCTGCTTTGGATTGCCCCCCTTGGCTGGATTTACCTCTTCTTTCTAGCACTGGCATTGGTGCGCTATTACCCCTTTGAGTCGGAAACTCAGGTGCCTGATCAGCCAGCGTGGATGCGCTATCTGTCTCATCCAGTGTGGCTTGGTCTTTGGGTGTGCCTTTTGATCATGGCAAGTATTGCCGGCTGGCTGCAGTTTTCCTCCAAGGAAGTGTGGGTCATTCCGCTATTTGTACTCTTTACCCTGGTTGCCATGCGCTACCTGAAGAATTACCCGGCGCCGGGCTGGGTGCGCTATATCAACCGGTACTCGTTTGGCATTTATCTGGCCCACCCGATGTTTTTTGCAATTACCGACGTGCTCATCGTGCCTTTTAATCTGCCTGTAGCAGCTTATGTGCTGTTGCTCATCATCATTGGGGCGAGCGGTTCCATCATGCTCAACAAGGTTGCTAACACGACGACTACGGGTGCCATGTTGTTTGGGAAACGTCTGAAAGCGTAAAAGATCCTTTGCACCAAAATGAGTCATTAGGGTTAAATTTTGCGCTTTTTTGGTTCAAAACAACGTTCAGGGGGTAGTAAAACCTTAACAGTTAAACGCTATGCTACATGGAGAAGCATGGTGGGTTAACTTTTATTGATTGTTAAACAATGACTTATTTTTAATGTAGACCATGTTGGTGCAAAGTTGGCACGCTCTCTGCATTGTATTGGTCAGCGGCTAGCGGGTCATAGGCAGATGCCTTTCGACGTGCTACAACGATAGCCGATTTAAAAAGATCTCTGAACGATTTGTGACTTATAAACAGGCAAACGCTGAGCGAACAAAAATGACAAACGCGCCCTTTAGGTTACGGTTTGTCGAATGACTTAAGTTTGTCTAACAACACTTTTATCGATAGCTTACTGTTTTTACGCTTTAAGCCACGCTCATACCGGAGGACACAATGTCAGCCAAGACTCTCGCGCTAATCGAAGAACATGATGTTAAGTGGGTGGACCTGCGTTTCACCGATACTCGCGGTAAAGAGCAGCACGTCACCGTGCCTGCCCGCGATGTAAACGAAGAGTTCTTTGAGAATGGCCAGATGTTCGATGGTTCTTCTATCGAGGGCTGGAAAGGCATCAACGAATCCGACATGATTCTGCGTCCGGAAGACGGTACTGCATTCCTCGACCCCTTCACCGAAGACGCTACCCTGATTTTGCGTTGCGATATCATCGAGCCTGCCACCATGCAGGGCTACGATCGTGACCCGCGCTCCATCGCCAAACGTGCTGAAGCGTACCTGGAATCTACCGGCCTGGGCGATACCGCTTTCTTCGGCCCGGAGCCTGAGTTCTTCATTTTTGACGAAGTACACTGGAAGTCTGATATTCAGGGCTCCATGTACAAAATCTCGTCCGAAGAGGGCGCCTGGGCAACTGATAGCCGTGTTGAAGGCGGTAACCTGGGCCACCGTCCTCGCCTAAAAGGCGGCTACTTCCCGGTTCCGCCGGTCGATAGCTTCCACGATATCCGTGGCGCTATGTGTAATACGCTGGAAGCGATTGGCCAGACTGTTGAAGTGCACCACCACGAAGTGGCGAATGCGGGTCAGAACGAAATTGGCGTTAAATTCAACACCTTGGTGAAGAAGGCCGACGAAGTTCAGGAAATGAAGTACGTGATCCACAACGTGGCCCACGCTTACGGCAAAACCGCGACCTTCATGCCCAAGCCGCTGGTGGGTGACAATGGTTCAGGCATGCACATCCACCAGTCATTCTGGAAAGATGGCCAGAACCAGTTTGCCGGTGACGAGTACGCGGGCCTGTCTGAAATGGCGCTTTACTACATTGGCGGTGTGATCAAGCACGCCCGTGCCCTGAACGCCTTCACCAACGCGTCTACCAACTCGTACAAGCGCTTGGTACCGGGTTTCGAAGCGCCGGTAATGCTGGCCTACAGCGCTCGTAACCGCAGTGCGTCTATCCGTATTCCTTACACGGCAAGCCCGAAAGGCAAGCGTGTCGAGACCCGCTTCCCTGACCCGACTGCCAACCCTTACCTGTCGTTCGCAGCCCTGCTGATGGCCGGTATCGACGGTATCAAGAACAAGATCCATCCTGGCGATGCCATGGACAAGAACTTGTACGACTTACCGCCGGAAGAAGGCAAGTTAGTACCGACCGTTGCTAACAGCCTGGATCAGGCGCTGGAAGCACTCGACGCTGACCGTGCGTTCCTGACCGAAGGTGGCGTGTTCACCGACGATATGATCGATGCTTACATCGAACTCAAGATGGAAGAAGTGGAGCGTATCCGCATGGCGACGCACCCCATTGAGTTTGATATGTACTACAGCTGCTAATGGCGTTTTAACGTGTTAGCCCTAAAACCCCGCCTCGGCGGGGTTTTTTATTGCACTGATCCGGTGATTGGCATGCTTTCTAATTGTGCTTAATGCACTAAAATAGTGCATTAAGCATCCGTGGTGAGCGGCCAGCTGCGCTATAAACGCTCGCCTCAGCGGTGTGTAATGCCCACAAGCCGTGCATTGTGTCGCTAGTGGAACAACTTGGCGCGCTTTTTGCAGTTTCTCTTCAATATGAACGATTTCAACCGCGATGCCTCAGGACACTCCATGTATCAGCGTTTACTAGAACATCTCTCCATGGCGGTGCTACTGCTGGATGGTGAGCTCCACGTACGCTGGATGAACCCGGCCGCCGAGGCTTTGCTGGCGGTAAGTTTTAGTCGAGTACAGGGAGTTAGTTTGGGTACCCTGCTCGGCGGCGATGAAAGTATCGATCAGGTGTTGGCCAAAGCGCGGGATGCCTTTCACCCCTACACCCAGCGCGAGGCGCGTATTACCCCGCTCAACGGCGAGTCGTTAACGGTGGACTATACCGTTACGCCTTTATCGGATGATGAGCTGCTATTAGAAATAGAGCCCCGCGACCGGCTGATGCAGATTTCCCGCGAGGAAGCCCTAACCACGCGTCAGGAGACTATCAAAGTGCTGGCCCGCGGCTTGGCTCATGAGGTTAAAAATCCATTGGGCGGAATTCGCGGTGCCGCCCAGCTGTTAGAGCGTGATTTAGCCGACCCGGCACTGCGGGAATTTACCCATATCATTGTCGAAGAGGTCGACCGCCTGCGCGATCTGGTGGATTCAATGCTCGGCCCTAACCGCATCGTTAAGCATAAGCCGGTGAATATTCATAAAGTGCTGGAACGGGTGCGCTCGCTGCTGATTGCCGAACACCCTGATGTCACTATCAGCCGCGATTACGACCCCAGCCTGCCGGATCTTTCCGGCGATGAATCGCAAATGATTCAAGCCGTACTTAATGTGGCCCGCAACGCCGTTCAGGCAATGAGCGATGCACAAACCCCGATGCCGGAATTGATGCTGCGCACCCGTGCCCGGCGCCAGTTTACCCTGGGTGCCGAACGCCACCGCCTGGTAAGCGAAGTCGGTGTGATTGATAACGGCCCCGGCATTCCCGAAGAGCTTAAAGAAACGCTTTTCTACCCCATGGTTTCAGGGCGCGCCGAAGGCAGCGGGCTGGGGCTTTCCATTGCCCAGTCGATCTTGCACCAGCATCAAGGATTGATCGAGTGCGATTCACGACCTGGTCACACTGAATTTCGTTTACTGATTCCAATGGTTATTAACTGCACCGGAGAAGCGTCATGACTGAGGCGACACGTAACGATGTTGCACGGGTGGTCGTTGTGGATGATGACCGCGCTATCCGCTGGGTGCTTGAGCGCGCGCTGGCGCAGCCAGACCTTGACGTGGAATGTATCGAGCGGGCCGACACAGCGCTTGCCAGGCTGCTGGAAGACCCGCCGGATGTACTGGTAACCGATATTCGTATGCCGGGCATTGATGGGTTGGATTTAATGGCCCGAATTCGCGAAGCGCATCCGGACCTGCCCGTGATTGTGATGACGGCCCACTCGGATCTGGATAGCGCCGTGGCTTCCTACCAGGGCGGTGCCTTTGAATACTTGCCCAAGCCGTTTGATGTCGACGAGGCGCTGGCGCTGGTGCGCCGAGCGGTGGCTCATGCCCGAGAGCGCCAAAGGCCGATTAGCGTGCCTGAAGGCCTGAATGCAGAAATTATCGGCGAGGCGCCTGCCATGCAGGAGGTGTTTCGCGCTATCGGACGGCTTTCGCATTCGCATATTACGGTACTAATCAACGGCGAGTCGGGCACGGGTAAAGAGCGTGTTGCTCAGGCGCTGCACCAGCATAGCCCCCGGGCTGGTAAGCCGTTTATTGCGCTGAACATGGCGGCGATTCCTCGGGATCTTATTGAGTCCGAACTGTTTGGTCATGAGAAGGGCGCTTTTACCGGGGCGGCGGCGCAGCGCCAGGGCCGGTTTGAGCAAGCGAATGGCGGCACGCTGTTTCTGGATGAAATCGGTGATATGCCTGCGGAAACCCAGACCCGTTTGCTACGTGTGCTGGCTGACGGGGAATTTTACCGGGTGGGCGGCCATACGCCGGTTAGGGTTGATGTGCGTATTATCGCGGCCACGCACCAAAACCTTGAGTCGCTGGTGGATGACGGGCGCTTTCGTGAGGATCTTTTTCACCGCTTAAACGTGATTCGTATTCATCTGCCACGCTTGGCCGAACGTCGTGAAGATATTCCCAGGCTAACGCGCCACTTTCTGGCCGAAGCCGCCAAAGAGCTCGCCACCGATATCAAAGTGCTGACGGCTGACGCCGAGGCGCACTTAACGCGTCTGTCATGGCCGGGTAACGTGCGCCAGTTGGAAAATATTTGCCGCTGGCTAACGGTGATGGCCTCAGGACGTGAAATTTTAGTGGAGGATTTGCCGCCCGAGCTGCGCACGACTAATTCCATGGAAAGCAGTGTGCATGGCGACTGGCGCTCGGCATTTCGGGAGTGGGCCGACCACGCGCTGGCTGAAGGGCATACGCATCTACTGGAAGAAGCGGTACCTGACTTCGAGCGCATTTTAATTGAAACCGCGTTAAAGCATACCGGCGGGCGCAAAGGCGAAGCCGCCGAGCTGCTGGGCTGGGGGCGTAATACGTTAACGCGCAAATTAAAAACGCTGCTGCCCGCGCTTGCGGACGAATAAATAAGCGCTTGCTCGCATAAGAGATGCTTGCTTAAGACACGCTCGCTTGAATGGCCTGCTGGTCAAGCGCTTGGCAGTCAGCCAGGAAGCGTTCGAAATCACTTAAGATGGTATCCAGGCTTGCATGCAGGCGATGATCATCATCGACCATGCGCAGTGAAAGGCGCTGCAACCGGGCGCGCTCAATCACGGGGCCTGGCAGCACTACGTCATCCTGCCAGCCATGGATGATATGCGTAAGGCGGGCCTGAATGGTCGGTGAGGTTTCAGGGTAGTCTGGCAAGCCCAGTGCGGGGGCGAGTAAAAAGCAGCCCAGCAAAGGCTGCTGGGCGCTAACCGCGGCGCTTAGCCAGCCCCCTAAGCTTGAGCCTGCTAGCACGCAGCTGCCGGGTGTGGCGTTGCGTTTTGCCATTGTGGCCAGCAAGTGATTTAAACGCTGGGGCGGTTCTGCCATCCCGCGGTAATCCATGACGACCGGCTCACAGTCATCGAACTTTTCAGCAATGCCTTTTAGCGCCTGGATCTTTAAGGCGCCGGGCCCGCTTTCCAAGCCATGAGAAAGGTAGACGGTCATCATAATGATTAGCTGCTCGCTGAACTTTGAATGGCCTGGCCGCCCTGCTCAATGTCTTCACCGGCGCCACGAATCGTATTACAACCGCTAATAATCAGAACCAGGGTGGTCATTAGAAGACCAATCGCCATGATGCGTTTCATAGTGTCGTTCCCTTCAGGTAGGCAAGCCCGGCAAAGCGGCCGGGCAGAAGCAGTTCATTACAACAATACGTAAAATAAGCCGTGTTTGTTCGTCGTGCCACTGATTTAACCACAATGGCGAGAATGGTACGTGTGCATATGTCTCATGTGTCTTTTTTATACATGTTAAAAACATTTTAAGGCTCCTTCCGGCATTGATGTTTTTTACATTAAGATGTTGTTTATTAAATGATTTTTGTTTTATACGGCATGTTGGCCCGCTACCTGCAATACCTAAGTAGTAACAGTGTGAGCGGGATGATAGGAAATTAGGGAAGGCAGGAGCCAAGTAGAAGAACACGGGAGTTAAAAGGACGCTCATTCCGCTCAATTGTATTAACGTACGGATACGTTAATCGTCGAAGCCAAGGACGGTGGAGATGCAAAATGACCATTTCGCGTAAGCGAGGTGGTTTTTTTGCGTTGGGTATTTTTTACAACTTGCTGATTCTTATAACATTATTGATTGTTAATTATAATTTGCATAGTCTCTGTACAGATGAATACACCGATTTAGTCTATCCTTTCGTCATACTAAATCTAAGCGGTTAGAAAACGAAAACGCAACAGCCGCGTATTTTCAGGGACAAGCGTTATGGCGATGGTACTGATGTTATGCATGTTCGTGCTGTTCTTGGGGTTTTCGGCTATCGGCTTGTACATGATGTTTAAAACCTCATTTATGGTGGTAACGGAAGACCGCGAAGATATGCCCCCCGATATCTGAGCGTAATGATCGATTAATCGTGCTACCGCGCTAAGAGTAGATCTAACCAAAAACCATGCCCGCGAAAGCGGGCATGGTTTTTTTATCGCGCTCCATACAGCGTTGGAGAGTGACCAAGGTAGGGGTTGGAGGCTGATAGCCACTACTTTTTCTGCCAGCGCCCACGACCTCTTTCAGGCACCATGCGGCCAAAATACAGCAGTCCGAACAGCAGCCAGCCAATGGTTAATATGGCGGTAAATATCAGTATGGCCAGCGGACCAAACTCAGCAATCAAGGGCAGGGCTGCTGCGGTAAATAACCCGCCCCCTACAATTGGCTCAAACATAAGCTGCTTGTAGCCAAAGCTTTCAAGCGCACCGGATTTGTTGCTGGGGTCGGCCATTCTCATAAGTAGTAAGCCGGTTACCGTTACCCCCATGGATTGGCCAAAATCGCCCACGCCCCGCTCAAACCAGTTTTCGGGAATAACGCGGGGGGCAATCACAATCAGCACGAATAATCCCCAGGCGATACCTGCCACCGACAGCAGCAAAAACGGCAGAAAGTATTCACCCAGGGTGGTAAGTGACAGCGTGGCCAGTGCCGCCACGATGGTGAAGTCGAGCGCCGTACCCGCGATGCGTGCCATCGTACGGGTGGAGACGTGATGCTCCAGACCAAAGCGCGTGACCACTAATTGAACGATTACCCCGCCGATCATCGCAATCGGAAACAGCGGCACGTGGGCTAATATCTCAAGGCCATCATTACGTGCCCAGGTAACCTGCTCGATCCACTGCAGGCCCGACAGTAGCAGCCAGCCAATTAAAATGGCGATACCCACTAAGCCGATATGCAGGCTAAGCGGGTCGGTAGTGCCTGCTTCAAGGGTAAGGTCTTTTTTGAACTCACTAAATTCTTGTGCAGAAGGGCGCTCATCTTCACGAATCAGGTCATCAGGCTCATCGTTCTCTTTGCTGGGGGTAATCACTCCGCGGCGGGCGGCGATATTGATCATCAGGGTGCCGATGAGCACACCGGCAACAATCCCGACGGTCGCTAGCCCCAGCGCCAGGTCAGCACCTTCTTCAAAGCCCAGGTCGGCGAACGTATCCGCCATGCCGGCTGCCGTGCCGTGGCCGCCTTCAAAGCCAATCTCAATGAGCGCGCCCACCATCGGGTTCATGTTAAAAAACGGCGTGAGTACCAACAGCGCCAGGGTAAGGCCTACGACATATTGCCCCCAGGCCATGGTTTGGCCTACCACGACCTGAGGCCCGGCACGCAGCCAGATAGTGCGCAGGCCCGGAATGGCCTTGCCAATAAACAGAGCGGCAAACACGACGTTAATCAACAGACCCGGCAAGGCCGCCCAGCTCTCTTGTACATAGGCAGGAAACAGCCCGGGGCTTTCTTCAAAAAAGGTAGGCGTCAGGCGACCGATTACATCCGGCCCCATCAATAGAAGTATCAGCCCGGCGATCACCGAACTGGGTAGAAAGAGCTTGCGTAGCCACGCGAGCCTAAGCCTCAACGCATTACTCACCACGAGCGCTAGCGCAATGATGACAAGCGCTACAAAAAGTTCACCAACCGTCATGGTCATTACATCGCTCCCTAATGAATGCGTAAGGCCAAAAGCCCTAGCAAGACCGCTTAAATGACAGAGTTGGTTTTAATCTAGCGTCTAACCGTCAAAATGGCGAAAAGTTTACTTCAGCCCATCCAATAAAGACTAAGAAAAGCAAAGCCATAACCAATCGCGCCGCCAGCGATAACATCGCTGATGTAATGCAGCCCAAGCCCAACGCGTGATATTGCAATCAGCAAGGCCAAAGGCAGTACCAGCGGTAAAAGCCAGGGCGTGTGTGCGGCGACCAGCACGCTGAACAAGACAGCATGCATGGTATGGCCACTGGGAAAGCTGTAGCGGTCGCGCGCCGGTTCGCCGCAATGCACGCCACCCAGGTAAGTAATAAAAGGCCGCTCGCGACATAGCCGCGTTTTAATCAGCCGATACACCAGCATCGCCGCCAGCGCGATACTGGTGTACTGGACTATCCGCCAAATACCGTCAGGCTGTAGCCAAGGCTGCGCGGCGATCAGCAGGACCCATATCGGCCAGTCGCCCAGGCGGCTTGCGGCCTGCAAGACAATTCGCCAGGGGCGGAACAGATTGAGCCGTGTAACGCGCTGGCAAAGCTGCCATTCAAGCAGGTCAAGACGAGCGAATACGACAAGCGGGCGTGGACGCATGGTGGGCCTCTTGGGCTTGGTGGAGGTACTGCATAAACTGATCCGCGATGCCCGACCAGCTTTGCTCAAGTGCGCGAAGACGCGCGACACGGCCTATGCGCGCGTAGTCGGCGGGATGTTGGCAAAGCTCGACAGCCGCTTGTTGAAACGCTTCCCTGTCGTCAGGGGTAACGGTAATACCATTATGGCCATTTTGAATTAGCTCAGCGCTTGCCGCGTGCCGATAAGCCACCACGGCAAGGCCGCTGGCCATTGCCTCGGCAACTACGTTGCCCCAGGTCTCTGACAGTGAAGGAAAGACAAACAGGTCTGCACTGGCGTAATGGCGTGCCAGCTCATGCTTCTCCACAAACCCGGTGAAGTGCGCCTCAGGAAGGGCTTTCTCAAGCTGAGCTCGCGCAGGCCCATCGCCCACAATCACCTGGGCCATATCGGGGCGTACCTCGCGCATGGCTTGTAAGGTTTCTTGCAGCAGCGTGAGGTTTTTCTCCAGGGCCAGTCGGCCTACGTAAAGTGCAACGGGTTGGTGAGCGCTCACACCCCACTGCTGGCGCAGGGCGGTATCCCGATACGCGGGTGAGAAACGCTCTCCCTCAATTCCTCGTGACATCACGTGAACGTCATGAATGCCCTGTTGGCTTAAGGCTTCGGCCTGTAGCTGGGTAGGAACCAGAGTGAGTTGGCAGCCATTATGGAAATAGCGCAGGTAGCGACGCGCCGCTGGTTCTAGCCAAGGGACGCCGTAATCATGGCAATAATGATCAAAGTTGGTATGCCAGCCTGCCACCAGCGGAATATTTAATTGGTGTGCGGCTTGGCGTGCTGCCCAGCCGAGTGGGCCTTGGGTCGCCAGGTAGATAACGTCAGGGCGGTGCTGGCTCCAAAAGCGGTTCAGCTTGGAAGGTCTGGTTAAGCCGACTTGCACCTCGGCATAACCCGGTACGGCCAAGCGGTTAACCTGAAGCTCATGCTGTACATCTGGCGCCTTTCCCTCGACGCGCGGTTTTGGGCGAATAACATCAACGGAAACCCCTTGGCGCCTGAGCTCTTGGTGCAAGCGGCTCAAGGTATGGGCAACACCGTTAATCTCTGGTGACCATGTTTCGCTAACGATACAAAGCCGCATAAGCGATCCGTCCCTTAATCACATTTTAACTTAGTGTGGTAGGGGACAGTGACACTGCCAAGTCAAGGTAGTGAACAAGCGATGACACTTTCGCAAATAATAATTAATAAATTGTCATAGCCGGTCCTTGTTACGCTTTGACGACGACATTGTTAAAAATTAAATATTAATCCTAAGTGGTTAGAAAATATTAAAACTTTAAAATAAATGAAATATATACCTACTACTATCTGCTGCGTTGAGGCGTTAAACGACCTCTACTCTTTTTTAAAGTCTTTTTATTAAAAAAATATATGACTACTTCAACGGGATCGAACATGTTTAAGAAAACGACACTGGCGTTAGCAGTTTGCGGTTTATTAGGCGCCTCTGCAGCACAAGCCGCTATGGTTTACGATCAAGACGGCACTACGCTTGATATTTATGGCCGTATCGCCATGGGTTTTGAGGGGGGTGGTGTTAAAAACGGTGTAGATAACGGCGAAGAATTCCGCAACTTTGGTTCACGCCTGCGTATTACTGCTGGCCATCAAATCACGACTGACCTACGCGCTTTTGCTCGCGTAGAGTGGCGTTTTAAAGCTGACGAGCGTAGCAGCCCCGGCTTTGATGAAGTTCGTAACAGCTACCTGGGGTTAGAAAGCCAGCAGTTCGGTACGTTCATGGCGGGTAACTACAACAGCTACTTCGACAACTACGTCATGACTCCCTTCGACGTTTATGTTGAGCGCGGCTATGAGTTTGCAGGCGGCGGCGTGCAGGCACGTGGCGATTCAATCGGCTATAAAACGCCCAAAATGAATGGTTTCCAGGCCGTCATTTCTGCCAAACACTTCTCTGAGCGCGGCTTAACAGAAGCTGCACAAACGGATGAAGGTAGCGTTATTGCTACACAGGGTGGCGTGGTTTATGAAACAGGTCCGGCTCGTTTAGCGCTGGGTTATGTTGAAGATACCGTTCGTGGTGGTGGTAACGGTGAAACGCGTTTCGGCGCGACGGCAGCTTTCATTATTAACGATTCTCTTTCTGCACGTGTAGGTTATGAGACACGTGATGATAACGACGTCTATGGCGGCGGTTTTGATAAAATTGGTGTAGGTGCCACTTATATTTACGATTCGTGGAAATTCTTCGCCGACTACTACAACATCGAAGTAGACAATGCTGACAGCGACCGTAACGCTTGGGCACTAGGCTCGATGTACCAACTGACCAAAAACTTCGATATGTTCCTAGAGCTTAACGACAGAAATCTCGATGCCGTTAACGATTACGACGAAGACCTGTATTACGCGGTAGGTGCTCGTTATCACTTCTAATGGCTAACGTGGGTTCGTTACTGTTTTAAGCTTTACTTCGATCTTGAGTCGGTATGGGTAATTCCATACCGACTTTTTGGCATGTTTTTAACGTAGTAACGAACCACTACCGGCGGAGCATCTTCGCCGGTAGCTTGCCTTTAGCGTTCATCGTTACGGTTATCGATGGTTTTGCGGTAGTTATCGATAAACGGCTGTTCGGCCTTGTCGATACGATCCATACCGGCCACGACGCGATGCCAGTAAGGGTAAAGTGGAGCTGGGCGTGTGGCGGCTTCCAGGCGATCAATCTCTTCCTGGCTCAGGGTAAGCTCGGCGGCAGCCAGATCATCCTTCAGATGCTCTTCGTTACGCGCGCCGACAATCAGCGAGGTCACGCCGGGACGGTCTTTCAGCCAAGCAAGGCAAGTGCGAGGAATGGAGGCGTCATGCGCTTCACCAATCTCCGCTAATAGCTCGATGATATCGTAAGCGCGCTCCATGTCATGCACATAGGGCTCGGGCCAACCGTTGCCCTGGCGGGTGCCTTCGGGCGCTTTCTGGCCACGGCGTACCTTGCCATTGAACAAGCCTTCACCCAGCGGCCCCCATACCAACGTGCCAATATTCTGATCGATGGCTAATGGCATCAGCTCATACTCGGCCTCACGAGATTCCGGCGTGTAGTAAATCTGCTGGCTGATGGGTTTGACCAGATTATGCAGTTCGGCCTTGCCGATGGTCTTCATCATCTGCCAGCCGGTAAAGTTGGAGGTGCCGTAGTAGCGGATCTTGCCGCTTTGCACCAGATGATCCAGCGCATACAGCATCTCTTCGACCGGCGTGACGCCGTCCCAGTTGTGCATCTGGTACAGGTCGATATGGTCAGTACCCAGGCGTTTCAGGCTGGCTTCACAAGCATTGATCAAGTGATAGCGTGAAAAACCGCTGTGGTTGGGGTTATCGCCCATTGGGCTACGCGCTTTGGAGGCTAGAATGATGTCCTGACGCTTGCTGCCCAGCGCCTTGCCTACAATCTCTTCCGACTCGCCCATGGAGTAAAGGTCGGCAGTATCGATCAGGTTAACCCCGGCATCAATCGCCATATCGATCTGGCGCCGCGCGACTTCTACATCAACGCTTGCCGCTTTTTCAAAGCCTCCACTTCCGCCAAACGGTACGGTACCCAGCACAATCTCGGATACCAGCAGTCCTGAATTCCCTAATGGACGGTATTTCATTTCGACTGACTCCCTGTTAATCGAATGTGGCGTAAATCTAACGTCTTAAATCACGTACACCTGTAAGCCTAGAAACTCAGCGGGATATGTCAAAACACGGGCCTCTCCCTGGCAGCGTGTTTGTTGAGGCGCTGATTTGATTTACTGTTTTCATGGGCCTTCGGTAGGCTTGCCGGTGAAATCCGTCACCGGCTTATCCACAGGCCTGTCGAGCCGCTCGGAAAAAGCCCGCAGGCCGGCCAGAATCGGTTTGATGGCATACCACAGCTCGTCATCGTTAAGCATGCGATAAATGCCGGTAATGCCGGGAGCGCTGTCCTCTTTGTCCTGGCGCGTGTGTTTGCTCTTATCCTGCTGGGAATCACGCTCTGCTTCATCATGGCGATGGTTGCCAACCTGCTCAATTCCTTCTTTGAGCGCAAACATTACCTGATAAAAACGCTCCGGCGGCAGCGCCGAAAGCGTCATGGCGATGACGGAAAGATTTTGAATGGCATTAAGCGAGCCTGGTTTATTTAAGCCGTCTACCACAATACGCATCAGCTCATGATTAGACGCAACCACATCATTGGCAAACCGGAGCAGACCATGTTCATGCAGCGTTTGTACCAGCCTGTCGAGCTCTTCCTGGGCATCCGGGCCGATTTTGGGTGGCGGCACATCGTAGGCAATTCGTTCGGCCATTACATTTTCCTCGGATTGGTTTGCTGGGCAGGCGGCAACGTATAGTCCTCGTTGGCCCACTTCACCTCGACGGCGACGCCTTCATTGGGAGTGCGCTTTCCAAAGCGGTAGTTGGTGCTGGGCAGCGGCGGCTCGGTGCGTTTATCCAGCACCTCAAGCTTGACGGCCGTTTCCTTGTAGGCGGGTGTGTGGACAATCGGGTCGGTGTGCTCGCCGGTTAATGCGTTAACCCCGGGTTTGCCAAAGTGAATCGGCAGATAGAGCGTCTTGCCCGCGACGCGGTCGGTAACCAAGGCAGGAAATTCACGGCTATCCCGACGTGAGGTGAGACGCACCCAAGTGCCGTCTTGAATATTGCGCTCGGCCGCAAGCTCAGGGCTAACCTCGACAAAACTACGCGGTACCTGATCCCAGATGCCCTGTGAGCGCCCGGTCTGGTTAGAGCCTTGGAAGTGCTCCAGCAAGCGGCCGTTATCCAGCATGAGATCATATTCTTCATCGGCGGCCTCAAGCGGCTCTTGCCACTCAAGAACAAACAGACTGGCCTTGCCGTCCTCGGTGGGAAAACCATCGGTATACAGCAGCGGCGTGTCGGTACCGTCTTCGGCAACCGGCCAGAGCAACGACTTCCAGCCTTCCAGGCGCTCGTAGCTGACCCCGGCGAACAGCGGTGATATCGACGCGCACTCGGCCATGATCTCGGAGGGGTGGTTATAGCCCCAGTCGTGACCCATGCGCGCGGCAAGGTCTGTCAAGATACGCCAGTCGGGGCGGCTGTCGCCCAGCGGTTCGAGCACCTGATAAAAGCGCTGAATGCGTCGCTCGGTATTCACAAACGTGCCTTCTTTCTCGACGCTGGGGCAGGCGGGCAGCACCACGTCCGCAAACTCAGCGGTACGGCTCAAGAACATATCCTGCACCACCATAAAGTCGAGGCTTTCAAACGCGGAGTGGACGTTATGCGTATTGGAGTCGGAGAAGGCCGTTTCCTCGCCGATGATATACATGGCCTTGAGCTTGTCGTCAGCCGCGGCTTGAACCATCAGGAAGTTGCCCCAGCCCTCTTCCAGCGAGAGCTGCTCGGGCTTGACGCCCCAGCCTTTGGCCCAGCGCTTGCGCACGTCTTCGTCGGTAACCTTTTCATAGCCTGGGTACATATTGCGCAGGCAGCCAAAGTCGCTAGCCCCCTGCACGTTGTTATGACCGCGCATGGGGTAGCCACCGGTACCCGGTTTGCCGTAGTTACCCGTGACCAACAGCAGGTTGGAAAGCGCGGTGCTGGTATCCGAGCCGTGGCTATGCTGAGTGATCCCCATCGCCCATAGCAGGCAGACACTTTTTGCCCTGCCGATTAATTCCGCGGCCTCAATCAGCTGCTGCTTGGGAATGCCGGTTTTCTGCTCGGCGAAATCAAGCGTAAACGGCGCCAGCGATTCACGGTATTCATCGACGTTATTGACCCAGCGCTCAAGAAATTCATAGTCGGCCAAGTCGTTATCGAACATATAGCGCGACAGTGCCGAGGCCCAGATTAAATCGGTACTGGCGTTGGGGCGCATAAACAGATTCGCCCGCTCGGCCATTTCGTGTTTACGCGGGTCGAACACCACCAGCTTTTGGCCGTGGAGTTTCTGCGAGGACTTGATGCGCGAGGCAATCACTGGATGGTTTTCGGCAGTGTTGCTGCCTACCAGCACGACCACTTCCGCCTGTTCGATATCCTTGATGGTGCCGGCATCGCCACCATAGCCCACGGTGCGAAAAAGCCCTTTGGTGGCCGGGTTCTGGCAGTAGCGCGATGAGTTATCCACGCTATTGGTGCCAATGATCAGCCGGGCAATCTTCTGCGTCAGGTAAGCCTCTTCGTTACTGGCTTTACTGGAACCGATAAAGCCAACGCTCTGTGGGCCGTGGATATCGCGCACGTTTAACAACCGGCGCGCCACCAGGTCCAGCGCTTCGTCCCAGCTGGCTTCACGAAACTGACCGTTTTCCCGAATCAGCGGCGTCGTGAGGCGTTTTTCACTGTTAACGAAGTCCCAGGCAAATTTGCCCTTGATGCAGGTGGAAATACCGTTAGCCGGGGCGTCTGGGGTGGGCTGAACCTTGAGAATCTTGCGATCACGGGTCCACATCTCAAACGAGCAACCCACACCGCAGTAGGTGCATACCGTTTTAGTGCGCTTGATACCCGGCTGGCGCCAGGTGGCGTCAAGCTCTGAAATACCGGTGATGGGTTTGGCGCTGGTGGTATTTTCGACCTCTTTGACGACTTCGATCATCGGTCGCTTAAGCGACCAGGGCAGGGCGGTAAGCGGGCCTGTCTGGCCATACATGGTGTTTTCCTGCAGCGCGTTACATGGGCAGACCGTGACGCAGTGGCCACAGTGAACGCAGCTTGAATCGTTGATCTCCTTGCCACCATCCCATAACACACGTGGATTCTCACTGGCGTAATCAATGCTTAACGTCTCGTTAACCTCGACATTCTGGCAGGCCTCGACACACTGACCGCATAGAATGCACTGGTCCGGGTCGTAGGTATAAAACGGGCTGGAGGTATCTTTTAGATGGGGCTTGGGCTGGAATTCATAGCGCTGGATGGGAATGTCCATTTCGACCAAGGCGTTATGCACACGGCAGTCGCCGTTATTATTCTCGCATACGGTGCAGTAAAGCTCGTGTTTGGCCAGCAGCCGGTCCATGCCTTCATGACGAGCGGCCGTGGCTTGGGCGCTGCGGCTTGAAATATTAAGACCTTCTTCGGTACGCAGCGCACAGCCTCGTTGCATTTCGCCGTTAACCTCGACCCAGCAGGTATCGCACGTTTCAATAGCGCCTAGAGAAGGGTGGTAGCAAACATTGGGCAAGGAGATGCCATGGTTTTCCAGAAAATCGATCAGTGGCTCATCGGCGTTGCCGGTTAATTTTTTATCATCAAACGTAATCGTGCACGGTCGGTTCATGTGGGTACTCCTCCATGGGCCCCTTGTTTTTTTATCCTGACGCTGCCTCCTCTTCGCGGGTTTTAACGCCTTGCTTCAAAGGTAGTTAAGCGGCTTGAGCTTGTACAAGCTCAGTTTCTGGTTTTAAACCTAAGTTAAGCACGGGTTTTGCGCTTCTCTTTCAAAGCCAGCAAGCTACGTTTATAGCCAGCGGCTTTTATTTATCTCTACAGCATTTATCCCAACAGCATTTACCCCAACAGCGCTTGGAGAACACAACGTGGAAGACACACTGCAACCACCCACCGTACTGATTACCGGAGCCAACCGAGGCGTCGGGCTGGCACTGGCAGCCCACTACAGAGATGAAGATTGGCAGGTGATCGGCGTTTGCCGCCAATCATCAGACGAGCTTGAGCGCGTGGCTGACCGCGTTATTGAAGGCATCGATGTCACCAAGCCAGAGGATGTTGAGCGTTTGGCACGGGCGCTTGATGGCCAACGGTTGGATTTATTGATCAACAATGCGGGCCTCTTGCGCGATGAATCGTTAGGCCAGCTGGATTTCGACAGCATCCGTGAGCAGATGGAAATCAATGCCTATGCGCCCCTACGGGTATGTGAAGCGTTGCTACCGTTGATGCAGGAGGGCAGTAAGATTGCCAACATCACCAGCCGTATGGGATCGATTGCCGATAACGACTCCGGTGGGCGCTACGGTTACCGCGCATCCAAGGCGGCGCTAAACGCGTTTGGAAAATCCTTGGCTATGGACCTTAAGCCACGCGGTATTGCCGTCGCGCAAATACACCCAGGCTATGTAAAAACGCGCATGGTTAACTTCGGCGGGATGATAAGCCCTCAGGAAGCCGCCACGGGCATTGCTGCCTGTATCAAAACGCTGACGCAGGAAAATAGCGGCAGCTTTTGGCACAGTAATGGGGAATTACTGCCGTGGTAGTGTTAGGTAAGGCATTTTTCTATAAACAGGTAGAAGCAGGCTATTTTGTCATCACTTACCGCTAAGTAAGATGAGTGCGTTACAGTGGTGTGCGATAACGCCGTCATCCATTTGTCAGGCTTCTAGGGCACGCTATCGTTCTGCGATAACCCTTTTTATAGAAGGAACCATGCTGATGCGTCTTATTCCTCACGGTATTGCGCTAGGGATAGCGACTGGGCTGCTCACCACCTCAGCGTATGCCGCGCCCTATACGCTGACCATTTTTCACACCAACGACCTGCACGGGCGTACCGACAGCTACCCTCAACTGATCACCGCCCTGGCTGAAGCCCGTGAGCGCTTCGGTGATGGCCTATTGCTGGACGCCGGGGATATTTTTTCGGGTACGCTCTATTTCACCGAATACCAGGGTCAAGACGCCGTCGAGTTCATGAACCTGATGGGCTATGACGCGTTCGTGCCGGGCAACCATGAGTTCGACCTGGGCGATCCGGAAGAGGGCCATCAGGCCCTTGCGGCTTTCTTTGCTGCCGCTGACTTCCCCATTGTGGGCGCGAACCTGGACTTCTCTACCTCGCCTGAATTTGCCGATCTACTCGGTGATTCGATCAGCGTCGAGCCCGAACAGAAGCCTAAGCCTGGCCACTTATACGACGGCATTGTGGTAGAGCAAGGTGGCGAGCGAATCGGCATCTTCGGGCTGAGCACGCAAGGCAGCGAGACCGTCTCCAGCCCCGGTAACGTCACCATTGGCGATTATCGGGCGGCCGCCGAGACGATGGTGGAAGCGTTTGAAGCTCAAGGCGTTAACAAGATCATCGCGCTTACTCACCTGGGCTTTGACAGCGACCCGAGCCTGGGTAATGACCTGTTGCTCGCCCAGCATGTGGAAGGGATAGATGTGATTATCGGTGGGCACAGCCATACGCGCCTGGAATCGCCCGTCACGGTGGCCGAAAACGATTTGGGCGAGCCCAAGACACCTACGGTCATTGGCCAGGCGAACGAGTACGGCAAGTACCTGGGCGTCATGCAAGTCACCTTTGATGACAAGGGCGTGGTGCAGGATGCTAGTGGCGAACTGCTGACCACCGATGATTTCGAGCCTGATGCCCAAGCGCTTGAGATGCTTGAGCCGTACACCGCACGAATTGAAGAAGTGCGCGATACCCAAGTGGGCGCCTACCTGAACACTCGGCTTCCCAACCCGCGCCACGGCAATGGTGATGAACAAAGCGTACGTGCCGATGAAACGGCGCTGGGCAATCTGATTGCCGATGGTCAGCTTGCTGCCGCCCGCCGAGTGAACCCGGAGACCGTGCTGGCCATTCAAAATAGTGGCGGTATTCGGGAGCCCATCGCCCAGGGCGATGTGAGTGTGGGTGAGCTGGTTGCCGTGCAGCCGTTTGGCAATCGCCTGGCATTGGTGAGCGTGACGGGCGCGGAGCTTTTGGAGACGTTCGAGATCGGGCTGGCAAATGCTCCTGATGAAAGCGGCGGTTTTCTGCAAGTGTCCGAAGGTACCGAGTTGATATATGACAGCCGCCAACCCACCGGTGAGCGCGTTGTGAGCTTGAAGGTAACGCAGAACGGCACATTGCAGCCGGTAGATCCTGAAAGCACCTACACCATCGCCACCAACCACTTCACCGCTGCCGGTGGCGACAGCCATACGGCGCTAGAAGCCGCCTATGATGATGGGCGCAGCACCATCGTCGGTAATACCGACTGGGAGATGCTGCGTGACCATATGGTTTCGTTAGGTGACGTGGATTATCAGGTTGAAGGGCGTATCACTGATCAGGCTCGCCAGCATTAACGATGAATGAAGGGCCGCCTGGACGTTACGTAGAGGCGGCCCTTATTCAGAGTAGTGAACACCCGACAGAAGGCTGGTCACTCACTCATCTATAAGCGTGGCAAAACTGCCGAATATCGCTCGCTTGCCATCAAACGGCATGGGATTGATGTCCGGCTGTAAGCGCGGGTCCTGCATGAGCTTGGGCATCGCCTCATCATGCACGGCGCGGGAGGGCCATTCGATCCATGAGAAGATAATGGTTTCGTTATCCTTACGCTTAACGGCCATGGAATAAGAGGTGACTTCGCCTTCAGGGATATCCTCACCCCAGCATTCGACTACCCGCAGAGCGCCATACTCTTTGAAAACCACGGCAGCAGCACGGGCGTGTTCAATAAATATCTCTTTATTGGCCGTGGGCACGGCCGCAACGAAGCCATCAATATAGCGTTGAGTAGTAGTGCTCATGATGATTCTCCTGGCTGGGTTTTGGGTGGGAGTTCTCGAATGGGGCGTACTTCAATGCTGCCGAGCCTCGCGGGTGGGATGCGGCTGGCTAGCTGTAGCGCCTCGTTCAAGTCACGCGCTTCGAGCAGATAGAAACCGGCCAGCTGTTCTTTGGTTTCCGCAAACGGCCCGTCGGTAATCACTGTCTCGCCATTGCGCACACGTACAGTGGTCGCGGTATCTATCGATTGCAGCGCTTCACCGGCCAGGTAATTGCCTTGAGCGCTCAAACGCTCGACGCCCGCAATACACTCCTGATTGAGGTCATGCCACGCCTGCTCGCTCATGGCATTGATGAGTTGCTCCTGGTAATACACTAAGGCCGCGTATTTCATGGCGTCTCTCCTTCAGTAGAAAGGCAACTATCCGCCGACACATTGATCATCCATTGCACGCCAAAACGGTCAGTGGCCATGCCAAATCCCGCAGACCAGAACGTTGATTCAAAAGGCATGAGCACCTCTCCGGCTTCGGCAAGCCGTGCAAAGGTTTGAGAGGCTTGCTCGATCTCCTGATACTCCAGCTGAATCTGCACGCCTTGAGGTGGCGTGTATTTTTCTGGCGCCATATCAGCGCCCATCAAGCGACGGCCACGCAGGTTCAGCGAAGCGTGGATGATGCGGTCATGCAGAGAAGGTGATACATGCTCTACCGCTAGAGTTTCCGCGTAGGTCATTAGGCACTCTATCTGGCCGCCAAGCACATCAGCATAGAACTGCATAGCCTCCCGGCAGGTGCCAGGGAAGGCGACATGCACATTCATGGCATCGGGTACACGGGCATGGCTGTGATGCTTATCCAGGCCCGCACCCGGCTCAAATTCCTCAAGCGTGAAGTAGCGCCTTAACTCAAGGGTCACGTTGCCGTCGGCATCCAGGGTTGGCCACTGCTGTGCCCACCCCAAAGCGATGTCAAGAGAAGGTGCCTCCAGCACGCTATAACCAGCAATACGTTCACTGGCTGGAGACAGAGGGCCGGGGAGGATAGTGGGAGTGCCGTTATGGAACTGGATCAGGCAGCCATCGCTTGTCGGGTGTAAGCCGTTGCCGCTCACGAGTACGCCTGCCTGCATCATGCGCTCGTTGTAATCGGCCATGGCGGCAAGCATTTCCTGTGACGGTAGCGCGCCATTTTCGGTCGTGGCATCGGCACGCCGTATCAGCATGAATTTCATTGAGAGTCTCTTTTATTGTGATGGTCTACACCCTCTAGTCGTTTGACGTGCCCCCAAATCGACAGGCCTGCGAACTATTTTTCATAACCTTTTGGTAATGTTTTTTATAACGCTGCTTAAAGTTCGGCCAATTTGCTGATTAAAAAGCGTTTTTCCGGATCCTGAGTAGTCAATGTCAGGGCCTTTTGGTAGGCATCGCGCGCGGCATCACTCTTACCCTGCCGACGTAGCAAATCTGCTTGGGCCGCATGTAATAGATAATAACGAGAGAGTTGAGGGTGATGAGCTAGCTCATCGAGCAGGCTCAACCCAGTTGCTGGAGAGTCATGCATGGCAACGGCCACCGCGCGATTCAAGGTCAGAACAGGCGATGGATAAGAGCGGCATAAAGCGTCATACAGCCTGACAATCCGCGCCCAGTCGGTATGCTCGGGGCGAAGAGCTTGGGCGTGTACGGCGGCAATTGAGGCTTGAAGGGTATAAAAGCCAACGGGGGTGAGGGCTAGTGCGTGTTCGAGCCACTCGATACCCGTACAAATTTCCGCCTGGTGCCATAGGCCTCTGTCCTGCGCCTCCAGCGTGACGAGCTCGCCTTGGTTATCCTGGCGCGCATCCCGACGGGCATTGGTGAGCAGCATAAGTGCCATCAGCCCAAAGACTTCGCCCTGTGGCAGTAGCGCTGCCAGTTCCTCACCCAGACGTAGCGCTTCACGGGTCAGACTGATATCGACCACCGCCGCACCGCTACTGCTTGAATAACCTTCGTTGAAGACCAGGTAGATAATCTGGAGGACGTCCGGCAGGCGTTGGGGCAATGTCTCCGACGCAGGTACCGCATAGGGAATATGCGCATCGCGAATCTTGCGTTTTGCCCGTACGATGCGCTGTGCCACGGTTGAAGGTTTGATTAATAGGGCGCTGGCAACCTGCTCAGTGGTTAACCCGCACATTTCGCGCAGCGTCAGCGCAAGGCGTGCTTCTAGGCTCAAGCTTGGGTGGCAGCAGGTAAACAGCAGCCGCAGCGAGTCATCCTGGATCGCGGCATCGTCGAACTCCTGTGTTTCCTCACTTGGTAATAGCAGGTGGGCTCGACGGCGTGCGGTACTGCGTTGACGAATTTGATTAATCCCGCAGTGATAGCCGGTGCGAATCAGCCACGCCTGAGGGTTATCGGGCGTCCCTTTAACAGGCCACTGTTGAGCAGCGGCGGCAAAGGCATCTTGCACTGCTTCTTCGGCAAGCTCGAAATCGCCCAGCAGACGGATCAGGGTTGCCTGAACACGTCTGGCATGGGTGCGATAAAGAGCGTCAAGTAAGGAAGGGTGAGCACGCATGGTAGAAGACCCATTTGCCCCTATATAAAGGGCACCACAGTAGGTAAGCGTCAAAGATGCTTTCTCAAACCTAGCCCATGGCACCCTTTTTTTACTGATTATTTCTTACTGTTTATTTTTTATTTACTGTTTTCTTGCCGACTGTTTGCGTAAAAAATCGAGTTAATCCCCCGTGCGCAGGCCGATCGCGCTGTTAAACGGGTGCAGCGCTTCGCGGGTGACATAAAAGCGCAGCGTTTCGCCCTCCTTGACCGGCGGCTGGCCGCTTACCCGAATCACGGTGGGCTGGTCGCTGTCGGCAAGTCGCACGTAAAGATGGCTCTCGGCGCCGGCCGCTTCAAACAGTTCAAGCGTGGAATCGACGATCAGATGTGGTGCATCGGGTGGCGAAAGGCGCATATCGTCCGGGCGGATGCCTACTGTGTCGGTATCGGCGGGAAGATCGTTTAGCAGGTCATGGGTGCCGCGCGTTTGCAGGTATTCAAGCGGCACCATGTTCATCGCAGGCGAGCCGATAAAACCTGCTACAAACATCGATGCGGGGCGCGCATAGATCTCCATGGGCGTGCCCACCTGTTCGATTTTACCTGCGCTAAGCACCACCAAACGATCACCCAGCGTCATCGCTTCAAGCTGGTCGTGGGTGACGTAGAGGCTGGTGGTCTTCAAGCGGCGCTGAAGCTGCTTGATCTCCACACGCATCTGTACGCGCAGCTTGGCATCCAGGTTAGAGAGCGGTTCGTCGAACAAAAAGGCCGCGGGCTCACGTACCAACGCCCGACCCATGGCGACGCGCTGGCGCTGGCCGCCGGAGAGCTTGCGCGGTTTGCGATCAAGGTATTCCTCGATTTCGAGCATCTTGGCCGCTTTACGCACCCGTTCTTCGATCTCGAGTTTTTTAAAGCCGCGGTTTTTCAGCCCATACGCGAGGTTGTTGTACACCGTCATGTGCGGGTAGAGCGCATAGTTCTGAAACACCATGGCGATATCGCGCTCGGCGGGTTCGAGATTGTTGACGACCCGGTCGCCAATCTTGAGCGTACCGTCGGTAATTGTTTCAAGCCCGGCCACCATGCGTAACAGCGTTGATTTACCGCAGCCCGAAGGGCCCACCAGCACCACGAACTCGCCGTCTTCAATCGCAAGGTCGATGCCTTTAACGGCATGGACGTCGCCTGTGTAGGTTTTTCTAAGCCCTTCCAAGGTAATGCTAGCCATCTTATTTCTCCGTCTCGGTCAGGCCTTTCACGAACAGTTTTTGCATAAACAGCACTACTAATACCGGCGGCAGCATGGCAAGCGTGACGGTCGCCATGATGAGGTTCCAGGCGGGAACTCGGTCGGACGAGGCCATCAGGCGCTTGATACCCAGCACGATGGTGTAGAAGTCTTCATCAGTGGTGACCAGCAGCGGCCACAGGTACTGCACCCAGCCGTAAATAAACATGATCACGAAAAGGGCGGCGATATTGGTAATCGATACCGGCAGCAATATGTCCTTGAAGAACTTCATCGGCCCGGCGCCATCCACCCGGCTGGCTTCCATCAACTCTTCCGGCACGGTCATGAAGAACTGCCGGAACAGAAAGGTCGCGGTGGCCGAGGCAATCAGCGGAAGCGTTAGCCCCGCATAGGAGTTCAGCATGCCCAGGTTGGCAACGACCGCGTAGGTGGGAATGATGCGAACTTCGACCGGCAGCATCAGGGTGATGAAGATGATCCAGAACGCCAGCATGCGAAACGGGAAGCGGAAATAGACAATCGCAAAGGCGGAGATAATCGAAATGGCGATTTTGCCGATCGCAATCGTCAGCGCCATGATCAGCGAGTTACCCAGCATCAGCCAGACCGGCGGCGTGCCGCCCACCTGCCAGCCGGAGCTAAGCATCTGCCGGTAGGATGCAAACATGTTGTCGCCGGGAAGCAGCGGCAGCACGCCGCGCACGAAGGCGCTGGGCTCGTGGGTCGAGGCGATAAACGCCACGTACACCGGAAACGCCACGATCAGCACGCCGGCAATCAGCACCAGGTGGGTGAGAATATTAAGAAAAGGTCTTCTTTCAACCATGTTTATTTCCTTAACGCACTAGTAGTTGACCCGGCGTTCCACGTACCGGAACTGGATAAACGTCAGGATAATCACGATGCCCATCAGCATGACTGATTGAGCCGAAGAGGATCCGATGTTCAACCCCGCGACGCCGTCGGTGTAGACCTTGTAGACCAGCGTCATGGTGGCTTGGCCTGGCCCACCAGCGGTAGTGGCATCAATCACCCCGAAGGTATCGAACATCACGTAGTTGATGTTGATGATCAGCAAAAAGAAGGTGGTGGGCGATAGCAGCGGGAGCACGATGGTCCAGAAGCGCTTGAAGGGGCCCGCGCCATCAATAGCCGCAGCCTCCATGAGTGACTGCGGTACAGATTGAAGCCCTGCCAGGAAAAACAGGAAGTTATAGGAGATCTGCTTCCAGGCGGCGGCAATGGTGATCAAAATCATTGCCTGGGTGCCCGAAACGCGGTGATTCCAACTGATACCGAACCAGTCGAGCAGATGCGGCAGAAGGCCGATGGTGGGATTGAATAAAAACCACCACAGCACACCCGCTACCACCGGAGCAACCGCGTAGGGCCATACCAGAAGCGTGGTGTAGAACTTGGCGCTACGCAGCACACGGTTAACGCAAACGGCCAGCAACAGCGCCAGGCTCATGGAAAGTACCGTCACCGAGACGGAAAAAATCGCGGTGCGCCCCAGCGCATTCAGGTAGCTGGGATCGGCCAGGATACGTGCATAGTTCTCCAGGCCGACAAACGTTGTTTTAAAGCCGAACGCATCGGTGCGCTCGAAACTGGATTTAACTGCCTGGCTTGCCGGCCAGATAAAAAATACCAGTGTAATCGCCAACTGCGGCGCTAAGAGTAAGAAAGGGAGCCACCGATTTTGATAGGTGGAACGTTTGGTCTGCATGGCACATCCTGTGTTACGGGCGCTGGGGACGGCTGATTACGGCAATCAACTGTCTGAAAGTAAGCCATCCCATAGGCCCCGGTGATCAGGGCGTATGGGATGGCTCCTATAACAAACCCCGGCTATAAGCCGGGGTTTGTTTACAAATAGCGAGAAGCGCTTAGTTATTGGCAGCCTCGAAGTCGCGCAGGATCTGATTGCCGCGGCGTGCCGCGTCATCCAGCGCTTGCTGACCGTCCTTGGTGCCAGCCAGTACGGCCTGGAACTCTTCGTCCAGAATCATGCGTACTTGAGGATAGTTGCCAAAACGCAGGCCTTTGGAGTTTTCCGTCGGCTCGTTTAAGTTGATCTGCTCGATAGCGATATCCGCGCCTGGGTTCTCATCGTAGTAACCCTGCTCCTGGCTCAGCTCATAAGCGGCGGTGGTAATCGGCAGGTAGCCGGTGCCCTGGTGCCACTCGGCCTGAACTTCGGGCAATGAGAGGTACTCAAGGAATTCAGCAACGCCGGTGTACTCGTCGTCTTCGTGGCCTGAAAGCACCCACAGAGTCGCGCCACCGATGATCGAGTTCTGCGGTGCGCCATCTACGTCGTCATAAACAGGCAGCATGCCAAAGCCCACGTCGAAGTCGGAGTTAGCCAACACGTCGGCGCGTGACGCGGACGAGTTCATGTACATCGCGCAGTCGCTGGAATAGAACGAAGGTGCCGCGTCCGGGCCGTTTGCTGGGCCTGCGTAGCTGTAGACGCCGCTATCAGACCACTCTTTCAACTGATCCCAGAAACGCGCCTGTACGTCGCCGTTAAAGGCAAACTCGGTATCCAGACCGCCGAAGCCGTTTTCTTTAGTGCCGATGGACTGATTGTGCAGCGCTGAGAAGTTCTCAAGGCCCACCCAGTTGGCCGCGTAGGCCATGGTGAAGCCACAAGAGGCCGCGCCTTCATCGACAATCTGCTGGCCCATCTCACCCATTTCTTGCCAAGTGGTCGGCGGCGTTTCAGGGTCGAGGCCAGCGGCTTCGAAGACGTCCTTGTTGTAGTAAAGAATCGGCGTTGACGAGTTGAACGGCATGGAGAGCATGTTGCCGTTGGTGTCGGTGTAGTAACCGGTCACCACGGGTAGATAATCAGCCGGGTCAAAAGTGTTGCCGTGCTCTTCCATCAGCTCATAAACGGGGTAGATAGCGCCTTGGGCGGCCATCATGGTGCCGGTGCCTACTTCGTAAATTTGTACGATGTGAGGCTGCTCGCCTGCGCGGAAGGCGGCAATGGTGTTAACCATGGTCTGTTCGTATTCGCCCCGGTAGGAGGGCGTGACGCGATACTCATCCTGGGTGGCATTGAAGTCTTCGGCAAGGGCGCTCAAGCGTTCGCCCAGCTCGCCACCCATGGAGTGCCACCAGCTGATCTCGGTAGCGGCGTGGGCGGTCACACTCAGAGTGGCCGCCGCAATACCGGCAGATAACGCGCGTAACATAAAACGAGACATAAGAGCTCCTTGTCGCCTTGGCATCGCCAAGTGGCACAGTGCGTTTGTTAAGGTTTTTGGATGCACTGAACAGTAGTCAGTGTAGATGACATTTTGATGACCGCTAAGTTAAATGAGTGTGACCACGTTCAACTTTGGCAGTAGGCGTAAGAGGAAGCCGGTGATAGGGTTAGGCGAATTGCATAACCAACGAGAATTCTATGAGTGACGCAATAGCGCTATTAACCAAACTGGTCTCTTTCGATACCACCTCCCGTGGTTCCAACCTCGCGCTGATCGAATTTGTCGAAGGCTATCTTGAAGAGTATGGCATCGCCTCTGAGCGGGTAATGAGCCCCTGTGGCACCAAGGCGAACCTGATTGCCCGTGTAGGCCCCGATGCCCCAGGCGGCGTGATGCTTTCAGGCCATACCGACGTGGTGCCGGTCGCGGGTCAGCCCTGGTCGACCGACCCGTTTAGCCTTCACGATGGCGAAGACGGCAGGCTTTATGGCCGCGGCACCTGCGATATGAAGGGCTTTATCGCCTGTGCATTGGCCATGGTGCCTGCCTGGGTGAAGGCACCGCTAAAACAGCCTGTTTATTTCGGCTTTTCGTATGACGAGGAGATTGGCTGTGTGGGCGCGCCTGCACTGATCAAGCGCTTCTATGAGCATTACTCCACTACCGCGCATGTGATTGTCGGTGAGCCGACCAGCATGCAGCCGGTGGTCGCCCAAAAAGGTGCCACTAACCTGCGCACGACGGTCATCGGGCGTGAGGCGCATAGCAGTCAGGTCAATCAGGGCACCTCGGCGATTCATGTGGCGGCACGTCTGGTCACCTTTATCGAAGACACCATGACGGTTCTGGTGGATGAAGGGCGTGTCGATGAAGCGTTCAACGTACCGCATACCAGTTTACATGTGGGTAAAATTAACGGCGGCACGGCCATCAATATCATGGCGCGAGAGTGCCAGTTCGACTGGGAAATTCGCCATTTACCCACCGAAACGTTCGGAGAAGTGTTTGCGCGTTTTGAAGCCTATTGCGAAGCGCTGAGCGCCGAGCTGCAGGCCAGGGGCAAGCATGTTGAAATAGTGACCGAACCACTGGCGCTCACCGTTCCAGGGCTTGCTAACCGTGATAACGCAGACGTGTTGCGTTTAGCCAAGGATCATTTGCCCGGCGCTTGCTGCGACCACGCAGTGGCCTATGCAACCGAGGCGGGACAGTTTCAGGGGCAGGGATTACAAACGATTATTCTGGGACCGGGCAGCATTGCCCAGGCGCACCAGCCGGACGAGTACATTGATAAAAGTGAGCTTGAGGCGTGTTTGGGCTTCATGACCAAGATGGGCCGCGCGCTGGAAGTGCCTTTTACCTAGCATAATATGAATATATGAAAGCTCTACTTCCTGGCAGCTAAGGAGGGGGAGCTTTCATACCCTGCCTAAAAGCCCTTTTTCAATTAAAGCATGGCAATAAAGGACGGCAGCGATCTGAATCACGCCAACCTTGGCGTCGATAGTATCGAGCGCTCAAGTCTCGACGTAACGAGAAAGTGTTGCGTCATGCCCAGTATAATTAGGATACTATAAAGTAGTTCGGAATTATGTTGCCGATAAGCTTTGTTAATTAAGGAGGTAGAGGTGAGCGGGGGATTTAATAAATGGGCATGTATTGCCGCAGCGCTGTTGCTGGCAGGCTGTGGAAGCGACTATCCGGATCAGGCGGAAATTTCTGTCGTGGGCGAAGTCGATACCTCTATTTTCGATCAGAGCCGCCCGGGTCGAGTGTACTACTTCGATGAGGCAGCGATTAACGAATCCATCGAGCTACAGCAGTTTAAAAGCGCGCTGACCGAGTGGTTGGCATCGCCTGGTGATCAACTGCCAGACGTGGAATTTCCCGATGATGCTGAACAGATCTGGGAAGCGACTGAAGCATTCCAGGAACAGCGCGATAACGGGGACGCTGCTTGGCGTGCAAATCTTGATGAAGATACGGCGCCGCTGAAAGCGGAACTCGACGCCGAGCAGAGCACGCTAGCCCAGCTTGAAGAAACCAAAGCGGCTTTTGACGAGGCACTTGCGCCCGCTGATCAAAAAATAGCGACATTGCAAGCGCGTATCGACGAGACGGTAGAGCGTCAGGCCGAAATGGCGCGAACGGTTGTTGAAGGCTGGAACAATTATATTTTGGAAAACGACCTGGCGGTGAGAACGCTTGACCCCGAACGCAGCCGGGTATTTTCCTATGGCGGGAGGACGCGCACCGAAAGCTGCCCCTCTGCCGATGATGCCGTTACAGTGGATCGCCTCGAAGAGGAGGATACTTGCTATCAACTCTGGCTACCGAATGAAGTGCTTCACCCTGCCCCCATCAACGAGCAGTATGCCGCCTTTTTTGATGAGTACCGGGAGCTTACCGAACTGCGCGGACGCCCTTACCGCACTCAGGGCGAGACAGAAACGCTTAATCAACAGCTCCAGGAGGCAAGGGAGAAGCGCACAGAAGACCTGATTCGCGCTGAAAACCGACACGGCAATCACCGCCAGCTTGAGCGCGAGCTTGGCATGACGGAGCGCCGGGTGGCTAGCATCCAGCAACGGATCGAAAATGCGGACAGCGATTGGGCGAAAAAGTCCTTCGAACGCAACCGGATGCGTGAATACCATAATAATGTGCAGCAGCAATTGGATAGTTATGTAGCGGTCACGGCGGACGATATCATCAAAAGTATCGCCAGTTCCGACATCTCCATCGCATCGACTTTTCCTCTTGAGCACCAAGCAGAGCTGCTGGTGTTTGACCTTCCCATCAGCACCTTCATGGGCACGGGCAATCTGTTGACACTCAAGGATATGCGCGAACCCGTCGAAGAGAAAACGCTGGACGTGGTACTCAGCGAAGCTAATACGGAAATGGTATCGCAAAGAGCGTTGTTCACCGGCATTATCGAGCGGGTCGCGCTTGAAGCTGAGCAGTTCGAGAAGCAGTAACGCCAAAAAACACCCCGAAGGTTGGGTATCCAACTTTCGGGGTGCAGTTCAAGGTGAGGGCGGGTGTTTTCTAATCTACTTAGTTTTTTAATCTACTTAGATGAGAAGTGCTTGCTCACGTAGAGGAGTGCTCTTCAAACAGATCGGCCTTGGCGTTGCGCATGACATCTTCGCAGGCCTGCTGATGCGCCAGCTGGGTCAATAACTGCTGGGTCACTTCAAACCCTTTACCTAGACAGGTATCCACTTCTTCTCGGCTTACCTGAGGGGTCACATTGCAATCGATCTTAAGCGTCCGACCGACACCGTCTAAACGGTCGGCCACTGCGCGAAGTCGCCAAGCGACTCGCTCTTTCCAGTTAGCTGATTCTTCTGCGCCTTCGTTTACGCTAAACGTGCACTGCCATTCCGGTTTATAAACCTTCATGAGAACCTCCGCTGTCTTTGGAAAGAATATTGGGATCGTGTTTCGTACTCCGTCGGTCAAAAAAATCTTGCTTAGCCACTATACGCTTAACATAGGGCCAATATCGAACGAAAACCGAGTCTATGTATAGGACGGCTTTAAGTATTATCGGTTAGGCTTAAGTAAACGTGATAGATGAGCCTTTCTATGATTTCTCTAACCGAAAAAAGTTGCCCTTGTGGTACAGGACTATCGACTGATGCATGCTGCGGTCGTTATCACGGTGGAGAACCCGCCCCAACCCCAGAAGCGTTGATGCGCTCCCGCTATAGTGCCTTTGCGCTCAATCTATGTGATTACCTGTTAGCCACCTGGCATGTAAGTACTCGACCTGCTGAACTTGCGCCCGACTTGCATACACAGTGGAAAGGTTTATCAATTATTAATGCAATGCCTACTGTTCAAGATGCGCTTCCCCAAGCCAATATTGGTTATGTGCACTTTCGCGCATATTTCAAAGAGCGCGCCCGCTGGCATAGGTTGGAGGAGAATTCACGCTTTGTGTTTGAACAGGATCGCTGGTGGTACGTGGACGGTACGCCGGACGTGATGCGTCTCAAGCCGCGCCGTAATGATCCCTGCTTTTGTGGTAGCGGCCGAAAATTAAAGCTATGTTGCAAAGAGTAGCTATGCGTTAACTAAAAAAAAATAAGGGGATGGGAGCATGGCGTATAGTTGCAGGGAAGTAGTGCGTTATTGCTTTAAAACTAGCCTGTTAGGCATTTTTCTACTGATCATGGCGGGGGCCGTTGCCGACGAACACTACCCGCAGCGCGAAATTACGTTAGTGATTCCCTTTGGTCTGGGAGGGGCGTCCGATGTGCTGTTTCGGGATATCTTTGAAACGGCGCAAACCTATCTAGGCCAGCCTGTTCTTGTGGTTAATATGCCCGGCCAGGGCGCTATGCGTGGCGCGCAGTATGTCAAAGATGCCGCGCCCGATGGTTATACGCTGCTCGGTAGTCATCAAACGATCGACCTTTCGTACCTGGCAGGGCTAGCGTCATTTTCTCATGCTGATTTTGCACCCGTGTCGTTGCTGGTTCGCACGGTGAATATTCCCGCTACCTATGCAGGGCATGCGGCCCAACAAGCTAGCGATATTGAAGCGTTAATCAATGCTTCTTCAAAACCCCTCATGTTCGGCGCCATCACTAACTCCACCGATCATCTTTTCTGGCTGGAGTTTTTTGACAAGAACGATATCTCTCTTTCAGATATACAGCTGGTTCGTTTTCCTGATACCCCCTCTCAGGTAGAAGCCTTATTGGCTCAGGAAATTGATTTTGCCATGCTTAATCTGCCTTCGGCGGGCGCTCTTTTTGCCTCGGGTGCCTTGGTGCCATTGGCCGTGGCGGGAAGCGAACGGCTGCCTGGGCTACCTGACGTCTTAACGCTTCGTGAGCAGGGAATCGATCTGGTGCATACCACCGACCGAGGCATCTTTGCACCCGTGGGCACGCCGCCACAAACGCTTGCTACTTTAGCCGATGCGTTAGCGTATGCACTTGCTAGTGCACCATTGCGCTACCGAATTACGCATGAGTATGGCTCATTAATCGATTACCGGACGCTTGGTACTTATGGTGGTTATTTAGATGAGCAATTTCATGAGCTGGTACCGCTCATAGAGCGAGTACACTTCGAACGGTAAGCGTCGTGAACATTAATGCCCGAAGAGGCGCAAAGATATGCCGATTAACACACGCCATTTAGCGCTGGAAACCCTTTTGCTGATGATATCAGCAACCCTGATTTGTATGGGAGCGGTTGGGGTGGTGGTGGGCATCAGCATACCTACGCGACCATTTTTTGCCACGTTGGTGCCCGACGGAGCGTTGATCACTCTTTTGGTCGGCATTGCGCTACTGGCGTCGCTACAAGGCTGGACGAAAGCCCGGGTCGTCAGCGCTTTCGCACTGCTGTTAATCATCATTTATACCTTAATACATAACAGTCTAGAAGGCGGTAGTGGCGACTCATGGCTAAGCGCTGGGCCGCGTATTACCAGCTTGTCAGCGATCTTTCTTCTCTTGGTCGGGGTGTGCTTTGGGCTGGGGCTTACCACCTCCTGGCGGCGCTGGTTATGGGTGGCTGGTGGGCTGAGCCTATGGGGGCTTGGCCTGTTTGTGGTGGGAAAATTATGGCTTGGGCTAAACGATGCTTCTCCGCTGTTTGCATCCTCGCCCATGACGGCGCTGGTGTTTACATGCTTTTTAGGCACCGCCATGCTGGCTGCCGGTTTACGCGGCAAGGCGCAACGCTTAAACCCCGGGCGGGTGACTGTCGCTGCCTCGCTGTGGGGCGTTACGATAAGTTGTTTTATCTGGCTTCTGCTGAATAGCTATCAACAAGCCTCGCTGCAACAGCAGGCTGCCTATCTATTGGATAACGTTCAGCTCAATATTGAGCGGGCAACCCAGGATCGCTTGCGCCTGATGCAGCGTATGGCCGAACGCTTAAATGCGATGGGGCCGCGCTGGGATTTGGACCTGCTGGAAAGCGATGCGCAAAATTATCTGCGTGATACGCCGAGTATTAGCGCCATTGCGCTGGTGGATCAGCAAGCGCTTACCTGGAGCTGGGGAGTAGGCCGAACGGCTGAAATGGAGCAATGGTTACGTCAGCAGCTGGACGAGGAATATACGCGTGCCTGGATGCAGATTCCTCTGGAGCGTCCACGGCTATTAATGGCAGACACCAGCCGACCCCATGAGGCCATGTTTGTTATTCCCATTGTCGCCAACGGCCATTACCTGTTTGCAAGCTTTGATCTTGCTACCCTCCTGGAAAACGAGCTGCGCCTGGAAGTCGGACCTTTCCAGGTTAGGGTCAATCGTGATGCCACATCACTGATGAAACTACACCCCGCAGGCTTCTCCGCCGACCGCATGGAAACGCCTGAGCTTGCGCTGGCATCTCGTTATATCGGCTTGCCCGGCGGCATAAACATGGAGCTTTATGCCTATCCTGGGAGCCAGTACAACTGGCATCAGCTAAACCTGCTGTCGTTTGCGGTGGCGTTAGGCAGTCTGCTGCTTAGCGGTTTGCTGGCATTCAGCCTTGGCGTCGTGAGTGTCAGCGTTTCGCGTGCCCGCGAGCTTGCCCAGACGCGGCAGTCGCTGGAAGACCAACAGGCAATTCAGCGCATGATCGCCCAGGAACAGCCGCTAAAGGAAACGTTGGAAAGCCTATGCCGAATGCTTGAGCGCGAACTGCCCCAGGCGATGTGTTCGGTCATGCTGGTTAATGAGGCGGGCACCCATCTGGAATTCGCCGCGGGTGACCGACTGCCCGCGGCGTACCGCAGCGCGATACAGCGCATTTTGATCAGCGCTAATAACGGCGCATGTGGTAGCGCGGCCTACCAGGGAAGAACCGTTATATGCGCCAATATTGCCGAGGACGAGCGCTGGCGTGGCTATCATGGCGTTGCCAAAAAAGCGGGGCTGGCATCTTGCTGGTCGAGTCCCGTGTACGGTGGAGATGGCCAGCTAACGGGCACTATTGCGGTTTATTATCCACAACCCAGTACGCCAAGCGGTGCCGATACGGCGCAAATCGATAAAGCCGCTGGCCTGATGGCGCTGGCCGTTGAGCGTTTCCAGGTGCGGCGCTCTCTGGAGGAGAGCGAACAGCGTTACCGCTCGTTGTTTACCCATCACCCTGATGCAGTATTTACCCTGGATGCGAACGGCTGTTTTGTCACGGCTAATGCTACCTGTGCCTCATTAACCGGCTATTCGGTTGAGGAAATACTGGGTAAGCCGTTCACCTTCTTTATTGATGCGCAGGATAGTGTGCGGGTTGAGGCCTACATTGAAACGGCCATGCAGGGCGGGATAAACCGCTATGAATTGACGCTCAAGGATCGCGCGGGCCATCTCCATTTACTGGATATTATCCACCTGCCCATGATGGTGAATAATACTGTCAAAGGCGTACACGCGATTGCCCAGGAAGTGACCGCCGCGCGTGAACAGGAGTCTCGGCTGCGGACGCTAGAACGCAGCGTGGAGGCCAGCGTCAATGGCATTTTAATCGCCGACGCCGAACAGCCTGATTTGCCCATCATTTATGCCAACAATGCGTTTACTGTGATGACGGGGTATAGCCAGGAAGAAATCATCGGCAAGAACTGCCGTTTCCTTCAGGGGGTGGGAAGCGAGCCTGAGGTTATTCAGCATATTCATAGCTGTATTGAAGAGCACCGTGAAGTCAATGTGACGATATGCAACTACCGTAAGGATGGCACGCCATTCTGGAACGATCTATATATTGCGCCGGTGCGCGATCAGGATGGTCGCGTAACGCACTTTGTCGGCGTGCAGCATGATATTTCCAAACATAAAGCCTACGAAGCGCGGCTGGCCTATCACGCCTCCCACGACGATTTGACCCGTCTGCCCAACCGGATGCTTTTTGAAGAGACGTTGTTTAAACAGTTCTCGCTTCTGCGCCAACATAAAAAGCGACTGGCCGTACTGTTTGTGGATTTGGATGACTTCAAACCGATTAACGACAACCTGGGGCATGCGGTGGGCGATCAGGTACTCGTTGAGGTTGCCCGGCGACTTTCCAGCGCAGTGGGACCCGATGATACCGTTGCCCGAATGGGCGGTGATGAGTTCGTTATTTTACAAACGTTGATCGACTATGAATCTGAAGTCGTCGACTTGGTTGAGCGGCTGTTGCCGATGTTGGCGCGTCCTTATCGTATTGAGCCGCATGAGCTTTATCTGACCGCGAGTATCGGTATTGCTATTAGCCAGGAGGATACGCTCCAGCCGCAAACGCTGATTCAGCAAGCTGATATGGCGATGTACAAGGCCAAACAGCAGGGGCGTAACGCTTACGAATGGTATATGCACGCGTTTACCGATACGGTCAGCGAGCGCATGGTATTGCGGAACGATCTTCAAGAAGCCATTGAGCGTGAAGAGTTCTCACTGCACTATCAGCCGTTGCTGGATCGGGAAGGCAAACTTGAGGGCGTTGAAGCGCTGCTGCGCTGGGAGCACCCTGAAAAAGGCTTTATTTCTCCGGCTCGCTTTATTCCTTTGGCTGAAACGACTGGCCAGATTATTCCAATCAGCGAATGGGTACTCCAGCGCGCCTGCCTGGATATGCAGTCATTGGCTAAGCAGGGGTTGGGTGAAATACGCGTCGCGGTTAACCTCTCGCCGTTGCAGTTTCAGCGTTCAAGCTTTCTCGCCACGCTGCGTCAAACCCTGTTAACCACCGGCCTGCCTGCCGAACAGTTAAGCCTGGAGCTGACCGAAGGCATCCTGATGGATAACACCGAAGGCGCGATCGATACGCTGCATGCGCTGCGTAGCATGCACATAGGGGTTTCTATTGATGACTTTGGAACGGGCTATTCAAGCCTGAGTTATCTTAAGCATCTGCCCATCAGTACGGTGAAAATTGACCGCAGTTTCATTCATGAGCTGACCAATAGCGAAGATGATTCAGCGATTGTGCAGGGGATTATCTCCATGGCGCACCACCTGGGGCTTAAAGTGGTGGCTGAAGGCGTGGAAACCGAAGAGCAGTATCAGCGCCTTTTGAGCTATCAGTGCGATATATTCCAGGGCTACGTATTGGCCAAGCCGATGCCAATAGAGGCGCTTGAAGCGTTTATTATCAATCTATCCCGTTAAGGAGCAGGGATGTCGTTATCCTCAACGAGCCCCTGGTACGTCTATTTATTGGAGTGCCAGCGGGGTACTTATGTGGGCATCACCAATAATATTGCCAAGCGCTACCAGGCCCACTGCACGGGCAAAGGAGCACGTTATACCCGCGCTAATCCACCAACGGCATTGCTTGGCGCCCAGCCGTTTGAAGATAGAGCGGCGGCCAGCCGGGCGGAGTATCGGTTGAAGCAGCAGACCCCCATTCAAAAACGCCGCTGGGCAATGTGTTGGCCGCATCCGCTAGAAGTGGATTAACATAAACCCAGAGGCGGCTTTGAGCGATTCCAGCCCGCCTTTAGACGGTTCGTCACCACTGATTCAGGAGCCAGCATGCTTACGTTTTTCTCTGAAGATAGTCGTTTGCGCCAGGCGCGTACGGAGCTTCATGACGGGGCGCTTGTCAGCCCCTTCGAATGCCCCGAGCGTATTGATCTGGTGCTTAAGCATATTCGTCAGGCTGGCTTTGAAGTGCGTAACCCCGATGCCTATGGCCTTGAGCCGGTACGCGCCGTTCACGATGCGGGCTACGTAAGCTTTCTGGAAACCTGCTGGCAAGCGTGGCAGGCTGCCGGTCATCAGGGGGAAGCGATACCCAATATCTGGCCTGCCCGGTCCATGCGCGGCGATCACATTCCCCGCTCGATTAGCGGACAGCTGGGCTATTATGCCCTGGCGGCGGAAACCTCGATTTCTGAAGGCACTTTTGATGCTGCCATGGGAAGCAAGGATGCCGCGTTAGGCGCCATATCGCATACGCTTGAAACCCAGGAGCCCAGCTTTGCGCTGTGTCGGCCGCCAGGGCATCACGCCGCTTTTGATCAGTTTGGCGGTTACTGCTTTTTTAATAATGCGGCCGTAGCGGCCCAGCACGCGCTGAATGCCGGCAAGCGCCGCGTGGCAGTGCTGGATGTGGATTTTCATCACGGTAACGGTACGCAGCAAATTTTCTACTCACGCAACGATGTGCTGTTTGCCTCACTGCACGGCGACCCTGACGTAACCTTTCCCTACTACCTGGGCTACGCCGACGAAACGGGGGCAGGCGAGGGGGAGGGCTTCAATCTTAACTATCCCATGGCGCCGGGCACCAGCGTAGCCGAGTGGATGCAGCGTTTGGAGCAGGCGCTAGCGGCCATTAAAACGCATGAGTGTGAGCTTTTGATTGTCTCGCTAGGCGTGGATATTTTTGAAGGTGACCCGATCAGCGCGTTCACTTTCAAGAGCGAAGACTTTATTGCCCTGGGCCAACGTTTGGCAGAAGCTGGCCTGCCCACGATCTTTTTAATGGAAGGGGGCTATGCGGTTGATGAAATAGGTGTCAACGTAGTCAATGTGTTGCAGGGGTTTACGCGGGAAAGCTCGCGAGAATGGTGACAGCCGCCGTTAATTCGGGCAGGCTAATGCCCCATTAACGGGCAGGGAGCGCAGGCGTGGCAGTTTACGGCGGTATTCAGGCACATGAATTGGAGCGTTGGCTTTACGCCTTGACCAACGCGGCCTACGACCGGCGCTGCCCGCTTTCCAAGGTGCACGGCGGCAATGCGCGTGCGCGCACCGCTCGCCAGGACCTGCTTTACCTGGCCCACGGCTTTCGCGGTGGCGAGCAAAGCCGGGAAGTGGTGGCCGATGGCCTGGGCCGCTGGTGTCAGCGCTACCTGACCGAGGCCGAATGGTACGTGTTGGTAGGTGGTGGGCCGAAAGCCAGCGCCAGAAGCCGCACGACTACATCGGCGGAACCGGTAGACGCTTCGCAAAAGCAGGCGGATCAAGCACTTGAAGTATTGATGCAGCACCGCGTGGGCTAGCCACCGCTGGAAAGCTGGTGGCGTGTGGTTATACGCTGATACAATGGATGGATGAACAGTGCTCCCGCCGTTGTTACCGCCTCGCTTGATGATCCCTTCTACTACCTGACCAATTTTCGCTTCGTATTGGCCTGGGTGGGCGAACGCCATACTGATCTGCTGGCGCCGGATGAACTTACCTTTCTGAACCGCTTTGCGACACTACCCCGTGCCTCGCAAGCGCTGCTTGTGCGCATGGTGATGCGCAAGGGCGAGCTATTTCGAGTATCCAAGCTCAACTACGCCGAAATAGGCGATACCGCTACGGCACTTGCCCCGCTGGTAGCGCTTGGCTGGGTAACTGACGCCCCGGCACTCAGTGGGGAAGAGCTATTCACGCAGTTACGCCTTGCCGAGTTGCGCCAGGCGCTGGCAGGGCCTATCCGCGCCGCCGGGCTTGGCGCCTCAGCTGGCAAGGCAGTGATCAAGACTTCCTTGAGTGCCCAACTTGCCGAGGTGAAGCCGCTTGCCACGTGGTGGCCGGCGGCGCCTGACGCGATCGTGCGTCTTGAGATCATGGCGGTGTGCGACCGGCTACGGCTGATGTTCTTTGGCAACCTGCGCCAGGATTGGGCCGAGTTTGTACTGACCGAGCTTGGCTTGCAGTGCTTTGAAAAGGTGGCCTTTACCCACGCGTCACGCGCCTTTCACCGGCGTGACGAAGTAGATGCCTATCTCGTCCTGCATCACCTGCGAACACGGCTTGAGGAAGGCGAGGCGGTCGAATCGTTAAGCCTGGAAGTACCGCCCGCAGCGAACAACGCCTGGCTTGCCACCCGGCGGGCTCGACTTTTACTGAACCTGGGCCGCGAAGCTGAGCGAAGCGGCCAGGCAGAGCAGGCACTTGCCTGCTACGCCGAGGCGGCCAGCAGCGAGGCGCGCGTTCGCCAGCTGCGTGTGCTGGAGCGCCTGGGACGCTATCACGAGGCGTTCGAGCTGGCGATGAGTGCCCACGGCAATGCGCCTAACGAAACTGAAGCCCAGGCACTCGCCCGGCTGGTTCCGCGCCTGCGCCGCAAGCTGAAAATGACTATTGAACCCGCCGCGGCTGAACCCGCCTGTATACGCTGGGATCTCGTGCTACCCGGCCCGCAGCCGGTAGAGCGCGGCGTTGCGTTGCATTTCGCGACGCCTGACGCCCCTGTTTACTACAGTGAAAACACGCTGCTGACCGGGCTTTTCGGGTTGCTCTGCTGGCCAGCGATCTTTGCCCCGCTGCCCGGCGCGTTCTTTCACCCGTTTCACAACGGCCCGGCGGATCTTTACCGCGACGACTTCGTCACCCGCCGGCGTGAGCTTTTCGACGAGTGTCTGGCGCACCTGGAGAGCGGACACTATCAGCAGGTGATTCGCGACACATGGCAGGCCAAGTACGGCTTGGCATCGCCTTTCGTGCACTGGCCGCTGCTTGATGAAACACTGCTGGCGCTGGCCCTTGAGTGCTTACCGGCGGCGCATCTACGCGCCTGTTTTGAACGCTTTTTAAAGGATCTGAAAGCCAACCGCGCGGGCTTGCCGGACCTGGTTCAGTTTTTTCCCAATGCGCCACCCAACGAACCCCGCTATCGGCTTATCGAGGTAAAAGGCCCCGGTGACCGGCTTCAGGATAACCAGCGCCGCTGGCTGGCGTTTTTTCATCAGCATAATATTCCGGTCGCGGTGTGTTACGTGCAGTGGCTGGCAGGCTCGCCAACGGCGTTATGACCAGGTACGCGATGAGTAGCGTCGCAGAGTACCGGATTGCCGTCCGTGCGCTGTGTGACTTCACCGCCCGGGAAGGTGATCTGGACCACCGCTTTACCCCTTCGCCCAGCGCCCAGGAAGGTATTGCCGGGCATACCCTGGTCGCTAGCCGACGAGGCGATGACTACATTGCCGAAATGCCGCTTTCCGGTACCTATAAAAGCTTGACCGTCACCGGGCGCGCCGATGGGTATGCGCCTGCCGAAAACCGTCTGGAAGAGGTCAAAACCTACCGCGGTAACCTTGAGCGCATGGCCGACAACCAGCGCGCGTTGCACTGGGCGCAGGTGAAGATCTACGGCGCTCTGCTATGCAAAGCGCGCGCGCTTGATGAAATCACGCTGACGCTGGTGTATCTGGATATCGCCACCGAAAAAGAGACCCTGATCAGCCAGAAAGCGTGGGCAGATGAGCTTGAGGCTTTTTTTTCCACCCAGTGCGAGCGCTTTATTGCCTGGGCCGAGCAGGAATCCGAACACCGCCTGGCGCGTGATGCAGCGTTAAACAACCTGCAATTTCCCCATACTACGTTTCGTCCCGGCCAGCGTGAGTTGGCCGAAGATGTTTACAAGACCGCCAGCACCGGTCGCTGCCTGCTGGCTCAGGCGCCTACCGGGATCGGCAAGACGCTGGCCACGCTGTTTCCCATGCTCACCGCCATGCCGCGCCAGCGCCTTGACCGCATTGCCTTTCTGACCATGAAAACCCCGGGGCGGCGTTTGGCGCTGGATGCCCTGGCGCAGTTGCGCCTCCAGGCCGAAGCGGATGACAACCCATGCGGCAAGGCGCCCCGCGTACTTGAACTGATCGCACGGGAGAAAGCCTGCGAGTACCCGGGAACCGCCTGCCATGGCGAGGCCTGCCCACTGGCCGCGGGCTTTTATGACCGGCTACCCGCTGCGCGCCAGGCCGCCGTAGCTGAAAGCTGGTGGGACCGCGACGCGCTGCGTAAGGTGGCACTTGCCCACAGCGTCTGCCCGTATTACCTGGGCCAGGAATTGGCCCGCTGGGCGGATGTCATCGTGGGCGACGTTAACCACTGGTTTGATCGTCACGCGCTGCTCCATGGCCTGGCCCAGGCCGATGATTGGCGGGTGGGGCTTCTAGTGGATGAAGCGCATAACCTGGTGGAGCGGGCGCGCGGCATGTACAGCGCCGAGCTTGATCAGCAGCGCTTCAACCGCGTAAAACGCAGCGCCCCGAAAGCCCTTGGCCGCTCACTGGCAAGCCTTGGCCGGCAGTGGCAGGCGGTGGTGAAAGACGTTGCTGACAGTAAGCCGGATGATACGGGACGGGCAGACTATCACCTGCTTGAGACGCTGCCCGATAAGCTGGTGGGCGCCCTTCAGAACGCTGCCGCCTCGATCACCAACCACTTGGGCGAGCATCCGGAAGATGCCTCTTTTGAACTCCAGGAGCTACTGTTTGAGGCGTTAGCGTTTTGCCGCCTGGCGGAGAATTTCGGCGATCACTCGCTGTGTGATCTCACACTAAAAGGCCGAGGAAAGGCGCTAATCGGCCTGCGTAATCTGATACCGGCGGACTTTTTAGCGCCGCGCTTCAAGGCCGCACATAGCGCCGTGCTGTTCTCAGCCACCTTGACACCGGCCCACTACTACCGCGATCTGCTGGGTCTGCCGATAAACACGGTGTGGCGTGAGGTTTGCTCACCTTTTGTAGCCCGCCAGCTTGAAGTGCGCATTCGCCGGGATATTTCGACCCGCTTTCGCGACCGGGAGGCGTCGCTTGCGCCAATGGTAGCCGAAATGGCCCAGCAATATGAGCAGGCGCCGGGCCATTATCTGGCGTTTTTCAGTAGCTTTACCTACCTCGAAGCCGCGCTTAAGCGGTTCTGCCAACAGCACCCTGACGTCCCCGTGTTTGCCCAAACGCCGGGCATGCGCGAGGCCGAGCGCGAAGCATTCTTGCAGCGTTTTACGCCAGGCGGCCGTGGCATCGGTTTTGCGGTATTGGGTGGCGCCTTTGCTGAAGGGGTGGACCTGCCCGGCGACCGGCTGATTGGAGCGTTTATCGCAACGCTTGGGCTGCCGCCGTTTAATGCTTTCAACGAAGCGCTTAAAGCGCGCCTGATGGCACGGTTTGGCAAAGGTGATGACTACACCTACCGTATTCCCGGGATGATCAAGGTGGTACAGGCCGCCGGGCGGGTAATCCGCAGCCCTTCTGATGAAGGGGTTGTGGTATTAATGGATGATCGTTTTGCCCACACCAGCGTGCAGGCGCTGTTACCCAGCTGGTGGGCGATAGGCAGGCAATAAAGTCTTTGATAACCAGCGTGATAACCAGGGAAGCAAGTGAATGGCGGATTTGTTGTGGTACCAGTATGCGTTGATCGGTTTGATCTTTGCCTGGAGCGGTTTTGTCAGAACCAGCCTGGGGTTTGGCGGCGCGGTGCTGGCGTTGCCTTTCCTATTACTGGTTGTTAATGACCCGCTGCTTTTCCTGCCGATTATCGCCGTTCACCTACTGATCTTCTCCAGCTGGATTGCCTGGCAGGGCAACCGCCAATTAAAGCGGGAGAACGGCAACGCTTCTGTTGAGAGCAATATCGATTGGGGCTATTTACGCAAAGCTCTGAAAGTCATGATCATCCCCAAGCTGATTGGGGTAGTGGGGCTGTTAACGCTGCCTGCCAATATCATGACCGGCATTATTTTCGGCATCGTGCTGGTCTACGCCATCGGCTATGTGCTCAATAAGCCCTTCAAGAGCAACAACAAGTATGTCGACTATGTGCTGCTGGCGCTGGGTGGTTATGTCAGCGGTACGTCCCTGATCGGCGCCCCGCTGATCGTGGCCGTGTTTGCCTCGCATGTCGTCAAGGAACAGCTGCGCGATACCATGTTTGTGCTGTGGTTTATTCTGGTCGTGATCAAGATGATCTCGTTTCTGTTTGCCGGCGTGGACCTACAGTTGATTCACCAGCTGTGGCTATTGCCCTGTGCGCTTGCCGGTCATCTGCTGGGCGAGCGAGCACACCGCTATATCGTCAAAGCCGATACGGCGGTGTTTTTCCGGGTGTTGGGCGCGGTGCTGATCTTTGTCAGCATTATCGGGCTGGTTTTTTCACCGTCTTGAAGCACGAGCGCCGTCTGGTGGGACGGCTGCCAAGCATTTTGGCAGGTGCCGACTATGCTTAACGTCTAAGCGATAGTGCCGTTTAAGAGACGTTGTAAAGCAACCGCAGATCGACGTGAACCATCAGGCCACGGAGGCGGCCACGGCGGCTGAGCAGGTTCGGCGCCGATTAACACAAGGGAGTGTGTACGCCATGAAGAAACCCATCAGCTTTTTTGTTCATCATCAGGGGCGCGGCCATGCGCGGCGCACCATGGCCATCATTCGCCAGTTTTCGCCCGACCGCCCGGTCAGCGTGATGACCGCGGACCCGTCGCTGTTCGACGGTTTCGAGCGCGAGATCGAGTTGATTACGCTGCCCGACATGATCGGCGCGGATGTACCTACCCAGGCACTGTTCGATCAGCCCACGCCTTCCGTCATGCACTGTGTGCCCATGGGCGTGGTCGAGATGCGCCAGACCATGCGATGCATTCTCGATCATCTTGACGATACCGACACCGGGCTGTTCGTGATCGATGTCTCCGCAGAGCTTGCCCTGCTCTCGCGTATCGCCAGCGTCCCGGCGGTCAAGATCCGCATGCACGGCGACCGCAATGACCCCGGGCACCTGGGCGCCTATGAAGCGTGCGTGGGCATGCTGGCCCCCTTTGACGAGCGCCTGGAGCAGGAAGATTACCCCGAGCATCTACGCCAGAAGACGTTCTACACCGGCGGGCTGTGCACCACGGCTGCCGAAATGCCGGAGCAGGCTGAGGCGCGCCGCCGCCTGGGGCTCGACCCGGATCGAGAAATCGTGCTGGTACTCACCGGTGGCGGTGGTTCGGGCACGCCCTACGCGCCGCTGACCGTCGCCGCCCGCGCAGCACCCAACACGCTGTTCGTGACCATCGGCCCGCTGCATCTGGAAGGCCACGAGACCGATTTTGCCAATCTGGTCAACGCCGGTTGGGTGGATAACGTGGTGGATTATCTCGCCGCCAGCGATATCGTACTGGCGTCTGCCGGTGACAATACCGTGCATGAAATCGCCATGCTGAAGCGCCCCTATATCGTAGCGCCCGAGTGGCGCTACTTCGGCGAGCAGACCCGCAAGGCCGAGCGGCTGGCGGAGCTGGGTGCAGCGGTCAACATGGCCGTTTGGCCCGGCGATTTTGCTGGCTGGCAGGCCGTGCTGGAACAAGCCCGGGGGCTGGATATCAGCGCGCTGAGCGAGCTTTACAGCGCAGACGCCGCCCAGCACGCGGCCAGGTGGCTTGAAGAGTGCGTCGACCGGCTCTGGGCGGCGTCTGCACTGCTGCCCTCGTCCACCCGGCGTAGCGCTCAATCGTGCAGCGGATAAAACGCCGGGCATTCACACGGGCTGGGGCAGCCTGATATGAAAGCCCGCGCCGCCGAGCGAGGCATCTTCAAGGGTCAGACTGCCTTCTTGGGCCGTAATGGCTTCACGACTGATCGCTAGCCCCAGCCCGAAGCCGCCCGTTGCCCGGTCGCGGCTTCTATCGAGCCGATAGAAGGGCGTAAAGATATTGGTTTTTTCTTCATCAGGAATGCCGATACCATCGTCTTCCACGCGGATATGCAGCATGCCACTGGTATGGGTGGCGGTAACCAGAATCTGCTGCTGGCAGTAGCGCATGGCGTTACTCACCAGGTTCTGTAGCGCTCTGGCGGTCAAGCGAGGCTCCAGGGTGACTAGCGAGGTAGCCTCCACACGTATATCGAGCCTGATGTTGCGCTCTTCAAGCGCTTCGGCAAAGGCGCCAAGGACACTGTCCAGATACTCTTCTACGGGCAGCGTGGTCTTTTCCAGCACCTGGCGTGGCGACTGCAGACGCGTATAAGAGAGAAGCTCCAGCACTAGCGCATTGAGTTCACTGACGTGGGCCTTCATCTCTTCGATGCGTTTTTCCGCGCTGGCGGTCATGGGGGGTTCTGAGATGAGTGCCAGGCCAAATTCGAGCCGGGAGAGAGGCGTGCGCAGCTCGTGGGATACGGCATTGATCAAATCACGCTGCCTTGCCAGCAGTCCTTCAAGCTCATCGGCCATACCATCGAATACAAAGGCCAATTCTCCCAGGTTCGAATGAACGGGTATCTGGGTGCGGGCATCAAGGTGCCCCTGGCCCAGCCGGTGGGCGGTTGCTTTTAGACGTTCAAGATCCTGCCAGTGAGGGCGCCACCAGAGAAACACCCCGGCCATCAAAACAGCACCGATCAGCAGGTTCGTGAGCCAGTATATGAGGGCGATATCCAGCGGCAGTGGATCAGTAGAGATTTCGAGCACTTGGTCATCGCCAATATAAAGACGTACCTTTTCGGGCAGTCCATCGCTATCCAGATAGGCAATCGGTTTGCCCTGCATGAGCCGGTGGCGTTCCCGTTCATCGGTATCAGCCTGATCGATGGGCAGCATGTGAAGCTGCTCTGCCGAAAACTTGGCCGCGAGTTCGGGCATCTGTACGCTACGCTCTTCTGGCGTCAGGCCCGCGAGTCGATCTTCGAGCAGATAAAGGATCCCTTGATACTGCTCAATGCCATAGCTTTCGAGCCGATGCTTGAATAAATGAATGACCAGATAGGGCGCGGCATAGGACGCGGCCGCGTAGCTGACCAGCAAAATGAGAAACAGGCGAATCAGTATTCTAGGCATGGGCATTCAACAGTATGATCAGGCTTCCCATTCGGTGCGGCTCATCAGATAGCCACGTCCCCAGACGGTCTTTATACGGCGAGGGTCATTACCCACATCCTCAAAGCGGCGCCTGAGCTTGGAAATGGCGACGTCGACCGTGCGGTCAACGCCGTTGAATTCGATGCCGCGTACCTGCTGAAGCAACTGATCGCGGCTTTGCACTTCGCCGGCGTGCCTGGCCAGTGCCACCAGCACGTTGAACTCGGCGCTGGACATGTCGATTTCCCGACCCTGCCAATGGACCAGGCGTTCACTCATGTCGATGTGCAACTGCCCGATGACAATCCGGTCCTCCGGCACGGCGTCCGGCATGACGCTGCGGCGTAACAAGGTACGGATGCGTGCCAGCAACAGGCGCGGCTCGCAGGGCTTGGGAATGTAGTCATCGGCACCCATCTTCAGCCCCAGTACCTGGTCATACGTGTCGTCGCGCGCGGTGAGCATCAAGATGGGCAAGCCCGGATAATCATGACGCAGCTGCTGACAGACCTTGAGTCCATCCATGCCCGGTAGCATGACATCCAAAATGACCAGCGCCGGCTTCAAACGGCGAACCTGCTCACAGGCCGTATCGCCGCGCGCGGTGGTATGCACCTTATAGCCATGCTGACCCAGGTAGGCCGCGATCAGTTCTGCAAGCGGCGTATCATCTTCTACAAGCAGCAGATCGCTCATTGATAGGCTCCCGTTTAGAAAAAGCAAGCATACCCCAGGCGCATGCTGAAACGTTTAGTTGCCAACACTTTTTAACAACTGGAGTGATGTCTTTTACATCCCGAAGCGGGCGCATCGGTAGTATGCCTGTGACATTCACAGGGGAAACATATGCCTGCACTGTCTCGTACGATACCTGCCTTATCTATTTTTTTTGTAGTCAGTGCCTGCCTGCTACTTTCTGCGTGCAGCGAACCCGCTGCTCAAGAAGAAGCTGACCCTATACCCAGTGTGACGGTTGAAATACTCAAGGCAGCCCCTTTACGGGTCACCACCGATCTGAGCGGTCGCTTGACGGCTTCACGCGTGGCAGAAGTGCGCGCGCGCGTCTCCGGTATCGTGCTGGAGCGCACCTATCAGGAAGGAAGTTTCATCGAAAAAGGCGATGCACTTTTTCAGATTGACCCAGGGCCTTTGCAGGTGGCGGTGGATAGCGCTCGCGCTGCACTGAACAAGGCGGAAGCCAACCGGGTGGAAGCCTCTCAAAAGGAGCAGCGCTTGCAGCGCTTGCTCGGCAATAACGCCATCAGCCGTCAGGATTATGATAGTGCCCGGGCACTTTCCCAGCAGGCAGCGGCGGATGTGGCCTCAGCCGAAGCGGAGCTGGCCCGTGCACGCCTTGATCTTGGGTATGCCACGGTCACAGCCCCCATCAGTGGTCGTATAGGCCGGGCGCAGGTGAGTGAAGGCGCGCTGGTCGGCCAAAACGAAGCCACCCTGCTTGCAACCATACAGCAGCTCGATCCTATCTATGCAGATATCACGCAATCAGCCGATCAGTACACGGCAATGCGCCATGCCAATGATGCTGGCAGTGAGGCTGTCGATATCGAGGTTGCCCTGATCCAACCCGATGATGCGAACCTGAAGGGGCGGCTGCTGTTCTCGGAGCTATCTGTCGACCAGAGCACTGGGCAAATCATGCTGCGTAGCGAGTTCCCCAATTCAGAACTGGATCTCTTGCCGGGTGCCTTCGTTCAGGTACGCGTACCTGTCAGACATCTTGAAAAGGGAATGACGGTGGCCCAGCGGGCAGTACAGCTTGATGGGGCTGGCAAGCCGATGGCCATGGTGGTCAGCGAGAATGGTCAGGTGGTCAAGCGCAGGCTGACGTTAGGCAGCGTCCATGGCGGGCGTTGGATCGTGCTTGAAGGGCTTCGGGAGGGAGAACGCATCGTCGTGTCAGGGCTTCAGCAGATTGCGCCAGGCATGGCCGTCACGGTTGAATCTTCTCCTGATTCCCCAGCATCTGACGACACCTCCTCACGTGCAGGGGAGACGCTTTAATGTCGCGTTTTTTTATTGAGCGCCCCGTGTTTGCCTGGGTAATTGCGCTGTTCATTATCCTTGCCGGGCTTCTCGCTCTGCCGCGTTTGCCGGTGGCCCAGTATCCAGCGGTTGCCCCGCCACAGATTGAGCTTTCATTGACTTATCCAGGCGCCTCTGCCGAAGCGATCGATGCAGGCGTGGTCAGTCTTATCGAAGAAGAGCTCAATGGCGTTAACCACATGCTGTATTTTTCTTCTGAAAGCAGCCAGGGCATGGCGACGGTGTCGGTGACCTTTGAGCCCGGCACAAACTCGGAGCTTGCTCGGGTCGACATACAAAATCGCATCAAAGGCGTCGAATCAAGGTTACCGGAAGCGGTGCGCCAGCAGGGTATCCAGGTCGAGGAGCTTTCGGCAGGCTTTTTGATGATGGTCACCCTTAGCTCTCCTGATGAGTCCATGGATGAAACCGCGCTGAGCGATTACATGGTTCGCAATGTGGTTAACGAACTCAGACGTGTGCCGGGAGTGGGCAAGGCCCAGGTATTCGGCGCCGAGCGCGCCATGCGTATCTGGCTCGATCTAAAGCAATTGGCGGCTTATAACCTGACCCCCGCCGATGTCAATCAGGCGATTGCCGAACAGAATATTCAGATACCGGCCGGTAGCTTGGGGGATCTGCCCTCAGGTAACGGGCAAGAGATCACCGCACCGGTAGTACTCGACGGCCAGCTTGATTCTCCTGAAGCCTTCGCGGCCATTATCCTGAAAGATACCGGTAACGGCGCACGTGTCACTGTCGGGGATGTCGCTCGTGTCGAAGTTGGTAGTCAGAGCTATCAATTCGGCACGCGTCTGAACGGCAAACCAGCCGTTGCGGGGGGGATTCAGCTGGCGCCGGGTGCCAATGCCATGAGTACGGCAACGCAGATACGCGAACGGATGGCCGTGCTTGCCAAGCAGTTTCCTGACGGTATCGAGTACCAGATTCCGTATGACACATCGCCGTTTGTCAAAGCCTCCATTACCCAGGTAGTCCATACGTTGCTAGAAGCAATGGTCCTGGTATTTGCAGTCATGTTTCTGTTTTTGCAAAACATTCGCTATACGCTGATTCCTGCACTGGTAGTGCCGGTGGCCCTGCTGGGTACCATGGGGTGCATGCTTTTCTTCGGTTTCTCGGTCAATGTACTGACCATGTTTGCCATGGTATTGGCCATTGGTATTCTGGTGGATGACGCCATTGTGGTGGTAGAAAACGTAGAGCGCCTGATGGCAGAGCAGGGACTTTCACCCAAGCAAGCAACCCGCCAGGCAATGGGTGAGATTTCAGGCGCCATTATCGGTATCACACTGGTGCTGTGTGCCGTATTTATCCCCATGGCGTTCATGGCGGGCTCTGTCGGGGTGATCTATCGCCAGTTCTCGATGGCCATGGCCGTCTCCATCTTATTCTCGGCGTTTCTAGCGTTGACGCTTACGCCGGCGCTGTGTGCCTCCTTGCTCAAGCCCTTGAAACCAGGCGAAGAGCATCGACAAAAGCATTTCTTTGGCTGGTTCAACCGACACTTTGAAAGCGTGACGCAGGGCTACACCGCCTGGGTGGGTCATGCCATTGGCCGCATTGGGCGGTATATGGTCGTTTATGTCATTTTGCTGCTGGTGCTAGGCTTTCTTTTCTTGCGACTTCCTTCCTCCTTCCTGCCAGTAGAGGATCAGGGCTATATCATGACCGATATTCAGCTCCCGGCAGGGGCATCTGAAAACCGGACCATCGACGTTGCGCGCGAGATTGAGGCGCACGGCCTTGAAGACCCCGATATCGACAGTACGCTGATCCTGCTCGGGTTCAGTTTTTCCGGATCGGGACAGAATGCCGCCCTGGGGTTTACCACGCTCAATAACTGGCAGGAGCGCGGCCGCGATGGCAGTGCCAATGCCGTTGCCGAGCGTGCCAATGGAGCGTTTGCGCGTCTTCGAGAAGCCTCTGTCTTTACACTGTTGCCGCCTTCCATCGATGGAATGGGTACTTCCAGCGGCTTTGAATTCCAGTTGCAGGATCGTGGTGGGCACGGCCAGGCGGCCTTGGTGGCCGCGCAGAACCAGCTGCTCAAAGCTGCGGCTTCAAGCCCGCTGGTCGCCAACGTTCGTGAAGCCGCCCTGCCACAGACCCCCCAGGTGCGTATTGAAATCGATAGACGCAAGGCCAGCGCTATGGGGCTTTCCTATCAGGATATCGGCACGACGCTTTCAACCGCGCTGGGGTCGTCCTACATCAATGACTTTCCCAATAATGGTCGCATGCAGCAGGTGATCGTACAGGCGGAAGGATCACAGCGTCAGCAGGTTGAAAACCTGATGGCCTTCGAGGTGCGCAACCGGCAGGGCGATATGGTCCCTTTGTCTGCCTTCACCACGGCCATGTGGGAAAATGGGCCGGGACAAATGACGCGCTATAACGGCTATCCTTCGATCAACATTTCCGGGGAGCCTGGAAGTGGCAAGAGCTCGGGAGAGGCGATGAAGGAGATCGAGCGCATGGTGGGTGCCTTGCCCGATGGCTTCGCGCTGGAATGGACAGGGTCGTCACTTCAGGAGCGTCTTTCCGGTAATCAGGCGCCCGCGCTTCTCATGCTTTCGCTGCTGGTCGTGTTTTTATGTCTGGCCGCGCTCTATGAAAGCTGGGCGATTCCCATGTCGGTCATCCTGGTTGTCCCTTTGGGTATTATCGGGGCTGTGATCATGGTGAGCCTGCGGGGCATGCCCAACGATGTCTTTTTCAAGGTAGGGATGGTTACCATTATCGGACTTTCCGCCAAGAATGCGATCTTGATCATCGAATTCGCAAGGGCATTGCACGAACAGGGGCTTCCCCTTAAGGATGCATGTATCAAGGCAGCCCGCCAGCGGTTTCGCCCCATCATCATGACCTCCCTGGCCTTTATCCTTGGTGTGATACCGCTTGCGATCTCTACCGGGGTAAGTTCTGCCAGTCAGCAGGCGATCGGTACGGGCGTGGTCGGCGGCATGCTGAGTGCCACGTTAGCCATCGTGTTTGTCCCGGTATTTTTCATGCTGGTAATGGGCAGTATTGCGCGCTGGCGCCAGCCCAGGGCTGACGCTAAATAATGAGCCCTTAGGCGCACAGTCTCTTCATTGATGGCAAAGCCGCTACCTGCTGCACGCAGGTAGCGGCTTTTAGGTATCGAGACACACACTTGATAGTTAATACTTTTTAACAACTTGCTCCGACTCTTTTACACCTGCATTTATAGCAATCGCTAGTATTGCCCTACCCGTAATTCTCGATATGAGCTTCGTCATATTGGCTGATTATTTTTACGCCGCGTCACCGCTGACGTTTGAACAGTTCGACGGCCGTAAAAATAAGTCGAGAGCGCTAATACCTGATAAGGGGCCGCGTTCTGTGTCGTATCAGCGCTTGTATCAGCACATTACTTAAGTAGTGAGTACGCGATGCCTTCCATGCAAAACACCTTTTTACCCCTGTGTCGGCCTGCCCTGAATGACGCCGATATTGATGCTGTGGTCGCAGTGCTTCGCTCCGGCTGGATCACGACCGGCGCCAAAAATGCCCAGCTTGAGCAGATGATCTGTCAACTGACCGGGGCCACTGAAGCCGTCGCGCTCAGCAGTGCCACCGCCGGCATGCATCTGGCACTGCTGGCGCTGGGGATTGGGCCGGGTGATGAAGTCATCACGCCTTCCCTGACCTGGGTTTCCACCATCAACATGATCACCCTGGTGGGTGCCACGCCGGTGTTCGTGGATGTCGATCCTGACACGCTGATGACCACGGCCGAGCAGATTGCACCGCTGGTGACGCCGAAAACCCGACTGATCATCCCGGTGCATTTCGCGGGCGCCTCACTGGATCTGGACCCGATTTATGCGCTAGCCGAGCGCCATGGCATTGCTGTTATCGAAGACGCTGCCCATGCGCTGGGGGCGCAGTACAAGGGGCAACCGGTCGGGTATCGGGGGCACTGCATCTTTTCCCTTCACGCGATCAAAAACGTCACGACGGCGGAGGGCGGGCTATTCGTGACGTCCGATCAGGCGCTGGCCGACAGGATTCGGCGTCTGAAATTTCATGGGCTGGCCGTGGACGCCTTTGACCGTGAAACCCATGGTCGCGCCCCGCAGGCAGAAGTGGTGGAACCCGGATTCAAATACAACCTTCCCGATATCAGCGCCGTTCTGGCGCTGGGCCAGCTTGAAAGGCTCGATGCGATTACCGCCGCACGCCAGGCGCTCGCCGATGACTATATCGAGAAATTAAGGGCTATCCCCGGCATCACACCGCTTCAGGACCCCGTGCATGAGCACAGGCATTGCCGACATCTGATGGTGGTGCGGGTGGCGCCTGAGCGTGCAGGGCTTGATCGCCAGCAGCTGATTGAGGCACTCAAGGCCGTACAGATTGGTGCCGGCATTCATTTCATGCCGGCGCATCTGCAGAAATATTACCGCGACCATTACACCGCCCGTTATGCACGGGACATGCCTTCATTGCCCCATACGACCCTGGCCGGGGGGCAGATCTGTTCGCTGCCGCTGTTTCCTGCCATGACGTTGGGTGATATCGACCGCGTGATTGACGCGTTAAACACGATAGTGAATCAACATGAAAAATAACCAGCCCATCAAACTCGTCTCCATTGTCATCCCGGTATTCAACGAGGAGATGACCCTCCCCGAGCTGGTCCGGCGCACCACGATGGCCTGCCAGACCCTCAGTCAGCCCTATGAGCTGATACTGGTCGATGACGGCAGCCAGGATCGCAGCGCCGCCATTATCGAGAAGATGTCGGCCGAGCAGGACAGCCGCATTATCGGGGTCATCCTCAATCGCAATTACGGCCAGCACAACGCCATCATCGCGGGTTTTGAGCAGACCCGCGGCGACGTTGTCATTACCCTGGATGCTGATCTGCAAAACCCGCCTGAAGAGATCCCCCGTCTGGTGGCGAAAATCGAGGAGGGCTATGACTCGGTGGGCACGGTGCGCAAGAAGCGCCAGGACAATATCCTGCGCCGGCTGCCTTCAAAACTGGTGAATCGGGCGGTCAAGCTGGCCACCGGTGTGGCCATGAGTGACTACGGCTGCATGCTGCGCGCCTATCGCCGCCATGTGGTCAACGCCATGCTCAACTGCCACGAACGAAGCACCTTTATCCCCATTCTGGCCAACAACTTCTCGCGCCATACCACCGAAATTGACGTTCACCACGACGAGCGTGCCGACGGCAATTCGAAGTACAGCCCCATGAAGCTGATCAGTTTGATGTTTGATCTGCTGACCAGCATGACCACCGCACCGCTTCGCATGCTTAGCCTTCTGGGTAGCGCCATGGCCGTGTTTGGCGTGGTGTTCGGTGTCTTGTTGATGGCCCTGCGACTGATGTTGGGAGCAGAGTGGGCCGGCGATGGCCTCTTTACCCTTTTCGCCATTCTCTTCGTTTTGATCGGTGCGCAATTTATTGGCCTGGGACTGCTGGGCGAATACATCGGCCGGATTTATTCCGACGTGCGTGCCAGACCCCGCTTTTTCGTTCAGGACCTGATGATCGGCAAGGCCGTGCATGGCCGGCCTCACGACCCTGTAAAAGAAACAACCCGCCAGACGGCGCATTGAAGAAGACACAATATGAAAGCCATCATTTTTGCGTACCACAATTTCGGCTGTGTAGGCCTCCAGAGTGTGCTGGACAGCGGTATCGAGGTCGAAGCGATTTTCACCCACGTGGACGACGCCCGGGAAAATGTCTTTTTTGCCTCGGTGGCCAAGCTGGCCGCTCAGCACGGCATCCCCGTGCATGCGCCGGAAAACGTCAATCATCCCATCTGGATCGACAAGATCCGCATGATGCAGCCGGACATCATCTTCTCCTTTTACTATCGCCACCTGATCTGTCAGGAAATACTCGATATTGCCCGCCACGGCGGGTTCAACCTGCACGGCTCACTGCTGCCAGCCTATCGTGGGCGCGCACCGATCAACTGGGCGCTGGTCAATGACGAGCAGGAAGCGGGGCTGACGCTGCATCGCATGACCCGCCGAGCCGATGCCGGCGACATCCTTTATCAAAAAAGTTTGCCCATCAGCGACGGCGATGACGCGGCCACGCTGCACAAGCGCATGGTCGTGCTGGCCCGCGAGATGCTGGGTGAGGCGCTGCCGGCATTGATCAACCACCGGCTGGTACCGGTAGCGCAGGATGAAACAAAAGCCAGCACCTTCCCGCGGCGCACGCCTGAAGATGGCGAGCTTGACTGGTCGCGTGATGCGCGTGCGCTTTTCAACCTGGTGCGTGCGGTGACCGAACCCTATCCGGGAGCGTTTACCTTCATGGGTGAGCGCAAGATCACGATCTGGAAGGCGAGGCCCAGTCAGCAGCATTACGACGTGAAGCCCGGCACCATTGTCTCGCTTTCACCATTGACGATTGCCTGTGGCCAGGGATCACTGATCGTGGACACCGGGCAGAGCGAGCAGGGGCTTTATCTGGGTGGCGAACGGTTGGCCGCTGAACTCCATCTGGCGGTTGGCATGCGCTTTGGGCCGTCTGCCCGTAGCCTGCTGGTCAAGAAGAAACGTACCCGGGTACTGATCCTGGGGGCCAACGGCTTCATCGGCACTCACCTGACGCGGCGTTTACTCAAGGAAGACAAGTACTCCGTGTACGCCATGGACGTCAGCGCCAGTCAGATTGCGGAGTTCCTGCCCCATCCCAATTTCCACTTCGTGGAAGGGGATATCACCATTCATAACGAATGGATCGAGTATCAGATCAAGAAGTGCGATGTGGTGCTGCCACTGGTGGCCATCGCCACGCCGATTGAATACACGCGCAATCCGCTGCGGGTGTTTGAGCTCGATTTCGAAGAAAACCTTAAAATTGTGCGCAGCTGTGTGAAGTACAAAAAACGGGTCATCTTCCCCTCGACGTCCGAGGTGTACGGCATGTGCACCGATGAAGCCTTTGATGAAGACACCTCGCCGCTGATCGTGGGGCCCATCAATCGCCAGCGCTGGATCTATTCGGTGTCAAAGCAGCTGCTGGATCGCGTGATCTGGGCCTATGGCATCAAGGAAGGGCTGAAATTCACCCTGTTTCGTCCCTTCAACTGGATGGGTACCCATCTGGATAACCTGAGTTCTGCCCGGATCGGCTCCAGTCGCGCCATCACGCAGCTCATCCTCAATCTGGTGGAAGGAACCCCCATCAACCTGATTGATGGCGGTGAGCAAAAACGCTGTTTTACCGATATATCAGACGCCATCGAGGCGCTCTTTCGCATCGTGGAAAATACCGACGGTGCCTGCGATGGTCAGATCATCAATATTGGCGCGCCGGACAATGAAGCCAGTATCAAGGAGCTGGCCGAAAGCCTGGTATCACGCTTTGAACGTCATCCACTGCGTGATCAGTTCCCGCCCTTTGCCGGCTACAACCTCATGGAGAGCAGCGCCTATTATGGCGATGGTTATCAAGACGTTCAGCATCGCCAGCCCTGCATTCGCAATGCAAAGAAGATCCTGGACTGGGAACCGTCCACCCATTTCGAGAAAACCATTGAGCAAACACTGGATTTCTTTCTGAATGAAGCACTGGAAGAACAAGCTCATGGTTAAGCAACCTATACCGGTAGGCCTGCGTATCGACGTGGATACTTACCGAGGCACCCTGAAGGGCGTTCCCCGGCTGCTGGATATACTGGCGCGTCATGACATTACCGCCTCCTTTTTCTTTACCGTGGGCCCCGACAACATGGGGCGCCATCTGTGGCGGTTGTTGCGCCCGGCCTTTTTCAAAAAGATGCTGCGCTCCAATGCCAAAAACCTCTACGGCTACGACATCCTGTTCAAGGGGACGCTGCCCTGGCCTGGACCGGATATTGGCCAGAAGCTTGGTCATCTGATTCAGCAGGCCCATTACCAGCAACACGAAATCGGCCTGCATGCCTGGGATCATCACAAGTGGCAGACCCGGATCGATACGATGTCAGCCGACGAGCTGCACCGAGAGATTGAGCGGGGCTATCGGCGTCTTGAGATGCTGTTGGGTGAACGCGTGAGTTGCAGCGCCGTCGCGGGCTGGCGCTGCAACCCGGCAACGCTTGCCCAAAAGGAGACGTTTGCCTTTCGCTATAACAGTGATTGCCGGGGCGATGCCATCTTCATGCCGAAGGGCAAAAGGACGCCCCAGATCCCCGTCACCCTGCCGACCTATGACGAAGTGATCGGCCAAAACGGCATCACCGACGAGAATTACAACCAGCACATTCTTGACGCCATCGACCCGAACGGGCTGAACGTTTATACGATTCACGCTGAGGCCGAAGGCATCGCCTGCGCGGTCATGTTCGAGAAATTCCTGATGATGGCCGCCGAGCGTCATATCAAGTTTGTCCCGCTAGGGGCGCTGCTGCCCCACGATAATGAGCGTCTTCCCACGGGCACGATAGAGTCAGTCGAGATACCCGGCCGTGAAGGCTGGGTTGCCCGCCAGTCTTCCCTCTCTTTGAGGGGCAGGTAAACATGAACAGGCTACTAAAGCAGGCCGGTTGGGCGCTGATAATAAGCTACTTCGTGTTGACGTACCTGTTGACGCTTCATGTGCCGGCCCTGTGGTCTCCTGATGAGCTGCGCTACGGCGAGATATCGCGAGAACTCCTGGCCACCGGTGATTGGGTTGTGCCGCACTTCAACGGGCTTTTCTATTTTGAAAAACCGATCATGGGCTACTGGCTTAATGCTATCGCTCAGATGATATTCGGCCAGACCAATTTCGCGGTCAGGTTCATGTCGGCGCTTTCCGTCATGGGGAGTGCGCTGTGCATCATGTTCATGGTGCGGCGCGTATTTGGCAGAACGCAAGCGTACCTGTCGGTAGGCGTCTATCTGAGCTTTTTCATCGTGATTGCGGTTGGCACCTTCAGTGTGCTCGACAGTTTCCTGACCTTCTGGCTGACGCTCACCTTTGTGGCGTTTTATATGGCCTTGGAGGCCACTGCCCGGCGCCAGCGCTGTCTTTTCTATCTGCTGGCCGGCGTGGGCTGCGGCGGCGCCTTCTTGACCAAGGGATTTCTGGCACTGGTATTGCCCTTCATGGTGGTCGTGGTTCACGCCATCGTGCAGCGCCAGTTCAGGCAATTGATGGTGTATGGCTGGCTCAGCGTGGCGAGTGCGCTCACCGTCACGCTCCCCTGGGCGATTGCCGTGCACCTGCGCGCGCCGGACTTCTGGCACTATTTCTTCTGGGTCGAGCATATTCATCGGTTCTTCTCGGACGAGGCCCAGCATGTCTCTCCGACGTGGTTCTTCGTGCCGGTCATGCTGCTGGCACTGATGCCCTGGACGTTTCTGACGCTACCGGCTTTTCGCCATCTGCGTGCCTCGTTGGCGCTACCCGCGGTGCGCTATACGCTGCTATGGGCGGTGTTGCCCTTCCTCTTTTTCTCGCTGTCACGGGGCAAGCTTGCCACCTATATCCTGCCGTGCATGGCGCCGTTGGCCATCTTGATAACCCATGGCTTGATCTGGGCCTTTGAGCATAAGAAAAAGACGTTAAGACGTCTTTGCCTCATGCATGCTGGCCTGATGATGGCCATTGCACTGGCCGCGCTTGTCGCCTTTTCACTGGGCTTTTTGCCCTTTGGTCCAGGCGAAGGCTACAAGCTTGGATTGTTGGTAGCGTCGATGCTTCTTTGGAGCGGCTTTATCGTTCTGGCCGGCCGATGCACTCACATAGGGGCGTTTTTCGTAGGGCATATGCTGGCACCGGTCGCCTTGTTTACGGTCATTGGCTTTGCTCTTCCGGATCACGTGACCGATGCCAAACAGCCCCAGTGGCTCATCGAGAAAGTGGCCCCCCATGTAGACGAGGACACGGTTCTGGTGGCGGACTATCCCACTATCATGTCGGCGTTTAACTGGTATCTGAGAAGAGACGATGTGTACTTGCTGGGACAAAAGGGCGAGGTGTCCTACGGCCTGGGTTATGCCGAAGCTCAACACCGGTTCATTGAATACGCAGCGCTCGGCGCCTTTATCCTCGAACAGCGCCAACACCACGCTATCGCAGTCGAGTTTCGTACATCAACCACGTTTGAAAAGTCGCTTCCCCCGCATGATCGAATCATCGAGCTAGGACCTTACAAAGTACTGTTTTTCGATAGGAAAACCTCTTGAATACCACCGTTGTCTTCAGTATTTCGCTGCTCGCAAGCGCATGCAGCCATTACTGGCAAAAGCGGTCGGCGCTTCATTTTGCCCGCTACCCTGACCATTCGCTATGGAGAAAGATGGTCTGTCAGCCGCTGATGCTGGCAATCTTCTTTCTGCTGCTGAGTGCCATCGCCTGGCTTTACGTGCTGCGGGACTGGAGCGTGTCGGTGGCCTATCCGATGCTGAGTCTCAACCTGATCATCATGCTGTTGATCTCACGCTTCAGCTTTGGCGAACCGGTGTCGCTTCACCACTGGTCTGGCTGCGCACTTATCGGGCTGGGGATTTTACTGGTGGCGGTGTCTGCAACATGAACAGACAACGAAGAGCAGGCAGCATTGCGCTCGTATTGATCAGCGTCTGCTTGGTATCGGTGGCCCAGCTTGCCATGAAGTGGGGCATGAGCACGCTTGCACTGGATGGCTTGAACCTGGCTGATACGGGTACGTATGACGCGATCCTGCGCCACGGCTGGCCCTCTCTTGTATCGGTAGTGGCCGGGCTTGGCTGCTACGCCCTGTCGATGCTGTGCTGGGTGATGGCGCTCAAGAGGATACCGCTGAGCATGGCCTATCCGTTCTTGAGTCTGAGCTATGTGCTGGTCTATATCGGCTCGCTGTTTCTGCCGGGTATCGCCGAGCACTTTTCCTGGCTGAAGCTCTCGGGGATTGCACTGATTCTGGCCGGTGTGGCCGTTACCTTTCACGGCGGCCTTCGGTCTACCCGCCAGACAGCCGACACGTGAGGCGCGCAGGTCATGACGATCATGGTTCAATGGGCGGGGCAGGCATGATGGGCAATGGCAAAAGGCCACTTCTTCGCGCATGGCCCTGCTGTCTGGTGCTGGGCATCCTCGCGGTCGTGTTCAGCGGCCTTTTTGATCACGATGTGCTGACCCCGGATGAGCCCCGGGTGATGGCGGTCATCAAGCACATGGCCCTGTCGGGAAATCTGATCATTCCCGAATTTGCAGGCATCCCCTTTGTTGAAAAGCCGCCGCTCTTTTTTGCCTATGTGGTCGGGCTGATGCATCTGACCGGGCTGGATGCACTGATGGCCGGTCGGCTCGGGCTGGCGCTTTTGTGTCTGGCAACGCTTTTGGCCACCTTCCGGTTGGGTTGCCTTTTCCAGGGCAGGCGCTACGGCTGGGCCAGTGTCGCGGTGCTGGCAACGCTTGAAGGGTTCATTCTCAACTTTCACTGGCTGCGCGTGGATGCGGCACTCGCCTTTGCCAGCATGGCGGCGACCTGGGCCTTTGCCGAGGCCTATCTGCGCAGTCGCTACCGCTGGCTGCTGCCGGCAGGGCTTTTTACCGGGCTGGCCTTTTTGAGCAAGGGGCCGGTGGCGATCGTGTTATGCATTGGTCCAGTCTGGCTGCTGCTTTTTTTGCGCCATCTTTATCTGTTGAAAGGCGAGGCTGATCATCGCGCCTCGTGGGTTCGGATACTGGCCTGGCATCTCGTGGGGATAGGGGTAATGGGGCTGGTCATGGCGGCGTGGATCTATCCCTTTTACCGCCAGGCCTCGCCTGAGCTCTGGCATGCCTGGTTCTGGGATAACCAGGTCGGGCGTCTGACCGGGGCATCGACCGATACGCTGGGCCACAACCACGCCGGCGAGCCGTTTTACTATATCGGAGGGGTGATGGAGTACACGTTGCCCTGGAGCGGGTTTTTCATTGCCTGGCTTGCGATGACGCTTAAGGAACTTGTCATCCGGCGCGGCCGGGTCCGCTGGCAAACCGCCTTTTTGCTGGGCTGGCTGCTGCTGACCATGACCGTGCTTGCCGTCTCCGTGACCAAGCGCACGATGTATCTGGCCCCATTGATGCCCCTGCTGGCACTGGTGATTGCCGATGCTGCCCTGCGATGCAATGGACGACTGGCGCGCTGGTATCGGCGCGGATGGGCGCTGGCGATGGGCGGCTCACTGCTCATGCTGGCCACCACACCGCTGTGGGTTGTCCTTTTCCCGAAAGAGGCATCAAAAGAGCTTGTGCAGTGGCTGGTCACCTGGCACGCCACGGCCATCGGCATTGTGCTGGCGGTCATGTTGATGATCGTGGTGGAGATCACGCGCTGGCCGGGGTGGGTCAAATTCGCCCTGATCACGGCGCTTTTTTTCAGCAGCGGTCTTCATCACCTGATGCCGGCCATTGCTGTGGCCAAGGACATGAAAAGAGAGCTTCATGCGCTGGCAGTGCAGATCCCCGACGACAAGCGCGCCAGAACCGCCAGCGTCAGGTTTACCGAGACCATGTCCTCTATCTTTTATCTCTACAGCGACTGGACGGTGCCCGGGGTCGACCAGGCACGGGCGCGCCGCATTCTGCTGGGTCAAGATAATGAGTATGACTACCTGCTGGTGGACCGTTACAACTCGACCCAGGATCCGCTGACCTACATCGGATTGCCGGCGGATACGCCCCATGAGGTGCTGGCGGTGGGGCATCCTCGAAGTGACAGGAAAAATGATGCCGTTTACTGGCTGGCGGGCAAGCCACGAAAGGGTCTTGCCGAACCTTGGCTAGTTGATAGGTATGATCGCGAAACCGCCATACCTGAACGTGCCGCTGGTATTGCTAAACTCAGCCGTAGAGAGCGCTGGTCGGCAGGCGCGCCGCAGCAATCTCTTCGAGAGTAGGGTGCCTTACGATCTCGATAACTGTTGAGGTCGGCGACCAGCGGATGGCGCCGGCTTCCTGGAACTGGTTCAGCCAGTACTCCATGCACCACTGCTCCCAGCGGGCGTAGAAGCGCCGCGCGTTGGCAATGATCGCTTCGAAGTGCGGCCAGGGCGGGGCGTACATGGCGTGGTGCTGGTGCCAGGCAAGCGCGCCGCCTACCCAGTAGAGCGGCACGTCGGCTGCCGCCAGGCGCCAGGCGTAGTCGGTTTCCTCGCCGCCGTAGCCGATATAGCCCTCATCCATGCCGCCCGCGCGTTGGTGGTCTTGGCGCATCAGGGCAAACGACAGCCCCCAGAGATTGCCATGGTCAGGCTCGAAGCGGATTTCCTGTTCACTGAGGGCGGGGCGCGCCGGATGGCGTTCGCCAAGCGTGGCAAGACGCGCTAAATCCAGGGTGCCATCCGCGTGATAGCTCACGGCGTTCGCGGGCAGATAATGCACTTCGCCAATGTAAAGCGCCGGCTGCTGGGTCAACGCGTCTCGATAGCGCGACACCAGAGTGGGTGAGGCGATACAGTCAACATCCAGAAATATCAGAGCCTCATGATTTGCCGCCTTAACGGCCTGGTTGCGCGCTTTGGCGAGCGGCAGGGCTTCGCCTTCCACCATGACATGGCGAATGGGAAAGCGTGTTCGGGGTAGGTCTGCTTCCGGTTCGGGCTGCATCCAGGCGATGACCAGTTCATCCGGACGCTGCTGCTGAGTCTCAAGGCTCACGATGAGATTCACCAGATGCTCGCGACGGTTTCTGACCAGCGTAAGGGCACTTACCTTCATGCCGCGCCTCCCGTTTTCTGCTTGCGCTGAAAATGTTGTACGCCTTCAATGATCCCCAGTGCGTGCCGGGCCTGGGCGCTGTATACATGGGCCATGCCGGGGGCGTCCAACAAGCCGTCACAGTGATTGGCTACCACAATTGAGCAGGGCGCCGAGCGCAGCATGTCCAGGTCATTACCTGAATCACCAGCAACATAGAGTGCCTGACGGTCAATGCTCAGACGTTTACGTACGTGCTCCACTGCCTGACCCTTGGAGGCCTCTAAGGGCAGAATATCCACATAGCGGCCATGACTTTGCATCACCGTGCTTGCCAGGCCGCGCTGTTTTAAATGGGCTTGGAGCCGTGCCACCAGGGCCGATTCGCCATCGCTAAAATAGCTCAGCTTATGGCGGCGCTGCTCAAGCGGGCCCTGGGGTGTCAGTTCGGATACCTCGCCTAGTGCCTGCTGCACGGCTTCTTGTTGCCAGCGGCGGTCGATTCGCTCTGACCACTGAGTATCCTGCTGATAGGTCACGCCGTCATCATTGCGGTAATAAATCTCTGAGCCAACCGATGAAATAATCACCTGTGGGTAAGGGATGCCGGCCTGTTCCAGAATCGACAGCGCGCTATGAAAACTGCGCCCGGTGGCAACGCCAAACCCAAGCGTGGGCTGCTCCTCATACCAGGTGGTAAAGGCACGTATGCCGGTAGGCGAGCCGGTCAAGGTGTTATCGATGTCGCAGATCAACAGTGCCTTGGGCGCGACCGGCTCAGGAACTGGCTGGTTAAGCCGGGCAAGTAGGTCATGATAATACTGGGTATGTCCCTTCCAGTCGTAGGCCTTGACGGCTTCCCGGCCGTTATCGGCCATGCGCTGCCAGCGGCTGGGGTTGTGAAACAAATCAAGCGCCTGGCGGATGATTTCATCGTTATGGCGGGGGTTGATAAGCACGCCATTGCCGCATTGCTCGACAATATCGCTGGGGCCGCCGCTGTCGGTGGCAATCAAGGGCAGGCCCGCCGCCGATGCTTCCAGCAGCGTCAGCCCAAACGGCTCGTTGAGCGCTGGATTGATAAACACGCCGCCTCGCTCGCGTGCCCAGGCGTAAAGCGCCGGGATATCTTCTGGAGCGTGATGCTTGGGGTAGGCGACATGGCCGTAGAGGTTGTAATCATCGATCAGCGTTAAAAGCTCATGCAGATTATCAGCAAGCTCGGGTTCCAGCGCATCAATATGCTCGCGGACACCTGCCACAATCACAAGATTGGCACACTGCTGCAACGCTTTACTCTGCCCGTAAGCGCACACCAGTGCGGCCAGATTCTTGCGGGTGACAGGCCGAGCAATGGCTAGCAAAACGGGCTTGTCAGGATCTATCAAAAACGGCTGCATCATCGCGTCAATAGCCGGCGTTGAGGTGGCGCTGGTGAAATCGTCCAGATGGCTGCCAGGCGGGATAACGCGAATTCGGCCGGCGTCGTAATGCAGGTAGTCGGCGTACTGAACCTCGGCTTCATCTCTTGAACTTGCGATGATCAGCGCGGCATCGCGAATGGCGCGCTCTTCAAAAGCGATGCGCCGCTGCAAGGTCTGCTGCGTTTCGGCGTCCAGGTTTAACTGACCATCATCGGCCAGGCATTTGAGCTTGCAGCGCCCCAGCGAGTGGGCAGTGAAAACAAATGGAATGCCCTGGCGGGCACTGATTTCAGCGGCTACCTCGCCTGCATCGGCATAGTGGACATGCAGGGCTGCCGGTGGGGCGGGCAGCGTGGCAAGCCAGCGCTCAAAGGCGGCGATGAACGATGGGTGTTCCTGCCAGAGAGCTTCCTTGGGTAAATAGCCAGGGAAGTCAGTAGGCAGCCTCACCAGAGTGATCTTTGGGCTAATCACTTCAACTGGGCAGGTATAGTCGACCCGACTAAACTCACACTCAAACGCGCGGGTCACCAGCGTAATACGCTCAATGGCCGGGTCCTGTTCAGAGGCTTCCACCAGCTCCAGCAGATAGCGGATATGCCCGCCGGTATCAGCCGTAATGCCGTATTCGATATCACTGCCGCGCAGGCAACCCTGTAACGCCAAATGTACGATATGCATGTCGTGAATTCCTTTTCACCGGGTAGGGGACACCCAATCTATGCTTCAGAAAAAGCGTATACGCATTGCTCAAGTTGCGCCCGTTATCTTTCCAACCCCGCCGGTTGATAATGGTGGAACCGAGCGCATCGTCTTTGATCTCACCGAAGCGCTTGTGGCGCTGGGGCATGATGTAACGCTGATAGCCCCTTCAGACAGTCAGACGAGCGCGCGCCATCTGGCCACCTCGCCAAGTCTTTACCGTTGGCAGCAGCTGCATGACAACGTGCCGCCTGGCGTTCCGGGCGTACTCGAGGCACTGGTGCTGGAACGTTTGCGTCAGCACCTGGATGAGTTCGATATCATCCATTGCCATGGCGAGTTCTGCCACGCAGCGGTGCTGGGCGAGCGGCGCCGCCATAGTGTGACCACCGTTCACTGGCGTGTTGATGAGCTGGACCGGCAGCTTTTCTTCGAAGGCTTTCCCGATTTGCCGGTGGCTTCCATCTCTCAGTCGCAAGGCCACGCACTGCCCGCAAAAAATCACCTAGGTACGGTTTATCACGGCCTGGATGCAGAGCGCTTTAATTTAAGTAAAGGTTCAGGAGAATATTTGGCCTTTATCGGCCGCATGACCGATCAAAAGCGCCCCGACCGGGCTATTGAGGTGGCGCGAGCAACAGGCTATTCATTGCGCCTGGCTGGCGGCATAGATGTAGGTAATCCCGACTGGTTCGACCGCCACGTCGCACCGCAACTCGATGAACGCATCCAGCATGTGGGGGTAGTCAACGACCACCAGAAACAGGCTTTTTTAGGTGAGGCAGCCGCGCTGCTGTTTCCGATCGACTGGCCGGAGCCCTTCGGGTTGGTGATGATCGAGGCGATGGCCTGCGGCACGCCGGTCATCGCCTGGCGTAACGGGTCTGTGGAGGAGATCATCGAAGAGGGTGTCAGCGGTTTTGTGGTCGATTCTCACGAAGAGGCGGTGGCGGCGGTCAAACGCCTGCCGGAGCTTGACCGTCAGCGCGTTCGTGAGGCGTTTCTGGAACGCTTCACCGCAACACGCATGGCCGAGGATTACGTGGCACTTTATGAGACGTTGCTGGCGAGGGGGTAAGCGTAGCCTATAGCCGGCTGTCGGCGCGAAGGTAGGTTTTACCCAGAATAGCCATGAAGATAGCCAACAGGCAGCAGAGTATGCCCATGCCGAGATAGACGTTGCGCAGTGACTCCAGCCAGATCACGGCGGGGGCGACCGCAATAGGCGAGATAAACTGGCCAAAGAAGAAGGTCGCGGTAAAGCCACCAAATACCCGGCCACGCACTCGTTGTGGCGTAATGCGCATCAACCAGGCAGTGGTATTGGGCATAAAGGCGCCCAGGCCCAGCCCGGAAATTGCGGCACCAATAATGGCCATGGCGTAGCTGTGGGTAGCACCTACCACGAAAAAGCCTGCCCCCGCGAGCACGAAACCGGCCACATAAATGGTCATGACGGACAAGAACGGTTTGTAGTAGCCATAACCGAACGACACGATGCTGGCGGTAAAGGCCGCAGTGGAGAGCGCAATGCCGATGGCCAAGCCGCTGATCTCGCCCTGCTCAGAAAGTAAAAAGGGGAGCTGAGCCGGAAACATGTAGAACAGCATCATGGCCAGCATGCCCGTGAAGTAGGCCAGCGCCGTGCGGCCGAAGTCGACCTTTACCGGCTCTTCTGCGTGAATGGCTTTCGCGCCGGCTTGTGAAGAGGGCTCTCTAAGCATCGCCCAGGCGTAAGGCAGCAGCAGCACGCCGGTCAGGTAGAGCAAGAAAGGCCCGCGCCAGCTCCAGTCGGAAAGCAGGCCGCCCAGGTTGATGAACACCACCCCGCCGAGCGCCATGCAGCTACTCTGCAACCCTAGAAAGCGTACCCGCTCGGAGCCTTCCAGATAGTCGCCTACCAGCGTGGTGCTGATACTCAGGATGCCCGCCACGGCCACGCCCATCAGTGCCCTGGAGGCCAACAAGAGCTCGACGCTATCGATCAGAAAGCCCGCGCCGCCCGCCAGCCCGTAAATGCTCAGCATCAACAGCAGCAACGGCTTGCGCCCAAACCGGTCGGCCAGATAGCCCATCAGCGGGCTGAACAGGGTAATCATCAGCGCGGGCAGCGTCAGGATCAGCTGAATCAGCACCTGCGGGTGCTCGGAAAAATGGCGGCTGATACCTGGCAAGGCAGGCGCAATAATCGCGCCGGACATCACGGTCATGGTGCTGGCAAACAGCAAAACGGCTTTGGTATGTGTTAAACGGCTGATGGTCGGTTTCCCCGGATAAATATCGAAATGACAAAGGCTCCGATGATAGCACTGTCGTTAGCAAGCTACTATTTTCCGCCAGGAAGTAATGGATGGTGAGGCGACAAGCCAGTTAGCAGCGTTTGATAAAAGAGAGGTTGGGAAGAGCGCGAATTTCAAGCGAACTCGCCTGCGTGCAAAGGCTGATGGTCCAGCCTTGTTGCTGCCATTGCCAGGCATGAACATCGCCCCCAGGGGCTAGCCGCTCAAGACGGGTGCTCAATACATGGCTTGCAGGAGTGCCGGACAGGCTATCCAGCTTGTAAAGCGCTTCGTGGAGGGTCCATGCGCGGTAAAAGGCGTCCAGAGGTACCGCAGACTGATGTATCTTGCGGCGTACGTCGGCCTCAGGCAGGCACGCCACCAGCTCGGGTAAGCGTTTCTCATGGCGCAGGCGAGTATGCTCGATGTCGATGCCCACCGGTGCCGTGGAAATACCTGCAATGACGCGCCCATCGCGGTGAGAGAGACATGCTTTCCAGGGCGGTGGAAGCGCTGGGTGCCACGGCGCGCCGCTGCCTCTGGGAGACCACTCACTAACGGGGCAGTGGTAGCCACGCGCGTCGGCAAGCCTGGAGAGAAGCTCTCTGCCCAGCGCCGATAAACAAGCCCCGCTGCTATGAGCGGGGGCTTGGGCCAACACAATGTCCAGGTAGGCGATCATTAGTCGGCTAGCGTGACAACATCACCTCGCAGCACGACACCGGCCATGATGGCGCCCGCATGGCACTCGTACTCACTGGTTGAGGACATCGGGCGGCGGTCATAGAAACTTTCAATATTAACAACCGCATTACCGCCTTCTGCTCTGACACGGTCTTGCAAGCTGAGCAGCGCCGAGAGCATGACCCACTCGCAGGCTTCTACATCAGACTTGTTGAAGGCATTGGTCTTTTTATTTGTGACGGCAGGACCATGCTCGGCGGTAATCTCGCCGTGCGGGGTGTCGCCAAAGATAAATTGAATATTGGAATCGAGCCGTGCTCTCGCATCGGGCGTGTTCATTGCGTCTTCGATGGAGAGCATGTGTGTCGTGTCGCGCGCATGGCTCGTCGTGCTTACGAGTAGAGCGCCTAGCAGCACCCCTATCAACATCATTCCTCGGCTCATTTTAGCGTTCCTTCTGGGTAGATAGTTCTGGGTAGATAATGCCTGATATCAGGCAACGAGAGTGGCACTGAGTCGTAAGCGATATCAGGGCCAGCGGCGGAAGATCAACGAGGTGTTGATGCCTCCAAAAGCAAAGTTATTGCTCATGACGTAGTCACACTGCATGTGTCGTCCTGAGCCGTTCAAGTAGTCGAGTTCTGCACAGGCGTCATCAAGTCGGTCAAGATTGGCGGTGCCGTGAAACCAGCCTTCCTGCATCATCTTGATGGCCACCCAGGCTTCCAGCGCACCGCAGGCGCCCAGCGTGTGGCCGGTGAAGCTTTTGAAAGCGCTAATCGGCAGGTTTGAACCGAACACCGCGTGTGTTGCATGGCTCTCGGCAATATCGCCCCGCTCGGTGGCCGTGCCGTGGGCGCTGACATAACCAATTTGCTCGGGCTGCAAATTTGCATCCTCCAGTGCCTGGCGTATCGCCTGCTCCATGACGCTGGCATCCGGCTGGGTAACGTGGCGGCCATCGCTGTTGGTGCCAAAGCCCACAAGCTCGGCGTGAATGGTGGCTCCCCGAGCCTGGGCGTGCTCCAGCTCCTCAAGAATCAGCGTGCCTGCCCCTTCTCCGATCACCAGGCCGTCGCGTTCGGCGTCAAAGGGGCGCGGCGAGGTGTGTGGCGCGTCATTGAGCGTGCTGGTGGCAAATAGCGTATCGAAGACGGCCGCCTCGGAAGCCGAAAGCTCCTCGCAGCCGCCCGCGATCATGGCGGTCTGGCGTCCAAAACGTATGGCTTCATAAGCATAGCCAATGCCTTGGCTGCCAGACGTGCAGGCACTTGAGGTGGTATAGATCCGTCCGCGCACCCCGAGAAAAACGCCGATATTGACCGGTGCGGTGTGGGCCATCATGCGAATATAGGAGTTGGCGTTCAGGCCATCGGTCGACTTATTGATCAACATGTTGCCAAAGTCGGCGACGGCATCGGGTTCCCCTGCGGAGGCGCCGTACGCGATCCCCATCTGGCCGCTGCCTAAGAGCGGCGTATCCAGCAGGCCTGCATCTTCCAGCGCCAGCTCACTGGCACGCGTGGCCATCTGCGCGCCCCGGCCCATGCTGCGCAGCGCCCGGCGATGATAGTGAGCAGGCAAGTTAAAGTCGCGTACCGGAGCACCCAGGCGCGTATTGAGGCCGTCATAGCATTCCCAGTCATCCATGTGGATAACGCCGTTTTGCAAGCGCTCAAGGCGTGCCTTCATGCTTGGCCAGTCGTTGCCGATAGGCGAGAAGCCGGCCATGCCGGTCACTACCACTCGGTGCCCCAGCTTGTCCTGGCGTTGTGCATTGCTTGCCATCAGCACATTCCTCCGTTGACGGCGAACACCTGCCGCGTGATATAGCCGGCATCGCCTGAGCATAGAAAGCCCACCGTGGCCGCGACTTCTTCGCTGGTGCCGGTGCGGCGCATGGGAATCAGCTTGAGCGCCTCCTCGGTAACCAGGTCGTCGGTCATGTCGGTATCGATCAACCCTGGGGCAACGCAGTTGACCGTTATGCGGCGTTTAGCCAGCTCCACGGCCAAGGCTTTCATGGCGCCGATCAGCCCGGCCTTGGCAGCGCTGTAGTTGACCTGGCCACGGTTGCCCATCATGCCTGAAACCGAGGACATCACGACGATGCGCCCGGGTGCCCGGCGGCGAATCATCGGCATGACGAGAGGTTTCACGACGTTGTAGAAGCCGTCGAGGTTGGTGTGGATCACGCTGTCCCAATCCTCATCAGAGAGCGCGGGGAAGGCGCCATCGGCGGTAATGCCTGCATTGCAGACAACGCCATAGTAGGCGCCATGCGCTTCGATATCGGCGTCCAGCGCCTGCTGCGCCGCGGCCCTGTCGGCAACATCAAAGCACAGCACGCGGGCATTGCGGCCCATATCACGAATCTGGTCTGCGACGGCTTTTGCCTCTGCCTGACGCTGGCGGCAATGTACGACGATATCGAAGCCATCCCGCGCCAGGCGCAAAGCGATAGCGTGGCCGATACCGCGGCTTGAACCGGTAACCAGGATGGTATTCGTCATTGGGTGCTCCCTTGTTGCATCATTTCCAGCGCCTGTTGCGAATCGGGCTGAAACACGTTGAGTGTGGCGTTAGCGATCAGCTGTTGCTGAGCATCTAGCAAGCGCCCCTGAAACGCGCCCAGGCCATTATCTGCCCGAAAATCGAGCTCCACTTCGATACGTATTGGCTGATCGAAGGGGAAAAACGGCTGCTGGCACTGATAACGGCGCGTGCCGAGTAAAAAGCCGATTTTCGGCGTATCGCCTGACGTAACCGACTGCACACCCGCCCACGCGGCAACGGCCTGGGCAAGCCACTCTAACCCGACCCAGCCGGGAATGCCGTCTGGCGTGGCGAACAGGTTGTCGGGTTGGGGGACGACGCGGGCATGCAGATGTTCGTCACCCACGGCCAGTAGCGTATCCAGAAGGCACATGCCCAGGCGGTGTGGCACGTACGGCGCGATATCGCAGGGCAGGTCAAGCCGTGCGGGCATAAGTGAATCATTCATTGAAACGTTCCAGCAACAAGGCGATGTTATTACCCCCGAACGCGAAGGCATTGCTGATCGCGCGACGGCCTTGGTGAGTCGTCGTCTTGGCGTAATTCAGTAACGCAAGTTCTGGGTCGACGGCACTATCGTGAACCTGGGGCGGCAGGCGGCCCTCCTTGAGCGTCAGCCAGCAGAACGCCGCTTCGAGCGCGCCGCAGGCGCCCAGTGTGTGCCCGGTCAGGGCCTTCGTTGAACTGCACGGTAACGTACTGCCGAAAAGCGTTGCGACTGCCTTGGCTTCCATGCTGTCGTTCTGGCGCGTGGCGGTGCCGTGCAGGTTGAGATAATCAATGGCCGTGGCGGGCAGCTTGGCCATGGCAAGCGCCGCTTGCATCGCCTGAATGGCACCTTGGCCATCTGGCCGTGGGGCGGAAATATGGTAAGCATCGCTGCTTTCACCATAGCCACTGAGCTGAATACCGCCGGTTTCCGGCGTCACCAGAAACAGCGCGGCGGCTTCTCCAAGGTTGATACCGTCACGCTCGGCCGCGAAAGGCTGAGACGGGCGGTCGCTAAGCGCCTCAAGCGAGGCAAACCCGTTGACGGTCAACCCGCAAAGACTGTCAGCCCCTCCGGCGATGACCGCATCGCACGCGCCGCTCGCCAGCAGGCGTTTGGCGCTTGCCAGGGCACGCGCACTCGACGTACAGGCGGTAGAGAGCGTGTAGGCTGGCCCGTCCAGGCCGAGCCACTCGGCAACGAACCGGGCCGGCGAGCCAATTTCGTGGCGCTGGTAATGAAAGTCGTCGGGCCAGTGGCCTTCGCGCTGACGCTCAGCCAGCGCCGTTTCGGTTTCGCCGATGCCGGAGGTACTGGTGCCGAGCACCACGCCGATACGCGCCTGGGGGCGCCGCTTGCGAAAAGCCTCAAGCGTCGGTGCCAATTGCGCCAAAGCGGCAGCCAACAGCTGGTTATTGCGCGAGCGGTGCGCTGGCGGCAGTGTCTGAGCATCGGGCAGGGAGGTCGTGACTCGGCCTAGCGGTAAAGGCCGCCCGAGGGTAAACACGTCGTCATACTCAAGCCCACGACGGCCAGTGAACAGGGCATCGGCAATGGTTGCCAGATCGTCACCGATCGAACAGACCAGGGCCGGTGGCAGAAGGCGACAAGGAGGCATCTGAGACGCTATCAAGGGGTTAAACATGGGGCGGCTGTCTGGTCGGTGTCACTAAGGGGCATGATATACAGGCGGTAACCTGCCTCGACGTCGTCAATTAACGTGCATGCCGGGTTGCCGCTGATCCGTGCGACGACGCGCTGTCGATAGCGGATCGTGCGGCCCGTCTCATCTTCTTGCAGTGACCAGGCGTTGGACTCAAAGGCTTGGTCAATAGCAGGCGCGGGCCACAGGTTCCAGCTCAAACGGCTAGCCAGCCACTCGGCGGTAAAGGGCGGCTCAAAGGCCGCATCCTGTAGAAAGCGGCTGCCGCTGTCGTCGTGTATCAGGGTCAGCAGGCGCTGGCCTTGTGGGCTTAGTATGGCCAGGCGCAACGCCTTGTCGTCGTGGCGCAGAACGCCAATCATCTCATGGCGCTGGTCATCATGTTCGAACGTCAGGCGCTGCCGCTGCGTTTCCATCTCCGGCAGTGTCGCAAGGCTGGGCACGGTCGCCACCGGCTGTCCGGCACAGCCGACCAGCACTAATAGGGCGGCGATAATCAATCCTGACTGATACACGAAGCGCGATAACGTCATGGTCATTCGTCCTTTCCTGCGCTATGGCGGGGCATATCGGTACAGGCCTCTGCCAGGCTGTTTAACCGTCGACGGCTGGCGGCAACGAACGGGTTTTCTTCATCCCAGGCGTAGCCGGCGAGCACTGAGCTGATCATGGTGCGTATGCGCGGTATCTGCTGGTCATTGAAGATGATCCGCGGTAAGCGGCCATCGTACCAGGCGTCGACAAATTCGCGGAAGGTGGCGACACCGCGTCGTAGGGGCTGTTCGAACTGGCTATCCCAATCGATGTGTTCACCGGCGAGCTGGCGCTCGACCAGGGGAGCGGCACGCAGGGCCGAATCCAGGGCGATAGTCACGCCTGAAGAGAAAACCGGGTCAAGAAATTCGCCCGCGTTACCCAGTAGGGCGAAACCGGGGCCGTGCAGCTGCTCGACATCTGCTGAATACCCTTCCAGGCGGCCAATGTCACGCGTGGCGCTCGCATTGACCAGCAGTTCGGCGAGCATCGGTTCGGCACGGATGAAATGCCATAGGCGTTCATCGTCATTGACGCCGGCGGCCTCCAGCGTTGCCCGGTCACCCACGACGCCGACTGATGCCCGTCCATTCTTGAAGGGAATCAGCCAGTACCAGATGCCGGGATGCTCAGGGTGCAAACCGATCAGGATCTTCTCGCGGTCGTAACGCGAACAGTCGATGCGATCCTCGATATGCGTAAACAGCGCACAGCGTGACTCAAGTGTTGAGGGGCGGGCAAGGCCGGTGAGGCGCGCCAGGACGCGCCCATAGCCACTGGCATCGAGCACAAAGCGCGCGTGTAACGAGCGCTGCTCACCGTTGGCATCAACCAACGTAAGGCTGGGCCGTTCGGGGTCGGCGACAAAGGCTTCAACGCGGGTATCAAACTCAACCTTGGCGCCCAGTTGGCGAGCGCCTTCGATCAGACGCTGGTCGAAATCAGCGCGTTCGACTTGCCACGTGGTGCCTGGGCCAGGCGTGAACTTGTCGCGAAAATCGATGGCGGCATAGCGATCCCGCCAGGTAAAGGCCGCCCCGTTCTTGATTTGAAATCCGCCGGCCTTGGCGGCATCCAGCAGGCCACAGGCCTCAAGATGCACCATGCACTGGGGCAATAAACTTTCACCGATGGAGAAGCGCGGAAAGCGGCTGCGCTCGATCACCCGCACATCCAGACCCCGCTTTGCAAGCCAAGCCGCCGCCGCTGCGCCGGAAGGGCCAGCGCCGATGATGGCCACATCGGAGCTGTCTTGGGTTCCCAAACGCTGGGGTTTTAAAGACTGAGCTTTCATGTGCTGTGTTGCTTCTGTCGCCATCAGGGAGTGTCCTGTCGAGAAGAGAGAGGCCGGGCGCCCGCCCTGGCAAACGGCACAAGCGCCCACGCGGATGCAAGGCCAATGAGGCAGGTCAGCCCCAGGTAGTGAAGCGCGGGTGTGGCACTGAACGCCAGTAGGCCGAAGGCCAAAAGGCTCGAGGCACACGACAGGCTAATGGCCAGCCACACGGCTGCGCTGTCCGGGTGTTCCGTGCTGAAGATGCCCGCATCAAGACCGATACCCAGTACCAGCAGCAACCCCAGCAGATGGAAAAGCGTCAACCCGATATTGAGTGCACTCAATAGTGCCAGGGTCGCCAGCAGAGCACCCAGCGGCGGCAATAATACGCGCCAGGCCCGCCCGCGATAGCGAACGCCAAATATCATCGCAAGCCCCGCCACGGCGATGGCCAGGCACAGGGCGATCTGGTCGCGGAGCTGTGCCAAGTGGCTGGATAACGTTGCCACCCGGTCCTGGTAAAGAACGTATTCCGGTGCAGCAAGGCGAGCCAGTGCCTGTTGAGCAGTACTGTCGGCATCGCCCAGCGTTATCAGCGCCGCCATGTCTGCACGCTCGTCATCGGCGTCTGCGTCTAGCCAGAGCATGGCATCGGCTTGCCCCACCGGAGTGTCGAGCCACGTGGTGATCGTCAACAGCGGTACGCTTTCAAGCGAGCGCTGCGCGGTTTCCAGCAAGGCCGGGGGAAGGCCCGCCTGGGCGATCAGCTCGGGCAGAGCGTTACGGTAGGCCTGACGTACGCGCTCAAGGTTGGCGTCTTGCGTCGCTTTAGAGGGCACCGCCTGGGCCAGGTGGCGGTAGTGGGTCAAGTGCCCTTGCGCCTCTAAATCAGCAAGGTCCGCGTCCAGAACTTCAAGGCGCTCCAATAGTTCGCCTTCCTGCTCGGCGGTGACAAGCAGGTAGCGGCTGGCGGTCGGGCTATCCAGCAGTATCTGCACGCGTTGCTGCTCGGTAATCAGCTCGGCAGGTGACGGATTGAGCTGGCGAAGATCATCGTCAGCGGACAGCCGCGTGGCGATCATGACCACTGCGAGAACCCCAAGCAGGGCGAGCAGCCCCCAATACCTGGGCGCGTGAAGCGGTAAACGCAGGCGGTTCAGCCGCGTGGCAATACGCGCGGTGGCGGCATGGGGGCGCGGGGTGAACCACGGCAGCCAAAGGCGTACTGTCAGCCAAGCACCTATCAGGCCTAGCGCCACGAACGTGGCCATCTGGCGCAGCCCCGGCAGCGGCGTGGCAAGCTGGACAAGATAGGCGACGAGGCTTGATATCAGGCCGAGTAATAGCCCCGGCCAAAGCCTGGCCAGCGGCTGTTCGGGCGCCAGCTGGCGAGCGCATTGAAAATGCAGGGCGTAATCTATCGCAATGCCGATCAAGCTGGCGCCAAAGGCCAGCGTCAGAAGGTTGAGCGTACCAAACAATAGCCAGGTCAAGGGCAGCGCAAACAGAACGCCACACGCCACCGGCAGCAACAGGCTGGCCAGTATCGAGCCGCGCCGAAAGGTGATCCAGAGCAGCAAGGCGATACCCAGCAGCGAGCCGATGCCGATAGTCAAGGTTTCGCGCTTGGCCTGCTCGGCACCGGCGGCGGCGTGAAACACCAGCCCGCTGCGCAGCAGCTCGGCGTCTGGATGAGCATCGCTAAATTCCGCAAGCGCCGTGCCAAGGCGTTGCTGCATTCCCATGTCGTAGGGGCTGGCCGTGAGTTGGCCGCTGACGATGAACCAGGCAGCGTTGTCATCCCTGACGGCAGGCAGGCCGTCGATCAGGCGAATGGGGCCAGCCAGGCGCTGGTCCTGCCAAGCATCCAGCAGGCCAAAGGGGTCCTGGCGTGGGTCCGCGTCGCCTCCCGGCGTGAACAGCTGTCGCAGACCACGTTGTACCCAGGCGTCGTTATCGGCAGCGGCCAACGAGGGCGATAGCAGCCGATAACGGTACGCTGACAAGTCGCTGTCGGGGGTGTGCAGAATGTCATCGTCAAAGGCCGTGACGCTGGCCGATTGTTCAAGGCGGACCTTGAGATCCGCAACCAGCCGAGCCGGCGCTTCGCCCTGCACCAGCAGCACGAAGCGGTCCTCGAAGGCTTGCGTCAAGCGCTGCTCGGCGTGTTCGAGCAGCGCTCCCTGCCGGGTTTCCGGGAGCAGCGCAGTGATGCGCGTATCCAGCGCTGCGCCTTTGCTCAGCAGGCCAGCCAAGAGCAGAGCGCAGCCCAGCAGCAGCCCCGCCCAGCCGATAGCTGCCAGACGCTCCAGGCGCCCGGGACGCGTTGCTTCACTCACGGTGTGTGCTTATCGTCTTCAAGGCGCTCGCAATCCGCGCCGCTCAAGGCAAGCTCGAGGCGGTCATCATTGGTGAACGCGATCTCGACACGCTCTACCTGCTGGTTGCCGTGAACCATCAGGTGGTCAAGCCGTTGGGCGATGTTCGCTTCACTGGGAGTAAGCGTGGCCTGCCACTCATCTTGAGTGCCGCTGAGTTCGATGGCGAAGTATCTCTCCAACGCCTGCCAGTCGCCTGAAAGCAGGCCATCAAGCACCGGGGCGACCGCCTGAAAACCCATCGGCAGCTCGTCGTTGTCCGCGCTCAGCACCACGCGGTCATTGAGGGGGGAGGTCGTTTGCCAGACAAGCCCCGCGTCTTGATGTTCAAAGGTTCCACGGCTTTCCAGCTGACTATCGAGATCGGCTAGCCAGCGCGTCTGCTCGAATCGCCCGCACTGCGGTGCATTGTCGGCCAAACGTGCGGCAAGCTCGTCAGTGTCAGGAGCCGCCCACGCGGTGGCGCTGGCGGCCAGCATGGTGAGGGCAAGGGCACAAAAGGCTGCTTGGTTAATGGCGCGCATCATTGATTGGCCTCCTGCCAGGCGAGCAGACGTTCCCGCAGAACGGGGGGCGATTCCAGGCGCATTTCGCGGTCTTCAATTCCGACGGCCACCTGAACGCTCCAGGCGCGCGTCAGGCGTTTGCGTGTGTGTGCATCGCGAATGGTGTAGTCGATCTTGAGGCGGTTCTCCCACTCGCTCAGGCGCGCTTCGATTGCGATTCGCTGGGCGAATAGCACCGGGGCCGCGTAGCGCAGGCGTAAATCGATCACTGGCCAGGCAAACCCTGAGGCCTGCATTTGGGGGTAGTTGTAATCGAGCGCATCGAGCAGCGCGCAGCGGGCAATTTCCAGGTAGCGTACATAGTGGCCGTGCCAGGCCACCTGCATCATGTCGATATCGTGAAACGGTATCGTCAGTTCGGTCTCGTAGCGGGGCAGTTTGCCATCATCAAGCGTCATATAGGCTCCAGTGGCGTTGGCGAATCACGTCACACAGGGTGCGGAGTTCGTGTTCCAGGGCGCGGTCTTCACCAAGTGCCGGAAAGATCAGGCGGCAGTCGGTCAGAAATTCAGCCAGGCGGTCGGGCAACGGTGGCGCATCGCCTATCTGGCTGCGTAGCTCAACACCCTGACAGGCCGCGTGCAGCGTGGCGGCCGCGACCTGCTCTACCAGGGTGAGCACACGCAGCGCATCGCGGGCGGCAATCGTGCCCATGCTGACCTTGTCCTGATTGTGGCATTCGGTGGAGCGCGAGAAAACGCTGGCGGGCATGGTCAGCTTCAGCGCCTCGGCGGTCCATGCGGACGCCCCGATCTGCACGGCCTTGTAGCCATGATTAAGGCTGGCCCGCTCGGGGGCGGCGCCGCTCAGGTTGCTGGGCAACCCATGATTGAAACGAGCATCCACCAGCAGCGCCAGTTGGCGGTCGAGCAAATCCGCGAGGTTGGCGCAGGCCTGCTTGAGGCTATCCATGGCGAAGGCGACATGGCCGCCGTAAAAGTGGCCGCCGTGCATGACCTTGCCTTGTTCGGCGTCGATCAACGGATTGTCGTTGGCGCTGTTGAGTTCGTTCTCGAGAAACTGGCGCCACCAGGGCAGGGCATCTTCCACTACGCCGATCACATGCGGGGCGCAGCGCGTCGAGTAGCGATCCTGAAGGCGCGATGAGTTGCGCGGCGTATCGGGCGCGTGGAGATCCTCGCGCAGGCGTTCGGCTACCTTGTTCTGCCCCGGATGCGGTTTGGCGGCGAACAGCTCGGCATCAAAGTGGTAGGGGTTGCCGTTCAGCGCATGCACGGAAAGCGCTGTGATACGGGTGGTCAGGCGCGCCAGATAAGTGGTGCGGGCGAAGGCGAACACACTCAGCGCTGTCATCACCGCGGTGCCGTTCATCAGCGCCAGGCCTTCCTTGGGCTTCAGGCGATAGGGTGTAAGCCCGTGCTCGGCGAACACCTCAGCCGTAGGCCGCCGCTTGCCGTCATGAAATACGTCCCGCTCACCGCACAAGACGGCAGCCAGGTAAGATAGCGGCGTGAGATCCCCGCTGGCCCCGACCGAGCCCTCTTCAGGAATCACCGGTATCACGTCGTGTTCAAGCAACCATGTCAGGCGCTCGAGAAGTTCGACGCTGACGCCGGATACGCCGCGACAAAGCGAGACAAGGCGTACCATGATCACTGCCCGCGCGGCTTCAACCGACAGCGCCTCGCCCAACCCGCAGCCATGAAAGGTGTACAGCTGGCGGGGCAGTTGCTCCAGGTCGGAGGCGGAGACTTCGCGGGTGCAGGAGTCGCCATAACCGGTGGTAACGCCATAGACGACACCCTCTTCCTCTAGCAGGCGCTCGAGAAAGGCATTGCCTTTGGCAATACGCTTACGAAAATCGGGCGTTGTCGACAGAATGACGCGGCGGCGACCTTCGGCAACCGCCAACACCTCTTCAAGGCTGACCATCGATCCATCCAGAATGAGCGGCTCGCTGGTGAGAGGGCCCGCCGTCGGGTCACGCAGTATCGTCATGAAGGTATCCAGTGTCATTTATCCAGAAGGGATAAAAATTGAACCATTGCAGCGGGTGCCGCCGAACGCGTTCGGCCAGGTGGTTGGCATGCGCCTGCATGGTCTCGGTAATCCACGTTTCACGCTGACGACGAGGCAGGCTCTGGGTGTCGCCAAGAAGCTCAAAGTCGATCCTGAAGTGGTCATCATCGCGCACGCAGGCCAGCGTATAGAGTGGGCAGCGCAGCAAGGTAGCCAGGCGGAAAGGGCCTTCCGGGAAGCTTGCCCGGTCGCCGAGAAAATCAAGCGGCTGGGTGCGCTCGCCTGACAGGGGAAGGCGGTCGGCGGCGATGACCACATAGCCACCAGCGTTAATGCGCTCGGCCAGCGTCTGGGCTGTGGCCGGGGTAACTTCGCTGACTTCGAGAATCTGTGGGCGCGGCTTGCCCGTGACGCGTTCAAGCAGGGCATTGAACTTGCGCGCATTGCGGGTGTGCATCATGACCGTCAGGTCGAGATTGGTATGGCGTTCGGTCAGCGCATTCACAACGTCAAGATTGCCGTGGTGGGCGACAAGGATCAATCCGCCCTGACCGCCAGCGATCGCTTGAGTGAAGCGCTCGACCCCGCTACCCACCAGGCGCTCGTCGGCAATATTGCCGCTCCACGCTTCGACCTTGTCCATCAGCGTTTCGCCAAAGGCCAGAAAGTGGCGATAGCTTTGCCACCAACGGGCGAAAGGCTGCTGCTTGAGCGAGGGATAAAGGCGTTGCAGAAAAGCTTGGGAAGCGCGTCGCGCCGTGGTATGGACGAGAAAATACCAGAGCATCACCGGCCATAGCGCCAGCCGAAAAGGCCAGCGGCCCAGGCGCCGCTGTATAACCACCATCAGGGTCATTCCCAGCAGCGTGCCGCGTTCGCCGATCCGCGCCCAGTGATGGCTCATGGGCTCACCTCGCGGTGTGGCTGAAAGCGTCGGGCGAGCAAGCGCGGCAGGCGCCACAACATGCCGAAAAACAGGCGCGTATGCATCAGCGATATCTGTCGGTTGTCGCGCCATACGGCAAAATGACTGATGCCATCGCGGGGGTAGTGCACGCGTACCGGCCGGTGCATCATGGCGCCTTGTGCCCAGTGCCAGCGCACCAGCACTTCGGTATCGAAGGTCATGCGATTGCCGCAGGGATGGCGGGCCAGCATTCGGTTGAGTGGGGCAACCGGATAGAGCCTGACGCCACACATCGAGTCGCGAATATCCAGCGATAAAGTATTTATCCACACCCAGATATGGGTGGCATAGCGGCCATAGAAGCGTACTTTGGGCACGCTGGCGTCATAGCGAGGATAACCCACTACCAACGTGTGCTGGGCTACCGCTAATGTGGCGAGAAACGCGGGCAGGTCATCGACCCCGTGCTGGCCGTCGGCATCGACCTGAAGTGCATGGCTGAACCCCAGCTGCTCGGCGTAGCGTAATCCGGCACGTACCGCCGCCCCCTTGCCCTGGTTAGTCTCAAGACGCAGAAGGTGATGGCCCTGTTCAGCCAGGCGATCCAGAACGGCGGCGCACTGCTGATCACTGCCGTCATCGACCAGTAGCAGCGGTATCTCAAGCGCTGCCAGTTCCGTGCAGAGCGGAGTGATCGTTGCTGGGTGGTTGTACACAGGGATCAGGATACAGGGCCTTGGCTCAGCCATGCTGATCTCCCTTGGGCGCTTGCAGGCGAACCCGCCCGGCGCAGTGGCGCCCTTCCTGGGAGTCAATGCTAAACGCGATACCGTCTTCGCGGCGGGTCAGCTCCAGGGTGAAACGAGCGCCGGGCAGCAGCGCGCGCGTAAACTTCAAGCGCTCGATACCCAGAAACAGACCTCTGTGGCCAAACATATCGTGGGCATAATGGATGGCCCACTGCACCATCACCACGCCCGGAACCAGTGGGTACTGATCAAAGTGGCCTTCCAGAAACACCAGCCGTTCCGGGACTTCCAGCGTCAGTACGCAGCTGTTGGCATCCAGAGGATGCTCGCCCAGCCAGCGCGGCACTTTGGGATCGTCCAGGTCGGCAAACAGGCGGTTGATCAGCGTGCGGTCCAGCTTGCCTTGGGCATTGCTCGGCAGCGTTTCGACAAAGCGCCAATAACGGGGTACGGCAATAGGCTCCAGGTGATCGAAAAGGTATGTGCGCATACGCTGGATCAAATGCTGCCGAGCTTCACGCTGGTGCGGAAGAGATGCTTTATCCAGCACGACCACCGCACCCAGACGGCTGTCGTCGCGGTCAAGGTCGACACAGCGTACTTCGCTGACCTCTTCCACTGCCGTAAGGAGGCGCTCCACATGATCGAGCGAGACACGCTTGCCGCCAATCTTGACCAGACGATCCGCTCGCCCCAGGAGCGTGAAGCCGTCATCTACCGGCGCTACCTGGTCAGGCTGATGCCACCACTGCTGAGGCATCTCGAGATACGGCGACCGCAGGCTCAGGCCGCCATCTTGAAATGCTAACTCCACGCCGGGCAGCGGCTGCCAACTGATACGGCGTGTTTGGCGACGCTGGGCAATGCCGCCCGTTTCGGTGCTGCCATAGATCTCAATGACCGGCGCTTGTAACAGGCGTTCAGTAAACTGCGCATGTTCCAGCGCCAAGGGCGCACCCGATGAGAACACGCGGACCGGCGGCGTAGCGGCGTGCCAGGGCAGGTGTTCAGGCAAGCGCGACAGCTGCGCAGGGGAGCTGACCACGACCGGATGCAGGCCTGCTGTATCGGCTTCCTGCAAACGGGCCATCAGCGCTTCGGGATAACGGCTTTCACCACCGCAGAACGGCGCGCCCGCACATAAGGGGTGCAGTATGCCGGTGAGCAGTCCGTAAATATGCTGGTGGCTGACCTGGGAAATAACCCCGCTGTCTGCCAGTGGCCAAAGCTTGGCGTGGGCTGATAACTCTGCCTCCAACTGATCAAACCGCTTGGCTAACTGAACGGGGTTGCCGGTGGAGCCTGAGGTGGATAAAACAACGGCGGTAGCGCTCGGATCAAGAGGCGCAACGCGTGGGCGTGTTTCAGCGCCCTGCGGGAGCCGCGGCTCGGGCGCATCGGGCAGGGTGCCATCGACTTCGCTTGCCAGCCGGGAGAGCGTTTCGGGGCGATCATCGGCGGGCAGTACGGCGACCCGGCCGCTTTCCCACAAGGCGATCAGGGCGGCGCAGAACGCTAGCGGTTGCTGCTGGCATAGCAGCCAGCGGCCGGTGGGTTTGTCCGCCAGCCAGTGGCGCCATGCATCAATATGCGATGCAAGGGAGGCGCCACACACCCAGTGGCTGGGCAGTGACTCATGGCGGGCAAAAGCCGCACGCCAGGGTAACTGAGTAAGCGAGATAAAGGTCACGACAGGCGACTCCGCATCCGGTGACGTAACAGCCATTCACCGGCAAACATGATGGCGATCAGGCCATAGCTGATGGCGCCATTGTATAACGTCCAGGTAGCAAGGCTTGCATACAGCGCTGTCCAGCACGCAATGCCGCCGTTGAGCACAAAAAAGCCGCACCATGCCCAGGTAACATGCCGGGTATAACGTATCCCCGCAGCGGGCAGTTCGGGCTCACGCAGACGCGCCAAGCGCTCGATGATCGGCATGCCACGCCACAGGCTGGAGAGAAAGATAGCCAGCATGATCGCGTTCACGGCCACAGGGTATGCCCGCATGCCGAGTTCCGCGTGCCCCAACCCGCCCAGGGCGACCAGCAGGACCGCCGCAGCGGCTGCCAGGTAGCGCGCTTGAGGCATTCTCCAGGCGAGTAGTGCCGCACCGATGACCAGTAACGGCCAGCTGCCGATATCATCGTGCAAAAGCAGTACCAGTAGCGGCCATATCAGCGCGAGCGCCATGCTTGCGTATCTGGACATTGTTACCGCTGCATCAGTTGTTCGACGGCAGTGACAACATCGTTGATCGTGCGCACCGATTTGAAATCCTCGGGCTTGATACGTCGTCCGGTAAACTGCTTGAGCTCGACGACGAGGTCCACCGCGTCGATGCTGTCGATATCCAGATCCTCATAGAGGCGGGCTTCGGGCTCAATGTCGCTGGCATTGATCTCGAACAGCTCAACCAGTGTCTTGCGAATGTGGGCAAGTATCTCTGCGCGCTGATGGTCAGCGGTTTCAGTTGACACGGCGGGCCTCCACGAGCGCTTGCAGCGCAGCCAGACTTTCGAAGTGGCGTCGCGTTTCGTCGGCTTCGGAATCAAGCTTGATGCCATACTGCTTTTGCAGGGCTAGCCCAAGCTCGAGCGCGTCAATTGAGTCAAGCCCGAGTCCTTCGCCAAACAGGGGAGCGCTTGGGTCAATGTCGGCTGGCGTAATATCCTCAAGCTCAAGCGCATCGATGATGAGGCGCTTGAGCTCGAGTTCAAGTGCCTGGTTGCAGGTTTCGGTCATGATGGAAGTGTTCCAATTCTGTGTTGAAGTGGTCGCTCAGCCATTGTGTTAGTTGCCTGGCGAGCTGACCGGTTGGCTGTTGGCTAGCTGAGTTGACATCCAGGTCTTCAAGCACGTTAAGTTCCATTAAAACCTTGGTAGCCGGGATGTGATACCAGGGTTCATGCTTAGTCAGGGTGGTCGGCGTACAGCGTATCAGGACAGGGGTAATCGCTGTGCCGGTGCGCAGGGCGATATTTGCGCCCCCGCGACGAAACTTGATCGGGCGTCTGGGGCTAGTGCGGGTGCCTTCAGGAAACAAGACCAGTGAGTCACCTCTTTGCAGGCTCTGGCGGGCAGCCTCCAGCACTGACTCGGGGTCGTCGTTGGTGATATAGCCTGCGGCACGAATAGGGCCGCGAGTAACCGGGTTGCGGGCTAGCCGGCCCTTCACGATACAGTTGGCGTGGGTCGTGTAGGCGATCACGAAAATCACATCAATCAATGAAGGGTGATTGGCAATCACCAGCAAACCAGGGCGCTTGAGGCGCTCGGGGTTGCTGAAGCGGTAATCAAGCACGCCGAGGCCTTTCATCAAATTGATGAATCCGCGAAAGCAGGCTTGGATAAGGCGTCGCGCCAGTTGATGGCGCCGTTCAGTGTCGCGCACACAGAGATTCAGCAGCGGCGCAATCACCAGGCCAATGAAAAGCCCACCTATTCCGAAGGCTGTAAAGGAAACAGCGGTGCCCACGCCGCGGTATAATCGATTGATGCTCATTCCTGCTCCAGGTGCCAGCGCTGTCGGCCGTCCAGGAAAGCGGTCTCTCCGTTTAGCCAGTTCAGCACGTTGATCGGCGTTGGGGAAGTGCCTTGGCCTGGTTTCGATACCGTAATGGCGCGTCCCTGGTTCAGGGTAAAGCGCATGCCAACCACGCATGCCGTACCTGGGTGCTCCGTAACGCCTTGATAAGCAGCAGGGAGTGAGCTTTCGGAGAACACGGCAACGACGCTAGGGTAGCCCGCCATCAAATACCCGTGGGACTCGTAAATAAGCGCATCAAATTCATCACCACAGGCACCTAACGCCTGCAAAGGGCGATGATGCGACCGGGCAATGGAGTGAACGCCTAGAATGGCGTTATGCACTGACATCGAGAAGCGGGTAGGAGAAATCGGCTCGCCACGTTGCAGGCTTTCCAGCATGGCGAGCGTATGCGTCGTATCGCCATGCCGCGAGGCATGCACTAAAGGGGCATCAGCCTTGGGGTCGAGTTCTCGCAGGATATCGCAGGTGGCGCGCCCGGCATCATCGAGTCGCCGCCGCAGCATGGCGGGCAGTTCGCCACCCGGCTGAGCAGAGATAAGACGACTTGGCTTAACGGTTGCCGCAGCCTTTTCAGCCAGCCAGCCCCGCCAGTCTTCGATAAATAATGATAAAGGCACTGCTCTGATAGCCCGCTCAAAAGGGCGGCTACTTTAACTTAATCAGGGGGGCTGGAAAAGAGAGGGTTACATAAATGGTACGTGCCATTGATGTGGCGTCAAGAGGCAACCGCTGCGGCCCCTGCCAGCAAGCCGTCAGAGAGAACAAAAACGGTTTTCTGTTCAGTGCATATTCAAGGGGGGATCTGCCGGTATTCAGTCAGAACGAAGTACATGTCACTGCCTTCCAGCTTAGTGCCAGCATCGAAAGCGGTTGGGCTTCAAGTTGCAACTAAGGACTTTTATGAATTTGGTCAAGCTAACCCCGCACTCACTATTAGGCGTTCATTAACCTAATGTTGCACCTAGCGTTGGAGATCTCCATGCTATGCCGGGAGCTACACAATCACTAAATAAAATACTTGTCAGTTTAATAAATAAATGGAGAAATAAAAAAATGTCCAAGGGGACTTTGATTTCAACATTAGCTGTTCTCGCCTGCCTTACTGGGTGCGCTTCTGTTTCTTCGTCGTCAGCACCAGCTATCTCTCAAGAAAATTGGACGACTGACCCAGTATATGTAACAACGTCTACCGTTCCAACGGACATTGGATATGAGGTGGTCGGTCACGTAAAAGCAAATGCAAGAACTGGATACGATAGCGTTGAAACCCTATATCCACTTCTAGTTCAAGAGGCAAGAAAAGTAGGAGCAAATGCGGTAGTGGGGGTAAAAGGAGGGAGGTCGCCCTCTGCATTTTCGTGGGCTGCACCGTTTACGAGTGGAACAGCAATAAGAATTGATAATGTAGAGAAGCTGGAAAAATACGACGGTAAATACTACTAGTAGTTCGCAGTTGATTGATGCTCGTCTTGTAAATATGCTGCAGGGATACAGAAGCAACCTTTGTCTCGTCGGTGTAGACCGTGGGTGTTAAAAGCAATGCCAAGTGCATCGCGCGCTTAGAATTACAGCTGGAAACTAGGGCTTGCCCAACAAAAAACGGCCACCTGCTCAAAGAGCTAAGTGGCCGTTTTTAATAGTGTTCTTGGTCGGAATAGCAGGATTCGAACCTACGACCTCTGCCTCCCGAAGGCAGCGCTCTACCAAGCTGAGCTATATTCCGAAAGTTGCTGGGCAGTGCTCAACAACGGGGCGAATCTTACACAGTTAGGGGCTTTTTATCAAGCCCCGGCACCGCTGGAATGCGAATTTTATGCTTGCCGGTCAACGGCCAGACGGGCGAGTTGAGCCATGCTGTCACGGTAAGGGCTGGGCGGAAGGAACTCTAATTGCGCCAGCGCTTTATCGGCCATCTCGTCGGCGCGCTTACGCGTGTACTCAAGCGCGCCTGTGGCGTGAATAATCGTCAGCACTTCATCGAGCTGCTCAAGCCCGCCTTTGCGGATGACCTGGCGGATCAGCTTGGCCTGTTCTGGTGTGCCCTGCTCCATGGCGTGAATCAGCGGCAGGGTGGGCTTGCCTTCGGCCAGGTCGTCGCCGACGTTCTTGCCCATGGCGTCGGCATCGCCCTGATAATCCAGCAGGTCATCGATCAGCTGGAAGGCGAGGCCCAGGTAGCGGCCGTAAAGCTTGAGCGCTTCGGCCTGCTCGGCGGTGGCCTCTGCCAGTACCGCGCCGCTGTGGGTGGCAGCTTCGAACAGCATGGCGGTCTTGCCCTGAATGGTCTCGAAGTAGTCCGCCTCGGAAATGCTTGGGTTGCCGATATTGGTCAGTTGCAGCACTTCGCCTTCAGCAATGGTGCAGGTGGCGCTGGAGAGAATCGCCATGATCTCCATCGAACCTACATCCACCATCAGCTGAAACGAGCGCGAATAGAGAAAATCGCCGACCAGTACCGAAGGCGCGTTGCCCCAGGCGTCGTTGGCGGTTTTTTTGCCGCGCCGCATGTGCGACTCATCGACCACATCATCGTGGAGCAGCGTCGAGGTGTGCATAAACTCGATCAGCGTGGCCAATGTGATGTGCTTGTCGCCCTGATAGCCCAGTGAGCGAGCTGCTAGCAGCACCAGCATGGGCCGCAAACGCTTGCCGCCGCTTTCTATAATGTACTGGCTGATGGTTTCAACGAGCGGGACTTTCGAGGTGAGCTGCTCAACGATCGTCCGGTTGACGGCTTCAAAGTCATCTGCCACCACGGCGTGCAGCGGTGAGGGCGTTGGGCTGGCAGTCGGGGTTGGGGAGACGTTGGCGGTCATGGGTTCCGTTCATCGCGGCAGGTGGAGGGGCGCGCCCCTAAATTGAGGTCATGCTATGGGGCTACCGGGTAAGCGTCAAGGCGCGTTCAAGGCATGTCTTGCGCAGCAAACAACAAACATCAATTGACAACGGCCTGTAGTCTTGTGGTAGAAGGCGATTGTCGTTATAATCCGCGACCCACTCATCATGCTCCCTGTCAGATGGCTGCCAAAAGGGGCGCCACTCGCAGCAGGTTGAAGAGCACGACTCGAAAGAGCGTAAGTGATGAGCGCTGGTTATGCAGGGCATAACCGCATTAACGACAAGTCCGGAGAGCGACATGTACGCAATTATCAAGAGCGGTGGCAAGCAGTACCGCGTTCAAGAAGGTCAGACCCTCAAGCTCGAGAAAATCGAAGTCGCTACCGGCGAAACGATTGAGTTTGATGAAGTGCTGCTGGTTGCAGACGGTGATGATTTCAACATTGGCGCGCCGCTGATCAGTGGTGCCAAGGTTTCTGCTGAAATCGTTTCTCATGGCCGCGGTGACAAGGTGACGATCATTAAATTCCGTCGCCGTAAGCACAGCATGAAGCGTCAGGGCCACCGTCAGTGGTTCACTGAAGTCAAAATTACTGGAATTTCCGCGTAAGCGGTTACATTCCCTGATAGGAGAATTTTGCAATGGCACATAAAAAGGCAGCCGGCTCCACGCGTAACGGTCGCGATTCCGAATCCAAACGCCTCGGTGTTAAACTTTTCGGTGGCCAAGCAGCGAACGCCGGTAGCATCATCGTTCGTCAGCGCGGCACGCGTTTCCACGCTGGTACTGGCGTAGGTTTAGGTCGTGATCACACTTTGTTCGCACTGAACGAAGGCTTTGTGAAGTTTGAGACCAAAGGCCCGAAAAACCGCAAATTCGTTAGCATCGTTTCTGAATAAGCAACTCAGGTTGCGTAGAGCGTAGTTAATGAAAAAAAGCCCCGCTATGGCGGGGCTTTTTTGTCTGTTTAAACCCTCTTGCCCGACTATTGGAGGCAGGAGTGTTGCATATAGGGCGGCGGAAGCGGCCGGGAGAAATCTATGCAGTTCGTCGATGAAGCCTCGATTATTGTTGAGGCGGGAAATGGCGGCAATGGCTGTCTGAGCTTTCGCCGCGAGAAATATGTGCCTAAAGGTGGCCCCGATGGTGGTGACGGTGGTCACGGGGGTAGCGTTTACCTGATTGGTGACGATGCGCTCAATACGCTGGTAGATTTCAAGTTCCAGCGTTTTTATAAAGCGCAAAACGGTCAGGGCGGCATGGGCCGCCAAATGAGCGGTAAAGCCGGTGACGACCTGCACGTCAAAGTGCCGGTAGGCACCACCGTCATTGATGTCGACACATTAGAAGTCATTGCGGATGTCACCGAAATTGGCCAGGTAGTACTGGTGGCTGAAGGCGGGCGTCGTGGATTGGGCAACATCCACTTCAAGTCGTCTACCAACCGTGCGCCGCGACGCACCACGCCGGGTACCGAAGGCGACCGACGTAATCTCCGCCTTGAAATGAAGGTCATGGCGGACGTTGGCCTGCTGGGTATGCCCAATGCCGGTAAGTCGACGCTGATTCGCTCGGTCTCAGCGGCCAAGCCCAAAGTGGCGAACTATCCGTTTACCACCCTGGTGCCGAACCTGGGTGTGGTAAAGCTGGGGATGCATGAGCACTTTGTGATGGCGGACGTGCCGGGGCTGATCGAAGGTGCTTCTGACGGTGCTGGCCTGGGGCTGCGCTTTCTAAAGCACTTGACCCGTACGCGCCTGCTGTTTCATGTCGTGGATGTGGCCCCCTTTGATGAGTCTGACCCGGTAGAAGCCGCTCAGGCGATTGTGCATGAGCTTGGCCAGTTCTCACCGGCGCTTTCCGAGCGCCCGCGCTGGCTGGTGTTGAACAAGTTTGATCTGCTGCCGGAAGATGAGCGTGAAGAACGCGCCCAAGCGATTATTGACGCGCTTGGCTGGGAAGGCCCGGTGTTCCGTATCTCGGCGATTAGCAGTGAAGGCACGGACAAGCTGGTTCAGGCCGCGTACCGCTGGCTGACCGAGCAGCGTCGCCTTGAGAACGAAGATGAAGACGCGTTGGCTCGCGAGCAGGAAATGCGTCGCCGTATGGAAGAAGAGTCGGTAGCCCGCATCGAAGAGCGTCTGGGGCGTCGTCGTAAGCGGCCTGATGACGAAGACGACGAAGATTTCGATGACGATGATTACGACGTTGAGGTCGAATACGCGCCTTGAGAAAAGACGCTTGCGTGGCTTGCTAGCGCTTGACGGTCAACGTACTTAATAACGTGCCTGATAAGGTAGAAACGGATGGAGAGTCATGAGCTGGGGGGCGGCCGCCATGCGCTAAGCCGCGCTCGCCGGGTGGTGGTTAAAATTGGCAGTGCGCTACTGACCAATGACGGGCGTGGCCTGGATGAAGCGGCCATCGGCGGCTGGGTTGACCAGGTGGCCGAATTGCATCAGCAGGGTATCGAAGTGGTGCTGGTGTCCTCCGGTGCCGTCGCGGCCGGCATGGTGCGCTTAGGCTGGCAGGCACGCCCAAGTGCGGTGCATGAACTGCAGGCCGCGGCGGCCGTGGGTCAAAACGGCCTTACCCAGTGCTATGAGCAGCATTTTGCCCGCCACGATATGCTCACGGCGCAGATTCTGCTGACGCATGACGATCTCTCCAACCGCAAGCGCTACCTGAATGCGCTATCGGCCCTGCGTACGCTGGTGGAAATGCGCGTGGTTCCCGTGATCAACGAAAACGACACGGTGGTCACCGATGAAATCCGCTTTGGCGATAACGACACGCTGGGTGCTTTGGTGGCCAACCTGCTGGAAGCCGATGCGTTATTGCTGCTTACCGACCAGGAAGGCCTGTTCGACGCCGATCCGCGCCATAACCCTGATGCCCAGATGATTGCCGAAGGGCGTGCCGATGATCCACGCCTTGCCGCCGTGGCGGGTAGTGGTGGGGCGCTGGGACGGGGCGGCATGAGCACCAAGGTGCGTGCGGCCAAGCTTGCCGCGCGTTCAGGTGCGGTGACGGTGATTGCCAGCGGCCGTCAGCCTGACGTCATTACTCGCATTATGAGCGGCGAGGCGCTAGGCACGTTACTTCACCCTGAGCAGGCGCCTATGGCGGCGCGTAAGCGTTGGCTGGCGGGCCAGCTGCAGGTGCGCGGTACGCTGGTGTTGGATGCCGGGGCGATAAAAGTCCTGCGTGAAAAAGGCTCCAGCCTGCTACCGGTGGGCGTGCGTGACGTTAAAGGGGTCTTCAAACGTGGCGATATGGTGGTCTGCGTTGATGAGCAGGGCACACCCGTCGCCAAGGGCCTGGTCAATTATGGCGTTGAGGAAGCACGCCTGTTAGTCGGGCAGCCCAGCCACCAGATCGAAGCGATTCTAGGCTACGTAGAAGCCCATGAGCTTATTCACCGCGATAACCTTGTGGTGATCTAGCGCAAGCGCGCTTTAACTGAAAATAGGCAATACAAAACGCCGTTTACTGTGATCAGTAAGCGGCGTTTTTATATCGACCGTTATTGCATGCGTGAAGGTAGCGGCACTTGGCGGGGCCAGCTATTGGGCACGATAAACACCCGTTCAACACGCTGCTGATGGGGCATATACAGCATCACCTGCTGCGGCCCGTATTGCTCAATCAAGCGCTCTACGCCCGGCATTACTGCGGCGATTGGCTCAAAATCCTCAACCTTGGGCGGCGCTAACCAGTGCGGCTTACGCAGCCAGACCATGCGTGTCGGTGGGTCTAGGCTCTCCCTTGAGCGATGCATCGAGCAATCCACCAAACTATCTATAAGCGCGGGCCAGTCACGTAAAAAGCACCATAAGCCACGCCGGTGGTTAAGCGTTGCCCCTTGAGGGGCGGGCAATGGCGTATGCCAGGGATAAAACAGCACGCCGGGCATGGCGATGCGATGGGTAAGAAACTCACCCGCATTGAGTGAGTAAGGCATCGTGTCGCGTGGGGTTAACCAGTGTGCAAGCGTGGCAAGCGCCAGCGGTGTGGTGGAAAGCGGCAGCTGGTGGTGGCGCAAGTGAGCACATTTCAACGCCAGGCTATCCAGCCCTCCCGGGCCAATCCAGCGGTCTAGGCTGTTCGCCGGTCCATGCCCTTCGGGCAAGCCAAGATAAAACTTGATGGCGACTTCCAAATGCACCGGCGCCGGATTGTCGCGCGTGCGGTAGACCATATCCAGCTCGCCCAGCGTGATGCGCTTATGATAAATCCGCACGTTCTTGGCGAGCAGGCACGTATTGGGGGCGGTGTTTAACAAAAGATGCCACAGCCGTTCGTGATAATGGCCCATGCGCGTTGCCTGCTGATGGTTGACCGCCGCAAGCGATGCGGGAGTAAGCGCTGAAAGCCAGGCGGTTAAATGGCGCTCTAAACCTAGTTCGTGAAGCGTCGGGCGCCCGCCTTCGGGAATGGGGGGGGGCAGTTCAATAAGGTCAGGCGTAAGCGCAAGCCATGCCAGATCACAGAGTACAGGCGACCCTGACGACGGCAGTTCTGACGAAGGATAGCGTTCGCGGTAAACGCCTTCAGCAGGCGGGGCATTCAGCAAGAAGTTCTCCTTTAAAGGTGGTGCTCTTAACCGGCGCTGAGCTGCTACGCTTTCCTATACAGCGACATTAGCGTGATAACCGCCACCCGCCAAGGAAAGGAGCGTGCTGAATGGGCAAGACCAAATCGAAAAAGGCCAAAGCGAAAGACAAAAACGCCTCGAAGAGCCAGGCACAGAAGACCGCCCCGCAAGCCTTAACGCCGCAAACCGGCGCATCGCTGTTTGAAGATGCGCGTTCGCGTCTTGAAGATGTTTTCAAGGAATTGAACATTCACCCTGACGCCCAGGCGCGCTTAATGCAACCGAGCCTGTCGCTTCAGGTAAGCGTTCCTGTACGCATGGATGACGGCAGCTTGAAAGCGTTTCCCGCGTGGCGGGTGCAGTACGATACAAGCCTAGGGCCTGCCAAGGGCGGTGTACGCTTTCACCCCGATGTTAACCAGCACGAAGTCACTACGTTAAGTTTTTGGATGGCGGTTAAGTGCGCGGTGGTGGGGCTGCCTTATGGTGGCGGCAAAGGAGGCGTCCAGGTCGATGCCAAGGCGCTTTCGGCGCTTGAACGCGAGCGTTTAGCGCGAGGCTATATTCGAGCGATTGCCGATATCATGGGGCCTGACCGCGATATTCCCGCGCCGGACGTTAACACCGATGCCATTGTCATGGGTTGGATGATCGATGAGTACGAACATATTGTGCGTGCCCATGCGCCCGCAGCGATAACGGGAAAACCGCTGCCACTGGGCGGCTCGCCTGGACGCGTCTCGGCGACCGGCCGGGGGGCACTAAAAGTGTTGGATTTATGGGCCGAGCAGAATGAGCGTGAACCTCAGGAAACGATTGTGGCTGTGCAGGGGTTTGGCAACGCCGCGTACCATTTTGCCCGTTTAGCCAGTGAGCGGGGCTATAAGATCGTTGGGCTTTCCGACTCGAGCGGCGCGATCTACAGCGCTGACGGCCTGGACGTCGCGGCGGCTAAACAGGACAAAGACCAGCACGGCCAGCTGGCCAAAAGTCAGGCCGGTACGCAAATCAGCGGGGAGGAGCTACTGGCGTTGGACGTGGATGTTCTGGTGCTCGCCGCGCTGGAAAACCAGATTCATTGCGATAACGTCGAAGCAGTACAAGCGGGGGCGATTCTGGAAATCGCCAATGGGCCGCTCACCAGTGACGCTGACGCTGCACTAGCCAAGCGCGATATTCCGGTATTGCCCGATGTACTGGCCAATACGGGGGGAGTAATCGTTAGCTACTTTGAGTGGCTACAAAACCGGGCGGGAGAAACCTGGAGCGAAGAGGATGTGAACCAGCGTCTGGATGCGCGGTTAAGCAGTGAAGCGAATAGCGTCTTGACCCGCGCCGAGCAGGAAAACATTACCTATCGGCAGGCCGCTTACCGCCAGGGCATTGAGCGTATTGCCGATGCCCTTATGGCACGCGGTAACTGTCTGGATTGCCGTTAAGCGCAGGCAAACGAAAGCGGGCGCCCCAAGGTGCCCGCTTAACGATTAGCTACTGTTCTTTAATCACAGTTCTTTAATCACAATTATTTAATCACGGTCGATCTGGGTAACTTCAGAAGAGCCCTGACGTACGCTGATTTCAAGCTCGCGGCCGCTTTCGTCACGTCCTTCGATATCGATGATGCCATTTTTATCGATATCCAGGTCTTCAAACTCGACCATGCCTTCTTGAGCCGCTACCTCAAGCGCCTGACGGATATCGTCTTCGCTCATTCCCCACGCACCGGTAATTAAACGCTCACGCTTCTCTTGTAGCGTTTCACCGTTATCGAGCGAAAACTCAATGTCGGCATACCACTCATCGTCCAGCCAGCCTTCTACTTCAGCACGGCCACGGCTTTTAATGCTAATTTCTTCATAATGACTGAACCCGTACTCTGAGGCGTGGGTTAAGACGTCGTCAATGCGATCCATGGGCAGCGAGTCTGCCTGAGCACTACCTACCGCCGCAGCCAACAGCAGGGCCGAAGTCGGGATCAACAGCATTTTCTTCATGGCGTTCATGGCAAAATCCTTCTCTAGTCTTTAAATACTTCTCTAGTCTTTAACTACTTCTTCAGTCGTTAAATGCTTGAGGCAAGTAATGGCATTTCGTGAATGCGACATTTCGTGAATGTGACAGAGTATTTATAGCACTCCCCTTATTTCCCCAGACTGAACGAGCCGTTCATCTGGCATTCATGTTGCCTTTGGCATCCTTGTCCTATGAAAGCACTTGCGCGTTTTAACATATTGCTCAAGCAATCCCGTCAGCACCTGATGTTGTTTATCGGCGGCGGGGCGCTCTCGGCTGCGCTGCTTTCGGGTAGCGCCGTGGGCGATCAGCACTGGGAAGCGCTGCATGGCGAAGTGCGGCGTGGCGATGTCGTATCGTTAGAAAGCATACTGGACTGGCTGGACGCGCATTATATCGGTGAGGTATTAGAGGTAGAAGTTGAGCGTGAAAAAGGCGCGGTCGAGTATGAAATAAAAATGCTGGGCCCTCAAAATCAGGTGGTAGAGTTTGAATTTGATGGTCACAGCGGTCAGCTGATGTCGATTGAGGGTGTGCGTATCAACGAAATGCGCCGCCCCTGAATCTGTCAAATCAAGCCCGCATAAGGCATATAACATGAAGTGTTTACTGGTAGAGGATGACCAGGCGTTGGCGCGCGAGCTTAGCCAGGCACTGCGTGATGGTGACTGGTTGGTTGAGCATGCAGAAAACGGCCAGGAGGCCGACTTTCTGGTGCGCACGGAAACCTACGATACATTGATTCTCGACGTGGGCCTGCCCGATGGTGACGGCACCCGCTGGCTCGCCTCCTGGCGTGAAGATGGTATCGATCTGCCGGTGCTTATATTAACCGCCCGTGAACGCTGGGCCGATAAAGCCGCCGGTTTTACTGCCGGGGCAGATGACTACGTCACCAAGCCTTTTGAATCCGCTGAAGTATTGTTTCGCCTGCGTGCCTTGGTGCGCCGCAGTCATGGCCATTCGCATCCCGTACTTAAAGTCGGCGAAATCAGCCTGGATACCCATACCCAGCATGTCACGCTCGCGGGAAGGCCGGTAGGGCTCACCGCCCAGGAAACACGTCTGCTGAGCTATTTAATGCACGCCGCGCCGCGTGTGGTGAGTCGAAGCGAGCTTTCCGAGCACGTTTACGACCGCGATCACGAGCCCGATTCAAACGTTATCGATGTACAGATAAGCCGGCTGCGCCGTAAGCTGGGCGCCTGGCGGTTTGCCACACTTCGAGGGCTGGGTTACCGCCTGTTGGCTGAAGCGCCAGACGATCAATGAGTAAGCCTACGCCCTCATGGCGAACCCGCTGGTCGGGCCGCTCGATTAGTCTGCGGCTGCTGCTTGCCGTTTTACTAATGATTGGGATTGCCCTGCCGGTGGCGGGTACGCTGTTGTCACACCACTACCGAAAGGCCGCGACGGAGTCTTTTGACGAGCGGCTTGAAGCCACTCTAAATGTGATAATTGCAGGCGTTGCCTTTGATCCTTTCACTCAACAGCTGCGCTATGAGCGGGCGCTGGGTGACCCACGCTTTGATCAGGTGTTTTCAGGCTGGTACTGGCAGATTACTGACCAGCAGGGGCACTCTGTTACCTCGCGCTCGCTGTGGGATCAGCGCCTGCCGGTAACCGATAATGAAAAAACCAGCGGTCGTGAAGTGACAGGTCCGCGGGAGCAATCACTGCGCGTGGTGGAGCGCGATATCTATCTGGCGCCTTTAGAAGCACCGCTACATGTTAGCGTCGGCGCCCGGGATGACGAGCTGGTCAGCGATATGCATGAGTTCCAGCGTTTGCTGTGGCTGGGGCTGCTGGGCTTGGGCGCGCTGCTGCTGGGCGTACTCGGTCTGCAGGTGCGTTGGGGGCTTGCGCCGCTACGGCGTATGCAGGCTAATTTAAAAGATGTCGAGCAGGGGCGGGCCGAGCAGTTGGCCGTTGATCTTCCTGATGAGCTGGCCACGCTCGCGGCTTCCATGAACGCTGTATTGGCGCGTGACCAGCGGCTGATCGAGCGTGGCCGACATACGGCTGGCAATTTGGCCCATGCGCTGAAAACCCCGTTAAGCGTGATGCGCCTGTTGGTACGTCAACTGCCTGAAGAGCGCCGGGGCGCCTGGGACGTCGAATTAACCCGAGTGGACAGCGCCGTACGGCATCACTTGGCGCGGGCTTCCGCCGCCGGTGAAGGCGGGCGTTTTGCGCCGATTGATGTGTATTACACGCTTTCTCCCTTATTGAGTGGCCTGGGCCGGCTAGCGCAGCGGCGTAGTATTACCCTGCATCAATGTTGGGAAAGTCAGCCGCGAGTGCATATGGATACCCAGGATATTCAGGAGCTTATCGGTAACCTGCTGGATAATGCGCTACGTTGGGCAAACCATGAGGTAACGCTTAAGGTGCAGTCAGTGGATTTGACCCTTCAGCTAACCGTGAGCGATGACGGCCCCGGTATGACGAAAGCCGAGTGTCAGGAAGCGGTTCAGCGTGGCAAACGCTTGGATGAGCAGCGTTCACAAAGCGGCCTGGGTCTGGCAATCGTGGCAGATCTCGTCACTCTCTACCAAGGTGACATGCAGCTCCAACGCGCCGAGGCGGGAGGGTTAAAGGTCTCTATCGAACTTCCTGTGGTGGCCCGTGGTTAACAACTCGTGGTTAATAAAGAGCGAACGCTATGACCGCTGTGGATAATGCACTGCCTGATGTGCTGGTGGGCCCGCTGCTACGGCGTATTAGCCCTACACGCCTGGTAATGTGGCTGGTTGCCTCGCGCCCACTGGCGATGTCGTTGGTACTGCGCCCCGGGGATCGCGACGAGCAGCGGTTTAATGTAAACGGCCATCACCAGCGCCTGCCTATTGGTCGACACGCTTTTATCTATCTGATTGACGTTCGCTTACCCCAGGCGTTGCCCACCGGCGAGCGCATTGAATACGACCTGCGTGTTCAAACGACGGAAGGCGAATGGCAGGCCCTGCCCGATTGGGCGCCCTGGCTATGTTATGAAGGCGCGGCCTACCCGGCATTTGTCATCGCCTCGCGCCATCATCGGCTAATGCACGGCTCGTGCCGTAAACCTCACCATTCCAGCGCCGATGGGCTAGTGCGCGCTGACCACTTTCTATCCGAAAGGCAGCAAGCGCCTACCGAATGGCCTGCGTGGCTGCTGATGACCGGCGACCAGGTCTATGTGGATGATGTGGCAGGCCCCATGCTGCGCGCCGCGCATACCTTGATTGAGCGCTTGGGGTTGGTAGACGAGCTGCTTGAGGGGGCGACGGTCAAGGATAGCCAGGCGCTTTACGCTGCCCCTGAAAGCTACTACCGCCGTGAAGCCCTGCTGCCCGATATCACCAGTAACGTGGCCTTGCGCGAGCGTTTTTTTGGCGGGGTGAAAAAGCCGGTATTCACCTCGGCCAATGCGTCTAATCATCTGATGACGCTGGCGGAAATGCTTGCCATGTATTGTCTCGTCTGGTCGCCGGTTCCCTGGCAGATCATGACGCCTGATGAGCCTGCCCTTAACGCCAAGGACACCGAGAACTACCGCCAGGAGCAGGCCATTGTGGATGACTTTGTGGCAGGCTTACCGCAGTGCGCAAGGCTTTTGGCCCATCTGCCCAGCCTGATGATTTTTGATGACCACGATGTCACCGACGACTGGAACCTGACCGCCGATTGGGAACGCTGCGCCTACGGTCATCCGTTTTCAAAACGCATTATCGGCAACGCGCTGGTGGCCTATTTGCTGTGTCAGGGGTGGGGCAATGCACCGGATAAGCTCAACCCGCTGATCGAGCAGGCAGCTGAGTTATTGAATGAGACAGGACCGCTTTCGATTAGTCAGCAGGATGCGTTGATCGAGCGATTATTGCGCTTTCAGGGCTGGGAATTTCAGGTGCCCGGCACGCCTGCCTTGATTGTGCTGGATACCCGTACTCGCCGCTGGCGCAGCGAGCGTAGCCCCAAACATCCTTCCGGTTTAATGGATTGGGAGGCGCTCATGGAAATGCAACAGGCCCTGCTGGGCTGTAAAAGCGCCGTGATTGTCTCGCCGGCGCCCATGTTTGGAGTAAAGCTGATCGAGGGCGTTCAAAAGCTGTTTACCTGGGTGGGCAAGCCGCTGGTGGTGGACGCCGAAAACTGGATGGCCCACCGCGGGGCGGCCAACGTGCTGCTGCAAATCTGGCGGCACTCAAAAACGCCGGGCAACTACGTGATTCTGTCCGGCGATGTGCACTACTCGTTTGCCTACGACATTATTGTTCGCCGCCAAAAGCGCGCGCCGCATTTATGGCAGGTGACCTCCAGCGGCATCAAGAATACCTTCCCGGTGCAGCTGTTAAACACCTTTGACCGGCTTAACCGCTGGCTCTACGCGCCCTGGTCGCCGCTTAACTGGTTTACCAAGCGCCGTAAGCTGAGTATTCACCCCCGCGACCCCAGTGCAGCCAGTGCCGGGGAACGGCTATGGAATGCCAGCGGCATTGGCTTGGTAACACTGGATGACGAGGGTCGTCCAGTAGATATTCGCCAACTGGATGTCAACGGTAACGATGTCGTCTTCCCACCGCCCGTTGATTTACAGCAGTAAGGCTATCTTTAGCCCGCTAAGCGTCATACCAATGTCATAAAAATGTCGCACGCTGGCGGATAAGAAAGCTCGCGTTAAAAGCCTTTATTAACAGGCTTTAAGGTCGATATTGAATTTTGGTTATGCGCACTCCTGTAGGCCGTTTTAATGACGCTCCTAGACGAGCTGTCTTGCCGAACTCACGCCTGAGCGCAAATCGTCATTACTAAAAACCTTTATAAATAGTCTTAAAAAAATAGCCCTCATGACGTTTGATAAGGCAACCCACATATGACCGCTCAAGAAGCACACTGGCTTAATCGCATTATTGAAGCAGAAGATCTGCATGTGTTGTTTCAACCCATCGTGGATGCGAGCCAGCAGGCCATTTATGGTTACGAAGCGCTGATTCGCGGGCCTGAAACGTCGCCGCTTCATTCGCCGCTGCGCCTGTTTGATGTGGCTATGCAGGCGGGGCTTTTAGTTGAGTTGGATCTATTGTGCAGGCGGTTGGCCATTCGCCGCTTTGCTGCGCTTGAGCTTCCTGGTCTTTTGTTTTTAAACGTCATGCCGCTGACTATCGTTGAGCGCGATTTTGAGGAAGGGCTAACGCTAGGGTTTATCCGCGAAAGCGGGCTGCCGCCTGAACGGGTGGTCATCGAGCTTACCGAACATGTGCCGATTCACGATTACGAGTTAATGCGCCAGGCGGTCGATCACTACCGCGATATGGGGTTTAAGGTGGCACTTGATGACCTCGGGGCAGGGCATTCTAGCTTGCGCCACTGGTCGGAGCTGCGCCCTGATTTCGTCAAGCTCGACCGGCACTTTATTTCAGGTATCGATCAGGAGCCCGCCAAGCGGGAGTTTTTACGCTCGATACTAGACGTGGCGCGTAGCCTCGACTGCCAGCTGATAGCTGAGGGTGTGGAAACCGCGGCTGAACATCTCTGCCTGTGGGAACTGGATCGCAGCCTAGCGCTTCTGCAGGGGTTCTATTTTGCCCGGCCAAGCTTTGAGCCGCCATTGCAGCTGCATACCCTGCTGCCTGCCACTCACCAGCTATCTAGCCCTGCTGGGCGCACGGCACGTTCTATCTTTCGCATGATTGAGCCCGTCTCGCCCGACTGCTCGGTGCCTATATTGGCCGAGCGGTTTAGAAATAACACGAGCTTGCGCTGTGTCGCGGTAGTGGATAACGGCAAGCCTATGGCGGTAGTGCGACGTAACGCCTTTTTAACCCTGTTCACCAACCCGTATAGCCATTCGCTCTATTCCAAGCGCCGCGTCTGGGATATCGCGGACGCCAAGCCGCTGGTGGCCAATGCGGATACCCCGCTTGAAGTATTGAGCCAGCAGTTAACCGACAGTCACGACATCGAACAGGAGGATTTCGTGATTGTGGACGCCAACGATGATTACCTGGGGATGGGCAGCATCATTGATTTGCTGCGTGAGATTACCGCTATACAGGTGCGTCAGGCACGCCATGCCAATCCGCTCACCGGGCTTCCAGGTAACATACTGATCAATGAGACGCTGACCAATTATCTTGCCGCCGAGCAGGGCTTTGCCGCGGCCTACGTTGATCTGGATAACTTCAAGGCGTTTAACGATGCGTACGGCTATGCTCGCGGCGATCATGTCATTATTGCCTTATCCCGCTTGCTTCAGGCCCAGGTAGATACCGCGGGCGGCTTTATCGGCCATATTGGCGGCGATGATTTTATGATGCTGCTGCCGTTAAGCCATTGGGAAAGCGTATGTCAGCAAATCCTGGACTCGTTTGAAGTAATGGCTCCGGGCTTTTATGAGGATAGTGACCGTGAACAAGGCGGCATCTCGATTGAAAACCGTCAGGGCAGCGTGAGCTTTTTTTCCTTTGTAAGCGTTTCTGTTGCCGTTAAACCGGTTATCGAACCCGCCGCCTGCAAAGCACTGGATATTGCCGCGCAGCTTTCAGAGTTAAAGCATCAGGCCAAGAAGATCGTAGGTAACAGCATGTTTGTGGAGCGTCGCACCTGCTAATTCCAGGCGCTTTGATCTTTATCGTTTTTTTCTGATGCGTCATTAATTAGTCATTAGAGTGTCTTAGGGTTGTCATCTTGTGTGTGCAGGATAGCGCTATCTTCGAACAACACATTAGGTGATCTATGCACTCTTTGTCTCTGCCCCGCACTTTGATCAGCGCGGCTGTCATCAGTGCTTTTGCTCTGGTAGCGGCCAATGCCTCAGCAGATCTTTCTACGCGCTACGTGGATAACGATGGCGATATGGTGGCGGATACGCCGAGTGACGAGTCGCAGTGGGTCGACCCCGATACGTTGATTTTTGCCTATACCCCGGTTGAAGACCCGGCGGTTTACGCCGATGTATGGGCTGATTTTCTCGATCACCTGAGTGAGGAGACCGGCAAAAAAGTCCAGTTTTTCCCGGTGCAGTCCAACGCTGCACAGCAGGAAGCCCTGCGTGCTGGCCGTTTGCATGTCGCAGGCTTTAACACCGGCGGTGTACCGGTTGCCGTGAACTGCGGCGGTTTCCGTCCGTTTGCCATCATGGCCGCCGATGACGGAAGCTTCGGTTACGAGATGGAAATTATCACCTACCCAGGTAGCGGCATTGCATCGGTTGAAGATCTGGAAGGCCGCCAACTGGCGTTCACTTCTGAGACATCCAACTCAGGATTCCGGGCGCCTTCCGCGCTGTTGCGCTCTGAATATGGCCTGGAAGCTGGCGAAGATTTCGAGACCGCTTTCTCCGGTTCCCACGATAACTCCATTTTAGGCGTAGTGAATAAAGACTACGACGCCGCCGCCATTGCCAACTCGGTAGGCAAGCGCATGATTGCCCGCGGTGTGGTCAATGAAGGCGACTACGAGATTATTTACACCTCTGAAACCTTTCCCACCACGGGCTACGGTCTGGCGCATAACCTGAACCCAGAGCTTGCTGAGAAAATTCAGGATGCGTTCTTCAGCTACGACTGGGAAGGCTCTGCGCTGCAGGAAGAATTTGCCAACTCCGGTGAAGCACAGTTCATCCCTATCACCTACGAAGAGCAGTGGGCGGTTATTCGTACTATCGCTGATGCCAACGGCGTGACGTACGACTGCGACTGAGTAAGCCAATAATTTTTGCAGGCATTCGGCCAGGAGATTAACCCCTTCTGGCCGTTACATTATGTATATGAGGTAGAACGATGTTGACACTCAGCGGCGTTACCAAGCGCTATCCCACCGGAGATCGTGCGCTCACCGATATCGAACTCACGCTGCCCAAAGGGCAGGTGATGGCGCTGATCGGACCATCCGGTGCGGGCAAAAGTACGCTGATTCGCTGTGTGAATCGCCTGGTGGAACCTACCCAGGGCAGCATTCGTCTGGACGATGTAGAGCTTACCCGTCTTTCAGGTAGTGGGCTGCGCAAGGCGCGCCGCTCAATGGGCATGATTTTTCAGGAATATGCGCTGGTTGACCGCCTCACGGTCATGGAAAACGTGCTTTCGGGGCGGCTTGGCTATGTGGGCTTCTGGCGCAGCTTTCTGCGCCGCTATCCTCAGGACGCCGTCGCCGAAGCCTTTCGTCTGCTTGAGCGGGTAGGCCTGCCTCATGCCATCGATAAGCGCGCCGATGCATTGTCCGGTGGCCAACGCCAGCGTGTGGGCATCGCCCGAGCGCTGCTGCAGAGCCCCAAGCTTTTACTGGTGGATGAGCCCACGGCAAGCCTTGACCCCAAAACCTCACGTCAGATTATGCGTCTGATCCGCGAGCTGTGTGCTGAGCGTGAATTGGCGACGATCATCAATATCCATGATGTGGCGCTTGCCCAGCAGTTTGCCGACCGGATTGTGGGGCTACGGGCCGGCCAGATCGTGTTTGATGGCCGCCCTGACGAGCTGACCAGCGATATCCTGACCACTATTTACGGTGAAGAGGATTGGGATACGTCGCCGGAGTCGGTTGATGAGCCTGAAAGCGACCCCACGCCTGCCCAGTATGAGCGCCGGGATATTACTGGCGCCATGGCGAGCGGAGTCGCGCCATGAGTGAGCACGCCGAGGCGTATTTAGACGCCCGCCAACAGGCGGCCCGCCAAGGACAGTGGCGCAGGCTACCGCTGATCCATCGCCAATGGTTACGCTGGGCTATCGCTTTGGGCGTCGTGGTGTATTTAATTCTGGCGCTTGCCTCTGTTGAGGTTAACTGGGCGCGTGTGGCCGAGGGCACCAGCCGCGGCCTGCGCTTTATTGGCGCGTTTGCTCAGCCTGATTTTATGAGCCGCAGCGGCGATATCGTCGACGGACTGATCGAAAGCCTGACTATGACGCTGACGTCTACCGTTATCGGCGTCATGCTGGCCATTCCTGTGGGCCTGGGTGCAGCGCGCAATATTGCGCCGCTGCCGGTTTACGTGGTGTGTCGTAGCATCATCGCCGTATCGCGCACCTTTCAGGAAATCATCATCGCGATTCTATTTGTGGTGATGTTTGGCTTCGGGCCATTGGCCGGGATGTTGACGCTGGCGTTTGCCACCATCGGCTTTATGGCCAAGCTGCTGGCGGAAGATATTGAAGACCTTGACTGGCGTCAGGTAGAAGCCGTTCGGGCGACCGGCGCCAGCTGGTGGCAGACCATGAATCACGCGATTCAGCCGCAAGTCATGCCGCGCCTGATCGGGCTTTCCATGTACCGCTTGGATATCAACTTCCGCGAGTCGTCAGTAATCGGCATTGTCGGCGCCGGCGGTATAGGCGCCACGCTGAACACATCGCTTAGCCGCTATGAGTACGATACCTCGGCCGCCATCCTGCTGATCATCATCGCCATTGTGCTGCTGTGTGAATACAGCTCAAGCCACGTCCGCCGTTGGACGCAGTAATACCCAGGCCGGGTAATTTTGGAGAACTGATATGCCTGTTTCGACTTCCCCACACGGGATACCTGTCTGGCGACTGCGTACCACGCGCGCTCAGTGGCTGCAGTTTGGCGCATGGCTTTTGGGAATCAGCCTGTTCCTGCTTTGCTGGAAGGTGATTTCCGACAATACGATGTGGGTGTTTGTGGAAGACGCCGGCCGCCAGGGGAGTGATCTTCTCAGCCGGATGATGCCACCCAAGTGGGAGTACGCCAGCATCCTCTGGAAGCCGATGTGGGACACTCTGAATATCGCCACGCTCGGCACGGCGCTGGGTATTGTGATGGCGTTTCCCGTAGCGTTTCTCGCCGCGCGCAACACAACGCCTCACCCGCTGGTGCGTAGTCTGGCGCTAATGGTGATTGTCTCGTCACGCTCTATCAATTCGCTGATTTGGGCGATGCTCTTGGTCACCATTTTGGGACCGGGCGTTTTGGCCGGCATTATTGCCATTGCGCTACGTTCTATCGGTTTTGTGGGCAAGCTGCTTTATGAGGCCATTGAAGAAATTCACCCTACGCCCGTTGAAGCGATCAGCGCGACCGGCGCCAGCCGTTTGCAGATCATGAACTATGGCGTCCTTCCTCAGGTCATGCCGGCGTTCGCGGGTATCAGCGTTTATCGCTGGGATATCAATATTCGTGAATCCACGGTGCTGGGGCTGGTCGGGGCTGGCGGTATCGGCTTACAGCTCAATGCGTCGATCAATACCCTCGCCTGGAACCAGGTCAGCGTCATTTTTGTGATGATCTTCGCGACGGTGCTGGTTTCCGAGTGGATATCCGCGCGCGTGCGCCATGCGATTATTTAAAGCGGTTTGATGACAAGCTTTTAAATGACATGTACCAGATGAGGGACCCAGGATGCGTTTTCCTGATGCAAGCGTTACGACGATTGATTTATTGCGCCACGGTGAGCCCGTGGGCGGGCGTATGTTGCGCGGCACCACCGACCATCCGCTAAGTGAAACCGGCTGGCAGCAGGTCACTGATGCCGTGATGCGCCATACCGTCGACGGCAGGCCACCCTATGATGCGGTGGTGACGTCACCGTTAATGCGCTGCCGTGAGTTTGCGCTGTGGCTGGGTGAAGAGTTTGAGCTGCCGGTGCAGATCGAGGATGACCTTGCTGAGCTGCATCTGGGAAAGTGGGAAGGTAAAACCCACGCAGAGGTATTCAGCGAGGAGGGCACCGCCCCCATGAGCGCCTTCTGGAATAGCCCGGCGACGGTTTCACCACCGCAAGGTGAAGCCATTGACGCCTTTGATCACCGGCTGGCTGAAGTATGGCGCAATCTATTGGCCAATCCGCCCGGTAAACATGTGCTGGTCGTGGCCCACCTGTTTGTCTGCAACGGCCTGCTGCGCCAGGTACTTGAGCAGCCGTTGGGGCGCGTATTGGCGATGGATTTACCCTACGCTGCAATGAGCCGTGTGCGCCATGAAAAGCATGCGATGGGCGAAACCAGTTTTATTGAGTGGATTGGGCGCTAGGTTCTGCCTGAAAAGTGCCTACGCTCGACAATACGGCGTTAAAAATCGGCTCAGAATACTCATTTACAACCTGTAAACTCCGTTTCTTCGCCGATTTTTGCCTTGTCTTGCCTTCGCTCGCCAAATTTTCAGATAGAACCTAGTTACGCTTGGCGACACCACAAGGTTTGCGCCATGATAAGAGGCGTTGCCACAAGGAGAGTCGCCAATGCCCGTCACGTTGGGAAAACTTACGTTCGTTTTGATGTTGTTAATGTGGCTTTCAGGCTGTGCCAGCCGTGGCACTGACATCTCTCAGCTCCCGCCTTCAGGGTCTCAGGAAGGTCTCTCCATGGAGCGTGTATTGATCCTGGCGCATGCGCAGCAGGCGATCGGCACGCCGTATCGTTTTGGCGGCAATACCCCCGATGGCCTGGATTGTTCAGGGCTGGTGGAATTGGCCTATCGCGCCGCCGGTATGCGTGTACCGCGCACCGCTGATGAACAGTTTCGGGCCCTTCCCGCGGCCGACACGCCCAAACCCGGTGATCTGCTGTTTTTTGGCGAGCGCAGCAAGGCAACCCATGTGGGCATCTATCGTGGCAATCGGCAAATGATTCATGCTCCTGGAAGTGGCCGCGCCGTGGTCAGTGTCCCCTTGGACATCGACTATTGGCAGCAGCGCTTTTTAGGTGCGGCTACGCTTGCGCCTTGACCCCCGACCGTTTCTGCGTACCGTCCTACCCTCTAGCGTATCGTCCGTTCTACCTTAATACGGCCTAAGCTGGCGGGTGCGCTAGGCTGCTTTTTAAGCATTTTTCCTAGGTCGAATAAGCTAATCTTAATGTATGAAAACATCTAACAAGGTCTAGGGCGCGGGACTGGCCGACGGTGGTAGACTGTCTCATCACCGTCTATAAAAAAGCGCGTAAACGGCAGTAGAGAGGCTGCCTGGTAGCACACGCTTTACATGCGCAAGGACCAAGGAGCAATACCATGTATCCGCCTACCGACGTGCCGCAAAAGACGCCTTTTCAGCGCCAGGTGGATGCTATTCCAGCCAAGAGCACGCAGGGAAGTTGCTCTCCTGCCGACACCACGTTTTTGTTTGCCAACGAAGCGATCATTATTACCGATAAGGACAATCGGGTAATTGACGTCAATCCGGCTTTTTGTGAACTCACGGGGCTGACCCTTGATGAGGTCAGTGACAAGACGCCGGAAGCCTTTAGTATTTTGCCGCTGGATGATAGCCGTAGAACGCCGCTGGTACGTGAAGAGCTTAGGCTGCGCGATCGTAGTAAGCACCAGGTGAGTTATCGAAGCCATGACGGACAGTATTATCCTGGCATGATGTCGATTAACCGAGTGCACGATGATCAGGGGCGCGTTGATCATCACGTGATCGTGTTGTCAGATTTATCGGCGATTCCCTCTCATGCGCGGCATTTAAACCGGGAGGTTTATTTTGATGCGCTGACCGGCCTGCCGAATTTGCAGCTGCTAACGCAATTGATTCAGGAGTCGATTCTGCATGCTGATCAAAAGCAGTTGCCGCTTGCCATCTGCTCGCTGGATATTGATTTTTTCCAAACGATAAATGAACGTCTGGGCGCCCAAATGGGGGATATCCTACTCTCCTCATTCGCTCAGCGTATTAGCCATCTGCTGTATGGCGACGATGTATTAGCCCGCGTGGGCGGCGATGAGTTTGTCCTGCTGTTGCACCACGGTGTGGATAATATGTTTTTTGAAAAGCTGCTGGCGGCAATTCGTCAGCCCATCGTGATCGAGGGGCAGAGCATTTACCTGACGGTCAGCCTGGGGGTGACGCTTTATCCTCGCGACCATGTTCAGGGAGATGTGCTGCTGCGCCATGCCAATCAGGCGATGTACCGTGCCAAGCAGCGTGGGCGTGATACCTATCACTTCTTTGATCCTGACCAGGACCGGTTGCTCCAGGTACGTTATGAACAGCGCCAGCGCTTTATCGATGCGCTTAATCACGATGAGCTGTGCCTGTATTTCCAGCCTCAGGTGGATATGCGTAGCGGTCAAATTATTGGCGTTGAGGCGCTCGTTCGCTGGCAGCATCCTGAGCAGGGATTGCTGTCGCCTGGGCAGTTTCTATCCACGATTGATACCACCTCGCTTGAAATAGACTTGGGCGAGTGGGTGCTGACGCAGGCACTTAATCAACTCACTCAGTGGCAAGCAGAGGGTATTTCGATACCAATCAGTGTGAACATTAGCCCAACGCACCTGCTGACCAGCGATTTTAGCCAGCGCCTGGGCGAGCTGTTAGAGCGCTATTCGCATGTGCCACCCAGGATGCTGAAGCTGGAAGTGCTGGAAAGCGCTGCCATGCACGATATAAAGGCGGCGCTTAAGAATATAGCGCGCTGCCAGTCATTGGGAGTGGGGTTTGCCATCGATGACTTTGGCACCGGCTTTTCATCGCTGACCCATTTACGCCAGCTGCCGGTGAATCTGATCAAAATTGATCGAAGCTTTGTGCGCGATATGCTCAGTGACCCCAACGATATGGCCATTGTGGAAAGCGTTATTTATATGGCCAACCGCTTTAACCGGCCCATGCTGGCGGAAGGGGTAGAAACATTGGGCCATGCCAAGGCGCTGATGAAACTAGGCTGCTTTCTGGCCCAGGGGTTTGGGATTGCGAGACCCATGCCCGCAGAGGCAATACCCGCCTGGGTAGCGCAATGGCCGCACCAAGCCGATTGGCAGGCGCTAACACGCCTTTCTTAAGTGGGTGGGTTAAGCCGCTTGGCCGGCAGCTATTTCAGGCTCGGGGCCACGTGCTTTGTTCATCTCACTCTGTTGCTGTGCGGCCTCAAGCTTGGCTTCCAATAAATACTGCCGGGCTTGAGCGGCTACCTGTAAATCTTTGGGTGACGGGTCGGCTGGTGCCAGTGCAGCAGCAATCACTGTCTGCATCTTTTCTATCGTTGCCTGAGGATCACCCGGAATGGGGCCATAATCGATAGGCACTTCACCAGCCACGGCGTAGCGCTTCCCGTCGGGGCCTATTTCATATTCGTAAGTGGCGCCGCCGGTGTACGAGCCGCCTGTGACCTGGTGGGCCATTTCATGTTGGCGGACATCGCGATCCGTTTGTTTCAACTGCTCAAGCAACTGAATCTCTTCAGGAGCCAAAGGCGTGCCGTCGGGGCGTGTGGGTGCCGTCGCCTCACCAATTTTTTTGGCCGTTTCGTCTTCGGAGATGGAAGGCGCTTTTAGCGTGTTTTCGGTGTTTTCGGTGTCGTCCGTCGTTGACGATCCACGATGGGAAATCGTCGTGTACGCTGCCCCAATCGGGGGAAAAGCATTAATGGTCGTGCCCATAAGCAGTTACCGCCGTTTGGGTCATTACGTTATTGTTCGGTTGCGTTACTATAGCGTATCCGCAAACCAATAAAAGCGTGCAAGAGTATGTTACTTGCTGCATAACTGTTTTTAACCGATACCGCTATGCCATCCATTGATGTGATTATTCATCTTAGCCCTGATGAATGCCTGGCCCATTACGAAGGGCGCATTGCCAATGTGCGCACCCGCAGCGTAGATGGGCGTTGGGTAGTGTTTCCCTCCGACGCCATTCGACGTGTGGTAGGGCAAAACGGTGTTCATGGCGTTTTCCGCTTGGAGTTTTCAGCGCAAGGACGTTTTACGAGTATCCAGCCACTCTCTCATCGTTAGTGCATATTTTGCAGGTTCAGCGTGCTTAGCTACTGAAACATAGTGTAATAGCGATGGCTTCCAAACGTTTTCTAACGCGGCCTGTCGTGTTCCGAACAGGTTAAAAGTGCTTGATGCTACCTGCTAAATAACCCGTACATGACATGGCTGTTGTCTATATAATCACGCTATCTCATAAGCGGTATTCCTCGCTTATGCCGTTAACACGTTCAGGCTTATCCGCCGGATCGTTTACAACCTGCTTACCCAGCATCGGTTGTGGTTATCTCAGGAGATATACCATGTCTGCCTCACCTGTCACATTGATGGTAGCGCGGCGCATTGCCAGCGGCCGTTATCATGATTTTAATCGATGGTTGAACGAAGGCCGCGAACTGGCCGCTGATTTTCCAGGCTACCTGGGTTCGGGTGTGCTTGCACCGCCCAACCATGATGATGAATATCAGATTATCTTTCGCTTCAGCAGTAGTGAAACCCTGCATGCGTGGGAGCATTCTGCTTCACGCAACGCTTGGCTAATGCGTGGAAAAGGGCTTTATGATGCTCCTCATGAACATCGCGCTACGGGGCTGGATGCTTGGTTTCAAACTGCTTCAGGCCGCACCCCTCCACGTTGGAAGCAGGCTGTAGCCGTCTGGTTGGCGTTTTTCCCCATCTCGCTTCTCTTTCAATGGGTATTTGGCGATGTATTGAGCGACTGGGCGTTAATTCCTCGGGTGCTGGTGAGTACTCTGATGTTGACGCCGGTGATGGTGTTTGTGTTTATCCCGCTTTCGACCCGTCTTTTATCGCCTTGGCTTCAAGGTAAATGGTCGCTGTTGGATATCTGGGCACGTCTGCGTCATGTACCTCGAACATAAATCTGACATATAAGTCTTTTTTACTTAGATATTACTCCCTGGTAAGCAACGCTGCTAAGCTGAATATGCTTGCAGGAAAAGGATAACGGGCGTGGGCGCAAAGCCTGCATAGCACGTCGCTTCCATGGAGTATTATATGATCCAAGTTCATCATCTGGAAAAGTCACGTTCTCACCGAGTTTTATGGCTTCTCGAAGCACTTGAATTAGAATATGAAATACATCTTTACTCACGCGATAGTAAAACCCAGCAAGCACCTGAAGCATTAAAAAAGATTCATCCTTTGGGAAAGTCACCGGTTATTTCGGACGGCGAACTTGTGGTCGCAGAATCGGGCGCAATTATTGATTATTTAGTACAAACGTATGGCAATGGTCGCTTACAACCTTCTTTTGATAAAACTCATGACTGGGTAGATTATCGGTATTGGCTACACTATGCCGAAGGCTCCTTAATGCCTCTAATAGTAATGCAGCTGGTATTTAAACAGGTGCCTAAACAGTCTCCCTGGTTTATTAAACCGCTGGCTAAAGGAATCAACGACAAGGTTAGCCAGCGCTACTTAAATCCTCAGCTCAAGCGGCATCTAGGCTTCATTGAAAATCACTTGGCTCAAAAAGGTAGTTTTGCTGGTGAGTGGCCAAGTGGTGCCGATATTCAAATGAGCTTTCCACTTCAGGCCATGCAGGCAACACAATCGTTGGCGGCGTATCCGGCTATTGCAAGTTTTGTTAAGCGCATTGAGGCCGATCCCGCCTGGCAGCGGGTAATCGAGCGTGCCGGGCCACTTACCATGCCTGGCGAGTAATCCTTATTATGCTCGCGATGTTTGTTCCAAGGGGAATGCTGCGTCTGCCTAAAAACGCGGTGACTGTAAACCGCCCTCGGCGGTGGGCCGTCAATGCAGGCATATTGCTGGGGTCATGCAGTTTAGCTTTTTCGAGCATGGCGAATGAGACCTTATTGGTTGGGGTTTATCATAATCCGCCCAAACTGTTTGTAGACGATAAAGGACAGCTGCGAGGTATTTTAGGTGAGCTGCTTGAAGCGATTGCCAAGCAAGAAGATTGGCAGCTTGAAAGCATCGCCTGTGAATTTCAGCACTGCCTTGATCTGCTTGCGCAAGGTGACATCGACCTTGTGCCTGATGTCGCCTGGAGTGAAGAACGCGCCAGACACCTAGCTTTTCATAGTGAACCCGTGATGCACAGCTGGTCGCAGCTCTATCAGCATGAAGGCGAGGGAGTGGAGGCAATCCTTGACCTTGAGGGCAAGCGTATTGCGGTGGTGCAGGGTTCTATTCAGCAAAATTACCTGACAGCGGTGACGGAACGCTTTGATGTGATGCTCTCCTGGCTGACGGTGGATAGCTATGCGGAAGGCTTCCAGGCCGTCGCGATGGGCCAGGCTGATCTAGCGGTTTCGGATCATCTGTTTGGCGACTGGCGCGCACATAATTACGGGCTTTATGAAACGGCGATTATCTTTCAGCCCATCCGGCTCTTTTTCGCAGGTTCGCCCACTTTATCGAAAGCAGTGCTGGAGCGTATTGACCAAGTGCTGCGCCGCTGGAAGCGGGATCCTCGCTCTGAGTATTTCAGCACGCTGCGTGCCTGGCGTGCTGAAGAGCAGCCGCCAGAGGCTATCCCTATGTGGCTATGGTGGTGTCTGGGGCTGCTGGCCGCTTTCTGCATTATCGTATTGAGCAGCGCGCTGTGGTTAAAGCGACGTATGGCATCTAACCGGAAACAGCTCGACGCCAATAAAGTGATGCTGGCAACCATTTTGGATAGCGTTGATGCGTATATCTATATTAAAACGCCGTCTCTGCATTATCAGTTTGTAAACCAGAAGATGAGTGAACTATTTGGCTTGCCGGCAGAGCAAATCCTGGGCAAAAGCGATAAGGACTTTTTTGATAGTACGACCGCGCACGAAATCGCTCAGGTCGATCGCAGCGTAATGGAGACAGGTAGAAAGGTAACTATTGAAGAGAACAAGGTGCTGCAAAATAGTGATCAGGTGCGCACATTCTTAACCATCAAAATGCCGCTGTCACTATCACCAGGAACACCTGCCAGCCTGTGCGGTATTTCAACCGAGCTGACGGACTATCTGGAAATGCAGTCGCGCACCAATCATCTGGCGTTTTACGATGTGCTGACAGGACTGCCCAATCGGCGCTTATTGATGGAGTCGCTGACGTGGGAGATCGAACAGGAAAACACTACGCGCCCGTATAGCGCATTGTTAGTAATCGATCTGGATAACTTCCATTTGGTCAACGATATACAAGGCCATGAAAGTGGCGACCAGTTGTTAATCGATGTTGCCAAGCAGCTGCGTCATTATTTACCCGAGAGCGCAGTGCTGGCGCGCTTCAGTGGTGATGAGTTTGTTGCCCTTCTGGCAAGACTCGGCGAGCATCAGGCAGAAGCAGCACTGAACGCTGAGCGTGCCGCCCGGCAATTGCTGGATGCCGTTGCCCAACTGCGCGCTAACCGTCCGCTGCCGGTCAATGCGAGTATTGGCATTGCGCTGTTCGATGGTGCCGATCACAGTATGAACCGCGTGTTGCAACAGGCCGACCTTGCGTTACAGCAAGCCAAAGCGTCGGGCGGCAGCACGCTGCGATTTTTTAATCAGGATATGCAAACCAGCCTCATTGAGCGGACAAACCTTGAAGGCGATTTACGTCATGCTCTAGAGCGCAAAGAGCTTGCGCTGCACTATCAGGTACAGGTAGACCATCAAGGCAAGACGACCGGGGTCGAAGCGCTTTTACGTTGGTATCACCCTCAGCGTGGCTGGGTGCCGCCGTCTACCTTTATTCCTCTGGCAGAAGAGAATGGACTTATCATACCCATTGGCTACTGGGTGCTTCAGTCCGCCTGTGAGCAGCTTGCCAAATGGGCCAATCAAGCCTCTTATGCGGCGTTGACTATTTCCGTAAACGTTAGCTCCGTCCAGTTTCAGCAGCCTGAGTTTGTACGCAACCTGGAAGGGCTGCTCGCCCAGACCCAGGCACCGCCAGGACGGCTGGTGCTGGAGGTAACTGAAAGTCTGCTAATGCGTGAGCCAACGCGGGTACGCAATACGATGCTTAAACTGCGTGCTCAAGGTATTCGCTTTGCCATCGATGACTTTGGTACGGGTTATTCGTCACTGAGCTACCTTAAACGGCTGCCGTTGGATGAGCTGAAAATTGATCAGTCGTTTATTCGCGAACTGCTAACGGATAAAGCCGACGCGGCGATTGTTGATACCACCATTCTTTTGGCCGTGAGCCTGGGGTTAACCGTGGTAGCCGAAGGCGTGGAGAAAAAAGAGCAGCTGGATTGGCTAAAGGGCCATGGCTGTTACCGTTATCAGGGCTATCTGTTTGGGCGGCCCACGCCCATCGAATACTTGTTTGAAAGCTATTAAAAGCGATAACGCCCTGAGCCAGGGCGTTATATAAACGTGATAAACCTGTCTTACCTAGGCCGTATCAATAGTTGGTAAAGCTGCCTGCGTTAAGCCACAGATGAACGGCAATACTGGCGACATAGCCCAGCGCAATCACCGGTGTCCAGCGTAAATGGCCCATAAACGTGTAGGAACCTCTTGCCTGACCCATTACCGCAACGCCTGCGGCAGAACCTATGGAAAGCAGGCTTCCTCCAACCCCGGCGGTTAGCGTAATCAGCAGCCAGTGGCCGTGCGACATTTCCGGTTGCATGGTCAGAACGGCAAACATCACTGGAATGTTATCGACCACGGCGGAAACCACTCCCAGCACAATGTTGGCCCAGGTGGCATCCCAGTTTGTATAAAGCAAATCGGAAAGCAGGCTCAGATAGCCCATAAAGCCAAGCCCACCTACGCACATGACCACACCGTAGAAAAACAGCAGTGTGTCCCACTCGGCTCGCGCCACTCGATTAAATACATCAAATGGCACCACACTACCCAATTGCGCCAGTTTTTTGTTATCCCCGCGCCGACTGTAGCGTTCACGCTTACGCTCCAGCGAGCGGGGCAGGCTCTTGCGCAGGTAGAAGCCAAAGAACTGAAGATAGCCAAGCCCAGTCATCATGCCGAGCACTGGCGGTAAGTCCAGGAGCGTGTGGCACATCACGGCGGTAGCAATCGTGAGTAAAAAAAGCCCAATAATGCGTCGGGCACCGCGCTTAAGCTGAACATCTTCATACACGCTGGTGGGCTTTTGATTCTTAATGCACAGGCTCATCACTACAGCAGGAATCAAGAAATTAACCAGAGAGGGCAAGAAGAGCGTAAAGAACTCCTGAAAATGGATAATCCCCGCTTGCCACACCATCAGCGTAGTAATGTCGCCAAACGGGCTAAATGCCCCCCCTGCGTTGGCGGCGACGACAATATTAATACACGCTAAATTGATAAACCGCTTATCGCCTTCAGCAACCTTGGTAATTACCGCACACATGAGTAGCGCTGTGGTTAAGTTATCGGCAATTGGAGAAAGGACAAAGGCTAGCCCGCCGGTCAGCCAGAACAGCGAGCGATAGCTAAATCCTTTACGCAGCATCCAGGAGCGTAAGGCATCGAATACCCGACGCTCTTCCATGGCGTTGATATAGGTCATCGCAACCAGCAGAAACAGCATCAGCTCGGTGAACTCTAAAAGCGTCATACGAAACGCGTATTCTGACGTGTCGGACATGCCGTTTTGAACATACACCCAGCCGATCAGGCACCAGATAATCCCCGCCGCCACCAAGACCGGCTTGGACTTGCGCATATGGATCTTTTCTTCTGCCATCACCAAGGCATACGCTAGAACAAAGATCGCGACAGCAAAAAATCCAACGGCCGATGAGGTTAAATCGAGCTCCCCGGTGACAGCCAAGGTCGAGGTGCTATAAAACAATAGCAAAACGGCCAACAAAAAAAGCCAGCGACGAGAAACTCGTGGCTGGCCTAGCTCATGGTGCTGCGTCAACATAGTGTATTATCCTTTTTAAGTTTATTAGAAGGCGTTAATCATCGAGATAGGTGTAACAACCCGCTTGGCTGCTAAAGACAAAAATCAAAAAAGAGCGATCACTAAATGATGATGGCTTTTTTATAAATTATCCGTTTTGCTAACAGTAAGTTAGTTAATAAACGTCTGTGCCGTTTAAAAGTGAATAAGTGTCACGCTGCGATTGCTAAATCATCCCATGATAATGAGTGAATAATAATAAGACGAAGGGTTAATAAAACGAACGTTTAATAACGTTTTAATATTAGTATTCACTGTTGTAAATTTTATTTAGAATGCGTCTGGTGGTTCCTGATTCAGGCCACTTGTATGACGTGTCGTTTCAGGGCGAGCGCCAGCCAGTTCATTTTAGGCCTGAGGAGCGTTCCTGATGGGCACTTTACATGCTATGTTGGCTGAGCCAGATACGGCTCGTAGCCTGGCTTGTTGAGACACGCCACACCTTCAGCGCGACAAAAAATCAGACCATTAAGGTCGCTGAATATTAGGAATTGCCCATGCTCCCTTTTCTACGCTCTGCTCTATGTACGCCTTTAATAGTGGTCACCACACTTTCACTAAGTTTCACGGCCCAGGCGGATACACGCGTTACCTATAAATCTGCTACGGCGGGAACCGCCTATTATCAAATGGGCGTGGAGTTATCTGAAGCCATCCGCCAGGGGACGAATGATGACATCGTTCTTACGCTGGAAGAGAGCCAGGGGTCGGTTCAGAACGTCATGGAAGTGATGGCACGTCAAGGCAACTACGTTTTTACCACGCCTCCGGCTTTGGTTGAGCAAGCAATGGCCGGTGAAGGGCCGTTTGCCGAACGCCAGAACCCGCGTTTTCAGGAGATTCGCGGCCTGTTTCCCATCCCCGCAATTACCATGCACTTTATCCTGGCGGAAGATGCAGGCGCTGTAGGTATTGAGGCGCTTGAAGGCAAGCACCTTCTAATCGGCCGCGGCACCTTCGGCGCTCGAGAAGCCGAACGCTACCTAACCCTGTTCGGGTTGGAGGAGAGTGTGCAGATAGCGGATGCTGCGCTAGGCAGTGGCCCCGATGCGCTGAAAAACGGTCAGATTGATGGGTTTGTAACGGCCAGCTCCTACCCAACGCCTAACATCATTGAAGTGGCCGCCAGTATGCCGATTGCGATGGTGAGCCTCACCGATGAGCAAATCGAGATGACCGGTGCGGCGCCCCAGACCATTCCTGGTGGCACTTACCCCGGTATTAATGAGGACGTACATACCACCTCGTTGCCGGTCATGGCATATACCACGTCACAAATGGATGACGAAACCGCGTATACGTTGACCAAAACCTTCTGGGAACGTCGTGATGCCATGGCTGAAGAGACCGCGTGGTGGGGCGGTATTACGCCTGATCAGCTTGCCAATATGGCAGGTACGCTGCATACCGGTGCTTTACGATATTACGACGAAGTAAGTGTCGAGGTCCCTGAGTCACTACGTTAATTCTCTTCTAAGCAGTGCCGACGCCACGAAGCGCGCTTCGTGGCGTCGCTATTTATTGATGGTTAGTTTTCAACAGGCATAAGGCATGACTCTTTTTTCAACGTCAACACCAAGCGATAAGGCTCCTGCTGCTGCTGGTGGCTGGGTAGCGCTGGGCAGCTTAAGCGTGGCCTTTCATCTGGGACTTATTTTTTACGGCTTGACCCCGGCGCTGATTAGCCGGCCGCTGCATATGGCGCTATTGCTGCCGTGGGTGTTGATCTTTATGGCGAAAACGCCTTGGCAGCGGGCAAGTGGCTGGGTGCTGACAGCGCTGGGTATCGCGGCGTGTGGCTATATCGCACTGAACGAAGCGGCGCTTGCCAATCAGTACGGGTTTATCGACAGCCATCTGCAAATGGCTATTGGCGTTTTTCTGATCGCGCTGGCACTTGAGGCGGCGCGGCGAGCCATCGGCTGGCCGCTGCCGTTGGTGGCGTTACTTGCCTTGCTGTATGGCGCCTTCGGGCAGTATGTTCCAGGTACATTTGGTCATCCGGGTATTCCCCTACAGAGCATGGTGGGTACGCTTACCATTGCTGAAGGTGGGCTTTGGGGGTCGCTTACCGGTGTTAGTGTGGGCGTCGTCGCAATCTTCGTTATATTTGGCGCGGTGCTTAACGCGGGTGAAGCGGGCCAGGGGTTTATGAACTTAGCGGGCGCTATGGCAGGTCGCTTGACCGGCGGCGCCGCTAAAGTCGCGGTCATTTCTTCGGCACTAATGGGGTCAATTTCAGGCTCCGCTTCGGCCAACGTGGCGTCTACCGGGGCGATTACTATTCCCTCAATGGTGCGCCTGCGCTATCCAAAATCCTTGGCGGGAGCGGTGGAAGCGGTGGCTTCCTCAGGCGGGCAAATTATGCCGCCGCTAATGGGGGCTGGGGCGTTTGTCATGGTCGAACTGACCGGAACGCCTTACACACAGATTATGGCAGCCGCTGTTTTGCCCGCTTTTCTTTACTTTCTGACCGTTTGGATAGGTATTAACGCCTATGCCACGCGCCACGATCTCCAGCCTGTTGCCGAAGACGAGCGACCCAAACGGAAAGAAGTGCTGATTACCTCGCTGTTTTTTGCAGTGCCTTTTGTACTTCTTCTGGTATGTATTTTCGTAGGTGGATATACGCCACAGTACGCGGCGAGCATTGCGATTTTTGCCGGGCTAGCGCTTCTGTTTTTCAACGTCACGCTACGCTTTTCATTTCAAGGATTTGTGCAGCGCTTTACCCTGGCTATGGTATCTGCCGGGCAGCAAATTGCCATGATTGGTGCCATCATTATTTGCGCCTCTTTGGTGATAGGCGTGCTCTCGCTGACCGGGCTTGGGGTCAAAATCACGTCGGGTATCCTGTCGCTTTCCAACGATATGCTGTGGCCTGCGCTTTTGTTGACGGCGCTTGCCTGTTTGATATTGGGTATGGAAGTACCCACTACGGCGGCCTATGTCATTTGTGTCTCGGTAGCGGGGCCTGCGCTAACGTCGCTAGGCCTTGAGCCGCTGCTCGCTCACCTGTTTGTGTTCTGGTATGCGCTGCTGTCGACGATTACACCGCCGGTATGCGGTGGGGTATTTATCGCGGCGGGTATGGTAGGGGAGAACTGGCTCAAAGTAGCGCTTAAGGCCATGGCGCTGGGCATCGGGCTTTATGTAATTCCGCTGGCCATGGTGGCTAATCCTGACATGATTCGGCTTGCCTTTGACCCTGCTGGCGCGCTGTTTGATACCGCTAAGGTGGCCGTAGGCCTGGGCGCGATCTCCTTTGGCGTCATTGCGAATAAAGCGCTATGGCTGCGCCTGGTGCTTGTGGTGGTGGGCGCGCTGATTATCTTCGCGATCTAACTTGCCGGATTCGTCGCTGCCAATGTGCGCTAACGTGAAACGCACTATTAAAAGCAAAAGCACTACATGCGCAGCGGCGAATCTTCATTTAAGGCTTCGGTGGCATAGATAACCCAGGTATCAATAGCGGGTCCAAGCGAGCGTACCAAGGTCAGCGTTTCAGGTGCCTGGGCCAATGCTTCTTCTGCACAAATACCGGCCTGATAATGACCTTCAATTAATCCATTGGCGACGGCCACCGTTGTCGGTGCCTCAATGATCGTCTTGAACGCGCTTAAATCAGTGTAGTAACGCGTGGCAGGCTGAAGCGCAATATGCTCTGGTTCGGGCGCATCACGACGGGCGAGCAGCGCCAGCGGCTTACTGCCCGCAATAAACGTATCTACTGGAAAGGCACGATGCATATAGCGACCTACGCAGTCGGCATGGCTGAAATGGGCCGTACATTGCAGTACATGGGTTAGCTCACCGGCCAGCAGTGCCTCGAAAGCTGCCTCAAACGTATCGAAGAAAATGTATTGGCTGCCTTGCGCCGCCCGACGTTTGAGGTAGCGTCCAGCAATTAACGCATGATTGCTGCCTTCAGGCCCAAGAGTACCAAGAATCACTGTGCTTCCTTATGCTGTTAACATCGTATGGTCGAGCGCAAGCCGTTGTCGTACAACACCTAACTAATCACCGTAAAGCTGGCTGTCAAATACGCTATGTATCCCACTAGGAGTAATAGTCCCTCGCCACGCGATAAGCGCAGGCCGGTATAGAGGAATGCAATAAGAAGCGCGGAGGCACCCAGCATTACCCACTGATCAAATGAAGCCATGCGTTCAACCAGCGCTAGCGGCTGCAAGAAGGCGGACACGCCCAGTATGCCAAGTATGTTAAAGATATTGCTGCCCAGGATATTACCCACTGCCACATCGGCATGCCGCCGTAGAGCCGCAATGACCGAGACAGCAAGCTCAGGCAGTGATGTGCCAATAGCTACAATGGTAAGCCCAATAACCGCTTCTGAAATGCCCATTGCCTGGGCAATACCGATGGCGCCATAGAGCAACAGTTGAGACCCGCCGATCAGCAGGGCCAGTCCACCAATTAAAGCCATCACGATAAATAGCGTACTGCTGGGCAGCTTGGTAACTTCGTCTGCCTCCGCGGCATGCAGCTCGGCGGAAGGGGTATGCTGGCCACTTTCGCTGCGGTAGGCCCATATTAGATAGGCCGTCAGGCTAACAAGCAGTATGGCCGCATCAAAACGCCCTAGACTGCCGTTGAAAGCTAAAGCAATGAATAGCACTGCCGCCAGCATCATCACCAGTCCATCGCGCTTGAGCGCCTGTGGCTGGGTGGTCATCGGACAGATTAGGGCGCAAATGCCAAGGATCAATAAGATGTTGCCAATATTGCTGCCGACCACGTTACCAATCGCGATATCGGGCTGCTGGTTCATGGCGGCGTGGATCGAGACCACCAGCTCGGGCGATGAGGTACCAAACCCTACAATAACGAGCCCGGTAAAAAGCGGTGAAACACCCAGCCGTTTGGCTCCAGCGACGGCGCCGCGAATCAACCCTTCACCGCCTAGCGTTAAAAGCGCAATACCTGCTAGTAAACTCAGTCCATAAAGCAGCATAAATGGTCTCCACCATGAAGCCTCAACGCCTAATGTCAGCGACTATAAGCGTTAATTTAATACATAGCGAGACCAATTCTTTTAACGCTTAAGAAGATAAAATATTGGCCAGGAGTTCACTATTGAAGGGGTGTGTCGGACTTTACTTGTTTGAGCCAGCGCTGTTTAGCATGATTTCTAAGGTTTTGAATTTTATCTGTTTCATCCACAATATCCTGGCCCAGAATAGTTTCGATAACGTCTTCAAGGGTAATGATACCAAGCCAGGTGCCATGCTCGTCATAAATCACCCGCATATGGTGACGGCTGGTGAGCATATCTGAAAATACCTGCTCAACGCTTGCGCTGTCGGCGATAGCTCCCATGGGATGCATCAATGCCTGCATGGTGCTATCCGGTTCGGCGTGATAAATATCGAGCTTATGTATATAGCCTAAGGCCTGCTCGTTAGTGTCCATGACAGGGTAACGTGTAAAAGAGAGCTTGCCGAAGCGTTCATCGAAATCGGCCACGGTCATATCCGGTGCGACCGTTTCACTGACAGCGCGTGGCGTCATCGCCTCAGTTACCGGAATTTCATGCAGGTTCAAAATATTGGTAATGGTGCGTGTTTCATCGTTATCCATTACTTTTTCTTCCAGACCTGCACGCGCTAATACTTTTATTTCGCTACGCAAATCAATACCTTCATCTGCCTCACCCAGCCGCCGGGTAATCATTTTTGATAGCCAGATAAACGGCATTAACACCACCATCAAGGTATTTAAAATAGGCGGCAGAAAAGGTGCTAAACGACGCCAATAGTTAGCACCTAACGTTTTAGGAATAATTTCTGAGAAAACCAGAATTAAAATCGTCATGACTGCCGAAGCCACAGCGACATAAACATCCCCAAACAAAGCGGCTACCTGGGCGCCTATTCCCGTAGCGCCAGCCGTATTGGCGATGGTGTTAAGTGTTAAAATAGCCGCGAGCGGACGGTCGATGTTGGCTTTTAACGTATCAAGTGCTTTATGTAATTTAGGACGTTCTTCTTTTAATTGAGCGATATAGCTTGGGGTAATCGAGAGTAACGAGGCTTCAAGTATCGAGCATAGGAAAGAGGCTGAAATAGTTAAAATAACAATTATCGTTAAAAGTACCATATTCGCTCACAGAGTTAAGAGGTTTAATCTCTTTATAGTTAAGCTGCTTAAACTGTCAATAAGCTCTTAAAGACCTAATTTATGTTATTTAATAAAGTTTCTTCGAATGAGCATGATGATATGAAGCGCACAATTTTTTAAGAAGGGCTTATTGAGGTAATCTCTCGCAAAATAATCAAATTAACAGCAAGCTTATGTAGCCGTGACCCCGCTCAATACAGTGCTTGCCAAGCACCACTACATCTCCTTTGGTGCTTTTTTTGACATCTCAGGTACGGTTCGTTGGGTTTGATGAATGAAATGTTATATTGTATCTTTATGGCTTGTTTAAGAATAATCCATTCACTGGAAAAGGAAGTCTGAAAGATGCCGTTACTCTCATCCAAAGCACTCAGCGCATTAGCCATCAGCTCGCTGGCATTGGCAGGTATTCAGTCGGTGGTTGCAGATGACAAGCATGAACACCACGACCATGATCATGGCCACTCACATAATCATTCACACGACCACTCTCATGGCCATGACCATTCGCATGACCACAGACATGATCACAACAGCGATATCTATTCAGGGCATTTTAGTGATGATCAGGTGGCGGACCGCCCGCTTTCTGATTGGGAAGGCGATTGGCAGTCCGTCTATCCCTATCTAGAAGATGGCACGCTGGATAAAGTGTTTGACCATAAAGCCGAGCATGGCGATAAAACGGCGGAAGAGTACAAGGAGTACTACGGCACCGGTTACCAAACAGCGGTTGACCGTATCGTTATCGAAGGCAATAACGTCACCTTCTACGAAAACGGAGAAGAGAACACGGGCGAGTATCAATATGATGGCTACGAAATTTTAACCTACGAAGCGGGCAACCGCGGCGTACGGTTTATTTTCGAACTAGAGGGCGAGGACGCCGCTGACAATCTTCCCCAGTACATTCAATTCAGCGACCACGATATCTACCCAACCGACGCGCACCACTTCCATCTTTACTGGGGTGATGACCGCGAAGCTCTGCTGGAAGAAGTCACTCACTGGCCGACATACTACCCGTCTGAGTTAAACGGTGATGAAATTGTTGAAGAAATGATCGCTCACTAAGATTGAGTTGCTGTTTTATAGGTAGTTATAGACGCCAGCAGAACTGCTGGCGTCTTGCTGTTATGAGAGCATGAAAAAGGAGCTAATCTGTAGTGCAGATAAAACGAATGTTGCCGCTTTGGCTTTATTAACCAGCAATAGGTATCACGATGCGATTATGGTCACTATGGACAGGCGTGGGGCTTTTGATTTTCAGCGGCTGGGTAAGCGCCAATGAAGAGTGTGATAGTCCTAAAACACAGATGGAAATGACCCAGTGCTCGGCGCAAACGTATCAAATGGCTGATGATGAGCTTAACGAGGCTTATCAGGCACTGATCGGAAGGCTTGAGAATAATGGGTCGTCACTTGAAAAGCTCAGAGCGGCCCAGCGCAAGTGGATTGGTTTTCGTGACGCTGAATGTGCGTTCGAGAGTAGTGCAGTAGAAGGCGGCAGCGCTCAGCCTATGGTACGCAATGGCTGTCTTGAAGCACTCACTAGAGCGCGCACGCAGAGACTGCAAGAGCATGGCAGCTGCGAAGAGGGTGACCTGAGCTGCGTCAGGTAGCTAATGCAAAGGCTGACTGTAGAAACGAAAAAAGCACCTAAAGGTGCTTGATTCGAAGGGGTGTCTGGTGGAGGCGGCGGGAATTGAACCCGCGTCCGCCAGCACGCGCCTATTGGCTCTACATGCTTAGATTTCGTCATTTGTTTTAACGTCACTGACTCCGACGATCAGGATTCAGCAACGCGAGCCTTCTAAAATTTAACGCTTGGCGAGAAGACACCACCAAACGCGGTCCTATCAGCTTTAGCTCGTATCCCCTCAATGATGAATAGGCACATCACCTTGGGGCCAGACAAGAAGCTAACAGTTTAAGCTGCTAGCGCGCCTTGAGCGTAGTTTTCGTCATTTGCGACTATTTTTCGTGATGTGGGATTTACGAGATACATCACGCTCTCGGCATGCACCGCAAGGGTTGTCACCGGCGTCGAAACCATGTCGCCCCCTTATTTCAGGTGAGCATTCTAACGTGCTCACAAGTAATTGACCAGTTATGCCTTGTTATGTTCCCGCATAATTCGACCTTTTTGACGACTCCAGTCACGATCTTTTTCTGTCGCACGCTTGTCATGCAGCTGCTTACCGGTCACCAGCGCCAATTCACACTTCACTTTATTGCGCTTCCAGTAGAGCTTGAGCGGCACGCAGGTGTGGCCCTTGTCCTGAGTAATCGAAAAGATTTTGGCTATTTCTTTACGATGCAGCAACAATTTACGGGTACGCGTGGGGTCGGCTATTTCATGGGTGCTTGCCGTGTTGAGCGGCATGATATGGCTACCCAATAAAAACGCCTCGCCGTTGCGCACCAGAATATAGGTGTCGGTGAGCTGGGCTTTACCGGCGCGCAGGCTTTTGACTTCCCAGCCCGCGAGCACAAGACCTGCCTCGAAGGTTTCGTCAATATGGTACTCAAACCGTGCCTTCTTGTTCTGGGCAATGACGCTGCTGCCGGGGCCCTTACTGTTACCTTTCTTAGTGGCCATGAAACCTCATCTGTAATCTGTCAGTGGCACCCCCTTCGTTATATGGGGAGGCGTGATACCATTCAAGGTCTGAAAAAATGTTTCCCATGATACGCTTTGGGCACTGTGAAGTCAGCGGAGAGGTCAATGCCAACCGTCAATCGTTCCGCCTTGGTGCGGCACACCCCCCAGCAAATGTTCGATCTGGTCAACGATTTCGAACGCTACCCCGAATTTTTGCCGGGTTGCAGTCGGGCACGCTTACTTGAGCGTGACGAAACCCATTTAATCGGGGAAATGACCCTGGGTCGCGCGGGGGTGGAGCAAACCATCACTACGCGTAACGAACTGTTTACCCCCGAACAAATTGAAATGTCGTTGGTGAAAGGGCCGTTTAAACGCTTAAAAGGGCGCTGGCTTTTTACCCCGATGGGAGAAAATGCCTGCAAAGTCAGCCTGGAAATGGAGTTTGAATTTGCCAGCCGTCTGTTAAGCATGGCTTTTGGACGTTTATTCCAGCAAATTGCTGGCCAACTGGTAGATGCCTTCACCAAACGCGCTGACGAGCTGTATGGGCGATAACAGCCTGCCAGTAGAGGTAGCCTTTGCATTGCCTGCCAAACAGCGCCTGGTGGCCTTACAGGTGCCTCAAGGCACGACTGCGCGCCAAGCCGTGGCACTGGCTAACTTGCCAGAGCTCTTCCCCGAGCTGACCGAAGATACGTTCACCAAGGCGCCGCTGGGAATTTTTGGCAAGGCGCTGCGCAATCCCGATACGCAAACATTGCGTGCCGGGGATCGCGTTGAAGTGTACCGCCCTCTGCAGATCGACCCAAAGGCCGCCCGCCTGGAGCGTGCAAAGCGCCAGGCGAGTGGCCAGTAAGCGTTACTCGGAGCGCAGGATCGGCTGAGGCGCAGGTGCCGTCTCAGGTGTCTGTGTCCGAATACTCTCCTGAGGAAGCGCGTCTAACGGATCAGCGCCTTCAAGAGCTGGCCCAAGGCCAGTGTCTGTGCTGACCGGAAGATCGCCTGAGAAATCGCCTTGCTGCTGTACATTGGATAATCGGCCCGACGGATCGAACGTCAGCGTTACGCGGCGTTGTTCAACGCCACCGTAAGCTTCGTCCAAACGGTACACATAATCCCATTGGTTGGAATCAAACGGCGCCTCCATCAGCGGGCGACCCATTACGTAGGTAACCTGCTCCTGAGTCATGCCTGGCTGAAGCTGGTTGACCATTTCTTTAGTCACCAGGTTGCCTTGCGGAATGTCACGCTTGTAAACGCCAACGTAACTACAGCCACTTACAACGGTAAGGGCAACGGAAAGTGTGATGATGCGAGTCAATTTTTGCATTTGAGCCTGTTCTTCACTATCGTGGTTTCGGTCGATCATACCCGACCTAACCTGTTACTGCGAAGAGCAACCATGGCCGATCAGAACCATGAACTGCGCAAAGCCGGGCTGAAAGTGACCCTGCCGCGCGTCAAGATCCTTCAGATTCTCGAAAATGCTTCGGGTCAACACCACCTTAGCGCAGAAGAAGTGTATAAAACACTGATTGATGCGGGCGAGGATGTTGGCTTGGCAACCGTTTACCGCGTGCTGACCCAATTTGAGTCAGCCGGTTTGGTAATTCGTCATAATTTTGACGGCGGCCATGCAGTATTTGAGATGACGCAAGAAGACCACCACGACCATATGGTGTGTCTAGAAAGTGGTGAAATCATCGAGTTTCTCGATGACATCATCGAACGACGTCAGCAAGAGATCGCCGAAGAGCACGGCTATGAGCTGGTCGATCATGCCTTGGTACTTTATGTGCGCCCTCGTGGGTCGGACGTAACGCGCCAGGTCAACGTGTCGATCAACAAAAAATAGGCGGCTAGCCCCAGCCAGCTATTTTTTAGCCACAGCCTAAAACCCCCATGCTGCCCCTGTTTAGACAGGAAGCGGGATGGGGGTGTTTTGCGTGGCTAATAATTATCGATGAGGGAACGGGCAGGTGCGATTAATGCGGAGGGCGTTGGCTGGCATGCAGCATTTCGCGAGCGTGCGCCAGCGTTTGGTCGGAAAGCTTTACCCCGCCCAGCATACGGGCAAGCTCGCTGATGCGGCCACGCTCGTCGAGTAACGCCATGTGGGTAAGTGTGGTATCGCGTTTGGCATGCTTTTCTATATGCAGATGCTGATGCGCTTGTGCCGCCACCTGGGGCAAGTGCGTAACGGTCATTACCTGGCCATTTTCGCCCAGCTTGCGCAGCAGCTGACCGACGATTTCCGCCGTGGCGCCTGAAATACCCACGTCCACTTCATCAAATACCAGGCTTGGAATGGTCGAGTGCGAGGCCGCTACCACCTGAATCGCCAAGCTAATGCGCGAAAGCTCGCCGCCAGAGGCAACTTTGGCTAACGGGCGCGCAGGCTGGCCTGGGTTGGCGCTAATTAAAAACTGCACGTTATCCAGACCTTCAGGTGTCGGCGTTTCACGAGCGGAAACCGCTACTTCAAAGCGTGCCTTACCCATCGCCAAGAAAGCCAACTGTTGCTGTACTTCCTTGCCTAGGCGCAGAGCTGCCTTTTGGCGGGCCTCGCTGATCTTCTTCGCGTCGCTGCGGTAGCGTTCACGGCACTCGGCCACCTGGTTGCCCAGCGCCTCAAGGTCATCATCGCTGGCTTCTAGCTGAGCCACTTCCTGCTGAAGTTCTGTATGCAACGTGCAGACTTCTTCTGGCGCCACGTGATGCTTACGCGCTACGCGATGGATATCGGCCAGGCGCTCGTCCACCCAGGCTAAACGCTCAGGGTCAAGCTCAGTGGTGCTGGCAAAGCGGTGCAGCTCGCTGGCGGCTTCTTCCACCTGAATGCGCGCATCGCCCAGCATGGCAAGCGTATTGGCCAGCATGCCTTTATCGCTACCCGGTAGGGCGCTCAAGTGGGCATAGGCCTGATTGAGAAGTGACAGCGCGCCGCCGTCGTCGCTTGCGCAGCAGTCGGCAGCAAGCTGGGTTTCACGCAGGGTTTCTTCAGCGTGGGCAAGCGTTTGCTGCTCTTCTTCCAGCGTCTGCAGTTCGCTTTCGCCGAGGCTTAACTGGTCCAGCTCTTCTAGCTGGTAGCGCAGCAGCTGGCGCTTGGCCTCTACCTCGCTTCCTTCTTCACTGAGTTTTTTGAGCCGCCGCCGGGCAGTGCGCCATTCGCGGTAGGTCTCTGATAGCTGGCTACGCGCTTCATGCAAACCGGCGTAGTCATCCAGCAGGGCCAGATGCACTTCTTCGCGCATTAGCGCCTGGTGAGCATGCTGGCCATGTATCTGTATCAGCTGCTCGCCGAGAGATTTCAGGTCGGTGATCGTTGCAGGCTGACCGTTGATCCATGCTTTTGAGCGGCCGCTTGCCGTCACCACCCGGCGCAGCAGGCACTCATCGGTGGGCAGTTCGCGAGCGGCCAGCCATTCGACGGCCGCGGGCAGGCGCTGAATATCGAAGCGCGCAGAAAGATCGGTGCGCTCACGCCCGTGGCGCACGCTGCCCGCATCGGCGCGTTCGCCAAGGCACAGGCCAAGGGCCCCTAGCAGGATGGATTTGCCTGCACCTGTTTCCCCAGTAATGGCGGTCATGCCGTGGGTCAGGTCAAGCTCAAGGCGGTCGACAATGGCGTAATCTTGAATCGCTAGCTGAGTAAGCATGAGGCCCCCTGAGGCGGTGCGACGCAGAAGCTGGATACTTATCCAATGGTTGTTGTTTTATACAGTAGTCGATAACTCACTTCAATGCCCCTCTTGAGATGGCTTTTATGGCCCCCATATAGCGTGCAGACGTATTTAAAATTTTTTATAAACGCTTTAGTGAAAGCTTTTCTATAGGCATCGCAGGGCCCTTTAGTAAGGCCCCGCCGCATTTTTTAGGAGCATGGCATGGCAAAAGAACCGCAAACTCCGTTAGATGACGAGCTGGCCCGCCAAGAGCAAGAGGCCGACATGACCGATCAAGACGTTGAAGAGCGCCTGATCAATGGCGACCTTGAGGGGCTGATCAATGATGAAGCGCCGCTTGAAGGTAGCCTGAGCAACCCCGAAGCCGAAGTGCTGGCCGCCCAGGTGGAAGAGCTTGAGCAGAGCCTGGCTGAAGCCAAGGATCAGGCGCTACGCGCCGCTGCCGAAGCGCAAAATGTTCGCCGTCGTGCCGAGCAGGAAGCGGATAAAGCGCGCAAATTTGCCTTGGAAAAGTTCGTCAAGGACCTGCTGCCCGTGGTGGATAGTCTGGAAAAGGCTCTTGAGTCCATGCAGGACGGCGCCTCTGATGTACACCGCGAAGGTGTTTCCATGACGCTGAAAATGCAGCTCGACGTGCTTAACCGCTTTGGCGTTGAAAGCATTGAGCCTCAGGGCGAGCCCTTCGACCCCCAGGTGCACGAAGCTATGGCCATGGTACCCAACCCCGAGCTCGAGCCGAACACCGTAATGGATGTGATGCAGAAAGGTTACCTGCTCAACGGCCGTTTGGTTCGCCCGGCGATGGTAGTGGTCAGTCAGAAGGCAAATTAAGCCTTGAGTGGCTAAAAGCGCAAAAAAAGCCCTTGAAAAGTTACTGGCGGCCCCCAGATAAAGGCCAACCCTGCGGGAATTCCCGCAAACGTTTTAAGTATTGAGACAACTGAATTCGAGGTTTTTGCTATGGGACGTATTATTGGTATTGACCTAGGTACCACCAACTCTTGTGTGGCGGTACTTGATGGTGACAGTGCTAAGGTTATCGAAAATGCCGAAGGCGGCCGCACTACGCCTTCCATTATCGCTTACACCGACGATGGCGAAACCCTGGTAGGTCAGGCGGCCAAACGCCAGGCAGTTACCAACCCGGAAAACACCCTGTACGCCATCAAGCGTCTGATCGGCCGTCGCTTCAAGGACGACGTCGTTCAAAAAGACATCAAGATGGTGCCGTACAAGATCGCTGAAGCCGACAACGGTGACGCGTGGGTAGAAGTTAAAGGCAAAAAAATGGCACCGCCGCAGGTAAGCGCGGAAGTGCTGAAGAAAATGAAGAAAACCGCCGAAGACTATCTCGGTGAAGCGGTAACGGAAGCGGTTATCACCGTACCGGCTTACTTCAACGACAGCCAGCGCCAGGCGACCAAAGATGCAGGCCGCATCGCAGGTCTGGACGTTAAGCGTATTATTAACGAGCCGACTGCAGCTGCGCTTGCCTACGGCATGGACAAGTCACGCGGCGATAAAACCATCGCGGTTTATGACCTGGGTGGCGGTACGTTCGATATCTCTATCATCGAAATCGCCGACGTTGAAGGCGAAACCCAGTTCGAAGTACTCGCCACCAACGGCGATACCTTCCTGGGCGGTGAAGATTTCGATTTGGCGCTGATCAACTACCTGGTTGACCAGTTCAAGTCTGACAGCGGTATCGACCTGTCTGGCGACAACCTGGCCATGCAGCGTCTGAAAGAAGCGGCCGAGAAAGCCAAGATCGAGCTTTCCAGCGCCCAGCAGACCGACGTTAACCTGCCCTACATTACTGCCGACAACACTGGCCCGAAACACCTTAACGTTAAGGTGACCCGTGCCAAGCTTGAGTCGCTGGTAGAAGATCTGGTTCAGCGCTCGCTCGAGCCTTGCAAGATGGCCCTGAAAGATGCTGGCCTGTCTGCCTCTGAAATCGACGAAGTGATTCTGGTCGGTGGCCAGACACGTATGCCGATGGTGCAGAAGAAAGCGGCTGACTTCTTCGGTAAAGAAGCGCGTAAAGACGTTAACCCTGACGAAGCGGTTGCCGTAGGTGCAGCGATTCAAGGTGGCGTGCTGGGCGGCGACGTGAAAGACGTACTGCTGCTTGACGTTACCCCGCTGACTCTGGGTATCGAAACCCTGGGTGGCGTGATGACGCCGCTGATCGAGAAGAACACCACCATCCCGACGAAGAAGACCCAAACCTTCTCCACCGCGGATGACAACCAGACGGCCGTGACCATTCATGTCGCCCAAGGTGAGCGCAAGCAAGTGGCGCAGAACAAATCGCTGGGTCGTTTTGACCTGAGCGACCTGCCCCCGGCACCGCGCGGTGTTCCGCAGATCGAAGTGGCATTTGACCTGGATGCCAATGGTATTCTGAACGTTTCAGCTAAAGACAAGGCGACCGGTAAAGAGCAGTCGATTGTCATTAAAGCGTCCAGCGGTCTGTCTGATGAAGAGATCGATCAAATGGTACGCGACGCTGAAGCCCACGCTGACGAAGATAAAAAATTCGAAGCGCTGGTACAGCTGCGTAACCAGGCTGACGGCATGATCCACGCGACGCGCAAAACCGTGCAGGAAGCGGGCGACAAAGCGACGGATGATGAGAAACAGGCTATCGAGACTGCGATCAGCGAGCTGGAAGAAGCCGTCAAAACTGATGACACGGACAACATTCAGCAGAAACTGGATGCACTGACCGAAGCGTCTGGTCAGCTGGCTCAGAAGATGTACGCAGAGCAGGCTGAAGCCGCTCAGCAAGAAGGCGGTGAAGGTGCTGATAACGCCAGCGCCAAGCCGGAAGACGACGTGGTTGACGCCGAGTACGAAGAAGTCAACGACGACAAAAAACAGTAAGATTCTCTTTCTGCCAAGGAAGAAGTTAACGCGGGGGGATACCTCCCGCGTTGCTGTTTCCGCGGCCAAGACGCACATAGTTAGACGCACATGTAAATGTGCCGTTAAGTGCATAGCTAACCAGGAGGCGTAGGACCCATGTCCAAACGCGATTATTACGAAGTCCTGGGTGTCGATAAAGGGGCTGATCAGAAAGAGATCAAAAAGGCCTACCGCCGCCTGGCGCAGAAATTTCACCCTGATCGAAACCCAGACGATAACACCTCCGCGGAAAAATTCCGTGAGGTGTCGGAAGCTTATGAAGTTTTAAGCGACGGCGAGAAACGCGCGGCCTATGATCAATTTGGTCATGCGGGTGTGGATGGCCAGGGCGGCGGCTTCGGCGGCGGTGGTTTTGGTGGGGGTGGCGCTGGCGACTTTAGCGACATCTTCGGCGATGTATTTGGCGATATCTTCGGGGGTGGCGGCGGCCGTCGTCGTGGCCCTAATGCACCCGCTCGTGGCTCGGATCTGCGCTATAACCTGGAGCTTGATCTGGAAAGCGCGGTTGCCGGTACTACGGTGGATATCCGTGTACCACGCCATATTGAATGCGACCGTTGTGATGGCGAAGGCGCCGAGCCTGGCTCTACCAAGGAAACCTGCCCCACGTGCCATGGTCACGGCCAGGTACGCATGCAGCAGGGCTTCTTTGCGGTACAGCAAACCTGCCCGACTTGTCACGGCAGCGGCCAGCACATCAAAGTGCCATGCCACAAATGTAACGGCGAAGGCCGGGTGCGTGAAACGCGTACGCTTTCCGTGAAGATTCCGCCGGGTGTCGATACCGGTGATCGTATTCGTCTGAACGGCGAAGGCGAAAGCGGCGTCAACGGTGGTCCAGCGGGCGATCTGTACGTTCAGGTCTCTATCAAAGCGCACCATATCTTCCAGCGCGATGGTAAGAACCTGCACTGCGACGTGCCGATCAATTTTGTGGATGCAGCCCTCGGTGGCGAGCTTGAAGTACCTACGCTCGATGGCCGCGTTAAGCTCAAGATTCCGCCCGAAACCCAAACCGGCAAGCTCTTCCGCCTGCGCGGCAAAGGTGTGAAGCCTGTTCGCGGCGGCGCGCCGGGCGACTTGCTCTGCAAAGTCGTCATCGAAACACCGGTCAATCTGGGTGACGAGCAGCGCGACCTGCTGCGTAAATTCCAGGAAAGCTTGGAAGGCAGCAATAGCCACAGCCACTCGCCCAAGAAAACCGGCTTCTTCGATAGCGTTAAGAAGTTCTTTGAAGAGATGAAGCCTTGATCCTGACGTAGCGGTAAGCGTTAGGTTCCGCAGACCCTCGGCCCAGGCCGGGGGTTTTTGACGTTTCAGGAACATAAAGCGTAATGGATAGCTTGCAAGAAAGACCTGCCTTGGGTATCTGGCTCAGAATTCTTTCCGGGCTGCTGTTTACCGGCATGCTGGTGTGTATTAAAGCGGTGAGTGATGAAGTGCCGGTGGGGCAGTCGGTGTTCTTCCGCTCACTGTTTGCGTTGTTACCCATCGTGATTTTCCTGGTGATTCGTCGGGAGTTTCCGGGTGGGCTGGCTACACGGCGCCCGCTGGGTCATGCGCTGCGTTCGGGGTTGGGGGCGGCGGCGATGTTTGCTTCATTTGCGGCGGTAGCGCTACTGCCCGTTGCAGAGGCGACGCTGTTGGCTCAGCTAACGCCGGTGTTTATGGCGGTAGGTGGAGTGCTGCTATTGGGCGAGAAGTTCTCGTTCTTCCGAGCAGGCGCCATTGTACTGGCGCTTGCCGGTATGGCGGTGCTGGTATTGCCCGGCCTTGATGCCAGCGCTGAAAGTGGCCAGATGACCGGCTATGCGTTGGGTGCGCTAAGCGCGTTGCTAACGGCGGGGGCACTGCTCACCGTTAGGCGAATTTCGCGCACTGAGACGGCCGCGTCTATCGCCTTTTACTTTATTCTGGTGTCTGCACTCGCGGGGCTGGCCACGTTGCCGCTTGGGTGGGCGGCACTTGATCCTAAGGCGTTTGGGCTTTTGGTGCTCTCGGGGCTGTTTGGCGGGGCGGCGCATATTGCGATGACCCTGGCGCTACGCTATGCCGAAGCGTCGCGGCTTGCACCGTTTGAGTATATCGCGCTGATTTGGCCGGTAGCGGCTGACTGGGTGCTGTTCGGTATCCCGGTATCGAGCAGTTTTCTGTTGGCGCTACCGCTGATGTTGAGCGGGGTGGCGCTTGCCGCCCTGGAGGGGCGGCGGTTTAAACAGCTTCTTCGACGATAAGCTGAGGGCGGCCCTTCAAGCATGGCTCGAAGGGCCGCTACTTTATACGTTTGGCGTAACAAACGCTGGCGTCATCATTTCTTTGCTGGGCACCTTCTCTCATCGCATTAATTCTTCCGTAATCGGCTGTGTGTCTCTGCTCTCTCGCCAAATTCGATGCGGGTGTTGCAGTAACTGGCCACGTCTCCTATGTTTAATAATAGTTAGCAAGTTATCTTATTTGACCGTGTCTAAATGCTGACGGTAATGGCCCGCACTCATTCAACTGCTCCCGCAGGCGGGTCAAGACAATTCAAGGGAACCGTGATGAGCAAGAAAAACGATACCGCCAAGCCTAGCGGTCTGACTCGAAGAGAACTCCTGGGATCTTCGGCAGCGCTTTTAATCGGTGCTTCCAGCCCGGTTCAGGCGTTGACTGTTAGAGGAACGCCCGAGTGGAAACCCCTCTCCAATAATGCCGTGCCGCCGGTTGATACCGATGCGGGTTGGCAATTCTTCACCGACGACGAGGCCGCAACCGTTGAGGCCATTGTTGAACGCCTGATTCCTGCCGACGACCTGAGCATGAGTGGAAAGGACGCTGGCTGCGCGGTATTTATCGATCGTCAGCTGGCGGGTGCCTACGGCGGTTCCGAGCGGCTCTATATGCATGGCCCGTTTCAGGATGGCACGCCCGAACAGGGCGATCAGTCGGCCTTGACTCCGCAGCAGCGCTATCGTCTGGGGCTGGGTGCGCTCAACGATCATTGCCGAAACGAACATGGCGCCACCTTTGCTGAGCTGAGCGCTGAACAGCGTGATCAGTTGTTGACCCAGCTGGAGGGAGAGGAGATTCAGCTCGACGATATCGACACACTGGTATTTTTCGAGATCGTGCTGCAGAACACCATGGAGGGATTCTTTGCCGATCCGTTGTACGGCGGCAATCGCGACATGGTGTCCTGGAAGATGTTGGGCTTTCCGGGTGCCCGCTACGACTACCGCGATTACGTTGAACGACACAATGAAGATCTGGGATTTGAGCCGGTAAGCATCGGCGGCCGTCCTGACTGGCAAGCGTAGGGATACAATTATATGGCAACCAAACTACCTCCCACTGATGCAGTGGTGGTCGGACTCGGCTGGGCTGGCGCAATTATCGCCAATGAACTTGTCGATGCAGGGCTCAAGGTCGTGGGCGTCGAGCGCGGCCCGTGGCGTGATACGGCCAAGGATTTCAATATTGCCTCGGTCACCGATGAGCTACGTTACTCGCAGCGCCAGGAATTGATGCTGCGCACTGCACAGAACACCATCACCATGCGTAACAACCCGTCGCAGACGGCGCTGCCGATGCGCAAGTGGGGCTCGTTTCATCCCGGCAACGGTACTGGCGGCGCGGGCAATCACTGGGCGGGGATCACGTTTCGTTTTCAGCCCGAAGAGTTTCGGCTGCGCAGCCATCTGGAAGAGCGCTATGGGGCGGACTCCATTCCCGAGGAGCTTTCCCTGCAGGACTGGGGAACCGACTGGAGCGAGATGGAACCGTTTTACGATGCCTTCGAGAAGATAGCAGGTACGTCCGGACGAGCGGGTAATCTGGTCAGTGGCAAGCAGGCCGGCGGCAACCCGTTTGAAGGGGCACGGTCAAGCGACTACCCAACCCCGCCACTCAGGCAGCCCTACTCACCGACGCTATTCGCCGAAACGGCACGTGAAATGGGCTATCAGCCGTTCCCGGTGCCGTCGTCGCTGGTTTCGGAGACCTATACCAATCCGCTCGGCGTCACCATGGGGCCGTGTACCTTTTGTGGCTTCTGCACCAACTATGGCTGTGCCAACTACTCCAAGGCCAGCGCCATCACTACGGTACTGCCGGCGCTGATTCGCAAGAACAACTTCGAAGCGCGTACCCACTGCGAAGTGCTGCGAGTCACTACCGACTCCGACGGCCGCCGCGCCACGGGTATCGTCTATGTCGACTCCGCCGGCCGCCAGTGGGAGCAGCCTGCCGAGATCGTGGTCATCGCCGCGTTCACCTTCGAAAATGTGCGCCTGATGCTCACCTCCAATATTGGCGAAGCCTACGATCCGACAACCCGCCGAGGCACGACAGGGCGCAATTACGCCTACCAGACCGCCAATAGCGTGCAGCTCTTCTTCGATGACAAGAATTTCAACCCGTTCATCGGCGCTGGCGCCGTGGGCATGGGCATTGATGAGTTTAACAACGATAACTTCGACCATTCGGGGCTTGGCTTTTTCGGCGGCGGCAGCACCCGGGTAACACCGATCGGCGCGACACCGATCCAGGCACGCCCCACGCCGCCGGGCACGCCACGCTGGGGCTCCCGCTGGAAGCGGGCCACGGTCGACAACTACGCAAGCACCATGTCGATTGGCTGCGAGGCCAGCAACTACTCGTCGCCTAACAACTACCTGTCGCTAGACCCCACCTACCGGGATCGGCTGGGCAGGCCGCTTCTGCGAATCACGTTCGATTTCACCGATAACGATCTCAGAATGGCGCAGTACGTCACCGAGAAGACCGCCGAAATCGCCCGGCGCATGAATCCGCGTGAGATCGTTGCCAGCCCGCGTATCGGCCCCTGGGATGGCCGCCCCTATCAGTCCTCGCATGTGGTTGGCGGCTTCGTTATGGGCGCCGATCCGGGTACCAGTTCGGTGAACAAGTACCTGCAGGTGTGGGACGTGCCCAATCTGTTTGTGGTGGGCGCCTCCGCCTTTCCGCAGAACCCGGGCTACAACCCGACCGGCACGGTAGGTGCGCTGGCCTTTAAAGCTGCCGATGGCATCATCAACCACTACCTGCGTAGTCCCGGGGAGATGATCAGCACATGAAAACGCTTATGGGATTATCGCTTACGGGCGTGGCGCTTCTGCCACTTTCGATATGGGCGGCCAGCACGGAGTATCAGGATATCGAGCGCGGGCGCTATATCAGCGTGCTGGGTGACTGTGCGGCCTGCCATACCGCCGATGACAGCCAGCCATTTTCCGGTGGTGTTGCGCTTGAAACCCCTTTTGGCACGCTGGTGGCGCCTAATATCACGCCCGACCCAGAAACAGGCCTTGGCCGCTGGCGCTACGAAGACTTCAAGGCGGCCATGACCGAGGGTATTGGCAAGGGCGGCTACCATCTTTATCCGGCCATGCCGTATCCGTCTTATACGCTGATGCCCGAGAAGGATATTCATGATCTGTGGTCTTATCTGCAGACAGTCACGCCTGTCGAGAATGATGTGGAAGCCAACCAGCTGCCTTTCCCGTTCAGTATCCGGCAGGTGATGATGGGCTGGAACTGGCTTAACTTCGATGAGAAGACCTTTGAGCCCGACCCTGAGCAGTCGGACGAGATCAATCGCGGCGCCTATCTGGTTGAGAGCCTGGGGCATTGCGGAACCTGCCACACTCCGCGTAATTTCATGGGCGGCGAAGGCGGTGACAAGTTTGCCGGCGCCACCATTGAGGGTTGGTACGCTCCCAATATTACGCCGAATGCGCATATCGGTATTGGTGGTTGGAGCGAAGATGAGCTGGTTGAATATCTGCAAACCGGTGGTAATCGTTTTGACTTCGCCTCAGGGCCGATGGCCGACGAGGTGCACCATTCATCCCAGCACTGGACCGACGACGACCTGTATGCGGTGGCGCGTTATCTGTTGAGTGGGGCAGGCCTTGAGTCAGACGACTGGGATCGCGAGCCGCCCGAGCCGCTATCCGAAGATAACGCCCAGGTCCGGGCTGGCAGCCATATCTACTTTGATCGCTGCTCGGGCTGTCATACGTCTGATGGTGGTGGTGAGTACGGCATCTTCCCGCAGTTGGCGAGCAATCCGGTGGTCAATGGTGATAACACGAGTTCATTGATACGAGTTGTATTGGCCGGCAGCCGCCCGGTTGCTACCGACGCCAAGCCCACGGCACCTGCCATGCCATCGTTTGCCTGGAATCTAAGCGATGAAGAGATCGCCAGCGTACTGACGTTTGTGCGCAACAGCTGGGGAAACGCCGCGGCGGCCGTTTCCCCAGGGGATGTTGCGGATATGCGAGAAGCGCTGACGGGCGAATGATGCTAGCCGCAAGCGCCTTGCAGGAATGAAGCGTTAAACCGCTTCTTCGACGATAAGCTGAGGGCGGCCCTTCGAGCATGGCTCGATGCGTGCCGCCACTTTATACACTTGGCGCAGAAGCTCAGGGGTGATCACTTCTTCAGTAGGGCCGCAGGCGATCAGGCGGCCGTTTTCCAGCACCATGGAAGCGTCGGTAAAGCGCAGCGCATGGCCTAAATCGTGAAGTGCTACCAGAATCAGCATCTGGCGCTCATCCGCCAGGCGGCGTAAGACCGTCAGCAGATTGATCTGGCGATTTAAGTCGAGCGCGGAAGTGGGTTCATCGAGCATCAGAATTTCGGGCTCTTGCACCAACGCCTGGGCGGCGCTCACCAGCTGGCGCTGCCCGCCGCTCAAGTCGCCAATGTCACGCTCGCCAAGCGAGGTGATATTGAGTTCTTCAAGCGCACGGTCAACCTGGGCCAGATCCTCTGGCTGTACTTTCAGGCTGCGCCCCTGCATGCGCGCAAGCAGCACCGATTCATACACCGTGAGTACCGCTTTGGCGCCGGTGTCCTGGGGCATATAGGCCACGGGACGCTCGGCGCTGGTGCCGTTGATGGCCACATTGCCGTCACCTTTGATCAGGCCCAGAATACGCCGGAAAAGCGTTGACTTGCCTGCCGCATTGGGGCCGAGAAGCGCTACCACCTGCCCGCCCTGAAAGCTGGGCGTGGTGATGTCTTCCAGAATAGCGCGGCGTCCGTAGCGGGCCGACACACGGGTTAACTGTAGGGTTACCATGAAGCCTTCTTGTGGTTGAGCACCAGAAACAGGAAGAAGGGAATGCCCACCAGCGAGGTAATGATGCCGATGGGAATAATTGTGCCCGGAATGATGATTTTGGAGATCACCGAGCCAACCGAGAGAATCAGCGCGCCGCAAAGCGCCGAGCCGGGTAGGAAGAAGCGCTGATCTTCACCCAGCAAAATACGTGCAATATGCGGCCCCACCAGGCCGATAAAACCGATAGTGCCCACAAAGGCCACTGCAACCGCGGCAAGCAGTGATACAAGCACCAGTACTTCCAGGCGCAGCGCGCGTGGCTTAACGCCCATGCTTTCGGCTTTGGCATCGCCCAGGCGCATGGCGGTCAGTGCCCAGCCGTGGCGGGCAAGTAGCGGCATTACCGCAGCGAGGATGCCGAGTGCGATCCAGAACTTGGGCCAGGTGGCCTTGGTCAGACTGCCCATGGTCCAGAACACCACCGCCGAAACGGCCTCCTGGCTTGCGAAAAACTGAATCAGCGCCATCAGCGAGTTGAAGATAAACACCATAGCGATGCCGAGCAGTACGATGGTTTCTACCGTAACGCCGCGCTTTAGGCTCAGGGCGTGGATAAGAAACGCCGTGAACATGGCCATGATGAACGCGTTGAGGGGCACCACGAACTCGATGGCGGCGGGCACGATAGCCACGCCAAAGGCAAGCCCTAGCGCCGCGCCAAAGCTTGCGCCAGCGGAAATACCCAGGGTAAACGGGCTCGCCAGTGGGTTGCTTAGAATCGTCTGCATCTGTGCTCCGGCAACGGACAGACTCGCCCCGACCACCAGTGCCATCAACGCCACCGGCATGCGGATTTCCCAGAGAATCACTCGCGCCTGTTGGCTGACGTTTTGAGGGGTGAGCAGGGCGGCGATGACTTCGCCTAAGCTGTAACGCGCAGGGCCCAGCGCCAGGTCGACGCATAGGCTGAAAAACAGCGCGACGACCAGGGCTGCCAAAATCATCTGGCGACGAAATACCTGGCTACGATAAAAGGCGCGCGCTTGAGAGACAGGCGCTGCCGTCGTTGTTTCAGTCATCATTGAGTGATACCCAGTAGCCAGGCTCGTAGTCGATAGGCAGGAAGCGCTCGTGGAGTTCTTCCATGGTGGCTTCGGGGTCCAGGTCCTCAAATAGCTCAGGGTGTAACCACTTGGCTAACTGCTGGATGGCCACAAAATAGTAGGGGCTGTTGTAGAACTGGTGCCAAATCGCATGGAAATTACCCGACTCTACCGCCTGAATGCCCGTCATCGCGGTGCGCCCGGTTAACGCTTCAAGCTTGTCATGGGCGGCCTGCATATCGGCGCCAGGCCCCATGCCCACCCAGTCACCGCCGGGTACGTAGGCGTCCCAGTTGCCGCCGGTTACCACCACGTGTTCAGGGTTGGCGGCAATAATCTGCTCGGGGTTTAGCGTGCCAAAGCTGCCGGGAATAATCCCATCGGCAATGTTGGTACCGCCCGCCAGCGTTACATACTCGCCAAAGTTGCCGGGCCCAAAGCTCATACAGCACTCATCGGAATAGCCGCCGGCGCGGTCGATAAACACGCTGGGCCGCTCAGGATTGGCCTCTTCAATCACATCGGTAACGCGGGCCAACTGAGCCTCGGCGAAGTCGATAAACTCTTCCGCCGCTGCTTCATCACCCATGATCTGGCCCATCAGGCGCATGGAAGGAATGGTGTGTTCGATCGGGTCTTCGCGAAAATCGACATACACAATCGGAATGCCCAATTGGCCAAGCTTGTCATCGTAAGCGGCATCTTCGGTGGCCGCCTTGGCTTCAAGGTTCATAAAGACGATGTCAGGGGTAAGCGACGCGGCCTGTTCGACATCGAAGGTACCGTCTTTAAAGCCGCCAAACGTGGGCAGTTCTTCGATCTCGGGAAAACGTTCGGCATAGCGCGCGTAGTTATCGGGGTCTGCCTGGGAAAAATCTTCACGCCAACCAACGATATGCGAAAAAGGCGCTTCCGGCTCCAGCAGGCCAAGCAAATAAATTTGCCGCCCTTCACCCAAAATAACCCGCTCGGCGGGGCCATCAAGCGTGACCTGGCGACCGGTAATGTCGGTCACTGTGATGCTGTCAGCCGCGGCATTCGTGCAGCTTATAACGGCTGCCGTGCCAATCAGCGTTTTTAAAAAAGGGAAGGTCATGGGCGTATTCATCACTTATGGATAGACGGGGCCGCTGGGGTATCTCACGCGCAAACTGATGGCAGCGCTAACCACATCGACGCGGTATAAAAATTTTTGAATATAATTCGCATTCGCATGTTTGGGCATTATCATGGAATCCAGTTTAACTGTCGAGATGGCGACCGCTTGATCATCGTGTTTGAAGGTGATGAACGCCTTGTTGCGCTATCGTTTCATTAAGTATTGGGCAGCTAATAACGTTCCTCCTATGCTAGCCCTGTTATTTCTTATCCAATGGAGAATCCGTTATGCCGTTATCGCGTGCTGAAATTGAGACTACGTCCGGTGAGCGTATTATCAACCGGCTGTGCAAGCACTGGGCACATAAGCTGGAGGTTGAACACAGCCAGCAGGATGGCAAGATTGTATTCCCTGACAAGGGCACCTGCCTGCTGCACGCCGAAGCTGACAAGCTGACGGTGTCAATCGAAACGCTGGAAGAAGAGCATCTCGACCAGTTGGAAGGCGTAGTGGAAAGCCATCTGGTACGGATGGCGAAGGATGAAGAGCTGGTTATCGTGTGGCAAAACTAGCCTGCCGTTAGCGCGGATTCGCGCGAGGCGTCTGGTATAATCATCGCCCAGTTAATGCATGTTTGATAAGGCATTGCCCGATTCGACGTAACACATCGCAAAACGCAGGAGTTCGCATGACCCGAGTTGCCATTGTAGGCGTGGCTGGCCGTATGGGCCGTACGTTGGTAAACGCTGTAGAACAGGAGGCTGACGCCACTCTGGCAGGCGGTATTGTCGAACCAGGCAGCTCCCTGGCAGGGGCGGACATTGGTGAGCTGGCGGGCGTTGGCAAGCGCGGCGTTAACGCCGTGGATTCGTTAAGCGCCATTGTCGATGACTTCGATGTGCTGATCGATTTCACTGCCCCGCAGGTCACGCTGGCTAATCTGGCATTCTGTGCCGAGCACGGCAAACGCATGGTAATTGGTACCACGGGAATGAGCGATGACGAGCTCGCGCAGCTGGATAGCTATCGTGACAAGGTGGCGATGGTGTTTGCCCCCAACATGAGCGTGGGCGTCAACCTGACCCTGAAGCTTCTGGAAACCGCAGCGAAAGCGCTGGGCGATGAAGGCTACGATATCGAAATCATCGAGTCGCATCACCGCCATAAGGTCGATGCGCCCTCCGGGACGGCGATTAAAATGGGCGAAGTGGTAGCTGAAAGCATTGGCCGCACTTTGAAAGAGCACGGCGTGTTTGAACGTGTAGGTCAGTGCGGGCCACGTACCGATAAAGAGATCGGCTTTGCCACCGTTCGCGCGGGCGATATCGTCGGCGAGCATACGGTGATGTTTGCAACCGAAGGCGAGCGCATCGAAATTACCCACAAGGCCTCCAGCCGAATGACGTTTGCCAAAGGCGCCGTACGCGCGGCGCGCTGGGTCGCAAGCCAGCAGCCCGGCCGCTACGATATGCAGGATGTATTAGGCCTGGAATAAAGAGGCATGCATCGGCCTGCTCTCAAGTATTTTTACGCTTTAATGGTAATTAATAGCTAATCCAGGGGTAGTCGGCGGGGCCCGAATCCTGTAACATTTCAAAAATTTTGGCCGGGTGGCTTAGAAAACTCAGACGGCGCGCTTGTTGCGTTGGCCAACCCACAGCCTGCCCCGACCGCTCGGCTATTTGCTTTAAATGAGCGGCTCTGAAGGGTATAGAACAACAAGCGGGATGAAACCGATTTTTTTATCGGCTTCGTCCCGCTTTTTTACGACCCGAGTTTTAATCACGCTCAAGCGTACGGGTTGTGGATAACGAAGTAATTGCTGAGCCTGCGCCCACAGGCTCCCACCAGCATGGGAGGATCTTGACTTGAATAACCCCGCATTAAGCAAACCCGCGATATTGGCCCTGGAAGACGGTAGCGTGTTTCATGGAATCGCCATCGGCGCGGATGGATTAACAAGCGGTGAGGTGGTGTTCAATACGGCCATGACCGGCTATCAAGAGATCCTCACTGATCTTTCTTATACCCGCCAGATCGTCACGCTAACGTACCCGCATATCGGCAATACCGGCGTTAATGCCGAAGATGTCGAATCAGCATCGATTGCGGCCGCTGGACTGATCATCCGTGATCTTCCTTTGATGGCCAGCAGCTTCCGCTCGGAACAAACCCTGTCGGATTACCTGAAAAGCCAGAACGTGCTGGGCATCGCGGATATCGATACCCGCCGCCTGACGCGTATTTTGCGCGATAAAGGCGCGCAGAATGGCGCGATCCTGGCCGGTGCCGATGCCCAAGGCGATGACGCCGTTGAGCGCGCGCTGGCGGCGGCCAAGGCTTTCCCGGGTCTTAAGGGCATGGATCTGGCCAAAGAGGTTTCCTGTAAAGAAGCTTACGAGTGGACAGAGGGGGAGTGGACGCTGGGCGAAGGCTACGCCGATACCACTAAAGGCGAGCGCCCTTACCACGTGGTGGCTTACGATTACGGCGTCAAGTTTAATATTCTGCGCATGCTGGCCGCCCGCGGCTGCCGCTTGACGGTGGTGCCTGCACAAACGCCCGCAGCTGAGGTGCTGGCGATGAATCCGGACGGCGTTTTCCTGGCCAACGGCCCAGGTGATCCCGAGCCCTGCGACTACGCCATCAAGGCCATTCAGGACGTACTTGAAACCGATACTCCGGTGTTCGGTATCTGCCTGGGTCACCAGCTGCTGGCGCTTGCCTCGGGTGCCAAGACCGTCAAGATGAGCCACGGCCACCACGGTGCCAACCACCCGGTGCAGGACCTGGATGCCGGCACGGTGATGATCACCAGCCAGAACCACGGCTTTGCCGCCGACGAAGCGAGTCTGCCCGCTAACCTGCGTGCCACTCATCGCTCGCTGTTTGACGGCACGCTGCAGGGCATCGAACGTACCGACCGGCCTGCGTTCAGCTTCCAGGGTCACCCCGAGGCAAGCCCCGGCCCGCGCGATGTGGCACCGTTGTTTGATCGCTTCGTCGCGATGATGCAGGCACGCCGCTAACCCGCGCTCCTGCTTCATCACTGTATGCCGCTTTTGTCGCTCATCGTCACCATTTTTTGCGGGAACCGTTATGCCTAAGCGTACCGACTTAAACAGTATTTTGATCATTGGCGCTGGCCCGATCGTTATCGGCCAGGCCTGCGAATTCGACTACTCCGGCGCCCAGGCGTGTAAAGCGCTGCGCGAGGAGGGTTACCGGGTTATTTTGGTTAACTCCAACCCGGCCACCATCATGACCGACCCGGCCATGGCCGATGCTACCTACATCGAGCCGATTACCTGGCAGGCCGTCGAGAAAATCATCGAAGTCGAGCGCCCGGATGCCATCCTGCCGACGATGGGCGGTCAGACTGCGCTTAACTGTGCGCTGGACCTGGAAAAGCATGGCGTGCTGGAAAAGTACGGCGTTGAGATGATTGGCGCTAACGCCGACGCTATCAACATGGCGGAAGATCGCGATCTGTTCGACCAGGCCATGAAGCGTATTGGCCTGGAATGCCCCAAGGCAAAAGTCGCGCATACCATGGATGAAGCCTGGGAAATTCAGGCAGAGCTTGGCTTTCCGACCATCATTCGGCCTTCCTACACCATGGGCGGCTCCGGCGGCGGCGTGGCGTACAACAAGGAAGAGTTTGAAGAAATCTGTACGCGCGGTTTCGAGCTTTCCAACAACCACGAGCTGCTGATCGACGAGTCGCTGCTAGGCTGGAAAGAGTACGAAATGGAAGTCGTGCGCGACAAGAACGACAACTGCATTATCGTCTGTGCGATCGAAAACTTTGACCCGATGGGCGTGCATACTGGTGACTCGATCACCGTCGCACCGGCACAAACGCTGACGGACAAAGAGTACCAGATCATGCGCGACGCGAGCCTCGCGGTACTGCGCGAGATTGGCGTGGAAACCGGTGGCTCCAACGTGCAGTTCGGTATGGACCCGAAAACCGGCCGCCTGGTCGTGATCGAGATGAACCCGCGGGTGTCGCGCTCATCCGCACTGGCCTCCAAGGCGACCGGCTTCCCGATTGCCAAAATCGCCGCCAAGCTGGCGATCGGCTACACGCTGGACGAGCTGCAAAACGATATTACCGGTGGGCGCACGCCGGCATCGTTCGAGCCGTCTATCGATTACGTGGTCACCAAGATCCCGCGCTTCACCTTTGAGAAATTCCCCCAGGCCAACGACCGCCTGACCACGCAGATGAAGTCTGTGGGCGAGGTGATGGCGATTGGCCGTACCTTCCAGGAATCGCTGCAGAAAGCCTTGCGCGGCCTGGAAACCGGTAATGACGGTCTCGACCCGATTATTACCGACTTTACCCCGGACAACATGGCAATCATTCAGGGCGAGCTTCAGGCTGCCGGTGCCGAGCGTATTTTTTACGTGGCCGATGCCATGCGTTCAGGTATGAGTGTCGATGAAGTGTTTGCACTCACCAATATCGACCCCTGGTTCCTGGTCCAGATGGAAGATCTGGTGCTGACGGAAGCCGCCGTTGCCAAACGCTCGCTTAGCGATTTCTCTGCCCGTGAGCTTTATCAGCTCAAGCGCAAAGGCTTTGGCGATGCACGTCTGGCCAAGCTGCTGAACGTGAGCGAAAAAGAGTTCCGTCAAACGCGTCAGGCGGCAGGCATTCGCCCGGTTTATAAGCGCGTGGATACCTGTGCTGCGGAATTTGCCTCGGATACGGCTTACATGTACTCCACGTATGAAGAGGAGTGCGAAGCGGACGTATCTGATCGTCAGAAGATCATGGTGCTCGGCGGCGGGCCGAACCGTATCGGCCAGGGCATCGAGTTTGACTACTGCTGTGTTCATGCCGCGTTCGCCATGCGCGATGACGGCTATGAAACCATCATGGTCAACTGCAATCCGGAAACCGTATCGACCGATTACGACACCTCTGATCGTCTCTACTTCGAGCCGGTGACCCTGGAAGACGTGCTTGAAATCGCCGATAAAGAGAAGCCGGTCGGCGTGATCGTTCAGTTTGGTGGCCAGACGCCGCTGAAGCTGGCGCGTGAGCTGGAAGCTGCTGGCGTGCCGATCATCGGTACCACGCCGGACGCCATCGACCGCGCCGAAGACCGCGAGCGCTTCCAGGTAATGATCGACAAGCTCGGCCTGAAGCAGCCGCCTAACGCCACTGCGCGCAGCTTTGAAGAAGCCTTCGCCAAGGCGGAGACCATCGGTTATCCGCTGGTGGTGCGCCCAAGCTACGTGTTGGGCGGTCGGGCCATGGAGATCGTCTATGACGCCTCCGAACTTGAGAACTACATGACCAATGCGGTCAAGGTCTCCAACGACTCGCCGGTGCTGCTCGATCATTTCCTGAGTGCTGCCATCGAGATCGATATCGATGCGGTATCGGACGGCCAGCAGGTAGTCATCGGCGGCATCATGCAGCACGTCGAGCAAGCGGGGGTGCACTCCGGTGACTCCGCCTGTGCACTGCCGCCTTACTCGCTGCCTCTTGAGGTGCAGGACAAGATGCGCGAGCAGGTCAAGCAGATGGCCGTTGAGCTGGGCGTTAAAGGCCTGATGAACGTGCAGCTTGCCTGGCAGGATGGCGAGATCTACGTCATCGAAGTCAACCCGCGCGCCTCGCGTACCGTGCCGTTTGTGTCCAAGTGCATCGGCACCTCGCTTGCCCAGATTGCCGCACGCTGCATGGCGGGCACGACGCTTGCCGAGCAGGGCTTTGAGCGCGAAATCATTCCGCATTTTTACAGCGTGAAAGAAGCGGTCTTCCCGTTCAACAAGTTCCAGGGGGTCGACCCGATTCTCTCACCGGAAATGAAATCCACCGGTGAAGTAATGGGTTCAGGCGAAACCTTTGCCGAGGCCTTCTTTAAGGCGCAGCTGGGCGCGGGTGAAGCAATTCCGGCGCTTGAGGGCGCGCGTAAAGCCTTCCTGTCCGTGCGTGAGCCGGACAAAGAGGGGATTATCGAAGTAGGCCGTTCTCTGCTAACATTAGGGTTCACACTTTGTGCGACACGCGGTACAGCGGCAGCCTTAGAAGCGGCTGGACTGGCGGTGGAGCACGTCAATAAAGTCTACGAAGGTCGTCCCCATATTGTCGATCTGTTGAAGAACGACGATATCGCCTACATCGTGAACACTACCGAAGGTCGCCAAGCCATTAATGACTCTTCGGTCATTCGCCGTACTGCTCTCGCGCGCAAGGTGCCCTATGCAACCACCTTGGCGGGCGCTAATGCCGTTTGCATGGCGCTTGAGTACGGTAGGGAAATAACGGTGCGGCGCCTTCAGGATCTGCATGCAGGAGCAAGTCAATGAACAAGGTCCCGATGACGGTTGCGGGTGAAAACAGTCTTCGCGAAGAGCTCAATCATCTGAAGGGCGAAGCGCGCCCTCGAGTGATTGCAGCGATCGCTGAAGCGCGTGAGCACGGCGACCTTAAGGAGAACGCTGAGTACCACGCTGCCCGCGAACAGCAGGGGTTTATCGAAGGTCGTATTCAGGAAATCGAAAGCAAGCTTTCGGTGGCGCAGGTGATTGATATCACCAAGCTGCCCAATACCGGTAAAGTGATCTTTGGTGTCACGGTGTCGCTGCTTAATCTGGATACCGATGCAAGCGTCACCTACCGCATTGTGGGCGAGGATGAGGCGGATATTAAATCTGGCCGCATTTCCGTTACTTCCCCTATTGCGCGCGCGCTGATCGGCAAGGAAGAAGGCGACGTTGCCGTGGTCAAGACACCGGGCGGCGACGTTGAGTATGAAATCGAAAGTGTCGAGTATGTGTAAGCGCTGGTATGTGTAAAAGCTAGTAAAACGAGCGGACGCCCGGTTCATCGGGCGTCCATTAAAAAAGCCCGCGCCTCAGGTTAATATCAACCGAATCGCGGGCTTTTTATCGCTCTTTTTAATGATCAGTCAGCAGCGTTTTAGTGGCGGCCGTGGTGATCTTCGAAGCGTGAAACGTTAGAGAGCTTCGGATTGACTTTAGGGTTCTTGCGATAAAGCAGCGCCATCTTACCAATCGTTTGCACGACTTCGGCACGGCTATCGGTAACCAGTTCGTTTAGCATGGCCGCACGGTCGTCACGCTCAGGCAAAGCAAGTTTCACCTTGATAAGCTCATGATCGTTGAGCGCGCGGTTGAGTTCTGCGAGCAGATTTTCGGAGACGCCGTTTTCAGAAACGGTGACCACCGGGTTAAGGTGGTGGCCAATGCTGCGAAATGCTTTCTTTTGTGCCTGTGACAAGCTCATGGTATCTTGCGGTATCCCGGTTAGCGCTTAACGCTCCATCTTACGGTGAAATGCCACCGAGTGAAAGCAATCGCGTGCAAGCACCCATCTCTTATTCCAGCGTTAGATTCCTACATGCAGCAAAAACCCCCAAGTCGTAAACATTCAGTGAGCAAGACCAGCAATAACTGGAAGAAAGAACATTTTGACGACCAGTATGTGAAACAGAGCTGGCAGGATGGCTATCGCTCGCGGGCAAGCTATAAACTGCTTGAACTCGATGAGAAGGATAAGCTGTTCCGTCCGGGCATGACGGTGATTGACCTGGGGGCGGCGCCTGGGGGGTGGAGTCAGGTGGCGGCAGACAAAGTAGGTTCGGAAGGTGTGGTGATTGCTTCCGATATACTTGAAATGGATGCGCTGGCAGGGGTGGACTTTATCCAGGGCGATTTTACTGAGGAATCGGTGCTGAACGCGATTCTTGAGCGCCTGGGAAATCGGCCGGTGGACCTTGTGATGTCGGACATGGCCCCCAATATGAGTGGTATGGCGGCAATTGACCAGCCTCAGGCCATGTATCTGGTAGAGCTTGCGTTGGAACTTGCCCGTGAAACGCTATCTCCTGGCGGTCGGTTTCTCGCCAAAGTGTTTCAGGGGGAAGGGTTTGATACCTACCTGAAAGAATTGCGCGGCAGTTTTGATCGTGTCGTGACCCGCAAGCCAGATGCCTCGCGGGCACGTTCCCGGGAAGTCTACTTTCTAGCGGAGGGGTTTCGCGGCTAAACTATCCCCCCGCGCGGGTGTGGGGCACGAGCATGAAAATGTGCATAGCAAAGATTTATCATCGCGATTGCCAGACAGGCAGGCGCAAGATGTGTCACATTATAGGCATGAAATAAGCGTGATACAGATGGCCCAAAGACAATGGCGCTTTGGCAAGGGTTGAACGTCCGGTAGAGCTTCAGTGTCTTAATATCGGCGGTTTAACTGACGGATTCTTGTAATGAGGGTAGCCCCTTGAACGATATGGCGAAGAACCTGATTCTGTGGCTGGTCATTGCGGCTGTGCTACTGACAGTGTTCAACAATTTTAGTACGGAAAGCGCTCCGCAGAACACGAACTATTCCCAGTTTGTGCAGCAGGTGCAAAATCAGCAGGTTCGCAGCGTCACCATTGATGGCTATACCATTCAGGGTGAGCGTACGGATGGTTCGCAGTTCCAGACTATTCGTCCGGCGGCGGAAGATCCCAAGCTGATGGATGATCTGCTAAGCAATAACGTGAACGTCGTGGGTAAGGCGCCAGAACAGCAAAGCATCTGGACACGTTTGCTGATCGCAAGCTTCCCGATTCTGTTGATCCTGGCCATCTTCATGTTCTTTATGCGCCAGATGCAGGGCGGTGCCGGTGGCGGTAAAGGCGGCCCAATGAGCTTTGGTAAATCCAAGGCCAAACTGCTTTCCCAGGATCAGATTAAAACCACCTTTGCTGACGTGGCTGGCTGTGATGAAGCCAAGGAAGAAGTCGAAGAGCTGGTCGACTTCCTGCGCGATCCCACCAAATTCCAGCGCCTGGGCGGTACCATTCCGCGCGGCGTGTTGATGGTAGGTCCGCCGGGAACCGGTAAAACGCTGCTGGCAAAATCTATTGCCGGTGAAGCCAAAGTACCCTTCTTCTCGATTTCCGGTTCAGACTTTGTCGAAATGTTTGTGGGTGTCGGCGCGTCGCGTGTTCGCGATATGTTTGAGCAGGCTAAAAAGCAGTCACCCTGCATTATCTTTATCGATGAGATTGACGCGGTAGGTCGTTCACGCGGTGCTGGTATGGGCGGCGGTAACGACGAGCGCGAGCAGACGCTTAACCAGCTATTGGTTGAGATGGACGGCTTTGAAGCCAATGAAGGCGTTATTGTAATTGCCGCGACTAACCGTCCGGACGTACTCGACCCGGCGCTGCTGCGTCCAGGCCGTTTTGATCGTCAGGTAACCGTTGGTTTGCCGGACATTCGCGGTCGTGAGCACATTTTGGGTGTTCACCTGCGCAAGGTGCCGCTGGCAGAAGACGTCAAGCCTTCGATCATTGCCCGTGGTACGCCAGGCTTCTCCGGTGCTGATCTGGCCAACCTGGTCAACGAGTCGGCCCTGTTTGCTGCGCGCCGTAATAAGCGTTTAGTCGGCATGGAAGAGCTTGAGCTTGCCAAGGACAAGATCATGATGGGCGCTGAGCGCAAATCCATGGTCATGTCCGATAAAGAGAAGCTCAATACGGCGTATCACGAGTCGGGCCATGCGGTTATCGGCTTGATAATGCCGGAGCATGACCCGGTCTATAAAGTAACGATTATTCCGCGCGGCCGGGCTTTGGGTGTGACCATGTTCCTGCCCGAAGAAGATCGTTACAGCCTGTCGCGTCAGCAGATCCTGAGCCAGATTTGTTCGCTGTTCGGCGGTCGTATCGCTGAAGAGATGACGCTGGGGCCCAATGGGGTCACCACCGGTGCCTCTAACGACATCAAGCGCGCCACTGAGCTTGCCCACAACATGGTGGCGAAGTGGGGCCTGTCGGATGAAATGGGTCCGATCATGTATGACGAGGACGAGTCGCACCAGTTCCTGGGTGGCCCGGGCCAGGGCGGCAGCAAGCTCAAGTCCGGCGACACGACCACACGTCTTGATAAAGAAGTGCGCAAGATCATTGATGAGTGCTACGAGCAGGCACGCCAGATTCTGCACGATAATCGTGACAAGCTGGATGCCATGACCGAAGCGCTGATGAAATACGAAACCATTGATGCCGCGCAGTTGAAAGACATCATGGAAGGTCGTGAGCCGCGTCCGCCGGAAGGCTGGAATGATGGTGACTCCTCTGGCGGCGGTACTCGCGTTAGCGATGACAAGCCCAAAGCACAAGGCGATTCATCTTCTAGCTCTTCAAGTGATAGCGCTTCAGGCGATAGCACTTCAGGAGGCGATGGTGAAGAGGAAGATGACGATCAACCTCGTCGTCGCCCCTCTGACCCGCTGGGTGGCCCTACCGGCCCCTGATCGGCAACCGGCTACTGCCAAAGGCGCCCCATCGCGGGGCGCCTTTTTGTTATGCTGTATTCAGGCAAATAGCGATGCTTCTTTTTAATAGGTAGCAGCATGAAATCAATAATCTACCCTCCTAACTCTCCAGAAATGAATGATAATGTGCACATGCGCTGCGGACGTCATTTGCTGGATATGTCTTTTCCCCGGGTGATGGGGATTTTAAATGTTACGCCCGATTCTTTCTCAGATGGTGGCCGGCACGTAGCGCTTGATGACGCGCTGCGGCATGCCGAACGGATGCTGGCCGAAGGCGCGGCGATTATCGACGTGGGCGGTGAGTCCACGCGCCCTGGAGCTAAAGCGCTGGGCGCCCAGGAAGAGCTTGACCGCGTCGCCCCGGTGGTAGAAGCGCTGGTGCGTGAGTTAGACGCGCTGGTATCGGTGGATACCAGCTGCCCGCTGGTGATGCGCGAATCAAGCGCACTGGGCGCGGGAATGATTAATGACGTACGTGCGCTTGAGCGTGAAGGCGCTTTGATGGCCGCGATTAGCAGCGGGCTTCCCGTGTGCCTAATGCACCGTCAGGGCGAGCCTCAGGACATGCAACAGGCGCCTTCTTATGATCAGCCGGTGGAAGAGGCCGTTGCCAGCTATCTGGCTCAGCGTGTGGCTGAATGCGAGGCTGCTGGCCTGCGGCGCAGCCGGTTACTGTTGGACCCAGGCTTTGGGTTTGGCAAGACGGTTGAGCATAACCTGCGGCTGTTAAAAAATATGGATGCGCTACAGTCTCTTAACCTGCCGCTACTGGTAGGAATGTCGCGCAAAAGCATGATTGGAAAAGTGCTGGGGCGGCCCGTGGAGGAGCGCCTGGCAGGCGGCCTGGCGCTTTCAGCCATGGCCGTTGAGCGCGGTGCCAAAATTTTACGCGTACACGATGTAGGTCCGACGGTAGATGCCGTCAATATGGCCTGGGCGGTACTCCAAGAGGGTTGCGAAATGCCGTTAAACGAGGAAAGACACCCATGACACGACGTTATTTTGGTACCGATGGAATTCGCGGTACGGTAGGGCAGTCACCCATAACCGCTGACTTTATGCTCAAGCTTGGCTGGGCAGCGGGCCAGGTACTGCGTCGCGAAAAAGGCCGTACGCGCGTGCTGATTGGCAAAGATACGCGCATTTCCGGCTATATGTTTGAGTCCGCACTTGAGGCCGGGCTTTCGGCGGCGGGCGTGGATGTCTCGCTTCTGGGGCCAATGCCGACACCGGGTATTGCCTACCTGACGCGCACCTTCCGCGCTGATGCAGGTATCGTGATCTCAGCCTCGCATAACCCGTTTGACGATAACGGCATCAAGTTCTTCTCGGCAGAAGGCAAGAAGCTTCCTGATGAGACGGAAGACCGCATTGAGGCAATGCTGGAGGCGCCGCTGACCACTGCCGAAGCGGCGCAGCTGGGCAAGGCTACACGTATCGACGATGCCGCCGGACGCTACATCGAGTTCTGTAAATCCACGCTGCCGGACCGCTTGAGTCTACACGGTTTAAAAGTGGTGCTGGATTGCGCTCATGGCGCAACCTACCATATTGCGCCAAGCGTTTTCCGCGAGCTGGGGGCCGAGGTTAGCGTAATTGGTGCCTCGCCTGACGGGGTAAATATCAACCACCAAGTGGGCTCGACGCATCCGTCGGCCCTACGTGCCTCGGTTATCCATCAGGGCGCCGACCTGGGGATTGCCTTTGATGGTGACGGCGATCGTGTTCTGCTGGTCGATGCCGACGGACGCGAAGTGGATGGCGATGACATTCTCTATCTCATCGCCTGCGACCGCCATGAACGCGGCCTGCTTAATGGTGGTGTAGTGGGTACGTTGATGAGCAACTTCGGCCTTGCCGTGGCACTTGAGAAACTGGGTATTCCGTTTAAGCGCGCCAAGGTGGGCGACCGCTTTGTCATGGAAATGATGGCAGCTAATAATTGGGAGCTGGGTGGCGAAGCCTCTGGGCATATCGTATGTAGCCATGTGCAAACCACTGGTGATGGCATTGTTGCCGCCCTGCAGGTGCTGGCATTGATGATGCGTGAGCAAAAATCGCTGCCGTTACTGCTTCAGGGCTTGGAGAAAGCCCCGCAGGCGCTGGTCAATGTGCGCTTACCTGCCGGAACTAAGGCGCGCGATGTCATGTCTTCCAGTGCCTTGCAGGAGGCCGTCACCGGACTGGAAAAAGAATTGGGTGATCAGGGGCGGGTGCTGTTGCGCCCCTCGGGTACCGAGCCTTTGATTCGCGTGATGGTTGAAGGGCGTGAGCATTTGGATGTTGATCAGCTGGCTCAGGGGCTGGCCGATCAGGTCCAAGCCTTGCTCAATTAATCCAGTTGTGTTTGTCAGCGGTTGTCTTGACAAGGCGGCTCCTATACCATTTCGCTCCACCTGGAGTGAGGAGAGTCGATGCGTACGCCATTAATTGCCGGTAACTGGAAAATGAACGGGTCCACGGCACTGATCAATGATTTCGGCAGCGCGTTTGCTGACGTGTCGTTGCCGGAGGCTCTGGAGATTGTGGTTATCCCGCCATTTCCCTATCTGGAGGCGGCGCGTCAGTCGTTTCGCAATACACCGCTTCAGCTGGGCGCACAAACGCTTAACCCTAATGGCTCGGGTGCGCATACGGGTGAAGTGAGCGGCCGGATGCTCCAGGAGTTTGACGTGACGTACGTACTGGTCGGTCACTCCGAGCGGCGCGAGCTTTACCGTGAAAACGACGAGCAGGTGTTTGATCGCTTGTTAGCCGCGCTTCATGTAGGCCTTAAGCCGATCCTGTGTGTAGGAGAGTCGCTTGCCGAGCGTGATGCAGGGCAGACCATGGATGTGGTATTGCGCCAGGTCGGTTACGCCATGGCACGCCTGGAGCCTGAGCAGCGCCAGCAGGTTGTGATTGCCTATGAGCCCGTATGGGCGATTGGTACTGGGCGCACAGCGACCCCGGAGCAGGCCCAGGAAGTGATGGCCGGTATTCGAGCCTACCAGGCAGGGTTTAGTGCAACGCTCGCCGAGCAGTTACGCTTGCTCTACGGCGGCAGCATGAATGCAAAAAATGCGGCTGAGCTACTTGCCCAGCCGGATATCGACGGCGGTTTGGTGGGCGGTGCTTCGCTCAAAACCGACGATTTCTACGCCATTTGTCAGTCAGCAGGATAACGCCATGCAAGTTGCAATTCTTATGGTCCACGTGGTGATTGCGGTCGCCCTGGTTGTATTGATCCTGCTTCAGCAGGGTAAAGGTGCCGAAGCGGGCGCTGCGTTTGGGGGCGGTGCCTCACAAACGGTCTTTGGCTCTCGGGGGAGCGGCAGCTTCTTGTCGCGTACTACGGGGGTTCTGGCGGCAGGCTTTTTCGTGACCTCCATGGCGTTGGCATACTTTGCAACGCAAGCAGGCCAGGCACCGGAGACCGGTATTCCAGACTCACGCTTGATCGAGCAACAGCGAAGCGTTCCAACGCTTGACGATAGCCCTGCAAGTGTGGATAATACCGCGCCAGTGCTAGAGGAAAGCAGCGAGTAATCTGTCGCTTTCTTTAGCCTCCCCTGATGCCGAAGTGGTGGAATTGGTAGACACGCTATCTTGAGGGGGTAGTGACCGTATGGTCGTGCGGGTTCAAGTCCCGCCTTCGGCACCATCTGATTCGCTGGCTCGCCAGCTTCCCAGATTCTTTTTCAAAACTGTATTTTGTCAAAACACATTGTTTCGTCAAAAACGTTTTGCTAAAGAGAGCAGGTTTGGCACCTGAGACGAAAAGATAGCTTGACGTAAGTGGTTCAAGTGTCTATTATCGTCGACCTAGATTGATGCGGGGTGGAGCAGTCTGGTAGCTCGTCGGGCTCATAACCCGAAGGTCATCGGTTCAAATCCGGTCCCCGCTACCATTTCCTAGTAGCATGTTAGATAAACGGTTTACCTGGCAGGGTGCATTTAAATGATCTGCCAACAAGGTTAACTGCTACAGGCAACAAGCCTGTCACATGTTGCTAAGATGGTATTACAGGTTTCTTATGAAAAGCCCCTTCCTGTGAAGGGGCTTTTTGTTAGCAAGCTTTTTGTTAACAAGAGTGTCTCAAGAGCGGATATCGTCCGAGTTGCCGGAGACACATTCCGGGTAACGCCAATCAGCCACCTAGCTTTTCTTATGACTCCTGGCCAGGTGCCTGATGCAACGGCTATAGGAGCTTTGTCTGTGGCCACAAAACACGCTGCGCTACATGCACTAATTGAACCTGTCGTTTCCGCCATGGGCTTTGAGCTGTGGGGTATCGACCATCTTTCCCAGGGCAAGCAATCGCGGCTGGTGATCTACATCGAACGCGAAAGTGGTGTCAATGTGGAAGACTGCGCCGATATTAGTCGCCAAGTCAGTGCTGTGATGGACGTGGAAGACCCCATCCCCGGTGAGTACCGGTTGGAAGTTTCTTCGCCCGGTATGGCACGCCCCTTATATACCCTGGATCAATTTATTCGCTACCAAGGCCATCATGTCGCACTTAAGCTGCGCATTCCATTTGATGGTCGGCGTAAATACCAGGGACTCTTGGCGGGTGTCGAGGGTGATGAAGTACTAATACAACTGGATGGCGAAGAGTACTGCTTTCCCATCGAAAGTATTGATTCGGCGCACATCGTACCGCAGTTCGATTAACCGGGTGGCGGCGCTGCCGGCAGGCTGCCGGGGTGATGCACAAAAGGACAGGTTTTCTGGCGAGGCAAACGCATGAGTAAAGAAATTTTAATGGTCGTTGACGCGATCTCCAACGAAAAAGGCGTCCCTCGGGATGTCATCTTTGAAGCGGTAGAAGCCGCTCTTGCGAGCGCGTCACGCAAGCGTCTTGAGAATGAAGAAGCCAACGTGCGGGTCCATATTGACCGTCGCACGGGGGAATACGAAACCTTCCGCTACTGGACCGTAGTAGAAGATGACGAATTCGAAACGCCAGATTACGAAATCAAAGAAACCATCGCCGAACAGCGCGATCCGCCGTTAAAACTGGCCGACGTTGTCGAGAAAAAGATTGAAAATGCGGTGTTTGGCCGTATTGCTGCTCAAACGGCGAAGCAGGTCATCGTACAGAAAGTACGTGAAGCCGAGCGCGCCGAAGTGGTACGTCAATACGCTGACCGCGAAGGCGAACTGGTGGCCGGTATTGTTAAAAAGACCACCCGTGACGGCCTGATTATCGATTTGGGCGAGAATGCCGAGGCATTCCTGCCGCGTAATGAAATGATCCACGGCGAGCGTTACCGCATGAATGAGCGGGTTCGCGCACTGCTGGTCAAAGTTGACCCGGATGCACGGGGCGCCCAGCTTCAGCTGTCGCGTACCAATCCTGCGTTGATTATCGAGCTGTTCAAAATTGAAGTACCTGAAATTGCTGAACAGCTGATTGAAATTAAAGGGGCTGCCCGCGACCCCGGCTCACGCGCCAAAATTGCGGTTAAAACCAACGATCGACGCATCGACCCGGTGGGTGCATGTGTGGGTATGCGCGGTTCGCGCGTTCAGGCGGTCTCATCCGAGCTGCAAAATGAGCGTGTTGATATCGTGCTGTGGGACGACAATCCCGCCCAGTTGGTGATTAACGCCATGGCGCCTGCCGATGTTGGGTCTATCCTTGTCGACGAAGACGCTCATGCAATGGACGTTGCCGTCGCGCAGGATAACCTGGCGCAGGCAATTGGTCGTAGCGGTCAGAACGTACGCCTGGCATCCGAGCTTACCGGCTGGCGTATCAACGTGATGACCGAGGAGGAGGCCGAATCCAAGCGTGAGCAGGAAATTGACAGTCTGGTGGATTCTTTCATTCAGCATCTGGGTATCGACGATGATGTCGCCCGTCTGCTGGTGGAAGAAGGCTTTACCACCTTGGAAGAAGTTGCCTACGTGCCGCTTGAAGAGATGCTTGAAATCGAAGAATTCGATGAAGATTTGGTTGAAGAGCTGCGTGCACGCGCTAAAGACGAGCTGCTGACGATGGCGATTGCCTCTGAAGAAGCGCTAGATGGTGCTCAGCCAGCAGCCGACTTGCTGGAAATGGACGGTATGGAGCGTCATCTGGCGTTCACGCTGGCCAGCCGCGGCATTATCACCATGGAAGATCTCGCCGAGCAGTCTGTCGACGATCTGGTCGATATCGAGGAGTTGGACGAAGCGCGCGCAGCGGCACTGATCATGACTGCCCGTGCGCCCTGGTTTGAAGACGATAACGCATCGGATTCGAACACACAGTAAACAGGTCACGGGCTGAGGAGGGTCACTATGTCAGATATGACAGTTAAAGATTTTGCAGTAAAGGTGGGCCGTGATGTGCCCCGCCTATTGGAACAAATGAAAGAAGCTGGCCTTAAGCATGCCTCTGAAGGCGATGCCGTGTCTGAAGAAGACAAGCAGAAACTGCTGAGCTTTCTGAAGAAAAGCCATGGCGGCGACAGCGAGACTGATACAAGCAAAAACCGTATCACGCTGACCCGTAAAACGCGCAGCCGTATTAAAACTGGCGAGCGTGGCAAAACGATCGAAGTGCAAGTACGTAAGAAGAAGACGTACGTTAAAAGCGCTGAAGACGATAAGCCGAAAGCCGCTGAGCCCAAGCATTCTGGCCCGCGTCAGCTGGTAGGCGATATGGCCGAAGCCGAAGCTGAACGTAAAGTTCGCGACGCGCGTGAAGCCGAAGAAAAAGCCGCCGCTGCAAAAGCCAAAGCGGCTGAAGCAGCAGCGCGTAAAGAAGCCGAAGCGAAAGCTGCGGCTGAGCCGAAGGCTGCACCCAAAGTTGAAGTGCCCGAACTTCAGATCGACGATACGCCTGCGACAGAAGACATGCCGCCGGCGCCGCCGAAAGAAGGCCGTACCGACCGTCGTACCGCGCCGCCCAAGAAGGCTGCTGCGAAGAAGAAAGGTCGTGACGACGATGATGATCGTGGTGATCGCGAAGAGCGTAAGCGTGGCGGTGGCGCGAAGAAAGTAAAACGTGCCGAACGTCGTGGTGGCCGTCGCGGTGGTGCAAGCCAGAGCGGCAACGGCAAGCATGGCTTCCAGAAGCCGACCCAGCCGATCGTGCGTGAAGTATCGATCCCTGAGTCGATCAGCGTTGCTGAGCTGGCTGACAAAATGTCGATCAAGGCCAACGAAGTGATCAAGGCCATGTTTAACATGGGCGCGGCCGTGACTATCAACCAGACCATCGATCAGGATACTGCAGCGATCGTGGCGGAAGAGATGGGTCACAAGGTCAAGCTGGTTAAAGATGACGCGCTGGAAACGGAAATGCTCGAAGGCATCTCCTACGAAGGCGAAGAGATCACCCGTTCACCGGTGGTTACCGTCATGGGTCACGTTGACCATGGTAAGACCTCGCTGCTTGATTACATTCGTCGCGCCAAGGTAGCTACCGGCGAAGCGGGTGGTATTACCCAGCATATCGGTGCTTATCACGTTGAGGACGATCACGGTGGCGTGACCTTCCTGGATACCCCTGGTCACGCCGCGTTTACCGCCATGCGTGCCCGTGGTGCCAAGGCAACCGACGTGGTTATCCTGGTCGTGGCTGCCGATGACGGCGTAATGCCCCAGACTGTGGAAGCAATCGAGCACTCCAAAGCGGCCGAAGTACCCATGGTCGTGGCGGTGAACAAGATTGATAAGCAGGGCGCTGATTTTGACCGCATTCGTAACGAACTCTCGCAGCATGGCGTGATTTCCGAAGAGTGGGGCGGTGATACCCAGTTTGTTCACGTTTCCGCCAAGACCGGTGAAGGCATCGAAGAACTGCTGGAAGCAATCCAGCTGGTCTCTGAAGTGCTTGAGCTTAAAGCGGTACCGTCGGCACCTGGCAAAGGCGTTGTCGTTGAGTCGCGTCTTGATCGAGGCCGCGGCCCGGTCGCTACCGTACTGGTTCAAAACGGTACTCTGAAGAAAGGCGATATCGTTTTGGCTGGCCTGCATTACGGCCGCGTACGTGCGCTGACCAACGAACTTGGCCAACAGGTTGAGAACGTCGGCCCCGCCATGCCCGTAGAGATTCAGGGCCTGGACGGCACGCCGGATGCCGGTGACGACTTCATGGTCGTGGCTGATGAGAAGAAAGCCCGTGAAGTGGCCAACTTCCGTCAAGGCAAGTACCGCGAAGTACGTCTGGCGCGTCAGCAGAAAGCCAAGCTTGAGAACATGTTCAGCCAGATGGGCCAGGACGAAGTGGCCAAGGTCAACATCGTTCTTAAAGCCGACGTACAAGGTTCGCTCGAAGCGATCAAAGGCGCCCTGGAAGAACTCTCCACTGATGAAGTGCAAGTGGCGGTGGTTTCTTCAGGTGTCGGCGGTATCACCGGTACTGACGCCAACCTGGCGCTTGCCTCTGAGGCTATCGTGGTCGGCTTCAACGTCCGTGCCGACGCCGCTGCCCGCGAGATCATTGAGCGCGAAGGCCTGGATCTGCGTTACTACAGCGTCATCTACCACTTGATCGATGAGGTCAAGCAGGCGATGAGCGGTATGCTCGCCCCCGAGTGGAAAGAAGAAATCGTGGGTGTTGCCGAAGTACGCGACGTGTTCCGTGCGCCGAAGATCGGCGCGGTGGCAGGCTGTATGGTCGTCGAAGGTTCAGTGTTCCGTAACAAGCGCATCCGTGTACTGCGTGACAACGTGGTCATCTACGAAGGTGAACTCGAGTCGCTGCGCCGCTATAAAGATGACGTCCAGGAAGTACGTAATGGCGTTGAGTGTGGCATCGGTGTGAAGAACTACAACGATGTCCAGGTCGGCGATAAGATCGAAGTCTTCGATCAAGTCAAAGTCGAGCGCAGCCTGTAAGGCCGCGAGGAGACAGCTATGCGCGAATTTAAGCGTACCGACCGAGTAGCCGACCAGCTCCAAAAGGAGCTGGCGGTACTTATTCAGCGCGAAGTCAAAGATCCGCGTTTGGGCATGATCACGGTGAGCGGCGCGACCGTTAGCCGTGACCTGGGTTACGCCGATATCTATGTCACCCTGCTGGGTGAACAGGAGCCCGAGCGTATCAAGGAGAACCTTCAGGTGCTTAAGCGCGCCGCCGGTTTTCTGAGAAGCCAGATTGCCAAACGTATTCAGCTACGCCATGTCCCTGAACTACGCTTTCATTACGATGAGAGTGTGGTGCGTGGGCAGCACCTCTCTTCCCTGATTGAAGAGGCCGTGTCGACTGACCGGGCTCGCCAAGCGGATGAAGAGGGTGATTCTGATCAAGGTGAGGAGACGCGCTAATGGCCCGTCGCCGTCGCGGTTTACCGGTCAACGGGGTACTGCTTCTGGATAAGCCCAAGGGCGTTTCCAGTAACCATGCTCTGCAGCGTGTGCGTCGTTTGTTCGAGGCCCAAAAAGCCGGACATACCGGTACGCTGGATCCCATGGCAACCGGCTTGTTGCCGATTTGCCTGGGCGAGGCCACCAAGTTCTCCGCGCACCTGCTGGAAGCCGACAAGATGTATCGCACCCGCGTTGAGCTGGGTGTGATCACCGACACCGGTGATGCAGAAGGCACGGTGATTGAACGCCGCGATGTGCCGTCGTTAACAGCGGATGATATTGAAGCTGCTATTGCGCGCTTTCGTGGTGAGATCGATCAGGTGCCGCCGATGTATTCGGCGCTCAAGCATCAGGGCAAAAAGCTCTATGAGCTGGCCCGCGAGGGTAAGCAGGTAGAGCGTGCAGCGCGGCGGGTAAGCGTGTATGATGCGCGCCTGCTTGCGTTTGACGGCGAAGCCTTCGAGCTTGAAGTCACCTGCAGTAAGGGGACTTACATCCGTACGCTGGCTGAAGATATCGGTTTGGCGCTTGGGTGTGGTGCCCACATCAGTCAGCTCCGCAGGCTCAAGACCGGGCCTTTTACGGGCGATGCGATGTGGACGCTGGAAGCGCTTGAAGCATTGGCTGATCAGGCCTCGCGTGAGGCTGAATTAATGCCCGCTGATGTGCTGGTGGATCACCTGCCGACGCTTAAGGTGGACGAAACGGCTTACGGGCGTCTAGCCCACGGTCAATCGGCCAACTTGAGTATTGGTGCGCTGGCCCCCGATGCATTGGCAAGACTTTATTATGCCGAGACGTTTATCGGCCTCGGTGTTGTAAAAGGTGCTCAGGAAGTAGCGCCCAAGCGGCTGTTAAGTACCGTCGCTATCTCGTAAGAGTCTGGGTAAAACGTTGCAAGGATGTGACGGTTTGCGCGAAAATAGTACGTGAAGAGAGTCGCCTGAGACTGCAAATATGCGTGGTCTCACCCATTAAATTTTAGGCATATTGCTTACTGGAGAGACAGATGGCATTAACCGCTGAAACTAAAGCCGAAATCGTCAACGAATACGGCCGCGGCGATAACGATACCGGTTCCCCTGAAGTACAGGTTGCACTGCTGAGCGCCAACATCAATGGCCTGCAGGACCACTTCAAAACCAACAAGCAGGATCACCACTCGCGTCGTGGTCTGATCCGCATGGTAAACCAGCGTCGTAAACTGCTGGACTACCTGAAGCGTAAAGATTTCGAACGCTATCAGTCTCTGATCCAGCGTTTAGGTCTGCGCCGCTAAGTTATTGTTGGCGAAGATTGAGAAACGGGCAGCTCCTTGTGAGCTGCCCGTTTTTTTATGCGTGTCAGTCACTGAGCAAGGTCTTTGCGCCCGGTGATTTTGGGTTTCTGGTAGCCCTATGGCGCTACAGCGCCTAGAATGGTGACGAGTCAAAACGACCCAAACGAATAGACAAGTAGATATTAATGTTAAAGGAAGTCGCCGTGAATCCGGTAAAAAAAACGTTTCAGTACGGTCGTAGCACCGTCACGCTAGAAACCGGGCGTATCGCTCGTCAAGCCACTGGTGCCGTTATGGTCACCATGGAAGATACCGTTGTGCTGTGTACCGTGGTGGCGCGCAAAGAAGCCAACCCCAGCCAGCCCTTTTTCCCGCTCTCGGTTCATTACCAGGAAAAAACCTACGCAGTAGGTAAAATTCCCGGCGGCTTCTTTAAGCGCGAAGGACGCCCGACCGAGAAAGAAACCCTGACCTCGCGTCTGATCGATCGTCCGATCCGCCCGCTTTTCCCTAAAGGCTTTATGAACGAAGTGCAGGTTATCTGTACCGTTCTGTCCACTGATCGTAACCACGATCCGGATATTGCCGCGATGCTGGGCACCTCCGCTGCACTGAGCATTTCCGGCGTGCCGTTCAACGGCCCGATTGGTGCTGCGCGCGTTGGCTTCAACGAAGAGCAGGGTTATTTCCTTAACCCGACCGTTGAAGAACTGGCGACTTCTGAGCTCGACATGGTGGTTGCTGGTACTGAAAACGCCGTGCTGATGGTCGAGTCCGAAGCCAAAGAGCTTCTGGAAGACGAAATGCTGGGTGCCGTACTGTTTGGCCACCAGGAAATGCAGGTCGCGGTCAGCGCGATTAAAGAACTGGTTCAAGAGGCTGGCAAGCCGCGTTGGGACTGGCAGCCAGCCCCTGAGAACGTGGCGCTGAAAACCGCCATCGCGGACGCGTTTGAAGCTCAGGTGGGCGACGCTTACCGCATCACCGACAAAATGCAGCGCCAGGACGCTCTTGCAGCTCTGAAAGAGCAGGCGATCGAGCAGCTTGCAGCCATTGAAGGCGAGCCGGTTAACGACAAGTTCAGCAAAGACGAAGTAAAAGGTGCCTTTGCCGGTCTTGAAAAGCGCGTTGTACGTTCACGCGTTGTAAAAGGTGAGCCGCGCATCGACGGCCGCGACAACTTCACCGTGCGCCCGCTGGCCATCGAAGTGGGCGTGCTGCCCAAGACTCACGGTTCTGCGGTGTTCACCCGTGGTGAGACCCAGGCGATTGCAGTGGCAACGCTGGGCACCCTGCGTGACTCTCAGTTGATCGAGTCGCTGGAAGGCGAGCGTAAAGACCGCTTTATGCTGCACTACAACTTCCCTCCCTACTCGGTAGGTGAAGCGGGCTTCATGGGCGGCCCGAAACGTCGTGAAATCGGCCATGGCCGCCTGGCGCGTCGTGGTGTTCAAGCCATGCTGCCGTCTGAAGAAGCCTTCCCCTACACCATTCGTGTGGTATCGGAAATCACTGAGTCCAACGGCTCAAGCTCCATGGCGTCGGTATGTGGCTCCTCGCTTGCGCTGATGGATGCGGGTGTACCGCTGAAAGCACCGGTGGCGGGTATCGCCATGGGGCTGGTGAAAGACGAAGATGGCTACGCAGTATTGACCGATATCCTGGGTGATGAAGATCACCTTGGCGATATGGACTTTAAAGTGGCCGGTTCAGAAGAGGGTGTCACTGCCCTGCAGATGGACATCAAGATCGAAGGCATCAACGAAGAGATCATGGAGACCGCGCTTCAGCAAGCCCACAAAGCGCGTCTGGGTATTCTTGAGCAGATGAACATCGTCATCAGCCAGAGCCGTACCGACGTCTCCGAGAATGCACCTTCCATGGCGACTATCAAGATCGACCCGGACAAGATCCGTGACGTTATTGGTAAAGGCGGCGCCACCATTCGCAAGATCTGCGAAGACACCGGCGCGTCTATCGACCTGGATGACGACGGCACCGTGCGCATCTACGCCGAAGACAAAGCGGCGGCGAAAAAAGCCATCGATACCGTATTGGCGATTACTGCGGAAGCGGAAATTGGCAAGCTGTATAACGGCAAGGTCGTACGTATTGCTGACTTTGGCGCCTTTGTGAACATCATGCCGGGTACTGATGGTCTTGTGCATATTTCACAGATCGTGGCTGAGCGCGTTAACAACGTGCGCGATTTCCTGAACGAAGGCGATGACGTGATTGTGAAGGTGCTCGACATCGATAACCGCAACCGCGTGAAACTTTCGATCAAAGAGATCACCGAAGAAGAGAAAGCAGCGTTTGCCGCTGAAAGTGAGAACACCGCGGACTAAGTCGCCGTAAGGTTGTCTCTTCCGCCCCCGTAGCCTCTGGTTGCGGGGGCGGAGTCGTTTGGTTGAAAGGAAGTTAGTTAGAAGGAAGTAGGCATGGAGAAGGAACAGGCACCGCGCTGGTGGGCGGTGGTCGCCGTGATGATCGGCATTTTTTTATTGGTAACCGCTGAGCAACTGCCTATCGGGTTGTTGTCTCAGGTGGCTTCATCCATGGACGTGACGCCGGGTGTTGCTGGTTTGATGGTAACGGTACCGGGCGTGGTCGCCGCTTTTTCAGCACCGCTACTGCCCGTGGCGGTAGGCCGGTTGGATAGACGTATCATGCTGACCCTGCTCATGGGCGTCATGGTGATTGGTAGCGTGCTTTCGGCGATGGCCAGTAGCTTTATGCTGCTGCTGGCTGCCCGTGTACTAGTGGGTATCAGCATCGGTGGTTATTGGGCTGTGGCCGGGAGTATTGCCCCGCGTCTGGTACCCAGTGATAAGGTGCCCAAGGCCATGACCATCATTTTTGGCGGCGTGGCAGCTGCATCGGTACTGGGCGTACCCTTGGGTACCTTGCTGGGGGATCTAAGCAACTGGCGGGTCGCGTTTGCAGCGCTGGGCGGTTTCAGCCTGTTAACCGCGCTGGCGCTGTGGTGCTGGCTTCCGCCCCTGCCGCCCCGAGAGCCTGTCCGCCTTAAGGTGCTGGCCCAGCAGTTTGGCAATCGCGGCGTCAGGGTGGCCGTATTAACCACGGGCTTTGTGGTCGTGGGCCACTTTGCGGCGTACACCTTTATCAGCCCTATCCTTCAGGAAATAAGCGGTGTTGCCCAGCGTCATGTAGGTAGCCTGCTGTTGCTGTATGGGGCAGCGGGTATCCTGGGTAATATTGCGGCGGGGATGTTTGCCGGGCGGCATCCATATCGCGCCGTGCTGGCGATCCCAAGCCTATTGCTGCTGGTCGTGGCGGTCTTCCCGCTACTCGGCGTGCAGCCCACTAGTGGCGTTCTGCTGTTAATGGCTTGGGGCGCGGTGTTTGGCAGCGTATCAGTGAGTATTCAGACCTGGATATTACGTACGGCACCTAATACCGAAGCGGCGACTGCCTTGATGGCCTTTGTGTTCAATCTCTCCATTGGGTTGGGCGCGATGGTGGGTGGCCGCGTTGTCGATGCCTCCAGCCTGCCCATTACCATGTGGGCCGCATCAGGCCTGTTTTTGCTAGGCGCGCTGTTGGTCTGGCGAACGCCTTCGCGGATTGTGGGTGAAAAGCATCGCTAAGTGTTAAGTCTAAGTGTTTGGTGCAAAGTCTAAGTATTAAATACTGAGCCTTAGCCAATAAAAATGCCCCTGTCAGTGACAGGGGCATTGGCATTTTATCGCCTGCTACTTTCGAGGTTAGGGGCGCTCAATCGCCAGCGCAACCCCTTGGCCACCGCCGATACACAGCGTTGCCAGGCCTTTCTTGGCATCACGGGCAATCATCTCGTGAAGTAGCGATACCAGCACGCGGCAACCGGAAGCCCCAATCGGGTGGCCCAAGGCAATCGCACCGCCGTTGACGTTGACTTTGGACATGTCCCACCCCAGCTCTTTCTGCACCGCCAGCGCTTGGGCGGCAAACGCCTCGTTCGCTTCGGCCAGGTCCAGGTCATCCAGGCTCCAGCCAGCTTTTTCCAGGCAGCGGCGGGTAGCGGGCACGGGGCCAATACCCATAATGGCTGGATCTACGCCTGCATTGGCATAAGCGGCAATACGCGCCAGCGGCTCAAGGCCCAGTTCCTTGGCTTTCTGTGCCGAGCAGACCATCACGATGGCCGCGCCATCGTTCAATGAGGAGGCGTTACCTGCGGTAACGGTGCCATCCTTTTTGAACGCCGGACGCATACCGGCAAGTTTGTCAGCGGTAATTTCGCGCGGATTCTCGTCGGTATCAAATACCACCGGATCGCCTTTGCGCTGGGGGATCTCAACCGGCACGATCTGGCTTTTAAATTTGCCTTCCTTAATGGCGTTGGCGGCGTTCTGTTGCGACTGAGCGGCAAACTCATCCATCTGCTCGCGGGTAATGCCGTATTTTTCAGCCAGATTTTCGGCGGTAATGCCCATATGATAGTCATTGAAGGCATCCCATAGGCCATCATGCACCATGGTATCAATGGCTTTCCAATCGCCCATGCGCTGGCCTGTGCGCGAGTTGGGGAGCACATGGGGAGATGCGGACATGTTTTCTTGTCCACCGGCCAGAATCAGCTCAGCGTCACCACACAGAATCGCTTGTGTGGCGAGGTGCACGGCTTTAAGGCCTGAGCCACAGACTTTATTTATGGTCATGGCCGGAACAGAAGCAGGCAGACCCGCCTTGATGGCCGCCTGGCGAGCTGGGTTTTGGCCCACGCCTGCGGTCAGTACCTGGCCTAACAGCACTTCATCGACTTGGTCGGGGGAGACGCCGGTTGATTCAAGAATATCCTTGATCACTAACGCGCCAAGGTCACTTGCTGGTATGCCCGCAAGTGAACCACCAAAAGAACCGACCGCGGTGCGGCGAGCCGCAACAATGACTACTTCTTGCATGATATGACTCCTAACGTGAGTAAGGCAGACCGCCTGTTATGGCTGTTTTGTTTTTAGCGTGTAGCAACGTACGCTATCTACCTTTTGTGTCAGCTGTGCTACTCAGCATAGGGGATGGTTGTGCGTTGCGGCAATACGCTTTTGGACGCAAATAAAAAACGGGCCGTAATGGCCCGTTTTCATACCTATGGTGTAAGCCCGTTGCACTGGCATCGGTTTAAGCCAACTGCACTGGAATTGCGTGGCTGGTATGGCTAACGTGGTTGCCTTCCTGCAGATACACCAGCGCCGGGCGGTGCTGCTCAAGCTCGGCTTCTGAGTAGTGGGCGTAGCTGCAGATAATGACCCGATGGCCGGGAGCCGCTAAATGTGCCGCCGCGCCATTAATCGAGATTAATCGTGAGCCTTCTTCACCACGAATGGCGTAGGTGGTAAAGCGCTCACCGTTTTCCACGTTGTAGATCTGGATTTGTTCGTTTTCACGAATACCCGCCATATCCAGCAGGTCGCCATCAATCGCGCAGGACCCTTCGTAATTCAGCACGGCATGGGTAACACGCGCCATATGTAGCTTGGCTTTAAGCATAATGGTTTGCATAACAACTCCTGGGCGGCGAAGGCTGCCTAGTGGTGAGACGTGGTTGATTGAGAAGGTAGCTGCACGCTGAGGTTATCGAGCAAGCGGGCGGGGCCTAGTTTGGCGGCGGCTAGCAGCACCGCCTCGCGCGTTGTGGCGCTGGCAGGCTTGAGCTGTGTATCGCGAAGCTCCAGGTAGTCGGGGGTAAAGCCCGCATCCACAAGCCGCGTAAGCCCTCGGCCAAGAGCGGTTTCGGCCGGTTCACCTTGTTCCAGCGCGTCACGCAGTTCGCACAAAATGCGGTAAAGCGCAGGTGCCATCGCACGCTCATTGGCGCTTAAATAGCCGTTACGCGATGAAAGCGCAAGCCCATCCTCAGCGCGTACGATTGGCACGCCGATAATTTCAATGGGCATGTGCAGGTCGCGAACGAACTTGCGGATAACGGCAAGCTGCTGATAGTCCTTTTCACCAAAGCAGGCAATATCTGGCTGAACCAGATTAAACAGCATGGTGACCACGGTAGACACACCGTCAAAATGCCCGGGGCGCGAGCCGCCACACAGTCCTTCACCCACGTCAGGCACGTGAACGCGGGTTTGCGAAGCCAGCCCATGGGGGTAAAGAGCGCTTACCGTGGGTGAAAAGAGCACGTCGCACCCGGCATCAGTAAGCTTTACCTGATCGTCGGCAAACGTGCGCGGGTAGCCATCCAGGTCTTCGTTAGGCCCGAACTGCATGGGGTTCACAAACAGGCTGGCGACCACGATATCCGCATGCTGGCGTGCGGCCGCCACCAGCGCTAAATGCCCGGCGTGAAGATTGCCCATGGTAGGTACCAGCGCGATCCGCTGACCGCGCTTTCGGTAGTCACGCAGCGTGCTGCGTAGGTCGTTAATCTCTCGCAAAGTGCGCATAGTCGTGTCGTATGCTCTGGCGTCGTGAGGGAGTCGGTCGATTAAAAGCAGTGCTCAGGAGCAGGGAAGGTGCGGGTTTTGACCGCTTCATGATAGTCCTGAAACGCGCCCTGAATGCTATTAGCATCAGCCATGAAGTTTTTCACAAACCGCGGAGTGCGGCCGTGGGTCACGCCGAGCACATCGTGCATGACCAGTATCTGTCCATCGGTCTCGGAGCCTGCTCCAATGCCGATAACCGGTACTTCCAGCGCTTCGGTTATTGCCTTGCCTAAGCTTGCCGGTACGCACTCGAGTAATATAACCGAGGCGCCCGCTTCAACCAGCACTTTGGCATCGTTTAAAATCCGCTCTGCCTGGGCTGTTTCGCGGCCCTGTACCTTGTAGCCACCCAGCTGGTAGACAGCTTGTGGCGTTAAGCCAAGATGAGCGCAAACGGGCACGCCGCGCCGCGTCAGCTCATGGATGCCGTCGGCCATCCAGGCTTCGCCTTCTACCTTTACAAGTTCGGCGCCGGCACGCATCAGCGCGGCGGCATCGTCGAGCATGCGCTGCGTAGACGCATTGCTCATGAAGGGCAGATCGACCATCAACAGGCTATGCCCCTTGCCGCGCGCTGCACAGCGAGTGTGGTAGCACATGTCGTCGACCGTCACGGGAAGAGTGCTGGTATGACCCTGAAGCACCATACCTAATGAATCGCCCACCAAGAGCACGTCAATACCGGCAAGGCTTGCCGCCTGGGCGAAGGAGGCATCGTAAGCGGTTAAGCAACTAAACGTTTCACCAGCGCGCTTATAGGCCTGTAGCGTGCTCAGGGTAACGGGTTTCATGGCATGTTCTCTATCGTCGTGGGCCGGTGCGGCATAGGCACCCAGCCATTATTAGTATCACGAATTCGGTATGCTGCTAGTTCGATATGTTGTTAGCTCGGCTTGTTGCCAGATAGGCGATTGTTACCCGGTCGAGCGCTGTGTGTCGAGGCCTGGCTAACAAGATAGCCGCTTAGCCGGGGCCATCTTCGACTAAACGCTGAATGCCGGGGTTGGCAATGTTATCCAGCCAGTGGCTTAGCGGCTGCTGGTGAAGAGTTAGCGTGGCATCAAGTTCGGCCAGAGGCGCCAGAACAAAGGCTCGCTCATGCATATGCGGGTGAGGAACGTTCAAGCGCGGATAGGCAATTGTCTGCTGATCATAAAGCAGTAAATCCAGATCCAGCGTGCGCGGCCCCCAGTGACGCTCGCGCTTGCGCCGATGGCGCTGCTCTAACGACTGTAGCTGATCAAGTAGGGCGAGCGGTGAAAGCGAGGTTTTCAGGGCGACGACCGCGTTCACAAAATCGGGCTGGTCTTGAGGGCCAACCGGGCGGCTTGCGTACAACGAGGAGGTGCCGTGAAGCTTGCTAAGCGGCAGGGTGGCAAGCGCCGAAATAGCCTGGCGTACTTGTGTAATAGGGTCATCAAGATTGCTACCCAGACCAATATACGCCAGCGCTAACGTTGTCATGCTTTACTCACTGTTCGGGGTTACGCGTGGGTTTACGGCGCCGTTTGCGGCGGCGGTCGCCCTGGCTTGCCGGGTCGCCGCCCACTTTCTGAAGCAGGCGGCGCTGTTCATGCTCATCGCCCTGCTGGAAAGCCGTCCACCAGTCGCCCAGGCCGCGCGGAATCTCACCGGCTTGCTCGCGCAGCAGGAGTAAATCGTAAGCTGCGCGGAAACGCGGGTGCTCGCGGGTCTGGAAAGCGCGCTTGCCGCGCCGTAACGGAAGGCGTGCCTGCAGCTCCCAAATATCGCGCATGGGCATACCAAAGCGTTTAGGGATAGAGGTATGTTCCAACTGACGCGAAACAACCTCTTGAGCCGCCGTTTGTAGCGCCGGTATGGCGGGCATGCCTTCAGCTTCAAGCTCGGCCTGGCGGTTGGCGACCGGCGCCCACAAGAAAGCGGCGAGCAGGAACGCAGGTGTCACTGGGCGGTCTTCGGCAATCCGCTTGTCGGTATTGGTCAGGGCGTATTCGATTAATTTTTCCGCCCACGCCGCATCGGCCATGGCCTCTTCCGATTCGGGGAAGAGCATGCCAAACAGGCCGTAATGGCTGAGCAGGCGGAAGGTCGCCAGTCCATGACCGGACATAAACATCTTGAGCACTTCATCAAACAGTCGCGCGGGCGGAATTTGCAGCAGCAGCGGCGCAAGATCGTACATCGGTGCTTCGGTGGCAGGCTCAATGGTGAAATCGAGCTTGGCCGCAAAGCGCACGGCGCGCAGCATACGTACCGGATCTTCCCGGTAGCGCGTGGCCGGGTCGCCGATCAGGCGCAGCGTGCGCGATTCAATATCGCGCGCACCGTTGGCAAAATCGTGAAGGCTGAAGTCGGCAATGTTGTAGTACAGGGCATTGACGGTGAAGTCGCGCCGTAAGGCGTCTTCCTCGATATTGCCCCATACGTTGTCACGCAGCAGCAGGCCGGCGTCAGACTGTTGGGCAATGTGATCGCCATGTTCGTCTTGTGGTTTGCCACGGAACGTAGTGACTTCGATGACCTCACGCCCAAAGCGGACGTGGACAATACGAAAGCGTCGGCCGATCAAGCGCGAGTTGCGAAACAGATCGCGTACCTGTTCAGGCGTCGCGTTGGTGGCAACGTCAAAATCCTTGGGCATCTTGCCAAGCAAAGCATCGCGAATACATCCGCCTACCAGATAGGCCTCAAAGCCTGCACCGCTAAGGCGATAGAGCACTTTTAACGCGGCGTCGCTGATATGTTGGCGAGAAACGGGATGCTCGGACCGAGGAATAATGCGTGGGCTGAGAGTGGTTTCACTCTCTTGGGGATCGAGCAGGGTTTTCAATTGCTCTCCCGGGCTATGTAAGAAACGGGTAAATCCTTTGAACATGCGGCGATATCGACTCGCAGGGTATCGAAAAAATGACCGTGAAGTAATCGGTAAGCCGATGAGTGTAGCCGACCCCTTTACGCTTGCAAAGCACCTCTGGCAGGTTTGCAAACGCCTTACCCTATAAACGCGGAAAGGGGAGGCTAAAAGAGCCTCCCCTATAAAGTGTTCAATCAGCGTCCATGCTGCTGTTTTTCTTCATGATGGCACATCGCCCTGAATACGCACCGCAGTCGATAGGCCGTATCCGACCGCCTCGTATTCAAAACAATAATCCAACCGCGAACTTTTCTTCCCCGACGTATTATTATTGGTTCCGGGGGTGTACACACTCACTGCTATTATTATTGTTCGTACGCAGATCATTCGGTGTACGTCGCGTCCTTTCTGGGCACTTGCTACCTTTTGTTTTTATTAGCTGCGCTTATTCTTCTTAGCGCCAGCAAGTCAGAGATGTAAGCCTGTTATTGTTATTAGTGCTGTTATCTCACCTGGCCCTGTTGTTTTTGTTATGGCTCAGGTTGGGGTGGTGTCATTTTGTTTTTGTTAGCGACCCACCGCGCGGCCCAATTTGTTTTTCTTACCCAGTAATATTGCACTCGTCGTGCCAGTTGTTTTAATTTTTTTAAATTTCAATGTCTTGAGGGTTTAATGGCGTGCCAGAGCGGCAGGGTAACAAACAAGTGTTACCGGATCCGTGTCGGTTTTTTGAGTCGTTTGTGTGGGTAGGTAACAGTGTCTGGAACGCGATTTTTAAATATTTTTTATTTAAATCAGTATATTAGACGTTGGTCGTAAGTCGTAAGTGTTAGGTTTGTCTCGCGGCCTGCCACGGCGTCAGTTAGGACGCCGTGCGGTCTTCTTGCGTGGGATGCCTAGCCGCTGGCGCCGCTCCCATAAGTTCTTGCGGCTGATGCCGAGTTTTTGAGCCAGCTCGGTTTCACTCATCTGGTCCTGGTGTTCAAGCACAAAGTGCTGAAAGTAGTCTTCCAAGGATAGATCATCCTCATCTTCTCCTTGGGCAGTCTCGTCAGCGGAAGGTGTTGCCGCGGGGTTGGCCTGCGAATGGTTACGCGACGGCGTTGGCGCAAGCCCCAGGTCGTCAGGGTGAATCAAATGGCCCTCCGCCAGAATCACCCCCCGCTCCAAGGCATTTTCCAACTCACGGACATTGCCTGGCCATGGGTAGTCGCGCAGATCCTGGCGGGCCGCTCTGGAAAGCCGTAGGCCGGGGCGTTCGTGTCGAGCGCACGCCTTATCCAGCAGAATATCGGCAATTTCCAGTACATCGTCTTCGCGTTCGCGAAGCGGGGGCAGCTCGATCTGCATGACGTTCAGGCGGTAATAAAGATCCAAGCGGAATTCGCCGCTTTTGGACAGGGCGCGCAGGTCCCGGTGAGTGGCGGCAATCAGGCGTACATTCACGTGGCGGGTTTCGACCGAGCCGATCTTACGAATTTCGCCCTCCTGCAGTACGCGCAGCAGACGCGCCTGGGCATCCAGGGGTAGCTCGCCTATTTCATCCAAAAACAGCGTGCCTTGGTCGGCGGCTTCTACTAAGCCGGTGCGTGATGCACTGGCGCCGGTAAATGCACCTTTTTCATGCCCAAACAGCTCTGATTCGATCAGCGTTTCGGGAATAGCCGCGCAGTTAACGCTGATCAGCGGCGCTTTGGCGCGCTTACTCTGCTGATGAATCGCTCGGGCGACAAGCTCTTTACCGGTACCCGATTCACCCAGAATCAGTACGGTAACGTCGGCCGGGGCGGTTTTGCGAATACGCGTATAGACCTGCTGCATGGCCGTGCAATTACCGATCATCATCTGCTGGCTGCCGCCATCATCGGTAATCGCGGGTGGCTCGCCGTGCTGCATCGACTGCTGATGCAAAATGCGCTCAATGGTTTCAAGCAGCTCAGTATGGTCAAACGGTTTGGCGATATAGTCGACCGCCCCCTGCTTTAAGGCGTCCACCGCCGAGCGCATGCTGGCATAGCTGGTCATGATCAGCACCGGCGCAGGGGCGGCGGCACTGATCAGCGTGGTGCCCGGTTCGCCCGGCAGGCGCAGGTCGCTGATGATGAGATCGAACTCGTTAAGCGCCAACTGGCTGGCGTCTTCGACGCTGCCCGCTTCGCTGACGGTATAGTCATGGCGTTCGAGTAAGCGCTTTAAGGCGCTGCGAATAATCGCTTCATCTTCAACAATCAGAATCCTGGGCATGGGATTGCGGGTCATCCTGTTGGTAAAGCGGCAGCCAAAGCGTAATGGCCGTGCCGCGAGGCTCATCGGGAGGTGGCGAGGCCACGTCTATTTTGCCTTGATGCTCGTTGATAATCTGATACGCAAGCGATAGCCCAAGGCCTGTGCCTTCGCCTGCCGGTTTGGTGGTGGTGAAAGGCTCAAACAGGTGATCGCGCACGCGCGGATCGATCCCCTGGCCATCATCGGTTACTCGCCACCAGGCGCTGCCACTTTGCTGGCCAGCCGTAATCGTCACATGACCGCCGGGCATACAGGCATCCCGGGCATTGCTGAGCAGATTGACCATGACCTGGGTCAACCGCTGCGCGTCACCGCGTACCACAAGATCTTCAGGGCAGGCGTTGGTAAGCGTTACATCCTCGCCCGAGCGCGCCAGGTGGATCAAGTGTAATGCGTCTTCGCTAATCGCCGTAAGCGCTACGGGCGACGCTGGTGGTGGGCCCGAAAGGCGACCGCCGTGAGCAAAGCCTACCAGTGAGTTAACTATTTTAGTGACTCGCTGGGTCAATTGCTGAATCTGGTCGGCGGTTTCCAGCAGGGCAGGGTCGTTGGTATCGTAGCGTAAATTTTGCGCCAGTGACGAGATCCCGGTAATCGGATTGCCGATTTCATGGGCCACGCCCGCCGCCAGCTGGCCGATAGACGCCAGGCGGGCGGCATGCACCAGTTCATCCTCAAGCCACTTCATCTCGGTATGGTCTTCAACCAGAACGACGCTGCCGCCCCGGCTGTCATGGCCGCTTAGCTCCGCTTTATGCAGGGTCAGAAAGTAATCCTTGCCGTGCAGCGACACCGCCTGTTTATAGCGCGGGGTTTGCGAGGCGGAAAGCACATTGCCCAGCAGTTCAGACCACGGGGCGGGCAGGCTGTCGCAGCGCGAGCCAATAACGCTTTCTCCGCTAATGCCTGAAAGCCGCGTCAGCGCCTGATTCCACATAATAAGCTCTTTATCATCGCCAAATACGCACAGCCCCACCGGCAGGTAAGCCAGCGTTTGTCGGTGGTGACGGCGTAGCCCGTCAAGCTCACGGGCAAGCCCGGTCAGGCGCGAGCGGTAGGCTTCCAAGCGACTTTCGACAAAGTGGATATCGTCGGTTACCGGTGCATCATCATGGCGGTAGGGCAGGTAGCGATCGACGATATCGCGGGCGACCGAAGGCCCCATCAAGCCTGAAAGGTTGGCCTGAATACGGTCGCGTAGCCTGCGTAACGCGTAAGGACGCCGCTCTTGAGGCGTCAGCTTGAGGGCTTTTAGCGCTCGGGAAACCTCGCGCTGGGCCGCCTCATCGCCTATAGCCTGGGCCAGATGGGGAGAAAAATCAGCGGCGGTGGCGGCTTCCAGCGGTAAGCGCTTCGAGCGGATGACCGCATCGACAGAACACGCTTCTGCCGCTGATCTTTCACCTTCTGATATACGCGTAAACAGCGAGATGACAATCAACAGCACGATGTTAGTGGCAAGCGACAGCAGAGTGACCGTGTACCAGGGCGGCGCATTGGCAGGGATAAGGTGGGCAAAGGGCAGCGGCGGTGTGGGGAGCGAGAAAATCAGCGGCAGCCAGAGCCCCCAGAGCCATAGCGCAACGCCTGCGATCAGTCCGACCACCATGCCCATGCGGTTGGCGCCTGGCCAATAGAGCAGCGCCAGCATACCGGGTAAGCATTGCGCCATGCCGACAAACGATGCCAGGCCAAGGCTGGCAAGGTCGTGATTTCGCCCCACCCATTCATAAAACAGCCAGCCGCTAATAATAACGCCGACTACCAAGCCACGGCGTAGCCAGAGCAGCCAGCCATACAGGTCACTCCGGGCTTCTGGAGGCCTGGCCACCAGCACGATATGGTTGAGCACCATGCCGGAAAGGGCCAGCGCGATCATGATCATGGTGCCACTGGCGGCGGCAAGTCCGGCCAGAAACGCCAGCGCCTTGATCCACCAGTGTTCGCTCATCACATAAACGGCGTAGGCCGCGACCGGAATATCGTCGGTGACGGATTGGGCAGCCCACCAAATCAGGGGTATCGGTATGGCCATTAATAGCAAGTAGAGCGGCAGAGTCCAGCTGGCTTGAAGCAGCGTATGGCGCGACAGGTTTTCGGCAAACGTGATATGAAACAGGTGGGGCATCATGAAGGCGGCTGCAAAAAACAGTAGCAGCAGCGTGCGCCACTGGGCCTCCTCTAGCTGAGGAGTTGCCAGCTGGGCTTGAAAGCCCGGCCCTTCCAGCCAGTGTTGCAGGTCCTGCGGCCCGTCAAACACAAGCCATAGCGCTGCCGCGCCCAGGCCGAGCATCGCGAACAGTTTGATCAACGATTCAAATGCCAGGATGCTGATCAAAGGGTCCTGGCGAGCATGACTATGCCGTGCGCCGAAGACCACGGCAAACACCGCAATCAACCCGCAAAACAGCAGCGCCGCGCCAGAGCTGTAGGGGCTGCCGGTAAGCCAGTGAATGGCATCGCTTAAGGTTTGAACCTGAATACCCAGCAGTGGCAACACCGCCAGCAGGCTGATCAACGTGACCAGCGTGCCTGCCCAGCGGGAGCGAAAGCGAAACGCAAACAGATCTGCTAGTGAAGCGAGCTGGTAGGTACGGGTAATACGCTGAATGGGTACCAGCAGCACCGGCGCGAGCAGAAACGTACCCGCCGCGCCCAGGTAATAGGCCAGATAACCAAATCCTGCATTGGCGGCAAACTCGACGCTGCCATAGATGGCCCAGGCGCTGGCATAAACCCCTAGCGCGAGGGTGTAGACCAGCGGGTGGCGAGCAATCCGTGTGGGTATCCAACCGCGCTCTACGGCAACGCCACAGCTAAACAGCAGGCCCAGGTAGCCTAATCCGAGCAGTAAAACGCCGGTTAACTCAACGCTCATCTAACTTCCTTTTTTGCTCAAGCCATAGCGTGAGCGCAATCAATACGCCCCAGATCGCAAACGGTCGGTACCAGACCGCGTCGGGATCGCTCCAGCCGTCCATCAATAACGGAGAGAGTAAGTAACCGCCAAACACCAAAAACAGCATGATGCGGTAGACATACATAGTTAATTCCTTACGGCGAGAGGCGGTGTTCGGCTGGCGAAAGGCGCTCAACCGACCAGTTGACCACGGCCCAGTGTAATTGGCTTTCCGGAAGTTCTGTGGCTAATTCAGGCGGCGGCGATTGGTCGAGCGCTTGAAGCGCCTGAAAAAGTTGGCGGCGAATACCCCGGTCATCACCGGCAAGCGATGGCGCAAGGTTCTGTTTCGAGAGCTTCTGGCCTTGTGATGTTACCACTAGCGGTAAATGCAGGTAGCGTGGCTCGGGAAGTTTCAGGGCAATTTGCAGCTGGCGCTGCCAGGGCGTGTTGTCGAGCAGATCCAAGCCTCTTACCACATCGGTAATGCCCTGTTCGGCATCGTCGACGACAACCGCCAACTGGTAAGCCCAAAGGTTATCCTTGCGCTTGAGCACCACGTCGCCCATCTCGGCAGGATCAAACTGTTGATGGCCGAACAGACGATCCTGCCAGGTGATGGGGCGCTTGGCCAAATCGCTGCGTAGCCGCCAGGCGACCGGCTTGCCCGAGGCGTTTAGCCCATCACGACACCAGCCTGGGTAAATAGCATAATCCTGCCACTGCTTGCGTGAGCAGCTGCACGGATAGGCTAATCCCTGGGCCGCTAGCTGCTCAAGTGCCTGTTGATAAGCCGCGTGGCGGCCATGCTGCCAGACAATCTCTTTATCCCAATGCAGACCAAAGGCCTCCAGCTGGCGCAGGATGGTAGTGTCGGCCCCTTGAGGGCAACGCGGCGGATCAATATCTTCAATCCGTACCCGCCATTCACCGCCGACGGCGCGGGCATCCAGATAGCTGCCCAGCGCCGCCACCAGAGATCCAAAATGCAGTGGTCCTGACGGGGTGGGAGCAAAGCGTCCACGGTAGCAAGAAGAAGCAGTCATAAGCCTTTACCCAAAACAAAAACGGGCACCCCAAGGTGCCCGCCTACAACGTTAGCGTAGAGGTGGTTTAACCAACCTGCTTAGCCGCCCAGCTGTTTTTCTTTAAGCTCCGCCAGCGTTTTGCAATCCACGCATAGGGTAGCGGTTGGACGGGCTTCTAAGCGACGAATGCCAATTTCAACGCCACAGGCTTCGCAGAAACCGTAATCGTCGTCATCGATGTTCTCGATAGTTTCGTTGATCTTTTTAAGCAGTTTGCGCTCACGGTCGCGCGTGCGCAGCTCAAGGCTAAAGCCTTCTTCCTGCGTTGCACGGTCAGCGGGATCAGCATAGTTATTAGCGTCTTCCTGAAGGTGGCGCACGGTACGATCCACCTCTTCCATGAGGTCTTGCTTCCAGTCCAACAGCAGTTGGCGAAAATGCGCTAACTGCTTATCGTTCATGTACTCTTCACCCGGTGCCGGTTCATACGGGGTGAAAGTCTTGGTCGCTTCCGGTTTTTTTTCCGCTACTGGCATGGGATTGCCCCTTACGTATGTGACTGCTGATCGACCATGAGCGTGTGCCACGATCTCACGCCAAAGGGATGCTTGTTTATCTGAAAAATGGCTGCGTTGCAAGCATAATAGTGTGCTTTCTACTATGGTCTTGCCGTTTATACGACCTGTGTCATGGTTTATATCTTGTTTTAATTCTGTTCGGTTAAGGAGCTGTTATGGCCTGGAATTCGCGTGTCAATCACGTTGCCCCCTTTCGGGTGATGCACTTACTTGAAATGGCTCAGGCGCGTGAGGCGGCAGGTCACGATGTGATCCACCTGGAAGTGGGGGAGCCTGATTTCGCCACGCCCGAGCCGATTATGGCCGCAGGCCAAAAGGCGCTGGCCAGCGGCCAGACGCGCTACACCCCTGCGGCAGGACTACCCGCGCTACGTGAGGCAATTGCCGGCCACTATGCCGAGCACTTTAATGCCCAGGTGGACCCTGCGCGGATTCTGGTAACGCCCGGCGCGTCAGGGGCGCTATTGCTCGCAAGCCAACTGCTGGTCGAAAGTGGCGATCGGGTGCTGATGGCTGACCCCAACTATCCGTGTAACCGCCATTTTATGGCCCTGGCGGGGGCCGAGGTTGATGCGGTGTCGGTGGGGCGTGAAAGCGGCTGGCAGCTGGACGCCGGATTGATCGGCCGCCACTGGCGCGACGATACCCGTCTGGCCATGTTGGCCTCGCCTTCCAACCCTACCGGGCACACGTTGAGCGCCGAACAGCTTAGCCAAGTGCTGGATGCTGTGGCCAAGCGCTCGGGTGAAGTGATCGTCGATGAGATTTATCAAGGACTCAACTACGATGACGCGCCGCTGTCGGCCACATCGCTTTCCAGCGAGGCGTTTGTGGTTAACAGCTTCTCGAAGTATTTCGGTATGACCGGCTGGCGCCTGGGGTGGCTGGTTGCGCCGGAGCGGGCGGTCGAGCCGTTAACCCGGCTTGCCCAGAATGTCTTTCTGGCGGCTTCCACACCTTCACAGCATGCAGCCCTTGCTGCTTTCACTCCTGAGTGCCGGGTTCTTATGGAGCAGCGTCGCGAAATACTCGCCGAGCGTCGTCAGGTACTGCTGGATGGGCTGGCGCAGCTGGGCTTAGCGCCGGATTTACCGCCTCAGGGGGCGTTTTATGTATGGCTGGATATCTCACGCTATAGCCAGGATAGCCAAACGTTCTGTGAGCGGCTTTTGGAAGAGGAAAACGTGGCGATTACCCCCGGTATCGATTTTGCGGTACGCGGCGGCGAACACCATGTGCGGATTGCATTTACCAACGATGTCGCTCGACTTGAGGAAGCCGTGGCGCGGATCGCTCGCTTTGTGGGACGGCTATGATGGTTCGCTATCCGGCCCTGGTGCCTGGCACGCTGCTGCGCCGCTATAAACGCTTTTTTGCCGATGTGCGCCTTGATGATGGCCGGGAAGTGGTGGCGCATTGCCCCAATACCGGGTCGATGAAAGCCGTGAATCTTCCTGGCTGCCGCGTCTGGCTATCGCCCAGCGATAATCCCAAGCGCAAGCTTTTGTGGACGTGGGAGTTGATTGAGCTACCCCAGCCTGACGGCAGTGCATCCTTAGCCTCAGTGCATACCGGGCGGACGAATCGGATAGTGGAGGCGGCGCTCAGTGATAACCGATTGGACGCATTAGCCGGTTATGCCCAGCATCAGCGTGAGGTGAAAGTCGGTGAGTCACGGCTTGATTTTCTTCTGGAGGATCCGCTTAAAGGGCGCGCCTACGTTGAGGTCAAGCAGGTGACCCTCAAGGAGCTGGACGGCTATGGGTATTTTCCTGACTCGGTGAGCGCGCGTGGGCTCAAACATCTTCAGGCGCTCAGTGCGCTGGCCCGCCAAGGCGAGCGGGCGGTGCTGCTTTTCTGCATTGCCCACGAAGGGATCGATGATGTCGCGCCCGCCGCCCATATTGATGCCGCTTATGCGACAGGTCTTGAGGCGGCGGTCGCCGATGGGGTAGAGGTGCTTGCTTACGGAACGCAAGTCACCTGGGAGGCGGGCATTCCGGTCAGCGTAGCGCTTGAGCGTACGCTGCCGGTGCGGCTAGCGGCGACGTACGCGAAAAATAGCGATCTCGCCGAACAGGTTGGGCCACCACTTTGAGGTCCAGTGCCCGCGACGCTCGCCGACGCCTACGGCACGATCGACAATCACCAAGCCTTTCTCGCGGCACAGGTGCTCGAAATCGTTAAAGGTCGACAGGTGGATGTTAGGCGTGTCGTACCATGCATGGGGCAGCGATTTGGATACCGGCATATAGCCGCGCAGCCCCAGATAAACCCGATGACGCCAATAGGCAAAGTTGGGGAACGTGATGATGCCTTCTTCAGCGACGCGTAACATCTCGTCGAGCATTTTGTCGGGGCGGCGAAGTGCCTGCAGGGCCTGAGTCATGATCACCTGGTCATAGCTGTGATCGCAAAAACTGGCCAGGCCGTCATCCAGGTTGTGCTCAATAACGCTGACGCCCCGTGCGACACAGCTGGTGATGCCCTCAGGATCAATTTCCAGCCCATAGCCGGTCACGCCTTTGTCGCGTGCCAGGCTTTCCAGAAGCGCCCCGTCGCCACAGGCAAGATCCAGCACGTGGGCGCCTTGGGGTACCCAGTCGTAAATCAGTTCAAGGTCGGCGCGCATCAACGGATCTCCTCCAGGCCTAGCTCACGGGCGGTACGGTTCATAAAGGCGCTGAACAACGCCTGATAGCGTGGCTCCGGCAGCAAGAACGCGTCGTGTCCGTGAGGCGATTCAATATTGGCGTAGCTAACCGACTTGCCTGCACGGATCAGTGCATCTACCAGCTCGCGTGAGCGTGCCGGCGGGAACCGCCAGTCGGTCGTAAAGCTGACAATCAGAAACGGGCACTGCGCGGGCGCCAGCGCCTTGGCGAGATCGCCGTCAGCCAGGGCGGCCGGGTCGAAATAGTCCAGCGCCTTGGTCATCAGCAGGTAAGTGTTGGCATCAAACGCGGTGGAGAACGCATCACCCTGATAGCGCAGGTAGGACTCGACCTGAAACTCAACGTCGAAACCAAAATTAAGATCATCGCTACGCAGGTCTCGACCGAACTTGCTGCCCATGGCATCTTCTGACAAATAGGTGATATGGCCCACCATGCGTGCCAGTTTCAGCCCGCGTTTGGGCACGGTGTCATGGTCGGCGTACCAGCCGCCGAAGAACTCTGGGTCCGAGCGAATAGCCTGGCGCGCGACTTCATTAAACGCGATATTTTGCGCTGAAAGACGCGGCGTTGCCGCAATCACCACTGCATTGGCCACGCGCTCCGGGTAGGTGATTGTCCACTGCAACACCTGCATGCCGCCGAGGCTTCCGCCTATGGCGGCGGCCCAGCGTTCAATCCCTAGGTGATCCGCCAAGCGCGCCTGGCTTGCGACCCAGTCGCTGACCGTGACCATGGGGAAGTCTGGCCCCCACTGACGCCCGCTTTCCGGGTTGTGGCTAACCGGCCCGGTGCTGCCGTGGCAGCCACCCAGATTATTTAAGGACACGACGAAAAAGCGGTTGGTGTCGATGGATTTACCGGGGCCGATATGAGAGTCCCACCAGCCGGGCTTGCGGTCATCCCGGCTGTGATAACCCGCTGCGTGATGATGCCCAGAAAGTGCATGGCAAATCAGCACGGCGTTGCTGCGCTCAGCGTTTAGCGTGCCATAGGTCTCATAAATCAGCTCATATTCGGGCAATACTTTGCCGCAGGCGAGCGCAAGCGGCGTATCGAACTGGGCAATATGCGGCGTGACAAGACCAACGGAGCCCGTTGGCTGGTCAGCAAAAGCAAGCGTGTCTGAATCGGGCATCGAGAGCATTAGTCCTGCTAGATTAGTCCTGCTGGAAAAATCCTGATGTATGGGGTGGTTGAGGTAGGCCTTTAAAGACCTACCAACGCACCGGAAATGCCAGCCGCACGGATCAGTGAGCCAACGACCAGTCCATCGATAAGATTAATGGCGATAAACACCACAATCGGCGATAGATCAATCATGCCCAATGGCGGAATCACCCGACGCACTGGCGCCATGATGGGTTCTACCAGCTGCATGACCAGCAGCGCTGCCGGATGGCTGGCGTTCGGCGCAACCCAGCTCAGAATGATCATCACGATCATGGCAAAGAAATAGATCTTTAAGATGGCATTGGCAAGCGCCGCAATGCCGGCAATCAGCAGCCCGGCAATAGGCGGCATGCCGATGCCAATGACCATAAAAATAGCGATGATGCTGACTACCTTTAGTACAAAGCCAGCGGCCAGGGTCGCGAGGTCGAAGCGCCCAGCGACGGGCCCTAGGAAGCTTTGAAACGGCCCGACGACAGGCTGAGTGATTTTAACCACCGTTTGGCTTAGCGGGTTGTAATAATCCGCACGCGAAGCCTGCAATAAAAAGCGCAGCATCAGTAAGAATAAATAGATGTTGATCAGTGAGTTAACCAGCGTTAACCCGGCACTACCCAATTGGCTGCCCATTGATGATGTCTCCGTTACGTTAGGTGATGTTTAGCTGTTGCTTAATTCATGGGCCATTTCTTGGGCACGCTTGGCGCAGGCTTTCATGGCATCGTCAATAATAGTGCGCAGTTGCGCTTCTTCCATATGCTGAATAGCACGCTCGGTAGTGCCGCCTGGAGACATAACGTTCTGCTTGAGCGTAGCGGGATCTTTATCACTTCGCTGCGCCATGGTGGCGGCACCCAGTGCGGTCTGAATCGCTAGACGACGCGCGGTGTCAGCCGGCAGGCCAAGTTTTACGGCGGCTTCTTCCATCGCTTCAAACATCAAAAAGAAGTAGGCCGGTGCGCTACCCGAAACGGCGGTAACCGCATCTAAAAGAGACTCTTCTTCCACCCATTCCACAATGCCGACGGCTTCCATTAGCTGGGTGGCGATATCGCGCTGGGTATCGCTGACGGCGGCATTGGCATACAAGCCGCTGGCGCCGTAACCCACCAAAGAGGGTGTGTTGGGCATGCAGCGTACCAGGGCATTATTGCCCCCTAGCCACTGGTCGATGGTCGCGGCGTCTAGGCCTGCGGCGATCGAAATTACCAGCGGGCGCTGTTGCTGAACAGTGTCTCGCAGGTCTTCACAGACCGCGCGCATGATCTGTGGTTTTACAGCCAGAACCACTACGTCAGCGCTACTGATGGCAGCGTTGTTGTCGGTATGGGTGTTAATGCCCAGGCGCTCTTTAACCGGCGCAAGTTCGCTGTTTTTGGGAGCCGTGGCGGTAAGGTCAGTGGGCGCAACGCCGCTGTCGATAAGGCCGCCGATAATCGCGCTTGCCATATTGCCTGCGCCGATAAAAGTGATCTTGCTCGCCATGTGCTTATCCTATTGAAGGGTGAATTTTCTGTGTCCGCAGCCTTAACGTGTTGTGTTAGGCCGCCCCGCGCGTGCCGAAGATGGCTGTGCCTAGACGTACCAGTGTGGCGCCTTCAAGCACGGCGGCCTCCAGGTCATCGCTCATGCCCATTGAGAGTGTATCTAATGGGGCCTGAGGTAGCGCGGCTTGCAGCGATGTAAGTAATTGCTTGAGTGCCGCTAGTGGTTCGCGTTGCGCTTCTAGTGTTTTGGCTGGCGCGGGAATGGCCATTAACCCGCGTAAGCATAAATGGGGTAGCTGGGCAATTTCGCGGGCCAGGCCCATGACGTCTTCAGGCATAACGCCGGACTTGGACGCCTCACGGCTGATATTAACCTGTAGGCAAATATTTAACGGTGCTAAATGCGGCGGACGCTGTTCGCTTAGCCGTTTAGCAATTTTCAAGCGATCCACGCTGTGCATCCAGTCAAAGTGCTCTGCTACCGAGCGGGTTTTATTCGACTGCAGCGGGCCAATGAAATGCCACACGATATCATCGAGATCAGCCAAGACTACCTGCTTTTCCAGGGCTTCCTGCAGGTAGTTTTCGCCAAATTCGCGTTGGCCGAGTTCCCAAGCCTGACGAATCAGGGCTGCCGGTTTGGTTTTGCTCACCGCCAGCAGTGTCGCATCATTTAACGGGCGGCCTGCCTTTTGAAGCGCCTGGTGCAGGCGTTCGCGCGCTTGAGCAAGCGACTCGGTTAGCGCGATGTCTGTCATACTCAAGCACCTTAGCAGCTGAGGGAGAGAGGGATATTACCGAACTGCTGGCAGTCTCGGCAAAGCAGAATGCGTCCGGATGCCCCGTTTATGCTGAATTACCTTCCCGCATACGGCTGGCAGAGGGGAGCGGCGTTACGCTAAACACCCTCAGGGCGCATAAATGCCGCCCAGCACACGAGGCCCCTGGGCGCCCGTCACGGAGGGCAAGTTGCCGGGCAGGTGGTGCAAACGCTGATGGGCAAGCCAGGCAAACGCGCCTGCTTCAATCCAGTCTTCCGGCCAGCCGTAAGCGGTGGGCGAGGTAAACGTGGCGTTGGGCAGATGATGGGCCAGGCGTGCCATTAAGTAGGCGTTATGCGCACCGCCACCGCCGGTAATCAATGTGGTGGGTTGGCCGTTAGGCAGCAGTTGGCCGACACCTTCCGCCACGCTGATGGCGGTTAGCTCCGCCAGGGTGGCCTGTACATCTGCCGGCAATTCCCTGCCGGTAAGCCGCTGCTTGAGCCACGCCACGTGAAAGTATTCCCGCCCTGTGCTGCGCGGCGGCGGCTGGCGGAAGAAAGGGTCGGCTAAAAAGTCTGCTAACAGCTTCTCATCCACTTGGCCGCTCTTGGCCCAGGCGCCGTCCTGATCAAAGCGGCCGCCTTGATGTTCAGCAAACCACGCATCCAGCAATACGTTGGCCGGGCCGGTATCAAAGCCCAGCACGGGGTGGTCTTCATCACGAGGCAGCCAGGTGATATTGGCAATACCGCCCAGGTTGAGAATCAACTGATCGGCACTTTTTCTGCCAAACAGTGCCTGATGAAATGCCGGAGCGAGCGGTGCCGCCTGGCCGCCCGCGGCTAGATCGCGGCGGCGAAAATCCGCCACAACCGTACAGCCGGTGAGTTCCGCCAAGAGGCTGGGGTTGTCTAGCTGCAGCGTATAGGCGGGGCCGCCTTGATGGCCACTCGGGGCGTGCTCAATAGTCTGGCCGTGGCTGCCGATCGCGGTAATCTGATGGGGTGATAGCTGCTGCTTGGCGAGTAGTGCCTTAACGGCCTGTGCCTGCAGTGCGCAAAACGTGTTTTCTGCAAAGGCCAGCTGCGCAAAGCTTGCCTGCTCGGCATGGCATAGCGCTAATAGTGCGCTGTGCAGCGTATCCGGCATGGGCTCAGCGTGGGTGGCTACCAGCCGTGGCGGTGTTTCTGACTCAATAGCAATCAGGGCGGCATCAACGCCATCCAGGCTGGTGCCTGACATCAAGCCAATATAGTAAAGCGTGGGAGCCGCGGGGGGCGTTTTCATAAAGCATCATCCAAAGCGGTGCGAAGGCTCAACCAAGAACTGCAGGCATGGTAACATCGTCGGCTATTTATCATCTGTGTGCCCATTTGGGCAAAGTTTATATGGAGAGAGGCAATGAGTGAGGTGGATCAGGCTTTAGCGCTGCTGGCGCGGGGTACGCATGAAATCCTGGTAGAGGACGAGCTTAAGAAAAAGCTGGCCTCTGGGCGTAAGCTGCGTATCAAAGCTGGTTTTGACCCCACAGCCCCTGATCTGCATCTGGGCCACAGCGTATTGCTGACTAAAATGCGCCAATTCCAGGACCTGGGTCACACTGTCATCTTTTTGATTGGTGACTTCACTGGCCGCATTGGCGACCCAACCGGCAAAAACGTGACCCGCAAGCCACTAACCGCAGCGGATGTAAAAGCCAACGCGGAAACCTATAAAGAGCAGGTGTTCAAGATCCTCGATCCTGAAAAGACCGAGGTGCGCTTTAATGCCGAGTGGTTTGGCGAACTGACCGCCGCCAAGATGATTGAGCTGGCCGCTCAAAGTACCGTTGCCCGCATGCTTGAACGTGACGACTTTGAAAAGCGCTACAAGTCCAACCAGCCGATCGCGATCCACGAGTTTTTGTATCCGCTGGTTCAGGGCTACGACTCGGTGGCGCTTGAGGCTGATATCGAATTGGGTGGCACCGATCAGAAGTTCAATCTGCTGATGGGCCGTGAAATTCAAAAGCACTTTGGTCAGGAGCCGCAGGTCGTTATTACCATGCCGTTGTTGGAAGGCCTGGACGGCGTGCAGAAGATGTCGAAGTCGCTGGGCAACTACGTTGGGGTCGATGAAGCGCCGGGTTCCATGTTCAACAAGCTGGTTTCAATGCCCGATAGCTTGATGTGGCGTTACTTTGAGCTACTGTCGCTGAAGTCTAACGAAGAGATCGAGGCGCTTAAGCAAAGCGTTGAACAGGGTGCGAACCCGCGTGACGTGAAAATGGAGCTGGCGCGTGAGCTGATTGCTCGCTACCACGGTGACGAAGCGGCCGCCAACGCTCATAAGTCAGCGGGTAATCAACTAGCCGATGGAGAACTGCCGGAAGACCTGCCGGAAGTGGAAGTGGACTTTGAAGGGGCCGAGCAGGCACCTATTGCGGCCGTACTTAACCGCTCTGGCCTGACCAAGAACAGTGCCCAGGCAAAGGATATGCTCAAAAACGGCAGTGTTAAGGTCGATGGAGAAGCCGTTGCTCAGGACACTATGCTGGCGACGGGTAAGGGCTACGTAATACAGGCAGGTAAGAAACGTTACGCCCGTGTGACGCTTATTTGAAGTTTTTGAAACTATCTTTAAAAAAGCCCTTGCCAATCCGGCAGCGAATCCGTAAAGTACGCATCCGCTGCCGGGGACGCCAAGCGTTACCAGCGGTGAATGAAGGTGAAAACCTTCGGTTTGTCAGGAGGTTAGCGAGATTTACATCGCTCACTTCACCCGCT
>NZ_KB898649.1 GCF_000377665.1 Vreelandella zhanjiangensis DSM 21076 | reverse complement strand
ACATTGACAGTTACGCCTGACGACCATAGCGAGCGTGAACCACCTGATCCCTTGCCGAACTCAGTAGTGAAACCGCTTAGCGCCGATGGTAGTGTGGGGTCTCCCCATGCGAGAGTAGGTCATCGTCAGGCACTTATTGTGAAAAATCCCCCGCGGCTTGCGCCTCGGGGGATTTTTTTTGCGTGGAATTTAAAGCGCCGTTTAACGGCCAGTAAATTTTTAGCGGATAGGCTTGGTGTTTATTATAAGTGCTATGATGCGTCCCCAATGACTACATCAAACGGCTATTGCTTTTGAGTGATGGGCGCAAATAGAGGTGAAGTGGTGAGTGAAACGGTACCTACGTCGTGGTTAGTCTACTGCCGTCCTGGCTTTGAACATGACGCGCTGGCTGAGATGCAGCATCATGCAGAGCTTGAGGATGTCACCTGTGAACCTGCTTACGGGGAAGGGTGGGTTAGCCTAACGCGCACCGACGATGAGCCCGTTAATGATTTACACCGCCAGGCCGCGTTTAAGAAGCTTATCTTTGCTCGCCAAAGTTTAGCCGCCTTACCGGCGCTTACTTTGTCACGCGATGACCGGCTGACCGCTATTTTAGATCAGGTAAAAGCCAGCCGCTGGAGCTTTGAAGAAATCTGGCATGAAACGCCCGATACCAATGATGGTAAAGCATTGGCGGGGCTTATTAAGGCCCTTACCAAGCCACTGCAAAGCATGCTGAAAAAACGCGGCGCGCTACGCGGCAAGGCGGGCGGGCGTCGGCTACATATCTTCTGGACCGATGGTGATCGTGTTCAGCTGGGTATGAGTTTCCCCGGTAATCGCAGTGAGCTGCTTAACGGTATTCGCCGGTTGCGCTTTCCAACGCGTGCGCCAAGTCGCTCTACGCTTAAACTTGAAGAGGCGTGGCACGAATTTATTCCCCGTGAAGAGTGGGATGAGCGCCTGGGGGATCATATGCAGGCTGCCGATTTGGGCGCCGCACCGGGTGGCTGGACATGGCAGTTGGTACAGCGCGGTATGTATGTATATGCCATTGATAACGGCCCGATGGATAAGCAGCTGATGGCCACCGGTCAGATTGATCATCTAAAAGAAGATGGCTTTACGTGGGAGCCGCCCCAGCGTCTGGACTGGTTGGTGTGCGACATAGTGGATAAGCCTGTACGCGTGCTCGCCATGGTGGAGCGCTGGTTAACACGCAAATGGTGCCGTGAGGCCATTTTCAACCTGAAACTGCCCATGAAAAAGCGCTGGGATGAAGTAAACCGCTGCCTGTCAAAGCTGGACGATGCCCTGGAAAGTGCCGGCGTCCGTGCAACGGTCACCTGCCGGCACCTTTATCACGACAGAGAAGAAGTGACTGTGCACGTAAGGCTAGCCCATTAGGCGATTATTAGGCCCTGTCTGAAAAGTGCCTGCGCTCGATAATACGGCGTTAAAAATCGGCTCAGAATACTCATTTACACGAGTAAATTCCGTGTCTTCGCCGATTTTTGCCTTGTCTTATCTTCGCTCGTCTACTTTTCAGACAGAACCTAGTAGCCCGCTTCGTAGATACGGACAGTCTCGTCTTCTGTTAAGAGCGGTAAAATACGCTGCATGGCAGTGGCGCGTGCTTCACTGGCGTGCCATTCTTTCCAGGCACGTAAGTCGCGCCACTTGGTAATCATTAAACGGCGATCAGTATGGCCTTGTTGTACCAGCGTTTCGCCGCTGACAAAGCCCCTAACGCCAAGAGAGACACGCATGGCTTCTCGCGCTGCTTGTTCATACTCATCTTCCAGGCCGGGCATAATGCGTCGTTCGATGATAACTTTAATCATGCTATCTACTTCCTAAACCGAGGATATGAATGGCTGACAATACCGAAGCCTCACCCCGTCATGACACTCTGCTGGACACTACCGGCCTGTATTGCCCTGAGCCTATTATGCTGATGCATAACAAAGTAAGAGACATGGATTCAGGACAAATTCTCAAGGTCGTTGCAACCGATCCGGCTACTACGCGCGATGTCCCCAAGTTTTGCCAGTTTTTAGGCCATGAGCTTGTGCAGAGCAGTGAGACAACCGACGGCTATATTTACTTTATACGTTTAGCCTGATGAAGTGCAGCCTGTGCGAGGCAAGAATCGACTAATGGCGAATGAACCCCGCACGGCGCCTTGCTCATCAATAAGCCTGTTTCAAGAGGTGGTTCATTCTTCAGGAACCACCATCATCGCTAATGCTTCAAGGGTCGCAGGATCTTCTTCAAGAATGCGGTTGGCGATGTGGCGTTGAAAGAAATATACGCTTTGGTGGTGGGCGCGGGCGCAATAAAGGCAGTTATCGCCTAATAGAATTGGCGTCATCGTCGCCTTTTGCTCATCGGCTAATAAGGCATCAACTGAACCGTCGCTGTATAAGCGCCACCCGTAAACAGGCTTCATATGCCAGGGAGCATTGGGGTGGTTCATACATAGCGCATGAGTGCCTAAAGTATCGGGGAGCTGTTGGATAAGCGTGACTTCGCCAGACGCCTCATACTCAAAGTAATCCGCGGCAGCCGTCAGCTCATAATATTTATGATCAGGAGGGGTATCGAATATCTCTTCCGTTTCCGGGTCACGATAGCCAATAAAAAAGCCGTTTTCCTGACTATTGACCTCTTGGCAGGCGGTGAGCGTTTCCATCCACGGCACTAGCCCCACGACATTGCCATCTTCTCTTAGCCCCCAGGCTAAGATAGGCATGCCATAAAAGACATCGGGACTTTCCGAGAGTTGATAGACCATTTCCAAGCCATCTAACTCGGGAGCCAAACGAACCAAGCTTTTTTGCGCCTGCTGACGCTGACGCGCGGTAGCCAGGTCAATGACCTGGGCAGAGCGGGGTGACTGGGATACGCCCATGATGTCCCTCCTTGTGCTGCGTGGTCACGACATTGACAAACAATAAGATGCTTACCGCATAGTTCACCAATAGCACAGGTTGACCGCTAGGTTAAGAGGAAATCGAATAATTTAATCGTTTACGCAAACGGGGTGCTTATCTCTAAGCATTTGATGGTGTTCTCTGGCCTGAAGGTACTGCTGCCAGGGAGCCTGGGGATGACTAAGCGAGAGCCACTGAGCCTGATAAGACTTTATAGCGTCAGGTGGCTCGACAGGCTGGCTGGTGATGAGTGTATTAATAGCCGTTAGCCACTGTTTCGCGCTGTCTTCAAAGCTATCGAGCGTTTGCATGTCCCACGGCGTTAGGCACGTTTCACTCGTTGACTCATGTTGAATTAAAAACTGGTTAGCATCTTGTAAGCTTTGCGCGGCCAGCAACAGCGTGCGCAATATTTCGGCAGTCAAAGAGCGCTCTTGTAAATGCTTAAGATGGTTTTCAAGCCGGGAGGAGTCCTGCTGCCAGGATTGGCTAAACTGGCTATCTACCATCTGCTGTAAATAAACAACCGTGGCAAACTGCTTATCAAGGTTGGGAAGGCCGCTAATCACCAGTGGATGGCTTGCCCGTGAAAAGCTATTAATCCACTCCTCAGAATCAAAAATTGCGTTCCAACTAACGGCGGGCAGCTGAGCTGTTTTGAGGAGGGTCAGCTGCTCAAGGCGCTCTCTATCTTTTTCACCTAAGTGATCAGGAATATCGCTTTCCCAGCATGCATCTAGACGTTGCCATAGCTCGCGTTCATATAACCAGTGCTGGCTTGGCGGCGCCACACGGCCTAGCTGATTATTACGCGCGGCAATGAGAGAGGTGATCTGGCACTCGCGCAGTGCGTAGATGTTTAACATGCCATCACGGGTTTCTGCGACCGGAATCAACCGCTCCCGGCGTTCAGGAAACGCGCCGATATTGGGTATTTCCGTGCGTTCAATTGCTTTAGAGGACAGGTCTTCGGCAAGCTGCTGATGATAGGCTATCCATGGCTGCTCGGCGTCCTTGCCCTGACAGCCTGCCAGCAGCAGGCTTACACATAGCGCCAGCCAATACCGAGTCCTCATCCAGTGAGGCATGATTTACTCCTGTCGACTGATCCATTTTAAACGCCAGCCGAGTAGAACCGTTGCGGTACTTAACCCGGCAATCAAACCGATCCAGTACCCGTGAACCCCGAGCGGTTCAGACACACCGTTGATGCCATGAGCACCCAGCCAGTGGCCGCCGCCTAGGCCCACAATCCAATAGGAAAGCACCGTGATGACCATGACGATACGGGTATCTTTATAACCCCGTAGCGCGCCTGCAAGGTTCACCTGCAGGGAATCCGACAGCTGGAAGATAACCGCTAACGCCACGATGGAAAGCGCAAGCGCCTGTATCTCTGAGTTCGAGGTATACAAAGCAATCACCGGCTTTGCCGTTACCCACAAAAAGAGGCTGTTGAAGGCTGCAATGAGCACGCTTACCACAACGCCATTCCACGCGACCTGACGGGCCAGAAACGGGCGATGCCTGCCCAGTGTATTACCCACGCGTACTGTTAGCGCCATACTCAGCGACAGCGGCAACATAAACAGGATAGAGGTGTAGCTTAGCGCGATTTGGTGAGCCCCTACGGTTACCTCTCCTAAGCTTGCGACAAATAGGGCGATTAAGGTGAAAAGAGTCACCTCAACAAAAATGGCCACGCCAATCGGCATGCCCACAAAGATAAGCTCTTTAATGCCTGCCAACTGAGGTGGAGTAAAGCGATGCCATAGCGACACGTTTTTATAAGCACGTCCACGGCGGGTATACAGCAGCATGGTGAACATCATGGTCCACATGGAGATTGCGGTCGCGATACCACAGCCAAAGGCGCCCATAGCCGGTATTTGCTGCAGGCTATCAGGCACGCCGCTGCCCAGCAGGTCAACCAGACCATCGCCGCCGTAAATCAGCAAATAGTTAGCTGGAATATTCACAAGAAGGCCAATAACACTGATCCACAGTGATGGCCGCGTATGATTCATGCCGTCTGAAAAAGCACGTAACGCCTGAAAAAGCGCGATGCCGGGCATGCCAAAGGCCACAGCGGAAAGGTAGGCCGCTGAATCCTGCGCGACTTGAGCTGGTACATCCATTAATTCGAAAATGGGCATGACGCTGGTTCTAAGCAGAATCGCGGCGATAATGCCCAGTACTAAAGCCACCCATAATCCCTGATGCACCGCCGGGCGAATGGCATCGTTGCGCTGCCCGCCGAGGTGATACGCCACAATCGGCGTAAGCCCCATGAGCGTACCCGTCATGAATAGCATCAACGGTGCCCATAAGCTTGTACCCACGGAGACCGCTGCCAGCGACGTAGCGTTAAAGCGTCCCGTCATCATGACATCGACTACCCCCATGCCCGCCTGGGCAAGCTGCGCGCCACAAATGGGCAGCGCCAAGGCAATCAAGGCACGTGTTTCGGGCCAATAAGTGGTTTTGATGTCGTTAGCAAAGCGGGCCAAGGAAAGGCTCTCCGTCAGTAAAGTAAGCTATAAAACGCCGCTAGATTAGCAGGACTCGCTGGTTTTTGCCGTTTAGACTTCAGCCTACCTAACGAGGGCCGTTATACTAGGCAAAAAGGGCTTAAATAACGAGGATATTGTGGTTCACACACAAGACAAGTGGTTGCTTGAAGACATTACGGCACTCTTTGATGGCATTTTTATGCCGCGCTACCAAACCCGGTTAGTGCGCGGTAAGGATGAACCACTTTATCGGCCTGCTGATGAACAAACGCCTTATCATCAAATCATCTTTGCGCGGGGGTTTTACGCCAGCGCCCTGCATGAAATCAGCCACTGGTGTATTGCCGGTACCAAGCGCCGTCAGCTGGAAGACTATGGCTACTGGTATTTGCCCGATGGGCGCAATGCCCAGGAGCAAAGCGCTTTTGAGCAAGCCGAAATTGCCCCTCAGGCGTTGGAATCACTGTTTGCCGACGCGTGTGGGCGTACCTTTCATGTCAGCGTGGACAACTTGGGGGGTGATGTTGAAGTGGATCGTGACGCATTTGCCAAGAAGGTAAACGCCCGAAAACAGCGCTATTTACAGGAAGGCCTGCCCACGCGCGCCAACGCCCTTTACGTGGCGTTGACGTCGTTTTATCAGCGCGAAGAGTCACTTGCCGCTGCGATTGCCCAAGGCCAGGCGGTTCTGGATCAAACGCCTGTGGCCGTTAATGCTTAATCCGTATCGGTCAACCGCTGGTGCAAGGAAAGCATGACTTCAAGCTCATGCTCTGGGCGCATGGGCTCCAGGCCCAACTCGCTGAAGGTCTCGCGTCGCTGGCGGTGCCATTCGCCCGGCTCAAGTGAGGGGTAGAGCACCGGGGCAGGGGCTAGCTCAACAAATGGGTCCAGCCCGTAAGTATCAAACAGCCGTGCAAGTGCGGCTTCTTCGTCGCCGTTATCGCTTGTGTAAAGCGTCGCCGAAAAATGGTCGTTCTCGAGCTCGCGAATCACTTCAAGGGGGCTAACGCCCAGGCTCTCAAGCTCCTCGATGCTATAAGCGCCCATGGCATTGGTATCTTCCTTGATCCAGCTGTCGTCTGGTTGAATCAAGGTTTCTTTAACGCGCCCGTCGGGTAGTGACCAAGCAATGGCAAGGGGAAGGCCGTCGTCTTCGCCCGTTTCAATGGCAATAAATCCTGGGTAATCGGCCACGCTCGTACTCCTTTCAAGATTCTGTGGGCAGGCGGAAAAAACGCTGTGCAGTTCGTGTCGTGGCGCTGCCTAGTTCAGCTTCGCTGATACCGCGCCACTCGGCAATTTCTTTTACGATCCACGGTAGAAGCGCTGGCTCATGGCGGCGTCCCTTTAGCTTAGCGGGCAGGTTGCGGGGCAGCAGGTAAGGGCAGTCGGTTTCCACCATCAAGCGCTCCAGAGGAATATCATTAACCAGCGGGCGCAAATGATGGCCGCGACGCTCGTCGCAGATCCAGCCGGTCAGGCCAATATGCATATCCAGGTCAAGATAGCCGTGCAGCGTATCGCGGTCAGCGGTAAAACAGTGCACGACAGCGTCGCTGATATCATCGCGCCAAGCGGTGAGTATTTCGCGCATTCGCACGCCTGCATCACGCTCGTGTAAAAAAAGCGGCAGGCCACTTTCCACGCCCAGCGCCAGCTGCGCTTCAAACGCATGCTCTTGTTCGGCTGGTGTGGAAAAGTTGCGATTAAAATCCAGCCCGCACTCGCCCACTGCAACGACCTGGGGTAACGCATGTAGCGCCTTCATCTTGTGCGCCAGTTCTGTACTCCAGCCGCTGGCATCGTGCGGGTGAACGCCCGCCGTTGCATACAAGCCTGGGTATTGCTTCGCAAGGTTTACCGCCTGCTCGGCATGGGCCAAGTCTGTGCCGGTCACAATCAGCGTTTTGACCTGTGCCGCCTGAGCGCGCGCAATAACATCGTCAAGATCGCGATCAAAGCTCTCGTGCGTCAAATTAGCGCCGATATCCACCAGCGGTGAAGGAGAACGAAACTGAAGCGCTTCAGGTAAAAAACTATCGACAGTCGATGAAGCCAAGCGTCACTCCTTTGTCGAGAAAGTAAAAACGTCGAAAAAGCAAAAACGCCATTGTAACGCTAAGCGCAAGTATCGACTAATGCGCGAAGATTCCCTCGGGTGTCAGCAGCGAATGGCACGAATTGCAAAAAATCTGGCTTGATAGGTAAACAGGCGAAAGGTGTTTACTCCTACTATGGAGAAAGCCATGCACTAAAGCGTACTTAAGGCTTATCCAATAACAACAACACATAGGTAAAACGCTATGCGACTATCACGCCATTTTGCTATTTCCACCCTATCTTCAGCGGTTCTACTAGCGAGCTACATGCCAGGCGTCGCTGCGAACGAGGGTATTTCTGACAATGAGATCCGCATTGGATACTTAGCCGACATGTCAGGTGTCTACCGTGACCCGATCGGGCCGCTAGGGCAAGACGCTATTGAAATGGCAATTGAAGATATAGGCGGTAGTGTGCATGGCGCTAAAGTGGTGGTCTTTAGTGCGGATGACCGTAACAGCCCTGATGTGGGATCGAGTGTTGTACGCGAGTGGATTGATGAGCGTAACGTCGATATGGTCACGGGGTTGGTCGCTTCATCGGTCACATTAGCCGCTGTCAAACTACTCGAAGACGCCGATAAGCTGGGTTTGGTGAACGGTGCTGTTTCGTCAGGCGTTACGAATGAGCACTGTTCTCTCAACCATATTCATTGGGTTTACGATACCTGGGCCATGTCCAACGGAACGGCCAAGGCGATTACCCAAGAAGGATACAAAAACTGGTACCTGCTAAGTGCAGACTATTCGTTTGGCCATTCGCTTGAAGCAGACGTTGAGCGCGTTGTCACACAAAACGGTGGCACGGTGGTTGGTCGTGCCAGACACCCCTTCCCAAATAATGATTTCTCTTCATTCATGCTGCAGGCCCAGGCATCGGGTGCTGACGTAATCGCATTAAATAATGCCGGAGGCGACACTATCAATGCGGTGCAAACAGCCGGTGAGTTTGGCATCACGCAGGCAGGGCAAATCCTCGCCGGCATGGTGTTATTCAGTACGGATGTGCGAAGTATCGGTTTAGCCAACGCCCAGGGGCTGCAATTTACCAAAGCATGGTACTACGACTTAAATGATGAGACCCGCGCATGGGCTGAACGCTTCCGGGAGCGCACCGGCAGCATGCCTACCATGGTGCATGCAGGGCTTTACTCAAGCACCCGCCATTATCTGGAAGCCATCGAAGCCACAGGCACTGACAATACCCAATTAGTACGCCAACAAATGGTGGATACACCGATCAACGATATTTTCGCGACCAATGGCTACATTCGTGAAGACGGACGTATGGTGCATGACATGTACCTTGTTGAAGTGAAAACCCCCGAAGAATCTGCAGACGAAGACGACCTCTTTCGCATTGTGCGCACGATTCCTGCAGAAGAGGCATTTCGGCCGCTTTCTGAGAGCGTATGCCCATTGGTGAATAGCTGAAGTGTTGCCAACGAAACAAAAACATAAAGGTCTTGGCATGTCTGATACACATTTGATTCAGAGAAATACGATTGGCGCTGCGTTAAATCGTAGTGCTCGAAAATATTCACAGCAGCCCGCGCTGACGTTTGGCGAACGTATATGGAGCTATCAAGCTCTTAACGACGCTGCTAATAATGTGGCTAATAGCCTGTTAGCGGCTGGTCTTGCCCCCGGTGACCGGCTGGCCGTATACGGTAAAAACTCGGATGCCTACGTAATTGCCTGGCTGGCTGCCACCAAGGCAGGCCTTGTGCATGTGCCTATCAACTTTGCGCTGAGCAGCGATGAGCTGCGCTATATCCTTGAACAGTCTGGAGCGAAGGGGCTGCTTAGTGATATTTCCCTGGCAGAAAAAGTCGCGCAGGCAACACAAGATTTCGGATTGGTGCTAAGTGGAACGCTGCATGCCGCAAATCCTACCCCCCAGGAAAGCAGTTTTGACGTATTGGCCATGGCGTGTTCAACGCAGGCAACAAATGAGCCAGAGGTGGCGCTGGAGGGGGCTAGCTTAGCGCAATTACTCTACACCTCGGGTACAACCGCGGCGCCAAAAGCCGCAATGATGAGTCACCAAGCGTTAATGGCTGAATATATGGCGTGTATGGTGGAGCTGGATATAACGGGCAGTGAGGTGATGCTGGCAGCGCTGCCGCTTTATCATTCGGCACAGATGCATGTCTTTTTAATGCCAGCTTTGCTATTAGGCGCATCCGTTTATCTACTGGAAGCGCCGCTGCCTGAGAGTTGCCTTTATGCTATTGCCGAACAAAAAATTGCCTCGTTCTTTGCTCCTCCCACGGTTTGGATCAGCCTGTTACGCCATGCCAATTTTGATCAGTTTGATTTAACCAGTCTGAAAAAGGCTTATTACGGCGCCTCTATTATGCCGGTACCGGTACTGCAAGAAATGCAGCAGCGTTTCCCTGGCGTTGGGCTTTATAACTGTTATGGACAGAGCGAAATTGCGCCTCTGGCGACGGTCTTGCGACCAGAAGAGCATCTTGAGCGCCCCGCCTCCGCCGGGAGGCCAATATTAACGGTCGAAACCCGAATAGTGGATCTGGAGTTGAATGATGTTGCGCCTGGTGAACACGGCGAAATTGTTCACCGTTCTCCGCAATTGATGACGGGGTATTGGGATAAGCCCGAAATGACTACAGAGGCTTTTCAAGGCGGCTGGTTTCACTCCGGCGACATGGGGTATTTCGATGCAGAAGGGTACTTATATGTTGTTGATCGTATAAAAGATGTCATTAATACCGGTGGCATATTGGTGGCCAGCCGCGAAGTGGAAGAAGTGCTGTTTAAACATCCCGCAATTTCGGAAGTAGCAGTAGTTGGCCTGCCTGATGACAAGTGGATTGAAGCTATTACGGCAGTGGTAGTAGTGAAGGAGGGACAATCCGTTAGTGAAAGCGAGCTTATCCATCATGCCAAAAGCTCAATAGCTCCTTATAAAGTCCCCAAGCGAGTGGTGTTTGCAGAAGCGTTACCAAAAAGTACCGCCGGTAAAATTCTTAAACGTCATTTGCGTGAAGAGCTCAAGGAGTAAACATGGACGAGCAAGCGACGGGGCTGTTTCACTCCATGATTTCGCGCTGTTTAGCGCAAGAAGTCGCTCCTTTCTATGAACAGTGGGAAGCCGAGGGTGAAATACCTCGTAGCCTTTGGAGAGCGTTAGGAGCCGCAGGTTTTTTGGGGATCGACCTAGATGAGACTTATGGCGGCGCAGGCGCGGATATCGCTATTACTCAGTTGGCACTAGAAGAGATTTCTCGGCAAGGCTTTGGTGGGCTTGCCAGCGCCTACAATATTCACGCCAACATCGTAATGCCTTACTTACAAAATTTAGGCACAAGCGATCAGTGTCAAAAATGGTTACCTGCTATGGTGCAAGGCGAGTGTTTAGGAGCCATCGCCATGAGTGAACCCCACGCAGGTAGTGATTTGGCCGCGATGAAAACCCGCGCTACCAAAACCCCTGAAGGCTGGGTATTGAACGGCAGTAAGCTGTTTATTACCAATGGCCAGGTGGCGGATATGGTGATTGTATGCGCAAAAACCGATCCGAGTGCAGGAGCAAAAGGGGTCTCATTGTTTTTAGTGGACACTTCGTTGCCTGGCTTCTCGCGTGGTAAACCCATTAAAAAGATTGGCCAGCATGCCAGCGATACGGCGGAGCTGGCGTTTGATCAGCTGGAGCTTACCAATGATGCCCTGCTCGGCGATGAAGGCGCCGGTTTCCGCTATCTAATGCAAGAACTTCTACGTGAGCGTTTAGGGGTGGGCGCTCAAGCGCTGGGGGCGGTCGAGGGCGCTCTGGCATTGACTCTTGATTATGTTGCCCAACGCCAAGCTTTTGGCCAACGGGTGGCCGATTTTCAGAATACCCGCTTTACGCTGGCAGAAATTAAAGCACAGCTTGATATGGCACGTGCCTACTTTAATCACTGTGTTGCCAAGTATCGCCAGGGCAGCATGAGCAGTACCGATGCGGCAATCCTGAAATTACAGCTAAGTGAGTTGCAGTGTCGCGCCGTTGATCGCTGCCTGCAGTTATTTGGCGGCTACGGTTATACCCACGAATACCCAATTTCAAGATTTTATTTGGATGCACGTGTGCAAACGATCTATGCCGGAAGCTCTGAAATCATGAAAGAAATTGTGGCGCGCTCACTGTTGGGTAAAGCGGCTTGATTGATCCTTGCTACGTGAATACCTGCATGACACTAGGAGATCTTTATGCGGCTTGATGATGTGGTGATTTTAGAGGGAGCCCGTACTGCTATTGGCGATTTTAACGGATCGCTTTCGTCTATGGCGCCTTATGAGCTGGGCGCAATCACGGCGAAAGAGGCATTATTGCGTGCGAATGTCTCAGGTGACGATATCGACCACGCGGTGTATGGCCATATTATTACCACCGGCCCACAAGATGCTTATCTGGCACGGCACATCGCCTTGAAAGCTGGTGTTCCCAAGGAAGCTGGCGCGTTTAATGTCAACCGGCTGTGTGGCTCTGGCGTTCAGGCGGTCATCTCTGCTGCCCAGCAGATTGTCATGGGGGATAGTCGGTTAGCGCTAGCGGGTGGTGCCGAATCGATGTCGCGGGGCGCTTATTTACTGCCGCCGCAAGCGCGTAATGGCATCCGCATGGGTGATATAGCCGTACAAGATTTGACTCTAGGTGTGCTTAGCGACCCGTTTGGTAGCGGGCATATGGGAGTGACCGCTGAAAATATTGCCCAGCAGTATGGTTTAACCCGTGAACAGCTGGATCAGTTTGCACTTGAAAGCCATCAAAAAGCTGCCCGGGCAACGGAGGAAGGTCGCTTTGCGGCACAAATAGTGCCGGTTGACGTTGTGCAGGGCAAGCAATCCGTTCGCTTTGCCGAGGATGAGCATGTGCGCAGTGGCATCCAACTGGCAGATTTAGCCCGTTTAAAACCTGCCTTTCAAAAAGAGGGCCGAGTAACCGCAGGCAATGCATCGGGAATTAACGATGGGGCAGCAACACTGGTACTTGCCCATATTGATGAAGCGAAGCAGAGAGGACTAACGCCCAAGGCGCGCCTGCGCGTGGCAACGACTGCCGGTGTGGAGCCCTCGCTTATGGGGCTAGGGCCTATCCCGGCTGTTAAGCGCTGTTTGCAGCAAGCCGGGTTGAGCATTCATGATATTGATGTGATTGAATCCAACGAAGCATTTGCCGCTCAAGCGCTTGCCGTTGCCCAGCACCTTGAGTTTCCTCTGGATAAGCTTAATCCCAATGGCGGTGCCGTTGCCCTTGGCCATCCGGTTGGCGCAACCGGTGCGATATTAATTCTTAAAACCATACATGAGCTTGGGCGAATCAACGGGCGTTTCGGTCTGATCACTTTGTGTATTGGCGGAGGGCAAGGCATTGCGCTGTTAATTGAGCGTTGGTAATGACCTATACCCAGACAATAATAAAATCTAAGGAGCTTTTTATGCCGACGGTAACACCAAAAATCCTACCAGCTGCGCCTAGCGCGACGAACCCGCCGCTAATGATTGGCGACTTGCTTGATTCAGGGCTTCGTATGGCGGGCAATAACCAGATTGTTTATCGTGACCAGCGTCGGCATAGCTATCAAATCTTTCGTGAGCGGGTGCATCAGCTTGCCCATGTATTGTCCGCTCAAGGCGTTAAAGCCGGGGACGTAGTGGCCGTGTTGGACTGGGATAGCCACCGCTATTTAGAGTGTTTTTTCGCGATTCCCATGATTGGCGCTGTACTGCATACCGTCAATGTCCGGCTCGCCCCCGAGCAGATTCTTTATACCATGGAGCATGCGGAAGACGTTTTTGTATTAGTGCACGAAGACTTTGTACCGCTTTTGGAGCCCCTGGCTGAAAAGCTGCCCCGTGTACGTGGCTATCTACTATGCCAAGAGACTTTAAGCCCCGTTAGCACATCGCTGCCTCTAGCGGGGGAGTATGAGAGCCTGCTAAGCGAGCAGCCTCACGATTATGAATTTCCCACCTTTGATGAAAATGCAGTCGCAACGCTGTTTTACACTACCGGCACAACGGGCAACCCTAAAGGGGTCTTTTTTACTCATCGGCAGTTAGTGTTACATACCCTGGGTGAGGCGAGTACATTTCAGGTGCCGGGTTTCGCGCTACTCAACCGCGATAAGGTGTATATGCCGATCACCCCGATGTTTCATGTTCATGCCTGGGGTGTGCCTTATACCGCCACATTGCTTGGGGCCACACAGGTCTACCCAGGGCGTTACGAACCTGAAATGCTCGTGGCGTTACTGGTCAATGAGAAGGTCGATTTTTCCCATTGCGTGCCCACGTTGTTGAATATGGTGGTGAGTTCCGAAGCCGTCGCCTCAAAGCGCGTTGATCTCTCGGGTTGGAAAGTACTGGTTGGCGGCAGCGCGTTGACACAATCACTGGCACGGCGTGCCTGGGAGTTGGGAATCGATACGCGCAGTGCTTACGGTATGTCGGAGACCTGCCCACTTTTAACGGCCGACATCTTGCCTTTTCACATTGAGCAGGCGGATTTTGATACCCAGCTTCCATGGCGGTGTAAAGCAGGGCTGCCGATACCACTGGTAAAACTGCAGGTGGTTGATCCAGACGGCCAACCGCTACCTCATGATGGTAAAAGCGTTGGTGAAGTGCGGGTGCAGGCACCTTGGTTAACTCAGGCTTATTACAAAGAAGAGGCGCGCAGTAAAGATCTATGGCGCGATGGCTGGTTGCATACGGGGGACGTCGCAACACTGGATGAAAGCGGCTTTTTATCGATTAGCGACCGTATTAAAGATGTGATTAAGACGGGTGGGGAGTGGCTCTCATCGCTGGAAATTGAGAGCTTCATTAGCCAATGCCCTGGCGTAGCCGAAGTCGCGGTTATTGGGGTGGCGGATGAAAAATGGGGAGAGCGGCCTGCTGGACTTGTGGTTCCTAGCGATCTTAACAACCCACCGACCACACAAGACGTAACAGAATTTTTGGAACAGTTTGTAGCACAGGGAAAGCTTAATCGCTGGGCAATTCCCACAATGATCCGGTTTGTCGATGAGATTCCTAAAACGAGCGTCGGTAAGCTGGATAAGAAGCGTATACGTTCCGAATTATAATTAATTAACTGCCAGCCCCGTCGTTCGTGCTTTGCGGTACGCGGCGGGTGAATTGCCGGTCCAGGTTTTAAACGCCCGGCTAAAGCAGGCCAAGTCTTCAAACCCTAGCGCTTCAGCGATATCTATTAAAGGTTTTTCACTTCGCGTCAGTGCCTGCACGGCATAGTCACGCCGGTACTCATCTTTTACTGCCTGAAAGTGAGTACCTTCCTGCTGAAGGTGGCGCGATAAGGTACGCACTGACATATGCAGAGCACGAGCAACGTGTTGCACGCTGCCTGAGGTTGCTAAATGGCGGGCAAGATGTTCGCGTACCCGGTGGCTAAGCAGCCGATCTTCAAACGATACATAAAACCAATCCGCTGGCGCATGCCGTAAAAAAGCGCCTAGCTGCTGTTTGGTTCGTCGGATTGGATGATCCAGAAGCGTTGAATCTATAGACATCGCCGTTTGGGGCTGGTCGAAACGTACGATACCCGGATAAAAATAAAGATAGTCTGCACTATGAATGGGCTGCGCGTAGGCGCATTCCATCAAGATTGGCGGGATTTTACTGGCGATTAACCACGATGCAATGCCATGAAACAACTTAAGCATTAATTCATGAATTAAAATACGACTGCCCTTTAACGGCGCATGCTCTTTTAGTGCCATGCGCGCCAGGCCATTAGCAACTGAAAACTGATAGCTAAAGTCATCAAGTAAAATATGGAAGAACTGCGTATAACGGTGCAGCGCCACCTGTAAGTTTGGTGCATCCAGCATGCTTAAGCAGAGCAGTTTAAGCGTGCCGCCACGAAGCGGACGAGCAAAGAAACACGGTGTTTCATCGTCTAGGTCAAACACCAGAAGACGATAGAGTTCGGCAAACTGCTCAACGGTGACTCGACCATGAGGGGCATCAATTAAAAAAGGCGAAATGCCAGCTTTTGCCAAATAATGAGCACGTGGCTTTGTTGTGGCAGGTAGGCCACAAAAGAGTTGGTTAACAAAATGCATCGAGACGGTAACGGTCACTACGTGTTCGCCTCCCTGGTCTTTATCTCAAACGTTAGCACGATGATGCATTTGGCTCTATAAGGACCACGCGCGTAATGAGTGCATGCGTTACACTGTGCGCCTCACGACGAAGGAGGATACTGCGTGACCTTGTTACGACTTGAACAGCTGCAACTTGCCTACGGCACCCAAGTACTATTGAACCGCGCCGATCTTACGGTAGAAAAAGGCGAGCGGCTGGCGCTGGTCGGGCGCAACGGCACCGGTAAATCTACGCTTTTAAAGTTGGTCGCTGGTGATATTCAGGCGGACGACGGTTCGATCTGGCGGGCGCCGGGCCTGAAAATAGGCGTACTGGCTCAGGAACTGCCTGAGTCTTCGGGCATGACCATTTTCGATATGGTGGCCCAGGGGTTGCCGGAAGCAGGCGAGCTGCTCTCCGAGTACGATCATCTTATCAATGATCCCGACCCTGACATGGATCGCATGGCGACTTTGCAAACGCGCCTGGAAGCCATCGATGGCTGGTCGTTTCATCAACGTATCGACACGGTGCTTACCCGCCTGGGCCTGCCGCCCGCTGCTGAAATGAGTTCGCTCTCCGGTGGCTGGCGTCGGCGTGTGGCGTTGGCTCGCGCATTGGTCTCCGAGCCGGATCTGTTGCTGCTCGATGAACCGACCAACCACCTGGATCTGGATACGATTGCCTGGCTTGAAGAGCAGCTCTTGGCGTTTAACGGCGCGGTGCTGCTGATTACCCACGACCGGGCATTCCTCTCCAAATTGGCGACCAATATTTTGGAGCTGGATCGCGGTCAGCTGGGACGCTACCCCGGTAAGTATGAAGAGTACCAGGCCCGCAAGCAGCATGAGCTTGAAGTAGAAGCGCGGGAGAACGCCGAATTTGATAAAAAGCTGGCGCAGGAAGAGGCCTGGATACGTCAAGGCGTCAAGGCGCGGCGTACCCGCAATGAGGGCCGTGTTCGCGCACTTGAAGCCATGCGCAACGAGCGCAGCCAGCGACGCGAACGTCAGGGCACGGCCAATCTAACCGTGGATCGCGGCGAGCGTACCGGCAAGCGGGTTGTTGAGCTTAAAGGCGTTACCCAGCGGTTTGGCGATGATGTGATCCTGAGCAACGTCAACCTTGAAGTAATGCGGGGTGATCGTATTGGCTTCTTGGGCCGCAATGGTGCGGGCAAGACAACGCTACTCAAAATTCTGCTTGGCGAACTTGAGCCAACCGAAGGTAGCGCACAGCTGGGTACCAACCTGAAAGTGGCCTATTTTGACCAGCTGCGTGCCGGGCTTGAGCTGGAAAAAACCGTTTATGACAACGTGGCCCAGGGCAGTGACCGGGTAAGCGTTGGCGGTAAAGACCGCCATGTGATGAGCTACCTGCAGGACTTCCTGTTTACCCCTGAGCGCGTGCGCCAGCCGGTCAAAGCGCTCTCGGGCGGTGAATCCAATCGCCTGCTGTTGGCCAAGCTGTTTACTCAGCCGGCCAATGTGTTGGTGCTTGATGAGCCGACCAACGATCTGGATATGGAAACCCTGGAGCTGCTTGAAGAGCTGCTGCTTGATTTTGATGGCACGCTGCTGCTGGTGTCTCACGATCGAACCTTCATGGATAACGTCGTGACCAGCATGCTGGCCTTTGAAGGCGAAGGTAAGGTACGAGAATACGTCGGTGGCTATACCGACTGGATTCGTCAGGGTGGAACGCTTCCCCCTGCACCCTGGGAGGGGGCGGCCCGTCAGAAAACGGAACCTACCTCATCAGCACCGGCTAAAAAGGTTGAGGCGCCTGCGGCTGCGCCGGCCAAGAAGACGGTTAAGCTGTCTTATAAGCTGCAGCGTGAGCTGGACGCGCTGCCCGCAGAGATTGAGCGTCTAGAAAGCGAGGTTGAAACCCTGGAGCAGGAGATTGGTGATCCGGCTTTTTATCAACAGGACGCTAGTCATGTAACCGCAAGACTTCAAGCGCTTGAGGCTGTTCAGCAATCGCTGGAAACCGCAATGGAGCGTTGGATGGAACTTGAGGCAATGGTTGCAGGTGATTAAAAAAGAAGGCGCCGCAAGGCGCCTTCTTTTATGTTCCTGGGGATACGTTTTACAGCGTTAGCTCACGCCTTACTCGACGCTTTTTTCACCCTTGTTGCCAACACGTACGGCAAGCACGTCACATTGAGCGCCGTGTAACACTCCGGTCGAAGTAGACCCCAGCAGTAGGGCAAAGCCATGTCGGCCATGGGAGCCTACCACGATTAAATCGACATCATGGTCAGCGGCAAAACGGTGAATTTCAGTATCCGGCATGCCTACCACAACGTGCTGGTCGGCTGGCGCGATATGCGGAGTGGCAATTTCGGCCAGGCGCGATTTGGCGTGCTCATCCAACTGGTCTTGTATGCTGGTAAGATCCATCGGAATATCGCCGCCATAGGCAAAACCGAGAGGCTCCAGGGTATGCATGATGGAAATTTTGGCGCCGTTATTGCGTTCAGCAATCACCACAGCGCGTTCCAGAACTTTGTGAGAGTCCTTGGTTAAATCGACGGCAACTAGAATATGGCGGTAGCTCATGACACTTCTCCTCAGCAGTGAGTAACAAAGAAATCGCTTTGTTTAATAATTATTACTTTAGGTGGCGTACCTTGTCTTCACAACGACCTGCGTCATGGTTTTTTTAAGTAGCTAAGTTAGTGTGGCTTAAGTGAGGTTAAAGTAGCAATGGAATGGTTAATAATTATCTTTGTTTTGATCTTCGTCTCAGCGCCGGTCATGTGGCTAAAACCTAGCCCGCGCCAAAAACGCCAAGGGGTATTACGCAACTGTGCCGCTGATTATGGCATTAGCGTTAAGCTTGAAAAGCCACCGCTGCATCATTTTAAAGGTCTGATGCCAGCCTACCGGTGGTATTACCCGCAAGCAGCCCCAGGCCCTGATTTTTTACTGGTGCGTGACAGTAATGCAAGCAGTGCGCTGGAGCGTTACTGTGCCGGATGGCGCTGGCGCATCGCACCGCTGCGACCCTTGCCGCAAGCGGCAGAGCAAATTTTGAAGGAGCTGCTTGAGCGCTTGCCTCAGGATGCACTGGTCGTGGAGTCTAGCTCAACCGGGTTGGCGCTATGGTGGTGGGAATCACAGACGGCGGAGCGTTTGAGGGTCTACGCAGCTGCATTCGATCAGCTGCGTAGTGAGCTTGGAGGGTTAGCGGACGATCCGATCCAAAAAGGGTTTGATGCACCTAATCGTGATGCCTCCCTCATTCCTTGATTAAGCGGGTGTTGAGGAGGCCATTGAAGAAGCCTGCGTCTCAGGCGGTGTCTCCTGGTCGCGGGCTTGGATGGCAAGTCCGTTAGATTCAATAATGGTCAGCCACTCATCCAACTGCTCAATATTTTCATCACTCAAGCCTGCCAGCATCTCAGTGCGTGCTTCTTTGGCAACGCTATCAATCTGCTCAAGAAGCGGCATGGCATCTGGAGTAAGGAAAATGCGCTTGCTGCGACGGTCGCTGTCACAGGCGCGTCGCTCAACCAGACCCTGTTCTTCAAGCTGACCAAGTGTACGCACCAGTGAAGGCGCTTCTACGCCAATCACACGGGCCAGATCACACTGTGGATGGCCTTCACCCAAACGCCAGATATGATACAACGTGACCCAGCGCGTTTGGGTTAGCCCCAGCGGGGCCAGCCTGCGATCCAAAATCGAACGCCACAAATGCGGCAGGCGTGCAAGACGAAAACCAATCGATGAAGCCATGGGCAACTCGCTACTAAAAAGTGAGAGGATGAATTGTCATAAGCAATGGCTCTGATTGCAAGCATAGGTCAACTTAGTCATCCATTGATACCTCGGAATTATCCCGCCCGCCGGGCACAAACCGGCGTAGATTAAGCCCGCTCAAACCGCTGGGGCGAATAGTACTATCCGCTATGGAGGCTTTTTGCGGGTCTTCCGATACCGTAAAACGGATAAGCCCCAAGCGCTGGCCGCTATCGGTCATGATATCCACTCGCCAGTCGCCGGTGGGGTCTTCCGGGAAATTAAGCTTATGACTCCACGCTCGATAGCCCTGCTCGCGGCCACCATTAATATCCAGCGTGACGATATCCAGGGGCTCACCATTGTGCCGCCAGGCATGGTAGATCGTTTCGCTCAAGCCGCGCGGGGCGCGTATGGCGGTATAGACATACAGGCCGTTTTCACGAATAGCCTGTGGAGTAAGCGCGATCGAGCCCTGAGGCGTGCGCTGTTGAATATTGAGCGCAGGAGAAAGCGCGCTGCTGGTCATCCAGAGGCTCGCGGGCGGCACCCAGATGCGACCTAGCCAGGCAGCATAAGCAAGCACTAGCGTTAACCCTAAAAAGGCGCACCAGCGCTTTAACGAGCGACGTTTAAGTAAATGCCAAAAGCTGGGCAGCGCAACCAGCACCATCAGCGACATCGCCAGAAAAAGGCTTTGGCCGGTGGTGAGGTGCAGCATGATCGGTAGCGTCACCAGCACTACTAAAAAAACGCAAAGCGCATGAAAAACAAAATACAGGCTGCGCCACCGGCCAGCGACTTTGTAATACAGTGGATCAATAATCGAGAGCAGCGCCATTACCACCACAAATAAAGCAAACAGGGTTTGTCCGCTGTTCCATACCGTGGTAATTAAAATAAACGGCAGCGTGAAAAACAGCGTTTCCTGGTGAATCATCTGGGCAATAAAGGTGGTGGCACCCCTGGGCAGGGTAGGGTGCCCGCGCCGCGCTAACCAACGGCCAATCAAGCTTTCGGAAAGTAATAGCACCCAGGTAAACAGCAGGCCAAGCGCCAGGGCCGCGCCTAGCCACTGCTGGCGGTCAACCAAGAAAAAACTACCCAGCCCCGCGGCAAACGCCATCGGTGGCCATAGCCAGCTCCAGGGTTTTAGCCGCTCGATCAAACGCTCAACAAATTGTTGAATAGCGTTGACACGCGAAGGTGTTAGCAGTGCGCCCATAAAATATAAGACTCTAAAATAAAACGACCATGATCCTTGGGTTCTCGACAAAAGTCGACGCTCGGCATGCAATAGCCTGAAAGTGTCCTCAATAGCGAACGATAAACGCTTAAAACGGGTCGCAATAAGGCGGGGATTAGCCAAAAGTCAGGGCTTGACGTTGTTCGATTACTCAACCAAGCTAATGCTATCAAACGACCGTATGAAATGTTCGGCGAACCTGCTGAGAACTTGCTGACAGGGCGCCAGTTCAACTTGTGGAGAGAGCACGGATGATCTATCAAGGCAACGCCATCACGGTGGAGCGTCGTGACACCCTGGGTGGCCATCATATCGCACGGCTCATTTTTGATTTAAAAGATGAGTCCGTAAACAAGCTTTCCAGCGCTGTTGTTACCGAGCTTGGAGAGGCCGTTAGCGCTCTTCAGGCGGAAAACGACTTGCAGGGCCTGATGATTGGTAGCGGCAAAGACGCGTTTATCGTCGGGGCGGATATCACCGAGTTTCACAGCCTGTTTACCAAGGGTGAAGCGTACCTTGAGGAAATGAACCTCAAGGTACACGATATTTTTAATGCGATTGAAGATCTTCCTTTCCCAACCGTTTCGGCCATCAATGGCCTTGCCCTCGGCGGCGGTTGTGAAGTGCTGCTCACTACCGATTTTCGCGTAATGAGCGAAAAAGCCAAGATTGGTCTACCCGAAACCAAACTGGGTATTCTCCCGGGTTGGGGCGGCTGTGTGCGCTTACCGCGGTTGATCGGCGCTGACAATGCGGTTGAGTGGATTGCCGGTGGTACCGAAAACCGCGCCGATGCGGCTTTGAAAGTAGGCGCTGTGGACGCAGTGGTTAGCGCCGAACAGCTAGACGAGGCGGCGCTGGATATTCTCGACCGCGCCAATAACGGTGAGCTTGATTATCAGGCGCGTCGCGCAGAGAAAAAAGGCCCGCTTAAGCTCAACGCCATTGAGCAGATGATGGCGTTTGAAACCGCCAAAGGATACGTCGCGGGTAAAGCCGGTCCGCACTATCCCGCGCCGATCGAAGCCATCAAGGTTATTCAAAAAGGGGCGGGTGAAGAGCGCGGCCGCGCCCAGGCCATCGAAGCGAAAGCCTTTGCCAAGCTGGCGATGAGCAGCGTGGCCTTTAACCTGGTCGGTCTGTTCATGAACGATCAGGTGGTGAAAAAGAAAGCTGGCAAGTATGAAAAGCAGGCCCAGCCGGTCAAGCAAACGGCGGTACTGGGGGCGGGTATCATGGGCGGCGGTATCGCCTACCAAAGCGCTTCCAAAGGTACCCCCATCCTGATGAAAGACATCAAGGATGAGGCCATTGAGCTGGGCTTGAAAGAAGCTCGCAAGCTGTTTGGCAAACAGGTAGAGCGTAAAAAACTCACCAATGAGCAAATGGCCGAAAAGCTGACCAACATCCGCCCCACGCTTTCCTACGGTGATTTCGGCAATGTCGATCTGGTCGTCGAAGCCGTGGTGGAAAATCCCAAGGTTAAAGACGCGGTGTTGACCGAAGTCGAAGGCATGGTGAGCGAAAATACTATCCTTGCATCCAATACCTCGACGATTTCGATCAACCGCTTGGCCCAGAACCTTAAGCGTCCGGAAAACTTCTGCGGCATGCACTTTTTCAACCCCGTGCACCGTATGCCGTTAGTTGAAGTTATTCGCGGTGAGAAAACCTCTGACGCCGCGGTTGCTGCTACGGTTGCCTACGCCCGCGCGATGGGTAAAACGCCGATTGTGGTTAACGACTGCCCAGGCTTTCTGGTTAACCGCGTGTTGTTCCCCTATTTTGGCGGTTTCAGCTTCCTGGTAGAGCAGGGCGCCGACTTCCAGCGCGTTGATAAAGTCATGGAAAAATTTGGATGGCCAATGGGTCCTGCTTACCTGCTGGATGTGGTGGGTATGGACACAGCGGTTCACGCCAATGAAGTGATGGCAGAAGGCTTCCCTGATCGTATGGCGCGTGAAGGCAAAACCGCGATTCAGGTGATGTATGAAAACGAGCGCCTGGGCCAGAAAAATGCCAAGGGCTTCTACGCCTACGAAGAGGATAAAAAGGGCAAGCCCAAGAAAGTGACCGACGAACAGGCCTACGCGCTAATCAAAGAGGTCGTTAAAGAGCAGAAAGAGTTCTCCGACGAGGACATCATAGCGCGCATGATGGTACCGCTTTGCATGGAAACGGCGCGCTGTCTTGAAGACGGCATCGTTGATACGCCTGCTGAAGCCGATATGGCGCTGATTTACGGAATTGGGTTCCCTCCCTTCCGCGGTGGTGCGCTGCGTTACATTGATGCCATGGGCGTTGCTGAATTCGTCAAACTGGCTGAAGGATTGGCTGAAGAGCTCGGCCCGCTTTATGCGCCGACGGACAAGCTACGCCAGATGGCGCAAAACAACGAGCAGTTTTACACCGCCCCCGGTCAGGCCTAAGTCACCGCGAACAGGAGAAATAAGATGAGTTTGAATCCCAGAGATATCGTGGTGGTCGACGGTGTACGTACCGCCATGGCAAAAGCCAAGCACGGCGCGTTTCGTAACGTTCGTGCGGAAAACCTGTCCGCTGCGGTCATGCAGGCGTTGTTCACACGTAACCCCAATTTAGATCCTTCGGAAGTGGATGATGTGATTTGGGGCTGTGTTAACCAGACTCTTGAGCAGGCCATGAACATCGCGCGTAATGCGGCGATCATGACCGGCATTCCTCGCTCGGTACCGGCGCAGACGGTTAACCGCCTGTGCGGCTCTTCGATGACCGCGCTGCATATTGCGGCGGCGAATATCAAAGCGGGTATGGGCGATTTTTATATCATCGGCGGCGTTGAACATATGGAACACGTGCCCATGGCCCATGGTGTCGATGTGAATCCGGCGATCAGCAAATACGCTGCCAAAGCCTCCATGATGATGGGCCTGACCGCTGAACTACTGGGTAAGATGCACGGCATCACCCGGGAAGATCAGGACAAATTTGGCGTGCGTTCGCACCAGCGTGCTCAGGCGGCAATGGAGAAAGGCTACTTCGATAACGAAATTATCGGTGTTGAAGGTCACGATCAGCGCGGTTTTAAAGTACTGTTCAAAAATGACGAAGTGATCCGCTCCGATGCAAGCCTTGAGTCCATGGCGCAGCTTAAGCCGGTGTTTGATCCACGCAGTGGTACCGTGTCGGCGGGTACGTCGTCAGCGCTTTCAGTGGGCGCTTCGGCCATGGCTATCATGAGCTACGAGCGCGCCCAGGCGTTGGGCCTGGAGCCTATCGCTAAAGTGCTTTCCACCGGTGTGGCAGGTTGTGATGCATCGATTATGGGCTATGGCCCGGTGCCAGCCTCTAAAAAGGCGCTGAAGGCCGCTGGCCTTTCGTCGGATGATATCCAGACCGTGGAGCTTAACGAAGCTTTTGCAGCGCAAAGTCTGCCGGTATTAAAAGACCTGGGCTTCCTGGATGCCATGGATGAAAAGGTCAACCTGCATGGCGGCGCGATCGCACTGGGTCACCCGCTGGGCTGTTCAGGTTCACGTATCAGCACCACGCTATTGAACGTCATGCAGCAGCGCGATACCACGCTCGGCTTGGCGACCATGTGTATCGGCATGGGGCAGGGTGTGGCAACCGTATTTGAACGTTTGAAGTAAGCGAGCGCTTGTAGTAAATAAACGGCATGAAAAGACAAACGGCGCCTTAGGGCGCCGTTTTTTGTGAATAAGGCGCTCAGATAATACCTGCTTCCAGGCTGGCCGCCATTGCCAGTCCCAGCTCCTCGCACTGGTCAATGAATCCTGCTTGAAAGTCTCCCCGACAAATAAGCGGGTCTTGCACCAGCCTCCAGCGCAATCCTTTGGTAATGCTTTCAATGGCCCGCTGGGTGCCGGTGCCATCATGACCAGCCCGAACGTAAAACGCGAACGGCAAGCCCTCGGTTTTATCCAGGCACGGGTAGTAGCACCGATCAAACACATCTTTCATCAAACCCGCCATATAGCCCAGGTTTTCAGTCGTGCCCAGGATAATGGCGCTAGCGGCATTGATGTCGTCAGGCTGTGTTTCAAGCGGGGTAAGAGAGCGTACTTCCACGTTTTCTACGTCGGGATTGGATGCGCCATTAATCACGGCCTCCAACATCTTTTGAGTGTTCTCAGAGGGCGCGTGGGCAATGATCAGCAGTTTCTTGCTTTCAGCCATAGTGGTCTCTACGCAGCGGATAATATGATAGACCGTATCGCAAACGGTAGAGAACAGCCACTGCCGAAAAAGCCAGCCAGTTTGTAAGAAAGCGCGAGGCGGAAGTGCGCTTCTAGATATGCCGCCTCGGCTGGGTTATCGCTTAATCTTCACGAATGGCACGGGCCAGCATGTCGGTCAAAGGTTTTGCGATGTAGCTGGAAAAACTTCTTTCCCCCGTTCGTAGCATCACCTCAGCAGGCATACCGGCGAGTAGCTTCATGGACTCGGTCATGTTTTCTTCACCGGCGCTGGTCACACGCAAGCGGACCTTGTAATAACGTGCCCGGGTAGCCTCATCCTCGAAGCTGTTGGCGCTTACGTGGATAACTTCGCCGTCGATGACATTGGATAAACGCTGGTTGAAAGCGCTGAAGCGAATTTCCGCCGGCTGACCTATGTAAAGGTGATCGACATCATGGTCAGCCACTTTGGCCTCAATAATGAAGCCGACATTAGTCGGCACAATATCAAGCAGCGGGTCGCCAGAGCGGATAACGCCTCCCAGCGTATGCACCATCAGGCCTACCACCGTGCCGGAAACCGGCGCCAGTACCTGGGTGCGGTTTACCTTATCCAGAAGCGCACTCAGACGCTCTTCAGCATCGGCAACTTCGGTCTGGGTCTGGCGTAGCGCCTCGCCTACCTGTTGCTGAAACTCCTGCAGGCGAACCTGCCTTTGCAGCGCGTTCTCGCTGATTTGAGAATGCAGGCGGGCAACTTCAGATGCATGTTGAGCGTTAAAACTCTGGTACTCCAGGCTCTCACGTTCCAGTTCGCGCATTCTCTGACTGCTGATCATGCCTCTTTGAAACAGTTGGCGGTGGCTGGCAGCGTCACCTTCGAGTGAACTGATGCGCCGTTGGTTGATGTTCTGAGTATTGGTCAAGCCTTCTATCTGCTCGTTCATCTGCACAATCTGCTCATCTAGCGAGGCCAGGGTGCTGGATAAAGATTCGCGGCGGGAGTCAAATAAACGGCGCTGGACATCCATTACTTCTTGAACCCGCGGGTTTTCGGATGCGGTCAGCTCCTCAGGAAAGTTGAGCGTCTCAGCATCGCTTAGCTCAGCCAGAAGGCGCACTTCGGTCGCCCGGCTAATCAGATAGTTAGAACGAGTGACCTGCAGCTGAGAGCGCGCCTGGGTATCGTCAAGCACCATCAAGACATCGCCCGCTTCAACGTGGTCGCCGTCCTCAACCAGGATGCGCTCGACGATACCGCCTTCCAGATGCTGCACCGTCTTGGTAAAGCTCTCGACCGAGACAGAGCCTGGCGCAACCACCGAGACGGCCAGGTTGGCGAATACCGACCAGCTGCCAAAACCGCCCACGGCAATAATGAGGATGGCGATACCCAGCCGTCGGTAGCGCCTGTCTTCCAGCGGTAACTCATCGTTTGCCGCTTGCGGCATGCTGAAACCTGGGGGCTTTTGCATATTCATGACTGGGTGTCCTCGCTGCTATTACGGCCGCGTGCACTGGGTTTCAGGGCGGCCACGCGCTGGGGTTGCACAGGGCGATTTCCATCGGCGGTCATCTTGGTGACGGGCGCCATTCGAGTAGGCGGTTTGAGCGAAGAGATCTGGCCTTCTCTAAGCACCAGTACCTTATCGACGTTATGCAGCAGGCGTGACCGGTGGGTAATGATCAGTGCCGTGGTGCCCTCCTGGCGTAGGCGGATCAAACAGTTGGCAAGCGATTGTTCGCCCGCTTCGTCCAGGTTGGCATCCGGTTCATCCAGTACTATCAGCACTGGCTGGCCATATAGCGCCCGTGCCAGGCCGATGCGCTGGCGCTGGCCTGCCGAAAGAGCGTTTCCGCCATGGGATAACCACGTGTCGTACCCGTTGGGTTGCTCCAGAATCATTTCGTGAACACCCGCCCGCTGTGCCGCGAGCACTACCGCCTGGGCATCTACTTCATCGAAGCGGGCAATATTCTCAGAGATGGTGCCGTCGAACAGCTCGATATCTTGGGGCAGATAACCGATGTGAGCGCCTAACGCTGCGCGGTTCCACTGGGTGATATCGGCGCCATCAAGGCGCACACACCCAAACTGGCTTGGCCAGATGCCAAGTACCACGCGGGCCAGCGTTGTCTTGCCTGATGCGCTGTGGCCAACGACGGCCAGATGCTCTCCTTTGGCAAGCACCAGGTTGATATCGCGTAGCGTCGCTAACTTCTGCCCGGGAGGTGCTGCGGTCACGCCCTCTAGCACGAGGCGCCCTTTGGGCTTGGGAAGCGGCATACGCGGCTCTTCAGCTGGAATGGTATGAAGCAGCTCTTCAAGGCGGGCGCGTGCGGTACGGGCACCGGAGTAGCCCTTCCAACCATTGATCATCTGATCAATAGGCGCCAGCGCGCGTCCCATCAGGATAGACCCGGCAATCATCATGCCGGGGGTTAAGTCGCCGGCCAGTACCAGATAAGCGCCCAAGCCTAGAATCAACGACTGGAACATCAGTCTGAGCACTTTAGAAGTGTTGGTTATCAAACCGGCCCGGTCGCTGGCTTTGGATTGTAGAACCAGATACTCGCGATGCCGCGCGCTCCAGCGACCCATGATGCCGGGCAGCATACCCATGGCGTGAAGCACTTCAGCGTTTCTAAGGTTGCTGTTAGCTAAGTCCTGAGCGAGTACGTGCTGGCTGTTGGCGTCGTTTAACAGCGATTTGGTAATCATCTCGTTGATAACGGCCAATGCCGCCAGAATAATCCCGGCGCCTAGGGCGAAAAGCCCGAACCATGGATGAAACATCGCCAGAACGGCGATATAGATAGGCACCCAGGGCGCGTCGAAAAAGGCAAACAGGCCGTTGCCGGAAAGAAATTGGCGCAGCGTTGTAAGGTCATTTAGCGGCTGAGCCGAAGGCTTACCGGGCATCATCAGAGTGCGTTTGAACATCGCGGAATAAAGCCGCTGACTAATCAGTACATCAAGCCGGTTGCCAACCCGCACCAGGATTCGAGAGCGCATTAATTCCAACCCGCCCATGACCACAAACAGGAACACCACGACCAGAGTCAGCATCAGCAGCGTTTCCTGGCTGCGCGTGGTAATAACCCGGTCGTAGACCTGCAGCATATAGAGTGGTGGAACCAGCATCAGTAAGTTGATAAACAAACTGAACAGCCCAACGTAGATAAAGCTGCGCCGACAGGTATTCAGCACCTTCTTAAGGTCTGAGTCTTTATATAGCTTCGACATGGCCTAGCTCCAGGGCATTGTTGTAATTGCTCTTGCGGCCCCGTTTCACGACAACGGCAAGGTTAATCTTGCGAGTCTATGAGCAGGATTGGCTTGAGACGCTAATCGCCTGTTGGCTAAATTTACCAAGGTATTTTGTGTGTCTGATTTTGAATATTTTTATTATTGAGTTGTTAATCAGCGTATCAGGTTTGTTTTAAAATCAAGTGACCAATTTTTTAGTTTTATTTGTTTTGAATACTAATTATTTGTTTTTTTATCCTGCACAATTTTTTACGAAGCGATAAGACTATTTTGGTAATTAAAACCGCTTATTTTTAATCTGATGTTTCATTCGTATAGAGTTAGGTTTAATTATGTATTTTTTTTAATATATTGATTTTAAAGAGTTTTAAAAAAGATATTTACTTATTTTTAAGTGCTTTTCTGGTAAATAAGTATGTCAAATACCCCAGCTTGTCACTCTAGAAAGCCCGGTTAGACTCTCGAATAGCCAGCTCTCTTCTCAGCACGGTTAATACTAGACGCGCGCTTTACGCTCACAAGCTTGCTAAGAAAAGGAACGGTTAATGGGTGCTCATAAGTGCATATCGAGTGCGCTTATAAAAATAATTAAAGCCAAGGGGTAGACCATGTATTCAATGTCATTTGTTGCCGGCCAAGCGAACACTCTGCTGAGTTCCATTAATGAAGGAGGTCGCTTTAGCAGGGATACCTTCCATGACAACCAACTCCACGTAACGCCATATGCTTCTTCTTGGGAATCGTCTATCCATTCGCTCAGGATGGTCTGGGAAGATGGCCACAACGAGATTGCAACATTTGAGAGCGTGGAGCGCCCCTTTGTTTTTGAGGATTTACCCACGCCTGCCCTAGGAATGTTAAAGCTTCGCCTGGAAGCGTTGGATGCGTCTGGTCAGGTGTTGCCCGGCTCGGATATGGACATTGAGGTTGATGTGGCGGCAGAGAGTGAGCCCATTGAGCAGGCTGCCTCTGAAACAGTGTTGTTACAGGCGGATGAAAGCCCGATGGCCGCTTTGGCCGTAACGCCCGACACTTTCTCGCCACTGCGCATACAGGCCGAAGATGTTGATGCGAGTGACGGCGCCTGGGCGGCCATTTCGGGTCCTGGCATTAACGTGGTCAGCGACCCCGTTCTGCAGCCGAATGCCGTCAATGCCGATGGCCAGGCTTATGTAGACTATGGCGATGGTATCAACGGCGGTGAGACGCTGACGTTCACATTCAGCGTTGCCGAAGCGGGAGAGTACGAGTTAGGGCTGGGCTATGCGCTTAGTCAGAATGATGACGGCTCTGATCGAAACCGCCCCTTGCGCTTGGACGTTAACGGCGAGCTGGTGGATCGCATGTTCGATCTTCCCAGCACCACGCTGAATGCCACTTCAGCTGATTTTAGCGAATTCGGCGAGCGTACCGTTCGCGTGCAGCTTGAGGCCGGTGAAAACACAGTCACCTTTACGTCCAACGGCGCCAGCGGGCCCAACGTCGACTATCTGGAAGTGCGCGCGCCGAATCCCGACGTCTATGTGATTCAGGGGGAAGACCTGGTGCTTTCTCCAACGGTTGATAACGACAACAGTGCAACCAACCGGGTAGTGACCGTCGACAATATTGCCGATTTTACGAGCGGCAGCGAAACTTTCCGGGTGGGTGCCGAGGGCGCAAGCTATCTTGATTGGGCCTTGAACAATGCCAATGCTTACGGTGAGTTCACGCTGGATGTCGCTACCGCAGGCACTTACAGCGTCACGGTGACCTATGCAAGTAGCTCCGGTCGCCCGTTGGATCTTTCCCTGGTTGATGCTGGTTCGACTACGCCATTAGGTACTTTTAATTTCGCCGCAACGGCGGAGCCCGGCTACTATCCGGATGACGTCAGTGATGTGCCGACGGCCAACCAACCGGCAGCACCCACTAGTGGGAATCCGACTCGCCAGACCGAATGGGAAGGCTGGTCCACCGAAACCCTTGAGATCACGCTGGATGCCGGTAGTAACACCCTGCGTCTGGGGGGCGGTGCCAACGGCCCTAATATTGATAAGATCGAGGTGGCGTTGTTGGAAGCTGCTCCGCCAGCCTCGACCATTCTAATAAGCATCGCTGACGCTGATCCAGTCGTTGAGAGCGGTGATGAAGGTGTTACTACGCTTAACTTCGCCTTGAGTACTTCAGAGGCTTTCAGCGGCGATGTGGAACTGGCCCTCGACATTGACGGCAGTTCCGAGACCCGCACGGTCACCTTTACCGACGGAGTGGCTACCCTCACAGTCGATGTAGCCAATGATGCTGAAGACAATGGCACTGAGACGGTCGAGATTACGCTTACCGGCGCCACGGGTGACGGCTTCGCTATCGACAGCGCTGCGGCCACGGCTACCGGTAGCGTAAGTGAAGATGACACCAACGACGTGATCGAGTCGTTTACTGTGCAAGGTGAGGACGCGATCGTGACCGACGTGGGTGGCACCGCCCAAGGGGCCGTGACACGTACGGTGGATGCGAACAATCCCGATGACTTTGGTAACTATCGGGAAGGTGCGGTAGGCGGCGCCTATATGGATTTCGGCGCCGATGCGGGCGACCAAATCACGTTTAATATTGATGCGCCCGCCGCTGGCACCTACACCGCCACCATTCGCTATGCCAACGGTGGAACCGCGCCTCGGCCATTGGATCTGGCGGTTAATGGCGCAGGGCAATCCCAGGTTGCCTTTACCAATGCTCTGGATGATGGCGTCAACGACCCTTGGGATGCGTGGCTTGAGCAGGAAATACAGGTAACGCTTGAAGAGGGCGCCAATACCTTAACGCTGACGATTCCCACGGCGGCCAACGGTGGTGTGGCTAACGGCCCCAATATCGATCAGATTGTATTCGACTTTAACGATGGCGAAACGCCTCCCGCGCCGTTTGCCTTCGATATTCAGGGCGAAGCACTAACGATCGATGATGATGAGCCGACCCCTGATACGCTGGTGCGTGACGCCAGCAATCCTGAAACCAACGAAGCGGCTGGCCCGGATGGGCTGTGGGATGGCTATACTGGCACCGGTTATCTCGACATGGGTAACGAGGTTGGTGATGCGGCTTTCTTCGACGTCGCCGTTGAGGCAGCTGGCACTTATACCCTGACGGTTCGCTATGCCAACGCAGGCGGAAATGGCGCCGACCGGCCCATGGATATATTGGTCGGCGGCGCTTCCCAGGGAAGTATTGCCTTTGCCGCGACCGGTGTGGACGCCGCTGGATGGCAGAACTGGACAGTGGCAGAGATCGAGGTTGAGCTCGCGGCGGGCAACAATACAATTCGGCTAGAGAACCTGACTGCCGCTGGCCCTAATATCGATAGCCTCAGCGTGACTCGCGAAGGGGTTGCGCCGCCGCCAGTAGTCGAGCCCGTTGACCGGTTCTCGGTCAAGATCAACTTCCAGCCCGAAGGTGTCGCGGTACCGGAGGGCTATATTGCCGACCACGGCAAGGCGTTCGGCACCCAGTCAGTGACCATTGATGGTCAGACGTATCAGTATGGCTGGGTAACCGAAGCCTCGATCTATGACAGTGAGCCCGGCACGACGCCGCTGGATATTAGCGAGCTGACCAGCGTGGCGGTCAACGACCGCACCGACGACATCGCGGGTCTCGACCCACGCCAGGGCACCTATGCCCATTTTGACCAGCCCGGAAGCAACTATGTACGCGCCGGCTGGGAAATCGAGCTTGCCGACGGCTACTATGAGGTCACCATTTCGATTGGTGATACCTCAGGCCCTTACGACAGCCGCAATGTTCTGAACGCGGAGGGCGAGCTGTTCAATGACCCCTTCACGCCTTTCCGGCCAGATGACTTCCCGGCGGATAGCAATCCGGCCGATGACACCGACGGTGTGCGTTCTGACCTGGTGACTCGCATCGTGCAGGTCACCGACGGTCGTCTGACGCTGGACTCTATGGGGCTGGATAATGAGAACACCGAGATCCAGTACATCGAGATCCAATCGCTCCCGGATCTGACCCCGGATGATGACCGCGCAGCCCCGGAGGACTATGCCTTCTTCACCGACGCACGGGCCATTGCCGGTGTCGGGCAAAACGAGGTGGAGTTTGATCTTGACCCTGAAGATGGCGCTATCCCCACCGGCGTTGATCCATCCTCGGATATCTTCGTGGGAATCTCCGTGGTCGACGGACGTGGCGGTGCTTTGCTTGAGAGCCTTAACGACGGCTCCGTGAAGCTGTTTGAAACGGTCACCGGCGAGGAAGTTTCCTTCAACGTCAATACGACGGGCGGTTTCGATTCGCTGACGATTTCGCCCAGTGGTATGCTCAAACCGTTCACCAGCTATACCCTGGTGATCGATGGCTTCCAGGACCGTGGCCCCAACGATGACGCTTCGGCGCCGACCCGTGAGTTCCAGAAGTACACCAACACCTTCGTCACTGGTGAAACGCCCGAGGTGGTGCCTCGCGATGTGGCCTTCAACGATGTGGTTGAACTCAACGGCGCCGCGGATAACGCCTTTGGCTTCACGTCGCTTGAGATTACTTCCGACGGCTCGACCATGTACGTGGCCACCATCGGCGGGCAGATCCTGCGCTTTGATATAGACCCAAGCGACGGCTCGCTGGTTAACCGCCAGGAGCTTTCACTGCCGAGCGATTACTTCTTTGAAGCCGGCGCTGAAAGCGGTAACGACCGACGGGGCATTATCGGCCTGACGGTCGATCCCACCGATTCGAACGTGCTGTGGATTACCGATAATTATCCGATCCCGCTCAACGGGCGCGATAACGGCGTGCCGGAGTTTAGCGGTCGCGTCACCAAGATCACCCTGGATGGCGGCAGCGATTTCTCAGGTGTCGCCGAGCCCTACATCACTGGGCTGCCGCGCTCCAACGGCGACCATGTGACCAATAGTCTCGAGTTCCGCGCTAATCCCGACTATGACGCGGCCACCAACCCCGACGTGCCGACGCACCTGCTATATCTGATTCAGGGCTCCAACTCGGCCATGGGTGAACCGGATAGCGCCTGGGGCAACCGCCCCGAGCGTCTGCTGAACGCTGCCGTAATGGAAATCGATCCGACCCGCGACGCACCTCCTGGAGGCTTTGATGTCTCCACCGAACCTGTGCCCAACAATGGCCAGAACACACGCTACAATGACCCCGACGGCCATCCCAAGGATGATCCTATCCCCATGGGCAACGGCGAATTCCTGGTGTTCGACGAGCGTGGTGTCGCCACGGTGCAGGATGCTGACGGCAACGTGCTTCAGAGTTTCTACGACCCCTACGCCGAAGACGCGGTGCTGACGATCTTTGCCACCGGGGCGCGGAACGCCTATGACCTGGTATGGCACTCCAACGGCTTCCTGTATGTACCAACCAACGGCTCGGCGGCAGGCGGCAACGTACCGGACGACCCTTCAACGCCTGAAAACGAGCGTTACACCAACGTCGAGAAACAGGACGACTATCTGTTCAAGATCGTTGAAGGGGGCTACTACGGTCACCCTAATCCGCTGCGCGATGAGTACATCATGAATGGCGGCAACCCGACGGGCGGCAGCGACCCCAACCAGGTTGACCGCTATCCGGTAGGCACCAACCCCGAGGGCACCTACGATATCTCCGGTGTTTATTCACTTGGCGAGAACCGCTCACCCAACGGCGCGGTGGAGTACACCAGCGGTGTGTTCGGCGGCAACCTGCAAGGTAATGTGCTGTTCACCGAGTACTCGGGTGGCGACGACATTCGCTCAATCACGCTGGATGCTAACGGCAATGTGATCGGTGATGACGTGCTGCGTGATCCTAACGGCAACGTTATCAGCTATGTAGATCCGCTGGATATTATCGAGAACCCGGTCACCGGACAGCTCTACGTGCTGACACTGAACCGCGGTAATGGCCAGAGCCAGATCATTCGCTTAGACCCGGCGCCGGGTGGAGTGGTGGATCCGGTTGATCCCGAGCCAGGTGATTTGGAATCGCTGCTGATCATTCAGGCTGAAGATAAGACGCCGGATGACGGCACCGCAGTGACGATCGCAACGGGAGCTGGCGCCCAGATCCAGATCCGCGATGCCAGTAATCCGGAAACCACCCAGGGCCTGCCCAACGGCCTGCGCCCGGGATCCTTCGGTGTGGATGGCAATACCAACGATAACGACGGTGTTCTGGGGGGGTACGCCGACTTCGGCTCCACTAACGTCGACTTCCTCACCTTCACGTTCGATCTGAGCGCCGCTCAGGCAGGCGATTCAGTACTGAGGCTGCGCTATGCCAACGGTGGCGATGCCAACCGTCCACTTGAGGTGTTCGTCAATAACATAAGCGTCGGCGTGTTCGACTTCAGTCCGCCGCCAGGGTTGACCAGCGACGCGGCCTGGGCCGAGTGGCTGACCGAAGACGTGGCGGCCACGTTGGTTAGCGGTCAGAACACGGTGCGCCTGCAAGCCACCGCCAATACCGGCCCCAATATCGATCAGCTGGAGATCCTGCGAGCTGAGCCGGATACCACGCCGGACGTGACTCAGTATGAAGCCGAAAGCGCGACGCTTAATGGTCCGCTGGTCGTGCTTTCGAGCAACGATGATCGCAACGCCTCCGGTGACGGCTTCGTCGACTTTGATGGAACGGGTGATCAGACGATTAGCTGGACCATTGATGTCAGCGAGGCGGGCAGCTATGACATTGGTTTCCGCTACGCCCTGGGTGCGACCAAGGCCGACCGCCCTCTGGGCCTGACTATCAACGGCGTCGATCTGGGGCAGCTGAACTTTGAAGGTCAAAGTAACGCCGCCGAGGATAACTGGTTCTTCCAGAACACCCTGGTCACCCTGCAGGCGGGCAGCAATACCATCACCCTGACTGCGCCGAACGCCGTGGGTCCCAATATCGACCTGTTGCAGGTGCCGAATGCGCCGACTGATAACTTCGTTCCGCTGTATGCCGACGTTTCGGATGGGGCACGTATCGAGCTTGAGAGTGGCGATAGTGCTCGCACCATTAACGAGCTGACCGCCGACTTCTACTTCACGGTCGATGCCGATGGTCTCTATCGCCTGGATCTGGCAGCGAATGCCGGGGGTGACGATGGCCAGGGGTTGACTCTAACCCTGAACGGCCAGGCGGTGAAAGTATTGGCCTACCCGGGCGTGGGAGAGGCTGGCGAAGAGGGTGTTTATGTCGAACTCAAGGCGGGTGTGGAGTACAACCTGCGTGCGGTTTCCACGGCCGATGGCGCCGATGATCTGGACTATTTGGATGTAATGCCGGTCTCTGGCAATGACAATGCCGATATCGCGGTACAAAGCGGCGATGCTGCCTACTTCTCTGATCGACTGCACTTCAGCTATCTGGAGAACAACAGCGCCTCGAACCCCAATCGCGACTTCAAGGAAAGCGCGACGGTCACGATCTCCAACACCGGCAGCGATGTGCTGGAGATACTCGACGCCGATATCGAAGGTCCATTCGTGCTGGAAAATCCCAGCATCTTTGAAGACATGACGCTCGCCGCCGGTGAATCGCTCGAAGTAACGGTGCTGTTTGATCGCGCCAGCTACACGGCGCCTACCAACGACGCGGGTGATGGTGTATTCGAAGGCCGTATTCGTCTGGTCACTAACGACGCTGATTCGCCGGTTGCCGAAATTCATATGGCCGGCTTCTGGCAGGCGCGTGACGAGGGCGGCTGGGAACCCAACGTCAATGAAGTATGGGAAGTGTTCGGCTTTGGTAACCGTATCGATGGCCTGACCACGGTGGGCGGCGGTGAGAACTCCGTGCTCAACGATTTCGATCTATATCGTCCCGTTAACGATGATGAAGTAATGTCGCGTTACTGGGCGTTGGCAGACGGCGCCGGGGAAGCCAAGATTACCCAGCTGGCGGCCTACCATGGTGATGGAGGTGCGACGCTAGGCATCCATAATCCGGGTAATAAAAATCAGGACATCATCTTCAGCAACCATGCGGGAGATAACAACCAGTCCCTTCTGCCGGTGAAAAGCAATGGACAGTTCGCTACTGCGAGCTTCTCGCTTGCCGATATTCCCGGCAGCTGGGCCGGTCAAGGTGTGTTTGGCATTGAGGTGGCCAACCTGTCCACCGACCCGTCGTTGAACCCTCAAGGAGGTGGTACGCCGCCAGCCGATGCCGAGGGTATCGAGCGCGGCTACACCGTGCGCATGTTCCGGGCGTTGGATGCCAACGGCAACGTGATTCCCAATACCTATCTGGGCATCATGGATTACACCGGCATCAACTACGACTACAACGACAACATGTTTCTCATTGAGGGCGTGACGCCGGTAACCGGTGGTGAGCTCACGGTGATCAATAACGACGGCGTGCCGTCCAATGATCGCCTGGTAATGTCGCGCATTGAAAACCCGGCTAACGCCGCGCAGATGGTGCACGACGAAGTGACCATCACGCTCAGAAACGATGGCTTCGAGAACCTGGATGTCGAAAGCATCGAGGTCAGCGATACCACGTTGTTCGAACTTACCCAGGCCTTCTCAGCGGTAACGCTGGAGCCGGGTGAGGCCATCGATGTGACGGTGCGCTTCATCGCCAATGACCCGAACGATGCAAGCCTCTATGAAGCGAGCTTGATCATCAATTCAAGCGATGCCGATGAGGGCGAGAAAGTTATACAGCTGGCGGGCCTTGCTCAGAACCAGTCTGAAAGCGGTCAAGAGCCCCTGGTTCAGGAAATCATCAACGCCTTTGGCTACACCACCAATGTGGCCGAAGGGCAGATGAACAAGGGGGGGTTGGTGGAAGCCAACGGCGACGAAATTCTGGCACCGTACTTCCAGCGCGCTGAGGGCAGCTCACCGATCAAGATAACTCAGCTGGCGGCCTATCATACCCAGGGCGATGTGGCCCGACTGTTCATCCACGATGTGGATAGCCGCAACCGCGATGAGATTCTGGCCCACGATGAGGCGGATGGTCAGACGCTGTTGCCGCGCACGCTCAACAACGGCAACCAGCTGACCACAACCACCTTGGATCGCGATGCGCCGTTTGGCTTCTTCGCTGAAATATCAGGTCGTCAGGGGTACATTTCCTGGTCGGATCCGGATGCCAACCTCTACGAGGACACCGTTGATGCCATTGGTAACCCGGGCACCAATCTTAACTGGGACGCAAGCGACGGCCATTTGATTCGCGTGTATATCGCCAAGGACGCTGCGGGCAACGTCATTCCGGACACTTATATCGTGATCCAGGACTATGCCGGGGTGAACTACGACTACAACGACAATATCTTCCTGGTGGAGAACGTTACTCCCTATGACCCGACGGGGGCGGAGGATGCCGATGGCAACGGCCGGGTGGATCTGTACGACGACGATAACAACGACGGCGTGCCGAACTTCCTCGATAACCCTGAACCAATCGGTCAGACCGCCTTTAATGCTAGTGAGACCGCCTGGGTGGTGGGCAGTGAAGGCTTAGCGCTGGAAGCGAAACTGTATGACAACGGCGGCCAGGGCGTGGCGTATAACGACACCACGCCCGGCCATCAGGGCGCGCCGTTCCGCTCCGACGAGGCGGTGGACATCTCGATCGGTACCGAGGCGCTGGGTTACATCGCTAACGGTGAGTGGGTCGAATACACCCTGAATGTGGAAACGGCGGGTACCTATACGCTGAGCTTCTCAACCTCTGCGACGAGCGGTGGCAAGACCATTACGGCCGCGTTCGAGCAGGATGGCGAGTTCTACACCCCATCACAGGTGCAGAACCTTCCCAATACCGGCAGCTTCACCAGCTTCCAGACCGTGGGTCCGCTGACCTTCGAGCTGGAGGAAGGAGAGCAGGTACTGCGGCTGACCTTCAACGGCGGTCAATTGGATCTGGCCTCGTTCAACCTCGACTTTGTAGCGCCTGCCGACGATGGCCAGAGTGCTTACAACGATACCCAGACAGCCTGGGAAGTGGGTGCCGATGGGCTGACTCTGGAAGCACGCTTCTATGATAACGGCGGTCAGGGCGTTGCCTATAACGACTCGGATGCCGCCCACCAAGGCAGCTCTTTCCGCTCCGACGAAGCGGTAGATATCTCTACTCCCTCACAGGCAATTGGCTTCATAGAGAACGGTGAGTGGGTGGAATACACCATCAACGTAGCGGAAGACGGCGTTTACGACCTCGGCTTCCTGACCTCCATGGCTTCGACCAATTCGGCTGCCCGTTCCATTACCGCAAGCTTTGCCAAGGGGGATACGCCCTACGTAACGGCGTCGCCGGTAGGAGTGTCACCAACCGGAAGTTGGACGACGTTTACCCCGACCGCTACCACGCAGGTCGCGCTTGAAGCTGGCGAACAGGTGCTAAGGCTTACCTTCAACGGTGGGTCGATGGATCTGGCCTCGTTCAACCTGGCGCCCGTCGATCAGACGCCCGCCAACCAAGCGCCGGTGGTCGAAGCAGGCATTGACGACGTCATCTTGGTGGAAGGCGATGCAATAAGCTTCAGCCTGCCTGCCGATGCGTTTATCGATGCCGATGGCGATAGCTTGACGTATACCGCCAGCGGCCTGCCCAGCGGAATATCCATGTCCTCGGACGGAATTTTCTCCGGGACGGCTACTGCAGCGGGAAGCTTCGACATTATCGTTACGGCCTCTGATGGCCAGGCCAGCGTTCAGACAGGCTTTACGCTGGCAGTAGAAGAAGCCCCCGTAGACGACGGTCAGCGGGCCTTCACCCCCAATGGCGAGGCATGGCTTGTGGGAGGCAACTTCAGCCTCAAGGCCGCGAACTATGACGAGGGAGGACAGGGGGTTGCCTACAACGATGCCGATGACTACCAGATCGGCACCGAGATGCGTCCCGGTGATGGCGTGGATATCGTAGGCAATGGCGATGCTATCGGCTGGGTGGATGAGGGCGAATGGGTAGAGTACACGCTCAATATTCAGCAGGCCGGTGTCTATGACATGTCATTCCTGTCAGCACTTGGCGAGGCTGGCGGCTCTCAGCGCAGTATCACGGCCACCTTTACCCAAGGTGACGGTACGCCCTACGCATCAAGCGGCCCGGTGGCGGTATCACCAACCGGCGGCTGGAGTAATTTCCAGCCCACCGATGCCTCGCAGGTCGCGCTTGAAGCTGGCGAGCAGGTGCTGCGGCTCACGTTCAACGGTGGATCGATGGACCTGGCCTCGTTCACTCTGTCGCGTGATGGGCAGCAGGCGTTCAACGCGGAGGGAACCCCGTGGCTAGTGGATGCCAATGAAGGGCTGACACTTGATGCGGTTAATTACGATGAAGGTGGCCAAGGGGTTGCCTACAACGACGCGGATGCCTACCAGATCGGCACAGACGTGCGCCCTGGCGACGGTGTGGATATCGTCGGGGAAGGAGAGGCCGTCGGCTGGGTGGATGAGGGCGAGTGGCTGGAGTACACCATTAACGTCGAGCAGGCGGGAAGTCATACCCTGTCGTTCGTTACCGCAAGTCCCGACGATGGACGCACCATTACCGCGGCGGTGGAGCAGAATGGAGGCTTCTATGAGCAGGCCAGCGGCTCGGTACCCAACTCCGGTGACTGGGGCGTGTATGTCGATGGACCTTCGCTGACGCTGGACTTAGAGGAGGGCGTTCAGGTTCTGCGCATTACCTTCAACGGCGGCTCCATGGATCTGGCGTCTTTCCAGATCACCCGGGATGCGGGCGCAGAATCGGCCAGCGCTTCGAACATGGGTATGATGATGGCCATGGCCTCTGAAGCGAATGATGCTTCATATCTAGATGAGGAGGTAGCGGCACTCAGTGACGATGTCAGCATCAGCGGGGTACAGGAAGATGCTCAGGGCGCATTGATGTAACGTACATAAGTAGTGCTTCGTTAGCACTTCCGTGGTGCTGATGACATAAGTGCTTATGACATAGGTTCTGATGAAATAGATGCTGATGAAATAGAAGGTGTTAATAAAGCCTGCGAAGCCGTTCATTTGGCATCGCAGGCTTTTTTTATTGTCGTTTGGCGGTTAACAGCGGATGCTTTCCGAGTTGCTTTGCATTGGGGGTTGTCTCTGACGGGGTAAGTGCCACACTTAACCGTTAAAACATGACCTAGAGCTGACTATGCCTAATCACGATGTCATCAATGTCTATTACGATGCGGTTTGCCCCAGCTGCCGCAAAGACAGACAGCGCTATGAGCGTTGGGCGGGCGAAGGGGCAAGCGATATTCGCTGGTGCGATGTGAGCGAATATCAGCAGGCGTTGCGAAATAAAGGGATAGCGCCGGAGGCGGCCTTAAGGTCGCTACATGTTGAGCAAACCGACGGGCGCATCGTTGAGGGGATTGATGCCTATCGGCTATTAATGGCGCGTGTTGCATTGTTGCGCCCAGTGGCCTGGGTTATTGGCTTGCCGCTTATTAAACCCGGGTTACGCAAGCTGTATGATGGCTGGGTAAAAAGACGTTTAAAACGCCAGGGGCGCTGGTCATGATGTTAGTTATGGATATGGCAGGCCTATTGTGAGGGAGTGCACAGGGAGCATGAAAATGCAGCAAAAAGTGTTGTATGTCTTACTGCTGGGAAGCGTATTGTTAGCCGGGTGTGCGGGCAATCAGCGTACATCCGCGCCCGAAAATCCGCGCACGGTTGACGTTCCGGTTTCTCAAACACCACCCACGGCAGCGCCGATCACCTACGCCAATACGGCTTCGGCGACCGACTGGGTGCCGCCACTATTTGTAAGTCCTGAAGAAGGGGCGTCTTACTATGTGAGTCGGCTTTCCGACCGACGCTTTGTTTCCACCTACGGTGATCGTGACAATCCACGGGTGTGGTATATCGCGGCAGAACGATTAGGCGAAATTGGCTTGCCCGCCGTGCCTCTGCTGTTTTCACGTTTGGATACACACGATGAGTATGAGCAAATGCTGGTGCTGTATGCGCTACAGCTGGCAACGCAAGATCCGCTCTTGATGATGAACACAGGTGGAAGCTACGTTCAGCTGCCCACCGTGCTGAATCCTGCCGGTAACGCAGAAAATACCGTAATCGCTCGGCAGTGGTGGCAACAACACTCAGGTTCACTGAACCGGCCTTGATCGCGTCACTATTTCCAGCCACCCTGTAATAAGCGTTATTGGCTAACCCAAGGAGAGACAAATGGCATTTGCACTATCATCCATGCAAGTTACCAGTACGGCTTTTGAGCAGCATCAAGCGATTCCTGCCCGCTATACCGGCGAAGGTGACGATGTATCTCCACCACTTGCCTGGCATAACGTGCCTGAAGGTACCAAAGGGTTTGCGGTGATCTGCCATGATCCCGATGCGCCGCTTGTTAAAGACGGCAGCTACGGGTTTATCCACTGGAGCCTTTATAATCTGCCGGGGGATATCACCGGCCTTGACGAAAATACCCCGATCGGTACGCCCGGCAGCAACGACTTCGACAAACGCGGCTACGGCGGCCCAATGCCACCCGAGGGGCATGGTAAGCACCTTTACTACTTTATGGTGCTGGCGCTGGATCATCAAACGGCGCTGCCGGAAGGGCTCAGCATGGCCGAGCTTTTAAAAGAAGTTGAGCCGCATCTATTAGGCATTGACCGCTTGGTGGGCACTTACCAGCGGGGCTGATAGTCTCTCAGGCTGGAGCATTTTGTCCATTCGGTGTAGGCTCCATCGCTTTCTTATTGCCCGCGATGGAGCCGTCCATGAACGAACTGCCTAATTGTCCTTCCTGCGCCTCGACTTTTACGTACGATGACGGACTGCAGTACGTGTGCCCGGAATGTGGCCATGAGTGGTCAAAAACGGCAAATACCGACGCGGCGGATGACGTTCCAAGCGTGCGTGATGCTAACGGTAACCCGCTTTTTGACGGCGACAGCGTCACGGTCATCAAGGACCTGAAGGTAAAAGGCAGCTCTTTGGTGGTTAAGGTAGGCACGAAGGTCAAGAGTATTCGCATCGTCGAGGGCGACCACGATATCGACTGTAAAGTTGATGGTATTGGCCCTATGAAGCTCAAATCAGAGTTTGTTAAAAAGGCCTGATCGCTTAATGAACGACAAAACCTACCCCTTTACGCGGTAGGTTTTTTTATACCTGACGGCAAATAGATTTTTTAAATGATAATGATTGGCGTTTTTGATGCCATCTGCGCCGAACGTGCCCAGAATTAAGCTAATTTTCCAATGATTGTGCGTTAGGGCTTCACATCAAATTTATACAGGACTAAAATGGTACCCAATTAATACGCAGCCAGCTTGATGACTGACTAATCAATGGGAGTCGACATGCTAAAGCTTTCTCGGCTGACAGATTACGCCGCTGTGGTCATGGCGCAGATTGCCCGTCATCCGCAGGCTTCGCACGCCGCGGCTGATCTTGCTGAAGCCGTGCAGTTGCCGCACCCCACGGTTAGCAAGACGCTTAAAATGCTGGTTAGGGCAGGGCTCTTGGCATCCCAGCGTGGCGCTCAGGGTGGCTATCGGCTTGCCAGGCCTGCCTCGCAAATCACCGCAGCGGATATTATTTCGGCTATTGAAGGGCCCGTTGCGATGACCGAGTGCAGTCAGGCACAAGGTGAGTGTGAACTGGCCGCCACGTGTGGTGTGGCAGATAACTGGCAGCGCGTGTCGCTGGCTATTCGAACGCTGCTGGAAAGCGTGACGCTGGCCCATTTGGCGGCGTCGACGCCCCTCAAGCTGCCCGTGCAATTACCGATTCAAAGTATCAGTCTGTCGGCGGTTTCTGCGTAACGACTAGACAACTTATCCTTATTGACGGCGAGGAGACCTCGCCACCAACTGCCCGGAGGGTAACACCATGGCAACTGAAGAAATGGAACAGTTGGTTCGTCGCGAATACAAAGATGGCTTTGTAACCGATATTGAAAGCGACACTCTTCCCCCTGGCCTGGATGAAGACACTATTGCCTTTATTTCCAAGAAGAAAGGCGAGCCAGAGTGGATGCTTGAGTGGCGTCTTGACGCTTATCGGCAGTGGCTGAACATGAAAGAACCCTCCTGGGCGCACCTGGATTACCCGCCGATCGATTATCAGGCTATTTCCTATTTCAGTGCTCCCAAGCGCCCGGAAGATGGCCCGCAAAGCCTGGATGAAGTCGATCCCAAGCTGCTGGAAACCTACGAGAAGCTGGGTATTCCGCTGCATGAGCGCGCAGCGCTTGCCGGTGTGGCCGTCGATGCCGTGTTTGACTCAGTATCGGTCACCACCACGTTCAAGAAAGAGCTGTCCGAAGCCGGGGTTATCTTCTGCTCCATTTCCGAGGCGATTCGCGACTACCCCGAGCTGATTAAACAGTATCTGGGCACCGTGGTGCCGGTGGCGGATAACTATTTTGCCGCGCTTAACTCGGCGGTATTTACCGACGGTTCGTTCGTGTTTGTACCGGAAGGCGTTACCTGCCCGATGGAGCTATCCACTTACTTCCGTATCAACGCCGCCAATACCGGGCAGTTCGAGCGCACGCTGATTATCTGTGAAAATCGTGCTCAGGTGTCTTACCTGGAAGGCTGTACCGCGCCGATGCGCGATGAGAACCAGCTGCATGCGGCGGTTGTTGAGCTTGTTGCGTTAGATGATGCGTACATCAAGTACTCCACCGTACAGAACTGGTACCCCGGTGATGAGAACGGCAAGGGCGGTATCTATAACTTTGTGACCAAGCGTGGCGATTGCCGCGGTGCGCGTTCGCGCATTAGCTGGACGCAGGTTGAAACCGGCTCGGCCATTACCTGGAAGTACCCTTCTTGCGTGCTGCGCGGTAAAGACAGCATCGGTGAATTCTACTCTGTCGCCGTCACCAACGGCCGCCAGCAGGCAGATACCGGCACCAAGATGATTCACATCGGTGAAGGCACGCGCTCTTATATCGTGGCCAAAGGTATCTCGGCAGGTAAAAGTGACCAATCCTACCGCGGCCTGGTGAAAATTGGCCCACGTGCCAAAGGCGCACGTAATTTCACCCAGTGCGATTCGCTACTGATTGGTGACAAGTGCGGCGCGCATACTTTCCCTTATCAGGAAATTGGCAACAGCACGGCCACTATTGAACACGAGGCTACCACCTCCAAGATTGGTGAAGACCAGCTGTTCTACTGCCGTAGCCGGGGTATTTCCGAAGAAGACGCGGTCAGCATGATCGTGAATGGTTTTTGTAAGGATGTATTCCAGGAGCTGCCGATGGAGTTTGCGGTAGAAGCGGAAGCGCTCTTGAACGTGACGTTGGAAGGCGCGGTAGGCTAATCGTTTAGCCGGTTTGCCGTACAAATTACTTTGATACGCGTCGCGCCAGCGACTCGCCAGAATTAGAAGGTTTAAGATTATGCTGCAAGTTACTGACTTACACGTCACCGTTGAAGATAAAGAAATCCTCAAGGGCCTGACCCTGACCATCAATGCAGGCGAAGTACACGCCATTATGGGTCCTAACGGCGCGGGTAAATCAACCCTGTCAGCGGTGATTGCCGGTAAAGATGGCTATGAAGTCACCCAGGGTAGCATCACCTTTGAAGGTAAAGACGTACTTGAAATGGAAATCGAAGAGCGTGCCCAGGCGGGCCTGCTGTTAGGTTTCCAGTACCCGGTTGAGATTCCGGGGGTTAAAAATATCTATCTGCTGAAATCCGCGCTTAATGCTCAGCGTAAAGCCCGCGGTCTTGAGGACATGCCGGCACCTGAGTTCATGAAGCTTGTTAAAGAAAAGCTCGGCTTTATGAAAATGGATGCCAGCTTCCTGCAGCGCGCGGTTAACGAAGGCTTCTCCGGCGGCGAGAAGAAACGTAACGAAATTCTCCAGATGCTGGTGCTTCAGCCCAAGCTTGCCATGCTGGATGAAATCGACTCAGGCCTGGATATCGATGCCATGAAAGTGGTGGCCGACGGTGTTAACAGCCTGCGTGCCGAAGAGCGCGCGATCCTGCTGGTAACTCACTATCAGCGCCTGCTCGACTACATCGTTCCCGATAAAGTCCACGTTCTGGTGGATGGTCGAATCGTCAAAACCGGCGATGCCGAGCTTGCCAAGCAGCTTGAGGCCAATGGTTACGAAGGTATTGAGGAGTCCGCGGCATGAGCGATACGCAAACCTTTCTGGACACGCTGAAAACGCGTAGCCAGCAACGCGGGGCGGAACCGACGTGGATTGCCGCGCGCCGTCAGGCGGGCGCTGCACGCTTTGAAGCGCTGGGCTTCCCCACACGCCGTGATGAAGAATGGAAATACACCGACGTTCGCGCCATCGCCCAGGGCAACTTTGCGCTGGCCGATGACGCTAACTTTTCGCCGGCGCAGGCGGCAACCGTCACGCTGCCTATCGTGGGCTATCGCCTCACGTTCGTCGACGGCGTGTTTGCACCGGCGCTTTCAGACCTGGACGCACTTCCCCAAAGCGTTCATGTGCTGCCGCTTTCCAAAGCGCTTAGCGAAAACCATGAAGCGGTGGGTGGCCCGCTTGGTCGTCTGACCGGTGTGGATTTCTCTTCGTTTGCTGCGCTGAATACCGCATTTATGGAAGAGGGCGCTGTGGTACGTATCGCGCCCGGTACGGTGGTGGATAAACCCATCGTACTACAGTTCCTCTCCAAGGCTAGCAGCACGCCAGTGATGAGCCACCCGCGTATTCTGGTAGAAGCCGGTGCACGCAGTGAAGCTACGTTGATCGAGCACTATTGCGGTGATCAGGATGCCGCTAACTTTACCAACGTGGTGGGCGAGTTCATGCTTGACCGCGGCGCTATTTTCAATCATTACAAGCTGCAGGAAGCGCCGCTTAACGACATGCATATTGCCAGCATGCATGTTGAGCAGAGTCGCGACAGCCGCTACACCTCGTACAACCTGAACCTGGGCGGTGCGCTGGTACGCAATGATCTGATCAGCGACTTGAACGGTGAAGGTGCTGAAACGCACTTCTACGGTTTGTTCTTCGGTCAGGGTCGTCAGCATGTGGACAACCACACCAAGGTCAATCACAACGCGCCCTTGACGTTCTCCAACGAGAACTATAAAGGCATTTTGGATGACCGTGCTCACGGTGTATTTAACGGTAAGGTCTACGTCAAGCGTGACAGCCAGAAGATCGAAGGTTTCCAGAGCAACCAGAACCTGCTGCTGTCTGACCGCGCCCAGATTGATGCCAAGCCTGAGCTTGAAATCTACGCCGATGATGTGAAGTGCTCTCACGGCACCACGACCGGTCAGTTGGATGAAGAGGCGATTTATGCCCTGCGTACCCGCGGTATTGATGAAGCCACGGCACGTGGTCTTCTGACCCTGGCGTTTGCAGGCGAAGTGCTGGACAAAGTCGCGCTGGATGAAATTGCCGAGCGCGTCGAGCTGGCCGTTGCCGGTAAGCTGCCTGAACGCTTCAACCTGGCAGGCCTGGTGGAAACCGCCGTCGCGCTTAACGACTAATCTTAACGACTAAGCTCAACGCTTACATGAGGAGTGATGAATGTCGTCAACGGTTCTTGAGAAAGCGACAGCGAGTAGTCAGGCATCCTATGATGTGCTGGCGGTTCGTGAAGACTTCCCGATTCTTCGTCGGGAAGTCCACGGCAAGCCGCTCATCTATCTAGACAACGCCGCGACCAGCCAAACGCCGCAACAAGTTATTGACGTGTTTAGCGATTACTACTCGCGCTATAACGCCAATATCCACCGTGGCCTGCATACGCTGGCCGATGAAGCGACGGCGGCGTTTGAAGGCACGCGTGAGCGCGTAAAAGCGTTTCTCAATGCCGAAGATACTCGTCAGATTATCTTTACTCGTGGAACGACGGAAGCGATCAACCTGGTGGCTCAAACCTGGGGGCGCGTTAACCTCACCGCGAGTGATGAAGTATTGATATCGCTGCTTGAGCATCACTCCAATATTGTGCCCTGGCAGCTGCTGGCCGCTGAGCGCGGTTTTACCATCAAGGTCATTCCGGTCGACGACACGGGTGCGCTGGATATGGCCGCTTATCGTGAGCTTTTGAGCGAGCGCACCAAGCTGGTCGCCGTTAACCATGTCTCCAATGCGCTGGGCACAATTAACCCGGTAAAAGACATGGCGGCGCTTGCTCACCAGCACGGTGCGCTGATTTTTGTCGATGGAGCGCAGGCTGCACCGCATCAAACCGTCGACGTGCAGGCGATTGATGCCGACTTTTACGCCTTCTCCGGTCATAAGGTTTATGGCCCCACCGGTATTGGCGTGCTGTATGGTAAAAAAGCGCTGCTCGAGGCCATGCCGCCTTGGCAGGGCGGTGGTGAGATGATTAAAACCGTCTCTTTCGACGCGGGCACCACCTTTGCCAGTATTCCGCATAAATTTGAGGCGGGTACGCCAGCCATTGCGGAAGTTATCGCGTTGGGCCGGGCGCTTGAATGGGTTGAAGGCGTGGGGATCACCGCGATTGGTCAGTGGGAGGGCATGCTGCTTGAACATGCCACTCAGGCGGTGCAGCGTATTGATGGACTGCGTATCTTGGGAACTGCGCCGAACAAGGCGGGCGTGCTGTCGTTCGTGGTTGACGGCGCACATTCTCAGGATATCGGCCTGCTAATTGACCAGCTGGGTGTGGCCATTCGTACTGGGCACCACTGTGCACAGCCGCTGCTGCATCATTTTGGCGTGGATGCCACGTGTCGCGCTTCGTTTGCTGCGTATAATACCTTCGACGAAGTGGATGCGTTTGTCGCAGCACTCAATCGTGTTATTGGTATGGTGCGCTAAGGAACTCTATGGATATCGAGCAAATCGCTAGCCTTGATCGAGGTCAGAAACTGCCGCTCCAGCGTGATGTGGAGGCTATTGCGATTCCGTTTGGCAAAACGGAAACCTTGGCGGAAGATAGCATCGTCAGCGTTATGCAGGCGAAAGGTAGCTCGGTCAGCGTTGGTTTTGAAGGGCGCCTTTATCTTATTGAAGGACGCAACCTGGACGCCTTGGGGCTTGAGGCGCTGCCGCGCCCAACCCTGGCTGAAAGTGCCAGTGAAGATGAGATCGAGCAGTTTGTATGGGAACAGCTGCGCACCTGCTTTGACCCGGAAATCCCCGTTAATATCGTGGATCTGGGGCTGGTATACGGCTGTCGTATTGAGCGCCTGATTACCGGCGAGCGGTTAGTAACGATTCGCATGACGCTAACGGCCCCCGGCTGTGGCATGGGAGATGTCATTGCGGCAGATGCACGTAATAAAATTTTAGGGGCGCCGCAAATAAATAAAGTGCACACCGAGATTGTTTTCAGCCCCCCCTGGAGCCGTGACATGATGAGCGATGAGGCTAAGCTTGAGCTCGGCATGTTTTAAACGCCTCTGGGTCGCTAGATGTACAACATGTTGTTGAGGTGGGCAAAACGTCTGCTGATGTCGCTAGGAGCCTTGTTGCTGCTGGCGGCATTGTTGTTTGTGCTTGGTAATTTATATGTGCTCGGCAGTACGGCACGCTATATCGATCGACAGATACTTGAGTGCCGTCCGGCGGATGTAGGCATCGTTTTCGGCACGTCTCACTGGACGCGTAGCGGGTTACGCAACCCTCACTTTCACGCGCGTATGCGCACCTCCGCCACGTTGATTGCCGAGCAGCGTGTATCGCATCTGCTGCTATCCGGCGATAACCGTACCCAGGCCTATAACGAGCCGCGTGCCATGTGGCGTGATCTGCATCGGCGGGGGGTGCCTGCTGACCAGCTCACCATGGATTTTGCCGGCTTTAGTACTTACGACACGCTGGCGCGGGCTCGGGATGTTTTTCAGCTTGAACGTGCGCTATTGGTAACCCAAAGCTGGCATTTGCCGCGGGCAATATTCATTGGCCGGGCGCTGGGTATGGATGTGACCGGGTGTGTGGCCGAAGAAAGACCCACCGCCGATGAATGGCGTTTGAAAGCGCGCGAGTGGGCGGCACGCGTAGCCACGCTTGGGGATATTTACGTGTGGGATAGGCAGCCCTACTTTTTAGGACCCGCCGAGCCGATAGAGCTGCGAAGCGTCGAGCCAGTCATTACGCCGACGCTTTATATATTTGAACCGGAATCAAGCGAATAGATGCTAGCGGTGCACTTTACGTTTTTGTAGCCCGTAAAGCTCACGAATCAGCTTACGACATCCCTGCATGCACTCATCAACGACCGGCTCGATAGGGTCGGGTAGTGGATGGGTAAAGAGGGTGGATAACGCCTGCATCAGCACACGCTCTTGCTCTAACAGTTCATTGATCAATACTTGGCTATCGTTGCCCACAAAACTTTTAAGACGGCTCCAGAGCCATAAAAAATCATCGCGTTCAACGTCAGCATCTCGGGGTAACATCTTTAAATGCGCACGCGCCAGTTCCTGCAGTTTACGCATCTGTTTTAACCGCGCAGTGTAGTGCGGTTTCAGAGCATCGCGCAGCGAGGGGCGCAGGCGTTCGATATTATCCTGGAAATAATCAATGCTATCGGCCAGCGCTTCCAGAACGCTGTCCATCGCCACTTGGCGATTGTCGAGAAACATGAGCGTCTACCTCCTTCGGTGACGCAGATTGTGGGGGCGGCAGAGACTATTTGCCACCCCTAATGCGGATTATTTTTGGTTTTTCCCCTTAGCCTTTAGGCTTGGGAGGCGCTTTAAGAACCGGAGAGGCATTTTTTTCGATATGCTCGATAATCATGCCCGCAATATCTTTGCCAGTGGCATTTTCAATGCCCTGCAAACCGGGCGAGGAGTTAACCTCCATGATGACCGGCCCGTGGTTAGAGCGTAAAAGGTCAACACCCGCCACACGAAGCCCCATGGCTTTCGCCGCGCGAATCGCTGTAGAGCGCTCTTCAGGCGTAATGCGAATAATGCTGGCGGTACCGCCGCGGTGAAGGTTGGAGCGAAATTCGCCCTCTGCCGCTTGGCGCTTCATCGAAGCAACCACTTTATCGCCAATCACGAAGCAGCGAATATCCGCACCGCGCGCTTCCTTGATATATTCCTGAACCATGATGTTGGTTTTCATGCCCATAAAGGCTTGGATAACCGACTCGGCCGCCTGGTTGGTTTCGGCGAGTACCACGCCGATACCCTGGGTGCCTTCCAGCAGTTTAATGACCAGCGGTGCGCCCTTGACCATGGTAATCAGGTCGGGGATATCATCCGGCGAGTGGGCAAAACCGGTAATCGGTAGCCCTAGCCCCTTGCGTGACAACAGTTGCAGCGAGCGCAGCTTATCCCGCGAGCGGGCAATCGCCACGGAATCGTTGATCACATAGGTGCCCATCATTTCAAACTGACGCAGCACCGCGCAGCCGTAAAAGGTGACCGACGCGCCAATCCGTGGAATAACCGCATCAAACGGCTCGATCTCCTGGCCCTTGTAATGAATTGAAGGGTGATGCGAGGCGATACTCATATAGCAGCGCAGCGTATCCACCACGCGCGCCGTATGGCCCCGAACCTCCGCAGCCTCAATAAGGCGGCGGGTAGAGTACAAGTTGCGATTACGTGAAAGTAGAGCGATGTGCATTCAGGACTCCGGGCCAAAAAAAGGACTAGTCATCGTTAGGTCAGGGCTCGCCATGTAAAAATGCAGCGCCTGGGGCAACCAGCAGGCGACGCATGGCGCGGCGTCCAAGCAGCATAGGGTGACGCATATTGCTGCGGTCTGTCAGGGTGAGCTCAACAAAAAAGTTCAACTGGCCCATCTGCATTGGTGTACGGATCACGTAGCGCCACTCACTGTGTCCGTTTGAACTGGTGATCCGGCGCCGATCATGAAGATGCAGTTTGATACGGTGTTCAGGCGTTGTCGGCCCGCCGCTATGGGTAATGAAGCTTACCCATAGCTGGCCGTGCTCATCTTCATGAGTTTGAATATCTTCGGCGTGCAGCGCTGAAGTCCGGGCGCCTGTATCTGCTTTACAGCATAGATGAAGGCCCAGTTCAGGCAACGTTACCATCTCGCGGCGGCCAATGACCGCTTTAGCCTGATAGGGTAATTCCTTCACGGTTTACTCCTTGCAATACATAGATAGCGCTACCCGTTTAACGGCTAGCTGCCTGTGTCATGACTGCCAGCCGACGCTGTACCGCTGAGTCTGCCGGCGCATCCCGCAGCGCCATCATGACAGGTAACCGCAAACGGGGGACAAGCGCAATATCACGCACGACAGCGGCAAAATTAGTCCGCTCATCTTCAGCCAAACGGGTGAGAAAAAGCGGTAAACGGTACGCGTCTTCCAATAATAGCCAGCCGCGCCCGGCAATTGCTGCGAGTACATCTGGCCCGCAGGCGTGTGTATCTTCTAAAAGGCTCGAGTACCAGTCGCCAACGGCCGACTGCGAGGTGCTACCTACTGCACGTATACAGGCACATAGCGTTTCCATGTCGCCTCTACTCGCTGCCTGCTCGCCAGTCTCACGCAGCGCCAATACTACTGGTTCTGGCAAGGGCTGGTGTTCTAAACAGTAGCAGAGTGAGTGCACAACGCTAGTAGGTAGTGTCGCAAGCCGAGAAGTAAGGGCCTCGGCCTGGGTGTCGTCCAGCCTGACCGTATAATCGGCGATACCCTGAAGCCCCAATGCTTGCCAGTCGATGGCTAGCTGCCCGCTCAAATAGGCGTCAACCGGCTCAAAATGCTGGCTGGCGGGCAATCCTCGCTCCAGGGTAGCGTAGGCATTAAGCATCGCCTGAAAGGTGACACTCGGTGTAAAAGCGAGCGGATTATCCTTCATTAGATGATCCACGTCTTTAACGTTTTGCCCCACTTTAGCAACATTTTTTCCCAGGGTTTCTATCAGCCGATTTAAAAAGCCGTCGCGCTGGGCAGGGGAGAGTAATCCTTGTTCATCCAAAGGCAGTGCTAAAAACCAGATCGCAGGCTCGGGCATATCCCCAAGGCGAAAAACCGCCGCTATTCGCGCCTGGCCTTGCCATGGTTCGGGCCAGGCGATTTGGCCCTGCTCAAAGCTTGCCAGCGTGTCGCGAGCGCAGGCGGTAACGCGTCGGCCCATATGGTAGATCGTAACCTCGGCGCCGCTGCGTATAAAAAATTCATCAATAGTCTGAATCGGTTGCATGATGTCCTTCCGCATTTCAAGCTTGCACTCTACCTTGCCCACCGCACAGTGTCAGCCGAAACGGCGGTTAAATCGCTGCTTTCTTTAGGCGAATGATCAAAAAATGAACAATTTCCTGTAAGCCTTCTGAGAGTAGCGATTGCGACACCTTTCCATAGTTTATCCACAGGCTCTTGCAGGTTTTCTGTGAATCGGTGGGTAACTGTTAATTACTGGGTATAAGTAGCAACTCAAGAATAGAGTTGGGATAATAAAGGTGAACCGTTACTGATTAATTAAGGTGTTTATGAGCGTCCATCAACAGCTTCAAACCGCGCTTCTCGAGCTTGAAGCCGCCATGAAGGCCGCCAACTTATGGCGTGTCGAAACTCCCCAGGCAAGTGCTTTTGCAAGCCAGGAGCCCTTTTGTATCGATACCATGTCGCTACCCCAGTGGGTGCGCTTTGTGTTTGTCGCCCGGCTCAATGCGCTTATTGATGCCAACGCGCCGCTGCCTGCCAAATGTGAAGTAGCCCCTGCTATTGCCGCCTATCTTATGCAGGAAAAGGTGCGTCCCAGTGATCAGTTTCTGGTGGTGCGTGCGTTTGAGAAGGTTGACCAGCTAGTCACGGAAAACTAGGTGTTAATCCACCGGGTCTGTGTAGTGGCAGGCCCGATGGGCAAAGATGGGTGGCGCATGAAAAAGGCCACCCGAAGGTGGCCTTGAAAGATAGCATCAGACTCTTTGTCTATCGCTCGATATGCTGATATTCGCCCGCATCGGCCGTCATGCTGCTCACCACCATAATGGCAATGAAGGAAGCAATGAAGCCAGGAATGATCTCGTAGACGCCAGGGCCGCCCATGAATTCGCCATTCCAGCCCAGTGCAATCCAGACCATGACGGTGACAGCACCGACGATCATGCCTGCGATGGCGCCAGCACCGTTAGTGCGCGACCACATCAGCGACAGGATGATCAGCGGGCCGAACGCCGCACCAAAGCCTGCCCAGGCGTTACTAACCAGCCCAAGCACCTGAGAGTTAGGATCAGAGGCAATAAAGGCTGCCACCAACCCTACCAGCACGACACTGATCCGACCGACGGTAACGGTCTGCTTTTCCGATGCCTGCTTGTTCAGGAAGAGACGGTAGAAGTCTTCGGTGAGTGAGGAAGACGCCACCAGCAGCTGGCTGGAAATGGTACTCATGACCGCCGCAAGCAGGGCCGCATACAGGAAGCCGGTAATCAACGGGTGGAACAGCAGCTCCGCCAGGATAATGAAGATCGTTTCCGGATCCTGAATATCCATACCGTTACGGATAGCGTAGGCCCGTCCAAAGATGCCGAGTGAAACCGCACCAATCAGGGAAATCGCCATCCAGCCCATACCAATATTACGCGCAGTAGGTACATCCTTCAGGTGTCGAATGGCCATGAAGCGCACGATGATATGCGGCTGGCCGAAATAACCTAAGCCCCAGGTAACGGCAGAAAGCCAGCCGATAAAGGTCAGGCCGTCCGTCCACGACAAGAGCGTGGGATCGACTTCGTTAAGCGTCTGCGATGCTTGAGTGAAACCGCCGCCGCCTTCACCAAAGAGTACGACTGCCGGCATGATAATCAGTGCCAGCATCATGATGCAGCCTTGCACAAAATCCGTCATGCTCACGGCCAAGAAGCCGCCCACTACAGTATAAATAAGCACCACGCCGAGGGTGATGATAATGCCCAGAGCGTAGTCACTCATATCGCCAATGTTGATGATTCCCGCAAAGGCGCTTTCGAACAGCTTCCCGCCAGCCACTAGGCCTGAGGCCGTGTAAACTGCAAAGAAGATCACGATAACGATCGCGGATACCGTTCTCAGCGACATCGCCCGCGTAGGGAAGCGATTGGCCAGAAAGGCTGGAATAGTAATCGCATTACCATAGTGAACGGTTTGCTCACGCAGGCGTGGTGCGACTAATAACCAGTTAAAGAAAGCGCCAACGAACAGGCCAATACCTATCCAGGCCGAGCCCAAGCCAGATACGAACATCGCACCGGGCAACCCCAGCAGCAGCCAGCCGCTCATGTCTGATGCACCCGCTGACAGGGCCGCTACTTTGGGGCTCAAGGTTCGACCGCCCAGCACATAATCTTCAGAGGTCGAGGTGGATGTGCGCATGGCATAAAGGCCAATGCCGATCATAAGCGCAAAGTAAGCAAAAAGGCTGATCCAAACGCCAATAGCCATGAAATTCTCCCGTTTATCAAGTCGGATAACCCCGACCGGTGAGTGCGCTTACCGAGCAACGCTTGGTAATCGCACAGACTTATTGTTGTTAACCCTGTCTCTAATTCACGTTACGACCTTCGAATGTTCATCGAAGGTACCGTCAACAAGAGGTGTAGGACGTTTATGTGTAATGTTCCCTATGCCTAATATCCCCCTCCTGTAGAGGGGGTATGTGAAGGCTATTGCGCTATTATTTTCAACCATGAGAGATCCTTTTTGAGGAGTTCAGGTTCGTTATTAAGATGAGCTATTTACTCATCGCCTAGCGCCAGCAAAGACGCGTTACCACCTAAAGCGGCGGTGTTATTGGTAACGGTTTTTTCGGTGATAAAGCGCTGCAGGTAGTTCGGCCCGCCCGCTTTAGGACCTGTACCTGAAAGCCCTTGGCCACCAAAGGGTTGGACGCCCACCACGGCCCCAATGATATTACGATTGATGTACACATTGCCCGCACGAATTTTCTGCGCAATTTCAGCAGCAAAGGACTCATTGCGGCTATGCACCCCAAAAGTCAGGCCGTAGCCACGGCCATTGATATCGCTGATTGCCCGGTCAAGCTCGCTGGCCTTGTAGCGCACAATGTGCAGCACAGGACCAAACTGCTCTCGGGTCAACGAATTGATACTGTCGATGGTAAAGGCCACTGGTGCCACGAAAGTACCGTTCTGAGTATGCTCGGCAGCCATCGGCGTTTCAGCGACTAAGCGGTTTTCGCCTTTAAGCTTTTCGATATGCTCAAGCAGGCCTTTGCGGGCTTCTTCGTCAATCACCGGGCCTACGTCGGTCCCCAAATCGCGCGGATCACCGATACGCAGCTCGCTCATTGCGCCTTTAAGAATCGTGATGACGCGGTCGGCAACATCGTCTTGCAGGTAAAGAACCCGCAACGCCGAACAGCGCTGGCCAGCGCTTTGGAACGCAGACTGAATAACATCGACCACAACCTGCTCGGGCAGGGCGGTAGAGTCGACGATCATGGCGTTCATGCCGCCGGTTTCAGCGATCAGCGTGGGCAGCGGTGCGTTTTCACGCGCAGCCAAGGCGCGGTTGATAATCTGCGCCGTGTCGGTGCCACCGGTAAAGACCACTCCGGTGATACGCGGATCGGACGTCAGCACGCTGCCCACGGTCGGGCCATCGCCCGGCAGTAACTGAACCACATCGCGCGGCAGGCCTGCTTCGTAAAGCAGCTCAATCACACGATGAGCAACAATCGATGTTTGTTCGGCAGGCTTAGCCAGTACGGTATTGCCCGCAACGGCAGCGGCAACAATCTGACCGCAGAAGATCGCCACCGGGAAGTTCCACGGGCTTATCGCGGCAAACACACCTTTACCGCCCATGATCAGGCGGTTGGATTCGCCGGTAGGGCCAGGCAGGTCAATTGGCTCGCCGAAAGATTCCTCGGCACGCATGGCGTAGTAGCGGCAGAAATCGACGGCTTCCTTGATTTCGTCCACACCGTCCGTCAAGAGCTTGCCGCCTTCGCGTGAGCAAAGGGTCATAAGCTCCGGCATGTTGTCTTCCATCAGGTCGGCCAGGCGACGCAGTATGGCCGCGCGCTCGACAACCGGCGTCGCTTCCCAGCGGGGGAAGGCATTCCAGGCCGCATCCAGTGCCTTGGTTGCCTGCTCTTTTGTCGTCCATTGAATGCTGCCTACGCTTTGACGACGATCAAACGGGCAGGTCACGCTGTGGGTATTGGCGGCATCGTCTGCCACGTCGAACGCCAATAGCGGTTTGGCCAGGTACGGCTTATCCATGAAGGTGGCCATCTTATCCATCAGCGGATAGAAGTGGCTGCGGATATTTAGGTTAACGCCCCGCGAGTTACGCCGCTTGGGTCCGTAAATATCCTTGGGTAATGGAATCCGCGTATTGGTCAATGATTTCTGCTGGCGCAAGGTCTCAATCGGGTGCTGGCAAAGCCATTCCACCGGAACTTCCGGATCAACCAGCTGGTGGACGAACGACGAGTTGGCACCGTTTTCCAGCAGGCGGCGCACCAGGTAGGGCAGCAGGTCTTTATGCGCGCCTACCGGGGCGTAGATGCGACAGTACGTGCCTTTGGGCGCGCGCTCCAAGGCCGCATCGTAAAGCGCTTCACCCATACCGTGCAGGCGTTGGAACTCAAACGGCCGACTGTTATGGTTGGCAAATTCCAGAATGTTGGTGACCGTATGAGCGTTATGCGTGGCGAACTGCGGAAAAATGCGCCCGACGGTATCGTTTGAAAGCAGGAACTGGGCACACGCCAGGTAAGCAACATCGGTACATGCTTTACGGGTATAAACCGGGTAGCCATCGACACCCAGCTGCTGCGACTCTTTGATTTCGCTATCCCAGTAAGCGCCTTTCACCAGGCGCAGCGGAACCTCATCGCCTTGCTCATCCGCCAAGCGGTTAATGTAGTGAAGTACCGGCAGGGCGCGTTTGGAGTATGCCTGTACCACCAGGCCAAAGTGGCCCCAGCCTTTCACCGCATCGCTTGAATACACGGCGCGGAAAACTTCCAGCGAAAGCTCCAGACGATCGACTTCTTCGGCATCAATGGTAACGGCAACATCCAGCTCGCGGGCTTTGGCTACCAGTTTGATAACGGTGTCGACAAGCTCTGCGAGTACTTGCTCACGACGGCCAAATTCATAGCGCGGATGAAGCGCAGAAAGCTTGATGGAAACCGACGGCGCGGGCGTCTTGTCACCCAGCGTTTTAGATGTTTTACCCACCTGCTCAATGGCGCGGGCGTAATCATCAAAGTAACGCTTGGCGTCATCACGCGTACGCGCGGCTTCACCCAGCATGTCGTAAGAGTAGGTGTAGCCTTTATTGAAAAGCGGTTTGGAGCGTTTCAGGGCTTCGTTGATATCACGCCCCAATACGAACTGCTTACCCATGATTTTCATCGCTTCAACCATCGCGCGACGAATCACAGGCTCGCCCATACGATTAACCATGCGGTTAATAAAGGTAGCTGGCTGGCCATCCCGCGGGTGGTCGAGCTTTAAAACGCGGCCGGTCATCAACAGACCCCACGTGGAAGCGTTGACCATCCATGACTCGCTTTTGCCTGCATAGGACTGCCAGTCGGCCGGGCCCAGCTTGTCTTCAATCAGAGCGTCGGCGGTCGCCTTATCGGGGATGCGCAGCATGGCTTCGGCCAGGCACATCAGCATCAACCCTTCATGGGTATCCAGGCTGTACTGCTGTAAAAGCTCATCAATGGTGTCGACGGCGGTGTCCATGGCACGTACATCGCGTATCAGCGCTGCCGTGTTAGCCTCAATGCGGGCAAAATCTTCGCGATCCGTATCCAACAGCTTGATAAGTTCGCTAACGTAGGTTTCTTCGTCCACCAGGTAGTGGTCGCTCACCTGGGCCATCAGCGTATCAAGGTCAGTTTGCCAGGTGGCAGAATCACGCATTTTTTTAGCGTTGAGCATTGAGGCCCCCGAAAATCTAGATAAAGATGAATAGGTGGTAGGGCTTTTCGCCCAAGCAGCGCTCGAATGTAGAGTGCTATCCGGTTCGGTGTATGTCGGTTTCTCGGAAAAATATGTCAATATCGTGGCAAGCGTCGCGATTTTTAGACTTTAGTGGCATGTTTTTGTGCTGCCAACGGATTTTTACCTCCGACGGGTGACGCTTTAGCCAGCGGTGCCGTTGTCGCCTGGCGCAGCATACGAGGCGATACGCCATAGCTGCGTCTGAACGCATGAGAAAGCGCGCTCTGGTTGGCAAAGCCGGTTTGAATGGCAATATCGGTTAAAGGTAGTCGGCTTTGCAGAATAAGCTGACGGGCGGCATGCAACCGCTGGCGCTTGACGTATTGCCAGGGCGAAAGCCCGGTTTGGCCTCGAAAGCGCTCCGAAAAGTGCGCCTCACTCAGGCAAGCGAGCTTAGCTAAATCAGCCACACGCAGCGTATCGGCCAGGTGACGGTTGATAAAACGATCAATCTGGTTAAGGTCGATCCGCCGCTGGTATGCTGAATCGGGTTTGCCAAGCCGGGCTTTTAACGAGCCAAGTAGGGTGGCGGCTAAACGGTCCTGTTGAAAGCAGGCGCCGGACGTGTCAAATCCCTGGGCGAGTTCGCTCTCCATAAATGCCAGGTAATGGCGTAACGGGTTATCCAGGGCGAAAAAGCGCGGGGCATCAAAGAGGGCGACCAGCTCGCGATGCTCGCCGGTAAGCGCTGGCGCATCTTCTGGAAGATCAAGAATGAGCTGCCGATTGAGGCCCTGACCTGAGTAGTAGTGCTCATGGTTCGCCGGCACAATGCAGCCTGAAAAGGCATTTACGCGGCCACCCAGCCCCTCAATCTCAAATTCCGATGAGCCACACAGGGTTATCACGATTTGATGAAAATCATGCGCGTGATGGTGAGTGGCGCTATCCAGTGGGATTCTGCGGATGGTACTCGGCATGGCTATTATCTCCTCGGCGCGTTCAGCCGCATCTACTTCTGATGCAACGCCGTATGGGCCGCCAGATGATCGCGTAATGCTTGCAGCTCTGCCTGCCCTTCATGATTTAAAAGCGGTTTACCCTGAGCGATCAGCCAGCGCCGACCATGTAGCTCCATTAGGTGCGCGGCACGTCGGCGAACCCCATCCAGATACTCATTATGGCGTATCGGGTAGCCGATAATCGCATTCCACTCGGTTTCGCTCACCTGGCTATCTAACGCCTTGTCAAAAAGGGCCAGCAAATCTTTTGGCTCGGTGCGATAACGGGGTGTCCCCGCCGTCATCAATACCAGTAAAACGGCACCTATCACCAACAGGCAAACCCCGAGTACCAGTAGGTAAAGTGCCATGCATTCACTCCTAGCCACTTTCGCGTATATGTAGGCTTTAGTATACGCGTGCACCCCTTCGGAGACGAAAATTTTACGTTTTAGAGAACTTTTTGATTAGAGAGTGTCTGAGTTAGTACAGGCAACGTAGCGATAGCAGTCGCTAATAGTGTTGTCCTAGCTATTGTTTTCGATCCCTTGCTTCCGCTGCTTTTTAAAGCAGCGGTTTTTTTTGATTATTGATCAGCAGTTAGCTTGCTATTAACGCTCAATGGCAGCGAATTTTGAGTAGCGCAATCAGGATATCACGCCGGGTAACAATACCTACCAAGCGAAGCTGCTCCACGACCGGATAGACTTTGGGCTTTTTGCCGAGCATTTCCTGAGCAAGATCGGTAATGCTTTTATTGGGGGTAGTCGTCAGCACCTCATGGCGCATTAGCTCGCCGACCAGGGGTGTCTCATGGTCATGATAAAGGCAATCGAGCACGCGACCCAATACATCCTGTTCAGAAATAAAGCCAACTAATCGGTCTGACGCATCAACAACGGGTGCGCCCGGCAGGCGATGAAGCGCCAAGCCTTGCGCCAGGTTGGTAATGGATGTTGAGGGTGAGACGCGGTAGCAGTCACGGGACATAATATCGCGAACGGTATGCGGGGCTTGCTGGTTCATAGGTCACTCCTTATGCACACTTCTTATATAAATCACCTTGTGTGCAATGAGATCTTAAAGCGTGATAGCTAAGTGCAACGCAGGCCAGGTTATTCGATAATACTTAGATTCGGTAATACCTAGAGTCAGTAATACTTAGAGTAACCTTGCAAACGTTCTCACAGCTTAAACGTTTTACAGCTTTAACGCTTTTACCACTGTAGATGATTTAGCCATGCTTGGTATGAACAGGCACTATTTACATTCAACGCTTTGCGTATCGTTTACTTAAGGAGCTTCACATGGATGCACGCGAGTACCTTAATCGCAAAGGTGTGGGCGTTGAGCGGGAGCCCGATCGCCCGAATACCCTCGAGGAAAAATCCTGGGAACGCGCCCGTGGGGCAGGGCAGCAGCGACCCAAGTCCGGAACACCACACGACTGGGAAGATTGGGAGCGCTATCACGATGATCTTGCTCAGGGTGCGAACGAGTTAGAACAAAAAATCGATAAGCAGGCCCATCGCAAAGAAGCCCGTGAGCAAGCCGACACTCAGCGTGCCCAACCGGTAGTGGAGCATTTTACGCCTCCGGTATCTTCTTCCCAGTCCAAGCCATCGTCATCTTCTGCCAAGCCAGGTAACGCTCATTTGGAGGCGCAGTTTGATGAGAGCAGGGTTGATGAGAGCAGGGTTGATAAGACCAGAGTTGATGTGACCAGGGTTAATGAGGCCAAAGCAGATGAGATTAAGCCCGAAAAGGCTCAGCCTAAGAAGGTTCGTGAAGAGCCTAACGCAGCCTCATCAGCAAACGAGCCTAAGGCGTTGAAGGCTGCCTATATGGCGCTAGCAGTTTTATTACCACCATTAGCATTGGGATTAACCGGTGCCGGGGGCCCGCGTATTCTTATCGGCGTGGTGCTTACTCTGCTTGGCTGGCTGCCTGGCGTAATTTATGCCCTGTGGTGGGTGAAGCGTGTGTAGAACTCCGTTAACTAATATATTTATACAGGTTTACCGATTGGCAGGCCCAGATAAGTCCGTATAATCTGCGTAAACCATTTAAATAAACGAGGTTTACCAGTGGGCTATCTGATTAGTGTAACGGCGCTATGGGCGTTTTCATTTTCTTTAATAGGCGTTTACCTGGCGGGTCAGGTCGATGGCTATTTCGCGGTGCTGGTTCGGGTAACGCTGGCAATGCTGGTTTTTTTACCTTTTTTACGCCCAAGCCTGCTGCGCGGTAAGCAGCGCCTCGCTTTGATGGGCCTTGGTGCGATACAGCTTGGCGTGATGTACACGTTTTTTTACCAATCTTTCTTGCTGCTTTCCGTACCGGAAGTACTCCTGTTTACTATCTTTACGCCTGTGTATATCGCTCTGCTTGACGATTTACTGTTTGGCCGCTTTACACCTATGTATCTCATCACCGCGCTGTTGGCGGTAATCGGCGCCGCCATTATTCGCTACGATGGGATTGATAGCGGTTTTTGGCAGGGGTTCTTTGTGGTTCAGGGCGCCAACCTTTGTTTTGCGCTTGGCCAAGTTGGCTATCGCCGCTTAGCGGCCGACCTGCCGCCAACGCTTGCCTGGCATAACGTGTTTGGCTGGTTTTTTATCGGCGCCATGGTAGTTGCGCTGCCCGCTTACCTTCTGTTTGGCAATAGTGCAGCGCTGCCCAGCACGTCACTGCAGTGGGGGGTATTGGCGTGGCTGGGCCTAGTGGCTTCAGGCGTGGGTTACTTTGCCTGGAACCAGGGCGCTACCAAGGTAGATGCGGGTACGCTGGCGATTATGAATAATGCCCTTATTCCGGCCGGTTTACTGGTCAACCTGCTAATCTGGAACCGTGATGCGGATATCGTGCGGCTAGCATTGGGCGCGCTCATCATGGTCGGGTCACTATGGTTGAATCATTGGTGGCTGACGCGTCGAAGCGCAAGCGTGGCCTGAGTTATTACCTTGGTTTCGTTAAGCTTATTTGCCCGATACTCCTGGTATCGCCATAATGTGAGGCTGATGCCAGCGAGAGCCGCCCATGCTTAACACTCCACCGCCATCTTCCGCGCCGTTATCCGGCGAAAGGAGTACACGGCCCTTTAAAACGATTGGTTTGATTGGTCGTTTAGGCAGTGACAAAGTCGTCGACTCGCTTCAACGGCTGATCAGCTATCTGGTAGCGCACGGCTATAACGTGTTGGTTGAAGATCGCACGGCCACCGTGATCCCGAGCCACGGCCAGCCCGAAGCCAGCCGGCGGATGTTGGGCGAACTGTGTGACTTGGTGATTGTGATTGGTGGTGACGGCAGCCTGCTGGGCGCGGCACGCACGCTTTGCCGCAGCGGCACGTTGATGTTGGGCGTGAACCGGGGGCGGCTGGGGTTTCTTACCGATATCTCGCCCGACGAACTGGAAAGCCGGGTGGGTGAAGTGCTGGCCGGCGAGTTTGAAATTGAAGAGCGCTTTTTGCTTGATGCAGTGCTGTATCGTAACGGGGTCGCCGTAGGCAATGGTGATGCGTTAAACGAAGTGGTCGTGCACCCTGGCAAAGCCGTGCGCATGATCGAGTTTGAGCTGTTCATTGATGGCCAGTTTGTTTATAGCCAGCGCAGCGACGGGTTGATTATTGCAACGCCGACGGGTTCGACAGCCTATGCGCTTTCCGGCGGCGGCCCGATTATGCATCCCAAGCTTGATGTGGTGACGTTGGTTCCCATGTTTCCGCATACGCTTTCCAGCCGCCCCATCGTGGTTGATGCGGCCAGCGAAATTCGAATTCATATTGGTGAAACCAATCAGGCCTACCCACATATAAGCTGTGATGGACAAACACGGGCAGTGGCCAAGCCAGACGACATACTAGTCATTAAGCGCAAGCCAGAGCGCGTCAAGCTTGTACACCCTATTGGGCATAACTTTTATGAGGTGCTGCGCAGTAAATTAGGTTGGAGCCACCGGCTGGGAGATTAAGCATGGAAGGTTACGACCTGATTGGTGATGTGCATGGTTGCGGTGCAACGCTGATTGCCCTGTTGGAAAAACTGGGTTATCGCGACTGTGGGGGCGTTTATCGTCATCCCCAGCGAAAAGTTATTTTTCTAGGCGATTTAATTGATCGTGGCCCGCGTATTCGTCTTGCCGTCACCGTTGCACGGCGTATGGTGGAAGCGGGGGAGGCGCATATCGTCATGGGTAATCACGAGCACAATGCTCTGACGTATACCCACCCGGCGCCGCCAGACAGCCATAAACGCTGGCTGTGTGAGCACACACCGCGCCATAACCGTATTATTGAAGCCACTTTGGCCCAGTACCAGGATTATCCAAGCGAGTGGGAAGACACCCTTGCCTGGTTTAAAACGCTGCCGCTTTTTCTAGAAATAGACGGTATTCGCGTAGTACACGCCTGCTGGGATGATGCGCTGATTGGGCAACTAAAGCAGCGACTGCCTAATGGCTGTCTGGATGACCAGTTTTTAATTGAGTCCGCCGACACATCTACCGAGGCTTATCGTATTATCGACCGGCTAACCCGGGGAGCGAATATCCCGCTGCCTAGCGGCATTGCCATTCAATCCGGCGATGGTTATACCCGGCAGAGCTTTCGGGCGCATTTCTGGTCGGCTCACCCTGAGCAGTGGGGCGATGTCGTTTTTCAACCGGATAACCTGCCGGGCGATTTGGAAGAGCGTGTGCTTTCCGAGAGTGAGCACCAGCGCCTGAGCTATTATGGCCCGGAAGAGCCACCGCTTTTTATAGGCCATTATTGGTGCGAAGGAATCCCCGCATTGCCTACCCAAAATATCGCCTGTCTGGATTATAGTGCGGTTAAATATGGCCGTTTGGTGGCTTATCGGTGGAGCGGAGAAAAGCAGCTAAGTTCGGATAATTTTGTTTGGGTTCAAGTGGTTAACGAAGGTTAAAAGTATTTTTCACTAAATGCGAAAGATTTTGATTAACCTGGGTTAGTCGTAGATACAACTGGTTACATTTTTTTTATGAAACTGCTGAACTAACTGTGCGGTCGGCTATCAGAGTAAGTGTTCCCTTGAATGATCCCTTGCTTTTTTCCGGCGGCCCCTCCGCCGGATTTTTTTTGTCTATAGATTGGCGGCTTGATCTATAGGGTGGTGGTTAAGTTTCAAGGCCTTCAACAGGGAGAGGCTATGCACCCCGTTATACGTTTACCCAGTGGCGTCGATACGCAGGAATTGCGTAAAGCACTATGGCACTACCGGATCGGCCACCGTATTACTGATGAAGCCGATGGCCCGCTGTTATGGGTGGCCGACCCGCGCCAGCATGAAGAATTAAAAGCCCTGGTAGGGCGTTGGGAGCGTGGTGAACCACTGATTCTGGATCGGCCTGCCACACGTAAGCGGACGACAGGCAATATGCTGGCGCTGCTGCGTCGCGTGCCGGTAACCGTGCTATCCATTGCGATAAGCCTTGCGATATTTGCCTTAACCGAAATGTTTGGTGACGTTATCGTCATGGCTTTGACCATTGTGCCGGTAGGCATCGAGGGCAATCAGCTGGTGTACGGCAATTTAACGCAAGCCCTGACGTCTGGTCAGGTGTGGCGCCTGCTTTCTCCGGCATTTCTGCATTTCGGCTTGATGCACCTTATCTTCAATCTAATGTGGCTATGGTATTTTGGGCGCCAAATCGAAGCGTTACAGGGCAGCCGTACCATGCTGCTTATGCTGTTAATCGCCGGTATTGGCGCCAACCTCGCCCAGTACGTCACCGGCACGGTGCTGTTTGGCGGAATGTCGGGCGTGGTATATGCCTTGCTGGGGCATGTCTGGCTGATGTCTCGCCGCGTGCCGCATAGCGGTTTTTTCGTTCCGCAAATGCTGGTCGTATTCATGTTGGGGTGGATGGTATTCACCATGACGGATCTGGCTGGTTCAGTAGGGTTTGGCAATGTCGCCAATGAAGCACATTTAGGTGGGCTTCTCGTGGGGCTTGTCACAGGCTGGTATTATTCTTCACGCCGTTTGAAAACAGATTAAGAGGCCCGCTATGAGCGATATGACGTTTGATAAAATGATCAACCAGATGACCCCGGCGATTTATGAAAGCCTTAAACAGGCTGTGTCGTTGCGTAAATGGCCCGACGGCCGCTTTCTGACCGCCGAACAAACAGAGCTGTGTCTGGAAGCGGTAATGCGCTACGAGGCCGAAAATAACGTTGCTGAAGAAAACCGAGTGGGCTACCTGGAACAGCGTACCTGTGGTGCAGCGTCATCAGGTGCTGGCGTTACACCGGAAATGGCAGGTCTGGGTCGGGATGCAACGCGTGACTGAACAGGTAGTGCAAGGGTGTTTACGTAAGATGTCCGCCACATTGCCCGACCAGCCTGGCGACAAGGTGGTCTATCACCTGCGGGCAGGAGATCAAGAGATTCCACTCAATTCACGTATTGGAATGCCGTTATCGCTTGAATGGAGCGGCGCCATTGCCTGCACGCACTGCGGGCGGGCAACCAAAAAAAGCTTTGCCCAAGGTCACTGTTATCCCTGTTTCAAACGCTTGGCGCAGTGCGATACCTGCATTATGAAGCCTGAAACCTGCCACTTTTTTCTGGGTACCTGCCGCGAGCCGGAATGGGGTGAAACACACTGCTTTCAACCACATATTGTTTACCTGGCTAATTCATCAGGCTTAAAAGTAGGTATTACGCGTAAAACGCAGATGCCTACTCGCTGGTTGGATCAGGGCGCCATTCAGGCGCTGCCCATACTCGAAGTCAATACGCGTCAACAGTCGGGGTTTGTCGAGATGCTTTTTAAAGAGCAGGTAAGCGACCGCACTAACTGGCGCGCTATGCTGAAAGGGGAAGTCGAGCCGCTTGACTTAAACGCTGAGCGCGATCGCCTGTTGGATGTATTGAGTGACGGATTAGACAAGCTACGCGATCTGCATGGGCAGGACGCTATCCGCACGCTGGATGAGGCACCGTACGCCTTTGACTACCCGGTTGAGACGTTTCCACGCAAGGTGGTATCGCATAATTTTGACAAGCAGCCGCGGGTCGAGGGAGTGCTTCAAGGCATTAAAGGACAGTATCTGATATTGGATACTGGCGTAATTAATCTCCGAAAATTCACAGGTTACGAAATTAGCCTCACGTAAATCGGCTAGCTAGAGTGGCAAGTGTTGGCTAAGGTATAGGGAGCGCAATTCATCCAAGCCTAACGCAACGCAAGGAAGCCACAATGCCTTGGCTAAAACTTCTGCATATAGCTTCGCTCGTTATCTGGTGCGGCTCACTTTTATACCTGCCTGCGTTACTGAGCTACTCGCTTCAGCTGCGTAAAGACGCGGGTTTTGCTCAGGGCTCGCCTCCCATGCCGCGGTTTTTTTATATCTCCGTGGCAACCCCCGCAGCCCTGGTCGCTATATTTTCGGGCACCGCCTTATTTCTATTGCACGGATTAATGGGCGGTTGGTTAGCTTTTAAACTAGCCGCGGTAGTGGCCATGGTCGCGGCGCATGGCAGCTGCGGCTGGTTAATCCTGCGTTTGGAAATGGGCATTTATAAAGGTGTAAAAACGGCCTCGATTCTAGCGTTGCTGCTGGCTTTGGCGGGTATTCTCAGCGTATTAGGGTTTGTATTGGCTAAACCCTTGGACTGGAGTTAACCCGCCATGACCAGTGCCAAGCTATTCCTCTACTTCAACACCCACCGCATGTTCATACACCAACTGGCCACCCAGCCAGCCAGCCAGTGCCACCAAGCCCGCGGTGATTACGGAAATAGCAATGCCCCAGGGCAGTACCATTTCGGGCTGATTAAAGCGTATCAGCCAGTTAAACGATGCAAGCGAAAGCATGACAACGGCAACAATGGCGTGACTCCAGCCCGTGATCAAACGGCGAATCTGCCCAACGCTGACCAGGTCAATCGTGCCGGCGATGCTCGCAAGCCAGCCGCCGAGCGCGCCAATGCCCGCCAGCCAAAGTCCGACGCGCAGCCAGAACGGGTCGGCGGTATACCAGTAGCCCAAATCGCAAGCTACCAAGGTCATAAGCGCAGCAACGGGAAAATGCACCATCAGCGGGTGCAACGGGTGGCCAGCAATCGCGGCGCGGCTTTTAATTGTGCGCCTATTAGGGTTTGCCATAATCACTTCCTGTGGGCAGAAATAGGGATAAAAACATGAGGGAACGCTACTTATATCACGTCGCCTCGTTATGTATTCAACGTGCTGTTACGCGGCGGGTCAACCGGTTAACGTACGTTTCGCTGGTGGTTCTGCTTGGACTCACGGGCTGTGCCGGTGATAAGTCTATTCTAGACCCCGCTGGGCAAGCTGCACGCGATGTAGTGCTTATTTGGTGGATCATGCTGACCTTTGCCACGGTCGTGTTTATCGGGGTCATTGCGCTGTGGCTTTATGCGTTTAAGCGCAAGCACCAAGAACGGACACCTCAGCAAGAGCGTAAAATTGCCCGCCGCTGGATTGTGGGGGGCGGAATTTTATTGCCCGTGTTCAGTGTCAGCGCGCTCCTCATTTTTGGCGTGCCGACCGGCAAACGTATGTTGCCACTGCCGTTAAGCGAGCCACCGGAGGTCATAGAAGTTATCGGCCACCAGTGGTGGTGGGAAGTACGCTACCCAGGCGCAGAGGGTGGCGAAGTCGTGACCTCGAACCAGCTGATTATGCCGGCCGGTGAGCCCGTGGACTTTCACGTTACCTCCGCTGATGTGATCCACGCGTTTTGGGTGCCACGATTAGGTGGCAAGATCGATATGTTGCCCGGCCGGGTTAACGTTATCCGTCTTGAGGCCGATGAGCCGGGCATTTTTGGCGCTCAGTGCGCCGAGTTTTGTGGCGCGCAACATGCCCATATGAACCTTTACGTCGAGGCCGTCGAGCGCGAGGAGTATGAGGCATGGCTGGCTGATCGGCAGGAGGAACGGTTGGCCGAGCTGGCCATTGCCAATGAGAACTTTACCCAGGCCCGTGAAACCTTTGCCTCCACCTGCGCCGCTTGTCATAGCGTGGCCGGACTTTCTTCATCGTCCATCGGACCCGATCTTTCCGATATAGGCGCACGATACACCTTGGGCGCTGGCGTATTGCCTATGGAAGAGGGCGCCATCCATTACTGGTTGGAAAATCATCAAACGCTTAAACCGAGTAACAAAATGCCGCCGCACGATTATATGGATACTGCCACCTTGGAGTCCCTGGGTGCTTGGCTGGAGACCCTGACACCATGACCACGAGAAACCCAGAAGCAACCGGCCCAGAAAATCTGCAAAAACTGCATGATGACCTGTCTGATGTTTGGGGAAATCCACGCGGCTTAAAAGCCTTAACCATCGTTAACCACACCACGCTTGGCCTGCGGTTTATGGTCACCGGGATGGCATTTTTTCTGATTGGCGGCATATTGGCGATGCTGATTCGCACGCAAATTGCGACGCCCGATCAGAACTTTTTGACCCCGGATATCTACAGCCAAGTGACCACCATGCACGGCACGGTGATGATGTTCCTGTTCGCCATTCCCATCTTGGAAGGTTTGGCGATCTACATGATCCCCAAGATGATTGGTGCACGCGACTTGGTGTGCCCACGGCTAACTGCCCTGGGTTACTGGTGTTATCTGTTTGGCGGCATCATTTTGTGCTTCAGCATGGTGCTGGAAATGGCCCCGGACAGCGGCTGGTTCATGTATACACCGCTGAGCAGCAGCGAATACTCGCCAGGGCTTGGGTCCGACTTCTGGCTTTTGGGTATTACGTTTGTTGAGATCTCCGCATTGTCTGCTGGTGTAGAGCTGGTGGTTTCCATTCTGCGTACTCGTACGCAAGGTATGGCGCTGCATAAAATGCCGCTGTTTGCCTGGTATATCCTCGCCATGGCGCTAATGATCGTGGTGGGTTTTCCGCCGTTGATTCTGGGCAGTATTTTGCTTGAGCTTGAACGTGCCGTGGGTATGCCGTTTTTTGATATTGCAGGCGGCGGTGATCCGGTACTTTGGCAGCACCTTTTCTGGCTATTTGGTCACCCTGAGGTTTACATCATTTTCTTGCCGGCTGCGGGCATTGTGTCAACCATCATTCCCGTATTTGCTGGGCGGCCTATCGTAGGATATGGCTGGGTCGTCTTTGCGATTACCGTCATGGGGTTCGTCAGTTTCGGCCTGTGGGTTCACCATATGTTCACTGTGGGCATCCCTCAACTGGCCCAAGCGTTTTTCTCGGCAGCCAGTATGCTGGTGGCGATTCCGACCGGGATTCAGATATTTGCCTGGTTGGCCACGCTATGGCTTGGCAAGCCTAAAATGAAGCTGCCCATGCTATGGATCGTCGGGTTTCTGGTGATTTTTGTATGCGGTGGTTTGACCGGCGTCATGCTGGCGCTGGTGCCGTTCAACTGGCAGGTCCATGACACTCACTTTGTGGTCGCGCATATGCACTATGTGCTGGTGGGGGGCATGCTGTTTCCGCTGATGGCGGGCATTTACTACTGGCTGCCGCTGTTTTCCGGGCGTATGCCGTCTGAAACGATCGGCAAGTGGGGCTTCTGGCTGGTGTTTATAGGCTTTAATGCCACGTTCTTGATCATGCATTGGACAGGGCTTTTAGGTATGCCGCGGCGAGTGTATACCTACGATACCGGCTTTGGTTGGGACATATTCAATTTACTGTCGTCTGTCGGCAGCTTTGTGATGTCCGCCGGGTTTGCCATGGTACTGATCGATATTGCCTTGCACTTTCGCTATGGCAAGCCTGCCAAGACCAATCCATGGAACGCCGATACGCTTGAGTGGGCCAACCAACTGCCGCCTAGCCCCTATAACTTTGTCAGCCTGCCACCCGTCGAAACCCGCCACCCGCTTTGGGAGCATCCTGAACTGCCGCAGCAGATGCAGGAAGGCAAGCATGGCCTGGCGGCAGCCGACCACGGCCGCCGTGAACTATGGGGTACTGACCCGCTGACCGGCAAAGTGCGGGAAATCATTCATTTGCCCGGTAACTCCTGGTGGCCATTGTTTGCGGCCATGGCGTTGGCCGTGGTGTGTATCAGCCTGTTGCTGCGCTGGTATCCAGTGGCTGGGGTCGGCGTGTTGATTGCCATCGGCTTTCTACTACGCTGGTCGTGGGAAAATGGCGCTCACCCCAGAGCGGCGCCCGATGCCAAGGTGATGCCCGGCGATCCCCCGCTTCATTCGCGTACCATGGATGGCCCTGGTTTATGGGCCATGACCACGGCGATGATCGCCAACGGGTCTTTCTTCCTGTCTTATCTTTTTGGCTGGTTCTATTTATGGACCGTGTCGCCAGGATGGCGGATGCCTGACGCCTCACCGCTTTCATTAGTTGCGTTAGTGGTCGCCGGGGTTGCCTTGCTGGGAGGTTCGGCGCTAATGGAGAGCAGTGTCAGTAAACTGCGTAAGCAGCAGGACAGCGGCTTGGCGATGCGCCTTTACGGGGCAGCGATTTTAGGCGCCTTACAGTTTGCGTTGATTTTATGGGTAATGTGGCGCGCTGATTTGGCAGTTACGGAAACCTCCCATGACGCTATCTTAATGGTAGGCCTGTACTACGCATTGCTGCACAGCGCCTTGGGAGCAGTAATTTCTCTGCTTCAAGGTATGCGTGTTGGCTATCGCTATGTAGGCGTTCATGCGCCGTTTGAGCCCGTGGTAGTGGCCTATTTCTGGCGTTATAACGCAGTGGTGTTCTGGATGCTGATTGTTGCGCTGGCCGTGTTACCTAGAGTGATTGGGAGCTAAAGCATGAAAGCTATTATTCAGCGTTTGCATCTCACTCATCCGGGCCATTTTGTCGGCGGGCTAACGCTTTGGAGTATCTGGTTTATCACGATATATGGCGGCCTTTCGGTCGCCTGCGCCGTGGCGCCCCCCGACCCCGCGCAGGGTGCCCTCACCTCAATCAATATCAGCCTGTTATTGTTGAGCCTGCTGACTGCTTTGCTACTGGCAGGGCTAGCCTGGGGATGTTTCCAAGAAGCCAAAATGCATGAAGGACGGCGGCACTTTAACGCCTTTGTTTCCGCCTGGCTTTATGTGTTTTCTGCGGGAGGCGTGATGTTTGTTGCCGGGCCGATGGTGGGTCTGCCGCCTTGTTTATAAGGGTTTAGTGTGGCAACTCAAACGGCACCGGGTGAGCCGGGCAATAACGAGGCGCTCTATACGCTAAACGGTATGTGGTGCACCAGCTGTGCGCTCGCCGTTGAGGGAGTGCTTAGTCACCGTAAAGGTGTTGAGAGTATCAGCGTGCATTACCCAACGGCCACGCTATGGGTAAAGGGCGCCAGCGAAACTATCTCGCTCGAGGCCCTGGCTCCTAAAGTAAAGCGCCTGGGCTACCGTTTAACCGCGCTGGAACCCAATGCTGATGCGCATGCACGCTTAGAGCAGGAAAGCCGCTATTTGAGCTTGCGCCTGCTGGTGGGTTCGGTATTTGGCATGTGGACCATGCTCGCCTCCCTCCTGATCTATGCCGGCGCGTTGCCTGATCCAACGATTGAGTGGGTCGTCGCTTGGGTGTCCGGGGCGTTTTCTATTCCGGTTGTGACCTTTGCCGGCTGGCCGTTTTATCGGGCGGGCCTGCGTACGCTACGCGCCAAGCGACCGGGCATGGATGTACTGGTAACCCTCGGCGTTCTTGCTGCTGTAGTGGTTTCCATCGGGCTTTTATTGAGCGGCTCGGCAGAGGTGTATTTTGATACTGCCGTGATGCTGATTGTGCTGCTGCTAGGCGGGCGTCTGGTAGAAACCCTATGCCGCCACCGAGGGTTAAAGGCACTCGACGCCTTGCCCGAGCCCAATAACGAAGCCGCGGTATGGCAGGATGATCAGTGGCGGGTAGTTCCATTAGCCGCGATTGAGCCAGGGGCGCGGATAAAACTTGCGCCTCAAACGCTGATTGGACTGGATGGCATTTTGGAAAGCGCTGCCTGGGTGGATACCGCATCGCTCACCGGGGAAAGTGTTCCCCGGCATTTCTCCAGAGGGGAGGCGGTCTACGCCGGGTGTCGATTACTCGGCAGCGACGAAGTCGTCATTACCGTTACCCAGGCGTTAGGCCAGCGCCGCCTGGACCGTCTGCGCGAACAGATGCGTCACTATCAGGCCCAGAAAGGCGAGCTTCAAAAACTCGCCGACCGCTTTGCTGCCTGGTTAAGCCCCGTGGCATTGTTGCTTGGAGTCGCCGCCTTTCCGGTGGGTCTGTTACTCGGGCTGGGTATTGAAGAGGCTGCCGTGCGCGCACTATCAGTGTTGGTAGTTGCGTGCCCGTGCGCCGTTGGGCTTGCCGTCCCCTTGGCAAGCCTGGCGGGGAGTGGGCAACTGCTTCAGCAAGGCATTGCATTACGCGACCCGGCAGCGCTTGAAACGCTGGCTAAAATTCAGGCGATTGCACTGGATAAAACCGGCACGCTTACCCAGGGCGAGCCTGCGCTTATGGCCTGGGAAAGCCGAGAGGGTGTGGCAGAGCCTACGCTTAAGGCCACACTTTATCAGGCCGCGTCTAATAGCCAGCACCCGCTGGCCCAGGCATTGACGCGCTGGGCGCGTTCTGAGAAAACAACGACTATATCCGCCAGTGTGATACAGGATGTGCCAGGGCAGGGCGTGCATCTTCGCTTGCCTGAACAAGGCGATATCTGGCTGGGCAGCCAACGCTTTTTTGAAAGCCAGGGCATTAAGCTACCGCCTCAGGCGGCCAGTGCTTCAAGCCCATCGGCGTCAGAAGTGCTGCTCGCGGATGAGGAAGGCTGGCTAGGCAGCTTCTATCTAGAGGATGCCCTGTTGGAGGATACGGTGCAGAGCGTTCATGCACTTCAGGCTAACTACTGGGTCGCCATGCTCAGCGGTGACCGGCCTAGCGCGGTGTACGCCGCTTCCGAGCAGTTGGGGTTGCCCGCGGAAGCCTGCTATGCCGAGCGCTCGCCAGAAGCAAAAGCGCGCCTGGTGCAAGGGTTGCCTGCTCCCACCCTGTTTGTCGGTGATGGGATTAATGACACCTTAAGCCTGGCCGCCGCCGATGTCGGCATGGCCCCCTTTAACGCCAGCGACGCTGCCCGAGAAGGCGCCGCTGCGCACTTGTTAAAACCTGGCATTGCCAGTTTAGTGACGGGCCTTGCCACCGCGCGCGCTACCCGTCATGTGATGGTCCAAAACTTAACCCTTTCGGCGGTATATAACACGCTGGCACTAGGACTTGTCATCATTATGGCCATTCCACCGCTGGTGGCGGTACTGGCCATGGTCGCCAGTTCATTAAGCGTTACGCTGAACGCTGCACGGCTTGCCTGGCGCGACTGATCTGCTGGACCAAGCGGCCAAATCAAGAAGGGAGTGCGGGGTAGGCAAGCGCTTCGGCCAGCTGGTTTGCTTGCTTCTTGACCCAGGCAGGATCAATAGGGCCCCAGCTGATAATCCGGTATTCACCGCTGTTATGGCGCTCGCCTTGTGTCGGTTGAAACTGGCATTCAATATCCAGCTCGGCAAGCGAGGCGATGGTATCCTGAGCCGTACGACGCGGCATGCCGCAGAAGCTCACGAGCGCAGGCACGCTAGAAACTCCCTGATCGATCAGGTAAGCCACGTAAAGACGGCGATAGAAGCTGGATTTTGTCTTGCTGAGAGAGTCGGTCATAAAATCTACCGTGTGATTGCCTTATAAATGAGCGCGGACTAAAGCATACTGAACGTCCTCTGCCACAGCTACCGTTTAACACGTATGCCTACTCTCTTTAAAGACGCCATGCCGCATGCGTTAACGCAGACGATTGATGCGCTGCACACGGTGAGCTTCACCTCACGGCTGACGGCGCTGCTCAAAACCATTATCCACTTTGACTGTGCGGTGATCATTGGGTACCGGCCTGACAAACACCCTATCTACCTGTTCGATTCCATTCCCGAACGCCGTGAGCTGCTTTTTCAGCGCTACTTGCTGCAGGACTACCAGCAGGACCCTTTTCTGGTAGCGCTCAACCAAGCACCGCGCCAGGGCGTGCTGCGTATGGCCGATGTGGTACCGCCTGCCGGGTATAACGAATACGCCAGCAACTTCTATCAGCGAACCGGCTGGCAGGATGAACTTTGCCTCGCCATTCGCCTGGATGATGCCCGCTGGATTGTTATCTATCTGGGGTTGCTGGCGGGTGACGGGTTCTCTTCCTCCGATGCCCACTACCTTGAGCCGTATATTGAGCTGCTGGCCGCGCTGTGCCGCAAACAGTGGGGCAATAATCCGCTGCATCTTTCTGAGCCTTTACAGCTCGACCAGCCGATTAGTCAGCACATTCGCCAGGCCATTGGCAGCTTTGGGCAGGCGCATTTGACCCGCCGTGAACAGCAGGTGGCTGCCTTGATGGTGCAGGGCCTGGATTCCGAAGAGATTGCCGAGCGCCTGCAGATCACCCAGGGTACGGTCAAGAACCACCGCAAACGTATTTACGCCCAGCTGGGTGTGGCGTCGTTAAGCGAGCTCTTTGGCCTGTTTATCAATCATGCCATTACCGCACCGCCCGTAACCCAATCCTGATTTCTATCCCTTTAGGGATATCGCTGATTGCGCCGCTAACTTTTAGCCTATGGCCATCCTTTCTAATGGCTATAAAGGCGAACATGATGACCGCACAGGCATTGCTTCACGACCTTGAACGGCGTGGCTTGATTGCGCAGACAACTCACCTGGATGAACTTCAGGCTCTGCTTGAGTCACCGCAGACCGTTTACTGCGGTTTCGACCCCACGGCGGGTAGCCTGCATATCGGCCATTTGGTGCCCTTATTGATGCTCAAACGCTTTCAGGATGCGGGGCATCATGGTGTGGCACTGGTGGGCAGCGCCACCGGCATGATTGGTGATCCCAGTTTCAAGGCGACTGAGCGTTTGCTTAACTCACCCGAAACGGTTGAGGGCTGGGTTAACGCCCTAAGAGAACAAATTTATTGGTTGATGGCTCCCCACCTCGACGCGCCTTTGAAAGCCGTTAATAACGCAGAGTGGATCGGCCAGATTAACGTGATCGACTTCTTTCGCGATGTGGGCAAACACTTCTCGATGAACGCAATGATTAACCGGGAATCCGTTCGTCAGCGTCTTGAGCGGCCTGACCAAGGCATGTCGTTTACTGAATTCAGCTATGCGCTACTGCAATCCTATGATTTTGCCCACCTCAACAAGACGTTGGGCTGCCGGCTACAAGTGGGGGGCAACGACCAGTGGGGCAATATCGTCAGTGGTATCGACCTCACTCGCCGTCTGAATGGCGAGCAGGTATTCGGCATGACGCTGCCGTTAATTACTAAATCCGACGGTACCAAGTTTGGTAAAACGGAAAGCGGTACGGTATGGCTCGACCCGGAACAGACCTCGCCCTATCAGTTTTACCAGTTCTGGCTGAATACAGACGATGCCGATGTTTACCGCTTTTTACGCTACTACACGTTTATCGATTGCGATGAAATCGACGCAATTGAAGCAGCAGACAAGCAGGCCTCGGGCAAACCTCAGGCGCAACGCGTGCTTGCCGAAACCATTACCCGCTTTGTGCATGGCGAGGAGGGGCTGGCGGCTGCCCAGCGTATTTCCCAGGCGCTGTTCAGTGGTGAAGTGGCTGCTCTCTCTCGCAGCGAGCTACAGCAGCTTGAACTCGATGGGCTGCGCTGCCAGGACGTATCGTTTGAGCAGACCCTGGAAGAGGCCATGGTGGCAAGCGAGCTCGCCTCCTCCAAGCGCCAGGCCCGTGAGTTGATTGACCAGAACGCCGTACGCATTAATGGCGAACGCGCCGAGCAAGGACCGCTTAGCCAAGCGTTTGCGCTTTTCGATCAATACTGGATCGTGCAAAAAGGTAAAAAGCACTTTCGTCTTTTCAAGCGCGGGTAGCTATATGTGGAATGCCGCTTCAGGGATGAACGGCATTCGCGCTTAGCCGCCATTATTCGCACTAACACCATAGTGCCACGCCGTTGTCACGCTTATGTCACCTATAGCCGCCATTCTTCGATGGAGTAGGTGGGTATCAAGGCGTTTTTCCTTCCAATGAGGGTGTGGCAAATGGCCGAAAATATTAATAGCGCTGTACAAGAGGTGTTACCCAGCCAGCGGGGAAGGGTAAAGGTCAGGCGTAAAGGGACATTAAGGCAGTGGCTCACGCTTGCCTTGCTGGTGTATTTCCTGATTTGTGCGGTATCGATTATTGGCAACGGTTTCAAAATTGCCGCGGGCGAACACGCTGCTCAACTGTTTGAGTTTGCAGTCAATCCCTTTATAGGGCTGATGATCGGAATTACCGCCACGGCCTTAATTCAATCATCTTCGACCGTCACCTCCGTCATTGTGGCCTTTGTGGCCGGAGGGCTGCCGGTCGCCACTGCGGTGCCCATGATCATGGGGGCGAATATCGGTACAACGGTCACCAATACGCTGGTAAGCCTGGGGCATGTGCGCGATAAAGCCGAGTTTCGGCGCGCGTTTTCCGCGGCAACGGTGCATGACTTTTTTAACTTGCTGGCGGTAGCTATTTTCCTGCCTATCGAGCTTATCTTTCATCCGCTGGAGAAGCTGGCGCAAAGCATGGCGTTTTTATTTTACGGCGACGCCGACCTTTCCATGGGCAGCATCAATATTGTCGGCATGGCAACCAAGCCGATTACCTCTACTGTCGAAAGTGTGGCCATGAACCTGCCCACGATTGCCGGTGGGGTTGCCATGATTGTTTTGGGCATTGCCGTGATCTTTTTAGCAATTCGCTACATTGGCGCGCTGCTTAGAACACTGATGGTCGGGCGGGCAAAAAACATTATGCACAATGCCATTGGCCGCGGTCCTGTCACCGGAATTGCCTCCGGCGCCATGGTAACGTTTTTAGTCCAGTCCTCTTCCACTACTACAAGTTTGATGGTGCCGTTGGCGGGTTCAGGCGCGTTCTCTTTACGCCAGATTTATCCGTTTACATTGGGCACGAACATCGGCACAACGTTTACAGCGCTGCTTGCCGCCACCGCGATTACCGGAGCAACGGCCATACTCGCCCTTGAGATCGCGCTGGTTCACTTAATGTTTAACTGTTTCGCGGTGCTGGTTATCTTTGGGTTGCCGTTTCTTCGCCCGTTACCTGTTAAAGGCGCTGAATGGCTAGGCCGTGTGGCTTCGGAGAGAAAAGCCTTGGCGGCCGCTTGGGTATTAGGCGTATTTATATTAATACCGGCCATCCTGATCGCGTTTACTACGCTGCTTTGAGGTAAAACCCATGACAACTCAACATAAGATCGTTTCAACATCGACCGCTGAGCTTAAGTCCATGCTGGATGATTCAGCCGAGCTTATTGAAGAAATCAGAGACGAGCTGGCTGAAAGGGAAGCCCAAGAGCGTGAACTAGAGCCTTTCGATACGCTAATTGAAGAGGCGCGCCCGAAGTTAGACGAGATTCGAGGTTTTTTCGCGCTGGTACTTAACGAGCTACGCGACCGGCGCAAATAGGATTTGCGTAAAGCAAGCTGTTAACCATCATCCTCTAAGCATTTGCTGGGTACTTTCTCTCCGCTGAGAAGACTTGGCAGATGCTTTTTTTCTATAGCCGCTAATAAAAGAGATCGCCTTGAGCATTGGGCGGTCGAAAGTCTCGGGTATTCAGCCCCTGCTCGGTGCGTGCCTGGAAGTTCCACTGACGGCTGGCGCGATTAAATCGCTGGGCGATCATATCGGCAAAAATTCCTTCACCGCGAAAGCGTTTGCCAAACTGGGCATCATAGGCCTTCCCGCCCCGGCATTGGCGCATCAAACTCATTACTTTCGCTGCTCGCTCAGGGTAGTGAGCTTCAAGCCATGATTCAAAAAGCGGCGCTACCTCATGGGGTAGGCGTAGCAACATCCAGGTGGCCGTTCGTGCACCTGCGCGGCTGGCGGCTTCCAGAATGCGTTCTATCTCGTGGTCGGTAAGTCCTGGAATAACCGGGCTAACCAAGGTGCCCACAGGGATGCCTGCGGTATTAAGCTCGCGGATAACTTTTAAGCGTGCCTGAGGGGAGGCCGCTCGGGGTTCAAGTGTGCGCTTCATATTGGCATCCAGGCTGGTCAGGCTAACAAACACACGCACCAGACGGTGTTCCGCCATTTCAGCCAGTAGGTCAATATCCCTTAGCACCAGAGTGCTTTTGGTCACGATAGTGACCGGATGGCGGCATGCCAATAAAAGCTCAAGCAGCTGGCGCGTTAACTGGCGCTTGGCTTCCAGCGGTTGGTAGCAATCGGTATTGCCCGAGAGGTTGATAGGCCGGCAGACATAGCCCGGTTTGCAAAATTCCTCACTTAAGCGCTCCACCAAGCCGTTGCGAGCAATCAGCTTGGTTTCAAAATCAAGGCCCGGCGATAGATCCCAGTAAGCATGGGAGGGTCGGGCGTAGCAGTAAACGCAGCCGTGCTCGCAGCCTCGGTAAGGGTTCAACGAACGGTCAAAAGGAAGGTCGGGCGATTTATTCCAGGAGAGCGCGCTTTTACTGGTTTCTTCGCGTACTTCCGTGACCAACGTGGTGGAGGCTTCCTCTCGCCACCAGCCATCGTCCTCCGCCACGCTGTGGGTTGGCGCAAAGCGGTTGTGCGGATCATAAGTAGCCCCACGCCCTTTATGCACGGTAGTTTGCGCTGATGGTTTACCGAGAGACGCCATACGCCTGCCTCTATCTTTATATATGTTTATATATACAGTATATGTGGTGTGGCTGAACGTGCAAGCCTTGGGCGATTTATTAGCGAAGTGATGGCTAAGGCGGGGCGTTATTGAATGACCCGTTATTGTGTGAGTAGAAAGCAGCCAATCATTTATTAGCAAAAATTAATTTTATTAATTCAGATTCACAGAAATGACATTTTCGAACGTTAGGCTTAGCCGAATAACGAGTTAGCTAAATTTAGCCAAGGGATGAAAATGAAGAATTTTAAGCGAAAAGCACTTACGTTAGCACTGGCATCAATAATGGTTACGCCGGTATTAGCGCAGGAAGATACGGCTAAAAATGTCATTTTAATGGTCACCGATGGTGCCGGTATCGAGACGTTCCGCGCGGCAAGTTACTTCCGTCATGGCGCGCTGGGTCATGAAGTTTACGATGAGTTTGATGTGCAGCTTTTCATGGCCACTCATCCGCTGAATACCTCCAATATGCCCACCAATAGCGACGACGGAACGGTCACGTTTGAGCCAGCCCAGCTTTGGAACGACGAAGCGGTAGACACCGTTTACGAGGGCAGCCTGGGTAACTATAAAGGCTATTTTTCCGGTTACGACTATGCCCGCGCCGATTACACCGATAGCGCCGCGGCAGCGACTGCGCTGGCGTCCGGCCAGAAGACCTTCAACAATGCAATTAACTGGTCCAACGACGATGAGTCGCTCAAGCATATCGGCGAATACACGGTTGAAAGCGGCCGTGCTCTAGGCGTTGTCTCTTCAGTGCAGATTTCACACGCTACCCCAGCCGGTTTCCTGGCCCATAACGTAAGCCGCAACGACTACAGCGCGATTGGCCGCGAAATCGTTGATTCCGGCCTTGCCACTGTGGCCATCGGTACCGGTCACCCTTATTACGATGCGGCAGGCGAGCGTGTCGATAACCCCGGTGAGAGCGATTTTCGCTTTATTGGTGGTGAAGAGTACTACCAGCGCCTGATGAGCGGCGAAACGGATTATGCCTTTATCGAAAGCAAGGAAGACTTTGAAGCGCTGGCCGCCGGTGAAATCGACCTGCCCAAGGACAAGCTGTTGGGTCTGGTGCAGAACATTCAGACCCTTCAATACAACCGTCCTGGCGTGATCGGTGGCAACTTCCTGGATACCTCTCCGAGCTTGGCCACCCTGACCGGGGCTGCCCTGAACGTGCTTAACGCCAACGAAAGCGGCAACGACAATGGCTTCTTCCTTATGGTTGAAGGCGGCGCTGTGGATTGGGCCGCTCATGCCAATAACCTGCCGCGTATCATCGAAGAACAGATCGATTTCAACGAAGCGGTTGAAGCGGCTGTCGAGTGGGTAGAAAACAACAGCTCCTGGGACGATACCTTGATCATTGTTACTACCGACCACGGCAACGGCCTGCTGCAAGGTCCTGATTCTGACGTCAATGCCTATAGCCCGATCGTCAATCAGGGCGCCGGTGCGCTACCGCTGGTACGTTGGCACTCCGACACCCACACCCGTGAACTGGTGCCGCTGTATGCTCACGGTGCAGGTGCTGAGTTCTTCTATGACATCGCTCAGCAAGAAGAAGGGCTTTCCCGCTACGAAGTGGATGAAGACAGCCATTACTGGGTCGACAACACCGACGTATTCCGCGCGGGCATGAATGCCTTTGGTATCGACGCCGAGTAAATACTCACGTACTGCAATTACAGAGCCGCCTTCGGGCGGCTCTATTCCGTTAGACACTTACGAAACTCTCGAATAGAGCCAGCTATGAAGCTTCGAACCACTTTTTTAAGCCTTTCTTTTCTAATGCTGGCGACAGCGGCTAGCAGCCCGGCCCTTGCCCTCAACGCCGAGCAGGCACCCACTGCCAGTGGCCACGCCTATGCCGAGCCGTACAAGGCCGTGCGCAAGGATGGCGTTTTGCATATTGAGGTGCGCTTTGTGACCGACTACCCCGGTTACTCCGGTGAGCTCATTTATGAAGATATCCCGCTTGAGCGTATCGATGGATTGATCTACGCCGAGTTCGGTGACCAATCGTTCTCGCTGCTGCGTCAAGATGGTGGCGTGGTCGCCCCGGATAACCTGCATCTGGGCTTTAATTATGATCCCTCCAAGAATCCTCGCGTCGGTTCCTGGAAAGCGGACTTCGTTGCCCCTATGCATGATGTTAATGAGGTCACCATCTTCATGCCCAACGTTGCGCCTATTGGACCTATTGCCATTCGCGATCGTTAATTAACCGATCTAATAACTCTTGATATAACGGTGTTGCCTCATCGCCTTGGTAAGCAATTATCAGGGCGATGTTGTATCTGCTACCGGGCTTTCATGCCAAAGTTGGCTTATGCTTAAGTTTTGCATGTTAGGTAAACCCATGAAACCTTTTTCTATTCTGCTGATTCGATTGCTAGCCGTTTACCTCGCTATTAATCCAATCGTAAACTTGTCGATATTACTGTTTAACCCAAGCCTGCAATCTGATGCGCAATTATCTCAATGGCTGCCAGGGCTATTGGCAACCACCGTTATGCCTTTCATCGCGGGTGTTGCATTGTGGTTTTCTGCTGGATTACTGGCCCATAAAATTCATGACAGTGATAGCACTGACTTAGCCTTATCCATCAGCGAGACAGGCTTGGTACGGGCAGGTAGTTTCTTAATTGGCGTGTATCTTTTCGTTCACCACCTGGGTACGGCGATTAGCCAGTGGGTGTGGGGCGGAATAGTAGGTTACGGTTCGATGGCAGTGGTTTTACTCAGTATTGGATTAATGCTGGGCACACGCTTTTTAGGCAAGCTGTATAGAAGGTTGAAGTATTTTGAGTAATCAATTTGCCGCCCTGGTGATCATCGATATGCAGCGAGGAATGAGCGATCCCGCCATCGGTGAGCGCAATAACCTGGATGCCGAAAATAATATTCAGAGCCTGCTCACTGAATGGCGTAAAGCGGGCTGGCCCGTAGTGCATGTACGCCATATCTCACGCACCCCCAGCTCGCCATTTTGGGCGGGGCAACCAGGCGCAGAGTTCCAGCCCGCACTAGCTCCGCAACCTGACGAGCACGTAGTGGAAAAGAACGTACCTTGCGCATTTACCCATTCAGGTTTAGAACGTTGGCTTCACGCTCGCGAGATCAAGCGGCTGGTGATCGTCGGTGTGAGTACGAGCAATTCGGTTGAAGCCACTGCTCGCACAGCCGGTAATCTTGGCTTTGATACCCACGTTGTCGCCGATGCCACGTTTACCTTTGCCAAGCAGGACTACGCAGGCACTTATCGTACGGCGGATGAAGTGCACGCCATGTCACTGGCGAATCTGGAAGGGGAGTATGCGGCTATTGTTAGTAGTGATAAAGCGTTGACACTTTTATTAATTTAAATTAACAGTCAAAACGTTTACGCCTGATTCCTAGAAATAAAAATAGCATTGCTAATTTTTTGTAGTATGTATTATTTAAAAATTTATTTTTAAATAAAGTTGGTGTTCTATACCTTTATTTTATTTTTTTTTTAATAAAAGCTGACTGTTGGTCAGAGTTAAGAGACATATTAATTGGTTTGACTTAAATGTTTTTTATGACATAAACCACCAACGCCAACCCGCTGCGCATACGATTCCTATTGCAATTGATGCTAATGGGCTTCTAAAGATAATCGCCACCATGCCTGCCATGATAGCGGCGAGGCGGGTGCCGCCGTCACCATGCACAATGATTGGCGTTATAATCGCAATAAGCACTGAGCTAGACATGGCGTTAATAAAAAGCTGAACGTTAGGGCTTAATGGTAAACGCGCCATAATTAGCAGTCCCAGCACACGAGAGCCATAGCTGATGGCTGCCATTAACATAATTGCTAATAACGATTGCCACACCGTGATTGAACTCATGATGTCCCCGTCTTATACCAGCGTTTAGGTAATAAGATGGCGACCATCCCGCCCGTTAAAGCGCCTACCATTACATGCAGATAGGGAGGCAGCCACCAATACGCCAATAAGGCATTAATGGCTGCTGCCAGCCACGGTAAAATCATCAACGCCTTGGGATTTCCACCTATCACGATGACCAGCAGAAAACATAGCATGATCACGTCAAGGCCAAAGCGTTCGGGTTGATTGATCCCACCTCCGAATGCTAACCCTAAGCCAGTTCCTGCGATCCAGGCAGCCCATAGCGCAATACCCCCGCCTAAAAGAATGCCAATATTACGCTCGCCGCGATGATATTCACCTAACGCCATAGCCCAATTTGAATCTGTCAGCATGAATATTACGGCGAATTGTTGGCGTAAGGGCAATGCCTTGAGCCAAGGGTATAAGGACGCACTCATTAAGACATGCCGGGTATGGATCGTGAGGGTAGTGGCCGCTAGGGCCAGCATGGGCAGTGGCGTCTGCCATAGCTCAAGCGCTGCAAATTGCGACGGAGCAGCAAAGACAAGCACACTCATCAACATCGCTTCCCAATGAGTGACACCCTCATGTGAAGCAGCTACACCAAAGGCTAAACCAAACGCGACAGTGAAGGCCGCCAAGGGGAGCATCATGAGAATTCCTCTCCATGTGCCAGCCATGTCCAATTTTATTTTATTCTTATCTTTTTTCATAAGCTTACTCGTAATCTTCTGTACGCTTCATATAAAAACAAACAGACCTGCTTGTTTTTATGTTTCTTGAAGTTTAAATTGAATAGTGTGCATACGCTAGAAGATAGTATGCCGCCACGATTAAATGAAATAACATAACACTAAAAACTGCCGATTGATTCGGTTCGGGGATAATACAATATGAACTTCAACCGCAATGCACTCACTCTGGCTGTCGCTTCTCTTGCGTTACCTGCTTTTGCTACTTCCGCTCAAGCGGCAACTTCTTTTATTGCTAATTCGTTTTACGACCAACAGCACCCTCACTCTCGTTACGGTTATATCGAATGGGCTGAGATGGTTAAAGAGCTTTCTGATGGGGAGCTACAACCTGAGGTTTATACGGGTACTGTACTACTAGCGCCGCGCGCTAATTTGCAGGGTATTCAGGATAATATTGTGCAGGTAGCACACCATGCCGCTATTTACACACCTTCTGAAATGCCGGTAGCCAATGCGGTTCAGGAGCTAGGGTTTAACTATGATGATCCGCTGGTCAGCATACTGGCGGTTACCGACTTTAGCCTGAACAATCCCACCCAGCTCGCTGAATGGGAAGATCTGAATATCGTTTATCTGGGCGCTTATAGCACCCCGCCTTACATGATGTTTTGTCGGGAGCCGGTGCGTAATCTTGAAGAACTGCGCGGCAAGCGTATCCGCACCGCAGGTTCAACGGTATCTGCCTGGGTAGAACAAGCTGGCGGCACCCCCGTGAATGTTCCTTCCAGTGAAATGTATAGCGGTCTTGACCGTGGATCACTGGATTGTGCTACCAACGCCACTAACGACCTAATTGATCGCTCCCTCTGGGAGGTGGCCAAACACACAACGCTTCTGCCTACCGGCATGTACTGGTCTGGCCCTCAGTGGGGCTTTAACGAAGAGTTTTGGTCAGGCCTTGATGACGCGCAGCGCGATGTTTTCAAGCAAGCCACTGCTCAAGCCATGACGCGCATGATTGTGCAATTCATTAGCGCTTCAGAGTCTGCTATTGAAGAGGCCAAAGAGCTAGGTAACAACGTCTATGAGCCGGAAGCTGACCTCATGGAATCCGTGGTCGCGTTCCGCGAGCAAGCACTTGCCAACGTCTACGACAAAGCGCGCGATGAGTATGGCGTGGAAGACCCCGAAGCCTTGATTGATGACTTCCTAAGCACCTATGAAAAGTGGCAAGCACTGCTTGAAGGCGTTGATCGCAGTGACGAAGAGGCCTTGGCCCAGTTAGCGATAGATGAAATCTACAGCAAACTTCCCGCTGATTACGGCATTTATTAATTTAACGTACTCTGTATGCCTGCTAGGCAGCCAACGTTAATGCAATAAAAATAGGGACCGGTATGACGAAGCGACAAAATCAGGAAGAGCGCTCACGCAACACTCAAGCTCGCGTGATGCAGGCAACGATCGAATGCGTTCTTGCCAAGGGAATTCGTGCCACTTCGACGGTTGATGTCGCTCGTCAGGCCGGTGTGTCTCGTGGGGCTTTGGTTCATCACTATCCGTCTAAAACGCTTTTGATGCAGTCAGCTCTGGAGGACCTGCTTAACCAAGAGGTTGAGAACGTTCGCCAGCTGGCAGTCAGCGTGCAAGAGGGTAATTTTGACTTCGATAGCCTGTTGAGAGTACTGCACGAGCATTTCAAAGGGGATCTGTACATGGTGACGTTGGAGTATTTGACCACTGCCCGTACCGATCCTGACATCATGAAAGTGCTTATTCCCCTTGCTGCCAGGTTCAATAGCTCTTTAGAGACAATCTGGCAGCAGCTTGTTGCCAGCTCAAGGCATACGTCACGGCAAAATCGCGTGGCTTTGAACGCCACACTCTGCATGATGCGCGGTATGGGCGCCCAGAGCATATGGCGTGATGACCCAGAGCTTTACCGCGACATGCTGCTGTTCTGGAAAGACGCCCTTATCGAGCTTGGCTTTGCATCTTCGCAAGCGAAGACAAGAGAGTATGTATGATCACGCGCATTGTTGAGTCATTAAGCCAATGGGTTGCCAAGAGCGCACTAGTGTTGGCGGCGCTGTTTCTTATCCTGATGGCGCTACATGTCACGCTTGATGTAGGGCTGCGTTATTTTTTTGGTAAATCGTTTACCGGCACGCTGGAATTCGTCTCCTTCTACTACATGGTCGCGGTAGTGTTTCTGCCCATTGCCTACGTGGAACTCCAGCGGGAGCACATCAGTGTCGATGTTTTTGTAGGCAGGTTTTCGCCCCCTGTGCAGCTGGCGTTTTACCTGTTTGCCGGTACGCTTGGCCTGGTTTACTTCGGCATGCTCTGTTACCAGAGCTATCTTGATGCCGTTCGTGCCACGGTGCGTCAAGAAACCGCCATGGCCAACTTTACCTTCTATTTATGGCCCAGCCGCTGGGCATTACCGGTCGGCTTTGCCGCCATGTGCCTGGCCATTCTCGCCAACATGATCAAGGCAGTGCATCAACGCCAAGCACTGTAGGAGCTAATCAATGACTAACATCGAGATAGGTGTGGCGGGTATCGCCATTGCCTTGGCCCTTATCGCCCTGCGCGTGCCAATCGGTATTGCCTTGGGATTAGTATCGATTATCGGCATTGGCGAAATGACCAACATGCGAGTGGCATGGGGGATGATTTCTGCCACGCCGTTCGATTTTGCGGGTACTTGGGAATTAACCGCCGCGCCCATGTTTCTATTCATGGGCTACTTGTGTACCTCCACTAACATGACTCAAGGCCTCTTCCAGGCCATGCGCCTCTATCTGGCGAGGCTTCCTGGCGGGCTTGCGGTTTCCAGCGTGATGGCGTCGGCTTTTTTTGCCGCCGCATCGGGGTCAAGCGTTGCAACATCTGCCGCCATGTCACGCATCGCAGTGCCCGAGATGCTCAAGCATAATTACGATAAGGGACTGGCAACGGGCACGGTTGCTGCATCAGGTACGCTAGGCTCGCTGATCCCGCCAAGCGTTTTATTGGTACTTTATGGTGTTTATGCCCAAGTATCAGTTGGCCAGCTGTTCATGGCAGGATTCATCCCGGGCGTTATTTCGGCGCTGTTATATATTGCCATGATCATGGTGCGTACCAAGCTCAACCCAAGCCTGGCTGGGGATACCAATGTACGCTCTACCTGGCAAGAAAAGTGGGATGCATTCAAGCATATCTGGCCGCTGCCATTACTCATTGGCTCTGTGCTTGGCGGGATTTTTCTGGGTGTTTTTTCACCTACCGAAGCGGGCGCAGTAGGCACCACCATTGCAGCATTAATCGCCTTGGCCCGCCGTACTCTAACCATCGCTGCCATTCGTGAAGCGGTCGTCCAAACGGCGGTAAGCACGGCTAGCATCTTTATTATCTTGATCGGCTCGCTGTTCTTCACCCGCTTTTTGGCCATGAGCGGTGTACCCGCTGCGTTTTCAGAGTTAATCCTGGGTGTGAGCACTGAGACGTGGTGGATCATCCTAGCGGTAGCCGTTATTTACCTTGTCTTAGGCATGTTTATCGACTCCATTGGTCTGCTGTTACTGACGTTGCCGCTAATACTTCCCCTGGTTGAAGGCGCCGATCTTAATTTGATTTGGTTTGGCATTATCGTGGTCAAACTGCTCGAAGTCGGGCTGGTCACGCCGCCTATCGGGCTTAACGTCTATGTCATCAAAGGCGCACTTGGCAACAGCGTTACCTTGAGCGAGGTTTTTAGGGGCGTGAGCTGGTTCATCGTGATGGACATCGTTGCGCTGCTGCTCATCGTGCTGATTCCTGCGCTTTCGCTTTATCTTCCGCAGAAAATGTTCTGACGCTTATACAATAAGGAACACTCATGACTACCACTCGTTTTATCAACGCCAACGTTATCGATTCACGCAACGGTAAAGTGCTCCCTAATCATGAGGTGCGCATCAAAGATGGGCGCATTGAAGCGGTAAGCGAGTCCCCACTTGAGGGCAACGACGACCAGGTGATCGATGTAAAAGGCCACTACCTGATGCCAGGTCTGGTGGATTCCCACGTACACGTCACCGCCATCACGCCCAACTTTGCGCTACTGGGCACGCTTTCGCCGTTTTACGTGGGCGCCAAATCCAGCGAGCTGCTCGAAGCCATGTTGATGCGTGGGTTTACCACCGTACGCGATGCCGGTGGGGCTGATTACGGCCTTGCCAAAGCGGTAGATGAAGGAACATTGGCCGGGCCACGTATCATGTACGCTGGCCGGGCGCTCTCACAAACGGGTGGCCACGGTGATATGCGTGGGCCCGGCCAGCAAACCTTTGAAGGCTGCTTCTGCTGTGCAGGCCTTGGCCGTGTATGTGACGGCGTTAGTGAAGTACGTCAGGCCGCACGTGATGAGATTCGCAAAGGCGCTACTCAAATTAAGATCATGGCGTCTGGTGGCGTGTCGTCACCCACAGATCGTATTGATAGCACACAGTTTTCGCTTGAAGAGATCGACGCCATTGTAGAAGAGGCGACGGCTGCCAATATTCATACCATGGCTCATGCCTATACAGCACGTGCTATTAATCGCCTACTTCCCCGCGGTGTTAAAACCATCGAGCACGGTAATCTTATGGACGAGGAGAGCTGCCGTCTATTCCTCGAACATGACGCTTATTTGACGCCTACGCTGTGTACTTACGATGCGTTAGCGAAAGAAGGCGTAGAAGCGGGTATGGCTGAAGAGCTGCAGCGTAAAGTGTTCGACGTACTCGATGCGGGTGGTAAAGCCCTTGAAATGGCGCAGCGCCACGGTGTGAAAATGCTTTACGGCTCTGACTTGCTGGGCCGTATGCAGCGCCATCAGCTCAATGAGTTCCATCTTCGCAAAGAGGTGGTACCTGCCGATGAGCTGATCCGTGCGGCCACCAGCCACGCGGCCGATGCCTACGGCCATACGGGCGATTTTGGTGAAATTATCCCTGGCGCCCGTGGTGATGTCATTATCCTTAAAGATAACCCCCTGGACGATATCACTGTGCTTACCGAGCCTGACGAACAGCTGATGCTCATTATGAAAGGGGGCGTTTCTTATAAAAATGTATTTTAAGCATTACGCTTAAATACTCAGTAGATAATTTTTATCTGACTGCACCGGCGCCGGGACTCAATAGTTCCGGCGTCTGCGTCGTTGGGCACTGCTAAACTAAAAGCTGGCCTCCATGGCAAATTCTTCGGGTTATTAATAGACATTAACGGCTATTTCGAATCTTATTTAAGTAATATCGACTTATTAGTATTTTTCGACTGCCAAATACAAGAGGCGTTTGGATAGATATGACTTTCGTGAGCCCTGTCACCCTTAACGCGCACGGTGTAAAACTTGAGCCATTAGCGCACGACCACGAAGCAGGCCTGCGCGCCGCAGCCGCCGATGGCGAGCTGTGGAATCTGCGCGTTACAGCAGTGCCTTCACCTGATGAAACAAGCGCCTTTATTGAAACCGCCTTGAAAGACTGTGAGGCAGGCCACCGCTTTGCTTTTGCCGTTATTGATGAAGCCAGCGGTACCGTGCTGGGCACAACGAGCTATCACGACATCTTACCTGAGGTAGAGCGGGTAGAAATTGGCCACACCTGGTATGCCAAACGCGCGCAGCGTACCCATATCAATACCACCTGTAAGCTACTGCTGTTAACACATGCTTTTGATACGTTGGGTTGTAACGTGGTTGGCTGGCGCACCGACAACTTCAACTACGCAAGCCAACGTGCCATTGAGCGCCTAGGGGCTAAAAAGGATGGTGTTATCCGCGGCCAAAAGTTACGCCGTGATGGCACCATTCGCGACACGGTGATGTATAGCCTGCACAGGGGAGAGTGGCCAGAAGTGCGCGCGCATCTCAACTACTTATTGAGCCAGCCCCGCAGCTAATCATAGCGCTCTGGCTCGGCTGCACACACATGGAGGTAGGACGCTGCTCTCAGCCATCCATGTGCTACAGGCAAAGCGAGAAGGCACGCGATTTTGGATAGGCAGCCAAAATTTGCTTTGCTAGCAATAGAATCAATGAGGTAGATTTAATCTAGGCGGCTAGATAACCCCAATGAACGTGCTGGCGCGTTCATTGGGGTTATGCAGACAGATATATAATCACTGTTATGTGTCACTCAGAGATGGATCATGAGTAGAAATGTCACGAGGCCTGTCAAGAACGTTAAACGAAGACGGGATGTGAAAAGACGTAGAGCACGTAAAATTAACGCTCTCAAAAAAAAGCGGAATGAGTCATTTTCAAGAAGAAAGGAATTCTGGGTGATGAATAGTTCAATAAAAAGCTATAGCCGTGACGAGTTTGTTGCATTGAACTGGAATTATGACGACTCGACAGAACGGCATTATGGCTATTCTTCCGTTATGCAAAGTCTTGATAAGAGTGCGAAGGAAAAGTCAGAAGCGGGTCAAGAAGAACAGGGAAGAATTCTGAATTTATTAAGTCGCTGTGCGTCAATGATGCTGGCCCCCAGTAGTCTAAATGAACCATTCAAGCCCTTTTTTCAAGACTTTCAGGCAGGGCGTCGATCAGCTCTCCCAGATGACTTTACCCAAGAAGAGTTGGCGTTTTTCGAGGAAATTCTCCACGACATCAAAGAGCCATGGCTGAAGGCAAGAATCGCCGACCTGCTATGGCTATTAAGAAAACCAAAAAAACCAGAACATGCGAAGGCGGCAATAGATTCGTATGTTTATCAACCGATTGACGATGAAACTTGGCATCGTGATGTAAACGACTGCTGGGAACGTGCCGCACGGCTATGTATGCAAATCAGAGACTTTGATCGTTTAAACGCGATCAAGAGCCAGCTGTTTTCAGCCTTTTGTTCTGAATATCCAAGAAGCAAATTTATGACGCTTTGGATAGCGGACTTATTGGATATTCTTAAAATTGATGGTGATTTTAGAGAGGATATAGCTGCTTCTCTTCATAGAAAGGCAAAAGATTTACTGGGAGATAGTGACTTTCATTCCGCTAGGTCCTACTTTGAGTTGGCTTCAAAGAAGTACAACCAATGCAATGATGAGAATGGATGGCTGGAGTCTCTAATTGCGATAGCTGAATGTTTTGAACTAGAAGCAGATTCACGATCTAGCGGGAGCAATATGGTTGCTAACTCCTTCTATGAAAACGCTATACAAGCATATCGTCGAATTCCTACTAAACATCGAGGTGCTTATGGTGTTGAGGAGAAAATAGTATCAATTCGTGACAAAGTAGCAACCTCAGGAAAAGCCTCCCTAGATGAAATGGGTATGGTTCAAACCCCGGGGATAGATATTTCCGGCATGTCGAAACAATCTGTTCAGCATGTCTCTGGGAAGCGAAGCTCAGAAGAAGCACTACTATATTTCACCGGATTATTCGCCGGACCAAAATACAAGAAGCTTAGTGAAAGCGCAAAAGAAATAATGCAGAAAAGCCTGTTTGGCAGCTTATTTGGATCTAGCCATATGAGCAGTGATGGGCGTGTCATTGCAAAAATCCCCCCCATGAATTTGGGAGCAGGTGAAGATGATCCTGCTAATCAAGCAGCGCTGCATAGGCAAATACAACAACAGTTTTCTATTGAAATTCAGCTTGTGGTTGAAGGCCAAATACTACCGGCGCTTAGACAATTGCTTATGGAGTATAGATTTACAAAAGAGCTTATGGTGGCCGCTTGTCACCACTCGCCTATAGTTCCAAAAAATCGAGAGGAACTATTGGGATGTGCGCTTTGGCTAGGTTTCGAGCATGAATTTGGCACCGCGATTCACTTACTTTGCCCGCAAACTGAAAACATTGTTCGATCACAGTTAAAGGAAGCTGGAGCACATACGAGTAATATTGATAGGGAAGGGATTGAAAATGAGAATGGATTAAGCACGCTGATGGAGATGCAAGAAGCGATTGATTTATTCGGCGAAGATTTAACCTTCGAGATAAAAAGTGTGTTTACTGATGCGCTGGGATTTAATTTGCGCAATGAGGTGGCCCATGGATTGTTGGATGATAATACCTCGTCATCAATACATACCATTTACGCTTGGTGGATGATTCTTAGACTGGTGATTCGATCACTCGCTGATACAGGACCAAAGCAGTAATCGCTATATCAGTTGCCGACATTGGCCAGGCACATAACAAGTTGCTGCACGCGGATAAATTACTCGCTGCGCTCCTAATTTACCGGTGAGCAAAGCGTTAGGCTCATCTTTGGATCACCGTGCTTTAGGAGTTTGAATGAGTGCATCACGACATCACCACTATTTGTCTCAGTGTTATTTGAAAGGATTTACTCAGGGAAATGCTAAAAAATCTAAACTTACGGTAATAGATCTAAAAGAATCAAAAACGTTTGAAACAACTCCTAGGAATGTTGGCGGAATACGGGATTTCAATCGAGTAGAAATTGAGGGAGTAGATCCTGAAGTAATTGAAAAGGCGCAGTCTGAATTCGAGAGTAAAGTAGCCAAAGCATTACAAGAACTACCAGAAACCTTAAACTTTTCGGGTGAAACTAAGGATTTAATTCTTGAGCTTATTGGTATGCTTGCTATCAAGTCACCTGAGATGCGTGAACACTTGTCTAAACCACTTATTCAAATTGCTAAAATGACGATGGCAATGACTTTGGAAGCTAAAGAAAGGTGGGAGTCACAAATCACAAAAGTAAAAGCTGATACAGGTGAGGACATCTCCAATGGTAAGACCTATGAAGAAATGAAGGCGTTTGTTGAAGGGCAAGAGTACGATATAGCCGTTAAGAAAGAACATAAAATTCATATGGAGTTAATTGGAATGCAACAGATCACTGAATTGCTTCATATGAGAAACTGGACACTAGTTAAAGCTGGAGGGGAATCGGGAGAGTTTATTACTACTGATAACCCAGTAAGCTTAACTTGGCATAATCCAGATCAAGCTCCACAGTTTATGTCTCCTGGGTTTGGTTTAAGAGATACTATGGTTTATTTCCCGATTTCAAAAAAATTAGCGCTCGTTGGTGAATTTGATCGTGATGATGCAGTTGCTGAGGCCAATAAGCCCTTAGTAGCCATTCTAAACAGTAAAATTATTGCTAACAGCTACCAAAGAGTTTTTGCTGCAAAAAATAATTTCAATTATGTAGCAAAAGGTGGAGAAATCTGTAAGGGAAATACTCTGCTAAAGCGAGCCTAACAAGTGTAATCACGCGGAGCTATTTTCCGTCGCTTCGCGCCAAAAAATAGCCCGGTGTTACGGGCGTTAACTTTAAAGGAGAGTACGGTGTCTATTCAAAGAATGATGACAGACGACGCATATATTGAAGATTCCCAAGGAAAGCGATACGGCCCTATTAAAACTAAGTTTGGTGGGAATAAACTCACAGTTTTTGATGATAAGCTATCCGTGTGCGAAGGCGATGTAGTGATTCAGCCACTCCCTAATGGCACCGAAGTCCGGTACGTTGTAGTTGACTCCCAGTTCAGTACTGGATTGGGAAGTATCAAGGCGCACTATTCACTTACAATTGAAAAAGAATCAAAACAACAAAAGGCCGAAAAAAGGCTTCTAATACAACTTATCATATAAGTAATTCTAATGTTCAGGTTGGTGACGGCAATGTCCAAAATATAGTTAATTCATTCGAGCAACTAGCCAGAGAAATCGAAATTTCGGACTCATCGCCAGCGCAGAAGGAAGAGGCAAAGGGGCTTTTAAAATCCTTAATTACTAATCCAACTGTAGCATCAGTTTTGGGTGGTTCGGTTTCGAGTTTACTGGGGGCAATATATAGTTAACAAAGCCAGTCAGCAGGACCTCGCTTTGCTCGGCCTCTGCTGGCGGCGTTAGGCACTTTCACGGGAGATTCCATTTGGAACCAGTAACGTGGGGCTTTATCGGAACGGTCGTTGGTACGGTTGCTGGTGCTTCAGCCAGCATCCTTACCACGGTGATAACTGAGAAGAACCGTCGAGGAATAAAAAGGGATGAGGCTGCCTACGCCCGAGAAGAAAAATTGCGCGAGTTTCAATGTAATAACTTTATAAGGATCCAGGATGTTTTATCCAGCACAATGCGACTGGTAGCCAAAGCTCACTTGGAAGATATGGATCATTATAGAAACCGGCAATCCGAGTCTGTGCCCGCACTGCTTAATTGCGATCTGGACAATGAAATACGTCTGTCGAACAAGGAACTCTCAATTCTATCTGAGCGAATCGCTGATGACTCACTGCGAGAAAACATCAAGCTTTTGCGGGCTAAGATGACAGCGGTATTGCTCGCAAAGAGTGCAGCAGAAAGTGAACGCGCCCTAGAATCTTTGTCTTATGCTTTCGATGAGAGCATGGCGAAAATCGGTGTAGTTTTGCGCTGCACATTTTAATTATGTTGCAACCAAGCCTAACAAGGCCAGTCACGGCGACGTCCACTACATTGCGGCTTCGGCTCCATTCCATAGCCGCGCATGCTGGCTGGCGTTAGAATTACTCACAAACGGAGCTAAGTTTAACGTGTATGATGAATTAAAAAAAGGATGGCAGTGGGCGCTAGGTCGATTCTGGAACCTATTTAGCCTAGTTGGTGTTATTGCAACCTTCTATTTTGGCTTGTTTTACATACCTGACTATGTGAAAGATAATCTATATAGTAAATCTGCGCTGGCGCAAGGAGAGATTATTCATGAAGTTGGGGAAAAACTTTTTGCTGGCGAGGAACTGTCGATTATGGAGGTCGAGTCAGCAATAGAGCAAAAGGAAGTTTTTTATAAAATAGACTTTCCTTTTTCCACAAAACAGACATTGCTGCTTGTTCGCAATGGCTTCTCAAAGAATATTTATATTCCATTAGAAAAAAGAAATGATATTAGATCTAAAGTCCAAGAATTAATCGATAGCGTAAGCGATATCCCTGCTAAGGAAGATAGGTGGTGGCAATTCAATTATTTGACCACTCTTTCGGTTTTATTAGGTCTTATATCTGGAGTTGTTGGTTTTCTAAGCATCATACAAAAGAATAAAAAAGATGCTGAGGTAGAAATTGAATTGGACGAGGAAAACATACCTTTTGAAGAAGGTACAGTAAGCCATAGAGGCTATGAATATAGTAGAATGGTGGGCGAAGTACTCAAAGAGATGAATTTAACTTTGAGCCAAGAATTGAAAGCTACTCCGCAGCAACCAGTTTATGGCCCTGAATTCGAGGTCTCCACACGGAAAGGAGATCTACTAATAGAAACGAAAGCGTATCAACAAAAAGTCGGGGTAAACACCATGCGCGGCTTCCTGTATATGCTTAGGCAAGCTGAAAAACCAGGGGTTTTGGTTTCCACTTCGACCCTGACAATTCGCGCTAAGCAACTCCTTCAACAACACAATGAAAAGAACGGTTTCGCGCCGGGATATTTCATCTCAGCTTTTACAAAGGGAGAGGTAAAATCTGGCTTACAACCTATAGTCGATGGCTAGAAGCTTCTAACAAGCGGCAGCAATCAGAGCCATTTTTCGCTTTCACGTCGCTACAAATGGCCCGCTGTGCCGGGCGTTAGCAATACCCGACCTCACGAAGCATAAATGGAGAAAATTTGATACCCAAACTAAAGCAGTACAAGAAGTGGTCTCTTCCAAGCAAATATTCGTTTTGGGGTCTCATGGTAGGAATTGCCGCATTGGCAATCGCTATTTACACACTTTTCCCAGAAGAAGATGTTCTTAAACAAGTCGCGCAGGAGGAGTACAGACCGAAAGTGGAATTGGTTGATGCGAACGCCATGCAATGGTTAGGTGACCCTGAACCATTTCTAACTCTTTATTTTGAAAATAGATCGAAGGGGCCAGCTAAAAATTTCAATGTAGATATTTATGACGGAAACGACAAAATTATTTCAAAACAGATTAGTGGGTCAAATATGCTGGGTTCTGGAAACTTGTCCTTGCAGCCAGATCAGGAGCTCGGTATTCCATTGATCTCGGTAAGTGAACTACAGGAACTATTGTCAGACAAAGGCCGAATTCGGGATATCGTAGGTTTTGGACTGAAGGCAAATGTTCCAGAGCAGTTTATGACGGAGTTGCGTGAAAAACATGTTAAAGATGAGAATGAATTTTATTCAGCCAATGCATATCCTCTTTTTGTGCAATTCTCATATAAAGGAATAACAGGTTCAGATAATGAGACTACGACAGGGTTCTTCGTTTATCTGGATACCACTGGAAATGGCTAACAAGGCCAAGCACAGGGACATCTTTTGCGTTGCGGCTTCGCCTCCACTCCAAAGCTGCCCGTGTTGGCAGTGCTATGCCATGTTACATTAAGCTTCCAGTGATCGATTTGAGCGCTATAAAAAAATGCAAATTGCCAGATTGATAGCAGAAGAAAGTGATCGCGATTTCATCTGGAGCGCATATTCAAGCGCCTATCAAAAAGTTGTCGAGCGTCAGTTCGGCGCTTGGGAAGTTAAACCTCAAAAGTTGGCTTTTGATGAGAAATGGCACCAGGGTGGTTTTGAAATCATAGCGCTAAACGGTACCTATGTAGGCGCCGTATGGATAACAAACGAAGAGGGATTTATTCAGCTGCGAGACATATTTCTTGCGCCTGAATATCAAGGGCAGGGGATTGGAACGCAAGTTGTGCGTGAGGAACTGGAAAAGGCACGAGCGGCAGGCATGCCTTTACGGCTTCGTGTCTTAAAGCAGAGCCATGCTATTGCTTTATACGAGCGGCTGGGGTTTACAAGATGTGGTGAGACAGCAACGCAGTACTGGATGGAAGCCGTTTGAAGGGGCTGAATGAAGCGCCAGATTGTTGTGTGCAAGACAATATTGCTTCATCTAAAGGGAGGCGCTAAGTTAAGTTATTTTTTAATAAAGCGAGGTTCGTATGGCCAAACCGGATAAATCGAGAAAAATGACCGTGCTGAATAGCGTGGGTAGCCTGTCTTTACTGAGTGCCGTGATATATATGCTTTTCGCAGGGTTTAATTTATTGGGTCTGGTGGTTTGCGGTATCGCGCTTTCAGCCGTTGCTACGCCAGTTGTAATGCATGGCGATGGTATTTTCGAGATGCTAGTGGGGCTTTTCGAAGCTCTTTTCGAGGGGGTAATGGCCGTTTTAGAGGGCATATTCAGTATTATATCTGCATTATTCAGTTGGTGAATATTTATGAACAAGTATCCGTCGCGGTGTGCAACTGGTTCTACGTGAAGATACTGAAAAGAATACAAGAGTTCGATGCCCTGAGGCTGGATTAACGCTGCAGTTGGCTCAGGCCAATGATACTGCTTGATAAAAACGCCCTGAGATTAGTCAAGGCGTTTCAGTAGTGGACCCAGCGATGTCAGCTCAGCTTACCCTCCTTTCTTGGCCGGTTTCTTAGCGCTTTTGCACTGACCACTCTTTACCGTGTCGCCACCCGGAAAATGCGCCCGCACCAACTCCAATAACCCCTGCGTAGAAGCATCAAAATCCGCCGCATTGGTATCAATGCGCTCGCTGATTTCACCGGCGATGCGTTTGCCGAGCTGTACGCCCCATTGATCGAACGAGTTGATGTTCCAGATCACGCCCTGTACGAATACCTTGTGCTCATACAGCGCAATAAGCGCGCCGAGGTTTCGGGGGGTGAGTTCGTCCAGTAGCAGCGTGCTGGAAGGGCGGTTGCCGGGGCAGCTGTAGGGGTCGTGCTGACTGAGTTCATTGCTATTGCCCTGGCTGCCTTCCATAAAGGCGTTGGCCTGGGCGAGCATATTGGTCAGTAGCGCGAAGTGGTGGTCTTCCACGCCGGGCTCGGGTTTGAGCGAGGCGATAAAGTCGATGGGCACGTAGCGGGTGCCCTGGTGCAGCAGCTGGAAGAAAGCGTGCTGGCCGTTGGAGCCAGTTTGCCCCCACACAATCGGGCCAGTCTTGTAATTGACCGGGTGGCCGAAAATATCCACTGACTTGCCGTTGGATTCCATATCCAGCTGTTGCAGGAAGGAGGGCAGCTGGTTCAGCGCCTGGTCGTAAGGCACGATGGCCTGGGTTTCTGCACCAATAAAGTTGATGTACCAGATGCCGATCAGTGCCATAAGTACTGGCATGTTCTGGGAGAAGGGCGCCTCGATAAAGTGGCGGTCCATCTCGTGGGCGCCTTCCAATAGCTCGATAAAGCCGTCAAAGCCGATAGAGAGTGCAATCGGCAGGCCGATGGACGACCACATGGAGTAGCGACCGCCCACCCAGGCCCAGAACTCGAACACGTTCTCTTCGCGAATACCGAATTCCATCGCCGCTTTGCGGTTGGTGGAAGCCGCCACGAAGTGGGCGCCTACATCGGCATCCTCACCGGCGTTCTCCAGAAACCAGCGCCGTGCCGTTTTGGCATTGAGCAGCGTTTCCTGGGTGGAAAACGTCTTGGTCGAGACGATAAACAGTGTGGTGGCCGGGTCCAGGCGCGAAAGCACCTTCTGGATATGCGTGCCGTCCACGTTGGAGACAAAGTGGAAATGCATCTCCGGGTGGCGATATTTAAGCAGCGCGCGCACGGCCATATTGGGGCCTAGGTCCGAGCCGCCAATCCCGATATTGACCACGTCCTTGATCGCTTTGCCGCTGTAACCTTTCCATTCACCGCTGCGCACCGTTTCCGAGAACTGCTTGATCTGCTCGCGGGTGCGGGTTATCTCCGGCATGACGTCTTCGCCATCCACATACACCGGTTCATCACTTAGGTTACGCAGTGCGGTATGCAGTACCGGGCGGTTTTCGGTGACGTTGATAATATCGCCGGAGAACATCTGTGCCCGGCGCTGTACCAGGGCGGAATGGTTGGCCAGTTCAATCAGCTTATCCAGCACGTCTTCTGAAATATGGTGCTTGGAGTAGTCCAGAAACAGGCCGCCTACCCGCAGGCTCATTTTGTCAAAGCGCTGTGGGTCTTGACGAAAATAGTCGCGAATACGGTCGTTGGCGGTTTTATCGCGCAGGCGTTCAAGCGCCTGCCAAGTGACACTGCGGGTAAGTTGGAACATAGGGCGGTCCGTGGTTGTGTATCAGCCAATGGCCGTGATGTTATTTGTGTAAAAATACTACATAAAAAGCGCGATGGGGCAAATAGATGCCCATAATTCATGTTTGGGAAGTAATAAAACAAGTAGGAAAAATAAGTAGATATTGAGAAAGGCAGGAACATCCTGCCTTTCTACGGCTAAACGATGTTTAGCTTGCCACCGCAACCTGCGCCGCGCCACGTTTGAGCATCGCGTAGCTTAAACCGGTCACCAGCGAGCCCGCCACAATCGCGCCCAGGTACAGCAGGGCGGGGGTAATGGCGTTGGGAATCAGCAGCACGAAGATACCGCCATGAGGCGCCATCAGTTTGGCACCCACCAGCATGGAAAGCGCACCGGTGATGGCTCCACCCGCGATGCAGCAGGGAATGACCCGCAGCGGATCCTTGGCGGCAAACGGAATGGCGCCTTCACTGATAAAGCATAGGCCTAATACAAATGATGCCTTGCCCGCTTCACGCTCCGGTACGGAGTATTTGTAGCGCGCCACAAAGCTTGCGATACCCATTCCAATAGCCGGTACCATGCCCGCTGCCATAATCGCGGCCATCGGGCCGTAGGTTTCTGATGCCAGCAGGCCCACGCCAAAGGTATAGGCCGCTTTGTTGATCGGGCCGCCCAAGTCAAAGCACATCATGGCGCCCAGCAGAATACCCAGCAGCACGGCGTTGGTTGAATCCAGCGATGCAAGGAAGCTGGTTAAAGCGTTCAATAACGCCGCGACCGGCTCGCCGACTACGTAAATCATCACCAGGCCGGTCACCAGGCTCGCGACTAGTGGGATAATCAAAATAGGCTTGAGCGACTCAACGCTTGAAGGCAGTTTCACATAACGAGTGATCGCCAGGGCGACGTAACCGGCCAAAAAGCCTGCCAGAATACCGCCGATAAACCCCGAACCAATATTGGCGGCCAGCATGCCGCCAATCATGCCCGGTGCAATACCGGGGCGGTCGGCAATCGAGTAGGCAATATAGCCCGCCAGCACCGGGATCATCAGCGCGAACGCGGTACCGCCACCAATCTGCATAAGCGCCGCGGCCAGCGTGCCTTCCTGCTCGAAGGCTTCGATACCGAACATGAACGACAGTGCAATCAGCAGGCCACCCGCGACGACCATGGGCAGCATGAACGACACGCCGGTAAGCAGGTGCTTATACACGCCTTTCTCTTTCAGGCTTTTGCCTTCAGTTGAGGAAGCATTAGATACGCCTGCACTTTCCAGCGTGGCCTGGGCCAGGGCGTTTTCAATCGTTGCCTGGGATTTTTTCAGCGCCGTGCCGGTAGACGTACGGTAAACGCGCTTGCCCGCAAAGCGGGTAGGATCCACTTCAATATCGCAGGCCAGAATCACCACGTCAGCGGCGGCAATTTCGTCATCGGTGAGTTTATCCTGAGCACCCACCGAGCCTTGAGTTTCTACACGGATAGCATGTCCCATGGCTTTGCCCGCTTCAGCCAGCGCTTCAGCCGCCATAAAGGTGTGGGCAACGCCAGTCGGGCAGGCAGTGACGGCCACGATGCGCTTTTCACCTGGTGTGGTAATGGCTTCGCTAACCGGAGCAACTTCTGGCGGCGTGTAAAGCGGCGCCTCGCGCTTGGCGGTGGCTAGAAAGGTTTCCGGGTTGGGCAGTGCCTGGGCTATAGGCGCCTGGTATAAACGCTTACCTGCAAAGCGTTCGGGGGCCGGTACGTGATCCGCCGCGACCACGATTAAATCAGCGTGGGCAATTTGGTCGGCGTTAGCCGTGTCTACCGGGGCCAGCTCACCATGCATTTCTACATGGACTTTCCAACCTTGGCGCTGGGCGGCCTGTTCCAGGCGCCGAGCTGCCAAAAAGGTTGTGGCCATGCCGCTGGGGCAGGCGGTAATTAAGATGATATTCATGAAGTTCCCTCGGCGCTGTAGGCGTGCAGGCGCTGGACCTGAGTACGTTGTAGAAGTAAGGCAAAGTCGTCGGCATGGGCATTACCCACGCCTACATGGCGAACCGATTCGGCAGAAAGTGCTGTGGCAAACCGTAAGGTTTCTTCACTACTGTGCTGGCTAAGCAGGCCATGCAGCATGCCAGCCACAAAGGTGTCGCCTGCGCTCACGGTATTGGCCGCCTGAACGTGGGGCGGCGTTGATTGCCAGGCACCGCTCGCATTCACCCAGATAACCCCTTCAGCCCCGGCAGAAAGCAGCGCCTGGCCGACGCCTGCTTGATGAAGGTGCTTTGTAGCGTTTATCCGCTTGGCGTGATTATCCAATGCTTCACCGGCCCATTCGGCAAGCTCAACCTCGTTGGGTTTAACGGCCTCGGGGCCTACCTCAATAGCACGCAGCAGAGCCTCACCGCTGGTATCGACCCATAGCGGCACGCCGGTGGCTTTCAGGTGAGTGAGAAACTCACTAAACGCCGCGAGGCTTAATCCCGGCGGCAGGCTGCCGGCTACCAGAATGGCGTCAACCGGGGCTTCGTTTAACTGCTGTTCAATGGTGCTCAGCAGGGCGGTAATTTGAACCGCGTCTACGCCAATGCCTGGGCCGTTGATGTCGGTTACTCGACCACTTTTTTCGGCCAGCTTGGCGTTAATGCGGGTTTCGCCCGGCACGCGGACAAACGCATCCGTCACGCCCATGTGCTTAAACGCCAGTTGGAAAGGGCCATCGTTATCGCGGCCTAAAAAGCCGCTGACCACTACGTCATGGCCCAGTGAAGCCAGCACGCGCGCGACGTTAACGCCTTTGCCCGCGGCTTCGAGCTGCGCATGCCTGGGGCGGTTAACCGCGCCCAGGGCTAGCTCTTCAAGATCAAATGCCAAATCCAGCGCCGGATTAAGCGTGATGGTCATTACCCGCGCCATTAGCGTGCCTCCAGCGCATCGCGCACGGCAATGCTGGTGGCCTGGCTAAGCGCTAGCTGGGCGCAGGCCTGGGCATCGGCCAGGTCAAACTCGCGCAGGCGGGCTTTCACCAGCGGAATTTGTCGGGCGCTAACCGAAAGCTCATCCACCCCAAGCCCGACCAGAACCGGGATAGCCGCGGTATCAGAGGCCAGTTCACCACACACGCCGACCCATTTGCCTTGAGCGTGGGCGGCTTCAACGGTCATCTGGATCAAGCGCAGCACCGCCGGGTGCAGCCCATCGGCCTGAGCGGAAAGCTCCGGGTGGCCGCGATCGATCGCCAGGGTGTACTGGGTGAGATCGTTGGTACCAACTGAGAAGAAGTCCACCTCGGCGGCAAGCGTGGGTGCGAGCAGGGCGCTGGAAGGAATCTCGATCATCACGCCCAGCTGCACGTCGCTTGCCCGTTCGCCTGCGGGAATTTCGGCAAGCAGGCGATCAAATATTGCCTTAGCGGCGCGGAATTCAGCGATGTCCTTGACCATCGGCAGCATGATGCGCAAGCGTCGCGGTGCATCTTCAGAACCCGCTACCGGCGCTGCCGCCATCAGCAGGGCACGCAGCTGGGTTTCGAGTACGTCGGGCTCGGTCAACGCCAGGCGAATACCGCGCAGACCCAGGAACGGGTTGTCCTCCTGGGGCACTGGCCAGTAGGGTAGCGGCTTGTCGCCGCCGACATCCAGGGTACGTGCCACCAACGGGCGGCCGTTTAATGCATCGATAGCCTGGCGGTACTCGGCGGTTTGCGTGGCAAGGTCCGGCGCGCTTGAGTGGGCCATAAACAGGAACTCGGTACGCAGCAGGCCAACGCCTTCTGCACCGCGCTCCACAGCGTCTTCCGCGTGGGCGGTGTTGCCCAGGTTAGCGGCAACCTCAATAAGGTGGCCGTCGCGGGTCTGGGCAGTTTCAAAACGCCGCTCCCAGGCGTCGGCTTCACGCGCCTGTAAATCAAGCAGGTGCTGCTCGGCGCGGCTTAAACGCTGCTCAGAAGGTGAGGGGATAACCCGGCCTCGTTCGCCATCCAGAATCATCATGCTGGCGTTGGTTAGTGCCATCACCGCTTTGCCTGCGCCAACCACTGCCGGTATGCCCAGCGCACGGGCCAGAATAGCGCTGTGGGCTGTGGCGCCACCGCGCTCGGTTAAAAGACCCCGCACGCGCGAGGTATCCAGGCGGGCAACATCTGAGGGGCCGATATCGTCCATTACCAAAATGTAGGGATGGTCAGGCGGCTCGGGCAGTTGAACGTCGCACAGAATACTCAGCACCCGCCGACCCACATCGCGAAGGTCAGTGGCCCGCTCGGCAAGCAGGCGGTCCGCGAGCATTTCCTGGGCGTGGGCGGCGGTTTCAATGGCATCCCACCAGGCGGCTTCTGCCGAGCGGCCTTCGCGAATAGCGTCTTCGGCGGCGCGGTGAAGCTCGGGGTCGTCCAGCATCTCTTCGTGCATGGATAAAATATCGGCGACTTCGCCCCCAGCGGCGTTACGCACCAGGGCTTCCAGCTGGGCAATGCCTTCCTGAATAGCATTATGCAGCCGGGTCAACTCGCGGTCAGGGTGGTCGGCCTGCTCGGCGTAATCAAAGTGCTGAGGACGAATAACAAATACCGGTGCAATCGCAAGCCCGGGTGACGCGGCAATCGCCGTATGCGGCGTATCGGCTGCCAAGGGCTCGACGATGGCTTCCTGACGGGTGGGCCGGGGCGCCAGGCGCTCACGGCCGCTGTCAAAGGGCGTTACTTTTTCACCCAGGCCGCCTTCGATGGCTTCCGCCACGTTGGTCAGCGCCTGCTGGGCGTCGGCGCCTTCGGCTGACAGTACCAGCCACTGACCGCGGCGTGCGCCCAGGCCAATCACTTTGGTCAGGCTTGCCGCCGAAACGCTCGCAGGGCTGCCTTCCTCCAGGCGGACGTTAATCGCCACCGTCTGTGCACGAGCCGTTTGCACCAACTGTTTGGCTGGGCGGGCATGCAGCCCGTGAGGATTTAAAACACGCACCCGCTGGGTATGCGTATTGGCCGTTTCACCCGCTAGCAGGGCCAGCACTTGGGATGCATCGGCCTTCAGCAGCGCCCTGCTATCAGCGTTTTCAAGTACGGCCTGGAGTTGCTCCAGCAAGGGGCGGTGGGCGTTGCCCTGCGCGGCCAGACAAAACAGCCCGTGCACAGCATGGCTGTTTTCTTCCAGGTTCGTTTCAACCGGGGTTGCCACGCCTAGCGCAGGGTTTTGCACGCCGCTGGCGCTGCTGGCAAGCCAGAAACCTTCACCCAGCCAAATCGGTGGTTTCGCGGCGATATCGGCAATAAAACAGTTATCCACACAGCCGCTTTGGCGCAAACGGGCGGCGGCTGCCAGGGCCAGTTCCTGGACGCTTTGTGCCGGAAACTGTAGGCACAGGGTGTCGCTATCCAGCTTGGGCGCAGGCACTGATTTAGACAGCAGGCGGGCGACGTCCTCGGCGGAGCTGGCAGCGGCAAGCTCTTCAGCAACGCCGTCACGGTCCAGCACATGGGTCAGGGCGCGCAAGATATCCAGATGTTCGTCATTTTGTGCCGCAATGGTTACCAGCACATACACCCGATGCCCATCGTGCCATTTTATACCTTCAGGAAACTGCAGCACCCGAACGCCGGTACGCTTAACGTGCTGACGGCTTTCCGGCGTGCCGTGGGGAATGGCAATCGCATTACCCAAGTAAGTAGACGACTGCGCTTCACGGGCATGCAGGCCGTCACGGTAGGCTGAGCCAACCAGTCCCGCGTCGGTCAGCACCCGGGCGGCCTCATCCAGTGCCGCTTGCCAGCTATCGGCATGGCGATTCAGCAAGATGTCATTAGGGCCGAGTGTAAGCATGCATTTCTCCTGTAAAGACGAGTCCGGTAGCGACTCGACCGCGACGCAAGCGTGCGTTGGCGCATCGAGTTTTCGGATTGAACGATGCCTGTGGTTTATGATGGTATGCTGAAACGATTCAGCAAAAGGTACAAGGGGTGTGTTTTTAGACTTTGGTGGGGGTGTAGTCAAGGCGCTGTTACACTTCGCAGGCTTATAAGGAGAAAAAACATGACATTAGCCGATATCGCCCGGCTTGCCGGCGTTTCGCGCACCACGGCCAGCTATGTCATCAACGGGCAGGCGGAACAGCGTCGTATCAGTGCGGCCACGATTGAAAAGGTGATGGCCGTTGTCCGTCAGCACCAATACCAGATCGACCCCCAGGCAGCGGCGCTGCGCCGTGGGGCGAGTCGCTTGTTGGGGTTGATTGTTCCTGATCTGGAAAATATCAGCTACGCCCGCCTGGCCAAACGGCTAGAGCGTGGCGCGCGCGAGCAGGGTTATCGGCTGCTGATTGTAAGCTCTGATGACTGCGCACAAAGCGAGCGCGCCCTGGCGCTGGCCCTGCGTGCCCAGCGCTGCGAGGTGCTGATTACCGCCAGCTGTCTGGCCGATGACGACCCTTTTTACGTGGATTTAGCCAACGACGGCTGGGCTGTGGTAGGCGTGGATCGGGGGCTTGATCGCCAGCATTTTGTCAGTGTGGTCAGCGATGATTATGACGCCGCCGAAAAGTTAACCCGCTCGGTGCTTAACGAAAATACTCGGCGGGTAGCCTGGCTGGATGCCATGCCGGGGCTTTCGATTAGCCGTGAACGCCGGGCCGGTTTTAAGGCCGCCTTAAAAGAGCAAGGCATTGAGGCCGTGTGTTTGAGCGCAGAGCATTACGAGCGCAGTGAGGCAATGGTGCTTGCGCAGCAGGTGCTTAATCAACCCGAGGGTGTGGATGCGCTGGTAACGGCTTCGTATACCTTGATGGAAGGCGTCTTCGATGCGTTTTTAGAGCGCGGTGGGCTTTCCAAACATATCCGGCTGGCCACCTTTGGCGATCATCGCCTGCTGGATTTTTTGCCCGAGCCGGTCAATTCGGTGCTTCAGGATTATGACCGCATTGCGGCGTTAACGCTGAATAGCGCTTTAGAGGCTGCCCAAGGCGGTCGTAACGTTGGGCAGCAGGTCGTCAAACGGCATCTTTTCAAGCGGGCTTAAAGCCCGCTGAAGCAAGAAACGTTAAGCGCGGGCACTGGCCCAAGCGTTGGCGTCGGGTATCGACATATCGTAGCTTTCGCTTAAATAGGGCGAAGAGAGCATAAAATCGGCGCTCGCGGCGTTGCAGGCCACCGGTACGTTCCATAGTGCTGCAAGGCGCAACAGCGCTTTGACATCGGGGTCGTGAGGCTGCGGGGCGAACGGGTCCCAGAAGAACACCAGCACGTCGAGCCTCTGCTCGGCGATGCGCGCCCCAATCTGCTGGTCGCCGCCGAGTGGCCCGCTCATCAATCCTTCAACCGTTAGGCCTAATTGATCGGTTAAGCGTGCAGCCGTAGTGCCCGTACCCATCAGCTGATGCTGACGCAGCGTATCCTGCCAGCGTGCGGCCCACTCCAAAAGCTCCCCTTTTTTACCGTCATGGGCAATCAATGCAATGCGCTTTTGAGCGGGTAGGGTACGCTGCGCCTGGCGAGGCGGTCGGGCATCGTTCATTGATTACTCTCCTAAGGTTTCCGGCTCGATGGCGATAATCTTCATGGTATTGGTGCCGCCATGGGCATTCATATGGTCGCCGCGAGTAAGAATGATATGTCCACCGGGGCGTGCCAATCCATAAGCTTTAAGCAATTTTAGCGCTTCTTGGTTTACCTCGGTGGGTTCCATCTGCGTGGTATCGAAGGGAAGCGAAACCACGCCGCGATAAAGTGCCATGCGTCGCTGGGCAACGGGGCTATGGGCCAGGCCGACGATGGGCAGCCCCGAACGAATGCGTGAGGCGATAAGCGGCGTGTAACCGGTGGAGGTCATGCAGGCAATCGCGCTGACGCCGGTTAAATGGTTGGCGGCGTACATGGCCGAAAGGGCGATGGTTTCATCCATGCGCTCAAAGCCTTCATGCATGCGGTGACCGGACGACTGCGCCAACCGTTCGCGCTCGGCGCCCAGGCAAACCCGGTCCATGGCTTCAACGGTTTCTACCGGAAACTCGCCGGCGGCGGTTTCGGCGGAAAGCATGACCGCGTCGGTGGCATCCAGCACGGCGTTAGCCACATCGAACACCTCGGCGCGGGTCGGCAGCGGCGATTCAATCATCGATTCCATCATCTGGGTCGCGGTAATCACCGCGCGGTTAAGCGTACGGGCATGCTTGATGATGCGCTTTTGGGTACCAATCAGCGCTTCATCGCCTATCTCTACGCCCAAGTCGCCGCGGGCCACCATGACGGCTTCTGAGGCGATGATGATGCCATCCAGCGTTTCGTCATCCGCAACCGCTTCGGCGCGCTCCAGCTTGGCGACCAGGCCGATTTCTTTGCCTGCTTCGCCCAGCAGTGCGCGGGCTTCCTGCATGTCAGCTGCCGAGCGCGGAAAGGAAACCGCCAGATAATCTACGCCGATTTCCACGGCGGTTTTTAGATCGGCTCGATCCTTGTCGGTCAAGGCCGGAGCAGAAAGGCCGCCACCCTGTTTGTTGATGCCTTTGTTATTGGAGAGCTTGCCGCCTACATGCACATTGGTGTGTATTTCCTGGCCAACAATGGAGGCCACATCCAGCACCACGCGGCCATCATCCAGCAGCAAACGGTCGCCGGGGGAAACATCATCAATCAGCGCCGGGTAATCGCAGCCCACGCGCTCACGGTTACCGGCATGGGTGTCGAGCGCCATATCTAAAATAAACGGCTGCCCCGCTTCCAGGTGAATAGGGCCTTCGGCAAAGCGGGCGATACGGATTTTAGGGCCCTGTAAATCGCCTAGCGCGGCAACGCATTTGCCTAAGCGCTGCGCAATATCGCGAACGTCCTGCAGGCGGCGTCGGTGATCGTCAGGCGAGCCGTGAGAAAAGTTAAGGCGAACCACGTCGACCCCCGCCTTGATCATCGCTTCGAGCACGCCAGGGCGGTCGCTGGCTGGGCCTAAGGTGGCAACAATCTTGGTACGACGCAGCGGCAGAGGTGCATTCGATAAATTCATGGCGGGTTCTCCTTAAATATTGCTAATAAATCGTAAAAACCAGCGTTGCCAGGGATCAGAATATTGATGCAATTGTCATCATGAAGGTATAGACGGCCCTGGTGATAATATAGTAATTTTACTACATATAAATTGTTAAGTAGCTACAAAACAACCGGTTTCAGCCATTTTTAAGCTTTTTAGGCGCCATAAAAGTGTCTTTTTGGTAATTTTTTTACCGAATTGAAGCCGTTTACCACCGAGCGTGAGGTGTCAGTATGACTATCAGAGTTGCTATCAACGGGTTTGGCCGGATCGGTCGTAACGTACTTCGAGCGCTTTATGAAAACCGCTACCGTGAGCAGATTCAGGTGGTGGCGATTAATGATCTGGGCGACCCGTCGCTAAATTCACATCTACTGCGCCACGACACTGTGCATGGGCATTTCCCTTTCACTGTAGAGCACGATGCGGAAAGTATCAGTGTCGATGGTGATCGCATTGCTATCTCGTCAGAACGCGACCCTGCCAAGCTTCCCTGGGCCTCCCTGAATATTGATTTGGTCATGGAGTGCACGGGGCTATTTACCAAGCGTGACGCGGCTGCCAAACACCTGGAAGCGGGCGCCAAGCGGGTGTTGATCTCAGCGCCCAGCCCCGATGCTGACGCGACGATTGTTTACGGTGTGAATGACAGTATTTTGACTGCTGAACACAAGGTGGTGTCTAACGCGTCCTGCACCACCAATTGCCTGGCGCCAGTGGCCAAGGCGTTAAACGATACGGTGGGTATTGAGAACGGTCTAATGACCACGGTTCATGCCTACACCAATGATCAGAATCTGTCAGACGTCTATCACTCTGACCCGTACCGCGCACGTAGCGCGACGCACTCCATGATCCCGACTAAAACCGGGGCCGCCGCCGCGGTTGGATTGGTACTGCCCGAGCTTGAAGGCAAGCTGGATGGGTTGGCGGTACGTGTGCCGGTAATCAACGTGTCGCTGGTGGACCTGACCTTTACCGCAGGCCGTGACACCAGCAAGGAAGAGATCAACCAGATTGTCGAAAAAGCCGCCGCTAATTCGAGCGTGCTGGCAGTGAATGCTCAGCCGCTGGTGTCTATCGATTTCAACCATGACGCGCATTCATCGACATTTGATGCTAACCACACGCGTGTGAACGGACGTTTGGTTAAGGTGATGGCGTGGTACGACAACGAGTGGGGTTTCTCCAACCGCATGCTGGATACGGCGATCGCCATGCAGGCAACCGCTGTGTAAGCGTTTAGCGTTCGATTAGCTGTATTCTCAGCGCTGTTAGAAGGGCCGTTTTACCAAACGGCCCTTTTGTTTTTTTAGCGTATTTAAAAAAGTATTTAAAAAAGTATTAAAAAAATTTAAAAAGACTGCATCCAAAACGTCTCCTCGCGTGTATTCCCTATACAGCCGCTATTTACGGTGGTTGATAATAATCCTTTAGGAGACTGAATATGACCATTAATCATCTAACGCGTACTGCTCTGGCCGCCGCTGTGATCGCATCCTTCAGTCATGCCGCTCTGGCCGAAACGCCAGCGGATGTCCAGGTACCGGACGGCAACACCGTAGCGCTTGAAACCGTAGGTGTTGGCGCAATTACCTATATGTGTGAAACCAATGATTCTGGCGAGATGGCGTGGGTTTTCAAAGGCCCGCATGCCGCGCTAAACGATAACGATGGCAGCCAGGTAGGCAGCTACTACGGCCCCCCGGCTACTTGGGAAGCGCTGGACGGTTCTAAAATTACCGCTACTCAGTTAGCCACCGCACCCAACGGTGACGGCAACATTCCTCTTCAACTGGTAGAAGCCAATCCTGCTGAAGGTGAAGGCGCAATGTCAGGCGTTAGCTACATTCAACGCTTGAATACCGAAGGCGGTGTAGCGCCAGACGTTGCCTGTGATAGCGATCATGACGGTGCTACTGCGGTAGTTACCTATCAGGCTGACTATATTTTCTGGACAGCTGAATAAGCAGTAAAAAGTTAATTTAAGTTACGCTAGGGGCTCGTGCGTCGTGCCCCTAGCGGCTATGCTAACTGGATGTGCGGCAAGCGATATTGGCGCGCCACCAGGGAGCTAGGGTGTGACAGACGTAACCAACGAATTTGACTATGTTGCCGTGCTTGCACGCTGCGCGCGCGGTGATCATGACGCCCTTCACCAACTCTATTCAAAAGAGGGCGCTGCACTGTTAGGTGTTGTACTTCGAATCGTTAAAGACCGGGGTATGGCGGAAGATATTGTGCATGATGCCTGCCTGAACATCTGGCAGCGTGCCGATAGCTTCGATCCTGCAAAGGGATCAGCGCGAACCTGGATTTTTAGTATCGCGCGTCATCTGGCGCTCAATGCGATTCGCTACCGGGACCGTGAAGTCAATGTCGACCACAACGACCCTTCCGAATTTGATCATGATGAAACATTCCAGCATGCCTCACGCGTTGAGGAAGCCTATGATTGGCAAACCGGTCAGCGTATTGACGAGTGCTTGGAGCAACTTGAAACAGAACGGCGTAACTGCGTGCTTCACGCCTATGTGGACGGTTTGAGCCATGCGGAAATTGCCGCTCATACGGGCGCACCGCTAGGCACCGTTAAAGCCTGGATTAAGCGTAGTTTGCTGCGCCTACGGGAGTGTATGGCATGACCCGTCTTAGTCAGTCCGAATATGAACACGATGATGACCATACCTTGGCGGGTGAATACGTACTCGGCACATTGCCGCTTAATAAGCGCCAGGAAGTGGAAGCGCGTTTGATACACGATGAGGCGTTGCAGAAAGCCGTTGCCGCCTGGGAAGACCGTTTTCAACCTTACACGGCGCTTACCCAGCCGGTGGCACCCTCGGACTACCTGTGGCCGCGCATCAAGCGCAGCCTGAACAACTCGTCAGTTCAAACGCCTGTGCCGGACGTTGCGCCCGCAAGGTTACCGCGTCGGCGTTTCATCAACAGTCTGCCGGTTTGGCGTGGCGCTGCAGGGCTTGGAATTGCTGCCGCTTTGGTTATGGGAATTATGCTCGCTAATAACTCCCCGTTGCCCGCCACGCCTGAATATATGGTGGTGCTTTTAGCACCGCAAACGCAGTCGGCCGGCTGGGTGGTGCAGGCCTCAACGCGCCAGAGTATTCAGCTGATACCTTTGGGCACCTTTGAAGTACCGGAAGGCAAGGCGCTTGAGTTCTGGACAAAAGCGGACGACTGGCAGGCGCCGGTATCGCTTGGGCTGGTGGAGCCAGGCAGGCCCATCAACGTAAATCTTGATGAGCTGCCGCCCCTTCAGGACAATCAGCTTTTCGAGCTGACGCTTGAAGAGGAAACCGGCTCAGCAACCGGCTTGCCCACCGGCCCCATTGAGTTTATCGGCAGGGCGGTGGAGATCTAAGCAGCTAGAGGTCTTGATTTAAATAATCTGTTTAAAAGAACCTGTTTACAAAAACCTGGTTAAAAGAACGTCAAGCCCACCTGGAACAAGCGCTCGACATCACGGATGCGGCGCTTGTCGATCACAAAAAGAATCACGTGGTCACCGCTTTCCACCAGGACATCGCCGTGGGCGATAATGACTTCCTTGCCGCGCACAATCGCGCCGATAGTGGTGCCGTCCGGCAGATTGATCTCGCGGATGGTACGCCCCACCACCTTGGAGGACTGTTTGTCGCCGTGGGCGATGGCCTCAATGGCTTCCGCCGCCCCGCGGCGCAGCGAGTGCACGTTGACGATGTCGCCGCGGCGCACGTGGGTTAAGAGGCTACCGATAGTCGCCTGCTGGGGAGAAATCGCGATATCGATATCGCCGCCCTGCACCAGGTCCACATAGGCAGCGTTATTGATCAGCGTCAGGACCTTCTTGGCCCCCAGGCGTTTGGCGAGCAGCGACGACATGATATTGACCTCGTCGTCGTTGGTCAGCGCGCAGAAGATATCGCAGTCTTCAATGTTCTCTTCTTCAAGCAGCCGCTTGCTGGTGGCACTGCCGTGCAGCACCACGGTGCGGTTCAGCCGCTCGGACAGCGTGGTGCAGCGCTCAAGGCTGTGTTCAATGATCTTGACCTGGTGGCTATGCTCCAGGTGTTCGGCCAAGCGCTCGCCGATATTCCCGCCCCCGGCAATCACTACCCGTCGAAAACCGCGCTCGATACGCCTGAGTTCACTCATCACCGCGCGAATATCGCGCCGGGCGGCGAGGAAGAACACCTCGTCATCGGCCTCGATCACGGTGTCGCCGCGCGGGATAATCGGCCGGTTGCGCCGGTAAATCGCCGCCACGCGGGTATCCACATTGGGCATATGGTGGCGCAAAAACGCGAGATCCTGACCCACCAACGGGCCGCCAAACACCGCTTTCACCGCGACCAGTTGCACCAAGCCTCCGGCAAAATCCAGCACCTGCAGGGCGCCCGGATGTTCGATCAGGCGGCGTACGTGATCCGTCACCACCTGCTCGGGGCTGATCAGCACATCGATCGGAATGGCTTCGTGGGCGAATAGCCCCTTGCGGGTCAAATAGGGGGTGGCGCGCACCCGGGCAATTTTGGTGGGCGTACGAAACAGGGTATGCGCAACCTGACAGGCGATCATGTTGACTTCGTCGGAGTTGGTGACCGCAATCAACATATCGGCATCTTCACAGCCGGCCTGGCGCAGAACGTTAGGATAAGAAGCCGCGCCGGTTACGGTGCGAATATCGAGCTTGGTATGCAGCTCACGCAGTTTATTGGCGTTGGTATCGACCACGGTGATGTCGTTTTCCTCGCGGGCGAGGTGCTCCGCCAGGGTGCCGCCGACCTGGCCAGCGCCGAGAATGATGATTTTCATGGAGTTGTATCCTCACGGTCAGGCTCGATGTAGAGCCGATAACCAATGCCGGGTTCGGTTTGAATAAGCGTAGGGAATTGCGAGTCACCGCTTAGCTTTTGGCGTAGTTTACTGACCACAATCCGCAGGTAATGAGTGTCTTCCCGGTGGGTGGGCCCCCAAATATCGCGTAATAGCTGGGTTTGGGTGACAATTCGCCCGGCATTGGCCATCAGCTGAGCAAGCACGGCAAACTCTTTAGGCGTCAGGTGAATGTCACGGCCGTTAAGCGTGGTTTGATAAGCCGCCATATCAAGGATTAGGCCAGCGTGCTGATAGCGCTGGGGATGACTTTGTGGCGCCTGGCGGCGTAACAGCGCGCGAATGCGTGCCAGAAGTTCTTGAATGCCAAAGGGCTTGGTAACGTAGTCATTGGCGCCGTTATCCAGTGCGTGGACTTTCTCTGCCTCGTGGCCGCGTACCGACACGACAATAACTGGAATAGCGCTGCGCTTTCGAAGAGTAGCCAACACCTGTTGACCGTCCATGTCGGGCAGTCCCAAATCCAGCAGAACAAGCGTAAAAGCCGTCGGCTGGGCGTTGAGTAAAGCCAGCCCCTGTTGGCCGGTGCTGGCCTCGGTTACCTCAAAACCTTGCGAACTCAGGCTGATGCGCAGGAAGTGACGAATTTGTGGCTCATCGTCAATGACCAGAACTTTTCCATGATCACTCATCCACAGCTTCCTCGTCAGTGGCAGCCTTGTGTGGCACCGTAAGGGGAAGCGACATGACAATGCGGGTGCCAAGGCCATTAGATCCTTCATCAACATAAACGCTTCCACCATGAGCGCCCAGCATGCCCCGGCATATGGCTAACCCCAGGCCGCTACCGTGTAGGCTGCGATCACCGCTGTTGCCGATAAAGAACATTTCAAACACCTGTTGACGCATTTCAAACGGAATACCTGGACCCTGGTCGGTTACGGAAAACTGCAGCGTCTGAGCATCTGCGTTGTGCTGGGCCGCAATCACGATAAGGCCATTAGGTGGTGAAAAACGCGCCGCGTTTTCCAATACATTGATGAGTGCTTGTTCGATCAGCGCAGGATGGGCATATAGCAGCGGAATTTCCGGGCTCCACGCTTGCTCGACCCGGCAGTGATCAAGCGCTGTGCCCAGACGTTTGCACGCCGAGGCCACAATATCGTCAAACGCAATCCAGTCACGCTCGATTTTTAATTCCCCATGGCCCAGGCGCGTCATATCCAGCAAATTCTGGATATAGCGGTTAAGCCGTTCGCTTTCACTGAGCACGCCATCTAAAAGCTCGATCCTGTCCTGCGGGGTCAGTTGGGCATCCAAGGTGCGCAGTGAGCTTGCGGCACCAATGATTGACGCAAGCGGCGTACGCAGATCATGCGAAACGGACGCCAGCAGTGATGAGCGCAGCCGTTCTTGCTCTTCAGCCAGGCGGGAGGCATTGAGTGCCAGCATACGTTGGCGGCTATCGCCTGCCACCTTGCCCACCACAATGGCAATCAGCAGGAAAAAAAGCAGGGTTAAAAGCTGTTCACGGTCGGCAACGGCCAGGGAAAAGTGGGGCGCCGTAAAACAGAAGTTAAAGGTTAAAAAGCCCACTACTGCACTTAATAGGGCGGCATAGCTGCTGGCCAGAATGGCGCAGGCAAGTACGGCGGTTAAAAAAAGCAGTGAAAGGTCAGCTAATGCAAGCCAGGTATACAGTCCCCAGGCGACCAGCAAGGCAGCCAGATTGCTTATCACTACGCTAAGTAGCTCATGCCTATTGGGCAGTCGAGGCGTTACGGGCAGTATCATTGTTCACCTCTATTCATAAGCTATTAGTCACAATCTATTAGTCATAAATTATCGACGCCAGAACATGGGCGTCAGCAGCACGATGACGGTCAGAATTTCCAGGCGTCCCATCAACATGCCGATGCATAAAAACCACTTGGCGGCGCTAGGCAAAGGTTCAAAGTTGCCCGCCGGGCCAATTAAATCGCCAAGCCCTGGCCCTACGTTGGTAACTGCGGTGACCGCACCTGAAAGCGCAGTGACTAAATCCAGCCCCAGTGCCGCAAGGCTTAATGCCAGTAGCGCAATGGTGATAAAGAAGAAAAACGAAAAGGCCACCACGCCTCGCGAAATATCGCTGGTGACCGGCTGCTGGTTATAACGCGTGGTAAATACTCCGTTGGAATGAATCAGGTAATGAAGCTGGTTACGCAACATCAGCATGGCAATTTGCAGACGAAAAATCTTCATGCCGCCGCTTGTCGAGCCGCTGCAACCGCCTACAAAGGTCAGGTAGAAAAACGCCACGATCGGCAATGCTCCCCAGAGGGTGTAGTCATCTGAAGCGTAGCCGGTAGTGGTCACCACCGAGATCACGTTAAACGTAACGTGGGTAAAGGCTTCGAATACCGGTGTGCCCTGAGTGATGCGCCATACGCTTAGGGCCATGATCGCGATTGACAGAAGTTTTAATAGTCCGCGTACCTGCTGGTCTTGCCATAGCGCAGTTTTAAAACCCCGTAAAAACCGGATATAAAGCACGAAGGGCAGAGCGCCGCTTAGCATAAACAGGCTACCCATCCAGAGTAACCAGGGCTGGTCAGCGTAGGCACCAAATGAGGCGTCGGAGTTGGCAAAGCCGCCGGTCGCAAGCGATGTCATTCCATGCACCACGGCATCAATGGGCGTCATGCCGCCTAGCCAGTAGCTCAACATGGCCAGCAGTGTCAGGCTGATATAAACCCCGAGCGTAGCCTTCGCAATGCCGCCGGTACGCGGCATGACCTTATCCGACCAATCGGAGGATTCAGTATGGAACAGGCGCATGCCGCCCACTTTCAAAAACGGCAGAATCGCGATGCCCATCACGATAATGCCGATGCCGCCCATCCACTGCATTAGTCCGCGCCATAGCTTTAAGCCGTCTGACAGCGTGTCGATACCTACCATCACCGTCGAGCCGGTCGTGGTGATCGCTGATACGGACTCGAATACAGCATTGGTAAAGCTTAACTGCGGTGCGCCAAGCACTAGCGGCAGGCTGGCAAAGCCGCTGATACTGGTCCAACTGGCGACCGTCAAAATGAACATTTGCCAGGGCTTGAGTTCAAGCGGCGCGCGAAAGGTTATTAACCAGGTGCAGGCAACGGTGGTCAGCACGGCCAGTATGGCGATACCAAATGCCCGCGCGTCCTGCTCATGCTCCATCACCAGCACTCCCCAAGGCACCAGCATAAACAGGGCAAGCACCAGCCAAAGCACTGAAAGAATTTTAAATATCGGTGCCCAATGCCGATATAACTCCCAATTACGGTAGAACGTGGGGGCTAAGAGGTACATGCGTTACCTGCTGTGTTAAATGCCTTGTCGGGAGTATCACACCACAGCGAGGTATAAAAAGTACGTAAAAATAAGGCCGGCTAACGTGTGTTCGTAAAACGTCGGCAGAGCCTGAGTAAAAGTGCTATTAGTTGGCTACTCTGGCAAAGGGTGGTTTGTGCGCGGTTCAAAACGTAAAGTGAGTGTGAGAGCGGTTTATAAAACGTCACGCTTAATTAAGGTCTTTTTGTAGTAAAATTACATTTAATATTGCTTTTGTTGCCGCTTATTAGGTAGTTTTTAGGTAATCTAACCACCAAAGTGGTTCAGCAATCATAGGAGCAGAGATGAGCAAGTCATATGCCTCCCCAGGTGCCCCGTTAGGTGACCGTGATCATGCCATTGATTTGGCGCTTTTTGGGGCGCTGGGCGACCTTGCCATGCGCAAGCTGTTTCCTGCTTTATACCACCTTGATCGTGAAGGATTGATGCCGGAAGCCACGCGCATCATGGGGCTGGCCCGCCAGGAGCACGATCTGGCGGAGTTTCGTGAGCTTGTTAGTGGCGCACTGCGTAAGCGGCTTAAAAGCAGTGAGCTGGATGAAGAGAGCTTTGAGCGTTTCTTGAATCGCCTGGATTACCGGCAGCTCGACTTCACGACGCTGGAGGGCTTTGAGGCCATTCGCCAGTGGCGTGAAGGCGCAAAACATCCCATGGTGGTTTACCTTTCGGTTGCCGCGCGCATCTATGGTGATATTTGCCGCAATCTTCAAGAAAGCGGCAGCGTGGATGACGATACACGCGTAGTGGTTGAAAAACCGATTGGCTACGACCTTGGGTCATCAGAAGAGATTAACGATGCCATTGGCGCTGTCTTCCCCGAGTCCCGGGTGTATCGTATCGATCATTACCTGGGCAAGGAAACGGTTCAGAACCTGATAGCGCTGCGGTTCGCCAACCCCTTATTTGGTACCCAATGGAACCAGAACCATATCTCTCACGTTGAAATTACCGTGGCGGAAAAGGTCGGTATCGAGGGCCGCTGGGGCTATTTTGATGATGCGGGCCAGCTGCGCGACATGGTGCAAAATCACCTGCTGCAACTGCTCTGCCTGATTGCCATGGACCCGCCCTCCAACCTGGATGCGGATGCCATTCGTGATGAAAAAGTAAAAGTGCTAAAAGCGCTGAAGCCGTTTGCCGGTGAGGCGCTGGGGCGCGATGTGGTACGCGGCCAATATATTGCAGGCACAAGCGATGGCCAGACGGTCCCCGGCTATCTGGATGAAGAGGGCGCCAATACGCAAAGCCAGACAGAAACCTTTGTCGCCATGAAAACGGAGGTCTCCAACTGGCGCTGGGCGGGCGTGCCTTTCTATCTGCGTACCGGCAAGCGCATGCCTGAAAAGCTTTCCCAAATCGTGATTCACTTTCGCCAGCAGCCGCACTATATCTTTGACCCGGACCAGCGCGATATTGCTTCCAACAAGCTGATCATCCGTCTGCAGCCGGAGGAGGGCATCGCCCTGCAGGTGCTGACCAAAGACAGCGGCCTGGATAAAGGAATGCGCCTGCGCCCCGGCCCGCTGCATCTCGATTTTAATAGCGCTTTTCCTAAATCGCGTATTCCAGATGCTTACGAGCGCCTGCTGCTTGAAGTAATGAAAGGCCAGCAGTATCTGTTCGTGCGCCGCGACGAGGTAGAACATGCCTGGCGCTGGTGTGATCAGCTGATCGCAGGCTGGCAGACCCGTGAAACCCCTCCGCGGCGTTACCCGGCGGGCTCCTGGGGGCCTGTGGCGTCCATTGCGATGATTACCCAGGATGGCCGCAGCTGGTACGAGGATTATTAATATGAGCCAATCACGTCAAAAGCTTGCCGAACAGCTCGCTGAAGCGGTCTTCCAGGCATTAAGCGAAGACCTCGAGCGCCAGGAGCGTGTGCTTTTAATTGTCTCCGGTGGCTCGACCCCGATTGCCTTTTTTAAAGCGTTGGCTGTCAAGCCGCTGCCCTGGTCACGCATCGACGTTACCTTGGCCGATGAGCGCTGGGTGGACGAGCAGAGCAGTGACAGCAATGCCAAGCTGGTGCGCGAGAACTTGCTGCAGGGCGAGGCGGCGGCTGCGAATTTTGTGCCTCTGACATCAAATGCCTCCACGCCTGAAGAGGGCGTGGCGGAAGTCGCCGAACGAACAGCATCCCTTGCCTGGCCTGCCAGCGTGGTCATCTTGGGGATGGGAGGCGATGGGCATACGGCGTCGCTGTTTCCGGATAGTCAGGAGCTGGGGCTTGCGCTGTCAACCAATGAACCGCTGGTGGCCGTGCGCACTCCCAGCCAGCCTCAGCCGCGGATTACTTTTTCTGCTGGCCACCTGCATCAGGCCCATCGGCATATCCTGCATATCACCGGTGACGATAAGCGCACCGTATTGGCAAATGCCCTAAACAGCGACGACGTAAGGCAACTGCCGATACGCGCATTTTTATCCTGCCCACTGGCTATTTACTGGGCACCTTAACAGTCAATTAATAACAAATTGTTTGGAGACTCACTATGTCAATTGATAAACAGCTACCTTCAACCCGCACCGCCGAACTCGACAGCATTTGCCACAAGGCAGAAGTCATTCCAGTGATTACCATCGAGCGTCTTGAAGACGCCGTGCCGCTGGGCCGAGCCTTAGTCGAAGGTGGCTTAAGCGTACTGGAAATTACCCTGCGTACCGACTGTGCTCTTGAAGCGATCAAGCGTATGAAGAAAGAGCTGACCGGTGCCAGCATTGGTGTAGGCACCGTGTTGACTCCTGCGCAATACCGCCAGGCTGAAGAAGTAGGTGCAGATTTTGTGGTATCGCCCGGCACGACCGAAGCGCTTTATCGCTATGGCATCGAAAGCCCGGTGCCCATGCTGCCCGGCGTTTCAACCGTGTCCGAACTAATGACCGGCTGGCAGTACGGCTACCGGCGTTTTAAATTCTTCCCGGCGGAGTCCAGCGGCGGTGTCAAAGCATTGAAAGCCTTCGGCGCGCCTATTCCGGGTGCAAGGTTTTGCCCAACGGGCGGTATTACGGTTGATAACGCTGCCTCTTACCTGGCGCTGCCCAACGTTATGTGTGTGGGCGGCTCGTGGTTGACACCCAGCAAGCTGGTTGAAGCAGAGGACTGGGACGCTATTCGCAAGCTGGCGCAAGAGGCTGCCGAGCGTTTCCACCACTAATCCTTTTTAATTCGAATGCTAATACCCGCCGGGCAGGTTTATCCTGCCCGGTTTTTTTACGTGTAAATCAATGAGGTTAGCTACGACCAAAGGCGGATAACACGTAAATCCTCAGGTCAACTAAACTCCGGATATATATAATATGTCAGACATTTTTTTGCGTGCTTGGCATACGAGCGTGAACCACTTACCAACATGGAGTAAGTTAGTATGCATATGCTGACCTTGGCGTCTTTCCTGTTTTTTACAGGGTTAGTCGCTTTTGTTACGTGGCGTATTACGCACCGTGATGACCATTCCAGTACCAGCGGCTACTTTCTGGCTGGTCGTTCGCTTACCTTCCCGCTGATTGCGGGTTCGCTCTTGATGACCAACCTTTCCACCGAGCAGATGGTGGGGCTTAACGGAGCAGCGTTTGCCGATGGTCTAAGCGTTATGGCCTGGGAAGTGGTCGCGGTGATTGCGCTAGTTGCCCTGGCGCTGTTTTTCCTGCCGCGTTTTTTGAAAAGCGGTATTGCCACATTGCCTCAGCTGCTTGAGATTCGATTTGATAAAGACACCCAGCTGATTACCAATATTATTTTCCTGATTGCCTACGCGGTTATTCTGCTGCCAATCATTCTCTACTCGGGCGCTATTGGCCTGCAGGGGATGCTTGATCTGCAGGGGCTAACCGGTATCGAGTCTTCTACCACGCTGCTTTGGTTAACGGTCTGGATCGTCGGTATTATCGGCGCGGTGTACGCGCTGTTTGGTGGCCTGAGAACGGTTGCGGTTTCCGATACCTTGAACGGCATCGGGCTGTTAATCGGCGGCTTTGTAATCGTCTACTTCGGCTTACAAGCGGTAAGTGGCGGTACGGGTATTATGGAAGGCTGGAGCATCCTCAAAGAGAGCGACCCGGAAAAGCTGAACTCAATTGGTGGCTCGGAACAGCAGGTGCCATTTTTCACTCTGTTCACCGGGGTATTTCTGATCAACCTGTTCTACTGGAGCACTAACCAGCAGATCATTCAGCGCACCTTTGCCGCCAAAAACCTGGCGGAAGGCCAAAAGGGCGTGCTGTTGACAGGGCTCTTCAAGCTGTTGGGGCCGCTTTATCTGGTGCTGCCGGGCATCATTGCCTATCACCTTTACGCCGACCAGGGCGTGCGCGCCGATGAAGCCTATGGCCATCTGGTGTTTAACGTGTTGCCGCCTTACTTAACCGGCTTCTTCGCGGCCGTCATGGTTGGGGCCATTCTGTCTTCGTTTAACTCAGCGCTTAACAGCACCACGACGATTTTCAGTCTGGGTATCTATAAGGGCGTGTTAAATAAAGATGCCACCGAGCAGCAGGTCGTTAAATCGGGCAAGGTCTTTGGCTGGATCATGGCGGTGATTACCATGATTATTGCACCGCTTCTGGCCGGGCAGGATAGCCTGTTTGGTTATTTGCAGAAGATGAATGCGATCTACTTTATTCCGATTCTCGCGGTCGTTCTGGTAGGTCTGCTGACCAAGCGGGTACCTCCCATGGCGGCTAAAATTGCTCTGGTGGGTGGCTGTTTGCTGATCGCGGCAGGCTACTTCGTACCACCCTTTACCCTCCTGCCAGAGATTATGCACGAGTTCCATTTTGTGGCACTGGTGTTTGCGCTGTTAGTAGCGGTAATGCTGATTATTGGCAAGTTGCGCCCGCGCGAAACTGACTGGGTACAAGAGCACACCGGCGATGTTGACCTGACCCCTTGGAAAGGCGCGGTACCCGCAGGCATTGTGCTGGTGGTGCTGGTGATCGTGATGTATATAAGCTTTGCGGGTTAATTGCCCAACGGGCTATTAAAAGCTCAAGCATCGCTGTTAACCCCCAAAAAGGAAGGCCCCGCCAGCATTCGCTAGCGGGGCCTTCTGGTTTAACGGCCATTTTATTTAGGTAAGCCGAAGCGGCGGCTCGGCAAGCCCAGCTATATCGAGTTGCACTGAAAATAGCGCGCCAGCGTCAGGCTCTTGGGCAAGCTGGTCCGGGGTAAAACCTTCTTGGGCAGTGGTGATATACAGCGTTTTAAGGTCAGCGCCGGCAAACGCCGGGCAGGAGGGCTGGCTGGTAGGCAAGTCAATACGGCCAATGACTTGACCTTGTGCATTTAAGCGCACTACTTGTCCGGCGCCCCACAGGGCCAGCCATAGACAGCCTTGGCTATCCATCACGGCGCCGTCCGGGTTGCCGGTATGGTTGGAAAAATCAGCAAAAGGCACGGGGTCATCAATGGGCCAGCCCTGATCATCCAGCGCCCAGCGCATCACCATGCCGGTCGGTGTATCGGTAAAGTAAGCGGCTGCACCATCGGGTGAAAAGCATAGCGCATTGGGAATGGTAAGCCCGGTGCGTAGCTTTTCAAGCTTGCCGCGATGCAGGCGGTAGAGGCTGCCCGCATTAGGCTCGGCCTGCTTGCCCATGCTGGAAAGCCACAGGCTGCCATGGCGATCAACCCGCGCATCATTGCTGCGCGTAACGGGGTTGTCGGCTTCAAAGTCGGCAAAGTGAGTGGCTGTGCCGCTATCAGGCTCGAAGCGCGTCAATGAATGCTCACCGACCAGCAGCAGACCGCCATCGTCAAGCGGGGCGGCAAGCGAGACTTTTTGAGCCAGCAGGTAATGACCGCTCTCCGCCGTAGCGGGGGAGTGCCAGTGCAGGCGTTTGCCCAGGATATCGCACCAGTAAAGCCGCCCACTGCTGGCATGCCACTGCGGGCCTTCCCCTAGCTCGCAGCGTGAATCTACGCTAAGTTCGGCCTGCCAGGTGGAGATATTCATGCATTGGCTCCTGCTTTCCAGGCGGCGACCAGCGCCTGTGCCTGTTGGCTTACCTGAGACGCCGTTTGGCCTGGTTTGTACAGCGCGCTGCCCAGGCCTGCGCCATCCACGCCTGCCGCTTGCCAAGTAGCAAAGTTATCGATACCCACGCCGCCCACGGCATACAGCAGCGTGTCGCTAGGTAGCACGGCGCGCACCGCTTTCATGCCCTCAAGGCCTACCTGAACGGCCGGGAAAAGTTTCAGGCCCGTGGCACCTGCCTCCAGCGCATCGAACGCTTCTGAAGGTGTGACAATGCCCGGCCAGCTGGCCATACCCAGCCGATGGGTTTCTTCAATCACGCTGGGGCGGCAGTTGGGCGAGACAATCAAGCGTCCGCCAGCAGCATGCACATCACGCACCTGCGTAGGGGTGAGGACCGTACCCGCGCCAATCACCGCTTGCTCGCCAACGGCATCTACCAGGCGGCGAATGCTCTCTAACGGGTCTGGAGAGTTGAGGGGCACTTCAATCTGCGTAATGCCTGCGGCAAGCACCGCGCGAGCAATCTCAACGACTTCATCGGGCGTTACACCGCGTAAAATACCGATCAAAGGTAACGTCATAGCACAATCTCTCCATTATCCGTTAGCATCAAAAAGACGGCCTTAGTGCGGCAGCGCCTGATGGGCAAGCTTAAGGCCTGCCAATACGGCAGTATCGCCATCCAAATAGTGTGTCTGATAGCCGATAGCATTGAGCGCCATGGTGTAGCGCTGGCAAAGGGCTTGATTGCCTATCAGGGTGATCGGCTCATCGCTTGGGCGTGATTGGCAGGCACCGGATAGCTCAAGGCCGATGGCGAGCCCCGAAAGCCTGGCCGCGAGCACCGCTCCCCGTGTTTTGCCCACAGGCAGCTCGCTGTCGAGTAAATCCTGTGCGCGAAGCCCGAAAAGGCGGCTACTAAACGTTTCGGGCGCGGCATTTACTTCGCTCACCGCGTTAATAAATGCCGCGCGGCAGGCGGGATCATTTAGCGCATCGCTTCCAATCGAGTGCTTGAGAACCGACTGGGTAGCCAGCAGTTGATAGAGTTCACCCGTAAGGTAGGTGGTGAACTGAGTTACCGCACCCGAGTCCAGGGTCGCCCATTTGGAATGGGTGCCCGGCAGGCAAACAAGGCCGGAAAATTCAGGCGTATCGGCAACCAGGCCCGCAAGCTGGGTCTCTTCGCCGCGCATCACATCGAAATGCCGCGAATCGCTGCGGGTCTGGCTTAATCCGGGCAGCAGATAAACGCGTAGCTGGCTGCCTGTCAGGGTGGGCATGACGGCCCCTTGACTGAGCTGATCCAGCGGGGTGGGCACCGGTAGGTAGGCCGCTTCCTGCCAGCCTTGTCGGGCGCCCGCCATGCCGCAAACCATCACTTCTACCCCGTTGCTTGTAGGCAGCCAGGGGCTAATCAGGCGCAGCAATTCAGCTTCGTACTCGTCGGGTTTAAGCGAGAGCATGCCTTTGTCGCTGCTGCTTTGGGCAATAACGTGGCCTTGCTGATCCATCCCCCAGGCGCGCAGATTGCTCGAGCCCCAGTCAACCGCCACCCAGGCAAGCGGGCGGTTCTGCTCGTTAGTCGTCTCCGTGGCGCTAGTTTCTATGGAGTTAACTTTTGTGGAGTTAGTTTCTATGGGTTGCATGGATTACCACTCCGCAATTGAGCCATCTTCGTGGGTCCATACCGGGTTGCGCCAGCGGTGGCCGGTTTTGGCACGCTCTTCCACAAAGGCTTCGTCAATTTCGACGCCGAGGCCCGGGCCTTGGGGAATGGCGCAGAAGCCGTCGGTGATACTCAAGGCCGTTTTATCCACCAGATAATCCAGTACATCGTTGCCCTGGTTATAGTGAATGCCCATGCTTTGCTCTTGAATAAAGGCGTTGTGACTCACGGCATCCAGCTGAAGCGAGGCGGCAAGTGTCAACGGCCCCAGCGGGCAGTGGGGGGCCAGTGCAACATCATAAGCGGAGGCGAGTGCGGCAATTTTCAGCCCCTCGCTGATACCGCCGCAGTGGGAAATATCGGGCTGGATAATATCGATCATACCGTCGGCCAGCAGGTCGCGGAACTGAAAGCGGGTATGCAAGCGCTCACCGGTCGCCAGGGGATAGCCCAGCCCGCCGGCAATATCTTTCAAGCACGGCAGGTGCTCCGGTGCGACGGGTTCCTCGACAAACATGGGATGAAACGGCTCAAGCTCACGCAGTAGCGCCTTGGCCATGGGGCGGTGAACGCGGCCGTGAAAATCGATGCCGATACCCACATCAGGCCCAACGGCATCGCGCGCCTCACGAACTCGGGCCACCGCTTCATCAACCTTGCGGTGCGAGTCGACGATTTGCATTTCAGGCGTGCCGTTCATCTTGAAGGCGGTAAAGCCTTTTTCGACCAGTGCCTTGGCGCCTGCGCCTACGTCACTTGGCCGGTCGCCGCCTGTCCAGGCGTACATGCGCATCTTGTCGCGTACCGCGCCGCCTAGTAGCTGGTGGACGGGTACGCCCAGATCACGTCCCTTCAGATCCCAAAGCGCCTGGTCGATACCCGCAATGGCACTCATTAAAATAGGTCCGCCACGATAGAAACCGGCGCGGTAAAGCGTGTTCCAGAGATGTTCGATACGGTGCGGGTCCTGGCCGATCAGGTAGTCGGAAAGCTCATGCACCGCAGCTTCAACCGTAGCCGCGCGACCTTCTATTACCGGTTCGCCCCAGCCGTAGCAGCCTTCATCCGTTTCAATTTTAAGAAATAGCCAGCGTGGCGGTACTTGCCAGGTCTTCAAGCGGGTAATTTTCATGTTTAGCTGTCCTGTTAAAGCGTCATTAGCGAAATAGTTATTTATGAGTTGGTTATTGGCGAATAATTAAGTAATGGAATAGCCATCATTAACTGACAATGCCGAGATCAATAGCGGTACGCCGCAACACCTCGCGGGCAGCAGTCTCGGCGGCGTGAGCATCGCAGGCTTTAATGGCTTCCAGCACGTGGCGATGGCGCGTGAGACTGTCGTCCAGCGTTTTGATATCGTGCTGTGAGCGGTGCACCAGCGCCATGATAGAAGGGCGCAGTAAATGCCCCATTTGTCGCCAGACCAGGTTGTGGGTGGCGCGGTAAGTGGCGTCATGGAAGGCAACGTCATATTCAGCATGTTGGGCACGGGCGTCAGGGTTGCCTGCCGAGCGGCGCATGCCTTCAAAGGCCGCTTCAAGCCGGGCGATGTCCTCCGCGCTTGCCGCTTGGGCCGCTAAGCCGGCAACGGTAGGCTCGGCTGAAAAGCGAAACGCGTAAATCGCGCGTACCAGCTGAGGGTCCAGGTTGACCAGCCCCGTCATCCACTCACTCATCAATGGATCAAGCAGGTGCCATTCACCCATCTCACGTACCAGCGTGCCGCGGCCTGCCGTGCGCTCTATAAGGCCGGTAGCCGTTAAGCTGGCTAACGCATTACGCACCTGGTTGCGGCTAACGACAAAATGTCTGCCTATATCCAGCTCTTTGGGAAACAGGTCACCGGGCTGCCAGTGCCCGGCTAGCAGCGCTCTTGCAAGCAGGCGTGCCAGGTTTTCAGCCCCACCGGGGTGGGAAGGTAAGGCATCTAGCGTCATGGCATGTCTCAGTAAATGACGATCATGCCTAGAGCTTATTAAATGTCTGACATTTTAACAAGCAGACGAAAGTTGGTATGCAAAGAGCTGCAAGTGGTTAGGAACAGTTAAGATGAACCGGTGTTATGAACAGTTGTTATGAACAGCTGTTATGGACGGTCGGTCTAGACAGGGCGCTTTAAAGCGCCCGCAGTGCGTCAATATCTTTTTGGGTAGGCAAGGCGGCATAGGCGCCCGGGCGGGTAACGGCGTGCGCGCCGCAGCGGCAGGCTAACGCCACCGCCGCGTTTAGGAAGGCATGATCTTCATGCCAGCCGTGTGCAATTCCATACCGGGAGAGCTCTGCCAGCAGGCCGCCAATAAAGGCGTCGCCACCCGCTGTCGTATCGACGGCCTGTACGCTGGGCGGCGCAATGCGCTGTTCGAGGGCGGCGCTTTTGAGCACAACGTCATTCGGGCCGTCAGTAATAAGAATGACCTTTACGCCAGCATCCAGGCGCTGAGCCAGCCACGCATCCTGAGTCTGCTCGCCGCGCAGGTAGTCAAGCTCCTCAAGAGATACCTTAAGCAGCTCTGCAGTGTCTAAAAGCTGGGTCACCAAGCCCGTATCGGCCGCGGCATCTGCCCATAAGTTATGCCGCAGGTTGGCATCCACGCTAACCAGGCAGCCCGACTGCTTGGCCATTTTTGCCAGAGCAAGAGTGGTTTCGGCAATTTCTGGGTCGGTGAGGCTATTGCTGCATAGGTGAACAATGGCCGGTTTTTCAAATATCCCTTGGGGCAAATGATGAAGGCGGTAGAGCAGGTCGGCAGCCGGTGGGCGGTAGAAATCAAAGGTGCGCTCGCCCTGAGCATCACGTGAGACAAAGGCGAGCGCCGTACGGGCTGCTTTGGTCAGCACAACGCCGTGGGTATTGACGCCGTGACCATCCAGTTCGCGAATCAGAAAGTGGCCAAACGTGTCATCGCCCACCATGCCTAAAAAGCGGCTGGGTACTCCCAGACGAGCACAGGCAACCGCCACATTAGCGGGTGCGCCGCCAGCGTAGGGGGTGAAGGTTTCCTGATGATCGTGTGTATCCCCCAGGCGGCTAGAGAGCATATCGACGAGCGCTTCGCCAAAGGTAATCACAGAAATCATGGGCGTTCCTTGTTGTTATATTAGTTATTAGACGTTTGATTTTAGGTGTTGGCCTGGGTGTTAAAACACTTCTTCGTTGTGCAGCGCTTCAGCCGCGCCCAATAAACCGGTCCAGGGAGCGGTGACGACCCATATGGGGATATCAACGTTATAGGAACCCATGCGGCCTTTATTGATAAACGCGCTGCAGAGTTCGCTTTTCGGCAGCCAGTCCAGCAGGCGGGGAATGATGCCGCCACATAGATAAACCCCGCCGCGCGCGCCCATGGTCAGCGTTGCGTCGCCGCATACATCGCCCAGGATTTTTAGAAACCGCAGCAGTGTCCGGCAAGCGATTTCATCACCTTGGTTGGCGGCCTGAGTGACTTCGGCCGCGGTGGTAAAACCTGACGCTACGCCATCAAGGGCACAGTGCGCGGCATAAAGATCCACGATTCCCTGGCCGCACAGCATGCGTTCTACACTTACGCGTGAATAGTGCTTGTGCAGCTCATCAAGCAGCTTACGCTCGTAGGTGTCGGTGGGCGCAAACGTCACGTGGCCGCCTTCCGTAGGTAGCGGGATCCAGGCGTGCAGCCCAGGAAATACGCCCGCGACCCCCAATCCTGTACCCGGGCCGATCACCAAACGCGAGGCATGCGCTTGGGTGGTGCCGGCCTTTACTTCCACCAGATCCTGATCCGGCACGTGGGGAATGCCGAGCGCCTGTGCAGTAAAGTCATTAATGACCTTAAAAAGTGACAGGTTCAGCGCCTGCTGAACCTCGCTTTTTAAAAACTGCCAGTGGTTGTTGGTCATTTTGACCTGCTCGGCGTGTACCGGGCAGGCAAACGCCAAACAGGCTTCGGTGGGCGCGTTATTGCCTGTAGCGCCCACCTGGGTCAAGTAGTCTTGAACGGCTTCGACCACGCCGGGATAGTCGGCGCAGGGCAAATTGATAATCTGCTGGGGGGCCGTTTGCCCCGGGGTTACTAACGCGAAACGAGCGTTAGTTCCCCCGATATCGCCAATGAGAGCGGGTCGGCTCATTGGTCCTCCTGCTCGATTTTTTCAAGCTCGCGCGACAGCACTTCGGCTTCGAAGCCGCCAAACACACCAGCCCCTTCTTCGGCTTTGGTCGCCAGGTGGCGGAAGCCGCCAAATAGTTCACGGCCCATGCCGAAGTGACTGTGTTCAAGATTGACCTGTGCACAGGGGCGGGCATTGAACGTGGCGGCATCCACCAGCACGTTCAGCTCGCCGGTTTCGGCATCCAGGCGCACGATATCGCCATCCTGAAGCTTGGATAATGGCCCGCGATCAACCGCCTCCGGCGTTACATGAATGGCCGCAGGCACTTTGCCCGATGCGCCCGACATACGGCCATCGGTGACCAGGGCAACTTTAAAGCCCTTGTCCTGCAACACGCCCAGAAACGGCGTGAGCTTGTGAAGTTCGGGCATGCCGTTGGCTTTAGGGCCCTGGAAGCGCACCACGACGATCACATCGCGATCCAGCTGGCCGGATTCAAACGCCGCTTTGACCTGGTTTTGGTCATCAAATAGCTGAACCGGCGCTTCCACAATGCGGTGGGCCTGCTTGACGGCGGAAATCTTGATCACGCCCCGACCCAGGTTGCCGTCCAGTACGGTAAGCCCGCCGGTGGGTGAGAAGGGATTGCTGACCGGGCGGAGTACCTCTGAATCAAGGCTTGATTCAGGCCCTTCGCGCCAGGTGAGCTTGCCGTCTTCAAGGAAAGGCTCCTGGGTGTAGGCGCTCATGTCGGTGCCAAACACCGTGGGGATGTCGCCATGCATAAGCCCGGCTTGAAGCAGCTCGCGAATCAGCAGGCTCATGCCGCCGGCCGCCTGGAAGTGGTTCACATCCGCCTGGCCGTTGGGGTAGATACGCGTCATGCTGGGCACTACCGCTGAAAGCTCGGTGAAGTCATCCCAGTTGATGGTAATACCCGCCGCCGCCGCCATGGCGACCAGGTGCAACGTATGGTTGGTAGAGCCGCCGGAGGCCAGCAGGCCGACCATGGCATTGACGATGGCACGTTCGTCGATCTGCTTGTAGAACGGGCGATAGTTGCCGCTCTGCTCGGTATTGCGAATCGCCTGCTCGGTGGCGTAGCGGGTGAGTGCTTCACGCAAAGGTGTGCCGGGGTTAACAAACGACGCGCCGGGCAGGTGCAGGCCCATCATTTCCATCATCAGCTGGTTGGAGTTGGCGGTGCCATAGAAGGTGCAGGTGCCAGGGCTGTGGTACGACTGGGATTCGGCTTCCAGCAGTTCGTCACGGCCAACCTTGCCTTCCGCATAGAGCTGGCGCACCCGGGCTTTTTCATCGTTGGGCAGGCCGGTCGTCATCGGCCCGCCAGGCACAAAGATGGCCGGTAGATGGCCAAAGCGCGCGGCACCAATAAATAGCCCAGGCACGATCTTGTCGCAGATCCCCAGATACAGCGTCGCATCGAACATGTTGTGGGAAAGCGCGACGGCTGTTGCCATGGCAATCACATCGCGGGAGAAAAGCGATAGCTCCATGCCGGGCTGGCCCTGGGTCACGCCGTCGCACATGGCGGGCACGCCGCCGGCAAACTGGGCGGTTGAACCCATGCCACGTGCGGCTTCTTTAATAACCGCGGGGTAATCTTCAAAGGGCCGATGGGCTGACAGCATATCGTTATACGACGATACGATGCCCACGTTGGCGCTATTGGTTAACTTGAGGCGGCCTTTATCGGTAGGTACGTCACAACCGGCAAAGCCGTGCGCCAGGTTTCCGCAGGAAAGCTCACCACGGTGCACGCCTTGCTTATGCTGGTCGGCCATATGCGCTTCGTAAAGCGCACGCCGCTGCCGGGAACGCTCGCGTATACGTTGAGTAACCTCGGCGACGGTGGTATTTAACGTAGCAGGTGTTGGGCTCGGCATAAGGACCTCTGCATGATAGAAACTGCACGATTTGTGTAGTTATTTTACATACTAATACGCGAAATTAAGAGTTTTAAAAGCGTAACAGAACCAATTGCGTAGTTTTATTACTCTATGTTGATAGAAGCGGTTGATAAAAACGGTTGGTAAAAAAACGTCTTGCTCAATAAAAGCTAACCACGTGCAGTGCACTTCACGTGGTTAGCCCAGCGTAGGCCTCTGAATGAAACCTAGTATAGCGTATGCCGGTGCTCTCTCAGGCAATGCCGCCCCGTAAGGCTATCGGCTCTCCACTTCGTCGCGTTTGATCTTGAAGAACATTGCATAAAACGTGGGAACGGCAATCAAGGTCAATATAGAGGCAAACAGCAAACCGCCCATGATGGTTACGGCCATGCTGTTGAAGAATGCATCCCATAAAAGCGGAATCATGCCCAGTATCGTCGTGCCCGCGGCCAGAAAGACCGGCCTCAAACGGCTGATGCTGGCATCCACCAGAGCGGTAAAGCGCGCGGTGCCAGAGCGTATCTGTTCATCAATCTCGTCCACCAGGACGATGGCGTTTTTCATCAGCATGCCCGAAAGGCTCAGCATGCCGAGCAATGCGGTAAATGAGAAGGGCAGGCCGGTGATTAAAAGCCCAATCACCACCCCGCACACTGACATGGGCACCACCAGCCATACGATCAACGGCTGCCTAAGCTTGCCAAACAGCAGAATCGAGGTAAGTACCATGATCAAAAAGCTCACCGGAAGCTGCTCGCCCAACGACGCCTGGGCATCGCCCGAGTTCTCGTGCTCGCCACCCCACTCAAGCGTATAGCCGGGCGGCAGTTCGATAGCCTCGATTTCCGAGCGCACGGCATCAAATGCCTGGGCGGCGGTATAGCCCTTGTCGGGCTCGGCGCCGACTGTCAGGGTTCGCACGCGGTTGCGCCGCTCAATCAGCGCTTCCTCTGCGCGTATTTCAAAATCGTCGACCACCTGGGTGATCGGCACGAACTGCTGCTGTGCCTCGCTGTAGATCTGGCGGTCGCGTAAAAGCGCCACATCATCACGCTCGGCCTGGGGGGCGCGTGCGATGATCGGAATCAAGTGCTCGCCTTCGCGGTAGGTGCCCGCGCGAATGCCGGAGGAGGCGAACTGCAGTGTCTGGGCGATATCTTCGCGGGTAACGCCGGCAATCCGCGCGCGCTGCTCGTTGATGATCGGCGCCACGACCAACTCCTGCTGGCGCCAGTCGATACGTTCATCGATCAACAGCGGGTTGGCCGCCATGCGCCGGCGGGCCTCGTTACCCAGCTCACGCAACACCTCGGCCGAGGGGCCTTGAAAGCGTGCTTCGATATCCGCGCCGTCGCCGGGGCCAAACTGTAGCCGCTGAGTGCGTACCTGGGCGTTGGGATAGCGCTCGTTGAGTTCCTTGTAGAACTCCCGGTCGAGCGCATCGATGGCATCAAGCTCGTTGGTGCGAATGATGAACTGCGCGTAGCCGGTATTGGGCTGCTCCGGGGAGTAGGTAAGCATGAAGCGCGTCGCCCCCCGGCCCACGAAGCTTGCCACGGACACCACATCCTCGTGTTCGAGAATATATGCCTCGATCTCGCCAACATCACGAATCGTCGCGCGGATATCCGTGCCCTGGGGCAACTCGTAATTGATGAAGAAAAGCGGCGTACTGGAGTCTGGAAAGAACGACTGCGGCACCAATGTGAATGCCCACATGCACACCCCGGTGAGTACCACCAGGGCCGTCACGGTGATAATGCGCAGTTTAAGCGCCGCTAGCAGCAGCATCCGGTAGGTGCGATAGACAATCCCGCCGTAGCCGCGGTCTTCGTTGTCTTCGTCGCGCTGTTCGCTGCTTTCCTCGCCTTGCTCTTGCTCTTGCTCTTCGTCTTCCTCTTCACCTTTCTTGCGCAGCAGAAAGTAGCCAAACAGTGGGGTCACGGTCAGTGCCAGCAGCCAGCTCAGCATTAATGAAACGAGAATGACGATAAACAGGGAGAACATGAACTCCCCGGTCACATCGCTTGAGAGGCCAATGCCGGCGAAGGCCATGATGCCGATCAGCGTGGCGCCCAATAGCGGTATCTGAGTACGTTTGGCGGCAGCGCTTGCCGCGCGCTTGGCCTTCATGCCGCGCTTGATATTGGTGACCATGCCTTCGGCCACCACGATGGAGTTATCCACCAGCATGCCCATGGCGATAATCAGCGCGCCCAGCGATATGCGCTCCATCTCGATATTGAAAATACCCATGACAAACAGCGTGCCCAGCACGGTCAGCAGCAGCGTACTGCCGACCACTACGCCGACCTTCCAGCCCATGACCAGACACAACACCGCGATCACGATGGTCACCGACATGGCCAAGTTGATCAGAAAGTCGTTGATGGCGTCGTTGACCACGTTGTGCTGCTCGTAAAGCGGATGCAGCTCCACGCCCAGAGGAATCCTGCTTTGCAGCTGCTCCATGCGTGCTTCAACCGCCTCGCCGATTTCGATGATGTTTTCAGTGGCGATACCGGCGATGCCCAGAGTAAAGGCGGGCTCGCCGTTATAGTGCATGATGTGGTCGGGAATATCGGACGGCTGACGGTAAATCGTCGCGATATCGGCAAGCGCGACCTGCTCAGTGGTGCCGGGGCGGCCGATGCGGATGGATTCCAGAAGCGTCGTGCTATCGATATTGGAACGCGCCACCAGGCGCACCTGTCGATCGCCCGTTCTGAGCGTGCCGGCATCTTCCACGGCGTTCTCGGTCTGGATGGTGTTGATGACCTGATCGATGGGAATGCCCAGCGTCGTCAGCCGCTCATTGGAGATATCGATGTAGATGCTCTCTTCGCGCTCGCCGGCGGTGGTCACCCGGGCTACTCCCGGTACGGCCAGTATTTCGCGCTGAAGAAAGGTCGAGATATCGCGTACTTCCCGGGCGGAGAATCCTTCGGCCGTGACGGCGTAAAACAGTCCGTATACCTCGCCAAAGTCGTCGTTCACCTGAGATGCAAGGGCCCCCTGAGGCAAGTCAGACTGGGCATCGTTGACCTTGCTGCGTAGCTCGTCCCAGATCTGCGGCAGTTGGTCGCTGCCGTAATTGTCCTGGATCTCGACCTGAATCTCCGAGCGGCCCGGCAGCGATTTGGAGTCGAGCACGTCGAGCTGCTCCATCTCTTGAATCGCGCGCTCCAAGCGCTCGGTAACCTCTTCTTCTACCTCTTCGGCGGTTGCGCCAGGGTAGGGGGTATTAATGATGGCGTAAGGAATGGTAAAGGAGGGGTCTTCAAGCTTGCCAACGGTATTGAATCCCCAGATGCCGCCCAGCAGGCAGATCACCACAATCAGCCACGTATTGATCGGTTTCTCGATCGAACGTTTTGCAATATCCATGCGGCCCCCTTAAAGCGCGGCGTCGAGCGGTTTGACCTGCATGCCATCGCGCAGCAGATGAACGCCGGTGGCCACCACTCTTGAGCCAGCCTCAAGGCCTGCGGTAATCATTACCTGGTCGTCGACCATCTCGCCCACGCTGACGCGCTGCGGTGCCACCGTGCCTTCGTCTGGATCAAACACCCATACCCGAAACTCGCCGTCTGCGTCGTTATCCAGGGCGCTGCTGGGCAGGGTGATCAAAGGGCTATCGATCTGTGCTTCCGGTTGGATGTAGACCGTGGCGGTAGTGCCGGGCAGGGCAATAATGCCATTACCCACCGGGGCGAACTCGACCTCGAACGTCTGGGCAACGTCATCGGGCTCGGTGACGTGCTCGCGGTACTCAAGCGGAATGCGTTGGCCCGGGAGGGTGGCAATCTCCGCCTCGGCGCTGAAGTGTCGGCCGTTCTCCAGGTGCTGCATCAATGCCTGGGGCACATTGAAGCGAATGCGCAGTTCTGAAACATCCTGAATGCGCACGACTTCGGTGTTGGGTGGGACAGTGGTGTATTTCTCGACCAGACGACGAGCGATCAGCGCATCAAACGGGGCGTGAAGTGTGGTGTAGGCGAGTTCCTGGCGAGCGCTGTCGAGCTGGGTTTCGGCGCGCTCGGCCTCGGCAATGGCGGCATCGAGCGCTGCCTGGGAAACCGCCCCCTGAGCGCGTAGGTTACGCTGGCGGTTCAGGTTGCGCCGGGCCTGCTCATACTCGGCTTCAGCGGCGCGCACCTGTAGTGCGTAGTCGGTCTGGTCCAATTGGGCGATCAGCTCACCCTGGGGTATTACCGCCCCCTGTACGGCGGGAAACTCGGTGATCCGTCCGCCGACCTGAAAGGCGTAGTTTACCGTGCTTCGGGCATCGACCCGGCCCACGAAACGGCGTCCAGGGTAAACCGCTTGCTGGCTTGCCTCTACTAGCTTGACTACCTGTGCGGGGCGCTCTTGCTGCTCTTCGTCGTCACCGCAGCCGGCCATTATCAACGGTGCAATAAGTAAAAAGATCCCTAAAAAAACCGGCTTCATGCGCTGCCTCCCTGCAAGCGGTTAACATGTCCCAATGGTGTTATTACGTCAGCCACCTACTATAGTTGTTGGCTGAAAAAAGGCGAACAGTCGTTTAAATTTTTAATTGAGAGTAACACTTAAGCGAAATCAATAAAGGCGCACAGGTAAGCCAATAAAAAGCAAGGAGAATTAATGAAGAAGGGATGCACAAGAAGCCGTTGGACGGGCATCGCGCTGGCGCTACTTCTCAGTGGCTGTGCGGTGGGGCCGGACTACCAGGCGCCAGAACTCGAGCTACCTGAAACCTGGCCTGAGCATATCGAGCTTAGCCAAACCGAGCGCATGGATTGGCGCAACTGGTGGCGCCAATTCGATGACCCGGCGCTCACCGCGCTTGTGGAGCGCGCCACCCAGGATAATCTGGAGCTTGCCGTTCAGCTGGCGCGAATTCAGGAGGCGCGCGCCCAGCTCGGCTTTGCCGATGCCGAACTGTTCCCAAGCGTGGGGTATCAGCTGGAGGCCAACCGCGAGCGCACGCCCGGTGCCTCCATTCCGATCGACATCGAGCCGGTGCAGGATCTGATCACCTCGACCAGTAATCAGTTTTCTCTGGCAGGAAGCCTTGAGTACGAGTTTGACCTATGGGGGCGGCTTGCCCGTCAGCGCGAAGCGGCGCTGGCCACGTTCAGCGAAAGTCTGTTTGCCCGGGACGCCGCCGAAATCGGGGTGATTGCCGATGTGGTCACCACCTATTTTGACCTCAAGAGCGCCCAGTACCAGCAGGATATTCTGGAGCAGACCGAAGCCACCTACGAAGAAACCTACCGCCTGCAGAAGCTGCGTTATGACGTGGGCGATATCAGCGAGCTTGCTTTTCGTCAGGCCGAGGCCGAGTGGCGAGGCGTGCGTACCGAGCTTCCCCAAGTGAAACAGCAGGTGGAAACCCTGAAAGGGGCGCTGGCGATTCTGGTGGGGCTCACCCCACGTGAACTGATGAGCGAGCTCGATTACGGCGATACGCATCTGGTGGAAATTGCCGAACCCCAGCGGCTACCGCGCCTTCTGCCCTCGGAACTGATTCAGCGCCGTCCGGACATTCGCTCCGCCGAAGCCACGCTGATCGCTGCCAATGCCGGGGTGGGCGTGGCTGAAGCCGCCCGGCTTCCCTCGATCAACCTCAACGCCTCCATTGCCAGCGTGGCCGCCGATACCAGCGACCTGTTCACCGACAACGCACGCGCCTGGGGCCTCGGGGCATCGATTGTCGGCCCGCTTCTGGATTTCGGCCGCAGCCGCGCCAATGTGGAGATTGCGCGATCCCAAGTGGAGCAAGCCGATGCCCAGTACCGGCTGACCGTACTCACCGCTTTTAACGAAGTGCGCGATGCGTTGAACAATTTCGAGCTGACCGATCAGCGTGTCGATGCGGTGGACGCGCAGCTTGCCGCGGTCTCGCGCGCCCGTGATCTGGCGGTGCTGATGCATGACCAGGGCCAGACCAGCATGCTCGAACGTCTGGATGCCGAACGCTCGCTGCTCTCAGCCAAGCTTGACCGCGCCGAGGTGCAAAGCGAGCGCCTGACCGCCGTGGCCACGCTGTTCAAGGCGCTGGGTGGGGGCTGGAAGGAAAGCACCTCAACCGCCGGAGAAGAGACGATCTAACCGCCCCTCGCATGGCTTGCCTCAGTGAAAGAGCCACCCGCCATGGCGCAAGTTTTGATACTATTTGCGCCTTTCGTCGCGGTTGACCTTTATCCTGCCCTGGAGCCTGCCATGCATTCCCTTATTGCCCAGATACAACCTGTCGATTGCGCTGCTGGCGACAGGGCGCGGGCTTATCTGGACACGCTTACCAAACCACCGGGAAGCTTGGGGATGCTGGAGCAATTGGCTATTCAGCTTAGCGAAATCAGCGGTGAGCTTGCGCCTTCTATAACACCACCCGCCGTGATTGTATTTGCCGCTGACCATGGAGTCGCCGCTGAAGGCGTCTCCGCATTTCCTCAAGCCGTTACGGCGCAAATGGTGGCTAACTTCGCCAATGGTGGGGCAGCCATCAATGTGTTTGCGCGCCAGATCAATGCGCACTTGGAAGTGGTGGATGTGGGGGTGGTCAGCGACGTTGAGGCCCCTGGTGTGGTCGTTGATAAGATACGCCGCGCCTCGGGAAATATCGCGATCGAAAACGCCATGCTTCCCGAGCAAGCCGAGGCTGCGATTGAGGTGGGCATTAATGCCGTAACGCGTGCGCAAAAAGTCGGCTGTCGCAGTGTGATTGTAGGCGAAATGGGCATTGCCAATACCACTGCCAGCAGCGCCATGCTGGCGGCCTTCACCGGCACGCCGGTCGCGCAGGTAGTGGGTGCGGGCACGGGGCTTGATAGCCAGCAGCAAACGCATAAAGTCGATGTCATTCAGCGCGCATTAGCAGCGCGCGTATACCTAGCTGATGAGCCGTTAAGCGTATTGGCCGCGTTGGGCGGGCTTGAAATTGCCGCCATGGCGGGCGCTTACCTGGCCGCTGCCGCGTACCGCCTACCTGCCGTGGTGGATGGCTTTATTGCCACGGTGGCGGCACTCACTGCTTGCCGTCTTTGCCCTGCGGTGCGTGGCTATCTGGTGTTCGGCCATCGTTCAGAAGAGCCGGGCCACGGGGTGGCGTTAGGCGCGCTTGAAGCAACCCCGCTGCTTGCTTTGGGCATGCGCCTGGGCGAGGGCAGTGGCGCCGCGCTGGCATTCCCGTTGCTTCAGGCCGCCACCGCCATGATGGCTGAGATGGCGACGTTCACCTCAGCAGGTATCGCGGACAAAGCGCCGTGACCCTTATGCTGCTTATCACGCTCGCCATTGGCTTGGATTTACTCATAGGCGACCCACGCTCTTTACCGCATCCCGTTGTTGTCATCGGCCGCATGATCAGCTTTTTGGAAAAGCGCTGGAACCAGGGCACGCCCATCCAGCGAAAGCGGCGGGGCTTTCTGCTCACCGCGACGGTGGTGATGAGCGTATTGGGAATAAGCTGGGCAGTGCTTGCGCTGTTGAAAGCCATCCATCCCTGGCTTGGGTTGGCCGCAGAGCTTTGGCTGCTGACCACTACCCTTGCCATTAAAGGGTTGGCGGATGCGGGGCGTGCCGTTGCAGCACCGCTTATGCGAGGTGATTTGCCAGGCGCACGCCAGGCGCTTTCCATGATAGTGGGGCGCGATACGGCAAAGCTTGATGAAGCGGAAATTACCCGCGGTACGGTGGAAACCGTGGCAGAAAACACGGTGGATGGCATCACCGCACCGCTGCTTTTTGCCATGCTGGGTGGCGCGCCTTTAGCGCTGGCTTATAAGGCGATCAATACGCTTGACTCAATGGTCGGGTATCGTAACGAGCGCTATGAAAACTTCGGCTTTGCGTCGGCCAAGCTAGACGATATCGCCAACTGGCTGCCCGCCCGGTTAACGGCGGGTTGCCTTTGGGTGGGTGGCGTTGTATTGACTGCAGTAACAAACAAGCCGCTGCATTGGCGGGGCGCGCTGCGTGCTACCTGCCATGAAGCGCCGCACCATCCAAGCCCCAATGCCGGTTGGCCGGAAGCCATGGTGGCTCGGCTACTGGGCGTGCAGCTGGGCGGTATTAACACCTATCAGGGAATTGTCTCGCGCCGCGCGCCGCTCGGCGAACCTTTAGAGCCGCTTAACGTAACGCATATTAATATCACCATTGCGCTAATGCATATGGCTTGGCTGCTGTTCCTGGGGCTGATGTGGATATGGATATTGCTGATGCATGCAGTGTGAATATTATGTGTGTGAGTGATAAACCGCCGCGTATCACAAGCGCAGGGAGGCGGCGAAATCTCTTCATACCTGTTGGCGACGCGTTATAGTGCACTTTTTTCGAGCAGAGCCTAATAATGCTTTGCGAAAGCGTGGGCTTGCCAGTAACGTATTTTGAACGGCGGTTGCGCAACGGCATGCTTATTCGCCATCCCCATCGTGTTTCCGGTTTAAGCAGTGGCCGGGTGCGTATTGCGCTGTGTGATACAGGTTTAATCCATTGACTATTAACGGTGCTGAATGATTGTGTTTGTTAGTGGCGGTGCACGCTCCGGAAAAAGCGAGGTGGCCGAGCTGCACGTAAAACAGGCTGCCAGCGGGGGTAGCTGCTACTACATAGCCACCGCCGAGATTTATGACGCTGAAATGGCCGCCCGTGCAGCACGCCATCAATGCGCTCGGGATGCCCGCTGGATCACGCTTGAGGCACCGCTGGCCATTGACCAGGCAATTGCGCAGGTACCTGACGGTGCCGCCGTATTGCTGGACTGCTTGACGCTCTGGGCAAGCCAGGTTCTGTACGCCAGTGAGCTAACCGAATCCCAAGGCAAGATGCTTTTAGCAAAAAGCATGCATGATGCGCGGGCTCGCGGATTACAGCTGGTGCTGGTGTCCAATGACATTAACGAAGGCTTACCTGCTTGTGACCCGGAAACCTGGGGCTATGTGGCCTTTTTGCAGTCGCTGCATTGTTGGCTTGCCGCTGAGGCTGACTCAGTCCTTGAAGTAGTCGCAGGCCGTGTCATCGAATGGAAGCCCAAGGCAACCGCATGCTGAAGAGTGCGCTTTACGGGTGCGTTCTGGCGCTTCAGTTTTTAACCCGGTTGCCGCTACCCATTGCCTGCCCGTGGAACTCTGAAACCCGCCGTTGGGCCATCCGTGCCTATCCCCTTGTTGGACTTTTTCTGGGCTGCCTATTGGCGTTGCTGGCGCTATTAATGCATAACGCACCCGCGCCGATTACGGCGCTTGCGCTACTCAGCCTGTGGGTAGGCTTAAGTGGTGGCTTACACCTTGACGGGGTAATGGATTTAGCCGACGCGCTGGGCAGCAACCAGCCGCTGGCGCGCCGCTGGGAAATCATGAAAGACCCTCAGATTGGCAGCTTCGGCATATTAGCGCTGCTTTTCTTGTTAGCCTGGAAGGGCGTGTTGCTGTGGGCGCTGCTGAGCTATAACGCGCCGCTCTGGTGGCTGATCGTTTTACCTGCCCTAGGCCGTTGGGGGGGGGCAGCGCTGTTGATATTAACGCCCTGCGCGCAGTCGAAAGGGCTGGCTTGGGCCTGGAAACAATCGCTTGGCGTGCGTGACGTATGGCTTTCACTGGTGCCTTTGTTGGTGTTGGCGCTTTTTTACCCAGGCATCATTGCAATGCTGATAGCCACTGGCGTACTGGTGGGCGGCTGCCGGTGGGCGCTGGTAAAACTGTTTCAGGGTATTAACGGTGATATGGTGGGCGCTACGATTGAAGGAGTAGAACTATGGCTGATGGGATTAATGTGGAGCTGGTGGTGGTTCGCCATGGCATCACCGCCTGGAATGTAGAGCGCCGCTATCAGGGGCAGCGTGATATCCCACTGCTCTTTCCCGAGGCCGAAGAAGGGCTTTTAGCACTACGTGCAGGGTTGGCCGATGAGCAGTTTGATGCGATCTACTCAAGCGATCTTCATCGCTGCCAGCAAACCCTTGAGTGGGTGCAAGCGGCCAAGCCGAGCGTACCGTTAAGCTTAGAACCCCGCTTGCGGGAGCTGCATTTTGGCGAGTATGAAGGCAAAGTATACGACGAGTTAAAAGACCTGCCGCATTATCGCGCCTGGATCGATAGCGTAGGTGAGCTGCAGATCCCCGGCGGGGAGTCAGCGGCACAGTTACGTGAACGCCTGGATCTATGGCTTGCCGATGTGGCAGCGGATGCCCTGGCAAACGGGTATCGCAAAGTTCTCGCCGTGACCCACGGTGGGGTTATTCGCGAGCTGCGCCGACGTTTTGAAGCCATCGATTTTTGGGAGGGTACCGTACTTCAAGCCCAGGGACGACGCTGGGAATTGACGTATCAACCGGACGTTAATGGGCAAGGAGAGTGGCTATGCAAGTGTTCATCGGTGGTGCCTGTTCCGGTAAGCGAAGTGTTGTAAAAAAGCGCTTTCCAAGTGCCGTATGGTGGCGGCTGTCACCCGGCCAGCGGTTACGCGAATGTGGAGGCATAATGCTACCCGGCACGCCGCTGGTAGTGCACGGCGTACTGGGTTGGCTAACGGCGACCATTGAATCGGATGTAGGTAGCGACGATTGGCGCGCGCAATGGTGCGATGATCTAAACGAGCTTCAGCAGTCCGCGCAAGCGAACCACATTACCCTGGTAATGATCGTTAAAGAGGTCGGGCGCGGCATAGTGCCCATGGAGCGCCAGCAGCGCCGCTTACGCGATTTGAACGGCTGGTTTTGCCAGGACGCCGCTGAGCGTGCCGAACACGTTTGGTATGTGCGCCATGGCTTGGTGCAGGCGTTAGATAAGTAGTGCTATGTATTTATAAATTCAAATCTTTTAGTTTTTTGTAAGAAATATCTTACTTGCTTGTAAGACATTGGCGCTTCGTGTCGTGAATGGGTTGCCCTTTAGACTAATGCCGTTACCCTGATTGTTTCTCATTTTTGAGTCTCGGTCCAAGGAGCGGCGCGATGGCAGATGGCACTGGCCTACAATTCACCTTAAAGCTACCCGGCGTTGATGATGCTGCCGTCATCGATTTTGCCTACCGAGAAGCGCTTTCTCAACCGTTTGAGCTGGGGCTAAATTTTGCCAGTCGCGATAGCCGCTTAAGCGCAACCGAATTACTTGACCAACCCGCCACACTCACTATCTGGCAAGATAGCAAGCCGCTACGCTACGTAAACGGCATGATCAGCGAGTTTATTCTAGCCGACCGTGGCCACCGGCGCACATTCTACTCTGTCAGGCTTAGTCCTTCGCTATGGCGCCTTTCGCTACGCCAGAACTCACGTATTTTTCAAAAAGTGGACCCACTCTCCATCATCAATACCCTGTGTAGTGAACGGGGCATTAATGACGTGGTTTTTAACGTGATCCGCGAGCCATTAGAGCGTGAGTACTGCGTACAGTACCGCGAAACAGACCTCGCTTTTATCGAGCGCCTGGCGGCGGAAGAAGGGCTGTTTTACTACCATACCTTTGAAGAAGGCGCCCATCAGCTGGTATTTGCCGACGACCCGCGCCTGCTTGGCCACGTAGGGCAGCGTACCTACCACAGCCGCGCCGGAGGCACCGCGCCGATTCGCCATGTGCGAAAGCTTCGCCAGACCGCTCGCGTAGCGGCGGCTTCCGCCACGTTGAAAGATTACACCTTCAAGAACCCGGCCTATGCCCAGTTGCACGAACACGTGGGCCGCGACGTTGAACAGCACGGCCAGCGCAGCGACTACGAACATTTCGATTACCCTGGCCGCTATAAAGAAGACGCCTCTGGTAAGCCGTTTACGCGCATACGTGTAGAACATCTGCGCCGTGAAGCGCTCACTGCCCAGGCAGAAAGCGACCTGCCGGAACTCGCGCCGGGGCTGCGTTTCACTCTGACCGACCACGATACCGAAAGCCTTAACCGCGACTGGCAGCCCGTCGAGATCCTTCACCACGGCGAACAGCCCCAGGCGCTTGAAGAGGATAGCGTCGGCCATTTCGACGCGAACGGCATGACGCGATATTTCAATCAGGTCACGCTCATTCCTGGCGACATACCCTGGCGAGCAACGCCCAACCCCAAACCGCGCGTGGATGGCCCCCAGGTTGCCTTCGTGGTGGGGCCGGAATGTGAAGAGATTCACTGCGACGAGCACGGCCGGGTGAAGGTGCAGTTCCCCTGGGACCGCTACGCCGATCCGGATGAAACCGCCAGCTGCTGGGTGCGGGTAGCCCAGGACTGGGCGGGCGGTGGCTACGGGGCCATGGCCATTCCCCGCATCGGCCACGAAGTGATCGTATCGTTTCTGGAAGGTGACCCGGACCAGCCGCTGGTGACCGGGCGCACCTATCACGCCGTCAACCAGCCGCCGTATGCGCTGCCGGAACACAAGACCCGCACAGTCATCCGCACCCAGAGCCATAAGGCCGAAGGCTTCAACGAGCTGCGCTTTGAAGACGAGGCGGGTGAAGAGCAGATCTGGCTCCACGCCCAGAAGGACCTGGACCTGCTGACGCTTAATGACCGTGTTGAGGAGATCCAGCGCGATAGCCACCTCAAGGTCCACAACGACCGCATCAGCGAAATCGATAACGACGATCATAAAACGGTGCACGGCAAGCGCCATACGCATATCAAAAACAATGACCACCACATCGTCGACACCACCCAGCACCAGAAACTCGGCCAGGCCCATCTGGTCGAAGCCGGGCAGGAAGTGCACCACAAGGCGGGCATGAAAGTAGTCATCGAAGCCGGTGCCGAGATCACCCTGAAAGTCGGCGGCACTTTCATGAAACTTGACGCCAGCGGGGTCACCATTGTGGGGCCTCAGGTCAAGATCAACGCGGGGGGTAGTCCAGGAAACGGGACGGGGCAAGCGGCGCAGCCTCCTAAACTTCCGCCGGTGTTGGAGGGCAAGGATCATGACCGGGTGGCGGCGGTGGCGCATTCACCGGTGTTGACCCCGATTCATCATGCCGCGCAGCTCAAGGCCCTGCTGAAGGCCCCCGCCTACTGCGATATTTGTGAAGCACCCAGCGATCAACAAGGGGAACGCTAAATGCGGACTTTCTCTACCGCGACGCACGCACTGATCGATGGCGTGCGGTATCCCGATGCCCTGAAACGCTTGTATCGCCGTGACGATGTCGAAGAGATCGAGCCGCTTTACCTCGCTACCCGCTGGAGTGATCTGGCCGAGCATGGCCCCATTGTGGTCAAACTCAAGCGACAAGGTTTGCTCAGTGAAGCCAATGATAGTCAAGACAACACGCTGTATCGGGCTCTCTCGTTTATCAATAGCCAAGCGGATACAGGGCAGCTTAGCCGCCATTTTCGCCGATTTATTACCTTCAAAGGCGCGGCTGGCCAGGAGCAACTGCTGCGTTTTGCTGATCCGCTGGTCACGCGCTTATGGTTGGAAAGTTACGCCGGGGCGCTGCTCCCTTCCCTGATGGGGCCGATCACTACCTGGTGGGTCGCCCACTGGTCCCCCAATTGGCGCGAGCAACGAACGTTCTCATGGCAGGCGTTTCAACGGAGCGACGATTCGTCTTCGGGAAATGCCCGTGTAGTCTCCAACAGCGCCCAGGCGCCCGATTTTCTACCCATGGCACACGCGCAATACGACGCATTGGAGGCAGTCGCTCACTGGCAGCTGAAAGAACGCCTGACCGACTACTTCAATGAACATGCACGTACCGCCTGGCACGCCCTGCCTGCTCAGTACCGGGGGCAGTGGCTGGATGCACGATTGGCACAGGCCAAGGCCTGGGGCGCCAATACGCACCGCCAGCTGGCTATCTGGGTAGACCTCAGCTTGCACTGGGGGAATGACTTTAGTACCGCCAGTGATGGGCTTTACCACCGCTGGCGAGAGCACGCCGCTGGCGGCACCCATCTCTCGGCGCAAGAGCAGCTGTATGCCATGGATCGTTGGAGCCGCACGCCCGCCGCGGATAGTGTTCCCTCTACTTCCCATCACACCGCCGCGACCCAAACACCACCTATCAATAATGAGGCCGCCCATGGCTAACACGGATGCTCAGGCGCAATCGCGCGATGCCGCCTTTGATGAAACGCCCATGGGAGGCGGTGTCTGCCCGCTGTTACTCGACATCGATATTTTTCCCGTACGTTATGCCATTGATGAAGCGCCTGCCGAGGCAGGCGCGCCCGCGCCTCACCCGATTGCCGAAGAGTGGCAGGGCCCGGGTTATCCCGAGATCGACACCCGTGATTACACGCTACGGCAGTTGCGGGATGGCTGGCTGTACGTCTGGGTAAGCGAGGAAGGGGAGACACGTATTGATGAGTACCTCATAGAGGGCGCCACATTCAATGGTGATCCCCATCTCACCTATTCTACTGGCATCTCTATCGCCATGGCGTACTCTTCCGTGAAGTGGACCGAGCGCATTCGCGAATATGTGCTGGAGAACGCGGATGTTCGCCAACGCATCATGCGCTCCATCAATTTAAATGCGGCGGTCAATGCAACCGGTAACAGCACATCATTCTCCGCCCATGCCGGCCCGATCGCGCAGCTTGGCGAGCATGTGGCGGACATTACCCCCGATGGCGCGGTGGATGGGTTTACCAGTACGACGGTCTCGACCGTGGAAAGGGAGGAGACTGTCTCGGATAGCCCGTCTGTTAACGGGGATGAAAGCGTATATCGTCATATGGAAGTCAAACCCGAGATTACGGAGCACAGCGTTCTCGCTGGTATCGCTAACCACGATGAATCCATTTTCGTAGCACTCGATGATGACTTGGGAATTGTCAATGACCTGCACATGGCGCTAGCCGGGCGCGAGATGGAGTTGGAAGCGTTTCTGGATGAGCATGGGCATAAGCTACAGATTGCATCCGTTTTACAAACGCTTTGTGATTATCTGGATGACGACAATATTCCAGACGATGTCCGAGATGATCCCGCTAAAACAGCTCGGGCACGACAACTCACTGAAGATTTGAAGCAGGTTTTATCCGGTGAGACTTATAGTACAGACAGCCGTGAGCAGCGAGTCATAGACATTTATGATGAGTTAGAAGCATTAGGTATTGAACCGCCTGATCCTGATGTTTTGAACGCTACAAGCCTCTTGCGTGATGACGTGCATTATGAAGAAGCCATTGACTATATCCATCGTCATCAGCCACAGCTAGAGCGTTTGCAAACTCATATCGAAAACAGCCTGGCCGACCTGACTATCTGGTTGGAACGTTTGCCCTTGTCTGCTCAAGAACTCTGTTTCGATACGGTTGATGCCAACCAGAACCAAGCCATTCATGAATGCGGTTGTATGGCAATGGAAGCTGTTGGGGCAACGCAGACCGGCCGGGCGTGGCTGAACACGACATACCAGGCACGTGATTCGTTAATTGGCTTCGCAATGGGTAATTTTGATCCTGCTCTGACTGATGCCCTTGAAACCATAGCACAACACTTTATTGAGCAGGGCACTGAAGATGGAGAGCCCGCCGACAATGGAGTTAGCGCTTCGAGCGTGGCGGAACGCACCGAGGCGTTCCGCGGTATTCTCAAGTATGAACAGGTGCAAAATCATGCCATCTACAAAGCCTTGGCGCCGCATGTACGAGAGGCTTTTGATACCTTACGCGAAGGGGTAAGAGGGCCTACGCAAAAAGTGTGGGAAAGTATTTCTTATCACTTTCTAGCGTCCTTGGGTGCCGGCGGGCAGGTGTCGTTAGAAAAAACAGCTAAAGCACTATGGCATCCTGTTATGGTCGTTCTTACTCACCCGGATTTAGCCTCATCAAGACTGGTGCTCGATCTTGAGTACGAGATCAAACTTCGTGAATGGTATGACACCTCTTGGCGGATAACTGCACAGATTAATGACGCAAACAAACAAAAAAATACCAATCGAGCTAATCGATTAGAGCAACAACGCCACGTGCATGCCTTCGAAAAACCTAACCGCGTCGCTGCTGCAGACAATTCCCTCGATCTTGATAAGTCTGGCAATCAGGTTCGCGCGAATAATCTTGCAACTGTTGGCTTATACGAACAGCGTACAATCGAGCGTTTAAGATTCACGGATGGTGCAAACGCGGCTCGACGTTATATGGCCGGTTTCATTGAGCGGATGGGGGGAGGAATGCCGCTTTTGATTGCCGGATTGAACCTCTATAACTTCAAGGAAGCGGCACGTACCGCCAATGTAGAGGGTGTCGATGCCGCGGAAGCGAGGAACCTGGTGGCTAACGCTGGTTTTGCCGCTGGCGCCACCATGAGCCTATGGGTCATGCCGTTTTGGAGCAAGCATGCTACACGGCAATTTTTGCTTTCAGAGAGTATGACTGCAGTAGCACAGGCTGGTATTACAAAATGGCTAGGCGAGGGGAACAATCAAGCGGCACGCCTCGCGGGCAAATTGGCCACGCGAGTAGCGGGCTTGTCAGCTATCGGGGCTATCTCCGCGGGGTTGGATACGTGGAGTAGCTATAGTGATTATGGAGAGGCTACCAGTACTAGTGAGCGCGTAGCACTTGGATTTAAAATGGCTGCAAGCGGTGCTATGACCGTTACAGCCACTGCTCAAATTGTTGGTGCCACTGCGGCTAGATCGTATGCTTTCGCATGGATATTGGGCGGATGGGTTTCTGGTATTCTGTTTGCGGCAGGGGTCATACACCTTGTCGCCTCGCATTTTGCTGCCCGTTTTCACCGAGAAGGGGTTCGCTTATGGCTCTATACCAGTATTTGGGGAAGAGGAGAATATAAATGGGATGAGTCTGATGAGGGCCAGAATAACGAATGGCGCGCTTTGATGGAAACGCTGCTACGACCTTCTGTCAAATTGACGCAAGTAAGCCGTACGACATTTGATCTGTCTCATGCGTCTAATAACAGTCCAGGCGAGATGAGTACTACTTATTATGGCTACTGGTTACAAATCTCCTTCCCTGCTTCTTTAGCAGGGGATACCGTCAGCATCTCTGAGATCGGCCGAGATGGATTTTGGGCGCCTGGCGATAGCTTCAAGCGCAGTCCTCATCAAGCAGGCGAACAGGGAGCCGTGCTCACTACCGGCTCAGAATATAACACGGAAGATGTGCGAGTGTGGCAGGCCTGGATACCGGCCAGTGAACAAGAAAAAAGTGAGTCTTTTACCCTTACGGTAGAGTACAGCGAGACGCTGCTCTCACCCGGAGAAGACCGCTTACGTTTTACCTTTTACAAGCCTGACGCTTCCGCAGGCAAAAAAGAGATCGAACCCAATGGTGAAGAAACTCGGGGTATCCGCGCGCCTACCCGCTTTGCCCTGACGGTTCCCCTAACCCCAGAAGAGTAAGGATACTGATATGTGGTTTATTCAGCCCAAGCAGGACTTCATTGCCGAAATGCCCTGGAGGTATACGAATGAAAATGCCGTAATGAGTTGGCAGATTAAAGCCCGTAATTATAACACTTCTGGCATGAATTTTATTTTAATTCCAATGGTGCTGGTTAGTCTTGGAACGGGTTTTTTTGGTTTCAATATTGGTTCTATTGGTAGTGAAGGACTTTTACTCCCGCTATTGCTAGGAGCAGTGTTTTTTTTGTTTACAATATCACTTTCCCTATTTATTACTCATTATACGACCATCTTTGTCTATCGTTTTACTGAAACGTTAGTGGAGGTGCATTCGTGGGAGCCGCGGGAGGTATCGGGCAAGGCATTCCTGAAGTGGTCCGCGATTATTTTGCTACCTGTAGTGGGCGTACTGGCATTGTTTGAGCCAGCCTTGATAATTGCAGGTATCGGACCTTTGGGAATGGGGCTCATGGCTCTGCAAGCGGGATCGCAGCAGGCAAAGCAGGATAATATTAAGCATCATTCGTTTTATTGGCCAGACACCAACAAAATCTATCTTTATCCTGGAAGAGACATCATCGGTTTGAATGTCCCTTGGTATAACCCTGAACAGGGTAAAATGATACCTACGAGTATTAGGCAAGTTTATTATAAGGAGGGCGAGCGAGAATCTGTATTAAACTTCTTTAAAACCCGATTGCCAGATGTTGAGGTGGTAGAAGAGAAGTTTCATCTGTGGTGATGCTGATTTGGCTGCCGATGCAACACGAACCTACCCTACCGGCCGTGCCGTTTTTGAAAACTACTTCATGAAGTCGCTGCAGCATTTTGGGCAATGTTTTAGAAGCAGCAGGGCCAGCGTTGGCACTCTTATGGTTTTACCGTCCCAAGTGACGCAGGTAATGAGCTACCGATAACCGAGGCTCAACGATACCTGGTTCATGGCCGCGTTGAATGGGGTATCAGTCAGCGTCAGATCGGCTGAAATATGGGCGTTCAACAGCACAGTTAGCCGTAAGCTTTGCTGCCATTCGACCGGGTAGTGATCCCAAGTAGCCGCAGGCGTGCAGTGATCACTGCCGTGGCCGGCTGGCTGTGGTAGGAGTGTATCCTTGAACCGATTCAGTGACCCGAAACGCTGCTCTCACCAGGCGAAGACCGCTTACGTTTCACCTTTTACAAGCCTGACACTTCCGCAGGCAAAAAAGAGATCGAACCCAATGGTGAGGTAAATCGGGGTATCCGCGCGCCTACCCGCTTTGCCCTGACGGTTCCCCTAACACCAGAAGAGTAAGGATACTGATATGTGGTTTATTCAGCCCAAGCAGGACTTCATTGCCGAAATGCCCTGGAGGTATACGAATGAAGTGGCTGTAATGAGTTGGCAGATAAAAGCAAGAAACTACGATACTTCAACAGCTAACATAGAACTAATTGCAATGGTACTGGTTAGTCTTGGAATGGGGGGGGCGGCTTATTTGTTTTCCCATCCTGAAGTTCCAATGTTAATTTCACTATCTTTCTCCATGATCATACCTTTAGTTTTCATACCACTTTCTCTAAGTATTACCCACTATACAACCATCTTTGTCTATCAGTTTTACTGAAACGATAGTGGAGATACATTCGTGGGAGCCGCGGGAGTTATCGGGCAAGGCATTCCTGAAGTGGGCCGCCATTATTTTGCTACCTGTAGTGGGCGTACTGGCGTTGTTTGAGCCAGCCTTGATAATTGCAGGTATCGGCCCCTTGGGAATGGGACTCATGGCTCTGCAGGCGGGATCGCAACAGGCAAAGCAGGATAGTAGTAATCATCGTTCGTTTTATTGGCCAGACACCAATAAAATCTATCTTTATCCTAAACGAGATGTTATTGGATTGAATATCCCATGGTATGACTCTGATGAGGGTAAAATAATGCCTAAAGGTATTATGAGGGTCTATTGCAAAAAGGGCGAGCGAGAAGAAGTTTTAAACTTCTTTAAAGCCAAATTGCCAGATGTTGAAGTAGTAGAAGAGAAGTTTCATTTGCGGTGATGCTGATTTGGTTGCTGATGCAACACGAACCTACCCTGCCGGCCGTGCCGTTTTTGAAAACTACTTCATGGAGTCGCTGCAGCATTTTGGACAATGTATTAGAAGCAGCAGGGCCAGCGTTGGCACTCTTATGGTTTTACCGTCCCAAGTGACGCAGGCAATGAGCTACCGATAACCGAGGCTCAACGTTTGGTAATCCGGTAATCCCCTCGACAGAAACTGGCCGCTGTGGCCTGAGCTCTACTTTTGAAGCCCTTTAAAATGAGGGGATTACCGGAGGACTCTCTGCGTGATTTTACTCAGGACGTACTGACTCATTCAGCGGTAGGCGTTTTAGGTGATGGCGCGGTCACCTATCATTTTCCACCGGAAGCTATGCAGGATCTTTTTACGCCTAGTGGTTCACACGGAATTGAATGAAGAGTCTTCCACCCAGGTGTATGAGCTTTACAAGCGCGGTTGGTCGCTACCAGGTGAATGGAGAGAAATAAATGAGCTCACAGATGACTCCTTCAGCGTTAGGACACCGGGTAGTTGGCCTGGCATGCCCCTTGAGCCTTGGACCACAGAGTAAGGACGCTCTATGTTGAAAAGCAATGCACCCAAAAGCTTCTCCCCCATGCGCGCTGGTGAACGAGAAAGCCGCGCAGGCGGCGTTCTGTACTGCCTAAGCCCACTACCACTTCCCTCCGATGGTGAGCACGCGCTGGATGTGGCCCAACTGGATGTGAACCATGATGATGTCATTATGGATCTTCGCCAAGGTGCTAGTCCGGAAGGTTTGATAACAGCTGGGTATACGTTGACATGTGGTTTTGTATTCATGTCTTGTATATTTCTATTTCTACTTTTAATTGACGCTATAAAAGGCTATTGGTATTTGGAGTCCCTTATAATATGTATTGTTGGACTGTACGCCATCTTTCTTTTTGCGTTCAATCCGGCAATTCCCTTCGTGAATACTCTTCTTAAACGTACCCCCCCATACGCCTGAATCGCCAGCGCCGAGAAGTGGCGTTTGTCGTGGCGCCCCCTGGCCGCTTCTGGCTGCCTGATCCTGAGAGTCTCTGGTTTATGGGGTTGGTGCTTATGGGGGCATCATTTGTCTCCGGGCCAATTGCCATTTTTGATACTAGTCAGTGGTTAATTGGAGCAGAGGAATGCTTTCCCATTGGGATCGTACTATTCCACATTATTGCCATGGCGCTTTTTTATGTTTACCCCACTATTTATGATTTCATCTCACGCCTGTGTAAACGCGAACGCCGCACTGTATTGGCCCCCTGGGAGGATATTGTCGCGGTGGCGGGTTTATACCCGACGTTGACGCCGAATGCCATTACCGGTTTTGGCTGGAGCTTTGCGCTCCTGGCCCCCGACCCGGAGCGGCCCGGCTACTCTTTGCCCGGGGCAGGGATTATTGGCAGTGTAGGTGGCCTGCCGGGGGCACTGGCCCAGTGGGAGTATATCCGCACCTTTATGGAGGTAGGCCCGAAAGCTATTACGCCCACGACAAGGGAATGGGGGCTTGAGTGGTACGATGCTTACGTGGCCCACGAAAAGGCCGAGTGCGAGCGCACCAACGACCCCGCCCGCTGGCGTCGTTTCCGGCGCAAACGCTTATGGGAACATGCCCGCTTTGCTCACTGGTACACCGAGTACCGCATGAAGAATATCCTACCCAAAGCTGTGCCAAAAGACTGGCTTGCCGAGTGGTCGAAGCCTTTACCCGAATCCCAATGGGCCAAGCCTTCGGCGGCGCTTAACGAACTTAGCGAGCACCTGCGCGCGGCTTACCAGCGCGGCGAAGCGTTTATTGACATGGGTGATATCGAAAAACGTTTTGGCGTGGCAGCGCCTGCCGCCAGTCAACAGGCTTATCCCTCGTTTCCGTTTAGACGCGGTAGTTCACGATAAATGTTTAACACCAACCCCAAAGACGCTCTGCCGCCCATGCGTGCGGGTGAGCGGGAAAGCCGCGCAGGGGGCGAGCAATACTGTTTAAGCCCCCTGCCACTGCCTACGGACAGCGAAGGCTTGGCCGATGTAGCGCATATCGATGTACACCACGATGGTGTCACAATGGATATTCGCCAGGGCGCTAGCCCCGACAGCATGATGACGGCAGGACATATGTTAAGCGTCGGGACTGTGTTTATGAACGGCTTTTTTTTAGTGGTGTTTTGTATGGCAATGATAAAAAACACGGCTTACAGCCAGGTATTAGCATTCTGGGGCGGGGGGCTGTATTTCGGTTTTTTATTTGTATTTATTTTAGGCATTATTTGGATCAATACATTACTCAAACGCATCCCTCCTATTCGCCTAAACCGCCAGCGCCGTGAAGTTGCTTTTGTAGTAGAACCCCCAAGTCGCTTCTGGCTTCCCGCGCCTCAAAATCTGTGGTTAACGTCTGCGGCGGGTGTAGCTGCAGCGGCACCAGGAGGAATGGGGGTCATTGAAATTGGCGAATGGCTGCGCGGTACCCGGGAGAGTTTCCCTGTGGGTTTAACGCTACTACATATCGGCGCCCTGGCCTTTTTCTACGTTTACCCGCCGATTTATGACGCCCTCTGTCGGCTATTCAAACGCGAGCGGCGCACGGTGTTGGTGCCCTGGGAAGATGTGGTCGCAGTGTGTGGCTTCAATCCTAACCTGGGACCTGGGGCGGTCACCGGCTTTGGCTGGAATTTTGCGCTGCTGCCGCCGGAGCCGGAGCGCCCTGGTTACACCCTTCCGGGTGCAGGTATTATGGTTGGCGTGGGTGGCTTGCCGGGAGCACTGACCCAGTGGGAGTATATTCGCCGCTTTATGGAAGAGGGCGCTGATGCCATTACCCCCTCAGCCAGAGAGTGGGGCGTCGAGTGGTACAACGCCTATGTGGCCCGTGAAAAAGCCGAGTGTGAACGCACCAACGACCCCGCCCGCTGGCGTCGTTTCCGGCGCAAACGCTTATGGGAGCATGCCCGCTTTGCTCACTGGTACACCGAATACCGCATGAAGCATATCCTACCCAAAGCTGTGCCAAAAGACTGGCTGGCCGAGTGGTCGAATCCTTTACCCGAATCCCAATGGGCCAAGCCCTCGCTAGCGCTTACTGAACTGAGGGGAGCACTCCGTGCGGCTTACCAGCGCGGTGAAAAGTTTGTTGAAATGGGCGATGTCGAAAAACGTTTCAGCATTAATTCTATTAAGTTCAGGCAAACCCCTTACCCTTCGTTTCCATTTAAATAGGAGTGGGGCGTTCTATGCGACTTTGCACGATAGGTGCATGGCGAGCGAGGCAGACATTTAGAAAATTCAACATGACTAGATGCAGTGAGAAAGTAAGCTACTGGGTAATCGCTTAGCGTCTACGGTAGCGTGGTGTTGATGGATATACTTGAGTAGTAATTCTTACCGGTTACCTGGCCACGCCACGTTTAGAGATATACGTTCGCAAAGCCTTCCTCTGGAAGCCTGGTTGTGCAATTGGCTATTCCAAAGAGGCAAGATAACATGCTGGTATTATCAAACGCTCTATAAGGAAGAAGCTATGTCGATGCATGAATTTGAAGACCTAGTGGAAATGTCAGTCCATAGTCTTGATCAAGCTGGCGAGCATAGCAGCGAGGATTTGCGTGATCTGTTTTACAATCTTTACCAATTTCAAGCGTCATGGGATACCAGTTTCACGCATTTTCGAGTGATCGATACTCTCCTGGAACATAAGTTTGTGTATCAGTTTGAGATATCTCAGCATCCTGATTACGCGGAGCACGAGACGTTTTTTAATGGAATCAGTGATTTTTCTTTCATAAATTTAAAGCCACAAGAAGAGTGGCACGAGCAGTCCAATCCAACGGCTGGTTATATCAAGCCTCCTTATTTATTTTTTGATGCTGGTTCACCTCTTTGGCAGCAGTTTGTGGAACAAGGTGATCTTATAGGCAGTGATGCGTTGCCCCCCAAAACGATAGATACTGTAGATATGGTTAAAGAAGTGATTTTTTCCGCTAAATCTAATGACGATCATGAATTGATCAGTCTCTGGTACACGGCGTTAGGTTTACATGTTGGGTTATTTTCTTCAGAGGAGGAGCAGATTAGTATTAAGGAAAGCTCAAGTATCAGCAATATTAGAGATATAGTACTGGAAACGAACGCTTTAGAGATTGATGCTGGCTACGGTTTTTTAGCACAGCCTACGCCTGAACTGGTTGAGGAAGATGCTTTTTTAACCTGGTGGTTTCAAGTAGGCGAATAATATTTTCAGTTGGGCAACATTAAACTATGCAAAGCATACCTTATTTGTACCCATTGATTATATTTTCGCTTGGTATTGAGTGATTTCGGCTAGGCTGCAAGAAATGATCCGCTACCAACCGGTCAGGGCGATCGTTTTTTAAATGTTGTGTTTTGTACGGTAAGGAACCCGTCAAATTGACCGGGTCACGACAACTTGCTAGTTTACGCGCTCTTTCAGGTGTCGGCGGCCAAAGCCGCTGGTGAAACGGGAAGTTGGTGCCCAATCCAACGCTGCCCCCGCAACGGTGATCAAGTTAAGAGCCCTCGTTACCACTGTGCAATATAAACGCATGGGAAGGTGAGTGCTTGGAAGCGTCAGTGTGCTTCGCTTGTCAGCCCGGAGACCGGCCTGAGAGAGAGGGCTATATAAGCCGAACATGCCAGGACGCGGTGGGCGCTCTCAAGGCGATTAGTGAATTCCTGCTATTCCCTTGTGGTGCCTGCGCTTGGCGATTATAAAAACCACGCTGTGCGGGTTGGCACAGTGCGCAAGGTACCTCCTCATGCCTAACTATCTTCCTGTTTCTGCCGCGCTTGCTGCGTTGGTTGTATCTCCCGTGGTCGTTGCTCAGAGTGACGCGACCAGCGCTCAAGCTGATTCGCAAAGCATTCTTAATCCGTTGGTGGTTACTGCCGCGCTGGCACCACGTACGGCAAATGAAAGCCTTTCCTCGGTTACCGTATTGGATGAAGCCACGCTGCGCCGCCAAGACCCGGTGAGTATTACCGATCTGTTTCGTGGCCAGCCCGGTGTGGATGTAAGCTCTAACGGCAGCTTTGGAAAAAACAGCAGCGTGTATATTCGCGGTACTGGAAGCGGCCAAAACGTGCTGTTGATTGACGGTATTCGTTTACGTTCAGCCACCAGCGGCGGGGCGGCCTGGTCGTATCTTGACCCGCGTATGTTTGAGCGCGCTGAAATCGTGCGCGGCCCACGGGGTAGCCTGTACGGTGCCGATGCGATTGGCGGGGTAGTGCAGTTATTTACGCCCCAAGCAAGCGAAGAGGGGCCGCAGCCGAGGCTTTCGATAGGCGGTGGTTCGTTCGATACTCAGCGCGTAAGCGCGGGAATCAGCGGTCGTGAAGGCGGTACCCGCTACAGCTTTGCGGGCAGCCACTTGACTACCGATGGCCAGCCGGTTCGTCGCGATGGCGAAGATAAAGGCTACGACAATACCTCTGCGTTGGCGCGGGTTTCGCATACGTTTGAAAATGGCGCTAAGGTGGGTGCCCTTGCGCTACGCGCTCGGGGTAATAACGAATACGATGGCGGTGAAAACGACTTTGTTCAACAAGTAGCCGGTATTTATGGCGAGTTGCCGATCACAAGCGACTGGCACAGCCGCCTCACGCTGAGTGAATCCCGCGATGAGAGCGATGATTTTTCAAGCTTTGGCGACTCGGTATTCAACACCAAGATTAGCACTGCGCGCTGGGAAAATATCGTTACCGCGGGGGCTCACGAGCTGATCGCAGGCGCTGAATACAGTGAGGACAAGATAGACAGTACCATTGAATATGATGAAACCAGCCGCAGTAATAAAGCCGTATTCACCCAGGCGCTGCTGGATTTTTCACCGCTAACGCTGCAAGCCAGCTTACGCTTTGATGATAATGAAGCTTATGGCGATGAAGTCACCGGCAGCTTGGCAGCCGGTTACGCGCTGGATAGCAACCACACCCTGCGGGCCAGCTATGGCACGGCGTTCAACGCGCCGACGTATAACCAGCTTTACTACCCAGGGTTTGGTAATCCGGACCTTGAGTCTGAAACCTCTGAAACCGCTGAAGTGGGTGTTCGTGGCCAATATGCGCAGTGGTTTTGGGATGCCGCTCTCTATCAAACGGATATTGATAACCTTATTGCGGGGCAGGGCGTTCAGTCTAACGTACCTTCGTCACGGATTCGGGGGGCAGAGCTTGCCAGTGGCGTTGAGCTAAATGATTGGATACTGGCTGCCGCGTTGACCTACACCGATCCTGAGAACCGCTTAACAGGCAATCGGCTGCAGAATCGCGCTACGCAAAGCGTACGTCTGGATATCGACCGCGAATTAGGCGAGTGGTCGCTGGGCGGTTCGTGGGTCGCCCAAAACCACCGCTATCGTGATGCACAAAACCAGGATCGGCTAAGTGGTTATGGGCTGGTCAATCTGCGCGCCGGCTGGCAGTTTGCTCCATTGTGGAGTGCTCGCCTTACATTAGAGAACGTTATGGGCCAGGATTACGTGACCACACGCTCCTTTGACGGCGCGGACTATTTAAATGCGGGACGGGCAGGTTTTCTGAGTGTTCATTTTGGTCAATAAAGTGCATAAATTGGCGCGAGCGGCGCTGGCCCTCGTGCTAGTAATGCCGGTGGGTATGGCGCAAGCGAATCACCACGCGCGCTGCGTGGTGGATGATCGCGACCGCGAAGTCTGCCTGTACAATCCTGCCCGGCGCATCGCCACGCTGTCGCCGGGCGCCACCGAGCTTACCTACGCCGCCGGTGCGGGTGAGCAGGTGGTGGCGGTGGTCTCCTATAGCGATTATCCGCCCGAGGCAAAGCAGGTTGCCTCAGTGGGCAGCCATACCCGTATTGATCTTGAGGCGTTGATAAGCCTTGCGCCTGACCTGGTCGTTGGCTGGGTCACGGGCAATCCAGCCGAGCAGTTGGAAACGCTGGAAGCGTTAGGCCTATCGGTTTTTTATATTGAGCCCCGCACAATTGAGGGCGTGGCCAGCACGATTGAGCGCATAGCGCGATTGGCCGGTACCGAAGCCGCCGGGCAGCGTGTCGCTGATGGTTTTCGGCGCCAGATGGTAGCGCTTGAAAATCAATATGAACACCGTGAGCCGGTCAGTACGTTTTACCAGGTGTGGGACGAGCCGCTTATGAGCGTTAATGACCAGCATCTTATTGGTCAGGTCATTCAGCTGTGCGGCGGGTTTAACGTGGTGGGAGAACAGTCACGTTTAGTACCACGCCTTGATGATGAGGCCGTGCTGGCAGCCAATCCTGAAGCTATCGTGGCTGGTGGGATGGGTGAAGAGAACCGTCACTGGCTGACCCACTGGGAGCAGTATCCGTACCTTACGGCGGTGATCAATAACCATCTGTTCTTTGTACCGCCTTCGCTTATTCAGCGCCCGACGCCGCGCATGGTACAAGGTGCCAAGATTCTGTGTGACCAGCTGGATAGCGTTCGCCGAATGCGTGGGGCGAGGTAATGAGGAAAGTAGCGCAAGGCAGCCTAAGTGCGCCCTTGGGAGTGCTTGTCCTTGCCGCGCTAATCGCTTTGCTGTTTGCCGTGAGTATTGGCAGCGCCTCCCTCTCAGTTGCTCAACTGTGGGCAGTTGCCCAGGGGCAGGGCGAGCTTTTAGCCAGCACGCTGGTCTGGGAGCTGCGTTTGCCTCGAGCGCTTTCGGCGTTTGCTGTGGGTGGCTTGCTGGCGGTAGCCGGAGCGCTGATGCAAGTACTGCTGCGCAACCCTTTGGCTGATCCTTACGTGCTGGGGCTTTCTGGCGGAGCCTCTATTGGCGCGCTGGCAGCCATGCTGGTGGGTCTGGGCGGGTTCCTGGTATCGGGGGCGGCATTTGTTGGCGCGCTGTTTTCAACGCTGTTGGTGTTTGGTTTGGCGCATGGCCGCGGCGGCTGGAGCCCTGCAAGGCTGCTGTTAACCGGGGTGGTAGTCGCTTCAGGTTGGGGGGCTGTGATTACGTTGATGCTGGCGATGAGCCCTGCCGAGCGTCTGCCGGGCATGCTGTATTGGCTGATGGGCGATCTTTCCTATGCGCGTACCCCCTGGCCGCCGCTTTTACTGCTGCTGGCAGTATGCCTGCTGCTGGTACCTTTGGGGCGAAGTCTCAACGTGCTGGCCCGTGGCGCACCCCAGGCTGCTGCACTGGGGGTTAACGTGCGCCCGCTGGAGTGGGGTATCTACATTCTTGCCAGCCTGCTGACGGCAGCGGCGGTCACCACCGCAGGCAGCATCGGGTTTGTGGGTCTTGTGGTGCCCCATATGCTGCGTTTGCTATTAGGCAACGATCAGCGGCTTATTCTACCCGCCTGCGCGCTGGCGGGCGGCACGCTGCTGGTGTTGGCCGATACCTTAGCGCGCACCATGATTGCCCCTGAACAGCTGCCGGTTGGGGTGATTACCGCGCTTTTGGGCGTGCCCACGTTTTTGTTTCTGCTCCACCGGAGCCGCTAATGAGCATATTGACCACTCAGCAGTTGGTGATCGATGTGCCTAATCGCCCAGGCGGAACACCGCTGAATTTAACCATTCAACCAGGGCAAGTATGGGGCGTACTAGGGCCCAACGGGGCGGGTAAAACTACACTTCTGCACACTCTGGCGGGGTTACGAGCGCCGCGCTCCGGGAGCGTTCATCTCAACGAAGCACCGCTTGCCAGCCTACGTCGCCGCCAGGTCGCGCAAACGTTAGGGGTCGTGTTTCAGGAGCGAATGGATAGCTTTCCGGCTACGGTGATGGAAACGGCGCTGATTGGCCGCCATCCGTTTCTTTCCGCTTGGCAGCGGGAAAGTGGCGCTGACTACACCCTTGCAGAGCAGGCGTTGGCCCGCCTGGATATCGCTTCCTTACGCGAGCGGCTGGTCAATACGCTTTCCGGGGGCGAGCGCCAGCGCGTTGCTCTGGCCACGGTGCTTACTCAAGCTCCCGCTATCTGGCTTGCCGATGAGCCGACCAATCACTTGGATCTTCATCACCAAAGTGCCGTCATGGCGTTAATGGCCGAGCAGGCGGCAAGCGGCAAAAGTGTGGTGATGTGCCTGCATGATCTTAATTTAGCCGCCCGCTGGTGCGACCAGATACTGCTTCTGTACCCTGATGGGGAAGCCAAGTGGGGCCCACAAGAAAGGCTGCTAACCGCCGGTACGCTCGAAGCGCTCTACCGTCAGCGGCTCATGGTCGTTGAGGTCAATGGTGCGCCGGTATTTGTACCGATATAGAGGACACAGCGCTGTCGCTAAACGCGTGAGGGGGAGTAACGGTTGGCAGAAAAATATCTTTACTGAACAGCGGCCATTAAGCGTCATAAATAGACCTGGTGATCTACACTAAAAGTGGGTTTGGGCCTTGATGATTGACCCCACTGATCATCACCTGATCTCAAGTCTGATCCCAGCAGCTGGTCCCAGGTGCTGGTTTCAAGTGCTATGCCTTTGCATTAGCGGGAGGTCGTTATGATCCACCATGTTTGGGGGCTCCTCCATCATCCTGACGTAGAGTGGCATAAAATCAGTGACGAGCATGAATCCGTCAGCCATCTCTATGCCCACCATGTGCTTATTCTGGCGGCTATACCTGTGGTCTGTGCGCTAATCGGCACGACCCGTCTGGGTTGGACCTATGGCGGTATCGATACCTATAAAGTCTCTATTACCAATGGCCTGGCGCTAGGTGTTGCGTTCTATGCGCTGATGTTAGTGGCCGTTGGTTTGGTCGGCAATGTGATTTACTGGCTAGCCCGCAAGCTGGAGAGCCGTCCTAGCCGCCGCGACTGTATTATTTTCGCGGGATACATTGCCACGCCGATGTTTCTGAGCGGTGTTTTTGCGCTTTATCCGGTTTTCTGGTTTTGCATGTTGGGCATAGTGATTGGCCTACTTTACAGCGCTTACCTGCTCTACAAGGGAACGCCCAGTTTCCTGGGTATCAGCCATAAGCGTGGCTTTATCATGTCAACCGCGACGCTATGCATCGGCGTGCTGGTATTAGAAGTGCTGCTTGCGATCGTTGTGCTGCTATGGAGCATGGGATCTGAACACAGCGTGGTGTGGCGGTTCTTACGATAGCAAAATAGATAGCAAGATAGATGGCCCCGGAGGTGCAGTCAGCAGCACTACGCACGAGGCATATTGCCAAGCGCGTAGTCCTCATGCACTGATCAGGAATCTTACAGGGAATCCTTTTCTGAGATAGTGAGGCGAGATAGTGAGATGAGAAAGTAAGACAAGAAAGTAAGACGTGTTGATTTACTACTCCAGCTCAGCTCGCCAAGAGTGACGCGGTTCGAAACCCACCAGGCGCCGCGCTTTGTCGATACTGTAGAACGTCTCATATTCTCCCATTGCGTGCTGTACAGGTACGCCAGGATAGAAGCGCTCAATCACCTGGGCATTGGTAAGCCCTACCGATAGATCCTCATTGGCGACGTTAAACACCTCGTAACCCAAGCCATCCGTTTTCAGACAGCAGTCGACCATCTGACCCAAGTCGCGGGCATCAATATAGGCGAAGATGTTGCGTCGGCGCAGCGCCGGGTTATCCATATACGCCGGGAAGTTTTGGCGGTACTCGTGAGGCTCGATCACGTTATTGATACGCAGGGCGTAAATGTCGATGCCTGAGCGCGCTTGAAACGAACGCGCGGTTACTTCGTTGACTACCTTGCTCATGGCGTAGCTGTCTTGCGGCACAGTGGGGTGCTCTTCATCGATAGGCAGGTAGTCTGGCAGCTTCTCGCCATCGGCAAAGCAGATGCCGTAGGTGGTTTCGCTGGAGGCAAAGATTATCTTGGGGATGCCCAGCCGGGTGGCAGCATCCAGAATATGGTAGGTGCTTAGCGTATTGATACGGTAGGTTTCGTTATCCGGGCGGTGCAGAATGGCGGGGATAGCGGCAAAGTGAACGATGGCATCGTAGCGTGGCATTCCAGTGCCCGGCTCCAGCTCATCGAAAGTGGCGTAAGCTTGGCACGCATTGAACACTTGGCCCGCGTCGGTCAAGTCTACCTTCAGCGTGGTGATGCCCGGCACATCGGACGCTACCCAGTCCAGATTGGTGATGCTGTGACCCTGGTCGCGCAAATACGCGGTCGCATGACGGCCAGCCTTGCCACTACCACCGGTAAACAAAATACGCATGTGGAGTTCCCGTTTATTGTAAGAGTTCGTTACAAGAACCCACACCTTAGCAAAGAAAGCGTTATACCGCCGAAAAGCGTTTAAACCGCGCTTCTAAAACGCATGATCCGTTTGCCGTCAATGGGATCATCCAGCACGTGGGCATACACACCGAACGTCTCTTGTAAGCGCTCGGTAGTCAGCACGTCATGTGGCTGGCCGCTGGCGATCAGGCGTCCACCGTCCATCACGCCAATACGGTCGCACTCCATGGCCTGATTCAGATCGTGCAGGGAAATTACCACGGTGATGGGCAGCTGCCTGACCAGCTCAAGAATCGACAGCTGGTGGCGAATATCCAGGTGGTTGGTGGGCTCATCCAGCAGGAGGATTTTGGGCTGCTGGGCAAGCGCCCGGGCAATATGCACGCGCTGGCGCTCGCCGCCGGAAAGCGTGTGCCAGAGCCGGTCCGCCATATGCGCCATATCTACATCGCTCAGCGCCTGATCCACAATGGCGTCATCCTGAGCTGACCACGGGCGCAGCGCCGAAAGGAACGGCGTTCGGCCCAGCCCCACGACCTGGCGCACGTGGATCCTGTCGGTGGTTTCCGCCTGTTGCTCAACCAGCGCGATGGATTGCGCGATATGCCGCTGGCGCATTTTGGCAATCGACCGGTCGTTTATATGTACGCGGCCTGTTTTAGGTTTATTCAAACCTGCCAGCAGGCGTAATAGCGTAGTTTTACCGGAGCCGTTCGGGCCAATCAGGCCGAAGGTCTGGCCGGGCGCTACATCAAGACAAACGTCTTCTAACAGCGTGCGCCCATGTACGCTCCACCCCAGCTGTTGTGCAGTTAATTTCATCGGTTCCTCGTGCCGCGCACAAGAATCAACGCAAAGGCCGGCGCGCCAATCAACGAGGTAATCACCCCAATCGGCAGTACCTGGCCGGGCACCAGAATGCGCGAAAGAATATCTGAGCCAATCAAAAACACGGCGCCAGCAAGTGCCGAAGCGGGCACCAAACGAGTATGTTGGGTACCCACGATAAAACGCATGGCATGGGGAATTACCAAGCCAACAAAACCAATAGCGCCGACCATCGATACCATAATGGCTGTGACCAGCGCCACCGCGATAATTAATAACCCGCGGGTCGGGCGAACGGCGATGCCCATGGAAGCCGCGCTGTCGGCGCCAAAGGTAAAGGCATCCAATGCGCGGCGGTGCCAAAGGCAAATCAACAGGCCGCCCAAGGCCGCTGGGAGAGCAATCATCACATCAGCCCAGCGCACGCCGGAAAGATTGCCCAGTAGCCAGAACATAATGCCGCGCGCCTGCTCGGCACTGGCCGACTTGGTAATGATGAAGGCGGTGAGCGCATTAAACAGCTGAGAACCTGCAATACCCGCCAGAATGATGGCCCCGGCCGCCTGAGTACTGCGCCCACCGCCGGTCCCGCTGCTGGCCGCATGGGCAAGCAGTACTACCAAACCAAATGCAAGTCCCGCTCCGGCAAATGCTCCGGCAGATAAGGTGAAAGCCCCCGCGCCAAGGCCCGCCACCGTAACGGCTACGGCACCGGTTGAGGCGCCGGCCGAAATACCCATCAAGTAGGGGTCAGCCAAGGGGTTGCGCAGTAACGCCTGGAGCACAACTCCGGCCAGCGCCAGCGCGGTGCCGCAGCACGCCGCAACGATGGCGCGGCTTAGCCGGTAGTTCCAGATAATCCCAGCATCGATACGATCAACGGCGTAGTTAGCACCCAGAAGATGATTAGCCAATACCTTGAGAATCGTATCCACGGGAATCGCCGTTTCACCAATCGCCGTACCGGCAAGCAGCGCGATCAGCAGCACCAAGGGCGCAAGCCAAAGCCAGTGCGCCTGAGTGCGAGCCATCGGGGCGCTTTGCATGGCAATGGCTTTCATTGTGTGAAAGGCGTATTAAATAGGGCGGGGGCGAACTTCATGAGATGGTGTTCCGGGTACCGATGGACATAAAGCTCGACAGACTGCCGAAGACGAGAGGATAAAACACTAAAAAACCTTTGATATTGACGACTTGCTGAAGTGGCGAGGTGGCTTCCACCTGACGCCATCCTCTATAATGCGCGGTTATTGTAGCCACTTTCACGGGGTTTGGCTCTATCGTTATTCTCGTGTCAGGGATGAATAACTTTCACGTGTATTGCAGTGTCCATGCGCTGCTTAATGTATTAGTTTTACCCGCTTGTAAAGTATGCGCTTTACGCGCTTGTTGCGGCTCTCAGTCGCTCAATATCTTCTTGTTAAATCAAGTCAATGTTCCTTTTACCCATGGTGATGCCTGTGGTTGAGTTTCCCTTTACCGCCGTCGTCGGCCAGGCATCGCTTAAGAAAGCGCTGCTTTTAAACGTAATCAACCCGCGCATTGGCGGGGTGCTGATTAGCGGCCCGCGAGGCAGCGCAAAATCAACCCTCGCCCGCGCGCTGGCGGCACTGCTGCCCGAATCTGACAAGGGCGGCAAGTCGCCGTTTGTGACCTTGCCGCTAGGCGCCAGTGAAGACCGCCTGACCGGCAGCCTGGACCTGCAAAAGGTATTGAACGAACGCGAAGCCACCTTTCATGAAGGGCTTTTGGCCAGAGCGCATGGCGGCGTTTTGTACGTTGATGAAGTCAATCTGCTCGCCGATACCCTAGTCGACCTGCTGCTGGATGTAGCCGCAAGTGGGGTCAATATCGTTGAGCGCGACGGTATCAGCCACTCTCACGCGGCGCGTTTTAGCCTGATTGGCACCATGAACCCGGATGAAGGCGAGCTGCGCCCGCAGTTGCTCGACCGGTTTGGCCTCTGCCTTGAACAGCCCGCTTCAATGAGTATCGAAGAGCGCATCGCCATTGTGCAGCAGCGCGATGCCTTCGACCGTGACCCCGAAAGCTTTATTGCCGACTACGCTGCAGAGCAGTCAGCCCTGCGTGAACGTATCGAGCAGGCGCGCCGCACGCTTGCTGCCGTTACCGCACCTGACTGGGTTTACGCGCACATCGCCAGGCGATGTGAAGAGGCAGGCGTTGAAGGCCTGCGGGCCGATGTTACCTGGCACCGTGCCGCTCAGGCCCATGCCGCTTGGCGGGGGGGCGATACGATCACCCAGGACGATGTCGATACCATTGAGCCTTGGGTATTGGCCCATAGGCGTACGCATGAATCTTCCACACCGCCACCGACACCGCCAACAACGCCGCCGTCTTCGTCCACGCCAAATGAAAAGCCTTCTGGCGGTCAATCGTCTGCCGGTGGGCATTCAGGCGAGCAGGGGCAGTGGGGCGCCATGCCGCCCATCGCGCAGAACATGCTGGATAGCCAGCCGCTGAATCTCCCTGCGCTTACACCCATCAACCGGCCTGCGGCTAAGCAGCTGCTTTCACTTGGCGGTACGCGTAAGGGCACCGAGTTAGGCCAGGGGCGAGCTAATAAACCACCTTCGTCTACCTCTCGCCCCGACTGGTTCGCCACGCTGATCGCCAATCGTGGTCAGTGGCCCTGGCGGCAGTTGCGTTATCAAAAAGCGCGCACTGGGCAGCCGGTGCTGCACCTGGTACTGCTGGACACCTCCGGCTCGACGCTGGGTAAGCGCCTGTTGGGCCAGGCCAAGGGCTGGGTGGATAGCCTGACCCGCCAGGCATACAGCGCTCGCGAGCAGATGGCCGTGCTGGGATTTGGCAACAATACGGTGACACCGCTACTCACCCGCCAGCGTGCGCCCAAAAGCCTGGAGGCTACGCTAAACAGTGCCGGTGGCGGGGGCGGTACGCCGCTGCGTAAAGCGGTTGAGGAGGCAGGAAAGTTGATTCGTCAGTGGCAGCGGCGTGAACCCGGCCTTCATATACGTACCTACTTGATCACCGATGGGCGCACTCGCGAATCCGTTGCAGACCTGCCAACGCTTGGCGATTGTGTAGTGATGGATACCGAACACTCATTTGTAAAACGCGGCCAGGCGTCGCGCCTTGCCCAGCAGCTGGGCGCCTTGTATTGGGCACTGCCCACCCAGGAGTCAGCATGAGCGATAGCAATCACCAAAACCGCATGCAGCGCAAAAAAGAGGTGGTCGATGAGCGCATCAGTCGCGCGACTGAAGAGCGCGGGGTATTAATCCTGCTCAAAGGCAACGGCAAGGGTAAAAGCAGCTCGGCGCTCGGTACGCTGGCGCGCTCGCTGGGGCATGGTCAAAAAGGCGCGGTCATTCAGTTCATTAAAGGGCGGCGTGAAACCGGCGAATACCTGTTCTTTCGCGATCACCCAAGGCTTGACTGGCACATCATGGGCCAGGGCTTTACCTGGGAAACCCAGGACCGCGAGCGCGATATTCAAGCCGCCGAAGCTGCCTGGGAAATCGCCAAGGGCCTGTTGGAAGACCCGGCCTACAACATCATCGTGCTGGACGAAATGAGCTACATGTTCAAGTACGGCTACCTGGACCCGGTGCCGGTGGTAGAAGCTTTGCAGCGCCGCCCGGCGCATCAGAATGTGATTATTACCGGGCGCACCATGGCGCAGCCGCTTCAGGAAATTGCCGACACTATCAGCATCGTTCAGGATGAGCGCCATGCGTTTCGCGGCGGCGTTAAAGCCCAGGCGGGGATCGAGTACTGATGAGTACACCTTCTACCCGCTGCCCCGCGCTGTTTATTTCAGCACCTGCCTCAGGTCAGGGCAAAACCACGGTAACCGCCGGGCTTGCGCGGCTGCTGCGCAATCAGGGCAAGGTGGTGCGGGTATTTAAAACCGGGCCGGACTACCTGGACCCGCAAATACTCGCCCAGGCCTCTGGCCAACCGGTTGACCAGCTCGATTTATGGATGGCAGGCGAAGCCTACTGCCGCCAGCGCTTTTATGAAGCCGCTGTTGAAGCCGATTTGATTCTCGTGGAAGGCGCCATGGGCCTGTTTGACGGCGAGCCTTCCAGTGCCGATTTAGCCGCGCTGTTCGGCATTCCCATGGCCATCGTGATGGATGTTAAAGGCATGGCCCAAACAGCCGCTGCACTGGTAACGGGGCTGGCTGGCTTTCGTGACGACATTCAAATTGCCGGGCTGATTGCCAATAACTGCGGCTCCCAGCGCCACCGGGAGCTGATTGAAGGCGCGCTGCCCGCAGCCATTCCTTTTTTAGCTGCCGTACCGCGTGACCCTGAGCTGGCACTTCCCGAGCGTCATCTGGGCCTGGTGCAGGCGGAAGAGATTCGCGACGATCTGGAAATTCGCTTTGAAGCCGCGGCGCAGGCGCTGGAAGCCGCAGGGCTGTTGGACGCGCTCGCCACGCTTTCGCCGGTCAGCTTTAGTGCTTCTACTGAGGCGCTTCCTGCTGTGCCGCAGGCACTGGCTGGGCAGACAGTAGGCGTGGCCCGCGATGCGGCGTTCAGCTTTATTTATCAGGCCAACCTGGACCTGCTGGCGCAGATGGGTGCGCAGGTGCGCTTTTTCTCACCACTGAGCGATGCCGAACTACCCGAGTGCGATGCCCTTTGGCTACCTGGCGGCTACCCGGAGCTTCATGCGCAGGCGCTTGCGGCGAATACCGCCATGCGCGATGCCATTAACGGCTTCTTTAGCGCGGGTAAACCCATCCTCGCCGAGTGTGGTGGCATGCTGTATAGCCTGGAAACGCTAACCGACTATGCCGAGAACACTCACCCCATGCTCGGCTTACTGCCGGGGCACGGTGCCATGCGTGGGCGGCGCGGCTGCCAGGGCATGCAGACCGCCGAGCTGCCCGAAGGGCCGGTTCGTGGCCATGCCCATCACCGCTCGATGGCCGAGCAAATGCCTGAACCGATGGCTTACGGGCGCCGCCAGCGCCACCCCGCGCCTGGCGAGCCGATCTACCGTGCCGGTCGCTTAACGGCGACGTACTTACACCTGTTTTTCCCGAATAATCCTGCTGCGGTAGCGCGTCTGCTTAGCCTCGGTCTTGGCAACGATTCAGCGCAGGCCACGGCCGCAAGCCCCCAAATTGAGGAATCCTCGCATGCAGTTAAATAAAATTCCCGCCACGGTTGTGACTGGCTTTCTAGGTAGCGGCAAGACCACGTTGCTGGCCAATATTCTGCGCCAGATTACCGGCAAGCGGATTGCCGTGATCGTCAATGAGTTTGGCGAGCAGGATATCGACTCAAGCCTGCTGCGTAGCTGTGCGCTAGGTTGTGAAGACGGAGCTGAAGAGGGCGAGCAAGTCGACGCCGGTGAAGACGGCAGTATTTACGAGCTGGCCAATGGCTGCATTTGCTGCACGGTAGAAGAAGAGTTTTTGCCGGTGATGAAAAAGCTGGTGGCGCGGCGTGATGATATCGACCACATCCTGATCGAGACCAGCGGGCTGGCCTTGCCCAAGCCGCTGGTGCAGGCGTTTAACTGGCCGGAAGTCCGCCAGCACTGCACCGTGGATGCCATTATCACCGTGATCGACGGACCTGCCGTAGCCGCTGGCCGGTTTGCCAACGACGAAGGAAAAGTGGCCGCCCAGCGGCTGGCCGATGATAGCCTGGACCACGACCCCAGCCTGCGCGAACTGCTGGATGACCAGCTAAGCGCGGCGGATTTAGTGCTGGTCAGTAAAACCGACCTGCTGAACGCCGACGAAAAAGCCCGGGTTGAAGCGCTGGTACAGGCGCGGGTGTCCGCATCGGTCAAAACGCTGTTTATCGACCAAACGCTAGCGACTGACACGGCCCAGCTGGAAGCCCTGATGGGCATTGGTGCGGCCAGTGAAGAGCATATTGACAAGATTACCAACCATCACGACAAGCACCATGCCGAAGGCGCCCACCACGACCACGCCCACGATAACTTTGATTCCTGCGTCATTACGCTGGGCGAAGTCGATGGCGATGAGCTGGCGGCCAGGCTTCAACAACTGCTGAAAACCCAGGAGATCTATCGCGCCAAGGGTTTTGCGGCCATTCCCGGTAAGCCCATGCGCCGAGTCATCCAGGCCGTTGGCGAGCGCCTGGACGGCTATTTTGACCGTTTGTGGCGCCAGGACGAGGCGCGCCAAACACAGCTGGTGATTATTGGTAAAACGCTGAACAGCGATGAAATCCATAAGGCGCTGGCCAGCGCTGAGACGTCGGTAAGCGCCTGATGCATCTTTTCGCCGCCAAACCGGGGGGCTTTGTTGATGATGAAGGCATCATCGACCTGCAGCAAAGCCCTGCCGAGGTTGTCATTATGTCCGCCGCTGACAGTAACTTGTCGGCGTTGGCCCAAGCGGTTGATCGCCTGGGCGATGACTACCCCTCGGTGCGGCTGGCGAACTGGATGAACCTGGTGAAACCGGCGGCGTTTGATCTTTACGAATACCGCGTGCTGGAAAAGGCCCGGCTGGTGGTGGTGTCACTGCTGGGTGGAAAGGGCTATTGGCAGTACGGCTACGAGCGGCTTCTGGCCTGGGCGGCTGCCAAGCCCGAGCGCCAGCTGATTTTGGTGCCCGGCTGCGACGCCCCGGACGATGCTTTGCTTGAAGACTCAAGCATAGCCTTTGACGATGCCTATCGCGTGTGGCGCTATTTACGCGAAGGCGGCGTGGACAACGCCGAGCAGCTGCTGCGCTTTATCGGAAGTGAATGCCTAGCGCACGAGTGTCTAACACATGAGTACTTGGCGCATGAGTATGCGTGGCAAGAGCCTAAAGTGATTCCGGCGGCGGTAATTTACGCACCCCAAGCCAACGGTCAGCAGGCGGTCAGCCTAAGCGAATGGCACAAGCAGCGTATTGCAGAGCGCCCGGTGTGCTTGTTGCTATTTTATAGAAGCCACCTGCAGGGTGCGAATACCGCTGTGCTCGACGGCATGATCGACGCGCTGAAAGCCGAAGGGCTTGAGCCGTTAGCCGTCGCGGTGGCCTCTTTAAAAGAAGGCCACTGCATCGCGTTTGCCAACCATCTCATCGAGCAAACTGGCGCTATGCTGGTGGTCAATACCACCAGCTTTTCAGTAAACCGTACCGCCGATGACGCCACTGCCGCAGATGAACTGGGCAGTAATCTTCATGAAAGCCTTTTTGTCGGGCGGCCCGTCGTACTTCAGGCGATACTCGCCAGCAGCACTTTGGATGACTGGCAGGGCATGGCCGCAGGCCTGCATAGCCGGGATGTTGCCATGCAGGTAGTGCTACCCGAAATGGACGGGCGGATTATCACCCGCGCCGTTGGGTTTAAAGCTGAGGCGCACTATAACGCCCGCGCCCAGCTCTCAGTTACGCACCACACGCTGCACCCGGAACGCGCTGCCTTTGTGGCCAAACTGGCTCGGCGGTTTTGCGCGCTGCGCCAAACGCCCAACGCCCAAAAGCGCGTCGCGCTGATTATGGCCAACTACCCCAATCGCGATGGGCGTATCGGTAACGGGGTAGGGCTGGATACACCGGCCTCTACGCTGCAAATTCTAAACGCTCTGAAAAGTGCCGGTTATCCGCTAAGCCAGTTGCCGGAAAGCGGCGATGCGCTGATTCGCCTGCTCCAGGGCGCGGTTACTAACGATCATGACAGTCTCGATCAGCGTGCCTGCTGGCAAAGTATTAGCGTTGAGGATTATCTGGCCTGGTTTCAAACCCTGCCCGCCGCGCTTCAAAAAACGATATGGACCCGCTGGGGCGCGCCGCAAGACGACCCCAAATGCCGTCAGGGGCGGCTGATGATTTCGGGTATCCGCTTTGGCGAAACCTTCGTGGGCATCCAGCCCGAGCGCGACTTTATTGATGACCTGACCCAGTCCTTCCACGATATGGAGCTGGCGCCGCCGCATAGCTACCTGGCGTTTTACCTCTGGCTGCGCGAGCACTATCAGGTCGAGGCGGTTATTCATGTGGGCAAGCACGGTAATCTTGAGTGGCTGCCGGGTAAAAGCACCGCGCTAAGCGCCGAATGCTGGCCGGATATCGCGCTCGGGCCGATGCCGCATTTCTACCCGTTTATTGTCAACGACCCCGGCGAAGGCGCCCAGGCCAAGCGCAGAAGCCAGGCGGTAATTATCGACCACCTGATGCCGCCGCTGGCGCGCGCTGAACTTTACGGACCCATGGCCGAGCTTGAAGCGCTTACCGATGAGTATTATCAGGCGCTGGATATGGACCCGCGTCGCGAAGCGCTGATTCGCGAGCAGATACTTTTGCATCTGCGGGCAACTGGCATCGATCAGGAGCTTGCCCACGCGGTGAACAGCAGTTGTGACAGCGAAATTCTCAACGAGCTGGACACCTTTTTGTGCGATATCAAGGAAGCTCAGATTCGCCACGGCCTGCATATACTGGGCACGCTTCCGCCCGAGGAGAAACGGGCGGCTACGCTGGTAGCCCTGTTAAGGCTGCCGCGTGGTGAAGCGGTGGCAAGCCGTGGCTTGCTGCACAATCTGGCTGCTGACCTGGCGCTGGGGGAAGACTTCGATCCGCTGGCGGCGGGCAGCGAGCCTTGGCTTGGTCCTAAACCGGCTGTGCTGGCAGGCAAACTAACCACTGCCTGGCGAACCGGCGCCGATACTCGCGAGCGGCTGGAGCTGCTTGGTGAAGAGCTGGTGGCCGACTATGTGCTGGCCCAAGGGGATTTGGCCGCGCTTGCCCAGGTGTATCCCGCCACGGTCGAGCAGCTTAAATTTGCCCGCGAGCAGCTGTGGGCCGCCATGCAGCAGGGCGTAAAGATGGAGATTGGCTCGCTGCTGGATGGGCTTGAGGGAATTTTCGTACCCGCCGGGCCGAGCGGTGCGCCGAGCCGGGGGCGGTTGGATACGCTGCCCACCGGGCGCAACTTTTTCAGCGTAGATAACCGCTCGATCCCATCGCCCGCCGCCTGGACGCTGGGTGAAAAATCCGCCCAGGCGTTTGTCGAACGCTACCTGCAGGATCACGGTGACTACCCGCGCCGCTTGGGGCTCTCCATCTGGGGGACCGCGACCATGCGCACCGGCGGCGACGATATCGCCCAGGCCTTTGCGCTGATGGGCGTGCGGCCCAAGTGGTCATTGGGTTCTCAGCGGGTGATCGATTTTGAAGTAATCCCTTCGATGCTGCTTAACCGCCCACGGGTAGATGTCACGCTGCGCGTATCGGGGTTCTTTCGCGATGCCTTCCCCAACGTGATTCGCCTGTTTGATGCCGCCGTGCAAGCGGTTGCCAACTATGCAGAACCAGGTGATAGCAACACCATTCGTGCTGCCGTGCTTGAACGTCAGCACGCCCTTGAAGCTCAAGGGGTGAGTGCCGAAATGGCCGCCCAGGAAGCGAGCTACCGTATTTTTGGCAGCAAGCCTGGCGAGTATGGGGCAGGCCTGAACCGGCTGATTGAAAACCGTAGCTGGGGCGATGCCGATGACCTGGCTGAAGCCTACCTGGGCACCGGTGCCTACGCTTACGGGCAGTTTGCGGATTCCGGCACCGCCGCACGCGGCGCCTTTGAGCAGCAGATCAAAGGGCTGGATGCGGTGATGCAGAATCAGGATAACCGCGAGCACGATATTCTCGATTCCAACAGCTACTACGCTTTTCAGGGCGGCATGGCTAACGCCACCCGCGCGCTTGCCGGCCAGGCGCCGGAGATCTATCACGCCGACCACGCCAACCCCGCCGTACCCAAAATTCGCACGCTCAAAGAGGAGCTTGCGCGGGTCATTCGCTCGCGCGTGTTGAACCCAAAGTGGATCAACGCCATGCGCGAACACGGCTACAAGGGCGCGTTTGAGATGGCCGCCACGGTCGACTACCTGTTTGCTTACGACGCCACCACGGATTTGGTGGCGGATTACCAGTACGCCCAGGTGAGCGAAGCGCTGGTGCTTGATGAGGCTAATCAGCAGTTTTTACGTGAGCATAACCCCGCAGCCCTTGAAGAGATGGCCGAGCGGTTGCTGGAAGCCGCCCAGCGCGGCATGTGGCAAGAACCCGGCGAGCACGGCGACGCGCTGCAAGACCTGCTGCTGGAAATGGACGAAGCCAGGGAAACCGCCAGTTTATGAGCACTAGTCCGCTGATCAAAGGCTGGTGCCCCGGCGCCTGGCGGCCCATGGAAACCGGCGATGGCTGGCTTGTACGCGTGCGCCCACCGCTCGGGCAGCTTTCCAAGGTGCAGGTGCTCGCGCTGTGCGACGCAGCAGAAACCTTCGGCAACGGGCTGATTGAACTAACCAGCCGCGCCAATATTCAGCTGCGCGGCGTCTCAGAAAGCACATGGCCGCTGCTAATGGATTTTTTGATGGCGCATGAATTGGTCAGCGCGGACCCAACCATTGAGCAGCAGCCTCAGTGCCTGCTGGCGCCCGGCTGGCAGGTGGGCGATGACACGCATCAACTTGCCTGCTTGTTACAGGCGCGAGGCAACGAACTGGCCGCGATGCCCAGCAAAGTCGGTATTGCCATTGATGCGGGTGAGTTAGCGGTACTGGGAGATACCGCCGCTGATTTTCGAGTTGAGCGCTCAATCGACGGCGGGCTGATAGTGCGCGCCGAAGGCCAGCCCTGCGGTACGCCGGTGGGCTCTATTGAGGCTGCCGTTGAGCATTTAATACGCCTGACGCACTGGTTTGTAGAAAGCGGCGGAAATGACGCCGGTCGGATGCAGCGGCATAAAGTGCCGCTTCCCGCGTGGTCACCTGCTAAAATGCGCCCCGCAAGCGCTTGTGTAAGTGCGGGTGAAATGCCAGGCGCGGCGTTGGCGCTTGGCAAGCATCAAACGGGCATGGTTTACGGGTTGCCGTTTGGCCGCGCAGCCGCCGCTGCATTGCGGGCAGCGGTAACACCTGCGGCGGTGAGCCATGTGCGGGTAACGCCGTGGCGACGGTTATGGGTCAAGGGCGCAAGTGAGCCGGTTAAAGGGTTGATCAATGATAACCAGGATACGCGCTTATTGATGGATGCCTGCCCCGGCGCGCCTTACTGCGCCCAGGCAAGCGTTGCTACCCAGCTGCTGGCCAAGCGGTTAGCGCCCGACGTTAAAAGACATAGCGTTCATATATCCGGCTGCGCCAAGGGGTGCGCCCGCCGTTCATCGGCCGATGTGTGCCTGGTCGGTCAGGCAGGCCGATTTAATCTTATTGTTAAGGGTGGTGCCCAGAGCACGCCCGTTAAGACAGGCCTCACCGAGACTGAGGTCGTCGAATATTTGGAGAGTTTGGGTGCCCTATAAGTACGAAACAAGTGGCCCGGCGATTTACCGGGAATCCTTCGCGATTATCCGCAGCGAGGCCGACCTTGCGCGCTTTTCAGCCGAGGAAGAGACCGTTGCCGTGCGCATGATTCACGCCGCCGGGCTTGTCGAGTTGGCCGCGCATATTCACTTTCAAAATGACGCGGTCAATAAAGCGCGTTCAGCACTCGAACGCGGCGCGCCGATTCTTTGTGATGCACGCATGGTGTCTGAAGGCATCACCCGCAAGCGGCTGCCGGCCAATAACGAGATTATTTGCACCCTGAACGATGAGCGTACCCTACACCTCGCCCAGGAAATGGCTAACACCCGTTCGGCCGCGGCGCTTGAATTATGGCGCCCGCATTTAGAAGGCGCCGTGGTGGCAATTGGCAACGCACCCACCGCGCTGTTTCATCTTTTGAACATGCTGGAAGACCCAAACTGCCCGCGCCCAGCGGCGGTAATCGGCTGCCCGGTAGGCTTTGTAGGCGCCTCTGAGTCCAAGGAAGCGCTGTGGGCAACATCTGAAATTCCCAGCTGCATCGTACGTGGCCGCTTGGGTGGCAGTGCAGTAACGGTCGCGGCCATCAACGCCATGGCGGATCGCGTCGAATGACTCAGGCATCCACACAAGGCACGGTTTACGGCGTTGGCCTAGGGCCAGGTAGCCAGGACTTGATGAGCGTGCGCGCCGACCGGCTGATTCGTGGCGCTACACATATCGCCTATTTTCGTAAAAAGGGCCGCAAGGGCCATGCGCGCAGCATTGTTGAAGGCCTGTTAGCCCCCGGCACCATTGAGCTGCCCATGGAGTACCCGGTCACCACGGAAATTCCCTTCGACGACCCGCAGTACAACGCGCTGCTCTCAGAGTTTTACTCGCGATGCGTGGCCCAACTGATCGAGATAGCCAACGCCGGTTGCAACGTGGTGGTGCTCTGTGAAGGCGACCCGTTCTTCTACGGCTCGTTTATGCACCTATATACGCGGCTGCTGAATCAGGTGCCGGTATCGGTAGTGCCGGGTATTACCGGCATGTCGGCCGCCTGGACGGCGACCGGGCAGCCTATCACTTGGGGCGACGATATTCTCACCGTGCTGATGGGCACGCTGCCGGAAGAAACGCTCGTTAAACATATCGCTGATACCGACGCGCTGGTGGTCATGAAGATTGGGCGCAACCTGAACAAGCTACGCCGAGCGCTTAAACACGCGGGCCGGGGAGATCAGGCGTGGTTGATTGAGTACGCCGCCATGGAGCAGCAGCGCGTGTTGCCGTTGGTAGACGTTGGCGAGAGCGTGCCTTACTTCTCGATTGTGCTGATTCACGGCAACGGGAGGCGCCCATGAGCGGCTGGCTAAAAATTGTCGGCCTGGGGCCGGGCGCGGATGCGATGATTACCCCGGAAGTAACGGCCGCGCTTAGTGACGCCACGGACGTGGTGGGCTACGTACCCTACGTGAACCGAGTAGCACCGCGCGATGGCCTGACCCGCCACGGCTCAGACAACCGCGAAGAGATTCGCCGTGCCGAGCAGGCATTACAGCTGGCGCTTGAAGGGCATCGAGTCGTGGTGGTTTCCTCTGGCGACCCCGGCGTATTTGCCATGGCATCCGCGGTGTTTGAAGCGCTGGAGGCGGGCGATGCCGTGTGGCGCGCACTGGATATTCAGGTGATGCCAGGAATTTCTGCCATGCTCGCGGCCAGCGCCCGTGCGGGTGCACCGCTGGGGCATGACTTCTGCTGCATCAATTTATCTGACAATTTGAAGCCTTGGGCGCTGATCGAAAAGCGCCTGCGCCTGGCGGCGGAAGCGGATTTTGCGATGGCGTTTTATAACCCGCGCTCAAAATCGCGCCCGGTAGGGTTTGAGCGCACCCTAGAAGTGCTGCGCGAGGCGTGTGAGCCTGAACGGTTAATCATCTTCGCCCGCGCGGTTTCAACGCCTGACGAATCAATCCGCGTAACGGCCTTAAAAGACGCCACACCGGAAATGGCGGATATGCGCACGCTGGTGATTGTTGGCTCCCGGCAAACCCGGCTGATCGAGCGAGACGGCGAGCCGCTGGTGTATACGCCGCGTTCGGCGCTTTGATCAGGAACGATCGTTAAGCCAGGCAAGCACCTGATCAACGCTATGCACTTCATGGCGAGCGGGCAGCGCCGGGCGGTCAATCATGACGACCAGCACGCCAAGCGCGCGAGCGGCGTCAAGTTTTGAAACGGCACCTTCGCCGCCGGCGTTTTTGCACACGATGCGCTCGATACGCTGAGTTTTGAATAGTGCTAAATCGCCTTCCAGCGTGAACGGGCCTCTGTCCACCGTGGTGGTGAAATGGGCAAGCGGCGGCGGGGCGGTTGGCTCGTCAACCAGACGAAGCACATAGTGGTGTTGAGGCTGCGCGGCAAACGCGGCAAGGTGCATGCGGCCGATGGCGAGCAGCACGCGCTGGGGCGGGCCCTCAAGGGCGCTAACCGCATCTTCAATGCTCGCCACGCTCTGCCAGTCATCATGAGCGGTGGGCGCCCAGGCCGGGCGCGTCAGGGCAATCGCCGGTACGCCGGTTTGCTGGGCGGCGGCCAACACGTTATAGCTCATCTGCGTGGCAAACGGGTGGGTCGCATCAATAATATGAGTAATGCGCTGTTGGGTAATAAAAGCCGCCAAACCGTCGGCGCCGCCGAAACCGCCCACGCGGGTGGGCAGGGGTTGTGTTTTAGGCGTTTTAACGCGGCCTGCATAGCTGAAGATGGCGGGGATGCCGCGCTGACTAACGGCGCAGGCTAGCGCACTGGCCTCGCTCGTACCCCCAAGAATCAGGACGTTTATCATGGCAGAGGTTAACAAGGCTCCGTGGCTCACACTGTTAGGTTGGGGGGAGAGTGGCACAGCGGGCCTGACAGCGGCAAGCCGCGAGCAGCTTGAGCGTGCCGAGATCGTGTTTGGTGCCCGCCGTCACCTGCGCCTGCTTCCCCCGTTAAACGCGGATATCCGCGAGTGGCCGGTACCGTTTGCTGACGGCATTCCCGCACTACTCAACGAGCGCGGCCGCCGGGTGGTCATGCTGGTATCCAATGATCCGTTCTGGTTCGGGGCGGGCACCAGCCTGGCGCGCCACGTAGACGCCAGCGAATGGGTCGCCGTGCCATCGCCCTCGACCTTCAGCCTGGCGGCGGCCCGCTTAGGCTGGCCGCTTGAGCGCTGCACCTGCCTGGGCCTGCACGCCAAACCGCTCACCCGCATTCGGCCCTACCTGCAAGGCGGCCGGCGCCTGCTGGTGCTGTTGCGCGATGGCAGCGCCGTGGCTGAATTGGCCGCGCTAGTGAAAACATTCGGCTTTGCGGATTCTCAACTCCACGTGCTGGAAGCCCTGGTCGGTGCGGATGAGCGCATCCGCAAGCTGCGCATGGATGACTCGCTACCTGACGATATCGCCCACCCGGTGGCGGTAGGTATTGAAGTCGCCGGCAACGGCCCCGCGCTTCCCTTAACGCCCGGCTTGGCCGATAGTTTTTTTGAACACGACGGGCAGATCACCAAGCAGGCCGTGCGCAGCCTGACGCTTTGCGCACTTGCCCCCAGGTTTGGGGAGCGGCTGTGGGATATCGGCACTGGCTCTGGCTCCATCGCCATTGAGTGGCTGCTGGCCCACCCGGATAATCAGGCCATCGGCTTCGAGCAGCACCCAGAGCGCGCCGCCCGGGCACGCCGCAACGCAGAAAACCTGGGGGTCGATTGGCTGGAAGTAAACGAAGGCCGCGCCCCGGAGGTACTTGAGAATGCACCACTGCCCGATGCGGTGTTTATCGGCGGTGGGCTTTCTCAGAAACTGCTGGACGCTTTATGGCAGGTGTTGCCCCACGGCACGCGGGTGGTGGCCAATGCGGTCACCCTGGAATCCGAAGCCTTGCTTGCCCACTGGCAGCAACAGGCGGGCGGCGAGCTGCTGCGCCTGGAACTGGCCCACGCCGCCCCCATGGGCACGCGCCGAGGCTGGAAATCCAGCTACCCGATCGTGCAGTGGCGCGGCGTTCGATGACTACGCAAACAATAGCGATGAATGTGGCAGGTTTCGGCTTTCGCCGGCAGGCAACGCGTGAGTCGCTTGAACAGGCGCTAGATCAGTTGATTGCCGAGTACGGCCCTATTGATCAGTTGGCGGCAGCGCGCAGCATGCTGCCCCTGGTTCAAGCGTTAGGGAGCAACCTTAACATATTGGTAATCGGCGTACCGGACGAAGCATTACCCAGCGCCACCACGCTGACGCATTCCGCCTATAGCCTGCGCGAAAAAGGTACCGGCAGCGTGGCCGAAGCCGTGGCGCTGCTGGCCGCAGGCCACGGGGCGCGGCTTTTAGGTCCACGCATGGTTTCAGACGATAGAAAGGCCACGGCCGCGGTGGCGACCACAGCGGCGCAAGGAGTAGGATTATGACGGTTCATTTTATTGGCGCAGGCCCCGGCGCGCCGGATCTACTCACGCTGCGCGGGCGCGATTTGATTGCCGCCTGCCCGGTGTGCCTATACGCAGGTTCCTTGGTGCCCGAGCAGATTCTCGAGCACTGCCCCGAAGGCGCGCGCATCATCAACACCGCGCCGCTGTCACTCGATGACATCATGCAGGAAATTCAAACCGCCCACGCCGCAGGCCAGGATATTGCCCGGCTGCACTCCGGCGATTTATCGGTGTGGTCCGCCATGGGCGAACAGCTGCGTCGCCTGCGGGCGCTGGATATTCCCTACAGCGTCACCCCCGGCGTGCCTTCCTTTGCGGCGGCGGCGGCGACGCTTGGCCAGGAGCTCACGCTACCCGGCGTAGCGCAGTCCGTGGTGCTGACCCGCACGCCGGGCCGGGCCAGCGCCATGTCGGAAGCTGAAACGCTTGCCAACTTTGCCCGCACGGGGGCAACGCTTGCCATTCACCTCTCCATCCACAACCTGGCCCAGGTGGTGGAAAGCCTGACGCCCCATTACGGTAAAGAGTGCCCGGTGGCGATTGTATGGCGGGCCAGCTGGCCGGATGAGCACGTGGTGCGCGGACGCTTATCCACGGTGGAATCGCTGATCGACCACACGCTCCAGCGCACGGCGCTGATTCTGGTAGGGCCGGTACTCGAATCCGACAACTTTCAGGAAAGCAGCCTGTACGCGGTAGGTTACGACCGCCGCTTTCGCCCCCAGTCCGCCGATTCGCCGTTTGCCAGTAGCGATGAAGAGGGCAGCGTATGATCACGCTCTCGCTGATCGGCATTGGCACCGGCAACGTTGACCACGTAACACTCGCGGCAGTGCGTGCCCTCAACGAGGCCGAAGTGATTCTGCTACCCCGTAAGGGTGAAGCAAAATCAGACCTTATCGACCTGCGCCGCGTGCTGTGTGAACAGCTCCTTAATGACACGGCCAGCACACGTATCGTCGAGTTCGATTTACCCACCCGCGATTCCAAGTGCGCGTACCTAAGCGCAGTAGACGAGTGGCATAACGCCATTGCCAGCGTGTGGGCCGAGCTGATGGATAAGCACCTGTCAAACGGCGGGCGTGTAGGAATGCTGGTATGGGGCGACCCTTCGCTTTATGACAGCAGCCTGCGCATCGCTAAACGCCTGACCGATAGCGGCCGCGCCGTTGAGGTCAAGGTAGTGCCGGGCATCACCAGCCTGCAAGTGCTCACCGCCGAGCATAAAATCCCCCTTAACGCGCTCGCCGAGCCAATCCAAATAACCACCGGCCGCCGCCTGCGCGAACGCGGCTGGCCGAGCGATGCTGCTACGGTTGCCGTAATGCTCGACAGTGGCGGGGCGTTTACCACGCTGCCGCAAGACGACACCTATATCTGGTGGGGCGCCTACCTGGGCATGGATAAACAGTGCCTGATCAAAGGCCCGCTAAGCGAGGTAAGCGACGAGATTATCGAGCACCGCGCAGCGCTGCGTGAAGCGCACGGCTGGATTATGGATATCTATCTACTAGCCAAACAGCCGCTACTGTAACGTCGGTATGAAATTGGAATGTTTTTCCATAAAATGGCTTTACAGAGTTACCTGATAGTCAGCATCCAAGGAGCAAGCCATGAGCTTTTACGTCTACCTTTCCGGCGAGATTCACACCGACTGGCGCGACGAAATCCAGCGCGGCGCAGAAGCCGCAGGCCTGGATATCGTCTTTACCGCCCCAGTCACTGACCACGACGCCTCTGACGCAGCAGGCGATCACCTAGGCGAGCAGAGCAACCAGTTCTGGCGTGACCACCAATCCTCCAAGGTCAACGCCATCCGCACCCGCACGCTGATCGAACAAAGTGACTTGGTAGTCGTGCGCTTCGGCGACAAATACAAACAGTGGAACGCCGCGTTTGATGCGGGTTACTGCTCCGCACTAGCAAAGCCCTACATCACCCTGCACAGCGAAGATATCGTTCATCCGCTGAAAGAAGTAGATGCCGGTGCGCAGGCCTGGTGCACCACCACCGACCAGGTAGTGGAAACCCTCAAGTACGTGCTCAAAGCGTAAGCCAGACCCAAAAATACCCTGCAGGCCTTCACGGCCTGCAGCCTCCGCTTTCCCCAACCCAGCCAACACACCGCCCCCCGCGTAGGAGCACGCTTCAGCGCGCGACGATTACGCCACAGCAGCCAGCAACCCCGTAGCGCGGCGTAACGATTTGGCGAGGCACGAGCCAATAAGGCACCCGCGAAGGGCAGCGCTAGCTGCCCCGATGCCTTCACAATTAACGCATCATCCTACCGCTCTCTATAAACAGGTGTCACTACTTACCGAACGTCCCAAATCAGAACTATCTCTACGACCTATTGCTAAGCGGCGTCATCAAATTACCACGTGACCGAAGGTAAATTTGTGAATAGAGTATGATTGAAATGAGCAAAACGAGCAGGCACGCGAATAATTAATATGCTGCCTGGGAGTTTTGAGAAACTATATGAAACAGTGAGTTATGTTTTTTGTGTAGGCTGTATAACATCAAGGAAGGTGCTGGCGCGTTTATTGATGTTATGTGGCTGGGCGTATAATCATTGTTAGCGAGCCGAAGTCATAAGGAGGATACTTCTTTTGGTCACAACCTCCAAAATTAAACCATCGCAACTAACTCGCGTTGGGTACACGTACCAAGACCTTATGTGTATTCGTACACTGATAAATTGGTTTCACAAACCAGAGAAGTATCAATGGATGAGCATAGAGGGTAATCAAGGGCTTGGCCATGTAAAGAGCCTTGATGATATTATTTGCTTTACAGTCAGTGGAGAATATGAGCTCTACCAAGTCAAATTCACAATTGATTCTGAACGTGAAGATTTGCGTTTAGATTTTGACTGGCTACTCAAGAAAAAGGGCAATGGCACATCTCTTATAGAAAAATGGTCAGCCGACATCGAGAAGTTTGGTACTTCTAGCACAATATCCATTGCCAAGCTTATTACAAACAGAATGCCTGACCAGATTGTTTCACATTGTCTAAAAGAAGACAAAATAGACTACTCCCTCATACCCGATGATATTAAGTCCAAAATATCTGGCCAGCTAGGAACAGAACAAAAGGCTAGGAATTTTTTCGCAACACTAATTTTTGAACATAGCCAAAAGACGATTGACGACTTAGAACTTAAACTACATGACTCGCTTGTACCAGACCATGCTAGCAATGAAAGCTGGCTCCAATTATTGAAAGCTATTGAACGCTGGGCTACAAGAAAAAACGAACCATCACCAGATGGCAAAATTTATCTTAGACATATAAACGAAATCTTATCTCTGGGAACTAGAAAAACAATTTCCCAATTTTTTGAAATTCCAGGAGGATATACACCTCCCACAGACGATTTTCATACCGAAATATTGAATAGAACAGCCAAGCAGGGTAGTTCAATTATCTCAGGCCTACCGGGTATGGGCAAAAGCACATATTTGTCATTCTTAACTGACGAACTAATTGAGAAGAAGACACCTGTAATTAGACACCACTACTATTTATCACCCCAATTTATAGGGGACAGAATTGCTTTTAATAATGCAGCTCAGTCTTTACAAAGTCAGATCAAAACCCTTTATCCCAACGACTTCGATAGTGACAAATTTGACCCCCAGCAGCTAGAGACTTGGATAAGTAAAGCGGCAGATAAAGCTGCGGAAGACAACAAAACTCTAGTTATAATTATTGATGGGTTAGATCATATTTATCGTGAAAGATCTGATATAAGCCAACTCGAACACTTAGTTAATCGGATTATCCCCTTCAAAGATAAGATTTGTTTGCTATTCGGAACGCAGCCGATAAGCGACGAGCATCTTCCCAATTCACTGTTACGCTCAGCACCAAGGGATAAATCCTGGCTAGATATCCCCTCCATGGGTCTTGAAGCCATTAAGTCAAGAATTGACTTCCTAGTGTCTAGCGAAGAACTTAATGTAATTGGTGATAATGAGCATCAACGTAGTGAAATTGTAGAAATATCACAAGCGTTGTTGGACATTTCTCATGGATACCCTCTCCATATTCTTTATTCCCTGAATAGCCTGCAGCTAACAAAGAACAAAATAAATAAATATGATGTGGAGAAACTTCCGACCTGCCCAGACGGAAACATACATGAGTACTACGAGAATTTATGGGTAAAGCTTTCTGAGAGCGCAAAAGAAATTCTTCTTCTTATAGCGAATGCCGATTTTTCCTGGCCAGACAAAACCCACCTAGGCTACTGCTTTCACGACAGCCTTATTTTTCAAAACAGTTTTTCTGAAATCCAACACCTCGTAGAGCAGAGACTAAGCGGAATAAACCCTTTTCATAGCAGTCTATTCGTATATTTAAAGCGTAAGGATGTTTTCGCTCAATCAAGAGATAGGCTAAATAGAATCTCTCAAACCTGGATCAATACACATGCGCCTGAGTATTGGAAGTGGGGCTGGGAGTGGATTATTGAAGCCAATCTAGGGAATGCAGCCCCGTTATTACAAGGAACCACTAGAGACTGGCTGGTACAATCGCTTTGTAAGGGCTACCCCTTAGAGCACATCGAGCACATTTTTAACATCGCCGAACGCATCGCTTTTGAAAGAAGTCTATATCCAGAACTATTAAGACTAAGGGTATTGAAAACGAGACTACTGAATGGGCCGCAGTTTCAGATTCAGGACTTTAGTGATTTTCTCGATTGCTCACTTAGTATCTCTCAAGACAATTTTGGGCTTCTTTGGCGAGCCGACAACCTAAGAATTATTTCAGACAATGAAATCGCAATTGTAGCCAAACATTTCCAAGACAAAGACGAAAGGGTCGTTGATGCCTGCGCCAAGGAAATCTATCGAAGAATTCGTTTTTATGCACGCCAGGAAGACTCAAATCATTACCAGACTCTAAACACTCTAGTCGATGACTATCTTCATACGCTGACTAGCTATAACAATCCTGATTTAGACCGCATAAACGATTTCTATGGAAGGCTGAATGATAAGGCTTCTTTCTTCCGAAAAATCGTTGAACTACTTGTTCAATATGGGCATAGACACTTACTCCTTGATTTATCCCGCTTTGAAATTCCAGAAGATATTGTTCCGGCCATCTACGATGAAATAGTTTTAGCGGCAAGTATTGAAGGCGCCGCACTCGAAGCCATTAACCCTAAAGTTGGAGACACGAAGTCCAGCATATATCTGCTCTATCAACTTTTAGCTGGAAACGATCCTCAAATAGGCGAACTTGACGAAATTGAATGCCCTGTTGAGTACGAAGACACCCGCCATCTTCCGTTTTATGATTACTTTTTTAGCATACTCGTATCAAACTTCAATAATTGCCCAGATATTGAAACTCCGAAATTCACTAATCCAACGAATCTTCAGGAATTTCTCAAAAACGCATGGTTAACCCTCCGTTTTGCATCATTGAATACTGCTAAAACACTCAAGCAAGGAAAAGAATTCAAGATACATGATTTGTATGATTCTTTTGCCATTCTCGAACGCCCAGATAATTTTTTAATGGGCTATCAAATCACAGCAGTCCTATTCAGCATTAGAAAGGCATTAGCCAAAATTTCGATTCATCTAAACATCTTATGCAACTCTATTGGTGAATTCGGAAACCTTAATCAAGATCAGCTAGGCGCCCTGTCCAAAAGTATTTGGTGGGATTCTCGCGCGTTTTTTGATGTTGCCACTCAAAACTCAATCTTCAATTTCCCTAAAGAAGCTGCATCTCTAGAATTCTCAAAACTATTTGATGCCGAGATACTCCGTAGAGATGATACTGCAACATTGGCAAATGACAGTCTTGATCTGGCAAAGTTGGCAGTCAACCTTGGCCTTTACGATGAAGCCGCGAAATTTCTAGAACGTACCGCGCTCAATACAGTCGGTTATGGCCATAGAAAAGACATTACTTTACATGAGGTATTTGAAGCGATACAGGAATGCTCTGATTCAAACTGCCCCCAAGTTTCTTATTGGCTAAAACGAGTAACAACTTTTACAAGTGATGTCTTTGATTTTTCAGAGCGAGAAATTCGACATATTCCCGGATGGTTCACTAAATTATTGGCAAAGCACAACCCAGAACGCCTTGTAGACGAATTTGATTATCATCTATCAGAAGAAAATTGGCATAATACACGTGTTATACTTGAAAGTTTCGTAAAGTCATCTCCACTTTCTACGCAGCCAGAGCATTCATTTTTAAAGTGCATGACAACATTTGATGCAATGATAGCATTAGATGAAAGAAGCAAAGATAATGATATTCTGAGAGGTATTTACGAAGACCAGTGCCACGTTCTTGGAGGCATGCCTCCACCGCCAAGAGAGCGCTCTTCCACTAACGAAGATGTCAACACAGAATGTCCTGAACCATCCACTATACACCCCACCAACCTTACTGATTTTACGGCAGCCTTACATTCAGTTTCATACCAGATTCGTGAAAAGTTTATTTCGGACTGGATTAACTATTGGGCTGCTCAAGGCCAAGCGAGCTCTATCCTCACTACATTCAGCGACTACTATGACCAAAGCAAATCAGATTACGAACTGAATAGGTGCTTACATCATATTTTCTTGCTAAGCACAAAAACCGAAGGAAAGAACGCAGCTTATAAGTGGGCTGTCAGGAATATCAAACTAAACAATTGCTGGAACCCTTATTTTTCTTCTGGATCAGAAGAGGCATTAAGGGAGTATGGCAATACTTACAGCATGCATTGGGAAAACCTCCTTCGCGATACGATGGCACCAGGCTCTTCCAGCCTACAGAGGGATGAGAATATAGTCGTTCCTTCTACGCAGCTTGTTACTTATTTGATCTCAGCGGGACAGATTGCCCTAGCGGCCGAGATTACTGAAACTATGGTAACTAGCCTTGAAGGTGATATAGCGCATCTTCCTTTGACCAAACTGTATTGGTATGACGACCCTGTATCAATCCAGAATATTCCATTCCATCTAACTCTATTGCACTTCAAGTTGCCCGATAGATACGCCCGACTCCTAACAGCCAAGCAAATAGCAGCCCTCTTACAAGATGACTCAAATATCGAATTTCGCGCCTTATATTTACATTATTTGAATCAGCAACCCTACGAGGCTGATATCGTAGATTTTTTATCTGTATTGTTACTTGTCGAAACTCCCCCCTTTACCGAAGAAGAGGTTACAAAAGCAATTCAATACCCTTCACCTATTTCCGATGCACTATTGAAGTCATTAGATTTGATGGATGAAGACCGAGATGACTTATCAATTCTATATTCTATTTTCTCCGATAACTTAACTCCAAATAAAGCCAAGTATGACAAGTTTGCCAACGGCGTTCCCTTGAGATTTATAGGTATTATTCAAGAGCTTGAACAGGAGCACAATGTACCGCTTGAGAAGCATTTCCTTCTTGAATGGGAGAAAGTATGGGAAAGAAGGCCATGCTACATGTTTGACCCATATGATTTTTGCGGCGATCAGTTTTACCGTCAGGATAGAATCCAAATAAGCTTCTCATGGCGTGCAGAGACCTCCATAGTGTCTGCATTCCTTCGTACATTAGCTTATGCTATGCACAAGCACTCCATCCCTTCCGAGGTTTGCTATTCATATGCACAAGAGGCATTACCATTTGGCTTTATTGCTGTAAATCTATGTCCTTCCGATCCACCATACAGTTGGCCCGTATTAGGCAATTTGAGCAAAGATGATTCTTTGCCCGGGCAGAATGAACTTGAGAGATATTTAGCAGGTTTTGCCGCTTCTCCTGATGAAATATTACTTCATGCCAACGGCCCCATCCTAAGAAACCACACTGGAGTATGCCTTGATCTAAAGGTCATTCTAATTCTTCTTCAAAGCTCTGAAATTGACGACCCTAGGATGATTTTTGATTCAATTGATCATGTGCGAAATTCTGAGCAAGGCATATTTCCTTTAGCCAAATGGACATGGCCTTCCTCCTTTGGTAGGTGGGAAACTGATTGGCTATCGAGAGGCTATTTTCGACCTACCTATTCCGTAGGAGACTTACCAATCATCACAGTAAACCAAAGCGAATCTAGCGTAGAGTATTTCGGCGGCAGCATAAGTAATGGCGCTTGGAGATACTGGGTAAACCAATGGTATCCAGTCCATCACCGAGACGTAGGCAACTCTCTCGGAACCTATTTTTCAGTATCGAAAGATTTTTTTGAAAAGTTCAAAAGACAAACTGGCGGCAATTATTATCTAATTGCCGAGATGACTTGTGTTGACAGGCGTGATTTTACTCACGCTTCGGAGCCAATTAAAACGTTTGCTATTTCGCCAATTTAGTTTTATTAAAATATTTAATATAGTTCATTCTTTAAAGTTAATTATTAATGTTTATTGAGCTAGATACTGGAGCTAACAAAGCCAAGCACAGCGACAGCTTTTCCGTTGCGGCTTCGCCTTCACTTCAAAGCTGCGCGTGTTGGCGGCGTTAGGTGCGCATCGGAGACCGATATGGAGCACAATTTCGAAAGGCTGAAAGCTCACATACTTCCGCTCTCGCGGTCAGATAAATTCGAGATAGCCCGTACTGAGTGGCACTTGATAAGTGTCGACATCACGGAAGAGTCGACCACTGCCCATGTGTGCAAGAGATCAAAGAGCACTGCTATATAACAAATCGCATCACAGGCGAATCGACTTACGTAGGAAACGTTTGTATCAATCGGTTCATTGGCATCGACACTGGCAATTTGTTCGACGGCCTGAAACGCATTGCGAAAGATCCATTTGCAACGCAAACTTTGACGTCATCGAGCATGGTCGAAAAATGGGCTACATCTATGACACCGAGTCCGAATTCGTGGTTAGCACTCGCCTCAAGCGAAAGCTATCCGAAAAAAAGCTTGAGTGGAAGCGCAAGATCAATCGCCGCATTACGCAGCAGATTTCGGTGCAGCGTCGCAAACGCACCTAACAATTTATTCAAGCCGACACCGCTTTGCGGTGCGGATTAATTCGGGCATTAGCTTTCAGGGCGAGAAATATGATGCAGAATTCAATATTAGTCGTAAATGAAGAGCCATACTGTATTTGGGAAATAGATATAGCCGAAAGAAACAGTGAGTTTCTTGATGGAATCGACGTAAAATACTTTGATTATTTGCTCAATGCGTATCTTGATTCTGAGGACGAAAAAAGAGCAGCTATAGCACTCAGGGCTACTCTGCATCATGCAATGGAAACTATGTTTTCATTGTTAGGGGCATACATTCAGGCACCAGACTGCGCATATGCTTGGATAGCCAAATGCTCAAACAATAACTTACGGCAATTAGTAAAAAATATTGGTAGTTATCCCAATACGCTGTTTACAAAGCTGAATATTGAGCAAGTGTCATGGGAGTCTATTTCAAAAAAAGTATTCCAATGCTACAAACCAGATAGTGATAAAAACGCACAAACAGCAAAATTATTTGCCTTACTATGGCAAAGATTATCTCATGAGTTAAGTGATGCGAATCATGTTAACGAATATAACAGTATCAAACATGGCTTTAGGGTTCGTTCTGGAGGTTTTTCTCTCGCAGTAGGATTGGAGCATGAATATGGGGTGGCTCCACCCGCCGAAGAAATGAAAATGATTGGCTCATCCGAGCATGGATCTTCATTCTTTAGAATAGAACCTGTAGGGACATCAAAGCGCAATAGAAGCATTAGATCCAAAAGAACCTCAATAAATTGGAAGGTTGAGAAAGTCATCTTACTTATTCAACTAGTATCAATGTCGATAAACAATATCGTTTCAGCATTGAAAATTGCCAATGGGAAAACAGCAGAAACATGCAAATTTCTGCGCCCTGAGGAAGATGATTTTTTCGATAAACCATGGTCTTACGGTACAGGCGTTATAAGTTGCAATATAGATTTTGTTATTAGTGAGGATGATGTTTTTTCTACAACGAGAAAAGAGCTGTTGGAAAGGCTTAATGAGCACAAGAAAAGCTAATAAGACAAATTTACTCGGACAGTAAAAGCGCCGTTCCTTCGTCGCTCTGCTTTTTTTTCTGCCGGTGATTTGAGGCATTAACCATATGAACCAAGAAGAACGTTGGAATCACATCTTGTCCCTTGATAACGAGCTTTTAAAAGGCGGTGTCATCTTATCGGAATGGTGCTCCTTCATCGTTCGAGAATCTGATCTGGCATTTGTGCATGGGGCGAACCTCGCATCAATATTGACAGCAGTTTCAGGTATCGAAACCTATCTGAGGTCCGAGTATGCCGGGAAGGAGCGCAGCAGCCTCTTTGAGTTAATCGATAATACTCCTATAGCAAACGATCTTCGGTCGGATTTGCATAAGCTCCGAAAGTACCGAAATAAATGGGTGCACGTAAATGACCCGTGGGGCGATCAAGAGTTGCTTGATAATCCAGAACATGCAGAAAAGGAGTTGGGAGAAATGGCTCTGTTTGCCGCTATGGCGCTGAGAAGGACCATTTATGAGAACCCATGTGTGTAAAATGGCTAACCAGGCGATTAAGTTCGCTCCCTTCGGTCGCTGGATGCTCGTTCCTCGCGCCGTTTATTGCGGGCGTTATCAAATAGCGAGTTAAAAAATGACCCTATCAGGCAGCTGCCTCAGCGGCGGCATCCAATACGTAATAACAGGCGCCCTTACCGACGTTTATCACTGCCACTGCTCGATGTGCCGCAAGCTCCACGCGGCCGCTTTTCGAATCTGTGCCAAGGTGCAGGCCAGCGACTGGCGAACCGTCATAGGCGAAGAACTGCTTAAAACGTTTGAGTCGTCCCCGGGGGAGTTCAAGGTGCTCTGCTCGACCTGTGGGTCCAGCATTCATACCCGGTTCACTGAAAAGCCGGAGATTTACGCGCTTCCCCTTGGCACCCTAGATACCGACCCCGGTGTGCGCCCGGGCCGCCATGTGTTCGTGGGCAACAAGGCACCGTGGTACGAGATTGCCGACGATTTGCCCCAGTTCACCGAGAATGACTGAGGCAGTGTTGCGCGCGCTCGATACCATTTTCAAAGCCTAGCCATTACTCTATGCACTCAGCTTACCCAAGGCGATCCATCGATCTTATGACGAGAAAAACACTCGGTTTGAAGGTAAAACGTCAGGTAGAAACCAAGCCCGCCGACGAAGTGGAAGGTCAATTCCCCGATGACCCCGAAAAACGCTTTCTAAATGGCGTTGCCATTCATCCTTCCCCACGCATTCACCTAGAGCCTGGTTCCAGCCAGCGCAGCGTGCGGGCGATGGATTTGATCACGCCCATCGGGATGGGCCAGCGTGGGCTGATCGTAGCGCCCCCAGGCTCCGGCAAAACGACGCTGCTCAAACATATCTGCCAAGCCGCGGCCGAGGCGCATCCTGAGATAAAGCTGTATGCCTTGCTGATCGATGAGCGCCCGGAAGAAGTGACGGACTTCAAGCGTAGCGTGTCGGCAGAGGTACATGCGTCGTCGTCAGACGAAAGCTACACCCATCATGTGCAAATGGCTGATAAGCTTCTTGAAACGGCGCGTAGGCAAGCGGGCGAGGGGCATGATGTGATGATCGTGATCGATTCACTGACCAGGCTCTCGCGCGTTCATAATGCCGAGCAGCGGGGCAATGGCCGTACCATGTCCGGCGGGCTGGATAGCCGGGCGATGGAAATACCTCGAAAGCTGTTTGGCGCCGCGCGAAAGATCGAAAACGGCGGGTCGCTCACGATTCTGGCCACCGTGCTGGTAGATACGGGCAGTCGTATGGATCAGGTGATTTTCGAGGAGTTCAAGGGTACGGGCAATATGGAAATCGTGCTGTCACGCGAGGTGGCCAATCAACGGATTTTCCCGGCCATCGATATCGCCAAGAGCAGTACCCGTCGAGAAGAGCTTTTGATTGATACAAAGGATATCGAAAAAGTACGCACACTGCGCCGCGCGTTGATACAGCTCAAACCAATCGAAGGGGCGCAGAAGCTGTTTGAGCTATTGGAGAAATATCCAACCAATGCCGAGTTGCTGGAAGCGTTTTCAGCCGCCGAGTAGTAAGAGCGAAGTGTGTCGGCCCCAGTGCTTATCAATGTGTTGGTGAATGGACTCCGGTTTAAAAAAACAGCAGGGAAGCTCACCTTTTATTCATTCAATAGGTGAGCTTCTTTGTTATGTATTAGCGATTACTTCTTTTTATAGTTCAAGTTTGAAGCGGGTACTGCTTTTTTAACCGGAAAGGCTTCGATTTCCTTACGCTCAATGATGCTGTTCAATCGCCTTTCAATGGCACAAAGATTCTTGAAGTCACTGATGTCGACCAAAGAGATGGCTTCACCTGAGGCACCCGCACGGCCGGTTCGGCCAATACGGTGGATGTATTCTTCTGGCTGAAAGGGTAAATCGTAATTCACTACACGGCTCAGTTCACCGATATCCAAACCACGACCGGCCACCCCTGTAGCGATCAGGTACTTGAGCTCGCCGGATTTGAACTGACCTAAAACTTGTTCGCGCATGGCCTGGCTTCTACCGCCATGAATGGAATCTGCGATGATGCCGCGTTTTTCCAATTGGGCAACAAGCTTCGCGGCATTGTGTTTTTTCTCGGTAAAAATAAGCGCCTGGTCCCACTCTTGCTCGTTGATCAAGTGACTCAACAAGGCCGACTTGGCGTCTTTGTCTACCGCGATTAGCCATTGCTTGATGCTGGCGGCGGCGCGCTCGTTGGGAGAAATGGATATTTCAGACGCTAGATCGGTCATCTTGCTGTCTGAAAAACCATAGGCCAGCGCCCGAACGTCGCCAGTCATCGTTGCCGAAAACAACAGGTTCTGACGGTTTTCAGGCAGGCGTTCTATAATTTTGTTGATATCGTCGACAAAACCCATGTCGACCATTCTGTCTGCTTCGTCCAACACCAGGGCTTTAAGTTCATCAAAATGTAGCGCACGCTGATGAGCCAAATCCAGCAATCTGCCCGGTGTGGCGACAAGAATATCAACCCCTTCAATCAAGCGCTCTTTTTGAGGTTCGCTATCCACACCCCCATACACCGCCATAGACGTTAAGCGCAGGTGTTTAGCGTATTGAGCCACACTGGCTTCGACCTGAATCGCTAACTCACGGGTCGGCACCAGGATCAGCGCACGTATGCGTTTGCCGCGTAGCGTTCCCGCTGTACTGAATCTTTCCAGCAGAGGCAGAACAAAGGCAGCGGTTTTGCCGGTTCCGGTTTGTGCGGTGGCGATTAAATCTTTACCCGAAAGAATGGCAGGAATCGCTTGTTCCTGGATGGGCGTTGGCGTTTTGTAACCTAGGTCGGTAATCGCTTGAACAAGAGGATTGGATAAACCGAGTTTTGCAAATGACATAATGGGGCTCTGACAGATCGTCGTAAGGGGTGTCGAAAATAAAAAGTGGTGCAGTATAGCGTAAAAGCAGCCGTTCGTTGCTCGAATAGTGAAACTGACTTGATAGTATTGAATGGCGATTTATGTAATGAACTTAAACTGTTAATTACAACGAATTTTAAGTAATTTTGCAGTTTTTTTTATAATCTTATTTTGTTCATTATGAGTGCCGCGTATTAGGTCATAATCAGTTTATTAAATAGCTTTTTTATAGAAACAAATAAAGTACTTAATCTAATATAAATAGGATTTTTTTAGACTATAACCGAGCATTCTCCTCCGCCTGATCCAAAAGTACCGGTCCGCTACCCAGCTCAGCCAGTTGATCATCCGGGTTATACAGCGGGCAGCTGGTCATGCTTAAACAGCCGCAGCCGATACAGCCACTCAGGTTATTGCGCAGCGTTTGCAGGTACGCAATACGGCCATCCAGCATGCGCTGCCAGTTCTTGGAAAGCTGCTGCCAGTCTTCTACCGTGGGCGTGCGGTTATTGGGCAGTGACTCAAAGGCCTGCTTGATCTCATCCAGGCTAACGCCAACCTTCTGCGCGGCTTTGATTACCGAAATGCGCCTTAGCACTTCCGGTTTATAGCGGCGTTGGTTGCCTGTATTGCGCGAGCTTTGAATCAGCCCTTGCTGCTCATAGAAGTGCAGGGCGCTGATATTAATGCCGCAGCGCTTGGCCACCTTGCCGACACTCCAGTTCGCATCCGCCATTCTCGCTCCCATTTTTATGCTGGTTCAAAAAAAGCTTTACCTCAACTTGGGTTGAGGTTTTAACCTTTTATCCGAACCTACGCAAGGAGAACAACATGTACCTGGAACACGTGAATCTGGTCGTTGCTGATATGGATGCCATGCTGAATTTTTATCGCGCCGCTTTCCCTCACTGGCATATACGCGACGAGGGGCATGGCGAGTGGTACGGCAAACCGCGCAAATGGGTGCACTTTGGTGATGACCGGCATTACCTGGCGTTAAGCGATCATGGCGAAGGACAAAACCGGGCGCTGGAAGGCCATAGCGTGGGCCTGGCCCACTTTGCCTACGTGACCGACAACCTAGATGCCGTGGTAGCTCGATTAAATAACGTGGGCTTCGCCGTTGCCAAGCCGGGTGCCACCGAGCCGTTTCGTAAAAACGTCTACTTCGTTGACCCGGCCGGGTTTGAAGTGGAGTTTGTGGAGTATCTGAGTGATATACCGGCAGAGCGTAATTTAAATCGCGATGCGCTTTAATCAGCAGTGTAGAAAGAATCAGAGCAACTGTAAGGGGGGAGTGTAGTGAAAGTCGCCGTTGTTTTTCATTCTGCTACAGGCAATACCAAAAGGTTGGCCCAATCGGTTGCATCAGGAGCGGCAATTGAATCTGGTGTTGAAGTGGTCGCAGTAGAAATTGTGGGCGCCGATATTGTTGAAGGGCGTTTCGTTAACATTGAGCTGCTGCGGAGTTTAGATACTGCTGATGCGATTATTTTTGGCTCCCCTACTTATATGGGCTGCGTATCAGCGCAGTTTAAGGCGTTTACGGATGCCACAAGTGAGTGGTGGGCAACGCAAGTATGGGCAAACAAAATAGCAGCTGGTTTTACCATTGGCGCTAACTTAAGTGGTGATCAACTGAATACCATTCAGTACCTGCAAGTGTTCGCTAATCAACATGGTATGTTTTGGGTGGGGCTGGATATACCCGGCAACTATGATCCCGCAAAGCGAAATAGGCTTGGTGCGCAGTCTGGGCTTATCGCTCATTGTGTAGATACTGAGCTCAATGAAACGGATTTACTTGCTGCACGGTATTTAGGTCAGCGGGTAGTGCAAGTTGGGAAAAAGCTCGCGGCGTGAAGTAGGAAAAAGTGCAAATTTATGCAACGGAGTCGCTTTTGCCCAGCAAATACTCAGCGCGGATATCGACAAGTACCGCAATGCAAGCGCCTGTGACGTGATGTTCTTTGATCGCGGGGTGCTTGATGCGTTGTATATGCTTGAGGCAAAAGCGCGTTAACGCACAGCGAAACTGCGGAGTACGTTCAAGCATTCCCGTATAACAATGTCGTCTTTCTTTTGCCTGCATGGGAGGAGATTTTCGCTAAGAATTCAGAGCGCGATCAAACGTTTGATGAGGCCATTGAGGTGTTCGAGGGAATGAAATCGATGGTATCAGCAGTGGGGCTACGAAACTCCGGAAATTCCGCACGGCAGCATCGAAGAGTAAGTGGCGTTCATACTGAAGAAGGTAGAAAAGCCTTGGCAAACCGCTGAAATTGAACGTCTATACCGCTACCCTATGTGGTTGTAAATCGAGCTTAGCGATATGAATCAATCAAATACCGGGATTTTGTATCGATGATCACTTGCTAAGTTAAGTACGTCATCGATCCTAAGAAGGTCGATTGTATCGTCAGCTATGAACGCAGCTTGTTCAGGCCTGTATTGGATTGAAGCAGTACTGAGCCAAACCTGGTTAAATCGTTGCTGCGCTTCATGTTTGCCGAAGAGCGTGGCGCTATTCTTGTAAGGGCAGTGTATGTCGAAAGATTTATTCTTACCCGTGATTGAAACCGAGCGATTAACGCTGAAGCCTCTCGTCCTAAACGATTCGCAAAGCCTGCTGGAGATTTTCTCCGATCCAGAGGTCATGCGTTATTGGAACACGCCCTCCTGGTCCACTCTTCAGGACGCCCTTGATTTCATCGATGAGAGTGCCGCTTTGATGCATCGTCAAGAGGCGCTTGTACTCGGCATCTATTTGAAGTCGACAGGTGAGTTGGCGGGAAAATGTATGCTGTTCAGTTATGACCGGGAATCCAAACGTGCCGAGATAGGTTTTGGATTGGGTCGTGTTTATTGGGGAAAAGGTTATATCAGTGAGGCGGGGGAGGCGTTAATACAGTACGGATTTACTTCGTTGGGGCTTCGGCGTATCGAGGCCGAGATCGACCCGAATAATCATTCTTCTGCGAAGGCGCTGGAGAAACTGGGTTTTTTAAGGGAGGGCCTGCTACGAGAGCGTTGGGAAATTAATGGCATCGTCTCGGACTCGGCTATGTATGGCAGGCTGGTGAGTGATCACCGAACATAGTCGCCGCTTTAAAGTGAGGACGACCTCACCGCTCGATTTTCGTCAGGGGACGGCCCCGGTACTTAAAAGAGGAATACATGAGCTGGTTTATCTTGTTTGTCGCGGGCCTTTTAGAGATCGGCTGGGCCATCGGGCTGAAATATTCGGAGGGCTTTACAAAACTCTGGCCCACCGCCTGGACGATATTCTCGCTGGCGGCGAGCTTTCTATTGCTGGGCCTGGCGCTAAAAACTTTGCCCGTGGGCACTGCCTATGCGATTTGGGTAGGGATTGGCGCGGTGGGAACCGCCATTTTAGGCATCGTGCTGTTTGGCGAATCGGTGGGCGTACTCAAACTGATGAGTTTAACGTTGATCGTTGCGGGGCTTGCGGGACTTAAACTCGCCCATGCATAGCAGGGCGTTTGATCTGATGATCCGCTGAGCATTTGATGAAAATGGCTTGTCAGGTATGGCTATTCAATAGTGTTGTGCCGGTTTCAGTCTAGTGTTTTTTCTGTAGAAGCTTTTACTTGTAACGTCGTCAGAGAGTAGCCGTTCGATATCTGACATCTATCTGTAAGAGAAAAATTCGAGTATGAAGAGATAGACAGTCTTCATCGTGGGAGCAGGCAGTGATCGATCACACCGGAATCAACGTATCCAATATTGCCCTGAGTAAACGCTTTTACGAAAACGTCCTTGAAACACTTGGGTATAGAATTTGCCTGGATCTAGGCACATCGGTCGGATTCGGGGCGCAGGCAAATAAAAGCGACGATCCTGGCGGTGATTTCTGGATTTCAGAACAGACGCCTCATACGCCGAGGAGCCATATCGCTTTTCGCGCCAACACCCGCGAAGAAGTCAGGGCATTTCATGAGATGGCAATAAGATATGGGGGTGTGTGTAATGGCACTCCTGGGGTCAGGTCTCAGTATCACTCCAGCTATTATGCTGCCTTTATTCTGGAACCCGATGGCTACAATATCGAAGCTGTTTGTCATAAATAAGCCAGCACTTAGTTAGCACTCGGCCGCAAGGGATGCACATATGTCACAGTATTTTGCCGATACCGGCGTCGGGCAGCGATACAATAAATACCGTCCGAAAACCCACCAAGCCCTCTTTCAGATCATGAAACGGCATCTGCCCGCCGCACGCTTTGGCCGGGCAGTGGACGTAGCGTGCGGCACCGGCGACTCTACCGTTCCACTTCTGGATATTGCCCAGGAGGTCATGGGTATTGATTCCTCAAACGAGATGCTGGCCATCGCGCAAGGGCGTGGCTTAACCGTGAGAAAGGCGGACTACACTGAGCTGCCCGAGCAAGGCCGCTTCGATCTCATCTCGACGTGTATGGCGTTTCACTGGTTCGATACTGCCCAAGCACTGGCTGCCTATAAAACCGCATCCAATCCTGGGGCTATCTGGATCATCTATAACTTCGCGTTCGCGGGGCACTCGACTTCTGACACGTTCAATGATTGGCTCAGGCATCAATACTTTGAGCGCTTCCCATCACCGCCTCGCATACGTTATGAAGATATGAAGCTTGGCGATGACCTTCAGCTCTCCGCCCTGGCAAGTAAAAAGGGCTGGCTGCCGGTAACGTTCACGCTTGAATCGCTGGTGGGATATCTCACTACTCAGTCGAATATCGAAGAGGCAGTGCGAAAGGGCAGGGCATTGGATTCAATAGCGGCGGAGCTACGTGGAGACCTATCTCGTATCGACCTTACTGGCGCATTTAAATACGCCTACTCTTACGAAATTCTCCAGTACGCGGGTCGTTGATAAAACACATCGTACTGCCGCTGGGTATCAAGTATTTCTGAGGTGAAAAGTGAGCTATCTGGAAGTAGGTGTCAGCGAAATTCCCATCGAGCTTTTGCTTGAAGCGGACCCTTCCGAGGAAACCATAGCATCCTACCTGGAGGGCGCCTGGTATTTTGCCGCGAAGCGTGATGAAAAGGTCATTGGCGCGTGCATCGCCAAGCCGATCAATACCGGTACCGCCGAGATATTCAATATTGCGATATATCCGCAATTTCAACAGCAAGGGGTTGGGTCTGGCCTACTGCGATTCGCCTTGAATGAGCTGAAGACCAAGAATATGCAGTGGGTGGAGTTAAGCACCGGCACCTTTGGGTATCAGCTTACCTATTATCAGCGCCATGGGTTTAGAGTTGACCGGGTAGTTAAAAACCATTTTCTAGATAATTATCCCGAACCCATTTTTGAGAACGGCATACAGCACCAGGATGCGTTGCGACTATACGTTGCGTTTTAATGCTAGAGCCCTTTAAAGCCTATCCAGTACACTCTTAAATCTTTATCTGACGGTTTAAATAATGAACAAAATAGCATGGCTGCTGATCTTCCTCGCGACTCCGGTGCTGGCGGGTGTCGATTTGGTGAAAGTAGATAAATCAGACAACCGCATGTATCTCCTTGAGGGAGACGAAGTGGTCAGAGAGTTTCACGTCGCGCTTGGCGGAAGTCCGCAGGGGCATAAGGTGCAGGAGGGCGATCAGCGAACGCCTGAAGGCCACTACGTTCTGGACTATAAGAAAGAAGACTCCTCTGCTTACCGCTCAATGCATGTGAGTTACCCTAACGAAGCCGATGCGGCTAATGCAGATAGCCTGGGAGTTTCGCCGGGCGGTTTTATTATGGTGCACGGCCAATTTAACTGGCTTGGATGGTTGGGTCCTATTACGCAACGCTTTAATTGGACCAATGGCTGTATTGCATTGACCAATGCCGAAATGGACGAGTTTATGGAGCTGGTAAAGGTGGGTACGCCCATTCATATTGAGTGGTAATGCTCAGCTTATTCAGGCGGGATGTCTTCCAATTCAATGGGCTTTATATAAAAAGGCTATCTCAGTGGCAAAAGTAACCTTAAAAGGTTTTATAACCGTCCCCGAAAGCGATCTTGAAGCCGTGAAAGCCGGGCTTATTCATCACCGACAGCTCACCTTTGAAGAGCCAGGCTGCATAATGTTCGAGGTCACTCAGGATAAAGCCGATCCGTATCGTTTTAACGTCTATGAAGAGTTTATCGACCGAACCGCTTTTGAACAGCACCAGCAGCGTGTGGCGAACTCCGACTGGGGAAGGCTAACTGGTAACGTAAAGCGCCATTACGAGGTGTTTGAATAAGCTATAGAGCGCTAGTCCCATCAAGCCGATAAGGCAGCGAGTGAACAAACGCACGCGCCCTGAACGCAGCAGTGATAAAATAACAAATTGGCTGTAGATCGCGCGCCTTCAAGAATTTTTTATCGCTCAATAAGCTAATAAGTCGGTTTATTTTCATTTTTTGTTTTCAGAAACAGGGTTGTGGTTAATGATTAATACCAAGATTTACAAGGCGGTCTACGAGTTGGCTGAAAAGCTGATGAGGGCGGCTGACAAAGAAGATAGAGAGGCTTTTGATTCGCTCTATGCCGAGCTGAAAGCTATTTGCATCGAGAATGAAAATACCGATAAAGATCATCCAGAGCAGTGGGAAACGCTGGCGGACTTTACCGAGGAGTTGGATGACGCGCTGGTGGGCTATGGAAAAGCGCTGGAAAAAGCCGTTGCGATCAATTCCAAAGAGCATATGTCATCCATCGCTCTTTCCATGGCTAAATTGCAAATGGAGCTGGGCCAGACGGAGGCGGCAATTCAAAGCCTGCAAAATGCCAAGGCCAGCGCTAATAAAGTGCATGATGAAGAGCTTAAAGCCGAGATTGATGAGCTGCTTGTAAAGCTATCAGCAAGCTAGTTTGGCTACGTAAGATACAAATTTATGCTGAACCTAAAGCACATGAACATTGATTGTGCTGGATTTCCCTAAGACTAGGAGCTGTATTTTGATCAATAATGATATTCTGCGCCGTATACGGTATGTCTTTGATTTAAAAGATAACGCCGTAATGAAAATTTTTTCTCTGGCAGAGTTTGATGTCACCCAGGAGCAGGTTTCTGCCTGGTTGAAAAAAGATGACGACGCAGAGTTTGTTAAGCTGAAAAATAAAGAATTAGCCGCGTTTTTGAACGGCTTTATTAGCTTTAAGCGGGGCAAGCGTGAAGGCCCGCCGCCCGCGCCAGAACCCGATTTGAACAATAATATGGTATTCCAGAAGCTGCGTATTGCGTTGAATTTAAAAGCTGAGGATATTTTAGCTATTTTTGAGCTGGCCGAGTTTCGCTTAAGTAATCATGAGTTAAGCGCGTTTTTCCGTAAACCCAGTCATAAGAATTATCGTGAGTGTAAAGATCAGGTGCTGCGCAATTTTTTAATGGGCCTTCAGCTCCAGCTGCGCCCAGAGTCCAAGGGCTCAGAAGCCTGAGTTTATACAGCGGGCATTAGTTGTATTTCACAGCAAGGTAGAGGAGTTGTCGCCTTTGCCTTACTGGTTCAGTGAAGCAACGTATGAAATATCTAGCCCTACATTCATGCGTTCAAAAAGCCTTACCTGCTATACGCTAGCATTCACGGCGCGCTTATCGATTGCCCACCACCCAATGGAGAACCAGTGTGAATAAAGTCGTTGTCGTAACGGGAGGAGGCCGCGGCATCGGTGCGGCTACGTCAGCCTTACTGGCCGCTAAAGGGTACGCCGTTTGTATTAACTACCTGAAAAATAGTGCGGCAGCGGAATCTGTCGCGGCCAGCATTCACGAGGCCGGTGGAAACGTACTCACGTTTCAAGCGGATGTGTCGGTAGAGTCAGACGTTGAGGGGCTTTTTAAGGCAGCGCACAAGGCGTTTGGGCCCGTTACGCATCTGGTTAATAACGCGGGTGTTTTGTTTACGCAGTCTGAGTTGGCGGATATCAGCCTTGAGCGCTTTCAAAAGGTCATGAATGCGAATGTGACGAGCGCATTTCTATGCTCCAAAGCGTTTATCAATCAGGCTAAGGGTGTGGGTGCCATCGTTAACGTCTCTTCTGGCGCGGCGCGCACGGGTTCTCCGTTTGAATATATCGATTATGCGTCGTCCAAAGGGGCAATGGATTCGATGACTAAGGGCTTGTCGATTGAGTTGGCCGCCCGAAATATTCGCGTCAACGGTGTGCGGCCGGGATTTATTCATACGGATATGCACGCGGATGGCGGAGAGCCTGGGCGAGTTGAGCGGTTAGCGCCACAAATCCCGTTAAAGCGTGGCGGTACGCCTGAAGAGGTAGCCCAGGCGATTGCTTGGCTGTTATCTGACGAGGCGTCTTATGTCACCGGTTCCTTTATTGATATTGCAGGTGGCAGGTAACCTCTCGAAGATCGGTAGAGCGCATAGCGAGGTGAGGGAAGTGCTGCAATGATTACTGGATTGAACCATATTACCCTGGCCGTCAGCGATTTAGAGCGCTCATTGCACTTTTATATCCAAGTGATGGGACTGAAAGGGCATGTGAAATGGGATAAAGGGGCTTATCTGTCGGCGGGCGATTTATGGCTGTGCCTCTCTTGCGACGCGCCATGTCCTAAAAATGATTATACCCACGTTGCGTTGGATATCGCGGCCCCTGATTTTGATGACTATTGCAAGCACTTGAAAGACGCTGGCGTGCCGCAGTGGAAGGTAAATAAAAGCGAAGGGCGTTCGGTGTACATACTGGACCCTGATGGCCACAAGCTGGAAGTTCACGTGGGCGGCCTGGAGAGCCGTTTGGGGGCTCTAAAATCAAAGCCGTATAGCAGGCTTGTCTGGTTATAATGATTTATTCCTAAAGAAATTCCTCCTGGTTCCGATAATTACTTAAGCCCGTCAACTTCTTTATCGCCGCCAAGAGTTATTCATGCCAAAAATGCTGACCTGTTTTATCACGGCTTTGTTACTGATAGCACCCTATGCCCAGGCGAATACCGATGCGGCAGAAGCAGCAGTGCTGGCATGGCTTGAAGCAATCGACAGCGGCGAGTTTGAACTGGCTTGGGAAGAGTCATCACCGCTGCTTAAGCGCCCGCTTTCACCCAGCATGCTGGAACGGACCATTAGCGCGGCACGGCGTGATTTCGGGTCGGTGGAATCGCGGCGCCGCACACGCGTTATCAGCGAAACATCCATGCCCGGTGCTCCTAAAAATGATTACAAGGAGTTCACCTATCAAACGCGGTTCACCAATAAGCCCAGCATTATCGAAATTATTACGCCGCACCTGGAAGGGGGGGTTTGGAAAGTAAGCGGTTATTATGTCAACTGAGCTTATTAGCTTTATTGATTAACTACGAGCAACCCTTGTTAAGCGCTAAACTTTTACGCAGACAAAAATAGCGTTCCCCGAGGTAGTGTTCCACGGCGTGATAGCTTCAAAGTTGTGCTCGAACACATGAACTTCAAAGTAAGGCTCAAGAAGGCTGATTAACTCGGCAAAGCTAACCGCGACCATGGGATGTTCGTCATTCCATATTTGGGTGTCGCGCGCATTGGTTTTTTCAATGCTGAGTTTAAGGGCCTGCTTTTCACCACTGCCGCTGTAATACCATCCCGAGCGGAACGTGAATGCATCGTCGGCTTTTTTAGCGGTGTGTTTCACAAACAGATCGTTATCGATTTTATCCTTATCGACTGCGTTAAAGCAGAAAACCCCGCCCCGTTTTAAGGCGCTATGCGCACTTGAAATACACGCCTTGAGCTTTTCAATCCCGTCGCTGTAGTGAATCGAATACAGAAAACAGGTAATCAGATCCTGCGGCTCGTTTACCTGAAAGCTACCCATATCCTGGCATGTAAACTGGGCTTCGGGGCAGCGTATAGCGGCGATATCCAGCATGGGCTGGTTGATGTCCAGGCCGCTACTCAAGTAGCCATGATCAATAAAATGACGAACGTGGGGGCCGGTGCCGCAGGCAAGATCAAGATGAGCATTACCGCGGTTACCGAAAATTTGATGAAGCCTGCGAACCGCGTCACTTTGCGCCGGGTAGTCGATGTCCTCGCACATTAAATCGTAATAGCCAGAAAGATCGGTATAGAGTGCATTAAAGGACATGGCGGCCTGGGTAGCTTGGAATTGAGGGTGGCGCATAGTAAACGAGTGGGATGGGTTTGAGAAGTAACGCGCCCTGTTGGCTAGGCGCGTTACAGGTGAGCGAGGTTACCGTCCGCTTCTTATGTTTATTAAATAGATAATAAACATAATCAGTGACCCCGCCACAAAGCACCAGACACCGATGGTTGCGTAGGCTGCAAACGTGGGTAGAAACATAAAGCTGCCAAAGAAAAAACACAGGCTGGACAGAATACCCAGCAGGTTAGGCAGCTGTTGGCGCAGCGTCATTACCATCAGTTTATCTCCGGTGTGAACTGAAAGCTCACTGCTATGCGGTTCCAGCTGTTGATCTCCAGAATAACGCTGGTGAGTTCCATCAGGCCTTGTTCGCCAAACGCGGTGACGGCGTTTTGATAATCGTCATCGCTGACCATTGCCTGGCTGATGAGGGTAAGTGCTTCCGCCCAGGCAAGCGCAGCACGCTCTTCAGCAGAAAAGCAGGGCGCTTCTCGCCAGGCGGGCAATACATCCAGACGCGCCTGGCGCTCGCCATCATCGCGCGCCTCTTGGCTGTGCATATGCTGACAGTAACAGCAGTGATTGATTTGTGAGACGCGTAGGTGAACCAAATGAATTATCGTTTGATTTATGACTGAACCAGCCTCGACCTTGCCCAAGGCAATAAGATGTTTGGGCAGGCGAGGGCATAGACTATAAACGGCTTCAGGTGATAGACGTTGCAGCATGGATATGCTCCGGTTAATAAGTTGAAATACGAGCTTAAAACCGGAAGACTTCTACGCCTTGTAAATTTGCGACAATTTGCGCTTTCGATAAGCCGCTGGGGTTTCATAGGTGAATTTATGAAAGGCGTGAGAAAAATGCGCTTGGTCGAAGTAGCCGCACTGTAGGGCTATCTCCGCGAGGGGAAGGTGGTTAGTGGTTAACAGCTGGCGGGCATTATACATCCGGGCATAGCCCACTAAATGGCCGGGTGAAACGCCTACCTCCTGCTTTAATTTGCGCTCCAGCGTGCGCCGAGTAAATCCCAGGTTGGCCATTAGCTGCTGCAAAGGCAGTTGTAGCCGGCTAATTTCGTAAGCCAGGTTTTGAGTGCGGCTATTGCTGGGCGATTGGCATTCCAGCCGGCTCATCAGCCAAGCCTCTAACAGTGCAAGCCCTTCTACTGTATTAACTTGGTACAGGCGTTCGACAACCGGCATCAGGCTATCCAGCCATGGCGGTTTATCATCAATGCCTAGTGAATGATGGATATCTGAAAACTGCTGTGGTTCGAGGCCCAATAGAGCGTAGGCGCCTGCCGCCTTGAATCGAATGCTTAAGCGAGTTTCTGCCGGATTAAACGTTTCAAGCAGGGTGCTTTTATTAAAGCAAAACGTGATGGTTGGCTGGGAGCTGGCAAGTCTGATCGTAAGGCTGGAACCGGCATCAGGGTAGAGCTTTTCCGTTTTAGGTGGAACAACACTGCCTTGCCCAGTCATGGACCAAAGACATTGTACCCATGGGCGAAGACGCGGGTCAGGCAGGCGCTGTTGTAAATTCAAACAGGCAGCGTTGCTGGGCAATATAAATAGGGCCATGGCGTCACCCCTTTGTCGTTGATGAACGGGCCTCATCGCATGATCTGCATTAAACCGCAAACACATGGGCTCTGAAAGTGGCTATGCTTGAGCAGTGAAGCTTTAACTACGCAATCATGCGTTAACCAGGATTGAATCTTACCGGAGGCATTATGGATGAGGCCGTTTATTGGTATGCGCTGGCGACGGTGCTGCTGTTTGCAAAGATGTTTGCCACGTCTTTATATCAAGGCTTTCACCGCATCACGAAAATGACCTTTAAAACGCCAGAGGATGCGGCAATGGCGGGCAAGTCGCCTGCGCAAGAGGAGTTGCCGCAGGTACAAAAGGCCAGCAAAGCCTGGTCGAATGATCTTGAGAACATTCCCATTTTCCTGGGGCTGGGCGTTGCTTACGTTCTGGTGGGCGCCTCTTCAGGGCTTGCCATGTGGCTCTTCATGCTATTTACCGCTTCGCGCTACTGCCATACGCTGTGTTATCTGAACTCGCTTCAACCTTGGCGAACAATTTCCTATGGCGTGGGGATCCTGTGCATGATCATCATGTGCATTCAAATCCTGGTTACGCTGTTCTAGCCATTGGCGCTGCTGCTAAAGGTGAATTAAATCGGTAGGGATCGCTGGGAGCGGCGCCATACGCCTGGCGACGTATCTTCCTGGCGCGACCAGGTTCTGCGCAGCTGGCGCTCGTCACCAAACCCTGATTCAGCGGCAATACGGGCGAGTGTCCAGGTGGTTTCGGTCATTAACGCTTTGGCGCGCTGAAGTCTTAAACCCACAATGTAATCGCCTACCAGCATGCCGGTGAGGTGTTTAAATCGTCGCCGAAAGTGACGTTCGCTCATGGCGGCTTGTGCGGCGAGCGTTTCCATCCGCCAGGGTTGTGAGGGGGCCGCACAAAGAGAGTCTTGCACCCGATGAATTCGTTCATCTACGTGGTTGCGCCCTTCAAGCCAGGCGCCCAGTTGGGGTTCCTGCCCGCTGCGGCGAAGGTAAAGCACCATCTCCCGGGCAACGCTCAAGGCCAACTGATGGCCGCATGTGCGGGTAAGCCAGTAGAGCATGGTATCCACGCCGGTCGAGATACCGGCACTGGTTAAATAGTGCCCGTCTTCGATAAAGATGCAGTCGCGCTGTACCTTGGCCAGAGGCGCGTTGGCTCGTAGCTGGTCAAGCAGCGTGTGGTGCGTGGTGCAGCGTCGCCCATTCAACAGGCCCGTTTCAGCAAGCAGCAGGGTGCCTGAGCAAACCGTCATCAGCGTATCGGCATACTGGGCATTCGCCTTGAGCCAGCCGACACACGTTTGCTGTACCAATGGCTCAATGCTGTTGCGATACTGCCCGGGGATTAGCAGCAAATGCTGATGGGGTAGCTGCTCTGGCAGTGGGTCTATGCCGCTAAGCGATAGCGGCCCGAGCCATTGCAAGGCGTCCTGCGGGCCGATATAGCGTACGTCAATCTCGATTGACAGGCGGCTTGCGCATTGCAGTACCTGAAGCGGACCAATCAAATCGAGCGGCACTTGCCCCGGCATCATCAATACTGCAATTCGTAACGGTTCACTCACGCTGGGTTTGCCACTCATTGATTAAATCCAAGGTGCTGATGATACGCGCAAAGCGCTCTTCAAGTACCAGCTCCGTGCGTGCCTTGATATCTTCCGCCGACCAGGTGATGCCTTGGCGCGTCATGGGGAAGGTCAGCGTTGCATCGCTGACGAAATCGACGCTAAAGCCCAAATCTGACCCAACCCGCGCCGTTGTTTCACAGCACTGTTCGGTGCGAATACCGCTAATCACGAGTTGGGTAATCCCGCGTTCATGCAGCCAGCTTTCAAGTGCCGTATCGCTAAAGGCGTTATGGACACGTTTGTTAAACGTGACCGCCACCGCATCGTTAAAATTTTCAAGCGGACAAACCAGGCCATTTGCCGGGTCAAACGCGCCTTGGCTGCCGGGCGCTTCATGCAGTATCCGCACAACGGGAATCTGATGCGCTTTGGCTGCGTTTAACAGGGCGCGCTGGTTTGGCCGCCACGCTTCAGCCAGCGATTCTACCCAATAATCACGCGCGGGAAAGGAAGATTGCACGTCGATCATGAGTAGCGCGGTGTTTGAGAGTGACATGGTAGGCCTCAGTTGCATGTAAGTGAGGCTACAGCCTAGAGGGTTCAGGTAGTGCTAACGATACGCTGAGCGGTCATGAAGCGGACAATATCGGACATTGATGCAAATTAGATTATTGCGCTAGACAGGGCTCATCAAACCATTACGATACGCGTACCGACATAGCTTTAGCCCAAGAGAGATTCCATGCCCCTTATCGCTACTACCCCTGAGCCGCCTTACTACGCAGTGATTTTTACCTCTGTGCGTACGGATATCGAAGATGGCTACGATGACATGGCGGTACGCATGGTGGAGCTGGCCGCCCAGCAGCCGGGGTTTCTAGGCGTGGAATCAGCGCGCAATGAGGTGGGCGTTACCGTTTCCTATTGGGCGGATCTGGACTCGATAAAAGCGTGGAAAGCCCATGGCGAACATAAAGAAGCGCAACGGCTTGGGCATCAGCAGTGGTATCGGCATTTTAAAACCCGGATTGCCAAAGTGGAGCGGGATTACGGGTTTTAGGGCTGACTATATTACCAGCCCAGCTAGGAACTGCAGGCCGAGTACAAGCAATAGAGCCGCCACGCCGCCCACAAGGCTTGCGGCCAGTGCGTGACGTTTCCAGAGAATAAGTACGCCGTGGCCAAACCGATAAACAAGCCAGGCCAAGCCGAAATAGCGCAGGCCGCGAGCAATAAGCGCGGCTAGAGCAAATAGCAGGATCGGATAGCCTGAGAGGCCGGCGGTAATCATGGCTAGCTGAAAAGGGATTGGCAGAATGCCAATGACCAGGATCGACACAAAACCGTACTGGTTAAAAAGGGTCTGGAAGGTTTGATAGCTATCCTGCAAGTCCATGAAGCCGATAAACCAGGTGCCTATGGATTGGAATAGCAGCATGCCCACGCCGTAACCTACTAGTGACGCAACCAGGCAACCCGCGGTGATGACTGCTGCCATGTGCCAGATACGTGATCGGTTGGTGGCCATCAGGGGAATCATCATCAGCTCAAGAGGAATGGGCAGGATGATGGTTTCCAAGAACGAAAGAACGCCTAATAGCCATAGCATATGCCTTGAGCGGTTAATGCGCTCGAGCCACGCTTTCATACGTCTTGATGCAATGACCATGAAGAAACCTACATCGCCGGGTTGATGCGGCGATAAATAGACGCCAATACACTATAGGCGCCAAACGCGAACAGCCCAATAGCGACAAAAACCAACAACCACTGGCCATAGGCCTGACTTCGCAGCGTACTGAATACCTCTTCTGTGCCGCCTGCTTCGCTAGGGCTTATCTGATAGGCGGCGATAAGAAAGAAGCTGCCGACAATAATAAATACCAGACCACGAATCGCTAAGCCAAAACGGCAAACCGGGTAAGCCCAGCGTTGGGTTTGCCGCGGCATGTCAAAGTTTTTATCGAATTTGGCTTTTAAGCCCTTGAGGCCATGGGCTATACCCGCGCCAATAATCGCCAACCCCACAGCACCTACCAGCCAGCGTCCAAAAGGCTGTTGCAGCAACCAACTGACGATGCCTTCAGATCCACCCGAATCACCAGAAGAGCTGCCCAGACGAAAGATCAGACTAGCGGCGTAGAAGGCCAGCAATATATGAGTGACGGCACTGACCAATAGTCCTGCCCGGATGGCGAGCCCTTTCGCATTAGTGCCGTGGTGATCAGCATCCTTGACTGCCTGGATGGTGCGCCACATCGCGTAGCCAATAAGCCCCAGGGCTATGATTGCCAATAGAATTTTACCAAAAGGCGCGGTTAATACGCTTTCCAGAGCGCCCCGGCTGCCCTCGGTCTGGCCACCTTCGCCCAGCGCGGCAAGTGCGGCAAGGCCGCCGACCAGTAAATAGACAACACCGCGAGCCGCGTAACCCATACGGGCAAACAGAGTAATAGCATCCCGATGATCACGCACAGGTGTTTGTTTGGCCATGGTGTCCTCCTGACTGAATGGCTTTATTCAATATCCGTATTAATCGGCTGTCCATACTGGGCCGGTCGCATGTTATTGTCTAGCGTGAGTGATGAGGTAGCTGATATCGAAGCGTTAACGGCCATTTTGCTATCCATCATTTCACTATTGGCTTGGATATAACCTATGCCCCCACGCTCTTCTTCTTTAGCGGCCCCTGTTTTTTGGCGTCACCCTGGGATACCGCATATTGAGCTTCGCAAAATCAGCGATGCCCGTCAGGTATGTTATGCGCCGCATAGCCATACTCATTGGTCGTTTGGAGCAGTCACCGCCGGTAAAAGCACGTTTCGTTATCGCGATTCGTCTTATCAAATTAGCGCGGGCGACTTAGTGTTGATGAATCCACATTGGGTGCATTCATGTAATCCTATTGAAAATGAGCCTTGGGCTTATCTGATGCTGTATGTGGATACACACTGGCTTACCGACTTGCGTTATCAGGCAGGGCTTCTGGCTTCCTCCGACTGGGAGGATATTGCAACGGCGGTGATATCGCAGCCAAGGTTTTATCACGCTTACCGGGCGATGGCCGCTTGCCTACTGGATAATCAGCGTAGCTTGCTTGAGAAGCAAACGGTAGTAGTCGATTATTTGTTGGAAGTATTGCAGTGGCTTGCCCGAAAGCCCCATCAGCCGCTACAAAAAGTGCCAAATGAGCTTTTGGCAGTAGCCGCGTATTTGGATGCAAATGCATCAAAAGAGTTATCTCTAGCGGATCTTTGCAACTTCTCTGGGTATAGCGCTGGGCATCTTATTCGTACGTTTAAGCAACACTTTGGTTTAACGCCCCATGCGTATCTGGTAAACCGGCGAATTCAGCTCGGCCAGCGTGAGCTCAAGCTCGGCAAACCCATCGTTGAAACCGCCTTGAAGGTAGGCTTTAACGACCAGCCCCATTTTCAAAGGACCTTTAAGCAGTTGGTCGCAGCTACTCCCAACCAGTATCGACAATCGCTAAGTGAATAATAAATATAGGCAGCTTACGGCCAATAACACTGCGAGCAGCCGGTTAATGGCGACTAGTAGCCGAGGGGTTTGAATATAGCGCTTTAAAAAAGCGCCCGCGTAAACCCAGCTTGCTAGCGATAGCCAACAAATGGGTAGGTAGAGCGCGGCGAACATGGCAATTTGTGTCAGGTCATTACCACTTGTATAAGCGCCAATACCTGAGGCGGAGGCAATCCATGCCTTAGGATTGAGCCACTGCATAAGCGCACCTGTCATAAATCCAGGCGGTTTGGGAGTTGCCTGCTCAGGCAGCGTGCCGTCATCCATTGCTAACTTAATACTTAGATAAAGCAAAAATGCTATCCCTGCCCACCGGAGTAGCTCTTCAAGTAAAGGCACTGTGGTAAGTAAAGAGTAAAGCCCAGCGCCAACGCCTATAAACAACGCTATAAAGCCTAGCGTGGCGCCGGTCACAAAGATTAACCCTTTAGCGATAGGGTAGTGAGTACCGCTACTTAGGCATACCAGATTCACCGGGCCAGGAGAAATAGACGCTGCAAGGGCAAAGGCTGACATAGGTAGTAATAGTGAAACGCTCATGATGATCCTCCAAAACAGTAAGAGGAGTGTGCGATAACGTGAGGACTGCGTATTGTATAAAATTGATATGCGCAAGATTCGGGTCGGCAGGTGGGCATGAAGCGCTTACGCTAGAGGGTACTTGTAGATAAAAGCACTTGTAGATAAAAGTACTTGGATAAAAGTGCTTGGGTATCAAGCAGAGGAACCGGCAATGGATGATTACGCGCGTATCGAAAAGGCGATGGCCTACATGGTGGAGCGAGCCAAACTGCAGCCCAGCCTGGATGAGGTTGCCGCTCATGTCCATTTAAGCGCCTATCATTTTCAGCGTCTGTTCTGCCGCTATGCTGGTATTTCGCCCAAGCGCTTTTTGCAGGCCCTAACCTTGGAACGGGGTAAGCAGCTATTAAAAGAACCCCGCACACTGCTTGATGTGGCTCACGAGCTTGGCCTAAGCGGGGGCTCACGGCTTTACGATCACTTTGTGCAGCTGGAAGCGGTGACGCCTGGCGAGCATAAGCGCCAGGGGGAGGGTGTACGTATCGAGTACGGCGTGCATGCAACGCCTCTGGGTACCGTGCTGGTAGCAGTCACCCCACGTGGCATCTGCCGCATGGGTTTTGTGGATGCCACCAGTTCCGATGAGCTGCTGGCGCGGCTTGCTAAGGAGTGGCCGCGAAGCACGCTCAATCATCGTCCTGAGGCGACGGCGTATGTAGTCGATGCGCTTTTTGCAAAGCCTGAAGCCAAGCCCGGTACGCTATCGCTTCACGTGACCGGCACCAATTTCCAGGTGGCCGTATGGCGAGCGTTGCTCACCATCCCAGAGGGACAGCTGGCGAGCTATACGCATATTGCCCAGGCACTTGGCATGCCTAAATCGTCGCGAGCCGTGGGCAATGCGGTGGGGGCCAACCCAATTGCACTGTGGATTCCCTGCCACCGGGTTATTCAACAAAGCGGTGCGTTAGGCGGCTACCGTTGGGGCATTGCTAAAAAACAGATGGTGCAAGCCTGGGAGCTTGCACAGCTAACGGCTCAAACATCTGAAGCAGAACCTGTCACTATCTACTAACTTTCCACCTAATCGTTAACATGGAGGTTATAAATGAACATCACCGCTATTCAAGCTGATATCACCACGCTTGATGTTGATGCCATCGTCAACGCTGCCAATACCTCGCTTCTGGGCGGTGGCGGCGTGGATGGCGCCATTCACCGTGCCGCTGGGCCTGAACTACTGAAAGTTTGTCGAACGCTGGGTGGATGCTCAACTGGCGATGCAAAGCTGACCGAGGGTTTTAAGCTACCGGCGCGCTACGTGATTCATACTGTTGGCCCGGTATGGAATGGTGGAACGCACGGTGAAGCTGAGCTGTTGGCATCGTGCTATCAACGCTCCTTGGCACTAGCTGAATCGGTCAGTGCGCGCTCGGTAGCGTTTCCAAGTATCAGCACAGGTGTATACCGTTATCCTATTGAAGAAGCTGCAAGGATTGCTGTATCAACGGTGAGCGAGGCACTGAAGCAGGGCTCGACCGTTGAGACGGTTACGTTTTGCTGCTTTTCTTCCAGGGATTTGGCTGTATATGAAGCGTGTCTTGGCCAATTAAAACCCTAATAAGCTAGGCTCAATGGCCAAACACCGACCAACCGGTACGCTGAACAAACATTTCAAGCGCTTTCGTACCCAGCAGGCTATTGCCGTAGTCATCCAGGCCCGGTGACCAAACGGCAATCGAGCCCTGGCCTGGGGCTATCGCCAGAATGCCGCCGCCAACGCCACTTTTACCCGGCAGGCCCACTCGGAAGGCAAATTCGCCCGATGCATCATAATGACCGCACATCATCATCAGCGAATTAATACGCCGTGCCCGTTGAGGGGAAACCACACGAATATTGCTGGGCTGGTTGACGCCATCGGAGGCCAGAAACAGCCCGGCGTGGGCGAGCTGCTCGCAGTTCATGGCGATGGCGCATTGGTGGAAATAGGTGCCCAGGATTTTATCAACGTCATGGCGCAGGCGACCAAAGGCTTTCATGAAGTGAGCAAGGGAGGCATTGCGATCGCGATGCGCCATTTCAGAAGCGGCAACCACATGGTCAAAGCAAATACTTTCATCGTCAGCAATATAGCGTACGAAGCTTAGCAGTTCGGCAAGCGTCTCTTTGGGCTCATGGCCCATCATGATGGCATCAACCACGGCAATGGCGCCGGCATTGATAAACGGGTTGCGCGGTTTGCCGCCTTCATGCTCAAGCTGCACGATAGAGTTAAACGGATCACCAGATGGCTCACGGCCTACATTGGACCAAAGCGCATCACCCATTTTCCCCAGCGCAATCGTCAGCGTAAATACCTTCGAAATACTCTGAATTGAGAAAGGGGCGGTGGCACAGCCAGCGGAATAGCGCTCGCCCTTTACGGTAGCAAGAGAAATGGCAAACTTTTTGGGATCCACGTGAGCAAGCTCGGGGATATAGTCTGCAACTTTGCCACGCTCGGTTTCGGCAGCCATCGCATCAGCGATCTCATTGAGTAAATCTTGCATTTATAGCCGTTTGATATCAGGTAAGAGAAGCCTGCCACCGTAACCGAAAAAGGAGGGAATGTCTGCTAGAGGGCGTGGGAACGCGCGAATGTGATGCATGCTGCCAGGGGGTGTGAATGGCAAGTGATGGACCATTTTTTTAATTTCACATTTACTTTTGGCATTACAGAATCGTTAAGAATATTTTTATTCAGATTCTTGGGTAACCACATATTCATTTATTTGTGAAATAAGCCGTATAAATCGTATGATACATTGTATGTGTAACGAAAAGTAAAGCTCTATTATGTATAGTGCTAATATAAAAATTGATCTTAATATATTGTTATTTATAGTTATATGTCAGAAATAACTAATGTCGTCGCGTTTATATTAAAAAGTATGTTGCTAGTGAAAAATATTATCAATTTCAACTATAGTGTTGAACTTAAATACATTGCTTTAAACGTTACAGTTTGTTAAATGTAAACTTAGGTTGCTGACTGTAAGAAGTTATTGTTTAATGCTCGCGCATCCTCCCCGATGTCCTTATATATTAGCGAGTGTTAATTAAAATGACTCTGAAAGACCTCTTTCGGGTACCTACTCATGGGTAACCGAAATCCTCTTGTGCTGGCCATTGGAATGGCGCTAGGTACCATCTCTATAACAGGCTGTAGCTCCGGTGGTGGTGGTGATAGTGGCGTAGACCCTACTCAAGGTGTTCATAACGCAGAACCCAGCCTTGCTCGCAGTGACTTACCTTCCGGTACTATTTCCTTTAATGAGGAAAGTTCAGCTTCACCAACAGGAATACGTTTGGCGGTAGTTGATAGTGCTTTTGATATCAACAGCATACCTAATAACCGCTTGGTAATTGATACGCTTAATATTCATACCAATACTCGTGACGTAAGTGGTGATAATGAATGGCATGGCAATGCGGTGGCCTCGACGATTACAAGCGGCGCGCTAGGTAGTGCTCGACTTGATCTGATCAAGATTGAGCAAAATGGTGTAAACCGTAGTAGTGCGATTAACTACGCCATTGGTGAAGCCGCTCTGCGTGGCGCGCGTGTCATCAACGCCAGCTTTTCTCAGCGTTTACAGGCCAGCGATCCACGCCTTTCCTTTAATGGTGTAACTTCTCAGCAATCTTTTGCTCAAGTCGTTAATGCCAATGAGGGTAAAGGGGCTGTCTACGTCGTCAGTGCTGGTAATGAAGGTTTGGCTATCAATACGGCAGGCCGTCCTCTTTATGACAGCCAGCCAGAACTCTATGACATGACGCTGATTGCTGTCGGCACCACAAACGATGGCAATATTCATCCGTCAAGCTCATTCCCTGGTGATGATCAGCGGCTGCAGGAGCGGGCTATCGCCACCGATTATGTGTATCGGCAGGTAGGTGCCCAGGGTACGTCATTTTCTGCCGCGCGCATTTCTGAATACGCGGCAGGCATTTTAGCGCGCTGGCCGCATATGAATGCTCAACAGGCTAGCCAGCGGCTACTTGAAACGGCAAGCAAGGAAAGTGCGCTGTTCGGGAAAAGTGATTGTGGCAGCAACGCTACTACTAACTGTGGCACTTATTATTTTGGCCAAGGTATTGCCGATATCGATGCGGCGTTAGCGCCGGAAGGTAAGTTGGTGGTTGCCCAAAGTGAGCAGGTGGCCTCAGGTGGTGAGCTAGCTGAACGTTCTAATATTCTCTTATCAAGTGCTTTTGGTAACTCGTTCATTGAAGCGGGTGCGTTGGATAACGTTACCGCGTTTGATAGTTTGGGCCGGGATTATCAGATTGATTTAGGCGCGCGTGCCCAGCCACGAACCCGCCGGGCAACCCAGCTTCGTGGGCAGATGGAGCAGCTATCCAAGTATTCGGCTGCGTCGCTGCAAACGGAGTCGGTGAGCATGGGGCCTTATCGCTTTACCTCCAGTGTTAATGGAGCCGGTGATTTGCTCAGCAGCCGGTTCGATGGTGCTATAGGCAACGCCTACTTAAGCGCTTTCAATTTCTCGGGTGCCCAGGCAAGCCCGATGAGTGCTTACGCCGAATCGGGACTTATGCCGATGATCTCTTTTCAAGGTGGGTCTGCATTGACTCAGTCGCTTGAAAGCATCAATGGCGTAAAAGCCCATTACGGGTTGGGCGATAGCGTGAGCCTTGTTGCCACGCACTGGGCGGGCAATGAGTTGGACGCGGCGATCGATAGCGATTATCGAGCTAATCGCTCTGACGTTGGCTTTGAGTGGCAGCTATCGCCTGCGTTAAGCATGACGACTCAGGTAGGCCGCTTAGAGGAGTCCAATGGTCTGTTGGGCGCCAGTGGGTCGGGTGCTTTGGGTTTGGGCGATCATAACGAAATGACCTTTGCCGGTGTAGCCGTCCAAGCGGCACTGGGGAATGGGTTTAGTACGTTTGCTGAATTTGAACAAGGTCGAGGAAATGCCCAGGGCAGCGGACTATTGACCCACATCCGCGACGTTCATACGCAAAAGGCAGCGCTAGGATTGCAATGGCAGAACGAAAACGAGCGGGCAGCGTTTTCACTGCATCAACCGCTGCGTATCGAAAGCGGTATTGCCACCCTGGATGTGCCCGTAGGGCGAACGCTTGATGGCAGCGTTATTCGTGAAGACCGAGAAGCCTCACTTTCGCCATCGGGTCGTCAGGTAGACATTGAGTTTGGCTACTCGTTTTCTCCCCAGCCCAACAAGCAATGGCAATTCAACTTACTCCATACCCTAGAGCCAGATCACATTGCCGGTGCTCCTTCCGATACGGCGGCCATGATTAGTTATTCTGCTTTATTGTAAGAATTAACTTTATAGATCCGATTATTAACCGGCAGAAATGCCGGTTTTTTTATTTCATTGCTATCTAAAAAGTAATCTGAAGAATTTTATTATTTTTATCAATATTTTACTAAATTGCTAAATGTCTTAATAAATATTGGAAAGTTTAAGCTTGAGACTAGTGAACTTGCACTGTGTTAAGCGGCATCTAGACTTAGCTTTCAAAGAAAGTTGTTAAATGGAGAAAGCTAATGGTAAAGGAAACCATCAATGATTCATTACCGACCGCATCGTTTAGCGAAACGTTATCGTTCTTGTTTAAGGTAATGGCCCCGAACATTGCGAAGGGGGTAATTGTTCGCCGCCCCGGTGTTGTACATTTCGCCGAGCGTTGGGCACTGGACCAGCGCTCCGTAAAACAGGTGCAGGCGTTCAGCAATAAATATGGCAAAGGCCCGTTACTTTTTAAAACACCTTTCAAACCTATGGCGTTGGTATTAGACCCAGACGATGCCAATCGGGTGATGGAGGAAATGCCCGAACCGTTCGCAACGGCGGAAGCTGCAAAACAGAGCGCGCTTTCCCACTTTGAGCCGGATATGGCGTTGATCTCGCACGGAAAGGCCCGCGAAGAGCGGCGACGTCTAAATGATGACGTATTGCAAAGCAGCTGCCCGATGCACAGCTTTTCTGCGCATTTTACCCGGGTGGCTGAGGAGGAGGTGGACGCGCTCCTAAAGACCGTTTACCACCATAATCATCAGCTGGATTGGCCATTATTCTTTGATGCCTGGAATCGTATCGTACGCCGCGTGGTGCTCGGTGATGCTGCCCGAGATGATTACTCGCTCACTCAGGAACTTATTCAACTGCGTAAGGCAGCTAATTGGGGATTTATGCACCCCAAACGTAAACGTTTAAGGCAAAAATTTCATGACCGTTTAGCGCATTATGTAGAGCAAGCTGAACCCAATAGCCTGGCGGCGAAACTATCGGATTACGCGCCTCAAGGCCAGGCAAAGCCGTTGGATCAGATGCCTCAGTGGCTGTTTGCTTTTGAACCCGCCGGTATGGCGACGTTTCGCGCGCTGGCGCTGCTTTGTGCGCATCCCGCCCAGAATGAGCTTGCTCAAAAAGAGGTTGAGCAAAACCCGCAGCCTCAGCCGAATAACCCTTTTTTAAAAGCCTGTGTGCTGGAAGCTTTACGGCTCTGGCCAACCACGCCGCTTATCTTGCGCGAAACAACCGAACGGACATGCTGGTCGCAGGGCGAAATGCCAACGAACACCACGCTGCTGATTCATGCACCGTATTTTCATCGGGATGATCGCCTGCTAGACATAGCTAATCGTTTTGCGCCCGATATATGGTTAGACCCCGAGCAGTTAAAGCATTGGCCACTGCTGCCCTTTAGCGGCGGCCCCGGTATTTGCCCTGGAAGACATATCGTGCTGCTGGTGACCAGTGCGGTACTGGCTGGCCTGATGAAAAACCATCAGTTCAGCCTGGATCCGCCGGAGAGGTTGAAGGGGGATGAACCCATGCCCGCGCTATTGAGCAATTTCCATCTCTGCTTTCGCGTTAAGCACGCGGATTCTCCCTCAAACCAGGCAGACTCCGCATTATAAAGACGGGGGTTACAACGACTCAGTTCAGTTATAAGGGCTAATTTATAAGAACTCAGTTATAAAATTGTGGCTATCAAAGCGTTGTTACTAAAACAGTATTTTAATCGTTAATCTCGCTATAGGTAGCCGCAAGGATGGTAGATCGAACAAGGTTTATAACCTTGCCCGATCTGCGTTGCCATTCATGTGCATTGCAACCTGGCATGACGCTCGCTAAAGTTCCGCCTCCTTTGAGTTTATGAATGCACGGAGCATGGCGCATGGCCACCTTAATGATTCAGGGCACCACCTCAGATGCGGGCAAAAGCACGGTGGTCGCAGGGCTATGCCGCGTTTTAAAACGTCGAGGCATCTCCGTTGCTCCTTTTAAGCCACAAAATATGGCGCTAAATAGCGCTGTGACCGAAGATGGCGGTGAAATTGGCCGTTCTACTGCCTTGCAGGCGCAAGCGGCGGGCGTTGTCCCGCATAGCGATATGAACCCTGTGCTGCTCAAGCCTGAAACCGACCGTGGCGCTCAGGTAATTTTGCGCGGCAAGGTTTACGGTCACATGGATGCGCTGGATTATCACGCTTTTAAACAGACCGCCCAAGAGAGCGTGATGGCGGCTTGGCAGGCGCTTGAAGATCGCTTTGATGTCATTATTGCCGAAGGGGCGGGCAGCCCTGCTGAAATTAATCTGCGTAAGGGTGATATCGCCAATATGGGGTTCGCTGAAGTGGCGGATTGCCCTGTAGTGCTGGTCGGCGATATTGATCGGGGCGGCGTATTTGCTCAGTTGGTCGGCACGCTTGAGTTACTCAGCCAAAGCGAGCAGGCGCGCACGCGGGGTTTTATTGTTAATCGTTTTCGTGGCGATATAGGGCTACTTAACCCAGGCCTTGAATGGTTAACCCAGCGGACCGGTAAACCTGTGTTCGGCACCCTGCCGTACCTGCAGGGATTATTGTTGGATGCCGAAGATAGTGTTGGCTTAACTCAAAAAACCGCGCAGGCAGCGCCTTTAAAAATTATCGTACCGGCCCTGCCGCGCATTAGTAACCATACAGATTTTGATCCGCTACGCCTTCATCCTCAGGTGGCGCTTGAATTTATTGGCCCGGGCCGGCCGATTCCACCTGCCGATGTGATTATTTTACCGGGCAGCAAAAGCACCGCCAGCGATTTGACGTGGCTTAAGCGCCAAGGCTGGGAGTCGGCGATTCATCGCCACCTGCGTTACGGCGGCAAGCTGCTGGGTATTTGCGGCGGCTTTCAAATGTTGGGCCAATGGATAGACGATGCAGCCGGCCTTGAAGGCGAGCCGGGGCGCGTAATGGGTTTAGGTTTATTACCCCTTACCACACAAATGGTGCCAGGCAAGCAGCTGCGTAACGTAAGCGGCTCTTTGATAGCCGATGGTGCTGCCGTGACCGGTTATGAGATTCATAACGGGGTAAGCGATGGGGCGGCGCTAGCAAATCCGCTGTTTGAGCTAAATGGCCGAATGGAAGGAGCGGTGAGTCAGGATGAGCAGATAATGGGTACGTATCTGCACGGCCTGTTTGATCATCCAGAAGCTTGCCAAGCGCTTTTAAGGCGCTTGGGGCTGGTGCACGCCGAACCGGTTGATTACCTGACTCATCGCGAACGGGAGCTGGACCGCTTGGCGGATTCGCTGGAAGCGCATTTGGATATGGGCACCATTTTAGGGCTTATTCAATCCTGAGATATTTAGCCACGGCTGGCACGCTTAGCCATAAGGGTAATTTCAAGACGACTACCGCCGCAGATAGAGGGCGACTCAGTGCACGTGCGGGCCGGGTAGTGCCCTTGCTCGAAGAATTCAGCATAAATAGTGTTCATTGCGCTGAGGTCTTTTAAATCAGCCAAATGGATGTCAACACGCACCACATCCGCTAAGCTTCCTTCTTCTTGGTTCAGCATGCGTTCAAGCTCGCGCATTACCAGACGCGTTTCTTCCTTGATATCGCCTTTGGCAGCGTGGCCGTTAGAAAGGTCGGCAACGGTCAGACCTGAGATAAACACGTAGTGGTCATCAATCACCATGTGACTTCCTGGGAAGTCCGGTTTGGGTAATGTCGGGTCGTTGATAAACTGTGGCATTTACACTCCATTGGGCAGCAAAAGTGCTCAATTGTGTGACTATTCGTATCCCGATCAGTTCACATGCATTAACGTAGCTAATACGGTTAGCAACAGCTTAAAGAGAGCGTAATGAAGGTAGTTCAGATTAAAGACGCAGGGCAGCGAGATGCCTGTTTAGCGCGGTTATGTGCTGAAGTATATGGTCAGCAGGCAGGGTTAACGCCGCTGGTGGTATTTACCGGTACGCGAAACGTCCTGTTTACCCAAGAGATTGCACGCTTGGTGGCGGGCGTAGATGGTGCCGGTAAGCCGCTAGCGTTAGCGTTGCTGGTGCTGGATGAGGCCGGTGAAGGCATGACGATTACTCACGCCTGTGAACTGGGATCGACTGGCGCCAAACAGCGCTTAATCAGCGAGCTATCACTTAAGGCGCCGCTGCGGGTCGAGGTTGAAAGCGCCGAGCAGGAAGCCCTATATCAAGCGAGCGGCATCAAGCGCTGGTTTGATGGGCAGGACAACAAGCGTATTGGCTTGAGTGGCCGCCATCCGGCCAGTGGCCCAGGTGAGCTAGCTGCCACGGTCGAGCTGGATGAGGCCTTGATTCTGCGGCGCTTTAAACACGATGCGAAAGCGTTTGAGAGCGCCAAGCAGGACTTTTTAAACGGCTTGAACCAGTTTCCTGCAACGCTCTAATCATGTGTTTCCGGTGAGCTGGCCGAGGCTACTTTTTGGCCAGCTCACGCATTGCACTTTCTAGCCCTTCCAGCGTCATGGGATACATCCGATCTTCGATAATTTCACGGATTAATTGCGTGGAGTACGTGTACTCCCAGGCACGGGGCGGCATAGGGTTAAGCCACGCCAAGTGGGGGAACGTCTCGCAGACGCGTTTAAGCCACAGGCCGCCGGGCTCTTCATTAAAGTGCTCAACGCTGCCGCCCCGGTGAGTGATCTCATAGGGTGACATGGCCGCATCGCCTACGATGACTACCTGATAATCTGCGCCGTAAGTGTGCAGCACATCCATGGTTGGGATGCGCTCGCTGCCGCGCCTTGAATTATCCCGCCATACGCCTTCGTATAGGCAGTTGTGAAAGTAGTAGTGCTCCAGATGCTTGAATTCAGAGCGGGCCGCTGAAAAAAGCTCTTCGCAAACGCGAATATGGTCATCCATTGAGCCGCCTACATCCAGAAATAGCAGCACTTTAACGGCATTATGGCGCTCAGGGCGCATCTGAACGTTCAATAAGCCGCCATCGCGGGCCGTTTCGCGGATAGTGCTGTCGACATCGAACTCTTCTAAAGCGCCCTGGCGAGCAAACTTGCGCAGCCGGCGCAAAGCCATCTTGATATTGCGCGTGCCAAGCTCCAGAGAATCGTCATAGTCGCGAAAGCGTCGCTCATCCCATACCTTGGTTGCGCGGCGATGGCGTGAGCCTTCCTGGCCAATGCGAATGCCTTCAGGATTATAGCCATAAGCGCCAAACGGGCTGGTGCCGCCGGTGCCAATCCATTTGTTACCGCCTGCGTGGCGCTCTTTCTGCTCTTCCAGGCGTTTTTTAAAGGTTTCGATCAGTTCTTCCAGGCCGCCTAGCGATTCAATCTTGGCTTTCTCTTCTTCAGAAAGCTGTTTTTCGAACTCTCGGCGCAGCCAGTCATCTGGAATCAGTGCCTCGATGGCTGCATCCATATCTTCAAGGCCTTTAAACCAGACGGCAAAGGCACGATCAAAACGGTCAAAGTGGCGTTCGTCTTTCACCATTACCGTGCGGGCAACTTGGTAGAACGCTTCCATATCGGCAAATACCACACCACGTTCAACCACTGCGTGAAGATCCAATAATTCACGTAGCGAAACAGGCACGCCTGCACGTTTTAAGGTTTCGAACAGACCAATAAACATGGCTTAGCGACCTGTGCCTTTCTGGCGGCGTAACATAAACGCCAAGCGCTCAAGAAGCTGCGTATCCTGCTCATTTTTAACCAGTGCGCCGGCCATGGGCGGCAGAGCTTTGGCTGGGTCGCGGTTATACAACGCTTCCTGGGCAATTTCATCGGCCATCAGCAATTTTAGCCAATCCACCAGTTCTGATGTTGAGGGCTTTTTCTTTAGGCCAGGGGCATCTCTAAGTTCAAAGAATACATTAAGCGCTTCACTGACCAGCCGGGGGGCGATATCAGGAAAATGTACATCTACAATCGCCTGCATGGTGTCGCGATCGGGGAACTCAATGTAGTGGAAAAAGCAGCGGCGAAGGAAAGCATCGGGCAACTCTTTTTCGTTATTGGATGTGATGATAATGATAGGGCGTTGTTCAGCACGAATCGTTTCACCGGTTTCATAAACGTGAAACTCCATGCGATCAAGTTCCTGGAGCAGGTCGTTAGGAAACTCGATATCGGCCTTATCGATCTCATCGATCAGCAGCACCACGCGCTCATTAGCGGTAAAGGCTTCCCATAGCTTGCCAGGCTTGATGTAGTTGGCAACGTTTTCAACGCCCTTAACCCCCAGTTGGGAATCGCGCAGGCGGCTAACCGCATCGTACTCATAAAGGCCTTGGGCCGCTTTGGTGCTGGACTTGATATGCCAGGTAATCAACCGAGTGCCTAGCGATTCGGCCAGCTCTTCCGCCAGTAGTGTTTTACCGGTGCCTGGCTCGCCTTTGATAAGAAGCGGACGCTCAAGAACTACCGCGGCGTTAACCGCCTGTTTAAGTGCGTTAGTGGCAATGTACGAAGAGGTGGATTCAAACGCCATGTGAGAGCCTCGGCTAGTCAAAAGATCGTGTTATATGAATTTCAAACAAGTGTACGTGAGGGTAAACGGCAGAGCCAACTCAAAGCCAGTACATCTCGTATGACCTGAGCACCAGTATTGAATAGAGCTAATATCAGGACTAACAAAAAAGCTATCCAATGCTGGCATGTAACTTAATGAAGCAAAATCTCATATAGATGGGCGGTGCTGGTGCAATACACCATTCTTGGCGTTAGAGTAGAACAGTTAGAAATTTATACTTTTAATTAAGTTTATGTTTTGTTTGTAAATTTTAAAAAATGGCACGCAGTTCGCAATATATTAGGTAAGCAGCAAATGAATAGAGTAATCAGCATTGACCGATTGCTTTCCCTTCTTTGCGACACCGCTGCGGTGAACGTACCGCGCGGTACACAAAGTGAGCTGGCGTGCTCCACCTAGGCCTCCTTCGGGAGGTCTTTTTTTATGTCTAATGAAAATTAAACTTGTACAAGAGTATAAAAAAATTCCACACATAATTTGGAAACACTGTTCGAATAGTATATATTGTATAGGCAAGCCGGTTGTCCGGCGCTGGTCCCAGCTAAAACGCAAAGAGGATGAACCAAATGCGCAACTTAAAATTGATTTCAGCCGCTGTGATTACTGCTGGTTTCGCTCTGGCAAGCCAGGCGGCGTTGGCATATAACGCAGGCGATGCATTTGTTCGCGGTGGCTACGCAAAAACTGATACCGGTTCTGGTAACGGTAATGTGCTCGGTGACGAACTCAATGTTCAAAACGAGAGCGGCTTCACCTTCGGCGCTGGTTACCTGTTTACCGATAAAGTGGGTGTTGAGCTCAATAGCTCTGAGAAATTTGAGCACCAGCTGAACACTGCCAATGCAGGCGATATCGGCAGCATCGACCGCTTGCCCGTTAACCTGCTAGTGAACTACTACCCGCTGGGTGGAATGGATTCACGCGTACAGCCGTACGTTGGTGCGGGTCTGAACTACACGCGTTTTTCTGGCGAGCCGGAAAACGTTGATGTTAAAGCAAGCTATGGCGCTATCGGCCAGGCAGGCGTTGACCTAGCGGTAACTGAAAATATTCTGTTGAACGGTTATGTAAGCTATGCCGATGTCGACACTGATGTACGTGTTGGTGGCGACACGGTAGGTAAAGTAGACATGAACCCGGTAACGATCGGCGGTGGTGTTACTTACCGCTTCTAACGTCCTCTGATTGATCGACGTTAGTCATCTCGAAACGCTCGGCAAACGCCGGGCGTTTTTGTGTATGTTCGATTTACCCGCTTTTAAGCTATCTCTAACGGTAAAGGAGTAGCCACATGACCACATTCTTCGTTGATACCCATTGCCACTTCGATTTCCCCCCCTTCGCGGATAATGAAGCGCAGAGTCTTGCGTGGGCGAGCGAGGCCGGGGTCGAAAAAATCATTGCGGTGGGCGTAACAGCCGAGCGCTTCGGCGGGGTGATGGCGCTGGCCGAGCGCTTCGACCCGGTTTACGCCGCGCTCGGCATTCATCCGATGGCAATCGGCGAGTTCGAAGAGGCGCATCTCGACCGGCTCGAGGCATGGCTTCGCCAAAGACCTAGCAAGCTAGTGGCGATCGGGGAGATCGGGCTGGATCTTTACATCGAGGACCCGCAGTTCGAAAGGCAGGAGGCGCTGCTTCAATCGCAGCTGCGTCTGGCGCGAAAGTTCGAGCTGCCTGTGATCCTTCACTCCAGGCGCGCCCACGACAAGCTCGCGATGCACCTAAGGCGAGTCGAGCTACCAAGGACCGGGGTAGTGCACGGTTATGCCGGCAGCGAGCAGCAGGCACGGGCTTTCATCGAGGCAGGGTATTATATCGGCGTGGGCGGCACGCTAACGTACGAGCGGGCCACCAAGACCCGCCGAACGCTTTCGCGCCTCCCGCTTTCATCGCTTTTGCTCGAGACCGACTCGCCGGATATGCCGGTGCAAGGGTTTCAGGGCGAGCCCAATCGCCCTGAGCGTATTCGCCACATCTGGAATAGCCTTTGTGAGATTCGCGAAGAGTCGCCGGAGGAGATTGCCGAGGCCATTCGCGACAATACCCGCCGGCTTTTCAGGATCTGATTGGTTAAAATCGTCAGCGTCAGAGGGACGACCCCTTCGAGTCTGGGAGGCTCAAGGCGTCAGGTTCTCGAAGCTGGATTCGGTGACCAGCACGTTATCTTCAATACGGATCCCACCACAAGGCAGCAGCTGATCAACCAGCGTCCAGTTAATGGGCAACGCTTTATCACGCAACGGTTTCAAGAGCATGGGTATAAAATAGAGCCCCGGTTCGATAGTCACGACCATGCCAGGCTTGAGCGTGCGTGTTAAACGCAGCGCAGGATGCTCAGTGGGCGCAGGAGCAGGGGTGCCGTCTGGATGGCGCAAGCCTGCAACGTCATGAACCTGGAGACCCAGCGAATGACCTAGCCCATGAGGACAGAAAGCACGCGTAACGCCTTCTTCAACGGCTTGCTGGGCGCTGCCTTTAAAAAGATCGTGGGCGACCAGAATGTTTCCCAGGGAGTGATGCATCTGCTTATGCAGTCCAACGTAATCAACGTTGGGCGCGATGCTCTCGACCATTTCATCTTTCAGACGGTGCAGGGCTTTCACCAGCTCGCTAAAAACGGCGGGCGCATCGGGTCCAGCATAAGTACGCGTAATATCCGCGCAGTAACCTCGAAAGCGCCGCCCGGCATCCACCAGTAGGCTAAAACGCTGCTTAGGAGGCGTTAAGTCATAGTGTTGGTAATGCAGGACGCCGGCATGGTTATTCAAGCCAATAATATTTTGATAGGGAACGTTTGATTCGCGCTGTCGGCTGGCGGCAAGGTATGCCAGTTGAATATCAAGCTCTCCCGAGGCACCAATAAATGCGGTTTGCGCCGCTTGATGGCCAGCAATAGCCAGCCGGTTGGCTTCCCGCAGGCAGGCTACTTCATAAGGCGTTTTGAACATACGCAGCTCATCAAGTGCCTGGACAACCGCATTAGGCGCCTCGTTCGCATTCAGCGCTTGCTTGATATCGTCACTCACGCTTTCAATATCACCGATCGCGACGGCTTGGCCAGTAAGGGATGGGGCGGTTTTAGTGCTGCATAAATGTACATCCAGCGCAGACACCCAAGGCTCTTCAGGAAGTTGAGTGGGTAGATGCCAAAAATCATCCGGCGCATAAAGATAGAGCTGAGGGCGCGTATTCGGCGCAATGACCAACCAGCTGTGCTGAATATCCGCAAGCCCCACCCAGTGCATAAAATGGCCATAGGTCTGAAAAGAGGCGGCATGATCGTCAGCAAAATGGTTGTTAGCGTGACCGCTATAAATCGCCAAGCAGTCAAAGCCGGATTTAGTTAGCACCCGTTCATATGCGCGTTGCAAATGGGCGATATGTTCAAGCTGCAGGTTGAAAAGCGTCGTTGACATGCAAGCGTATCCTGTTAACTACGTGAAGGGGCGAGTTCGCTCCAGAATTTATCCAATTCGGCGTGGCGCTGAAGTTGATGGCGGTACAAGCGCAGCTCCATGGGTACGTCCCAGCGGCTATCGCCTGCTCTTACCAGGGTGCCCTGGGTAAGCTCTTTCGCGACGCTGCGCTCGGGAAGCCAGCTCATGCCGTACCCAAGCAGTACAAGCTCTTTAATACCGGCTGCGTATAGGTTTTCGCTTTGCGCATTCAGGTAGGTGCTGTGTGGCAATCTGGCCAAGTGAGCCTTTATCGCAGAGCCGAGCAGGCCTCGCTTTGGATAGGCGAGCCAGGGCGAGGGATGAGCGCGTGTTCCCGGCAATGCCGCACTGGGATCGCCTTGCGGACTTAGCCCGGTAACCGGTATCAGTCGTTCATGACCGATGACCTTGTAAGTGCTGGCGCTAGTATCGATTTCCAGATCGCAGCGCCCCACGGGCCAGTAACAAATGGCCAGATCGCACTCCGCGCGTGCCAAGGCTTGAAAATAATCGTTGGCGACCCAGCCGGTGGCTCGCAAGTAAGGCTGTACCCGATCCTGCCAGCCGGTTGAGGCGAGCCATTCCGGCAGGAAATGGCCCAGCAGGCTCTGCGGGGCCGCCACCATGATGCGTCGCTGCTGGCCGGCATTAATTTCCCGCAGGCGATCACGCGTCAAGCGTACCCGTTCCGTTACCTGCTCGCAGAGCGTAAGAAACTCCTCGCCAGCGGGTGTTAACGAAAGCGGTAACGTCTGACGATTGATCAGCGTAACGCCCATTTCTTCTTCCAGCAGCTTAATGCGCCGAGAGAAGGTGGGCTGGGTGACATGTTGGTCGTCGGCTGCGCGCGAAAAATGCCGTGTTCTGGCCAGGGCAATAAAGTCTTCTAGCCAGCGAATTTCCATGCGATACCCCGCAGTGAGATGACTTGCTTGGCCAATGAATACCTAATCATAGGCGGCCTTCCTCAACAGCGTGACACGCAACACGCGTACCGTCATCCTGCATTTGCAACTGGGGAATTTCCTGGATGCAGCGCGCATTGGCATACGGGCACCGGCCATGAAACACACAGCCGCTGGGTAGGTTGACCGGGGTCGGCACTTCGCCCTTGAGGCGAATATGCTGCGGCCGATCATCCTCTAGGCGTGGAATCGAGGAGAGCAGTGCCTGGGTATAGGGATGACGGGGTTTGGCAAATAGGGTCGCGGTGGTGGCTACTTCGCACACCGTACCCAAGTACATGACCGCGACGCGTGTACCAAAATGCTCAACAACGGCCAAATCGTGGGTAATGAACAGGTAGGTTAAATTGCGCGCGTGTTGGGCTTCCATCAAGAGATTCAACACCTGCGCCTGAATTGACACATCCAAGGCCGAAATGGGCTCGTCGGCGACGATAAACTCAGGATCCACCGCCAGCGCACGGGCAATGGCAATGCGCTGGCGCTGGCCGCCGGAGAACTCGTGACCAAACCGCTTGCCCCAGTCGGGGTTGATGCCCACCGAGTCCATCACCTCTTCAACCTTGTCGGCAATCTGCTGCCGATTCCATTTTGGATGATGCAGCCGCAGCGGCTCTTCCAGGGTCTGCTGAATGGTCATACGCGGGTTAAGCGAGGCGTAGGGGTTTTGAAAAATCATCTGCATGCGCTTGCGATACGGCAGCAGCTGACGCGAGCTTAAATGATCGATTCGCTGGCCGTCATAATGAATTTCGCCTTCTGAAGGGGAAAGCAGCCCCATCACCGTGCGGGCAACGGTGGATTTACCGCAGCCGGATTCACCTACCACGCAGAGTGCTTCGCCACGGTTGATCTCAAGGTTGACCCCATTGATGGCGTGAACGTGCTCTTGGTGACGAATAAGCTTGCCGCCTTTAAAGCGCAGCTGGTCAAGAAAATCACCTGATAGTGAAAAGCGCTTTTTGAGGTCACGAATTTGCAACAGCGGCTGGGCTGTATCGACGTTTTCAGCGGGGATGTGGTTGGCTGCCATGGCGCTTGCCTGCGTGCTCATTGGCTTTCCTCCTTTAAACGACGATCTTCCATTAGTTCAGCCACCATATGGCAGGCGGCCTGGCAGTTACCCGCCTGCACAAAACCGGGTACCTGCTCAATACAGACAGGGCGGGTTTGGCCATCGGCGCGCTTGATAAAGTCGCAGCGCGGATGAAAGGCGCAGCCGCTGGGCAGGTTGGAGAGCGACGGCATGCTGCCGCGAATCTGATTCAGCTTCTCGCCTGGCGTGGCCATCTGGGGCAGGGCATTGATCAGCCCCTGGGTGTAAGGGTGCTGCGGGTCGTTAATGATCTCGCGCGTGGGGCCTTGCTCGATCACGCGCCCTGCGTACATGACCAGCATGCGCTGAGTAACCTGGCTTACCACACCCAGGTCATGGGTAATCAAAATAAGCCCCACATTGTGCTGTTCGCAAAGATCCAAGAGCAGCGCCATGATTTCCGCCTGGATGGTCACATCCAGCGCGGTGGTTGGTTCATCGGCAATGATGATATCCGGGTCGAGCAGCAGGGCAATGGCGATAATAATACGCTGGCGCATCCCGCCGGAAAGCTCATGCGGGTACTGGTCCAGGCGCTTTTCCGGTGAGGGGATTTGCACTTGGCGCAGCTTATCCAACGCAATGGCACGGGCTTCTTTTGAAGAAATACGGCGGTGGGCTTTCAGACACTCAACCATCTGCTCGCCAATCGACAACACCGGATTAAGGGTCATCATCGGATCTTGGAAGATCATCGAAATACGGTTGCCACGTATTTTACGTAGCCCGCGCTCCGACATGGTATTAAGCGTTTGCCCTTCAAAGGTGATACTGCCACCCGCGATAAAACCCGGCTTGGCAATCAGGTTAAGCAGCGAAAAGGCGGCCACCGATTTACCGGCACCAGATTCGCCTACAATGCCCAAGCGTTCGCCGCGTTCAAGCGTAAAGCTTACATCGCGTATTGCCTTGACCTCGCCCTGACGCAGGGCAAAGCGTACATCTAACTGGGAAACTTCAAGTAATGCCATGGTGTCCTCAGCCTTTATAGAGTCGTGGGTTCATGACATCGCGCAGCCAGTCGCCCAATAGATTGATAGACAGCACTAGCACTACCAGTACCGCACCGGGAATTAACGTAATCCACCAGGAGCCTGACTGAATGTAGTCAAACCCCGCCTTGATTAACGAGCCAAGCGATGGGTGAGTCTCCGGCATGCCCAGCCCCAGAAACGACAGCGCTGCTTCAGAAATAATTGCGTTGGCAATCTGTACGGTGGAAATAACAAAAATCGGGGAAAGCGTGTTGGGCAAAACATGGCGGAACATAATCCGTTTGCTGCGCAACCCCATGACGCGGGCGGCGTCCACATACTCTTTATTTTTCTCTGCCAGTACCGAGGCGCGCACCGTGCGGGCGTACTGCGGCCACTCGGCCAGGCCGATAATCAACACCAGCATGAGCACGGCGTACTGGCTATAAAAAGAGCTGCCCATGGTGGCTTTCACCACGGCGCCCACCACGATAGCGACCATCAGGGTGGAAAAGGACAGCTGGATATCTGCCAGACGCATAAAAAATGCATCGACACGACCACCCAGGTAGCCTGCCATCAGGCCAAAGGTCACGCCTAAAAGCGCTTGCAAGATAACCGCGCCAAAGCCGATTAAAAGCGACACGCGCGTACCGTATAAAACGATCGACCAAAGATCGCGTCCCTGAGCATCGGTACCTAGAATATAGCGCTCGTCGGTGCCATCGATCCAGAAGGGCGGCAGCTCAGAGGCAAGAATATCGATCTGGCGCAAATCATAAGGATCGGTCGGTGCAATCAGCGGCGCGGCAAAAGCGGCCACTACCAGGCAGATAAACACGGCAAGGCATAGCTGCGCGGTGCGGTCGCGCTTAAAGCTGTACCACAGAAAGGAGTCACTAAAGCGCTGGAAGCGGCTAGGTGCTTTGATTGGCTTTGTTGTCATCGTCATGCGGGCTTACCAGTCAGTTTTACGGTGGGGTTCACGTAGCCGTAGATCAAATCCACGATGGTGTTTGTCACCACGAAAATGACGCCGACAATCATCAGATAGGACACGATGAGAGGGATATCAGCACGGTTGATCGCATCCAGGAACATAAGACCCATGCCCGGCCACTGGAAAACGGTTTCGGTCAGGATGGTGTACGCCACCATCGTGCCAATTTGCACGCCGCCTACGGTAATGACCGGAAGCATGGTGTTTTTAAGCGCATGGACAAAATACACGCGACGCATGGAAATACCCTTTGCGCGGGCATACTTAACGTATTCAGTCTGCAGTACTTCCATCATCTCGGCGCGGATTAAGCGAATGAACAGCGGCAGCATAATGGAGGCGAGCGAGATGGCGGGCAGTACCAGATGCTTTAAACCGTTCCAGGAAGCGAGGTTTGTATCCCAATGGCCGACCACATGCACCAAGTCGTAGCCACGTCCAAACGACGGCATGTTGCCTTGGGTGGAGAACAAGCCGTTAAGCCATGCACCCCAGCCGGTACTTTCTGGGAAAATCGAAACGGTGATGCCGATGGCAAATATTTGAATGAGCACGATAGCGGTTAAAAATACCGGAATCGAGATGCCAATGATCGATACGCCCATGAAAAACCGCGAAATAATCGAGCGCGGTTTAATCGCACTGTATACCCCAATAGGCACCGAAAAAATCACGATAATTAGCGTTGCCGCAAACACCAGCTCAAGCGTTGCTGGCAAGTGGCGGGCAATAACGCTGAGCGCCGGTTCGCGGTAAAAGTAGGAGTAGCCAAAGTCTCCCTGCACCGCGTTCTTGGCAAAGCGCACATACTGCACCATGAACGAATCATTAAGGCCTAAGCGCTCGCGTAGGGCTTCACGTTCGCTTTCGGGGACCGACTGTCCAACCATCTGTTGTATCGGGTCACCCAGGTTATCCTGGATGGCGAAGGCCAGCACGCTGATGACGAACATCACCAATACCGCGTGCATCAGCCGCTTGATTAAAAAGGCAATCATGGCGTACGCCACCTATGTAATAGTGTTTAGCGAATAAAGTGGAGACAAGTTTTAGTTAACGTTTTGCAGCGGGTTTTGACACACAAAGCGCTTCGCTCTCCAGATAGCTGGAGAGCGAAGCATCCGTGCAGGTAACTTACAAAGCGTTAGTCGAACTTAGCGATTGATCACGAGATCGCCCAGGTAGGGGAAGTCGATGGCGTTAACGACAGGCTCGATGTCTACGCCTTCAGCGGCAGCATAGGCCAGGTTCTGCCAATGCAGCATAATGAAACCAGCATCTTCATACAGCATGGCTTCGGCTTCGCGCAGCATTTCGTTACGTTGTTCAAGATCGGTAATGCTGTCGGCTTCGGTAACTAGAGCATCAATTTCTTCATTGCAGTAGTTGCCGTAGTTGTATTGACCCGCACCCGTCTCGTCATCGATACAGAAAGACAGGTATTGGAAGAAGTTAGCCGTATCTTCGGTATCTGAGTGCCAACCCAGCATCGCGATATCAGACTGACGTGTATCATACTCAGGCCAGTATTGGGCCAGCGGCATAGTGCGCAGATTCACCTGGATATTGATGCGTGACAGCATGTTGGCGACAGCCTGGGCAATCTGTGCGTCATTAACGTAGCGGTTGTTCGGCGCGATCATGTCAACGCTAAAGCCATCTTCATAGCCCGCTTCCGCCATCAGCTCCTGAGCGCGCTCAAGATCGTAACGCGGTACTAGGTCCGGGTTATGGCCTGAGTAGCCTTCCGGTGAGAACTGGCCGGCCGGTGTGGCGAAGCCGCGCATCAAGCGGTCAGCGATACCTTCCTGGTTGATAGCAAGGTCGACGGCTTGGCGAACGCGAACGTCCTGAAATGCTTCAACTTGTTCTTCGTTAAGCTGGAAACCGATAATACGGGTACCCGGTACTTCGAAAAGATCGACACCGCTTGCTTCGCGCACGCGCTCCAGGTCATTGGGCGGTACTGCGTCGATAAAGTCGACGCCGCCAGACAGCAGGGCGGCCACACGTGAAGCGTTTTCAGCGATGGGGGTTAATACGATGCTGGACACATTGCCTTCACTTTCCGTGTCCCAGTAATCTTCAAAACGCTCAAAATCAACGCGCACGCCCTGGCGGCGGTCGGTCAAGACAAACGGACCGGTACCGGAGACGTTACGTGATGCAAAGGAATTGCCGGCTTTAACAATCTCCGCTTTATCACCGCCACCCTCAGCTTCACCGGTGTAGAACTGGCTATCCATCGGGAAAATATAGGTCGCCAGGTTGAGCATCAACGGATAAGGCTCGGTAGTGGTAATTTCCACCGTGTAATCATCAATGGCTTCAGCGCTTTCGATAGGCTCAAAAATCGCTTTGTAGTCTGGGCTCTCTTTTAGACGCTCAATGGTCCACACCACGTCTTTCGCAGTGAACTCATTACCTGAATGAAAGGTAACGCCTTCACGAAGCGTCATACGCATATGCGTATCGTCTTGTTGCTCCCACTCGGTGGCCAGGCGGGGCTCGAAATCAAAGTCTTTGGTCCAGCGTACGAGAGGGTCGAAAGCAAGGTGGGAAAAGCGCAGCATACCGCCCGATAGCTGTTCGTGAATATCGAGGGTTTCGGGGTCAGCCGAGTAGCCAATGCGTAAGGTTTCAGCACTGGCTGTCAGGGGTAGCATTGCACCACCTGCTACCGTAGCACCGATAATAGAAGCCAGTAACGTTTTCTTGAGCGTCATAATTGTTCCCATTTTTTGATGGTTTTATTGTTCGCTTTAACGCCTAAATGAATCTCAAAAGCGAGTAAAACAGACACGGTCAGCTTGTAAGCTAAGCTACTAACATAGAGAGTGCCTATTACCTGGCACAATCGAAATAATGACAGGCTCTATTCATCTACTGAATGATTACGCTTATAGCGGTGAATGACGTAACGAATGTTAGACAAAAGTCTTAGTTAGAAAATAAACGAGCGTTTGGTTATTTTCCATGCGCGCACCAACACGGCGTTAGAAGGTTGTGATGAAAAAATGTAGTTGGAGCATATTACTGCTAGCCGGATTACTTCCGATAACCGCTCAGGCCGCGAGTATTGAAGGAACGCTTGAAGGCGAGCCGCGTGAGTGGTTTATTTTAAGTGAGGGTCGGGATTCAAATGCTTCTTTTATAGAAGTAGGCGATCAACAGCAGGTGACGATTTCCGGGTTTATCGAACCTGATAACTGGAATGCCCATGAAGCGCTCTCGATCAGTTTAAGTATCGAAGATAAGCAGCTTATCGACTACCAGGTCGTGCACTTGATCGGCAACACCGCCATGCCGCCTCTTTATACTTCAGAAGGGGGCAGTGTCACCGTCACGTTGGAGCATTTTGAACAGCAAGGAAGTCAGGTTCACGTTACCGGACATATACAGGGCGTCATGGCGTTACAGAGTGATTTAGATGCAGCGCCAAGCCAGGATGAGGGGATCGACATCAATGTGCAGTTCGATGTTGAAGCCTATCGGGTCGAGTTCTAGGCCCAGTAGCGTTCTAAGTACCGAACTGTTGATGTAGCCACTTATTAATATCATCCGACTCATAAAGCCACTCTTCACGGCCATCTTCATGGCTGATCTTCAAGCAGGGCACTTTGGTTTTGCCGCCACCTTCAACCAGCGCCTGCTTGTGAGTCGGATCTAGCTGGGTATCCCGCAGTTCGATATTGAGGCCCAGACGGGCTATTTCTTTGCGCACCTTGATGCAAAAAGGGCAGGTTCGAAATTGATAAAGGGCTAAACGCTGACAGGCTTGATCGACGCGTGCCTGCTCCTCAGGGGTGCGTTCAATGGCGCTCGGCGTGGTGAGTTTTTCCGAGATAATCATTACCGGTGCCAGCACTAAACGAACACCTCGAAAAAAATAGCGAATTAATACGCGCATTGTAAGCTCCCTTGCAGGCCCTAACCATATGGCCTGAGTTTGTCGATAGGTATGCCAGTCAATCTTAGGTATGACAGTCAATAAGAATGGGCGCATCCTGCAGCAATCGAGCGCATTTGTCACTTGGCTGGTCATCTATGACCTGCGCTTAGCGTAAGAGCGACCTGTTTTGTAGTTTAAATCCAACGCTTATGGATGAGCATTCCAGCCGGGCATGCTAGTCTTTTCAGCTATTTGTTTGCTGTTTATTACGTTGTTAGGGGCGCACGCCATGCATCTTCACATTATCGGTATCTGCGGCACCTTTATGGGTAGTCTTGCGCTGTTGGCGCGTGAGCAGGGCCACCAGGTCAGCGGATCGGATGCAAATGTCTATCCGCCCATGAGTACGCAGTTGGCTGAGGCAGGCATTACGCTGATGGAAGGCTATCGTGCAGAGCACCTTGATGCGTCTGTCGACTTGGTTATCGTAGGCAATGCGTTATCGCGCGGAAATCCGGAAGTAGAGGCGCTGCTTAACTGTGGCTTGCCCTACACCTCTGGCGCCCAGTGGCTTGCCGAGCATATTTTGCCAGGGCGGCGCGTAATTGCCATTGCCGGGACCCACGGTAAAACCACTACCGCCAGTTTATTGGCCTGGCTACTAGAAAGTGCCGGCCAAGCGCCGGGCTTTTTAATAGGCGGCGTACCGCGCAACTTTGGTGTTTCGGCGCGCCTGGGCGACCCTCAAGGCCCCTTTGTGGTTGAAGCCGATGAGTATGATACGGCTTTCTTCGATAAGCGCTCCAAGTTCGTTCACTATTGCCCAGACATTGCCGTTCTCAATAACCTTGAGTTCGATCATGCGGATATTTTCCCAGACCTGGCGGCTATCGAGCGCCAGTTTCATCATCTCGTGCGCACCGTGCCAAGCCAAGGCCGCCTCCTGGTCGCTGACAAGCAGCCTGCTCTGAAGCGCGTTCTGGAAATGGGCGCCTGGACACCGGTTGAGTACTTTGGCGAGCAGGACGAAAGTGCCTGGCAGCTCTGCCTGGAACGCCCCGATGCCAGCCGCTTTCAGGTCATTTACCGTACGCCGAAAGGTGAGGAAGACAGCGTTGTTGAATGGCCGTTAAGCGGTGCCCACAACGCGCGTAACGCCTTGGGTGCGCTGGCTGCCGCCCACCAGTGCGGCGTTGACTTGGCCCGCGCCTGTGCGGCTCTGGCACGCTTTGAGACCCCGCGGCGGCGCCAGGAAGTGCGTGGCGAGGTGAAAGGCGTTCAGGTGATTGACGACTTTGCCCATCATCCCACTGCAATCGCCGCCACCTTGGAAGGCTTGCGAGCCACCACGACCAAGGGGCGCCTGCTGGCGGTCATCGAGCCACGCTCCAACACCATGCGTCTGGGGGCGCTGCGTGACCGGTTAAAAGAGAGTATTGCCGATGCCGACCAAGTCTACTGGTATCAGCCGGAGGGGATTGACTGGTCGATGGACGAACTGGTCGCAGAGCAGGGCGCCAAGGCCCATCTGTACCGTGAGATCGATGCATTGGTAAGCGCGGTGGTTAGCCAGGCGGAGCCGCTGGATCGTATCGTTGTCATGTCTAACGGTGGTTTTGAAGGCGTACACGAACGTTTATTGAGCGCACTAGCGGCAAAGGAATCCATGGCGTGAGTAAAGATTTGTGCTTTAAAAAACCGGTGACCGTCGCGTTAACAGGTGCATCCGGCGCGCAGTACGGCTTGCGGCTGATTGACGTGCTGGTAGAGGCTGGCCATGAAGTGTGGGTCATGATCTCCAAGGCGGCGCATATGGTCGTCGCGACAGAAACCGATATTACGCTACCCGCGCAGCCAGATAGGCTGGCCAAGGCATTGAGCGAGCGCAGCGGCGCGCAGCCGGGGCAGATCCGCTGTTTTGGTCGGGAAGACTGGATGGCTCCCGTAGCCTCAGGCTCCGGCGCGGCATCCGCAATGGTTATTTGCCCCTGTTCCACAGGCACGCTTTCTGCGGTGGCAACCGGAGCCAGCAACAATCTGATAGAGCGCGCGGCGGACGTGGCGATTAAGGAGCGGCGAACGCTGGTGATGGTGCCTCGGGAAAGTCCGTTTTCGCCCATTCATCTGGAGCATATGCTGGGGTTGAGCCGACTGGGAGTGGTGATTTTACCTGCCGCACCCGGGTTCTATCATCGTCCGCAATCAATTGATGATCTTGTCGATTTTATCGTTGCAAGAATTCTTAATCAGTTGGGAATTCAACATACTTTGATGCCCCGCTGGGGCGAGCTGGATGCTGACGCAGGCAATACTGCTAAGGATGACCAATGAGCTGGGCAACGCTATCGATATTTGTGCCAACGTTTCTATTCGTATCACTGACGCCCGGCATGTGTATGACCCTTGCGATGGTGTTAGGGATGACCCAGGGCGTTAAGCGCACGCTTTGGATGATGGTTGGTGAGCTTTTGGGAGTGGGGCTGGTCGCAGCCGCTGCGGGAGCGGGTGTCGCTGCATTGATGCTGCGCCAGCCCGAACTTTTTATTGCCTTTAAATGGATCGGGGGCGCTTATCTAGCTTATTTGGGTGTGATGATGTGGCGCTCTCGTGGGCGGATGGCCATACCCAATGAGTTAAATGCCGGCCCCCCCGCGGGTCGTCTTCAGTTAGCCATGCAGGGGTTTGTAACCGCGGTGGCTAACCCCAAAGGCTGGGCTTTCTTTATGGTGCTGCTGCCGCCTTTTCTGGACAGCAGTCGCCCGCTTGCCAGCCAGCTTAGCCTGCTTATCACGGTAATCCTGCTAATTGAATTTGCCAGCATGCTGGTTTATGCCACTGGCGGCAAAACGCTGCGTAAAACGTTGGGCAAGAGTGGCAATGTTCGGCTTCTTAACCGTATTGCCGGCTCGTTGATGATTGGCGTAGGCGTTTGGCTGGCGCTGGGCTAGCCGTTATTTATACCGGTGGAAAGAAGCCAACCCTCACGCTGATCAGGATAAGTGAGGCTACGCCTAATAACTGCCATGGGCAGGGGGTTAACGGTTGGCGCGGATAGCGTTGCCAGCTTAAGCGTACCAGCGCGCACACCACCAAGCCCAGCAGCGCGCCGCCGATCAGGTCACTAAACCAGTGCACGCCGATAACTAAGCGGGATAGGGCCATGGGAACGGCTAAGGCAATTGCCGCCCAGTAAACCCAGGCGCGTTTTTGGCGCGAGAGTTCTGAGGCTACAAATGCCGCCAACAGCCCCAGAACCACCACCGATGTGGAGGTATGGGCGCTGGGATAGGAGAGCGAGCCGATCAGATAGTCCGGCGTATCGGGCCGGGCGCGGCCGAAATACGCCTTGCCAAAGGTATTCAGAAACGCAATGCCCCCGACGGCCAATCCCCAGTGCAGTAAGGCATCAATACGCTTATTAAACAGCATCCATAAGCCCCACGGCGCTAGAAGCGTGGCGATACCCAGCTTGTCACCTATCTTGGCAAATACCGCACCCACCATAATCAACGTATCGCTTTGCAACCAGGTAAACAGTCGCTGAACGTAGAGGTCGAGCATTAGAGGCCCGTTGTGGTGTACCACTACCAGTGTCCAACCAGAAAGGCTGGTTAGCGCAATGATAAGCAACAAGAGTGAAGCGATAGGCACTTCACCAGACTGACTCATATAAAGCCATGGGCGGCGCATGAACGGTACTTTTCGCGCCAGCCGGGCCATGGCGAGATATAGGCGCCCATGACGACCCACCTGGGCACGACCCCAGGAGAACACCACAGCCAAGACTACAATGCTGGCTGCCATGATAAGCAGGGCTGTCTGGATGCCTGGCGGCACGTTGAGATGCTCCTGCCAAGTACGCCCCAGTAAATAGCCCGGCAATAGATAAGCCGGTGCCCACAAGGCAGCTGAACCAATATTTGCCCATAAAAACGTGCGCGGCGGCATGCGCATCATGCCCGCCACCAGAGGAATGATCGGCCTTACCGGGCCTACAAATCGGCCAATAAACACAGAATAAAGGCCGTAACGTTCAAAAAAACGTGCGCCTCGGCCCAGCCATTCGGGGTGCGCAGAAAGCGGCCAGCGCTGGGTAATTTGCGCACGTTGATGATAGCCCAGGCTAAAACTGACACCATCTCCTATGACCGCCCCTATAAACGCGGCCACCATTAGCCAGGGCAGCCCCACTAATTGATGCCCTGCTAGGGAGGCCACTGCCGTTATCAGTACGACCCCAGGCACCAGCAGGCCGACCAGGGCTAATGACTCTGCCAACGAAATCAAAAATACTAAAAGAATTAACATTAACGGGGATAGCGAGAGCTGATAAAGGGTATCGGCTAAAGACACAAAAAACTCCTAAAAGGCATTAAGCCGTCACCCGTTGGCCAATGACTTTGCACGGGCATTCAGGCGTTGTACATAGCGCTCAAAGCTCTCTTTATGAGGCAAGCAAGCGGCGATGCGTGATTCAAGTTGACCGGTTTCAACCAATACACATTGGGAAAGGGCATGTTGCAGCCGCTCACGCACTAATAATGCTCCACTTTCACTGGTATCGGGTAATACCAGCCAGAAGGCGGCCTCTCCCGCGCGACCGAGCAAATCGTGGTCACGGCAACGACCATGCACTTCATTGCATAGGGTATCAAGTAGTGCATTTTTTGCCCGGTGGCCAAACTGCTCTTCCGCCATGTCTAATTGAGGCAGATGAATCACCAGAACGGCCAGGCGCTTGTTAAGCATGGCGGCCCGCTGAAACTCGTTGTATAGGCGCTCTTTTAAGGTATCGATATTGTAAGCATTGCACTGACAGTCGTTTGGATCGGTTGCCCGAAGCAGCGCGCCACGCCGACCGTGCTCCCAGCGGGGGAGCGCCAAGAGTAAAATAAGCGTGACGTAGCCAAGCAGGAACGGGGCTTGTAAGCCTGGATGGAAAATAAAGAACCAAATTAGTGGGCCAAGTATGCCTGTGATCAGCAGCGCAGCCCATAAGGGTAAAAGTAAAAAAGCGCTAACCGTAGGTAAGCCTAGCCAGATGGGGGATACATGGGGGGGATGATAAAGCGCATTGAATGCCGTCAGGTATGTAGCACTTAACAGCAACAGCTGGGGTATATAACCTTTAAAGCCTTGTCCTAAATGAACTAATAAAGCGGCTAATAACAGCAGTGTCACAAAGGTGGGTATCAGCAAATGACGATAGTTACCCAGCCCGTAAAGCCATGACGCATAACCGACCATCAACACCAGGCTAGCACCGTAAGCGAGCGACATTAAACGTCTTGAAAACGGGTACTCGGTCATTTCGGACTCCGCTGACAAGAGGGGTGGCTAAGCTCTTCAAGCGTTAGGTTAGCGGGCTCGATATCAATTAATGGCAGCGAGTGGCTTAAGACGCTATCTGGAAGTGCTGCGTGTAGCTGCTTGCGGCGCAGTACCGCTTCCTGTGGCGAGCGCGAAAGCATCAAGGCCGCAAGCGTCGTGCCGTTAAGGCGGTAAGCATTTTCAAAGGTATAGGTTAGTGCGCACAGTTTTTTGGCCGTGGGCCAGAGCTGACGTCGCTTGACCTGAAAAACCACCAGCTCTGCGTGGATAGCCTCGCGCTCGGAGCGTGTTTGCTCTCGCGGTAAATCACGTAACAGCTGTTCGCCAGCCCATAGATTAACCTTTGGAATCAAGCGCAGGCGCTGGCGAATAGCGCCATTCATATCGACCAGCTGGCGCGCCCGGGATAATGCAAGCAGGCTCAATAGAGTAAAAAGAAGCAGCATTAGTCCGCTTTCTGGCAGGCTTAGTTGAGAAGCAATTAAGGTCCAACAGAATAGCGCTGCGATGACATTAAATATCAGTACCCACCGCGTCTGGGGTAGCATAAACATGGCGGCCCATGCCCAGATCAACATGTTATGACGCTCGGGGGCAGCGGCAATCAAGCCCAGCAACAGCGCGCCGGGCAATACTTGCCAAGGCAAGCCATGCGAGTAGCGGTGACTGAAGTCCAGAAAAAGCGCGGTAATGGAAAGCCAGGCCACCGATAGCCAAAGCAGTAAGGCGGCCATTGGCGGTGCGGTCAGCGTCCAGATCGCTAACGCGAACGCTGCGGCGAATAAACTGGCCTTGAGCAGGCGAATTTTGTATTTGCTTTGCATGGTGGCTTACTATTCACCTTTAATAACGCCATTTATCTTGTCAGTTGTGAAGTAAAAAAGGCTGGCAAGATGCGAAACCTTAAGCACCCATTATAACGTTTAATTAGCGTAATATAGTGCTAACCGCTGAACACAATGATCACGCTATTGCTTAGGCATTACTCATACTGCTTGCGCAACGACAATAGGGAGACAGCATGAGCGTTTTAACACTGTTTCAAGATGAGGCCCAGCAGCAACTCTCTTCGGGTGATGTTTGTGCGTACATGCAAACGCTAGGAAAAGCGGCCCGTTTAGCAGCAAGCGAACTGCGTCGTGCTGATACCGGTATCAAAAACCGTGCCCTTGAGGCAATGGCAAGCCGGATCGCTGACGCGCGAGCGGCTATTTTAGCCGCTAATGCGCAAGATATGCAGCGCGGGGAAGATAACGGCCTGGATAGTGCACTGCTCGACCGTCTGGCGCTGAACGACGCCCGGGTTGATGCGATGATTGAAGGGTTGCGCCAAGTAGCTGGCTTGCCGGATCCCGTAGGTGAAATTGACGATATGAGCTATCGGCCCAGCGGCATTCAGGTGGGCAAGATGCGTGTGCCGTTAGGTGTGATCGGAATTATTTACGAGTCGCGCCCCAATGTCACCCTGGAGGCCGCCAGCCTGTGTTTGAAATCTGGCAATGCGTGCATTTTACGAGGTGGCTCCGAGGCGAGCGCCTCGAATGCAGCGATAGCTGAGTGCATTACCCAAGGTTTGCAGGAGGTAGGCCTGCCGGCAAGCTGCGTGCAGGTGGTAGCAACGACCGACCGCGCCGCTGTGGGTGCGTTGATCAGTATGCCAGACTATGTGGATGTGATTATTCCACGCGGCGGTAAATCGCTGATCGAGCGGATCTCCCGCGAAGCAAAGGTGCCGGTTATCAAGCATCTGGATGGTGTCTGCCACGTCTATATCGATACCACTGCAGACCCGGCCAAGGCGCTGGCCATTGCAGTCAATGCCAAGACGCACCGTTACGGCACCTGCAACACCATGGAAACCTTGCTGGTGGATGCGCCGGTGGCAGATCTGATTTTACCCGAGCTGGCCCGCGCGTATGCTGAACATGACGTTGAGCTGCGTGGCTGCGAGCGTACCCGTGCCTTGCTGCCTCAGGCGCTGGCCGCATCGGAAGACGACTGGCATGCCGAGTACTTGGCGCCGATCTTGGCCATTAAAATCGTCGATGGGATGGATGAAGCGATTGCGCATATTGAGCAGTATGGCTCGCACCATACCGATGCCATCGTAACTCAGGACTACTCGCTGGCGCGCCGTTTTATGGCCGAGGTAGATTCAAGCTCAGTGATCGTGAATGCCTCAACGCGCTTTGCCGATGGCTTTGAGTATGGTTTGGGCGCTGAAATTGGTATTTCAACCGATAAACTGCACGCCCGAGGCCCCGTTGGCCTGGAAGGCCTTACGACGCGTAAGTATGTCGTGTTCGGGGATGGGCAGGTTCGGCAGTGAAGGATAGGGCGATATGAGTTCTCAACCGATAAAAATCGGCATGCTGGGCGGGACGTTCGATCCCGTCCATCATGGCCATCTGCGTAGCGCTTTGGAAGTACGTGAAGCGCTGGGGCTTGATCGACTGCATATGATACCGGCGCCCAAGCCACCATTGCGTGGCGCACCCCAGGTATCAGCCGAGCAACGCTTGGCGCTGCTGAAAGCCGGCATTGGTGATACGCCGGGGCTGTATGCGGATGATCGTGAGCTGCGCCGTGAAGGGCCATCCTATAGTATCGATACGCTCGCTCAACTGCGGGCCGAGTACGGCGAGCAGGCGCGTTTGGTCATGGTGATTGGATTTGATGCATTTTTGCGCCTTCACCAATGGCACCGTGCTAGCGATTTGTTTTCCCTGGCGCATCTGGTGGTTATGGCGCGCCCAGGCTATCAAATGCCTTGGACCAATGAATTAAGGGAACTGGTTGGCCAACGCGAAGTCGAAGGCGTGGACTCGCTGATGCAGCGCCCAAATGGGGGGCTTTTAACGCTATCGCTACCGTCAATGATGGCTATTTCAGCGACCTATATTCGCCAACGGCTTAGGGAGGGCAAAAGTATTCATTATTTGCTTCCAAATGCAGTTGAAGAGGCCATTCGAAAGAACGGCTTTTATCAACACTTTTCCCAGCACGACGAATAGCGCTGGTAGTCACGAAAGAAGCCGTTACAATGGCCCGCTTTATTGGCCGATTACCAAATGGGGTTGTCTTCAGGAGTCATGCACATCGATACACTGAAAAGCCTAGCGCTTGATGCGTTAGAAGAACTTAAAGCACGCGATATTACCCAGCTGGATGTTTCCAGCTTGACCGAGGTCACCGACCTCATGCTGATTGCCAGCGGCACGTCTACACGACATGTAGCGGCACTTGCGCAAAACGTCGTGGAAAAAGCCAAAGCAGCCGGTCTTGCGCCCCGTGGTGTTGAAGGCGGTGACAATGCTGACTGGGTGCTGGTGGATCTGGGCGATATTGTCGTTCATGTAATGCTGCCAGAAGCACGTACTCTCTATGACCTTGAGCGTTTATGGGCGGATCTTCCAAACGACGGTTTCAAAGCAGACGAGTCGTTTGAGCAGTTTGAAGAGCGAGCCAGCATGTCATGAAGGTACGGCTGTTAGCGGTAGGTACCAAGATGCCTGCGTGGGTTGAAGAGGGCATTGAAACTTATCGTAAACGGCTCCCTCGGGATTTCAGTCTTGAAATAGAAGAGATCCCGCTTGGCCAGCGTGGCAAAAATGCCGATATTGCCAAAGCGCGTGCCCAGGAAGCGCAACGCATTCGAGATAAGCTGCGGGGCGATGAATATGTGGTGGCGCTTGAAGTAAAAGGTAAGCCCTGGACGACTGAGCAGCTAGCCCAGGAGGCTGATGCCTGGCGGATGGAAGGTCGCGATATCGTGCTGTTGGTAGGCGGGCCAGACGGTCTTGAGCCGTCTCTGTCTGCCATGGCGGATAAAGCGTGGTCGCTTTCGCCGTTAACCCTGCCGCATCCGTTAGTTCGTATTATGCTTGCCGAGCAGCTTTATCGCGCTTGGACCTTGTTGGTTGGTCACCCCTATCACCGCTAAGGCTCAAACGGGTGGTGGTGTTTGTTGACTGTTGTTGCGTCAATCGTCTGATTTGAGAGTCATCTGTTGCCATGCCCCAGCGCCGTGACACGCTAAAAAATTCTGAGCAAGAGCTGCGTATTTTTCGTGTCAGAACGCTGCTTGCTGTTCTGGTGGTGGCAACGCTTACCAGCCTATTAGTGGGGCGTCTGGCCTACCTACAGATTGTTCAACATGAAATCTATACCACACGGTCAGAAAAAAACCGTGTTCGCGTTGAGCCTCTGCCGCCCAATCGCGGTCTGATTTACGATCGCAATGGCGTGCTGTTGGCTGAAAACCGACCTACCTATAATCTCACGTTAGTGCGTGAGCGCGTTGATAGCCTGGATGAAACCCTGGCACTGCTGGTCGAGCTTCTCGAACTTCCCGAGGAGGATGTAGAGGCCTTCAATGTGCGTTCACGCCAGCGTCAGCGCCCCTTTCAACCTGCGCTATTGATGAGTGATCTTAGCGAGGAGCAAATTGCGCGCCTCGCGGTCAATCGGCACCGCTTGCCGGGTGTTGAAGTCGAAGCACAGCTGCTGCGTTACTACCCTGACTCCGAAGTGATGGCGCATACCCTGGGTTACGTGGGGCGGATTAACGTCGAAGAGCTTCAATCTCTGGATGCCGGCCGCTATGCAGGCACTCACTTTATCGGAAAAACCGGGGTTGAGCGCTTCTATGAAGAAGAGCTTCACGGCGAAGCGGGCCTGCGTAAGGTTGAAACTAACGCTCGTGGGCGCGTGTTAAGAGAATTAGGGCGTACCGATCCTGTGCCAGGTGAAAACATTACCCTGACGATCGATAAGTCGCTTCAGACGCTTGCCTATGAGCTCATGGACGGTCGACGCGGCTCCATTGTGGCTATTGCTCCGGCGACGGGTGAAATCCTGGCGATGGTCTCGACGCCGGGGTTTGATAGCAATCAGTTCGTGACTGGAATTGACGTCGCCTCCTACCGTGGCTTGCAGGAAGATCTTGATCTGCCGCTGTTTAATCGCTCGATTCGTGGGCATTACCCACCAGGCTCTACAATTAAGCCTTTTCTAGCCCTCGCAGGCCTTGCCGATGGTGTAATTACGCCTGACAGCACGATTAACGACCCGGGCTATTACCAGTTACCCAATGATTCCCGCCGTTATCGAAACTGGCTGCGCTGGGGGCACGGTCGAGTGGATCTGGAGCGCTCATTGGCGGTCTCGAATAATACTTACTATTACACTCTGGCGCATGATTTAGGTATCGATAATCTTGATAAACGTATGAGTGGATTCGGGTTCGGGCAGCGAGTTGCCTACGATGTCCAGGGTGAAAGCAGCGGCTTGATGCCCTCTCGTGAGTGGAAGCGGGAGCGCTTTAACCAGCCCTGGTACCCCGGTGAGACCTTGTCAGTCGGCATTGGCCAGGGGTACTGGCAAGTAACGCCGTTACAGTTAGCGAGTGCAACGGCGACGCTTGCCAACCGAGGCCACTGGGTAAAACCCCGTTTAGCACTACAAATTGGCGGTGAGCCGCTGCCTCAAGACTTACCCAACACTTTGGATGATATTCAGCTGGAAAATGATGCCTGGTGGGACCGGGTATTTAGCGGTATGGAAAAAGTTCTTAATGGTAGTGAGGGCACCGCGCGGCGAACAGGCGTTGGCCTTGAGTATCGTATGGGCGGCAAATCGGGAACGGCCCAGGTGTTTTCGTTGGGCCAGGACCAGCGCTATAACGCTGATGAGCTTGAGGAACGCCTGAGAGACCATGCTCTGTTTATGGCGTTTGCACCGGTCGATGACCCACAAATTGCTGTTTCGGTGATCGTCGAGAATGCGGGCGGCGGCAGTACGCATGCCGCGCATTTGGCGCGCGCTATGACCGATGCCTGGCTATTGAAAGATGAAGCCCCAGACGCTGAAGACGTACGCGAAGTTCTACAAGAAGATAACGCTCAAGTGGAGGGGAACTGATCTATGCCTTGGCAGACACTGACCCGCCCATTACGTCGTCATCCTGTGCGTCCGCCCGACAGCGGGATAGCCCGGCGTAAAAGTATTTGGGAGCGTATTCATATCGATCCTTGGCTATTAGGGCTTTTAGTGATTTTGATGGCTGGCGGCCTGCTGGTCCTTTATAGCGCGTCGGGCCAGCGTATTGAGTCAGTAATCGCTCAGGCGATACGCTTTGGCGTGGCGCTGGCGGTAATGGCATTTTTGGCGCAGTTATCGCCTACCACATTCTTACGCTGGGCACCAATAGCCTATGGGGCCGGAGTCGTAATGTTACTGGCAGTGGAAATTGCCGGTGATATTGGCATGGGGGCCAAGCGTTGGCTTGAGATCCCCGGCGTTATCCGCTTTCAACCGTCAGAGATGATGAAGCTGGCGGTACCGTTAATGGTGGCCGCCTATCTGAATCGTTGTCAGCTTCCGCCGCGTTTAAGAGATATTGTGGTGTGTGCGGTGATTATTGGCTTGCCGGTAGTGCTGACCGCGATTCAGCCAGACTTGGGTACATCGCTTTTGGTCGCCAGTGCAGCGGTCATTGTGGTATTGCTTGCAGGTCTTTCATGGCGCCTGATTGGATTTGTTGGCGCGCTGCTGGGCGCGTGTGTGCCGATATTGTGGATGAATATGCACAATTATCAGCGCCAGAGAGTGTTAACCTTTCTAGACCCGGAGAGCGACCCGCTTGGTTCCGGGTGGAATATTATTCAGTCGACCACGGCAATTGGTAGTGGGGGGCTATGGGGAAAAGGTTGGCTTGAAGGTACTCAGTCGCAGCTTGAATTTCTGCCTGAACGGCATACCGATTTTATTATCGCGGTATTGGGTGAGGAGTTTGGCCTGGTCGGCATGCTGATTTTACTTGCTCTTTACCTAATGATTGTAGGGCGTGGCCTGTGGTTGGCGGCTTCGTCTCAGGATACGTTTGGTCGATTGTTTGCGGGCAGTATTATCCTGACATTTTTCATTTATGTGTTTGTAAATGTCGGTATGGTAAGCGGTATTTTGCCCGTAGTGGGCGTTCCGTTACCCCTGGTTAGTTATGGTGGAACCTCCAGCGTGACCTTGTTGGCAGGGTTCGGTATTCTCATGTCTATTCATGCCCATCGTCGGCTATTGCCACGTTAATATTTCAGTCAGGGCGGTGCGTTTTCAAAGGAGTGGTGAGTTGATGAAAAGGGCCCGGAATAAAGCTGGCAGTTACCTTGTCGCCGCGCTGATTGCGTGTTCGATGCCTGCTGCATTCGCTGAGGAACAACCGGCGGAAGCGGTAGACCTGCAAAAAAATGAACGCACCCAGGTATTGGTAGATGAGTTAATCGCCCAAGGCATACCAGAAGCTTGGCTTCGCGATGCTTTTTCGCACGCAGCGTATTCCCAAGAAGTGCTGGATGCCATGGAGGGTGCGGCTGAGCGCCGCTTACGCTGGTATGAGTATCGCGATATATTCCTTACCCAGCAGCGCATTGAAGAAGGCGCTGCGTTTATGCAGACCCACGCTGATACGCTGGCCCGTGCAGAGGATGTGTATGGGGTGCCGGGTAATGTTATTACCGCCATTATCGGCGTAGAAACATATTATGGCCGCCATAAAGGGCGGCACCGGGTGCTTGATTCACTGGCTACGCTAGCGTTTTATCACCCCAGTCGTGGGGATTTTTTCCGCGGTGAGTTGGCGGCATTTTTACAAATCGCCTATGAGCAGCAGGTCGACCCTGCCGAGCTTTATGGTTCGTACGCAGGCGCGATGGGTTACCCGCAGTTTATCCCCACCAGTTATCAGGCATATGCGGTCGATTTTGACGATGATGGCCTGCGTGATTTGTGGGAAAACCCGGTTGATGCCATCGGCAGCGTAGCTAATTATTTTGCCGTACATGGCTGGCAGCGTGATGGCGCAATCTATCACGAAGCGAGTGGGCCGGACGAAGCGCCGGAAACATTGACGTTTAACCAAACGTCAGCACCGAATATAACCGTCGCTGATGCCGCCGCCGAGGGCGTTGAATCTCAGCAAGTACTTGATGGCTCACTGCCGGTGATACCGCTGGTATTTGAAATGGACGACGGGCGCATGCGTTACCGGCTGGGCGAGAACAATTTTTATGTGATTACTCGCTATAACCACAGCCACCTGTATGCCATGGCCGTTACGGAGCTTGCCGAGGCCATTCAAAATCAGGCTGAGGAACAGGGATGAAAATGTTGCAAGCAGTGACTTGGCGAATGGGCGGTGCGATTGCCCTTGTTGCTTTAATAAGTGGCTGTGCAAGCCGTGAAGCTCAGCGTGTGGATAATACGCCCGCACAGGCGCAGCCCTCGGCACCAGCAGCCAGCAGCAACAGTAACAGCAGTAGTGGCGGTGGGCGTTACGCCATGAATGGCGATGCCTATCCGGTTGAACCACCGGATGTGTCTAAGGTGCCGGATGCTGAGCCGCGTATTGAAGCACCTTCGCGGGCGGGTAATCGTCCGTCCTACGAGGTGTGGGGGGAAACGTATCATGTAATGCCTGATTCCAGAGGATATGCCAAGCAGGGCACCGCCTCTTGGTATGGAGAAAAATTCCATGGCTATGCAACCTCCAACGGTGAGATTTACGATATGTACAAAATGTCGGCGGCACACCGTTCGCTGCCGCTGCCTACTTTTGCGCGTGTTACCAGCCTGGACAGCGGTCAGTCAGTGATTGTGCGGGTTAATGATCGAGGCCCTTTTCATAGCGACAGGGAAATTGATCTTTCTTACGCTGCCGCTGCGCGATTAGGTATATTGGATAACGGCACCGGGCGGGTCAGGGTTGAAGCGGTTGACCCGGAGCGCTGGCTAGCCGAACGGGGCAGAGCGTCCGCTAATGCAGTGCCAGCTGCCAGAGCGCCAGCCGCCCAGCCAACGGCTGTAGCATCGGCAGCGCCCGTTGCTGCGCAAAGCGTTCCAGTAGCGCCTCAGTCGGCCTCCGCTGCAGCACCTGCAGCTTCAAGTGCTGGGTCTGAGAGCGGCGCTACGGGGGCTATTTACCTGCAGATTGCCGCCTTGGGTAGTGCGGAAGGTGCTCAGCAGCTTCAGCAGCGATTGAAAAACGAATTGCCCCATGAAGTTCGTGTAATGAGCGATGCAAGCGTGCACCGTGTTCAAGTGGGACCAGTAAGGCCCGCTCAGGAAACACAGGCACGTGAAGAGCTTCGTCAAGCGGGCTTCCCTCAAGTTTTTATCGTGAGATAATTCACTTTTTTATACTCTTTGGTGCTTAGCGCCATTTTTCTTGTAAGTGAGATGTTAGTGATGAATGTATTTGAGTCGATACGCCGCTCCGCCAAGCTATGCCTATTTGTGGCCATGACGGCTGTTACGCTGCCTGCAACGGCCCAGGTAATCCCTCAGCCGCAGACGATTATTCCAGCCGCACCGCAGCTTGCTGCCAGCTCCTGGATTTTGCTGGATGCCAATAGTGGCCGGGTTTTGGCCGAGCATAACTCGGATGAGCGTTTGGCGCCGGCAAGCCTTACCAAGCTCATGACCGCGTATCTTGTTGAGCGTGAGCTGGATCGTGGCACCATTAAATTGGATGATCTGGTCAACGTCAGTGAAAACGCCTGGCGGACTGGCGGCTCAAAAATGTTTATTGAAGTGGGCAACCAGATTCCCGTCGAGGAGCTGCTGCACGGCATTATTATCGTGTCAGGTAACGATTCCAGCGTTGCCATGGCCGAGCATCTGGCAGGCGGGGAAGCCCCTTTTGCTGACTTGATGAACCAGCATGCGACTCGTCTGGGAATGGAAAATACCCATTTTGAGAATGCCACGGGTCTGCCCAGTGATAATCATTACTCCACCGCTCATGACCTGGCGCGACTTTCACGTCATATCATCAATGATTATCCTGAGCACTATGCAATCTACTCGCAGCGTCACTTCTCTTATGGCGGGATCGATCAGCCTAACCGTAATCGCCTACTCTGGCGCGATCCATCTGTTGACGGCCTGAAAACCGGCTGGACAGATGCTGCAGGCTACTGCTTGGTCTCTTCTGCCGAACGTGACGGCATGCGACTCATTTCCGTGGTCATGGGTACTAACTCAGATGAGGCGCGAGCCCAGGAAACTCAGAAATTGTTGAGCTACGGTTTTCGTTTTTACGAAACCATGAAGCTTTACGAGCGTGGCGCAGTACTTGAAACGCCGCGCGTATGGGGCGGTGATATCAATGAGCTGCGCGTGGGTGTCAATGAAGAAGTCTACATGACGTTACCGCGCAACCGTAGCGAAGAGCTGCGTGCCCGTCTTAACCTCAATGCAGATTTGCAAGCGCCGATTGCGGTTGGCGATGACGTAGGCACATTAGAGGTTTACCTGGGTGAAGAAATGGTGGGTGAACGCCCGCTAGTCGCGCTTGAAAATGTCGAAGAGGGCGGCTTATTCAAGCGCTTATTCGATCAGGTTCAGCGCTTTTTCAGTGGGTTGATTTCTAAATTTACCGACTAATCTGCCCGGCCTGGGTACTGCCCAGGCCTCTTGTTTCGCTTAGTAGAAGGCAAATTATGAAAAAAGGTGCCAACGATGGGTTTCGCGATCTGCGTCAGCCGGCAGTGACCGAGCCACCCAAGATTACGTTTCCCTGCGATTATCCGTTGAAAATTGTCGGCGATGCCGCTGATGATTTTACCGCCTGTGTTTGTCAGATCGTGGTGCGCCATGCGCCGGATTTTGATGAATCTACGCTAGAAGTAGTCGATAGCCGAAACGGTCGTTTTCAGTCAGTGCGTATCACGATTAATGCGACCAGCGAACAGCAGATAAGCCAGCTGTTTGATGAGCTGAAAGCTACAGGCCGTGTGCATATGGTGGTGTAAATGAGCGATGACTCGCCCATTGAGCTACACCGCTTAGGACGTAGGCCTTACCTGCCTGTGTGGGAGGCCATGCGCACGCTGACCGATACGCGCGATAGTGATACACCCGATCAGTTCTGGCTGGTAGAGCACGATCCAGTGTTTACCCAGGGTCAGGCAGGTAAGCCTGAGCATTTGCTGATGCCGGGTGAAATTCCTGTCGTGCAAACGGATCGTGGTGGGCAGGTAACCTACCATGGCCCGGGGCAGGTGGTGCTGTATCCTCTGCTTGACGTGCGACGCGCTAAAATAGGCGTGCGGGAACTGGTGTCAGCGCTGGAAAACGCGGTGATTGCGCTACTCGCCGATTACGACATTAGCGCACATGCACGACCTGACGCCCCAGGGGTGTATGTAAAGAGCCCGGTGGGCGAGGCCAAGATAGCCTCGCTGGGATTACGCATTCGGCGTGGTTCAAGCTATCACGGCGTAGCGCTCAATGTGGATGGGGATCTTTCCGCCTTTCAGCGTATCAACCCTTGTGGCTACGCGGGTATGGCTGTCACTCGTCTGGCAGACTTGGCAACGCTGCCCAAGGAGCACGACGTAGGCGAACAGCTGGCGCATGCACTAGCCATTCAGCTAAGGCGAGCGTTAGTGGTTATCGATTAGCGAAGCACCGCTTGTATAGATGCAAAGCTCATGCAGGCGTTAGATGGCGTGCATAAAAAGAGGCCGCCGCGATAAGTAATATTCGCGGCGGCCTCTTTGTTTAAGCTTATGCTAGCTTCGCCGTATCAGCCTACATTCAGTGCCGGGATAATATTGGGGTTAGACTCTTGGCCCGGAATGGCGGCCGGAGAGGCAAGTCCTAGATTATTCTTTTCGAACACTCGGTCGGCACGGTAGCTTGAACGCACCAGCGGGCCTGAAGGTACTTCCATAAAGCCTTTTTCCAAGCCCAGGACACGATACCGATCGAACTCTTCAGGGCTTACCCAGCGCTCAACCGGCAGGTGGTTTTTCGTAGGGCGTAAATACTGACCTAAGGTGACGATATCAACGCCAATTTCGCGAAGATCATCGAACGTCTTGAGTATCTCTTCGTCCGTTTCACCCAGCCCTAGCATGATGCTGGTTTTGGTAATCACATCCGGACGATGCTTTTTAGCATAGGCCAGCACGTCCAGCGTTTTGCGATAGCCGGCACGCGGGTCGCGTACTCGGCTTGTCAGCCTTTCAACGGTTTCAACATTCTGCGCAAACACCTCAAGACCTGAATCTACAACGCGCTCAATGGCTGCTTGGTCACCATCGAAATCGGGTGTCAGGGCTTCAACGACGACTTCTGGCGTACGCGCTTTGATAGCACGGATACAACTGGCATAGTGGGTGGCACCACCATCGTCGAGATCATCACGATCAACCGATGTCAAAACGATATAGCGAAGCCCCATCAGCTCAACCGACTTGGCGGTATTTTCGGGCTCTTCAAGATCCAGCCAGCCTTTGGGGTTGCCCGTATCGACTGCGCAGAAACGGCATGCACGGGTACACACAGACCCCATCAACATGATGGTGGCTGTTCCATTGCTCCAGCACTCGCCCATGTTAGGGCAGTGAGACTCAGCACAAACGGTACTTAGGCGGTGCTCCGCGACGTTACGCTTAACGGCTTCAAAGCGCTCGCCACCGGGGATTTGCGCGCGCAGCCATTTGGGCTTGCGTTCAAGCGATGGGGCTTCAGCCTGCGCACTGCGCACCTTCATGCCATCCTTGATCGCCGTCGTGCCGTGTTCATTACGGAATTTCTGGCCGCTGGGAACACGCTGTGTGGGGTTATTGCTCATAGGAATAGAGCCTCTCTACTGTGCGGCAGGCAGGGCTTATCATAAATGTAAGCGCTTGCCCCCCAATCATGCCGATTAATACGCTATCGAATGCGTTGCTAATCAATACACACTGCTTATTAATGCATATTGCTTATTAAGACATATTGCTTATTAAACATAGGTAGTAGGGCGTAATGTAACATAACTGGGGAATAACAAGACACCGCCGGGTTAGCTTGAAAGCATGGGTAAGCAGGCCACGCCATGACTCGGTAACGGGCTTGAAGGCCCTTTGAAGTGACGCTGATACTCGGTTAAATGCTCACGCACGAAGCGTAAAAAGAGTTCGGCCACGGGCGTGGGAAAACGTTCACGCTGATAAACCGTACACCAGGCTCGACGAATGGGAAAATCAGGTAGCGACAGGGCAAACAGAAGCCCTTGCTCAAGCTCCAGCTGCACGGCTAAACGCGGCAGTACCGCCACGCCTAAATGAGCCATTACGCCTTGCTTGATGGCTTCGTTGGTACCCAGCTCAATGCAGTGGGGCAGGGCGACTTTCTGATAGGCGGCCAGCTGTTCAAAGGCGTTACGTACTCCCGACCCCGGCTCGCGCATCAAAACATAGTGGCGGGCGAAGTCAGTCAACGTAGGCGAAAGCATATCCAGCAGCGGGTGCTCAGGCCATACCACCGCCACCAGCTCGTTATCGAGAATAGGCATTACGGCCAAACGTTCATCCTCGGGTACCATCGCCATAATCACCAGGTCATCCTGCTGCTCGGCCAAACGTTCAAGCGCCTGACTGCGATTGCAGACCTTTAAACGTACATGAATATCGGGGTAGCTTGCGCGAAAACGCGCCAGCAGGTACGGCACAATATATTGGGCTGAGGAGACAGCGGCCAAGTTAAGCTGCCCGGTAATCTTGCCGTTGATATCCGACAAATTCATCTGGAGTCGAGAGAGCTGCCCAAAGATTTCCCGCGTGGACAATGCCAACGTGTCTGCCGCAGGCAATACGTGCAGGGTTTTACCGGCATATTTGAAAAGTGGTTGGCCCAGAGCTTGTTCCAGCTGGCGTATTTGCGCGCTGACGGCGGGCTGGGTGAGCCCTAACTGCTCGGCCGCGCGGGAATAGGAGCGCTGGCGATGTACCGCCTGAAATACTTGCAGCTGTCGAAACGTTAGGCGGTTAAGCAGCGTAGGGGATGACATAACAACCTCTGAAAGACCGCTCTCCGGCGTCAAATAGTCCAGCTAGCGTTATAAGCCGCTAATGCTAAGTGAAAATGTTACCACTGTTTAGTCAATTCTACCTGATATACGGGTAGTTTGAGGCGTTGCGCGAATACCCATCGACGTTCGGCGCCGAGTGGCCTAGACTATATTGCATTGCAGCATCATCATGGCTTTTGGGTTGATCGCCAGCGCCTTCACCCTAGGGAGACCCTATGAATTTTCTCGCCAATCCTTTGCTTAACGCTAATCCGATAATGAACGCATGGAGAGAAACCGCTAATTCCTCTACTTCATTGCCAGGCAGCGAGGCACTTACCTCATTAATGGACCCGTTTGGGATTGGGCGCGCCGCTGTTGATTATTGGCGGGATAGCGTGGAGCGCAGCGTGTTTTACTGGGACGTTATGCGTGAGCGCGGCAATCAGTATTTGGAACATATGGAGCAAACCAAGCCGAGCGTGCTGGGTTTTAAAACCGAAGTGCTGCTGGATGGCCGTACGCTTCCCCAGCCGACCAACTATGAATTGCTGCGCGTGCTGCCTCCTGAAGGCACTGTCATCGACCCCCATAAGCGCCCCTTTGTCGTTGTCGATCCGCGTGCAGGGCATGGCCCGGGTATTGGCGGTTTTAAACCTGACAGCGAACTTGGCGTGGCGTTAAAAGCTGGGCACCCCTGCTACTTTATCGGTTTTCTACCCTTTCCTGAGCCCGGCCAAACGGTTGAAGACGTCGTCGAGTCAGAAGTGGCTTTTTTACGTCATGTGATTAGCCTGCATCCAGAAACCACGGAAAGGCCCATGGTGGTGGGTAACTGTCAGGCCGGTTGGCAGTTGATGATGGCGGCAGCGCTTGAGCCGGATGTTTTTGGACCTATCCTGATCGCGGGGGCACCGCTCTCTTACTGGGCGGGCGAGCACGGCAATGCACCCATGCGCTATACCGGCGGTTTGACGGGGGGTAGCTGGATCACGGCATTTACCAGCGATATGGGTAACGGCTTATTTGATGGCGCTTGGTTGGTACAAAACTTTGAGCGCTTAAATCCCGCCAACACCTATTGGAAAAAGCAGTATCACCTCTACGCCAATGTAGATACCGAGAGCCAGCGCTATCTTGATTTTGAGCGCTGGTGGGGCGGGCATGTGGTGCTGGGTGGTGATGAAATCCAATATATCGTTGATAATTTATTCGTGGGTAATCGCTTATCGACAGCTCAATTGGTAACGCGGGACGGGCGACGAATTGATCTACGCAATTTACGCTCACCTGTGGTGGTGTTCTGTTCCCGCGGTGACGATATCACCCCGCCTCCCCAGGCGTTGGGCTGGATTCGTGATTTATACGAAGATACCGACGATATTATCGCCAACGATCAAACCATCATTTACTGCATGCATGATACCACCGGGCATTTGGGCATCTTTGTATCCGGCAGCGTGTCGCGTAAAGAGCACTCTGAATTTACGGCGAACATGGACTACATCGACGTGATGCCGCCGGGGTTATATGAAACCAAGGTTACCCTGGCGTCTGAAGGAAGTGACGCCGCCCTTTATGAGCGTGACTATCTGCTGGAATTTCAGGCACGTAATTTTGAGGAACTTGACCGTGAAGTGCATCATAAGGCTGACGATGATCGGCGGTTTGCCACGGTTGCACGGATTTCTGAGATAAATTTAGGCCTGTACCGGCTATATGTCCAGCCTTGGGTGCAAGCGCTAATAACACCCGAAAGCGCGCGTTTAATGCGCCGTATGCATCCTATTCGGTTGGGCTACAAACTGCTTTCGGATCGTAATCCTTTGTCCGTGCCGCTGCCGGTGATGGCAGAAGCGGTGCGCAAAAACCGCCAGGAAATAAGTCAGGACAATCTTTTCAAAGCGTTTGAAATCATGAGTTCCGATCAGATTGTGGCATCGCTTAACGCCTTTCGTGATCTGCGCGATAGCAGTACAGAGCGTTTGTTTATGGATGTCTATGGTCAGCCACTGCTTCAGGCGGCCGTTGGGCTTCATGGCGATGCGCATGTGCACCGCCGTCGGCCGGGTGCTGAACCTGAGCATCGGCGCTTTTTGGCGCGTCGCCAGAACGAGTTGCGTGAGCGCATTGCGCAGGGCGGCGCTCATGAAGCGATCATGCGTTCCTTAATCTATGTATTGGGCGGTGCTCCCGCAACAGATGAGCGCAACTTCAAACGGCTGCGGGCTTCACGGGCGAAGCTTGAGTCAGAGATCAAGCTTTCTGAATTTAAGCGGTTAGTGCGTGAACAGTTCTTTATTTTAAAACTTGATCGTGAAAAAGCGCTGAATACCCTGCCTGAGCTTCTAGCCGGTGAAAGTAGTAGCGCTATCGATGGGTATATAAAAAATCTGGAGCACGTGTTTGCCGCAAGCGGCGAGCTTTCAGAACATGCTGCCGAGCGTTTTGGGCAAATCAAAGCGCTGTTTGAGAAAGCGCGGCCGGCCAAGCCCGCCCCAAGCAAAGCACCTGCCGCTTTAGCTGCGCCTAAAGCGACGGTAAAGGCTGAGCCTGCTCCAGCTGCTCAACCCGTTAATAAAAGCGCTGCCAGTAAAAATACTGTCAGTAAAAACACTGTCAGTAAAAACACCGTCAGTAAAAACGCTGACGATAAAAAGCCAGACGAGAAAAAAACGGCCGACAAGAAGCCTGCGGCTAGAAAGGCCGCGGTAACCAAAAAAGCACCCGAAGAACCGGCGGTGGTGAAAGAGGATGCCAAGCCGGGCTCGGCTAACGATACGGCCGAGAAAGCCTCAAAGGCTACCCCGGCGGACGCAGGTTCAAATGATCAAAAGCCGGCTTCAACGCCTACGGCTAAAGCAGCGGATGACCAGCCTGTTGAGGTCAAAAAACCAAGCGCAAACGTCACTCGACGTAAGACGCCTCGAAAGCGTTAATTAGGTTTTTTTGGCTGGCTCAGCGCCCCTGCTTTTTAGCAGGGGCGTTTTGTTTATAGAAAAAGGTAGGTTGCCGATCTTGAAACGTCGGTCTAGTGTCTAGCTACTTGGGTTTAGAAATCTAGTTTTAGAAAATCTGGTTTTAGAAAACTTTGGGTTTATAAAAATAGGCTTTGTTCTCTCTACCGCGCGGTTGTTACTGGCGCTAAGTGAAGGCCTGGGGTAGGGTAGGCGCATTTTTTCATCCGTATGTTTGTTTCGGCCACTTCAAGAGGGCCGTTAATTGCAACATCATGCGGTACCGTATTCAGAGCGTGGGCTGTCAGCCCACGCAATAGAAAAGTGGAGCACTATGGGCAAGTCACTGGTCATCGTCGAGTCGCCGGCTAAAGCGAAGACGATTAATAAGTATCTCGGCAACGATTTCATCGTAAAGTCGAGCGTGGGTCACATTCGTGATCTGCCGACCAGCGGCTCGGGCAAGGCAGCTTCCGACCCTAAGGAGCGCGCTCGCCAAGCCGCGGCAACACGCAAAATGTCGGCGGAAGAGAAGGCAGAGTATAAAAAGCGCAAAAGCCACGATCAGTTAATTCGGCGTATGGGCATTGATCCCAATAATGGCTGGGAAGCCCATTATGAAGTCTTGCCCGGTAAAGAGAAGGTGGTGGCTGAGCTCAAAAAACTTGCTGAAAAGGCTGACGCCGTTTATCTGGCGACGGATTTGGACCGCGAAGGGGAGGCCATTGCCTGGCATTTGCGGGAAACCATTGGCGGGGATGATAGTCGCTATAAGCGGGTCGTGTTTAACGAAATCACTAAAAACGCCATTCAGGATGCGTTTAAAGCTCCCGGCGTTCTGAATATCCCGCGTGTTGAAGCTCAGCAGGCACGGCGGTTTTTAGACCGCGTGGTAGGCTTTATGCTGTCGCCGTTGCTGTGGGCAAAAGTGGCCCGTGGCCTCTCCGCTGGTCGCGTGCAGTCTGTCGCGGTGCGCCTTATTGTTGAGCGCGAGCGTGATATTCGTGCGTTTATTCCGGAAGAGTTTTGGGATGTGCACGCGGATCTAGCCTCGCCAGAGGGCGAAGTGGTGCGCTTTGCGCTTGCCAAACAGGATGGCAAGGCGTTCAAGCCGACGTCTGAAAAAGACACCATGGAGCGTATTGCGGCGCTACGTAACGCGAAGCTTGCGATTACCTCGCGTGAAGATAAGCCCACTAGTTCTAAGCCGACGGCACCGTTTATTACCTCTACACTGCAGCAGGCGGCCAGTGGACGCTTAGGGTTCTCGGTCAAGAAAACCATGACCATGGCCCAGCGTTTGTATGAGGCCGGCTACATTACCTATATGCGTACCGACTCCACCAATCTCTCGAAAGATGCGGTGGAAAGTGCACGTGAGTTTATTGGCAGTGAGTACGGCGAGCGCTATCTACCCGAGGCACCCAATCGCTATAGTAGCAAAGAGAGTGCTCAGGAAGCCCACGAAGCGATCCGCCCATCAAGCGTTGAGCGCAAGGCAACCGATTTGGCTGGTATGGAGCGCGATGCCGAGCGCTTATACGAGCTGATCTGGCGTCAGTTCGTGGCTTGTCAGATGACGCCCGCCGAGTATCTGTCGAGCACGCTGAGCGTTGAAGTGGATGGCTATGATCTGCGCGCCAAAGGGCGTGTTCTGAAGTTTGACGGCTACACGCGGGTTATGAAGCCCAGCGGTAAGAATGAAGACCAGACGCTGCCTGATTTGCCCAAAGGCACACCAATGGCGATGGAAACGCTGGATCCTCAGCAACACTTTACCAAGCCGCCAGCTCGTTACACTGAGGCGAGCTTGGTTAAAGAGCTTGAAAAGCAGGGGATCGGTCGTCCTTCTACCTACGCCTCGATTATTTCGACGATCCAGGATCGTGGCTATGTGAAGTTGGAAAATCGGCGTTTTTACGCCGAAAAGCTGGGTGATATCGTCACCGAGCGCCTGAAAGAGTCGTTTCCTGACCTGATGGACTTCTCTTTTACAGCGCGTATGGAAGACAGCCTGGATGAAGTCGCGGAAGGTGAACGCAATTGGCAGGCGCTGCTTGATGCTTTTTATGGCGAGTTTAGTGAAGAGCTTGCCAAGGCTGAAAGCGATGACGGGATGCGTCCCAACCAGCCGGTGCCAACCGATATTGATTGCCCCTCGTGTGGTCGGAAGATGCAGATTCGCACTGCTTCCACCGGCGTGTTTTTAGGCTGTAGTGGCTATAACCTGCCGCCCAAAGAGCGCTGCAAGACTACGATTGACCTGATTCCGGGTGAGGAGGCCGTGGCGGCGGATGCCGGTGAAGAGGCGGAAACCAACGCCCTGCGTGCCAAGCGTCGGTGCCATAAGTGCGGCACGGCGATGGATAACTACCTGATTGATGAAACCCGCAAGCTGCACATTTGCGGTAATAGCCCTGACTGTGATGGTTATGAAATAGAGCAGGGCAAGTTCAAGATCAAAGGCTACGACGGCCCGGTTATCGAATGCGATAAGTGTGGCTCGGAAATGCAGCTTAAGTCAGGCCGGTTTGGTAAATACTTTGGCTGCACCAATAGCGAGTGTAAGAATACTCGTAAGCTATTGAAAAGTGGTGAAGTGGCGCCGCCCAAGATGGATCCGATTCCGATGCCGGAACTGGCCTGCCAGAAAGTGGACGACCACTACGTACTGCGCGATGGAGCAAGCGGTTTGTTTTTAGCAGCGAGCAAATTCCCTAAAAACCGTGAAACGCGTCCGCCGTTGGTTAAAGAGCTAAAAGCCCATGCTGATGAGCTGCCCGAGAAGTATCACTTTATTCTCAAGGCGCCCAGTGAAGACCCTGATGGTCGTCCGGCTCAAATTCGCTACTCGCGTAAAAATAAAGAGCAGTACGTGATGACGGACGAAGAGGGCAAGGCTACTGGCTGGAAAGCAACCTTCGATGCAGGCAAATGGCACGTAGAGGACAAGCGTAAATGAGTGCTCGCTCGCGCACTAATCAACTGCTCTACCAGGCTGAATTGCTGGTAAGCATGCCCATTGGTGAAGACGAGCATTCGCCCGCTCGCCAGATGGCGCTCGAAGAGAGTGCCTTGGCTCTCTTTGAATTGGCGTTGACCTCGCTGCTCAAAGAAGTAACCGAGCATGCCCGGCTGGAACATCACGTCTGGCAGGAACTGCTGGCAAGCAATGGGCCGCCGCTTGCAGAGCTGCAGCGGTTACGCGATTTGATGCGTGATCCTGAAAGCTGGCTGTATTGGCTTACCCAGAAGCTTGAACAGTTACATGGCAGTGATGGCGCCGCCAGGCGCGCCGTAGCTAACCCGTCGATGATTGCGGTAGGTCGTCAGGCAAGCCTTCACGAAGAGCTTCTCATACACTTGCAAGAAGCAAAGCTTGAGATTGCAGCGCTCAGGGAAACCAGCCAGGAGTGGTAGCTTGCGAGATAACGGAACTACCCTGATCAGCTAGTATCATAAAACAACACGATGTTGCTTCAATGATAGAACGCCGGAAGGAGGCAAGGATGCGCTATAACCAAGTCAAAGATTTAGTCGAGTGGGCGGAAGGCTTTCACAAGCGTATGGCCCAACAGTACAGTGACGCGGCTGACAAGACGGATAACGAGCGCCTAAGCATGGCGCTAACCTATCTTGCCAGCCGTGAGCTAAGAATGCAGAAAGGCCTGAATGATCTCTTTCATGACGGTTCAAGCCATAAAGAAGTTCTGGAAACCTGGTTTGATGAATCAAGTGAGTTTCCCGAACCGCCCGAGCTTGAGCAATTAACTGAAAAAACGGTGGCTGGGTCTGTCGATGAAGCGACACGTACAGCCGCTGAAGCTCACCAGAAATTACAGGCGCTTTATGAGCATCGCGCCTCCCGGGCGCGCATTGAGCCGGAAGCCGAGTTTTTTGATTCTCTGGCGCAGGGCCACAATGCGGAAGCACGAAAACTGGTGACCAGTATGCAAGAGTTTGAGGATATTTAGTGCTGCGTTGAATGGCGTTTGGTTGACAGGGGTATCGGTGCTTGTCGAAAAAATTGTTACTCAAGATCACTGACAGGCAGGGCGTTAATAGGGTATAACAACCCTTAGAAATGCTTTGTTGCTCAAGTCGTAAATTGACCGTTTTGAGAGCTAACCGATGCCTTTAGATTTAGAACTATGTCTTTAGATCGCCGCCGTTTTTTAGCGCTTGCCCTTAGCTGGCCAGTGGTTGCCAGCGCCGCTACAACCAACGCTACGTTAAACGTAGAGCCGCCGGACTTGGTGGAAACGTTGCTTTCGCGCGCGCACATACCGCGTTACAGCACCGAGCTATGGTTGATGATCGATGATCAGGCGTCGGCGCTTAGCGTTTTTCGCGGTGAAACGCTGCTTGAATATTTTGCGCCCATTTCACTGGGGCGCGCTGGCGCAAAGACGCAGCGGGTAATGGGTGATAACGTCACTCCGCTGGGAGAATTTCGGATCAATCGATTTAATTACGAAAGTCGGTGGCATATCTTCCTCGGTATCGATTATCCTACTCCCGCTCATGCACGCATGGCGCTCGAAAAAGGCATCTACTCGCAAAGCGATTATGAAGCCTATTTCGATTATTACCGTCGATATGGACATCCACCGCAAAACACGGCGCTGGGTGGGGCCATTGGAATTCATGGCATCGGCAGCGGTGATCCCGATATTCATGGCCGCTACCACTGGACTCAAGGGTGCGTGGCGGTGACAAATGAACAAATTGAGCGAGTTGCAGAGTTGGTTGATGTTGGCACTCGCGTTGTGATCCGCTAGTCTTATGTTGTTGATGGAAGTTCGAGGTTTTGTACAAGTGGCTATAGACAAGCGCTGCGGTCTATTATAAAACAGCGTTTGACTAGCGTGCTCACGCACAAGTCATTGTAAAGAACCTGTATCGTGGGTAGACAAACTCTAACTAAGCAATTAGCCTGATTTTGTTATACCCCTAACGTTGTACCCAAGGAAGACTCAAGGAGAACATTATGACTCTGAAGACTACTCTGAAAATGACCGCCGCTGCTGCTTCTCTGGCAATCCTGGCTGGCTGTGCTTCTACCAGCGCTCTGGAAGAAGTTCGCATGACTGCTGAATCTGCACAGGCTGATGCCGCAGAAGCACGCAGCATGGCTTCACAAGCTCTGAACACTGCTAACCAAGCTCAGCGCGATGCGCAAGCTGCCCTGCAGATGTCTGAGCAGAACCGTGAAGAAATGAACCGCATGTTCCAGCGCTCCATGCAGAAGTAATTCTGCTTGGACCACTGGGTAGTCGTTAGACTCAGCGGTTGCTGAAGATGTAAAAAAACCCCGCCTCGGCGGGGTTTTTTTATGGATGTTATCTGTTAAGCATCTTCTTCAGCAGGCTCTGCCCGGCTAAGCTCTACTTCTTCAAACAAGCCATTAAGTTCTGCTGCCGGCTCTTCTTCTACGGCAGGCTTAGGTGCTTGAGGGCCGTATAAAGCTACAAAGTGGCCATCCGGTGATTCTACGGCACGTTTTACCTGCTCGTAATCTACCTCTACCTGATCTTCGGTTAGCGCATCAACGCGCTCAATGGCGCCTAGCAGAGGCTCGAAGTCACCAACATTCTCTTCAAGCTGCGGGTACGACTGCACAAATAGCGTTCCATCGGCTGCCCAGCCGGCCTTGAAGGGCGCGTCCATCAAATTGACCTGCGTGCCGCTTGGCAGGCGCTCGTAAAGCGATTTGATATCTTCTGGGTACATGCGGATACATCCGCGGCTAACGCGCATGCCCACACCGTCAGGCCGATTGGTGCCATGAATCAGATAGCTTGGCATGGCCAATAGAATGGCGTGTTCGCCAAGCGGGTTATCCGGGCCGGGCGGTACGACCGATGGAGCCGGCTCGCCGCGCTCAGCCGCTTCACGGCGCATGGAGGCGGGCGGTGCCCAAGCCGGATCCTTCACTTTTACCGTCGTGCGGGTAAGACCTACCGGCGTTGCGAATTCATTACGGCCAACGCTGACAGGATAGGTTTCAACAATACCTGGGTTATCGGCCGGGTAGTAATAAAGACGCAGTTCAGAGAGGTTGACGACCACACCCTCACGCGGTGCTGGCGGAAGAATGTATTGAGCCGGAATCACTACCTCGGTACCTTCGCCTGGCACCCACATGCTTACCCCAGGGTTAGCCATGCGTATTTCTTCATAGCCAATATTATGGCGACGAGCGATATCGATCAGTGTCTGTTTAGGGTCTTCAACGGTAACCGTGTAGCTTTCACCGATGATGTCGCCTTGTTCGGGTAAGCGAAAATGCCCGCGTGGCAGTTCGTCGCGCGCTTGTTCAACTTCTTGGTCGGCATCTGCCAGTGCTTCGCTAGCAGTTACTGCATTATCTGCTTGCTCAGGCGCTGTTTGTGCAAAAACCGGGCCTGTAAGGCTAGCTGCCAGTAATACAGCCAAACTGGTAGGGCCCCAAAGGTTGAATTTATGACGAGTGTTCATGGTCATTCCTAGTAAGTTAGTGCTCTGCTGTACGCGTAAACGGGCAAACATGGCTTGCTTGCTACCAGTTTGCCCCAAGGTTCACGCCGCCGCTACTTTTTGATTAAGAGTAGTTAAAAGTGTCTCTACTTGCTCAAAGCGTTGCTCGCTGGTTTCCATTGTGAATTCAAACCGTAAGGTGTCTGAGCCATCCAGACGGTAGTGCTGAGGTGAGGTTTGAATCAGCTTGACGAGGGTTAATGGGTCAACCTGGGTTGTGCCATCAAACAGCACTCGTCCACGGCTGTCACCTGCTTCAATACGGCTAATCCCCAGCTGTTCGGCGCGTTGGCGCAGCTTGGTTTGGCGAACCAGATTCTTGAGTGGCTGGGGCAGCAGGCCAAAACGGTCGATCAGCTCTACCTGCAGTTCTTTAAGCTCGGCATCGCTTTGGGTATTGGCGATGCGCTTATACATGACAAGCCGCTGCTGCACATCGTGAATATAATCGTCTGGGATTAAAGCAGGTAAGTTTAGGCTAATTTCTACGCCAGTGTTGAAGGGGGCGTCGATATTAGGCGTTTTCCCCGCTCGGATAGCCTTAACGGCACGGTCCAGCATTTCCATATAAAGTGTATAGCCGATGGTTTCCATCTGGCCGCTTTGCTCATCGCCTAATAGCTCGCCTGCGCCGCGGATCTCCATATCGTGGCTTGCCAGGGTAAAGCCAGCCCCCAGATCATCGGATGCGCTGATGGCCTCAAGGCGTTTAACTGCGTCGCGCGTCATGGCTTTGGGTGGCGGGGTTAAAAGGTAGGCATATGCTTGATGGTGGCTGCGGCCTACGCGCCCCCGTAGCTGGTGCAGCTGTGCCAGGCCAAACTTGTCGGCACGCTCAATCAAAATGGTGTTGGCGCTTGGGACGTCAATGCCGGTTTCAATAATGGTTGAGCAGACGAGAACGTTAAAGCGCCGGTGATAGAAGTCCGACATCACGCGTTCAAGGCTACGCTCAGGCAGCTGGCCATGAGCCACCGCAACACGGGCTTCAGGCACGAGTTCACGTATCTGCTCCGCGGTGTTCTCAATGGTTTTGACTTCATTGTGTAGAAAGTAGACCTGGCCGCCGCGGAGTATTTCGCGCAGTAAGGCCTCTTTAATCACACTGTTGTCGCGCTGCTGGACGAAGGTTTTGACCGACAGGCGGCGAGCTGGTGGTGTCGCGATAATCGACAGATCGCGGATACCGCTCATCGCCATGTTGAGCGTGCGGGGAATAGGCGTGGCGGTGAGGGTTAAAATATCGATTTCTGCGCGAAGCGCTTTGAGTTTTTCTTTCTGTGCGACGCCAAAACGGTGTTCTTCATCGATGATCAGCAGCCCCATAAGGGGCAGTTCGACGCTTTTGGAGAGCAGTTTATGAGTGCCTATCACAATGTCGGTTTGGCCGCTTTTAATGCTCTCAAGCGTTTGTGCCATCTCTTTGCCTGCCGTAAAGCGTGAGATCAGGCGAATATTGACTGCCGTATCGGCAAAGCGGTCACGAAAATTCTCAAAGTGCTGACGCGCGAGCAGAGTGGTGGGAACCAGCACAACCACTTGGCGGCCTGACTGCACGGCCAGGAAGGCGGCGCGCATGGCGACTTCGGTTTTACCAAACCCGACGTCACCACATACCACGCGATCCATTGGCTGAGGAGACGTCATATCATCAATGACGGCTTCAATGGCAGCATGCTGGTCAGGCGTTTCTTCAAACGGGAAGCTTGCCGAGAAGCGCACATAGTCGTCGCCGGGGCTTTCATAAACCACGCCTTGTTGAGCTTCACGCCGTGCGTAAACATCCAGCAGCTCGGCTGCCGTATCGCGAATTTTCTCAGCCGCTTTGCGGCGCGCTTTTTCCCACTGATCAGAGCCCAGCTTATGCAGCGGCGCCAGCTCATCATCGGCACCGCTATAACGTGAGATTAGGTGGAGGCTATCCACGGGTACATATAGCTTCGCGCCATCGGCGTAAGATAGTGCCAGAAACTCATTGGCCTGGCCGCCCGCGGCCAGGGTTTCAAGCCCCAGGTAGCGGCCTACGCCGTGTGCCTGGTGGACTACGGGCGCGCCTTCACGCAGCTCAGATAGATGCCGAACCGCCAGCTCATTGTCATCGGTGGCCTTTTCACGGCGTCGGCTTTGACGCACTACCTCGCCAAACAGCTCTGTTTCGCTAATCACTGCGATAGTCGGCTGGGTTAGCCACAGGCCGCTATCCACCAGGCTTTCGGTAATGGCGTAAGCGTGTTGGCTCGCCAGGAATGCCTGGAAGCTTTCAACGTGGGGAAGCGACAGTGACAGAGGCGCCAGAATTTCTTCCAGCGCTTCCCGGCGCCCACGTGATTCAGCGACAAACAGAATTCGAGTGTCAGGCTCGCTGTTTAAAAAGCTCTTTAGTTCGCTCAATGGCTGTTTTGCCCGAGCATTGATCGCCAGTGGCGGCAACGCCTTTGCTTCTGGGATTAGCGCGTGGCGCTGCGTTTCATCTTCGGTCAGTTCAATACGCGGACGCGCCTTGATAGCCGAGAACACCTCGCTGACCGGGAAAAAAGCCCGGTGTGGGGGCAGAAGTGGGCGGGTAGGGTCAACCCCCAGATTGATATAGCGCGCCTCTATAGCTTGCCAGTGCTGTTCTGCGGCTTGAAAGACGCCGGGTAATAGAGCAACGCGAGTATCATCGGTAACGTGGTCGAAAAGCGATGCCGTTTCGTCAAAAAAGAGCGGTAAATAGTGCTCCAGGCCCGGGGACGGTATGGCTTTCAAGGCATCGTTATAAAGTGGGCACTGGCGCGGGTCGACATCAAACAAGGTTTCAAACTGCTCACGAAAACAGGCAATCGCGCTGCGGCTAAGTGAGTACTCGTGAGCGGGAAGCAGTTCAATCGTGCCTACTTTATCGGTTGAGCGCTGGCTGCCGGGATCAAAATGCCGCAGGGTATCAATTTCGTCATCAAACAGGTCGATGCGGATTGGCTCATCCATGCCCATGGCAAAAAGATCAATCAGTGCGCCCCGCATGGCGTATTCGCCGGGTTCATAGACGGTTTCGACCGCGCGATATCCTGCTCGGGTCAATGATTCCCTAAAATGTTCGCGGTCAAGTTTGGCGCCTGCCGTCAGCGTCATAACGCGGCCAGCAATATACGACACTGGGGAGAGGCGCTGCATCAGCGTATTAATAGGCACCAGCACGATACCGCGAACGCCGTCCTGAAGTTGGCGTAGCGTACGCAGGCGCGCCGAAACGATATCCTGGTGCGGTGAGAAGCTGTCGTACGGCAGGGTTTCCCAGTCGGGAAACGGCAATACGGGAACGTCGCTGTAAAACGCCAGGTCTTGCTCCAGGCGCTGGGCACTGGCCGTACTGGGCGTAATCACCAATAGAGGTGCGCTGGAGGCAACCTGGGCTAACGCCAATGCAGACGCACTGCCTGGAGGCGCTGTCCAGTAAAGTGTGTCGCGTGTTCCTTGCGGTTGGGGTGGTTCGAGCAGAGAAAATGATGGCATAGTCAGGGTATCGTTTTGCGCTGGAACGGAGATTGGATCATACACGATGACCCGTTTTCCGTCAGAGGGCTAGCCAGGCGCGATTACTACTGCCTATTTTGCGCTTGTAGTCAAACCCCGGTTTCTGTAATACCCCTACATGGTGTGCGACCATCCTTTGATTGCGGGCGGGCCCGAAGGCCGGGATAATGCCTTGGTCATTTGGTTTACGGCCCTGTGGTCGATAGCCGGTTTTAGCGCTTATGATTTTCAGCGCTCGGTTTTTAAGTGCTGTTTTAAGTACAGTTTTAAGTACTGGTTTTTAGCACTCTGTTTCACAAATTTGTTTTTTACCAATCCGTTTTCACAAACCTTATGAGGCCGCACGTGAGTCAGCAAGCTCCCGAGAATGTTTTTGAGGAATGGCAAAACAACCAAGCCTTGGCAGAACAGATGATCCCGCTGGTGGGGCGTCTTTATCGGCAGCACAACGTTGTGGCTACCATGTTTGGACGTTCGCTGATCAACCAGTCGGTTATCCGGATTCTGAAAGACCATCGCTTTGTGCGTAAAATCGAAGGCACAGAGCTGTCGGTTGAAGATACGTTCCCGATTGTTGAAGCGATGATTGCGCTTAACCTTGGTCCGGCCCATGTAGATGTGGGTAAACTGGCGGTAATGTTTAAAAAGCAGGGTGGCGGCGATCTGAATGCTTTCCTGCGTAATGAGTTGCACGACATTATTGATGGTTATCAGCCTGGCGCCAGCAAGGGCGAGCCGCAAGATGTAGTGCTTTACGGTTTTGGCCGTATTGGACGTTTGCTGGCGCGCGTACTGGTTGAAAAAGCCGGTGGCGGTAATCTGTTGCGTCTACGTGCGATTGTGGTGCGTGGACGGGGCGATGTGGCTAAAGATCTTGAAAAGCGTGCCAGCTTGCTGCGCCGTGACTCTGTGCATGGTCCGTTTGAAGGCACAATTTCCGTTAACGTCGAGGCGCGTACGCTCACCGTGAATGGTAATGTTGTTCAGGTGATTTATGCCGATTCACCCAGTGAAATCGACTACACCACTTACGGTATCAATAATGCCGTTATCGTCGATAACACTGGTATCTGGCGCGATGAAGCAGGCCTCGGTCAGCATCTTGAGTGCAAGGGCGCGGCCAAGGCGCTGTTGACTGCACCGGGTAAAGGCGACATCAAAAATATCGTTTATGGTATTAACCATAAAACCATCGGTGAAAATGATCGCATCGTGTCGGCAGCTTCCTGCACCACTAACGCTATCGTGCCGGTACTCAAAGTATTAAACGATGAGTATGGGGTAGAGGTGGGGCATGTTGAAACGGTTCACGCCTATACCAATGACCAGAACCTGATCGACAACTATCACAAGGGCGATCGTCGTGGCCGTAGCGCGGCGCTCAACATGGTATTAACGGAAACCGGCGCCGCCAAGGCCGTTTCAAAGGCGTTGCCCGAATTGGAAGGCAAGCTTACCGGTAATGCTATTCGTGTGCCTACGCCGAACGTATCCATGGCCATTTTGAACCTGACGCTGAATAAATCGACCGACGCTGACGCGTTAAATGATTACCTGCGTAAAATGTCCATTGATTCGGATTATCAAAAGCAGATCGACTTCGTGGACTCTGCAGAAGTGGTGTCGTCAGATTTTGTCGGTAACCGCCACGCTGGTATTGTGGATGCCAAAGCAACGATTGCTAATGACAATCACGCCGTCGTTTACGTATGGTACGACAACGAATTCGGCTACAGCTGCCAGGTAATTCGTATTCTGCAGCACATGTCCAATGTCGAATTTTTAAAACTGCCGCGCCAGCATTAAGGCGGTTTTATTGGAGTTGGCCGCGTTTCGCGATTTTAAACTCTTTTATCAAGCACTTTGAACGCCACCTACGGGTGGCGTTTTTTTATGGCAAAATCAATAGTTATTGAAATTTATATAACACTTTTTGAGAGTGTCAGGGATGTGGTCATTGGCCGCGCTTATCTTTATAATACGGTAGATTTTTCGGGGTGGTTCAAGCAGTGCTTGGGCCTGACTGGTAACAATCTGACAGAAAATAACAATTCACTGGGCAGAAAATAAGCATTCGAACCCCTTACCTTCGTATATCCGATCCATCAACTGGGCGAGACTATGATCGAAGTCAAAAAAGGCCTGGATCTCCCCATCACGGGAGCGCCCGAGCAGCGTATTGAAGATGCGCAGCCTGTGCGTTACGTGGCAATCCTAGGCACTGACTACGTTGGCATGAAGCCAACCATGGAAGTTCAGGAAGGGGATAAGGTCAAACTGGGCCAACTGCTCTTTACCGATAAGAAAGTTGAAGGTGTGCGCTTTACGGCACCGGCAAGCGGTGAAGTAGTAGCAATAAACCGTGGCGAAAAGCGTCGCCTGCTGTCGGTAGTGATTAAAGTTGACGAAAATGAAGAAGCGATGACATTCGCCTCTCATGATCGCGCTTCTTTAGCACAACTCGACCGACAGCTGGTAGTCGATCAACTGGTTGAATCGGGACTCTGGACGGCATTACGCACGCGTCCATTCTCGCGTACGCCAGCAATTGACAGTAAACCTGCCGATATCTTCGTAACAGCGGTGGACACCCATCCGTTAAGCGCTGATCCAGCAGTAATCATTAATGAAGAATCCCAGGCATTCGAAGATGGCCTCAAGGTGCTAACCCGCCTGACCGAGGGCAACGTTTTCTTATGTACCGGGGCTGATGGCACGATCCCAGGAAAAGATATTGATGGTGTGACCGCCGAAAGTTTTGCCGGTCCGCACCCGGCGGGCCTGGTGGGCACGCATATTCATTACCTTTCGCCGGTCGCGCTACACAAACACGTCTGGCATATCGGCTATCAGGATGTGATTGCGTTCGGCAAACTATTTGCTGAAGGTAAGCTGAGCACTGATCGAGTGGTTGCTATTGGTGGCCCGCGTGCTGAGAAGCCGCGCCTTATCCGCACCCGTGTTGGGGCAAGTACTGATGAACTCCTGGCGGGTGAAATCATCAAACCTGATGACACTCGGGTGATTTCCGGTTCTGTTTTCTCTGGCTTTACGGCTGAAGGAAATCTGACTTATCTAGGACGTTTCAGCAACCAGATCAGCCTGCTTGAAGAAGGCAATAAGCGCGCCTTGCTGGGCTGGCTGTCGTTGGGCGCTGACCGTCACTCGATTTTGGGTATTTATCTTTCCCGCATTAAAGGCCTGCGCAACTATGCGCCGACGACCTCCACTAATGGCTCTGAACGTGCCATGGTGCCAGTAGGTTCGTACGAAGCCGTTATGCCGTTGGATATCATGCCGACCCAGCTGCTTCGTTCGCTGATCGTGGGCGACATTGAAGTTGCCATGCAACTTGGGTGTCTTGAGCTAGACGAAGAGGATCTGGCGCTGTGCACATACGTTTGCCCCGGCAAATATGAGTATGGCCCTATCCTGCGTGACAACCTCACCATGATCGAGAAAGAGGCCTGATAATGGGTATCCGACAAACGCTCGATAATATCGAGCCGCATTTCCATAAAGGCGGCAAGTATGAAAAATTCTATCCGCTGTACGAAGCGGTAGATACAATTTTCTACTCCCCGCCCAGCGTTGCTAAAACCACGGCTCACGTGCGCGATGGTATCGATCTGAAGCGCATCATGATCACCGTTTGGCTTTGTACCTTTCCGGCCATGTTCTTTGGTATGTGGAACGCTGGCTGGCAGGCGAACGTGGCAATCGATGCAGGCTATGCCTCCATGGGTGGCTGGCGCGAAGCTATTCTGATGACATTGGCGTCAGGGCATGATTCAAGCAGCCTGTGGGCCAACTTTGTATTGGGTGCAACGTACTTTCTGCCTATCTACCTGGTGACGTTTGCCATCGGTGGCTTCTGGGAAGTGCTGTTTGCCATCAAGCGTGGCCACGAAGTCAATGAAGGTTTCTTCGTGACCTCGGTGCTCTACGCACTGATTCTTCCGGCAACCATCCCGCTTTGGCAAGTGGCGCTCGGTATTACCTTTGGTGTCGTGATCGGCAAGGAAATTTTTGGCGGTACTGGCAAAAACTTCCTTAACCCGGCGCTAACCGGTCGTGCCTTTCTCTACTTTGCATACCCGGCGCAGATTTCTGGTGACGCTATCTGGGTAGCCGCTGACGGTTACACGGGTGCGACAGCGCTCTCCATGGCTTTCCAGGATGGCATGGATACACTGACCAACACCTTCAGCTGGTGGGACGCTTTCCTTGGCTTTGTGCCTGGCTCGGTGGGTGAAGTGTCTACGCTTGCTATCATGATAGGTGCGTTGGTGCTGCTCTATACCCGCATCGCTTCCTGGCGAATTATGCTGGGCGTGTTCCTTGGAATGGTGGCGACCAGCGCATTGTTCAATCTGATCGGTTCAGACACCAACCCCATGTTTGATATGCCGTGGTACTGGCACTTTGTGGTCGGTGGCTTTGCATTTGGTATGGTCTTCATGGCAACTGATCCGGTATCTGCTTCAATGACCAACCAGGGTCGTCTGATCTTTGGCGCGTTGATTGGTGTATTGACAGTGCTGATCCGAGTGGTTAACCCGGCCTTCCCAGAAGGCATCATGTTAGCTATTTTGTTTGCCAACCTGTTTGCTCCATTGATTGACCATTTCTTCGTCCAGGCCAATATCAAACGCCGTATCAAGCGTACTGGCGTACCGGCCGAGGAGACAGCCTAATGGCACAAGGTAACAACTCAATCAAGAAGATCCTGATTGTTGCGTTTGCACTGTGTATCGTGTGCTCGGTTATCGTTTCGACGGCCGCCGTAGCGCTGCGTCCCACTCAGCAGCTCAACCAGGAATTAGACCGTAAAACCAACATCCTTAACGTGGCGCGTTTATACGAGCCGGGTATGGATGTCGAGGAAGAGTTCCAGGCCCAGATCACGCCACGCGTGGTTGAACTTGAAACCGGTGAATATACCGATGAGTTTGACCCTGAAACGTTTGACGGATTTGAGGCTGCGCGTGACCCGGCAACGGGCCGCACGCTGTCTGGCGACCGTGACATCGCGGGTCTTTCTCGGGTTGAGAACTACGCAACCGTTTATCTGGTAGGTGATGAAGAAAACCCGGATCAGATCGTTCTGCCCATTCGTGGTCAGGGCCTCTGGGGTCGTATGATGGGGTTTCTGTCCATTGAAGGCGACGGTAATACCATCATCAGTATCACTTATTACGACCACAGCGAAACGCCGGGTCTAGGTGCGGAAGTTAACAACCCACGTTGGCAGGCTCAGTGGGAAGGCAAAGAGATTTACGCTGAAGAGGGCGATCTCTCACCGGCCATCCACCTGACTAAAGGCGGCGCTAGCAACGAAAACGAAGTAGACGCGTTATCCGGTGCTACGCTCACCAGTAATGGTGTCACCAACATGCTGCAGTTTTGGCTGAGCGAAGAAGGTTTTGCACCGTACCTTGCGACATTCCGCAGCGGTACAGAGCCGGAAGACGCCGAAAACACCGAGACTGACTTCGAAGACGGTGAGGGGGCTTAATCATGGCGGACGTAAATGCAAAAAGCGTATTAATAGCGCCAATTTTTCAGAACAACCCGATTGCACTTCAGATATTGGGTATTTGTTCGGCGCTGGCGGTAACTACCAGCATGAGCGTGTCGTTGGTAATGGCGTTGGCCGTTATCTTTGTAACGGCGCTTTCTAGCTTCTTCGTATCGCTGATCCGGAATCATATTCCTTCCGCGATCCGTATCATCGTGCAGATGACCATCATTGCCTCGCTGGTAATCGTGGTTGACCAGATCCTCAAAGCCTACGCTTATGAAATGTCTAAACAGCTGTCGGTGTTTGTTGGTCTGATCATTACCAATTGTATCGTTATGGGCCGTGCTGAAGGCTTCGCCATGTCCAATACGCCCGGTATGTCGTTTCTAGACGGTATCGGTAACGGTCTGGGCTATGGTTTCGTGCTCTTGGTGGTTGGCTTCTTCCGCGAGTTGTTGGGCGCTGGTAGCGTGTTTGGCTTTACCATTCTGCCGACGGTTCAAAACGGCGGTTGGTATGTGCCCAACGGTCTGCTGCTGTTGCCGCCATCTGCCTTCTTTATTATCGGTCTGTTGATTTGGGTACTGCGCTCAGTCAATCCCGAGCAGGTAGAAGTGACCGAGTTCAAAATGAAGGAAAACTCAAAGCCACAGGAGGCCGTGTAACATGGAACACTATTTAAGCCTTTTCGTTGCTTCGGTTTTCGTCGAGAACATGGCGCTGGCCTTCTTCCTGGGCATGTGTACTTTCCTTGCCGTATCCAAGAAGGTTTCTTCAGCGATCGGTCTAGGCATTGCCGTCATCGTGGTACTGACCGTCACCGTGCCGGTTAACAACCTTGTCTACACTTACTTGCTGCAAGAAGGTGCGTTGACATGGACCGGTATCAGCGGTGCTGAAAATATCGATCTTTCGTTCCTGGGTCTGCTCTCCTATATCGGGGTTATTGCGGCACTGGTACAAATCATGGAGATGTTCCTTGATAAGTACGTGCCCTCGCTCTACAACGCGCTGGGTGTATTCCTGCCGTTAATCACCGTTAACTGCGCCATCCTGGGCGGCGTACTGTTCATGGTAGAGCGTAGCTATAACTTCGGTGAGGCGGTGGTATACGGCTTTGGTGCGGGCACCGGTTGGGCGTTGGCCATTGCCGCGCTTGCAGGTATTCGCGAAAAGCTGAAATACAGCGATGTGCCTGGAGGCCTGCAGGGGCTGGGTATCACGTTCATCACCGTGGGTCTGATGTCGCTGGGCTTTATGTCCTTCTCGGGCATTCAGCTCTAATCGGGACTGGTTTTTCCCGGCGGTGATGCATCGCCGGGTTACAGGAAACCTCAGCAATAGGAAACCGATATGGTTGATACAACTATCATCTTGCTCGGTGTTGTCATGTTCACGGTCATCGTTATCAGCTTAACGGCGATCATTCTGGCAGCGCGTAGCAAGCTAGTGAGTAGCGGGGATGTGACGATTGAAGTCAATCACGACCCCGAACACACCCTGAAGACTCAGGCTGGCGGCAAGCTTTTGAACACGCTAGCGGCAAACGGTATTTTTCTCTCCTCTGCGTGCGGTGGCGGTGGTTCTTGCGCCCAGTGTAAGTGCCGTGTTGAAGAGGGCGGCGGCTCGATTCTGCCTACCGAAGAGTCCCACTTCACCATGCGTGAAAAGAAAGAGGGCTGGCGGCTCTCTTGTCAGGTGCCGGTTAAGCAGGACATGAAGGTAGAAGTACCTGAAGAAGTGTTTGGCGTTAAGAAATGGGAAACCGAGGTTATCGCTAACCCGAACGTCGCTACCTTCATCAAGGAGCTGAACCTGAAACTGCCTGAAGGTGAAGAAGTTGCCTTCCGTGCCGGTGGTTATGTCCAGCTGGTCGCACCGCCTTACGATATTAAATTCGCCGATTTCGATATCGAAGAAGAGTATCGTGGTGATTGGGAAAAGTTTGGCATATTCGACGTTGCCCACAAGAACAATGAGGAAGTGATTCGCGCTTACTCCATGGCGAACTACCCGGAAGAAAAGGGTATCCTCAAGTTCAATATTCGTATTGCGACACCGCCTCCTGGCAGCAGCCATCCGCCGGGCCTGATGTCTACCTATGTTTTCAGTCTGAAGGCGGGTGACAAGGTAACGGTAATGGGTCCGTTTGGTGAGTTCTTCGCCAAGGATACCGATGCTGAAATGATCTTTATCGGCGGTGGTGCCGGTATGGCGCCAATGCGTAGCCATATCTTTGACCAGCTTAAGCGTCTTAAGTCAGATCGTAAGATGTCTTTCTGGTACGGTGCTCGCTCCTGGCGTGAAACCTTCTACAACGAAGAGTACGACCAGTTGGCAGAAGAGTTCCCGAACTTTGAGTGGCACTTGGCGCTTTCCGACCCGCAGCCTGAAGATAATTGGGAAGGCCCAACCGGCTTTATCCATAACGTGCTGTTTGAAAACTATCTGAAGGATCACCCTGCGCCTGAAGATTGTGAGTACTACATGTGTGGGCCGCCCATGATGAACGCCTCTGTGATTAAGCTGCTGCTTGATCTCGGCGTTGAGCCTGAAAACATCATGTTGGATGATTTCGGCGGATAAGTAATGATTCATTAGTACATGCCCTTTGGGCGCATTGGGGGCTGGCCGTAAGGTTGGCCCCTTTGTTTATGAATAGGGCTAAACGGGGCAAAACCTGCATTACCTGTGCGAATAGCCACCTGCGCTAATAAGTGTCTGGCGGCTAAGGTACAATAGAGGTAATGATGAATGACTGAAGGGCACTAATTGCCTTAACTGTTGTCGGCAGGTGGTGCATCAAAAGCAATGCTGGGAGGTTTACATGGCAATCTGGCTACTGGTATTTGGTTTTATGGCGCTGATTATGAGCGCGATGGCGGTTGGCGTTCTAATGGGCCGTAAACCTATCGCAGGCTCCTGCGGTGGTTTAAACCAAATTGGCATGAAAGACGGCTGCGATATTTGCGGCGGTAAAGATGAAGTATGCGAAGAAGAGAACCGCAAGCGGAGCGGCGTGCGTCGGCGTAGCGATGAAAGTCGTGGTGCAGACCTGGGCTATGACGTAACGCGGCGATAAAGCCACTCTTGAAGGGCTTAGCAGGCGCAGCCGAGTGATCCGCTGCGCCTAATTATTGGGGAAAGAGGAGACGCAGAGAGTATGGCGGTTCACAATTACGATGTCGTGGTTATTGGTACAGGTCCCGCAGGGGAAAGTGCTGCTATCAACGCTGCAAAGCACGGTAAGCGCGTGGCGATTATCGAAAAGCAGGCACAGGTGGGTGGTAACTGTACGCACTGGGGCACTATTCCCTCAAAAGCGCTACGCCATCAGGTCAAGCAAATCATGGCGTTCAATACTAACCGCATGTTTCGCGATATCGGTGAGCCCCGCTGGTTTTCTTTTCCAAAAGTAATGGAGCGCTCTCGCGGCACTATCGATAAACAGGTGGAAATGCGCACCACGTTTTATGCCCGCAACCGTATCGACTTGTTCCATGGCATTGCGCGCTTCAAGGATGAGCATACGCTGGTAGTGCGTGACCAGCACGAGGGCATGGAAGAGCTGGTCGCCAAGAAAATCATTATTGCTACCGGCTCACGGCCCTATCGGCCGGCGGATATCAATTTTCGCCATCCGCGTATCTACTGCTCCGATACTATTTTAAGCCTTGAGCACACGCCGCGTACGCTAGTGATCTTCGGTGCTGGCGTTATCGGCTGTGAATACGCGTCAATCTTTTCAGGGCTGGGCCTTAAAGTCGATTTGATCAATAATCGCGAAAGCCTGCTCTCCTTCCTGGATGCTGAGATCAGCGATGCGTTGTCTTATCATTTGCGTAAACACGGTGTATTGATCCGTCATAATGAAGATTACGCAAGTGTTGAAGGCGATGAATCCGGCGTGGTGGTACATCTCAAATCAGGTAAGAAAATCCGCGCCGATGCCTTTTTGTGGGCTAACGGGCGGACCGGTAACACGGATAGCCTGGGGCTTGAGAATATTGGCCTGGAAGCCAATGGGCGTGGTCAGCTTAGTGTTGATGAGCATTATCGGACGTCGATTCCGCATATTTATGCAGCTGGCGATGTTATCGGTTGGCCAAGTCTTGCCAGCGCGGCTTACGACCAGGGGCTCAATTCATGTAACGAGCTGCTTGATAAAGAGTATCGCTTTGTTAGTGATGTACCCACCGGCATCTACACCATTCCCGAAATCAGTTCGTTTGGCCCTAACGAACGTGAACTTACCGAAGCAAAAGTCCCTTATGAAGTCGGTAAGGCGTTCTTTAAAGACACCGCGCGGGCGCAAATCACTGGCGACGTGGTGGGGATGCTGAAAATCCTGTTTCACCAAGACACACTGGAGATTCTGGGTATCCACTGCTTTGGCGATCAGGCCTCGGAGATACTGCATATCGGCCAGGCAATTATGCAGCAGCCGGGCGAAGCCAATACTCTCAAGTACTTCGTGAATACGACGTTTAACTACCCGACCATGGCAGAAGCGTATCGGGTAGCAGCACAAAATGGCTTGAACCGAGTGTTTTAAAGCGCCATCAATTGAGTAGCACGTTGTTACTAATATTTTATTGAAACAACGCGTTGCTTTAAAAAAGGGGCCGAGCGGCCCCTTTTGCGTATGTCTAATACTCGTCCAAGAGCTGCTGGGCGCGTTCCTGCCAACTGCCTTCAATCGACGCCGCTTGCATCAAGGCATCACGTGCCTCATCAGGCTTGTTCTGCTGTAGTCGCAGTATCCCTAGATTTAGCCATGCTGCCCCCATTTGGGCATCATATTGAGTTGCCGCGTCAAAAGCTGCCATGGCTTTCTCCGGCTGCCCATCGGCATACAGGGCGTTGCCCAGCGCAAACTGACTTAGCGGATTGCTCGGATAGCGGGCAATAAGGGCTTGCCAACTGCTCAAGGCTTCTTTTGGCCCGTGGATTTCTTCATAAGCGCTAATAGCTTCCAAGGCATTACGCGCGGTAATACCTTCCGGCAGGGTACCTGGGTCGGCAACAATAAACCCCCAGCGGTCGCTGCGTGCCCAGGTGGCATCAAATCGGCTGAACGACAGGGTGTGTCGCTCACGTTCACCACTGCGCAGGATGAGCGTTTCATCGGGTAAATCAAACCCGATCGCGACCGCATAGTGCCACATTGGGTAAATAGGCAAAGAAAGGTTCTGCATCACCACGACCGGGTCGCCGTTAGCTAAATGGTTTAACAGCGCATCCATGGTGCCGCGAATGGGGTAGGCAAGCTGTTGGTGGCGACGGACGGTGGCCAGCATTTCAGGTTGAACACTGCCGTCGCGTCCTGGCAAGAATACTTGCGGGATCAGCTGATCTACGTCTACCTCAACACCCTGATAATTCAACACCATGGCAAGCGTTGCCGGGCCGCACTGGTACTCGGTTTGAGCAAAAAACGGTACGGTACGATTTTCTACCTGAGGGGTTAAAGCTTCGTAGGTGCTGTCGAGTAACACCGGGCTACGTGCGCAGGCAGCAAGCAGTAGAGTAAGCATAAAAACGCCCGCAAAGCGGGCGTAGGGTAACAACGTTTTCATAGTGACTGGCTTAGCGGGTAAACGGATAAACGTCGGTCAAACCGAGAATATCAGTAATCAGCAAAATGATGAAAACGGCAAACAAAGCGCCGATAACACCGCCACCAGCGCCGGCAGGTAGCTGATCAAGCTGCTGAGCCATTTGCTGTGCTTCAGCATCGCTCAACGCGGCAACACGAGCGTCTACTTCATCAAGATCCACACCCTGCTTTAGCAGCTGGTCCTGTACGTCGGCACGAGCCAGAATTTCATTGATTTTCTCACGGTCAGCACCGGCACGATCACCTGCTAAAACAGACTGAGTTGAAACTAGATCCATGGATTGCGGAGCGGCAGGCGCAGCAGCAACGGGCAGGCTGGTGATCACGAGCGCCGCGATTAAGAGCGTAGAGAGGTAAGCGCGCAATGTTTTCATCGTCTTCTTCCTTATAGACTGTTCAGAGGGGAGAGGTACTTTACTGCTGGAATCAAGAGTATAGAAATAAAACGCGTGAGTTTTAAGTCAATTGTGCAAGATGCTAATTATTTGCACTAATGCGATAGGTCGAGGCCATTTCAGAAAGTATGCCTTTGCCACCGGCCATGGTCATCGCCAAATCATGCAGACCGGGCCATAACGGCACCACCGATGCACCTTTCACGGCAAGATCAAGCCGTTGGGCCATCAACAGGAGTTTATGCAAACGCTTCATGGGAAGACGTTTAATGGCTTTTTGATAGGCGGGACGGCGCTTGTCAAAAATCATCGGCTTTTGGGTTTTGCAGGCATGTTCAAAGCTCTGGCCTTGATCCAGGTGCTGATGCAAAGAGAGCAGGGTGCGCAGCTCGCGGCTTAATGCCCATAGCACGATAGGTGCTTCGACGCCTTCACTACGCAAGCCCTGCACAATACGAGAAGCGCGGCTGGTTTCGCCTTTTAAACAGGCATCCGCCAGGTTGAAAACGTCAAAGCGCGAGCTGTCTTCAACGCCCTGAGCAATGCTTTCCACGTTTAATCGCGTGCCTTGAGGGTGAATCAGCGAGAGTTTTTGAAGCTCCTGATCAGCCGCCAGCAGGTTGCCCTCGGTGCGTTCACCTAAAAGGCGTGCCGCCTCAAGATCAATTTGCAGGCCATGGAGTGATGCGCGGTCGCGAAGCCAGTAGCCAAGGCGTGAATTGTCCACCGGCCATACGGGTACGAACACACCGTGCTTGTCGAGAGCTTTAAACCAGGCACTTTTTTGCTGCTTGGCGTCTAGCTTGCCCATGCTGATAAGCAGTATGTCGTCGCTGCCTTCCATCATTTCAGCGTACTGAACCAAGGCTTTGCTACCTTCCTGGCCAAGCTTATGGGTGCCTAGCCGCACTTCCATTAGTTTTTGAGTAGCAAACAACGACAAATTGCTGGAGGCTTCCAATAGGCGCCCCCAGGCAAAGTTGGCATCTACATCCAGCACTTCGCGTTCTTCAATACCCGCCTGACGAGCAGCCGTCCGCACGGCATCGCAGGCATCACGATGCTGAAGCGGTTCTTCACCGGCCACAATGACTACCTTGGGCAGTTTTTTGGCAAGCGTTGCAGATAGCTGGTCAGCAAAAACCTTCACTCAAAACCCTTAACATTCGCCAGGCGTTCGACAATCCGCTGCGCTAGCTGACGAGCAAGCGTATCCTGAGCTTCACGAAAGAGCGTCTCGCGGTTAAGCAAGTCGTCATCATTGACCCGGATGCGGCTACTGACCGACACCGTTGCGTTATTAAGTGCATAGGCATTGGTGTCGCGCTGTTGCACGGATAGCGTCGTGCTAAGTGTGAGTTCATGTTCACGGCTGGCACGACTATCGCTACCTATACGCCGCTCTAACCGAGAAGGCGGTCCTAATGTAACGCGCCAAGGCGCAGTGGGATCAACCTCAGTGCCTAGCTGTTGCAGGCGTGCGCGTAGCTGTTGTGCCGTGGCACTGGTCACATCGCCTTCAAGGGCAAGCGCAGGCAGAGTGGGCATGGAGCCGCTGCCGCGTAGATGAAAGCCACAGCCGCTAAGTAGCACTGCCGCCGAGGCGGCAATGCTGGTAGTCAGAAAGGTACGTCGGTTCATCCGCTTACCACGATGTTTACCAGCTTACCCGGCACGACAATAACTTTACGGACCGTTTTGCCTTCCAGGTGGCGCTGGACGTTTTCGTTTTCCATCGCGAGCTTCTCGATGGCTGCTTTGTCCGCACTCGCCGGGGCTTCCAGGCGAGCACGTAATTTACCGTTTACCTGAACAACGAGTTCGATGTTGTCACGCGTAAGTGCCACTTCATCAATAACCGGCCATTGTGCTTCAATCGCGGGCTCTGTGTACCCCAGGCGCTGCCACAGGCTGTGGCAAAGGTGCGGAGTGATCGGTGCAAGCAGCAGCACGCAGGCTTCAAGCGCTTCGCGGCTAACCGCCAGGCCCAGCTCGGAAGTATCATCGAACTTGCCAATCGCGTTGGAAAGCTCCATGACTGCCGCAATCGCCGTATTGAACGTGGTACGGCGACCAATATCGTCGCTGGCTTTCTTGATCGTTTCATGGGTTTTACGACGCAGCGCTTTCTGCTCATCGTTAAGCGTATCCAGTGTTAATTCACCCGGTGTACCCGCTTCGATGTGCTCGTTGACCTGACGCCAGATCCGCTTGAGGAAACGGTGCGAGCCTTCAACGCCGGAATCAGACCATTCCAGCGACTGTTCGGGCGGAGCGGCAAACATCATGAACAGGCGAACCGTATCAGCCCCGAATTTGTCGATCATCGACTGCGGGTCAACGCCGTTGTTCTTCGATTTGGACATCTTCTCAATGCCGCCCATCTCAACCGGCTGGCCGTCACTCATAAGCACTGCGTTCAACGGGCGACCTTTATCATCACGCTGAACTTCAACATCGGCTGGATTGAACCACTGCTTGCCGCCGTTATCGGTGGTGCGATAGAAGGTTTCTGCGATCACCATGCCCTGCGTTAACAGCTGCTGGAACGGCTCGTCGGAATCCACCAGACCAAAATCACGCATCAGCTTGTGGAAGAAGCGGGCGTAGAGCAGGTGCAGGATAGCGTGCTCGATACCGCCAATATAAAGATCAACCGGCAGCCAGTAGTTGGCGCGATCATCCAGCATGGCGTCGTGGTTATCGGCACAGCAGAAGCGTGCGAAGTACCACGAGGACTCCATAAAGGTGTCGAAGGTATCGGTTTCGCGTACCCAGCCATCGCCAAGGTCAGAAAATTCGGGCATTTTCTTAAGCGGTGAGCCGGAGGCATCCACAGTTACTTCCATAGGCAGGGCAACCGGAAGCTCGTCGTCAGTCAGCGGAACGGTTTGGCCTTCCGGGCCGTATTTAACCGGAATCGGTGCACCCCAGTAACGCTGGCGGGCAACGCCCCAATCGCGCAGGCGGAAGTTTGTTTTGGTTTCACCCCGGCCCATTGCCGCAAGCTTGGCGGCAATCGCATCGAACGCCTGCTCGAACTCAAGGCCATCGAACTCACCGGAATTGATCAGCTTGCCGTGCTCGATAAACGCGGCTTCGGAAAGGTCCGGTGTTTGGCCATTTTCATCGGCGATAACCGGTTTGATCTCGACGCCGTACTTGGTGGCGAATTCCCAGTCGCGCTGGTCGTGAGCAGGTACTGCCATGACTGCGCCGGTACCAAATTCCATAAGCACGAAATTAGCCACAAAAACCGGGACTTTGTCACCGGTCAGCGGATGAACCGCTAAGTGACCGGTCGCCATGCCAAGCTTTTCTTTGGTGGCCATTTCCGCTTCAGACGTGCCGCCTTTGGCGCACTCGGCACAGAACGCGGCAAGCTCGCTATTATGCTCCGCCGCCTGTTTTGCAAGCGGGTGGCCTGCGGCAACCGCCACATAGGTAACGCCCAGCAGTGTATCCGGGCGGGTGGTGTAAACCGCCAGCGGCTCGGCTGCGCTGCCATCGGCCGCTTCGATATCAAACGTCAGTTCAACGCCACGGGATTTGCCAATCCAGTTGCGCTGCATGGTTTTGACCTGCTCAGGCCACTCCACTTTATCCAGGTCAGTCAGCAGCTCGTCGGCATAGTCGGTGATTTTCAAGAACCACAGCGGAATTTCTTTGCGCTCAACCGGAGCGCCAGAGCGCCAGCCACAGCCATCAATGACCTGTTCATTGGCGAGTACGGTCTGATCGACCGGGTCCCAGTTCACCGTGGACATCTTCTTGTACACCAGGCCTTTTTCAATCAGCTTGGTGAAGAACCACTGCTCCCAGCGATAGTAACTGGTATCGCAAGTAGCGAATTCACGGCTCCAATCGTAGGCAAACCCCAGCGCCTTTAGCTGATTACGCATGTAATCAATATTCTGGTAGGTCCACTTGGCAGGCGGTACCTGGTTTTGAATAGCGGCATTCTCCGCCGGCATGCCGAAGGCGTCCCAGCCCATGGGTTGCATCACATTTTTGCCCTGCATGCGCTGGAAACGTGAGACAACGTCGCCGATAGTATAGTTACGCACGTGGCCCATGTGCAGCTTACCGCTGGGGTAGGGGAACATGGATAGGCAGTAAAATTTCTCGCGATTCGCGTCTTCTACTGCTTTGAAGCACTGATGTTTGTCCCAGTACTGCTGGGCGTCACGTTCGATTTCACGAGGGCTATAGTGTGCGTCCATCGGTTTTTTTAATGCCTTGGCGTATTCGCCCAACTTGGGCGCAAAGTGAATGGTAGATGACGACTGTCAGATAAGTAATGTCGATTGTATCCTATGAAGGAGTATCCTTGAACGGCAAGCTGATGATAGGAAATAACTGCGTCGATAAAAGGAGAGGTACCATGAGTGAACAACACAATGACCATCGCCTGCGCGAGGGCTATGAACGCCTGCTGGAACGCATGCAGGATGGCGCCAATGAGCTGACGTGGGACAACTTGCAAAAGGATCTAGACGACGCAGTCGCTTTTGAGGCAGAGCTTGAAGAGTACACCAAAGATGAGCTGGCGTTGCTGCGCGCCTGGGTGGAGCGTGATCTAAAAGATATGCGGTACTACCTGGCCGATACCGGTATGCAGGTCGCCACGTGGCTGGGCATTGATATCAGCGGCCTGTCGCGGCGGGTAGCGGAGTCGCTACTGTCTATCGCCGACCGTAGTGTAGTTGAGCGTGAACGCTTTGCCGAAGACCTGGAGGCAGCTCGGGCTGATTACTGTGAAGGTGAAATAGCCGCCCCTGGCTTGATGGCTTGTGTGCATTGCGATGCCCAGGTGATGCTGCCGCAGGTAGCTCGCCTGGAGCCTTGCCATCAGTGTGGGCATCGCTATTTCTACCGATTCCCCAATAAAATCATCGAAACGTAAGCGTTGCTGTCTGGGATAAATACATTGGCGTGGCAGCCCCTTTATAGGGCTGCCCACGTCTAAGCAGCTAATTGACTAAATAGCTCAACCCGGCAATCGAGCCCAGCGAAAGCAGACTCATTACTCCCGCATAAAATAGATTGTTCTTCATAATGCGATAACCGCTAACGCCGTAGCGTCCCTGCAGGGATAAATTAATCCCCGACAATGGCCCGACGCTGGTGCCCACTGCCCATGAGCATAGCCCCACAAAGGCAAACAGGGTGTGTTCTCCGCCTTGCAAGCTCACCATGGAAGCCAGTACCGAAACCCCGATAATCGGGTGAAGGCCCGCCAGCGCACTTAGCACGATAGCGATAAAACTCACCATGCCTTGTGGAGCCCCAAAGGCTTCGAACAGTGTCCAATCGCTGCCTGCTAGTGCAGTTACCAAGGTAGACAGGCCTAGTGTTAATAAACCTGCCGCTAAAAATAACGAGATCTCACCGCGCATCGCCGGTAAACGCGTCGTCGTATGCTGACGAACGCGACGAAGCGTGTAGCGTGGCCCCTCCCGCAAGTTATAAAGCAAAGCGACACTTGGAATTAAAAAAGTGATAATTCCCACAATGGATAGCTCAGGTGTAAGCCAAAAGTGAAACACCATGACCAGAAGCGCCATCACGACCGGCATCAATAAACTGCGGGGTGCCAGTGAGAAGCCCAGCACATTGCTTAAATCAAACCGCCGTCCCAGTTCCAGGGTGGTCAGTAATCCTGATGCCATCGCCAAAGGAAGACCAAACAGCGCGATGTGGGAGTACTGCATCTCGGGGGCTAAGGCGATGACGATGCCCATGGACGCAAAAAAGGGCGACCACGTCGCGGCACTGGAAAGCCCGCGGTTCAGCGCCAGATACTGAGGCATTGAAAGGGGGCCTGAGCGCGCCAAACGATCGCCCACCATAATAATCGTCGACATGTTCAAAATTGTGCCCAGAAAATGCACGCCCAGCCACGTGCGCAAAATGCCGCCGCTGCCCGTCAGCTTCTTGCCGGAGGCCCTTTTTCGCCCCTGCTGTTTACCCACTAGAGAAATAAAGCTCACGCCGACAAGCATGGCCGCCACAAAAGCATTGCCCTGCAGCATCGCGGGCCAATCCACCTCGGCGTTATAAACAAAGCGCGCTACTAACAGCATCGAAAGGCCCAGGCCCATCAACACCCCCGCCTGAACCCGCGAGCGCTTAGGGATATCCCGCCAAAGCAACGCCACCGAGAGCCACAACAAATAGCTCACCGCATGCGCCGTATTTAATAAGCCCGTAAAACCGAGAATCTGAGCGATCAGCCCAAGCAAAATCAGCACGCCCGCTAAACGCTGCCGAGAAGTGGTCTCTTGCATGACAAACCCTTAGTAGTGAATTAGCAGGCTAATAGGATTTGCGAAGGAAGGCTAGCAATGCTGTTTTCAAGGCCGCAAAAGCAACCAGCACTTGTGGGCGTTCGCTTTAGCGCACGATGATTATGCGGCTCCACTATCCTAGAATAAATCTGGGAGATAGGTACTCGTAGCGCGTGGTAACGATTTGTGAGGAACGAACAAATAAGGCACCCGCGAAAATGCCTCGGCAGGAGCGTGCAAGAGTGGATAAGCTTCAGAAGATAGCTTTCGAAAGCTATCGTTGCTGCCAAACGATAAATCTAAGCGCATGATACGCAGCCCGCCGAATGGTATGGTTGCCCGCTATGGAAAAGTAAACGCTTAATCACTGTCACGAAGTTTTTTGTTCAGGATTAAAAAGTATTTTTGTATTCTCATTTATGAACAATATATAGAAAAGGAACAATAGAGCATGGACCTCTCATGGCTAGTTTGTGATGCAAAGCATTTTGCGCAAATGAAGAAGGACTTGTTGGCCGAAGAGACAAGTAATACCGAAGATCCTGACTTAATCGCCATCGTAACGCCAGAAGAACAGCTTTTTATATTTGAATATGGTGACAAGCGTGCCTCGCTCTTCGCACGATATAAGGAGCGCCGTTATCTTTCGTTAAATCGCAAAGTGCTCTTTTGTGAAGTTGAGGAGCGCCCTCGGATGTCAGAAGTATCATTCTGGGAAAATGGGGTCAACGTTTGGGGGGCATACCATTATGGTGATGAAGACATCTATCATCTTGAAGAAAATGGTAAGCCGCCGGGGAACTATTACGTCATTAAGAAAACATTATTGCAAATGCAACGCGAGCAGGATAGTAACGGTGATGAAGAAGTTGATCACGTTTACTCTCTTCCTCTGTTTCAAGCTAAAGACCTCACAGGTTACGGTGCAGATACCGAGATGCCACAGGGAAAGGTATATAAATGGGATTGTCGCCCTCGTCCTAATGCCGCTATGCGTTTCCTCAATCGTCTGTTGAGGCGGCACTGATTTAGTATTGCTGTATTGAAGAACAGTCAGACGCCAGTGATGCTGATATTATTTGAGTCATCGTTTGGGTGGACGTCAGCTACTGGTAGATTTTACGCTTTAGCAAGCATAGGAAATTGATAGCGTGGGAATAAGTTTTCAGCAGTCGTTTTTTATCTATAAATTGATGGTTTATTAATGAAAATAAGACAAATGGAAGCTACTGATCTAGACGAAGCAGCAAAAGTACATTCGCTTGCATTTCCTCGCCAAGCGCATTCTTATGAATGGCTAAAATGTAACTTTAGCGCCTCTCCACGATTTCTCTGCTTTGTCGCAGAGGTTAGTGGTAACGTTATTGGTTATATTATGTGGATGCAAAAGAGTGGGTTTCGTTCTGAAGCTGTTCTGGAGTTAGAGCAGCTGGCAGTATTACCAAATCGTCAAGGCCAGGGAGTTGGTAAGCAGTTAATTGAAAGCTCACTACCTTTGGTTAAAGAGCAGCTAGTAACACATGGTTCTACGTTAAAACATATACTAGTAACTACAAGAGCTGATAATGCTGCTCAGAGGCTATATAAATCAACATTAGGCGCTGAAGTTGAGGCAACCATTCGCAATTTATATTCAGCAGATGAAGTATTGATGATTGCACGTAACATTAATTTGTAAGCGTAATGGCTGCATCACTTGCAGGTTCCGTCTTGCAGCGCTTATCAGCCCCACATACCCATGAGGCAGTCAAGCTGCGAAACAATGTTTCAGAGGTCATGACTGACTCAGTAATTTTCTATGCAGTACAGCAAACGCTGTCTCTAGCTGAAGTGCGCTTGCTAAGTCAGGCAGTGATATTTACCTATTCGGTTCCGGGGTTGATCAGGTGGGAACGGTATGTGCTGCAAGCATCCAAGGATTATTATTAAATGCAGTTAATACTTCCAAACCTAGAATATGAGCGTAGCTACCGGGAATACATCCAAGAGCTTGGCGATGAAGAGCGCTATCCTTTTCCCTTGGATTTCGATCATTCTGATTTTGGTAAGCTTCTAGCGAAGCTGGAAACATTCAAAAACGGTACTGATCTGCAAGAGCGGCTCGTTCCATCAAGCACCTATTGGCTGGTAGATGAGAGTGAGATTCTGGGAGTATCTAACCTCCGGCATCATCTTAACCATCGAATACGGCATGCAGGTGGTCATATTGGGCTTAGTATAAGGCCTACCCAGCGGGGAAGTGGGCTTGGGAGGCATCTGCTGGCGCTTACTTTGGAAAAGGCGTTGGAGCGTGGCATTCACCCGGTTCATATTCACTGTCATAAACACAACTTGCCTTCCTCGCAGATGATCATCGCAAATGGCGGCTCCTTGGAATCTGAAATTAACGACGGTGGAGAAATTATTCAGCGGTACGTGATCAATGCACCTTGATTGTCACGATGCCTCTGCGGTACTCAACCTGACTTTACTGTTTGTCAATTTTAAACCTGTTGAGAATCGAGCATGAGCGAGCAAACGTACTATCAGCGTTCATTGGGTGTAGAGGTCTATCCTCACCTCAAGATGGCTCTTGAAGTAGTGGACACTTCGCTGCCCAAAGTCGCGGTGGATGCAGGCTGCGGCGCAGGCCGTGATGCTCTTTTTCTGCTCGAGCGAGGCTTTACAGTGCATGCCTATGATAAAAGCGATGCGGCTATTGCCCGCTTGCGTGAAAAGGGCCAGCTACATCTCGATAGAACGTTATTTCCTCAGGTTTGCAGCTTTGAGTACTTTGCGTATCCAGAGTCGTCCTTAATAAACGCGTGCTCAAGCCTGTTCTTTTGCTATCAGGAACGGTTTGCGACTGCCTGGATGAATATCGCCCGATCGCTGCTCAAAGGAGGCGTGTTTTGCGGTCACTTTATGGGCCCCAACGATTCCTGGGTAAAGATGGGACACGGCGATCTTACTGTTCACTCAAAAGCTGAGTTAAACGAACTCTTTGCCCGCGATTTCAAGATCCTTGATATTCATGAACATGATGCAGAAGGTATGACGTTGCTGAGTAAGCAAAAGCATTGGCATACTTATTCTGTCGTTGCTCAGAAGATTACTGTAGTCAATGAAACATAGCGCGCAGCTTGAACAATGGATTGCCCAGGATAAAAAACGCATGAAGGCGCTGTATGCGGCGGCTGAAATGGGGCTACCCGATGGATGCCTGGCAGCGGGCTTTGTGCGCAACCTGGTATGGGACAAAATGCATGGGTTTTCAAGTCCCACTGCGCTTAACGATATTGACCTGATCTACTTTGACCCCAGCAACGTCTCTGAAGAGCGCGATCGCCATATTGAAAAGAGGCTCAAACGCACTGTGGATTTGCCGTGGTCGGTCAAAAATCAGGCCAGAATGCATGTGCGGAATCTGGACCAGCCCTATACCTCAACGGCGGATGCCATGAGCTATTGGGTGGAGGTTCAAACCGCCGTGGGTGCATCGCTGGATGATAACGGTGAGGTGGTAATTATCGCACCGTTCGGGGTTGATCCTTTATTTGATTTTACTATCACGCTGAATACCAAAAGGCCCAAACCACTCGACTTTAAACGACGTATTGCTGAAAAACGCTGGCTGGAGATATGGCCCCAGTTGAAGGTGTTAAATCCTTAACGCAATATCAGCGTTATTACGCGCTAAAACAGACGTCTGCAGGGGTAGGAACGGTATGCTTTGATACCCTCCAGTCAGATCTGCCGTGACCTGAATGGAGGGGTTAGCCCTCCGTTTTGATGAATCACCTAGTGTGTGCTTCGGTTACTTTCTGCTTTGGCAGTGGGGCGGTGATTGTTTGTTCATTAGCCATTTTATTATCGATTTCAAGGGTAGGCGGTTCCATGTGGCGCGCTTGGCGCTTCAGAATACTGGTGTACAAAAATTGGTTATAAACCGCCCAACAGTGGAAGGTTAAGAAGGTGACGATAAAACTGACGGCAACCACTTTGATCATCAGTGAGCCGTAAAGCTGTTCAAGAATGGCTTCTTCGATGATAAAGAAGGTGTATAGCCTTGCCAGTACAAGCAGCCACAAGATAAGGGTGGCCGTTGTAATAATGACGTCGCGGATACGATAGCCCAAGCCTTTCTGGCAGGGGTTATCAATGATGATAGGTACGAGCTTATTGTTCATGGAAACGCTCTCCTCGGTCTGGGCTGGTCCAGGTGGCAAGCCTTCCCTGCTGACGCATCATGGCTTTGGGGAAGGCAATAACAACGGTCGCCATATTGAGAATCCAGTAGGCAAACGGGTACCAGATGCTCCAGTAAACGCAGCGAAATATCTCTTTATCGTAGCGGCTGTCGATATAAAAGCTGACGGTGAACTGGATAAAACTAACCGCTATCAAAATACTGCCGAAATACGAGAACACCTGAGTAGTGATCGGCCATTCCATGGGTTGGTTCGCTTGAGAAACAAGCCAGGCGATCAGTAGCGCGATAACCGAGTAGCACCAGGCTACGCTGATGATGTATTCCAGCATCAATGGCCAGAAGCGCCGGTTTTTCCAGCGGATAGTTTGTGAGAAGTAGCGTAGAACGACTTCACCGCCACCTTGTGACCAGCGCAGCCGCTGCTTGAATAGCCCGCGAAGCGTTTCAGGCATCAATACCCAGCACATGGCGCGTGGTTCATAGCGGACATGGCCACCTGCCAGCTGCAAACGCCAGCTCACGTCGATATCTTCGGTAATCATATCGGTGTTCCAGCCACCGACTTTCTCCAGTGCTGTGCGTCTAAACGCGCAGATAACCCCAGATATGGTAAACACCATGCCGTAGATACGCTGGGCACGCTTGATAAGACCGATAATCGCGGAAAATTCGCCGGTTTGTATTTTGCCAATGACGGTTGAACGGGTTCGCACGCGAGGGTTGCCGGTGACGCCGCTTACTTTAGGGCTGTTCATAAAATGCCCCATCATGTAGCCGATAGCGTCGTAATCGAGGATGGCATCTCCATCGATTCCCACAATGATGTCGCTCGTCGCCTCACTTAGCCCATGGTTCATGGCGCTGGCTTTGCCCTGGTTGGGTTGATGCAGCACTTTTAAGTCCGTGTATATAAGCGCAAGCGCCTCAAGCCGACTACCGGTGTCATCCTTACTGCCATCATTGATGGCAATAACCTTCATCTGCGGATAGTTCTGCTTGAACAGGTGGTGAACGGTTTCATCAACATTAGCGCCCTCGTTATAGCAGGGTAGCAGTACCGTGACGGTGGGTGCGTTTTCGTCCCATTCAAGCTTGGCAGGCCAGGGCTGTTTACGCTCCCAATGTACATAAAAGTAGATACCGCCACAGATCCAGATGGTTGCCATTAGGCTTGGGTAGCCAAGCGTAAAGATGGCTAGGTATTCAAGTATGTTCATGGTGTTGCCCTAAAGCGGCGGCCATTGGAAAAAGCTGGTCGTAGCACACTAAGATTTGGATGGTTCTGGAGAAAATCATCCGGGTAGTAGCCGATATGCTGAATGCCTTCTTCGCGCAGCAGGCGTACCCATCGTGCTAACTCTTCGCTGGAAACGGGTGTTTGAGTGCGCCAATCCTGGGTTTGCAGTTCAAAGACCAACTGCTTGGAACTCACCTGAGCAAGCGAACGTCTGGCTAATTCCCGCAACCACTCATCCGGATTTTCGGCCTCTTCCATGTAGGGCATGGCCATTACGGCAACAAAATCGTAACCCGATGCGAAGTTTTGAATATCCTGCGAGAACCATTGCTGGCTTTCTGGATTCATCACCGTGCGGGCATACAGGTTACGCGCAGTAGTGAATTCTTTATTGTCTGCCTGGCGATAGTAGTTGGCTGCCTGCTCCAGCTCTCGGGTGAAGTCGGTTAAAAATTGGGTTTTATGCTGTGTCCAGGCCGCCATAAGGCTTGCGTCATTCTTAATAGCGGTAATATCGCGAGGTAAGGAGGCCTGAGCGTAGGCAGCCAGTGCTTCGGGGTTGGCATCCTCAAAATCGTTTAAAAAAGCGTCATCGTGAAATATCACGCCATCGAATTTCGTCAGGCGTCCAAGGTCCTGATAAATTTCGCGAATGATGCGCCGGTTGTCTTCCACATAGGGTGAAAGGCGACGGTAGCGGTCTGGGGCTTCAAGGCCTGTTTGTGAGTCGATGACATAGCGGTAGTCGTCACCAAGATCGAACGAGAGTACCGGCATCCACGCATATACCTTGACGCCCGCGCGTTTTTTTAACTGCCAGGCTACCCGGTTAAACAGGTCGGCTCTAACCGGCAAATGGCGGTTGGGGAAGTAGAGTTCATCGGCCACGCCATCACCATCAGGATCTGCAAACGCCTGCAGATAAACGGTGGTAACACCGTAGTTGTAGATACGCTCGATCAGCCTGTCGAGATTCTGTTCTTGCTGAATGGGGTCGTCGTCGTAAACATAATCTATATCCACGTGAACAATGCGCAGGTCTTCGGGTTCCCAGACGCGGTCGGAAAGAATTTCTTCAATCGTCTGAAGGCCGGTTTCCTGGTCGATCAGGTAGCGGTTGATAGAGCGCATGGAGCTATGCAGCTGGTTAGGTGCGCTTAACAGGCTAAAGGTATAGATCATGCCGTATTCAGCGGCGATATCCAGCGTTGCCTGACTAGATGCGCCGTAAGGCCATACCATCATGCGGGGCGAGCGACCCATGTGTGTCTGAAACTGCTGTTGGGTTCGTGCCATATCGTTGCGAATTCGTTCTACATAAGCGGCCTCGCTTTCGTAGCCGGTTTCCGGGTTCCAGATGCTAGTTACCGCGGCTGCCTGCTCGTTGCCCATCGGGTTGCCTTTAACCCCGTAATGCAGGTTGTAGGTATGAGAAGCGATTTCGACCAGCGGCGATTCGTCCAGAATCTGCACCTGCTCCCAGGTTAAAAACCGCTCCCGGGGTAGGGTAATATTGCCGTAAGGTACCCGGCCGCCTTCAGGGACATCCAGCCAACTGCCGACGACGGCTTGAACGGCAGGAAACCCGTACAGCTTTAGCAGCGGGAAGACAATGTCGTAGAAGCTGCGATAGCCATCATCGAAGGTGAGCAGCACGGCTTTGTCGGGCAGAGGCTGCCCGCCTGCTTTGGCATCGATAATTTGCTGCAAGCTAACCGGCTGATAACCACCTGCCGAAAGTAGATTGAAGTGTTCTATTAACCGGGCACGAGTGATGGTTTGCGAGTAAATGGGTAAGTCCGGTGTGACAGTGGTATCAACAATGTCGTGATAGCTGATCACTACATAATCACCAGGGGTACGTTCTGCATGGGCTTGTTGTAGCCCCAGCATGACCAGCAGGGCAGCGTTAACAAGAAAGACGCGCCAAAATTTCATAAAAACCTCCATACAAAGCTGGCCGAAATACTGTTGTCGTACTCAGGGGTGCCGTCGTAAACGGCCCTTTGTCTTGAAATGCCGTACTCGATGCTAAGCGTGGGTGCTATTAGCCACTTGTGCTGATAGCCCACTGACCACGTGTTTTCGCTATCCTGATCTTCTTGCCAGTAATGTCCTGAACCCAGCGCCAGGGTTTGTGTAAAGGACTTGCGGTAATCAAGAGGCAGCTCATAGCTAAGGGATAAAACACCGCCCAAATTGGCATCACGACGTGGATTGAAGTAACTGGCTTCAACTTCATCATTGCGCGAGGCAGACGCTTGAATCTCGCCGTTAACCTGCCAGCGATCGAAGTGATAAAGAATCTGGTCCCAATAGCCGTAAACTGATTGGCGTAGGTTGCTATCGGTAAAGTTGGTTGCCATCAGGCCAATTGCGCCTGCGCCCCGCTCGTCGTGTCGGTAAGCAAGTTCTCCCCGATAACGATCGGCGGTCACTCCGTCGCGTAGTGCCCGCAGCGGTGTATCGGGTGTGTTAATTTCGACGCCTAACGTGGTGGTGAGGTGATCGGATACCGCGTAGCGAAGCTCGGTACGGGCCATAAAATCGTTATTGAGCTGAGCGCCGTGTCCGGCGGCAATCGTCACGGTTGCCGGGTAGAGGTTCCATTCGTAGCCTGCGGCGGTATACGCCGCATAAAGGTTTTCGCCTTCAAACTCACCATATTGGCCAATGCGTTGAGCGAACGCGCGTGAGCCATTCTCATCGCGCGGTCCTTCCAGCAGCACTTCATAGCGCCACTCCTTGGAGGCCTGAGTACCGCTTCCTTGGCCTTCACTACGGGCAACCGTGCTGCTCAATTGGGGGGCACGCAGTTCACGCCACTCACGGGCCAGCTCATCACGCGTTGGACTAGGCCTGGCGGTGGCTAGCTCATTGGCAATTTGAGTTGTGGTATCGCGCCACTGGCCGCGCTGGAGCCTGGAAAGCAGCACCCCATGGCGGGGTGCATCGCGCTGCGTGGGCGGCATTAACTGTTCCGCGTGCTGATACGACTCTTCGGCTTTTCTTGGCCAACCACGGTCACGCTCAAGGTCGCCCTTGATCTGCCAAAGGTACGGGTCGCCGGGCGCCTGATCCAGGTAACTTGCCAGGCGTTCGCTAGCGGCACCGGTATCGCCACGCCACGAGGTAAGCAATATTTCAAGTAACAGAATTTTTTGATAGTTGGGGTTTTCAATGCGCGTTGTGCGGGTGAAATCCCAGCGCTGTTCGGGTTCACCCGCACGCCATGCCGCCAGTAACCGGTCGGCATCACGAAAGCGTTGTGCATCCGTATAACTGTAAAAAAGCCCTTCATTGAGTGGGTCGTCCGGATCAGAGCCTTTTTCAGGCGCCTGCTGGATCAGGTTCTCATAAAGCGTTGTCGCTTGGTTGGGGCGGCCTAAGCCATTCAATGCGTAGGCTCTGGCGCGGTTGACGTAGGTTGGCAATTGGCCATGCTGGCTTTCAAGCCGCATCGCTAGTGCTTCCGCTTCCGGAAATTGCCTAAGTTCGGCAAGCGCTACCACTTTGTCATATTCAGCTAAGGTAACAAGCTCTGGGGGAGTGCCCGCTGATTGCAGAACACTATTTATCTGCGCCAATCCTGCACGGGTTCTGGATGGCTGGTCGGTGTGGATTCCCAGGCGTATATCGGTAACCGATTCATAGTAGGTAAGCCACAAACGATCACTTTCGGAGAATACGGTGGGATTGGTCTGCATGATTTGTCGGGCAGCAGAGCTGGCCCCCAGCCCTACCGCCAAGCGATAAAGTGCCTGCAGCTCGTTGGTATTTGCAGGGTCTTGCTCCACCAGTGCCTGCCGGGCACCCAGTTCTTGCATCGCGTTAGAGGTACGTGATGCAAGGTAGCCTCTGGCTTCCAGGCCCGCAGTAGTGGTGCCCGCGACTTGGCTATGTTGCTGTAGAGCGATATCGGCCATGGTGTAATTACCCATGTCTGTCTGGACTAAGGCACGTCCAAGCCACCCCTCTGCATTGTTTGGGTTGCGATAGGTCAGCGCTTGAAATAGCGATAGTGCTTTGGGGTAATCACCCGCACTACGTGCCGCACCAGCCAGGTTGGCAAGTTCGTTTTCAGTAAAGTCACCAGGCTGGCACCAGGAACAGACAGCTAGTGCTTCCTGGTATTGCCCGGCACGTACCTGTAATGCAATCAGGTCCGAACGTACGCGAGTATTTTGTGTTTGGGAGTAAAGTGTTCGAAGGCCTTCAATCGAGGTTTCCAAACCTCCTTGACCTGCCTGAGCCACAAGGGCTTCACGCTGTATATCGGTAGTAGTTTGCCCGTAGGCTGTCTCTACGGTTAAACAGGCAAGCAGGCAAACCGGCAATAAGGAGCGAGGACGACCGTGCATGGTGTTATTCCTACACTGAAAGGAAGTGGCAACTACATATTGTTACTAAGAACATATGTTTCCAGTGTATAAGAGGATCTAAGCGATAGAACTAGGGTAAATGTTGATATTGCAGGGGATAATAATAATTAAAGCTAAGTGGTAGGGTCAGTCTTAATAATGAGTTGTCGAAACTTAAATTTTTAGTACTTTTTAATATTTTTGTATTTTTTATAAATAGTTGTAGCCATTTGTCTTTAGAAGTGAAGGTTTAGCAAGCATAAACGTATATTATGGCAAAATAAACATAATGGAACTTTCATAGAGTGCAATGTATTAGATAAGTTGTCGTTTAAAAATAAATCTTTTGATAAAAGTTGGATAGCGCGTTAACGCATGATTGGATATGCTTTATCAAGATGCAATGAAGTGGGCAATTGTAAGCAAAATGAGCGTTTATTGACTATATAAATCATCTGGTCATTCAAAAGAAGGGCCGTTAGTTGATCCTTTAAAATAATGAGTTTTTTGGTAAAAACATTGAGGGGAAGGCCATGGCTTCTGACATGCAATACCAAGGAAAATGCCTTTGCGGTGCTGTGGGCGTGACTATCACCATGCAAGATAATCATATAAGCGTTTGCCACTGCTCAATGTGTCGAAGATGGGGTGGCGGGCCTCTTTTTGCCGCCGAACCTGTCCGTGACGTAAGTTTTACGGGCGATGAATATGTCGCGACCTTTAGTTCCTCCGAGTGGGCTGAACGTGGATTCTGTAAGCAGTGTGGTACGCATTTGTTTTATCGATTAAAACAGGAAGAACACTATGCTATTCCTGTCGGTTTGCTGGAGAGTAGCGACTGGGAATTTACCGAACAGATTTTTATCGACCATAAGCCCGAGTTTTATACCTTTGCAGACGATACCCACATGCTAACGGAGGAGGAAGTGTTTGCTCAGCATGCAAACAAGTCGTAAGCAGCTAATAACGCTAAAATACCATTGAGCAGACTGAATAGAGAACGGTCATCAGGAGGAAAGATGAGTTTTCTGGTCAATATCGATGTCGATGATCTTGAAAAGGCAATCGACTTCTACCGTTCGGCGTTTGAACTACATGTCGGGCGCCGTTTTGGCGTATTCGGAGTTGAGATGTTGGGCAGTTCAGCGCCGGTCTACCTACTTATGAAATCACCTGATTCAATTGCTGTACCTGAGACTCGCCTACAGCGCTGTTACAAGCGGCACTGGACTCCCGTTCATTTGGATTTCGTCGTCGATGATATAGAAACGGCCGTTCAGAGGGCGGTTTCTGCTGGCGCACAGATCGAAAAGCCTGTCACGACCCAGGAGTGGGGTAAGCTTGCGCTGTTGGCTGACCCGTTTGGGCATGGGTTCTGCTTTGTTGAGTTTCTGGAAGGTGGATACGATGCGCTTGTAGAAGAAGAAGCATAGCTATTTTAGCTATGCAGTTTTTTCCACTGTCGCTTCCAGCGCATCAATCATTCTTCTTGCCGCATTGGAAAGCGTACGGTTGGTATGCACCAGATAGCCAAGCGGCCTGTGTATCGGAGCGGTATCGATACTTAGCTCGACCAGTTCGCTATCCACCATGCCCTCGGGTAATAGGCTCCAGCCAAGCCCGACGCTGCACATCATTTTCAACGTCTCTAGATAGTTGGTCGCCATGCTCACTGGTAAGGTAAACCCGGCTTCAGCAAACCGTTGTTCAATCAATGTTCGGGTAAACGTCATTGCTCCCGGCAGCACACACTTGTACTGGCATAGCGTTTCAAGCGTGAGTTCAGAGGCTTGGGCTAACGGGTGATCCGGGGCGCAAACAAAGCATAGCCGGTCACGCCAGAGCTTGACCACATGGAGTTGTTCAATAGGGTGGGGCGCAAGCGTTACCACCGCGAGTTCAAGCGTGCCATCCTGTACGCCCTGGTAGGCGAACTCGGAATCGAGAAAGTGCAGATCTAGCTCAACCTCCGGATGGTGCTGAGTATAGTGCTTGAGAATGGGCGGCAGGCGGTGCAGGCCAATATGATGGCTGGTCGCCAGCGTTAACCGGCCGCCGACCTGCCCAGAAAGATTGGCAAGCGCGCGTCGGCTATCCTCTACTGCTGCAAGGATCCGCTTGGCCTGGGGGAGTAATAAATGGCCGGCTTCCGTAAGCGATATACGCCGGCCTATCCGATCAAACAGCCGCGTGCTGACCTGTGATTCCAGCGTGGCAATACGTTTACTGACCGCGGGCTGGGTCAGGTAGAGCTGCTCGGCAGCCCGCGAAAAGCTTTGAGTTTCGGCAACGGCTAAAAACGCCTGTAGGCTTTGGGTATCCATGCGGGGTTCCGTCGCTAAGTTCTTACTGGTATTCCAATGTGGAATCGTATCTATAAATAACATGAATTGCTTTTATGCGCGACACGCGTGACACTCGTTGCATCACTGGCGCAAAGACGTCAGCGCAAAAAACTAGCAGGGCGCTTGCCCGGGAGAGCCATATGTCAGGTCAAACCCTTTACGACAAACTCTGGAATCAGCACCTGGTGAAACAGCGTGATGATGGCACCGCGTTGATTTATATCGACCGTCAGCTGCTTCACGAAGTGACCTCTCCACAGGCGTTTGAAGGTCTGCGCTTGGCCAAGCGTAAGCCATGGCGTTTGGATGCCAACTTGGCGACGCCGGACCATAACGTACCTACCACGTTGAAAGAGCGCGCCGAAGGCAACAGTGGCATTAAAGACCCGGTGTCGTTGATTCAGGTACAAACCCTGGATGACAACTGCGTTGAGTACGGTATCGAAGAGTTCAAGATCAACGACCCACGCCAGGGCATCGTACACGTAGTAGGACCGGAGCAGGGCGCAACGCTGCCTGGTATGACCGTGGTATGCGGTGACTCCCACACGGCAACACATGGTGCGTTTGGTGCGCTGGCCCACGGCATCGGCACTTCTGAAGTCGAGCATGTGCTGGCGACGCAATGTTTGCTGGCGCAAAAAATGAAGAACATGCAGGTGCGCGTGGAAGGCGAGCTTGGCCTCGGCGTAACCGCAAAAGACGTGGTGCTGGCAATTATTGGAGAAATTGGTACCGCAGGTGGTACTGGCTACGCGATTGAGTTTGCCGGCAGCGCGATTGCCTCGCTTTCCATGGAAGGCCGCATGACCGTGTGCAATATGGCCATTGAAGCCGGTGCCCGGGTGGGGTTGATTGCTGTTGACGACACCACCATCGATTACCTGGCCGAGCGCCCCTTTGCGCCGACTGCCGAGCAGTGGGAGGCAGCGGTGGCTGACTGGCGTAAGCTGGTATCGGATGACGATGCCACGTTCGATAAAGTGGTTACCCTGAAAGCTGAAGATATCGAGCCGCAGGTTAGCTGGGGAACCAGCCCTGAAATGGTGACGGGTATTTCAGGCCAGGTACCGGACCCCAAGGCGGCGCTGGATGAAACCGTACAGCGCAGCCATACCCGCGCGCTTGAATACATGGGGCTGCACGCCAATCAAAAAATCACCGATATCAAGCTCGATAAAGTGTTTATCGGTTCGTGCACCAACTCGCGTATTGAAGATTTGCGTGAAGCCGCCAAGGTTGCCCAAGGTAATAAAGTGGCCGACACGATCAAGCTTGCCATGGTCGTGCCGGGGTCTGGCCTGGTGAAACGTCAGGCGGAAGCCGAAGGGCTGGATAAGATCTTCATCGACGCTGGTTTCGAGTGGCGCGAGCCGGGCTGCTCCATGTGCCTTGCCATGAATGCCGATAAGCTGGGCGCAGGCGAGCACTGCGCATCGACCTCCAACCGCAACTTCGAAGGGCGTCAGGGGTACGGCGGTCGTACGCACTTGGTAAGCCCTGCGATGGCGGCGGCGGCGGCAATTGCTGGCCACTTTGTTGATGTACGCAGTTTATCCGCCAACGATGCTACCCACGCCCAGGAGGCTTGAGCCATGAAAAAGTTTACTCGTTTCGAAGGCGTGGTTGCCCCGCTTGATCGCGCGAACGTCGATACCGATTTAATTATTCCCAAGCAGTTCTTGAAATCGATCAAGCGCACGGGGTTTGGCGTTAACCTGTTCGATGAACTGCGTTATTTAGATGAAGGGCAGCCGGGGCAGGATTGTTCCAATCGCCCGCTGAATCCTGATTTCGTGCTCAATCAGCCGCGCTTTAAAGGGGCTGAGGTGTTGCTGGCCCGGCGCAACTTTGGCTGTGGCAGCTCGCGTGAACACGCGCCCTGGGCGCTGGAAGATTTCGGTTTTAAAGTCGTCATTGCGCCAAGCTTTGCAGATATTTTTTACAATAACGCGTTTAAAAACGGCATATTGCTGATCACGTTAAGCGAAGAAGAAGTGGATCGTCTGTTTGCCGGCGTTGATGCTAACGAAGGCTATCAGCTGGATATCGACTTGGAGCACCAGCGGGTCATCACGCCGGGTGGCGAAACTCTTGAGTTTGAAGTGGACGCGTTTCGCAAGCACTGCCTGCTCAACGGCCTGGATGATATCGGCATCACGCTGCAAGATGAAGATGCGATCCGCACCTTTGAGCAGAAGCACAAGGATGCCCGGCCCTGGCTGTTCCGTCAGCCTGCCTGATTCAGCTCAATAAAAGCTATTCAGAATAGCTAAAAAGACATACATAGCGCGGTGCAACCCCATTGCAACGCGCTAAGCGGCGCCAAGCCGTGCTGACACTCTATTAAGGATTTAACATGACCCATAAGGTGCTTCTGTTACCCGGCGACGGTATTGGCCCCGAAATCGCGGCTCAGGCCGCGCGCTTGTTAAAAGCCTGCCAGGAAGCGGGTTTGGATATTGACGTTGAAGAAGCCCTGGTCGGTGGCTCGGCTTATGATGTGCACGGCGAGCCGCTGCCCGCTGAAACGCTGGAAAAAGCCAAAGCGGCCAGCGCTATTCTGCTTGGCGCGGTGGGTGGCCCTAAATGGGACAAGATCGAAGATCTTTCCAAGCGCCCCGAAAAAGGCCTGTTGGGCCTGCGCAAGAACCTGGGGCTGTTTGGCAACCTGCGCCCGGCTATGCTCTATCCGCAGTTGGCCAGCGCCTCCAGCCTGAAACCTGAATTGGTGGCAGGCCTGGATATCATGATCGTGCGTGAATTGACCGGCGGCATTTATTTTGGCCAGCCGCGGGGGATTGAAGAGCGCAACGGTGAGCGTGTAGGCTTTAATACCTACATTTATTCTGAAAGCGAGATTGAGCGCATTGGCCGCGTGGCGTTTGAAATGGCCCAAAAGCGCGGCAAGAAGCTTTGCTCGGTGGACAAGGCCAACGTGCTGGAAGTCACTATCTTGTGGCGTGAAGTGATGGAGCGTCTGGCACCGGAGTACCCGGACGTCGAGCTTTCGCATATGTACGTGGATAACGCCGCGATGCAGCTGGTGCGCGCCCCGAAACAATTCGATGTGGTCGTGACGGGCAACATGTTTGGCGATATTCTTTCTGATGCCGCCGCCATGCTCACCGGTTCCATCGGTATGCTGCCTTCAGCCTCGCTGAATGAAAGCGGTCAGGGTATGTATGAGCCTTGCCACGGCAGCGCGCCGGATATCGCCGGGCAAAATATTGCCAACCCGCTGGCCATGATGCTGTCGGTTGCCATGATGCTGCGCTATTCGCTTAATGAAACGGCCATGGCAGAGCGTATAGAAGCCGCGGTGGGCAGCGTACTGGACGATGGCCTGCGCACTGCGGATATCGCTTCTGAAGGCATGCGGACTATCGGCACCGATGCAATGGGCGATGCCGTATTGGCCGCATTTGCAAAATGTTAATTGTATTCAAAGCGTGCTAACTAATTGATCTGAAAGTGTGACGGCTCGGCCACTCAAAAGGGTGGCCGACGCCATTTATAAGTTTTGTGTATAATATTGGTCTCATTCTTTGCTGGAGGACTTCACATGTTGAAAGTCGGTTTCGTAGGATGGCGTGGCATGGTGGGCTCTGTGCTGATGCAGCGCATGCAGGAAGATGGCGATTTTAACGGTATTGAGCCCATCTTTTTCACGACCTCCCAGGTAGGCCAGCCTGGCCCCGATATCGGCGTAGACGTACCTCCGCTTAAAGATGCGTTTGCCCTTGAAGACCTGAAAGCGCTTGATGTGATTGTGACTTGCCAAGGGGGCGATTACACCAAGGAAGTCTACGCAGATCTGCGTAAAAACGGCTGGCAGGGCTACTGGATTGATGCAGCCAGTACGCTGCGCATGGAAGACGAAGCCACTATCGTGCTTGACCCGGTTAACCGCAAGGTAATCGATGAGCAGCTTGCCAAAGGCGCCAAGACCTTTGTAGGTGGTAACTGCACCGTTAGCCTGATGCTGATGGGCCTAGGTGGCCTGTTTGAAGCCGATATGGTCGAGTGGATGACCTCCATGACCTATCAGGCAGCTTCTGGCTCTGGCGCCAAGCACATGCGCGAACTGCTCAATCAAATGGGTCAGCTGCGTGATAGCGTTGGTGAAGAGCTCAAGGATACATCGAGCGCAATTCTGGATATCGATCGTAAGGTAACCGCTGCCATGCGCGGTGGCGACTTCCTGACCGATAACTTCGGCGCACCGCTTGCCGGTAGCCTACTGCCGTGGATTGATACCAAGCTTGAGAACGGCCAGAGCCGTGAAGAGTGGAAAGGCTTCGTTGAGACCAACAAGATCCTGGGCCGTGGCGACAAGCCTGTACCCATTGATGGTCTGTGTGTACGAATCGGCGCCATGCGTTCGCACAGCCAAGCCTTCACCATCAAGCTCAAGCAGGATGTGCCGCTTGATGAAATCGAAGATCGCATTGCCAAGCACAATGAGTGGGTCAATGTGATTCCTAACGATAAAGACGCCACGGTTGCAGGCTTAACGCCCGCCGCCGCGACCGGTACGCTGAATATTCCGGTAGGCCGCCTGCGCAAGCTGAATATGGGCGGAGGATATCTTTCTGCATTCAGCGTAGGCGACCAGCTGTTGTGGGGCGCCGCCGAGCCGCTCAAGCGGATGCTGAAAATTTTGCGCGAGCAATAAATCAGCACGGCAAGTGTTAGCCAAAAAAACGGGGAGCTTTTAGCTCCCCGTTTTTTTTATGTCATTCATAAGATATGAATACATTAGGTCAAATAGGTGCATGCGTTTATCGCTTAACCATGTTAAGTATACTTGGTGATTGTTGTAGGGCTGCACAGCGTTGTGCATTGATAAATCAAGAATTGGTTGGGTCACGTGCCGAAAAAAACTTCAAACTATCGAGCTGCTCTAAACGCCGTTGCATGGCTGGCGCTGGCTTCGCTAAGTTCATTTACATTTGCCATTGAATTAGGGCCGGCCTCTGTTTCTTCGCCTCTGGAAAGCCCTTTAAGCGCTTCTTTACCGCTACTTGATTCTGACGCCTATCCGTTAGATGAATTACAGGTACAAGTTGCCAATGAAAACGCATTTTCCGACGCAGGGCTTGAGTGGATATCAACTATTCAGCCGGTGAGTGTTGCGCTTGAAGAGCGAGAGGGTCGTCGGCAAATTATGTTGAGTTCGCAGCAGCCGGTTACCGCTCCCTGGCTGGATTTATTACTCACGCTAGACTCTCCAGAAGGACAACAAACCCATACCGTTACCCTATTGTTCGACCCTGTTGGTTACTCTTCGATTACTTCAAACCCAGAGACTCAGGATAGCGCGGTTACCACACTTGATGTGTTGCCGGGGGATACGCTGTGGCGTATCGCCGAGCGTAGCAAGCCAAGTGAGGTCAGCATTCAGCAGATGATGCTGGCATTGGTCGAGGCCAACCCCGATCTTTTTCCTGCCGGTAATATTAATAGTTTGCGTGCTGGGCAGGTGCTGGCGGTACCCAGTGCGGCTCTGGCGTTAAGTCGTTCACCTGGCGACGCTGCGCAAACCGTTCGCACAATGGTGAGTGAAGGGCAGTATTCATCTACTTCTGAGCCATTGCTATTGTCCCAATCTGAAACGCAGCCAACGTCTGAACAGGATAAGCCATTAACGTCAGCCTCATCTGAGGGCGTCACTTCCAGCGCTGCCGATTCCAGTGAGGAGAAGACCGCGCAGAACAGCGCCATTGCGGAGCTTGGAGTGCAGTTAGCGCAAAGCCAAGCGAGCCTGATAAGAGCCCAGGAAGAACGCGAGCAGTTCCGTGTCGAGCTTGATGAAATGCGCCATAGCATTGATTTATTAAAAGAAGACATGGCGGCTCAAGCTGCCTCACCCAGCATGCAAGCATCGAGTGCAGGTGCCGCCACACAGATGGCGCTCGACCGACGTACGCAAAACACTGACGGCGTGCTAAACCGCCTAAAGCGCAACCAACAGTCGCTCGTCTGGGGCTTAGGCTTGCTGCTGATAGGACTGCTAGTGGCAGGACTTTGGGGATTTTTAAGACGTCGTAAAGTGCTGACGTATGATGATAAGCAATACGTGGAAGGCGCAACATTAGCTGAGCCGAAAGTGTTTCGGCCTACCGGTACAGCTTCTGAGAAAACAGCGTCTCCGCCATCTTTAAATATACCGTTATCTTGTGATGTTGAGCGCAGCAGTTCATTAGCCGGCGGCGAAATGGTAGATCATAAGCAAGACCCATTCTTCACCAGCGTGGCGAGAAGTCAGGCGGCAGGTTTAGCTGTACCCCTTGCAGCAAAGCCCGTGGACCTTTCAGAGACACAGTGGGAGATCGAAGAGGTAGCATTCGAGTCTCGAGGCCGGGATAATAGCTGACCTTTCAAATTTAATGACGTGGCTTGATGACGCTGTTCTACCACTTTGATGAAACACAACCGCTGAAAGGCCGCTTGGCGATGGGCATTGAGTACGATGGCTCGCGTTTTTGCGGCTTTCAGCGTCTAAAACATGCTGCTTCTGTGCAAGCAGCTGTAGAAGATGCCCTGACGAAGGTGGCCAGTGCGCCTGTCCAGATCCATGCCAGCGGGCGCACTGATTCGGGTGTTCACGCGACGCGCCAGGTGATTCACTTCGACCCCCCCGCCGAGCGCACTGAGAAAGCCTGGATTTTTGGCGTCAATACAAACCTGCCGCGCGATGTAGCCGTGCGCTGGGTAAAGCCGGTATCGGACGACTTTCATTCACGCCTGGGGGCGCTTGGCAGACGCTATCGCTATTTAGTGCTTAACCAGATCAGCCGCCCCGTTCTTGAGCGTACCAACGTGACGTGGTGCCGTGATCCACTGGACGCGGATGCCATGCATCGAGCCGCGCAAGCGCTCGTTGGCGAGCATGACTTCTCAAGCTTTCGTGCGGCGGGCTGCCAGTCCAAGACTCCATGGCGGCAGATGCATTTTGTCGAAGTGAAGCGCTATGGCCCGCTGGTGGTAATTGATATTCAGGGCAATGCGTTTTTGCACCACATGATTCGCAATATCGCCGGAGCGCTGATCAGCGTGGGGCGTGGCGCGCAAGATGATCAGTATATTGAACGTTTGCTGGCACTTAAGGATCGTAAGAAAGGAGATGTAACAGCACCTGCGTGCGGGCTGCATTTCGTTGACTCGATTTACGATGAGCGCTTTGAGCTGCCGATGGAGCCGGTAGGGCCTAATCTGCTCGCGTTTACCGGTGAATGGACTGGCGAGCGTGAATTACCTGACAACCCCAGGATTGCGGCGCGGCGTAAACTTAGCTTTGCCAAGAAAACGCCTGACCCGGCACAGGAGGCGCTCGATGAAGATACTTAGCCCCATGCGCACGCGAATCAAGTTTTGTGGGCTTACCCGCCGTGAAGATATCGAGCAAGCGGTCAGATTGGGAGTGGACGCGCTGGGCTTTGTTATGTGGCCTAAAAGTGCGCGCAGTATTACCGTTGAGCAGTTGGCAGTCCTTTCTGCCGATGTGCCAGCGTTTGTTACCCGGGTTGGGCTATTTGTTGATCAACCCGTTGAGTTGATTGAACAGTGCTTGCCGTACCTGGATCTGATTCAGTTCCACGGCAATGAGTCTCCCGAGTTTTGTGCTCAGTTTGGTCGCCCTTGGATAAAGGCCCTGCGCATGCATGAGAGTGTCGATCTGGAGAAAGCGGCGGCTGACTATCATCAAGCGCAGGCACTGCTTCTTGATGCTTATCGTCCGGGCATTCCTGGCGGCACGGGCGAGACGTTTGATTGGGCGAGAATCCCCGCAGAACTGGCAAAACCTGTTATCCTCGCCGGTGGGTTAACGGTTGAAAATATTGCTTTGGCCGTTCAACAGGTAGCGCCTTATGCCGTTGATGTATCTGGTGGAATTGAACTGACACACGGCTGTAAGGACGTTGATAAAATGGCGTCGTTTGTCAGCCAGGTCGCGTTCGCCGACGCGCGTTAAGCACACTGCGCAGCTTGCCTCATTTGGCTGCGTCCTATGTTTATTCAATGTTTGCCTTGTCTGGCAATCTCGTGAGGTATCTCTGTGACTGTCTCCGTAACTGGCTCAGCAACTGGTGATTCTAAAACCGCTTCTGAAACCGTTTCCGAAACCCGGTTCAGCGACCTAACCCGAATGCCCGACGCCCGTGGCCATTTTGGCCCCTATGGTGGCCGGTTTGTATCAGAAACTCTGAGCTTTGCCTTGGAAGACCTGGAAAAGACGTACTTAAGTCTGCGTGACGATCCCGCTTTTCAGGCCGAGTTTGATTATGATCTTGCCCATTATGTCGGACGGCCGTCGCCGCTCTACCATGCCAAACGCTGGTCAGAGTCTCTGGGCGGGGCACAAATTTGGTTAAAGCGTGAAGACTTGAACCATACCGGCGCTCATAAGGTGAACAATACGATTGGTCAGGCACTGTTGGCCAAAAAAACCGGTAAGCCCCGCGTTATTGCTGAAACCGGTGCGGGTCAGCACGGCGTGGCGACGGCAACAGTTGCTGCGCGGTTGGGCCTTGAGTGCGACGTGTATATGGGCGCTGAAGACGTGCAGCGCCAAAAGCTCAATGTCTATCGGATGCGCTTATTAGGCGCGCGAGTTATTCCGGTAGAGTCAGGTACGCGCACCCTGAAAGACGCCATGAACGAAGCGCTGCGCGACTGGGTAACGAATGTCGATAATACGTTTTACATTATCGGTACGGTAGCAGGGCCTCATCCGTATCCGCAGCTGGTACGCGACTTTAACGCAGTTGTCGGGCGTGAGGCGCGGCGCCAGTCGCTTGAACAGATCGGCCGCCTGCCGGATGCACTGATAGCGTGTGTTGGCGGTGGTTCCAATGCGATCGGTCTGTTTTATCCGTTCGTCGAGGACGACGATGTTGCGATGTACGGTGTGGAAGCCGGCGGCGACGGCATTGAAACCGGCCGCCATGCAGCACCCCTCTCGACCAATGCGCCGCGTGGCGTGCTCCACGGTAACCGCACATATTTGATGTCCGACGAGGCGGGGCAAGTGTCGGATACCCATTCGATCTCAGCCGGGCTTGATTACCCAGGTGTTGGTCCTGAACACTCGCTTTGGAAAGATGTCGGCCGGGTTAATTACGTAGCGGCAAACGATAAAGAAGTGTTGGAAGCGTTTCGCGAACTGACGCAGATGGAAGGCATTATGCCCGCGTTGGAATCCGCTCATGCACTTGCTCATGCCAAGGTGTTGGCGCCAACGATGCGCCCTGATCAGCATATTGTGGTCAACCTTTCTGGCCGTGGTGATAAAGACATCATGACCGTGGCCAAGATTGATGGCATCGAATTTTAAGAGCAGCTTTTAAGGACCGTTTTTAAGAACAGTTTTTAAGAACCGTTTTAAGGACAAGCATGAACCGTATTGATCAGCGCTTCAGTGAACTCAAGCAGCAGGGCCGTAAAGCCCTGATTCCGTATATTACGGCAGGCGACCCGGCCCCGCAGTACACCGTTGGCTTTATGCATGCGCTTGTTGAGGCGGGCGCCGATATTATTGAGCTTGGCGTACCGTTTTCAGATCCAATGGCAGATGGCCCGGTTATTCAAAAGGCTTGTGAGCGCGCCTTGAAACACGGCACGCGTTTAATTGACCTGCTGGATATGGTTGCTGAGTTTCGCCAGGTCGATACTAAAACGCCGGTTGTGCTCATGGGTTACTTGAATCCGATTGAGCGGATTGGCTATGAAGCCTTTGCTGATAAGGCGGCGGCAGCAGGGGTTGATGGCGTATTGGTCGTTGATATGCCGCCTGAAGAGGCTGATGAGCTTGGTCCGCTATTAAAAGTACGTAATTTAGCTGCGATTTTCCTTGTCGCGCCTACCACTTCCCATGCGCGAGCCGCTACAATATGCGCTCACGGTGAAGGGTACCTTTATTATGTTTCGCTGAAAGGCGTCACCGGTGCGGCAACGTTAAATGCAAACGACGTTGCTGAGCATTTAAAACCGCTGCGTGATATGACCGATCTGCCGCTCTGTGTGGGCTTCGGTATCCGCGACGGTGTTACGGCGGCTGAAGTCGCCAAGGTGGCTGATGGGGTGATTGTAGGTAGCGCCCTGGTTAATCGTATTGCCGAAAATGTAGAAACGCCTGAAATTATCGCCGGTCAGCTTAGAAGTGTGTTAGCAGAAATGCGCACCGCGATGGACGCCTAACGCTGCCCCTCATCGTCTACACTGAATCGATTGACGACACTCATCAAGCTTGGCGTTGCCAGGCATTGACGTAAACGGAAGACTTTCTGATATGAGCTGGTTAGACAAGATAGTGCCCTCCATGGGGCGTATCCAGCGTAAAGACCGTCGCGCTAGCGTGCCCGACGGCCTCTGGCGTAAATGTCCCAAGTGTGAAGCCGTTCTCTATCTTCCTGAGTTAGAGAAGCACAACAGTGTATGTCCTAAATGTGACCATCACTTGCGGCTAACCGCACGCAAACGCTTGGACTGGTTCTTGGATAAAGAAGGGCGTGAAGAAATTGCGGCAGAGCTTGAGCCCAATGATCGCCTGAAGTTCCGCGACTCCAAAAAGTACAAAGACCGTTTTACGGCGGCGCAAAAAGAGACTGGCGAAAAAGATGCGCTGGTCTCCATGCGTGGCAATCTAGACGGTCTGCCGGTCGTTGCCGTTGCCTTTGAGTTTACCTTTATGGGCGGCTCGATGGGTGCTGTGGTCGGCGAGAAGTTTGTTCGCGCGGCGACGCTTGCGCTTGAAGAGCGTATTCCGCTGGTCTGTTTTGCCGCGTCAGGCGGCGCACGTATGCAGGAAGCACTGTTCTCTCTAATGCAGATGGCGAAAACCTCGGCAGCACTTGAGAAACTTAAGCAAGCGGGTGTGCCGTATATTTCAGTGCTCACAGACCCTGTCTTTGGTGGTGTCTCTGCGTCACTGGCGATGCTGGGCGACTTGAATATTGCTGAACCCAATGCGCTGATTGGTTTCGCTGGCCCTCGGGTTATCGAGCAGACCGTACGCGAAACATTGCCTGAGGGTTTCCAGCGTAGCGAGTTCCTGCTTGAGCACGGTACGGTTGATATGATCGTGCATCGCCATGAAATGCGGTCTCGCGTGGGCGGTATGTTGCGTAAACTGACCCATCACGATGCGCTCTCAATCACCGATGAGTTGGCAGATGAAGTAAACGTCGCCGAACCGCTGGTTGATGAAGCCCATATCGCTGATGAGGCGGAAGCACTTCATAACGACACCAGCACAGAGACTACCGATAAGAGCCATGAATCACACCGCAATGCCTAAATCCTTAACAGAGTGGCTGCATCACTTAGAAACCCTGCATCCTGTAGGGATCGATTTAGGCCTTGAGCGCGTGTCACACGTTGCAAAGCGTATGGGGTTGCTTGGCAGCCCTATCGCCAAGCGTGTTGTGATTGTGGCAGGTACCAATGGTAAGGGTTCGACCCTTGCCATTATGGATGCCGTTGCCCGAGCCCACGGGCAGCGTGTTGGCGCCTATTCCTCTCCACACTTGTTGCGGTATAACGAGCGCGTGCGCATCGATGGCCAAGAGGCGGAAGACCAGCTCTTGGTCGATGGTTTTGAGCGCGTAGAGCAGGCACGCCTGCAGGCGCCTGAAATAAGCCTTACCTATTTTGAAGCGGGCACTCTTTGCGCGCTGTGGTGCCTGGCGAATGCCAACCTTGACCTGGCTGTACTTGAAGTTGGCCTGGGTGGTCGGCTGGATGCCGTCAATATTATTGATGCTGACGTGGCCGTTGTGACCACTATTGCTCAGGATCATGCGAATTTTCTGGGCACCGATATTTCGCAAATCGGGCTTGAAAAAGCGGGTGTTTTCCGGCCTCTTCGCCCAGCGGTGCTAGGCAGTCAGTCGCTACCCAGCAGCGTTGCGGATACCGCTATTGCACTGGCCGCACCGGTATATCGGCTAGGCTTGGCGTTTAGCCACAGTGCCGATAAAGAAGGCCGTAAGCCATGGTGCTGGCATGGATTGACAGCCTCAGGGGATACGATTTCTATTGATGCGCTTCCCGATCCTGGCCTGCCCATTGATAACGCGGCAACTGCGCTGCAAGCGCTGGCAATGACGGGACTTACGCTAATCCCGAAAGCCACGCAGGCCGCTCTGGCTAACGTGCAATTGCCGGGCCGTATGCAATGGATAGGGCAGTGGTGCCTGGATGTAGGGCATAATCCCCATGCGGCTGCCTATCTGGCGGATCGCTTGCCAGCACCGCCGGAAGATGGCCGGCAGTGGGCATTAATTGGCATGCTAAATGACAAGGACGCCGATGGGGTTATTGCCGCTCTGGCGTTGCGTATTTCTGACTGGGTCTGTGTAACGCTTGAAGGTGAGCGGGGCCGGCCGGCTGCTGAGCTTGCTGAACGTATTACCGCTCAGGGAGGACGCGTACATCATTGCGCAGACTCGCCTGAAGCCGGTGTGGATTTTTTAGCCCCATTGCTTAACGCTCAAGATCGTATTTTGGCAACTGGTTCATTTTTCACCGTCGCAGCCCTGCTAGCTAGGCCCCTGCCACAGGCCCTGTAGCTCTTTAGGCTAGTCTCGCTCAAGGGAGATGAAGATGAAATACGGTAAAACAGAACGCATCAGCGGTATTGTGATCCTGCTTGCGCTGCTGGCGATTTTTGTGCCCTGGTTGATGAGTGACCCGGCACCTCGCGAGGAGCGCCCGCAGCCTACCTTCATTATTGAGCAGCCGATTGAAACAGCGCGGCGCGATGTGGCAGCCCCGCAAATGCCGGCCACGATTAATGCACAGCCTTCTACCAACGTGGCGAGTAACGATGAACTTGATGCACCGATCAACGCATCCCCTTCGTTGCCCCAAACGAATCAAATTGATCCGCCAAGTCAGGCAGCCACAGCGACGCAAGAGCCAAGCCCTGCCACTAATACAGCAGCGCAGAACGATCCTATTGCTGACCTGGTAGCGGCCAATAGCTCGTCGAGTAGCAGTCAAAGCAGCAGCGCTTCTGCATCAGCCCCTGCTTCAACTCAGCAGGGCGAGTGGGCCGTGCAGGTGGGTAGCTTTGGTGATGCAAGCAATGCTGAGCGTCTAGGTAGCCAGCTTTCGAGCGAAGGGTTTAGCGTTTTTCAGCGTCAGCGAGACAATAATCTGACGACCGTTCTGGTGGGGCCATATGCCTCATCTGAAGATGGTGAGTCGGCGATGGCGTTGATCAAGCAGCGGGCCAACGTACAGGGCCTGCTAGTGCGGGTAAGAGACTAAATAATGGCATTAACGTGGATAGATGCCATTTTCCTGGCCGTACTTGCGCTTTCAATGCTGGCCGGTTTTGTACGTGGCTTTGTGAGAGAAGCATTGGGCCTGGGGGCCTGGATTGTTGCCTTGATGGTGGCCCGCGTACTCGCCGAGCCGCTGGCTGAATTCATGGCGGGCTTTATTGAAAGCTTTGATGCCCGGCTTGTATTGGCGTTTGCCCTGATCATATTCGCGGTTATTTTGCTTTGCGGGATTGTGATCCGGATAGTTCATGCCGCGATTGTCTGGGCAGGCATGGGGCTTTTAAACCGCTTTGCCGGCGCTGTCTTTGGTGTCGCGCGTGGAGCGGTCATTTTATTGGTGGCAACGGTACTTATTACGCTCACGCCCTTTGCTGAACTTCAGGCATGGCAGCAAGCATCGTTACGTCCCACCTTTGTTGAGCTGCGCGATTGGGCCGTTAGCCAACTTGACCAATGGGAGCGTGAATTGCCCGAAGCCCCAGCGTCTCTGCGGGATATTTCATTGCCGGACATTCGTTCGAGAAATGAGTTCGCGCCGCAACCGATTGATAGCCAGTGATGTCATAGAGGCTGGTGCATCCAGGCTCTATTGAGTAACGCTTAAAACGCAAGTTTTAAAACGAGTTTCAAGAACGTACGGGCTTGTTTTGGCAAGCCATGGCACTAAAGCGAGGTAACTTGAATGTGCGGTATAGTAGGCCTTCTGGCCAAGCAGGCGGTAAATCAGGGAATCTACGATGCCCTGACCGTACTTCAGCATCGCGGCCAGGACGCTGCCGGCATGATGACCTGGAGCGAGGGACGCTTCCTACTGCGCAAGAGTAATGGGCTGGTGCGCGATGTCTTTCATACTCGCCATATGGCTCGCCTTAAAGGCAACCTGGGCATTGGTCACGTACGTTATCCTACGGCTGGCTCTTCCAGCGAAGCGGAATCCCAGCCGTTTTATGTCAACTCTCCTTACGGTATTGCGTTAGCGCACAACGGTAACCTGACCAACTCAGAGCAGTTGAAGCAGGAGCTTTTCTCGACCGATCTGCGTCATATCAATACCAGCTCCGATTCTGAAGTGCTGCTTAACGTGTTTGCCCATGAGCTAGGCAAGCAGGGATTGCACCTGGAAGCGGAAGATATTTTTGACGCGGTACGTAGAGTGCACCGACGCTGCAAAGGCGGCTACGCGGCGGTCGCGATCATTAATGGCTTTGGTATGGTGGCGTTTCGTGATCCTCACGGCATTCGCCCGGTTGTCTTTGGTACTCGCCAGACGGATGCCGGTCAAGACGTCATGATTGCTTCTGAGTCGGTTGCCTTGGACGTGGGCGGCTTTGAACTTGAGCGTGATCTGTCGCCCGGCGAAGCGATTTTTGTGGATATGCAGGGGCAGTTCCATACCCAAGTTTGTGCTGATCGCCCGCAGCTGCGCTCGTGCATTTTCGAGCACGTTTACCTGGCACGTCCGGACTCCATTCTGGATGGTGCTTACGTGTACGGTACCCGTATGCAGATGGGTCGCAAGCTGGGTGATCGCATTCTTAACGAATGGCCGGATCACGATATTGATGTGGTTATTCCGATTCCGGATACGTCGCGCACCTCGGCGCTGGAAATGGCGCAGCACCTTGGGGTGACGTATCGCGAAGGCTTTATGAAGAACCGCTACATTGGCCGTACGTTCATCATGCCGGGCCAAACGCAGCGTAAGAAATCGGTTCGCCAAAAACTCAATGCAATTGATGTCGAGTTTAAAGGCAAGAATGTATTGCTGGTGGATGATTCCATCGTACGCGGCACTACCTGTAAGCAGATTATTCAAATGGCCCGTGATGCGGGTGCCCGTAAGGTCTATTTTGCTTCCGCCGCGCCGCCTGTGCGTTATCCCAACGTCTACGGCATCGATATGCCGGCGGCTAAAGAGCTGATTGCCCATGGTCGTACCGAAGATGAAGTGGGCGAGCTGATTGGCGCCGATCGCATCTTCTATCAGGATCTAGAAGATCTGAAAGATGCCTGTCGTGAAGTGAACCCCGAAATGGAAGCCTTCGACTGTTCGGTCTTTGACGGTAACTACGTCACCGGGGATATCGACGAAGCCTACCTGGCGGTGCTGGAAGCCAGTCGTAATGATTCGGCAAAAGATCAAAGTGCGGGGAATCACGCCCTGGTAGATATGCATAACCAGGATGATGACCTCGACGACTAATGGGTTTTGAAAAAAGCCCTTGCTAGGGCTTTTTCAGAATGAGCCGAAACGCTTCACGATGTTTATAGATACCTGTTTATAAAAAACTAAGGGACACGCCCATGCAGAATAACAGCCCGCAGGATGAGTGGTCGTTAGAGACGCTGGCGATCCGTGCTGGTCACCATCGCACCTTCGAGCAAGAGCATTCGGAGCCTATCTTCCCGACCTCTAGCTTCGTCTACGAAAGCGCCGCGGAAGCGGCCCGGAAGTTTGGCGGAAAAGAGCCCGGAAATGTCTACTCGCGCTTTACCAACCCGAGCGTGCACACCTTTGAGCGCCGTCTGGCAGCGCTTGAAGGCGGTGAGCGTTGTGTCGCCACTAGCTCGGGTATGGCAGCGATTCTTTCAACGGCGCTGGCGCTGTTGTCGGCAGGCGATGAGATTGTTGCATCGCGCTCACTGTTTGGCTCGACCGTTAGCCTGTTTGATAAGTATTTGGGCAAGTTCGGGATTACCACCCGCTATGTGGAGCTTTCCAATGTAGATGCATGGGAAGCCGCCATTACGCCTAAAACGCGGCTTCTGTTTGCTGAAACGCCTTCCAATCCGCTTTCCGAGATTGCGGATATAGCGGCATTAGCGGCACTGGCGAAACGCCATGATGCACTATTGGCCATAGATAACTGCTTTTTAACGCCGTCACTGCAGCAGCCTATCGCCCTAGGCGCAGATCTGGTAATTCACTCAGCCACCAAATATCTGGATGGGCAGGGCCGGGCGATTGGTGGTGCGGTGGTCGGCAGACACGACGTGCTGGAAGAAGTATTTGGCGTGGTGCGTACCTGCGGCCCTTGTCTGAGTCCTTTCAACGCGTGGATATTTACTAAAGGGTTGGAAACGCTCTCGCTGCGTATGAAAGCCCACTGTGAAAATGCGTTAACCCTGGCGCGCTGGCTGGATCAGCACCCGGCGGTGAGCAAAGTGCATTACAGTGGTCTGGAAGCTCACCCGCAACACGCGCTTGCCAAAAAGCAGCAGAAAGGCTTTGGCGCCGTACTCGGGTTTGAAGTGATTAACGGACAAGAGGGTGCCTGGCAGGTGATTGATGCCACCCGTCTGCTCTCAATCACGGGCAATCTGGGCGATGTCAAGACCACGATAACCCATCCGGCAACGACTACGCATGGCCGCCTTTCGGATGCGCAGAAAGAAGCTGCGGGCATTTCACCCGGGCTGATTCGTGTAGCCGTTGGTCTGGAAAGTCAGCAGGATATACAGCGCGACCTGGCCCGTGGCCTGGATGCTTTAGCTGCTGGTTAATCAAACAATAGATACGGCTAACGAAAAACCCACCTTGCGGTGGGTTTTTTTAGCGCTAGTGAAATCTAAGTTCCCACTGTTTTTTAAACAGCGGCTACCTGTTTCAGGAAGCGTTACGGTGCGGCAGGTCTGACTGGGCAATCTGGTTATTGTTGCTGGTTGAGTGATGCGCTTCAGAGCTCGGGGCGATAACACGGTTCTTGGCTGCGTCGCCATTTACCAGTGGCAGATCAGCTGGCGTTATGGACAGGCTGTAGGCGCTGTGGCTCAGGGAAGAACTGGCGTGAACCACTTCGTTGAACTCACCGGAGCCCTGTTCAGCCAGAACGGCGGTCGAAGTCAGGGTCATGGCGATAGCGGCGATAAAGGTAAATTTTTTCATGAGTGCTGTTCTCTCGTAACAATATACATTTAGTTTTAAGTCGTAATGACGTGTCGTGTTAGGACATGCGCTAATATTAAGCGCGCAAAGCAAATAGTAAAATTGATTAAAAATATCTTGTTCATGCTATTTTATAGAATGATCTTGATCGTCCAAATCAGTAGTGATGCAAGCTACCTATAAAAGTCGTTAGCCAGTTATTCAGTGGTTTTTACGAATGATGCATTCAGCTTTTTTCAGCAGTAATGGTTATTACTTGTCAGTATGCTTTGCAGGTAAATTCACAATTTTTCTCATGTTAATCGCATGTGCTGGCCAGTAGCCCTGTAGGCGTAATGGGTTACTTGATAAGGAATAAAAACGATGTGGCGTAACTCACGCATGCGCTGGGGGGCGATAAGTATCCTTTTCCACTGGCTGAGCGCTCTGGCAATTATTGGCCTGTTTGTGCTGGGCTGGTGGATGACCGGGCTTGGCTATTATGACAGCTGGTATAACCAGGGCCCTTGGGTGCATCGCTCAATTGGAGTGTTGCTGCTGCTGGTCACTGTAGCGAGGATTGCCTGGCGTTTGATGCAGGCGACGCCAGCAGGTGAAGGCAGCCGACTTGAAAAGCTGGCTGCACATGTGGGACATACTGCGCTTTATGTGATTTTGCTGCTGGTGCTGGGCAGCGGCTATCTGATCTCCACGGCCAACGGGCGCAGTATCAGCGTATTTGGATGGTTCGATGTACCTGCCCTGGTGCATGGGTTACCGAACCAGGCTAGCATTGCCGGTGATGTCCACTGGTATAGCGCGCTGGCGCTCGTTGTTCTGGCCGCCGGGCATGCGCTGGCCGCCTTTAAGCATCATTGGGTTAATAACCATGATACGCTGCTGCGCATGATTAACCCGATGCATCGCTCCAGAAAAATGTAAATGTGAAATTGCTAACGTTTTAATTTTTATGCCGAAATAGTTTAAAGAAACGATTTTTGAACGCTGCGATCACGCTCTATTCGTAGTGCCTACTATGGAAAGTAAGGAGATATTGATGATGTTGAAAAAGACTGCATGTGCATCTGCCGTTGCTGCTGCATTATTGGTCCCACTGAGTCAGGCGCAAGCAGCCGACTATCAAGTGGATACTGAAGGTCAGCACGCTTTCGTTCAGTTCAAGATCAGCCACTTGGGCATGTCTTACCTGCTGGGTAGCTTCAAGGAATTTGATGGTCAGTTCACCTACGATGAAGATGACCTGGACGCTTCATCCGTCGAGTTTGAAGTAAAGATCGACAGCCTGGATTCCAACCATGCTGAGCGTGACCGCCACATCCTGAGCGATGATTTCCTGAATGCGAGCGAGTATCCCACCGCCACGTTCACCTCTACCGGTTTTGAATCAACCGGCGATAACGAAGGTGTTCTCACCGGTGACTTGACGCTGCATGGTGAAACCCAGGAAATCGAAATGCCGGTTACCCTGATTGGCGAAGGCGATGACCCGTGGGGCAACTACCGCGCCGGGTTTGAAGGCAAGACAATGCTGACGCTGAGCGATTTTGGAATCGACATGAGCGATTTTCCCGAGCCGATGCATGAGCTTGAGCTTTACGTGACGTTTGAAGGCATCCGTCAGTAAATTTTAAAGCTTGAAACGCCACCGCCCTTGCCGGGCGGTGGCGTTTTTGTTTATAACCACTCAGTTCAAAAAGGAGTGACTAGCTTGAGCAACACCTTGCAGCAGCACGAGTTGGCCATAACCTTATGGCGCCAGACATGGCCGATGGCCATCGGAGTATTGGCGTTATTGGGTTTTCAACTTGTTGATAGTGCTTTCATCGCTCGTTTGGGTACCGCGCCTCTGGCGGCCCAGTCATTTACCTTTCCACTCTCGTTTTTGATCATCGGCATTCAGGTGGGAATGGGCATTGCCATCGCTGCGCTCATATCGCGCGCCCTGGGGGCCAATGAGCACGCGCGGGCCAAGCGGCTGAGCAGCCTTGTCCTGCTTGCTGGCGGGGCGATTATCGGCGTTATCTGCATTGGCCTGTGGCTTATGCATGTACCCATCTTTCGCATGCTGGGTGCCGATGCCACGGCGCTTGGCTACATTCGCATCTACTGGGCCCCGCAGCTTCTATCCGCCTGGCTCGGCGCGCTGCTTTACTTCATGTATAGCGTATTTCGCGCGCACGGTAATACACGGCTGCCGGGCAAGATGATGGTGTTGAGCAGCGTTACCAACCTGGTGCTCGACCCGCTGCTAATCTTTGGAGTGGGCTCCTGGGAGGGCTGGGGGCTACCGGGCGCGGCCTGGGCTACCTGCATTGCCTTCACCCTGGGGCTTTTAATAACCACTCAAAAGCTGATTCGTAAGCAGTGGGTAGCCTGGGTAGGGCTCTGGGAGGAAGCGGGGCGCTCCTGGCGACCTTATCTCGGCATTGCCGCCCCGGCCATGGTCAGCCAACTGATGCCGCCGTTGGCCAGTATGCTGACTATTTCAGTAGTGGCCGGGTTGGGGGATGCGCAAGTTGCGGCTTGGGGGCTGGCAAGCCGGCTGGAGACGCTTTCACTGATGGTGATACTGGCCATGACCATGTCGCTGCCGCCTTGGCTCGGCCGCTGCTATGGCGCCGGTGATTGGGGGCAGATTCAACAGCTAATGCGCCTGGCGCTGAAAGTAGCGCTTGCCTGGCAGCTGGCACTTGGTGTGCTACTTGCACTGTGCGCGCCCTGGCTTGCCATGGTACTGGCGGGCACGCCGAACGTTCAGAGCGAACTGACCCTATTGATCCGGTTTCTGCTACCAAGCTATGCAGCTCTTGGGGTATGCATGCTGGTGGTGTCGGCGGGTAATGCGCTGGGTTGGCCACTACGCGCCATGCTGCTCTCCAGCGCGCGCCTGTTTGCCTTCTATTTACCCTGTTTATGGATAGGTGCGCAGCTGTTTGGCTGGCTGGGCTTGGCCGCTGGAGCGGCGCTGGGTAATCTATTGGCAGGGCTGGCCGCATGGGCCGTATTGCAGCGTATATTATCCCGCCCGCATCGGCAGGCGGGATATAACGGCTAGCGTTTGTGAGGCGCTTCCTGGAACGAGAAGTACATAAACAGGAGTGCCATTGCTAGATAGCCCAGCATAAAGTCAGGCGCGGCGTTAAAGGCGAGTTTGGGGGCGTGCATCAAGCCCACAAAGGAAAAGCCCGAGGCAATGGCTGCAAACACGGCGGCGCGCCGGAATTGATGATCAATGACAGAGACAGTCATGGCGCCCAGTAAAATAGCCATGAACATGGCGCCTTGTCCCATCACTACGATGGCACTGGAAATATCGCTGACCACTTCACCTGCGCCGCGATTAAATCGCGTCATGATGTAGTTGGCGAAGTAGGGCAGCATAGCGAGCGCCACCGCCGGATAGTAACGTGTGTCGTTAGCTTGAAACGCCGTTGCGATCATCGACATGCCTACAAACACTAATATTGGGGCGACTACCGAAACCGGGATAATCGCTGCCAAAGCGGCAATTAGACCTGTCATCGTGGCCAAAGCATAAACGGCGCCATTTAACAGGCTGTAGCCGCGCCCTGCACCCATCCATTTAGCGCCTACCGTGGCAATGTAAACTGTCGTCGGAAAGACGCCGCCAAACAGCGCGCCGACCATTGTGCCTACACCATCCACTGCCTGGCATTCACGGACATCGTATTTATCACCCGCAGCCTCCATCGCCTCCACATTGTTCATGGTTTCAATGGCGTTATAAAGCGTGATGGGAAGCACAACGGTAAGTACCGCGAGCATACCGGAAAATAAAAGGCCCAGACCTTCAAACCAGGCCATGTTAGGTAATAAGGGATAAAACCCTAAGTGGGTAAACGCATCACTGAAGCGTTCGCTGCCAGCATCGCCAATCAGGTATGCCATCGCGGTGCCTACCACAATAGCAAACAAGGATGTGGGCAGCTTGAACGGCATGCTGACTCGAGCAACGAGGCCGACGATAATAATCGCTAATACTAAAAGGCCGATAACAGGCACTTCCAGGGTCTTGAACAGCATTTCACCGGCAATAAAGGTAAGTGCAACCCCGGCAACGGCGCCCAGCATGGCCGCGCGCGGTAGATGATACTGGACCCAGCGTCCAATAATGCTGATAGCCGCTTCAATGGCGCCGCTGATAAAGCAGGCGGCTACCGCCACTTTCCAGGCAAGCTCGGTATCTCCGGTCAGCTGTTTGGCTGGCAGCAACACGCCAAACAAAAATACAAACATGACCGGGGTGGAAATCCCGTACGAGAGGGCGGTAACATCAGTGCGGTTTTCTTTACGCGCAAGTCGCGCAGCGCTCCAGGCGTAATAGAAGTTGCCGACCATCACCGCGATGGCGGCACCAGGCAGTACCTGGCCATAAACAATTGAGGCGGGAAACCCCATGCCCAGCATGGTGATCGCAATAACAATAAAGTTAGCGATATTGTTCTGAAAAAGTGCGAAGAACGCGTCGGTATCTTCTTTTTTATACCAGGGATAGCGTGTACTGGCTGCCGCCATGGAAGGCCTCATTGAATTGAGTGTTCACAGTGCAATATCCTTAGGCTGAACATTAGGAAGGTTCAGGCTTGACTGATCGGTCAGGTATTGCGCTGTATAGGACGCCGCACGGGCGCCCCAGGCTCTGGCGGCAAGCGGGCAATTGTACACAACAATAAAACGGTTCCCAAGATACAAAAACGCCCAGGCATAGCCTAGGCGTTTTAACATGCATAAAGCTAACGGTTAGTTGTTAACCGCCGCTATGGCTTTAGCAAGGTAAGGCAGGTTTTCATGTGAGAAACCCGCTACGTTGGCACGGCCAGAACGAACCATGTAAATACCAAACTCATCACGCAGACGATCTACCTGTTCAGGCGTAAGGCCTGTATAGGAGAACATGCCACGCTGTTCTGCAACGCATGCGTACTTCTGATCAAGTCCGTAAGGCTTTAAAGCTTCCACGAAATCACGACGCAATGTATTAATGCGATCACGCATTTCGGTTAGCTCTTCACGCCAGATAGCCGTGAGCTCTGCATCGCCTAAAATTTCGCTTACGATGGCTCCGCCATGTGCTGGCGGGTTGGAGTAGTTTTCACGGGCAACAATGGCAACCTGAGAACGCACGTTCTCCATCTGCTCGGCGTCTTTAGCGACCATAATCAGACAGCCTGTCCGCTCGCAGTAAATGCCGAAGTTCTTGGAGCAAGAGCTGGTAATAATCACTTCATCCAGCTTTTCGGCCAGCAGGCGTACGCCGTAAGCGTCTTCGTCCAGACCTTCGCCAAAGCCCTGGTAGGCGAAGTCGACCAGCGGTAACAGCTTGCGCTCATGCAAAACGTCCAGCACTTCCTGCCACTGCTCTTGGGAAAGATCAAAGCCGGTCGGGTTATGGCAGCACGCATGCAGTACGACCACATCGCCTTCAGGAATCTTTTTCAGCGCGGCCAGCATGCCTGAGAAATCAAGACGGTTATCCGGATCTACATAGGGGTATTTATGCAGTTCAATGCCGGCGGAAGTAAAAATGCCGTGGTGGTTCGGCCAGGTCGGGTCACTTACCCAAATGCCTTTGCCGGGTAACTGGCTGGCAATGAAGTCTGCTGCTAAGCGTAAAGCGCCTGTTCCTCCCGGTGACTGGGTAGCGCTGGCACGCTTGGCGTTCAATACCGGTGAGTCGGCACCCAATACCATGGGCAGCACGACGTCGCTATAGGCAGGCGCGCCGTGTGAGCCAATATAGGTTTTGGTGGTTTCATTATTGAGCAGGCGAGCTTCGGCTTCTTTGACCGCGCGCATGACCGGTGTATTACCGTTTGAATCGCGGTAAACGCCTACGCCCAGGTCAACTTTTTGTGGATTGGTGTCTTTTTTGAAAGCTTCAATCAGTCCGAGAATGGCATCTCCAGGGACTCGCTCAATATGCTCAAACATTTACTTAGCTACCTCGTCGGTTCTGGCGGCAAGAATGAAATCATTATGATGCAGGCCGTTAATTTGATGGGTCCACCACATCACAGTGGCTTTGCCCCACTCAGTGATAATGACGGGGTGGTGCCCAGCCTGCTCAGCTAGTTCGCCAACACGCTGGGTAAACAGCAGCGCCCTGGCAAAGTCACGAAACGAAAAACTTCGTGATAGCTTCATGATGCCATCGTGGTCGACAATCCGCCACTCTGGTAACTGCTTGAGATAGGCCTCTCGTTCATTTTCCTGGAGAGGCGGCATGTTTTTATTGCAGGGTTCACAAGCCTTGCGAGCTAGCTTTTCCATTACCATTCTCCCAAAAATTGGCTAGGGCAGAAGACAAACGCAATCCCGGCCCACGTCTTTGGCGCTATACAGTGCCTGATCGGTACGCTCTATAAGATTCGTCAGGGACTCACCACAACGGTATTCAGCCACCCCAATGCTAAGCGTGACTTCGCCTTGCCCTACACCAAAATCGTGCCTGGAAATAGCCTCGCGTAATCGATCAGCAAGCTTATGGCATTGCTGCAGCGGTGTAAGCGGCAACACTACCATAAACTCTTCACCCCCCAGGCGGGCCACCATATCCTCACACCGTAACAGGGTTTTCATTTCCGTTGCGAGTTGCTTAAGCACTTCATCGCCCTGTAAATGTCCCCAGCGATCATTGAGCAATTTAAAATGATCGATATCGATCATCATGATAGATAAAGGCGTACCGTGGCGCGTACTGATGGATGTTAAATGGGATAAGTGCACCATTAGTTTACGCCGATTAGGAAGTCCCGTAAGGGCATCGGTATCGCAGAGTTTGCGTAGTCGCTGCTCTTCGATCACTTGATCGGTAATATCCATCATGACGCCTGTCCAAAGCACTCCATCGGCCGATGGTTCTGGATTGGCGCATACCGCGATCCAGTGAGATTTGCCATTTGGCAGGGGAAGTTTAAAGCGTGTCGTAAGCGGCAGCATCCAGCGCGCCGAACGCTCAAGCGCAGACATGACCTTTGGATATTCATTGCCAGTTAATTGCTCAAGTAATTCACCGGCATCGCTAGCCAGCTGTGCACGATCAATATGCCTAAGCAGTCCGCCTCCACCCTCCAGGTAAGGAAACTGCATATGACCATTGGATGAGCGATAAAACTGAAAAATGACTCCGGGTATCAGCGGAATGAGACAGTCAGCACTCAAAGGCATAGGGTAGTCATTCACGGACATGCATAAAGCTCCAAAATGAATGCCAAAAGTTGACTGTGAAGACTATCGCTATTTAGGTAATAGAGTTGTAAGCCATTGCTGACAAAATGACACTCAATTTATAATAAATATGAATTAACTAATTTCTTTATGGAATATGAAATACTGTTTTGTTATTTTATGATATTTTTATGTTAACAATCTGTCTTTTTAATTTTTGTTTGTATGGTTAAGTGTGTTCTTGTTAATTTTTTTGTTGTTATTTTATTAACCATCGTGGTGTTAAGTAAATTAAGCATATTTTTTTATAGGATTGAATATGAGTGGTTTTGTCAGTTTGGTCGGCGCAGGGCCCGGTGATGCCGAATTATTAACTCTAAAAGCCTATAAACGATTACAGCAGGCTGATGTGGTGCTGTATGACCGGCTAGTGAGTGAGGACATCCTGGCGCTCATTCCTGCCAGCATACAACGTTATTACGTAGGTAAAGAGCGCTCTTTACATAGTGTTCCCCAGCATGAAATTAATCATACATTAGTCGCTTGGGCAAAAGAGGGTAAACAGGTCGTTAGACTCAAGGGGGGGGATCCTTTCATTTTCGGGCGGGGCGGCGAAGAGCTAGAAACACTCATGGCGGATAATATAGCGGTAGAAGTAATCCCGGGGATAACGGCGGCTTCCGGTTGCGCTGCTTACGCGGGCATACCGCTCACTCATCGTGATCATGCTCAGGCCGTTCATTTCATTACCGGCCATTTAGCCCAGGATGAGCACGCAATTGAGTGGCATGCACTAGCTCGTAAAGGGCTGACACTGGTCTTTTATATGGGGCTAAGCAGTGTTGAGGTAATTAGTCGCGAGCTTATTGCCCATGGTTTACCGTGTGATACGCCTCTCGCTTTGATCGAAAGTGGCACCACAACGGCCCAACAGACCCATATCGGCACGCTGCAAGCGCTGCCAGAGGCACTAATCGCTGGGCGTATTAAATCACCGGCATTATTAATCGTGGGCAGCGTGGTTTCACTGCATGAGAAGCTAGCGTGGTTTAAAGGCGCTCAGACCCCAGCATCAGCGCGCCATAATGATCTACACTCATAAGCGAGCCAACGTTAATACGTTGAATTAGCTAATGGACTGGCTAGATGCCATTTGCTGTGTATGCTAGTAATGAGTGTTAGGTCATAAGCGAACAATTTACGCTGCTGGTATCGGTAGCCAAGACGAGAGGGACGCAGAATGCCAGAAACAAGCCACCCGGATCATCAGACGCCTGCCACCAGGCTGGATACCAAAACCTTATTTAAAGATAACCGTGTTCGAGCTATTGCGGGTATCGCGGCAATTGCGGTTATCTGGGCCATCATGGCCCAATCTAATGCCGGCACTCATAAAGATCGCGTTGAAACGCTTGAAGAGCAGCTTGCTACAGTAGAGCAGGATAACCGCCGGTACAGCCGCCGTATTCAGGAAATAGACCAAGCAGAAACCAACCTGTCCGATATGCAGGCAGAGATGGCATCCTTGGAAGAGCAGCGCAATGAGGCAAGCGCATCGCTTGAAAGTGCGCAAAATGATGTAAATACCATCCAGTCACGTCTTGAGGAACTGGAAGCTGAGCGCACTACGCTGCAGCAAGAAGTGGACTCGCTCAATCAGCAACTTGAAAGCGCACAAGGCGAAATGCAGTCGCTTCGTGATGAGCGTGATCAAATCGAGACGACTCAAGAAGAAGCTGAAGCTTCGCTTCAACAGGTAGAAGATGCGCGTGAAAGTGCTGATCAAGCTCGTCAAGAGGCAGAGGCTGCTCGTCAGCAGGCTGAAGAACAGCGTCAAGAAGCTGTAGATGAGCTGAGCAGTGCCGAGGAGGAGTTGGCGTCGCTTGAAGATGAAATCAGTCAGGCTAATGAAGAGCTTTCAAGCCTTGAAGAGCAGATATCCAATATTCAGACCGAGCTTGACGAGCTACAGAGCACACGTGATTCCGTAACAGCGGAGCGCGATGAACTGCAGCAGGAAGTCGACTCGTTAACTGAACTGCGTGAGCAGGAAGATCAAAGTCTGACGCAGGTGCGCAGTGAGATGGAAGACCTCATGGTCGCCCTTGACCTGGGGCGTAACGAAGTAGCCAATGTTGAGGATGATATTGAAGAGCGCGAAAATCAGTTGTCTCGCTTGGAGTCTCAGCTGAGTGAATGGCGCGAAGAGCTGTCTTCACTCGACCAGCGCCTGGGTAGTGTTGATGATGCTGCTAATGATGAAGTGCCCACATTAGCGGGTGAAGAGCCGGAAAATAGCGCCTCAGAAAGCGGTAACTCTGAGCAGGAAGCGGCCAACGATGAAGACGATAGTCAGCAGCAAAACCAGCAACAGAGCACTAACTAGGCGAAAGCGCATTTAAATCGTTTGTCTAGGACGTTCGTAAAGACAGCGCAGACGAACCATCAAACGGATGCTGGCAGCCCAGCATCCGTTTTGTTTGTTTATGAATATGCGCTCAGAGAGTATCATTTATGCCTAAGTGAAGGATTTACCCAGATAATAGGAGGGCGACTCAATGGATGGCGTTAAACACATCGTCGCAGTGGCATCAGGTAAAGGTGGGGTTGGTAAATCGACTGTCACCGTTAACCTGGCATTGGCGCTTTCTGCCCAAGGTTATCGCGTAGGGGTTCTAGATGCGGATATTTATGGGCCAAGCCAGGCCCAGATGCTTGGGGTTAAAGAGGGCGTTCGCCCTGAGTCCACGGGTGATAATAAGTTTTTACCCTTAAAAGCGCATGGCCTGCAGGCAATGTCCATGGCCTTTTTGGTGAATACCCGCGAAGCCATGGTATGGCGTGGACCAATGGTTGTAGGGGCTTTTCAGCAGATGCTCACGCAAACGCAATGGGATAATCTGGATTTTCTGTTGATCGATATGCCTCCGGGTACCGGTGATATTCAGCTGACGTTGGCTCAGAAAGTACCGGTAAGCGGGGCTGTGATCGTCACTACGCCACAGGATATTGCGCTTTTAGATGCTCGCAAAGGTATCGAAATGTTCCGTAAAGTGAACGTGCCGGTACTTGGGGTGGTAGAAAACATGAGCCTCTATCACTGTAAGAACTGTGGCCATGAAGCCGCAATTTTTGGCACCGGCGGTGGCGATAGTATTGCTGAAGAGTATCAAACCACGGTGCTGGGACGTTTGCCCTTGACGTTGTCTATTCGTGAATTGGCAGACTCGGGCACCCCGAGCGTTGTATCAGAACCTGATAGCTCGGTAAGCCAGACGTTTGCTGAGATTGCCAGACAAGTTGCCCAATCGGTGAGTGCCAGCGAAAGCGGTGGTCCCACTATTTCTTTTAGCGAGTGATGAAGTAATACATGAGTATCAAATCAGATAAGTGGATTCGTCGCATGGCGCAAAGCGACGCCATGATCGAGCCGTTTGAAGCCGAGCAGGTTCGCTATGTGAATGATCAGCGAGTGATCTCTTACGGTACTTCAAGCTACGGTTATGATGTGCGCTGTGCCGATGAGTTTAAAGTGTTTACTAATATTCACTCGGCTATCGTTGATCCCAAGGCGTTCGACGAGAAAAGCTTTGTAGATATTAAAGGCGATGTCTGCATCATTCCGCCCAACTCATTTGCTTTGGCAAGAACCGTTGAGTACTTCCGCATTCCGCGTAGCGTGCTGACTATCTGCCTGGGCAAATCAACCTACGCGCGCTGTGGCATCATTGTGAACGTCACGCCGCTTGAGCCTGAGTGGGAAGGGCATGTCACGCTTGAATTCTCTAACACCACAAACTTGCCTGCCAAGATTTATGCTCACGAAGGTGTGGCGCAAATGCTGTTTTTAGAGTCTGATGAAGTCTGTGAAACCTCGTATAAAGACCGCGGGGGGAAATATATGGGGCAGCGTGGGGTAACCTTGCCGCGCACTTAATAAGTGAGCGTTATTAAGTAGCCCAAAACAAAGCCTTACGGGAAACCGTAAGGCTTTGTTGTTTACTACACGTGTTTGCCGCGATCATTTATTGGTCAAGCAATAGACTACTCTTCGGCGTCTTCGTCCAGTTCTTCATCCAACTCTTCAGCTGCATCAGCATGTGAGAGGCGCATGCCATGGGCAGGCAACAAATGCCCGTCCATTTTGGCGCCTTCGGCGCTGAACTGAAGTCGGCCTTCTAAAAACCACTGCACCGCAATCGGATAAATCAGATGCTCGCGCGCGTGGACCTTCTCTTTCAGTGTCTCTTCGCTATCATCCGCGCTTACAGCCAATTCCGCCTGAAGAACCACAGGGCCGCCATCCAGCTCTTCGGTAACAAAATGCACGCTACAGCCGTGGCTGGTTACTTGATCGGCCAGCGCCCTTGCGTGGGTATTTAAGCCTTGGTACTCGGGCAGCAGTGAAGGATGAATATTGAGCATCCGACCCATAAAGCGTTGTACAAAGCGCGGCGTTAAAATACGCATAAAGCCCGCCAGTACGATCAAGTCGGGCTCGTGGCGCTCAATGACTTTAATCAGCGCGCCATCGTAAGCCTCGCGAGTATCATATTCGCGATGGGGCAGGGCAACTGCTTCGATGCCAGCCTCGTGAGCGCGCTTCAAACCGTAAGCGTCTGCCACGTTGGAGATCACCGCCACAATCTCACCGCCTAAGCGGTCATGAGACTGTGCATCGATCAGCGCCTGAAGATTGCTGCCACTGCCAGAAATAAGCACGACTACCCGACGTGGGCCGGTCGGCTCTGGCGCCATATCGGTAATCGTATCGCTGGGGTAATCGGTACCACTCATACGGGCAGGTTCTCCAGCACCACGGCTTCATCCTGGCGCTTGATAATATGACCGATGCGATAAACCGTTTCACCCTGGGCTTGTAAGTGGGTCATGGCTTGCTCAGCCTCTGCGGCAGGCACCACGATAACCATACCGATGCCGCAGTTAAGTACACGGTGCATTTCAACTTCGTTAACATTGCCTTGAGCCTGCAGCCAGTCAAATACCGCAGGACGCTGCCATGTAGCAATATCAACGTGTGCCGCGAGGTCTTCAGGCAGTACGCGGGGGATGTTTTCCAGCAGGCCGCCACCGGTAATGTGGGAAAGCGCGTGCACAGGAATAGAAGTATCCCGCATCAAGGAAAGCAGCGACTTCACATAAATGCGGGTTGGCGCCATTAGTGCATCGCCTAACGGGGTATTATCTACCTGCGTTTCAAGCGAGGCATTGCTGACTTCCAGGATCTTGCGGATTAACGAGTAGCCGTTAGAGTGAGGGCCTGAAGAGGCAAGCCCCAGCAGGATATCACCTTCGCTTACTTTGCTACCGTCAAGAATTTCGGATTTTTCCACAACGCCGACACAAAAACCGGCCAGGTCATAGTCACTACCTTCGTACATGCCGGGCATTTCGGCTGTTTCACCACCAACCAAAGCGCAGCCAGCCAGCTCACAACCGGCGCCAATGCCGGTCACTACGTCGGCGGCGATATCCACATCCAGCTTACCCGTGGCATAGTAGTCGAGGAACAGCAGCGGCTCGGCACCTGCGACAATCAAATCATTAACGCACATTGCCACTAAATCGATGCCAATAGTGTCGTGCTTGCCAAGGTCCATCGCAAGGCGCAGTTTGGTGCCCACTCCATCAGTGCCAGATACCAGAACAGGCTGCTTGTAGCCTGCGGGTAGCTCGCATAAAGCGCCAAAACCGCCCAAGCCGCCCATTACTTCGGGGCGAGTGGTACGTTTGGCAACGTGTTTGATGCGATCAACTAGGGCATTTCCGGCATCAATATCGACACCTGCATCCTTATAGCTGAGCGAAGGAGTAGCCGGAGAAGTGGAAGTCTCGGTCATGACAGTTCCTGTGAAGCCTATAGCAGTACGGGTAGTGCTGGCGAGATGGCCAGTGCTGGGCAATAACTGACGTGGATTGTAACACCGAGCGGCGTGGCCCGCATCGCCGGTATACATGTTGCGCCTACGTTCCTACAACTTTTGTTATTATTCAGTGCATAAAGCGCTTTTGATGGATCCAGGAAGGAGAGTCATACAATGCGAAGTTCATGGTTAGGGGTAGTGCTGCTGGTCGTGTTTATTGGACTGGTGTATGTCCTGAATTCAGTTTTAATGCCCTTTATTGCCAGCATGGTATTGGCGTATCTGGCTGATCCACTGTCTAATTATTTCCAGCGGCTAGGCATGAAGCGCACGCTGGCCGTTTGCCTCGTCTTCTTGATACTGCTGATTGTATTGACAGCAAGTTTATTAATTCTCATACCGCTTATCGTCCAGCAGATTAAGCAGTTGGGCGATGCAGTACCGGGTATTTTTGGCTGGGTTGAAAACGTGCTGGCGCCCCAGGTTCAGGAATGGACCGGCTACGATTTACGTGGTGAGTTAACCAACGTACGTGAAGTGCTGGTTGAAAACTGGCGCGATGCGGGTGGCTATCTAGCCCAGGCTTTAGGGCATATTGGTCGCTCCGGCATGGCATTTATGACCTGGATTACTTATATCGCACTAATTCCGGTCGTTACCTTCTATCTGCTTCTCGACTGGAATCGCATGCTAAGCAACATCGCAAGCTTGGTGCCGCGGCAATGGGCGAGCGACACGTTTCGTTTAGCACGCCGCTGTGATGAGGTGCTGTCGTCTTTTTTACGTGGTCAGCTATTGGTCATGCTGTGTTTAGGCGTTATTTACGCCACAGGGCTTACCTTAATGGGGCTTAACTTTGGCTTACTGATTGGGTTCGTTGCCGGGCTGGTTAGCTTTGTACCGTTTTTGGGCTTTATCGTAGGTATCGCTGTTGCTCTAATTGTTGCGTTATTTCAATTCGGTACGTGGTGGGCGGTACTCGGTGTCATCGTGGTATTTAGTATCGGTCAAGCCGCAGAAAGTGTCATACTACAGCCCAAACTTTTAGGGGATAAAATTGGCTTGCATCCAGTTGCCGTTATTTTTGCAGTCCTAGCAGGTGGAAACCTGTTTGGGTTTACCGGCGTACTGCTAGCACTGCCTGTTGCCGCCGTTTTTATGGTGCTTCTCCGCGAATTAAACGACCGTTATAAGCACAGCTCACTTTATAATTCTGAACAACGTTTCTTAACGCCTTTAAACCACCATGATGGGCTGGATCGTCACGACGAAAGGGAATCATCATGAGCCGAGTGCCGGCACAGCTGCCGTTAGGAGTAGGGTTGCGTGATGACGCAACCTTCAATAATTATTACGCTTCAGGCGCGAATGCACTGCTGGTTGAGCATCTGACTCAACAATTTCAACCCAATGCCGAGCCTTTTATCTATTTATGGGGGGCTCAGGGAAGTGGGCGAAGTCATCTTCTTCAGGCGGCCTGTCATGCTGCCTCCGATGCCGATAAGCGAGCCTTATATCTACCGTTAGCCGACCTGGGGCATTTTCCACCCCTGATGCTTGAAGATATTGAGCGTCTGGATTTGGTAGCGATTGATGATCTGGAATATGTCGTCGGCCGAAAGCGTTGGGAAGAAGCGCTATTTCATGCTTTTAATCGGTTGCGCGATGCAGGCAAGCAGCTTGTGATTGCTTCCAATGCCCCGCCACGCCAGCTGAATGTTGTACTGCCTGACTTAGCTTCACGGTTAACGTGGGGCGTGACTTTTCATCTTCACCCGCTCAACGATGAGGAGCGCCTGGCAGCACTCAGGCTACGGGCGAATGTTAGGGGAATGCAGCTGCCGGACGATGTAGGGCGCTATATTTTGCATCGTGGGCCGCGTGAGCTAGGTGATTTGTGCCGAGCTATTGAAACGCTTGATCAAGCGTCTTTATCCGCAAAACGAAAACTTACGATACCATTCGTTAAGTCAGCGCTTAACTGGTGAGCCGTGCCCGCTTATTGATCCAGCGGGCAGGCCACTATTTAAATAGATAACAGCTTAAGTTGAATAGGTAACAACTTAGGCAGGTTTGCGCATTTTGCTCGCCGCTGTCTGGGCCTGTTTTACACTATCTTCGGCCAGCTTCTGACTCTTTTGAAAATAGTTCTGATGAAGCGCAACAACGTTGTCTGCGTCGCCTTTAGCCTGTTCTGCTAACTGCTTTACAACCTGCTGCTGGCCTTCCATATAACTACGTAGGCCTTCTGAATCTTTTACGTTGGCTAGCTGACGCAGCTGCGCAATGCCGGTTTCAGCATAGGCTTGGCTGGCGTTGACTTGAGCATTCAGCATCTTCTCTGCGTAATCGAGAGTCAGAGCGGCATAAGCACGCGCAGGGGCCATAAAGAAATTATCAAACTGCTGGTTCATTTCATTAGTGTTGAACGTATTCATTATAGAACTCCTGAATCGAGATAGTGCGTTTAAGCATCCCGTTTAATAACAGCCGCTATTAAAAGGCGACAATTTGTTTCATTAAGCTTTGGCTATGAATATTAAGCTTTCTTGCGCTGCAGCATAGCAGTCGTTTTTGTGCAGTGCAATATAAAGGCGTGAGGCCTTATTTTCTAGCCTAAAGCGGTTAATGTTTACCCAGGCGTTGAGAACGTCTAGCTTGAATAGCTGCAGATATTGCGAAAGGACTTGCCGACGTGATCAGCTGTAAATAAGATTGATTACTATTTAAAAAGGAGCATAAATAATGGATACTCGTACCGAACGCGACAGCATGGGTGAGCTTGAAGTACCGGCTAATGCCCTTTATGGAGCCCAAACACAGCGGGCTATCAATAACTTTCCCGTTTCCCACTCACCTATGCCTGCGGCCTTTGTACACGCTGTGGCGCGCATTAAACTAGCCGCCGCGCGCACTAATCAGCAATTAGGTTTGTTAGATGAGGCTAGATCGAGCGCCATCCAAAAAGCTGCACAGGCAGTGATTAATGGTGAACACGACGATCAGTTCCCGATTGACGTATTTCAAACGGGGTCAGGCACATCGACCAATATGAACGTCAATGAAGTGTTGGCTACCCTGGCAAGCCGTGAAGGTGTTGAAGTAACACCTAATGATCACGTGAATATGGGGCAGTCAAGCAACGATGTGATCCCGACGGCTATTCATGTTTCAGCGGCAGTTGCCGTGAATGAGTCGCTACGGCCTGCGCTTGAGCATTTAAAAGCGTGTATTGATCAGCGCGCGAGCGAACTTAAGCATGTTGTTAAAACAGGGCGTACGCATTTGATGGATGCCATGCCGCTGCGTATGGACCAGGAGCTTGGGGCATGGTCAAGCCAGTTAGGCCAAGCCATTGAGCGTTTTGATAGCGCGATGAGTCGTCTGTGTCGTTTAGCGCAGGGCGGAACGGCAGTGGGTACCGGTATTAATGCGCCGGAAGGCTTTGCCGATCAGATTGCCAAGGAGCTAAGTGAGCAAACCGGATTAAGCTTTGCCCCTAACGATAGCTTTTTTGCCAGCCTCTCCTCCCAGGATGCGGCCGTTGAGCTTTCCGGCCAATTAAAGGGCTTGGCCTGCGTCATCATGAAAATTGCCAATGATCTGCGCTGGATGAATTCAGGTCCTTTAGCAGGCTTGGGTGAAATAGAGCTTGAAGCGCTGCAGCCGGGAAGCTCGATCATGCCGGGCAAGGTCAACCCTGTGATCCCAGAATCGGCTGCCCAAGCGGCGGCTCAGGTCATTGGCCTTGATACGGCCATTACAGTGGCGGGCCAGAGCGGCAACTTCCAGCTAAATGTCATGCTGCCGCTGGTGGCGACCAATCTGCTGACCTCCATTACCTTGATGAGCAATACCTCACGGCTGCTTGCGGACCGGGCAATTGCAACGTTTAAGGTGCGGGAGGACAACCTGCAGGGGCCTCTGGCGCGTAACCCTATTTTGGTGACGGCGCTCAACAGTGTGATTGGCTATAACGCGGCGGCCGCCATCGCTAAAAAAGCCTACCAGGCAGGGCGTCCGATTATTGATGTGGCGGAAGAGCAAACCGACCTGGATCGGGAAACGTTGGAAAGATTGTTAGACCCAACGGTGCTGACCCAGGGTGGTATTCCTGAATAGATTATCGAGAAGAAGTAACCCCTTTTAGATCGCCAGTGGGACTCAGGTTTTCTGTTTTTCTGTTTTACCCTGTTGTATGGTTTCGCTGGCCTCTTTGCGCTCTTCGTTGTCTGCTTGAGGCTTCTCCTGCTCAGCCTGCCGCGAAGGCTGGTAGCAAAAGGTTGCCAGGATAGGGAAGTGGTCAGATCCAAACGCTCCCAGCCGCTGCATGTTTACCAGCGTGAAATGGTTGGTCACGAAAATATGGTCAAGCGGCCAGCGCAACAGTCGATTCTTGGCGTGAAAGGTACTAAACATACCGCGGCCCCGCCGCGGGTCGAGCATACCGCTAATACGGCAGAATAACTGCGTGGTTCTTGACCAAGCCACATCGTTAAGATCACCCGCCACTAGCGTAGGCTGAGGTTTTTTGTGGACTTCTTGGCCCACCCATAAGAGCTCGGCATCCCGCCATAACGATTTTTCACTTTCCGCCGGGGCAGGGGGGCGGGGGTGAACGCCATACAGACGAATAGAGTCGCCATTTTCAAGCGTTACCATGGTATGAATGGAAGGAATATCTTCCTGAATTAGCCATTTAACCGAGGTGTTTTCCAGCGGGAGGCGTGAATAAAGGTGCATGCCATAGAGATTGTCGAGCGGTACTTTAACGCTATAGGGCCATTTTTCATCGAGTTTGGGATCTAGCTGATCCTGCCACCACTGATCTGATTCCAGGGTTAAAATGATATCCGGCTGATGCTGTTGAATCATTTCTATCAACCCCTCAACGTGCCGGTTGGGAGTCAAGACATTGGCAATTAAGAGCGTAATGTGGCGAGTACGGGAGGTTTCTTTAGCAGCTGTTTTAACTTGAACGCGCCAAAGGCGTGTCCAGGGTAAAATATAGCGACCCTGCAAGCCCACCGTAATAAGAACGATAATCCAGGCGGCTGAGCGCCAATCGCTGGGTTCTAAAAACACTAATGCCATTAGACCGCAGAGGAGTGAGAGGAGCGCTATTTGCACGCGAGGAAATTCAAAACACCGTATCCACCACCAGCGCAGTGGTACGCGTGCGACCATTGTCGCCAGTAAGGGCAACAGTGCAAGGCACGTAATCAGTGGAGCAAGCATATTTGGTCTTCCTAGTGAGTAAGGTAACTAAAATTAATTTTATTAGTTGTTTATAAATATTAAACACGCTATCAAGCCATGATTTTATCGAGATATACAGCGTAAATCTGGTTATTGCATAAGAAAAAAGTTTCTTGCAATACCGTGATAAATAAGTAGAATACGCATCCGTTGCACGACAGGACCATAGCTCAGTTGGTTAGAGCGCCACGTTGACATCGTGGAGGTCGGCGGTTCAAATCCGCCTGGTCCTACCATTCTTGCAACCCATTTTTCAGGACCATAGCTCAGTTGGTTAGAGCGCCACGTTGACATCGTGGAGGTCGGCGGTTCAAATCCGCCTGGTCCTACCAAATTGTTAGCCCCGTGCTTTTTAAGCGCGGGGTTTTTGTTCGTTTAGCGTTGTTTTCATACCGTATCCGTTTATTTCGCGCAGCAATTTGATTCAGGCATCCTCATCATCAGACTTAGCGTCTGGTGATGAGGATGCCTGGCAAGGGGTAGTTACGTGCGTGAGATGGCGCCTGTCACGATAACGTCATGCTGTATAATGTATAATACGCGTATAGAAATTAGTACGAAGTTGTACTGGAATTCGCGCTGTGATGAACTATTTTACCTATGAACATAATTCAAGGATGAAGCTATGTACCTTAATTTAATGCCCAGCTGGGCCTCTGCTTTGGGTGGCTTAAAATCAGGCCTCAAGTCATCAAACAAACCGTCGCTAATGCGTGATGGCGTTGAGAGTGCGGAGCTGGATGAATATTTCCATACGGCCCAAGAGCTAGGGTTGAGTCGCTATAAGGCAGAAGAAATATTCAACCATACACTTAGAAAAGCGCGCCGCCGCTCTGATCTATCTATGAGCGACGTTATTTTTCGCGCTTACTGCACCATCCACCTGCATACTTATCATTAATGGGGCGACAGATCCGTTTGGCGCTGAAAAGTAGCTATTAGTGCTTCGATTCCAGCCTGGTCGTCTTCAGTAAAGCGGGCAGGTAATGGGCTATCCAGGTCTAGAACGCCCCACAAGTAGCCTTCAAGAACGACAGGAATCACCAGTTCGGAGCGAGAGTCCGCGTCGCAGGCAATATGGTCTGCGACGGCGTGAACATCATCGACCCGCTGTGTTTTCTGCTGGCGCGCTGCGGCTCCGCATACGCCTTTACTAAAAGGGATCGGGTGGCAGGCCGGTTTGCCCTGAAAAGGCCCGAGTCCCAAGACCTCAGGTTGGCGCTGAAGATAGAACCCCACCCAGTTCAGGTTAGGCACTTCCTGCTGAATAAAAGCGCAGGTTTGCGCGCTATTGGTAAGCCAATCGCGTGTATCAAGCAGGGCTTCAAGCTGGCGGTTGAGTAGTGCGTAATCAGTGGTCGGCATCATCATCTCGTCATAAACGCATCAGGCCGACGCTAAGGTCGGCCTGAACAAGTGCTTTCTAAAGGGGTTATTCAGTCCAGCCCGGTACGGCAGCGCCTTTAAACAGCTCTTCGGCTTTAGCCGCTACTTCATCGCGCTGATAGGCATCAACCAGTTGGCGAATGTCCTCACGCTCTTCATCACCACCGCGTACGGCAATAAGGTTCACATAGGGTGATTCAGGGCCTTCTTTGATCAGGGCATCGTCAAGCTTCAAGCCTGCGGGCTGGGCGAAGGTGTTATTAATAAACGCCATATCCACATCGCGCAGTACGCGGGGAAGCTGGGCGGCCTCAATTTCACGGAAGCGGAAGTTGCGCGGATTCTCGGCGATATCGATTGGCGTGGCTTCCAGGTTTTCCGGATCGTTCAGCGTGATCAGGCCTTCGTTATGCATCAAAATCAGCGCGCGACCTTCGTTGGACGGGTCATTGGGCAGTGCAATCTGCGCACCGTCGGGCAAATCTTCAATGCTATCGAATTTTTCTGAATAAGCACCAATCGGGTAAACAAAGGTATAGCCCGCAACGGCAAGATCATAGCCGCGATCGTTAACCATCGCATTCAGGTAGGGTGCGTGCTGGTAAGCATTGGCATCAAGGCTGCCGTCTGCTAGCGCCACATTGGGCGTTACGTAATCGGTAAATTCGATAATTTCGACATTAAGGTCGTATTCTTCTTTAGCAATACGCGCCGCTACTTCCATGACTTCGGTTTCAGGGCCAGCAACGGTGCCCATCTTGATCGTACGGGTTTCTGCATTTGCAACGTTTACTGCCAGTGCCAAGGCTGTCAGGCTACCAATTATCAGTTTTTGCATGTAAGTCTCCTAATGCGTTTTGTCATCATGGTTTGATAATGCTGGAATAAGAAAAATAATTCTAATGTTTTTTTGTTATAAGTCCGTATAGGCAATGGCTATCATTATTTACGATCGCTTTTACGCACCAGGTAGTCACCCAGGCTTTGAAAGCCTTGCACTAGGACTACCAAAATAACCACGGTAATCAGCATGATAGTCGGATTAAAGCGGTTATATCCGTAGCGGATGCCTAGATCTCCCAGGCCGCCGCCACCGACCGCGCCCGCCATTGCCGAGTAGCTGACAAGCGTTACCAGGGTAATGGTAAGGCCCGTAATAATGCCGCCCCGCGCCTCCGGGATAAGCACCTTGCGAATAATTTGCCAAGGGGTTGCGCCCATGGATTGCGCAGATTCAACCAAGCCTGGGGATACCTCATTAAGCGCACCTTCTATCAGGCGCGCCACAAAAGGAATGGCCGCAATGGTCAGTGGAACCGACGCGGCATTGATCCCTATAGAGGTGCCCACCAGCATGCGCGTGAAGGGGATGATGGCTACCATCAATATAATGAAGGGAATCGAGCGGCCAATATTGGTAATAATGCTTAACGTCTGATTAAGCACCGGCTGGGCTAGAATTTGGCGTGGGCGCGTTACGTACAGCAATACGCCTAACGGTAGGCCGAGCAGCGTCGAAATGACGCCGGAGATAGCCACCATATACAGCGTATCCAGCGTGGCCTGTAAAATAAGGTCAAACATTGCGCTGGACATAACCAAGTACCTCGACTTCTAACTGGTGAGACTGAAGATAATTCATCGCTTTTTGCGTCTGCTCGGTGGTGCCGAGTAGTTCCGCAATCATAAGCCCTAAGGTACGGTCCTGAATGGACTCCACCTTGGCCTGTAGAATGCTGACATCTACATTGCATTCACGCGCCAGGCGCGAAATAAGCGGTGTCGAAACGGCATCGCCCGAGAACGTCAGGCGCACCACAGGATGAGTGGCCTCGTTTGGCGTTGCGCTCAAGCGCTCAATAAGCTCCTTGGGCGGGCTGAGTTGAAGAAAATCGTTCAGGAACTCACGACCCAGCTGGGTGCGTGGCGCGGTAAAGAAGTCGCCGACTTCCGCATCTTCCACCAGTTTGCCGTTAGAGATAAGGCTCACTCGGTGGCAAATTGACTTAACCACTTCCATTTCATGGGTGATCAATAAAATAGTGATACCCAACTGCTGGTTGATATCGCGCAGAAGCTCAAGAATGGAGCCGGTGGTTTGCGGGTCGAGCGCTGACGTTGCTTCATCGCACAGCAGGACGTTGGGCTTGCTGGCCAGGGCGCGAGCGATAGCAACGCGCTGCTTTTGGCCGCCCGAGAGCTGAGCAGGATACTGTTTGGCTTTATCAGCCAGCCCTACCATTTCAAGTAATGGCAGTACGCGGCTTTGAATGGCGCTGCGCTTTTCACCCATCAGTTCAAGCGGCAGGGCAACGTTATCAAACACGTTACGCGTGGTCAGTAAGTTGAAATGCTGGAAAATCATGCCAATGCGATGACGCGCCTGGTTCAGGGCGCCGCCGCTCAAGCGGGTCATTTCCTGGCCATCTACCGTGACGCTGCCTTGGGTAGGGCGCTCAAGAAGGTTCACGCAGCGAATTAGCGTTGACTTGCCCGCACCGGATAAGCCGATAACGCCATGGATAGTGCCTTTGGGCACACATAAATTAACATCGCTCAGAGCATGAACGGCACTGTCGCCGCTGCCATAGGTTTTACTAACGTTACTAAGTTCAATCATAGCGTCTGCCTTAATGGGAGGCCTTAGACGGAGTGCGAGGGAGCAAGCGTAGGGCGGGATATAAAAAAAAGGCCACCCTTACGGGTGGCCATCAACGCTGGACACACCCTTTTAGCTGCACTTCACCAAATCATTGATTTGGTGGACGCCCGCAATATGGGTACAAATCGGCGTCATTACATGGGCCAAAAGTCTAAAGAGCAGCCCCCAAGTTGTCAATTGAAACCGGCTGGTTTTACGTTGGGCGTCGCTTCGTCAGAAGTATTTGGCAAATTTAGCCACTGTTTTGGTGTATTTAACTTTTCATAGCTCAATCAAAGCTGATAATTATCGCCAGAGCGAGCCATATATTCTTAGGCTTATTAGCCGCGCGATAAGCGCATTATTCTCTTCAGGAGCGTAAACTTGCGCCTTTGTTAATTCATGTTTGAATAAGCGCTTTCAAGATGACGTACTAGAGGATTCATTATGTTTACCGGCATCGTGCAGGGTATCGCGACCGTAGTAGAGGTGCATGAGCTTGACGAGTTTCGAACCCATGTAGTGGCTATGCCTGCGGCCATGCGCGAGGGATTGGAAATTGGTGCCTCAGTGGCCCATAACGGGGTGTGCCTCACCGTTACCGGGATTAACGGTGATAACGTTAGTTTCGACTTGATGCGGGAAACCCTGCGATTGACTAATCTTGGTGCACTTGCACCGGGAGGAGGCGTCAATATTGAGCGTGCCGCCCGGTTTGGTGATGAGATTGGTGGACACTCCATGTCTGGCCACATTATTTGCATGGCAAACGTAGTGGCCATTGAGGAAGCACCTAATAATCGTCGGCTATGGTTTGCCTTACCTGACACGATTGGCCGCTTCGTTTTTGAGAAAGGCTATATCGGGGTGGATGGTATTAGCTTAACGGTTGGGGATGTACGTCGTGCATCAGACGACAGCGGTATTGAGTTCAGCGTTAATCTGATTCCGGAAACGCTTTCTCGCACGATGCTCAGCGAGCGTCTGCCTGGTGATGACGTCAATATTGAGATTGACCCGCAAACCCAGGTCATTGTTGAAACCGTTGAGCGTGTGTTGGCTAAGCGCCCATAACGATTTGGAACCAAGCTAACTGACCGATTGGTTAGTTGATGGCCTGAAGATTGCTAGCGTTATTACTGGCGGAGGCTCTTCCGCCTCAACTGGCTGCGCGTTTGGTACTCGCATCACACGGTACCTTTCGGTAACATGTGCGGCTTTTCTCGCTCCAAGGGGACGCATTTTGCGTTTGCGCGAAGGATAAAAACATTCATGAAACTTCTGGATAACTATTTCAATCTGACCGAGCTGAACACGAATGTGAAGACGGAGGTTGTTGCCGGGATCACAACGTTCCTAACCATGGCCTATATCATATTCGTGAACCCCAGCATTTTGTCAGAAGCGGGCATGGACTATGGTGCTGTCTTTGTGGCGACCTGCTTGGCGGCGGCGATTGGCTGCTTCGTAATGGGGTTTTGGGCTAATTACCCCATCGCTCAGGCACCCGGCATGGGGCTTAACGCCTTTTTCACCTATGGCGTGGTACTGGGCATGGGCTACACCTGGGAAGCCGCACTGGGCGCGGTCTTCTTTTCGGGCCTGACCTTTTTCTTGCTGAGTATTTTTAAGATTCGCGAGTGGATCATTAACTCCATTCCCATGTCGCTGCGTTTAGGGATCGCGGCGGGGATTGGTCTTTTCCTGGCCATGATTGCGCTTAAAAACTCCGGCATTGTGGTCGCTAACCCAGCGACCTTTGTCTCAATGGGCGATCTTTCACAGCCTGCGCCTTTATATGCCCTGCTAGGCTTTTTTGTGATCACTGCTCTGTCTTACCTGAGGGTCAAAGGTGCAGTGTTGATTGGTATCCTGGGTATTACTCTGACAGCGATGCTGTTGGGTCACAATGAGTATGCAGGGTTGATGTCAATGCCGCCGTCTATCGCGCCTACCTTTATGGCGATGGATTTGATGGGCGCATTGGATGTGGCGATGCTCAGCGTTATCTTCGCGTTTTTGTTCGTGGATCTGTTTGATACATCCGGCACGCTGGTGGGCGTTGCTCACCGGGGCAAGCTGCTGGATAAAGATGGTAAATTGCCGCGTATTGGGCGTGCCATGATGGCGGATAGTACCGCGTCCATGGCAGGGGCGGCGCTGGGCACCTCGACCACCACCAGCTATATCGAATCAACCGCGGGTATCGCCTCTGGTGGACGAACCGGGTTAACCGCTGTAGTGGTTGGCGTGCTGTTTTTAATCAGCCTTTTCTTTGCGCCTCTGGCGGGCTCCATTCCCGCGTATGCCACGGCAGGCGCGCTATTGTATGTGGCGGTTCTTATGGCCGGCAGTTTGGCCCATGCGAACTGGGAAGATCCGACCGATGCAGCACCGGTACTGATTGCTGCACTGGCAATGCCGCTCACGTTCTCTATTGCTGACGGTATTGCCTTAGGGTTTATAAGTTTTGTAAGTATTAAAGCGCTGTCTGGCCGGTTTAGTGACCTGAACCCGGCCGTTGTGATTCTTGCATTGCTGTTTGCAGCGAAGTTTCTATTCTTGGGTTAAATGCCCAGGCTACTTATTATTAATCTATGAGAGACGCGATGAGCATCTACGGCGACTACATTAAGTCGGTTATTCGCACCGTTCCTGATTGGCCTGAGCAGGGGGTGAACTTTCGTGATATCACTCCGTTGCTACAAAACAGTGCGGCGTTTCGCAAATTGATCGACAGTTTTGTGCATCGCTATCAGGAAATGAACCTAGATGCCATCGCGGCGGTTGATGCGCGTGGTTTCATTATTGGTGCGCCGCTTGCCTATGAGCTGGGCTGTAGCTTTGTACCGGTTCGCAAAAAAGGCAAACTGCCTTTTAAAACGATCAGTGAAACCTACAAGCTGGAATACGGTCATTCTGAAGTAGAACTACATTCTGACGCTTTTCAGGAAGGCGACCGGATCCTACTGATGGATGACCTGATTGCCACCGGTGGCACCATGTTGGCCGCCGCCAACCTTATTCAGCGCTCTGGCGGGCAGGTAGTAGAAACCGCCACTATTATTGACCTACCCGAGTTGGGCGGTTCTCAGAAAATTCGCGATGCTGGTTTTAGCGTATTCGCGGTATGTTCTTTCAACGAAGACGAGTAACGCCTCTCATGAGCAGCGAACGCTATCACCAGCATTTCACCATTTCCTGGGACCAGTTGCACCGCGATGTGCGCCAGCTTTGTCATCAGATGATCGAGCGGGACTTCAAAGGCATTGTAGCGATCACCCGGGGTGGATTGATTCCAGCGGCACTCATTGCCCGCGAATTGAACGTGCGCCTGATTGATACGATCTGTATTAAAAGCTATGACCATATGGATCAAGGCGGCCTGAATATCATGAAGGGCGTTGACCATGACGGCGAAGGTTGGCTGTTGGTCGATGACTTGGTGGATACCGGCAAAACCGCGCGTGCAGTGCGTGAAATGATGCCGAAAGCCCATTTTGTGACTATCTATGCTAAGCCAGAAGGGCGTCCTTTAGTGGACCAATATCTCACTGAAGTGGCTCAGCAATGCTGGATTCAGTTCCCTTGGGATATGGGCGTTGCGTATGTAGAGCCACTTGTTGACCAAGTAAAAAGGAATTATGACTAATCCACTGACGAACGACTGGGGCCAATGGCTCGGTGATGAGTTTCAAGCCGACTATATGAAGGCTTTGAAACAGTTTTTGGCCCAAGAGAAAACGGCTAAAAAAGTTATTTATCCCCACTCTTCCAATTGGTTTCGGGCGTTTGAGCTGACTCCATTGAAAGATGTAAAAGTCGTTATCCTCGGTCAGGACCCCTATCACGGGCCTAACCAGGCGCATGGATTAAGCTTTTCCGTTCAGTCGGGGGTGAAAATCCCCCCGTCACTTGTCAATATTTATAAAGAGTTGGCAAGCGATGTAGGCTTTAAGCCGGTACGCCATGGCAGCCTGGTTAGCTGGGCTACCCAGGGCGTGCTGCTGTTAAACACGGCCTTGACCGTTGAGCAGGGTAATGCCGCATCTCACCGGGGAAAAGGCTGGGAGCAATTTACGGATCGAGCAATCGAAACGGTAAGTCAGCATGCTCCGCCGTGCGTGTTTTTATTGTGGGGCAGCCATGCGCGCCAGAAAAAAGCGCTAATCGATCAGCAGCGCCATTTGGTATTGGAGTCGCCCCATCCTTCGCCGCTGTCTGCCCATCGTGGCTTTTTTGGCAATCACCAGTTTTCTCAAGCGAATCAGTTCCTGATAGAGCAGGGGCGTTCGCCTATTGACTGGCAACTGCCCGAAAGCGCTTAACCTGATGGTCAGATACAGGTAGAATGGCGCGCAATTTTGTATGCCTGAAGATGCGACGTACGTCGCCATCCTGATATCCCTGCAGTGAGGAAGCCCCATGAGTGTCTACGCCATTAACCATCCGCTTGTTCAACATAAGCTGGGACTGATGCGCGAAGTTGATTTAAGCACTAAGAGCTTTCGTGAACTGGCAGGTGAAGTGGCCAAGCTCTTGACCTATGAGGCGACCAAAGGGCTGGAGCTTGAAGACCATGAGATTCAAGGTTGGAATGGCGAACCTATCGCCACGCGCCGCCTTAAAGGTAAAAAGGTCACCGTAGTGCCTATTCTGCGCGCCGGTCTAGGTATGCTTGAAGGCGTGACGGATCTGATTCCCAGCGCGCGTGTCAGCGTTGTGGGCCTTTATCGTGACGAAGAGACTCTGCAGCCGGTTCCTTACTTTGCGAAATTCGCCAACGATATTGAAGAGCGTATGGCACTGGTCATTGATCCGATGCTGGCAACTGGCGGCTCGATGGTCGCAACGCTTGATATGCTGCGCGAGCGTGGCTGCGAGCATATGAAAGTGATTGTTCTTGTCGCGGCACCAGAAGGGATCAAACGGGTGCAGGAGGCTTATCCCGATGTTGAAATTTATACTGCGTCGGTAGACGACCGGTTGGATGAAAACGGCTATATCGTTCCGGGCTTGGGAGATGCCGGAGACAAGATTTTTGGAACGCGCTAAGCGCTCCGTCTGATATTGCCCCTTGCGCTTCGCGCTAGGGGCATTTTTTTGCCTTCTCAATTTTTGCCCCCTCAATATGAATAACAAATCCTTAGGAGTTGTGTGATGAGTGATGCTGTCAGTCAGCCAGAGTCATGGCCAAAGGTACTGCTGACCGGTGCGCAAATGCTGTTTGTCGCCTTTGGCGCGTTGGTGTTAGTGCCGCTATTAACCGGGCTGGATCCAAGCGTCGCGCTCTTCACTGCCGGTGTGGGTACGTTGGTATTTCACGCGGTCACGAAAAAGACGGTGCCGGTATTTCTGGCCTCCTCGTTTGCCTTTATCGCGCCGATACAGGGCTCCATTGCAAGCTTTGGGGTATCGGCCACCATGGGCGGGTTAATGGTGGCAGGCTTGGTGTATGTCGCCATTTCTCAGGCCGTGCGTCTGCGCGGTGTCGGCTGGCTTAACCGCTTACTGCCTGCTGTCGTGGTTGGGCCGGTCATCATGGTGATTGGCTTGGCGCTGGCGCCTGTCGCGGTAAGCATGGCAACCGGTGAAACCAGCGATAACATCAGCTATGGACAAGCCATTTTCTTATCGATGGCTAGTCTGCTGGTCACCTTGGTCTTGGCGGTCTTCGGCCGTGGCCTGTTACGCCTGGTGCCCATTATGGGAGGGATTTTTACCGGTTATACGCTGGCGTTGATTATGGGAGTCGTCGATTTCACCCCGGTTCGCGAAGCGGCCTGGCTGGCGCTACCCAGCTTTACCGCGCCCAGTTTTCATTGGGCGGCCATTTTATTCATGATTCCTGTCGCCATTGCGCCTGCGGTCGAACATATCGGTGATATGGTCGCGATTGGCTCGGTAACGCGGAAAAACTATCTGGAAAAACCGGGCCTGCATCGCACGTTATTAGGCGATGGTTTGGCGACGACAGTCGCGGCGCTGTTTGGCGGGCCACCCAATACAACGTATTCCGAAGTGACCGGAGCGGTAACGCTAACCCGTGCCTTTAACCCTACCTATATGATTGTGGCAGCCGTACTTGCCATCGTACTGGCGTTTGTGGCCAAGCTGGGGGCGCTTTTGCAAACCATCCCTGGCCCCGTGATGGGCGGTATCATGACACTGCTGTTTGGCTCAATCGCCGTGGTGGGAATGAATACGCTGGTACGTGCCGGGCAGTCGTTAACGGCGCCACGTAATCTGGTGGTGGTCTCCTTGATTTTGGTTTTCGGTATTGGCGGCATGCAGTTTGGCGAAGGCCAATTCACGCTACAGGGCGTTAGCCTGGCCGCGCTTGTGGGTATTGCGTTAAATTGGCTGCTACCCCGCGAGCGGGAAGGTGAGTAAGCGGCGCTACGCTAAACCCTGTTAAAAGGAGTGCGGGTAGAATGGTAGGCAAAATAACCACGACGTTTCCTGTGCTAGGCATTGCCGCCTGGAGTGGCACAGGTAAAACCACGCTACTTACGCAATTGCTGCCGCGATTACGCGAGGCAGGGCTGAATGTGGGCGTTATCAAACACGCCCATCATGACTTTGATATCGATAAGCCCGGCAAAGATAGCTACCGGCTGCGCAGTGCCGGGGCATCGCCTATGTTGATCGCATCACGCCAACGCTTTGCACTGATGCAGGAAACGCCCGACCAGGAGGAGCCTGACCTGAACGCATTATTGGCGATGATGGCGCACCACCAGCCGGATCTGGTCATCGTGGAAGGGTTTAAAGCGTGGCCCATTCCCAAGCTTGTGCTGTATCGTGCAGGTATTGGAGAGGCATCAATTCTCGCTGATGTGACGGTGCAAGCCGTTGCGCTCGACACAGAGGCTCCGATTGAGCTTAGCCCGTCAGTGGCTCAGTTAGACCTGAATGATCTTGATGCGATTACCCGCTGGGTGCTTGCCTGGGCGAGCACCCAACTCAACAGCCCAGCTTAAAACGATAGCGTCAAACGATAGGTGAAAACATGCAGCTAACCCACCTCAATACGCGTGGTGAGGCTAATATGGTCGATGTTGGTGACAAGCGTGAAACGCGCCGTGAGGCAGTCGCCTCGGGGCGGATTATCATGCAGCCTGAAACGCTCAAGCTGTTAAGTGACGGCGAGCTTCCCAAAGGCGATGTTATTGCTACCGCACGCATTGCCGGCATTCAGGCCGCCAAGCGTACCCATGAGCTGATTCCGCTTTGCCACTCGCTGGCGCTTTCCAAAGTATCGATAGAATTTGAGATTGACCAGGAGGGCAGCTGCGTCAACGTGACGGCGCTTTGCCGTTTGAATGGGCGTACCGGCGTTGAGATGGAGGCGCTGACCGCGGTATCGGTTGCGTGTTTGACCCTTTATGACATGTGCAAAGCCGTCGATAAGGATATGCGCATCGATGCAGTCCAGCTGGAAAGCAAACACGGCGGCGTGCGGGGAGATTATCAGCGTGATGCTCGCCCAGCGATGCCTATCGTGACAGGTGAAGGGGCGACGGGAGAGGTGACCTTGGGAGAGCGCTGTGCATCGCCCTGCGTTCGGGTGAAGTTCTTGGCCGAACTGCGTGAGCGTGTAGGCGTGAGTGATATCGTGCTCGATCTGGAGCAAGTGCCCAGCTGCGATATTGCCGGCTTAAAAGCTGCGCTAAGCCAGCGTGATCCGCGCTTTAGCGTGCTTGCCGACCAGCGTACGCTATGCGCGATTAACCAGGTCATGGCCAACGACAGTGCGCGTATTACCAACGAGGATGAGGTGGCGTTTTTTCCACCGGTGACCGGAGGCTAGATCATGAATATCCGGGTGTATGTTCAGGCTACGCCATTTGCGTTAGCGGATGGCTATGAGCAAGTGCTGGCACAGCGTACCGACATTGGCGCTGTCGTGAGTTTTACCGGCTTGGTGCGTGATTTCAATGAAACCCCCGATGTGACGGGGTTGACCCTTGAACACTATCCGGGCATGACAGAGCGAACGCTGGAAAGTATTGGTGAGCAGGCCTGGCAGCGTTGGTCGCTGCAGGCCGTGTACATCGTTCATCGCGTTGGGTATCTCACGCCAGGCGACCCGATCGTACGCGTGCTAGTTGCCAGCGCCCATCGCCGCGAGGCGTTTGAAGCGTGCGATTTTATAATGGATTTTTTAAAAACCCAGGCGCCATTCTGGAAGAAAGAGCACTCGGGACAAGGCGAATACTGGGTAAAAGAGCGCACCACAGATACCCAGGATGCGGCTCGCTGGACGTAGCTCAGATTTAGCGCTTTGAAAATCAGCTTTCAGCCCATGAGCAGGGCTTAAGTTCATAGCGGCGCTTCGGCAGCCATAATTTGCAGATGTACCTCAGGCATATGCTGCATATGTTCTGCCAGCCAATGAATCAAGCGTGGCTGGAGTGCAAAGCGCAGGTCAGCCAGCGTATCGGCTTCAATATCCTCAAGCTGGTCGTCCAGCCATTCACTAAAGCTATCTTCATCCAGGGGGCTTGCGCTGCTGGTATCCAGCATCAGGCGGCCTATACGCCACCAGCCTGTCTCACTTGCCGTGACCGGTAGTGCAAGATACAAACTTCCTCGGCGGGCCGTGGCTTTAGCGTTTTCCAAACCTGGATGCGGCACAACGCTATTTTGATTAACGATGCAGGGTGGTTGTGGGTGGCGGGCTTCACAGCGGAGTCCCTGACCATCCAGCACGATAATGTCGCCATTCACGGGCGCTAAAGGCGCGCTAATATCGAGGGCTTGGGCAATGGCCTGATGCGCCTGCTGATGACGAGCCTCACCGTGTACCGGAATAAGATGTTTTGGCCGTACCCACTGATAAAACTTGGTTAGTTCTTCCTGCGCCGGATGTCCGGTAGCATGCAGCTCCGGGTGATTTATCTCATCAAAAATCGTCACACCTAACTGCTTTAGACGCCGCTTTAGCTGCTCAATAGGGCGTTCGTTACCCGGAATGGCTTTGGCGGAGAAAATAACGTTATCGCCGGGCTCAAGGTCAATAAACGGATGGCGCCCTTGAGCAAGCCTTTGCAGGGCTGCACGCGGTTCACCTTGGCTGCCTGTAGCGATAATGACCACTTCATCTGGAGGTAAATAGCCAAGATCATGCGATGGAACGAGGGCTGGCAAGTCATCCATATAGCCAAGGCCTCGTGCAATGCCCACCATCCGCTCCATGGAACGACCCATTAAACTAATTCGGCGTCCACACTGATGCGCCGCCCGGCCAATGGCTAATACTCGCGCTAGGTTGCTTGCAAAACAGGAAACCACCACGCGCCCCTTGCACTCACCCAAGGTTTTAGCCAGCGCTTTAGCCACATCGCCTTCACTGCCCGAGTGGCCCGGCAGAGGGGCGTTGGTTGAATCTCCAACCACTAAATCAACCGGAGCGAGCGCCCGAAAATGGGCCGCATTAATGGGATCACCAATAATAGGGTTAGGGTCCAGCTTCCAGTCACCGGTATGCAGTACTCGGTAGCCGCCAATCAGTATCATCAGCGCGCAGCTTTCAGGAATCGAATGGGTCAGAGGCATGTAGCGTACCGAGAACGGCATGCTTTCCATTGCTTCGCCGGGCTCGATTACCTTGATGGCCGTACTGCTTAACTGGTGTTCGGCGAATTTTAAGCGTAACAGGCCCGCGGCTAGCGGCGTGGCATAAATTGGGCAGTTCCATTTGGGCCATAGCCAGGCAACCGCGCCAATATGGTCTTCGTGGCCATGGGTGATAAATAGCGCCTGGGGAGTAATACCCAGTGCCTCCGGGGTATCCAGATTGGGCACTTGAAGCGGCGAATTGGGCAGATCCTGGCGAATCATCATGCCGCAGTCGACCGCGATCCAATGATCGTCGTATCCATATAGCGTTAGATTCATGCCAATTTCACCACACCCACCCAGCGGCAGTAGGCGCAGAGGAGGGCGACGGCGGGGACGAAGTTGAACGCGTGGTGGATGCATCAGTTATGAAAAGCCTAAAAAGTAATGTCTTAACTATACGGGAAGGCAGGGGCGGCTAACAATGACCAGAGCATTTGATATCGGTGCTTCGCGAAAGGTGTTCCGGTACACTAGGCGATCTTATTGGCGGAGCGGTTATAGGTGTGTTCGCTGCGCCGTTGCACTGCCTTTTGCATTATCCTTTGCGTTATCCATTGAACTATCTACTGCTTTACGTCAGAAGTATTTCGCAGGTTGTCAAGAGTATCCCGTATGTCTCACTATTATCGTTTAGTCGTTTCCTGCCCTGATCAGGTAGGCATTGTTGCCCGTGTATCCAGTTTTATAGCTCAGCAGGGCGGTTCGATTACCGAAGCCAGCCAACACTCTGACTTGCAAACGGGCCGGTTTTTTATGCGTTACGAAATATTGGCCGATTCACTGGGTATGTCCGCCGAAACGTTGCGCAGTGCCTTTGAGCCAATCGCTCAAGAGTTTTCTATGCAGTGGTCGCTGGTCGATACCCAGAAACGCCGTCGGGTGGTGCTGATGGTCTCGCGTGAGTCCCACTGCCTGGTGGATCTGCTGTATCGCTGGCAGGCGGGTGAGCTGGATTGCGATATTGCCGGTGTGATCTCCAATCACGAAGACATGCGTTCAATCGCCGAATGGTACGGTATTCCTTATCACCATGTGCCGGTTGATCCGAACAATAAGGAAGCGTCGTTTGCCCAAGTGCAAGAGCATATCGATCATGCGCGTGCGGATTGCATCGTGCTGGCACGTTATATGCAGATTCTGCCGCCCTCACTATGCGAGCGGTATGCCGGTCAGGTGATCAATATTCACCACAGTTTCCTGCCCTCTTTTGCGGGTGCCAAGCCTTATCATCAGGCCTATGAGCGCGGTGTAAAACTGATTGGCGCGACCTGTCACTATGTGACCGAGGAGCTGGATGCGGGGCCGATTATCGAGCAGGATATCCATCGCGTGAGCCATTGCCATACGCCCACTGATCTGGTTCGTTTTGGCCGTGATGTGGAAAAAGCCGTGCTGGCACGTGGCCTGCGCTGGCACCTGGAAGACCGCGTATTGATTCACGGTAATAAGACGGTGGTATTCAGCTAAACGCTCGTAGTTGCGTGTAAGCCACCAAAAAAGCGGGTGGCCATGGAAGTGGCCACCCGTTTGAAAGCTATCAAGACGCTGTATTCTCAATACGCTATGTTCTTAAGAAATTATGTTCTTAAGAAATTATGTTTTTAACACGATGCTCTGCCGCCAACTCACCACAAGCGGTACATTAGCCGAGGGCTTGACCGTTGCCACCCCGGATAACGCCCACCCCAACTCCTTCAATATCCAGCGCCTGGGTGCGCAAGTCGATTTCGATAGGGGCAAAGTCAGCGTTTTCGGCCATTAACGTTACCTGATGGCCCTGACGCTTAAAGCGCTTCACGGTAACCTCATCTTCCAGACGCGCGACAACGATTTGCCCGTCGCGTACGCGGTCAGTGCGATGCACTGCCAGCAAGTCGCCTTCAAGAATGCCAACATCTTTCATCGATAAACCGCGCACGCGCAGCAGGTAGTCGGCTTTGGGCGTGAAATACTCTGCTGGCAGCGGGCAGTAACGATCGATGTGTTCAGCCGCCAGAATGGGGCTACCCGCGGCGACTTCGCCAATAACGGGCAAGCCGGCCGGCGGAAGGTCGCTATTAGCTGCCACAGGAGCAGGCGAATCGCTCACTTCCTGAACATCCTGATTAGGCAGGCGAATCCCGCGCGAGGTGTTACGAATAATACGGATTACACCCTTGCGCTCAAGCGCGCGCAAATGCTCTTCAGCGGCATTGGGCGATTTAAACCCCAGCGCTTTGGCAATTTCTGCGCGAGTGGGTGGATATCCAAATTCACCCATGGTCTTTACGATAAAATCAAAAACATGCTGTTGACGTGCTGTGAGTGGTCGAGACATACCAAACTCCATAAACGATAAAAGACAGTCGGTATCTGCCTGCTTGAACAATATGTGTTTAAGTATACAGTATGTTCCTCTGTCCAGTATATGGATAAAAATAGCGCTTAGTTGAGGTTAGACAAGGGCCTGCTGGCATTTTACTAATGGTTAAGTACAAACGTCAGCAACCCCTAAATAAGCGATACGATGTTTGAATTAATTTTAATGAGTTTTCTCATCGATTACAGGAGCTTCTCGTATCTAGGATTGAGCCTGTTAGGGTTATGGCATACTATTTCGGCATGTTTTAAACACTCGTTTTTCTGGAGGCCGAAATGGCACAATCTGATACGGTGTCGCGTATTCTTGATACCGCTGAGGTGCTGTTTGCAGAGCGTGGTTTTGCTGAAACGTCGCTGCGCAACATCACTAGCAAAGCCCGGGTCAATTTAGCGGCCGTCAACTATCACTTTGGCTCTAAAAAAGCCTTGATTCAGGCGGTCTTCTCACGCTACCTGGATCCCTTCACTCAGCGCTTTCATACTGCGCTAGACGAGCTTGAAGCCCGCTATGTCGATAGCCATATTCCGCTGGAAGAACTGCTTGAAACCATGGCTACTACGGTGCTGGCAGTGCCCGCTGAGCGCAATAGTCTAAAAGTGTTTATGCGCTTGCTTGGGCTGGCCTATAGCCAGGCTCAAGGGCATTTACGGCGACATATTCAAGAGCAGTATGGCGAGGTGTTCGCGCGCTTTACTGAACTGGTCCGCCAGGCCACCCCGGATCTGCCAGATTCAGAACGCTTCTGGCGGCTACACTTTATGCTGGGTACCGTCATCTTTACCTTGTCGGGTCTGGACGCTCTGCGTGATATCGCCGCCAAGGATTATCAAGAGCAGGTCACCGTTCGTGATCTGGTACGTCGACTGCGGCCAGTGGTCGTCGCCGCCATGAACGCACCATTACCCCCGGCTGTAGAAGAGGGTCATTATGCGAACACCAACGCTAGCTGAACTGCCGCCCAGCGAAACTGGCTGGATCGAGATTGATACCGACACACAGCAGTTGCGTTGGTGGCAGGGACGAACGGTGTGCTTTGAGTGCGAAATATCGTCGGGTAAAGCCGGGGTAGGCCAACAGGAAGGGAGCGGCCAAACGCCGCATGGTTGGCACTATGTGCGAGCGGCGATTGGCAAGGACCAGCCGGTCGACGCGGTATTTAGAGGCCGACGTTTTACCGGCGAGGTGTTTTCAACGCAGCTGGCCGAAGCAAACCCAACGCGTGACTGGATTTTGACACGCATTTTATGGCTGTGCGGGCTGGAGCGAGGATTCAACCGCGCAGGCTCGGTCGATTCCCAGCGCCGTTATATCTATTTGCACGGTACGCCACCCGATCAGCCGATGGGAACGCCGGCCTCCCATGGCTGTATACGCTTGCGTAATCAGGACCTGCTGAAAGTCTTTGAACGCGCGTTACCTGGCACCCCCGTATGGCTGCATGGTAGCGGTCGGTCGCAGTGTGTGGGATAAGGTTTTTTGACTCTGAGCGTTGATCGTCTAAAATCACCGGCCCTTTTGTTGGATCCATGATAATGACTCAACCTATTGGCCCGGTCATGCTCGACCTGGAAGGGCCGCGATTGAACAGCGCTGAAAAGCGCTTACTGCTTGAACCCGCCGTTGGTGGTGTCATTCTGTTTGCCCGTAATGTGGAAGACGCCTACCAGGTGCGCAAGCTGTGCAGTGATATCCGGCGCGTGCGCGGTGATCTGCTGCTGGCGGTAGACCAAGAGGGAGGCCGCGTTCAACGCATTAAAAAGGGGCTTACCCGGCTGCCAGCCATGGCCCGCATTGGTGAGCGCTATGTTCAGGACCCCGAAGAAGGCACCTTGCTTGCCATTGATGCGGGCTGGCTGCTGGGTATGGAAATGGCCGCATGCGGGCTGGATATCAGTTTTGCGCCGGTACTGGATGTGGATAGCGGTATTTCCAGCGTGATTGGCGATCGAAGCTTTAGTGGTGACCCTCACCACGTAGCTCAACTAGGCGCGGCCTTTGTGGAAGGCTTGCACCAGGCAGGTATGGCGGCGGTAGGTAAGCATTTTCCTGGCCACGGCGGCGTAGCTGCAGATTCCCACGTTGCCTTGCCTGTCGATGAGCGTTCAATGGAGACGATTAAGCAACGCGACCTTGTCCCCTTTGAACGGCTTGCCCCTCAGCTTGATGGCATCATGCCCGCGCATGTGATTTATCGAGCGTTTGATACGCGCCCGGCGGGTTTTTCGCCCAGCTGGTTGGGTATGCTGCGCGAATCACTGGGCTTTAAAGGCTGCATTTTTTCGGATGATTTAAGTATGGCGGGCGCTCATGAAGCGGGCGAGCCACGTGAGCGTGCTGCCGCTGCCCTCGCGGCTGGTTGCGACATGTTGTTGGTATGTAACGACCGCGCCGCCGCCCTGGATGTGATAGATGCCTGCCAGGGGGTTGCCAATAAGCGCCCTGCAAAACTGCGCTATGGGCGTGCACGCCCAGACCTGGATGCGCTGACCGCGCTGGGGCGCTGGCGACGGGCGCATGCCAAGCTTGAAGCGCTTTAATCCCGCCTGATTTTTTTCGTAACACTGCTACGTTTTGGGGAGCAACCCAATGTCTAAACTGGATAAAGAAGCCCTTGAGTCGCTGGACTCGATGCGCCAGCTCATGGATACCGCCGACTGCTTGATTTCCCAGGAGCAGGTTGAGCGCGCTCTGGATCGCATGGCCGAAGCGATCACCAAGGATTTAGGCGATAAACTGCCGGTTTTTTATTGTGTTATGAACGGTGGATTAATCACAACCGGCCATTTGCTGACCCGCTTGGGCTTTCCGCTGGAAGTTGACTACCTACACGCTACGCGTTACCGCAACGAGCTACGCGGCGGCGAGCTTTTTTGGCGTGTATCGCCTGAAGTGCCGATGGCCGGGCGCCATGTGGTGATCGTGGATGACATTCTGGATGAAGGGTCGACGCTCGCCGCAATCCTTGCCTATTGCAAAGAAGCCCAGGCTGCCAGCGTGACCACGGCCGTGCTGGTAGATAAGCAGCATGATCGAAAAGCGGTGCCGGGCCTGAAGGCTGATTATTGCAGCCTGGAAGTCGCGGACCGCTATGTGTTCGGTTTTGGTATGGATTACAAAGGTTACTGGCGTAACGCCCCGGGTATTTTCGCCCCTAAAGGAATGTAGTTGTAACACTATGATCCAATGTCGGCTTAGCGAGGGGAGAAACGCCTCGCTAAGCCGGTCTCGGCGATCATCCGTGTCGAGATTTCTTCTACAGAAAAGCGCGTCGCATCGATAAATGGGATATGCATAATCCGGTAAAGCGCTTCGGCCTGTTCGACTTCCTGCAAACACTGATCCATTGAACTATAGCGGCTGTTCGGCCGACGTTCATTGCGTATGGCGGATAGCCTGCGGGCATCGATAGTCAATCCAAACAGCTTGCGCCGGTGGGGGACTAATGCCTTGGGCAGCTTAAGCGTGCCGTCTTCGTCAAGATCGTCCTCGGTAAGCGGGTAGTTAGCCGCTCGAATACCAAACTGAAGCGCCAGATAAAGCGACGTTGGCGTTTTTCCGCAGCGCGATACGCCCACTAAAATAATGTCGGCTTTGTCGTATTGATGCGTGCGGGCGCCATCGTCGTTATCGAGTGCAAAATGCACCGAATGAATCCGGTCCATATACACATCGTCGCTGCCAATCGAGTGTGTTCTTCCCACACTGTATGAGGAGTGGGTGCCTAACTCCTGCTCCAGTGGCTTCAAAAAGGTAGAAAAGATATCCACTTTGAAGCCCGGCGCCTGGCGAATCACATCGCGTATCTGCTGATCAACAATGGTGTCGATAATCACCGGCTGCTGCCCATCACGAGCAGCAGTGGACTCGATAATCTGAGCAAGCGCTTCGGCTTTCTCAAGCGTATCGATATAAGGCTTGGTCAGCATGTTGATCTCGACATCGCTGAACTGGGCGAGCAGGCTTCGGCCCAAACTCTCGGCCGTAATGCCGGTGCCATCAGAAATAAAAAAAGCTGTCCGCTTCATAACCACGTCCGCCAATCAATAATAGGTACACTATTGTGTGCCGCGAGTTCGCTAAGCACAACGTTCCATGTCACTACATAAATCGCCCGTATAAGCGTCATGTTGTAAAAATCCTCCACTCTCTTCGCTATTAGACCAATGGCGAATAGGATGGCGCGGTGATAGGGTGACACGGTCAATGATTAGCGGTCTAAAAGATTGCATCAACGTCTTAAAGCGAGGGGGTTGCGTGGAAGAGTACATTCTGTGGTTCGATCAGCTAGGTATGGCGGACGTCGAACGCGTGGGTGGTAAGAACGCCTCGCTTGGCGAGATGATTTCCAACTTGTCAGGCGCAGGGGTAACCGTACCGGGTGGGTTTGCCACTACGGCTCACGCTTATCGTGAATTTCTCTCTCATGAAGGGCTTAACGAGCGCATTAACAGCACGCTAGCGCGCCTCGACGTTGATGATGTCAAAGCACTGGCGGAAGCAGGTAGCAATATTCGCCAATGGGTCATCGATACGCCGCTGCCGCCCGCTTTTGAAAGCGCGCTGCGTCAGGCTTATGAGCAGCTGCAGGAGCAACACCCTCAGTTAAAAGTGGCGGTACGCAGCTCGGCAACCGCTGAAGACCTGCCGGATGCCTCCTTTGCCGGTCAGCAGGAAACCTTTCTGAACATTGAAGGTTTCGACAACATCAAGCGCGCTGTCCACGAAGTATTTGCATCGCTGTTTAATGATCGCGCAATTTCTTACCGCGTTCACCGCGGCTACGCCCATGAAAACGTCGCACTGTCGGCGGGCGTTCAAAAGATGGTGCGCTCTGAAACGGGTGCCTCAGGGGTTATGTTTACCCTGGATACTGAGTCGGGTTACCGCGATGCCGTGTTCGTAACCGCCTCGTGGGGGCTAGGCGAAACCGTCGTGCAGGGAGCCGTTAACCCTGACGAGTTTTATGTTCATAAAGGCACCCTGGCAGCCGGTCGCCCAGCAGTTTTAAGGCGTAACCTGGGCTCCAAGTTAATTAAGATGGTTTACGGTCAGGAAACCAGCGCCGGAAAGTCTGTTGAAACCGTTGACGTGCCGCTTAGCCAGCGCGGCCGTTTCTGCATTAACGATCAGCAGGTAATGGATCTTGCCCGCCAGGCGGTCACTATTGAGCAACACTACCAGCGCCCCATGGATATCGAGTGGGCACTTGATGGTGATGATGGCGAGCTTTACATCGTTCAGGCGCGTCCTGAAACAGTGGTCTCACAGCAGGAAGGCGGCAAGTTAGAGCGTTTCCAGCTGCGCGAGAAGGGGCGTACCCTGATTACCGGCCGGGCGATTGGTCAGCGCATTGGTAGCGGCACGGTCAAAGTGGTCATGAGCCCGGAAGATATGGATAAGGTTCTTGACGGTGACATTCTGGTGACCGACATGACCGATCCAGACTGGGAGCCCATCATGAAGCGGGCTTCAGCCATTGTTACCAACCGTGGTGGGCGTACCTGCCATGCGGCGATTATTGCTCGTGAGCTGGGCATTCCGGCGGTGGTCGGCTGTGGTGACGCCACGCAGCAGCTCAGAGAAGGCACCGATGTTACCGTTTCCTGTGCCGAAGGCGATACAGGGCACGTTTACGAGGGGTTGCTGGATTTTGACTGCAAAGTTTCAAGCGTCGATGCCATGCCTGAAATCCCGTTCAAGATCATGATGAACGTGGGCAACCCTGATCGCGCATTTGGGTTTGCCAGCCTGCCCAACGCCGGTGTGGGCCTTGCTCGCCTAGAGTTCATCATCAACCGCATGATTGGCGTTCACCCCAAGGCGCTGCTGGATTACGCAACGCTGCCCGCTGACCTGCAGCAGGTGATTGATCTGCGCACGTCTGGCTATGCCGACCCGGTAACCTTTTACGTCGATAAGCTGGTGGAAGGTATTTCTACGCTGGCGGCAGCGTTCTATCCTCAGCGGGTCATCGTGCGTCTGTCTGATTTTAAATCCAATGAGTACGAGAACCTGATTGGCGGCAAGCTCTACGAGCCGGGTGAAGAGAACCCGATGCTGGGCTTCCGGGGTGCCTCTCGCTACATTTCGGATTCGTTCCGCCCCTGTTTTGAACTTGAGTGTCGCGCATTGAAATATGTGCGTGAGGAGATGGGGTTCGACAACATCGAAATCATGGTGCCGTTCGTGCGCACCACCGGCGAAGCTAAAGAAGTCGTTGACCTGCTAGCGGCCAATGGCTTGGCGCGCGGTGGTGATAGCGGCCTGAAAGTCATCATGATGTGTGAGCTGCCGGCCAATGCGCTGCTTGCCGACGAATTCCTTGAATATTTTGACGGTTTCTCGATTGGCTCTAACGACCTGACACAGCTAACGCTGGGACTGGATCGTGACTCGGGTATCGTGGCCCATTTGTTTGATGAGCGTAACGCCGCGGTCAAAAAGCTGCTGGCAATGGCGATTCAAGCCTGTAAAGCGCAAGGCAAGTATGTCGGCATTTGCGGGCAGGGGCCTTCGGATCACCCCGATCTGGCTAAATGGTTGATGGAACAAGGAATCGATTCGGTTTCCTTGAACCCTGACGCAGTGCTTGAAACGTGGTTCATGCTGGCAGGCGAAACGATTAGCTAACGCTGAGTATGAGCCAGTAATTTTGTGCCCGGCCATTGTGCCGGGCACAAGCGTTTTATAGGCTACGCTTTGGTTTGGTTATTGCCTTGATATTCCTAAGACGCAAGAGGGTGCTGTAATGTCCCCAGTAAAGGTTAGTTTAACGCTATCAGGTTTGCTGCTAGTGCCACTGTATAGCTTTGGATTTAGCTATGAAGCGCCATCAGTAACCCCGGAAGTCGGATCGGGCTATGAGGAGAAACCCGGTTGGTCAACTGAATCATTCGCTGTCGCGGCGGCGAATCCGCTGGCCACTGATGCGGGTTATCAAGTACTTGCCAATGGCGGTAATGCCGTTGATGCGGCGATTGCCGTGCAAATGGTACTAACACTTGTGGAGCCTCAGTCCAGCGGTATTGGCGGCGGTGCCTTTTTAATGCATTACGACGGCTCTGACGTTCAGGCCTACGATGGCCGCGAAACGGCGCCCGCGGCGGTAACCGGTGAGCTGTTCATGCAAGACGGCGAGCCGCTGCCTTTCATGGATGCCGTGGCGAGCGGGCTTTCAGTCGGCGTGCCGGGAACGGTGCGAATGCTGGAGCAAGCTCATAAAGAGCATGGCAAGCTAGCTTGGGAAGAGCTGTTCGTACCCGCAATTACGCTTGCGGAAGAAGGCTTTGCGGTTAGCCAGCGTCTGAATACCAGCCTGGCAAGTGATGAAGCGTTAAAAAACGATCCACTAGCGGGACAGTTTTACTATAACGCAGATGGTGAACCGCTAGCCGTTGGCGATACGCTGAAAAACCCTGCGCTAGCCGAGATACTGCGCCGTATAGCTTCTCAGGGAAGTGCCGCGCTTTATGAGGGCGAGATTGCCGAAGATTTAGTCAATCGCGTGCAGAGCCATGATGTTCGCCCAGGCAGCATGACGCTGGAGGATATTCAGGGTTATCAGGCGGTTGAGCGAGACCCGTTGTGTACCCCTTGGCAGCAGTGGGAAGTATGCGGTTTCCCACCGCCTTCCTCTGGGCATATCACGGTCATGCAGATACTCGGTATGTTGGATCAGCGGCCTCTGCTGGAAGCGCCCTTGGATAACGGCGTATCAAGCAGTGGCTGGCTGCATCAGTTTCTCGAGGCCTCGCGGTTGGCGTTTGCTGATCGAGGCCGCTATATCGCCGACCCTGACTTTGTCGAAGCGCCTGGCGGTGATTGGACGTTGATGCTGGCGCCGGATTACCTGGCTTCACGCAGTGAGCTGATTGGCGACACCAGCATGGGCGACAGCGCGCAGCCGGGCAACCCAGGCGAGTTGAATGTCAGCTGGGCTTCTCAGCCAGCGCAGCCTGAGTACGGCACCAGCCATATCAGTATCGTCGATGTCGATGGCAACGCTGTTGCCATGACGACTTCTATTGAGCAAGCGTTTGGCTCGCGCATCTTGGCCGATGGCGGCACTGGATTGCCGGGTGGCTATTTGCTTAACAATGAACTCACGGACTTCTCTTTTGTACCCGAAGTCGATGGCGAACCTGTTGCCAACCGCGTTGAGCCGGGTAAACGCCCACGTTCGAGCATGAGTCCTACGCTAGTGTTTGACGGGGAGACGGGTGAGTTGGTAGCGAGCCTTGGATCGCCGGGCGGTGCTGCGATTATTCATTATACGGCGCGTACCCTGGTCGCCATGCGTGATTGGGGCATGAATGCCCAGGAGGCGCTTAATCTGCCCCATGCAATTACCACCGGTGGCGATGTCTATCTCGAAGAGGGCCGCTTCCCCGATGCAACCAAGCAGGCGCTTGAAGCGTATGGCCATACGATAAGCGAGCGTGAACTGACTAGCGGACTACAGGCGATTCGCCGCCTTGAAGACGGTACGCTGTTTGGTGGGGCAGACCCACGTCGCGAAGGCGTCGTAATGGGCGACTAAACCATTGGCCTTATCAGTGACGTGCAAAAACAGGTAGTTCAGCCCGTCTTGCACGTCACTGACGCAGCCAATTACGCAGTTTCACCAGCAGCAACGACCCATCACTTAGCGCTTTACGCTCCTCAATAAGCTCACGTAGGCGGCTTGGGTGGTCCGTAATGATAGCGTCAACGCCTAAATCAATCAGCGTTGACATGCGGGCACGGTCGTTCACCGTCCAGGCATGTATTTCATAGCCATAAAGCGCTGCCAGACGCACTTCCTCTTCACTAATGCGGTTATGGCGAAGCCCTAATGCATCGAAGCTGCGCCGGTCCAATGTGCCGGGCAGAATCAGCTGGGCAAGCAGTGTGACGCGCAGCTCTGGAACGTAGTCTTTTATATACGTGACCAGCGTAGGCGATACGGTTGCAACCCGCATATCTCTGAGCGCATCAGGAAAACCACACTGCCCATAAGCGGCCAAAGGGTCGTTGCTTGCAGCCCAGCACGCGTAGCGGAAATCCGTTTCTGCTCGCAGCTGCTCGATCACCGCGTTAGCTAGCGCCTGCTCTTGGCCGGGCAATGATTTCATATCGATCATTAATCCGGCTTTCCCCCGTACGTGGTCCAGTACTTCTTCAAGGCTTGCTATGGGTTCATTCTGAAAGGCATCCCCAAACCAGCTGCCTATATCGTATTGGCTAAGTTCCTCGCGGGTCAGGTCACCAAATTCACGATTATCACCCGTTAATCTTGCCAGGCTGCGATCATGATAAATCATGACCTGCTCATCGGCCGTCAGGCGTACATCCAGCTCAACATAGTCGGCCCTGTCGATCAGGGCCTGATCCACGGCCGCCAGGGTGTTTTCGGGCGCTACCATGGAGCTACCGCGGTGAGCGATCACCTCGACGTTATCGCGTAGTTCAAAGCTATTCAGAATCCACCAGGCTTGTAAGCCAGCAAAGAGCAGAACGCTAAGCTCCACAGCCCAGGCGAAACGGCCGGGGCTGGCGCTTTCGGGTGGGGGCGCTGGGCGCATCTCACGGTGAGCTAACTGAAGATACAAGCAGGCGCAAAGCAGCGCATTGGCCACAATGCCGATAAACGTGATCGCCAGCGTTAACAGCAGATAGCCGGTCAAATAGGCAAACATGGCCGGGATCAAAAACGCGTTATGTTCGGGCAGCCACCAGAGCAGCGGTGTTACCAGCGAATCAAACGCGATGGTCGTGACAATAGGTAGCGCAATAATAAGCAGTAGCAGGGTAAGTACGGCGGCGCCTATCGAGCGGTGCCATCCGCGCGTCAAATACACGCTGCGCTTTAGAGCGTGTAGCGGGTGGCAGTTTTCCAGGGCTACCAGAGGGAGTGCCAGCAGCCAGCGTAAATAAAGCCAGGCAGCTAACCCCATCCAGGTAAAAACAAGCGGCAGCGCACAGGCGATAAAGTACCAGAGCACAGGCGGCTTTACGCGCTGCAGATAGTAAGGGTCAATGCCGCTTAACCAGACATCGTAAAGCCAGGCGAGGCCCGCCATAAAGGGTGCCAGCAGCAGCAGATGTGTGCCTACCTGCAGGACAACCAGCCCGGCAAGCGCTGGCAGGCGGCGAAAGCTTAGCCAGAGGGCCTCAAAGGCAAGCCGGTAATGATTGCCGCGCGGGCGCACGGCGACCTGAAGCATACCTGCCTGTTGCCAGTAAATGATCAAAAACGTAAAGCCTAGACCTACCAGCATGCCAGCAAGGCCTAAAGGGCTGAATATCAGGCTGATCAATTCATCGTTGGTGACGACCGTGCGTTTTAGCTGGGCAAGCAGGCCCTGGGTTATCCACCCAATCAAGGGTAATAACAAGGCAGAGGCTAGTAACGTAAAAAACAGGTGATAGGCGATCAGAGGCCGCAGATGGTCGCGCAGTGTTCTCAGTAAGGCCGAGCCAAGGTGGGTCAGTGGCTGCATTGTCTTTTTAAATCATTAGGATGAACCCACAGAGTGGCAGTATCTGAGGGCGCCCGCAAGTCGTGGCACAAAGTGTTGAGCATAAAAAAACGCCCCACGACTATGCATAATCGTGGGGCGTTCGGTCATCGGCTCAGAAGTAATGAATCGTCATCTCTTCTGCGATGTTGCGAGCATCGGCGATAGAGTGGTTACGCTTCTTGTGCAACCGGAATCACGTTTGAGGCAATCTTCTGATATTCCTCAATTTCGTGGAAGTTCATGTAACGATAGATCTCTCCCGCCATGGCGTCAAATTCACTCATGTAACGCTGATACTCTTCAACGCTTGGCAGGCGACCTTCAACCGCGGCAACGGCGGCTAGTTCCGCTGAGGCAAGGTACACGTTGGCACCATCACCCAAACGGTTCGGGAAGTTACGTGTAGACGTAGACACTACGGTGCTTTTTGCAGCAACGCGGGCCTGGTTACCCATACACAGCGAACATCCCGGCATTTCCATGCGCGCACCGGCACGACCATAAATGCCGTAGTAACCCTCTTCGGTCAGCTGGTGCTGATCCATTTTGGTCGGCGGTGCCAGCCACAGGCGAGTTTTCAGGCTACCTGCAGGCTGCTTTTCGAGAAGTTTACCCGCTGCGCGGAAGTGACCAATGTTGGTCATGCACGAGCCGATAAACACTTCGTCAATTTTTTCGCCTGCTACATCTGACAGCAAGCGAGCGTCGTCAGGATCGTTAGGCGCGCAAAGTACCGGCTCCTTGATCTCGGACAGATCGATTTCGATTACTTCGGCGTATTCGGCATCCGCATCGGCACGCATCAGGCTCGGGTTGGCAAGCCATGCTTCCATGCCTTCGATACGACGGCTTATCGTACGTTCATCGCCGTAGCCGTTGGCAATCATCCACTTCAGCAGAGTGATGTTGGATTTCAGGTATTCAGTTACGCTCTCTTCCGATAACGTAATGGTACAGCCAGCAGCAGAGCGCTCAGCAGAGGCATCGGAAAGTTCGAACGCCTGCTCGACCGTCAGGTCTTCAAGGCCTTCAATTTCCAGTACGCGACCAGAGAACGCGTTCTTTTTGTTGGCTTTATCGACCGTCAACAAACCGTGCTTAATGCCGTAAAGCGGAATGGCGTGAACCAGGTCGCGCAGGGTAACACCGGGCTGGCGTTTACCTTTAAAGCGAACCAGTACGGATTCCGGCATATCCAGCGGCATAACGCCGGTAGCGGCTGCGAACGCAACCAGGCCAGAACCGGCCGGGAACGAGATACCCAGCGGGAAACGGGTGTGAGAGTCGCCACCGGTGCCCACTGTGTCAGGCAACAGCATACGGTTCAGCCAGCTGTGGATGATGCCGTCGCCAGGACGCAGCGATACACCGCCACGGTTCATGATGAAGTCAGGCAGGGTGTGATGAGTGTCCACGTCAACCGGCTTGGGATAAGCGGCAGTGTGACAGAACGACTGCATGACCAAATCAGCCTGGAAGCCTAAACAAGCCAGATCTTTCAGTTCGTCACGGGTCATCGGGCCCGTGGTGTCCTGAGAGCCGACCGTGGACATTTTAGGTTCGCAGTACATACCCGGGCGAACGCCTTCCAGACTACAGGCTTTACCGACCATTTTTTGCGCCAGGGTGAAGCCTTTGCCGGTATCTTTAGGTTGGTCGGGCAGACGGAATACGTCAGACGCTTCCAAGCCTAAAGATTCGCGGGCTTTACCCGTGAGGCCACGGCCAATAATCAACGGAATACGGCCACCGGCACGTACTTCGTCCAGAATCAGCTGGGTCTTCAGTTCAAACGTGGTGATTACTTCGTCGGTGCCGTGCTTGCATACTTTGCCTGCATAGGGGTAGACGTCGATTACGTCGCCCATTGCCAGCTTGGTGACGTCCAGCTCAACCGGAAGTGCACCGGAATCTTCCATGGTATTGAAGAAGATCGGGGCAATCTTGCTGCCAAAGCAGAAGCCGCCAGCGCGCTTGTTGGGAACGTAAGGGATATCGTCACCAAAGAACCATAGCACGGAGTTGGTGGCTGATTTGCGTGAAGAACCGGTACCCACTACGTCACCGACGTAAGCGACCGGGAAGCCTTTGGCTTTAACTTCTTCAATCTGCTTAAGCGGGCCCATGGAGCCGGGTACTTCAGGCACAATGCCGTCACGCTCGTTTTTGAGCATGGCATTGGCGTGCAGCGGGATATCCGGACGTGACCAGGCATCGGGTGCTGGTGACAAGTCATCGGTATTGGTCTCACCCGGTACCTTAAAGACGGTCAGGGTGATCTTTTCTTCTAAAGCAGGCTTGGAAAGGAACCACTCTGCTTCAGCCCAGGACTGAATAACGTCCTGGGCGACGCTGTTGCCATTTTTGGCGCGCTCTTCGACATCGTGGAAGGCGTCAAACATCAGCAGGGTATGCTTGAGCTGCTCGCCCGCTTCACGTGCCAGCTCTTCGTTGTCAAGCAGTTCCACCATGGAAACGATGTTGTAGCCACCTTGCATCGTACCCAGAAGCTTAACCGCGTGGATCTTATCGATCAGCGGAGAAGACGCCTCGCCTTTGGCAATAGCGGTAAGAAAGCCCGCTTTCACATAAGCGGCTTCATCAACACCCGGCGGAACCCGGTTGGTAATCAGGTCAAGGATGAATTCTTCTTCACCGGCCGGTGGGGTTTTCAGCAGCTCAATTAAGGCGGCAACTTGCTCGGCGTTTAAAGGCTTGGCGGGTACGCCCTCGGCGGCGCGTTCCTCGACATGTTGGCGATATGCTTCAAGCACGTTGGGGCCCTCTCATCTGCTTTATGGTGGCGAACACACACTTTCACGGTATTAAAGCGTGCGCTCGGACACATGACATACGCTTGACAAACAGCGTCTGGTTGGATGGCACGGATTCTACGGGAAACTGTCGACAATGTTAAGAAGAAGGGTTGGCTCGCATGTTGTACTTTATATGAAGGGGAGAAGCGGTGATTTTAAAATGTCTGTATTTTTAATCAGTTAACCACTAAAACGACGCTATCAAGCTTAAAACGTTCAATGAATAGGGCGATAAAGATGCGATGGGCGTTACAGCGCGTTACCATAACCTACGCTTTATAACGCTAAGATTATTTTGCTGCTTGTGTAAAAAAGCGCCAAAGCATCACAAACGGTATTTTTGACATTAGCGTTTTGCTATATAAGAAGTGTTACAGCGTGCTTACGTAGACGATTTATTTAGTATACAAGTAATGAGATAGGTCAAACGCCCTCAGCGTTTATGTATTGTACAATAGTGAAATAAACGCTCGGAAAAATGTTATGTTGATACAACTTAATGAATTAAAAACAGCGGATCATGGCGTTCAAGCAAACGATCTACTGCCAGAAAGCCTTAATGCATTTCTTGCATGCCAAACGCCGGATAGCTGGCTTCAGTGGGCATTGAGTAATCCGGAAATACTGCTTATCGATCACGCTCAATGTGAGAAAAAAGCAGCTTCGACCGCCATGAGCCTGCTGTATCGCTATGTGGATCAGCCCCTTTTATTAAGCAAAATGTCGCAGCTGGCACGTGAAGAACTCCTGCACTTTGAGCAGGTAGTTGGCTTAATGGAGAAACGTGGCGTTGAATACCGACACTTAACGGCTTCACGCTATGCCGAAGGTTTGCGGCGCCATGTTCGCAGTAATGACCCTGAGCGCTTGATTGACGTGTTGATTATTGGGGCGTTAATTGAAGCGCGTAGCTGTGAGCGGTTCGCGCGGCTGATCCCGTATTTGGATGAAGAGCTGGCCAAATTTTACCGTACGCTGGTGAAGTCTGAAGGGCGCCATTTTGAAGACTATCTTTTGCTTGCGCAGCAACAAACCAACGATTCAATTGATGAACGAATCGCTTTTTTTGTCGCCCAGGAAGCAGAGCTGATAACGTCACCCGATACGGCTTTTCGTTTTCATAGCGGTGTGCCTGCTTAATGCACCGCTAGCCCAGTCAGGATATGTATCATGCGCGATGCTCGTGAGTCTGATCAGCTAATCCTTTTTGGCCATTTTTCCCTTTCCCAGGGCGATGATGTGCTGACCCACTTTAGCTATGACAAAGTCAAAGCGCTGCTGGTGTATTTACTGCTTCATCGCCAGCCGGTGAATCGCGCGGTACTGGCCGAGCTGCTGTGGCCAGACCAGGGGCTTTCATCTGGCCGAACCAACTTACGTCATGCGCTGCACTGCTTGCGTCATTCGTTGGGTAGTAACGCTGAGCAGATTCTAAACGTTTCGCGTCAAACCATCGCGTTCCAGCTGCCGGTCTCCTGGCGGGTTGATTTACATGAGCTACAGCAGCTATTGGAAGGGCCGCGGGATCTGTCAACGCTGACAGCGGTATTAACCTGCTACCAGGGGGACTTGGTCGAGGAACTACAGCTTGCCAACTGTAGCGAATTTCAGCGTTGGCTCGTGCAGGTACGTAATGAATGGCGCCAGCGCGTCATTCGGTTTGCTGAGCAGGTACTGGAGGCGCATGAAGGCGTGCCGGATGCGATGCTTGAAGGCTTGGTCAGCCGTTTTTCGGGCTACGCGCCGTTTCATGAGCGCTGGGTACGCCAACTCGCCGAGCAGAATCAAATCGCCGCCGCGCATGAACAGTACAACGGTTACCTGCAGTTGCTGGCGCTCTCGGGGCAGCAGCCAGAGCCCAGCTTTCTGCAATTAGCCAGCTATTGGTCAGATGGATCGCACGACCCGCGTGCCATGAGCCCGCAGGGGGCTTTTTCGCGCGTGCTGGCCGCAGACAGCAAACCTCTGCGCGATGATGAAATTGAGCTTCGCCAGCTTTCCGTGATGGCAATTCGATTGCGCCTGCGAGGCGACTGGCAGGAGCGCACGGCTACGCGCAACTGCCTGGCTTTGCAGCTGGAACTGTTGCGCTGGCTTGAACAACAGTGCCATCACCTGGGCGGCTTCTGGCTACCCGGCGCGACCGGCGGGTTGGGGCTTGCCTGTTTTGGCACCCACGGCCCTGCGCATCAGCTTGCCGAGCTGGTGGCGCTTTACGAGCACTGCCAGCAAGCGCTACCGCAGGAGTCGGCCCGCTATTGGGAAGGTGAGGGCGTACCTCCCACCTTTGAACTGGCGGCTGGATTAAATAGTGGTCAGGTGGTCTATCTGCCCGAGCGTCAGCTAGCCGACCCTCTGGGTCAAGTGACTCAGGTGTCCTTGGAGCTGATGAGTGCCGCCGAAGGCAGCGAGCTGGTGATTTCCCAGGAAGCTAGCCAGCACATGCCGCCAGCACTTGATCTACAGCCTCGCCTGGTATCCCGCCTGGTGGCAAGCGATGGGCGCGTACGCCTGCGCGCGCTGGTGCTAGGCCAGAATGAAGGCGGGCGGGATGCGTTACCGCCGAGCTTAGTAGGCCGCGAAACTTCACTGCGCACGCTTCGTGATGCGCTGGCCAGGGCCGGTATTGGTCTACGTCAGAGTGTGTTGGTACGTGGCGCCTCAGGCATGGGTAAATCTGCGTTAATGGTGGGCTTTCGTCAGCTGGAACTGAGCCGTGATGCGTCGATTTGCTGGCAGCCGACGACCCGATTATCGGTACTTGAGCCCTATGGCGTGGCGCGTCATTTGGTGGCTTGGTATCTGGATGCGCCCCCTACGCTGGAAACCCTGACTAACCTGCAGGCAGCGCTGGGCCTAACGCAGACCAATGAAAGCCGTCAGCATTTGCTTGAGGAAGCGCTTGGGGTTCGTGATGTTCAGGAAGTGACCCAGCTTGCCCAAAATGGCGAGGCGGTGGAGATGGTTGTGCAGCTGCTTCATGGGTTGATCGATCGTCAAACCCAGGAGCGCACGCTGGCATTGATGATTGATGATTTACAGTGGATCGATGAGCCTTCCTTTAAAGTGTTGGCAGGGCTGCAGGCACGCCTGCCTATCAATACCGCCTTTATGCTGGTCGCAAGCCATCATGGGCGTGAGCCGTTGCCAGTCAAGCTTCATTGGGATCAGCAAATCAATCTGAGCAAGCTGGATGCGCTACAGTCATCGCGCTTGCTTTCCCAGCTGTCGCGACGTTATCGCATCCATTTAAGCCCACGGCTGCGCAACCAGATTATCGAGCGCTGCGATGGTGTTCCACTTTATATGCAGGAAATCTGTCGGCGCCTGGATATGGATCGTCGCGAAGGTCGCAGCGTTCAGTTCGATGAATTGCCCAAGGGGCTGCTTGGCCTATTGGCCAGCCGGATTGATCAGTTGGAAACGGATCGCGCAATTGCCCATGTGGCCGCGGTACTTGGCCGACGCTTTCGATTGGATTTTCTGCTCGAATGTAGCGGTTGGGAGCATAGCCGGTTAGCCCAAGCGATTGAGCATATGCGTCAGCTGGAAATTATCGAGCCCATCAATAAGGAAGAAGGCGAGCAAGAGTACCAGTTTATCCATCAGCTACTTCAGGAAGCCGCCTACCTTTCCTGCCCACGCGATGTGCGGGTTAAGCTTCACCAGCAGGTTGTTACGCTTATCGAAGAGCGCTTTCCAATGTGGATTAGCCGCCACCCGGGCGATTTCGCGACCCATTTACGCAGAAGCGGCCACTATGCGCGTGGGGCGCGTTATTTCGAACTGTCTGCCCGTGAGGCATTGAAGGTAAGTGCCAACCGCACGGCGCTGCGTATGGCCGACGCAGGGTTGGCCAGTTTACGCCACGTTGAACATCAAGTAGAGCGAGAAGTCAGTCTGCTTACGGTACGCGGCCAAGCGGCGTTTGCACTGGAAGGGCACGGTTCACCCATTGCTCATGAAAGCTTTGTGCGTGCCCGTGAACTGCTGCGCGAATCGGGCAGCGATATGCTGGACGACCCGGAAGAGCTAGAGCAGGTGTTCCTGGTTAAATGGGGATTATGGGTAGGGCGCAGCCAGCGCTATGCCCATGCGGATGCCTTTGCGCTGGCCTCGACCCTTACCGATATTGCCGAACGCCTGGAAGACCCGCGTTATCGGCGCCTGGCGGATTATGCCCGGGCACAGTGCGAGTATTGGGCGGGGCGGATTCAGCAGGCCCATGACCATTTGGATGAAATCGATCCGCTTAATGCTCAGATGATGATCGAATGGCTGCCGTTCTCGGATCATCCTCAGGTAACCGCCGCCTGTTTCCAGGGCTGGACACTCTGCTTACGCGGGGATTACCAACGTGCTGAGCGTCAGGTCGCGGCGGCGCTTCGTCTGGCAGAGAAAATTGGCCATCCAGGTACTCTGGCCATGGCGCTGCTTTTCGCCGCTGCTTTATATCGTCAGCTGGGCCATGTGCATCTTGCAGCGCGTCATGCAGAGCGCGCCGCGGCTATGACCGGCACGCCCGATTTGCAGCTGTGGCAGATCTCTGCGCAGGGCGTGATTGGCTGGCAGCGTGCCTTGGCGGGAGATCAGAATGGCCTTGTTCAAATCCGCGAAAGCCTGGATCAAATGACCGAGCTTAAAGGGCGCGATCGTTATCAGCGGCCATCTCTATGGTATATCGATGCCTGTATTGAGCTTGGCGAGCTGCAGGCCGCTGAAGACTATCTCGACCAATGCCTGATTATCGCCCGTGACCGAACGACACTGTTCTTACCTGAGCTTGCCACGCTCTTGGCGAAAGTGCGCCATCAGCTTGGCCACCCCGCAAGCGAAGTCAGAGCGCTTGCCGAAATGGCGATTAGCCAGGCGCGAGATCATGGCAACCGACATCAGGAGTTAGAGGCATTGGAGCTATGGCTAACGCATATCGAGCCGAGTGACCTTCAGGCCAAAGAGGCATTTCGGCATTTGCTGAAGGACGTTAGCCACAGCGATGCACCGGTGCTGGTGCGCTGGGTAAGCCTGCTTGATCGTCGTTTAACTCAGCCTGCGGGTGTAGAAGGATAGGTGGATAGAAGGGTAGCTTGAATTCTTAGCGTGTCTCGGCCTCAAGGTAGGCCAATGTGGCGAGCGCTTGTTCACGCTGCTCGCCACATACGCTGATATCAAATTGAAAGTTGCCGCACACCTCGGGCCTGCGCGGATCACCAAATAGACGACATAAATTGCCTTCATCTAACTGAATGCAGCGTACCCCGGCGGGCTTGCCCTGAGGCATGCCGGGGATCGCTGAGCTGATAGAGGGCGCGATGCAGCACGCGCCGCACCCCGCCCGGCAGCCTGATGGCTGTTTTGCAATGATGTCGTCATCGCTCATGGAGCCGCTTCCGCAAACGCGCCTTTATTAATGCCCTCGAACGCCTGTACATGGGTTGCCTGACCACTATCTTGGGCGATGCTGCGTGCCAGCCAAATAGCAATATTTTCAACCGTGGTGGGCCCCGGAAGGACCGCGCAGCGGTTTATCGGCAGGCGAATGGTAAAAGCCCCCTGGGCGGCCTGGTAGCTGCAGGTTAAAAATTCATCATCTTGGTGTTCAATATCGGCCTGTTCGAGCAGATACCGGTTATCCAGCCAGTTGGCCCAGTGTGTTTCTAACCCCGATTGGCGCTCACCTGATTGCCAGATAGCGAGCCGTGAGCGGTGCCCATGGGCAATCCGCTGGCAGTTACCCTGATGGCGTTTCAGGCCATGGCTGTAGCCATAGGCTGCCCCGTTAATCGCCTCATCACTCAACGTCAGCGTGACGCGGTCAACGTTGGCCGGGCGCTGCTCGGTTAGCGTGTGGCTTAAATACTTGGCTACCTGTTCAAGCGTAACGCTTTCCCAGGGAAGTAGGCTAAACGCTTCGGCAGGCCCGCGCACTTCCATGGGGTAGGGGGTCGTTGTGCGGATACAAAGGCCTTCGTCACATTCGGTGACGGTAATGCCCGGCGCTTGAGTAGGAATCAGCAGCGTATGATCAAGCCCACCATCCAGGGTGCGCTTGATCCAAGGCTTTACTTCACCAAAATCAAACAGCATGCCGTCTTCACCCAGCGCTCCTTCAAGGAGTGCGTCCACCTGCCAGCTGCAGCCTACAAGCCCACGCTGAGGGCACCATAAAGACACATCAATATGGGTTAACTGATTTACAAATAAAGCCATTAGTCAAACCCTGCTATTTTGTGCATTTGAAGCGAAAGGCGCCACTGGGGGTTAGCCATGCAATACTGTGTGGCACTGGCAATGGTATCGGCTTGCTGGCCCAGCGGGCTTACATCCATGGGTTGCAAAAAGAAGTGGTCAAAAGCCAGGTGTTTAAACTGCTCAGGCTGTGCGTCCACTTGCGGAAAGACCAGCTTCAATTCACTTCCCCCGCTAACTGCCAGTGCGTTATTGCCCTTTGGGCTCACGCATAGCCAGTCAATGCCGGGGGGAGGCGGTAACGTGCCGTTGGTTTCAACGGCGATTTCAAAGCCTTCATCGTGAAGCATGTCAATTAATGGCGCGTCCAGCTGAAGCAGCGGCTCTCCGCCGGTAAACACCACGTACGGTACGGCGTTTGAAGCGTCTTTTGGCCATAACGCACGGATGTGAGCGGCTAAATCAGCCGCCGTTATGAACCGCCCACCGTTTTGCCCATCGGTGCCGATAAAATCCGTATCGCAGAACGTGCATTTTGCGGTGGCGCGATCAGCCTCACGCCCCGACCACAAATTACACCCGCTGAAGCGGCAAAAGACGCTCGCACGACCCGCTTGCGCTCCTTCACCCTGCAAGGTGTAAAAGGCCTCTTTAACATGATACATCAGCGGCTTTCCTGGGAAGTCTGAGGGGCGTATGGCAGTGGGTCGACGGCATTGTTCGCCGCAAAGGCATCCAGACGTTCACGGCAGCTACCGCACTCACCGCAGGCCAGTTCGCGCCCTTCATAGCAGGTCCAGGTATGTTGATAGTCCAACCCCATAGCCAGACCTTCGCGTAAAATGTTGGTTTTGGACGTGCGCAGGTAAGGAGCGTGCAGTGATACAGACTCAAAGTTGGCAATGCCCGCAACATGATTCATGGCGTCGACAAACTCAGGCCGGCAATCGGGATATAAAACGTGATCACCGCCGTGGGCGCCATAATCTACACGGCCTGCACCGATATTGACCGCCTTGGCAATCGCCAGGGATAACAGAATCATATTCCGGTTGGGGACAACGGTGGCCCGTAAATTATCATCCGCGTAGTCACCTGTGGGCATGGCTTGGTCGGGATTGGTCAGGGCTGAATTATCAATCAAGCTGTGAATGGCTCGAATGTCCACGATTTGATGGGGAATATTCAGCTGTTTGCAGACGCGCGCTGCGACATCCAGCTCGCGGGCATGGCGTTGCCCATAGTCGAAAGACAGCGCGTGAACATCCAGGCCTTCGCGAATCGCGCGATGGAGTATCGTATAGGAATCCATGCCGCCAGAATAAATGACCACCGTGGAAGTTGGTAAAACAGAGGGGGTAGAAGAAGTGCTAGACATACTTGATACTCGTTGTCGGAGAATTTTTCGTGCAGCGTAAGCGCTGAACAAAGTGCCGGGGTCCGGTCCGGAAGGGCGGCAGTTTACGCAATGAGAACGCATCTGACCAGCGCAAGTCCTGATAGCTGCTATTTTTTTATTCGATATTTTGGACATTTGACGTTGCGGGGTGACTGCGGTGAAACGTCAGCAGGCCCCGATTTGCGCAACATGCTAAGCTCATATTTTGAGCGGTTAGAGGCAATTATGGCCACTATAGAACACAGTGAAATTATTAACGCACCGCCCGAGCGCGTGTTTGAGTTATTACGTCGAGTGGAAGATTTTGCTGATTATTCCGACTTAATACGCTCTATCGATACGTTGGGTAATAATCACTACCGTTGGCATGTACGTGCCGTGGGTATGGATTGGGCATTTGAAGTAGCGGTGACGGAGATTCAGGCGCCGCATGTGCTTGCCTGGGAGTCCATTGACGGGGTGAAAAATCAGGGACGTTATCAGCTACGTGAAGTGCCTGAAGGAACGGAAGTGTCATTAACGCTTAGCTATGAAATCGGTAACCGGTTAATGGAAAAAGCCGTTAACAAGGCCGCCAAGCCGTTAGTGGGTAAGGTAAGCCGGCAGATTCTGGAGCGCGTTGAGGCGCGACTGAATGTATAGAGCTTTAGGCCTTTACTGGCGCTTGGGCGTAGCAGCTGGTTGTATTGCCCTGGTGGCCTTCTTATGGATTAGCTATTCACCGGATTTAATGACCGTTAAGTACGGCATGTCACAATGGATGCATCATCCAGTAGTCGTTGCTGGTGTGGTCGTTATTATGGCGGTTACGTTGGCAACCGGCTTGCCGTCAAGTATCGGCTTATGGTTGATAGCACCTTTTTATCCTCCGCTTATCGCCACTTGTCTGTTAACACTGGGAAGCGTTGCTGGTGCATTTGGCGGCTATCAATTGGCGGCACGCACCAGCGCTGCGTGGCAGCCGAAAGGGCTGACTCTTAAAATAATGAAAACGCTTCAGGATAGAAGTGATTTGCTCACTCAGTGCGCGCTGCGCATCCTGCCCGGCTTCCCTCACGCGGTTATCAACTTTGCGGCGGGATTAAGCCGTATTCCGCTAACGGTTTTTTTGCTTGCGGCGGCCATTGGCCTCTCGGTTAAATGGGCGGTTTACAGCAGTGCTATATACGGGGCAATTGAAGCTATAGAGGAGGGAGATCCGTTACAGTTTGACGTGCTGCTACCGCTTCTTGCATTAACGCTTCTTTTATTGGTTGGGGCCTGGTTCAAGCGCCGCTCGAGAGCAGCGCCCAAAAGTTAAGCTCTATGGTAATAAAAAAACTTAACCGCCCTGGTGCATTGCTACATCGAGGTGGTCAACCAACTCCGCCCAGTCGGCATCGTCTTCAATCGCTTCGCGAAGAAAGTCGGCCTGGCCTTCGTTCCAGCAAGGAGCGTCGGCAAGCAACATCTCTTTGGGTAAGGGGCGATGACGCTTGATAAATTGCTCAATCGAATCGGGATCTGAAGGTAGGCCTAGCTGTTCAAAAAGATCACTAAAAAAATGCACCGGCTTTTCCATAATTATGCGCTCCTTCAATGGGTTGCTACTGGTTAACCATAGCGTAAATTATTGATTTCGCAACCGCTATTAGCGCTCGCCCACTAGCGAGGTGAGAAAACGCTGGCGCTGCACATCGAAGCCAATGGGTTGGGCCAACAGATGCACCAGCTTGGTAAACGTGGCCTCAGGCGTCATGGCGTCTCCCGATAACACTCCGGCATCCGTCAATCCTTGGCCCGCCGCATAAGCGCCCATGTGGACGCTGCCTTCCGGGCAAAGACTGATAGCCGCCAATAGCTTCCCCTCACCGCTGGCTGCGGCCAAGAGGTTAAGCAACGCCGGGTCGTTGGGTAGATTGCCAGCCCCCCAAAGCTGTAAAACCGCTCCTTTAACACGTGGGTCACTTAGCCAGGCATCCAGCTGCCAGGCCGCCATACCTGGCCACAGCGCGATACGTACCACTTCCCCTTGGCTTAGGCCTTGGTAATCGGATAGCTCAAAGCGCGGCGCACCACGCTGCTGTAACCCCAGCCCACGGCTTGGATAATAAACGAAGTCGTCGTCTACTCGTTCGCCAAGTAGTGGGTAGTCGGGGGTCGAAAACGCTGTTAATGCGCTGCTATGTTGCTTTATCGCCCTTACGCCGCGCATCAGCCGGTTGGCGAAATAGATAGCTACTTCCTGTAGCTCGGCAGTGGCCGCAAAGCGTAGAGCGCCGTGCAGGTTATCCAGTCCATCGCTACCGGGCGCTTCCAGCGGCAGCATGGCGCCGGTTAATACGACGGGACGATCCACGCCCTGAAGTTGATAGGCGAGGCTGGCCGCGGTCCAGCTAAGCGTATCGGTACCGTGGATGATTACAAAGCCACGATACCCGGTTAAACGGGATGAAATATCGCCCGCCAACAGCTGCCAGTTAACTGGAGTGGCCGTACTGGAATCAATTAAAGTGGGATAGCTAATAACATCATAGGCTGGCAGTAACTGTTGCTGCGCGATAGGCAGTTGGCTTAACGCTTTTGCCATACGCTGAGCAAAATTACCGCCGGGGGTAAGCCCGTTATCTGCCTGCTGCATACCAATGGTTCCACCTGTATAAATCACCAAAAGGCGCTCTTGGGTGGGGGTGGCTTGGGCTAAGCGGGATAAGGTACTCATACGGTCTTCCTAACGCTTTCAATGATGTTTTTAAAATGCTTTTAAAGGCAGTACGGGTTAATGGCGGTGGACCTGAAGAACACCGTTTTGATCATCCAGCTGACGTCTGCGCCCCACCAGAAGGGCAAAACCGCAACAGATACCAACCAATAAAATCAACAGCCAGGCAATATGATCAGCGTGAATACCTGATTGAAGCAGCAAACCGACGCTAAAGGGGCCCAGAGCGGCGATCATATATCCTCCGCCTTGCACTAAGCCGGATAGCTGGCCTGCCAGGCGTGAATTGGCAGTGCGTAATACCAGCAGGCTAAGCGCTAAGCTGAAGCTGCCACCTTGCCCTAAACCTAAAAAGACAGCGCCGGGCCATTTCCATGCCAGGGGCGCAATCAGCAGCATCCAAAGCCCGGCTGCCGTGCTGAGTAATACCAGTAAAAGCGCAGGCCGCTGGTCACGACCCAGCCTGGCAAGCCAAGGTGCGCCCAGAGCTGAGCCCAACTGGCACATAATTGAAATAGCCATAGTCCAGCCCGCGCTGGCCTCATCGTAACCACGGTCGACCAGTAGTGTAGGTAGCCAGCCAAACACGATATAGGCCATCGACGATTGAATGCCCATAAACAGCATCACATGCCATGTGAGCGGTTTGCGCAGTAGCCGTAAAAGACCGGCATTAGGAACTTGAGGTGCATGCTGGGTGTGGCTGTTAGGCATCTGAAAGTGCCAAAGCGCGAGCGCAAATACGGCAAGCAATGCCCAGCTCATAAGACTTGCCTGCCAGCTCCCTAGCCAATCGGTGAGAGGTACGCTTAGACCAGCACCCAGTGCCCCGCCAAGGCAGAGCGCCATGGTGTAAAGGCCTGTCAGGAGATCAGCGCTTTCAGGTAGTTCGCGCTTAACAAGTGCAGGCAACAAGGTGCCGCTGATCCCAATGGCGCCACCGGCCATGGCCGAGCCTATAAACAGCACACCTGGCAGTGGCAAGCCGCGCAGAATTAAGCCTGCCGCAAGCAGTAAGAGCGCTGCGCTAAGCGCTCGCTCACTACCCAGGCGTTGGGCCAGCAGTGGCGCCATTGGCGCAGCTAAACCTAGGAACAGCACGGGAAGGGTGGTAAGGACCCCCGCGCTTGCGGCCGAAAGCCCTGCAGTTTCCTGTAAGCGAGTGAGCAGAGGTGCCACTGAGGAAAGCGCGGGGCGTAAATTCAGCCCCACGACAACCATCAATAGAATAAAGGTGAGCGAGCGACGGGAAATCATCAGTGTTTACTTGAGGTGGGGGCGTAAATCACCGCGAACTGCATCAAGTAGCGTGATGAAGTTGTAATCCTGTGGCGTTTCCAGGCAATCAACACGAACGCTGGTGCGCATGCCCTGATTGATATCCAGCTTGTCGTAGATTTCCAGCGTCACTTTTTGAGCGGGTTTGTCGCCCGGTGCAATAGTGCCGTCTTCCAGCGTAAATGTTTCAATCAGCGTGGCGCGTACGCGGGTGCTGTTGTCTTCACTCAAAACGCGGCGAATAAACAGCCAGCCTTCACAGGGCAGCGCTACATTATCATCACGTTCACGTAGAAACAGCGTGCGGTAGCAGGCGCCTTCAGTGGATGCTTTTTCCGCCATGCTGCGGTAAGCCTGGACGACCTGTTTTGAAGAGGCGCGAGCATCTTCCAGGCGTTGTGAAATCCCCTGGTGCTCACGGCTAAGCTGTTCTTGACGTTGAAAACTAAGCCACTGCCGGTAGTCAGCAATAAGTTGAGATGAGGACATGATCGCTCCCTGAAAATGTTTTAGTCAACGCATCGGAATATGCGAGGGCATAACCTTCGCATATTCCTTTCCGATGGGCTAGCGGCGCGCGCGCCGGCGGCGTTCACCGCTGGGTTTTGCGGCTTCGCCACTCGGTTTACGGCGCGCTTGAGGTTGGCGCTGACGACGGCCATTCTCGATGGGCTCGGGTTTGGCGTTCGGGTCGGGCTCAAAGCCGGGTTCGATATGCTTGGTCAGGTTTTGCTTGATTAAGCGCTCGATATTGCCCAGCAGTCCATGCTCATCGACACATACCAATGAAACTGCTGCGCCATTGCTGCCGGCCCGGCCTGTACGACCAATGCGGTGTACGTAGTCTTCGGCGACGTTAGGCAGTTCAAAATTCACCACGTGGGGGAGCTCGCTGATATCAAGCCCGCGCGCGGCGATATCGGTGGCGACCAGTACCTGTAGATCACCGCTTTTGAACGCACCCAGTGCTCGCGTACGCGCGCCCTGGCTTTTATTTCCGTGAATCGCCATGGCCGGAATATCTTGCTTGGAAAGCTGCTCGGCAAGCCGGTTGGCTCCGTGCTTGGTACGGGTGAAAACCAATACCTGAAACCAGCCATGGCGCTGGATCAGATGGGCCAGCAGTTCGCGCTTTTTATCGCGATCTACGCGGTAAACGGCCTGTTCGATTTTTTCGGCGGTCGTGTTACGCGGAGCAACTTCAATAAGCGCCGGATTATCCAGTAACTGCTGGGCCAGCGTTTGAATTTCATTGGAGAACGTGGCTGAGAACAGCAGATTTTGACGCTGCTTGGGTACCAGGCGCAGCACGCGTTTAATGTCGTGAATAAAGCCCATATCCAACATGCGGTCGGCTTCATCAAGCACTAAAATTTCGATAGCCGAAAGATCGACATGGCCCTGCTGCTGAAGGTCCAGCAGGCGACCCGGCGTGGCAATCAATACGTCCAGGCCGGCTTTAATCGCATCGACTTGAGGCTGTTGGCCGACGCCACCAAAAATAGTATGTGAGCGTAAAGAGAGGTGCTTGCCATAGGTGGATACACTTTCCCCTACCTGGGCTGCCAGCTCGCGCGTGGGGGTTAACACCAGCGCGCGAATCTGACGTTTTCCGGGGCGCTTGCCACCTGAAAGACGCTGCAGCATCGGCAGGGTAAAACCTGCCGTTTTACCTGTGCCCGTTTGGGCGCTCGCGAGTAAATCGCGACCTTCTAAAACAACCGGAATGGCCTTTAATTGGATCGGGGTAGGCTGGGTATAGCCTTGCGCCGTAATGGCGCGTAATAAATCTTCATGCAGACCAAGTTCAGAAAAGCTCATGCGTTCTCCGCAGTCGCCTAACAAGGCAACAGCTACTTAAAAAGCGTTGTTGCTAGGCGTATTTTTTTCAAAAGGCGAGGATAATAATCATCGCGGCAGCGAAGTTTGCCAGATAATTCGCTACACCGCGATGATCGTTGATTAGCCACGAATGACCATAACGAAATAGAGTGGTCAGTATGGAAGAGACGGGCATTTAACAGTGGATACTTCTGACAGCGGGTATTGCAATATGTTGCAACCCTAAATATGCCCGCCAGTGTAACATGAAGATTGTACAAGGCGGGCATACTTGTCGCGTTTGGTTGACGAGACTAGGCCTGGCGAAATCGTGATTAGTTAAAATAGTTGCCTTGACGTATCTGATCGGCAATTTGTTTGGCTACGTCATCCCAGCTGGCGCCTAAGGCGCGCACCAAAGCGGGGTAGCCATCGTCATCCAGCGCCGTCTGTGCTGAAAAGCTCTCCATGGCAAGCAGCTCGTTACTGGCACTGCGTAACTGCCATTGGCCGGTTGCAATCGCCAAGCCATCGTGACGCCCCTGGAACTGGTCGACTTCCAGGCGCAGGCTAAGTGCTTCGGGCTGGCTAATGTCGTCACGCACTACCCGAATCAGCGGTAGCTCTTGGGATAAACGCGTACGCAAACTGCGCGAAAGCTGTCGGCCAATGCTTTCAGCCCACTGATGTTCGCGTGCTTCGTTAAGCGTAATATCATCCAGCTGCATGATGATGCCGTCGACATCCAGGTAGTGAGCAAGCCGCGGCGAACTCAGCTGCAGTGTTCCCTGAGGATTGTTCGGCGTGTTGGCCAACTGACTGCTGGGTAGCATATAGCGCGCAGGAGGAGTGACGGTGCTTGCACAGGCGGTAAGCATAAGGCATAGGGCCAGCAGCGATAAGCCTTTTAAACCCAGCAGCGATAAGCGGTTTAAACATAGTAAGCGCATAACGTTGTCCTTCTTAGCGCGGTGCACGCGGTATCGGATCTTGAGCATCCAGGTTATCAAACAGCAGCGCCCGCGGATTATCATTCAGGGTGCGGGTTAGCGGTTGCAAATCACGCATTAACCGGTCCAGGCGCTCAATGGCTGAAGTAAGATCCTGGTACGCCGGTGACGAGGGTGAAACGCCTTGTAGCGTGCTGCGAAGTTCTTCAAGCGTCGCATTGAGGTTGCCACCCACCGCCTGGGTTTCAGGATCATTTAATAGCTGATTGAGCGAGGTGCTGACGCCCCGTACTTCATCAAGCATGCGCTCAGAAGCCTGCAGGTTGCGATCCAGCCCGGCAAGTAAAGGCTCCACTTCAAGCGCGTTTAGCTTATCCAGCAAGCTGGTAATTTGCGCCTGAATTTGGGCAAATCCTCCGGCCACAGTGGGAAATACCGTTCGATCTGAAAAAGTTTCAGCGATGTATCTCTCTTCGGAATCGCGTTGAAAGTTAAGATCGACAAATAGAGCGCCGGTCAATAGATTGCCGTTTTTAAGCGAGGCGCGAAGGCCTATGCTAAACAAACGGTTAAAGCGCGCCTCCCATTCATCCAGGTCGATATCTGAGTTTTCAATACCTAGGCGCTGGGGCTCAATGCGAATTAGCACGGGAATCGCAAAGCGGGCGCGGGAGTCGGGCTGTGGCGCGGTAAAGTTCCAGGGTACCGCCGCTACGGTGCCCATCCGAACGCCGCGAAATTCAACAGGCGCGCCGCGTGAAAGGCCGCGTACCGTATCGTCAACCAATAGGACGTATTCTAAATAGCGGTTAAAGGTGCCTTCGCGGGCATCATCTTCATCGGCATAAAGATTAAACCGGGCGCCGGGTTCTACCTTTCTGCCCATGGGCAAGTCTTCAGGCACGCCAAACGTGACACCGCCACCCAAAAGGGCCTCAAGCGATTCGACGTTTACCCGGAAGCCATTGGCATCCAGGCGAAAGTCTACGCCGCTGGACGACCAGAAGCGCGTGCTGTCGGTAACCAGCTGTGCGTAAGGCTCTTCAATAAAAATCTGATGCTGCATTGTACGCGATTCAGGATCAAAGCTGGCTTCTTCTACACGGCCAACGGTATAGCCTTGATAAGAAACCGGATCGCCCACGCGCAGTGAGTTGCCCAGTTGACTAATCAAGCTGATGTTGAGACCCGCCATGCCTGCCGTTGCGACCGGTGGCACATCGCTGACCGGGAATTCGCGGCGCTGCTCTTCAGAAGTTCCGGGTTCAAGCTGTATATAGGCGCCTGAGAGTACGGTACCCAGGCCGCTGATGCCTTCACGGCCAATACGCGGTTTGACGACCCAGAAACGACTATCCTCGCGCAGCAGTTTGTCGGCCTGTGGCTGAATGCGGGCCGTGATTACGGCACTGCTCAAGTCTTCAGAGAGCTGGACGTTTTGCACTAACCCAATCTCAACGTTACGGCTACGAATGAGGGTGTTGCCCGCTTCGATACCTTCGGCATTGTTCATGGTTAATGTTATCAGCGTGCCGCGACTGGTGTAGTTATCATATACCAGCCATAACCCAATAATGATCGCCACAATAGGCACAATCCAGATGGGTGAAAGACGCGTTTGTCGAGAAGACTTGGCCTTGTTCAGGTCAGGCTCTTGCTCATTGTTTATCGGGGTATCATTACCCATTAATGGCTCCCTGAGTGGCGATTATCTGATGTGGATGCCTTGGTTTTGGGGGCATCCCATATTAAACGGGGGTCAAAGGTCATGGCGGCGAGCATGGTCAAAACCACCACTGAGGCAAACGCTAGGGCGGCAGGGCCAGGGGTGATCGACATGAGTGAGCCGGCGCGAATCAAGGCAACCAGAATAGCCACCACAAACACATCAACCATTGACCAGCGGCCAATAAATTCGGTGATTCGATAAAGTTTGGTGCGGCTAATAGTATTGGGTCGACCGCTACGCTGTACCGCAATGCAAAGCCAGGAAAGCGCCAGCAATTTACCCACCGGCACGATAACGCTGGCAATAAAAATAACCGCCGCGACTGGCCAGGAGCCCATCTGCATGAGCTGAACCACGCCGCCAATAATCGTAGACGAGCCGCTGTGCCCTAGGCTGGTGGTGGTCATAATAGGATAAACATTGGCCGGAATATACATGATGGTCGCGGCGCCGAGCAGCGCCCAGGTACGCTGTAAGCTAAACGGTAATCGATGATGGAGCTTTTCATGACAACGTATACAGCGAGACTTATGCCCATGGGAAAACCCATTAATAAGCCCACAGGTAGGGCAGCCTGTAAGGCTTTGGCTGGCGGCCGTCATCCCGGTTTGTGTGCCTTCCGGAGCGAGGGGCTCGCCCTCTAAAGAGAACCACATCCAATCGGCATCAATCGATTGAGTGGTCATTAATAAAAGCACTGCAAAGACACAAAATGCCCAGAAAGAGATTCCCAGTTCGATGTCCGCAAGGCCAGCGACTTTGATCAAGCTCACCAGCGCCCCAATAATAAATACATCAGCCATCATCCAAGGAGTCAGATGAGCAAGGGAGCGCGCGACATCGCGACTAAACGCTAACGGTTTGCCATGTAAAAGACCGAACTGCAGCCAGATGACGCTGAGTAGGTAAACCGCGGGCAGCACGGCGATAGTCATAATGACAATGATGGCGACCACGGGCTGGTGGAAGGCAATCAAGGTTGTTGCCGTCTGCGCAAGCTCAATGCGGTTACCCACACCGCTGACGTTAAAACTCACAAACGGAAACGATACTGCCACTATTAATGCAACTAGTGCCGCAATGGCTAATGCCATACTACGCTGAGCTGGGTAGCGGTGACGTTTGACCAATACGTGCGAACAGCGCGGACAGCTGGCTTTTTCTCCAGAGCCTAAGGGAGGCAAGGCCGATACCCAGTCACACTCGTGGCACGCCCGCAAGCGCCTGCGCTGAACTCGGGTTTCGGGCGGTAAGCGATCTACCAGAGGCGTATTGACCGGAAGCGAAGGGCGTTTCATCAAACGATAGTGGGGCAAATGCGACACTCTCACTGCGAATTCAAAGTAAAACTAACAGAAGCTAGGCCGTTTAGCTGTCAAACCCGGCTTAGCCAAATAATAGCTTATATCGTACTTGACCGGAGCATCGGGTTAGTCAAGGATGCAGCCGCGATAGTGCCTAATATTTGTTCAATAAGGAAATGAAATGTTGCTTCCTGTTCTAGCGGTACTGGTGGGATTGGGGTTGTTGATCTGGAGTGCGGAGAAGTTTGTTGATGGTGCTGCCGCTACATCACGCTGGCTCGGCCTTTCCCCCTTATTGATCGGTATGCTGGTGATAGGTTTTGGTACCTCAGCGCCAGAAATGATGGTGTCCGTATTAGCGGCTATTCAGGGCAATCCTGGCTTGGCGGTGGGCAACGCCTATGGCTCCAATATTGCCAACATTGGCCTGGTGTTGGGCTTTGTCGCGCTCATTGCTCCCTTGGCCGTGCATTCAAGCGTCATCCGTAAAGAGATGCCGTTTCTCATCGTGGTCACGCTGCTTACTGGACTCATGCTTTGGGATGGTTGGGTTTCCCGTTGGGAGGCGGCTGTCTTGTTAGTGACCCTGGCTGTGTTTATTGGCTTTAGTATCATCCGCTCGAAAAAACAGCAGAACGACCCGCTCGTTGATGATGTGTCTGAATCGCTTGATAGCAAGCCCATGTCACGCGGTAAAGCGATTATGTGGACGTTGGTTGGCTTGGTGTTTTTGATTATCAGCTCGCGCATGCTGGTGTGGGGTGCGGTTGAAATTGCTCAGCACTTTGGGGTTAGCGATCTGATCATCGGTTTAACCGTTGTGGCGATAGGTACTTCATTGCCTGAACTGGCTTCTTCCATCAGTGCGCTGCGCCGTGGGGAGCACGATATGGTGCTGGGTAACGTTGTGGGTTCTAACTTGTTTAACAGTCTGGCGGTGGTAGGGCTCGCGGGTGTTATCGCCCCTATCGAGGCGGGTCGGGAAGTACTGGTGCGCGACTGGAGCATCATGACCTGTATGACACTGCTGATGATCCTGTTTGCATTTTCATGGCGCGGACGCCCACGGCGAATTAATCGTTTGGAAGGCGGTGTGCTGTTTACTCTTTTCATAGCTTATACCGGCTATATGGTAAGTATTGTGGTTTTATCTTGATGAATTCTTAGCATTATTTGATGTGCGTCAATGAGACACGTATTCAAAATAATAGGCCGGTGTATATTGGGTATCGAAGGAGTAGGATGACAATATAAGTAAAGAATAAGCTTAGTGCTTATAACTAAAATGCAGCGCTTTAATGGCTCAACTAAGCTTGTCTTAATCTTAATGGGATATTAATTCAGGTCTTAGGAGCGCGTAATGGAACTTGATCCCTTGATGCTATCGCGAATCCAATTCGCATTCGTCGTGTGTTTTCATGCGATCTTCCCGGTGTTTACCATCGGGTTGGCCTCTTATATAGCCTTGCTGCAAGGGCTGTTTTTTAAAACGCAAAACCCTGCTTGGGACCGTTTGGCGCTATTTTGGACAAAAGTGTTTGCCGTGGTCTTCGGGATGGGAGTGGTATCAGGGATCGTAATGTCGTTTCAGTTTGGTACTAACTGGAGCAACTTCTCCTTGGCGGCCTCCAACTTCATAGGTCCCATGCTAAGTTATGAAGTGGTCACGGCGTTCTTTCTTGAAGCGGCCTTTCTGGGCATTCTGCTTTTTGGTCGTGGAAAAGTCCCCCAAGGCATCCATTTGCTAGCCGCCACGATGGTGGCGATCGGTACGTTTATTTCTGCTTTCTGGATATTGTCTGCCAATAGCTGGATGCATACACCGGCAGGTGTTGAGCTGATTGACAACCGTTTTCACGTGACCTCCTGGTCTGACGCGATCTTTAATCCCTCTTTCCCTTACCGCTTTATGCATATGGCGATGGCTTCTTTCATCACGGGTGGCTTTGTCGTTGCTGGTGTGAGTGCCTGGTTCTTGATGCGCGGCCGTGACCCTGAAGCCAATCGGCGCGCGCTGTCGATGTGCCTATGGCTACTGCTGTTCCTGACGCCTGCCCAAGCCGTGATTGGTGATTTTCATGGTTTGAATACGTTAGAGCATCAGCCTACTAAGGTAGCTGCCATGGAGGGTCACTGGGAAACGGCAACCAACGTACCGTTACTGCTATTTGCCATACCCGATCAAGAGGCCCAGGAAAACCGGTTTGCGATCGGCATTCCAAACCTGGCCAGCCTTATTCTTACTCACTCGCTGGACGGCGAAATTCCCGGCATTAGTGAAGCCGTGCCTGAAGAGCAACCCCCCGTCATGATTGTATTCTGGGCCTTCCGAGTGATGGTGGGGATCGGACTGTTGATGATTGCTACTGCGTTCGCGGGATTGCTGCTTCGTCGTAAAGGACGTATTTACGAAAGTCGCCTTTTCTTGAAAACATTAGTAGGGATGGTTTCACTACCCTTTATTGCGGTATTGGCTGGTTGGGTTGTCACCGAGTCAGGTCGGGCGCCTTGGCTGGTATATGGCATCATGACTCACGCCGAAGGTGTAACTCCCTCTCTAACAGGGTGGATGGCCTTGTTTACCCTGATTGGCTATATGCTGGTATATGCCGTGGTTTTCTACGCCGGTATTTACTACATCCTTCGCGTTGTGCGTAACGGAATGCTGCCTGAGCACGCGCAAGCATCGGCAGATAGAGATGCCGATCGTCCTAAGCGACCTCTTTCTGCTGCCCATACCCCTTTTGATGATGACGTTGACCCGGTGAGGAGCTGATCATGGAAATGTTCGATCTATCGATTATTTGGGCAGGTATCATCGGATTTGGCGTCATCATGTATGTATTGATGGATGGCTTTGACCTTGGGTTGGGGATTCTCTTTCCTTTCGCCCCCGATGAAGATGCGCGCGATGTCATGATGAACTCTGTCGCCCCAGTGTGGGACGGTAATGAAACGTGGTTGGTCTTGGGTGGGGCGGGGCTGCTGGCTGCCTTTCCGCTGGTTTACTCGATTTTTCTGCCGGCATTGTATATCGGCGTTTTCTTGATGCTGGCCGGATTGATTTTCCGCGGGGTAGCCTTTGAGTTCCGATTTAAATCGCGCCGCAACCGCCATTGGTGGAATCGCGCATTTTGCTGGGGCTCAGCGATTGCTGCTTTTGCGCAAGGCGTCGTGGTCGGGGCCTATATTCAGGGCTTTGAAACCGAAGGCTTTGTATATACAGGGGGTGCCTTTGACTGGTTAACGCCCTTTACCGTGGTAACGGGCCTGGGGTTAATGGCAGGTTATGCACTGTTGGGCTCTACGTGGCTGATTCTTAAGTCAGAAGGCCATATTCAGGATTGGGCTTATAAAATCACTCCCATGCTGTTGGGCATCGTGCTTGTGGTCTTTGCGATCGTCAGTATCTGGACGCCGTTTGTGAACCAGGTCGTTTGGGAGCGTTGGTTTGGTCATATACGCATCATTTGGATTTTCCCAGCGCTGGCGCTTTTCTTTGCTTTCCTGGTATTGCGTTCAGTTAAGCAGCGCCGCGAAAGCTATCCCTTTCTCGCGACAATCGGTATCTATGTGTTTACGTACCTGGGCTTGATTGTGAGCCAGTGGCCCATGATCGTGCCGCCTAATTACACTTTATGGGATGCAGCGTCGGCGCCTGAGTCACAGCTATTTCTTTTGATCGGTGTGCTTTTTGTTATTCCGATTATCCTGGTGTATACCGCATGGACCTACTGGGTATTTCGCGGCAAGGTGCGTGTGGGTGAAGGGTATCATTAAGCCAGGGGCATACAGATGATAGAGCAGTCATTGACCGCTCGCTCCTGGTTAAAAACGCTAGCAACATTAGAGCGGCGAAGATTACATCTCGCCGCTTTTCTTGGCGTTTTAGCTGGCGTGCAGACGGTGATTATTGTAGTCGGCCTAGCGTGGCTGGTGGAGCAGCTCACAGTCCATCAGCAGTCTCCTTCTCAGCTGGTTGGCGTGCTGGTCTTACTGGCACTGTGTGTGCTGGGGCGGGGTATATGCCAGTGGGCGCAAGAAACCATTAGCCTTGAGGCCAGTTTGTGCATCCGCCAGCACGCGCGGCGTCAAATGCTGGATAAGTATTGGTCGCTGGGGCCGGTATGGTTGGCTTACCAGCAAAGCGGTGCCTTGGCGACCCAGGCCGTTGAGAATATCGAAGCTCTGGACGGTTTTTTTGCACGTTTTTATACCCAACTGCGTATCGTCGCCATGCTGCCACTATTGATTCTATTAGTCGTGGTTAAGCTTGATTATCTGGTGGCTGTGTTTTTGTTACTCTCCGCACCCATCATTCCTCTATTCATGGCGTTGGTGGGTATGGGGGCTGAACGTATCAATCGCGATCAGTTTGCGGCGGTGGCACGTCTTTCCGCCCATTTTTTGGATCGCGTCCGCGGGATGAGTACGCTTCAGTTATTCGGACGAACGGCTAGCGCACATAAAGACGTATGGTGGGCAACCGATGACTATCGCCGGTTGAGTATGCGCACCCTTCGATTGGCTTTTTTATCTTCTGCAGTGCTTGAATTCTTTGCGTCGGTGGCCATTGCGGTGGTTGCGATGTATGTGGGCTTTGGCTTGCTTGGGTATATCGAGTACGGGCCAGCACCTTCATTAACGCTTTTTTCGGGCCTGGCCGTCTTGCTGCTTGCTCCAGAGTTTTTTCAGCCCTTGAGAACGCTTTCTCAGCACTATCATGACCGGGCGACGGCGCTGGGCGCAGCGGAAAGCCTGGTAACGGTGCTTAACGAGTCGAGTATTCAACGAAGCTTACTGAATGAGCCTGACGCGGCTGATGATATTGCCGTATTGAAAAATGTGAGCGTGGAATACGCGAGCCGTGGCCGGGTATTGGGGCCAATTGATCTAACGGTAAAAAAAGGCAGCGTTATTGCTATTAGCGGCCCGTCGGGAAGCGGTAAATCGACACTTCTGGCCCTGTTGGCTGGTTTTCTAACGCCATCTCAAGGCTCTCTGCAGTTAGCCCAACCCCGTTACGCATGGCTCGACCAGCAGCCAAGCCTTTTACACGGCAGTTTGGCTGACAATTTGCGCCTGGCTAACCCGGATGCAGATCGCTCAGCCATGCTGGTGGCGCTTCGTCAGGCAGGTTTGAAGGCTTTGTTAGATAAGTTACCCCATGGTTTGGACACACTGATAGGCGAGCGCGGGATAGGTTTGTCGGGCGGTCAGGCGCAGCGGCTTGCCTTGGCACGTATTTATTTAAGTGACGCCTCTTTGATTTTGCTCGACGAACCAACGGCAAGCCTGGATACAGAAACCGAAGAGGTGGTTATTCAGGCATTGCTGGTATGGGCGGCCCAAGGGCGCACAATGGTCATGGCGACCCATCACCCAGCTGCTATTAAGGCAGCTCAGCGGCATCTTGAAATGCGTAATGGCCATCTAGAGGAGATGAGTTATGAAACATGACACGTCGTCTTCTGTGTCCATGCTATCCCAAGCGCGCCGTGCGTTGTTGCCTTGGGTGACGCTAATAGTGAAGCGCCGGCAGCAGTTTATGCTGGGCGCTTTGCTTATTTGGTTAACCCTTGCTGCCGGTCTTGCACTATTAGGGCTTTCCGGCTGGTTTATTACTGCTTGTGCGTTAACCGGTATCGCCTTTTTATTGGGAATGCCCGCTAGATTGGATGTGTATGTGCCGGGTGGGGGGATACGGTTTTTTGCGCTGTTACGTACGGTTGCTCGCTACGTTGAGCGCCTTTACAACCACAACACAGTGCTGCGCCTGTTGGCCGATCTGCGTTATCGGGTTTTTGGTCAGTTAATGCAGTTAGATGAGGCTGCCTTACGACGCCAGCGTGTGAGCGATTGGTTGGGCCGCTTAACCGCTGATATCGATGCGCTGGATAATTTATATCTGCGGCTGTTGATGCCGCCGTTGGTAAGCCTGCTGATCATTGTTGGCGTAAGTCTCTTTATGGCCATTTGGCTGCCCGGCGTTGCGCTTTGGGTAGGGGGCGTACTGCTTCTCCTTTGGTTGGGCCTTACGTATGGAATGGCGCGCTTAAGCTTTGCGCATAGCCATCGTCAGGTGGCTGATCAAGAAGGGCTTCGCCGGTTAGTGGTTGATCAGCTGCAGGCATCCGCTGAGTTGATTGCTTATCGAACTGCCGCCTGGCATCGAAATCAGGTGGAGGCACATGAAGACGCAGCGCTGGATAATCAGCGTCGCCTTGGGCGCAGCGTTGCCGTGGGTAACAGTATTATCGGCGTCATTACCGGGCTTTTGTTGCTAGGGATGGTTTGGGTAGGCGGCATGATGGTGGCAAGTGATGTAATCGCTGGGCCTATTCTTGTGATGCTACTGCTAGTGCTTCTGGGGATTAATGAGGTTTTCGTTCCGCTTCCTGGCGCTTTTGCGCGCTTGGGAGGTAGCGTCGCCGCGGCCGAGCGTTTAAATGCGTTAGGACCTGATCGGGTATTGAATAAAGATCAGTCTTTACCTGCACACGGGCTTGGCTTGACGTTGGATCATGTCACTTACCGCTATTCCGCCAGTGTAGAGCCTGCCCTTGATAGTGTGTCATTTAAGTTGGCGGCAGGCGAGCAGGCACTTATTACGGGGCGATCCGGTGCAGGTAAAAGTACCTTGGCGGCGCTTTTAACTGGGCGTCTTGCGCCGTTTAGCGGCGATGTTCGCGTAGGTGGCTGCTTGCCTGTTAGGGTGCCTGAGTGCCAGCGATCCCAGCGTATTGCATTGCTGACGCAGCAGGTGGATCTTTTTGATGCTTCCCTGGAAGATAATCTGCGTCTAGGCAATCCTGATGCCAGCGACGACGCACTTTGGGATGTGCTCGAGTCGATGGCGCTGGATGAGTGGGTTAAATCACTTCCCAGGCAGCTGCAAACGCCGGTAGGTGAGCGGGGGCAGCAGCTCTCAGGTGGCCAGGCGCGGCGTGTTGCACTCGCTCGGCTATTATTAATGAATCCCTCGGTGGTTATCCTGGATGAGCCCTTCGCTGCAATCGATTATGACACTGCCGAAAAGGTGGCCAATGCGCTTGCTAAGTGGTTGGCAGGGCGCACCGTTATCTTTTTTGCTCACCACGGCTTTATTGGCGGACTAACTCAGCAGATAAAACATCACTGGCACCTAAGTGCTGGAGAGCTCAGTCAAAGAAAGTAATGCGCTTAATCTAAGGCGCTAAGGAAAAGTTATGCAGGATTTTTTACGCCATCTTCCTAAAGTCGAGCTTCATTTACACATTGAGGGCTCTCTTGAGCCAGAGCTTATGTTTGCGCTGGCGGAGCGTAATGGCATTACGTTGCCTTATACCTCCGTTGATGAGGCCAAGGCCGCATATCAGTTCAAGGATCTGCAGGGGTTTTTAAATCTGTATTACGAGGGTATGAGTGTCCTGTGCCACGAACAGGATTTTTTTGATCTGGCCATGGATTATTTCAAGCGGGCCAGTAGTGAAGGCGTTGTTCACATTGATATGCATTTTGACCCTCAGGCTCACTTACAGCGTGGCATAGCACTTGATGTTGTCATGGCCGGATTGTTACGTGCCAAAGAAGAAGCCGAGCAAACGCTAGATCTAAGTGTTGGCCTGATCATGGCCTTTTTGCGCGACCGGCCTGCCGATGAAGCGCTACAGGTGCTTGAGCAAGCCGCACCCTATTGGAAGCTGCTGGATGCTATTGGTCTGGATAGCGCTGAGCGTGATCATCCGCCCTCGAAATTTGTAGCAGTTTTCAATCGTGCCAAAGAGATAGGCTTGGCTCGGGTGGCCCATGCCGGGGAGGAAGGGCCTGCTGCGTATATTCTCGAAGCGTTGGATATGCTGGATGTATGTCGTATTGATCATGGCATTCGCTGCCTGGAAAGCGATGAGGTCGTGGATCGCCTCTATGAGCAGCAAACGGTACTCACCGTATGCCCGCTTTCCAATACTAGTCTTAAGGTGGTTGATGAATTAACCGACCATCCGCTGCCAGCACTTTTAGATAAAGGACTAAACGTCACCATCAGTTCGGATGACCCTGCCTACTTCGGCGGTGGGCTGCTGGCTAACCATATAGCTTGCGCGGAAGCATTTGGCTGGGATGAAGACGCTTTTGTCGAGTTGAACCGCAATGCCATCACCGAAGCCTTTACGGCTGAATCCAGGCGCCAAGAGTTGCTGGCGCGCTTGGCTGCCGTGAAGCCTGAATAGCTATAGGTAGCCGTAGCGGGGCGTTTCCCCATAGACGCACTATCGTCTTAAAAGAAATGCAAAAAGTGGTTGACCCTTCGGATAAATTGGGTAGAATACGCCCCACATCGAACGGGCAGCGTCCTTCGGTAGCTCTTTAATAATTTGATCAGGTAATTCATGTGGGCGTTTGCCGATGAGGGTGACAAGTCACCAAATATCAAGGCAGGCGAACACAGTAATACTCTTCATGTCGTTGCTTTTAAGTAACGGTGTGATATGAGTATCACAGTATAATTCGTTTGAACCTTGAGCCAAGTTTGATTCGCTTTTGTTACCTTCGGGTAACGAGTAAGAATCACAATGATTTTAAACTGAAGAGTTTGATCATGGCTCAGATTGAACGCTGGCGGCAGGCTTAACACATGCAAGTCGAGCGGTAACAGGTCTAGCTTGCTAGACGCTGACGAGCGGCGGACGGGTGAGTAATGCATAGGAATCTGCCCGATAGTGGGGGATAACCTGGGGAAACCCAGGCTAATA